>CAVPOP010000003.1:0-524059 GCA_963707115.1 uncultured Gammaproteobacteria bacterium
AACACTAGCCGCAAAATTTTGGGACTATAGGTCGCAGATTCAAATTCTGTCACCCCGCCCAGGTAAATCAATGAGTTGAATAAGCTCTGGGCGCTTGGCTTCTCATCGAAGAGCGGAGCAAGCCCACCGGGCCGTATCGCCTCACCTAACTGTGAAGTCTCAAGAGATTGTTCCTCTTGAGGCCTAGTCTAGTGACGGGTGGTTGAGCGGCCAAGCTGGCATGGGGTCGGTGCCAGTTGTAGCCATGCAGCCAGCGTGGCAGATCAGCGATGCGTTGCGTAGAGCGAGTGTAAGCACGGGCATAAGCCCACTCGCGAAGTGCCGTTTGTATGAAGCGTTCGGCTTTGCCGTTGGTCTTGGGCGTGTAAGGGCGGGTGTAGCGATGACGCAAACCCAGATCGCGGCAAGCCCCGGCAAACAGGTGGCTGCGGTAGCCCCCGCCGTTGTCGGTCAGCACCTCGCGGATGCGCAGGCCCAGGCCCGCGTAGTAGGCCACGGCCGCACGCAGGAACGCCGTCACGCTCTCGCCCTGCTCATCGCTAAGTACCTGGGCATAGGCCACGCGCGAGGTGTCATCGATCGCCACATGCACGAACTCCCAGCCCGCTTTGCCGTAAGAGCCGCTGCGGTCCCCGGTCATGCGATGGCCAATGCGCGTGATTCGACCCAGCTTTTTCACATCCAGATGCAACAACTCCCCAGGTTGCGCGCGTTCATAGCGCTGCACCGGAGGGGGTGCTTCAAGCTTCGAGAGGCGCTGCAGCCCGGCTCGAGCGCAGATCCTGGCCACCGTGCTGCGAGACAGGCCCAGCTGCTGGCTAATCGCCAGCATCGTCAGGCGCTGCCGGCGCAAGGCCAGCACCGCCAGCTCCAGCTCACGCACCGTTGCACGCGGACTGCGCAGCCGTCTGCAGGATCGATCCTGCAGCTCGACGTACACCGAGGCGTATGCGTTTGACAGCGCGGGACGGCTAACTCAACTAAAAGTTACGCCTTCGCCGATTGGCGCTCAGGACTTTGATCTGAGTTACGATTCGACGACCGGATTGTTGGCCACATTGACGTATCCCATAAGCACCTCCGCGTATCGCTTGAAGCTCCAATATGGATACGCCAACGGGTACCTCCAGACCATCAAGGATTTCAATGCGCTCACCACGGTGTTCTGGACGGCCAATACGGTCAATGCGATGGGTGAGCTGACGCAAGAGACGTTGGGCACCACTCCGACCGCCGTGGTCGTAAACCGCTCCATTGACGCCGTGACGGGTTGGATGAGCTCCAATCAGGCCGGCGTGGGAGGAAGTACCGGTCTTCTCAATCAGTCCTACCTATTCGACCTGGTCGGCAATGTCACACAGCGGCAGAACAATACGCTGGGGCTGACCGAGAGCGCCTGCTACGACAACGTCTACCGGCTCGACCATACGACCGCCACCGGGGTATGCACGGGAGCAACGAGTTTACAGATGGCGTATGACGCGATGGGCAATATCGCCTCTCGGAGTGACGTGAATGCCGGAGCCACCTGGACGTACGATGCGGTCCACAAACATCAGGTGAAAACCGCAGGGGCAGGAAACTCATACAGTTACGACCTAAATGGCAACATGACGACGCGCAACGGAAATGCGATCAGCTGGACGAGCTATAACTATCCGCTGACCATCAATGCCACGGGCGAGGCGTCGACCTTTGACTATGGGCCCGATCATCAATACTGGCGGCAGAGTTATAGCGGGCCAAGCGGTTCAGAGACCACGTATTACCTGGGGAAACTCCTCGAGCGCGTCATCGTAGCGGGTGTCACAGATTATCGTCATTACATTATGGCCAATGGCGAACCGATCGCGATTTACAGTCACACCAGTGCGGGCACGAATACGTTGCGTTATGCTCTGGAGGACCATCAGGGGAGCTTCTCGGCCATCCTCACGAGCGCCGGAGCCAATTACGTGAGTGAAAGTTTTGCACCGTTCGGTGCGCGTCGAAATCCAACGACCTGGTCGGGCGCACCAACGCCAAGTGACATCACTTTGATCAACGCCGTGACGCGAATCGGTTACACGGGGCAGGCGATGCTCGGCAGCATGGGACTCATTCACATGAATGGACGAGTTCAAGATGCCATCACGGGGCGGATTCTGAGCGCCGATCCCTACGTTACAGAGCCTGAGAATACCCAGGACTTCAATCGATACGGTTATGTGTACAACAATCCCCTCAGCTACGTCGATCCCAGTGGATTCAGGTCTGGTTGCAGTTACACATCCAGCTACATTTATACACCCCCTGGCGATTCAGGAGGGGACTTTACCGGCCCCTTCAAAGAACCATTTACTATAACTTGCCCTGAACCTCAGGATCACGGCCTGAGTAGAGGGGGTGATCGGCCGCTAAACGGCGCCGCAGTGGATCAAGCGAGTCGTGCGTATTGGCCGCAAAGAATACCGTGTCGTCCTGGTATTGAGTGCATGGCGGCGCAGAATCAGACAACGGAGCCGAACACTTGCAAGTCTTTGGCAGAAAAGGAAGAGGCGGACCTGCGTGCGATATCGGCCGCAACCGGTGTGACGGACACGGTTTTCGGGGCGGCTGCCTATCTGTATCACGATATGAAGATGGCGCTCACTATTGACGCGCATGCATTGAATGTCGTAAGCAAGTCATTCACCGTCGCCGCGGGCGCATTCTCATTGCACGAGCTGATCGATGGGATTTCAAATGATGACTGGGGTTCTGTTGCAAAGAGTGGCATTGATTTGGCGGTATCGCTTACCGCCACTTTCGTAAAGAGGGCCGAGCCCCCAGCACTCGTGTACGGTGCCTTTCGCGGTGCGCAGGAAGTAACAAGTGCCATTTTGGCTGGGTGTAATTTTTGATCTATTCGCGGCTTTATGAATCTGCATGCACGTGGTTTCGTCGTCAGAAATCAAACGTTGATGACGCCCGTGCTCGCGCAGTTGTTGGGCTTGGATTTCTTGGTTTCCTAAATCTGTTCTCTTTGCTGGGTGTCCTCTGGATAGTGGGCGTTATCCAGGGGCCGCTTCGCTCCGTATTTTCTACGCAAACAATATGTGCCTTGGCAGCATTGTCTGTGACTGCGAATTACATATTCTCGAAATGGCAGACTGAGTCTGAACAGCCGTCGGAACCAGCTAGACTGAAGCGAGACGAATCATTGGTCGCAGTAGGAATTTATATTTTGGCCACCCTGCTATTTTTTGTAGCCACGATCTGGAGAATAATTTTGGTGGCGTAGATGTAAAGGGCGAGTCCAGACGGCTTCAAGCGAAGTTCGGTACAAGGCGCAAGGGGATCAGCTCGAAGAAGTCACTGTCACAGGTTGCCCTAAAGGTTGGAAGGCGTCGCTCGGTAAATTCTTAGTGACTGAAGGGCAGACTTTTCAAGATACCGGCGAGTTTGGCCAACAACTTGGGGCGGGAGGAATGCTTATCAGCGCGCCGTTCGTGGAAACGCCTGTCGGTGCGGGCGGATTTCTGGCTAGTTCGGCAATGTACGCGTCGAGCTCCTTAACTGTCGCAGTTGGACTGGGGCTCAGATGGGTTGGAAGCGCTACGCTTGCTGGGCAAGGTGACATGAATCCCTTGGCCAGAACCGCGCTCGCGACAACGCAAGTGGTCGGTGAGGATATGGCTCATGTACCTCCGCTTCCGTTCAAAACCCCTGGCGGGCTAGAGAACTTAGCTGGTCAGGATGGGTGCAGCCCATGAAAAGGCCCTTATTTTGGATAGCGTGGATTGGACTTGCCGGTGCATTTGCTGCGGTCATATTTGGCGAATTGTCTGACGGATATTCATCCCTCAGATGGCACGCATTCGCCTTGGTTCTTACTGCAGTCATCGCAGTGAGCATTCGCTACGGAAAGGGCAACTTCGAATCGTTTCTGAGATCTTCCCCGCTAGCCCTATCCATCAACTTCAGAAGTGTACTTGTTGGTGCTCTGTGCATCGTTGGTGGTGGTTTATGGGCTAGGGTTGCAAACGGGCTGACTGGCGACACACCATTGGGGGCGATCATTACATTCGTGCCTGGAGTTGCATTGGTGCTTGCTGGTGGCGTAATGATCTTCAAAGCGATGGCAAACATTGGCGGCCGAGTGTGAATCGACCGGAGCCGTTTCTGTTGGCGCGGAGTCCGCTATGCAAGTGGCAGACGACCAGTAGTAGTTGGGCGGTTACGTTCGGTGGATATCTGGGGGCCGGATTCGAAGTAACGTTTGGTTCGGATTCGGAAATAGCTTCGTTACATTTCGAGCTGGCCTGGGCGTCGGTGCGGGCGCTAGTTACGACCCGCATCCGAGCATACCGGGCCCGGATCCAGCCAATCGAAATAGCTCCGGGTGGGTCCTTTCAGACTCAGCGCAAGCCAATTTCAATGCCGGCCCGTTGAGTGCAAATCTTGAGGTTGGAGCAGCGCGAAACTACAGCAACGGTGAGTCATCGGTATTTGGCGATCCAAGCGCCTCTGCGACGTCATCAAAGGGTATAGATGCCTCAGCATCTGTCGGTGCGCAAGCTACCGCACTACTCGCCGCGCACTGATTATCTTCCAATCCAACCGACGTGCCACCTGTGAATAAGGTTGTCAGCGCGGGCTGGTGATAGTGATCCTTGGTGCGCTGCTGTACGTGGGTATCTATATCTACGGAGCCAACAGTGAGGTGTATCGTTTTTCGCAATCATGGCTTGGACAATCCGAGGCGGTTAAGGCCGCTGTAGGAGACATCAGAAGCTATCGATTAAGTCCGTGCGGCGTCTCGCGAACACTTCGCCGGCGACAAGACGAGAGCGTGGCTGGACATCCAAGTGACCGGATCCAAGGGATCGATAACTGTGCGTCTAGAACTGCTGAAGACCGACTCCATGTGGGCCGTCATTAACTCAGGATTCGTTTGAAACCACGAAGTCACTTGGCGAAGAGTCCGAAGACGCCAAGCCCGCCGGCAAATCCGCCGACAAACTGCCCGAGTGGAACTGCTGCTGGCCCAGTAGTGGCCCCAGCGGATCAGACTTTGTATTGACGGGCGCGTCTGCTGGCGGACTCGCAGGTGGAACGTATGGTGCTTACGCTGTCATGACTGCAGCTATGCGTATGGTGGCGGCTGAAAGCGTTGAAGGAATTATGGGAGGCATAATTGCTGCGGATGCGTTTTCGAATGGAATTATGGCTGGCTTCTCTGTCGGCGGACCGTGGGGCGCAGTTGCCGGAGGAGTCCTTGGGTTGGGCGCATATGGGATCTATAGGTTCACTCAAAGCGGTCAATCGTCTTGCCCACAACCTGGCGGGAGTGCGTCGCATTGAGCCGGAACGTCGACCAAGAAGTGGAAGACCATAGAAAGCGGTACATCGTTCGAGGAACCGTATTTTTCGCTGTTGTTGAAGTCGCGGTGTTCATTCCCTTGATTGGTCGACCGGATTTCATTCCACAAGAGACGTAGTGGGGCTTGTATTGCTGGTGTTGTTGGCCACGAGTTGCGGTTTTTTGTTCTCGATAGTGACGTGGAAATTCTTAAGGGAATGGTTTGGCGGATAGCGGATGCCGGTGTTGGCGCAAGGGAGCCAACACGGATACGGGCTAGCAATGCTCACCGACTGTTCGGCGGGCGAACTTTTTGACGCGCTCAAGGCGCCAGGCGGATCGGCCCCAGGAGCTCCTGCCGCACGGGAAAATATCACTACGGGAATCTCCTTGTTGCACTTCAGGAGCCCGAATCTGATTACTCAAGAGGTCGACTCTTCTGCAATGACGATAGTAAATACTACGAAAGTTGGGCACGAGTTTTACTGGGGACAAGTCAAGCTTCAAGTTGTGGGAAACCCGGGCAACACTGCGCAGATCGATGTTACTGGTACCGGCCGGAACAGTAGCTACTTAGGCGCTCTGTTTAACGATATCGCTGGTGTCGCGCTTTTTGGATTTATCACAAGCAATATTCAGACGGGGTGCGCGGCCAGTCACGGCCACTACGTCATGCCACCAGGGTAATCCAACGTAAACAGCTTGGGGACAAGAACTGAAATGAGAATAAGGCTGGGCATATATTGCATTGTCACCTGCGTGTCATCCGCTGTCCTAATCGACTGTCGCGCTGGAAGGATCCGTTGTTAATGGCTCAACTCTGCTTCTCGAACAAGGAAGCGCAATCTGCATACGTAAAAACTCTGCAATCAATTGCGGAAACGGAGGGTCTGCAATTCTCGGACACCAGCGGCAGTACACAGCGAGGCTTAGATACGATCGGATACGTTGGAACGGAAAGAGGCGATGGCACTGCTGTTCTAAACATCGGCGCAGTACGTAGCGACGGCATGGGCTTTACTGCGGTTAATTTGGGTTTGCCGGGTTATCAGGTTCTAATGGGGTTTGCCGAGGGATCAAATCCAAGAGAGGCTCGCCAATTTGCACAAAAGGTAATCGGAAAACTCGAAGAACATTGGCGCGTTGTAATTGTTCCGCAAGGCAGCGGCGCCAAACCGATGACCGACTGTCGGTAACCTATAGGGCGTGTCAGATGCAGGTGTTGGCGCAAGGGAAGCTGCCGCCGTGCTCCAGCATCAAGGGTGCATCCGTCGATTTCACTTCTCAGCTTGGCGCTTACGGCTCTGCCGGTTTCCACTTCAAGCTGCTTGGTCTGAAGATCGGCCTTGAGGGCGGGCTTAACCTTTTCTCCTACAACACGCCGGTGAGCGGGAATACGTACTGGAGTCACGGCGCAGACCTGACCCTGCAGATCGGGAAAGTTCGAATTGGTGGTTCTTGGGAGCAAAGGTCCTACGACGGCGGCTTGAGCTTTGACAGTCAACCGACGAATTTTGCCTTGGGCGATCTCAAGGGTTCGAGCGAAGGCGCGGACTTCGAAGTGAGTCCGCCGCAAGTTGGTGCCGGATTCAAAGCCGGCATCAATAACGCTGGCGCTCTATTGCCCGTCGCGGATACACCGATATGCAGCCCGTGAGCGACGGCGGGTTGGTCCCTTGGTGGGAACGCGCCCTGATGGCGAAGAGCGGTCGTCAGTTGCTTGTCGTGTTCTGGGTCGTATTCCTGGTGGCCGGTGCAGTTACGGCAGTGCCTGCGCAGCAGTCAACGGTTGTCGGCGTCGTGACGCAGTTAATCTTGGGACTGTTCTGGTTCGGGTATCCGGTTGCTCTCTTTCGATGCCTTTCGGAGGGTAAGCGCGGTGGCGGTGGTGCCCTACTGCTCCTGGGTGCAATTGCTATTGGGTACTGGCTGAGCGTCTTTGCCGCTACCGATGGCGGCGGCACGGTAAGGGGTGTGGTGGCGCCGGCGGTAGGTGCTGTGCTCGTCTTCTCGCCCTTCGTCGCCGGTGCCGTGGCGCTCAAGAATGCAGAGCACCGGGCACAGCTCAAGTCGGAAGCCGGTGTGGTCTTGACCACATTGGCGCTCTTTGCCTTCCCGTTCTTTGGCGCTTACGTTCATGAGCGCTTCCGGCGGGCACACACGTGAACATGGCGCCGACTATGCGGCCGGGGATCGCGGACAGCGGACCCACCAGGCCGCTACGCATAACGCCTGCGGCGTTATGTTCGGGCGGCCGGCCGCGAACCTGCAGAGGTTGAGGTGCTGATCGGACGGTAATGCAGGATAGGCGCCGGCTTAGCGTTGTGGCCCATTGTGGCCCACGGGTTGATGCACTCTGCGGCTGAAAGGGCTTGAGTGCAGGATAGACGGGCGGCTGCCGTTTGCATCAAAGCAGCGTCGTCGATTTAGCCGCGCAGGTCTTCTTGGCCGGGCGCGCGGCGCTTGTGGACGAGGGTGAGGACGTAGAGGTCGGCGCCGCGCAGCTGGTAGATGACGCGCCAGGCATGCACAGGGACTTCGCGGATATCGGCGTCGCCCAGCTCCGGCACGATGCGGCCGACGCGCGGGGTCTCGGGCAAGGTGGCGGCGCGCGCAAGGATCTCGCGGGCGACGGCCTTGGCGTTGAGGGGCGAGTCCTTGGCGATGTAGTCGTGGATCGCCCTCAGATCGGCGCGTGCGCGCGCGGACCAGCGCAGCACCGGGGCTACCAGGCCTCGATCTCGCGGGCGAGCTCGTCGCTGGAGACGGTCCGGCCGGCATCGACGTCCTTCAGGCCCTGCTGGACCTTATTGAGCACGTAGAGGCGGTAGACGATCTCATCGAGGGGTACGTCATCCGGCAGGCGCTCAATGGCGTGGAGGGCGTCCTGCTTGGCGGAGTGGGCGTGCATGGGACCTCCTGCGATTATCGTGCGGCCTGCTGCAGCACGGTGTCGAGCATCTCGATCACGAAGCGCTGCTTGGCGCGCGGCAGCTGCTGGATGCGGTCGATCTGCTGCTGGAGTTTGGGAGCCGGGCCGCGCCGGGCCGCGGTGGGCTGCTCGCCCATCAGCTCCTCGACGGCGACGCCCAGATGGCGCGCGAGCGTGGGCAGCGCGGAGACCGGCATGCGTCGGCGTCCGACCTCATAGGCGGTGATGGTCTGCTGCGAGACGCCCAGCAGCTCTGCGAGCTGCGCCTGGGTGATGTTCTGGGCCTTACGGACCTGAGCAATCCGGGCGCCGATCCGGGCGAAGAAGGCCTTCTCGTCCTTGCCGATGGGCATCGAATACATCCAGGTCAACATAGTGGTGCCTCCAAAGGTAAGGCCGTTATTACCGGCGGCTGTTGACAATACTACCCGCAGTAGTGATCTGCGTCCGAGAAAAGCGACCGTTTTTGGTTTCATGAGTCGAAAAACCCCCTGACTCGACCTTGTGACTGGTTTCACATGCAGGCGGTGCTGCGGCCAAGACTCTAAGAGTCTGCCGCTAGCCGGAACGAGCGCGATGCTTGCTGCCCTGCACATACAGCGCAACGCCGGCCACAAGGATAACCACGCACCCGCCGACCCCTTTAAGAATGAACAAATTGGGATGCGGGCTGCCCGGTGGCGGAATCAGGCAGACGATACCTGCAAAAAGTGCCGCCGCGGTGCCCAATCCCGCCACCAGCCAGCATACCACTGGGCCGCCCGGAATCAGGGTCACCCCCTGATTGTGTCCCGCGGCGCGTCGCCGTAACACCGGGAGCGAGATGAAGATGTATACCCAGACGATGCTGACCAGTGCCACGGTCATGTCGATCAACAACAGGTAAGCCTCATGGATGGCCGAACCCGATAGGGCCGCCAGCAGCACGAGCGTCGTGGCCGCCGCCTGCGCCAGCAGCGCCACGTGCGGCGTTCCATACTTGGGGTGAATCGCCGCGAAGCCTTTGGGCAGGTAATTGCCAAGCCCCACGACGAAGGGCAAGCGGGCACTGCCTGTGATCCAGCCGCCCAGGGCGCCGATGCTCCCGGCCGTGAGCAGAGCCGCCGTCAGCACGCCGAAGAAGGGCATCCCGGCGCGGGTCCCGATCGCCTGCAGGGCCTCGGGAATCCCCGTGATGGCATTGATCTGGGCCGGTGGCAGGGCCACCAGCAGCGTCACGGTGCCCGCGACGTAACAGACCGCGATCACCGCGCCTGCGAGGAAGACCGCGCGTGGAATGACGCGCGCGGGATTGCGGATTTCCTCGGCCAGTATCGGCCCAAGCTCAAGGCCGTCGTAGGCCAGAATCAGGATCGACAGGGCGCTGAGCGTCGGCAGAGCGCTGAAGTCCGGCACCAGGCTCGCCGCGGTGATGGGGGTCGCCGATCCGTACGCCTCCCAGGCGATCACGCCACCGAACAGCAGCAAAACCGCCACCGCGACCGTGGCCATGCCTCCCAGGTTCTGGAGCCATTTTGCTCGGGTGAGGCCGACCAGGTTCAGCAGGGTGGCCGCCCAAAGCAGGACGATGGTGGCCACGCCGTTGTAAAGCGTGCTGTCGGTGAACCGCAGCCACGAGTGTCCGCCCACGTGCAGGAACACGCCCGTGGCATACAACAGGAGCGATGGGAAGAACACCAGATTCGAGAGCCAGAAGACCCAACCGGCCAGAAAGCCGTGCATATCCCCCAGCGCCACCGTTGTCCACTGGTACAGCCCGCCCTCGTGAGGCATGCGCGAGCTCAGTTCCAGCACCGCCAGTGCCGAAGGGATGAAAAAGGTCAGTAATGCCAGCCCCCACAGGGTCAGGCTCGACGGGCCAATCTGCGCTGCGGTAGAAAGCCACCGCAGGCCTATGATCGTCACGATGTTGAGAAGCACGAGGTCAAACGTGCCCAATGCCCGGCGCAGCGTGCCGCCGGGGCCAACCTTGATATGCATACGCTCAGCACCCCCGAAAAATTGATGCGGACAGGGCGCGGCCCTGTGGCGCGCTGCTCGTGTCCGGGATCTATTATATTATAGCCGTTACATTAAAAAGGCGTGCATCCAGAGGGCGTGGTCCCATGGGTCCAGACGCCACCCACCAGTGAGGTCTGCATCGTGAAGCAAATCAAAACGCTCGGGCTGCTGGGCACCGGTGTTATCGGCGGCGGCTGGGCGGCGCGCGCGTTGCACTTCGGGGTGAACGTGATTGCGGCCGACGTCAAACCGGAAATGGAGAAGTGGATCCGCGAGGCGGTGGCCAACGCCGAGCCTGCCCTGGCGCGCCTGACACTGGCTCCGCTCCCGCCCAAGGGCAAGCTGTCCTTTACCACCGACCTGCACGCGATGGCGCGACAGGCGGATTTCATCCAGGAGAATATCCCCGAACAGCTGGAACTCAAGCAGCGCGTGCTGGCCGACATCAGCCGCACGGCCCGCCCCGAGGTCATCATTGCCTCCAGCACCTCGGGATTGATGCCCACGGATTTGCAGCTGCACATGAGCGCGCCGGAGCGCTTCCTGGTCGCCCATCCGTTCAATCCCGTCTACCTGTTGCCGCTGGTGGAACTGGTGGGCGGCAAGCGCACGGCACCGGCCACCATCGAGGCAGCGCGCCAATTCTTCACTTACATCGGCATGCACGCCTTGCACGTGCGGCGGGAGGTTCCGGGCCACCTGACCGACCGCCTGCAGGAAGCGATGTGGCGCGAGATATTGCACATGGTCAACGACGGCGTCGCCACCACCGGCGAGCTGGACGAGTCCATCATCTATGGCCCCGGACTGCGCTGGGCGGCGATGGGGATGAACCTGATCTACCACCTCGCCGGGGGTGAAAGCGGCATGCGCCACATGCTTGAGCAGTTCGGTCCGTGCCTGAAATGGCCCTGGACCAAGCTGGAAGCGCCCGAGCTCACCGACGCCTTGATCGATCGCATGGTCGAAGGCACCCAAGCGCAGGCGCAGGGCCGCTCGATCCGCGAACTCGAGCGGCTGCGCGATGATTATCTGGTCGCGATCCAGCAGGTCCTGCGCCAATCGAACATCGGCGCCGGCGCCACGCTGCACGCGCTCGAGCAGCGTTTGTACGCCGATCATGCCGGTATCCGGGCCGGCGTGGGCGCCGCCGGCGGCGCGCTCGCAGCCCTGCCGGGCCAGGTGCGGCCGGAGTGGATCGACTACAACGGGCATATGACCGACTCGCGCTATCATCAGGTCTTCGGCGACGCCATGGACGCGTTATGTCGCCGCGTCGGCATCGACGAGGACTATCGCAAGCGTGTCGGCATGTATTACACGGTGGAAACCCACACCACCCACCGTGCCCAGCTCAGAGTCGGGGAGTCCTACTACGTCAGCACGCGCCTCGTGTCCCTCGACCCGAAGCGCCTGCGGGTGTTCCACAGCCTGCATCGCGCCAGCGACCACGAGCTCATCGCCACCGGGGAGCAGATGCACCTGCACGTGGGCGTGGCGAACGGCAGGGCCGAAGCCGCACCCCAGCAGGTCCTCGCCATGCTCGAGCGAATCCGGGCGGAGCAGGCCAGCGTACCCGCGCCCCCGCAGCTGGGACGCTCCATAGGTCAACCGCCCAACCGGGACTGAAACTTGCCGAAGGTAGTCGATCACGCCCAGCGTCGAGACGAGATCGCGCTGGTGGCCTGCCAGGCGATTGCAAGGCGCGGGTTCGCGCACGCGACTGTCGCCCACATCGCGCGCACCGCCGGCTACACCACGGGCATGGTGGCGCATTACTTCGATTCCAAGCAACAGATCATCCTGGCAGCGCTGCGCTTGATCCTGCGCCGTATCGAGCTGCGGCTCACGCAGCGGGCCGGCCCCGGCGACGCCGACCTGCTCAGCGTGCTCAGCGAGGCGCTGCCGATCGACGCGCAGCGACGAACCGAGTGCGCGTTCTGGATCGCATTTTGGGGGCAGCTCCCGGCGGATCCTGAACTGAAGCGTCTCAACTCCTGGGTCCACCGGGAATATCGCCGACTGTTCGAGCGCTGCGTGCGCGAGCACTGGCCCGAGTCCGGGCGCTGGCCGGCGCGGTTGCGCGCCGATGTCTCCCGGTCGATCATCACCTTCGTCAACGGCATCACCGCCAGCGCCGTTTCGAGTCCCAGGGACTGGCCCGCCAGCGAGCAGGTCGGACAACTGCGGATGCACCTGGCGCGGCTGCGGGAGTGGGCGCGGGCATCGACCGCCACCGAACATACGGAGAGGCAAGCATGGACTTTGCGCTGACTGAAGAGCAGGAACTGATCATCGCGACAACCCGTAATTTCGTGGAGCAGGAACTTTATCCACACGAGAAGGAAGTCGAGGACACCGGGATCCTGCGTCCGGAACTGCTCGCCGAACTGAAGCAAAAGGCGATGGCGGCGGGGCTGTACGCCGCCAACATGCCCACCGAGGTCGGCGGCGGCGGGCTCGACACGCTCAGTTGGGTCCTGTACGAGAAGGAGCTCGGCAAGGCCAACTACGCGCTGCACTACAACTGCGTGGTGCGCCCCTCCCACATCCTGATGGCCTGCCAGGGCGAGCAGCGCGACCGCTACCTGCTGCCCTCGGTGCGCGGCGAGCGCACCGATTGCCTGGCGATGAGCGAGCCGGGCGCCGGATCGGACTTGCGCGGCATGAAGACCACGGCGGCCCGCGACGGCAAGGACTTCGTCATCAACGGCACCAAGCACTTTATCAGTCACGCCGATCACGCGGATTTCGTGATCCTGATCGCGGCCACGAGCGTGGAGGAATCGGCCACGCGGGGTCCGCGCAAGAAGATGACGGCGTTCCTGATCGACATGGGGCACCCGGGGTTCGAGGTGCTGCCGGGCTACCGCAACGTCTCCAACCGCGGCTACAACAACTGCATTCTCAAATTCACCGACTGCCGCGTCGGCCCGGAGGCGGTGCTGGGCGAGGTGGACAAGGGCTTCGAGGTCGCCAATACCTGGCTAGGCGCCACGCGCCTGCAGGTGGCGGCGTGTTGCCTGGGACGCGCCGAGCGCGCGCTGGATCTGGCCAAGCAATGGGCGGTGGATCGGGTGCAGTTTGGCCAGTCGATCGGCAAGTTTCAGGGCATCAGCTTCAAGCTGGCCGACATGGCCGTGGAACTCAGGGCCGCCGAGCTGCTGGTGCTCGAGGCGGCCTGGAAGAACGACCGGGGCACGGCCACCGATTCGGACTTCGCCATCGCCAAGCTCAAGGCCACCGAAATGCTGGCGATGGTGGCCGACGAGGCCCTGCAGATACACGGTGGCATGGGCCTGATGGCCGACCTGCCGCTGGAACGCATCTGGCGCGACGCGCGCATCGACCGCATCTGGGACGGGACCAGCGAAATACAGCGCCACATCATTTCGCGCGCGCTGCTTCGACCCCTGGGCGGCTAGCGTCCGGTCCAGCGCGGCGTACGCTTCTCAGCGAATGCCCGGGCTCCCTCGAGCAGGTCTGCGGAGCGCAGCACCCGCTGGACCGCATCGAGCGAGTCGTGCAGTTCGAAGGCCTCGTGCTCGGCGACCATTTCACTGTGACGCAGCAGCTGCTTGATGGCCGGAAACAGCAGCGGCGGGCCGGCAGCCAGCTGGCGCGCGATCTCGCGCGCGCGCGCCAGCGCGCCGCCCTTGGGCACGACGTGATTGACCAGCCCCCAGTGCTTGGCCTCGGCCACGTCCATCCAGCGGCCGGTCATCAGGAATTCCACCGCCACGTGGTAGGGAATGCGACGACGCAGCTTGATGGTGCCGGCATCCGCCAGCACCGCAACGTTGATCTCGGGCAGCGCGAAGGTGGCATGCTCCTCGGCGACGATGATGTCGGTCCCCAGCATGAGTTCGAACCCACCGCCGCAGGCAATGCCGTTCACCGCCGCGATCAACGGTTTGTTCATGTTGCGCGGGTGATTCAGGCCGGCAAATCCGCCCACGCCCCAGTCCGAATCGGACTTCTCGCCGCCGGCGGCCGACTTCAGATCCCAGCCGGCGGAGAAAAAGCGCTCACCGGTACCGGTGACGATGGCCACCCGCAGTTCCGGATCGTCGCGGAACGCGGTGAAGGTGTCATTCAGCATGCGGCTGGCGGCCAGATCGATCGCGTTGGCTTTGGGTCGGTCCAGGCGGACCTCGAGCACGGCGCCATCGCGGGTAACTTCAACTCCATGAGGCATGACTAACTCCCCTTGCCTAAACGAATCAACGCATCGACCGCGGCTACACCGGCACCGACGGGTCGGACAATGACGGGATTGACGTCGAGCTCGCCCAGCAGCGCGAGCTGGTCCTCGGCATAGCGGCTGACCGCCAGGATCGCATCGAGCAATGCCGGGACATCGCCCGCCGGCTTGCCGCGGTAACCGCCCAGCAGACGATACACGCGCAGGCGCTGCAGTGCCTTGTGGATCGCCTCGCGCGAGTAGGGCGGCAGGAGCGTGACGGTGTCGCTCAGCAATTCGGTAAGCACACCGCCGGCTCCCAGCACCAGAGTAAGACCGAAGTGCACGTCGACGACGGCTCCCACGAGGATCTCGGCCACGCCATCGACGATCATCTGATCGACCAGCACGGTGCCCGAGATCTGCCCGAGCCGCGCGGCGGCGGCGGCCGCCTCGGCCGGCGTGCGTATATTCAGGAGCACCCCGCCCACCTCGGATTTGTGGGCGAGAGAGTCGGCGGCCGCCTTCATGACGATCGGGTAGCCAATCGCCGTGGCGGCGTCCACCGCCTCGCGCACCGGCACCCGGCGCGACCGCGGCACCGGCACGCCGTAAGCGGCCAGGGCGGCCTTGGCATCGAATTCGGACAGGGTGCGCATGGGCCCAGGCTCCGCGCCGCGCCGCCGCAACTGCAGGGGCGCGCCCGCGCGCCAGCTCTCACCGACCGCGCCCGCCTGATCGAGCGCCTCCAGCCCCTCGCGCTGACCCTGCAGAGGCACCACGCCCGACTGCAGGCACAGCGCACGCACGCGCTCGGGAATCGTTTCCGGGAGCGAGGCGAGCAGTGCAGCGCGCGCCGCGGGCCGGGCGGCACCGGCCGCGGCAAATTGGCCGATGGCGTTGGTAAAGGCGGTGAGGTCGGACGACTCGGGCGGGCAATCGAGCATCAGGGCGACCGCATCGAAACCGCACGCCAGCACGTAGTCGTAGACTTTGCGCTGGCGCTCCAGGTCAAACCAGATATAGGTGTGCAGGTCAAAGGGATTGGCAATGGTCACGCGCTCGCCCAGGAGCTCCCGCAAGTGCTGCGCCTGCTCGGCCTGGAACGGCGCGAACGTCAGGCCGAGGTCGCGCGCGACGTCCGCGGTCATGGCCATGTCGCCGCCGGAATAGCCCATCACCAGGACGCGCCGGCCTGCCAGGGGTCCGCCGGAATGCAGGACCTTGAGCGTCTCGCACAGGCTGCTCAGGGTGTCGCAGCGGGCAATGCCGGCCTGCCGGCAAAAAGCATCAAACGCGGCGTCGCTTCCGGTCAGGGCGCCGGTGTGGGTCTGCGCCGTGCGCACGGCCACGGCGGTGCGCCCGGCCTTTACCAAGGCGATGGGTTTGCCCGCGGCACGCGCCACCGCCGCGGCCTGCGCAAAGCGCTCGTGGTCCTTGATCCCTTCGACATACAGGCCGAAGGCGCTCACGCGCTCGTCCGTGCACAGCATCTCGATCAGGTCCTCGAGGGCCAGGCGCGTCTGGTTGCCCACGGTATAGATGTAACCGATCGGCACCGAGCGGTGGTTGGACATCAGGGTCATCGCCAGCGTGCCGCTCTGGCAGATCAGCGCGACCCCGCGCTCGGGCGAGTCGCCCACCAGCTGATCGGGCCACAAGGCGCAGCGATCGAAGAAGTTGATGATGCCGTAGCAGTTCGGGCCCGAAAAACGGCACGCCCTGGGCGCTGCGCAGCAGATCTGCGCTCAGCGCCTCGCCGGCGGCCGTGCCCAGCTCGGCGAATCCGGAAGCAAAGCACACGAAGCCGCCGGCCTCGCGCCGCGCCAGCGCCGCGGCGACCCCCGGGACATCGCGCGCCGGCACCGCGACAAAGGCCTGATCCGGAGAGCCCGGCAGCTCGTCCACGGAGCGGTAGTAACGACACTGCGCGCTCGAGCTGCGATTGGGATTGACCCGCCACACCTCGCCGCGATAGCCGATGGCCTGTATGCCCGCCGCCACCGCGTCGGTCCACGAGCCGCCAATCAGCGCCACCGACTGCGGTCGCAGCAGCCGGCGGATCGCCGCAGCGCTGGGCGCGGGAGGGGCGCGCACTTTAGCGAGCCCGCAGCTCGATGCGCCGCGAAGGTGGGCCGGGCGCCTCGACCCCGGAAGTGGTCGCCACCAGCGCCTCGAGGGCAGACATGATCGCGGGTGGAAAAGCCACGGAGGCCGGGCCCGGATCCTGACGCACGTGCAGCAGCATCATCTCGCCCAGGGCGACCGGGTCGGGGTAACGCGCGCAGTAGAAATCAAAGGCGGCATGGATGCGCTTGCGATCCGCCGCCATGACGCGCACCAGAACATCGAGCTGATCGGACTGCTTGATCTCGTGCAGGAAATGCATGTGCTGCTCGAGGGTGTAGAGCGTGCAGCTGGTCGCGCGCCGGTACGCCGCATCCAGCCCCACGCGATCCATGAGCGCGTCGCAGGCATAGCTCAGGATCAGGCCGTAGTAGGCGTCGCGGAGGTGGCCGTTGTAGTCAATCCACTCAGGAGCAATTGCCGTCGAGTAGATTTTCAGAGCCTTCACACCGGCCGCTCAGTGCAGCTTGAGCCGGTCTCGGGCCTGCGCCGGGGTGATGATCTGGGCGCCCATGGCTTCGATGATGGAGCGCGCCTTTTCCACCAGCTGCGCGTTGCTGGCATAGACGCCGCGCTTCAGGTACAGGTTGTCCTCCAGGCCCACGCGCACGTTGCCGCCGAGCAGTATCGACTGGGCCACCCACGGCATCTGCATGCGGCTGATCCCGAATGAAGTCCATATGCTGCCGGCGGGCAGGGCATTGACCATCGCCAGCAGGTGGCCGGCGTCGGCGGGTACGCCGTAGGGGATGCCGCAGCACAGCTGCACCAGCGGCGGGGCAGGGATCAGCCCCTCCTTGATCATCTGCTGGACGAACCACAGGTTGCCGGTGTCAAAGATCTCCAGCTCGGCCTTGACCTTCAGATCGCGCAGGATGCCGGCGCCCTTGCGCAGGTAATTGGGCGTTGAGACATAGGCGCGATTGGTGTCGCCAAAGTTGAGGCTGCCGCAGTCCAGGGTCGCAACGTCGGGCCGGTACTGTCCTTCGTGGCACAGGTCGATGATGTGGCGCATGCGATCTTCCTGCGACACAAAATCGGTGCCCGGGGCCGGAGTGTCGGCCATGCCGTGGTCGCCCACGTAGATGTAACCGCCCATGCCGCAGGTCAGATTGACCAGCACGTCGACCTTGCTCTCACGGATGCGCTTGACGACTTCCCGGTAATGGCGCGTCTCCATGCTGAAGGCGCCGGTCTCGGGCTCACGCACGTGGATGTGCACCATGGCGGCGCCGGCGCGCGCCGCCTCGACGGCGGAGGCGGCGATCTGCTCCGGAGTCACCGGGCAGTGAGGACTCTTGGTGACCTTGGTGTCATCGCCGGTGATGGCACAGGTGATCATGACCTCGTGATTCATGGCTAATTATATTATCGGGTTGAAAATAAATAAGCCAATGCGCAACGCGCCTCAGGCGAAGCGCGCTGGCGCGACCGGCAGCTGCACTTCAGGGATCCGCGCACGCAGCAGTTCGTGAAACTCGAGCATCCAGCGCTCCAGCCCCGAGAGCCGTCCGGGCACGTAGCTGCTCGACTGCAGGCCGCGCTGCACGCGCTCGCACAGCCAGGCATCCTCGCGGTTGGTCTGACGGTTGATGCGATCGCTCAGGTAGCGGGCGATGCGCATTTCGCGGCGCTGATCCGGGAGGCCATACAGCGCGCCGCGGATGATCGATTTGCCTGGGCCATTGGGCAGGATCTGGAAGAAATCCATCTGGTCCGGCATCACGTCGATCCCCAGGTTGGGCAGCATGCTGTAAAAGCGCCAGCAGCGCCGGTTGGCCTCCGGCAGGTGCTGGGTGAGGCCACCGATCATCGTCTGGTACATGCGCTCCGACCAGCGCGGCGAAAATTTCTCCCGGAACCAGCTCGCGCCACGCGCCACCCCGGGCACGCCCAGCTGATCCTCGTAATCGGGCGTAAACATGCGATTGAGGCCCGGATGGCCGATCGGCACGTGATAGGACTCGAGATAGTTGTCCATCACGATCTTCCAGTCCACGTTCCAGTGTTCCAGGTACACGGGCACGAGGGGCTCCATCTCCTCGAATCGGTACGGAGCCAGCTCCTCGCCCAGCACACCCCAGATCTCGCGCACCGGGCGCGGGTTGCCGGTCAGCGCGACGAATACGAAACCGAAGGCCGTATCGACCTTGATGGGCCGCAGCGACTGCTGCGCGCGATCCAGACCGGGAAAACTCTCGCGCACCGGCAGCCCCATCAGCGCGCCGTCGTGGCGGTAGGACCACCCGTGATAGGGGCAGGTCACGGAGGTGGGGCAGGTGCCGGTGCCATCGACCAGCCGCGCACCGCGGTGCCGACAGACATTGTGAAATCCGCGAATCGTGCCTTCGCGGTCGCGGATGACGAACACGCTCTCCGGGCCGATGTCCAGGGTCGCGTAGTCGCCCGCCTTCTTCAGCGAACTGACGTGCGTGACAATCTGCCAGCTGGGCAGCAGGATGCGCTCGATCTCCAGGCGCGTCATTTCCGGGTGCGAATAGACCCAGGCGGGCAGGGCATGCGGAGGTTGCGTGGTGTCGAAGGTTTCGCTCGCCGCTAGGGTTGGCCTCATGACAGCGCCCTCCAGTAATCGTTATACAATCATGCAATTTACGCGGGCGCTCGCGCTCTTGGCAAGTCCCACTCCTTTCGGCACGGATGATGAAATAATTATTAATTAATACAATAGGTTATTGTTATTCTTGCGGCAATTGAAGGAATCTTCCGGCCGCCGACCGCAGCAGCTTTTTGCGTTTTCCGGGCCTTTCAAAGCCCATAAGTATATGCTCATATAGTTACCCGGCGCCCGCCCCGGGCGTTATTGTTAAAGGCCTAAAACCAAGCCTGAGGGAGGCTGCCATGGCCAGAAAACTGACCAACAGCAACGCACACTTCAAAAAGGCCCTCACGCGGCTGCCGCTGGGCGTCGCCTCGAACTTCCGCTACTGGGGCGAAGATCGCACGATCTACGTCAAGTACGGGCGCGGCGCGCGGGTGGTGGACATCGACGACAACGAATACGTCGACTATCGGCTCGGCTACGGTCCGGCCATTCTGGGTTACGCCGATCCGCGCGTGGACGCCGCGGCCCGCGCCGGGATGGAGGTTGGCGGCGTGTTTGCGCTGTCCACCGAGCGCGAATACAAGGTCGCGCAACGCATCGCCAAGATGGTGCCCGCCGCCGAGCTGGTGCGCTTCTCGAATTCCGGAACCGAGGCGGTCATGGCGGGCTTGCGCCTGGCGCGCGCCTACACCGGGCGCGACGACTACATCATCCTCGAGGGCGGTTACCACGGCCTGTTCGACGCCGCCATGTGGTATACGCCGATGGAGAAGTGGACGCAGATCGGCGATCCGCAGGTGCACCCCTACAGCGAGGGCATTCCGCTCGGCTTGCGCGGCTTTGCCCACTTCGTGCAGGCCAACGACGCCAATCAGCTGGAGGACGTGTTCAAGCGTACCGCCGGCCGCATCGCCTGCATGCTGATCGAGCCGATCATGGGCAACTGCCTGGGCATATCCGCCGAACCGGAATACCTGCGCGCGGCGCGGGCTCTGTGCGACAAGTACGGAACGGTGCTGCTCATCGATGAGGTGAAGACGGGCTTTCGCGTGGCGCGCGGGGGCGTCCAGGAGCTTTACGGCGTCCGGGCGGACCTGTGCACCTTCGCCAAGGCCGTGGCCAACGGCTATCCGATCTCGGTGCTGGCCGGGCGCGAGGACATCATGCGCAAGTTCGGCAAGGGAGTCGCCCACGGCGGCACTTATACCGCGCATTCGGTGTCCATGGCGGCGGCCGAGAAGTGCCTGGAAATTCTCGACGAGACCGACGCCCTCGAACGCATCGCGGACTACGGCACTCGCCTGCGCAGCGGCATGCATGCGCTGCTCAGCGCCCGCGGAATCCCGCACAGCTTTGTCGGCCATCCGTCCATGAGCGGCCTGTACTTCGCCCAGGAGCCGCCGCGCAACTATCGCGACTGGAAGGGCAGCGACTATTCGTTCTACGACGCCATGGCCAAGGTCCTGCACGACGAGCTCATACTGTGCGAACCGGACTCGCGCGAACCCTGGTTCATCAGCGCCGCGCACGATGATTCGTGCCTGAGCGATACGCTGAAGGCCTTTGAGCGCGCGGTGGACGCGACCTTGCGCGACACCCGCGCGGCGGCGCCCGCGGCGCGCGGCGCGCAGCAGGTCTGACCCGCGCCGCCCTGAGCATGGCGCGCGCTCGCGAAAACCCGGACGTCCTGATCATAGGGGCCGGGCATAACGGCCTGGTTGCGGCCTGCTATCTGGCGCGCGCCGGGCTCCGGGTCCAGGTCCTCGAGCGCAATCCCTACATCGGCGGTGCCGCCGTCAGTCGCCAGCTGTACCAGGATTTCACCTATTCGAACTGCTCGTACGTGTGCAGCCTGCTGCGCCCCGAGATCATGCGCGAGCTGGAGCTGCCGCGCTTTGGCCTGCAGATCATTCCCTACGACGGCGGCTGCACGATGATGCGCGACGGCGGGCACCTGGCCGTTTACGACAACCACGACGCCATGCGTCGCGAACTCGCCCGCCATTCAAAACGAGACGCCGAAGCGTACGACCGCTACGTGCGCGACGTGCTCCGGCAGTGCAAGTTCATCAAACCGTTGCTGTTGCGCGAGCCGCCCGATCCCACTTCGTTCAAGCCGCGGGACCTGCAGGAATTGCTGTACCTGGGCAAGCACTTCCATGGGCTCGGCGAGCGCCGCATGTACGAGACGCTGCGCTTCTGGACCATGAGCGCGGCGGACTTTCTGGACGAGTACTTCGAGAGCGAGATCGTCAAGGCGCACATGGCCGGGAGCTCGATCATCGGCACCGCGCTGGGGCCGCGCTCGGCCGGCACGGCTTACGTGCTGTTGCACCACTATATGGGCGACATTGACGACACCGTCGGTGCCTGGGGCTTCGCACGCGGCGGCATGGGAGCGGTGACCACGGCGCTCGCCGCCTCGCTGCAGGCGAGCGGCGGGAGCATCCGCACCAGCGCCGGGGTCGAGCGGATCCTGGTGCGTGGGGGACGCGGCGTCGGCGTGGCCCTGGAGGGTGGCGAGGAAATACAGGCCAAGCACATCCTCTCCAACATGGACGTGCGTCGCACCTTCCTGGAATCGATCGACAGTGCCGAGCTGCCGCCGGAATTTCTGCACCGCGTGCGAAATTTCAAGATCCGCGGCTCATCCGGGAAACTAAATATCGCGCTGGATGGGCTGCCCGAGTTCCCGGCCATACCCGCCGGGGCGCCGTGCACGCGCGGCGACATGCACGTCACCGACACCATCGAGATGATGGAGCGCGCCTACGACGACTGGAAGGACGGCAGGTGGTCGCGCGCGCCCTACATCGACATGCTGATCCCTTCGCAGATCGACCCGACCATGACCCCGGAGGGCAAGCATTACATGTCGGTCTTTGTGCAGTATTGTCCCTACCAGCTGGCCAGCGGACCCTGGGATACGGTCCAGCGCAAGGCGTTCGGGGACACCGTCATCGACACCATCGCCCGGCACAGCCCCAACTTCAAACAACTGATCCTGCATGCCGAGGTCAGGACGCCGTACGACATCGAGAATGAGGTCGGCCTGACCGAGGGCAATATTTTTCAGGGCGAATTGACCTTCGACCAGCTGCTGTTCAACCGGCCGGTGCCGGGGTACGCGCAATACCGCACGCCCGTGCGCGGACTGTACCTGTGCGGTTCGAGCACGCATCCAGGCGGCGGGGTCATGGGCGCGCCCGGTGCCAACGCGGCACGTGCCGTGCTGCGCGACCTGGGCGTGGGCGGCCACGCATGAACAACCCGGCCATCCGCCGCGACCGCTACGACTGCATCGTCATCGGCGGTGGACACAACGGCCTGACCTGCGCGAGTTACCTCGCGCGCTCGGGGCGCAGCGTGCTGGTGCTCGAGGCCGGCGAGCGGCTGGGGGGGATGGCGGCCACGCGCCAGTTCGCCCCCGGCTTCCGCGCCTCGGTCGGGGCGCATCTGCTCAATCAGATGCCCGAACGGCTGATCGCCGAGCTCGCCCTCGAGCGCCACGGGCTGCGCTGGGCGGCGCAGGGCCTGTCGACGGTCGCCCTCGACAGCGCCGCGCCGCCGTTGATCATGGCTGCGCGCGCCGAGGCCGGCGCGCTCATGGGTCCCGGTGGGGATACGCAGGCCCATGTGGCGTTCGACCGGCAGATGAGACGCTTTGCGCAGGCGCTGCACCCGCTGCTGCTGCAAGCGCCCCCACGCCTCGGCAGTGAGCGCTGGGCCGACCGCTTGGGCATGCTCAAGGCCGGCTGGCGCATTCGGCGGCTCGGGCGGCGCGACCTGCGAGAACTGCTGCGCATCGGCGGTATGAATGCCTACGACTTGCTGCTCGAGCATTTCCAGAGTCCGCTGCTCCAGGGCGCGCTGGGTCTGGACGCCGTGCTGGGCACCAACCTTGGCCCGCGCTCTCCGGGCACGGTCATGACGCTGCTGTATCGGTTGGCCGCGCAGTTCGGCGCGGGGGCGCGAGGCCCGGCGCTGCCGACAGGCGGACTGGGTGCGGTGGCGGATGCGCTCGCCGCTGCGGCACGTCAGGCAGGAGCCGAGATCTGCACCCACAGCCCGGTCACACGAGTCCTGGTGCAGGACGACAAGGCCCGTGGCGTGCGGCTCGCGAGCGGCCAGGAAGTGGCCGCCACCCGCGTCATCTCCAGCGCTGATCCCAAGAGCTCGTTCCTGCGCTTGGTGGGACCTGAGCACCTCGATGCGGGCTTCGTGAGGCAGGTCAGCCATCTTCGCACCGAGGGCGCGGCGGCCAAGCTCCACCTGGCCCTTGCGGACCTGCCCAACTTCACCGGCCTGTCGGCGGGCGCGCACGGCTTCCGGCTCCTGATCTCGCCGACGCTCGATTATCTCGAGCACGCTTATAACCACAGCAAGTACGGCGAATACTCACGGGCGCCGGCCCTCGAGATCTGCTTGCCGAGCGTGCACGATGCGAGCCTGGCGCCGCCGGGCCGGCACGTGCTTTCAGCCGTGGTGCAATACGCCCCGTACCGCGTCGCGGGCGGCTGGGCGGCGCAGCGCGAGCAATTTGCAGCGCGCGTGATCGACACCATCGCGCAGTACGCACCGGGGCTGCGCGAGCTGGTGCTGGCGAGCGAGCTGCTCACACCGGAGGATTTGGAGCGCGAGTTCCATGTCGCGGGCGGCCACTGGCATCACGAGGATCTGGCGCTCGACCAGTTCTTCATGGTGCGGCCTGTGCCCGGGGCGGCGCAGTACGCCACGCCGCTGGCGGGCTTCTACCTGTGTGGGGCCGGGTGCCATCCCGGCGGTGGCGTCATGGGTCTGGCGGGACGGAACGCCGCCCGCCAGGTACTGGCGGAGGCGGCCTGAACATGCCTCAAGCTCGCGACCTGCCGCCACACTTCCAGCAGCCGCTGTTGCCGACGCCGTTTCACGAGCGCGCGCGGGCGCTCAGTCAGCTGGACAGCTTCGTGCCCTGGGCCGGCTACAGCACGGTGGACGTGTTCACCACCATGGAGCAGGAGTACTTCGCGATCCGTAATGCGACCACGCTCTACGACCTCACGCCCATGGTCAAGTATCGAATCGCCGGCGCCGACGCCGCGCGCTTTCTGAACCGCCTGGTCACCCGCGACGTCAGCGGGCTCAAGGTCCATCGCGTAAGCTACTGCGTATGGTGCAATGACGACGGCCATATCATCGACGACGGCACGCTGTTCCGCCTCGGCGAGCAGGAATATCGGCTGTGCACGGCCGAGTGGCAGCTCGACTGGCTGCTCGCCTCGGCCATAGGCTTTGAGGTGCAGATTGAGGAGGTGACCGCCGACATCGCCGCCCTGGCGATGCAGGGACCGACCTCCTGTGCCGTGCTGAAGAACCTGGGACTGGCCGGCATCGAGCGGCTCAGGCCATTCGAGATCGGCTACTACGCGAGCGCCGGCATCGATCTGATGGTGTCGCGCACCGGCTATACGGGCGATCTGGGTTACGAGTTATGGGTCGATCCGGCGCAGGCCAGCGCCCTTTGGGACGCGCTGTTGCGCGCCGGGCGCAGCCGCGGAATCCGCCCGATCGGCTCGCGCGCGCTGAATGTCGCGCGCATCGAGGCCGGCTTCCTGAGCCCCAAGGTCGACTTCGTGTCGGCGGAAAGCAGCGTCCGCGTGGGCACCGCTCGCTCGCCGCTGGAATTGGGGCTCGAGTGGCTGGTGGATTTCAACAAGGGGCACTTCACCGGCCGGCGTGCGCTGCTCGAGCAGAAACGCCGCGGCCTGGGACGCCTCCTGGTCGGGCTCGACATCGCCGGCAACAAGCCGGCCACCAACGCCTTGCTGTATGCCGACGCGGGCGGGCGCAAGGAAATTGGCAGCATCAGCTCGGCCATCTGGTCGCCAACTTGCAAACGCAATATTGCACTTGCTATGGTCGATGCGCCGTACTTTGCAGGCAGCTCCGAAATCTGGGCGGAAATCTATCTGTGCCGTGAACTGGTCTGGGAGCGCCGTATGCGGCGGGCGCGCGTGGTCCCGAAGCCCTTCTTCGCGCCCGAGCGGCGCCGCATTACGCCGCCCGGAGACTTCTAGATGAGCCAGCCGGATCCCAAGCAGCTCGCTGAACGGCCGTGGCTGGATCCGAAAGCCACCCCCCAGATGGTCATCGCCGGGGTCTCCAAGACCTATCCGGGCGTGACCGCCGTCGACCGGGTCGATCTTGGCATCTTCAAAGGCGAGATGTTTGCGCTGGTCGGTTCCTCGGGCTGCGGCAAGACGACACTACTGCGCATGCTGGCGGGGTTCGTGGAGCCCAGCGCCGGTGAGATCAGCATTGACGGCGTACGCATGAATGAGGTGCCACCGCACGAGCGCCCGGTCAACATGATGTTCCAGTCCTACGCGCTGTTTCCGCACATGACGGTGGAAGCCAACGTGGGCTACGGACTGCGCCGGCTGCCGCTGGAGGACTCCGTCAGGAAACAGCGCGTCAAGGAAGCGCTCGACATGGTGCAGCTCGGCGCCCTGGCGCAGCGCCGCCCGCACCAGCTGTCCGGCGGCCAGCGCCAGCGGGTCGCGCTGGCGCGCGCGCTGATCCGCCGGCCCAAGGTGCTGCTGCTCGACGAGCCCCTGAGCGCGCTGGACAAGAAGCTGCGCGAGCAGACGCAGTTCGAACTGATCAACATCCAGTACCAGGTGGGCACCACTTTCGTGGTCGTCACGCACGACCAGGACGAGGCCATGGCGCTGGCGACCCGCATCGCCGTCATGGACCACGGCAAGGTCGTGCAGGTGGGCACGCCCTCCGAGATCTACGAGTTTCCGCAGACCCGCTTCATCGCCGATTTTATCGGAACCACCAATCTGTTCGAGGGCACGGTGACCGCGGTCGACTCCGGAAGAATCCGCGTCAGCAGTCCCGAAGCCGGTGGCGATCTGCTCGTCGATGACCTGGGGCGCGTCGCCACCGGTCAGCGCGTGTGGGTGGCGCTGCGGCCGGAGAAGATTCGTCTCAGCAAGACGCCGCCCGCGGGCGATCGCATCAATCAGCTGCAGGGCGTCGTCTGGGAGCTCGGCTACCTCGGAAACCGCTCGACCTACCGGATCAAGACGGCGTCCGGTAAAGTTCTGACGGTCCTGGCACAGAACGAGCAACACACCTCGCAATGGTCGATCGATTGGAGCGATGAGGTCTACCTCAGTTGGAACGCAAACGCGGCGATCGTGCTGCAGTCCTGATATCGAGGAGTTCACCATGAGCTTAAACAGAATTGTCGCTTGTAAGACCATGGCCAGCGCGCTGGTGGCGTCCCTGGTGCTGCTGCTGAACCCCGCCGCCGTAGTGCTCGCACAAACGGCCGCGACGGGTAGCGAAGGACTCGAGGAGATCGTCGTGACGGCCACTCGCCGCTCCGAAGTCCTGAGCCACGTGCCCATCAGCGTGACCGCCCTGAGCCAGGACTCTATGGACGCGCGTGGCATCAAGGATATGCAGGATCTCGTGCGTTACACGCCCGGTGTCAATATCGACACCTCAATTACCAACCAGGTCTCAATCCGCGGCATTTCCTCCTCGGGCGGCGCAGGCACGACGGGCATTTACATCGACGACACGCCGATCCAGATGCGCTCGGTCGGCTTCAATCCTGACGATACGCTGCCCAGAACGTTCGACCTGGATCGCGTCGAGGTGCTGCGCGGACCGCAGGGCACGCTGTTCGGCGCCGGTTCGGAAGGCGGCACGGTGCGCTATATACTCGCGGCGCCCAAGCTGCACGGATCGAGCACCTACGTGCGCAGCGAACTGGCCTTTACCGACGGCGGCCAGCCCAGTTACGAACTGGGCGTAGCCCACGGCATGACATTGATCGACGGCACCCTCGGGGTACGTGGCAGCGCCTGGTACCGCAAGGACGGCGGCTGGATCAATCGCGTTGATCCCACCACCGGGGCCGTCACCGAGAGCGATGCGAATCACGGCTACTCGTACATGTTGCGGCTGGCGGCCGTGTGGCAACCGGCCGCCATTCTGGATGTGACGCCCAGTATCATTTACCAGAATACCCAGACGCACGATGACTCGACCTTCTGGGCGGCCTATTCCAATCCCAGCAGCGGGCGCTTCAACAACGCCACCCCGGAGCTTCTGCCGGGATCCGACAAATACTACCTGCCGGCACTCAAGCTGGAGCTGAATCTCGAGCGCAGCCAGATCATCTCTAACACCTCTTATTACCACCGCGATGAGCAAACGGCCTACCAGGGCACGGTCTACGATCTCGCCTATTACCAGTCGCTGGGCTGGCCCACCAATCCGATCAACACCGATCCGAATTACGGCGTGATTATCGGCGGTTGCGGCGCGACCTCGGTCAATACGGTGGCGCCCTGCGACTGGTACCCGCTGATCGACGGCAAGGGCATTCACTTGCCGGCAGCGTTCGCGAACTATCAATCTCCCAACGTCATAGTCAACAACCAACGCACCTGGTCGCAGGAGCTGCGCTGGCAATCCACCGACGACAAGTCCCCCTGGCGTTGGACCGTGGGGGTCTTCTGGCAGGAAGCCAAGCAGGAGAGTTTGGAGACCTTGACCGATAAGCAGATCGTGCCGTTTTTCGATTACCTTTATGGCGTAAACGCGATCGATGACGTTTTCGGAGATTTCTACAACTGTCCCGGCCAGCCGGGCACTTACACCGCCATCCCGGCTTGCGTGACCTACTATAACGACAACCATACGACCGATCGGCAAACGGCGGGATATGGCGAGCTGAGCTACGCGCTCACCGACCAGTGGCGCGTCACGGTGGGCGAGCGATACGCCAATCTATCGTTTTCGCTGAGTCACTATGCCGACGGCCTGTTGAATTACGGGCCGGGCGATCCGGCAACCACCTACGCCTCGCATTCCGAGACCTCGAGTACACCCAAAGTGAGTATTGCCTTCCAGATGGACCAGGCCAATCTTTTCTATGCAACCTACGCCAAGGGCTTCCGGGCCGGCGGCGGCAATGCGCCGCTCCCGTCTTATTGCGACCAGGATCTGGACAATACCGGCTACCCGAACGGCGCGCCGGCGATCTACAAGTCCGACTCCACGCAGAGCTACGAAATTGGGTCCAAGAACAACTTCGGCCCGGCGTTCCGGATCGCCACCAGCGTGTATCTCATTCGCTGGCAAGACATACAGCAGAACGTGTACGTGCCGGGCGCTTGCGGGCTGCAGTTCACCGACAATCTGGGCACGGCGGAGGCCAAGGGCTTTGACCTGCAGGCGGACATGGCCCTGGGGCCGATGAAATTCGATGTCGCGCTTGGCTACACCGACGCGCGCTACACGGCCGACTCGGCTTTGCGCGCGCAATTTTGCCCGTCTGCGTCGACCACGCCGTGCCTGCCCCTGGCCAGGGACGGGAACGGCATCTCGGGGCAGGGATCGATCAACCTAGCGCCTTCGTTGAATCCGCCGTGGACCCTCGCCCTAGGCGCTCAGTACGACTTCCATGCGGCGGACCGTCCCGCCTTCGTGCGCTTTGACTACCAGTACCAGAGCCGGAATCATTGGATCGCGAACCTGCAGGACCCGACGACCTCACAGTACAACCCGGACACGTACACGCAGCCCTCGACCGTATTCGCTCAGGTGCGAGGTGGCGTCACCGTGGGAGACTGGGCACTGGCGGCGTTCGTCGACAACCTGTTCAACTCGCATACCATCACCAACTACCAGCTCGGGCAGGCGGATTCCTTCAACCCCAACTTTCTGTCGGAGCAGCAGAACCAGTACACGTTTCGGCCCCGCACCTTTGGGCTGAACGCCTCGCTGCGCTTATAGATAGTACGAGCGGCGGCAATGAGTCCCACGGATACCCAGCGAGCAAAGCCTGGGCATGCGCTGCCGCGCGTCTACTACACGGATCCGGAGATCTTCGAGCAGGACATGGGGCGCATGCTGCTGCGGCACTGGTTCTGTGCCGGCCATGTCTGCAGTCTGCCGAACCCGGGCGATTACTTGCTCGCCGAGCTGGGGCGCGAGTCGATGATCGTGTGCCGCGCGGCCGACGGCACGCTGCACGCCTTGCTCAACGTCTGCAGGCATCGCGGGTCGCGCGTCTGCCTGAACCGCTCCGGTACCGCCGTCGGGGGTGGATTTACCTGCCCCTATCACGCCTGGTCGTACGGGCTGGATGGGCGACTGCGCGCGGCGCGCGAGATGCCCGCATCCTTCCGTCGCGAGGAATTCGGGCTGAAGTCGCTCCCGGTCCGGGTGCTCGAGGGCCTGATCTTCGTGAGCTTTGCCGCGCAGCCACCCGCCCTGGATGACGCCGCGCTCGCGCTGGCCGAGGCGGCCGGCGCGCACGGCTGGGCGCAGGCCAAGATCGCGCACCGCGAGAGCTTCGAGATCAACGCCAACTGGAAGCTGGCCATCGAGAACTACATGGAGTGCTATCACTGCCAGCCCTCGCACCCGGAATTTGCGCGTCGCCACGTCTACGCCCGGCCCGCGGCACAGGCGGCCGAGGTCGAAAGCGCGGCACGGGCGCGCAGTGCCGGCCTCGGCATCGAGATCGCCGATCGGGACGGCTACGGACTGCACGCGCGGGCGGGGCAGGAGTCCATCGCCGTCATGCGCAGCGCGCTGCTGGACGGGCACGCCACCGCCTCTCCCGACGGTGCAGTGCTTGCGCCCCTGATGGGCAAGTTTCACGCCGCCGACGGCAGCTCGACCTATTTTGACGTGGGCCCGGTCAGCGACTTCCTGGCCTACCCGGACCACGGCGTGATGTACCGGTTCATTCCGCGCCGCGTGGATCGCACCGAGATGGAAGTGCTGTGGCTGGTCCGTGCCGACGCCGTCGCCGGTCGCGACTACGACGTCGCGCGCCTGATCTGGCTCTGGCAGGTCACCAGTATCGAGGACAAGCAGATCATTGAACACAACCAGCAGGGCGTGAACTCGCGCTACTACGAGCCCGGACCGTACTCGAGGCAGGAAGCGTATGCGCAGCGCTTTGTCGAGTGGTATCTCGCGGAGCTCGGCTAATCGGCCAGTCCGATATCCAGGTCCACGGTTCCGCCGCGACTGTCGACCGTGTAATCCACCAGGCGCCGTCCGTGCGCAAAGGTCGCCAGATACTGCGAGTGCTCGTCATCGCCCAGTCGGTCACGCGCCACCAGCGCGAGGGATTGCAACTCCCCGAGCCCGTCGAACTCACTGCGATAGCCGGTCGCGTTGCTGGGCTGAAAGCCGCCGCGCACGTGCGGCAGGTCGGAGGCCGTGAGGGTGCCGGCCCGCGCCCGCTCCAGGAGCTGCCCCAAGACGGTGCGGCGCGCCGGCTCGGCATCCTGGATCGGTCGGCGCTCCGGAGTGCGCAGGTCATCGCGTAACTCGCCCGCGACCCGCCGCGCGATGCGCTCGGGATCGGCGTCCTCAAGGTTGGTGAGCACGATCAGACTCAGATCATCACCCAGGTAGCGCACGATGTAGGTGGCGAAACCCGGCACGCCACCGCTGTGCGCGTGCACTTCCTGACCGGTGTTGGTGTATACCTCCCAGGCGAAACCGTAGGGGTAGGTGTTGCCGCTCGACAAGGTGACCGGCGTGTATACCTGGCGCCAGGAGCTGGCCGTGAGGATCCGGCCGGCGCGAAGCCCCCGGTCCCAGGCGATCATGTCGTTGAGGGACAGGTACAGCGAGCCATCCGCCGTGGTGTTCTGCTCGGGGGCCACCCATTCCTGATTGGCGACGTGCCCGTTCTTGAGGCGATAGCCCGCCGCGCGGTGCGGCACGATGGCCGCTTCATCGATCAGGCGCGCACTCTTCATTCCCAGCGGCTCAAACACGCGCTCACGCAGGACTTCGCTGTAATGGCGGCCGCCCACACGATCCATGATCGCTCCGAGCAGCAGGTAGCCGGTGTTGCTGTAGCTGTAGCGCTCCCCGGGGAGGAACTCGAGCGGTTGGGCGCAAGCCATGCGCACCAGCTCAGCTTCCGTGACCGCGCGCCGCGTGTCGTAGCTTGCCTCGTAGCCGTAATCGCGAATCCCCGAGGTGTGCGTCAGCAGGTGATGGATGCGGATGTCGGCCCACTCGCGCGGTGCTTCGGGCAGGTAGCGCGTTATGGGGTCATCGAGCCCGAGCCGGCCGTCCTCGACAAACAGCATCACCGCCGCGGCGGCGAACTGCTTGCCCACCGAACCGGACTGGAACACGGTATCGGCGCTCACCGGGACGCTGTGCTCGAGGTTCGCGTATCCGTATCCCTGCGCGAGTATCACCTTGCCGTGATCGACGACGGCCAGGGCCAGCCCAGGGATCTGCTGTGACTTCATCTCTTCGCGAATCACGCTTTCCGCACGCGCCAGTCGCGCGCTGTCCACTGCGCCGCCCGCGCCACCGGCCGGCGCCTCCGCGAGCGCGCTGCCTGCGCACAGCAGCCAGAGGAACCCGAGAGGTGCTGCGCGCCTGATCGGCGCCGCCGACGTCATGGCTTTTCCTTGCCGGAAGCGTGATAGACGCGAGCGCCGCGGAACCAGGTTTCGAGCACCCGGGTACCGGCGATCTGATCGGCCTTGCCGTGGTCGGCGAGTGCCAGGATGTCGCGATCCAGGACCACGAAGTCCGCCGACTTGCCGACCTCGAGCGAGCCGAATTCCCCGGCCCGTCCCAGGAAGCGCGCGCCGTCGATGGTGTAGGCATTGAGCGCCTCGCGGACCGTAATGGCCTGGTGTGCGTTGAGCACCTTCTCGCCGGGGGCGTGCCGCAGGATGCCCGTCGAGATATTCACGAACGGCTGCGGGTCGCGCGTGCCGACCGGGGCGTCGGACCCGCCGACGACGATTCCACCCGCGTCCTTGGTGGCGCGCACCGGGTAACTGTTCTCGTAGTAGAAGCTGCCGGGGACCATGCGGCTGGCGTAACTGTTGCCGGTCACGTGCTGCACGAACGGCACAATGGTCATGTCGTAGTCGAGACTGGAGCTCGCCCACCACATCGTGAAGGCCACGTACAGGTGATCGCGACCCAGCCGGGCGAGATCCTCCGGTTGGACGAACTGCAGGTGCGCGAGACTGTCGTGCGTGCTGCTGACGCCATCCGCGGCGCGCGCCGCCTCGATCGCGTCGATCGCAGTGCGCGCCGCGCGATCGCCGATCACGTGGATATGCAGATTGAAGCCTGCCAGATGCATGCGCTTGGCGTACTCCATGATGACGTCGCGATCATCCTTGAGCTGGCCGTTCGAGATCTGGCACTGCCCGGGATGGTAGCCCCGGGTCTTGATGAACGTCGCCACGTCCCGGTACTGTTCAGGGTGGGCGCGCACCTGGGTGCAGAGCTCCGAGGCGGTATCCACGTAGCCGGTCACGGTTGGGCGACCCTCGGCATCGCGAGCGAATCTGGGCTGCAGATAAGGGGAGAGCATCGCGGCATTGCCCAGCGTCGGGGGCGTGCCGAAGGGGTTGCCCTCGGCCACGCCGTCCGCAAATATCTTCACGAAGTCGGCGCGCACCAGGGGATTGTTCGCGAACTTGGCGCGCATCGCGACGGCGCGCGCCACCATGCCCGCGTAGTCAACCTGCCCCTGTGCGTCGCGGTTGCGGTCCGGATTGAAATACTGCGCCAGGCTGACGTGGGCCGTGAGGTGCCCGCTGCTGAGCAGTTTTTCATACACCGGTATGCCGTCGGCGCTCGCGGCGGCATCGAGCACCGCGGTGATGCCCGCGCGATTGAGCAGGTAGGGTATGCGCTCGGGCTGGGCCAGCGCCGCCTGCAGGCCGCTGTAATCGGAGTAGCCCGTGTCCATCAGGTTCTGCGCTTCCTCGTTCACCTCGCCGTCGGGTTCACCGCGCTCGTCCACGCCAATCAGCAGCCGATAGCGCGCGAACTCGCCCCCCAGTGTTTGCTTGCTGATACCCACGACCTGGCCCGCCGCATTGCGCGCCAGGGCCAGGCCGGCGCTGTTGAACGCCGCGCGATGACCGTCGTCGCCCATGAGATACACGGGGTTCGCCGGGGCGCCCTTGTCGAGGGCGGCACGCAGCGTCGGATATTCGGCGTCGGGGCGGTTGTCGTTGGTCGAACTCCACTGGTGCACGGCGAGCCACGCTCCCGGCGCCAGCTGGAAGCGCTTGACGCAGGCCTGCACGAAACCCGCGAGCTGGCGCAGCGACTTGCCCTGGCTGTTGAGGTCGCACTGATCGACGTCAATGATATCCACCGGGTGGATGTGTGAGTCCACCAGTCCGGGCACCACCAGGTGGCCACCCGCGTCGACGTGCTGCGTGTGCGCGCCGACGTAGGGCTGCACACCGCTCGCATCCCCGACGTAGATGAGCTTGCCCTGGCGGAACGCCAGCGCCTCGGCCAGCTGCGATTCTGCGGCGGTGTAGATCCTGGCGTGCGTGACCACGACGTCGGCCGCTGCCGCCGGCGGCGCCTCGTCGGCCGCCCGTGCGGGCGGGAGCGCAAGGCACAAGCAGGCCCGTCAACGCCAAGAAAGTGTGGTGATTTCGCACTGTAGAACTCCCCCCGGGATCAGTTACCGACCCCTTACCCTGACGACACTTTATACTAGCGGGGGCGCGATCCGCCGCCGAGTCGGTTGCTGGCAATGACCACGAGCAGGGCCCTGCGCGCGTGCCTCCTGAGTCTGCTGCTGCTGGGGGCGGTGAGCGCCGCCATGGCCGAGGAGAAGCGGCTGTACCTGTACAACTGGGCTGATTTTATCGGCACCAGGACGCTGCAGCGCTTCGAGGCGCTCACCGGCATCAAGGTGGTCTACGACACCTATGACGCCGAAGAGACCATGGAGGCGCGGCTGTTTGCCGGCGAGTCGGGCTACGACGTGGTCAGTGCCTCATCCAATTTCTTCAGTCGCGAGATCAAGGCCGGGGTGTACCTGCCGCTCGACAAGGCGCTGCTGCCGAACTGGAAGAACCTGGACCCGAAGATTCTCGCGATTCAGGACAAGTCCGATCCGGGAAACCGCCACGCCGTGCCCTACCTGGAGGCGGTGAGCGGGTTTTCGTACAACGTGGACATGATCCGCGCGCGCATGCCCGACGCGCCGGTCGACAGCCTGGATATGGTCTTCAACCCCAAGATCGTCTCCCGCTTTGCCGACTGCGGGGTGTCGTTCCTCGATTCGCCCGAGGACACCATAGGCATGGCCCTGAGCTACCTGCATCTCGATCCCAACAGCACGCGGCGCGAGGATTTCGCCGCCGCGGAGCGACTATTGATGGCGGTGCGTCCGTACGTGCGCAGTTTCGATTCCATCGAGTACATGAATGCGCTGACCAACAAGGAGGTGTGCATCGCCATGTCATGGTCGGCCGATTACGCTACCGTGATGGCGCGGGCGCGGGCCGCCGGGGCGCCGGTCCATCTGGCCTTCACGATACCCAAAGAGGGCGGCAATCGGACCTTTTCATCGCTCCTGATACCGGTGGGCGCCACCCACCCGATGGCGGCCCATCAATTTCTGAACTTCATCCTGGATCCGCAGGTGATCGCCGAGATTACCAACGAGATCTATTACGGCAACCCCAATCTGGCGGCCAACGCCTACGTGCGCCCGGATATATTGCACGACAGGGCGCTGTATCCCACCCCGGATATCGAAGCACGCCTGTACCCGAGCGCCGAAGTGAGTATTGCGACCGAGCGCATCCGCACCCGCGTATGGACGCGCATCAAGACGGGGAAATAACACTCACTACTGGGCCGCGAGTTGCAGGTCCCGCAGCCGCTGACGTTCCGCGCGCCGCATCAGCACCCCGGCGATGAGGACTCCCGTGCCGACGAGGGCGATGATCAGCGTCGCCAGTGCATTGACGTCCGGGCTCACGCCCAGCTTCACTTTGGAATAGATGACCATGGGCAGCGTGCTGGCGCCCGGCCCGGAAACAAAGCTTGAAATCACCAGATCGTCCAGCGAGAGCGTGAAACTCAGCAGCCAGCTGCTGGCGAGCGCCGGGGCGATGATGGGCAGCGTGGTGTCGAAAAACGCGCGCACCGGTCCGGCGCCCAGGTCCATGGCCGCTTCTTCCAGCGAGCGATCGGCGGTCCCCAGCCGCGATTGCACCGTGACCGTCACGTAGGCGGTGCAGAAGGTGACGTGCGCGAGCACTATCGTGAGGAAGCCGCGGTGCGGCCAGCCCAGCAGGTGCAGCATGGAGATCAGCAGCAACAGCTGCGTGATGCCCGTGATGATCTCGGGCATGACCAGCGGGGCATTGACCATCGCGGTGAGCGCCAGGCGACCGTGGAAGCTCCGGAAGCGCACCAGCGCCACGGCCGCCAGCGTGCCGAGCACCATCGCCGCGGTCGCCGCCACAAAGCCCACCCGGAGCGACAACCAGGCGGCGGACTTGAGCTGGTCGTTGCCGGCCAGGGCGGAGTACCAGTGGGTGGAAAAGCCGCCCCAGACCCCGACCAGGGGCGAGGAATTGAACGAATAGCCGATCATGACCAGCATCGGGATGTACAGGAGGGCGACGCCGATCGCGAGCACGGTCATGAGCAAGGGCGACTGGCGCTCGCTCATGCGTGTCCCTCGAGATCCTTGCGATGGTAGTGCTGGTAGACGGCGATCGGGGCGACCAGCAGCACCAGGAACGCCACGGCGACCGCCGAGGCCACCGGCCAGTCACGATTGCCGAAGAACTCATCCCAGAGCACGCGCCCGATCATCAGGTTGCCGGCGCCTCCCAGGAGCGAGGGGATGACGAATTCACCAATCGCCGGGATGAACACCAGCATGGAGCCGGCGATGATTCCGGGCATCGACAAGGGCAGGGTGACGTCCACGAACGCCCGCCACGGCGGGCTGCCCAGGTCCGCGGAGGCCTCGAGCAGCGTACGGTCCAGTTTCTCCAGGGTCGCAAATAACGGCAGGACCATGAACGGCAGGTAGGAGTACACGATCCCCAGATACACGGCCGTGGTGGTGTGCATGAGCTTGAGGGGCTGATGGATGACGCCCAGCCACAGCAGTGCCTGGTTGAGCAGCCCGTGCTCGCGGATGATCCCTTCGAGCGCATACACCCGCAGCAGGAACGAGGTCCAGAACGGCAGGATGATGATCAGCAGCAGGATGCTCTGCATGTGCTTGGAAGTGCGCGCGATGCCATAGGCCATCGGATAGCCGATCAGCAGGCAGATCAGCGTGGAAAAGAACGCGGTTTTTAGCGAATATAAATACGACAGTGCATACACTTCGTCGGTCAGCAGGTACCGGTAATTATTCAGCTTCAGGACCAGATGCAGGTGGTGGGCCCGATCGATCGAGAGCACGTCGGTGAACGGCGGCACCCGGATCGCGGTCTCGGCAAAGCTGATCGCCAGGGCGAAGCCGAAGGGAATCAGAAAAAAGATCAGCAGAAATACCAGCGGTGGTGCAATGATCAGCCAGCGCCGATGCTTGCTGGTCAGGACTCTACTCAGGAAACCGGATTTCATCTGATGCGCGACTATGCCAAAGCAGCGGGCGGTTTACTCAGCCAATTGCGGCCGGGGGAGGGCGGCGGCGCCCCGATGAGCCCGGCGGTGCGGCGCGCATGAAGGCGCGGCGCGCCAAGGCGGGGCAGGCTCCTGCGCCCGGCTCGCGGCAGCGACTGTCGGCGAGCCGCCAGCGCCAGCGCCTCATCGACGCCTGCATCTCGGCGCTGCACCTCTACGGTCCCTCGCAGACCACGGTCGAGAAGGTCGTGGCCATCGCCAAATTATCGCCCGGCATCGTGCGATTCTACTTTAAGTCCAAGGGCGCAATGCTGGTGGCCTCGCTCCGTTTCCTGTCGGCGGAATTCGAGGCCCAGGTGCTCGAGCCGGTCGGCCGGCTGCGCGACTCGCCGGTGCAGGCCCTGCAGAGGCTGGTCGAGCTGTACCTGGATCCAACGATCGCCAGCACCCGCAAGGTGTCAGTCTGGTACGCATTCTGGGGCGAGGCGACCGCACGCCAGGAATACCAGGAGATCTGCGGTCAGAAGGATGATCGCTTTGCGGTGCTGGTGCTCGAGCTCATCCAGCGCATGATCGCAGAGAGCAAGCAACGGCACCTGGACGCTGACGCCGTGGCGCTCGGGCTGATCGGCGCTCTCGAGATGATGTGGCAGGGAATTGCCTTCCAGACCGAAGGCGACGTCGATCGGGCCGGCGCGCGGCGGCGCTGCATGGCGTACCTGGCGTCGGTGTTCCCCGGCTATTTCCCCATTCCCGGAGGCGCGTCGAACTGGCAGCGGCTGCCCGCCGACGCCCGCCTGGCGCTCGAACACGAGCGCTGCTTTGCCCGGGCCTGGCAGCTGGTGGGCCACGTGCAGGAAATTCCCGACACCGGTGACTACCTGACGCTCGAGCTGGCCACCACGCGCGCGCTGGTGGTGCGCGATGGCGCACAGCTGCGCGCCTTCCACAACAACTGCCCGCACCAGCCGCACGCCCTTGCCACGGAGCGCAGCGGTCACTTTGCGGGCCATGTGTACTGCCCCCTGCACCAGCTGGATTTTGAACTCAGCGGGCGCAGCCGCGCGGCCGGCGAGGACTCGCGCCTGGCGATCATGAACGTAAGCACGCCCGCCGGACTGATATTCGTGGGGAGCGGTGCGCTCACGCCGCCCGGCTCGCCCTTCGATGATGCGCGAGGCAGCGAACCAGCCGAGGCACTCGGCCCGGCGCAGGGCTTCGTGGAGTACCCGATTGCCGCCGACTGGAAGGTTACCGTCGAGCAGTTGCTGGCCCACCGGCTGCCGGACCACGAGTCCATCGGCGGCGTGCAGCGCTTTTCCCGCCCGGCGGTGCAGGTGGAACTGGAGCTGGGCCGGATAGCCTGGCTCGCCACACCGGTGGCAGCGGAGAGCTGGTCCGCCCGGCGCCTTGCGAGCCTGAGCGGCGCGCGCAGTGATGGCGCCTGGCAGCGACGCTTTGTATGGCCGAATCTGCTGTTTGAACTGCGCAGCGACGGGCTGAGCGCGCTGCAGGTGATCCCGCTGGCGGTCGGGCTGAGCCGCCTGCAGTGCTTTGATTACTGGCGTCACGGACCTGCGGGTCCCGACCAGGCCATTCGCTATCTGGTCAGGCGGCTGGCGCACCAGGCGCTGCGCCTGGATCGGGAACTTGCGGCCTCGACGCAGCGCGGCCTGAGCGCGTCCGGCTACCAGACCAGTCCGGGCGCGCCGGTGGCGCGCGCCGTGGCCGCGTTCCGCAGCATGCTGAGCGCTGCGCTCAGCGCTTAGAGGTTCTTCTCGACCTTGGCGACGCTCACCAGGCCGTCCCCATAGGCCTTGAACTTCTTCGCCTCGACAATCTGCACCAGGCGGTCCTTGACCGTATCAAACGCCGGCGGCGTGGTCTCGCGCGTGTCGTCGAGACGGATGACGTGCCAGCCAAACTCCGTTTGCACCGGAGTCTTGGTGGTCTCGCCCTTCTTGAGGCCGGCCACCGCATCGGCGAAGGGCTTGACCATGTTCTGCGGGCTGAACCAGCCCAGGTCACCGCCGTTGGTCTTGGAGCCGTCGAGCGAATGGTCAGCGGCCAGCTTCTCGAACTTGGCGCCCTTGTTGAGCTGCGCAATGATCTGGTCGGCCTCGTCCTTGGTCTTCACCAGGATGTGGCGCGCCTTGTACTGCGTCTTGGGCATCGCAGCCACCTGCGTGTCGTACTCGGCCTTGAGCTCGGCGTCCGTCGCCTTGTGGTCCTTGAGGAAATTCGTCATCGCGGCCTGCTCGAGTATCTGCAGCCGCGCCAGCGCCAGCGAGGGGGGCGCGTCGCCCTGCTTGTCCAGGCCTTCCTTCTCGGCCTGCTGCGCTACGGCTTCGGCGCGCACCAGGGTGTCGAGCGCCTGCGCACGCTGGGCGGCGTTCAGCTCGGCGGAGGCCTTGCCAGAGACCGCCTTGCTGAAGAGTTCAAACTGCGCGGTCGTGAGCGCCTGACCGTTCACCGTGGCGACGGGCTTTGGCGCCGCGGCAGTGCCGCTGGGTTGCGCGCCCTTCTGCGCGCATGCAGCCAGTAGGACGACCGCAGTCAGGACCGAAAATCTAACAATATTCATTTGGCTTCTCATAAGGTTACAGAACTAAGTTAATAATCTTCTTCAGGTGCCTTGGTGCTCAGCGCCAAAGCATGTATGTCGGTCTCCAGGAGGGCGGCGAGCGCATCGTGCACCAGACGGTGTCGCTCTACCAGCGATTTGCCGGAAAACACCTCAGACACGATCCGGACGTAAAAGTGCCCCCTACCGCCTCCGCCGACGTGACCCGCGTGCGCGGCGCTGTCATCACGAATCTCTAGCCGAACGGGATGCAGGCTATCCTGCACCAGCGTGCGGATTCGTTCAACCCGGGACGCGACCACATCGGACTCGCTCATCACGCGGCCTCCTTGTGCATTATGTTCGTCGGCGCTGCAGCCACAGCGCCTGGGCCACGAACAGGACCGCCACGGCAATGGTCAGCCCGAAGACCTTGAAATACACCCAGGTCTTTTCGCTCTCGGCGTGCGCGACGTAGAGATTGAGGCCGCCCAGCAGCAGGTAGACACCGACCCACAGCAGGTTGATGCGCCGCCACTGCGCACGCGAGACCCGCACTCCCGGCGCAAGGGCCGGTTCCAGCAGCCGCTGCGACAGCGGCATCGCACCGATCCACTGACTGGCCAGAAACGCCAGGGCCATGATCCACAGCAGCAGGGTAGGCTTGACCTTCAGAAAACGCGGATCGTGAAAGGCCAGAGTGGCGGTGCCGAAGATGAGTACCAGCACCGTGCTCACGGCGTGCATGGGTGTCACACGCCGCCGCCGCACATAATCCACCAGCGCCACCACGACCATCGAGGCCATCAGCACGGCGGTGGCGAGGTAGATGCCGCCGAGCTTGTAGGCCAGCAGAAACGCCACCAGGGGCAGGAAATTCAGCGCCGCTTGCATGAGTTATTCGACCGCAGTCCTTGGGTGGGAATCGGGCCCGCGCTCGGCGCGGCCGCGTATATTAGCCTCTTGAGCCAGTATTTCGAATTGCACCCGCAAAACCCGCAGCCGCGGCTGATCCGCCAGGCCGCGCAGATCCTGCGCGACGGCGGGCTGATCGCCTATCCGACCGATTCCTGCTATGCGCTCGGCTGCCACATCGGCGACGCGGCGGCCCTGGAGCGCATCCGGCGCCTGCGCGAGGCGGACCGCCACCACCACTACACGCTGGTGTGCGCGGACCTGGCCGAAATCGGCCGCTACGCACGCGTGGAGACCTGGCAGTTTCGCCTGCTCAAGGCCGCGACCCCCGGACCCTTCACCTTTCTACTGCCCGCGACCCGCGAGACCCCGCGCCGCCTGCAGCACGCGCAGCGGCGCACGATCGGGATCCGCATTCCCGACCACCCGGTGCCGCACCTGCTGCTTGCGGAACTTGGCGAACCGATCATGAGCTCCACCCTGTTGCTGCCGGGCGAGTCCGAACCGCTCACCAGCGGCCGGGAAATTCGCAGCCGCCTGGAGCATCAGATCGACGCCGTGCTCGACTCCGGCAACTGCGGTCTGGAGCCGACGACGGTAGTCGATCTGGCGGTGTCGCCGCCGGTGATTCGGCGCCAGGGCCGCGGTCGTTTGCCGGGATTCGCCGTCGGGGAGGCCTGAGACGGGCGGCAGCGGCGCCCGTATAATGCCAGGGAATGAGTTCTGTTCCGCAAACCAGGCGTGTCCTGTCCGGCATGCGCCCGACCGGGCAGGTGCATCTGGGTAACTACCACGGCGCGCTGCGCAATTGGGTGGACCTGCAATACCAGTACGAATGCTATTTCTTCGTGGCCGACTGGCACGCGCTCACCACCGGATATGACAGCACCGCGGAACTGCCGGAACTGATACACGAGATGGTGGTCGACTGGCTGGCGGCCGGGCTCAACCCGAGCGTCGCCACGCTGTTCGTGCAGTCACACGTGCCCGAGCACGCCGAACTGCACCTGCTGCTGTCGATGATCACGCCGCTCAGTTGGCTTGAACGCGTGCCGAGTTACAAGGACCAGCAGGAGCAGCTGCGCGAGAAGGACCTCGCCACCTACGGCTTCCTCGGCTACCCGCTGCTGCAGAGCGCCGACGTGCTGATCTATCGGCCGGCGTTCGTGCCGGTGGGCGAGGACCAGGTGGCGCACGTCGAATTTGCGCGCGAGGTCGCCCGGCGCTTCAACCACCTGTACGGTCAGGAGCCAGACTTCGAGGCCAAGGCCGAGCGCGCGGTGAAGGAGCTGGGCGGGCGCAATATCACAATGTACCGTCAGTTGCGCAAGCAGTTCCAGGAGAAGGGCGATACCGCGGCACTCGAGCGCGCGCGCAATCTGGTCAGCGGCAACACCCGCATCACGGTGGCCGACCGCGAGCGGCTCCTCGGCTACCTCGAGGGCACCACGGTCAGCATCCTCCCCGAACCGCGCGCACTGCTGACGGCGACCCCCAAGGTACCCGGCCTGGACGGCCGCAAGATGTCCAAGTCCTACGGCAACACCATCGGCCTGCGGGAAGACCCGGAGAGCGTCGCGCGCAAGCTCAAGAGCATGCAGACCGACCCGGCGCGCGTGCGGCGCACCGACCCGGGCGACCCGGACAAGTGTCCGGTCTACGACCTGCACCGCATCTATTCCGACGAATCGACCCGCGATTGGGCGGCCGCCGGCTGCCGCAGTGCCGGCATCGGCTGCCTGGAATGCAAGCAGCCGCTGATCGACAAGGTGGTGGCGGAGGTCAAAGGGATGCGCGAACGCGCGCGGGACTACCAGGACAACCCCGAACTGATCAAGAATTTGCTCGCGGAGGGTGCCGAGAAGGCCCGCGAGTCGGCACGCCACACCCTGGACGACGTGCGTCGCTCGATGCACCTGCGTACCGAGTAAGCTAGATACACTGCATGCCATGAAGAAACACGGACGTTTCGCCTCACCAGCGACTTGCGCAGCAGGGCGGAGCAGGAGCGCCCGTGCGGATGAAACATTCTCATGTCGGGCTCGTTCATGCCGACGCGCAACCTTTATGCTTCAGTCCGGAAAAACAGCTCAGAGTGACCTGAAACTCGATGAAATAAGCGTGCTGAGAGCGTTGCGCAGACCCGCACACTGCGGGAGAATGGAGATGCGCTACATGACGCGCTGTGTATTCAGTCCTAGTGGCGGCAGCAAATCGAAAGGGCGCATGATCAACGCCGACATGCTCAAGGTGTCGGTTGTAAGAGCGAGACATCGTTCGCGTGGAGGTGTCCACGTCCGTTTGCGGGAACGAGGCATCGCGAGTATCGGCCAGCCGAACCAGGCACCTTGCCGTTGTGAGGCACGGACAAGGCCGATAGGAGCGGCGTCATGAGCACCGGGAAACCCGACCTGAAGATAGTCATCGCCAGTCCGCCGCCGCCGGCCAGCCCGGTGGTGCCGCCGGAACAGGCGGAAATGCCCTTCGCCATCGTGAATGGCGAGCCGATCACGCACATGCCGCGCGATCTGTACATTCCGCCGCAGGCGCTCGAGGTGTTCCTGGAGGCCTTCGAGGGCCCGCTCGATCTGCTGCTGTACCTGATCCGCCGCCAGAACCTCGACGTGCTGGATATCCCCATCGCCGAGATCACGCTGCAGTACATGCGCTACATCGATCTGATGCAGGAGCTGCAGCTGGAACTGGCCGGCGAGTACATGGTGATGGCCGCCACGCTGGCCGAGATCAAGTCACGCATGCTGCTGCCGCGGCCGGCGGGCGCGGCCGACGCGGAGGAAGATCCGCGCGCCGAGCTGGTGCGCCGGCTGCAGGAATACGAGCGCTTCAAGCGTGCGGCCAGCGACGTCGATCAGCTGGTGCGGCTCGAGCGTGACGTGTTCCAGGCGAGCGCGGAGTTGCGCGAACGGCCGGTCTCGCGCGCCTTGCCCCAGGTCACGCTGCGCGAGATGCTGCTGGCGTTCCGCGAAGTGGCCACGCGCTCGCAGATGTTCGCCCACCTGCACGTGCAGCGCGAACCGCTGTCGGTGCGCGAGCGCATGAGCAGCGTGCTGGCGGCCCTCGAGGCGGGTGAGTTCCTGGAATTTACGCAGCTGTTCGCCCCGGAGGAAGGGCGCATGGGCGTGGCGGTCACCTTCGTGGCGATCCTCGAACTGCTGCGCGAGGGACTGATCGACATCGTGCAGACCGAGGCGATGGCCCCGCTGCACGTGCGCCGCGCGGCGCCAGTGCGTACACTTCAACTGGTGCCCGGCCCGGACCGGGACCAGACCCCGGTCTAGTGCCAGCCTGGAGCAGGCCATGAACGAGCAGTACATCAAGAACGTGGTCGAGGCCGGCCTGCTCGCCGCAGGTCGCGCCTTGCCGATGGACGAGCTCGCGGCGTTGTTCGGCGATACCGACCGCCCGGGCACCGCGGCGATCCGCGCCAGCCTCGCGGCGCTCGAGCAGGAGTATGCCGAGCGCGCCCTGGAGCTCAAGGAAACCGCCAGCGGTGTGCGCATCCAGGTACGGCGCGAGTTCGCCGCCGAGGTCTCGCGGCTGTGGCCCGAACGGCCGCAGCGCTACTCGCGCGCGCTGCTCGAGACACTGGCGCTGATTGCCTACCGCCAGCCGCTCACGCGCGCTGAGATCGAGGCGGTGCGCGGGGTCGCGGTCAATCCCAACATCATCCGCACGCTCCAGGAACGCAACTGGGTGCGCGTCGTCGGTCATCGCGAACTGCCCGGCCGCCCGGAACTGCTGGGCACCACGCGCGAGTTCCTGGATTACTTTGGACTGCGCAGCGTCGATGAGCTCCCGCCGCTCGCGCAGCTGCGCGGCCTGGAGGAGATTGACCCCCAGCTGGTGCTGGCGGTCGATCCTGAGGCCGAACCCGCGGGCGCATCGCCCGAGGACGGTGCCGCGGATGCCGAGCCGCTCTCGGCCGCCACGGCGATGCTCATCGACGATGCCGGTGATCCGGACGAGGAAGCCGGCAACGCCCCCGAACTGGCGGCCGGAATGCCCGGACTGGTCGCTGCCGGCGCCACCCGCGACGACTAGCCATGGCGCGCGCGCCGGAGCCGGAGCGCCTGCAAAAGGTCCTGTCCCGCCTGGGACTGGCTTCGCGCCGTGAGGCCGAACAGTGGATTCGGGCCGGCCGCCTGTCCGTCAATGGCCGCGCCGCCGCGCTCGGTGATCGGGTTGACGAGGGCGACCAGCTGCGCCTCGACGGCCGGCTGATCCGCCAGCCCCGCGCCCGCGGCGAACTGCCGGTGCTGATATGCCATCGCTCGCCCGCGCAAGCGCTCCTGCCCTCGGCAGGCAAGAGCGAATCCATGGCCGCCAGCCTGCCGCGACGCACCGGGCAGCGCTTCGTAAGCGTCAGCCCCATGCCGCAGGTGGACGGCGGCCTGGAACTGCTCACCGCCGACGGCGAGCTCGCCGGCCGGCTGCAGCGCGCGGTGCGCGCACAGACGGTCGTGTTCAGCCTGCGGGTGCGCGGTGAGCTGAGCGCCTCGCAGGAGGCGGGCCTGCTGGCGGGCCAGCTCGATCGGGGCACCCAACTCAAGGTGCTCGGCGTCGTCCCCGCCGGCGGTACCGGCAGCAACCGCTGGTATCAGATCGACACGCTGGGCGCGAGCGGCAATGATCTGCGCCAGCTGCTCGAGCGCCAGGGAGTCACGGTAAGCCGCCTGCTCAGGATCCGGCTCGGGAGCCTGCTGCTCGAGCGCTCGCTTCCCCGCGGCCGCTGGCGCGAGCTGCTGCCGGAGGAAATCAGCGCGCTGCTGCACCCTGCGGCGCCACTGCCGGCGGCGGGCGCGGCTCCTGACAGTCCAGGCTCTGGCCCGTGACGCCGCGGCTCGCGGGCCCGAGCAGCCACAGGTAGGGGCCCACAACGCTCTCGGGCAGGGCCAGCAGCTCGGTATTTTCCGCCGGGTACGCCTGGCGGCGCAGCCGCGTGCGCGTCGGCCCGGGATTGAGCGTATTGACGCGCACCGCCGAATTGCCCGTCAGTTCGTCGGCCAGCACCTGACTCAGCCCTTCGATACCAAACTTGGATACCGCGTAGGCGCCCCAGTTGGCGCGGCCGCGCCGGCCCACGCTGCTGGAGGTGAAGATCACCGAAGCGTCGTCCGAGGCTCGCAGCGCCGGCAGCAGTACCTGCGTGAGCGCGAAGGCCGCGGTGAGATTGACGTGCAGCACCTTGCACCAGTTGCGCATGTCGGCGTGCTCGATCGGGGCCAGCGCGCCCAGCATCGCGGCATTGTGCACCAGGCCGTCGAGCCGGCCGTAGCGCTCACTGACGGCCGCGGCGAGCCGGTCGTAATCGCCGGCGAGTGCCTTTTCCAGATCCAGCGGCGCGATACTCGCCTCGGCCCTCGGGACGCCCGGCTGAGCGAGCGCGGCAATTTCCGCCTCGACGGCCTCGAGGCGCCGCACGGTGCGTCCCACCAGCACCACCTGCGCGCCCAGACGCGCGGCGCCCAGCGCGAGCGCGCGGCCGATCCCGTCCCCGGCGCCGGTGATGGCAATCACCCGCCCGCGCAGCAGCTCCGGCGGGGGCACGTAGCGGCGAATCTCGGCGGCCTCGAGCATGCGTTACGGCGGCTCGGGTGGCGCGGCCGGCGGCCGGTCGTCCGCGTGCAAGCGCGCGCTGCGCACCAGCCGGTCGACCGGCTCGGGCGCTGGCAGCGGCTCTCCACTGACCGCGCCGAGCTCGGTGAAGCGGCGCGCCTGCGGGAGCACCTGGCGCTCGAGGGAGGCGATGGCGCTGTTGTAGGCATCCACCGCGGCTCCGAGTCTCTCTCCGGTCCGCTCCAGGTGCCCGACGAAGCTTCCCAGCCGGCGGTGCAGATCCTGGCCCAGGTCGAGGATCTTCGCCGCGTGTTCGGCGACCACGGCTTGTCGCCAGCCGTAGGCCACGGCCTTGAAGAGCGCGATCAGCGTCGAGGGGGTGGCGAGAATGATGCCCTGGCGCATCGCGTTCTCGAGCAGCTCCGGGCGCTCGGCCAGCGCGGCGCTGAGAAACTGGTCTCCCGGCAGAAACAGCACCGCGAATTCCGGACTCTTCTTGAACTGGCTCCAGTAAGCCTTGCTCGCCAGCTCGCGCACCCGCGCCTCGACCTGCTGCGCGTGCCGGGCGAGCGCCGCGGCGCGCAGCTCGTCACTGGGCGCTTCGATCGCATCCAGGTAGGCATCGAGCGGCGTCTTGGCGTCGACCACCAGATCGCGTCCCTCGGGCATGCGCACGATCAGGTCCGGCCGCATGGGGCCATCGCCCGTGGCAATCGTAGTCTGCTCGGAAAAATCGCAGTGCTCGGACATGCCGGCGACTTCGACCACGCGCCGCAGCGTGAGCTCACCCCAGCGGCCGCGCACTTCCGGGCGCCGCAACGCGCCGACCAGGTTGCGCGTCTCGCGCTGCAGGGCGCTTTGCCCCAGGGTCAGCTGTTCCAGCTGCGTGCGCAGGCTGGTAAAGGCATCGCGCCGGTCGCGCTCGAAGCTCAACAACTGCTGCTCGGTCTTCTCCAGCGCCTTGCGGATAGGCTCCACCATCTGGCTGACGGCGGCCTCGCGCTCCCTGAGCGCCGTCTGCGCGCCGGCCTGCTCACGCGCGAAGGATTCGCGCGCGAGCTTGAGGAACATGTCGGAATTGTCCCGCAGCGCGCCGCCGGCCAGTTCGGCAAAACGCCCGCCCAGGCGCGCCTCGATCTCGGCCGCGCCCTGCGCCTGCCGGCGCGCGTACCACCAGCCGATCAGCAACGCCAGCAGCGCGCCGAGGAGCAATCCGCACACCAGCATTACGACGCCCGTGTCCATCAATGCACCGCGCCGGGCGGCAGCGCCAGCCACGAAAGCAGTTCCTGCGGCTCGTCGAGCCACCCGGCCACCGGCCAGCTGGTGGGATCATCGGCCGAATTTACGTACCCGAAGCGCGCGCCCAGCGGCACCATGCCCGCGGCGCGGGCCGCTTGCACGTCCCGCAGCGCATCGCCCAGATACACGCACTCGGCCGGCGCCACCGAGATCAACTCCGCGGCGTGCAGCAACGGGCGCGGATGGGGCTTGCGCTCCGGGAGCGTGTCGCCGCTGACCACGCAGGCCGCGCGCGCGCTCAGGCCCAGGCTTTCCAGCAGCGGCTCGGTGAGCCAGCCGGCCTTGTTGGTGATGACGCCCCAGGGCAGGGCGTGTTCCTCGAGCGTGGCCAGCACGGCCTCGAATCCCGGAAACAGCTGGGTGTGCACGCACAGGGCGGATCGGTAGTGCCCGAGGAACCGCACCCGCAGGCTCTCGAACTCGGCACTGCCGACCGGCAACTCGGGAAAGCCGATGCGCACCAGCGCCACCGCGCCATTGGAGACCAGCGGCCGCGCCACTTCCAGCGCCAGCGCGGCGCGCCCTTCTTCAGCCCGCAGCACGTTGAGGGCCGCGACCATGTCGCGCGCGGTATCGAGCAGCGTGCCGTCCAGGTCGAACAGTGCGGCACGGGCGCGTGTCATGCGCTTCACGTGCGCGCCGCGGGCCGGACGAAGTGCGCGATGTAGTTGACATCCGGCCGCGCGCTCAGCTGCGCGCGGCGCGACCACGGATCGTAGGCGACCCCGCTGATTTCGCGCAGTGTCAGCCCGGCGCCGCGCGCCGCACGCGCCAGCTCGGCCGGACGCACCAGCCGGGCGTACTCGTGGGTGCCGCGCGGCACCAGCCGCAGCAGGTACTCGGCCGCGACGATCGCCGCCAGGAACGCGCGCGGCGTGCGATTGATCGTGGCCACGAACAACGAGCCGCCAGGCTGCAGCAGCCCCGCCAGGGTGGCCACCAAAGCGTCGGGATCCGGCACGTGTTCGGCCAGCTCCATGCAGCACACCACCGCAAATCGCGCCGGCGCCTGTTCGGCCAGCGCCGCCGCCGATTGCAGGCGGTAGTCGATCGACAGTTGGCTGCTGGCGGCGTGCAACTTTGCGACCTCGATCATGGTGGGCGAGAGGTCGATGGCCGTGACCTCGGCGCCCTGGCGCGCCAGCGCCTCGGCCAGCAGCCCGCCGCCACAGCCCACGTCGGCCACGGCCGCGCCGGCGAGCGGCGCGCGCGCCGCCACGAACGCAGCGCGCAGCGGATTGAGCGCGTGCAGCGTGTGCAGCGGCCCGCTCGCGTCCCAATACTGGTGCGCCAGGGTCTCGAATTTCGCCAGCTCGCCGCTGTCGATGTTGCTAGCCACGATCATGCTTTGAAGCTTAATTGACCTCGAATCGCCGCGCGCGCGCGCGCTGCAGCGGCGCAGTATACCGGGGAGCGGCAATCGGCACGCGCGGGCCGCTGATCGCGCCGCAATATGCACCCAATGTGGTAAACTTTTACGGCTAAAAACACGGATTTTCTGAGCATGGAAATAGCGCGCGAAATACTGCCTGTCAACCTCGAAGACGAGATGCGCAAGTCGTATCTCGACTACGCCATGAGCGTGATCGTGGGGCGTGCGCTGCCTGACGTGCGCGACGGGCTCAAGCCCGTCCACCGGCGGGTGTTGCATGCCATGCGCGAACTGGGCAACGACTACAACAAGCCCTACAAGAAGTCGGCGCGCGTGGTCGGTGACGTGATCGGCAAGTACCACCCGCACGGCGACGTCGCCGCCTACGACACCATCGTCCGCATGGCGCAGCACTTCTCGATGCGCTACGTGCTGATCGACGGCCAGGGCAATTTCGGATCGGTGGACGGCGATTCGCCCGCGGCCATGCGCTACACCGAAGTGCGCATGGCCAAGCTGGCGCACGAACTGCTGGCCGACATCGACAAAGAGACCGTGGATTTCGTCCCCAATTACGACGAGTCCGAGACCGAACCGTCGGTACTGCCGACGCGCGTACCCAACCTGCTGATCAACGGCTCCTCGGGGATCGCGGTCGGCATGGCCACCAACATCCCGCCGCACAATCTCACGGAGATCGTGACCGCTTGCCTGAGCCTGCTCGACGATCCGGCGATCACGCTGGCCGGTCTGATGCAGATCGTGCCCGGACCCGACTTTCCCACCGCCGGCATCATCAACGGCGCGCAGGAGATTGCCACCGCCTACAAAACCGGCCGCGGGCGCCTGTCGATACGCGCGCGCGCCACGATCGAGGAGATCGATGCCAAGAGCGGACGGCAGGCGATCGTGATTACCGAGCTGCCCTACCAGGTCAACAAGGCCCGCCTGATCGAGCGCATCGCCGACCTGGTGCGTGAAAAACTCCTGGATGGCATCGCCAACGACGGTCTGCGCGACGAGTCCGACAAGGACGGCATGCGCATCGTCGTCGAGCTCAAGCGCGGCGAGATCGCCGAGATCGTGCTCAACAAGCTGTACGCGCAGACGCCGATGGAGACGGTGTTTGGCATCAACATGGTCGCGCTGCAGGACGGCCAGCCGCGCCTGATGGGCCTGCGCGAGCTGCTCGACGCCTTCCTGCGCCATCGCCGTGAAGTGGTCACGCGGCGCACGGTATTTGACCTGCGCAAGGCGCGCGAGCGCGCGCACGTGCTCGAGGGCCTGGCGGTGGCGCTCGCCAACATCGATGAGATCATTGCCCTGATCAAGGCGGCTCCGGCACCGGCCGAGGCGCGCGTGGCGCTCATGGGCCGTGACTGGCAGCCCGGCGCGGTCGCCGAGATGCTGCAGCGGGCCGGACCCACGGCCACCCGCCCCGACGACCTGGCGCCCGAGTACGGCCTGGGCTCCGGCGGCTATCGGCTGAGCGAGGTGCAGGCTCAGGCGATCCTCGACATGCGCCTGCACCGGCTCACCGGACTGGAGCAGGACAAGATCGTCGGCGAATACCGGGATCTGCTGGTGCGCATCCTCGACCTTGCGGAAATCCTGGCGCTGCCGGCGCGACTCACCGCGGTGATCCGTGCCGAGCTGGTGGAGATCCGCGAGGCCTACGGCGACGAGCGCCGCACCGAGATCAGCCGCGACCATCTCAACCTCTCGACCGAGGACCTCATCGAGCCGCAGGACGTCGTGGTCACGCTCTCGCACGCCGGCTATGCCAAGGCCCAGCCGGTCTCGGACTATCAGGCGCAGCGCCGCGGCGGTCGCGGCAAGTCGGCGACGGCCGTGAAGGACGAGGACTTCATCGAGAAGTTCTTCATCGCGCACACCCACGACACGCTGCTGTGCTTTTCCAATCGCGGCAAGGTCTACTGGCTGCGGGTGTTCGAGCTGCCCCAGGCCGGGCGCGGCTCGCGCGGCAAGCCGATCGTCAACCTCTTGCCGCTCGAGGAAGGCGAAAAGATCAATGCGCTCCTGCCCGTCAAGCAGTTCGACGAACAGCACTTCGTGTTCATGGCCACCAGCCTCGGCACGGTGAAGAAGACCCCGCTGGCCGCCTTTTCGCGACCGCGCGCCTCCGGGATCATCGCCGTCGACCTGCGCGACGATGATCGCCTGGTGGGCGTGGCGCTCACGGACGGGACGCGCGAGATACTGCTGTGCACCAGCGGCGGCAAAGCCATCCGTTTCCACGAGGATGAAGTGCGGCCGATGGGCCGCGATGCCGCCGGAGTGCGCGGCGTGCGCCTGTCCGCCGACCAGCGCCTGATCGCGCTGATCGCCCTCGGCGATGGGTACATCCTGACGGCCTCCGAAACCGGCTACGGCAAGCTCACGCCGCTGGATGATTTCCCGTCCCACAATCGTGGCGGCCAGGGGGTCATCGCGCTCCAGACCACCGAGCGCAACGGCAACACCGTCGCTGCCCTGCAGGTCACGGTGGCCCAGGAGCTGATGCTGGTCAGTTCGACCGGGACCCTGGTGCGCACGCCGGTGCGCGATATCTCCATCGTCGGGCGCAACACCCAGGGCGTGCGCCTGATCCGGCTGGCCGAAGGCGAGCGACTCACCGGCATCGAGCGGGTCGAGGGCCTCGAAAATGGCGACGGCGAGGTGATCGAGCCCACCGAGGCGAGCGCCGGGGAGGGCGCAGTGCCGAGTGAGGGCAGCAGCCCGCCGGGCAGCGCTGAATAGAGCCGGAGCCCGCGGACCCGGGATGGCGGCCGCGCGCGTGACCGGCAGCCGGCGTTATTGAGGAGTTTCGTGCGCCCGTTTAATTTTTCCCCGGGTCCGGCCACCCTGCCGACCGAAGTCCTGGAGCAGGCCCGCGACGAACTGCTCGACTGGCGCGGCCAAGGCACTTCCGTGATGGAACTCAGCCACCGCAGCAAGGCCTTCTACGACTGCGCGGCCGAGGCCGAAGCGGACCTGCGCGAGCTGTTGGCCATTCCGGGCCACTACCGCGTGCTGTTCATGCAGGGCGGGGCCACGGCGCAGTTCGCAATCGTGCCGATGAATCTGGCCCCGTCGGACGGCGTGGCCGACTACGTCAATACCGGCCACTGGTCCCGCAAGGCCATCGCCGAGGGGCAACGCTACTGCCGGGTCAACGTAGCTGCGGACGCCGCCGCGAGCGCCTACAGCGAGGTGCCACCGCAACGCGACTGGCGGCTCACTCCCGGCGCCGCCTACCTCCACTACACGCCGAACGAGACCATCGGCGGGGTGGAATTCCCGTTCGTTCCGGAGACGGCCGCCCCGCTGGTGGCCGACATGTCCTCGACCCTGCTGTCGCGCCCGCTGGATGTCAGCCGCTACGCACTGATCTACGCCGGCGCGCAGAAGAACATCGGCCCTGCCGGCCTGTGCGTGGTCATTGTGCGCGAGGACCTGCTGGAGCGGGCGCGCCCGCTGACCCCGGCGGTGTTCAACTACGGACTGGTGGCCGACGACAATTCGATGCTCAACACGCCGCCGACCTTCGCCTGGTACATGGCCGGGCTGGTGTTCAAGTGGCTGAAGCGGCAGGGCGGCCTGGCCCGCATGGCCGAGCGCAACCGCAACAAGGCCGAGCGGCTGTACCGCGCCATCGACGGCTCGGGCTATTACCGCAACACGGTCGCCCCGTCGTGCCGCTCCTGGATGAACGTCCCCTTCACGTTGCCGAGGCCCGAGCTCGATGCCGTCTTCGTCGCCGAGGCGGCCCACGCGGGGCTGCTCAATCTCAAGGGGCACCGCGCGGTCGGGGGCCTGCGCGCGAGTCTGTACAACGCGATGCCCCCCGAGGGCGTGGAGGCACTGGTGGCTTTTATGGGCGACTTTGCGCGGCGCCACGCATAAAGGCTAATGTGCCGGCGGGCATCACGACGCAACCAACGAACGGGCTGAGGCGACACATGGCGGGAAGAGCGAAGAGAGCAGGCGGCACGAGGCCGAAGGAGCGAACCGGCACGGCGGGGCTATCGACGATCCGCGATGAGATCGACGCGCTCGACATCCAGCTCCAGGACCTGATCAACCGCCGGGCGTTGCTGGCCCAGCAGGTCGGCATCTCCAAGCACCAGGACGGCCATACCGTGGACTTCTACCGCCCGGAGCGCGAAGCCCAGGTGCTGCGCGCCGCCCTGCAGCGCAACCACGGGCCGCTGCGCAACGAGGAAATCCTGCGCCTGTTCCGCGAGATCATGTCGGCCTGCCTGGCGCAGCAGGAGCCGCTCAAGGTGGCGTTCCTCGGGCCGGAGGGCACCTATACCCAGGCGGCCGTGTACAAGCAGTTCGGGCATTCGGTGCGCGCCCTGGCGCTCAGCACCAGCGATGAAGTGTTCCAGGAGGTCGAGGCCGGCAATGCCGACTTTGGCGTCGCCGCGGTCGAGAATTCCGCCGAAGGCACGATCACTCACACCCTCGACCGCCTGATCACGAGCCCGCTGCACATCTGCGGTGAGGTGGAGCTGCGCATACACCATTGCCTGATGGGTCGCATGGAATCACTCGAGGGGGTAGTGCGGGTATGCGCGCATGCCCAGGCGCTGGCGCAGTGCCGCGGCTGGCTGGACGAACACCTGCCCGGCGTCGAGCGCGTCGCGGTCAGCAGCAACGCCGAAGGCGCGCGCCGCGCGCGCGACGAGCTCGGCACGGCGGCGATCGCCGGCGAAACGGCGGCCGAGGTCTACGGCCTGCGCCTGCTGTGCAGCAAGATCGAGGATCGCGCCGACAACACCACGCGCTTCCTGGTGATCGGGCGCAAGATTCTCGAACCCAGCGGAGCGGACAAGACCACCTTGCTGGTATCGACCAGCAGCACGGCCGCGCCCGGCGCCCTGCACCGGCTGCTCAAGCCCTTGGCCACGAACCGCATCAGCATGACGCGCATCGAATCGCGGCCCTCGCGCCGCGGCAAGTGGGACTATGTGTTCTTCATCGACATTGAAGGCCACGCCAGCGATGCGCCCGTGGCACGCGCCCTGAAGAGCCTGAAACAGCAGGCCTCGCTGTTCCGGGTCATCGGCTCCTATCCACGCGCGGTGCTGTGAGCATGGCTACGCTGCACAAGGGTGCGCCCGCGCACCCCGGACAACTGGCGACCGCCGCGGTGCTCTCGCTCTCGCCGTATGTGCCGGGCAAGCCGATCAGCGAGCTGGAGCGCGAATACGGCGTACGCCATATCGTCAAGCTGGCATCGAACGAAAACCCCTACGGCCCGAGTCCCGCCGCGCTGGCGGCGATGCACGCGGCCCTGGCCGAAGTCTGGCTCTACCCCGACGGCAGCGCCCACGAACTCAAGCAGGCGCTGGCCACGCACCTTGGAGTTCCGCCCGCCTGGCTGACGGTCGGCAACGGATCGAACGAGCTGCTGCTGATGCTGGCGGAGTCGTTCATGACGGCGCAGAGCAGCGCCGTGTATTCGCAGTACGGCTTTGCCATCTACCCGCTGGTGATTCGTGCCACCGGCGGCCGCAGCATCGAGGTTCCCGCGCACGCCGCCGGCGATGCGATGCCCTACGGGCACGACCTGGACGCGATGGCGCGCGCCATCGGCGCCGACACCAGGCTGGTGTTCATCGCCAATCCGAACAATCCCACCGGAACCTGGGTCGATCGGGACCGCCTGCGCCAGTTCATAGCGGCGGCGCCCGAGCACACTCTGGTGGTGCTCGACGAGGCCTACGTCGAGTACGCGCACCTGAGCGGCTGCGACAGCGGCCTGCCGTGGCTGCAGGAATTTCCGAATCTGGTCCTGGTGCGCACCTTCTCAAAGGCCTATGGGCTGGCCGGCGCGCGGGTGGGCTATTCGGTTTCGCACCCGGAGGTCGCCGATGCCCTGAACCGCATCCGCCCGGCCTTCAACGTCAGCAACGTGGCGCAGGCCGGGGCCGCGGCGGCCCTGGCCGACCAGGCCCACGTGCACCGGGCCGCGCGCCTGGTGGTCGATGAACGCGAGCGCGTGGCCGCCGCGCTGCGGGCCCTGCGCGTCCCGGTGACACCCTCGGCCGGCAACTTCCTGCTGATCGAGGTGGGCGCGGCGGCGCAGGTCTACGAGCAGCTGCTGCGCGGCGGGGTGATCGTGCGCCCGGTCGCCGGCTACGGGCTGCCGCGGCACCTGCGGGTCTCGATCGGCCTGCCGGAGCAAAATGACCGACTGCTGCAGCTGCTCGGGTCCGTGCTGCGCCCGGCATGAGCGTCCCGGCCCGCCGCAGCTACCGCGCCGCGCCGGTGACTCGCGTGAGCGGATCGCTGAGCGTGCCCGGAGACAAATCGATTTCTCACCGCGCACTGCTGCTCGGTGCGCTCGCCGAGGGCGAGACGCGCATCGCCGGCTTCCTGGAGAGCGGCGACTGCCACGCGACCCTGGCGGCGCTGCGCGCACTGGGCGTGCCCATCGAGCAACCGGAAGCTACGGCGGTGGTGGTCACGGGCGTGGGCATGCACGGGCTGCACGCCAGCAGCGCGCCGCTGGACATGGGCAATTCCGGCACCGCCATGCGCCTGTTCATGGGCTTGCTGTGCGGCCAGGACTTCTCGAGCCGCCTGATCGGCGACGCGTCGCTGACGCGCCGCCCGATGGAGCGCGTCGCTGCGCCGCTCCGCCTGATGGGTGCGCGCATCGACACGCAGGGGGGCCGGCCGCCGGTGGTACTGCACGGCCACGCCCGTCTCGAGGCGATCGACTACACCCTGCCCATGGCCAGCGCGCAGGTCAAATCCGCGATCCTGCTGGCCGCATTGCAGGCGCGCGGCCGCACGCGGGTCACGGAACCGGCGGCCACCCGTGATCACACCGAGCGCATGCTGGCCGCCTTCGGTGCCCGCGTCTCGCGCAGCGGCGCGACGGTTGAGCTGACCGGCGGTCAAGCGCTGCGGGGCGCCTCCATCGAGGTGCCGGGCGATTTTTCCTCGGCCGCGTTCTTCATCGTGGCCGGGTGCCTGGGGGCGGGTGAAGGCCTGACGGTGCGCCGGGTGGGCATCAACCCCACCCGCACGGGGCTTCTGGCGATGCTGCGCCTGATGGGCGCGCAGCTCTCGGTCAGGCCGTTGCCGGACGCCGGGCGCGAGCCGCTGGCGGACATCCAGGTGCGCGCCAGCCCGTTGCAGGGGGCGACCATACCGCCGGAATTGGTGCCGCTGGCGATCGACGAGCTGCCGATCCTGTTCATCGCCGCGGCCTGCGCCAGGGGCGAGACCGTGGTGACCGGAGCGGCCGAACTGCGCGTCAAGGAGAGCGATCGCCTGGCGGTGATGGCCGAGGGCCTCGCGGCCCTGGGGATCTCCTGTCAACTGCTGGCCGACGGGATCCGCATCCAGGGCGGCCGGCTCGGCGGCGGGCGCGTGGACAGCCACGGCGATCATCGGATCGCCATGGCCTTTGCCATCGCGAGCCTGCGCGCGAGCGGCCCGATCCAGATCGATGACGTGGCCAATGTCGGCACCTCGTTCCCGGGTTTCCCGGACGCGGCGCGGCACGTGGGCCTGTCCCTGACCGAGCTGAGCGCCGCATGAGCCGAGCCTCCTCAGCACCCGGAGCCCATACGGCCGCGGCGGTCGTGACCATCGACGGACCGAGCGGTGCGGGCAAGGGCACGGTCAGCCGGCGGCTGGCGGGCCGCCTGGGCTGGAACCTGCTCGACAGCGGCGCGCTCTACCGCCTGGTCGCCCTGGCGGGCCTGCGGGCCGGACTGGCCACCGACGATCGCGCCGGCCACGCGCGGCTGGCCCAGGCCTTGGACGGCCAATTTGGCGCACACGCCGACGGCTCGGAACTGATCCTGCTCAACGGGGAGGAGGTCACGGCCGGCGTGCGCTCCGAGGAGGGGGGCAAGGGCGCATCGCGGGTGGCGGCGTGGCCCGAAGTGCGCAAGGCCCTGCTGGCGCGGCAGCATGCCTTTGCCAGGCCCCCGGGGCTGGTGGCCGACGGGCGCGACATGGGCACGGTCGTTTTCCCCCGGGCGGCGCTCAAGATCTTCCTGATCGCCAGCCCCGAAGAAAGGGCCCTGAGGCGATATAAGCAGTTGAAAGGAAAGGATTCTGGTGTTAGCCTTGCCGCCCTTTCGCGTGAGATAGCGGAGCGGGACCGGCAGGATTCTTCCCGCCCGGTCTCCCCGCTGGTACCCGCCGAGGACGCGGTCGTGATCGATTCCACCCGCCTGAGTGTGGCGGCGGTGGTCGATTGCGTCTGGCGCCTGGGAAAGCAGCGCGAATTGTGGAAATGAGGACAGTTTAAGGCGGGCCGGGCAGGGAAGCCCAAGACCCATTCGTCAACCAACCCGCGCGGCGTCGGATGCGCCAGCGGCCAACAAAGCGTGCCCCATCAAGAAGAGGCGCGCGAGAGAATACATGAGCGAAAGTTTCAGCGAGATGTTCGAACAGAGCCTGGCGAATCAGCGCATTCGTCCCGGCATGATCCTTATGGGCCTGGTGGTGGAAGTCACCCCCGACGTCGTCATCATCAATGTCGGCCTGAAGTCCGAAGCCGTGGTGCCGCTCGATCAGTTCAAGAACGAACTGGGCGAGGTCGAAGTCAAGGCCGGCGACCAGATTGAGGTGGCCCTCGATGCCGTCGAAGACGGCACCGGGGAGACCCGCCTGTCGCGCGAGAAGGCCAAGCGCGCCCGCACCTGGACGCGCCTCGAACAGGCCTTCAATGAAGGCGAGATCGTGACCGGCATCATCTCCGGACGCGTCAAGGGGGGCTTCACGGTCGACATCGAGACCGTGCGCGCTTTTCTACCCGGCTCGCTGGTCGACGTGCGCCCGGTGCGCGATACCGCCTATCTGGAAAACAAGCCGCTGGAATTCAAGGTCATCAAGCTCGACCAGAAGCGCAATAACGTCGTGGTCTCGCGGCGCGCCGTCGTGGAGCAGGAGTTTTCCGCCGAGCGCAATGCGCTCATGGACAACCTGCAGGAAGGCGCCGTGGTCAAGGGCACGGTCAAGAATCTCACCGACTACGGAGCCTTTGTCGACCTCGGGGGCATCGACGGCCTGCTGCACATCACCGACATGGCCTGGAAGCGCGTCAAGCACCCCTCGGAAGTGGTCAAGGTCGGCGACGAAGTCGACGTGCGGATACTCAAGTTCGATCGCGAGCGCTCGCGCGTCTCGCTCGGCCTCAAGCAGCTGGGTGCCGATCCCTGGGAGAACATAGGGCGCCGCTACCCGCCGAACACCCGCGTGTTCGGCAAGATCACCAACATCGCCGACTATGGCGCGTTCGTCGAAATCGAGGACGGCGTCGAGGGCCTGGTGCACGTCTCGGAAATGGACTGGACCAACAAGAACGTCAATCCCGCCAAGGTGGTGCATACCGGGCAGGAAGTCGAGGTCATGGTGCTGGACGTCGACGAGGAGCGGCGCCGCATATCGCTCGGTCTGAAGCAGTGCGCCGCCAACCCGTGGAAGGAGTTCGCCGAGAACAACAACCGCGGCGACAAGGTGTCCGGGCAGATCAAGTCGATTACGGATTTCGGCATATTTATCGGCCTGGCGGGCAACATCGACGGCCTGGTGCATCTGTCCGACATCTCCTGGGACGTCCCGGGCGAAGAGGCGGTCCGCAATTATCAGAAGGGCCAGCAGGTGGAAGCGATGGTCCTGGCCATCGACCCGGAGCGCGAGCGCATTTCATTGGGCATCAAGCAGCTCGCGAAGGATCCGTTCTCGGGCTACATCACCGACAATCCCAAGGGCAGCGTCGTGCGCGGCACGGTGCGGGAGGTCGACGCCCGCGGCGCCATCATCGACCTGGGCAACGGCATCGAGGGCCAGCTGCGCGCCTCCGAGCTGGGGCGCGACCGGATCGAGGACGCGCGCCAGGTGCTGAAGGTCGGCGATGAGGTCGAAGCCAAGTTCGTCGGTGTCGATCGCAAGACGCGCTCGATTTCACTGTCGATCAAGGCCAAGGAAGTGCACGAAGAAGCCGAGGCGGTTCAGAATTACCGCTCCGAGCAGCCGTCCTCGGGGACCAGTTTTGGAGACCTGCTGAAAGATCAGATGAACACCACAGAGCGTGACTGATCTTGAGGCTTGCCAACTAGGGGCAGGGCGTGGCATGACCAAGTCTGAACTGATAGAAATCATAACGACCAAGCAGAAGCATCTGCCCGCTAAGGACGTCGAGCTCGCGCTCAAGCAGATGCTCGAGATCATGAGCGACGCCCTGGCGCAGGGCGATCGCATCGAGATCCGCGGCTTTGGCAGTTTCTCACTGCACTTCCGGCCGCCCCGTCAGGGGCGGAACCCGAAGACCGGCGAGGCCGTGGCTCTCGACGGCAAGTACGTCCCGCACTTCAAGCCCGGCAAGGACCTGCGCGAGCGGGTCAACGAAGGCACCGACCGTCCGATCCGCGACTGAGGCCTTGCGCCCCGGGAGCGGTGGGTTCGCCCGCCCGGCTTGGGCGGCGGCGGGGGCGCCACTGCAACCGGCGTCACATATATAAGAATTACCCCGGCCGCGCGGGCGCGGGCGTACGCTGCGACCATCCGCAGCGCGCCTGGCGCGTGTACTAGCGCACAAGGCGGCCGCGCGGCACCCCTCTATAATAGGCGCTCGATTCACAGCGACAGAGACGCCCCCATGAAGCCCGAAATCAGGACAGCCGTGTTTCCGGTGGCCGGACGAGGCACCCGGTTCCTGCCGGCGACCAAAGCCAGCCCCAAAGAGATGCTGCCGGTCGTCGACAAGCCGCTGATCCAGTATGCCGTGGAAGAGGCTCTGGCCGCCGGCGCGCAACGCCTGGTGTTCGTAACCGGCGCCGCGAAACGCGCCATTGAGGATCACTTTGATTCGGATCCGGAACTCGAGAAGCTCCTCGAGTCCCAGGGCAAGACCGATCTGGCGCGACAGATCCGCAGCGTCCTGCCCAGCTACGCCACCTGCATCTACATACGCCAGCCCGCGCCGCTGGGACTCGGGCACGCCGTGTTGTGTGCCGAGGCCGCCGTCGGCCAGGAACCGTTCTTCGTCCACCTCGCCGACGACCTGATTGACGCCGAGGTTCCGTGCCTCAAGCAGATGGCCGGCACCTTTGCCTTCCACCGCGGCAGCGTGCTGGGCGTGGAGGAGGTGCCGCGCCGGGACACGGACAAATACGGCATCGTGGAAGTGGACGCCGCACGTGTCACCGTCAGCCGCATCCGCAGCATCGTCGAGAAACCCAAGCCCGCCGTCGCACCATCCACCCTCGCGGTCGTCGGACGTTACGTGCTCACGGCCGGCATATTCGAGCAGCTGCGCCAGGTCGGCCGCGGCGCCGGCGGTGAAATTCAACTCACCGACGGCATCTCCCGGCTGTTGAGCCGCGAGGCCGTATACGCGCACCGCTTCGTCGGCAAACGCTTCGACTGCGGCAGCAAGCTCGGGTACCTGCAGGCCACCGTGGAATACGCCCTCGTGCACCCCGGCTTGAGGCGCTCCTTCCACAGCTATCTGCTGCGGCTCACCGAAGAGCTGGCGGGGCGTGCCGCGGCAGACCGCAAGGCCGGCGCCAAGAACAAGTCTAAAGTTGCGGCCAAGCGCCGAAAAGGCGCAGCGCGGCGGCGCAAGAGCTGATTTCTCGCGACCCTGCCGCGATGGCGGGCTCCGCTTGCCGCCCGCCGCGGCGCGCGCCTGGGCCACGGTTTAACCCTCCGCAATTTGTGCCAGAATGTCTGGCATGGGGTTCAAGCTCACGTACGCGACGATGCACGACCCGCCGGAATCGCTCCATCAGGCGTTCGAGGCGGCCCTGGAGCGAATCCGCAGCAAACCGCCCCAAAGCCACTCACTGTATATCGACGGTCGCGATCAGCCGGCGGCGGTGACGCGCGAGAAATTCACGCCAATCGACCGCAACCAGCTGCTGGGGCGGTTCGCCGAGGCCAGCGCGGCCGAAGTGGGCCTCGCGGTCGCGGCCGCCAAGCGCGCCTTTCCGGCCTGGCAGCGGCTGGCCACCACGGAACGCATCCGACTGCTCCGGCGCGTGGGCGAGATCATCTCCGAGCGCGTGTACGACATTGCGGCCGCGCTGAGTCTCGAGGTGGGCAAGAATCGGCTCGAAGCGCTGGGCGAGGCGCAGGAGACGGCCGACTTTTTCGGACTGTATTGCGACGATTTCCTCAAGGGCAATTTTGATCACACCCTGCCCGATGATCCGGTACAGGGTTATCGGAGCCGCAATCGCTCGGTGATGAAACCCTACGGCCCCTGGGCCGTGATATCACCGTTCAATTTTCCCTTTGCTCTGTCCGGCGGCCCGGTGGCCGCAGCGCTGGTCACGGGCAACACGGTGGTGCTCAAGTGCGCCACCGACACCCCCTGGTCGGGGCGCCTGCTGGCCGACTGCGTGCACGCCGCGGGCCTGCCCCCCGGAGTGTTCAACTACCTCAACGGCAGTGGCTCCGAAGCGGGCGAGGCGCTGGTGCGCCATCCGGACGTGGCCGGCATCACCTTTACCGGTTCGCACCAGGTGGGCATGAGCATCGCGCGCCGCATGGTGGCCGGCGCGGTGCCCAAGCCGTGCATTGCGGAGATGGGCGGCAAGAACGCCGCCATCGTCACCGCCGGCGCCGACCTCAAGCGCGCGACCGCCGGCATACTGCGCTCCTCCTTCGGGATGGGTGGCCAGAAGTGTTCGGCACTGTCGCGCATCTTCGTAGAGGAGCGCGTGGCCGATGCACTGATAGACGCGGTGGTGAAGGAAACCCAGGCGATCAAGATCGGCGATCCCACGGTGCGCCAGAACTGGCTCGGACCGGTCATCAACCGCTCGGCCTACGAGAGTTACCAGGCCTATTGCGCCAAGCTGCAGGGCGAGGGCGCCCGAATCGCGGTCGGCGGCCGCACGCTCCATGACGGCGCCCTGGGCGCCGGGTATTTCTGCCTGCCGACCCTGGCCGAGGCGCCGCTCCAGCACCCGCTGTGGCGACAGGAAATGTTTCTGCCGATCGTGATGGTCGCGCGCGTGCCGAACCGCGAGGCGGCCATGGCCCAGGTCAACGACAGCGAGCTCGGTCTGACCGCCGGATTCTTCGGGGCCGAGGATGAAGTGGACTGGTTTTTTGACAACGTCGAGGCGGGCGTCACCTACGCGAACCGCCCGCAGGGCGCGACCACCGGCGCGTGGCCCGGCTTCCAGCCCTTCGGCGGCTGGAAAGGCTCGGGCACCACCGGCAAAGGCATCGCGTCGGCGTATTATCTGGCGCTCTACCAGCGCGAACAGTCACAAACACGGGTGGAATAACCATGAACAGCGTCCCCCAGCCCAAAGTATCCCGCCCGGCCCTGCCGGGCCCCAAGGCGCGTGCACTCATCGAGCGCGACCGCGCGGTGGTCTCGCCCAGCTACGTGCGCGACTACCCGTTTGTCATGGGGCGGGGGCGCGGCGCCGAAGTATGGGACGTCGACGGAAATCGCTTCGTCGATTTCGCCTCGGGCATCGCCGTGTGCTCCACCGGGCACAGCCACCCGGAGGTGGTCGCGGCCATCAAGTCGGCGGCCGACCGGTTCCTGCACATCTCCTCCGACTACTGGCACGAGGGCCAGATCGAGCTGGGCGAGGCGATTGCCGCTTTGGATCCGGTCAGCGGGCCGGCGATCAGTTTCTTCGCCAACTCGGGCACCGAAGCGGTCGAAGCGGCGCTCAAGCTGGCGCGCCAGGTGAGCGGGCGTTCGCGCTTTATCGGCTTCCTGGGCGCCTTCCACGGTCGCACCATGGGCTCGCTCGCCTTCACCGCCTCCAAGCACACGCAGCAACGCGGTTACTTCCCGACGATGCCGGGCGTAGTGCACGTGCCGTACCCGAATCCGTATCGCCCGCTGTTCGCAGGCGACGACCAGGGCCAGGCGGTCATTGCCTACATCGAGCAATTGATGGAGCGCAATCTGCCGGCCAACGAGGTGGCGGCGATTCTGGTCGAGCCGATACAGGGCGAGGGCGGCTACGTCGTACCGCCGCCGGGCTTTCTCGCCCAGCTGCGGGCGTTGTGCGACAAGCACGGCATCTACCTGATCTTCGACGAAGTGCAGTCCGGCATCGGGCGCACCGGCAAGATGTTCGCCTGGCAGCACTCCGGCGTGCGCCCGGACATCTTGACCCTGGCCAAGGGCCTGGGCTCCGGCATGCCCATCGGCCTGATGGTCGGAGCGCGCAAGATCATGGAGAAATGGCCGCCTGGCTCGCACGCCAACACCTACGGCGGCAACCCGGTGTGCTGCGCCGCAGCCCTGGCGACGCTCAAGCTCGTCAGCGGCGGTTACACCGAGAACGCGCGGGTCATGGGCGAGCGGGCCATGCAGCGCCTGAAGAAGTTTGCCGAGGAGTTTCCGGTCATCGGCGAGGTGCGCGGCGCCGGACTCATGATCGGGATGGAGTTCGTCAAGGACCGCCTCAGCAAGGCGCCGGCCAAGGAATTTGCCACCCGGCTGGTCAGCCGGGCCTACGAGAACGGCCTGATCCTGCTCGAGTGCGGAGCCAGCGGGCTGCGGATCATTCCGCCGCTGATGGTCGACGCCAAGGTGCTTGACGAGGGCCTGGACATGCTGCACCGCTCTTTCCAGGAAGTGCTCGCGGAGCGGGACTAAATTGCGCCGAATCGGGGGATACGCGTGCACGGGCCTGGTGCTGTGCGCGGCGATGGGTGCGGTAGCGCAGCGGCGCCCGGTGCTCAGTCAGATTGACGTACCGCACGACTACTATTTTCGCGAGATGTACCTGCCGCAGCTCACGAGCGGGCCCAGCAGCGTGGCCTTTACCCCCGACGGCCGCTCGCTGATCTACTCCATGCAGGGGAGCCTGTGGGAACAACGGCTCGATTCGGGCACGGCCGTGCAGCTCACGGCCGGTCCCGGCTATGACTACCAGCCCGACGTCGCACCCGACGGCACCCGGGTGGTGTTTGCGCGCTATCTCGCCGATGCCCTCGAGCTGCAGGTCCTGGATCTCGCCACCGGCGCGGTCCAGCAGATCACCAGCGGCGGTGCCGTCAATTGCGAGCCCCGCTGGTCACCCGACGGCAAACGCATCGCCTGGGTGTCGACTTCCGGCACCGGCCATTTTCACGTGTTCGTGGGTAACCTGAATGGCGGGCGTCTCGAGGGAGGTGCGCCCTGGCCTGAGCGCAAGAGTACGACCGCACGCTACTATTACAGTGCGTACGATCATGAGCTCTCGCCCAGCTGGTCGCCGGATGGAACCGAGCTCGTATACGTCGGCAATCCCGAAATCATCTACGGAACGGGCTCCATCTGGCGCCGCGCCCTGACTCGCGACGCCCAGCCCCGTCTGGTGCGCCAGGAAGAGACTACCTGGCGGGCGCGGCCCGACTGGTCGCCCGACGGCAAGCGCATCGTCTACGCCTCCTATGCGGGCCGCAACTGGCATCAGATCTGGGCCACGACCGCGGCCGGCAATGGTGATCCGCTGGCGCTGACCTACGGCGTGGGTGACGCCACGGGAGCGCGCTGGTCGGCCGACGGGCGGCGCATCGCCTACCTTAGCAACAGCACGGGCGATAACCAGATCCACGTGATGGAGATCCCGGGCGCCCGCACGCAGCTACTGGCGATACGCGAGCGTCGCTACCTCAAGCCCATGGGCCAGCTGCGAGTGCACGTGACCGGTGCCGACGCGCACGGTCCCGAGGTGACGGCCCGGGTCGCCGTGGTGGCCGCCGATGGACGCGCCTACGCGCCCGACGACGCCTGGATGCACGCCGAGGACGGCTACGATCGCGCCCTGGCGCCGTTTGAGGCGCACTACTTTCACAGCCAGGGTCAATCACTCCTCACGCTCCCCCCGGGGCTCGCCAAGATCACCGTATACCGCGGCCTCGCCACGCAGATCGCACGCGCCGAGATACTGGTGCGCGCCGGCGAGACTGTGACGGTCGACGTCGCTCTCAAGCCATTGCCACTGCCACCGGCCTGGCGTGCCACCTGGCACAGTGCCGACGTGCACGTGCACATGGATTACGCAGGCGCGTACCGCAATACGCCCGAACACCTGGTGCAGCAGGCGAGCGCCGAGGATCTGGATGTGGTCTTCGACCTGGTCGTCAACAAAGAGCAGCGCATCCCGGACTACGATTACTTCTCGCCGCTGCCCGACGCCGCTTCGACCCCGGCGGTGCTGCTGTCACATGGGCAGGAATACCACACCAGCTACTGGGGGCACCTCGGGCTGCTGGGACTGGACGATCACTTCCTGCTGCCGGGCTATGCGGCCTACGCCAATACCGCCGCCGCGAGCCTCTACCCGACCAATGCCGCCATTGCCGATCTGGCCCACGCCCAATCGGCGCTGGTCGGCTATGTCCATCCCTACGACCACGTGCCGGACCCGGCGCATGATGCAACGCTGACCAGTGAATTGCCCGTCGATGTGGCACTCGGCAAGGTCGATTACTACGAAGTCCTCGGCTTTTCCGACAATCACCGGGCCACCGCCGAGGTCTGGCATCGGCTGCTCAACTGCGGATTCCGGGTATCAGCGGCCGGCGGCACCGACGCCATGGCCAATTTCGCCTCGCTGCACGGTCCGGTGGGGCTGTACCGGGTGTTCGTGCAGGACGGCACCCACGATTCGGCCAACACCGGACCCGCGGAACTGCGCGCGCGCCTGAAGAGCTGGCTGCAGGCGCTCAAGGCGGGCCACAGCATGGCCACCAACAGCGCGTTGCTCGGTCTCGAAGTCGACGGCAAGGGGCCCGGGAGCGAAGTCGAAGTGCCCGTCGGCGGTGGGAAGGTCCATGTGCAGGGATGGATGCGCTCGATCGTGCCGATCGACCATCTGCAGCTGGTGCAGCAAGGCAAGGTGGTCCGCGACATCCTGCTCGCCGGTGACCGGCGCAGTGCGCAGGTCGATGTGTCGCTGCAGGTCAACGCCCCGGGCTGGATACTGCTGCGCGCCTGGAACGAACACGCCGATCCCGACATCTACGACATCTATCCTTACGCCACGACCAGCCCGGTCTTCATGACCCGGCGCGACGCGGACGTGCACTGCGGCAAGGATGCGGATTACTTCATCGCCTGGGTGGACCGGCTGGCGGCGGCGGCCAAGGATCATCCCGATTACAACACCGCCGCCGAACGCGATCTGACGCTCGCGCAGATTGCTGCCGCGCGCAAGGTCTACGAAGCGCGACGCTAGGCCGGCGTGGCCAGTTCCTGCTGGTAGTCGGACAGGCAGCGGGTGAGGCCGGCGACGATCTCGTCGACATCCGCGCGCGTCGCGATCAGCGGCGGCGAGACCATGATCCAGTCACCAAATCGGCCGGCGTGCGTGCGCCGCCCGTAGATGAGCAGCCCCTGCTCGCGCGCCAGCGCCTGTATGCGGCCGATCACGTCCAGCTCCCGCGGCAACATGCGCTTGGTGGCGCGGTCGGCCACGATTTCGACCGCGTTGAGCATGCCGAGCCCGCGCACGTCACCGACGATGGCGCTGCCCTGCTGCAAGCGCTCCAGCTGGCCGCGCAGGTACGCCCCGGTGTCGCGCGCCCGCTCGATGAGCCGGTGCTCGACCGTCTCGGCCAGCACCGCCAGCCCCACCGCGCAAGCCAGGGGATGGGCCTTATGAGTGTGGCCGACGTGAAAACCGCCGGCGCCGGCCACGGCATCGACCAGGCGCGAGGGCGCGAGGAAGGCGGCGAGCGGCACGTAGCCCCCGCCCAGTCCCTTGGCGAGAATCGCCAGATCGGGGCGCGCTCCTGGCCAATGGTCGGCGGCCAGGAACGTGCCGGCGCGGCCGGCACCGCTGACGATCTCGTCGTAGATCAGCAGCACGCCGAACTCGTCGCAAATCTCGCGCACACGGCGGTAGTACTCGGGCGGTGCGCTGGCAGCGCCGCCACAGAATCCCATGACCGGTTCCATGATGAAGGCCAGCACCTGTTCGGGATCTTCCGCGAGGATACGGGCGCGCAATTCCTCGGCACACTGGCGCGCGTGCTCGGCGTGGCTCAGACCTTGCGGTGGCCGGTAGCTCAACGGCGCGTCCACGTGCAATCCGGCCGGCCAGCCGCTGAGGTAGGGCGCGTACGAGGGATCGGCCGACAGCGCCATGGTGGCGCGGGTGCTGCCGTGATAGGAGGGATTGCGACTGATGACCTTGTAGCGTCCGGGCCGGCCCGCGGCGATCGCCGCCCGGCGCGCAAACTGCAGACACTTCTCCACGGCTTCCGAGCCGCCTGACACGAAGAACGCGCAATCCAGCCCCGGCCCGGCCAGCTTCGCGAGCTGCTCGCTCAACGCCGTGCTGTCGGCGCTCTCGAAGTTGCTGGGGTAGGCAAAGCACACGCGCGCCGCCTGCTCGCGCATCGCGTCGAGCACGCGCGCATTGCCGTGACCGATGTTGACGGCGATGGGCCCGGAGGTGACGTCGATATAGCGCTTTCCGGATCGATCCCAGATGTGCATGCCCTGCGCGTAATCGATCAGCGGCGGGCCCGGGCCGGTCGCTCCCGTCCAGTAGCGTTGTATACCCTGGGGCATGCGCGGCGCCGTGGTGCTACAGATCGGGCGCCGGGGTCTGGCGGCGGCGCGCCGGATCGTAGAACGGGCCCTCGACCACGCGGCAGGGCGCCATGAACCGATTCCACTTAAGTTCCTTCTGGTAGAAGATCTCGGCAAACAATTGCTCGCCGGCCTTGCCCCAGGGCATGCGGACCGAGGCCAGGGCAATACTCGCCTTGGCGGCCGGGGACCACATGGAGGAAGTGACCACGCCGATGTTCTTGCGCTGCGGATCGTAGATGTACGCATCCTTGGCCGGCTTGTTGCCGTCCACGTCCAGTCGCACCAGGCGGTAGCGGGAACCGCGCTGCCGCTCGGCCCACAGCGCGCGGCGACCGGTAAAATTGGGCTTGCTGAAGTCCACCAGCCAGCCCAGGTCCAGCTCGAAAGGCGAGCGGGTGCGATCGGCGCGCACGGCCCGGTCGGCGGGCAGGAAATCCACTCCGGCCTGGATGTAGCCGGCCTCGACGCGACTCATTTCGAGCGCCAGCGTGCCGATGGCGCGGATGCCAAGATTGTGGCCCGCCGCAAACAATCGGTCCCACAGCGGCAGCGCCCGGTGCGGATCGATCCACAGTTCGTAGCCCAGATCCCCGGTATAGCCGGTGCGCGACACCGTGAGCTCCGTGTCCTCGAAGCGGTAGCTGCGCAGGCCGAAGGGCGTCAGGGTCTCGATGCCCGCAAGCCCGAGCTGCCTGAGCACCGCACAGCTGGTCGGGCCCTGCACCGCCAGCCCGGCGACCTCGTTGGTCTCCTCGACGACGGTGACGTCGAATCCGAGCGCCGAGCACAGCAGCCAGTCGAGCTGCCGCTCCTGCGAGCACAGGCGGTAAACGCCCTCGCGCAGGTGGAATATGGTGCCGTCGTCGACCACCTGGCCGGCGTCGTCACACCACAGGCAGTAGCCCACGCGGCCGGGCTTGATCTTGGCCACGTCGCGCGTGACCAGCCGGTTCATGTAGGCGAGCGCGTCGGGACCCGTGATCAGGTGCTTGGTCATCGGCGAGAGGTCGAAGACCGCGCAGGAATTGCGGATCGCGTTGTATTCCATGCCGACGTCGAAGTAGGCGTCGGCCACGGTGTGATCGCGCCAGCGATGCCACAGATTCAGCTGATTGAGCGCCGCAGTGCGCGCATGGAATGGGGTCTCGCAGACCGCCTGATGGAAATGATCACGGGCCAGCATGGCTTAGCGCTCTCCCAGAACCACTCGGGCCGCATTGTGCCCGGCGTTACCCATGACACCGCCGCCGGGATGGCAGCCGGCGCCACACAGATACAGTCCCTCGACCGGCGTGGCATATTGCGCCGCTCCCGGCACCGGGCGCAGCATCATGAACTGGTCAAGCGCCAGCTCGCCGTGGTGCCAGTGACCCCCGGCGATGTGATAGCGCGCTTCGATGTCGGCCGGCGTCAGCAGCTCCGCGTGCTGCACCAGCCTGCCTATGCCGGGCGCGTACTGCTCGAGTGTCGCCATGACTGCGGCCAGGAACGCCGCCTTGCCGGCCCCCCATCCGCCCTTCAGATCATAGGGCGCGTACTGCACGATCGCCGAGAGCACGTGCTGGCCCTCGGGCGCGAGGCTCCGGTCATGGAGCGAGGGCACGGTGATCTCGAACACCGGCTGCGGCGAGAACTCGCCGTACTTCGCCGGGTTGAAGGCCTGCTCGATGTATTGAAGGTCCGGCGCAATGATCAGCCGCTCCCCGAGCTGCGCGGGCTCGATGCCGCGGAACTGCGGCATCGCCCCGAGCGCCAGATGGAGCTTCGCCGCGTTGCCGGCGGTGCGCAGGTGCTGCACGCGGCGGGCAAACTCCGCTTCCAGGTGTCGCGCTCCGAGCAGTTGCAGCAGCGTCGTGCGCGGATCGGCGTTCGAGACCACGCACTCGGCCGCGATCTCCGTGCCCTGCGCCAGGCGCACGCCGGCGGCCCGGCCGTCCCTGACCACAATCTGGGCCACGGCCGAGCCGCAGCGGATCTCGGCTCCGGCCGCCCGCGCCGCGCCCGCCAGAGCCTCGCTCACCGCGCCCATCCCGCCGCGCGGCAGCGCGAGAGCGCCATCGCGACCGTGCACGGTGCCGCTGTTGCGGTAGAGCGCACTGTAGACCGTGTTGCCGGAGCGCGGGCCGAGTCTCGCGCCGAGCACGCCGTCGAGCGCCAGTGCGCCCTTGAGCAGCGGGCTCTCGAAGCTGTCCTCGAGTACGTCGTAGATGTTCATGGTCGCGACCCGCAGGAACTCGCGCATGTCCGCCCGCCCAAGCCGGCGCAGGTCGAGCGCCAGGGCCGCCGCCGGCAGGGCGTCGCGCCAGGAGCCGAACCCGAGGCGAGGGGGCACGCGCCGGTGCTGGCGCGCAATGAAGCGCGAAAACTTCTGCATGCGCGCCCGGTAGGACGCAAAGGCGCCGCGATCGGCCGCCGAGACCGCGCCCCCGAGGATCGCATCGCCGCCGATGATGAGCGGCGCGCCCTGCATCGACAGGGCCACGGTGCGCAGCGCGGTCTGCGCATAGCCGAGCCCGTGGCGTGCCAGGGCCAGCTCCCGCTCGATCACCGGGTCCAGCAGGTGCAGCAGGTGCGCGACCGCCGACACCCTGAAGCCCGGGGCAAATTCGCGCGTGGCCGCGGCACCGCCCACCGTGTCGGCGGCTTCCAGCACCAGCACTTTGCGCCCGGCGCGCGCCAGATACGCGGCGCACACCAGTCCGTTGTGGCCGGCGCCGATGATGAGCGTGGTGGAGCGTTCAGTCATCGCTCCACCCCGCGGGCACGGTGGATTCCCGGCGCAGATCCTGCAGTATCTCGCGGGCCGCGTTGGCGCCGGGCGCGGCCATGACGCCGCCGCCCGGATGAGTCGCGGAGCCGCACAGGTACAGGCCACGGACCGGGCCACGGTATTGCGCGTAGCCCGGGAACGGCCGGTTGAAGAACAGCTGGTCGAAAGTCAGCTCGCCCTGGAAGATGTTGCCCTCGGTAAGGCCGACCTCGGCCTCGAGCTCGCGCGGCGTACGCACCTCGGCGTGCAGCACCAGGCTGCGGAAGTTCGGGCTGTAGCGCGCGATCTGGTCGAAGACCGTCTGCTTGAAGGCCTCGCGGTCGGCGTCGGTCCACTCGCGCCCGTGCACCAGTGGCGGCACGTACTGCACGAACACCGACATCATGTGCTTGCCCGGCGGGGCCATGGTCGGATCGGTCACGGAGGGTATCAGCAGGTCCAGATACGGATCCTTGGACCAGGTGCCGTTCTTCCAGTCGTCATAGGCGCGCTCGTAGCGCTCGAGCGAATCGAGAAAATGCATGTCGCCACTGATCAGCGGATTGCCCGCGCCCAGAGCGGGAAACTCCGGCAGGCCGTCGAGTGCGATATTGAGCTTCCCCGACGAACCGCGAATCTTGAAGTTGCGGGCCAGGCGCAGCACGTCCGGCGGCAGGTCGCGCGCATCGAAGAGCTTGAGGAAGGTGCGCTTCGGATCCACGTTGGAGACAATCACGTCCGCGTGGTACTCATCACCGTTCGTGAGCGCGACGCCGCTGGCGCGTCCGCCGCGCACCAGGATACGCTCGACCCCCGCGCCCGCCTTGATCTCGCCCCCGTGCGCCTGCAGTGCGGCGGCCAGCGCCTTGCTCACCGCTCCCATACCGCCGCGGGCAAATCCCCAGGCGCCCATCTGCCCGTCGACATCGCCCATGTAGTGGTGCAGCAGCACGTAGGCCGTGCCCGGCGATTGCACGCCGAGGGCGGTGCCGATGATCCCGCTGCCCGCAAAGGTCGCCTTGACGACGTCGGACTCAAAGTATTCGTTGAGATAGTCGGCAATCGACAGCATGTAGAAACGAATGGTGTCGTATATGCCGGCTTCGCCCAGCTTGGCGAATTCACCGCCGAGATGAATCATTTCCCGGATATCGCGCCACCTCAGTGAACTCGGATCGGGAGGCGTACGCATCAGCAATGTCCGGATCAACCGGCATTGGCGCATCACGTCGCGCGAGTAACGCATGTAGGCGTCGGCATCGCGTGGACTGTGGCGCGCAATTTCGCGGCGCTTGATGTCCTTGTCCAGGTAGCCGCCGAGGATGTCTCCATTACGGGTAAAGGTGACACCACCCCCGTAGGGCACAATCTGCAGTCCGTGACGGGACAGTTCCAGCGAGCGGTAAACCTCCGGGCGCAGCAGGCCGCACACGTAGGAACAGTTGGAATAGGTCCAATGCGGATACAGCTCGCGACTGACGGTGGCCCCCCCGATGTAGGGGTTGGCCTCGATCACCAGCACCTTCAGGCCGGCCTTGGCCAGAAAGGCGGCGCTGGCGAGGCCATTGTGGCCGGCGCCGATGACTATGACGTCGTGGCTTTTCACGGGCCGGTCAGTGACGGTGCCATCAATGAGGGGCGAGACGGTTGTATTTCTTGAGCAGGGCCACCAGACGATCGTGTGGCAGCGCTATGGCGCGCCGGTCGTTAATGCCGGTCATGGTCTCGGCCGCCACCAGAGCGTTGATGATGGCCTCCTCGGTGGCCTCGGCGGTGGCCTGGAAGAAGGGCGAGAGGCGATCGTTCGGAATCATCTTGAGCGAAGGCACGCCGGTCGGCGCGCCCGCCCCGGAGTTGGCGGTGGAAAACGCCACGAAGATCTCGCCCGATTCGTTGCTGGCGGTACCCCCGGTGCGTGCTATGCCCATGGAGGCGCGCCGCGCGATGCGCTTGAGTTGGTGAGGCAGCAAAGGGGCATTGGTCGCCAGCACCACAATGATCGAGCCCACGTCGTTCCCATGGTGCGGCCGCACCCTCTCCTTATAGGCCGTGTCCTCCGGTATTTCCCGGCCCACCGGCACGCCGGCCACCGTCAGTTGCTCGCGGCTCCCAAAATTCGTTTGCACCAGCGCGCCGATCACGTACTCGCCGGAGCTGTCCTTGACCCGGCGCGAAGCAGTCCCGGTCCCTCCCTTGAACTCGTAGCAGATCATTCCAGTGCCACCGCCCACGTTGCCCTCCGCCACCGGGCCCGAGCGGGCGCCGTCCAGCGCCGCAAATGCGTGCTCGGCCTTGACGTGGAACCCGCCCATGTCATTGAGCCAGTCGTCCGAGGTCTCGGCGACCACCGGCAGCTGCCAGGTATCGCCCAGGTCGATCCGATAGCGCGCCAACGACCACGCAATGACCGCGTCACGCACTACGCCGACGCTCCCGGTGTTGGTGATCATGACCGGCCCAAACATCAGGCCCGACTCATCCACCCAGGTCGTGCCGGTCATTTCGCCATTGCCGTTGAGCGCGAACCAGCCGGCGAACACCGCGTCGGCGGGCGCCGATTTGCCGCGCGGCAGGATGGCGGTGACGCCGGTACGCACCGGTCCGATGCCGCGCTTGAGCGGACCGGACCCGGAGTTGAGGGTGACTTCGCCCACTTCGACCCCGGGAACGTCGGTGATGGCGTTCCAGGGGCCTGGTGTGCCGGTAAACGGCACGCCCAGATCGCGCGCCCGTGGCTTGAGCGGGGCCGCCTGCAGTACTGCGGCCAGGCCCAAAAGCATTACACCCAGGCACAGCCGGGCCCGCATCGAGTGGCGTGTCGTCATGTTGATCTTATTGTCGCTGCCAAACCGGCAGCTTAGGTTTGCTGATCCGGTCGGTCAATACCAACCGGGATGCGCGAGCGCCGGTGCGAGGGCGCGGCGCTAGATCTCGACGCGACTGTTCAGGTCAATGCCCGCAAGGTCAAAGCCGCGCCGGTAGTCCCGTATGTGCTTCTCGGTCCAGGAACGCGCGGCCGCCACATCCCCGCCGCGGATCGCGTCCAGAATCTTGCGCTGCGCGGCGGCAATGCGCGAGCGTGCCGCGGCCACCTCGTCAATGATGGTCCTGAGGGAGGGCGCGAGCAGTTGCAGCAGGGACTCATGGGCCAGCATCAGCACGCGATTGTGCGTCGCCTCGCCGACGTGGCGGAAGAAATCCGCGGCCTGGCGGGCGGCCGCTTCCGGATCGCGCTGCAGCGCCTGCCCGACGGTGGCCTCGATGACGGCCAGGTCGGCCACGCGCCGGGTGCGCGCGGCCGTCTCGGCGATCGGGGGTTCCAGGATGGTCAGTCCCTCCCAGACGTCGCGAATGGTGACGTCGTGGAGGGCGAGGGCGCGACTTAGCCCCTCGGCGATCGTCGCCCGCTCGGGCCGGCTCACCATCATCAGCTTTGAGCCGCGATGCCGGCGCACGATGCCGGTCGATTCGAGCTCGCGCAGCGCTTCGCGCACTGTCGAGCGATTGACGCCAAATTGCCGGGCCAGCTCCAGTTCGGAGGGCAGCCGGTCGCCGGCGCTCAGGGTGCGATCGCTGATGCGATCGATGAGTGCGGTGGCCACCTTGCGGTAGGCGGGCTCGAATTCCAACGGTGCGAACTCGACCATCAGGCACTTCTCTGGTAGAGCTCGCGCCCGATCAGGAGCCGACGCACCTCCTGGGTGCCGGCGCCAATCTCATAGAGCTTGGCGTCCCGCAGCAGCCGCCCGGCCGGGTAGTCGTTGATGTAGCCGTTGCCGCCGAGGATCTGCACTGCATCGAGCGCGCCCAGGGTCGCCTTCTCGGCGGCGAACAGGATGGCGCCGGCGGCATCCTGGCGGGTGCATTTGCCGGCGTCGCAGGCGCGGCCGACCGCATAGACAAAGGCGCGGGCCGCATTGAGATTGGTGTACAGATCGGCCACCTTCGCCTGCATCAGCTGAAAGGTGCCTATCGGTTCACCAAACTGCCGGCGCTCGTGCACGTAGGGAAGCACCACATCGAGCACCGCAGCGAGGATCCCCAGGGGACCCGCGGCGAGCACGGCGCGCTCGTAATCCAGGCCGCTCATGAGCACTTTCACGCCGCGGTCCAGCTGGCCCAGCACATTTTCGGCCGGCACCTCGCACCCCTCGAACACCAGCTCGCAGGTGTTCGAGCCGCGCATGCCGAGCTTGTCGAGTTTCTGGGCGGTGCTGTAGCCGGCAAAGCCGCGCTCGACTATGAACGCCGTGATGCCCTTGGACCCCGCCGCCGGGCTGGTCTTGGCATAGACCACGAGAACCTCGGCATCCGGGCCGTTGGTGATCCACATCTTGCGGCCCGTCAATACGTACCGGTCGCCGCGCTTCTCGGCCCGCAGCTGCATCGAGACCACGTCAGAACCGGCGCCGGGCTCGGACATGGCCAGCGCCCCGACGTGCTCGCCGCTGACCAGCTTGGGCAGATAGCGGTCGCGCTGGGCGTCGGTGCCGTTGAGCCGTAGCTGGTTCACGCACAGGTTCGAGTGCGCGCCATAAGAGAGTCCGACCGAGGCCGAGGCCCGCGAAATCTCCTCCATCGCCACGATATGCGCGAGGTAACCGAGATCGGCGCCGCCCCAGCGCTCGGGCACGGTGAGCCCGTGCAATCCCTGCGCGCCCAGTTTCGGCCACAGCTGGCGCGGAAACTCGTTGCTGCGATCGATCTGCTCGGCCAGCGGAGCGATCTCGGCGCGCGCAAAGCGGCGCACCTGGGCGCGCACCTCATCGAGGGTTTCGCCCAGGCCAAAGTCGAAGTCGCAGGCGTCGAGGGTGGACATCAGCTTGCTCCCGGGCTAGGCATGGTGCTATTATCGGACAATCGGACTATTAAGGCAAGGCCCTCATGGCGATCATTGAGTCGGCTCTGGACCCGCGCAGCGAGGAGTTTGGAGCCAACCGCCGGGCGATGGAACTGCTGGTCACGGACCTGCGCGCCAAGCTGGCGGCCGCCGCCCTGGGGGGTGGGGACACCGCCCGCGCGCGCCATGTCGCGCGCGGCAAACTCCTGCCCCGTGACCGGGTGGAGATGCTGCTTGATCCGGGCACGCCGTTTCTCGAACTCTCACCGCTGGCCGCGCACGGGCTGTATCACGGCGAAGCCCCGGGGGCGGGCCTGATCAGCGGCATCGGCCGGGTGGCCGGCCGCGAGTGCCTCATCGTGTGCAACGACGCGACCGTCAAGGGCGGAACGTACTACCCGATGACGGTCAAGAAGCACCTGCGCGCCCAGGAGATCGCGCGCGAGAACCGGCTGCCGTGCGTGTACCTGATCGACTCGGGCGGGGCGCACCTGCCCAGCCAGGACGAAGTGTTTCCCGACCGCGAGCACTTCGGGCGCATCTTCTACAACCAGGCCACCATGTCGGCCGCCGACATTCCCCAGATCGCGGTGGTCATGGGCAGCTGCACGGCCGGGGGCGCCTACGTGCCGGCCATGAGCGATGAGTCCATCATCGTGCGCAACCAGGGAACCATATTTCTGGGCGGCCCGCCGCTGGTCAAGGCCGCGACCGGCGAGGAGGTCAGCGTCGAAGACCTCGGCGGCGGCGACGTCCACACTCGGCTGTCCGGGGTCGCCGATCATCTGGCCGAAAACGACGCGCACGCACTCGGCATCGCGCGGCGCATCGTGGCCGGCCTGAACCTCGGCCCGCGCGCCGAAATTGCGCGCCGCGCACCGCTCGAACCGCGGTTCGCGGCGGAAGAACTGTACGGGGTGGTCTCGGCCGACCCGCGACGGCCCTTCGAGGTACGCGAGATCATCGCGCGCCTCGTCGATGACAGCGACCTGGATGAGTGGAAGAGCCGCTACGGCACCACGCTGGTCACGGGCTTTGCGCACCTGTGGGGCATGCCGGTCGGCATCGTGGCCAACAACGGCATCTTGTTTTCCGAGTCGGCCCTGAAGGGCACGCATTTCATCGAGCTGTGCTGCCAGCGACGCATCCCGCTGGTGTTCCTGCAGAACATCACCGGCTTCATGGTCGGGCGCAAGTACGAGAACGAGGGCATCGCCAAGCACGGCGCCAAGATGGTCACCGCCGTGGCCTGCGCGCAGGTGCCGAAACTCACAGTCATCATCGGCGGCAGCTTCGGCGCCGGCAACTACGGCATGTGCGGCCGGGCCTACGGACCGCGCTTCCTGTGGATGTGGCCCAATGCGCGCATCAGTGTCATGGGCGGCGAGCAGGCCGCCAACGTGCTGGCGCGGGTGCGGCGCGACGCGCTCGAGGCCAAGGGGCACAGCTGGAGCGCCGAGGAAGAGGCGGCCTTTACGGCGCCCATTCGGGCACAATACGATCGTCAGGGCCACCCCTACTATGCCACCGCGCGACTCTGGGACGACGGGGTGATCGACCCTGTCGATACCCGTCGGGTGCTGGGGCTGGCGCTGGCGGCCTCGCTCAACGCGCCCATTCCTGCCACGCGCTTCGGCATTTTCCGGATGTGAGAATTCAGTGATGCCGCCGCTCGATCGACTGCTGATTGCCAATCGAGGCGAAATCGCCTGCCGGATTGCGCGCACCGCGAAGCGCCTGGGTGTCCATACGATCGCGGTCTATTCGGACGCCGACGCGCGCTCGCGCCACGTCAGCGCCTGCGACGAAGCGTTCGGCATCGGCGGCCTGACGCCCGCCGACAGCTACCTGCGGGGCGAGGCGATCCTCGAGGCCGCGCGTCGCGCCGGGGCCCAGGCCATCCACCCGGGCTACGGGTTCCTCTCCGAGAACGCCGATTTCGCGGAACGCTGCGCGCAGGCGGGCGTGGTGTTCGTGGGGCCGCCCGCGGCGGCGATCCGCGCGATGGGCTCGAAGTCCGCGGCCAAGGCCCTGATGGCGCAGGCCGGCGTGCCGCTGACGCCGGGCTATCACGGCGACAACCAGGAGGAGCGCTTCCTGCGCAAGGAGGCCGATCGCCTTGGTTATCCGGTGCTCATCAAGGCGAGCGCCGGCGGCGGCGGCCGCGGCATGCGGCGCGTGGACAAGCAGCAGTGATTTCGCGGCCGCCCTGAGCAGTTGCAAGCGGGAAGCGGCGGCAAGCTTCGGCGACGACCGGGTGCTGGTGGAAAAATACCTCCTGCAGCCCCGACACATCGAGGTGCAGGTGTTTGCTGACTCCCATGGTCATTGCCTGCACCTGTTCGAGCGCGACTGCTCGGTGCAGCGGCGGCACCAGAAGGTGCTGGAGGAGGCGCCGGCGCCCGGCATGACGCAGCGCGCGGCGCGCGGCGATGGGCGCCGCGGCGGTCAGCGCGGCCAGCGCGGTCGGTTACGTCGGCGCCGGCACCGTGGAATTCATCGCCACGCGGGAAGGCGAGTTCTACTTCATGGAGATGAACACGCGGCTGCAGGTCGAGCATCCCGGTCACCGAGATGATCACGGGTCTGGACCTGGTCGAATGGCAGCTGCGCGTGGCGGCGGGCGAGGCGTTGCCGCTCACCCAGGAGCAGCTGAGCGATTCCCGGCCACGCGCTCGAGGCGCGGGTGTACGCGGAGGATCCGGAACGCGGGTTTCTGCCGGCCATCGGCCGCCTGGAATATTTTTCCGCGCCGCCCGCTTCGCGCCAGGTCCGCATGGACGCCGGCGTAGGCCAGGGCGATGAGATCACGTCCGTATTACGACTCCATGATCGCCAAGCTCATCGTCTGGGGCGAAACCCGGGACCAGGCGCTCGCACGCATGCGCGCAGCGCTGGGTCAGCTGCATATCGTGGGCGTGGCCAACAACGTCGCGTTCTTGGCTCGCCTGGTGGGCTCGGCCGCGTTCGCCGCCGCGGACCTCGACACCGCATTGATCGAGCGCGAGCACGAGTTACCTGTTTCCCGAGCCCACGGAGCCGCGGCGCGAGGCGTGGCTCGCGGCCGCGGTGGCGACCCTGTTACGGCAGGGCGCGGCGCCTGACCTGGCGGGCCCTGGCAGACCCAGGACGGCTGGCGCCTCGGTGAGCGGGCACAGCGCCACCTGATTTTTCGCACGGGCGCCTGGGAGAAGACCCTTCGGGTGCACTACCTGCCGGCGGGCTGGCAGCTCCACATGGACGGGAAGAACTCCCTGGCCCGCGGCCGGCTCGAGGGCCACACGGATCTTTCGCTTGAGATCGATGCGGTCCGGAGTCACCTCACCGTGTTCCGCCTCGGCGCCACCGAGCATGTCTTCATGGGCGCAAGCCACCACGCGCTCCTGCAGGTCGACCCGCTCACGGTCACTCCCGCGGCCGCGGCCGGTCCCACGGGACTGCGCTCGCCGATGCCTGGCCGCGTGATCGAGCTGATCGCCCAGGCCGGGCAGCGCGGTCGCCAAGGGTCAGCCATTGCTGGTGCTTGAGGCCATGAAGATCGAGCACACCATCGTGGCGCCCGGGCCCGGGACGCTGCGCGCGTTCAAGGTGGCCGCCGGTGAGCAGGTGGGCGAGGGCGCGGAACTGGTGGACTTCGTGCCCGCGCCGCCGGCATGAGGGAACGCAATGCCGATCTCGGGTGAAGTCTACCGGCAGTTGGGCCGCGCTTCGGCCGGCGCCATAGCGGTCGTGGCGGCCTATGATCACGAGCGTTCGGCGATCATCGCATTGACCGTCTCTTCATTCGTCACCCTGTCCTTTGACCCGCCGTTGGTGATGTTCGCCATCCAGCACGACACGGCCAGCTACGCCTCGATGGTGACGAGCCGTTCGTTCGGAGTGAGCCTGCTGAATGCCGGGCAGACCGACGTGGCCCGTTGCTTCGCCAGCCAGGGCCGCGGGCGCTCCGGCCCGGAGTCGTTTGAGCGCGGGCCAAAGCTCCAGGTACCCTTGATCCCGGAGGCACTCGCCCAGATCGAATGCCTGACGCACGAACTGTTTGCGAGCGGCGATCATGCCATCGTGGTCGGCATGGTCGAGGGGGTACACACCCGGCCGGGCCAGCCGCTACTGTATTTCTCGCGCCAGTACGGTGGCTTCACGCCCCTGACCGGTGCCTGATCCGCCAGCGCCGGTGCGCAAGTCCGTCGGCCTGCGCGCTCGCCGCCGTACTCCGCCGCGATGGCGGCGCACCGTCCGCGCAGCCCTGTTGCACCGGTCGGCGCGAGCGCTAGCGAATCGCTGACCCAGGCCCGCCACGCGCCCCGGGAGGATCTGTCGCAGAGCCTGCCACGGCGGCGCGATGCGCGCGCCCAGGCGACCCAGTAAGATGCCCACCATGTCACCGGAGAGTAAAGCGATGCTCGAGACGCGATCGCCCTGGATGGACGATGACCTGCAGATCTTTCGCGACGCCGTGGCGAAGTTTGCGGAAGCGGAGATGCTGCCGCAGGAAGCGCAGTGGCGCGCGCAGCACAACGTCGGCAGGGAGATCTGGCGACGGGCCGGCGAGCTGGGCTTTCTGTGCACCGACATCCCGGCAGAGTACGGCGGCGCCGGCGCGGACTTTCGCTATGAGGCGGTCGTCTACGAGGAACTCAACCGCCGCGGCCTGAGCGGGTTTGGCCAGGGCGTGCACAGCATCGCCGCGCATTACCTGCTCAACCACGGCACCGAGGAGCAGAAGCGCAGGCTCCTGCCCGGCATGGCGCGGGGCGAACTGATCGGCGCCATCGGCATCACCGAGCCGGGCGCGGGCTCGGACATGAAGGGGATCCGCACGCGCGCGGTGCGCGATGGCGATCACTACGTCGTCAACGGCTCGAAGATATTCATCAGCAACGGCTTACTGGCCGGCCTGATCGCGCTGGTGGTCAGGACCGATCCCGGCCCTGGCTCGAAGAGCATTTCCCTGCTGATGGTGGAGACCAGGATCCTCCCCGGATACCGCGTCGGTCGCGTGCTGGACAAGATGGGTCTGCATGCGCAGGACACCTCCGAGTTGTTCTTCGACGGCGCGCGCGTGCCAGCCGCCAACCTGCTGGGCGGCGAGGAGGGCAAGGGCATGTACCAGCTGATGAGCGACCTGCCCTATGAGCGCATCCTGATCGCGGTCAGCGGCGTGGCCGTCATGGAGGGTGCGCTCGCCGCGACACTTGAGCTACACCCGGGAGCGCAAGGCCTTCGGACAGTCGATATCGGAGTTTCAGAACACCAAGTTCAAGCTGGCGGAAATCGCCACCATCGTGCGCATTGCCCGCACCTTCATCGACGACTGCATCCGACGCGTGAGCGTCGGGGCAGCTCGACACGGTGACCGCTTCGATGGCCAAGTGGTGGATCACCGACATGCAGCAGAAGGTCCTGGACGAGTGCGTGCAGCTGCACGGCGGCTACGGCTACATGGAGGAATTCCTGGTCTGCCGCATGTTCGCCGACAGCCGTGTGCAGCGCATCTACGGCGGGACCAATGAAATCATGAAGGAAGTGATATCGCGGGGCCTCTAGGCCGAGCCGCCCAAATCGCCCACCCGCGCCGAGCGTGGTATGGTAATTTGCGCGCTCTGATCGGGGGTCTTGCCGTGCATGGCGCCAAGGAGCCACTACATGCGTAATTCGATTAGTGTCGCGTTTGCGTTGCTTGCTCTGGCCTACGGCTCGAGTGCGCTGGCGGGCAAGACCCGCAACGTGGTTCTGATAATCAGCGACGGCCTGCGGCCGGAAGAGATTTTCGGCGGCGCCGAACTGGAGCTGATCAACAAGTCCGACGTCGGCGGCTGGTATTCGGCCGATGCCCTGCGCAAGCGTTTCTACGATCCGGACCCCAAGAAGAGCCGCAAACTGCTGTTCCCCTTCATCTGGGGGACGGTGGCCACCCAGGGGCAACTGCTCGGCAACGCCCAGATCGGGAGCCACGCAAAAGTCACCAACGGCCTGTACTTCTCGTACCCGGGCTATAACGAGATGTCGACGGGGGTGGCCGATCCGCGCATCAATAGCAACGAGTACGGACCCAACCCCAACGCGACCGTGTTCGAGTGGCTGGCGGGCAGGCCCGGATATAAGGACCAGGTGGATATATTCGGCACCTGGGAGAATTTCCACGACATCTTTAACGAAAAGCGCAGCCACCTGCCGGTGCGCGCCGGCGGCAATCTGGTGGATGCGAGCGATCACAGTCCGCGCGGGCTGCTGCTGCGGAGCCTGTACGAGACCACCACGCGCCTGGAGGGCACCGACCCGTTTGACTCCTTCCTGAATGTCAGCGTCCTGGATTACCTGCAGGCCCACCACCCACGGGTGATGTTTATCGGCTATGGCGATACCGACAGCTGGGCGCACAGCGGCCGGTACGACCTGGTGCTCGAGACCGCGCACAGCTTTGACAGCTACGTCGCGGCCCTGTGGCAGCGCATGCAGTCCATGCCGGAGTACAAGGACCAGACCACGTTTATCATCTCGGCGGATCACGGCCGCGGACACGGCCTCGTGGACTGGAAGGATCACGGCGTCGAGCAAAAGGGATCGGAGAACATCTGGATGGCCGTGATTGGTCCGGACACTCCGGCGCTAGGCGAACGCCACAACGTGGCGACCGTCACGCAGTCGCAGATCGCCGCCACCATCGCGGCGCTGCTGGGCGAGGACTACGGCGCGGCGGTGCCGAAGGCGGCCAAGCCGCTGCTCGATGTGCTGACGACTCATTGAATACGCCGCCTGGTCGTATTCTGCCTGGCGCTGGCTTGACGGCCGTCGCAGGCCCGCTGGACGCGTCCCGCCGCCCGGTGCGCGTGGTACTGCTGCTGGCCGCGGCGGTCGGGATTAACTACATTGATCGCGGAAATCTCGCCACCGCGGCGCCCCTGATACAGGACGAGCTGCACCTCAGCGCGACACAGCTGGGCTTTCTGCTCTCGGCGTTCTTCTGGACCTACGTCACGGCGATGGCGCCGGCAGGCTGGCTGGCGGAACGCTACGGCGCCCGCCGGGTGCTCGCCGGCGGCGTGGCGATCTGGTCGGTGGCCACGCTCCTGACCGGGCTGGCGAATGGCTTGATCATGCTGCTGCTGCTGCGGCTGCTCCTCGGCCTGGGCGAAAGCACCGCCTTTCCGAGCGCCTCCAAAGCGCTGGCCAGCGAAGTGCCGCCCAGCCAGCTGGGGCTCGCCAACGGCGTGATGAGCTTCGGATACCTCGTGGGGCCTGCCGTCGGCACGTACCTGGGCGGCATGCTGATGGCCAGAGTCGGCTGGCGGCCGGTGTTCGTGCTGTTCGGCTGCCTATCGCTGCTGTGGCTGTGGCCGTGGCTGCGCACGCCGCAAGGTCCGAGCGTTAGGACGGCCGCGGCCAGCGGCGAGATTCCCTCTTTCGCCCGCATTCTCCGCCAGCGCGGACTGTGGGGCGCCTCACTGGGCCACTTCGCCAGCAACTACAATTTCTATTTCATTCTGGCCTGGCTGCCGATCTACCTGGTCAAGGTGCGCGGATTTTCAATGGAGTCCATGGCGGCCATTGCCGGCGGCGCCTATCTCATCAATGCGATTAGCGCGCTGCTGATGGGCTGGGGGACCGACGCCTGGTGTCGGGCCGGGCGCTCGCCCGACGTCATCTACAAGGGAGTCATGGCCCTGAGCCATGTGGCCACGATCGGCTGCATGGTGGGCATGGTGCTGTTGCCGATCAGTGGCTCGATTGCCTGCCTGTTCGGTTACGAAGTGGTCTGTGGCCTCTCCTCGCCGGGCGTGTACGCGATCCCGCAGATCCTGGCGGGCCCGCAGGCGGCCGGCCGCTGGGTCGGTGTGCAAAACACCTGCGGCAACGTTGCCGGAATCATCGCGCCCGCCCTCACCGGCATGCTCATTGACTGGTCGGGCAGTTTTGTGAGCGCCTTTGTGCTGGCGGCGGCGATCAACGTGCTAGGTCTGCTGGGCTGGCTGTTCATCCTGCCCAGGATTGCGCCCCTGAACTGGCAACAGCAGGGCGCCTAGGCGCAGGCTGCGCGGGCCGGGACGGAACGTTGGACAGATTGCCCGAAGCGATGCCTCTCAAGCGCGTAGTCGGCGTCGGCAGCCTCGGGCTGAACGTGGTCAACCTGACGATTGCCGCGGGCATATTCGGGCTGCCGGCGATCATCGCCGCGATACTCGGCGCGCAGGCGATCGTCGCCTACCTGGTGTGCGCCGTGTTGTTTGGACTGGTGGGACTGTGCTTTGCGGAGGCGGGCAGCCGCGTCGGCAGCGCGGGCGGGCTGTACGCCTACGTCAGCACGCCGTTCGGTCCGATTGTCGGCGCAGTTGCCGGCACCGTGCTGTGGGTAACGGCGGGCGCAGCCGCCGATGCGGCGATAGTCAACCTGCTCATGGACACTCTCAGCGCCGTGCTTCCGGTGCTCGGCATAGCCTGGGTGCGCGTCACGTTCATCCTCGCGCTGTTTGCGACTGTGGCTTGGATCAATATTCGCGGCGTCACCTACGGCTTGCGCCTGTCGGCCGCGCTCACCGTCATAAAGATCGCGCCACTGGTGCTGCTGCTCATCGGCGGTGCCTTCGTCATCGATCCCGCGAAGCTCGCCTGGACCGGCGTGCCCTCGCTCCACAACGTCGCGCGCGCATCGATCATCCTGTTCTTCGCCTTCATTGGGGTCGAGTCGGCACTCAGCATCAGTGGCGAGGTCATCCGGCCCTCGCGCACCATTCCGCGCGGGATCCTGATGGGGCTGCTGATCATCGCCGGCCTGTACGTCGGGCTGCAGCTGGTGGCACAGGGCACACTCGGGGCGGCGCTGGCGCAGTCCCGGGCACCGCTGGTCGATTCGGCCAAGATTATTTTTGGTTCATGGGGCAGCAGTTTGATCGTGGTGGCAGTTTGCATTTCGGCCGGCGGGTGCATCGCCGGGGACCTGCTGTCCACGCCGCGGATGCTGCATGCCTTCGCGCAGCGGGGCCAGCTGCCGCGCCGGGTGGCGGAGATCCACCCCAGATTCGGCACTCCGGCCGCGGCCATCGGAGTCTATGCCTTTGTATGCGCAGCACTCGCGCTGTCGGGCACCTTTCGGCAGCTAGGGACCCTGGCCAGCGCCGGCGCGCTCCTGGTCTACTTGGTGTGTTGCCTCGGGGTGCTGCGGCTGCGCGCCAAGAACATCGTCAGTGACGAGGCTCCCTTCCGCGTGCCCTTCGGCCCGGTGGTGCCACTGGCTGCCTGCGCGATCATCGTGTGGATGCTGGCGACGCTTTCCCTCGTGGAACTCGGGGCGGCCCTGCTGTTCGTGGCCGCGGTAGGAATTGCCTATACCGTGCACGAATTCCGGCGCCGTAGACCGCTCCCGGACCCGCTGCAAAGGCGCTAACGCGCGTCGGCGAGTGCCGTGTAGGGGCGCGCCTACCGCGCAAGCCAATCTGCCGCCCGGCAGCGCCCAAGTGGCCCTAGACTCTGTTGTCATCACCGTGAAACTTCGCGCGCGCACAGTGTGCGTGAGGAATAGACGGCGTGTCGCGCACGGCCGACACATTCCCATTGAACTGTGAGCCGCTATGATGAGTCATGTGAATAGATCCTCGAGCGTGAGTAGTTAATACAGGTGCAATGATGAATGGTCCTCTCGATCCGGCAGTAAACGAAGCGACGCGGCACAGGACACTGCCTGCCCAGCGCGTCGCCGCCCCCAATCTGGCTTCGTTCGCGCGGGCACTGCGTCAACGCGGACTGTTGACGCGCGTGGACTCGCTCCCCTCACTTGGCGAGGGCTGGGCCGAGACGCCGGATCTTTGGATTGCAAGCAATGCGATCTACGAAGCGCACCTGCGGCGCGTCGGCATGGAACAGGTCCTGGCGACGCTGCGTCGCGACAACGACGAAGGCGCCTAAGCCTCACCGGGATTCGGGCGGCACCGGCAGGGGGGCCTGTCGACATCCCGCCATGCGCAATTCCGGCCGGCGCAGAGTGTTGATAGGCCCGTCGGGCCGAGGTTCCCCCACCCAAAAGGTCATGCCTGCGCCCTCAGGGCGCAGGCAGTTCAGCCGCGACCGCGCGCCCACCCAGCACACCCTGAACTCGGGCACGAGCCAGCGGCACGCCCTCCTGCCACTGCGCCTCAAGAGTGCCCTGCAGATCCTTCGCACCCTGTAGGCGTAACCGGGCCTTCGCGGCCCCCTGGTAGCGCGGAAATTCCACCGTCCCTGACACCTCCAGATCCTCGGTCCAGCGGAGCTTACGCAGCGTCAGTTGGTAGGTTCCGTGCGTTTCGCGCACGGCAAAGGTGCCGCCACGTAGGCCCACGCCGGCACCGGGTGAGACGTCCGAGGCGCGTACCATGGCATCGCCTGCACTCAGTAGCGCCGCGCTGACGGCGCGCAACTGCTCCACGGTCGCCGCGTTGCCCGCGGCCACGGAAGCCGGGTCCAGCTCGTGCACGCGGCGCGCGAAGCGCGGCACCAGGCGGATTTCGGCCACGTTCTGCGCGCAGGAGGTGTCGCCCGGCTCGAGCGTGTCGAGAAAGTGGCGCACCAGGGCAGCGCCGCACTCGGAGCGTGCATGGGGAAGGGCATTCACGTGCAGGCTGTTTTGCAGGACCACCTGCCGGCCCAGTGGAAAGTTGGCCGCCGCGGCCGCACCGTCGGCAACCGGGGTCATGTTGTCCAGGTCCCCCGAGACCACCAGCGTCGGCACGCGCGGATAGGTGATCGGCCCGTCCGCCAATCGGCCGGCCGGGTGCCCGGAGTGCGGGGCGGGCCATTGCACGCATTCATCGATAAACGCGTAGTCGAGCGGCATGCCGCGGTATTCGTTGATCGTGAACGGCGCGTAGGTCTGCGGGGCCGCCGTCTGGCGTTGCGCGAGGGCGCGCGCGCGATCGGCCACGCGTGCGTCGATTGTGAGGCTCATGTCGTAGATCTGCGGGGCATCCTGGCACATCACCGCGGCGGCGAGGCCGGAGCTGTAGGCCGCCGGTGATTGCTGCTCATCCCGCGAATCGATGCCGGTCTGGGATTCGGCCATGAGCCGCAGCAAGGGCTGCTGGTCTCCCGCCACGAACGCACGCGCCGCCGCGTCCGCCTCGCGTATGCTGGCGCGCGCCGGCGCACCGGCAAACAGGACCAGCGCCAGTTGCGTCGCGTCGGCGGTAAAGTGCTGCAATTTTCCGGAGATGTCCTGCGCCTGCGCCCTGAAGGGGTGCGCGCGGAGCTGCCGCAGGGCAGGCTCGATATGGCTCATCGAGGTGCCGGGATACGCTCGGCAAGCCGGGGAGCGCTGGCAGGCGAGATTGAACTTGTCGCGCATGGCCGGGGCGTAGGCGGGATACCAGGCGTACTCCTTCCCTCCCAACGGGTAGGCCCCGTCGAGCACCAGCGAGCGGAGCCTGGCCGGGTGGCGCACGGCAAACACCTGCGCGAAGAAGGTCCCGTAGGAGTCGCCGTAGAGATCGATGCGCCCGATCCCCAGCGCATCGAGCACGGCCGCCAGGTCGTCGCTCGCAAGCGTCGTGCTGTACAGTGGAGCCCGCGCTCCCAGCAAGCGCCCGCAGGCGGCCACGTTGGCCAGCGTGAGGAGCGGGGCCCGCTGCAACTCAGGGCAATTCACCGCGCCCGAGCGCCCGGTGCCGCGATTGTCCATCAGCAGCACGTCGTGCGTGCCCCGCAGCGGCCGGTACAGTGCCAGGTAGCTCCCGCGAGACTCGGTGGCCGGATACCCCGGCCCGCCCTCGGTGGCCACCAGGGTGCCGAGCGCGGGTTCCGCCGCGCTGTGCGGGTAATACTCGAAATAGACCGGGACGCTGCCGGGCACGACCCCCAGAGGATCCAGCGGGCGCTCGAGGGTGCCGCACCAGGCACCCGCCGGCGCGCATCGCTTCAGGGTGAGCGAGCCCACCTTGAGAGTCGGCGCCGGGCTTAGCGCGGCCGCCGGCTGGGCCGCTGCGAACCCCTGCACCGGGAGGGCCAGCCACAGGGCCGCCGTCACCAGTCTCAGCAGGGCGCTGTGGGTCATGAGCGTGTCAGCGGCTCTTGGCGCCGGCCGCGGCCGGCGCTGCCGGCATTCCTCTGAGGATGGCTTGCCAATTCAGCAGCGCATTCCACAGCATGCGCTGGTCGCCGCGGTTGAGGTCGCGGTGCATCGGATTGAAGTTGAAGGCGATGACGTGGCCGCGACCCTCGGTCAGATCGAAGATCGCCGGGCGGCCAATCAGGCCGCTCTCGCCCCACACCTGGCCGCTGACCAGCAGGGGCGCGCCCTCACGATCGCCCCACTCGAGCACCACGGCGCTCGGATCGTAGGGCCCGTCGAGGCAGGTCTGGCAGTAGGCCATTTGCAGCGAGCGGCGCGGCAGCGCATACAACGGGTAGTTCTGCCTAAACACATAAGTGCGCGCCGGATAGCCGTAACTTATGGGGTGATCGGGCTGGACAAAGGAGACCCGCACGTGCGCCCCCGGCGTGCGCGTCTCCGCCTGTGTCGAAGCCTCGGCCGCCGCGGAGCCGGTGCCCGCGGCACTGCGCGGCGGCCCGCCCGCGTCGCGCCGCACGCCGCGCACGATGCCGGCTTCGAGCGCGAGCACGGAACCGCTGCCGAGCGTCACCAGCAAGCCACCGCCTTCGACAAACTTCTGGATCTCCTCCAGCCCCGCCCAGCCCACGCCGCCGGTGATGTCGTCGGATTCGGCCGGTGTACCGAAGCTCGGGGTCTGCGCCGTCTTCTTGAAGGGCATCGGTCCCCAGGACTTCGGAATGCCGTGAATCTGCTCGGCCAGTTCCAGATCCACGTGCCCGTAAAGAAGCACGTCGTAGTGATCGCGCAGATGGCCGGCGCGCACGTCCTCGTCGCGCACGTAGCTGTAAGGGATGTGGCGCTGGTCGAGCGAGTAGCGCAACCAGCCGATCGAATCGGTGTCCGCCCACGGCACCCACACGCCCACGCGCGGGGGCTTCGCGTCGTGGCGCGGCACATCCGGCACCGCCGCGACGGCGCTGAAATCGAGCGCCAGCTGATTCGCGGTGGCCTGCAGGGCTGCCGCCAGCCCGGCTTGTTCCGGAAGGATCCAGGAGCCCGCGGGATATTCTGCGCCGGCGGCCGTAAAGGCATGTTCTGCGATCGAGATCGAAAATCGCGCCAGCCGGTAGCGCGCCTCGAGGAGCGATTCCTGTCCCGTGTCCCTGAGCAGGTATACGGAGCCGGAGCCGGAAACGGTTCCCGTCGGCTGCGGTGCCTGTGCCAGTGGCACTAAGTTGGCCGCGTGCACCGACGGATCGGCGGTCGGGATGACCGACAGGTGGTAGTTGGCGGGCAGTTCCCAGGACACGTCGTCGTAGGGTTCGCCCTTGTCCTTGGGGTAATTCTGGGGCAGAAGCAGATCCACGGCATAGTTGCGGTAGGGCTGGTCCATGCGCACCACGTAGGTCCCGGCCGGGAAGGTGCCCTCCTTGAGCGCCAGCGGCGCGGCGGCACGGTGCACCTCAATATGCTGGCTCAGCAGGCGGGCGACGAGCTGCGCCACGCGCAGCCGGTCCCCCTGACCGTCCGGAATCAGGATGGCATAGGGCGGCTGCTCCACGCCCTTGCGCCAGGAGTGATAGCCCTTGCGGTAGAAATTGGCGAGCAGCGTCTTGCTCTGCGTCGCGACCGCGTCCAGGGCGGCGAGTGCGCCGGTCTCGTTGTAGTTGACGTTGTCCCGTGCCGACCACTTGAACGGCTTCGACGGTGCTGGCAGGGCCCGGTACCACTCCGGGGCGGTGTACTCGCTCAGCGACGACAGCCCGAACTCGGCGCTCTGCGTCAACGTTTCGGCCGTGCCGTTGCCAAAGGTCTCGTAGCCGCGGCCGATGGAATTGTGGTTCATCGCCAGCGAGTCCAGGTACAGCTCGGAAAAGGACTCGCCAAAATTCCAGGTCCACACCCCCGGCATACCGAAACCGGTCATGGTCTGCACCTCGTGCAGGCTCAGTTCCAGCATCTCGTCGAAGGTGATCGGGTCGACGCTGGGATTGTAGGGCCCGGTGCCGTTCCAGGTCATGAGCAGCGCGATGCTCTCATGCAGGTCATGTATCACCGTCGGATGCCAGTCGAAGAACATCCGCGCGACGGCCTTGGTGGACTCGAGCGTCAGCTGATGCGCGTCGCGGTTGCTGTCGACAAAGGTGTATTTCGACCAGTAGGGCGGTGACCCGCGCGGTAAGCTCGCCAGATCGGTCTTGCCCTTGAGATAGCGGTAGTACCATTCCACCACCTTGTCGCGGCCGTCGGCGTTGAGGATTGGATTGATGAGCACCACCGTGTTCTCGCGGATCCTGCGGATCATCGGCTGCTCAGACACCGCCAGGCGGTAGGCGAGTTCCAGCATCGACTCGGTCGATCCGGTCTCGTCGGAGTGCATGCCGGCATTGAAGTAATAGATCGGGCGCGCGGTGGCAATCAGGCGATCGGCCGTCACCGGATCCGTGACGCGCGGATCGGCCAGCGCGGCCGTGGCGGCCCGCAGCCGCTCCAGGTCAGCGATGCCCTTTTCGTCGGCAATGGCCAGCATGACGATGTCGCGGCCTTCCTCGGTGCGGCCGATCGTAAACATGCGCACCCGGGGCGAGGCCGCGGCCAGCGCCCTGCAGTACGCGTCGGTGGTCGCGACGTTGACCAGTTCACCGGGCGCGCCGGCGATGCGGTGCAGGAACACGCGCGGTGAAGGCACCGTGGCCGAGGCGGGCAGGTAACTGACCCAGGGCGACAGGAAGCGCGCCTCCGTGGTGGCTTTGGCAATCTCCTCGATCGAGCCGGCTTCGGCCACGTCGGGACCGGTATCGACCTGCGCGCGCGCTCGATGCGGAGCCAGCAGCGCCAGCGCGAGAAGTCCGACCAGCAGATTCAGCTTGCGCACGCCAACCCCCTAGACTGGATTCAGCGCCTATCATACGGTAACGAAATGGCCGCGACGACCAATCCAGTTTCTCGAAGCAGCCCGGCACACACCGGCGAAGCGCCGCGCGCGCCGGCAATCGACCTCGCCGCGCTGCGCCGCTACCGTTACGCGCGCGTGCAGGAGCAATTGCGCGCCAATGATTGCTCGGCCGCGCTCCTGTACAACCCCATCAACATCCGCTACGCCACCGACTCGCGCAACATGAGCGTGTGGATGCTGCATAACATGGGCCGCTACTGCGTCGTCCCGGCCGTAGGTCAAGCGGTGCTGTTCGAATACGCCAACCGCAACTGCATGGCGCTCGCCGGCCGGCTCCCGGCCATTGGCGAGGTGCGCCCGGCGCTAATCCACGCGTTCTTCGATGTCGCCGAACACGCCGTCCCGGTGAGTCTGCGGTGGGCGCAGGAAATCCGCGACGTGGTGCAGTCATTGATGGGGCCGGGCCGGCACCGCCTGGCGGTGGACCGGACCGACGTGCATGGAGTCGAGGCGCTCCGCCGCCAGAACTTCGAGTTGCTGGAGGGCCAGCGGCTGCTCGAGCTTGCCCGGTCGATCAAGTGTGCCGAGGAAATCGAGTGCATGCGCGAATCGCTGGCCGTGGCGGACATCGGCATGGCGCGCATGCGCAACGCCCTGCGCCCGGGCCTGTCGGAAAATGAGCTGTGGGCCGAACTGCACTACGCGAATATCGCGCACGGCGGCGAATGGATCGAAACCCGGCTGCTCAGCTCCGGCCCGCGGACCAATCCCTGGTTCCAGGAAGCCACGGATCGGCGCATTCAGGCCGGTGAGCTGGTCAGCTTCGACACCGACATGGTCGGGCCCTACGGCTATTGCGCCGACGTCAGCCGCACCTTTTTCTGCGAGCCCGGTACCCCGACAGCGCTCCAGCGCCAGCTGTACGCGCTCGCCGCCGAACAGGTCGCCCACAATTGCGACTTGCTGCGGCCCGGGCGGAGCTTTCGCGAATTTGGCGAAGGCGCGTGGAAGATCCCCGCCAGGTACTTCGACCAGAACTACGGCTGCCTGCTGCACGGGGTCGGGCTCGTGGACGAGTGGCCCGCTATCGGCTGCGATCCCAATGATCCGCTGGCCCAGGAGGGCGCATTTGTTCCCGGGATGACGGTCTGCGTGGAAAGTTACATCGGCGAAGTCGGCGGGCTGGAAGGCGTCAAGCTGGAGCAGCAGGTGCTGATCACGCCGGCGGGCCACGAGATCCTCAGTCGCTATCCGCTGGAAGCGCTGCTGCTGTAGTGGCTCGCGTTCACTTCGGTGTGGCCACCCCGATCAGGTAGGGGCCATCCTTGACCTTGCGGATCCGCACCCCGGCATTGCCGGACAGACTGATGATCCGATCCAGCACCGAGTCGGCCACGGCCGCGCCGGCGCGCCGCGGAATGCCGCTGCGGGTCAGTTTCTCCCCGTAGCCGAGATCGATCGGGTACAGGCGGATTTCCTTCACCATTTGAGTCGCGTCGTCGTAGACGGTGCGCGTCAGCACGCTTTGAAACGTGCGGTTAAGGACTTTGGCTCCGGCGGTCGCAAAGCTGTTGGCGTTCATGACCAGGCTGAGGTCGGCGTCGGTTGCGCGCTCGGGATGCTCGAAACTGCGCTCCAGATAGTCCCGGTTGGCATTGGCCTCGTACAGGTCGGCACTCAAGGGCAGCTGGATGTCACTCCAGAAGAAATTCCCCAGGCCGTAGAAGATGGGCTTGCCGCGGTAAATCTCGATGCCGGCGACGTGATGAATTCCCGTAGTCACGAACCCGTCGGCGCCGTTGTCGATCAGCTGGTGCGCCAGGTCCCTGAGGAATGCGGCCGGTGCTTCCCAGCTGGCCGGGGGATCCTCGTCCGAACTGGGCTCGTGCGCGTGGATCGATGCAATCAGGTAGCGAGCCTCCGGCTTGGCCGAGCGGACGCCGGCAACGATGCGTGCAAGGTCCTCCGGTGCCATTTCATAGACGTGGCTGTAGGGTGTCTCTCCGGTTCCCGCTACGCGAATTCGCGCGCCGAACAGATCAATCGTGGCCGGGAGCGGTGAGGCCGGGCAAGGCTCGGTGCGCTCGAACCGGCAGGCCATTTCGGCCACCTGCCGGTAACCGGGCGCATCCACGAGCAGCGTCTCGGTGAGCTTAAGCCCGTTGACTCCGGGTCGGCCGCGCGGGGCCTGCGCACCTGCGGGCAAAGCGTTGGTGGTTGGCCTGAAGGTCGAGACCATCGAGACGAGGGCGATCCTGCCCTTGGCGCTCGCAAAGTATCCGGGCGCCGCGGCCGCGCCGGCCTCATCGCCCACGCCGGCCTGCGCAATGCCCTCGGCCGCGACCCGTCGCCCGCTCTCGCGCATTCCCTCCAGGCCCCAGTCGAGCGCGTGATTGTTGGCGCGCGAGACCAGATTGACGTGCATCAGGGCGAGGTCGTGGGCGACCTCCGGCACACTGGACAGCGGCCAGTCGCCTTCCCAGGAATAGGGCGCCCCGGAGAAGTTGCGGATATCGATGATAGTGGTTTCGAGATTGCCGTAGACCGCATCGCTCCGGCGCAGCAACGCCAAGGCATCCGCGAACGCACGCGCATCGCTGAACGCTCCGGGATTCTGCAGCATCGACAGCGGGCGGGAAATCACCATATCGCCGACGGCCGCGAGCGTAAATTCACCGGCGGGGCCGGCGGCCTGCGCCACCAGCGCAGCACCGGCCGCAATCGCAAGCAGCGTCGCCCGCCCGGCGCAGCGGATTGCGCTGCGGCTCATGGGGCCGCAACCCCGCCCGACCGGGGACTCACCTCGACCACGATCACGCCGCGCACGGTGGCGCCGTACGGTTCGGTGCGAATCACCGTGTGATAGGGCGCCGAAAGGCGCTGCAAACGCGCCAGAGTCGCGCTCCCTCGCGCCGCAGCGGCCAGGTGCGGTACCCCAACCGTGCCGTCCGTGTCACGCAGGTCGATCGGGTAAATCTCCAGCCGCAGGCGCTCGCGATCGCTGCGGCTGCGTACGATGATCGAATCCTCCTCGGCGGAGCCCGGCCCCGCCGAGTCTGCCCCCGGACTGCAATACAGACGGCCCAGGCCGTAGAGGATCGGTCGCGACGGGCCCCCGGCCGACGGATAAATCTCGATCGGACCGAGTGCCGAGCGGCCCGTGGCCACGACCACGTCGGCGCCGGCTCCGATCAGCGCATGGGCCAGGCCTACCAGCGCGGTCGGGGGCTCGGTGGCATGCGGCTCCGCGGGTTCCGATGGGCCGGTGGCCAGGGACAGGACCACCAGGTCGGAATTCTGCTTGGCCTCGCGCACCGCGCGCAGTTCGTTGGCCACCTGCACGCGGTTGACCTCGTAGTCGGTGGTGTACTCCTCGCTCGCCACCGGCGCGGATTCAAAGCGGCTGCCGAACAGCGTGACCGTTGCCGGCGGTGGGGGCAGGTGTTCGCACTGCTGCGGGGCGTTCGGGTATTGAAAGCGGCAGGCCATCTGTTGCAGTTGGGCGCGCTGCTGGACAGGCACCCGGCGCACCGGGCTAAGCTCGATCCCACTGATGCCCGCCCGGCCGGGGGCGACACCGTGTGCAGACAGGGCATTGGTGGTCGGCCGGAAAGCGGTCGCCGTAGCCAGCAAAGCGATCCGTCCCTTGCCTCCGGGCTGTTCTAGGTAGCTCGCCATGCGCGCCAGGCCTTCCTGCTCGCCGGTGCCGGCGTGCCTGAGTCCGGCCGCGTCCAGCGCCGTATCCGTGGCCCGCATGCCCTCGATGCCCCAATCGAGGGCGTGACCGTTGGCGCGGGCGAGCATCGCCAATCCGCGATCCCTCAGCTCGAGAGCAATGCCCGGAGGCGCGGAGTAGGCCCGTGGGCCGTCCCAGGGGTAGGGGTATCCGCCAAACAGCGGCGGTTCAATGAGTGTCGTCTGCAGATCGGCGATGGCTACGGTCGAGACGGCCGGGAACGCTGCGCCATCGAGCAGGTCGGTGACCTGCCGGTCCCACGGAGGGAGCGTGGCGGCCGGCGCGTCCACGATGAGACTGCCGGCCAGTGCGATCACCAGGTCCGGGGCATTGCTGCTCGCCAACTCCTGGGCAAAAGGCCGATTCGCGTCCGTCGGTGCGTTGAGGCGCACTCCGGGATCCGCAGGGGGAAGAGCCTCGGCTCCGGCCAGCGTGCAAAGCAGCGCCCACAGCGGCGCGCTCGAGCCGAGCGCGCGCCGCAGTGCGCCGCGATGAATCACGTTGAGGCGCCCAGCGATGCGGGCGCGCGCAGCAGCCAATTTTCCGCCCAGCTCTGCAGGCTGAAGAGAGTCCACAGGGTTCGTCCGCGGTCCCTGTGTCCGCCGAGATGGTCCTCGAGCACGCGCGCGGTGGCGGTGGCATCCAGGACCCCGGCGCGCCGCACGCGTTCGCTCGAGAGCGCATCGCAAACCGTCTCTCGCAATGGGCCGCGCGCCCAGGCCGAGAACGGCGGTGAGAAGCCCTGCTTGCGCCGTGCCAGCAGATCGGCAGGCAGGAGCGTGGCGGCGGCCTGCTTGAGTGCATGCTTGCCGCTCGTGCCACGGAGCTTGGCGGTCTCGGGCAACGCCAGAGCAAATTCGATCAGCGCCTGCCGCAGGAACGGCGCCCGCGATTCGACCCCGTGCGCCATCGTGCAGCGGTCCACCTTGGTCAGCAGGTCGCCCGACAGGTAAGTCTCGAAGTCAAGCAACTGGTAGGCCACCAACGGAGCGCGGCCGTCCTTGCCGATCAGATGCAGCGCGGCCAGTTCCTGCTCCAGCCGGTGCGCATGCGCCAGCGGCGCCGCGGCGTCCGTCGCGGCCCGCAACTCCGGCGCCAGCAGCGCCAGCGCCTCGGGCGCGCCCGCGGTGCCAAACCACGCCAGGTGGCGCTCAAACGCCGAGAGCCCGCGCACACCCAGAAACCGCTCCAACAGATGCGCCATGGTCACGTGATGGTGCTTGGGCCGGAAGCGCCGCATGAGCGCGACCGCGGCGGCGGCCACAGAGGCGGGCACGCGGTTGGCAATCCCGGCGTAGCGATGACCCAGGTAGGTCGGGTACCCGCCAAAAAGTTCGTCCCCACCTTCGCCCGTGAGCACCACGGGCACATGGCGGGAGGCGTAGCGCGCCAGCGCCCAGGTAGGCAGCACGCTCGGATCGCCCAGCGGCTGGTCCATGAATACCGCCCATTCCTGCAGCGCTTCGGCGCCCTCGCGCGCGCTCATCACCACCTCATGGTGCTGGGCGCCGATCGATTGCGCCACGCGCCGCGCAAAACCCGACTCGTCATAGCCGCGGTGCTCGATGCGCATGCTGAAGGTCGGAAAGGAATGGCCCAGTCCCCGGGCCGCCAGTGCCGCGACCATGCCCGAGTCCACGCCGCCGGAAAGAAATACTCCGAAGGGGACTTCGCCCGGCACCCGCGAGAGCACCGCCGAGGACAGCACCTCGCCGGTGCGTCGCGCGGCATCCTCCGCTGTGGCACTGGGGCGGCCCGAGCGCAGCGCATCCCACGGGCGCCAGTAGCGGCGCAGCCGCTCCACGCCGCCGCTGAGCGTAAGCGTGTGGCCCGGCGGCAGCTGTCGCAAGGCCGCGTAGGCCGCGTCGCTCCCGGCGAAGTAGCCGTGCACCAGGTAGCGGGCGAGCGCAGCGGCCGCCGGAGCGCGTGATACCCACGGCAGCGCCACGAGCGCACCGGGCTCGGATGCGAACGCAAAGCGGCCCGCGCTGTGCGCTACAAACAGGGGTTTTTCGCCGGCACGGTCGCGCGCCAGCGTGAGCGTGCGGCTGCGGCGGTCCCACAGCGCCACCGCGAACATGCCATCGAGCGCCTCGGGAAAGCTCTCGCCGCGCTCCTCATACAGCTGTGGCAGCAGCGCCGTGTCCGGCCCGTCGGCGATCCGATGACCGCGCTGGCGCAGTTCCTGCAACAGGGCCTGGTGGTTGTAGAGTTCGCCGTTGACCACACAGAGGATATCGCCGCGCTCGTTATCGAGCACCCGCGCCGGTTGGTTGGGCGCGACGATGGCGAGTCGCGCGATCCCGAGTGCGCACTCCCCATCGTCCCAGAACGCCTCCCCGGACGGTCCGCGGTGTCGCAGGCGGCCGATCATGCCGCGCACCAGGCTCAGGCGTTCCTCGGGCGAGAGGTCCGGGGCCACCAGACCCGCGATGCCGCACATGATTACAGCGCCCCGACGGGCGGATTGGCTCCGGTCGCGGCGGGTGTGACGCGCCACGCGGTGAATCGGGGATCCTCGAAGATCTTCTTGCCGCCCGCGGGCGGCGCGTCGGTGCGACGCGCCGAGCGCACGACGATATCCACGGCAGGCGCGTCGGCAGCGGTCGCATACAATCGCCATTGACCCCTTTGGCGCAGCAGGTCGCGGTATCGCAGTATGTAGTTGCTGGTGAGCGGGGCCCCGTTGTCCGAGGCGATCGCTGAATTGCGGTCCAGCAGGAAGTCGGCACCGGGCGCATAACAGCCCTCATAGAGCACGCTGCCCCCGCCGCTGGTGCGTATGGCGCTGGCCAGCGCCGCGCCGGAGTGCACTTGGGCGTAGCGGTTCAGCCACGGCGCGCCGGCGACCAACAGCAGCGGCGTGAACAGCAGGCTCAGCAACAGGGGGAGGGGCAATCGTGGGCCGCGCCGGCCCCAGGATTCCGCCGCCACGTAGGCGAGGGCGGGGAACACGGGCAGCAGGTAGGTCACCAGCTTCGAGTGCGACAGGGAAAAGAATACGCAGGCGAACAGCAGAAAACCCACCGCCACCCGTCCGGTGGTCGATATCGGCCAGCGCCAGGGAGTGAACAGGGACCACGGCAGGGCCCCGCCGATCAACACCGCCGGCACGAACCACCACGGCTGCTCGCGCTTGAACGAACTGGTGGTGAGGCGCTCCAGCGACTCCTCGAGGAACGCGTAATGCGCATATTCGGGATGGCGTTGCAGGGCCAATGCAAACCATCCGCCGGCCACCGCTACTACCAGCAGCCATCCCGGCCAATAGGCCAGCCAGCGGAGCGGGGCGCGCGCCCGCATGACCAGGGCCGTGGCCAGACTTCCGCCCAGCGCCCACAGCAACATGATCGGGCCCTTGAACAGCACCCCGAGCGCCACCGCCGCAAACATCAGAATGCGCCTGCGGCCGGAGACTCCGGCCACCAGTTCCCGCGCGAGTCCCAGCCATACGACGCTCACACACAGGGTAAGCGGCATATCGAAGATCACGTAGGCCGACAGTGCCGCAAACAGCGGCGCGCTGGCGGTGAGCAGTGTGGCCCGCAGCGCCTGGTCGTCATCGGCATTCTTGCGTGCGAGATGCGCGAGTAGCCACAGCGTGGCGAAGCTGGCGAGGATCGCCGGCAGGCGCGCGGCGAGCGGCACCGGACCGATCAGGCGGACGCCGAGGGCCGCGGCCGCGAACAGCGCCGGGGGCTTGTCGAGATAGGGAACGCCGGCCAGGTGGGGGATGACGACATCGCCGCTCAGCGCCATCTCGCGGGCGACCTCGGCGTTGCGGCCCTCGTCCGGATCGAGCAGTGGGAAGCGCAGCGCGGTCCACAGCGACAGCATGAGTGCGGCAGCCAGCGCGAGCAGCAGTGGGTTCGACCACGCGACTGGCAGCGCCAGGCCGCCCATGGTCCGAGCATTGACTTGCGATTGATCCACCCGCTTTCCCCGTCAGCTGTGCGGCCAGCACTGCAGTCGCCGGCTCACCGACAACCCATTCCCCTGTCCGAAATGTAACACGGTGCGCGCCCGGCTTTGCCGCTGAGCCCATCCGGGCGGCCCCTTAAGCTCAGTGCCAGTCTGCGCCGGGAGGGGCGTGCAATCCGCCAGCTGTAACACACTCGGAATCTTGTCAAATATATGCGCTATCTCGTTGTTTATTAAATGTTCTCGTGCCGCCGCGGCGCCGGTTTGCCGGTCGCAGCCTACCCACGCCCGGGCGGCCGCTGGGCAGGACAATCTAAGCGATTGACCGGCGCATGGCGCCATCGCGATGTTCCCGACGCCGAGTTGGAGCGAGGCCAAGACGAGCTGAGGAGCCGTCCTGCCGGGGGCGGCGCGCTACCCAAAGCACGGCAAGACCTATGCCTCATTGCCGGCCAGCGATTTCACTGGCCGGAAATCGAATCCCATCTCAGCGCTAGCTGGACACCGTGTAGCCGCGCCCCTGCAGGCATACACCAAAGGCTTTCTTGAATTTGCTCATGCGATCGTTGTACGCGGCCTGATTGGCGGCGTCCGTCTGCTGTGCCTGTTGGGCCTGGGCCTGCTGTTGCTGCTGGGACTTGCGCGCCTGGTGTCCGCCGGCCAGCACGCCCGTGGTCGCGCCAATCGCCGCGCCCTTGCCGGCGTCTCCGGCCACCGCACCGATCGCTACACCGGCCACCGCTCCCTTGACCGCGCCGCGGCCGGCGCTCGCGTTGGAAGCGGGCGGTGCCGCGGCCGTAGTCGCAGCGGGCGGAGGTCCGGGGGTAATTCCGGTCTGCCCTTGGGCCCAGTTGTAGCAGTCGTGTTCATCGGCCGCTTGCTTGGACGAGGCCTGGTTCTTGGCGGGATACACCACCACCCCAAGACCCTGCGAGATCGGTTGCGCCTGGGGCAGGGCAGCGGCGCTGAACACAGATCCAGCCATCATCAGCCATATGCGCCTGTCCATAAGGCCACCCCCAATTGCTTAAAATCGCCCGTTCCGCACTCGTTTTGAGAGTATGGCATGATAGTCGGGATCGTCAAGAAAGCGTCCGTTTGCGGCCGCTATAACTAAGCATTTTTCAGCGAGTTTGTGAGTACCCTGGTCATGGCAGATGGCGCCAACCGCGTAATCCACAATCAGTGTGTGAAGGTCGACAGTGCCCGCGCTGAGGCGCAGCCCGTGCCGCCGGAAATCTCCGTCGTCGTGCCGGTGCACAACGAAGCGGAGAATGTTGCACCGCTGATTTACGAGATCGTAACCGCGCTTACTGGCGTGGCGTCATTCGAGATCATCTACGTGGACGACGGCAGTTCCGATGACACCCCTGCGGCATTAACCGAGGCGTTGCTGGCTACACCTGTGCTTCGGGTATTGCGCCACGCCCGCAAGTCCGGCCAGAGCACCGCCATTCGCACCGGCGTGCTGGCCGCGCGCGGCCGCTGGATCGCGACCCTGGACGGCGACGGCCAGAATGATCCGGCGGATATTCCCGAATTGCTGGCGCGCGCCTGCGCGCTCGCCCAGCAGCGCGGTGACGATGGCGTCTTGATCGCGGGCTGGCGCAGGCAGCGGCGCGACGGATGGTACACGCGTTGGCAGTCGCGGGTGGCCAACGCCACGCGCTCGCGATTGCTGCGCGACGGGACGCCGGACACGGGCTGCGGCCTCAAGGTATACGCGCGCGCGTTGTTTGTGGCACTGCCGTATTTTGACCACATGCACCGGTTCATGCCGGCGCTGGTGCGGCGAGCAGGCGGCGAGGTGCATTCGGTGCCCGTCAATCATCGACCGCGCACCCGGGGTCAGTCACATTACGGTCTGCTCAATCGGCTGTGGACCGGCCTGGTCGACATGGCAGGCGTGGTCTGGCTGGCGCGGCGCGCCCGTGTCACCGATTCCGTGGAGCTCCACCTGGAAATTCCAGCCACCAGGAGCCGACCCGCCGCGAGCACAGAACCGCGAGGCGCCAGTTCAGCACGACAGTCCAAGGCTCACGGTTCTGCGGTCAACGGCTGGTCCACCCGCGGCGGCGACGCTGCGTAGCTAGGCAGCCGGTGCAGATGAGCGCGGCGCCGGGCGCGCATCGCAGCACCAGGGAGCGGCTCTGGCGGTCGCCATTTTGCCGGCGCCGAGTTCATAATTTCCACCAGGCACGGCGCTCATCCTTATTCCGTGCAATGAAGTCGCGGTCTGTATGAATAAGGAAGCACACCGCTCGAGTTCCGGGATGCCTCTGGATACCAGAACGCTACTCGCGTACGAGCGCACCTACCTGGCGCTTCAGAACACGCAGATGGCGTGGATCCGCACCGCCTTAGCCCTGATCTCCTTCGGCTTCACGATTGCCAAGGTCTTCGAGATGCTGCGCGACGCTTCGGGAGGGGCGGGACCACAAATGGCACCTCGGGACATGGGCATCCTCATGATCAGCATCGGGCTGATCGCCCTGATACTGTCGACCGTGCAGCACACATACGCGATGAGAAGACTCCGTGCCGCGTGCCCGGAGCTGCCGCGCTCGCTGTCCTGGATCACCGCGGTGCTGATCGCGCTGCTCGGGCTCATGGCATTGACGGGCGCTATATTTCGTTGGTGATGGCAAGCGCACAGCTGGACCAGAAGTTGGTGCCGACGGTTTCCCGCCTGAGTGATCCGGGCCGCAGCGTATTCCCCTACGGGTTCAGTGCCTGCAGAAAGGCCTGCGCCTGCGGGTCCTCGGGCACCAGCTCCACCAACTGCTGTGCGTATCCGCGGGCTGCGGCGAACTGGCCACGATCGCGTTCCATGGTGGCCAGGGCCTGGAGTATCTCGATATCCGCCGGGAAGTGCTGGTGAGCCTTAACAAGCACTGCGATGGCTTCCGCCACGCTTCCCTGGCTATGCAGCGCCACGCCGTACACGTACGCGTACCGAGCCTGGTTCGGTGCCAGGCGGACCGCCTGCTGCAATTCAGCGAGCGCATCCGTAGTGCGTTGTTGTCGCGCCAGCGAGAGTCCGAGGGCGTAGTGGAGCGAGCCATCCTTCGGACTGCTCTGCAGCGCCGAGCGCAGTACGGATTCCGCCTGCGATTCATCGCCCGCGGCGCGATACAGGTCGGCCAGGTTGACCGAGGCCGGCACAAAAGCCGGATCAATCGCAAGTGCCTTGCGCAGTTCAGCCACCCCTCGCTCGTGCTGCCCGGAGACGGCGTAAAAGACACCGAGATTCACGTGCGCTTCGGGACGATCCGCATTGAATTGCTGGGCGGCGACGTACTCGTCGGTGGCAAGGCGCAGCGCAGCGCGCTCCTCCGCGCTCGCGCTGTCCACGGGTACGCCCGCGAGCGCCTGCGCGGCATCGATGCGCACCGAGCGCACCGTGTCAGCGCACAAGGGCAACAGCCAGCGCAGGCGCTGCTCGGGCGCCTCGCCGGCCAGGCCCTCGACCGCCGCGCTGCGCACCAGCGGGTCGACATCCCGGAGGGCATTGTGCAGCACTTCGGCGGTGCGCGGCCCGGGGTATCGCGGCAATAGCGCCACAGCGCTCGCGCGCGCGATCGCGGGCTGGTGCGGGTCTTCGGCCACCGACAGCAGCATCGAGCGGCCGTTCGGGGTGCCGTGCTCGCCTGCGTACAAGGCCTCGGCAAAACTCTGAAAGCCTAGGCGCGGGCTGAGATGTCCATGCCTGTATCCGGGACAGCGCCCACTGCGCGCCGCGATCCTTGTGGCATTGGTTGCAGGCATTCGGCACCCCCAACGACAGGGTTCGGTCGGGCCGCGGGATGCGCAGGCTGTGATCATGGCGCGGGTCGACCTGCATGTAGGTGCTGGTCGGCATATGGCAGGCGGCGCACTGCGCGCCGGCAGTGCCCGGGGAATGGTGCGAGTGCGACGCCGTGTCGAATTGCGCCGGATCATGGCACTGCGCGCACACCAGGTTGCCGGGCGCGCGCAGCTGCAGGGTATGCGGGTCGTGGCAATCACTGCAGGTGACTCCCATTGAGTGCATCTTGCTCTGCAGGAAGGAGGCGTAGTTGTAGACCTCCCCGCGCATTTGCCCGTCTGGCCAGTACAGGCCTTCCTCCAGCAACGCGGGTCGGTACGAATCGGAGAGCGGGTGGCCCGGCGGCTCGGCATCGCTGAACTGACCCCGCCGGCTATGGCAGCGGGCGCAGGTTTCAATTTCCACATTCGTCGTACGCGGGGTGCTGCGTGTGGCCGTCGCCTGTTCCGGCTGGCGGATCCAGTTCGCTCCGCGACGCTCATTGAACAGCACGCTCAGGCCCTTGTTGGTGAGTTGCTGCCACTTGCCCTGTTTCTTGGCCCAGCTCAGGTGTTGTGAACCTGGTCCGTGACACGACTCGCAGGCCACGCTGATTTCGGACCAGGTGGTCTTGAAGGTGTTGCTGGCGACGTCGAAATTCTTGAGCAGGTGGGTGGAATGGCAATCGGCGCACTGGTAGTTCCAGTTCTGATCGATCCCGGTCCAATGCAATCGATCCCCCGCCTTGATGGCCTGCCCCGGATAGAGATGAAACCACCGCTGCCCGCCGCGTTCTTTCGGGCGCGTGTCCCAGGCAATGGAAAGCGCTTGTATGCGCCCATCAGGGAACGGCACCAGGTACTGCTGTAGCGGCGTCAATCCGAAGGTATACGCCACCGGAAAGTCGTGCAGTTTGCCGTCAGGGCCATCGGTATTGACGAAGTACCGGCCGTCGCGCTTGAAGAAGGTCGAGGTAATTCCCGCATACTGAAACGTCGCGCGGTTGAAATCGCCCAGCACGCTCTGCGCAGTGGCGCGCTGCATTGCGAGTTGATGCTGCGAACCACGCCACGACGCATATTCCTTGGCATGGCAGCCCGCGCAGGCCGCTGCGCCGATGTATTGGTGCGCCGGTTGCGGCGCGGAAGGCGCGGGCCGCACGCCCGCTGTGGCGCGGTACAGGCGCAAGCCGCCATAGGCAACTACAGAAATCAGCGTTACCCACAGAACCGCGACAAGCGCCTGTCGGGGTGTGCCTGACCGCACGGAGGCTTGGGGTGCCGCCGCGGCTACCCGCAGCGCCTTGTCAGCGCGGGATTTAGCTTTCTTATTAATAGACCCGGATTACCAACGAAACGCGACCCCGAGCAAGGGCCCGTTAAAACTCTCCGATGCGTCCGGAGAGTCCGACTTGAATTTGTAGTCCACGTAACGCCATGCGCCAATGAGTTCGCCCCATTTGAAGGCATAACCCACACCGCTCATCAGCTGCCAGGTCAGCTCAGATTGACCGGTACCGACGTCGCCATAGTAGGGGACGAACCACTTGCGATCCGTGCCGAAGGCCAGGCGGCCTTTGACACCCACAATGCCGTCGACAAATGTCTCTCTGGTTTCGCCATGGCCAGCGCGCCCCGGAGCGGGAATCGGACCCACGTTGCCATTGAGGGTCCAGTCGAGCGTCGTTTTAGTGTCCAACAGGCGAGCGCCACCGAACACGTCCAGCACCGCCCCGTCACCGGCCAGCGCGCGGTAAGTGCCCGCCACCGTCCACATCAGGCTCTTGAGATCGAAGTTCACGCTCGCAGACACGTCCGCGGGCAACCCGATTTTGCCGATGGTTAGGTCATGAAACTGTGATTTGAACTGACCCACGTCCATATAGATGACGTCGGTGAACACTCCCCATTCGTCCTTGCGCGCCTCGAAGGATCCCAGGACACCGAATTTCAGGTTACTGAACAGATCACTGGCATCGACCGTGACGTCCGTGCTGCCGCCGTTGGGCAAGGTCGATTTGGCGGCAATATCGGCGTAGTAGCCGTAAATGAGGGCAGTGAACTGCCAGTCTCCATTCCCCCGGGTCACATCAGTGGCCACCGGATCGGCCACGGCACGACCAGGCAGCAGGGCCGCTGACGTGCAAATCAGGGCGGCCACAATGGAGAGGGTACTCTTCATGATTTCGACGACTCTAAGACAACGGGGCCATACGAGCCGTTTGCGGCCGACCACTGAGGCGGAAGGCCGGCAAATTTGCTAAGACCGTACGCGCAAAACTTACCACGAACCCCCGACCAATCCAAGAAATCCGGGCAGATCGCGTGCCGACGCGGCGTGTCCGGGGGACCGCGTAGGCCGGCCATGCGCTACCCCCCCGGCGGGGGCTGGTATACAATGCACACGTCCCATCGTTGCTATAGGAACCTCGCCATGAAGAAGATTACAATTATTGGCGCACTGCTCGCCGTGTTTGCCGTGCTCAACGCGCCTGCCCGCGCTGATGAATATTCCGACACCGTCTCGGTGTTCAAGAATGCCGGCGCCAGCAGCAAGTTTTTTTCCAACTGTTACGGCTATGCCGTGTTCCCAACTATAGGTAAGGGTGGAATCGGTGTGGGCGGCGCTCATGGCTCGGGGCGTGTGTACGCCCACGGTAAGCACGTGGGCGATACCAAGATGACTCAGTTGACCGTCGGGCTGCAGCTGGGCGGCCAGGCCTTCAGCCAGATTATTTTCTTCGAGGATGAACGCTCGTTCACCGAATTCACCTCGGGGAATTTTGAATTTGGTGCGCAGGCGAGTGCGATAGCGATCACCGCGAGCGCGTCGGCCAGCGCCGGTACCACGGGTGAGACAGCCGGGGCCAGCGGCGGCAAGAATGATGCGAAGACGTCGGGCAATTACCACAAGGGCATGGCGGTGTTCACCGTTGCCAAGGGTGGCTTGATGTACGAAGCCGCGCTTGGTGGCCAGAAGTTCTCCTACAAGGCTATCTGACTTCTACTGGTCGGCTCGCTTGGCGTGCCGCGGGGTCTTGCGGCGGGACGACCGGGAAGCTGAATGAGGCACTGGCTGGGATCGGAACATCCGGTGCCGGCGGCGGCTGCCGCTGGAGCAGGTCCAGGCATCCGCACCTGACTCCAGATATCCTCAACCAGCGCCTCGCGGCGCGGATCGAGTGTTTGCCTGCTGAGCGCCGCGGCCCTGCGGTATTGCAGTAGGCAATCCTCGCATTGCCGGCTTAGGAAGCGCAGCAGTCAACACGACGACCAGGGCGTGGTTTGATCTCCGACGCTGTCCCTGCCATCAGTTTGCCGTAGGCTGCCGTGGCGCAGTTGCAGGGGGCGACGAGACCCGAATCTGCCGTGAAAAGTCCGGCGCCTGGTCGGCGGCCTGCGCACGCGCGTTGACGATGCTGCGCCGCTGCAGTTCGCTGAACGGAATGGTCGTATCCAGCCTGTCAGACTCATACAGATACTCAGGCACATGTCCGCTGATCAGGATCTTCCAAGAGAACGGCAAGTGGTCCGGATTGACGCGCGACTGCAGCCAGATATTGGTGGTGCAGTTGGTGGTCAGTGAGTTGTAGAACTCCGGGTGTTGCTTTAGGGCGTTGATCCTGTCCAGGTAGCTGAGAAACAACCGCTGTCCGTCCCCGCTCGTGCCTTTGAGCCGGTAGATGTGGACCTCTTCGGGTGGGTCCTTGCGATAATTGGTGCGCAGTCGGACCACGTCCCGCTCATCCGCGACTACGTAGTACAGCTCATATTGACGAAAAAATCCCTTGACGGTCGAGAATCCCTCGTTGCGCAGCTTCCGCGCCTCGATCGAAATCGCCAGGTAATCCTGTCCGCCAAACCCGAAGCTCAGAAAAATATGAGCAATCTGGGGACCCATCCAGTAGACCGCGATCAGGTCCACCGACTCGAGCCGCCGCAGGTCAAAGGTCTTGTCGTAGTACGCCGGGGTGAAATCAGTTTCGGTGCGGTAATCAAAATTGCGGATGTTGTGCACGGTGACAAGATTGCCCTCGATCGTGGCGTAGGGGAGGACCGCAACCTCGGTTTGCCAGTCGCGATCGTTCGAAGGCTTGAGCGCACTCCAAGCCACCAGCAACACCAAAAAAACCGCCAGGTAGGCCGCGAGCGCTCGCCAGCGCCACCGACGCAGGCCCAGTGCAATGAGTGTGGTCAGCGTGGCCAGCGCAAAGGCCGCCGAGAGAGCCGCTCGCAACACAGCATTCGCGTCATCGAAGTACCAGAGCGCCAACGCTCCCCATGCACCAACCACGGCTATAATCAGCCCAAGCAGCAAAAACCCGGCCACCGAAACCACCTGATTGATTAGCTTAGCCATGCTGTGCCCTGTTGCTCGCGGGCGGTGGGAAATACGGCTCGGCTGGTGGTGTTCTCATTCGATCACCAAGGTGGGGCCGCCCAGACCACGCGCGGATTGTGTGCTTCCTGTTGTGTGGCGGATGCTACCACGGGCTAAAGTCGACACTGAACCATGAGCTAAAATTGCCATGCTGATATTGTCCCGCGACACGGGTTCGCCACCCGCGTTTCTACACACTGACCCTTCAAATACCAGCGGATCCACGATGTACCTGCAGGTGTCGCCAATCCCGGAGTGTCGTATGGCACCAAAACCAGAAGCCGAATTTGTCCCGAGCGTCTCGATGGGCAAGCGCCGCGCGTTAGCACTGCTGGTGGCGTTCCTGTGTGCTGCGGGTGCCCCGCAGGCTGCCGAGTCCCCCCATGGCGCCGCTGCCAGTGGCGACCATCCGGGCCCGCGACCACGAATTGGCCTGGTGCTCGCCGGCGGGGGAGCCAAGGGCGGGGCCCACATCGGCGTACTGAAGGTCCTCGAACGCATGCACGTGCCCATCGACTGCGTCGTCGGCACGAGCATGGGCGCGTTGGTCGGTGGGGGATACGCTTCCGGACTGCCCGCCGCCGATATCGAGCGCTTCGTACGGGGCATTGATTGGAAGATGGTCGTGGGCGGAGTAGGCACGCGGGAACTTGAACCCGCGGAGCAGCGACGGAACGATGACCTCGCCGCTTCGATCGGCGAGCTGGGCGTGTCGGGCGAGGGCGTCGTGGTCCCGGCGGGACTGGTCAACACCAGCACCATTGAGGACTTGCTGCGAAGTTACGTCGCACAGGCCCGACTCGAACCCGACTTCGACCGCCTGCCGATTCGCTACCGGGCGGTGGCGACCGACATGGTCACCGGCAATATGGTCGTCCTGGATCATGGCGACCTCGCCACCGTTATGCGGGCGAGCATGGCCATTCCAGGCGCATTCGCCCCGGTTGCGAACGGCAAACAAATCCTCTCTGACGGTTTCGTGGTCCGGAATATTCCGGTGGACGTTGCGCGCCAGACCTGCGCCGATGTGGTGATCGTCGTAAAACTCGTCGCGCCTTCGGTAGAACCCGAACACCTGCGCTCCGCGCCCCAGCTGCTCTCGCGCACCATGGATGTCATGGTGGAGGCCAATGAGAACGCGCAACTGAGCACGCTGACTGAGCGCGACGTCCGCATCGATGTGCCTATGGGCGACATCGGCACCTCGGACTTCGACCGGATTCCCGACACGATTCCGCTGGGCGAGGCCGCGGCGCAGGCGGTCGCTGATCGCCTGGCCCGCTATTCGGTATCACCCCAGGAATACACCGCCTGGCGAAATAGCATCAGCACGCATCAGCAACTCGAGAGCAAGGTGGCCGCCGTTCGATTCGAGGGACTCAAGCACGTCAACAGTGAATACCTGCGCTCATTTACCAAGGTGCAGGCGGGTGACCCCGTCGACACCGCAAGGATCAGCCAGGATGCCCTGAGAATGGGCGCGATCGAGGACCTCGATTCGGTCGAGTACCGATTGGTAGGCGACCCTGGCAATCCGGAACTGGTCTGGGTGCCCAAGGAGAAGGCATCGACCCGCGATTTTCTACGCCCGAGCATTGGCCTGCGAGCTGACGGGGACGGCGAGATGAATTTCGTGCTGGGCGCACAGCACGTGCGCCGCTGGCTGAACGAACTCGGCGGCCAATGGCGCAACAACCTCAAGGTGGGCTACGAAACCTCCATTGCCACCAGCCTGTATCAGCCGCTGAACGCCGCGCAGACCTATTTTGTCGAACCGCAGCTCCTATTGCGGCGCACTAACGAAGCGCTTTTTAATGACGGCAACCGCGTGGCCAATTACCAATTCGTCGATTCCGGTGGACAGTTCGACCTCGGCGCCGCGCTCGCACAGAACGGCCAGCTCAGGGTCGGGTACTGGAATCAGCGGCATCGCTCAATCCTAACGACGGGCATCCCCCAGTTCCCCGCGTTCGACACGCGCGATGCCGGACTGACGGCCGAGTTCAGGTACGATTCGCGCGACGCGCCCGCTTTTGCCATGCGCGGCGTGGCCGCCGAGGTGGATTATCTGCAGTCGGGGGTCTCCCTGGGCGCGGATCGGGACTGGCGGCTCATCGAGGGCGGTCTGCGCACCCAGTTTCCCGTGGGCAGGAATCTGATGTGGGCCACGGTGGCCGGCGGAGCGGACCTCGGTAACAATCTACCGCCTGACCGGGCGTTCGCACTGGGCGGAACCAGCTTCCCCGGTTACCAGGTGGACGAGCTGCGGATGCGCAGTTACTGGACTGCCAGCGGCAGCTTCCTGTGGCGGTTGATCGATCTCATGACGATCAGGAACAAGGCGCTGTACGGCGGCTTCGCCGTGCAGGCCGGGCACCTCTATCACCGTGTCGATCCGGTGCCGGACGGGACGATCTACGGCGCCTCCGTGTATCTGGGCGGCCCGACTCCGGTGGGCGCGCTCACCCTAGGCGTCGGGGCAGCGTCAAACTCCTGGAGCGTGTGGCTGGCGCTGGGCCAGCCCATCGGCAGCGGCTCGATACTGGACAAGAGTCTGTTCCGATAAGCGTGCCCTACGCATGGCACCGCTCGCTTGCCCGTTAGAGCGGGTGATAGGAGAACTTCTGCCCGCCGATGGCCGCTTCGAACATCAGCCCGCCCTTGGCGACGGTGAACACCGCCATGCCCTTGTAATAACCGCCGGCCGTGGTGGCGTCCTTCTGCCCGCCGCTGGCCCCGGCCGTCCCACCCGTCGTTCCGGCGCTGGCCGAAGCGCCCGCGGTAATCGCCACCGCGCTCGCCTGGGCGCCGAACTCGAAGTTCCCGGAGGTGAATTCCTTGAATGACCGTTCATCCTGGAAGAAGATGATCTGGCTGAAGGCCTGGCCGCCCATCTGCAGCCCGACGGACAACTGCGTCATCCTGGCATCGCCCACGTACTTGTCGTGGGCGTACACGTGCCCCGAGCCGTAAGCACCACCCACCCAAAATGCACCCTTGCCAACCGTTGGAAACACGGCGTAGCCATAGCTATTGCTGAAGTACGTGCCGCTCGCCCCGGCGTTCTTGAAGATGGAAATCGTGTCGGTATAGTCGTCGGCGTGCGCGGCAGGGCCGGCCAGTGCAAGCCCAACGACACAGGCCAGGGCGGAGATTCTGTACTTCATAAATAAGACTCCATCATGAAATGAGGGGTTGTTAGGAACTCAGTGAGCGGAGCACCTCGGCGGCGCCGCCGGGGACGATCCAGTCTGGTGGGATCGCCCCCCGTTACTGCAGCAACTCCCGGGGCCATATTAGCACCGAGCTCGCAGATCACGTGGGCGCGGCCTCATCGTGGCCGGACACTGCTCAGCCAATGGCACGGTGAGGCTTCCGGTCGCGTTGGGTCGGCCTGGGGTCCCCAGTCAGTACACCCGACTCGGGGCCCGCCTCAGCGGGCCTCACGCTCCCCGGCCTGAGCGGCGGCCGCGCCGCACGGGTCCCGTTCGTGGACAACGCGGTCCCAAACGGTAGTGGCCAGTATCGACAGTCCCGCTGTCGCAACGGCGGCACCACCATTTACCAGGGCGCCCTTGGAGTCGAGCGCTATGCCGGGGTTACTCAGCGTACCGTTAACCTTGATGTAGGGATTGATGAGCTGCGCCATGCCGATGCCGACGCCCTTGCGCGCTGCGGTTCTAAAATTCAGATCAAGCCTCTCCGTACTCAGGTCCAGTGTTCCATTGCTGAGGACGTCCAACTCCGCCGTCCGCATGACCAAGGCAGGATCAGTGGTGAGTACGCCGTCCGTTGCTTTAAGCAGGATCGCCGTACAGATGATTTCCGTGGTGGGTTGGCTCACCGCTATCGGGTTGACGACGCTAATCAGTTGCTTGATGAAATCATTGGAGCGGACCAGGAAGCCCGAGCTGGCCATGCGACCGCCGCGGCCCAGGAGACGCACCCGGCCGTTCAGCGAAGCGGCGAATTCCCGCAGCGTCGCACCGGATCCGCGCAGATCGACATCCGCCGTGTACACGGTGGCATCGGGCCGACCCACGCCAAAAGGCACGAACTGAATCCTCAGGTTCTTCCCCGTTCCGGCGAGGTGTGCGAGCACACCCTTACCCTCGGCGGCCAGATCAGCCCGCAGCTTGATCTGACCGTCAGTGGCACTGAGCTCGAGCGGATCAACGACCACCCGGTTATCGCGCAGCGTCGCTTGAATATTCAGGTCGCGAAAGACCTGCTGGTACAGATGCAACTCACGCGCGCGCAGCATCAGACTCCCCGCAAAACCCTTCGGGGCGCGCAGAGTCAGTTCCGTCTCTGGGATGACGAACCCTTTGCTGGCGCGAGGCTCCTTTGCGGCAGGCAGCGCCGTGGCCTGCGTGGTCGCCGGAGCTTCCGATTTGAACGGATCAAGATCGAGCAGCTTAGATTCCAGCCGGACCTCGAAGACGGGCTTGGCCTTGAGATCGCGGGCAGCGATACGACCGGCGAAATCACTCCGGCCCAGCTGACCGACCAGGTCCTCGGCACTCGCGGTCGTATCGCTGACCGAGAACCTGCCTTTGATATCCAGGGGTTGATCCGGCCATTCGCGATCCGAGCTTTGGCCTAATTTGCGCAGGCTGGGCGTGTGGGCCTCGGCCTGCACCGCCTTCGCACTAAAGCGCGGTGCCAGGAGCACGTTGCCCTCCACGGTGAGCTTGCCGTTGTCGCCACTGACCCGAAGACGCTCCAGGGACCATTGCTTCTTGAGCCACGCGCCTGCGGCGCTGACCTGAAAATTCTTCCCCACCATCGGGGCGGCCTTGATGCCCGGGAGCAGCAAGGCCAGATCGGGCCCCCGCGCATCAAGTTCGAAGTGCCCCGCCGCGGAATCGAGGGGCAGGGCGATCTCGGCGGAGATTGTGGCATGGGTGCCGGTCGCATCGACCTGCATCGGGCGGACCACCAGCCTGTTCCCGGTCGCCTGTAACCGGCCGGTCGCCCGAAAGGCGGTGCTGGGCAGGGCGGTGCCGGGAACCCAGCCGTTGAACCTCGCAAGCGCGGGCCCGCTGGCGGTAAAGCCGAGATCCGTCGCCTGCCAGGCGGGCGCGTCCCCGAGCGTGCCGTCGAGCTGGAGAGTAAGACTGCTGGTGATTGCCCTCAGCGCCCTGAACACCGTGCGATCGTCGCGCCGCTGGATATGGCCCTCGATGCGATACGCCTCGGACGGGAAACCAGAAACACCAAGGCGCGCCGCCAGCCGGGCGGCGTTGCTCCCGGTGAGGCCCACGCTCAGGTCCGCCCGCTGTGCGTAGTGCGGACGAGCAAGTGTACCGTCGAGGGTAAGTACGTCCCCAGCAATGACCGCGCGCACACCACGCAATGCGATTCCCGCCCGATTCCACTCCAGGCTTCCCTCGCACTGGTACGCGCCCTCCGGCGGCGCGGGGAGCTTCAGCGCCCGGCCCAGCGGTGCAAAGTCCGGACCGCTGGCCGCGGCCGAGAGCCGCGTGCCGTAATACTCCGGGGCGGCACCGATCGGGCCCGCCACCGAGAGTTGGCCGAGCGCCGTCTTGAGCTCGGCCTGCAGTTCGGTACCCCCCTGCTGCGGCCAGCGCACGGTGCCGGTGGCATCGAACGGTCCCTTGGCCCACTCGGCGCCTCGCAGGCGATTGGAAAGCGCCGCCAGTTTCGGTCCCGACGCCGTGAATTCCAGGTGGCTACCGACCCGCTTGCCGCCGGTGCGAAGGGTACCGGCAAGCGCCAAGCGGCCCGCGCCGAGCTCCAGGGTAGCGGACTGGATGCTTAGCCACTCACCAGTTCGCTGGAGCTCAGTTCGTAACTTGAAGGGCTCCACAGGCAGCCGATTGACGCCAATGAGGCCACCCACCAGCGAAAGGTCCGGGCCCGCGATCTGCGCGCCCACGGTAAAGCGATCGAGGTGGGCGCCCTTGGCCAGTGAGCCTTGGGCCTTGAGGTCGAATTCACCGATCCGCCCCGATACCTGGCCCTGGATCCCGCCGTCGCCGGCCACAGGCGAAATCCTCGCATCCAGCGCGACCGGCCCGTCGCCGAGATTGCGAGCCCCCAGGGTCGAGGCCAGGTAGGCGGCGTTTGGGGCTTGCAGTTCAAGCGTCATCTCGGTGTCTGCTGGCGCAGCCATGGAATCAATGTGTCCGCCCACCTTGAGCCCAATCTCCCCGACCGTACCCTCGACCCGCAGCAGAATTCCCTTGGCCGCAATTAGATTGGCCAATGGCCCTACGCTCGTCTGCAGGTCCAACGGCGTACCGTTGGCGTGACCATGAACGCCGAGTTCGAGCATCTGGCCATCGCCCAGCCGCTGCTCGACACTGTCCGCGAGGACATCAAGCGGCCGGTTCAGGCGGGGGCCCGTAAAGCGGATCGTTGCCGCTGGCATCGACGCACGTTCCACAATCAAAGGCAGACCCGCCGAGGCCTTATGGGGCGGCAGATGGAAATCCCAGTTGTTCTCGCCCGAGGCTCTGCGTTCCAGCAGCAGGTCAAGGCCTTCGACGGCCAGTGACCGCACGATCACGGTGTCCTGAAACAGCGAGCGCGTGTCCACTTCGATGGTGAGTTTGCGCGCCAGCAGCATGTCGGCGCGGGCTCCCCAGGGACTGTTCGCCAGGCGAAGTCCGCTGGCCGTAACGCGCGTGACGCCGCCCAAGCGGATCCGCACGCCGCCTTCGGCCACGACAGCGCGGCCGAGCTGCGCGCTGAGCCAGCGCGTTAGCGGTCCGGTTAGGCCTCCCTGCGCGGCCGCCCACAGCAACGCGACCACAGCGAAAGCGGCCAGCGCCAGGCCAGCAGGAAGCAACACGCGCCAACGGAACACTACCCTTGGTCGATCCCGCTTGGGCATGATGCGTGGAGTTTAACCTGCCGGGATAGGCGTGTCCGAACGGGGGCGCTCCGACCGGCTCGGCACTGTCGTGCAGCAGAATGGAGCGAGGTACGGCGTCCCGCCAACCGTTCGTCAGTTGAAATGTGTGGACAGGCCGATCAACAGCTCGCCCTGCGACAGCGCGGAGCCGGTCAGATTGGCGACGCACCCACCCGAGCAGAATACGGTCGCATTGGCCCCGAAGACGGTGGCGAATCCGCGCGCCTCGAAGCGCACGCCAAAATTGCGTGAAAAGGGCAGCAGATAGCCGACGCCGATGTTCAACGAGAATCGGGTCTCGGGCACCAGGCCCGCGCCGTCCGGTGTGGCGCGGGTGACGCCAAGCCCGCCGACCACGTACACGCCGCGACCCAGTCCATCGGGGAAATAGGTGCCTCCGATGTGCAGGAAGTCCAGCCGCAGATCGGCCGAAGTCTGCGGATAGGGCCAGGGGGTAAATTCGGTCGACTGATGGTTGTAAAAGACCTGGAACTCACTCGAGTCATCAAGAGGCATATCGAACGAGCCGGCGTAACTTCCGGTCTCGCGGAGGTCGACGCTTTGGCCGGTGGTCTGATTGTCCAGATGGCCGCCGAACTGGTATCCCGCATAGAGCGTGAAGCCCTTGCCGTAGACGGTAGCGGGCTCTTCATCGGCCAGTGCGCCGGTCGAAAGCACGACGCCGCAAGCCAGCGCGGCAAGCGTCCTCAGAGCGGTCGCACCCGGGCCGATCACCGGTAATTCCGATTACCGGGTCGGCCAGGGCACATGCGCTCGGATCGACAACCGTTCTTACTTGGCTTTACCCGGCGCCTCGGTCACGTCGACCGCCAAGGCTTCCGTGTACATGATGTCGACCACGTCGCCGGCCTTGAGCTTCTTGACGAAAGCGCGACCCTCGGGCGATTCCACTGGAATCGAGTTCGTGACCCCGTCCGGGCGCTTGAAGGTAACGGTATTGCCCGGCACATCCACCGAGACGATCGTCACCGTACTGGAGACCGATTGCGCTGCCGCACCCCCCGGGCGCTCGCCCGGAGCGGCTCTGACGGCGCCGGCAGCATCCTGGAAGCCCTCGTTGGGCTTACCGTGCACGCGCATTTGCGCCGTAAAACCCTGGTAATAGCTTACGGTCACGCGGTCCCCAACCTTCACCTGAGCGAGGTTACGCGCTTCGGGGCCTACCTTGATGGTCTGCTGTTTCCCCGCCTCGCCACGCAGCGTGACCTCCCGCGTATCCATGGATACTGCCGTCACGGTCGCCGTCATCTGGTGCAGCGATTCCTTCACGAACGGGGCCGACTTGCCGCTCGCCGTTGCGGTGGTCGTAGTCGCCGCCGGCGTATCGGCCAGGGTTGCGACGCTGTATCCGAAACACGCCGCGACCAGTACTAGAACCGAGGCCGATCGGCCCACCGACCGCCGAACCCCACCCATATTCATTCTGATCTCATTCACCGTCGCACTCCTAGTTTATTTAGAACGATTGCACATCCCTGCCTTGGGCAGGTTCATCACTGGGCCATGTAACTCCATCAATCGCATACGCCTGGCCTTCACCGCCCGCCGCGCGATTTGAGGTCGCCGAAACCTCAGTCGCTTGTGGTCTAAATCCCGCGGCCCGGGAAATCACGTCGGTCAGTAGCTGCCTGTCACGAACAATTGCGCCCCGGAGTACCCGAGCGAAACATTGCCATTGAAGGCCGATTTACTTATGTCGACGTTGGCGTGGAATCTGTTGTAGCCCGCACCGACTCCAAAATGACGGCTAAACATCCAGGTCACGCCTGCTCTGAGGTCGGACCAGTTGCCATCGTAACCCTCCAACTTGAACTTGAAGAGTTGGGCCTGGGCATCGAGGTACCAGTTCGGCGCAATGCTCCAGCCACCGCGCAGACCGATCACCGGGAGCGGAGCAGGAAGGTCGCTCGTCTTGCTCGTATAGCTCACTGTGCTGACATTGCCGTTAGGGCCCGTGACGGTGGCATCGCCGGAGATTTTAATACCCATGTCCAGCATATGGATGCCGGCCGTGGCCCCCACTTCGTAGGTGGGCCCACGCAGGAACGCGTATTCGTAGCCGAGCTCGTAGACGTTGAACTTGAACTTGGTCTGAATATTGGTGTTGGTCTGGAACGTGTAGTCGCCCCATTCGATATTGCGGTCAACAACCCTGTTGTAGGTGGTATTGTTAGTGAACACAAGAAATCGGATGTGGTGCGTCTCATTGATCCGCCACAGGAAATCCAGGCGGGCACGGGTGAAATCGCCGCCCACGCCAAGGTCGTCGTTAAAATTGACTTCCGGATTCTTGACCGATTGCCCGTTCAGTTCCGCGGACAGATCGGTGTTGACAATGAAGGTACCCAACGTCGCGACGAACCGGTCGGTTAGCAACCCTTCCGTTGGTGTAGTGCGCGTGCCGCTCACGGCTACGCTATTGTTGTTCAGATTCACCACCGGCGGAGGACTGTCCGCGAGTGCGGCACTGGCGGCCCCGGCGCTGACCCCGGCCAGCACTGCAAACCGCACGAGCTTGACCGCAATTGCTACACGCATGTTCCCGCCCCTTGTTGCTTTGCGCACACCCGCCACCCCAATCACCGGGCATTGTAGCCCAGCGAGACTGGCGCTCACAATTAAGTACTTACCGCGGCTGTGGCGAGAATGTTACGCGGGCCCCGACGGCTCAACGGAGGCGGGACCAGGCGCCTAGAATGCGGCGCCGAATACCAGGCGAAAGGCCGACAGATGGGCGCCAAAGCGATAGCCAATTCCAAGCCTGGGGACCGGGATCCTGTAGATATAGGCCGTATTGACCGTACCCACAGTGACACCAACCTCCCATTGAGCGGTGGTCAATTGCGGGCCCGCGGATGAGTCGGGCGCCGTGGGCCGCTTGAGGTACAACTCGCTCAAGGCGTAGGGCCCATAGTCCACCCCTTCACCCCTCAGGACCATAGGGGTGTGGAATCGGCCGTCGAGGCCATTGGTAAGGCGAGTCATCGTGTCCTTGGCCTCGCCGCTGAGCTGCGATGCGGCATACAATAATTCGGTGCCATAGCGCACATGAGCTTGCCCGAGCCGGAATTCATAGCGGGCACGCACACCGCCGTCGTAGATCAGACTCTTGCGGGTGTCGGCATGGACCGTGGCTACACCGACTTCGGCGAAGGTGGCCACCCGCCACTGGGCTCCGACCAGCCGCGAGACCTCCAGGCCCGGCAGAAAGCTGTAGGTATCGACGCTCTTTGGCAGGTCTCCCGTGACGACATCCTGTACACGATAGCTGTAGAAACCCAGCGTCACCGGCAGCGTGATGGCCAGACCCACGCGCTCCTGTGTCGGTGGCCTCAGGTCCCACTCGAACGGCAGGCGGTAGATCTGCACGGCGCGGCCTTCGACCGTATAGACCCCCGCCCCAAGCTGGCTCGCAAAGGCAAAATCCGCTATGGGAGTCTGCGTCTGCAGGGGCGCTGCGGCGGCCCCGAAGGCCGTCGGGCAGAAACTTGCCACCAAGACAGCAAACGCAAGCCCGGAAGGCGATCGGCGGAAATTCAGCGGCCGCGGCATGTCCCGATCATCGACTCCCGCAACCTGAGAAATAACTCATAACGCTGAGGCTGCTCTTGCGTGCGTCCACTCGGTACGCCAACGGCTGTGGCAATATAGGCGCGCCGGCGCTTCGGGCGGGGCACTTGGCCAGCGTGGATCGCTCACCCTCAAGCGCGGTCGGCATCGTCGGTTGGAAAGGGGCTACGACGTCACGCTGAGCCTGCGATCCTCGATCGGCCCTACAATACTTCATTCGCCCGCGGCTGGCGATCCACCCACATAGTGCTAGAGCATGAGCGCACCCCTTATATTCTTGGATCGTGACGGTGATTTGAACCTGCAGAACCAGCTCCGGCAGAAGTTGGTCGACGCCATACTTGCCGGCTCATTGCCGCCAGGCCGTCGCTTACCCTCATCGCGTCAGCTGGCCCTGCAGCTGGACGTGGCGCGCAACACCGTCGTGCTCGCTTACCAGCAGCTCAGCGCCGAGGGATACCTGGTCAGCCGCGAACGCAGCGGCGTCTACGTCAATGAGCGCATCGTGCAGGGGCGGGTAGCCTCGGGGCCGGGAATTGCCGCCAACGACAGCGAGAACGACTCCCAGTGGCGGCGACGTCTCAAGGGCGCCCCGTGGCAGCCCCGTCGCTTCCGCGACCTGCCAAATTGGCAGCAGTATCCCTATCCGTTCATCGACGGCCACTTTGACAACTCGCTGTACCCGGTGGCCGAGTGGCGCGAGGCCTCCCGGCTCGCCCTGGGGATGCAGGAAATCAACGAATGGTCTACGGGCATCGGCGATGCCGATGACCCGATGCTGATCGAGGAAATACGCACCAAGATACTGCCGCGGCGCGGTATCACGGCACGCGCCGACGAAATCCTGATCACGCTGGGCTCCGAGCACGCGCTCTACCTGGTGACCGAGCTACTGGTCGACAAGTCCACGGTCTGCGCAATGGAGGAGCCGGGCAACAGCGACATGCGGCACTTGCTGGCGCGCGCGGGAGCCGAGTTCGTGCTGCAGCCCGTCGACCAGGCCGGACTGGTCGTCGATTACCGGCTCGATCGCTGTGCTCTGGTGTACGTGACGCCAAGTCATCAGATCCCCACGGCGGTGATCATGCCCATCGAGCGGCGCGAGCAGCTGCTGGACAAAGCGGTAGAGCGCGATTTTCTCATCATTGAAGACGACCTGGAATGCGAGACGCGCTATCACGAACGACCGGTGCCGGCGCTGCGCGCCCTGGACCGGCAAAATCGGGTCATCTATGTCGCACAACTCTCGAAGGTGTTCGCGCCCGGCTTGCGACTGGGATTTCTGGTGGCCGCTCCCGAGCTCATCCACGAGGCGCGCGAATTGCGGCGGCTGAGCATCCGCCACCCTCCGCTCAATAATCAGCGCACGGCGGCCTACTTCCTCGCGCTCGGCCATTACGACGCGCTGATGATGCGCCTCGGTCAGGTCTTTGACGAGCGTCGCACGGCGTTGCGCGATGCGCTCAATCACTACCTGCAACAGTCAATCGCCATAACACCGGTACGTGGCGGCACGGCATTCTGGGTCCGGGGACCCGACGACCTCGACGTCGGCTACCTCGCGAGCGAAGCCGCGCGCCGCGGAATCCTGATCGAGCCTCTGGAACATTACTTCGGGGGAACCGAACAGCCCCAGAGCTGCTTCCGGATGGGCGTAACCGGAGTTCCGCTGGAAAAAATCCGCCCGGCCGTGCAGAGCCTGGCCATGCTGATCCGGGACTTGATGAGCGGCCGCAGCGAACGGCTCGACAGCGCCACCGGCGAGCACCTCGAGGCCGAGGCGCTGCGGGCGGCCATGGCGGGAGCCACCATACTGTGCCGGACCGTGTACGGCGATCCGTGCACGATCGAGCTGCTTGAGGACGGGCGTATGCGCGGCCGCGCCGGATATGCCAATGAGGATTGCGACATTGGTCGCTGGTGGGTGGACGGCGCGCGCTGGAACCGGCAGTGGGAGCAGTGGGCGTACGGCGAGGCCACGGCCTTCTACGTCGTGATTGAAGGCGAGCGCATAAAGTGGTTTGACTCCACGCAACGGCAGGTCGACTCGGCGCTCATTCAGCGCCGCGGCTAATTGCACGTCGCCGCGTCTGGCCCAGCGACCAAGCCTAAACTGGACCTACCGGCGCGGCCGGCCAGAGCTTAGCCTGCCAGCATGAACACGTTTGCGATCGCCGGACTCCAGCTGGAAGGCCAGCGGGGTAGCAATGTCGAGTCCATGATCGAGGAGATCGACAGCGTCAAGCGACGTTTCCCCTGGGTGCAGATGGTGGTGGCGGGCGAATTGAACGCGTTTGGCGCGCGCGTCGCCGACGCCGAATCGCTTCCCAGCGCGACCGAGCAACGCTTCGCGGAAGCAGCGCACCGAAATCAGGTGTGGCTGATCCCGGGTAGCATGTACGAACGGGCAGGGGCCAAGGTCTACAACACCGCCAGCGTCATCAGCCCGTCCGGCAAGGTGATTGCGCGCTACCGAAAGATCTTCCCTTTCTGCCCGTACGAACAGCACGTCGCCTCCGGCAATGAGTTATGCATTTTTGAGGTTCCGGGCGTCGGGCGTTTTGGTCTCACAATCTGCTATGACATGTGGTTTCCAGAACTGGTCCGCTCACTGGCGCTCAGCGGCGCGGAGGTCATTCTGCATCCGAGTATGACCGGCACCCTTGATCGCGACGTGGAAGTCGCGATCGCGCGGGCGAGCGCGGCAGTGAATCAGGTCTACTTTGTATCCGTAAACGTCGCCGATCGCCTGGGCTGCGGCGAATCGTGCGTATACGGCCCCGGCGGCGAACTGATTCACCGCGCCGGCCGCACGCGCGAAATAATCCCGGTCGAACTCGACTTTGACTACTTGCGCCGCGTCCGGCGCACGGGCTGGCAGCGCCTTGGGCAGCCACTCAAGAGCCTGCGCGACTCCACGATGGATTTCACTCCTTTTCTTTCGGTCGAGTCGCGTAACCGGGCATTTCGCGAGCTCGGGGCATTGGAAATGGCCAGAGCACCATCGCCGGCGGATGGCCTGTAGCGTCGGCACGACTGACTGGACCATTCCTTGCCAACCAACTGGCACTACGATGTCCGTACCCGCAATAGTAGCCTCCGGCATATTAGTCCGGCCCAAATCAATGAGGTAGCGTGAAATGTCGAACCCCCGATTGACCCGCCATATGACCGTGGCCGCGGCCGTGGCCATGGCGATGGGTGGCAAGGCCATGCCGGTGTGGTCAGCGGACGACACGGCAAAGAACGGCACCACCCTGGAGGAGATCGTGGTCACTGCGACACGGCGCGCGCAGTTGGTCCAAGAAATCCCATTCAACATCTCCGCGGTAAGCGGCGAAGATCTGGAGAAGGCCAACATCATCGATTCCGTCGAGGCGCTGCGCTCAGTGGCCGGGGTGTCGATGATCGACCGCGGTTACCGCAGTTCGGGCGTTACCAACGGAATCGTGATCCGCGGCATCAACGTGGACAGCGGTATCCAGGGCGACGTCCCGCTGGCCGCGCCCCCGACGGTCGCAACCTACGTAGACAACACCGCGCTGTTCGGCAATTTCATCCTCAAGGACATTGATCGCATCGAAGTACTGCGCGGCCCGCAGAGCACACTCTACGGCTCGGGCTCGCTGGCGGGCAACGTTCGTTACATCATGAAAAAGCCCGACCTCAAGGGATTTAGCGGCAAGGCGAGCATGGGTTACGGCCTCACCGACGGGTCCGACGGCGACAACCTGAATCCTGACCTGATGGTGAACATTCCCCTGGGAGACATGTTCGCGCTGCGCGCCAATGCCGGGCAAGTCAAAAACGCCGGGGTGGTCGACTATCCGAATGTCTACGTGTTGGACGCGAACGGCGACCCGGTCGTCACCAACGGCGACATCGTCAACGCCAAGCCCGTCTATCACTATGTCAAGGACGCCGACACGGTCGATATCAAGTACGGACGCATATCGGCGCTGTTCAAGCCAAACGACGTATTCAACGCCCAGCTTTCCTACCAGAAGCAGAAGGACGAGATCGGGGCGCGCAGGCAAGTCACCAGTGGCGCCAATCTGGTCGACGGCGGCGACTATGGCAAATATCAGTTCGGCGGCATCCAGCTCGAACCCTCTAATCGCGAGGTCGAACTGACCGCGCTGGAGCTGGAGCTGTCGCTGGGATTTGCAACCCTAACCTCCAGCACGTCGCACTACTCACACAGTGGCAGCAGCATTAGCGACAATTCCGGCGTCTATGCGCGCAACGGGTGGTTCGCGTTCTACGGCAGCTCACCGCGGCCCATGGCCCAAGCCCAGCGCTTTTATGACGACTCGGCAAACACCGAGGAGCTGCGCCTCGTATCCAACGGTCACAACTTCATCGACTGGACTGCCGGACTCTTCTACACCGACCAGAATTACGACCTGGGACAGAATAGCTATCTGGTGGGGTACGTCCCGTACATGAACGCCATCAACCTGTACGGACTGGCCCCATTCAGCACGAACCAAGATTTTCTGTTCCGGCGCCAGCAGGATTACAAGGAATGGGCTGCCTACGGCGAGGCCACCTTCAATCTGCAGGATAATGTGCACCTGACCGTCGGCGGCCGCTACTTCGACAACAAGGTCGACGTTAACGCCATTGTCGACGTGCCGATCTATTCATCTCCCACCAATCCCCCAGGCACGGCGGCGCAGAACCTCAGCGACAATTCGTATCTGCTCAAGGCCAATCTTGCCTGGGATCTGGGTGCGCACTCGATGGTCTACGCGACCTTCTCGCAAGGGTACCGGCACGCGGGCGCCAATGCCGTGCCCACGTCCGGCAAGTATGCGGAGAGCCCAGGCTACTTCACGTTCAAGTCCGATTCGGTCAACAACTACGAAGTGGGATATAAGGGCACCACGCCCACGCTGGCCTACTCGGCCTCGATCTACTACCAGGATTGGCACGATCCGCAGTTGAACACCGCGACCTCCAACTGGGGCTTCTTTGCGGTCATCAATGGCCAGTCGGCAAAGACCCAGGGTATCGAGCTGGAGTTATCTGGGCGACTGAGCGAGCACCTCGACTTCAACTTGGGCTACACCTATGCCGACGCCAAGCTGACGGCCGACGTGTATCAGCCGGCGGGGAATTTCTACGGCAGCGGGGCGTTGTATACCGACCGTATCGCGGCGGACGGTGAACGGTTGCCGGGCTCCGCCAAGAACGTCATCAGCGCCTCGCTCAGCCATCACATGGAGCTCTCGCACGGCGTCGAATTGACCACGGTTCTGAGCGGTTACTACCAGTCCAACACCCTGAATAGCCTCGGCGACAATAATTGCCTGACATCCTACAACGCCATCGGCAACTGCAATGACAGCCCGAGTCCGGCGTCGCCGAATTACGCGCCGGCGTCGGTGTTTTCCCGGGCCTACGCGCAGATCGACAGTTTCCAGATCTGGAACCTGAGTGCGACGCTCAGCAAGAATCACTGGGATGCCTCGCTCTACGCCAAGAACCTATTCAATGAGGCCGGCACGACCGGGGTGTTCCCATTCCTGCTCGGCGGCTCGCAACCTGATCCAAGTCAGAATTACTTTGGCAACAATTCGCGGGACTACATCGCGCAGCCGCGCACGATCGGGCTGGTGGTCGGCTACAGGTTCTAACGGCGGGGGTCGTTACAGGGGGGCCGGGAACGGCCCGGCCCCCCTGACTTGCTAACATGCGCTTCACCGGTTCCCAAGCATTAGCCGGCGAGCCTGAGGCGAGCGCTGTCATGACTGCCCCCACAGCGATGAACAAGGAACAGCTTGCCGAGCTGATTGCCAGGCATATCGACAGCGGGGACTATCGTACCGCCCTGAACGCTTGCCAGCAGCTGACTGCTAACCATCCCGGCTACGCTTACGGCTGGTACCTGTCCAGTTTCCTGATGAAGAAGGCGCATCGCTACGACGACGCACTGCGCGCTATAGACCACGCTCTCCAACTCGGCCACTCGGACAACTACCAGTTGCACAGGGCGAAATGCCTATTTGAGGGGGGCGACATCCCGGCCGCCATTGCCGCCGCCACCGAGCTCACGCACAAGCGGTTCCCGGACCCGGCACTGCATAATGAATTGGGCTCGCTGTTGCACATGCTGGGCGATCAGGCCGGGGCGCTGCGTCAGTATTCCAGCGCTATTGCACTGGACAGCCAAATCGCTGAATTTCACTTCAACAGGGCTGCTGTGCAGCGCTATCTTGGCGACGCAGCGGGCGCGGAGGCGAGCTTCGATGCGGCACTCGCACTGAACCCGAATGAATATGAGGCGTATAACGGGCGCGCGCAACTGCGCACCCAGAGCCGCGAACACAATCATCTCGTGCAACTGCGGCAAATGATTGCCGCCACCCAGTCTCCCTCGGGGCTGATTCAGCTCTATTACGCCTTGGCAAAGGAGCAGGAGGACCTCGGCGAGTTCAGCGAAGCCTTCGGGAGCCTGCAATGTGGCGCCGGAATCAAGCGCCGGGGAATGCAATACAACGTTGATACCGACCTGCAGATCATGGCCAAGATCCGCGAAGTGTACGGGCCGGAGATGTTCGACGGGCGCATCCGGGGCTGCGGGAGTACCGACCCGATATTCATTATCGGCATGCCACGGACCGGTACGACACTGGTCGAGCGCATATTGGGCAGCCACTCGCGCGTTACGGCAGCAGGCGAGCTCAATGATTTTGGGCTGGAGCTAACGCGCCTGGTCAGCGCGCTGCTCGGTCCAGGCCGTGGGTCACGCCTCGATTTCGTGGCCGCAAGCGCAAAGCTCGATTTCAATGCGCTCGGAGAAGCCTATCTGCACCGCGCAGCGCCGCACCGCCGCGGCGGAGCACGGTTCATCGACAAGTTGCCCTTCAATTTCCTGTATGCCGGGCTGATCCACTTGGCTTTGCCGCAGGCGAAGATTGTCAGCGTGGTGCGCCACCCCATGGATACCTGCTATGCGGTGTACAAGCAGCTGTTCAAGGATGCCTACCCCTATTCGTATGACCTCGATGAGTTGGGCCGGTATTTCATCGCCTACGATCGGCTCATGCAACATTGGCACGCGGTCATGCCCGGACAGATCCATACCTTGAGGTACGAATCCCTGGTGGCCGACCTCGAGGGCGAAGCGCGCCGCTTGCTGCGGTACTGCGAGCTGCCCTGGGAGGATCAATGCCTGCGCTTCCACGAGAACTTGCAGCCATCGACGACCGCCAGCGCCATGCAGGTGCGCCGTCCCATCTACGACAGCTCAGTAGGCAAGTGGCGCCTCTACGAGCGGCAGCTCGAGCCACTACGGGCTCTCCTGGACGGAGCGGGTATCGACGTTGCCTAGGCCGTGCGCCCCGCCCGCGAGACCCTGGCTGCTGCTGATCGCTGCCAGCTTACTCGTGGGCCCTGCGGTGGCGAATGAACTCAGTCGCGCGGTCATGCTGAGCGGCACCGGGTACCTGCAGCCCGTGGATCTAGCGGAATACACGCCACCGGCAGGTGGCGCAGCGCCCACCCAGCATTTTGAGGGCCGGCTCACCCTGCGCCGACAGGGGACCAACGGTTACCGGTCCTTGGTTCTGGACCGGAGCTTTCTCACTTCGGACCACCGCAAGGTCGCAGACCTTCCGGACTTTGACTTCGAGTTTGTTGCCGATGGCGGCAATTTCATCCCGATCCAGCGTGGCACCGTACCCGGGAGTCATCCTTCCTGGGAAATCATTCTGGAGCCGGGCAGGGTGTGGGAAGCCACCGAGGACGGTGGCTACGCGCGTGTATCGCTGCCCTTCGCGCTCGAAGAGCGCAACGAAAACTGCATGCACAACGGCGTGCTTAGCTTTCTGTTTAAGAGCGATGGCAGCGTTTCGCACGCCGCCTGGCAGATCAGCAGCGAGACCTGTCGCTACGAGAAGTTCGATGCCTGGGGCTGGCTCCGAGCGCTCTACCAGCCCCGCCAGGTGCCCGGCGCGGGCGCAACGATCAATGCATTCCGTCGTGAACTTGCCGCGCGCATGCCGGTCCGTCCGATTGCCACACTTGCCGACGATTATCCTGGCGCGGTGCCCACTAACTTTGGCGCAGTAAGCGAGGTGTCGCCGCGGGACATGTCGACCTACGGCTTCGTGATCGACGGCGTGCGCTACAGCGGCGGCTGCCCGACCCGTCACGGCGCGTATCCGTATTGCGAGAATCTCGACCTGCCGTCCTACTCGCTGGCGAAATCAATGGTGGCGGGCATCGCGCTGATGCGACTGGAGCGCCTGTATCCAGGCGCGGCGCAGTCAGCAATTCGCGAGTACGTTCCCGAATGCGCGACCGACCATCGCTGGGACGGAGTCACCTTCGTCAACGTTCTCGATATGGCGACCGGATTGTATCGGTCGGTCGTCGACCAGGCAGATGAGGATGCGGAGGGCACCGGGCGGTTCTTCTTCCCCACGGATCATGCCCACAAGATCCGCTATGCGTGCCTAGAGTACGAACGTCGCGCGCCGCCCGGTTCCACCTGGGTGTATCACACCTCCGATACCTATGTATTGGGCGTGGCGCTTGCCCGGTACCTGCAGCGCCGCCGCGGACCCGCCGCGGACTTCTACCGCGACTTGCTGGTCGAACCCCTGTGGGAACCGCTGGGCTTGAGTCCGTCGGCGGCCGTCACCCGCCGCACCTACGACGCCACGGCCCAGCCATTCACGGGTTATGGACTGACCCTGCACAGCGACGACATCGTAAAACTCGCCCTGTTCCTCGCAGTCGACGGCGGGCGCATCGGCGACCAGCAGGAGCTCGACCCGGATATGCTGAGAGCGGCCATGCAGCAGGACCCGGCCCACCGCGGACTGCCTGCCAGCACCCCGGAATTTCGATATATGCACGGGTTCTGGGCCTATAACGTGGCGCGCGTGCTGGGCTGCGCGCAGGCCACGTGGATTCCGTTCATGTCGGGCTTTGGCGGCATTGAAGTTGTGATGCTTCCCAATCACACCGTTTACTATTACGTGAGTGACGGAGGCGAATTTCGCTGGGCGCAAGCTGCCGCGGAATCAAACCGGATGCGGAGCTTTTGCCGACCATGAACCGACTGTCTGCCGGTGTGAACCCCGAGGGCCTCTTGGCCAGCACCTTGCTGGCGTTTCTGGCGACGGCCGGCCTGTTTTACGTCAACATCATGCCGGCCCTCGTCGATGGTCTGGTAACCGGGCTCGGCTTTTCCAACGCTCAAGCGGGGAACGTCGCGGCCGCCAACGTTTACGGTGCGGCGGCGGGTGCGCTAGTTGCAATATTCATCGTGAAGCGCATTGCCTGGCGGCCCGTGGCCTGCGCGCTGCTTGTCGCGCTCATTGCCGTCGACCTGTCGTCGACATTCATCCATTCAGCGCCGTTGTTGACAGTCACCCGCCTCCTGCATGGTTTGGCGGGAGGGCTGCTGGTGGGCGTCGCTTATTCGGTGATGGGCCGGCTGGCCGCTCCCGACCGCGCCTTTGGCATGTTGCTCGTGGTCCAGTACGGCCTGGGCGGATTGGGAATCATGTGGTTGCCCAGACTCGTGCCGTACTATGGCGCCGCCGTGCTGTTTGTGGCGCTCGCGGCCTTTAGCGTCATTACGGCAGCCATGTTTGCATTCATCCCCAATTACCCACGGCGCGACACCGCTGGTGGGGCGGACGGCAAGTTCCTTAAGCAACCCCCGCTGGTGGTAGTCGCAGCACTGATCTCGCTGTTCCTTTTCCAGGCAGCAAACATGGGCCTGGCAGCGTACGTGCTGGGGCTAGCGCGCCACGTGGGACTTGCCGCGGGGTTTGCCAGCAACACCGTCGGCGTCGCGTCCTGGCTGGGCGTACTGGGCGCGGCGTTGTGCGTCGCACTTGGCACTAGGGTAGGCCGGTTCTGGCCGCTGGTGGCGGGCATGCTGCTGACGGTCGCCGGCAGCTGGGCGTTCCATCGCAGTGAGGTCGGATTCATATATGCCGCCGCCAATGACGTCACGGCCATGGTGTGGGCCTTCGCTGTGCCTTATATTTTCGGCATGTGCGCGCAACTGGACCACAATGGCCAGCTGACCGTGCTGGGTGGCTTCTGCTCGAAGATGGGGTTGGCCACCGGACCGCTGCTGGCCGGGCGGCTGCTCGTGCACGACGACTATGGACTGCTGATCAACGTGACCGTGGCCGTGTTGATGGTCTGCACTGTGGTCGTGTTGCCCACGGCGCGGCGCCTGGATCGCGGGTAAGCCTCGGCACACCACACGTCGGGCGCTGCGCCTGCCAGTGATCGTCACCGCCTGTTGCGATCGGGATGGCATCGGAGCGATCCGTTCAGGCGCCCGTTGGAAGGCCATGATCGATTGTGGCAACATGAACTCCGGGCGCGCCGGCAAGTGCACTCACCCTATGAGCGCCCTGCGGTGATAGGATTCGGATTCGGGCGCAGAGCGGAACTGTTGCCGACCGCCGACCAGACTCACGCAAACCGTACCGAGGTCTCCATGAACAAACTCAGATCAGCCCCATCGATCACTGCCATCACCGCGCTCGTTGCGGGCCTCGTTACTCTTGCGGGTTGCGCGCCGCCAGCGCCAACGATGCGTTCCGACTACGATCGTGGCGTAAACTTTTCGGCTTTTCACACCTACGCCTACGCCGATCCCGTGGGCACGGACAAGGCCGGCTACTCGAGCCTGATTTCTCAACACTTCAAGACGGCAATAGACGTCGAGATGAGCGCGCGCGGCTATCGTAAAGTCGACGCCGACCCGGACCTGCTGGTGAATTTCATGGCGAACGTGGACGAAAAGACCGACGTTCGCTCGACCCCGAGCACCAATGTCACGATGGGCATGGGCTATTACGGCTATCGGGGCGGCATGTACGCGGGCATGCCCGTTTACAGTACGCCTGACGTTGAGACCGTGCGTTACAAAGTGGGCACGGCCAATGTCGATGTGGTCGACGCCCGCCAAAAGAAGCTCATCTGGACCGGCGTCGCAGAGGGCCGACTAACCGACGAGGTCATGAAGAATCCGCAACCGGCCATTGCTCATGTGGTCAACCAACTTTTCCTGACTTACCCGGGACACGCCACTCCGGCGAGCTGAGAGCGCGCGGATTTCCACCGGCAGAGAGGGAGCGGTGCCCGCCGTGCCGGGGCGCCCTAGGGTTGCTCGACCTGGAATCCCTGTTTTTTTAGCAGGGCAACGAGACCGTCATTGCCCACCAAATGCAACGCGCCGACGACGACCAGGTAGTCTTGATCCTCGCCTAGCATAGCCACCAGCTTGGGGAGCCACCTGCGATTGCGGTCCGTGGTGAGCATGCGGAACAGCTCGGGATTGTCGGCTGATTCTTTCCGCATAAGCCGTTCGAGCTCGGCGGAATCTCCCCGTTGCCAGGCATCGACCATGACCGCCGCATCGCTCGCCTCGGTATCCAGGTCCTTAAGCGTCGCACGCAGGTACTGTCGTTGCTGTTCGTCGCTGAGATGCGCAAAGAATCCCAGCTGCTCGGCGACGCTTTCCAGCGCCACGATCGGCTTACCGTCAGCCTGCGCACGTTGCGCAAACTGCTCATCGACGCCAGCGCCAGCATCAAACCCCGACTTGCCGAGAGCTGTCTGCTCCAACACCAGCGCTGCAAACCAGGGCTGGAACCGGTCCATGGTCTCGGCCTCCAGGCCCAGAGCCTCTGCGTGTGTCGCGAGGTCCGCGTACAAGGCAGGCCCCAACACCTCTTTGAGCGTCTGCCCTTCGGGCAGCATTGCCAATTCCAGACCGGACCCGAGCAACTCATCGCCGGCAGCGTCATTCAAGTCCAGTTCCATCACCAGCGTCTTGGAGCGCTCGTAGGCTTGCAGCATCTCAGGGGGCAGAACGCTGTCAGCGGGCTTTAGCATGTGCACCGAGCCAACCAGATAGAGCGTGTTGCTGCGTCCCTTGACCTCCCAGAAAGCATGGTGGTTAGCGCCAGCGTGGGCGCGCAAGCAGGTGCCCATTACCAGAATTAGCGCGGCCGTCGCGAGCCTGTGCATGATGGTGTTGCTCACGGCCGCAGGTCCCCTTCGGGCTCGGAGATCTCCTCCCGAACTCCCAGGCGGGTCATCACAAACAGGAACAGGCGCTGTGCCGAATTCATCGAGGCGTAATTGGCCACGACCTCTCTGCCGAGCGCCGGCCGATTGGTGATTAGTCCGTCAACGCCGAGACCCATCAGCCGGATCATGCGCTGCGCATCGTTCACTGTCCAAACATACACCGGCTTACCGGCAGCATGCGCGGACTGAATCAGCTCGCGCCCCGCCATCCGCGATTCGACGGCCAGGAAATCCACCGGCAGGCGACTGACATTGCCTATAGCCTTGGCGATCAGCAGGCCCGAAGTCCAGTGCGGGCGGAGCTTCTTCATCTTCGCGACCATGGCGCGACTGAGCGACATCGTGACGATCTGGTCCTGCATGCCGGCGGCTTCGACCAGTTCGATGACCCGCTCCTCCAGCTGCTGGTCGTGTCCGTAGTCCTTTAGCTCGATGTCCACGCGCGAAATGCCCTTGCAGGCCGCTAACGCCTCCGCGAGCGTCGGCACACGCTCATCCGCGTAGGCACTCGAGTAGTAGCTGCCGATGTCGACCGCCCGCAGCTGGGCGGCCGTCGAAGCCCAGATCTTAAGCGGCGCATGGGCCACTTTCATCAAGTCACTGTCGTGGGCGACCAGAACCACCCCATCGGCAGATTCCTGCACGTCGAGTTCCACAAAGTCGGTGTGCTCGATGCCAGCGCGCCGAAACGCGGCCAGAGTATTTTCGGGGGCGGCTTCAGAGGCCCCACGATGTGCGAAGATCAGCACGGTCCGATCGGCCCAGACGTTTTGCATGAGCAGGTAGGCCGCTCCGGCCGCTACAGGAATGGCCAGGGCAACGCCCGCCACGACGCCAAACCAAGGCACTCGCAAGCGTCGTTCGCCAATTACGATATGCCGGTGAAAACGTTGCGGCAGGGCGACGCGCTCCGCCGGCGCGGTCGCCAGGTACCAACGCACGCCGATAAGCGCGAACAGGCCACTGGCCAGGACACTGATAGCAAACGCGACGGCCAGCCAGAAGAGGGCGATCACCCCCACAAATGAAAGCATCCCTACCATTGACTCGCCAAAGGCTGGAGCCGCCAACCGACCCAATGCCTGCATGATGGGCGTCGCTGCAGTCGGCAGCCCTACCGCCACGAGTGCCCAGACGGCCAGCGACATCAAAGCCGCCTGTCGGTGTCCACGCATTCGCCGGCCGCTTTCGGAGAAAGCCGAGGTCGGCGAGCTGCCTTCAAACAGCACTAAGGGCAGGATAAGCAGCCAGTTGACGGCCTTCCAGACCAGCACCATGGCGCCGGCCAGGGCCGCCGCCGCAATTATTGTCGCGGATAGCCAGAATGCCATCGGCCGGTCGGCCAGGTAATAGTTGATGTCGTAGTGGCGCAGGAACGCCCAGTACCCGGCGCCTATGACGATCGCAAATGGCGCGATCAGGGCCAGCACGCGAACCACCAGCAGCACCGTCAGGGCGAGTATCGGCGCGGCGCGTGTGCTCGCATGTGCAAATGCATCGCGTACCCGCAACACGACACCGCGCGCCTGACCCAGGCCGGCACTCATCAGGCAGGCTTGTTCTAGGGCGGTCACCGCCGCGATGAGCGCGGAGACCAAGATCAAGGCCACCAGGCCCGGCCCGGTCGAAAAAAAGAACCGCGCAATATCGATATCAGCCACTGCGTAGCTGTGGGTGCGCGCAATAAGAAACTGAAAGAACACGCCAATCAATGGCAGCAACACGACGCTTGCAAGCCCGCTGTAGAGCAGGGCGGTTCCGGCCATGACCAGCCAGCAGGAACGCAGATCGGCCCACGCCATCGACAGCAGGCGCGCTGCCCCGGGACCGCTGACGGTCGTATTCATCTTTTGACTCCCTGTCGCGCTTCGGGATCGGGCCGGTCCAATATCCCGATTGTAGCGGCAAATTCCCGGGCGCCCCGGGTTACCGGCTGGCGCAGCGCGACACGGCAACGGTACAATGAATCCCGGTTTTCGAGATCCCGATGCTAAAACTAACGCTTACACCGCTGTCGGCCACCACTTTGCAGATACCGGGGGCTGACCGCTGGTATGCGAATCCCACGGATCCGGCACTGTCCGTAATGACCGATTTCCGCGAGCGCAGTTCTGTGACCGTACCGGAAATCATCACCATAGATGCCGCCCTCGAGCACATGAAGCACACAGGCGTGCGCTGCGCTTTCGCGGTGGACGAGGCACAGCGCCAGGTGGTGGGACTGATTACCGCCTATGACATCATGGGTGAAAAGCCGATGCGACACATGCGGCTCACTTCGACTTTGCGGGCGCAAGTCCTGGTCAAGGACTTGATGCTGCGACTTCCGGATTGGCAGGTTGCCCATATCAAGCAGGTCGAACGTCATACCGTAGCGGCTGTGGCCCACCTGTTTGACGAGACGCTGTTGACGCACATCGTGGTCGTCGAGACGGATGATCACGGGGTGCAGCGCCTACGCGGCATTCTGTCGGCCGCCAAGGTCAGGCGACTGCTGTCTAAATAGGCCGCCCAGTACCCCCCACAGTCTCCGAGTCCTCCATTGAGCAACTCAGCCGCGGTCATCTTTACGCCACGCGGGCACCTGCGGTGAGCGCCGCGCCCCGCCGCGCGGACCCGAGCGTCGTCAGCAGCGCAACCTTATGCCCGTAAAGATTCCGGCCAGTCTGCCCGCGCGGGCCACCCTTGAGGGCGAGAACGTCTTCGTGATGGGCGAGGAGCGCGCCGCGCACCAGGACATCCGCCCGATGCGGGTCGCCATCCTGAACCTGATGCCCACCAAAATTGCCACCGAGACCCAGATACTGCGGTTGATTGGCAATTCGGCCCTCCAGGTGGACGTGACACTATTGCGTACTACGAGCCACGAAGCCAGAAACGCCAGCGCCGATCACCTACTCAAGCACTACTGCTCGTTCGACGACGTGCGCAGCGAGCGGTTCGATGGCCTGATCGTTACGGGCGCCCCGATCGAACACCTGGATTTCGAGGCCGTGGATTACTGGCCGGAATTGACCCGGATCCTGGATTGGGCGACAACCAACGTGGTCTCAACATTCAACATCTGCTGGGGCGCGCAGGCCGCGCTTTACCACTATTACGGGATCCCGAAATTTCCGCTGCCCGGCAAACTGTTCGGAGTGTTCGAGCACCGCGTGTTGGTGCCGACCGAGCGATTGCTGCGCGGCTTCGACGATCGTTTCTTTGCCCCTCATTCCCGTCACACCGAGTTTCACCGCGCCGACGTCGCGAAGATCTCCGACTTGCGCATACTCGCCGATTCCGATGCGGCGGGTGTGTACCTGGTCATTTCCAAGGACGGGCGGCGTGTGTTCGTTACCGGGCATTCGGAATACGATCCGCTGACCCTCAAATCCGAGTACGACCGCGACCTGCACAAGGGTCTGAAGATTGCGGTGCCGACCAATTACTACCCGGATGACGATCCGTCGCAGCGGCCGCGGGTGCAATGGCGCAGCCATGCGAGCCTGCTGTACGCCAACTGGCTCAATTACTACGTCTACCAGGTTACCCCGTTCGACCTCGGGAATTTGCCCCGGGGCACCGTGCACACCGACTTCTAGCCGCCAGAATACTGCGCTGCGGCTACTTGCCCACCGTCAGTTCGATGAACTCCGGATCAGCACGCAAGGAATTCAGGTCCGGGTCGTGTTTCATCCACTGAAAATTCGTGACGCCTGCTTCGATCGCCTGGCGCAGGGTATCCACGGCGCGGCGGGTTTCCCCGAGCTTGGCATACAGGCAGGCGGCGTTGTACAGCATCACGGAATCCCCCGGCGCCGACTCAATCGCCGCCTGTGCTTCGACCACTGCTACTTCCGCCTTGCCAATGCTGAACAGCATGTGCGCGTAGACAATCCTCGCCCTGGAGTCATCCGGGTTCTGCAGCAGGTAGTTGGGCATCATCTCGACCAGCCGCCGGGCGGCGACCTTTGCCTCCTCGGTTCGACCAAGTCCCTCGAGCGTCTGGCACAGGTCGCTGTGGGCCGTGATGAAGGTCGGGCGGATTTCAATGACATGCCGAAAACTACTGACCGCCTGCTCGGACCGACCGGTGGAGAATTGGATCCGCCCAAGCGTCCAGTGCGCAATGAAATCGTCCGGATCAAGCTCGATGGCCTTCCCGACGGATGCCGAGGCCTCGTCGAATTTGCCCCAGATAAAATACGACAGCCCCATGGCCGTGTACGCCTCCGGGAGGGTGTTGTCGTACATCAGCGCCTTGAAGCTGAATTCCTGCGCTTTGTCGCGGTACTGGTCTTCGCGCGCAAACCAGCCGAACATTTGCCCATAGGCGCAGGAACATCCGGCGTAGGCGGCCGCATAGCGGGGATCCAGTTCAATTGCCTTCTCGAATAGCTGGATGGCGTACTCGGTGCCGCGCTTGGTAAGCCGGTACAGGTAGGCCTGCCCCCGCAGATACAGGTCGTAGGCCTGGGCATTGACCGTCTGGCGTTTCGTCAGCGAGACCTTCTCGGAGAAGCTGAGCTTGAGCTTCAGGGCTTCCACAATCTGTTGTGCGACTTGTTCCTGGATATCGAAGATATCGTCCAGCTTTCCCTTGTAGGTGTTGCCCCACAGCTGGCGATTGGTGCCGACATCGACGAGCTGAACTGTGATGCGGACCGAATCCTGAAAGCGGCGCACGCTGCCGCCGACGATGTAGCGCGCGCCCAGCTCGGCGCCGATGGCATGAATGTCCTGCTTACGCCCTTTATATTGCATGGACGCCCAGCGCGAGATGAGTTCGATCTCGCTGACCAGCGACAAGCGCGCAATCAGCTCCTCGGTCAGGCCGTCACTGAAGTAATCCGTTTCCTGATCCGTGCTGATGTTGTCGAACGGCAGCACGGCGAGTGCGCCGCGCTCGATGAGTTGCTCGCCGTGTCCGGACTGCGACAATAGAGCCCGCGCGCGCTGCTCCTCGCCGCCTGGCATGGGCTTGGCTTCCTGCGGTTTGGCGATCACGGCACCGGCCCGCTCCAGCGAGCGGAGGATAGTCTTCAGGTTTTCTTCCGGATCGCCGTGAAAATATTCGATGTGCTGGATTCCGGCCAGGGGATACTTTAGGGAGGGCGGAATCGCGGTCTGTTCCAGATGCACGGGCAGGATGTGCCCCTTGCGTTCGCTAAACAGAACGACTTCTTTGGCCACATTGTGCGAGCGCGCCGCCGAGGCCGTAACCACGAGCAGCAGCACCTTGGCGTGGTCCAAGGCGTTGACGATTTCCTCGCCCCACAGGGTGGCGCCGTCAATGCTGCCTTGGTCGATCCACAGACTCACGCCGGCGGCCCGCAGCTTTCCGGCGAGCTCAAGGACGCGATCCTTGTCCTCTCGCGAGTAACTGATGAATACGTCCGCCGGTTGCGCCAAACAATGCCTGCCAAGGTTACGTCAAAGCCGGTTAGGCTAGCCGATTGCTGCCTATATAGAAAGGAGTGCGAACCGGGCGGCGGTTCCCGGTGGCCCGCGCTGTTTTATGACAAGCCCCTGATTTTGCGTGCCCGACCGAGGCGGAAGTCACTCCTGAGACCTATGTTAAAGTGGTCGGTCTAAGCTCTGGGGGATCTGTTGGCCGATATATTCGTCTCCTATTCCAGGCAGGACAAAGCCCGCGTCGCTCCGCTCGTTGCGGCGTTCGAGGCGGCCGGCTGGTCCGTGTGGTGGGACCCGGAAATTGCTCCCGGGGAAGAATTCGATTCCCTCATATCCCGGGAACTGGCAAGCGCCAAGTCGCTGGTGGTGGTCTGGACGCCGTTTTCGGTCGATTCGCGCTGGGTTCGGGGGGAGGCACGCGACGCCGCTGACCGCGGGGTGCTGTTTCCAGTCAGATTCGAGAACGCAAAGCCACCCATCGATTTCCGCGCCGTGCACACGACGGATCTGGACGGTTGGGACAACAACGCGGACAGCGCCCCCTTCAAGAGCTTGCGCAAGGCCCTCGAAGGTAAGCTGGGGGCGCCTCGGAATGTTGCGGCGGCTCCGGCAGCCGGTTCGCGCAAATCTGAAGTGAGCATATGTGTGCTGCCCTTTGCCAACATGAGCGGGGACCCGGAGCAGGAATACTTTTCCGACGGCATCACCGAGGACATCATCACCGATCTCGGCAAGGTGTCTGCGCTGTCGATTGTTTCACGCAATCTGGCGTTCTCATTCAAGGGTGCCAAGGGCGGCGTCGGTGACATCGGGCGCCAGACCAAGGCTGGCTTTGTGCTGGTTGGGAGCGTCCGGAAATCGGGCGAACGCGTGCGCATCACTGCGCAATTGGTCAATGCCTCCAACGAGGCCCAGGTCTGGGGCGAGCGCTACGACCGCGAGCTCAAGGATATCTTCGCGCTGCAAGATGAAATCTCGAAGGCGATAGTGGCGGCCTTGAAGCTCACGCTACTGCCGGAAGAGAAGCGGGCGCTCGAGCAGCGCGCCACCACCGACGTTAAAGCCTACAAGTTCTATCTGATGGCCCGCCAGTTCAGCGTCATGGGAAACGAGCGCCACCAGGACACGATCGTCCGTCTGTGCAAGCGCGCAGTGGAGTTGGATCCGGCGTACGCCGCTCCCTGGGCCACGATGGCCATCACACTCTGGGACATGCACCGCCGCAGCGCCAGCGAGGAAGATGGTCAGGAGGCCGCGCACCGCGCGATCGCCCTGGATCCGAAACTCGCCGATGCGCACGCCGCTCTGGGTGCCGCGCGCCAGGGGCAGGGGCAATTTGAGCTCGGCCTGGAGGCGTGCAACGCCGCATTGCGGCTGGACCCCAACTCCTACGAGGGGAATCGCATTGCCGGCATGTGCAGCGTACCGCTGCGCCGGTACGACGATGCCATCCGCTACCTGGAGAAAGCCGCGGAGGTCGTCGAAACAGAGTTCATGGCGGCCAGCCTGCTCGTACAATGTTACGCGGCCAAGGGCGATTACGAACAAGAAAAGAACGCCGCAAGGCGGGCACTGGCTCGGGTCGAAAAGGTGATCACGGCGGAGCCGGACCACGGACGCGCACTGGGCTATGGCGCCGGCATGCTCGCGACACTGGGTGAAACTGAGCGCGCCAAAGAATGGATCGAGCGCGGCACCTTGGTGGACCCCACCAACACCATCCAGCATTTCAACTTTGTATGCGCGCTGGTCCGCCTGAACGAGCACGAGGCGGCTCTCGACTTGCTCGCCAACGTCATCGACAAGGCCTCGACCGGTCTATTCGTCTGGCTGGAAAACGACACGGATCTGGACCCGGTGCGCCGCTACCCGCGCTTCGTGCAACTGTTCGAGCGAAGTAAGGCGCGTCTCGCGAGCCAGCCGAACTAGGCGGGAGATCGGTCCCGGTGGTGCCAGGCGCCGCCCTGGCCAATCAGCGCCATCGTGATGGTGTCCGTCCACTGCCCCCACGTTTCTATTGCAGTGGAAGCGGGTCGCCGTGTACGGCGGGACCGGTTGAGACGGCCACTTACGCCGCGTGGACTCCCGATCGGCATCCGGCTCGCGGCCCGGATCAGTCCCGGTAGCTCGGGTCTTTCTTATCCAGCATGCGCTTTAGGTCCCGAAAGTGCGCAAAGGCCGAATCGCGGTACTCGTCCCAGCAGCGGGCGGTCTTCTCCGCTACATCATCGGAAAGGACGTTTAATGGTTGACCGGTGGAGTAGGCGAGCACCAGGGTCTTGGCCGCGCGCTCGAGGAAATACAGCTCCTCGAAGGCCTCGGCGACCGTGGCGGCCGTGACCAGCACGCCGTGGTTGCCCATGAGCATGCTGTTGTAACTGCCCAGCACACCTACCAGCCGTTCCCCTTCCTGGGTCTGGTCAGCGATGCCGCTGTAGCCCCGGTCGATGGCCAGCCTGTTGAAGAACCGCGCCGAGTTCTGATCAATCGGCTTGAGCGTCGGGTCCGCGAGCGCTGCCAGCGCCGAAGCGTAGGGCGGATGCACGTGCAGTACGCAGCGGGCACGCGGCAGGCGCGCGTGGATGCGTCCGTGGATGCACCACGCGGAGGCGTCGGGGGCATCCGGCCGCGCCATGGTCTGCGTATCGCTGCTGTCCAGCAGCAGCAGGTCGCTCGCCCGGATCAGCGAAAAATGGACCCAGCGCGGGTTCATGAGAAATTGCCTGCCGTCGGCCGAGACCGCAAGGCTGAAGTGGTTGCCGACCGATTCGTGCCAATCCATCTGGACCGCGAGGCGAAAAGCCGCCGCAAGATCGACCCGCAGTGCCGTCAGCTCCGCATCCGGCAAGCGATGCGCTTTGAAGTCTTTCACCTGGCTCATGGTTCCACTCCCGCATTGTGAGGTTCCGGCGCGAAGCCGCCATCCGCCGCGTCACGGTCCGCGGCCCGCACCTCCAGACCATTGGCCTTGCGTCCGCCGCGCTGTACGCGTGCCGGAGTACCGTTGAAATTCTTAAGCGTGGCGGCCATCGCCATCGTGCGCTCCACCAGCTGTTGCGCACCGGCGCGCAGTTCGTCGCTGTGCTGGACAAAGCTGACGTTCTGTTCCATGTCCTCGGCACTCCAGCCGCGGCTATGGGCTATGTATGGGAATTGGGGGAATACGCATCCCACCTCGGCAAAGAAACCCAACATCTGCCCGGCGACCGCCTGTATGCCATCCTGGCCTCCCGTGATGATGAGCGCAACCACCTTGTTGCGAAGCAGCACACGGTTGGCGATCGTGATCTGATTTTGTATGCAATTCATCCGCTCGACCATCTTGTAATAGTGCGAACTGGCCGCCCCCCAGCGTATCGGCGTAGCGACCAGCACCACGTCGGCCCAGTGGACGAAGGCCTCATACACCCGGTCGAGCTGGTCGTTCGGGTCCATCTGCGTGATCGAGCAGGGCCAGGTGCAGGCGCGGGCCGATTTGGAGTAATAGCCCTCGCACGCTCGAAACTTCAGCTGTGCGAGTCGCTGGTATTGCGTGGTTGCGCCGGTCGCCTCGGCATGGCGCAGCGCCACCTCCAGCAAAGCCTCGGAGGTGGAATAGCGGGGATTGGATTTGCTCATCGAGGTTGTGGAGATGCCGAGCACGCGTAGCGGGCCGTCGTGCTCGGCCACGGGTCGAGCCAGGCTATGCGGCGGATGCGGCAGTCGGTGGCGCTGCGTCGCTGAATTAAGATCAATCCAAACGCGCCCGGATTCGGTCTTCACCGTGTAGCAGGGAACACTCTCGGCCTCGTACCCCGGCTCGCCGCACCCGTCACGGCAGTTGTATTTCCAGCCGTGCCAGGGACAGACGACCAGCTCGCCATCGAGCCGGCCCTGACCGAGGGGGCCGCCGACGTGATTGCACACGCCGCTGATGGCGCCGAATTGGCCGGCTTGAAAACTCAGCGCAATCTTCTTGCCGCCGGCGCTGAGTTCCTGGAGAGGCCGTTGCGCAAGCAGCTCAGCGGCCCCGAGATCATGCCAATCCGCACCCTTGTCCATTCGTCGAATTCTGACACAGAACCACGTATTCTGGGTCGCGGACGCCAGCTCCTCGCCTCGGCTGTGTCCAGGTGCACGCCAGAGGCCTCCGGGGGAGATTCCAATGAGCGGGTACACAACGCGGCGCCTTACTTCGAAACTGCGGGGGGCGCTGTGCCTGATCTTGTGCGGCGCCTTGCCCTTGGGCCTTGCCGCCGCACCTTCGGCACCGGAACCGGTTACGGTGATCACCGCCGCGGCGATGATCGATGGTGTGACCGCGAAGCCGCGCAGCCATGTGGCGGTCGTGATCCAGGGCGATCGGATCATCGCCGTACGCGATGCCGGCTCGCCGGACGTGCCCGCGGGGGCGCGGCACGTGGACCTGGGCGCCGCGACGCTGCTGCCGGGGCTCATCGACACGCACACGCACATCTTCCTGCAGGGAGAGGTGCCGGCCGATGGCGGCTATGACGTGCAGTTGCTCAAGCAGTCACTGTCATTTCGCGCCGCGCGCGCGGTGGTCGCAGCGCGGCGCGCGCTCGAGCAGGGATTCACGACCATCCGCGACATGGGCACCGAGGGTGCCGGTTACGGCGACGTCGGCATCAAACAGGCGATCGAGGCGGGCTACATTCCCGGGCCGCGGCTGTTCGTGTGCACGCTGGCCATATCGAGCACCGGCGGTTACCCGCTGGAGGACTACGCCCCGGAACTGACGCTGCCCAAGGGCGTGCAACTGATCGACGGCCCGATCGAGGCGCGCCGGGCCGCGCGCGAGCAGCTCGACAAGGGCGCCGACTGGATCAAGGTTTACATGACGCATCGGTCCTGGACTGACCGTGTCGGCAACCTGGTCTCGCAACCCACGCTGACGGTCGAAGAACTCAAGGCAATCGTCGATGAAACGCACGGCTGGGGCCGCAAGGTGGCCTGCCACGCCTACAACGGCGTGGGGCTCAAGCGCGCATTGGACGGGGGCTGCGATTCGATCGAGCACGGACTGGATCTCACGGACGAGGAAATCGCGCAGATGATCCGTCAGGGCACCTGGTACGTGCCGACCATCGCTGCCTACTACGGAGACTGGGATCCGCCCGATACGCCGAGCGGCCAGCGAGACCGCAAGCGCGTGGCTGTGCACGGCGTGTCCTTCACCAAGGCGCTGCACGCCGGCGTCAAGATCGCCTTCGGCACCGACGTGGGCGGGTTTCCGTGGACCCAGCCGATCGCCCAGGAATTCAGCCGCGAGGTCGAATTCGGCATGAGCCCGATGCAGGCGATTCAGTCCGCGACGGCGAGGGCGGCGGAGCTGCTGGGCATGGCCGGGCAGATCGGCGTGATTGCCGAGGGCGCGCACGCGGACCTCATGGCGGTTGACGGCGACCCGCTGGCGGATGTCGCCGCACTGGCAAAAGTCGAGTTTGTGATGAAGGACGGAAGGATATTCAAGCGGCCCGGCGACTGACCAAGACAGCCCGCTTCGCATTGCCGTGCGGCAAAGCCCACAAAGATAATTTACATTATATTTACCTAATATAATATTGAAAAATAACGATAATAATCTTGACTGAGGGCGGGCACTGCGCCCGGCGCGGTCCGGGAGGCGCCGGAGTGATCGGCGGCCACGCGATGGGTCCGGCGCGGCGAAGTGCAACACGCCGTGTGGTAATCTTGACGCGAGGAAATACGCTATGAACGCCGTCAATCCACTGCATCCCGACGCCCGTGAAGGCGAGCTGCGCGCCTGGTGGATGCCCTTCACCCACAACCGTTATTTCAAGGCGGCACCGCGGCTGATCGCCTCGGCCAAGGGCTGTTACTTCACCCTGAAGGACGGCCGCCGCCTGTTCGACTGCCTGTCGGGCCTGTGGTGCTCGCCCCTCGGACACTCGCACCCGAAAGTGGTTGCGGCCATCCGGCGGCAGGTCGACACGCTCGACTACGCACCGTCCTTCCAGATGGGGCACGAGCCCGCATTCCACCTCGCCACCCGAATCACCGCGCTGGCCGCGCGACCCAATGACCGCGTGTTCTTCGTCAACTCGGGCTCCGAGGCGGTCGACACCGCGCTCAAGATCGCCGTCGCCTACCAGCGCATGCGCGGCGAAGCCTCCCGGACGCGCATCATCGGGCGCGAGCGTGGCTACCACGGGGTGGGGCTGGGCGGCATTTCGATCGGCGGCATGGTGGCCAACCGCAAGATGTTTGCCCCGCTGATGATCCCGGGCGTGGATCATTTGCCTCATACCTGGAATCCGGCCGAGATGGCCTTCAGCCACGGGCAACCGAGCTGGGGAGCGCATCTCGCGGACGAGCTTGAAAAACTGGTGGCGCTGCACGACGCCTCGACCATAGCGGCGGTAATCGTCGAGCCGATGCAGGGCTCGGCCGGCGTGATCGTCCCCCCGCGCGGCTATCTGGAGCGACTGCGTGAAATCTGCACCAAGCACGGCATCCTGCTGATCTTCGACGAGGTCATTACCGGCTTTGGGCGGCTGGGAACGCCGTTTGGGGCCAACTTCTTCAATGTACAGCCGGACCTGACCACGTTCGCCAAGGCCGTTAACAACGCCACCGTGCCACTCGGCGGCGTGATCGCGCGCGACGACATCTACCAGGCTTTCATGACCGGGCCCGCGCACGCCATCGAGTTCTTCCATGGCTATACCTATTCGGCGCATCCGCTCGCCGTAGCGGCGGCGCATGCGACCCTTGACGTGCTCGCCGAGGAGCGTCTGATCGAGCGGGCCGCCGAGCTCGCCCCAGTGCTCGAGAAGGCCGTGCACTCGCTCAAGGGCGAACCGCACGTGACCGATATCCGCAACCTGGGCCTGGCTGCAGCCATCGAGCTCGCGCCGATCAGCGGCCAGCCCGGCCTGAAGGCCGTGCGGGTCTTCGAGCGCGCCCTCGATGAGGGCCTGCTGGTGCGCTTCAGCGGCGAATGCCTGGCGGTGGCGCCGCCCTTCGTGAGCACGCCGGAGGAAATCGTGGCCATGATCGAGGGCCTGCGTCGCGCACTGCGCGCCGTGCCCGCCTGAGTCAATGCAGCGCCGCGCATGGTAGCCGCACTCAAGATTGGCGTCGCCGAAGCCGGCGTCGTCGGGCACTGGATCGATGGCAAGATCGTGCCGGGAGCAGGGCAGCGCCGTGCCCCGGTCTTCAATCCCGCGCTGGGCAAACCGGTGCGCGAGGTGGCGTTCGCCGATGCCGCCCAGATCGAGGCGGCCGTGCAAAGCGCGCTGCGTGCGCAGCCCGGCTGGGCGCGGATCACCGCCTTGCAACGCTCACGGGTGCTGTTCCGTTTCAAGGAACTGCTGCTGCAGAACGCCAAGCAAATTGCTCACACGCTGTCCGAGGAGCACGGCAAGACCCTAGGCGATGCTGAAGGTGAGCTGACCCGCGGCATGGAAGTGGTCGAATTCGCCTGTGGCGCGCCGCACCTGCTGAAGGGAGAATTCAGCGAGAGTGTCGGCACCGGCGTCGACAGCTACGGCATACGCCAGCCTCTTGGGGTGGTGGCCGGCATAACCCCCTTCAATTTTCCGGCCATGGTGCCCATGTGGATGTTCCCCATCGCGCTGGCCTGCGGTAATGCCTTCATCCTCAAGCCGTCGGAGCGCGACCCCTCAGTGTCGCTGTTACTGGCGGCCCTGTTGCAGCAGGCCGGACTGCCCGATGGCGTCTTCAACGTCGTGCAGGGGGACAAGGCGGCGGTGGATGCATTGCTCGAGCATCCCCACATCGCCGCTGTGAGCTTTGTGGGTTCGACCCCGATCGCCCGTTACATCCAGTCGCAAGGCACGGCGCACGGCAAGCGCGTCCAGGCGCTTGGCGGCGCCAAGAACCACGCGGTGGTCATGCCGGACGCCGATCTGAGCGCCGCGGTGGAATCGATTGTCGGAGCGGCTTACGGCTCGGCGGGCGAGCGCTGCATGGCGGTCTCGGTGGTCGTCGCGGTGGGCGAGCCCACGGCCGACGCCCTGATCGAGCGCCTGCGTCAGCGGATTGGCGCTCTCAAGGTGGGCGCGCCCGACGCGGCCGGAACTGACATGGGCCCCCTGGTCAACGCGCAGGCCCGTGAGCGCGTACGCGGCTACGTCGAGGCGGGCGTACGCGCTGGCGCGACCCTCGCCGTCGACGGGCGCGGCGTCAGCGTGGCGGGCCGCGAGCAGGGGTTCTTCGTCGGTCCCACGTTGTTTGATCACGTGACCCCAGAGATGAGCATCTACCGCGAGGAGATTTTCGGACCGGTGCTGTCGGTGGTGCGGGTTGCCGATTACGCGGCGGCACTCAAGCTGGTCAACGGCCATGAGTTTGCCAATGGCGCGGCGGTCTTCACGCAGAGCGGTGCGCTCGCGCATGCCTTCGCGCGCGATGTGGAAATTGGCATGGTCGGAGTCAACGTGCCGGTGCCAGTGCCCATGGCGTTCCACAGTTTCGGCGGCTGGCGACACTCGATGTTCGGCGATCACCATATGCACGGACCGGAAGGCGTGCGCTTCTATACGCGGCTCAAGACCGTCACCCAACGCTGGCCGGAACCCGAGACCGTCCGCGCCGACTTCGTGATGCCTACGATGAAATAGTGCGGGCCGGCTGTTTCCACCGGGGCGGGCACGTGCCCGTGAGGCCCAACACCAAGGATCAAGGATGAAATCCCATGCGCGGGTAGTAATCGTCGGCGGCGGCGCCATGGGCGTTGGCTTGCTCTATCACCTGGCGCTCGAGGGCTGGCGCGAACTGGTCCTGGTCGAGAAGGGCGAACTCACCTCGGGCTCCACCTGGCACGCGGCCGGACAGTGTCCGCATTTCAACGGCTCGCTGAACATGACCCGCGTGCACCTGTATGGCACGCAGCTGTATGCGCGCCTCGAGCAGCTCACCGGTCACGCGGTCAGCTGGCACGGCTGTGGCGGCCTGCGCCTGGCGACCACGGATGAAGAGGTACTGTGGCTCAAGCACGTGCACGGCATCTCGAAGCTCGCCGGCTACGAAGCCCACGTGATCGGCCCGGCGGAGATTCCCCAGCACCATCCCTACCTCGATACCACGGGCGTCAAGGCGGCTTTCCTCACGGTGACGGATGGCCACGTCTCACCGAGCGACATTACCCACGCCATGGCGGCGGGAGCGCGCAAGCTGGGGGCGGAAGTCTACCGCCGGACGCGCGTGACGGACATCCGGCGCCTGGCGTCGGGCGAGTGGCAGGTGATCACCGACCAGGGGAGCATCAATTGCGAGCACGTCGTCAACAGCGCCGGAAGCTACGCCGAGGTGGTCGGCTCCTGGACCGGGCACAATGTCCCGCTCGTCAACATGCTGCACCACTATGTGATCACGGAGCCGCTGCAGGAACTCATCGATCTCGACAAGGAACTGCCGGTGGTGCGTGATCCATTTGCGCACGCCTACCTGCGCGAGGAGACCAATGGCATCCTGATCGGTCCATACGAGACGGCCACCGCGCACGTCTGCTGGGACGGCAAGGCCCCGGACTGGAGTTTCGAGAGCGAGTTGATTGCGCCGGAACTCGACCGACTCATGCCCTGGCTGGAAAGGGCCTCCGAGCGCCTGCCGCTGTTCGGCAAAGCCGGGCTCAAGACCGTGGTATCGGGCGCGATTACCCACTCACCCGATGGCGTCTACCTGTCGGGGCCGGCTCCGGGGGCGAGCAATTACTGGATGCACTGTGGAGCGTCCATCGGCATCGCGCAGGGCGGGGGCGCCGGAAAGTACCTCGCGCAATGGATGGTGCACGGCCAAGCCGAGATCAACATGCGCGAGTTTGACCCGCGCCGTTTCGGCAACTGGGCCACCAAGGAGTACACGACGGCGGTATCCATCGAGGATTACCACCACATGTACTACTGCTACAAGCCCGGCGAGCAGCACGAGGTGGGGCGCGGCCTGCGCAAGTCATCGCTCTACGATCGGCTAGCGGCGGCCGGCGCGCAGTTTGCGCAGATCTACGGCTGGGAACGGCCGCGGTGGTATGACCCGAGCGGCGCGGGCGAGCGCTACTCGTGGCAGCGCTCCAACTGGTGGGAGCCGGTGCGCAAGGAAGCCATGAACGTGCGCGAGCGCGTCGGTCTCATGGATCTGTCGACATTCTCAAAGTACGACCTGCAAGGGCCCGACGCCCATGCATTTCTGGAGCGCGTCTGTGCCAACGGCATTCCCCAACGCGACGGCGGCATCATCCTTGGGCATCTGCTCACCCCGGCGGGCTACATCGAGAGTGAAATCACGGTGACACGGCTCGCCGCCGACCACTACTACGTGCTTTCCGCGGCGGTTGCGCAGCAGCATGACAGGGATCAGCTCGAGTGGCGGCGCCAGTCTGGCGAGCGCTTCGCGATCACGGACCTCACCGATGACTACGGCACCCTGGTGCTCGCCGGTCCCCGGGCCCGCGACGTGCTCGGGGCGATCACCGCCCACGACCTTTCCACTGCCGCGTTTCGATGGCTGACGGGCCAGGTCGCCGAGGTGGCCGGGGTAGCCGGAGTACGCCTGCTGCGCGTAAATTACGTCGGTGAACTCGGCTGGGAGCTGCATGTGCCGATGGCGCGCATGCCCAAGGTGTTCGATGCTCTGATGGCGGCCGGCGCCGCGCACGGCATCGGGCTGTTTGGCACCTACGCGATGAATTCGCTCAGGATGGAGAAGGCCTATCGCGGCTGGGGTGCCGATCTGACTAACGAAGTCACCATGGTCGAGGCCGACATGGAACGCTTTGTGAACTACCGGAAGGATTTCATCGGCAAGTCAGGCACCCTCCGATCCAAGCAGGAAGGGCCGCGTATGGTACTTACCTACCTCGAGGTGGACGCGGACCGAGCCGACTGCCTGGGCAATGAGCCGGTGTACATCGACGGTGAGCTGGCAGGCGTGACCAGCAGTGGCGGTTATGGGTTCGCACTGCAAAAGTCGCTGGCGTTTGCATACCTGCGGCCGAGCCTGCTGCGCCAGCATGCGCACATCGAGATCCCGGTTCGCGGCGAGCGGCGCGCGGCGCGCGTGATTCCGCAGCCGGCATGGGATCCCAAGAACGAGCGTCTGCGCTCCTAGCACGGGCGGACTGCAGCCGCTGAACGGAGGGCCAAGCTATGTACACGCAAGGACTGGACGGCACGGATTCGAACCGGCCGAACGCCCTCGGCGCCGAGAGCACCGACGTTGCCGCGCGATTCCAGAACCGCGTCGACGCGGAGGAAAAGATCGAGCCCAAGGACTGGATGCCGCCGGGCTACCGCCAGACCCTGATCCGGCAGATCTCGCAGCACGCGCACTCCGAAATCGTCGGGATGCTGCCCGAAGGCAATTGGATCACGCGTGCACCAACTCTGCTGCGTAAGGCCATCCTGATAGCAAAGGTGCAGGACGAGGGCGGCCACGGTGCCTACCTGTACAGCGCGGCCGAGACCCTGGGCGTGAGCCGCGAAGAGCTCGTCGACCAGTTGCTCTCAGGCAAGGCCAAGTACTCGAGCATCTTCAATTATCCGACGCCGACCTGGGCCGACATTGGCGCGATTGGCTGGCTGGTGGACGGGGCGGCGATCATGAACCAGATCCCGCTGTGCCGGTGCTCCTACGGACCCTACGCGCGCGCCATGGTGCGCATCTGCCGCGAGGAGAGTTTCCATCAGCGACAGGGCTACGACATCATGCTGAAGCTGGCGCGCGGCACACCCGCGCAGCGGCAGATGGCGCAGCAAGCCCTGAATCGCTGGTGGTGGCCGTCGATGATGATGTTTGGGCCGTCCGATGCCGACTCATCGCACAGCGCACAGTCCATGCAATGGAAGATCAAACGCTTTTCAAACGACGAACTGCGCCAGAAGTTCGTGGACTTCACCGTTCCGCAGGCGGACTACCTGGGGCTGAAGGTACCCGACCCGGATCTGCGCTGGGACGCGGCGGCCGGCCATTATCGATTTGGCGCCATCGACTGGAATGAGTTTAACGAAGTGCTTAAGGGCCACGGTCCCTGCAATCGCGAGCGGCTCGCCGCCCGGCGGCGCGCACACCAGCAAGGCGCCTGGGTGCGGGAGGCTGCGACCGTGTACGCCGAGAAGCGGCGACAGCGCAGCGCGGGCGTGGCGGCGTGAGCGCAACACATCCGAGGGAATCAGGCATGAACGCATCCACGGGCTGGCCGTTGTACGAAATCTTCATCCGCGCGCGCGGTGGCCTCGATCACAAGCACGTCGGCAGCGTACACGCAGTCGATGCTCGCATGGCGATCGAGCACGCGCGTGACGTATACACGCGGCGCCTCGAGGGCGTGAGCATTTGGGTCGTGCGCTCCAGCGAGATCACCGCTTCTGATCCCCAGGATGCCGAAGCGCTGTTTGAGCCTGCGCGCGACAAGATCTACCGGCATCCGACCTTTTATGAGATTCCGGACGAGGTGAAGACGCTGTGACCACGGCCGTCAAGGCAGACAGCACCGACGAGGCAGCCGCGCACTTCGATTACCTGCTGCAACTCGCCGATACCAGCCTGGTCCTGGGGCAGCGGCTCGGCGAATTGCTCGGGCACGCACCGACCATCGAGGAAGACCTGGGTCTGGCCAATATTTCGCTGGACCTCATCGGGCAGGCGCGCCTGCTGCTGAGTTACGCCGCCGAGACGGAGGGCCGCGGACGCACGGAGGATCAGCTTGCGTTTCTGCGAGTTGAAGCTGAATTCCGCAATCTGGTGCTGGCCGAACAACCCAACGGGGATTTTGCCCAGACCATCTCTCGCCAGGTGCTCATCGACGCCTATCAGCTCGCGCTCTACGAGCGCCTGCAGCATTCAAGCGACGTGCGCCTGGCGGCCATCGCAGCCAAGTCGCTGAAAGAGACGCGCTACCATTTTCGCTACAGCAGCGGGTGGCTGCTGCGCCTTGGCGACGGCACCGAGGAAAGCCACCTTCGCGCCCAGCAGGCCCTCGATCAGCACTGGCCCTACACACGCGAACTCTTTGACGAGCGGGAGGAGGACCGCGTCCTGACACGGGCGGGAATCGCACCGCCCCTGGCGGAAATCGAGCTCGACTGGCTGGCGCGCATAGACGCGGTGCTGAGCGAGGCGACGCTTAAGCGGCCGGCGGCGGTGCCGTATCGGTGGTTTGGGCGCCGCGGCGCGCATTCCGAGCATCTGGGCTATATGCTCGCTGACATGCAGTACCTGCAGCGCACCTACCCGGGTGCACAATGGTGAGCGAGCTTGCCGCCCCGGCGTCGGCGGAATCGGTGGCCTGGGATGCATTGCGCGCGGTCCTGGATCCCGAAATCCCGGTCTTGACCGTGGTCGACCTGGGACTCATCCGGCACGTCAAGTGTGAAGCGGCCGGGCACGTTGAAGTGGGCCTTGCGCCGACCTATTCGGGCTGTCCGGCCACGGCGGTGATTCGCGGCGCGGTGATCGCCGCGCTGCACGCCGCCGGGTTCGCGCAACCCCGCGTGGTCGAGATCCTCGCGCCACCGTGGAGCAGTGATTGGCTGAGTCCGGAAGGCCGGCAAAAGCTCCTGCGCTACGGCATCGCGCCGCCCGCACACCCGGTCGCATCGCCGCGCGGGCTCTGGCTCGATGCCCCGGCCCTGCATTGTCCGCGCTGCGAGTCGCTGGACACCGAGGAGCTCAGTCGCTTTGGCTCGACGCCGTGCAAGGCGCTATACCGGTGCAAGGCGTGCCTTGAACCTTTCGAGTACTTCAAGTGCATCTGAATTTTCACCCGCTGAGGATCGGCAGCCGCGTGTCGGCGGCCGACGATGCCATCTGCCTCACGCTGGTGGTCCCGGAGGCGCTGCGTTCGGAATACCAATTCAATCCCGGCCAGCACGTGGCCTTGCGGGCCACTCTTTCCGGCAAGGAAGTCCGCCGCACCTACTCGATCCTGAACGGCTCGTCCGCGGGCGAGCTGCGGCTGGGTATTCGCGTCCAGCCGCGTGGCGGCCTGTCTGACTTCCTCGCGCACGAAGCCCAGGTCGGTGACACCATTGAGGCACTCGGTCCGACCGGGCGCTTCATATACTCGGAAGCGACACACACCGACCGCTATTGCCTGGCGCTCGCCGCGGGCAGTGGCATCACGCCCATCCTCTCGATCATCACGGCGATGCTGGAGCGTAATGCCGACAGCCGCGTCGTGTTGATCTACGGCAATCGAACCGTGGCGCACACCATGTGCGCCGAGGAGCTACTGGCGCTTAAGAATCGCTTTCTGGACCGGCTCGCGGTGCACTTCATCATGAGCCGCGAACCGCAGGATATGGAAATCTTCAACGGTCGGCTGGATGGCGCAAAACTTGCCGAACTGTGCGGCCGGCTGTTTGATCCCGGCGCGGTGGACGAGGTCTACGTGTGCGGGCCCGGGGACATGGTGTCCAGCTGTCGCGACGCGCTCGGCGCCCTGGGCGTGCACGCGCCCATCCATTTTGAGCGCTTCACGACCGCGGGCGGCGCCGTGACGCGCACTGCGGCCGTAGCGACCGCCGGCCACACCGCGACCGTGACGGTCATCCAGGACGGCCGGCGCCGCAAATTCAACATGACGGCGGAGGACGAGTCGGTGCTGGTGGCGGCGGAACGCGCGGGCCTGGATCTGCCATATTCCTGTCGCGCTGGCGTTTGCTCCACCTGTCGCGTCAAGCTGACCAAGGGCAGGGTCACGCTGCAGCACAACGTGGCACTCGAGGACTGGGAACTGGCCGCCGGCTTCATTCTGGCCTGCCAGGCTCAGCCTCTCGAAGCCGAGCTTGAATTGAGTTACGACGAAAAGTAGCCACCACAGAGGCCAGGCCGCACAAGTGTCCTACCAGTCCATCGTTTTTGAGGTCGCCGAGGGCATCGGCCGTCTGACTCTCAATCGGCCCGATCGACTCAATAGCTTCACGACGGCGATGCACGCCGAGGTGCGCGATGCCCTGGGGCGGCTGGGGGCCGAGGGTGCGCGGGTTCTGGTGCTCAGCGGTGCCGGCCGTGCGTTCTGTGCGGGCCAGGACCTCAACGACCGGGCCGTGGCGCCCGGCGGCAAGCCCGTGGATCTGGGCGAGTCGATCGAGCGCTACTACAAGCCATTGGTGCTGGCGCTGCGCGCCCTGCCCATGCCGGTGGTGGCGGCGGTCAATGGCGTGGCCGCCGGTGCCGGGGCAAATATTGCGCTCGCCTGCGATCTTGTCATCGCCGCCCGCTCGGCGAGCTTTATTCAGTCCTTCTGCAAACTGGGACTGGTGCCCGATTGCGGAGGCAGCTGGACTCTGCCGCACCTGGTCGGAAGCGCGCGGGCATTGGGGCTCGCGCTGCTCGGCGACAAGCTCACGGCACAGCAAGCCGCCGAGTGGGGACTGATCTGGCGCTGCGTCGATGACGCCGAGTTCGCTGCCAGCGTCGATGCGCTTGCGGCCCAGCTCGCGGCCGGACCCACCGCCGGCCTGGCACGCACGAAACAGGCGATTCACGCCGCGTGGAACCTCAGTTTTGAAGCCGCCCTCGACGCGGAGCGCGATGCGCAACGTGCCCTCGGTGCCTCGGCCGACTACGCTGAGGGCGTGGCGGCCTTCGCGGCCAAACGCACACCTCGCTTTTCGGGCCGTTAGCGCCACCGCCCATGGGCAGAACATGAGCAAGCCGGTACAGAGCGCGGCCGCGGCGGCGGCCCGGACGCTGTTCGCGAACGACCGCGCCTCGCAGGCGCTCGGCATGGAACTGGCGGGCGTCGAAGCTGGGCTGGCCAGCGTTACCATGACGGTACGGCCGGACATGACCAACGGCCACGGGATCTGTCACGGCGGATTCATATTCGCGCTGGCGGACAGCGCATTCGCATTTGCCTGCAACAGCCACGGCCCAGCCACGGTGGCCGCGGCCGTAACGATCGATTTTCTGGTGCCCGCGCAGGTGGGCGACGTTCTGACTGCGGTGGCGAAGGAGCGCTGGCTGGGTGGACGCGCGGGTCTGTACGACCTGAGCGTGACGCGTGCCGACGGCACGGTCATAGCGTACGCCCGCGGCCGCTCGCACCGACTCGCCAGCACGCCACCCACCCCCGCCAACTGAGGTAGCACAGCCGTGTCCGCAGCCTATATTTGCGACGCCGTCCGCACACCCTTCGGCCGCTACGGAGGCGCACTCGCCGGCGTCCGGCCCGATGACCTGGCCGCAATTCCGATCCAGGCCCTGCTGCGCCGAAACTCCACGCTCGACCCCGCCGCGATCGATGACGTCATTCTCGGCTGCGCCAACCAGGCCGGGGAGGACAACCGCAATGTCGCACGCATGGCCTTGCTGCTGGCGGGGCTGCCCGACTCGGTGCCCGGTGGCACCGTAAACCGGCTGTGCGGGTCCGGACTTGACGCCATTGCAATGGCCGCCCGCGCGATCCGGAGCGGTGAGGCGGACGTGATCGTGGCCGGTGGCGTCGAGAGCATGAGCCGGGCCCCTTACGTATTGAGCAAGTCAACGGCAGCCTACGCCCGCGACGTACAGCTGTTCGACACCACGATCGGCTGGCGCTTCGTCAATCCGGTGCTGAAGATGAAATTCGGCATCGATTCCATGCCGGAAACGGCCGAAAACGTGGCCGCAGAATTCCGCGTCAGCCGCCTCGATCAGGATCAATTTGCGTTGCGCAGTCAGGAGCGGGCGCTCGCTGCGCAGGCCGGCGGCGTCCTTGCGGCAGAAATTGTCCCGGTAGTCGTGCCAGGCAGGAAGGGCGAGTCCACCACCGTCGATCGCGACGAGCATCCGCGCGCCACCAGTCTGGAAGCGCTGGGCCGGCTGCCCACGCCGTTCCGCGAAGGCGGCAGTATCACCGCCGGCAATTCCTCGGGTGTCAACGATGGCGCGGCGGCGCTGCTCATCGCCGGGGAGGCGGCCATCAAACGCTTCCAGCTGACGCCGCGGGTGCGGATCGTCGCGGGCGCCGTCGCCGGCGTTGCGCCCCGCATCATGGGCATGGGGCCGGTCGGGGCGGTGCGCAGGCTCCTGGCCCAACAGCGCTGGTCGCTCGATGGATTGGATGTCATCGAGCTCAACGAAGCCTTCGCCGCCCAGGCGCTCGCCGTGCTGCGCGAACTCGGCCTGCCGGACGACGCCGCGCACGTCAATCCCAACGGTGGCGCCATCGCCCTTGGACATCCGCTCGGCGCCAGTGGCGCCCGCCTTGCCACGACGGCGACCTACCAGCTTGCGCGCACCGGCGGCAAGCGCGCGCTTTGCACGATGTGCATTGGCGTGGGTCAGGGCATCGCCCTGGCCATAGAACGCGCGTAGCTGAGAACCGCTGCGCCATGGCCGCCCCGGTGAGGCAAACGCTCGTTGATGGCATCGCGATTCTCGAGATAGAGAATCCCCCGGTCAATGCGCTGGCACAACCCGTGCGGGCCGCGTTGCTGGCCGCCGTGCAGGCGGCGCAGGCTGATCCGGCCGTGCACGGAGTCGTAATCCACGGCGCCGGCCGATGCTTCGTCGCGGGCGCCGACCTGCGCGAATTCGACGCGCCGCCGCGACCGCCACTGCTCAACGACGTGTTGCTGAGCATCGAGGCTCTGGAAAAGCCGGTGCTCGCCGCACTGCACGGTGCGGCGCTGGGCGGCGGCCTGGAACTCGCCCTGGCGTGCCACTATCGGTACGCGAGCGAGGACGCGCGCCTCGGGTTTCCTGAAATCAAGCTCGCCTTGATTCCCGGCTCCGGCGGCACGCAGCGCCTGCCGCGCCTGGTGGGCGCCGCGGCGGCACTGGACATGATGCTCGGCGGAGAGCCCATCGACGGCGCGCGCGCCGTGGATCTTGGCATCCTGGACCGGCTCGTCACTGCCCCGGACCTGGCCGCCGCGGCGGCCGCCCACCTGCGCGAACTCATCGCTCTGGGAAAGGGGCCGCGACGCGTGCGCGAGCTGAAAGCCGAGCCGGGCCCGAATGATCCCGCCGCCTATGCGCGCGCGCGCGCGGGACTTGCGCAGCGCAAATCCGCCGAGATGGCCGGCCGCTATATCGTCGAGTGCGTCGAGGCGGCCTATCACCAGCCCTTTGACGCGGCGCTCGCGCTCTCGCGCCGTCGCTTCGAGGAGTGCCGCGTGTCGCTGGATTCGCGCGCCTTGCGCCACCTGTTCTTCGCCGAACGATCGCCGGCGAGTGTCGGCCGGAAGGATTCCGCTGCGGTGCAAACCGTGGCCGTGATTGGCGCCGGGACCATGGGCAGCGGCATCGCCGTCGGCCTTACCACAGCGGGCCTGGACGTCGTGCTGATCGACTCCGCGGCCGCGGCCGTCGACGCCGGACTCGAACGCGTCACCGCAACGATCGAGGCTTCCGCCCGCAAGGGTCGCATGACGGCCATCGCCGCCGCGGCCGCGATCGGCCGGGTAACGGGCGCCCGTGAACTCGCCGCGGCGGCGCCGGCCGAGCTCGTCATCGAAGCCGTCTTTGAAAGCATGGCTGTCAAGCAGCAGGTATTTCGCCAGCTCGATCGCCTGTGCCGGAAAGATGCGGTGCTTGCAACCAACACCTCCACCCTGGATATCGATGCGATCGCTGCGGTCACCGCGCGGGCGCCGTCGGTGGTGGGGATGCATTTCTTCAGCCCGGCGAACGTCATGCGACTGGTCGAGATCGTCCGCGGTGCGGCCAGCGCGCCGCGGGCCATTGCCACCGCCCTGGCGGTCGCCCGACGCATGGGCAAGCTCGGCGTGGTGGTCGGCAACTGCTTCGGCTTCGTCGGCAACCGCATGCTGTACGCCTACGGTCGGGAGAACCAGCTCATGCTGCTGGAGGGGGCCAGCCCGTCGCAGATCGACGCCGCGCTCAAGTCCTTTGGCATGGCCATGGGTCCCAATGCGGTCGGCGATCTGGCCGGCCTGGACGTCGGCTACCGCGTACGGAGGGAGCGCGTCGATCGGCCCAAGGACCCGCGCTATTGGCGGGTCGCCGACCTGCTGGTCGAGGCCGGTCGCCTGGGCCAGAAGAGCGGGCGGGGAGCCTATCGTTACGAGCCAGGATCCCGCGAGGCGCTGCCGGATCCCGACGTCGAGGCGCTCATCATTGCCGAGTCGGCGCGCCTGGGAATCACCCGTCGCGCCATCGCCGACGATGAGATCCTCGCCCGCTGTCTCTATGCGCTGATCAACGAAGGAGCGGCGATACTCGGCGATGGGATTGCCAGCTGCGCCGCCGACATCGACGTCATTTGGTGCAACGGCTACGGATTTCCCCGGCAGCGGGGAGGTCCGATGTTCTACGCCGACACCGTAGGCCTGCCCGCCGTGCTGGCAGGCATTGAGAGATTTTCCAAGGAACAGGGAGCACAATACTGGAGGCCGGCACCGCTCCTTGTTGAACTGGCCGCTACAGACAGCTCGTTTGCCGAGTGGGACCGGAGCCGCACGGCCATAAACACCCGCGCAGGAGCATCACCTTGAAGCTGTGCAGTTACGTGCTGGGCCGCTGGATCGAGGGCGCCGACGCGGGCGTAGCGGTTCGCGACGCCACGACCGGAGCGGTCGTTGCCGAGGTCGGCTCCGCCGGTATCGATTTTGCCCAGGTGCTCGACTACGCCCGCCATACCGGCGGCCCGGCGCTGCGCGCACTCACCTTTCATGAGCGGGCGAGCCGCCTCAAGGAGCTCGGTCGAAGATTGCTCGAACTCAAGGATGAGTTCTATTCCGTCTCCTACCAGACCGGTGCCACCAAGGCGGATTCCTGGATCGATATTGAGGGCGGAATCAGCACCATGCTGGTGTTTGCAAGCAAGGCGAGGCGGGAACTGCCCAACAGCAATGTCTACATCGATGGCGCGGTGGAAAAACTGTCCAAGGGCGGCAGTTTTGTCGGCCAGCACATCTGTGTACCGCTCGAGGGCGCGGCCGTCCACATCAATGCGTTCAACTTCCCGGTCTGGGGCATGCTGGAAAAGCTGGCGCCGGCGATCCTGGCCGGGGTCCCGGTCGTGGTCAAGCCCGCCACAGGCACTGCCTACCTTGCGGAGCGGGTGGCGCGCCGTGTCATCGAAAGCGCCGTCCTGCCTGCGGGCGCGTTGCAGTTCATCGGCGGCAGCCTGGGCGATCTTTTTGATCACCTTAACTGCCAGGATTTTGTCTCCTTCACCGGATCGGCCAGCACCGCCCTGCAGCTCAAATCGCACCCGGCCGTCCTCCGCCACGCCGTGCGCTTCGTGGCTGAAACGGACTCGCTCAACTCTTCGATTCTTGCGCCCGACGTCCGCCCCGGCATGGCGGAATTCGACCTGTTCATCAAGGAAGTGGCGCGCGAGATGACGGCCAAGGCCGGCCAGAAGTGCACGGCGATCCGCAAGGCGTTGGTGCCGCGCGATCTGGTGGCCGAGGTCGTCGCGGCACTGCAGAGCACGCTCGGCAAGGTGGTGCTGGGCGATCCACGGGCCGAGGGCGTGCGCATGGGTCCGCTATCCAGCCTTGCTCAGAAACGCGAGGTCCTGGCGCGCGTGGCCGAACTGCGGACGGAAAGCGAACTGGTGGTCGGCAGCGTTGATGACTTTGCCGTGACCGGGGCAGACCGTGAGCGCGGCGCCTTCCTGCCGCCACTGCTGCTGCTATGCAACTCCCCCGGCAGTGCGCGGGCCGTGCACGAGGTGGAGGCGTTTGGTCCGGTCGCCACGATTTTACCCTACAGCGACATGGCCGACGCCATCGGGCTCGCCCGGCGCGGCGCTGGCAGCCTCGTGGCCTCGGTATTCTCGGCCGATGACGCGCTCGCCGCGCAGCTGGTGCTCGGGCTCGCGCCATTCCACGGACGCATCGTCGTCATCAATCGTCATTGCGCCAAGGAATCGACCGGGCACGGTTCACCGCTGGCCCACCTGGTGCACGGCGGACCCGGGCGCGCCGGGGGCGGCGAGGAGATGGGCGGCATCCGTGGTGTATTGCATTACATGCAGCGCACCGCCATTCAAGGTTCGCCCGACACGATCACAACCATCAGCCAACGCTGGGTACGTGGCGCGACTCAGAACGATCCCGGTCGGCATCCGTTTCGTATCCCGTTCGGCGAGCTGCAGCTTGGCGATTCCTTCAATTCCGCGCAGCGCCGCATCACCGTGGAAGACATCGAGCAATTCGCCGCCTTGACCGGCGACACTTATTACGCTCACATGAGTGACACGGAAGCGGCCCGCAATCCGCTGTTCGGGGGCCGTGTCGCGCACGGCTACTTTCTCATTTCTGCTGCGGCGGGCCTGTTCGTCGACCCGGATTACGGCCCGGTGCTCGGTAACTACGGCCTCGACAACCTGCGCTTCGTCAAGCCCGTCAAGCCGGGAGATTCCATCAGGGTGCGGCTCACCTGCAAGGAAAAAATGCTGCGACCGGAGAAAGGCTGGGGCGAGGTGACCTGGGACACGGAAATCACCAACCAGAACGACGAAACCGTCGCCTCGTACAATGTACTGACCATGGTCAGCGTGCACGCGGTCCCCGACGCACCGTCCGGCCAGTGATGATGGATACCCTCAACCTCGGCCGCTACCGAACGGAATTTCCGAGCCTGGACTTCGCGGAGCCGGCACCGCGGGTGCTCGAAATCAGCATCAGCCGGGAAGGCACGCGGAACTCGGCGGATGCCGCCATGCACCGCGAGCTGGCCCTCATCTGGCGCCACATCGACACCGACCCGGATGTTCGCGCGGTGCTGGTGCGCGGGGCAGGCGCGAACTTCTCCTCCGGCGGCGACTATGCACTTATCGAGAGCATGATCGCCGATGAGGCCACGCTGCTGCGGGTGTGGAAGGAGGCCTCGGATCTGGTCTACAACCTGGTGAACTGCAGCAAACCGGTGGTCGCCGCCGTGCGCGGCAGCGCGGTGGGCGCGGGGCTGGCCATTGCGCTGCTCGCCGACGTGTCCATCGCGGCCGCCGATGCCAAGATCCTGGACGGGCACACGCGCCTGGGCGTCGCCGCCGGCGATCACGCGGTCATGATTTGGCCGCTGCTGTGCGGTCTCGCCAAGGCGCGCTACCACCTGCTGACCAACCGACCACTTTCGGGCGCCGAAGCCGAGCGCATCGGCCTGATTGCCGTGTGCGTAAGCGACAGCGAAGTCATGCCGACCGCCCTGCAGACCTGCCGCGAGCTCGCCGCCGGCAGCGCCACCGCGATCCACTTCACCAAGCACGCGCTCAACAACTGGTTGCGGCTCGCCGGTCCCAGTTTCGACGCATCGCTGGCCCTCGAATTTATGGGCTTCAGGCTCAGCGACGCGCCTGAGGGACTGGCGGCGGCGCGCGCCAAGCGTCGGCCACACTTCAAGGGACCCGCGGCCTAGGACGGCAGGTCAGCGCTCCGATGCAATCCCCGCGGCACGGCCTCGATGCCATCGAAACGGCGAGCCGCGATGAACTCATGGCCCTGCAGCGGCAGCGCTTGAAGTGGTCGCTCGATCATGCCTATCGGAATGTCGCGCATTACCGCAACGCCTTTGACCGGGCCGGCGTGCATCCCGACGACCTCGAGACTCTGGAAGACCTGGCAAACTTTCCCACCCTTGCCAAGAGCGATCTGCGCGAGCACTACCCGTTTGGCATGTTCGCCGTGGCGCGCGAGCGGGTGGCGCGTATTCACGCTTCGAGCGGCACGACGGGCCAGCCGACCGTGGTCGGCTACACCCAGCGCGATCTGGAAACCTGGGCCGCACTGGTGGCCCGCTCCATTTATGCTGCGGGCGGCCGCAGCGGCCAAATCGTGCATATCGCCTACGGCTACGGGCTGTTTACCGGCGGGCTCGGCGCGCACTATGGCGCTGAGCGCCTCGGATGCACCGTCGTGCCGATGTCAGGCGGGCAGACCGCAAGGCAGGTGCAGCTCATCGTCGACTTCCGGCCCGAGCTGATCATGGTCACGCCTTCGTACATGCTCACCATTGCGGAGGAATTTGAGCGCCAGGGGCTGGACGGTCCGGGCTGCTCGATCCGGACGGGCATGTTCGGGGCCGAGCCCTGGACCGATGGGATGCGCGAAGCGATCGAGCGGCGCATGGGCCTCGACGCCGTCGACATCTACGGACTATCGGAAGTCATGGGTCCGGGGGTGGCGAGCGAGTGCGTGGAGTCCAAGGATGGTCCCGTGGTGTGGGAGGACCACTTCTATCCCGAGATCATCGATCCGGAGACCGGTCGCGTGCTCGCCGATGGTGAGGCCGGAGAGCTGGTGCTCACCTCGCTGACCAAGGAAGCCTTTCCGGTGATTCGCTATCGCACGCGCGATCGTACGCGGCTGCTGCCACCCAGCTCGCGATCGATGCGGCGCCTCGATCGCATCAACGGCCGCACCGATGACATGCTGATCATCCGCGGAGTCAACGTGTTCCCCAGCCAGATCGAGGAGCTGGTACTCAGGCAGCGTCGGTTCGCGCCGGTGTACCAGCTGGAGGTGACACGCGCCGGCCACGTGGACACGTTGACCGTCAACGTGGAGTGGCCGGCGGGGGAGGGCTCGGCGCGTGACGCGCGTGCAGCGGCCGCGAGCGAGCTCGCCCGCCACGTCAAGTCCTCGGTCGGCATCTCCGTCGAGGTGCGCGTCCTCGAGGCAGGTGCACTCGAACGGTCTGCGGGCAAGGCGCGCCGAGTCGTGGACCGCCGGGGTTCCTGAGCAAGCCGGACCTGTTGTGCGCGCTAGTCCGGGGCCGGCAGATGAGTCAGGGGGAGCGGAGCCGAGCGCTTGACGGTTGCAAGCACGATGCTCGAGTGCACGTCCCGGACACCGGGTATCTTCATAAGCCGCTTCAGCACTACGGCGCCGAGCGTCTCCAGATCGGGTACCGTGACGTAGACCAGAAAATCCGAGTCACCGGTGACGGCGAAACAGGAGATGACCTCATCGAACTTGGCGAGTTCGCGCTGGAAGCTCGTCACGACATCGTCCGCGTGCTGCTGGAGCTTGACCTGCACGAAGGCCTGCACCTTCAGACCGAGGCGCGCCGGATTGACGACCGCCGCATAGCCCTCGATCACCCCGGCCTGCTCCAGAGCGCGGATGCGTCGCGCGCAGGGTGTCTGCGACAGTCCGACCGCTTCGGCCAGTTCCACCACCGTGAGGCGGCCGTCGGCTTGCAGGGCGGCCAGAATGCGCGTGTCGGTGCGATCCAATTTCATGGGGCGGCTTTCCCGGATTTAGTGTTTATCACTAAAATAGTACCATCATTGCACTATCTATAGCGGTTCTCACCGGCTTTAAGACGATAGGCTCTCAGGATACCGACGCGCTCCAGCAAGCTCCCTCCCATGCACGCGAATCGACAGGATCTTTCCGCTCCCGCGGGTGCCGGCGCTCCGGACTGGCGCAAGGCGCTCGACTTCGCCTTGCTGTCGCGGGCGCTCGATGAGCTGGAGGAAACCACCCTCACACCGGCGCGCAAGGTGCTGTATCAGTTCTCGGCGCGCGGCCATGAGGTCACGCAGGTACTGCTCGCGCAGTTGCTCACCGGCCGGCGCGATGGCGTGGCCTCTTACTACCGCTCGCGGCCCTTGCTGCTGGCCCTCGGATTACCGTTGGAAGACGCGCTGGGCTCGACCATGATGCGCGGCGGGGGCCTGAGCGACGGTCGCGACATTGGCGTGGTCTTCAATCTTCCAAATCCGGACGGACCGTGCGTGCTGCCGGCCTGCGGAGGCGTGGGTACCCAGTACACGCCCGCAGTGGGCTGGGCCCAGGCGATTCGCTACCACAGCGAGACGCTGGGGGACGAGCGCTACCGCGGCAGCATTGCGGTGGCCCACGGCGGTGATGCGTCCACCGCGACCAACGGATTCTGGGCGGCACTCAACATCGCCAGCACGCAACGCCTGCCGATGCTTTTCTATATCGAAGACAACGGCTACGGCATCTCGGTCCGATCCACGCTGCAGACCCCGGGCGGAAATATCGCGCAGAACCTGTCCGGTTACGCCGGCCTGCGGATATTCGACGGGCGGGGCACGGACCCCGGCGCTGCCGCAGTGCTGCTGGCACAGGCGGTCGCCGCGGCGCGCTCCGACGCCGGCCCCGTACTCCTGAGGCTGGTGGTGCCGCGGCTTTCGGGACACTCCGGACAGGACACGCAGACCTACAAGTCGGCCGAGGAACTGGCCTCGGAGCAGGCGCACGACCCGCTCAAGGCGCTCAGGACACAGTTGGTTCCCGCGCTGCTCACGGCGGAGGAGTGGACCGGCGCCGAAGGCAGCGCGCGCGCGGCGGTGAGCGCGGCGTTGGCGCGCGTCGAGGCGCGCTCGCTGCCGGATCCTGCTCAGACCCGGCGATTTGCCTTTTCGGAACGCGCTGCGGACGGTACGCTGCTGCTTCAGGCCCAGGGCGGCCTGCTCCCCCAGGGCTATCGGCCGCCGCAGGGGACTGAGCAGGCGCGCCCCGTGGGCGCGCGCATCAACATGATGACAGCCATCCGCCGCACCCTGGAACACGAACTGGAGATCAATCCCCGCGTGCTGGTGTTCGGCGAAGACGTCGGGCGCAAGGGCGGCGTACATGCCGCGACGCTCGGGTTGCAGCAGAGATTTGGCGAGGCGCGGGTGTTTGACACCAGCCTCTCGGAGGAGGGGATCATCGGCCGTGCGGTGGGCATGGCGGCGGCCGGTCTGATGCCGGTGCCCGAGCTGCAGTTCAGAAAATACGCCGAGCCGGCCGCCGAGCAGTTGCACGACTGCGGCACCATCCGCTGGCGCACCGCAAACCGCTACGCGGCCCCGATGGTGGTGCGCATGCCCGGCGGCTACTTCAAGTGCGGCGATCCCTGGCACAGCCAGTGCAACGAGGTACAGTTCGCGCACGCCGTGGGCTGGCGTTTGGCGATGCCCTCGAACGCCGAGGATGCCGTGGGCCTGCTGCGCACGGCATTGCGCGGCAATGATCCGACCATCTTCTTCGAACATCGGGCGATGCTGGATGGCGCCTGGGCCCGACGGCCCTATCCGGGCGACGAATTCGTGCTCCGCTTTGGCCTCGCCCGCCGCGTGCGCGCCGGGCGGGAACTATCGCTCATCACCTGGGGCGCCATGGTCGAACGCTGCGAACAGGCCGCCGCGGAATCGGCGATCGACGTCGATCTGCTCGATCTGCGCACGCTGGTGCCGTGGGATCGCGAGGCGGTGCTGGCGTCCGTGGCGATGACTCGCCGCTGCCTCATCGTGCATGAGGACAACATCACGGCCGGCTTCGGCGCCGAGATCGCCGCGCAGCTGGCGCAGCACGCCTTTGCCGCTTTGGAGGCGCCCGTGGAGCGTCTGGCGCTGCCCGATATCCCGGTACCCCACAGCCCGCTGTTGCTCGATTCGGTGCTGCCGGCGGTGAGTTCGGTGGTCGCGGCGATCCGCCGCATTGCGAGCTATTGAACCATGAGTGATGTCGTCGACGTGATCTTGCCGAGCGATCAAGCCGAAGGAACCCGCTCGCAGGTGCTGGCGTGGCTCAAGGCCGTCGGCGAGCGGGTGAGCGAGAATGAGCCGTTGCTGGAGATCGAAACTGACAAGGTCACGGTGGAGATTCCCGCCCCGTGCGCCGGCGTGCTGTGCGAGATCCTCGCCGCTGCTCTGACTGAAGTTGAGCCGGGCACGGTGCTGGGACGCATTGATCGGGCGGCCGGCATCGCTCCGGCCCAGCGCGCCCCTGCGCAGGCCCCTACGCCGGCCCCGGCAGCGGCGGCGGGGGCGGGCGCGCCGGCCGTGGCCGCGCGGTCGCCTGCCGCGCCACCGGCCGGGCCGTTGAGCCCCGCCATCCGAAGGCTGCTCGCCGAACACCATCTCGAGGCCGCGGCCGTCCAGGCAAGCGGGGCCGGCGGCAAGATCACGGTCGAGGACATCCTGCGTCACGTCGCCCGTGGCGCGACCGCCGCGCCAATACAGCCCACGCCCGCCGCAACCCCCGCGCCGCAAGGCGCGGCACCGGGGCGGCTTGAACCCCATTCGCGCATGCGACTGCAGATTGCCGAGCGCATGGTGGCCAGCCTGCTGCATACCGCACCGCACGTGACCACGGTCTTCGAGGTGGATCTTTCGGCGGTGATGGCACACCGCGCGCGGTGGCGGGCCGATTTTGAGGGCCGCGGCGCCGCACTGACCCTGACGGTCTATTTTCTGGCCGCCTGCGTCGACGCCCTGCGAGCCGTGCCCGAGCTCAACAGCCGCTGGCGTCCCGAGGGCCTGGAGGTGTACGAGCACTACGATATCGGTGTCGCGACCGCGCTCGAAAACGGCGGCCTCGTCGTACCCGTCATCCGGAACGTGGCCGCTCTGGACCTGTTTGGCATAGCGTGCGAACTTGGCGATCGCGTCACCCGGGCGCGCGAAGATCGCCTGGCGCCGGCGGACGTGCGCGGCGGGACCTTCACGATCTCTAACCACGGCGTGAGCGGGAGCCTGCTCGCCGCACCCATCATCATTCACCAACCGCAGTCGGCGATTCTTGGCATCGGCAAAGTCGAAAAGCGCGCCGTGGCTGCGGTCGAAGACGGCCGCGATGTGGTCTCGATACGCCCGCGTTGCTACGTCACGCTGACCATCGACCACCGCGTGCTCGACGGGCAACGCGCCAACCAATTCCTCACCGCACTGACACGGCGCCTGGAACACTGGGGAGCCTGAGCAAGATCCGTCCGGCCCCGCGGTTGCTAACCCTGCCTCGTTACCCGAATATACAAGCGTGCGACCGATAAAGAATGATACCGCGGGCGGGAGGCGCGCAGGTCAATGAACGCGCCCGTGGCACTCAGCCGCGAACCGCCCAGCAACGCAGGCCTTAAGGCGCTGGCCGCCACGCTGGTGCAGGGCGAGGGAGTGTACGCGCGGCGCTTCGACAATCTCATACTGGCCCTGATCGCCGTCAGTCTGCTGTCGGTCGGCCTGGAGACGATGTCTGGTCTGCCCGCATGGGTGAAGACGGCCCTCAGGCTCGAGGAACTCGTCGTCGTCACGGTGTTCTCGCTCGAGTACCTGCTGCGCATTGTCGCGGCCGACAACAAGCTCGCGTTCATATTCAGCTTCTACGGATTCGTGGACCTGTTGGCCATAGCACCATTCTTCCTGACCGGACTGGACACGCGGTACCTGCGGGTGTTGCGGATCCTGCGGGTGCTGCGGGTCCTGAAATTGCAACGACGCGTGCTTGAGACCACGGTCACGGAGCGCACCCGCGAGCTCGCGGAGCGTAACTCGGCCTTGGAGCGCGCACAGGCGCAACTCGCCGAAGAGCTCAACGTCGCCCGCGCGCTGCAGAGCGCCATCCTGCCCGCCGCATTTCCCGCCCGCAGCGGTTGCGACGGCACGGCGCGCATGACGCCGGCGACCACAATGGGTGGGGATTTCTATGACTTCATAGAGCTGCCTGACGGGCGCATTGGCATCGTCATGGCGGACGTTTCCGGCAAGGGTGTGCCGGCGGCGTTCTTCATGGCCGTGTCGCGCACCAGCCTGCGCGAACAGGCGGCGCGCTATCCCGAAGCGGGCGCCTGCCTGGCTCGGACCAATGAGATCCTGTGCGCGCAAAACCCGCTGGATCTGTTTGTCACCGTGTTCTACGGCATCCTGGACCCGGCGACCGGCGTGCTCTCCTACGCCAACGGCGGACACAATCCGCCGCTGGTGGCGCGCGCCGACGGCTCGATCGAGCCTCTGGACGGCGCGGCCGGACTGGTGCTCGGCGTCATGCCCGGCGTGATCTATCCGGACCACGAGGTACAGCTGCGGCCTGACGATCGTCTGGTGCTGTATACGGACGGCGTGACCGAGGCCTTCAATCCTGCCGACGAAGCCTACGGCGTCGAGCGCCTGCTCGCCGAGATCCGCACGCACCGCGCGGGCACAACCGAGGCGCTCGTTGAGCGCATCTGCAGCAGCGTTGCGGACTTTGCCGGTACCGCGCCACAGTCCGATGACATCACCCTGACCGCGCTCAAGTGGGGGCCGCAGTGAAGCCGTTGATGGCAGAGGCCGAGCGCGCAGCGTCGTCCGGAGCGCCGCTGTGAAGGTGCGCGTGGAAAGACTCGGGCAGATCACCATTGTCAATGCCGAGGGCCGGCTCGATTTCGGTGCCGCCGCGAATTTTCAGCTCCAGGTGGAGCAGGCGCTGGCCGGTGCAGGCGCGGCTCCGGCCGCCCTGATCATTGACTGCAGCGGGCTTGAGTACGTCTCGAGCGCCGGGCTGCGGGTATTTCTGCTGGCGGCGCGAAACGCGCAGCGTTCCGGGCTGGGCTTCGCCGTGTGCTCCCTGCACCAGGGCGTGCGCGAGGTGTTCGAGCTGAGCGGATTCAGTCGCGTTATGACAGTCCACCCCGACCGGGACACGGCCCTGGCGCAGCTGGCGGTGGTCAAACCCGCGTGAACGAGCGGCGCACCAGCGTGCCCAGCGAGGCGGCGCAACTGCCGGTGCTGGCGCGTTTCCTGCAGGAGTTCTGGTCCGCGGCGCAATTGCCCCCCGCCCAGGCGCTGGCCTTTGAGATCGCACTGGAGGAGATATTCATGAACGTCGTGATGCACGGCACGCCGGCCGGCAGCAAGGGGCGGGTCGACGTCTGTCTGGCCCTTGCCGACGGTCATCTGACCCTGGCGGTCGAAGACGAAGGCCCGCCATTCGATCCTCTGACGCTGCCTGCGCCGGACACCGGGGCGCGCCTCGAAGACCGCCGCGTCGGCGGGCTGGGGGTGTACTTCGTGCGCCAGCTGATGGACGCGGTCAGCTACGCACGCGTGGGACCGCGCAATCAGCTGCGGATGACCAAACAGCTGGCACGTTAGGGCGGCGGCAATCGGTGCAAGCAGTTGAGTTTTCGGGTAGCGTGCGCGTGGACGGCGGCCAAAGGGGGCCGCGCGGCCGACGCTGGCCGAGAGTCCCGTGATACTTGGGGTAGGGAGCGCATGTTCGACATACGGTTGGGGCCCGCGGGCGAGGTCATCATGGCCGGCAGGCTCGATGGCACGCAGTGCGAGGCCGCGCTCAAATTCATGAACGAGCTGCCGCAACCACAGACTATCGACCTGGCGCGCCTGGAATACATCGCCAGCGCCGGCCTGCGGGTGTTCCTGCTGACGCAGAAGCGCGTCAAGGGCGCCGGGAGCGCAACGGGGCTCAAGCTGATCAATGTCAGCCCGGCAATATTCGACATATTCCATTACGCCGGCTTTGACCAGATTCTCGACATCTCCCGGGCGGCGGGCTAGCCGTTCCCGGCCCGACGACCCAGTGAAGGATCGCCCAATCAACTTTTTTCGTCGCGCGGAGTACTTGTGAAGGAGTACGACGACGGGACACTGGTGCAACGCAGCCTCGAGGGGAATCGCGCGGCATTTGAGGAGCTCGTGGTCCGGTATCAGAGGCCGGTCTATAACGCCGCTCTGCGGCTCCTGCGTGACCCGGAGGAGGCCAAGGACGTCGCCCAGACCACTTTTCTGAGCGTCTTTGAGCACTTGGCGGACTATGACCCGACCTATAAGTTCTACAGCTGGATCTACCGAATTGCAGTCAATGAATCACTCAATACGCTCGGCAGGCGCAAGCCTTCCGAGGAATTCAGCGGCGAGGAAGTCGACGGCGCTCCCGGGCCGGATCGGTACGCCGAGAGCGACCAGACCCGGTGCGCGATCGAGGCGGCATTAATGCGCATCACCCCCGAACTGCGCAGCGTGGTGGTGCTTCGACACCTCATGCACCTGAGCTACGAGGATATGGCTCAGACCCTGGCAGTACCGGAAAAGACCGTGAAATCCAGGCTCTACAGCGCCCGGCAACAGCTGCGCAACCTGCTGGTGCATGAAGGAGCGATCTGACATGGTCGACCCCGCACGCCTCGCGCTGATACACGCCGAGATCGACGGCGAACTGGACGCTCGGCAGCGCGCCGAGCTCTCCCGGTACCTGCTCGCGGACCCCGCGCTGCGTGCGCTTCGTGATCAGATACGGCAGCTGTGCACGGCGCTCGATGCTGTGGCCGAGGTTGAACCTCCGCCGCAACTGCGCACCGACATTCTTGCTGCACTGCCGCAAAATCCCCCCCGGCGCAGTGGGCTGGCCCGGCCGGTGCTGAAGTGGCGCTATGCGGCCGTGCTGGCTGGAGTGCTCCTGACCGGTACGATTGTCTTCAGGGTCCTGGACTTTGGCCAGCAGCCGGCGGTTAACGAAATGGCCGGGACGTTGGCCGACCCGCGCTCCGCGGTGACGTTGGATATGGTACAAATGACCCAAGGGGCGGTTTCCGGGCGCATAAGCCTGATCCGCGCGGGCACAGGGGTGGAGCTGGCGCTCGATTTGGCGGCCAGCGCGCCTGTGGATGTGCTGATCGCCAGTGGCGAGCGCTCACTGAGGGTCAACGGCCTGGGCCGGATGGGAGTCCGCGGTCCCGGTCCCACCACGATCGCCTTACCAGGATTTGCCGGCGACGGGCAGGCGGTGAACCTGACCTTCCTGATCGACGAGCATGAGGTGGCGCGGGCGGTGCTGCGGGAGCCGAAGGGCCATTGAAAGATATTTTTTAGGTGACAACCAACTTTTTTTGATGTTTTCGGTAGTTGTTTACAGACGGGTATTTCGTTCATTCATTCTACAAACTCTGGGGAAACGTATATGACTAGCAAGAAGATGTGGATCGTGGGCGGAATCGTCGTCGCGATCGGCGCAGTCGCCTACCTGAGCCTCAACTCGCCGCCGGCCAGCAGCGACGCCGCGGGCACCATTGTCGAGGCGAATCGCGCCGTCACAGACGGCACTACGGCAACGACCACGGCCAGCGAGCCGACAGCCGCCCCGACCGACGCGAGCGCAGCGGATGCGGCGACCGCTCAGTCGACGACGGACGCCTCGGCGGCCGCGGATGCCTCGGATGCAGCCAACGGCGGCGACGGCAGGAACAACAAGAACAACAAGAATAATAAGAACAACAAGAACAATAAGAACAACAAAAACAACAAGAACAACTGAGAGCGCCAAAGCATAGCCGCAGAAAACAATCGGAAATCCTCGGGCCGCCCGGTGCTGAGGGCACCCTGAGAGTGATCTGACAAACAATGGCCCGCCTCGCGCGGGCCACTGTTTTCTTTGAGTATCGACGGCGCAATATTTGCCTCAGGCCTGCAAGCAACCAAGGAGCTGTGCGTTCGGCCCGTTACCGGGATGGGCTGGGCTGCGCCTGACGAAGGCGGCCAGCGCCTTGCTGCTCATCGTCATCCTGGTCTCGCCGCCGACGCGGGCGGGCCTGCTGTTCGTCGAGACGCAGGATCTGCGGCTGGTCTACTACGACCCAGGCGAAGCGCACCTCGTTCCACGCGCGACGCAGAGCTTCCTCGCCGGTCTTGCCGCACACAAACGCATGTTCGATTACACCCCGGACGGCCGCGTAAGCGTGTTGCTGCAGGACTTTGCCGATCGCGCCAATGCGAGCGCCAGCGCGGCACCGCGAAACCGCATCTTCCTGGACATCGCCCCATGGAATGAGCCCTACGAGACGGTAGCGCCGGGCGACTGGTTCGGGGGGACCGCACGACACGAACTCACTCATCTCGCCATGACTGATCGGCCCAGCCCGGTCGACATGCGCTACCGGCGCCTGTTCCACGGCAAGGTGGAAATCGACTCATCGCACCCCGAGAGCCTGCTCTACAACTACCTGACCGTGCCCCGCGATACGGCACCCCGCTGGTACCAGGAGGGCGGGGCGGTGTTCATGGAGACCTGGTTGAGCGGCGGGGTGGGACGTGCCCAGGGCGGCTACGACGAGATGGCGTTCCGTGCCATGGTCCGCGACGGAGCGCAATTCTACGACCCCCTCGGACTGGTCTCGAAGGGCACCGAAGTCGACTTCAAGACCGGTGCCAACGCCTATCTCTATGGCACCCGTTTCATGGATTATCTGGCGCTCACCTACGGACCGGAAAAGCTTCTCGATTGGTTGCGGCGCGACGCCGCCAGCCGGCGCTATTACGCAGACGATTTCCAGCGGGTGTACGGTCTTTCGCTCGATGCGTCCTGGCAGCAATGGATCGCCTGGGACCAGGGCTTCCAGGAGCAAAATTTGCGCACCGTGCGCGAGCATCCGCTCACCGCGTACCGCGATTTGACGCGCCAGGATCTGGGCGCGGTATCGCGTGTTTACCTGTCCAAGGACGGGACCCGCCTGTACGGCGCGGTGAAGTATCCGGGGCAGCTGGCGCATCTGGTAGCCATCGACCGGCAGCAAGGCACCGTGAGCTCACTCAACGAGGTGCAGGGGGCGAGTGGCTATACGGTCACCTCCCTGGCCTTTGACCCGGAAGCCGAAACGCTGTTCTACACGACCAAGAGCAACACACATCGCAACCTGGAGGCCTTCGACCTGCGTTCAGGCAAGTCCAGGATGCTGTTACGCGAGGCCCGGATAGGCGATCTGGTTTTCAACCCCACCGATCGCTCATTGTGGGGACTGCGGCTCAACAATGGCTTCGTCATGTTGGTCCGGATCCCGTATCCGTACGAGGAATGGAAGACGCTCCACGTGTTTCCCCCGCAGGAAACGGCCTTCGATCTGGACCTTTCGCCCGACGGGTCACTGGCATCGATGTCGGTGTCGGGCCCTGGAGCTAAACCCGGTTCACCCCAGGTAACTGAGGTCCGCATCTATCGTACAGAGTCGATCAGCGCGGCTAAGCCGGTACCCTGGCACGCGTTCAAGATTGGGGCATCGGTACCTGAGGGCTTCGTGTTTTCGAAGGACGGCCGCTATCTGTACGGCAGCAGCTACTTTACGGGCGTGTCCAATATCTTCCGTTACGAGCTTGCAACCGAGAAACTCGAGGCGGTCAGCAACGCGGAGGTCGGCTTCTTCCGGCCGCTGCCGCTCGAGGGCTCACAGCTCATCGTCCAGCGCTACACGGCCCGGGGCTTCATGCCAACTCTGATCGAGGCGCAGCCCACCGAGGACCTGAGCGCCATTACCTTCCTGGGAGCGCAGGTGGTGGCAAAATACCCCCAGCTGCGGGACTGGGTGGCGGCCACGCCGTCCTCGGTGCCCTACGAGTCGCAGATCCTCAGGCGGGGCGCCTACAGGCCGCTGCGGCAGCTGTCACTGGAGTCGCTCATACCCATGGTCCAGGGCTTCAAAAATTCGGTCGCGCTGGGCGCCACGGCGCGCTTTAGCGACCCCCTGGGCTTTGATTCCGCGGCGCTTGAGGCGAGTTACAGCCCGGACAGCTCCCTGCCCGCGCAGCAGCGCACGCACCTCGCTGCCGACCTGCACCATGGGCGCTGGTCGACGGGCGCCGCCTGGAACGGGGCCGATTTCTACGACCTGTTCGGTCCGACCAAACGCAGCCGTGCCGGCTACAACGGCTACGTCGGCTATGACCTGCCGCTGGCCTTTGATCCCCCCAAGGTGGTCGACTTCACCGCAAACGTCGCCTACTACGGCGACCTCGACGCCTTGCCAGGCGCGCAAAACGTCGCCGCACCGTCCAGCCACCTGTTCACGGCCGACACGGGGTTCGTGGGCTCGAACATCCGGGCTTCGCCCGGCGCCGTCGATGACGAGGCGGGCCATTCCTGGTCCATCAGCGCCCATGGCAATCGGGGCGACGGCAACCTGATCCCCAGCCTCACCGGCACCTTCGACTTTGGAATCCCGCTGCCGCTGGATCACTCCTCGGTCTGGCTGCGCAGCGGGGCCAGCGTGTCGGCGGGCGAGCGCACCGATCCGCTGGCCAACTTTTATCTGGGGGGATTTGGTAACAACTACGTGGACAGCGGCGACAACGGCGGTGCGCAGCGCTACCGCGAGCTGATGAGCATGCCCGGCTTCGAACTCGATGCACTCAGCGGCCAGTCCCTGGTCAAGGCGACCGTCGAGTGGTGCCTGCCGCCATGGCGGTATGCGGCGCTGGGCTCACCGGGCCTGTACGTCAGTTGGGCGCGGCCCGAGCTGTTCGCGAGCGTGCTCGAAACCGATCCCGGCAACCATACCTACCACCGCCGGTCCGGCGACCTCGGCGCGCAGCTCGACTTTCAGCTGCATGTGATGCACCGCTTGCCGATGATGCTGTCCATTGGAGTGGCGCAGGGCTACGGGGGCGGCGGACTCGGCAAGACGGAATTCATGCTGTCATTCCAGGTGCTTTAATGACCCGCAGCGACCCGGGTGCGCCGCGGTGAACACCACCTTGCTGCTGCACGCGCCGATTGCCCTGCTGCCGGTGCTGCTGTTTCTTGTGGTGCTGGTGCACGGCGACAGCTACAAGTTGCTGCGGCCGAGGGCCGTGCTGAATCTGGTGACGGCCGGCGCAATCGCCGCGGGCGCGAGCTACCTGATCAGCAACTTTGCGTTTGCACGCTTCGCGGGCGACTTCGAGGCGTATTCACGCTACGTGTCGCCGTGGATTGAGGAAGCGCTCAAGGGGCTCGTGATCGTCTTCATGATCCGCAGCCGCCGCGTCGGACTGCCGGTGGACGCCGGCATTGCCGGCTTTGCCATCGGCACGGGCTTTGCGCTCATCGAGAACCTCTACTACCTGGCCTCGCGGCCGCACATCGTGCTGCCCGTCGAAGTGGTCCGCGGCTTCGGCACCGCCATCATGCATGGCGGCACCACGACGATCCTCGCCATGATTTCCGTGACTCTCTACGAACGGCGCCCGAACGGCGGGCTGGTGCTCCTGCTGCCCGGACTGCTGGCCGCGGTGGCGCTCCATACCAGCTTCAATTTCATGCTGGTGCGCCCGGCGGTAGCCACGCTTGTGACCCTGGTGGTCCTGCAACTGGTGATCTACCTCGTGTTCCAGCACAGCGAACGCACGTTGCGCAATTGGCTCGACGAGGACTCCGACTCCACCGTGCAACTGCTCCAGTCGATCAACACCGGCACGTTTCACGACAGCCCCTCGGGACGCTACCTGCGCTCGCTCAGCGATCGCTTCCGCGGCGAGGATCTGGCGGACATGTTGTGCCTGCTGCAACTGCACGGCGAGCTCGCCCTGCGCGCCAAGGGCATTCTGCTGCTGCATGAGAGCGGCATGGAGGCCCCAAAGATCGACGAAGAGACGCGCGACAAGCTCACGGAACTCGAGCAACTCAAGCGTTCAATCGGCCGCACCGGGATGCTCATGCTGCGTCCGCTCATGATGGCGACCGGCAAGGACATCTGGCAGTTGAAGCTGCTTGAGCAGTAGCGCCCCAGGCGAAGGAGAGGACCAACGAAGGGGGGAGCGACGCCTATCCGCCAGTATATCAATGGGCACTGGGCCTACGGCGCCGCAGCTCGGCGGCTGGCGCTCCGGGACCGGCCCCGGCGGTCGGGTGGCGTCCGTGGGGTCGCCCGACCGCGCCGCACCTCCCAATGTATGATTCAGCCATGATCACTTCCTACTGCCTGCAGAGGGCTGAGGGCACGTGACAGCCTCGCCAAACCCGACGTTCGCCGCCATGCCTCGCGAGGACTGGGATCGGGGCCCCTGGAATCGCCGCACATTCCAGCGTGTTCGGGAGCTGGTGCCCACGGCACAGGTGCGCCGGAGTTCGACGCCGCGCCACTGGTCACGCGCCTCGCAGGACGTCAGCGAGATTGCGTTCCACATCGACGAGCGGCGCCATACGGTCGGAGATTTTCTCGCCCAGAGCTTCACCGATGGCTTTTGCGTAGTTCACCGGGGCAAGATTGTCAGCGAGCTTTACGACAACGGCATGAACGAACACACGGTGCATCTGCTGCAGTCGGTCTCGAAATCAGTGACCGCCACCACGCTGGGAATTCTGGTGGGGCAGGGGCGGATTCGCGTCGAGGTTCCGGTTACGCATTACCTGCCGGAACTCGCCGCCACGGCCTATCGAGGGGCGACCATGCAGCAGCTGCTCGATATGACCAGCGGAGTGCACTGGGACGAAACCTACACGGCGCCCGATTCGCACTGCGCCCGGATGGACGTGGCGTGCGGGTGGAAAACCACCAAGGATCCGGGCTGGCCGACCTGCATGTGGGATCTTGTACTCACGCTGCGGGAATCGCGTGGCCCGCACGGCGCTGATTTCAGCTATCGCTCGATCGAGACCGACGTGCTCGCTTTCGCCATGGAGCGCGCCACCGGCTTGCGCCTTGCGGAGTTGGTCAGCACGGAGCTTTGGGCGCCCATGGGCGCGGAGGAGGACGCCTGCTTTACCGTCGACCCGACGGGTTTCGCCTGCGCCTGCGGCGGCCTCAATGCGACACTTCTTGACCTGGCGCGCTTCGGGCAGCTGTACGCGGAGGGCGGAGTCGCTGGCGACCGGCAGCTCGTGCCCGAAGAATGGATCCGGCAGTCCCGCACTGGCGATTCCGAGCTGTTTCGGGGCGCCTATCGCGAGGTGCTCCCCAACGGCGCCTACCGCAACCAGTTCTGGCTGGAAGACACGGTGGATCGGGTGTTGCTCGCGCGTGGCGTGTTCGGCCAACTCATTTTCATGGATCCTGCCGCCGAGTTCGTGGCGGTGAAGCTCTCCAGTTGGCCCGACTTCGTCAATCCGACCCGCACCCGGACCGCGCTGGCGGCGATCCGCGCCATCCGCGCCGCCTTGCTCTAAAGCGGGCAGGACGATTGCGCAGGCGTCGGGGCGGCGCGCGCTTTGGGCGCCGTTCCGGCAGCCAGCCTACAAATCGAGGGTGGAGGATTTCTTGAATACGAATTTGAGCAGCAGAAAATAGGCAATGCCCACGCCGATCCAACACGCGCCCATGATCTTGGCGGCGCGGTCCATTTCATACAGCACATAGCAAATCACAATCAGCCCGCCCACGGGCATCAGCAGGTGACGCAGCCAGTCGCGACTGCGCTCGCGGACGTAGTAGTGCTTGATCACGGAGACGTGCAGCAGCACGAACCCGGTAAGCGCCCCGAAGTTGACGATGCGGCTCAGCTCGTCGGCTCGACTGGCAAAGAACAACCCCACCAGCAGCGACACTCCGGCCACGGCGAGCGTACTGATATACGGCGTCTGGTAACGCGGGTGTATCCTGGCAAGGATCGCGGGCAATTTGCCGTCGCGCGCCATGGCAAAAAGGATGCGCGATACTGCGGCCTGTGCCGCCATCGCATTGGCCACGCCGGCCGCCAGCACCACCGCACCCAGCACGATGGTTCTCAGCCAGGGGCCGCCGGCCCGCTCCGCGATCTCATAGAAGGCCGTCTCCGGAGAGGAGAACTTCATGCCCTGCGCCAGATCGGTGGCGATCCAGGTCTGGACGATGAACAGGGCGCCGACCAACAGCAGGGCGAGCACGGTGGCCCGGCCCACGGAGTTCTGGCCACCCCGGCTTTCCTCGGCGAGCGTGGAGACCCCGTCGAAACCGAGGAATGAAAGTACGGCGATCGAGGTCGCGCCGGCAACCGTCGCCAGAGAGAACTGAGCCGGATTGTAAACCGGCCGCAAAGTCAGGCCGCCCGCGCCGGCGCCCGCATGCAAGGCCGCCAAGCCAGCCACCACGAAAAGCGCCAGCGTGGCGAGTTCCATCCCCAGCATGTATCGATTGACGCGCGCGGTGAGCTGCACACCCAGCAGGTTTACCATGGCGTTGAACGTGACAAATCCGGTCAACCAGACCCAGCCGGGCACGGCGGGAAACAGCGGCCGCAACGCCACCGCGCTGAAGATGTAGAGGAGGGCGGGAACCAGGATGTAGTCAAGCAATATCAACCAGCCGGCAAAGAACCCGGCGACCTCATGCAATCCCCGCTGGACGTAGGAGTACACCGAGCCGGCCATCGGAAATGCGCGTGACATCGAGGCATAGCTCATGGCGGTGAAGTACATGCCGACCAGACCCACCACGTAGGCCAGGGGCACCATGCCGTGAGCGTCGTTCCATACAAAGCCGAACACCGAGAACGGCGCGATCGGCACCATGAAGATCATGCCGTAGACGACCAGGTCCCTGGTGCTCAGGGCGCGCTTGAGCTGCTGCCGATAGCCAAACTGCTCCAGATCGGACATGACTCGGTCCGATTCAGCTCTGCTGGTCGACGTCACGCAGAAAGTCTATTAGGCCGGCGAAGTACCGCTCCTGGTCGTCGAACATTGACATGTGACTGCCGTCGGGCAGATGCAAATGGCGGCCGCGCGGCAGCGCGCCGGCCATGGCCTCCATGTGCTTGGGGTCCATTGTGTCGTGCCGGGCTCCGATCGTCATCGTCGGCACTCTTATAGTATTGAGGTCCGCGGTGCGGTCCCAGTGCAGCAGCAGGCCACTCGCCCCGAGCTCACTTGGTCCCTGCATGGGTATGTAGACCTTTGGATTGATGTGCCTGAAGGCGCGCGCGGCCGAATCCGGCCAATCATCCAACGGCCGGCGCAGCACATGATGGACGTAGTGGTGTTGCATCAGCAGTTCCATGTACCGCGGGTTTTCATAGTCCCGGGCCGCCTCGAGTTCTTTGATCTGCCCGAGCACCGCCGGATCCATGGTCGGCATCAGCACATTTTCGGCATAGCGGTTGTATTCAGGAATGCTTGCCATCATGTTGGAGATGATCAATCCCTTGAGCTGGCGCTGGTAACGCAGAGCGTATTCGATCGCGAGGATCCCGCCCCAGGAATGGCCCAGCAGATAGAAATTTGAAGCATCCAGCCCCAGCGCCGCCCGGACCTGTTCCACCTCGTCCACGAACCGTGCAATGGTCCACAACTCGGGAGCGTCGGGCTGGTCGCTGTAGTGAGAGCCGAGTTGGTCGTAGAAATAATATTCGACGCCGGCGGCGGGCAGATAGGCGTCGCAGGGCTCGAAATACTCGTGGGTACAACCCGGGCCGCCGTGCAGGAGCAGCAGCTTGATCCGCGGATTGTTGCCGAAGCGCCGGGTCCACACCTTGAACGAGCCTCTCGCAGTCTGGATAGGCAGCAGGCGCACGCCCCCCGAGAGGCGATCCTCACGCGCCGAGTTGTCCAGGTAGGACGGCAGACGCGAATTGCCCGGAGCCGCATCCGCGTTCTTAATCACGCGACGCTCCCGGCGCGATCAGACCGTCGGACTTCATGTTCGCTTAGGCACGGCGTATGGCCGCGCCAGAGAGGCGCCGGCCAGGTTGACCTGGCTCAATTCCGGAAGTGCCGTCAGCGCCTCGGAAATCAAGCGCTCGCCGTAGTGCAGGTCGGTGGTCCACAATTCCGCCGCACCCTTTCCGTCACCGCTCTCGAGCGCCTCTACGATCTGCACGTGGGTCGCCTGAAACCACTGTGAGACGTTCAGGCTGCGGATTCCGACGTACAGTACGCGCAGGGTCAGGTCCTGGAGATGAGCGATGGCTTCCGTCAGACGCGCATTGCCGGCGGCCGCGGCGACGCGCATGTTGAACTCGCGGTTGGCGCGCAGGAACTTGACCAGTTCGGCGTGGCTGCGCAGCTCGTAATGGCTCTGCGAGATCTTGCGCAGGCGCTCCAGGTCCGCCGCCCCGATCCCCAGCTCTGCCGCAAGCTCCGCGGCGCGTGGCTCCAGCAATTTTCGCAACCCATAGATGTCGCGCACATCCTTGAGAGTCAGCGGTGCGACACGGGGGCTGCGCTCGTCGGTCCGATCCACCAGTCCTTCCTGCAGCAGACGCAGCAGCGCGGAGCGCACGGCCGCCTGGCGCAGATTGAAACGCGTGGTGAGTGAGGCCTCCGACACCCGGCAGCCCGGGGGCAGTTGGTAGAAGAGGATCTCGGAACGGATCTGCTGGTAAGCGCGCTCGCTCAAGTTTGCGCCCCGATCAGCGTGCGAAGTGCGCTCTGCCTGCAAGGAATACGTGAAATTCATGGCCGGACTGAGTTCGTTCTTTTTATGGAGTCCCATCCGCGTGACACCCCCAATTGGGTCGGAACATCAAATGTCTTCGGGCCCTATGTCAGCATCTTTTATATGGCTTTACAACATTTAGAACGGGTGCTAGCTTAATGTTGCGTTGACCACTTGATACCAATAACGCGGGTCAGGGCAGCAGGGACAGATCATGGTCCGACTTCGAACGCCAGCTCTCCAACACCGCCCGCGGGCCGCCACGTGAGCGCTAGACGCGATCCGATCGAATACGACTCCGCTTCAGCGGAAGTCCGGGCCGTCTACGATGACATCATGGCGACCCGCAAAGTCGACTGGATCAACAACTTCTGGAAGGTTCTGGCCCATGACCCGCCCACGCTGAAGCGGATCTGGGCGAACATCAAGCAGGTCATGGGTCCCGGGTCGCTTGATCCACTGACGAAAGAACTGCTGTACGTCGCGGTCAGCGCCTCAAACGGCTGCCGTTACTGCATCGCCTCGCACGGGGCGGCGGCGCGCAAACACGGCATGACCGAGCTGCAGTATTCCGAGTTACTGGCAATTGTCGGCCTCGCCAATGAGACCAACCGACTGGTCACTGCACTCGACGTTGCGGTCGATGACCGGTTTCTATGAACTTCGCTGGACGCATAATTCAAGGACACCCCGATGAGCAAGCCCGACGCCAGTAGCGTGACCTACCATCGCTGGGACCAGATACCGGCCGAGCCTCTCAAAGGCACGATCACGCGGCGCATGATCACCGGCACACGCACGATGATCGCGCATATCTACCTCAAGAAGGGTGACGACGTACCGCGCCATTCCCACGACAACGAGCAGCTGACCTACGTCCTGGAAGGCACGCTGCGCCTGTGGTTTGGTGCCAACGACGAGCGCGAGATTACCGTCCAGGCCGGCGAAGTCGTGGTCATCCCGCCGAACGTGCCCCATCGGGCGCTGGCACTCGAAGATACGCTCGACGTGGACGTGTTTTGTCCGCCGCGCGAGGACTGGCTGAAAGGCACGGACGGCTATCTGAGGCGCTAGGTAATGGACCTGGGATTGCGGACCCGCCGTGCCCTGGTCATGGGCGCTTCGAGCGGCCTGGGCAGGGCCGTCGCGCAGGCACTGGTCCTGGAAGGAGCCCGCGTCGCCATCTGTGCGCGCGGTGCGGAGCGACTGGCCGCCACCGCGACCCAGATCGGTGCCGAGGGCATCCTCGCCGATGTGACCAAGCCCGGCGCGGCGGCACAGCTCGTGGCTGAAGCGGAGCGGCGCGTAGGGCCCCTCGACATTCTGGTGGTCAATACCGGCGGACCACCGCCGGGACGATTTGCGGAGGTCACAGACGATGCTTGGCGCGTGGCCTTCGAAGCGCTGTGGATGAGCAGTGTGGGAGCCATGCGCCCCGCTCTGGCCGGGATGCGCACCCGGCGCTGGGGCAGGGTGGTCCTGGTCACTTCGATCGCGGCCCGCGAGCCGGTCGCCAACCTGCTGTTGTCCAATTCGTTGCGGGCCGGACTCCATGGGCTCGTCAATGCCGTTAGCAAGGAAGTGGCGGCCGATGGGGTGACCGTCAATGCACTCATGCCCGGGTACACGGTGACCGAGCGCCTGCAGGAACTGCGGCTCGATGAAACGGCGCTTACCGGCCAGATCCCGGCGCGCCGGCTGGGCAGCTCCCAGGACTTTGCGGCGGTGGCGACGTTTTTGTGCTCGGAACAGGCCAACTACATCACCGGCCAGGCGCTCGCCTGCGACGGCGGGCTGTTGCAGTCGATCTGAAGGGGCGGCCGATGCCGGGGTATCTCATACACGATGACGTCTGGAAGGCGCTCCGGGAGTACCGGCTGCCCGACACCCTCGGCTTTGGCTTGGTTCCCGCCCCGGTGATGTACAGCGCCACCTACGAGAATGGCCAGTGGAGCCGCGGACAACTGCTTCCCTATGGCCCGATAGAGATCCTGCCCGGCGCGCGGGCGCTGCATTTCGCCGAGCAGGCATTTGAGGGCATGAAGGCGTACCGCGTCGGCCGCGCCGTCGCCAACCTGTTCCGCGCCGGCGATAACTACGCGCGCTTTAAGAGATCGGCGGAGCGGATCGCCATGACACCTGTGCCCGAAGCACTGTTCTTCGAGGGGATAGAGGCCGTGGTGGCGGCCTGCACGCCGTTTGTACCGGACAAATCCGGCCAGTCGCTGTACCTGCGGCCCTTCCTGTTCGGAACCGAGCCCGGCTATGCGGTGCGCGCTTCGAGCAGCGCTCGCTACATGGTCATCGCCAATCCGTCCGAGGCATACGCCGCCGGTGCGATGAAGGTGCTGATCGAGCGCGAGCAGGTTCGGGCCGCGCGAGGCGGCGTGGGTTCGGCCAAGACCGGAGCCAACTACGCCGCCTCCCTTCTGGCGACGACGCGCGCCATGGCCGATGGATATACCGTGGCTCTATGGCTCGATCCGGTCAGCCGGCAAAACATCGAGGAACTCTCCGGCATGAACCTGTTCGCCGTCATCGGTGCGGAACTGCATACTCCAGTGCTGAACGATTCGATTCTCCCGGGTGTGACGCGCGATTCGCTGCTCAGGCTGGCCCGCGACCTCGGATGGCGGGTCGTCGAGCGCACCATGCCCATCGCGGAACTGCTCGGGCAACTGTCCAGCGGCGAGTGCCGTGAGCTGTTTGCCTGCGGCACGGCGGCCATCGTCTGCCCGATCAGCGTGGTTGGCGATGCCGACGGGCGCCAATACCCGCCGGCAGTGGTCGATGAGCGCGCCCGGGAACTCCGGGAGCGTTTGCTTGCGATACAGGAGCGGCGCGTGCCCGACCCGTACGGCTGGATCAGGGAAGTGCCACGGCTCGTGCCGCCACACTCATGAGTCGCCATCATGGCAGCGGCAATCTTGTTCCACGAAACGTACCATTTTATGATACTTGCGAGTCATCACCTCAGGGGGAAACCATGAAGAACACCAACCGGCTAGTGGGGTCGCTGCGGGACTCACTGAGATCGACAGCGCTCGCGCTGGCGCTACTGGTCTGCGGGGCGTCGCCCGCGGCCTACGCCCAGCAGGCTCCGGCGGCGGCGACCCCAGGGGTAGGACTGGAAGAGATCATCGTCACGGCCCAGAAGCGCGCGCAGAATTCCCAGGATGTCGGCATTGCGCTGTCGGCTGTGACCGGCGAGGACCTCGCCAACCTCGGCGCGGTTACGGCCAGCGACATCACCAAGGCGATGCCGGCGGTGGTGCTGACCCAGCCCAACGGTCCCGCGTCATTCAGCCTGTCAATTCGCGGCGTTACCCAGAACGACTTTGCTGACCACCAGGAGAGTCCGGCCGCCATCTACGTCGACGACGTCTATGTCAGCCAGATGTCCGGCCTCGCCTTCAGCATGTATGACATGGACCGCGTGGAAGTGCTGCGCGGTCCCCAGGGCACGCTGTTTGGCCGAAATGCCACCGGTGGCCTGGCGAATTTTGTGACCCGGCGGCCGACCGATGTCACCGGGGGCTATGTCAACGTAAGCTTCGGTGAACGCAACCTGACGCGCGTAGAGGGAGCCGTGAACGGCGCGCTGATGGATGGCATCGATGCCCGGGTCTCCTTCCTGAGCAATCACTATGACCCGCTGTTCCGAAACATCGCCGGCGGGGCACCCGATGCTGAAAACGGCAATGACTGGTCAGTGCGTGGCCAGCTGCTGTTCAAGAACGTGGGCAGCGGCCAGCTGTTGCTGAACGTTCGCGAGAGCCGGGAGGACGTGCACGCCGGCTCATGGGAGCAATACGCCACCGTGCCTGGCGCGAACGGCTACAACACCTTGGCCGGCCCGCAGGACAACCCCTGGGGCACCTGCAATGGCTGCAACGACAGCGGCATCCCGAGCGCCGCGCCATTCACCACCACGAACAACCGGGCCGGCTATGCCCAAATCAAGACCAACGGTTACACCGCCAAGTTTACCGATGATTTTGGCGGCACAGTCTTCACGGGCATCGCGGATTACTCCACGCTCACCAAGCGCTATCAGGAGGACTCGGACGTCACGCCGTATACCATCTTCCAGTTCTTTAACGGCAGCGACGTCAAGCAAAGCTCCCTGGAATTGCGGCTGAATGGCGGTGATCAGAAGCTCAACTGGACCGCTGGCGTGTACGGCCTGCACATCGACGGCAAATACTACGACGGCTGGGAGGGCCCGGCGTTCTTTGGCGCCGAGGAGTTCAACTACGTCGGCAACCCCAACGCCGCGTACAGCGGCTACTCCGCATCGCCCGGTCCGTGGCCCTACAGCCTGACGCCGTACCCGACCAACTGCGGCTGCCCCGGCTACACCATCGGCGGGGCACTGCCCGACCCGAACGGCGGCATGCCCGCGACTAAGGCGCCGTACAGCCTGGATACCAAGTCCTACGCCATTTTCGGCCAGCTCGAATATCGACTGTCGGACCTCATCGGCTTCACGCTCGGTGCGCGCTTTACCAACGACAAGAAGGACTATGCGTTCAGCTGGTACCCCTACGAGTATTACCCGCAGAGCACCACGGGGGCGACGCTGCTGCTGACCCGGCCCACGGGCCTCGCACTGGCCCAGGATTACAACCGGAGCCGCAGCGATAATCTTTGGGCCGGTAAGGCGCAAGTGGATTTTCACATCGCACCCAGTCAGCTGGTGTACCTGAGCTACAACCGCGGTGTGAAGGGCGGCGGCTACACGGCGCCCCTGTTCCCGGCAACTATCGCCCACGTCGACGACCTGCAGTTTAAACCCGAGGAACTCACCTCCTACGAAATCGGCTGGAAATCGGAATTCCTCGACCACACGCTGCGCATCAACAGCGCGGCCTATTACTACGACTACCACGATTACCAGGCGTTGATCTACACCGTAACGTTGAATCAGCTGATCAAGAACGCCGACGCCACGCACAAGGGCGTAGAGACGGAAGTCGACTGGGCCCCCAACGCGGCCTGGCGGTTCGGACTGGGCGTGGCGTATCTGGATGCGGTCGTCAAGGACGTCCCGGCGCTTTGCTGCACGACGGCCTTTACGGCCATCGTCGGCGATTACACGCCAGCCAATGCGCCGGAATGGTCAGGCAACGCGATGATCCGCTACTCGATGCCGGTGGGCGCCGCCGCGCTGGCCTTCCAGGTGGACGGCAGCTATCTGTCGAAGTTCTGGTTCAACCTGGGCGACGCCCCGGCGGTGCAGCAGGACGGCTACGGTATCGCCAATGCGCGCATCAACTACACCGGCGCCGGCGATAAATACGAGGTGGGGGTCGCGGTAGAGAACCTCTCCGACAAGCATTACGCGGTGATGGGCTTTGACAACACCGGCGTGAACGGCCTGGCGCAGCGTTACCCGGGCATGCCGCGCTGGTTCAAGATGCACGTGGACTACAGGTTCTGAACGCCGGTCCGCACCACCAACGGAGCAAACCGTGTACTACAACCGACTTACCCTCACCGGTGCATTACTGGGGCTGCTGGCCGGGGCGGGTGCAGCCGCCGCGCCCGCCGCGGGCCCAAGCCTGAACGGGGTCTACGCCACTCTGTCGAGCAAGACCTTCGTGGATCTGACGCACGCCTTCGGCCCCAGCACGCCGCACTGGAAGGGCTTTGGAGCGGAGACGGTGACCGAGTTGTATACGATCAAGAAGGACGGCTTTCTGGTCCAGCAGTTCACGCACGTAGGGCAGTGGGGCACCCACATCGATGCCCCAGCACATTTTCACGAGGGCCTGCGCACCACGGACCAGATTGATCCCAGGGAGATGCTGTTGCCGCTGGTGATACTCGACGTGCACGAGAAAGTCGCGAAGAACCCGGATTACGTCATCGCGCTCAGCGACGTGCGTGATTGGGAGACGCGGCACGGGCGCATTCCCGAGCATGCCTTTGTCGCCATGCGCACCGATTGGTCCAAGCGCTGGCCTAACGACGCCGCGATGCAAAATCGCGACGCGTCCGGCGTGGCGCACTATCCGGGCTGGAGCAAAGAGGTCCTCAAACTACTGTACGAGGATCGCAAGATCACCGCCTCCGGACACGAGACCACCGATACTGACCCCGGGCTGGCCACCACCAAGGATGACTATTCGCTGGAGAGCTACGTGCTCGGACTCAATCATTACCAGATCGAGATGCTGGCCAACCTGGATCGGGTCCCCGAAGCCGGCGCCCTGGTCATGGTGAGCTGGCCCAAGCCGGAGGGCGGTACCGGGTTTCCGGCGCGCGTGATCGCGATCCTTCCGTGACCACCCGCGCCTGGCAGCGCACCAGCCCCGGGCAACGGCAAAGGACGCACGTACGTCGCGGGGGGCGCGCTAATGGTTGAGTCCGGGGGGTGAGCGGGCAGCGCTGGTCGACGGGGCTGGGCTTCACTTTGAGCGCCGTGGGCGCTGCCGTGGGTCTGGGCAGCATCTGGCGCTTTCCCTATCTGGCCGGCGCCGGCGGTGGCTTCGCCTTCATCGCCGTGTTCGTGCTGGCCTGCCTGGTCTTCGGAGCGCCGGTGTTGGTCGGCGAGATCCTCATCGGCCGCTGGTCGCGGCAGAGCCCGCCGCTGGCCGCCGGGGCCATCGCCGCGCGCTTCGGCTATTCGCGCCTCTGGAACATCGTAGGTTGGACCGGCTCATTGGCCGGGTTCCTGATTATGACCTATTACACGATGATTGCCGGCTGGGTGATGGCCTACACCTGGTTCTTTCTGAGCGGAGACTACGCCCGCGGCGGAGTCGCTCCGGTCGTCAATAAGTTCACCCGCTTCGTTGCGGATTCCCGCGCAGTCTCGCTCTGGCAGCTCGCATTCATTGCGCTGGTGACGCTGATCTCGGTACGCGGCGTGAACCGCGGTGTGGAGTGGATCAACCGCCTGCGCGCTCCGGCGCTACTGGCGATTCTCCTGATACTGGCCTGCTACTCACTCGCCGCCGGCGACGTCGCCCGCGGTCTGCAGTTCGCGTTTGCGCCCGATTTCACCCGCCTGACGCCCGCGGTGATACTCGGGGCGGTGGGCCAGGCGCTGTTTGCGCTCGGAATCAGCGCCGGCATCATCATCGCCTATGGCGCGTACATGGCGGCCGGGGAATCGTTGCGTCGCAACGTGATCGCCGTGGTCGGTTCGATCTTTGCGGTATCGCTCCTGGCCACGGTGATCATTTTTCCACTGGTATTTCGCTACGGGCTCAACCCGGCGCAGGGGCCGGAGCTCGTATTCCAGGTGCTGCCGGTGGCCTTCGCACAGATGCCCGGAGGGCGCATCGTCGGCACGCTATTCTTCGCGCTGCTGATCCTTGCCGCGCTGACCCCGTCGGTAGGCCTGCTCGAGGTTCCGATCGCCTGGTTGTCGGAGCGGGCGGGGATGCGCCGCGGCACCGCGGCGCTGCTCACGACCGCCACCTGTTGGCTGATAGGCCAGGGCTCGGTCCAGTCGTTCAATCGGCTGGCCCATTGGCACCCGCTGGCTTCGGTCCCACGGCTCGGGCAGCTTGATTTCTTCGGCCTCATGGACTTCATCTCGGCGAACCTGTTGATGCCGCTATCGGCGCTGCTGGTGAGCATCTTTGTCGGCTGGCGGCTGGGAGCACGGATCCCCGAGAGCGAACTGAGCGGACTGTCGCCCGGCGCGCGGCGGCTGCTGATGATCGCGCTGCGCTATCTGTGCCCGATCGGCATCACCGCCGTGCTCATCCTTGGGTTGTGGCGCTGAAGCACGCCGCGGTGAGGCTACTTGGCCTCCGCACGGTAGACCACCTTGCCGCCCACCATGGTCATCAGTGCGCGGGTGGCGGCAATTGACTCGTGCGGCACGGTGAAAGGGTCCTGCGAGAGCACGACCAGGTCCGCTTCCTTGCCCACTTCCAGCGTACCCACCCGGTCGTCGAAGAACGCCACGCGGGCCGAGCCCAGCGTATAAGCCTGTATCGCTTCCGCGACGCTGATCCGCTCCTCGGGCACATACACATCGCCCGTGCGTACCGCGCCGCCCTGACCGGCACCGTCGAATGGATTGCCGAGGATGGATGCCGTGTCCGGCGAGCGCCAGACCGCGCGGGTCACCGCCTGCTCGATGCCCAGGAACGGATCCGGCGGCAGCGTGCAGGGCCAGTCGCTGCTGAAGGCCAGGGTGGTGCCATCGGCCAGGAAGGTTCTCCAGCGGTCCGTGAGCAGCGGGTGTTCGACGTCATAGTTTAGGCCGATGGAGGCACAGCAGAAGCTCGGCTGCATGACGACGGACACGCCGAGCTTGGCAAACCGGGGGAGGTCCACGGGGTCCGTAAGATCGGCGTGTTCAATTCTCAGGCGCCGGTCGCGCGGGCCGTTCCGTGCCACCACCCGCTCGTAGGTGTCGAGGATCATGTGCACGGAATCGTCGCGCGCCGCGTGCGTCATGATCTGGTAACCGCGCCGGTCCAGCTCGGCTACCAGCGCTTCGTAGGCGTGGGGCTCGTAGACCAGCGGCGGTACCAGCCCGGAAAAGCCGTCGGCAAAGAACTTGACGAGGTTCGCCGAGACCCACTCATCGTGGTAGTGCGAGCGCGCCTGCTCGAGATCGGCCAGGAACTCCGGCGTCAGTCGATGTGCGACGGCCACCGATCCGAACGCCGTTCGGGTGCGCACCGTAAGCGTGCCGCGCTCGTGCAGTGTCGCGTACAGGCGGATCTCCGCAAGATTGCCGGTGGCGTTGACGACACTGGTGATGCCAAAGCTGTTGAGGTAATGCGTGGCCGCTTCGAGCATCGCGAGCTTTGATTCGGTGGGCAGCTGCGCGTCCACGGCGCGCTCCATCACCTCCATTCCCGCCTCGATCAGAGTGCCGGTGGGATGACCGCTGGCGTCGCGAATAATGCCGCGCTCCTCCTGCGGCTCGGCTGCCGGATACTCCGTGATGCCCGCCAGCCGCAGCGCCGCCGAATTCACCCAGAGCGAATGCTCCGAGGAGTTGTGAATCACCACCGGCCGATCCGGAACCGCGCCATCCAACAACTCCTTGTTCGGTGTCGAGGGTGGCGCGGCGCTGAAGTCTGCACGCCCCAAGAGCACTGGATCTCCGGGATGGGCGGCGGCGTAGGCCTTGAGGCGCGCCACCAGCTCCTGGGGCTTGCTGGCGGTGATGCTCGCCTGGGGAGTGGTCAGGTTGAGCCCGTGCAGGGCATAGGCACCGTAGAGGAGATGGACGTGCGAATCCACGATCCCCGGTATCACGGTCTGCCCGTGCAAATCGACCACATCGAGCTTACCGTGCCGCCAGCGATTCAAGGCCTTGTCGGTCCCGACGGCGGCGATGCGTTCGCCTTGCACCAGCAGGGCCTCGGCCCATAGCGAGCGTGCATTCCCCGTATAGATGTGACCGTGCACGAACAGGGTGTCTCCCACGGCCGCCGGAGCCAGCAAGACGAGGGCGCACGCGAGCAGCGCCTGGCGACCGCCCAGGCGGAGAGAGTTCAGCGTCCGTTTGCCCAGATCTGTCACCGGTCTAGTGCAACACAAACATGGCGATGACCGCCGCGCCCATGACGAGGGTAGCCAGCCAGCCCAATACCCGATGGCGCAGGGTGAGAGTGTAATCACCCAGCAACTCGCGCTTGGTCCCCAGCCACATCATCACGGCCATGATCGGAACGGCAATGACGCCGTTGACCACTGCGCTCCACACCAGCGCCTTGATCGGATCCAGGGGCGTAAAATCAATGAGGGTACCGATAAGCGTGCCCAATCCGATGACAAGATAGAAGCCCCGCGCCTCGAGCAGGTGATTGTCGAGACCCGAGCGCCATTGCAGCGCGTCGGCCACCGCGTAGCCCGAGGAGGCGGCCAGTACCGGAACGGCAAGCATGCCCGTGCCGATAATGCCCAGAGCAAACAGGGTGAAGGCGAGTTCTCCGGCCAGGGGCCGCAGCGCTTCGGCCGCCTGCGCGGTAGTCTGGATATCCGTCACGCCATGGGCGTGCAGCGTCAGCGCCGTGGCCAGTATGACGCAGAATGCGATCACGTTGGAGAACACCATGCCCACCGTGGTGTCGAGCTTGATGCGATAGAGGTGCTCGCGCACGTAGATCGCCGTGGGGGCAATCGCCCTCTCAGTCCCGCCCAGCGCGTCCATGCGTTGGCGTTGTTCGGCTTCCTGAGCCGCCTGCCAGAAGAACAGGTAGGGGCTGATGGTGGTGCCGAGTACCGCGACAATCATGGTCCAGTAGGGCCCGCTGTGTCGCAGGTGCGGAATAAGCGATTGTTTGAGCACGGTTTCCCAGTTCACGTGCAGCATGAACACCACCGCCACGTACGACAGCAGCGCCAGCGTCAGCCACTTCAGCATGCGCACCATGGCATCGAACCCAAGCCATATCGGCAATACGGTACACAGCAGGCCGAACAGTATGGCCAGGCCATGCTCCGACGGTCCGCCGATAAGGAGTCGCAGCGCTGCGCCCATTGCTGCAATGTCGGCGGCGATGTTGAGCGTGTTGGCAACCATCAGCAAGGCGACGATGCCCAACGTAACCCAGACCGGCATGACGCGGCGGATGCTGGCCGCCAATCCCTGGCCGGTGAGCCAGCCGATGCGCGCACTGACCAGCTGGATGCCGATCATCAGGGGCGTAGTGAACGCCATGGTCCACAGCAGCCCGGCGCCAAACTGGGCGCCCGCCTGCGAATACGTTGCTAAGCCGCTTGGGTCATCGTCGGCGGCTCCGGTAATCAGTCCGGGACCCAATCGATCAGCGAACTCCCGGGCACGCCGCCCGCTCAACACCTGGGTCCATGGACCGGCGGCCATACGGTCGGCCTAGCTGCGGGACCGCACGAGCGGATTGATCAAGGCAACTTTTCGGCGCAACCAGAAGCTGACGCAGCGCGTTGCCGACCGGCAAGTCATGATCAAGCGCGGTTCCGAGTTGCGTCGAGCCGTGTACACAATCCACCCCCGCTGATTCCCGCGGCGCAGGAATTTCAAGGCACCGGTCTTATACTACAGGCGTCCACGCTTGCACAGAGACCACGACCCCTTGAATTTCAGCGTCAGCTGCGCGGTCACTTTGCCGGGGTCAGCTTTATTCCAGTCACCGAGTGCTTCGGGAACGACAGTTCAACGGTGCCGTTGCCAACGGCGACATTCGTTTCCCGGATGGAAATCAGCTGTGGGCTCTTGGGATTGTTCTCGTCGCTGAGCTCGCGCGAGGCCAGTGTAGACACCTGTGCCGTCGGGCCCAAGGTACCGGCGTCGCTCTGCACCTTCGCCCTAATATCATGCTGCGGATCCACGTTGATCACGACCAGATAGGCATTTCCCAGTGCATCACGCGTCGCGTAAGCCTGGAGTGCGTCCATCGAGTCACCCTGCACCGAATTCAACTTAGGGCTGCCATCGACGCTGCTGGCCAGGCGTGTATCGCCGGTGTTTTGTCGCAGCAGCTTCATGGACAGTCCAGCGGGTGTGACGATCGTATCGGGCCCCGGTCCTGCGAAAAGCGCGAAATCCTCGTCCGCGCGCGCCGGCGGGATGGACGCGAAGGTGCGCCCGATCAGGGAGGTGCGGGCAGCCACGGCAACGTCAGCCAGCACCCATTCCCGCAGGTACAGCGCGTTAAGGACCGCCGCGCCCTCACCGCGCCCAAAGTGCGGGGCGCCGGCGGGAAGTAAGCCCAGTCCGCCATATTCGCTCACCATCAGGTCCACCTTGGCCGCATTGGTGCCGGCGTACTTCAATACTAATTTCCGCGTGCCCTGGACTTCGGCCCCCAGCTCGATGGCATTGCCCGCCCTATGGACAAAATAGTCGCTCACACCGCCGTGGGGGACGTGCGATTCGGCATCGGCATCGGACGGATGGTGCTGCTGTATGCAGTCATAGGCGTGCTGTGCGCCCATCAGGCGGATAAAGCTCTCGTCGTGGATCGACGCGCAGACCTTGACGTTGGGGTTAACGGCCTTGATGGCGCGGTAGAAGTCAACGAATCCCTCATGCGGACCAGAAGTGTAACTCACCGCGATCTTGCTGCCCTTTGGCGGGATGGCTCCATGCGTGCCATCGCCGAAGCTTATGGCCCCCGTAAGGTAGTTGATCCGGTAGACCTGGGCGTCGGCCGCCGCCGCCGCGAGATCGGACAAGCCCTGCCAGGGCGTGCCAGCGACCCATACGGTCTCGCTGCCCGCCGCCACCGGCGCGTAGCGGGCATACGCCGTCTGCCGTGGTTCGCCGCTGCTGACGGAAGCGAGCTCGCGCCAGTCGGCCGGTTGCACCACCGACTGGCGTTCAAAGCGCGTCGATCCGCCGAAGGCGTACAGGCACGAGATCTTGTCGGCCGCGCAAGCCGTATTAATGCTCGCAGGATCACCGTAGATCCAGGAACTCTGGCCGGTGCGTGCCTGTTCCGCCGACTCATAGTCGCTGCCGACTCCGACATAGGCGATCTTGTACGGCTTGGGGTGCCTGTTGGCCGCTCGCCTCGAGGCCCAGTCCACGCCGTTGACCAAGGCGCTGCCGATCGGAGCGGTCATATACGCCACAAAGTCCGCCGCGTCAGCGGCGGAAGACGTGGCGAAATTGACCACCAAGTGGCCGACCGCCGCGCTCCGATCAAGCAAATCGCCAAATTCATCAGGACCAAAGCCGCTATCGAGCGGTGCCAGGCTAGTCGCCAGGCCGCTGACTTGTTGCCCGCGGCGCATACGCGGTCCCACCGCTCGCTGCCACTGAAACAAGCCGGCCAGCGTCCCGCCGGGATAGCTGATCAGGGAAATGCCCACGTCCTTGATCTGCTCCACGGTGAGCGGGTAGGTCATTCCGGACTCAGGATCGACACTATCGTCCGGACCCGGGTTCCAGAGATAGCTGGCACCAAAGATCAGCGGACTGACTTGGCCCGTTACGCTATCCGGGTGCAGCACGATCAGCGGCTGCGCCTCATTCTGGGCCGGGACCCGAAGGGGCATCAGGCCAAGTAAAGCGACCAGGCAAACGGTGAGAACCGGGGGCGTCATCCTTCCCATCAGTGCTTTCCTTGTCGCATTCATTGCCGTACGGGGGCGGCGCGGGATCACCGCCGCAAGTGTCTCAGCTACAGCAGAGGCGATCTCCGGACGGCGCGGAGTTGGTTTCAGTTTAGCAGGGGAGTGCTACAAACTGAATTGCGAGCGCAGCGCGATGACATTGAGGGATTGCCCAATGCCGACACCAATGGGAGGGGTGGCCGGAGCCGGGCCGAACGGTTCCGGGCTCTGCGGCGAAGCCGGGTTTAGCCGGTCGACGTTGACGTGCTCGTAATCGAGCAGAAACCGCATGTTCGAATTGGGGTACCAGTTTATCCCTACCGCCGTAATCGCCTGTAAGCCGCCGCGGACGCCATCGGCGGGCGGTGCCAGCCCGGTGAGGCCGGCGTGGTAATTCAGATCTGTCCGGCTGTAGCGCAACGCCAGCTCCCAGGCGCCCCACCCTCCCTGACCGTCAAAGGGTACGAAGGGCCGCGGTGACTGGTACGAACCGCTTGCCGGGTTGTAACGATGGCTCTCGCCCGTGAACACCCAGCTGCCCTGGAGGTAGTATCCGCCAAAGCTGGGACTGGACAACGCCGAGCTGCGACGTTCAACGCCGTACCAGAAGTTCTCCCCCTGCAGCAGCCAGTTCTGCCAGTTCCCGGCGAGCTCGACGCCCCCGGAGTAGGCATGCTCGGCGTTGATCGATCCGGTGTCTATGAGTCGCGTGCTGTCGACGCGGATCTCCGGGCGCTCCCGCAACCGGATAGCGTAGCGCGCGCCGCTTGAGGACGCGCCCTGGTCGGCCGGGTGAATCACGTAGGTGCCATTAGCCCCCAGGTGCAGGTTGAAATCGGCGCCGGTAGCCACCAGGCCGGCGAAGCGGCCGACCAGCGCCGATTGAGAATCGGCCACTTCCGCGTCGTTCACGGTTCGGCTCGTCAAGGCGAGCGAGCCGATGGCGCGCGACCCGTTGTACCGGACAGCGAGTCCGGTGCGCCCGTCGGCTCCGCCCAGGCTGCGCGAGAGTTCCGCGGACGACGCACGCTCAATAAACAGCAAATCATCAGGCGTCGTGCTGTCTTCCAGGTTTGCAGCCGGCGCGAAAGCGCCGATTTGGAAAGTGAAGGGAAGCATGCCTGTGTAGGCGATCCACGCGTCATTGATGCGCGCCGGACCCTCGGTTCCGCCGCCGCCGCCAAAATCCGTGACGAATTTATAACTGAAGACCCTGTTGATGATCCCTTCGACTCCAATGCGGGCGCGCCGAAAGAATGCACCATCGCTCAGATCCCGGGCTGCGTCGGTATCGTGATTCGGCGGCGCACCGACCGAGCCGCGACGGAAATCCGTGGCCTGAGTGCCGGGCGCGCTTTGATCGTAATGCGCGGCGTCCAGCTGGACCAGGGCGCGCAGCGTAACCGAGGAACGGCCGTCCGCACTGGTGATGGTCGGTCGGTTGCCGGTCAAAGAGACTTTGGGTTGTTCAGGGGCGCTCAACTTCGACTGCGCCGCCGCCTGTTCCGAACCCTTGATCGCGGTCTGCCGCTGCTCTGTTGCGGATTCGGGTTTGGTGCCGGACGCCGCGGACTGTTGGCGCAACAGGGCGTCGATCTCGGCCCGTTGCGCGTCTATCTCGCGCTGCTGAGCCGCAAGCTGCGCCTGTTGCTCCGCCAGCGCCTTTTGCAGATCCGCAAGCTGTTGTTGAACGGTGCCCGGGTTCGCCGCCGCGTGGAGTGGAGTCCCATATGTCGCCAGCACCAGCACGCTACCAACAATTACTCGGCCCGCATGCTTCATGATTTGGTCCCGGCTTCCTCAATGCAAAACGCTAAAACCACACTTCTTAAACGCCGCCGCGCCAGCGGGTCCCTCGAGAAATTCCACAAACGGGGCCGCCTGGGCACTGGCTGTGGCGGTTAGCGCTATGGGATAGCTTATAGGCTGGTGGGAGCTCTCGGGAAACAAATCAACAATGCGCACCTGCTTGTCTATCCGCGCATCGGTCTCGTATACGATCCCGAGCGGCACTTCACCGCGCGCCACGAAGGCGAGGGCGGTGCGGACGTTGTCAGCGCGCACCAGTCTGTCGGCCACGTCATTCCATACTCCCAGGCTGGTCAGCGCCGAGCGCGCGTAGCGACCCACCGGCACAGAATCCGGATCTCCGGTGGCCAGTCGGCCGCCGTCTAGGGCGGCGAGCAGCGCAAACTTCGGTTCAATCTTCAGCTGAATCGTACTTGCGGCCGGCGCGACGAGCGCCAGGCGATTGCCGAGCAGGTTGTGACGCGTAGACTTGCGGATCAGCGCCCTCTGATCGAGGTAATCCATCCACTCCTGGTCTGCGGACAAGAACACATCCGCGTGCGCACCGCTCTCCACTTGGCGAGCCAGTGTCGAGGTCGCAGCAAAGGAAAACTCCACCCTGCTACCCGACTGCCTGGTGTACTGCGCGCCTAGCTCCTGCAATACGTCGGTGAGCGAGGCGGCAGCGAACACTGTGACAGACGGGGGAGCCTCGGCGCTTTGCGCCACCCACGGCAGGAGCGACATCGCCACTGCCCACCCAGCAAACCGGTATCGAAGCATGACCCCTTTTCCTCGCATGTATCGTTATATTTGTGAGGATATATCGTGGAGCATGGAGGGACGCCTGGCAAGTCCGTCCCGCCCACGAGGTGCATTACCACCCGCGGCACGCTACAGTGTAGTGGGGCAAGGGGGTCCCGTATGACACGCATCACCGTGCGAGTTCGCATATATTTTGGGACGACGCTCGCCATCGGTCCGGGGCGGATCGAACTTCTCGAGGGCGTACAGCGGACTGGCTCACTGTCACAGGCCGCGCGCGACATGGGAATGAGCTATCGGCGGGCTTGGCTATTGATGCAAAGTCTTAACGCATCGCTTAGCAGCCCCGCCTCGCTCGCGGTCCGGGGAGGGCGGCGAGGCGGGGGCGCCACGGTGACGGCAACGGGTCGGGCGCTGATACAGACTTATCGGCGCACGGAAGCGCGGGTGGCGCGCAACATCAATGACCGGTTTGCCAGGTTCGCGCGCGGCACGTCGACCGCCGCAAGCGCGCACATCGGAGTGCGCGCGGCCCGGAAATGACGCGGCCGGCCGCTACCAGGCGTAGCGCATCTCCAGTTGCAGGACCCGTGCCGGCAATCGGTAGTACCCCGCGGTCTGCGTCACGGTGACGCTCTCGTTTAACTCGCTGCTTGCTACCGGCCCGCGGACATTGCTGAGGTTATAGCCACTCAATTGGAATCGGTAGTGGTCCCAACTGTAGGTCAGCGAAGCATCCACGGTCGTGTAGCCTCCTGTCGCCAGCGCATTGGTCGCATCGAGTTCGCGCGGACCGACATAGTCCACCACGAGGGAACCGCTGAGGCCGGTGGCTGGAGCATACAACAAGCCGATGCCGCCCAGCTGGCGCGGCGACATCTCGATTCGATTGCCGGAAACATCCACGCCATCGCCACCGGTAAAGGTCACGTAGCGTGCATCGTGATTGGCGTAGTGGGCGGCGATCTGCCAGCCGTGCGACAGTTGAAAGCGTGATTCGATTTCGAATCCCTGGAAGCGCGACTCGCCACTGTTCGTGGGGCCAAATTGCCCGTTCGAGTTCTGGGTGTAGGTGAGGCCGTTGCGGAAATTCATCCGGAACACGCTCGCGTCAATATCGGCGCGCCCATCCAGAAGCCGGCCCTTCGCCCCCACCTCGAAGCTGACGCCGGTCTCCGGCTCCAAGATATCCACTTCCGCTTCCGGGCCAAAATCGATGGCCAGGGGCTTGAAGGTATTGCGGTAATCCGCGTACCACGTAAGCGAATTGCCGCCGGATACCCACGATTTCCAACTGACCCCGAGGGCGCCGCTCAGGCGAGTCGTGGTGCGCTCGTCCGAGGCGTCGAAAGTGACCACCGGAGCAGCACCCGTATTGTCGATCGCCACTCCATCGGCCAGCTCGCGAGTATGGTTCAAGCGCACGCCGGCCAGCACGTCCAATGACGGATGGAGCTGCCAATCGAGCTGCGCATAGGCACCGGAAAAACCACGCTTGTCGTCTGAATAGACCAGCTCATCGGGATGGTGGGCGCCATCGCAGGTGTATTCGTGCCCGTTGGCGTCGATGCAATAGCCGAAGTTGATGGCGTTCTCGGATCCGTAACCGTACGTATAGTCGATCCCGTACATCAGATGCAGCGCCGGCGATAGCATGGTTCCGACGTGCGCGTCGAAGTAGACGTCCGTGATCGCAGTGCTTTGGGTATATCCATCGGCCTGCAGCCCGTCACCGACACCGGCGTCGGGCGGATCTGCAAACGCGTCCCCGCGCAGGAAGCCGCGCAGGATGTCATTGAGCGTACGGGTCGCCGAAACAGTGACCGCCCAGTCGCCGGCTGAGCTGTTTCCGTCCAATCCCACGTTCAATGCGTATCTTTGCTGATCGAGCTTGGCCCCGGCAGGATTGAAATTCGCATCGATCGGTAGTTCGTTATGCAATGTCAAACCATCGCGCAGGAGCAGATTGCCCGAGGGATCCTGCGGCAGGATCGACACGTCACCATCGACGTGCAAGGTGCCAAAACCCAGATCGCTTTTGCCACGGTACAGGGCGTGGTAGCGTTCGTAGGCGGTACGATCCTCGGCATAGCCGTGCTTCTCGACGTTGACCGTAAGGGCCTGCTTATAGCTGCCCAACTCCGGCAGATTCCCTCCGGCAGAAACCCCGTAGCCGCCGTACGAAGCCCCGGAGACACTGACAATTGCGGGAGTCGCGCCCGGAGCGTAGTGAATGACCTGGATCACGCCCACGAATGAGGTTGCCCCGTAGGTCGTCGGGGCGGCGCCACGCAGCACCTCGATGCGTTCTACGTTGGTGAGATCGATCGAGGGAGTTGCCGGGTTGAAAGCCCCGCCCCAGGGTATCCCGTCTACGACGAGCAAGAAGGCATCGGCCTCGCGCAAGCCCCAAAGCGCCGGCACGGTGCCCGCTGGGCCGCTATCGCCGCCGGGGGTGCCCTCCACGCCGCTGACCAGTGACAGCGCAGTGCGCAGATCTTGTGCGCCCCGCAATCGCAATTCCTCGCCCGTGACCACGGTGATCGAAGCCGGAACTCTGTCGACGGGCTCCGGCTCGCGCGTCGCCGTGATCTGCACGACCTCGCCAATGGCTTCACCGTCATACGGCTCGGCTTGAGCGGCGCTCAATACCGCGACTATGCATAGCACGGCCATCGAGGCGAGCTTCATATTTACATTCTCGTCGTAAGTGCTGATCCGTACACGGCACGCAAGAATAGGAGGGATTCCGTTGCCAGGGCAATGGATCGCGGCCGTACCGGTCGGCAGCTGCGAAATGCTGCGGCCGGAAGCAATGGCCGCCGGCGTCTGTGTTGTAGAGATGCAGCCACGCGCGCGGCAGTTGTCCAACAGACCGGCGCGGGGCAGAGGAGGGAAGAGCCCGCCGTTGCAAGGAATTAGAGATATAACTTTCTTAACATAATGACTCTATTATATTGATAAACCGAGATTTTTTTAACCGCTCACGTTGGCAACATGCCCTTAACGGAAACCGCGAGCCGCAAGTTTGGGCTTTGCCGGTGGAAGCAGACCAATTGCGCTCAGCCAGCGTCCCAGAACTCTTCCATCTTGCGGCGCATAGCCTCATCCGGGAGGCGCCCACGCGCGGCACGCTGGTTGTCCTCCAGATGAGCGACCTGCGTGGAGCCCGGTATGGTGCAGGTGACGGCAGGATGCGAGATTACGTATTTGAGCAAAAACTGGCTCCAGCTGGCAGCGTCAATGTCGGCGGCCCAGGAGGGGAGCGCACGAGTCTGCACTTGACTGAAAAGCGACCCGAATGCAAACGGAATGTTGGCGAGCACTGCCATCTTGCGCTCCAACGCCAGCGGCAAGACGTTCGCGGCAGCGTCGCGATTGGCGAGCGAATAGTCGACCTGAACAAAGTCGAGCGGATACTTACGCATGTACTCCACCATCTGAGAGTGCTGGCCGACTCGCGACGTGGTGATGCCGATATAGCGTATCCTGCCGGCCTGCTTCCATCGTTGAAGCAGCCGGCATCAGCTCATCGACCCCGTCGAGGTTATGGACCTGCAGCAAGTCTATGCGCTGCGTGCGGAGCCGTTCGAGCGAGCGGCTTAAGCTTGCCTCGCCCCCGGCGCCGCTTCTAATAGAACCGCCCGCCGTGAGCTTGGTGGCAAGAAACAGCCGCTCGCGGATGCCCAGGGCCGCCACGGCATCGCCAATGATCGCTTCACTGTCCCCATAAGCGGCGGCCGTGTCGATGACGGTGCCGCCCATGTCGAACATGCGCTTGATCTCGGCTTGGATGGCGCCCCGTGCGTCAGTGCGGAATTTGTCAGTGCCCAAGCCCACCACAGGCAGCCTTTCACCCGTGCCGGGCACGGCCTTCATCATCGGCACAGCGGAGCCGACCGCACCCGCCCACGCGACACGTCGCAATCCCAGAGCCGCCCCGGCCGCAAGGACCATGTGCACGGCCCGCCTCCTGGAAACGCGATATTGCGGAGATTTCTTCATGGTCAGCGCTCCAGATCTGCCAGTCCAGTAGTCCTTATACGCCCCAACTCCGCAGAAGTTCCCGGCCACGACGCGGCAGGCGCTGTCGATTCACTTTCCTCCGGCATAGGGCTACCATCGTGCGCCGGTCGAAGGCCCGGAACGGCGGGCGAGCAGCTCCAGGCCGGGGGCCGCGCCCTTGAGTTGAACGCCGCAAGTTGCCGAGAGGGACAGATCGATCGACTCGGCACCGCCAGCGCGGCCTGCCACCGAACCGGTCTTCCCCGTGGCATGGTCCGATCGCGACAGACGGGAGCAAGAAGAATGACTCGACGAAACAAAGTGCTGAGCGCTCTGTTGCTGGTGGTGCTGGCAGCCGTGGTGGCGCTTGGATTGCTGCTTAGCCACGACTCGCCGTGCGGTGGCGCGCCCGCGGCGACCGGTACGAACGCAATGAAGGCCATCGTGTATCGGTGCTACGGTGCGCCCGATGTGGTCAAGCTCGAAGATGTCGCCAAGCCAGTGCCCGCGGACGATCGCATGCTGGTCAAAGTGCACGCGGCGTCGGTGAACCCGCTGGACTGGCATTTCATGCGCGGCAAGCCATACATCATGCGGCCGATGGCCGGGTTTGGTGCTCCCAAGGACATTCGCATGGGCGTCGACTTCGCGGGCACGGTCGAAGCGGTGGGCAAGGATGTCACTCAGTACAAGCCCGGCGATGAGGTATTCGGCGGTGCCGACGGGGCGTTTGCAGAGTACGTGACGGTTCGCGGCAAAGGGTCGGTGGCGCTGAAGCCTGCCAATATTTCCTTTGAGCAGGCTGCCGCGGTACCTATAGCCGCCATCACGGCACTACAAGCCCTGCGCGACCAGGGCAAGCTGCAGGCAGGGCAGAAGGTGTTGATCAACGGCGCGTCGGGCGGCGTCGGCACGTTCGCGGTGCAGATCGCCAAGGTCCTGGGCGGAGAAGTCACGGGGGTGTGCAGCACCCGGAATGTGGCCCTGGTGCAGTCGATCGGCGCCGACCATGTCATCGACTACACACGCGAGGATTTCACCCGCGGGTCGCAGCGTTACGATCTGATCGTGGATAACGTCGGCTCGCACTCCGCAGCGCAGACGCGGCGTGCTCTCACGCCCGCCGGGACGCTGGTCATCGTCGGAGGATCCAGCGGCGGACCGTGGCTGGGCGGCATGTCGGGGGCCATCGAGGCGAAAGCACTGGCCCCGTTTGTCAAGCAAAAGATCGGCTTCTTTCTCGCCAAGCTGAACCATGACGACCTCGATTATCTGCGCCAACTACTGCAGGACGGCAAGATCACCCCGGTTATAGACCGGCGTTACAAGCTCAGTGAGACCTCCGAGGCCATCAGGTACGTCGAAGCCGGCCACGCGCGGGGGAAAGTGGTAATCAACCTGGAATGAGCGCGCGATGCCAAAGAACGGCATCCCCGGTGCCTGAGACGCCATGAGCGTGGCAGCCCACGAGCGCCGCGCGCTGGCACTCGCGTTTGGATGCAATTTCGTGCTGCTGGGGAGCTATTACATTCTGCGCCCGCTGCGCGATACGGTCGCGACGATGTACGGCGTCGATCAACTGCAGCAGCTGTTCACCGCGACCTTTGTGGGGACCATGGTCGCGTCAACGATTTTTTCCGCGCTCGCCTCCAGGATCAGGCTGACGCGTCTACTCCCGGGCGTATTCTGGTTCTGGTTGTGCAATCTGGCGCTGTTTGAAGTTCTGTTTCGTCTTGCGCCTGAGAACCGGTGGATTGGCGGGAGCTTCTACGTGTGGTTCAGCGTCGCCAATCTGTTCATGATTTCCGTGTTCTGGAGCCTGATGGTGGACGTCTTTTCGCCGGCGCAGGCGACTCGTCTGTTCGCCTACATTGCCGCGGGCGGCGCGCTGGGCGCGATCTGCGGCCCGCTGCTGACGCGATTATTCGTTAGCCGACTCGGCATCAGCGGCATGTTGCTGCTCGCCGTCCTCGGCTTCGTCGTGGTCATCGCGCTGATTTACCTGTTGATGCGGGAAAAGGCCCGGCTGCGTGCCAACAACCAGGACTCGCAGCAATCGACGCTCGACCACAGTCTGAGCGGGAGCGCACTGGAGGGATTCCGGCAACTGTTGGGTTCCGGCTACGCGTTAAGCCAGGCAGCGTTCATGCTTTTGATGACCTGGGTCAATACGGTCGCCTATTTTCTGCAAACCGACGTGGTCGCGCGCAGCTACGCGGCCGTCGCAAGTCGAGCTCAGGCCATTGCCGACGTCGACCTGGTCGTCAATATCTGCACGGCCGCGATCCTGATTCTAGGCCTGGGGCGGGTCGTGCAACGCTTCGGAGTGACCGCGGGACTGGTGCTCAATCCGCTGCTGATGATCGTAGCCTTCCTCGCCACCGCCTTGTCCCCGACGCTGCTCATGATCCAGGGCTTGCAGATTGTGCGGCGCGTGGCCCAATACGCCATCGCGCGCCCCAGCCGCGAAATCTGTTTCACCGTCGTTGAGCAAAGCGGCCGCTACAAGGCCAAGAACGTCATTGATACCGTCGTGTATCGATTCGGAGATCTCAGCTCGGCATGGATGCAGACCGGACTGCGCTCGCTCGGTTACGGTCTCGGCGGTGCGGTTGCGCTCGGCGTCGGGGCCTCGGTCGTCTGGGGAGCCGTCGCCGCTCACCTCGGTCGCAATTATGAAACGCTACGCCATCGGGAATCCGCTGGCCGCGGCGCGAGCGCCGGCCAGGTCATTCCGGGAGTGCCATGAGTACATCCACGCCGTCAGTCCCGCCCAGTTCATCGCCAATGGCGCGTTTGTTCGGAAAGGTGGCCGCCGTCGAACCCTACGAGCAGCGAGCCGTGCTCCTGAGCATGCTGTATTTCTTCTTCCTGTTTGGCAGTTACTCCGTTATCAAGCCGGTGCGCGATGCCATGGGCACGGTCTACGGGGTGGCTCATCTGCAGGAACTGTTCACCGTGACGCTGCTGGCCAGCCTGGTGTTCGCCCCGCTGTACTCGGGCCTGGCGTCGCGCGTCAAGCTGTCCCGCTTCCTGCCCTGGGTATATGGCTTTGTGGCACTGTCGATCCTGGCCTTCTACGGGATGTTTGTCAGTCGCCACGATCAGGATCGCTGGGTCGCCGCCGGCTTTTACGTCTGGGTGAGCACCTTCAACATGCTCATTATTTCCGTTTTCTGGACTTTCATGGCCGACCTCTACTCGCGCGCCCAGGCCAAGCGTCTTTTTGGCCTGGTGGCTGCCGGCGGCACGATCGGTGGCATCGTCGGACCCGCCGTGGCAACTACGTTGGCGAAGACCATAGGCAACAACAATCTCCTGCTGACGGCCGCGGCCGGTTTTGCGGTGACGGCGCTGGTCGTGCACATGCTCGCCGGCGAAAAGCAGAAGCTCCTGGCCGCCGCTCCCGAAGTGCAGCGCACCAGCCTGCAGCATCGCCTTTCGGGGAGCGCCTTCGATGGCTTTAAGTTACTGCTGCGCTCGCGCTACCTGTTGCTGGTGGCGCTGTTCCTGCTGCTGATGACCTGGATCTCAACGATCGTGTATTTCCAGCTCGGAGATCTGATCACGAAAGCCTTCAAGAGCCGGGAAGCGCGCACCCAGGTTTATGCAATGATCGATCTGGCGGTCAACGGTTGCGCCGTATTCATTCAGCTGTTCGGGACCGGCCGGTTCATCGCGCGCTTTGGGGTCGGCGCCGGCTTGCTGCTCAATCCGATCATTATGGTCGTCGCCTTCCTGGCCATGGCCTTCTCACCCGTGCTGATGGTGCTCGGGGCCATCCAGATATTCAGGCGGGTGGCCGAATACGCCGTCGCCAAACCGACTCGGGAGATGCTGTTTACCGTCGTCGACCAGGAGAGCCGCTATAAGGCCAAGAACGTCATCGACACGGTGGTATACCGGTTCGGGGATTTCAGCGCCGCGTGGATAAGCGCCGCGGTTCTTCCCTACGGGGTAACGGGGCTGGCCATTTTCGGTGCAATCGTGTCGGCGGTCTGGTTTCCGATCGCCTACTTGCTGGGAAAGCGCTATGAAGACGTGCGGAGCGGCGGCCAGGCGCCGTCGGCCGTGCGCGAGCTGCCGTAGGTGCTTGCAGCGTAAACTTGATCCCGCGCTCGCCGGTGCCCGCGCCTGCACCTGCGCCTAGTTATATTCAGCCGCAGCGGCAGAGACCCGCGCGGCCGGCCCCCCTTCCGCTCAAAGCTTGTCGACGATGACCCGGCCGGAGGCATTGACATAAACGTGATAGCGGTGCCCGTCCTTGCAAGTGGCCACGTAGTCGCTGTCGGCGTTACGCTTTGCGTCCACGATCTTGTCGCAAGGCAGACCCTGCAGGGCGATTGTCGCCATGAGATCCTTGCCAAACGAGGGGTCGTCGGCGGTGTATGCCGGGAGTCCGGCCAGCGCGGACAGCAGGGATGTGAAGACGAAAGCTTTGGAAACGAGGCGCATACCTGCTCCTGTGGTGACTATGAAATGGCCGCGAGTTTGTTCGGATCGCTAAGAATGCCCCAAATCGCCTCGCGCGAGGACCCTATTGTCTGAGCCAGAGCGGGATCGCTATCCTGGAGGAGGCTGAGCACCTTGAGCATCAGCAGGTCATAGCGCTCGCGCAGTCCACTCAATGAGAGGCTCCCGTTCCCGCGATAATGCGCCCGGAACTGGTCCAGCAGATCGTCGACCTGATTCTTGAGTGACAGCTTGGTGAACAGTCCGATGGCGTGTGTATCCCTGAGGCGTTGCTCGAGCGCCGGTATGTCCAGGGGCGCGGGCACAGCGGCTCGCTGTGCCGGCGGATTGGCGGCAGTCGGCTTGGATGCAACGGCGTTCGCCGGAACTGCAGGCGCTGGGCGAGGCGGCGTACGCGAGGCGGGCGGCTTGGTCTTGGCTGCGGCTCCCGGCGCCGGCGGGCTTTCGCCCCCAGGAGTTGCCTTTGGCGCCGTGGCCGGAGTGCTCGGACCGACCTGACTTTCTGCGGTAGCGGGTGCGGAGGGAGTTGGGCTCGGCGACGAGGGCATCGGGGCTGCAGCGACGGGTGTCGACGCTGACGCGGACGCGGGCGTCTCAGCGCCCGGACGCGTCCCGGTGCACGAGGCCAACAGCAGGAGAAAGCTGGAGAAAGCCGCACCGAGGGGCATTATTCGCAGCGCTCGAATTCCTCGTCCCATGTCCCACCCTACGGCTAAGTGAACATCACAGACTGTGGGCTCAAATCATCTCGTACGTGGGTCGACAACGATCCTAACATCGGCCGGCCCGGTCGAGCAGTGCAACCACGCGCATCTCATCCTCTGCGGGTCTACTCAGAAGTCAAATCGTTATGCAGGCCAGCGTGGTTTTCGGATGCAGGCTTGCGTTAGTTTGCCTCAAGCGCTTCAGGACCGACCGATTCTCGATACACCGCCGGGACGATTGCTCAGGTCAGCGGATTAGAGCAGGAACAAAGATTAGAAAATATGCCTAAGTGATTGATTAATAAATACTATATTAAGAACACCGATGGCCGCGCTGAAGAGCGGGTGCATCCCACGCAACGCGGCGGAGCGTACGCTTTTCTACATCGCACGCACCGCTCTTGGGTGGAATCGGCACAATGGAAGCGACAACTCAGGCGTCGTCTGACACCGGCCCGGTCGCATCTCCGGACAATCGCTGCATGAAATCTCTTCGACCAAGCCTGGTCGCCCTACTGGCCGTTGCAGCGCTGAATGCCTGCAACGGAAAGGACTCTTCCTCCAACCCAACGATCATGCCGCCTCCGGTACAGCGCGGCGATCTTATCAATGGCCCGCCGCTGATGGTCGGCACCTACGCGCCGAGTGACCTGCTGGCGGTGCTGGGTGGCAATGAGCTCGGCCAGTACCTGCTCCAGCTCGCGTATACGCCCATATGCACCATTACCGTGTATCACCTCAGCTACGAGACTGTGGATCCCGCCGGGAACCTCACGGTCGCCTCCGCTGCGCTGATGGTCCCGAGCGGAACCGACGTCCGCTGCACCGGCGGCCGCCCCGTAGTGCTGTATGCGCATGGAACCACGACTGACAAAAACTACGACATCAGCCAGTTCGCGACCAACGGCAACGGCGAAGGGCAGATACTCGCGGCGGTGTTCGCGGCGGAGGGTTATATCGTCGTGGCTCCGAACGAGGTCGGCTATGACATTTCCACGCTCGACTATCACCCCTACCTGATCGCCGACCAGCAGTCGAAGGACATGATTGATTCGCTGACCGCGGCTCGCTCGGCGTTACCGACGGCCGATGTGCCGGCCTCGCTGGACGGAGGGAAGCTGTTCATTACCGGCTACTCGGAAGGCGGCTATGTGGCCATGGCCACGCACCGCGCCATGGAGGCCGCGGGCCTGAACGTGACCGCATCGGGGCCCATGTCGGGACCTTACGCGTTATCGGCCTTCAGCGATGCGATCTTCGAGGGTCAAGTCAATAACAGCGGCCCCAAGAGCCTGGCGCTGGTGGTCGTGTCGTACCAGAAGGCATACGGCGATATCTACGCCACGCCGGCCGATGCGTTCGCGCCCCAGTACGCGCCCACGATCGAGGGTCTGTTTCCGGGCGTGGTCGCGGTCAGCGAGCTCACGGCGGAGGGCAAGTTTCCGCCGGCCGCCTTCGACATCGTTCCGCCGACGCCGGCCTACGCGATCTACACCCCGGCGGTACTGCCCGCCAACCTGGCCGGCATCTTCGCCGCAGGCTTCGGCACCGATTATCTGATCACCGACCCCTTCCGGGGCGCGTACATTGCCGACGCGCTGGCGGCCCCCGATGGGGGTTTCCCCGCCATTACCGACGGACTGCCTCCCGCCGATCCGCAAAATACCTTCCGGGTGCGGTTGAAGACCAACGACCTGCGCAACTGGGCGCCTACGGCGCCCACTCTGCTCTGCGGTGGCAACTCTGATCCCGAGGTCTTCTACTTCAACACCACACTAATGCAGAGCTACTGGGTGTCCCACCCGCCCGCGGTGGCTCCCGTGATCCTGGATGTCGACTCACCCATCGCCACCGGCGATCCCTACGCGAGCGAGAAGACCGGATTCGCCGTGGCTGAAGGCCTGGTGCGCGCCAATGCCATCCTGGGAGGCGCGACCGACGGCGGCGACGCGGCCGTGCTCGAGGACTATCATGCCGGCCTCGTGCCGCCTTTTTGCCTGAGCGCGGTCAAAGCATTCTTCGACGCCCACTGAGGGCCGGCCTCAAAGCGGCTGCGGGGGCGCGTCCCCAAATCCGGAACTCCCTTCGGTCCGCCGCGCGCGCCGCGCCCAGCGCGCGCGCAGCCGATCAACGTACAGGTACACGACCGGGGTGGTATAGAGCGTCAGCAACTGGCTGACCAGCAGCCCGCCGATGACCGAAATGCCGAGCGGGCGGCGCATCTCGGTGCCATCGCCCGAGGCGAGGGCCAGGGGCAGCGCGCCGGCGATTGCGGCGCACGTGGTCATCATGATCGGCCGGAACCGGAGCGAGCAGGCCTGAGCGATCGCCGCCCGGGGCTCGAGCCCCTTGAGGCGCTGCGCGTCGATGGCGAAATCCACCATCATGATGGCGTTCTTCATGACGATCCCGATGAGCAGCAGAATACCTATAAAGGCGATCAGGCTGAATTCATTGCCCGTGGCCATCAGCGCGAGCAAGGCACCGACGCCTGCCGAGGGCAGGGTGGACAGGATCGTCAGCGGGTGGCTGAAGCTTTCGTAGAGTATGCCCAACACCACGTAGATGGCGGCGAACGACGCCAGCAACAGCAGCGGCTCGCTGCTGGAGTTCTGCTGGAACAGGCGGGCTGTGCCATAGGAGCCACCGCGGATCGTGGCCGGCACGTGTAACTGCTTCATGGTCCGGTCTATGGCCGCCAGGGCGGTGCTGAGCGATTCACCTTCGGGGAGGTTAAAGGCAATCGAGGTGGACGCTGAGGTGCCGGTGTGATTCACAGTATCGGGCGTCGTCCCCGTGGCAAAGTGGCTGAACGCCGAGAAGGGCACGACGGCCTCGCGGCTGGTGCTCACCGCCGCACCCGTGGAGGTATTGCCGCGTCCTGCGTTGGCCAATGAGTTGGCGGCGGCGTTACGGGCCGTGTCCTGGGCCACGGCGCTCGCTGCCGCGCCGGCTTCCGTCGCGGGCTTGATCACGGTCGTGCCGGCTACGGCCTGGGTCGCCTGTGTGCCGCTGACCACTCCGCCCGAGGTGCTGATGTACAGTTGATTGAGGCTATCGGGGTTCTGCCAGAACTGCGGCGCGACCTCCATCACCACGTGGTACTGCTGCGGGCTGTACGGGTTGTATATGGTCGAGACCTGGGATTGCGCAAAGGCTTCGCCAAGCGCGTTGTCAATCTGGGCAACGCTGAGCCCGAGACGCGCGGCCGCATCGCGATCGATGATCAGGTCACTCTCCAGGCCACCGGGCTGCATATCGGTGTCCACATCGGTCACTTCGGGCACGTCCTGCAGCGCCCTGCGCAGGCGCGACGACCAGGTGCGCAGCTCCTCCAGGTCATCGCCGAGCAGGCTGTACTGGTACTGTGCATTGGCCGCACGTCCGCCTCCCGCATTGCCGATATCCTGGACTGCCTGCAGGAAGGCCTGCACCCCCGTGACCCGTGCCATCTTCGGTCGCAGCCGTGCAATGACGCGATCGGCCGATTCGTGACGCTCCGCCAAGGACTTGAGCGAGACACTGACGCTGGCGCTCGCTGCGCCGTGGCCGCCACCACCTCCCGGGCCGCCGCCGACCCAACCCACCACGGTCGCCACGGCCGGATCGGAACGGATGATGTCCACCACCTGCTTGAGCTTGCCCTTCGTCAGCTGGAACGAAGCCGAGGCATCGCCGCGGATTCCGCCGCGCAGCTGGCCGGTATCCTGCTGGGGCAGGAACCCCTTGGGCACGACGACGTACAGGTAGACGTTCAGCCCGATCGTAAGCATCAGGATCAGCATCATCAACGGACCATGATCGAGCGCCCAGGCCAGGGAGCCTTCGTACCTGCGGCGCGTGGCCGCGAAAGCCCGCTCGAAGGCGGCGCCCCAGCCCCCGTCGCGGTGCGCCCGCTCCCGCCCCAGGAGGCGCGCGCACAACATGGGTGTCGTCGTCAGGGAGATCACCAGCGAGATCAGGATTGCGACCGCGAGCGTCACGGTGAATTCCCGAAACAGCCTGCCGATGATGCCGCCGATCAGCTGAAAGGGAACGAACACCGCAACCAGCGACAGGCTCATCGACAGCACCGTAAAGCCAACCTCGCGCGCGCCCAGCAAGGCCGCGTCCCGGCGCGCCATTCCCGCCTCGATGTGGCGCGTGGTGTTCTCCATGACCACGATGGCATCGTCGACCACGAAGCCGGTGGCGATAGTGAGCGCCATCAGCGAGAAGTTGTTCAGGCTGTACCCGAGCAGGTACATGGCACCAAAAGTGCCGATGAGCGAGACCGGTACGACGACGGCGGGAATGATCGCGGCACGCGCGCTGCGCAGGAAGACATAGACCACGAGGATCACCATCGCGATGGCCAGTACCAGCGTGCGTTCCACCTGATGGAGCGAAGCGCGGATCGTCACCGAGCGGTCGTTGGTGACCGCCAGGTCGATCTTCGGATCGATCAGCTTCTTCAGTTGCGGAATTTCCGCCTTGACCGCTTCGACCACGCTGATGATGTTGGCGCCGGGCTGCCGCAGGATCTGCACCTGCACGGCCGGCTTGCCGTTGTATAGGCCGTAGTTGCGGAGGTCCTCGGTCGCGCCATCCTGTATATCGAGCACCTCAGCGACCTCGCCCAGGCGCACCGTAGCGCCGCCACGACTGCCGATTATGAGCGAGCGGTAATCGGCTGCGGTTCGGGCGTTGTCGTTGGTGTAGATCTGGTAGTGCAGCGCCGCGTTCTCGATCGCGCCTTTCGGCGCGTTGGCGTTGGCGTTGGAAATGGCCGCGCGGACGTCCTGCAGGCCGATACCGTACTTGGACAGCGCCAGCGGATTGATCTCGACCCGCACCGCAGGCAGCGCGCTGCCGGCCACATTGACGCTGCCGACCCCCTTGATCTGCGACAGGCGCTGCGAGACCACGGCGTCGGCCGCATCGTAGATCTGGCCCTGCGTGAGCACGTCGGAGGTCATGGCAAGCTGCAGGATCGGAAAGTTCGAGCTGTTGATCTTGCGGTAAGACGGGTTTCGCGTCAGCGCGGAGGGCAGGTCAGCGTGGGCGGCGACGATGGCGGCCTGGACGTCGCGCGCGGCGCCGTCGATGTCCCGATCGATCCCGAAGGTCAGCTGAATATTGGTACTGCCCACGCTGCTGGTCGAGGTCATGTCGTCCACGTCGGCAATGGCACCCAGGTGCCGCTCGAGCGGCGTGGCGACACTGCTAGCCATCACTTCGGGGCTCGCTCCCGGGAGCTGCGCGGAGACGAAGATGGCCGGCGCGTCAATCGTCGGCAGCGGGGCCACGGGCAACAGGTTGAAGGCGGCGACCCCGGCCAACGCCACGCCCAGCGTGAACAGGGTCGTGGCCACCGGCCGGGCGATGAACGGCGCCGAGAGGTTCATTCCCGTCGGCGCCAGCGCTGCGCGAGCCGGTCAAAAGCCAGGTAAATGACCGGGGTCGTGAACAGCGTCAGCACCTGGCTCACGGCCAGCCCGCCGACAATGCTCACGCCGAGCGGGTGACGCAGTTCCGATCCGGTACCGGTGCCGAACATCAGCGGCAGTGCCCCGAACATCGCCGCCACGGTGGTCATGAGTATCGGCCGGAAGCGCAGCAGGCAGGCCTGGTAGATCGCCTCGCGCGGCGACTTGCCCTCGACCCGCTCCGCATGAATGGCGAAGTCGATCATCAGGATGGCGTTCTTCTTGACGATGCCGATGAGCAGGATGATCCCGATCACGGCGACGATGGTCATTTCTTCGCCGGCCAGCATGAGTGCCAGCAGCGCGCCGATGCCCGCGGAGGGCAGGGTGGAGAGAATCGTGATCGGATGGATGAAGCTCTCGTAGAGCACGCCCAGCACGATGTACATGATGACCACCGCGGCCAACAACAGCAGCAGCTCATTGACCAGGTTATTGCGAAACGCGAGCGCCGCCCCCTGAAATGTGGTGCTGATGCTCGCGGGCAGGCCGATGGCGCGCTGCGCACTCTCGATGGCCTTGACGGCGGCGCCCAGCGATGCGCCCGGCGCCAGATTGAACGAGATGGTGCTGGCCGAAAACTGCGCCTGGTGGTTGATCAGGAGCGGGCGTACCTCCTCGTGGACCGAGGCGATCGCCGACAGCGGCACCTGTCCCCCGCCCGCGGAGGGCACGTAGATGGAGGCGAGCGACTGGAGCGAGCGCTGCAGGGAAGGGTCGGCCTCGATGATCACGCGGTACTGGTTCGCCTGCGTGAAGATCGTGGAGACAATGCGCTGGCCGAAGGCGTCGTAGAGTGCGTTGTCGACGGTGCCGACGCTGACGCCGAAGCGTGCCGCGCTGTCGCGGTCGATCACGACCGAGGCCGAAAGCCCATTGTCGGCCAGATTGCTGGTCACATCCGCGAATTCCGGCAGCGTACGCAGACGCGCCACCAGTGCCGGGGTCCAGATCGACAGTTCCGCCGGGCCGGCCGCCTGCAGCGTGAACTGGTACTGGGTGCGGCTCACCGTCGCATCAAGGGTCAGGTCCTGCACCGGCTGCATGTAGAGCGTGATGCCCGGCACGCGGGCGGTCTCCTGCTGGATGCGCCGCGCCACCTCACTGGCGGTGCTCGACCGGTCCGCCCGCGGCTTGAGGTTGATGAGGAACCGGCCGCTGTTGAGGGTGACGTTGCTCCCATCGACGCCGATAAACGAGGACAGGCTTGCCACATCCCGATCCTGCAGAATAGCCGCGCCCAGGGCCTGCTGGCGATCGGCCATGGCTGCATAGGACACCGATTGCGTGGCCTCGGAGACGCCCTGGATCAGGCCGGTGTCCTGGGTGGGGAAGAAACCCTTGGGGATGACCACATAGAGGAGCGCGGTCACCACCAGCGTACCGACGGCGACTGCCAGGGTCAGCGGCTGATGATCGAGCACCCAGGTCAGGCGCTTGCCGTACCAGGCGACGATGCGCGCGAACCAGGGGGCATGGGCATAGGCCGACGCCTCGCCGGGGGGCCGCGCGCGCAAAAGCCGGGCGCATAGCATCGGCACCAGGGTGAGCGAGACCAGCGCCGAGATCAGGATGGTTACCGCCAGGGTGACGGCAAACTCGCGGAACAGGCGGCCGACGACCTCCTGCATGAACAGCAATGGAATCAGCACCGCCACCAGCGAGACAGTCAGTGAGATGATGGTAAAGCCGATCTGCTTGGAGCCCTTCAGGGCCGCCTCGAGCGGGGTGTCTCCCTGCTCAAGGAAACGGGCGATGTTCTCGATCATCACGATCGCGTCGTCGACGACAAAGCCGGTGGCGATGGTGAGGGCCATCAGCGACAGGTTGTTGAGGCTGAAATGAGCCAGGTACATCAGCGCGAAGGTCCCCACCAGCGACAGCGGCACCGACAGGGCCGGTATCACCGTGGCCGGGATGTTGCGCAGGAACAGGAAGATCACCATCACCACCAGTGCGACGGCGAGCGTGAGTTCGAACTGCACGTCATGTATCGAGGCGCGGATCGTGGTGGTGCGATCGGTCAGCACCTGCAGCTCGACGCCGGCGGGGAGCGAGGCCTGGAGCGAGGGCAGGAGCTTCTTGATGCTGTCGACCACGTCGACGACGTTGGCATCCGGCTGGCGCTGGACGTTGATGAGCAGCGCCGGGGTGGTATTCATCCAGGCGCCGAGCTTGGTGTTTTCCGCGCCCTGCACCAGGGTCGCGACGTCCTTGAGCCGCACCGCGGCGCCGTTGCGGTAGGCGATGACGATCTGGCTGTACTCGTCAGCACTGCGGAGCTGGTCGTTCGCGTTGATGGTGTACGCACGCGTCGGACCGTCAAAGGTGCCCTTCGGCCCGTTTTGATTGGCGACGTTGATCGTGGTGCGCAGGTCATCGAGGTTCAGACCCAGCGCGGCCAGCGCCTGCGGGTTGATCAGCACGCGCACCGCCGGGCGCTGGCCGCCGCTGATGCTGACCACGCCCACCCCCCTGAGCTGGGAGATCTTTTGCGCAATGCGCGTATCGGCCAGGTCCTCGACGCTGGTCAGCGGCATGACCTTGGAAGTGAGCCCCAGCGTCAGCACGGGCGCATCGGCGGGATTGACCTTGGCGTAGATCGGCGGCGCCGGCAGATCCTGGGGCACCAGATTCTGCGCCGCGCTGATGGCCGCCTGCACCTGCTGCGCGGCGATGTCGATAGGCAGGCTGAGGTCGAACTGCAGCGTGATCACGGAAGCCCCCGCCGAGCTGGTGGAGGACATCTGATTGAGGCCGGGCATCTGCCCGAACTGCTTCTCGAGCGGCGCGGTGATGGCCGAGGTGATGACCTCGGGACTTGCGCCCGGATAGAAGGTCTGCACCTGGATGGTGGGGTAGGCCACTTCGGGCAGCGCCGAAAGCGGCAGCTGCAGGTATCCGACGATGCCCACCAGCAGGATCGCGATCATCAGCAGCGCGGTCGCCACCGGTCGCACGATGAAGATGCGGGAAGGGTTCATCGACGCGTGCGCCTGGACAGCCGGGGCCTGCGCGCGGCCCGCCTCAGGGTGTGCCCGTCGTGCTGGCCGGCGGCTTGCCGTTCCATGGATGAGCCGAGTTGCCGCCCGCCCTGTCGTCTGCGCCGGCCCCGCGATGATGACGGCCTTTTCCCGGTCGCGCGGCCGGTGGTGCCGTACCGGCGGCCGCGGGGGCTTGCGGCAGCGTCACCGTGGCACCTTCGCGCAGCCGATCACCGCCCTCGGTCACCACGACGTCGCCGGCCTTGAGTCCCGAGGCCACCGCCACACGCTCGCCATCGGCCGCTCCGAGGGCAATGGGCCGCACCGATACGGTGCGGTCGGCGCCGACCAGGTAGACGAAGGTGCTGTTCACGCCATTCGGGGCGCCGTGCTGCACGGCGGCGACGGGGACGATGACCTGGTCCTTCAGTACTTCCCGGAGCAGGCGGATATTGACGAACTGGTTGGCAAACAGCGCCCCGTCCTGGTTGTCGAACACGGCCCGCATCTTGATCGTGCCGGTGGCGGGGTCGATCTCGTTGTCCACGCTTTGCAGCGTGCCGTCGGCCAGCTTGGTGGTATTCGCGCGATCGTAGGCCTCGACCGTGAGCACGGCGCCCGCGTGCAGGCGCTGCTGGATGGCCGGCAGGTTGTCCTCCGGCATGGGAAAGATCACCGATACCGGCTGGAGCTGAGTGACCACGACGATGCCGTTGGCATCGCCGGCGGTGACGTAGTTGCCCACGTCCACCTGGCGCAGGCCCACCCGGCCGCTGACCGGTGCGACGATGTGCGTGTATTTGAGATTCAGCTGGGCGGCGCCAACCTGTGCTTCATCGGTGGCCACGGTGCCCTCGTACTGCTGGACCAGCGCCTGCTGGGTATCGAGCTGCTGCTTGGCGATCAGCCCCTGAGCCAGAATGTCCTGGTAGCGCTTGAGGTCGCGGCGGGCGTTGGCGAGCAGCGCCTGGTCGCGCTGCAGATTGCCCTGCATCTGCTCGAGGGCCGACTGGTAGGGGCGCGGATCGATCTGCGCCAGGAAGTCCCCGGCACGCACAAGCTGACCTTCCTTGAAGGCAATGTGCTGCAGCTGGCCGCTGATCTGGGTCTTGACCGTGACGGTGGCCAGGGGCGTAACGGTGCCGAGCGCGGGTAAGTTGACCGCGATGTCCCCGGTCGTCGCGGTCGCGACCGCAACCGCGGTGGCGCCTCCGGCACCGTTGCGCTGGCCGGCGGCCTGCGCCTGCCGCCCCAGATGCACGATCCAGACGATTATGGCGAGAAGGACCAGCGCACCGCCCACCCAGAGAGCCGGCCGCGAACCTCTGGCCCAGGAGCGGGAGCGGGCCCCCCGGGGTGTAGCGGAATCTATCTTCAAAGGGCTGTTCTCGGGTACGCGCTTCTCGATGGCCTCAGTTGACACTATACCCTCGGCCCTCAAGGCAGGTCTTCTCTGCCCGCTGGTAATCAGAGCGGCGGGCGTCCGCCTCGGTGGCGGCCACGCCGCCGAGCGGCTGCGTAGGATCAAAGCCGCTTTGGCTGCTGGCCCACTTGTGGCAATCGTAGCGATCGCGGGACTGCTGCTCCTGGTTCTGGCCGTTCTTAGGATAGGCGTAAAGATCAGGATTGGTGGGGGGCGCGGTGGTGGCGGGCGCGGTATCCCGGGGCGGCGCGCTCACGACGTACTCGTGCTGTTCCGGCCGCCAAAGGTAATAGGTGTCGTCCGCGTAGTAGTAGGGCACTCCGCCAAACCAAACGGTGCTGTAGTACGGGGGCAGGAACGCCACGCCGATGCCGATCGGCGGGCCGACCACGACGAAGCCCGGCCCCCATGGTCGATACCAGGCGCCGCCATGAAAATAATAGTAGCCCCCCTGGTAGGGAACCCGATATCCGCCCGGCGGCACGGCGTAAAAGGTGGCGCCGCGCTGCGGGTAATAGTGGCCATGGTTGTAGCGGTTGTCGTAGACATAGCCACTGTGTGCATCGCGTGGATCAGCGGCGGCGAGGGTCGAAATCGCGCACAGCGCCAGCGCGGCGATCGCGATCGGTAGTCCAATGCGGGCGTTCACGTACAGATCTCCTTTGCACCCAGGCTCGCGGCCACGGGCTTCACTTGACGGTGTAACCTCGCCCCTGCAGGCAGGCGCTCAGGGCGCGCCGGTAATTGCCGGCCAGCTGATCGAGTCCGAAGTCCTGCTGGTCGTTGGCGGCGTTGATGCGCCTCTGAGCGTCCGCCGCCTGTTGCGCGCGCGCCGAGTCGGCGGCCGCGCCCATCAGCGCGCCGGCTGCGGCCCCGATGAGTGCGCCGCTGCCGGTCTGGTAAGGACTTGAAACCGCCGCGCCGATGATGGCCCCGGTCGCGGCGCCGGCCACCGCGTTGGCACCCGGCGGCGGCATCGCGACCACCTGCACCTGCTGGTGCGGGGCCGCCTGCGGGACACTGGGATCGAAACCGGTTTGATGTACCGACCACTGGTGACACTCGTAGCGGTCCCGGTCGAGCTGCTCGGCGTCCTGGCCGGCCGCTGGGTACACGTAAACGTTGGTATCCGGGAGCGGTGCCACGGTGGGCGGGGGCGGCTCGGGCATCGGCATCGGCTGGGCCGCGCAGCCGAAGAGCATCGCCAGGACGCTCGCCGGGCCGACGAGCCACGTTAAGGAAAGACAACCCTTCGTAGGGCCTGCCGCGCCTGGACTTCGCTCAGCGGCCCGACTCGCCCTGCGCCAGCTTATGTTCTTTCCGTTCATTGTGGTACTCATGAAATTATATATTCGCTATGTAATGTCGGACGCGCGGCGGGCCGCATGGTTTACCGCGCGTGCAGCATTTCCGGATTAAGTGTCTGTCACAATTCACGCCGTCACCGGCTCACGGGGATGAGGTAGGGTCATTGCGAGAGTGGTCAGTGCACACTGAACTTCCATCCGACACTCGCGCACCGGACGCTTGAGCAATGAGCCCCGCGAGTGCACCCAGGGCCGTGGTCAGCGGCAGGACCTCAAAACGCCTGCTGCCCTGGTTGGTGGCCGTCGCCTTCTTCATGGAGGCCCTCGACGCCACGATCCTGAACACGGCGGTACCGGCCATCGCGCGGGCGCTGCAGGTCGCCCCGCTCAGCATGAAGGCGGTGCTCAGCAGCTACACGCTGGCGGTGGCGGTATTCGTGCCGGTGAGCGGCTGGCTCGCCGACCGCTATGGTACTCGCCGGGTGTTCTCGGCGGCCATTGCCGTGTTCACGACCGGGTCCTTAGTCTGCGGGCTGTCGAGCAGCATCCACATGCTGGTCGCGTGCCGGATCCTGCAGGGCATGGGCGGCGCCATGCTGGTACCGGTGGGGCGGCTGACGATTGTGCGCGCCGTTCCCAAAGCAGAGCTGGTGCGCGCCATGAGTTTCGTGGTCATCCCCGCGCTCATCGGTCCGATGCTGGGGCCGGTGGCGGGCGGATTCATTGTTCACTACCTGCCGTGGCGCACGATCTTCTTCGTCAATGTGCCCATCGGCATGCTGGGACTCTATCTGGTCTATCGCCACCTGCCGGACTTCCGCGATCCGCGCGGCTGGCCCCTCGACTGGGTCGGTCTGGTGCTATTCAGTTCCGGACTCGCACTGCTGTCCTATGTGCTCGAGGTGTTCGGAGAGCACACGCTGAGCGGGCGCGAGGTCCTGGGGCTGCTCGTCATTTCATTGGCGCTGCTGGCCGCCTACGGCCGCTACGCGGTCACCACTCCACACCCGCTGCTGCAGTTCGCGCTGGCCCGCGTACGCACGTTCCGCATTGCCGTCGGTGGTGGCTTCCTCACGCGGCTGGCGGCGGGCGGCATGCCGTTCCTGCTGCCGCTCCTGTACCAGGTCGGACTCGGTTACACGCCGGTCCAGGCCGCGCTGTTGATTGTTCCACAGCCGCTCGCGGCCATGAGCCTGAAGATGACCGTGCCGGCCATTCTGAGGCGCTTCGGCTACCGCCGCGTGCTGCTCTGGAACACGGCGTGCATGGGCGCGCTGATTGCGCTGTTCTCGATCATCGGCCCGGGCACCCCGGTCTGGCAGATCCTGCTGCAGGGATTCATGTTCGGGTTCAGCCTGTCGATGCAGTACAGCAGCACCAACACCCTGGTGTACGCCGACATCCCCGCCCCGGACTCCAGCATGGCCAGTACCATCTCGAGCACGATGCAACAGCTGTCAATGAGTTTCGGCGTCGCGCTGGCCTCACTGGCCGCGGCCGTGTTCCTGCCCGACCGGTTCCACAGCAGCGCGGCACAGATGATTCACGGTCTGCATTGGGCGTTCATCACGCTGGGAGCGCTGACGATTTTGTCGGGGCTGGTGTTCAGCACCTTGAAAAGAGGCGATGGCGCGGGCGTCGCCCGCGACAGGGTAATTGTTTCCCCAAGCCGGCTGGGTGACTGACAGCGTTCTGCCCGGCGCGCAATGCCATTGCGGCTTTAGGTCCGCCAAACGCGATTGGTTGACGACTGAGCGAACGCAGCACCGAGAATACGCGAGCAAATTCGAAGGGCGAGGCAGCAGACCGGCTCTGGGAAAGCAATTGCGGGGGTGTGTGCCGGACGGTCTGCAACGCCAGGCCATGACCGCGTACGTGAGCGGCCGCTCCGGGCGTGCGTCGAGCAATTCGCAATGCTGCTCCTAGAGGTTTAACCTGAGTATGTCTATTCAACTAGTTGAAATGCCTATGGCATTCTTTTGCCTGAACCGGCGCTCAGGCTCAATCTTGGCAACAGGTCAATGCTGGTGAAGTTTTCCCCCTGACGAATTGGCAAGCCGCCGGGACACGGCGGTCTTGCCAAACGCGGGCATTCCAACGGGTATGATCCTCGTACGTAATGAGAACGGCAGCCACAATTCCGATGAGGCCATGACCGTGGAAGACTTCGACGCCGGGCCGCGAGCCCTGCTTGGACCGCTCACGGACATTGCGCTGCCGTGACACTGCTGGTCACCGGCGCGTCGGGTTTCGTCATGAGCGTGCTGGCGCGCCATTGGCTGGAGGCCGGCCCGGACGAGCGTGTGGTGATAATCGATGGCGCGCCTTTGGACGCCGCCGCCCAGCGCTACTTCGCCCCGTTCAAGGACCGGATGAAGGTCGTGACCGCCGACGTCACGCGGCCTGAGCAATGGCGCGATCAGCTGCGCGAAGAGGACATCCGTCATGTCGTTCACGGAGCCACCGTGACGCCGATATCCCGCGGGTCGGCGGCCGAAGCACGGGCCGAGCCTGAGGCGCAACAACCCGGCCGGATCATCGACGTCAACGTCATGGGCACGGTGGCCGTTCTCGACTGGGTGCGGAGCCTCGAGCGTCGGCCGCGGTTCATCTACGTCAGTTCCGGCGCGGTGTACAAGCACCACGGGCCTGACCGTCCGGGCGAGCCTCTGCCGGAGGATGGCTACGTCATGCCGCGTCGTTTGTACGGCATCTCGAAGCTGGCGTCCGAACTGATCAGCGAACGCTATGGCGACCTGTTCGGCATCGCAACGACCTCGGTACGTCTCTCGTCCGTGTACGGAACCATGGATCGCGTGACGGCCAGCCGCAATCATCGCCACGTCCCAAATCGGATTGCGCACCTGGCCGTAGAGGGAGTGAAGTGCGTGCGGGTGAACACGCTCACCGCAGTGGGCGACTACGTTCACTCCGAGGATGTGGCGCGGGGCATAGTCTCGCTGCTGCGCGCGCCGCGGCTGCACTACAGTGCCTACAACATCGCGCAAGGCTGCGCCACCACGATCGGCGAGCTGGTGGAATGGGCGGCGCAGCGGGCGCCTGGGTTTCACGCCACGGTTACCGCGGACGCCGACGCCGATATCCTGCAGGATCCGAGCCTGCGCGACGGTATGTGGGGGGCTTACGACATCTCCCGCATCTGGATGGAAACCGGCTGGCGACCACGACCCGTGCGCGAAGCGCTGCACGCTTATATGCAATGGATCGAAGCCCAGCGGCAGCAATGAACGGATCAGACGCAGCCGCAGCGGGTGATTCGGCCACGCAATAAGATCGTCGCGCCTTCCAAGCCTAGCAGCAAGCGGAGTCAGTCTCGCATGGAGCGTATCCAGTTCGGGCAAACGAACCTCAAGGTGTCGCAGCTCTGCCTCGGCACGATGTCCATGGGCAGCTCCGCCTGGAAGGGCTGGGTGCTCGACGAAGGGGATTCGATCCCCATCCTGCGCCGGGCCCTCGATCTCGGCATCAACTTCTTCGACATGGCGGACTGGTATTCCCTCGGACGCAACGAAGAGGTCGTCGCCAGGAATCTGCTCAAGATAAGCACACGCGAGCGACTGGTGCTGGCCACCAAGCTCTTTTACCCGATGAGCGACGACCCGGGTGATCGCGGCCTGTCAAGACAGCACATTACGACCTCCATCGACCGCTCGCTGGCGCGGATGGGAACCGACTACGTCGACCTCTACATCATCCACGCCTACGACGCGGACACGCCCGTTGAGGAGACGATGGACGCGCTGCATGCCACGGTCCGTGCCGGCAAGGTGCGATATCTGGGTGCCTCCACGATGTATGCGTGGCAGTTCGCCAAGATGAACCACGTCGCGGCGCTGAACGGCTGGACGCCATTCATCAATATGCAGTGCCAGTACAACCTGCTGTACCGCGAGGAAGAACGGGAAATGTTCCCCTACTGCCGTGACCAGCACATTGCCTTGACGACCTTCAGTCCGCTGGCGCGCGGCTTCCTGGCGCGCGACGCCGGCACTGCGCGCACCACCCACGATCCTTACCAGGATTTTTACGGCGACAAAATCGACACCGAGATCGCGCGCCGCGTAGGCGAGGTGGCCACGCGCCTGGGCGTGAGCCGGGCACACGTCGCGCTCGCCTGGGTCGCGGGCAACACCAATCGCAACATCCCGATTGTCGGTGCGGCGAAGCCGGCGCACCTCGAGATCGCCGTGGAGGCGCTGCAATTGCAGCTCGGGGCCGCGGACAGAGCGTTTCTTGAAGCGCCTTACCGGCCGCGCGATGAGATCAACGACCAGCAGCCGCTGCGGCGTCCGCGAGCGCTCCAGCCGGACTGAGCCAGGAGCTGTCCTGGCGCACTTCAATCACGGTCGGCCGATCCGCGCGCAGCGCATCCCGCACCGATTGCGCCAGCTGCTCGGCACTCGCGGCGCGAACGGCATGGCAGCCGAAGCCCTCGGCCAGGCGCATGAAGTCCGGGCTCCTGGGCTCCACGCCGATGCGCGGGATCTGCCGTCGGTCCATCTGGTCCACCATCTCCTTCAGGGCATCGTTGTTCCACACTATGACCGGCAACGCGAGGCCTTCTTCCACCGCCGTGGCCAGTTCATTGATCGTGAACATGATGCCGCCATCGCCTGCGACCGCGATCACCGGCCGCTGCGGCGCGCCGATCTTCGCGCCGATCGCCATGGGCAGGGCGACGCCCAGGGAACAGTAGGTACCGGAGTAATACCAGCAGCGCTCCATTTCCATGGGCATGGCAAAGCTTCCGGAATACACGAGCTGCGAGGCGTCGCCCATCACGATCGCGTCGGCGGGCAGGACTGACCGCAAGGTTTTCCATACCCGCGCGTGCAGCTTCTCGACGTCGGTCATGGCCTCGAGGCTGCGTGCCAGGACATTCCGGACCCGTTCTTCGCCGTCGGCACGCTGCGCGCTCGGTTTCCGGCTTGAGAGGGCCGCCGAAAGAGCGCGCATCGCGGCACGCGCATCGCCTTGGATGGGCACCGCCGCCGCATACATCGATGTCAATTCCGTGGGATCGATGTCAATGCGAATGATGTCGCCTGGAATGTCGAGCTCCGGCAGGAAGCTGTCGCCTGCAGAGATTTCCGAGCCCACGACAAGCACCACGTCCGCATCGGCCAGCGCGTCCTGGCTCGGCTTGCGCACGATCGAGGCGCCCAGCGACTGGGGATGGGACTCCGGGAGAATGCCCTTGCCGGCATTGGTGGATAGCACCGGGGCGCCAATGCGCTCGGCGATGGCGGTCAGCGCCGCGCGCGTGCCGACCGCACCGCCGCCGACGAGAATCAGCGGGCGCCGGGCGCTTGCTAGTCGATTCGCGGCTTCCTCAATCGCCGCCGGATCGGGCATCGGCAACGAGGGCGCGCGGCGGATTCGCCAGGCGTCCTCGACCGGTTCCGGTAGGACGTCCCGGGGGAGCGACAGATGCACCGGCCGGGGCCGGCTGCCGCGAAACACCGCGTAGGCGCGGGCCAGCAACTCCGGCAGCTCCTCCGGATATCGGACCATATGACTGAAGGCCGTGAACCCCGCCGTAACGGCGGCCTGGTCCGCTAGCTCATGGATCGCCCCCCAACCTTTGCCTTGCGTGCGAGTGGCGCACGCGCCGGACAGCACCAGCATGGGCTGTGAATCGCAATAGGCCTGGGCGATGCCGGTCGATGCGTTGGTGACGCCAGGGCCGGCAATGATCGTGCAGACACCGGGCCGGCCGGTCGCGCGCGCGTACCCGTCCGCCATAAGGCTCGCGCCTTGCTCGTTGCGGCACTGCACGTGGCGGATTCCCGCCACCGCGATGCCACGATACAGCTCAAGCGTCATGGTCCCGGCCATGCCGAACACCGTGTCCACGTCGTAGGCCGAGAGCAGTTTCATCACGGCCTCACCGCAGTTCATGGGTTTCAAGTGTTCGCTCCTGGGGCCCGGCTGAAAGGGCATGTTCGGCGGGCCAGAGATCTAGGCGTGCGGAACGATATCACTGGGAAGTCCATTCCTCCCACCGGTCGCTGGCGGGCCCGCATCTGGTTTGCGGACCGCTTACGGGCTTGAGTGTCGCATCGTATGGTCAAGGCGAAGCGGGGGCAGGGGACGACATCGCGAGAGTGTTGGCACCAGAACATCGGACCCTCGAGCCGGTGCGCAGTGTGTTGGCGAGGTGTGTATGTTGTTGATTCAAATGGCTACCCCCGTGGGGATGGCAGCCCCGCACCGCACCGCCCCCGGACACACCCAATGTGGTTCATTTGCGCTTTTGGCACAGCATTGCGACCACTGGGTCGCGTGGCTCGCGGCGTCTTGGCCCTAAGGTGTATTCGCGCCCGAGCGGTTGCGGCGCAAGCGCGGCCGCATTTCGCTGCCAGACCGGGGGGCTGCTAGAGTGGCCCACAGGCGGGGAGGCATTACCCATCGTGCGTTCTTTTCGATCCGGACATCCCGGCCTTGCTGCGCGCTGCCGGTGCGCGATGCGCGGCCGGTGTAATTCCTGAAATCAGCTGGCTCTCACGGTGAACACCCCGCCAGGCAAGTTATCCGCGATTGATAGCGACGTGTTCGAGGTCGGTGACCTGCGTGTCGATGTCGGCCAGCAGCGCGTCAGCCGTGCGGGCCTCGAAATCCCACTGCCCAACCTGTCGTTTCAACTGCTCCTCGCGCTGGTTCGCGCCGCCCCCAATGTGCTCAGCCACGATCTGCTCATGGAACGAGTCTGGCCAGGACTTATCGTAAGTCCGGAGACCGTGACCAAGCGGGTCAACCTGCTGCGCGAGGCGCTCGGCGACGATCCGCAGGTGCCACGCTACATCGCTGGAGTGCGCAGTCGGGGTTACCAGTTGGTGGCGGCAGTGTCGCGCGCATCACCTCCGGCGTCGCCGACTGAACCGTTGCCACTCCCGCCGGTCGTCGTCGCACCGCCGACCGAGGTGCCTGGGCCGGTTACATCCGGCAATGCAGACGGTGTCGGCGCCAGAAAGGCCCATTGGCCCTGGGGGGTCGCGCTCTCCGTCGCGTTGCTCGGCGCCTTGGCGATCGTTGTGGGCGTGCGCTCGGTGCATAGAACTCGCGCCGTGGACGCCCAACAGGAGAACGGCAACCCAGCCGGCGCAATCGCGGCCATCGGCGCGCGTGCGCGCACGGTCGCCGTCATGCCCTTTGCCAGCATCAGCGCAGATCCTGCCGATGCCTATCTGGCGCAGGGCCTGCCGGAAATGATCCTCAACCGCCTGTCGCGTATCGGTGGACTTTCGGTCATAGCGCGCAATTCGTCCTTCGCGCTCACGACCAAAGACATCGATTCCCGGGAGATAGGCCGGCGCCTCAATTCCGGTTATCTGATCAACGGCAGCGTACAGCGCGCGGCCGACCGGCTGCGCGTGGCGGTGCAGCTCGTGGACAGCGCCGCAGGCACCCAGGTCTGGTCCGCGCATTTCGACCGAGACCTGCGCGACATCTTTAATGTCGAGGACGAGATCGCCGACCAGGTGGCTGAAGCGCTCTCGGGACGGCTCGGCGGAGTAGCGGCCAAGCCAGCCAGCGGCGAGCGGAGCAACAATTTAGAGGCCTATCTTGCCTTCCTGCACGGTCGCGCACTCCTCGGCAGGTTTACGGTCGCGGAGACCGACGCCGCGGTGCCGTATTTCGAAAAGGCCACCGCCCTGGATCCCCATTTTGCCGCCGCATTCGCTTCTCTATATGACGCGCACCTGCAGGCGGCCGAACGCCGCCACGAGAACTTGACGCCGGTCCGCGAACGCTATCGGCCATTGATCAACCGGGCGCTGGCGATCGATCCCAATTCGGGATCAGCGTATTTCGCCCGCGCAATGTGGGAAGCCGCACCGAATGATGCACGCGATGCCGATTTTCATCGCGGAGTCGCGCTTGATCCGAGCAACGGTCGCGGGCTCACCGCCTATGCCGCATTCCTGGACTGGACCTACCAGCGGCCCGAGGACGCGGCGCGTATGCTGCAGCGCGCTCTGTGGATCGATCCGGTCTCGCCGGGGGCTCACTATTATGCCGCCAATCGCAGCCTCGACGAGTACGGCGCGAAGGTCGCTGAGCAGCGAGTACTCGAGGTGCTGCGGCTGGATCCGGATTTTGTACCGGCGCTTGAGCTTTACGGCCTGATTTTGTGGCTATGCCACGGCAAGCTGACCGAGGCTGCCCTGGTCTTTGAGCATGCCATCAGGCTGGATCCGGCCAGTCCGTCGCTGCGTCACAATGCCATGGCACTCTATCTTGACCTCGGCGACGAGCAGGCGGCACGCGAGGTCGCGGCCGGAACGCCGCAAAGTGCGCGGGCCGTGGGACTGCTGTCGATGTACACGGGTGATTGGCGCGCGGCAGCAAGTGCCGCCTACGACGAGGCGGGTTGGACCTACGACGACTGTCAAAACTGGCTGGCGGCCGAAGCATTGCGCGATGCCGCCTTGAAGACTGGCGAGCTGAAACGGGCCATCTCGTTCATCAAACTGAAGTACCACCTTGGCGACAGTCCCGCGGCGAATTCCGAGACTTGCTACGGCTACGCCGCACTCATTCTCTCGCAGCTCCTGGCGGCCTCGGGACAGACGCAAGCGGCGACGGAGTGGCGGGGTGCGGCCGCCGCGTGGAACGATGCCAACTGGCCCAAGTACCTTGGCGGCATGCGCGTCCAGCGCGCGAACGCCTTGCTGCTCAAGGGCAACAAGGACGCGGCGCTGACCGAACTGGCGGAATCGTACCGGTCTGGACTTTACAACCTATGGTGGTACCCCTTGGAACGTGATCCCCTGTGGGTGCCGCTCCATGGCGATCCGCGATTCCAGGCCATCGCCGCCGACGTGCGTCGCTATGTCGATGCGCAGCGCAGTGAGCTGGAGGCGCTGCGCCGGAACGGCGATGTGCCTAGGCGGGGTCCCGCCCACTAAGCAAGAGTATTGCGGCCACCCACGGCCGAGGTTCCCCGGAGCCCTTCCGAGAACCTTCCGGGAAATAGGGCGCTTCTTCAGCCAGTTTTCATGCACCCCATGATGGCTTGAGCGACAAATGGTCCCCAGCAGCAAGTCACTGCCAAGGAGATCATCATGTGGCGCTCAATCGGTTCTTTGACAGTTGTGGCCGTGCTTCTTGCCGGGTGCGGCGGCGGGGAGGAAGTGGTCATGCCCCCGCCCCAAGACCTGCAATACGCCGGCAGCACCGTAGGGCTGGTGGGGACGCCGCTTGGCCCCCTTCAACCCACGGTCACTGGCACGGTCACCCTGTATGACGTGAGCCCGGCACTGCCCGCGGGGCTGTCGCTCAGCCCTGCCTCGGGAGTGATCTCCGGCACGCCGCTCGCCTCGTCTCCCTCCATGACCTACACCGTTACCGCCAGCAACAACGGGGGTGTGGCGAGAGCCGACCTGACCCTCGCGGTGGACAAGCCACTCACCAAGTTGAGCTACGCCGGCCCGGTCAGTGCCTCGGTGGGCACGGCACTGACCCGCTTGGAACCGGTAGTTAGTGGGGACGCGGACAATTACTCGGTCTCACCACGGCTGCCGGCCGGATTGGTCCTCGATCCCGCCAGCGGCGTCTTGTCCGGGACCCCGACGCACGCCAGCCCGGAGACCACCTATGCGATCACCGCCTCCAACGGCGCCGGCTCGTCGGTCTCGTTCGATCTGTCGTTAACCGTCGGGCCGCCGTTGCCGGGCGTGCCATTGACTGGAGCGTTTCGGGATTTTTTGGTGGTCGGGCTGGGGTACGTATCCGGAGCGCACGGCGGACTCACCGACGCACATGGTCAATATGTCTACGAGGGCGGCCAGAGCATCACCTTCAAGGTCGGCAATGTCAGCCTCGGTACAGTGTCATCACCTAAGATGGTGCTTACGCCTGTGGACCTGATCGCCAACGGGACGGGCACATCCGCCTATGTCCTGAACGTGCTTCGATTCCTCATGATGCTGGATCAGGATGGCAATCCGAGCAACGGCATTCAGATCTCAGCGGCGGTAAGCGCGGCGGCCGCAAGCTGGGCTCAGGTGGACTTTGGTACCGCCGATCTGCCCATGGTCCTCGGCCCACTCATTCAGCTGGCGAGCGCGGCCGACGGGACAACGCACACGTTACCGGACGCAGCCAGCGCACAGGCGCGCCTGCGCGCCGAGTTTTATTGCACCGACTCCGGCCTCTACCTCGGAGCCTATGCCGCAGCTTCAGCCCCCAACGATCTCGGCCCACTCACTGTGGAGGTCTATCCCGACGGCAGCGTGCACTCGATTGCCTCGCCAACCGTGACGCTGCCGGGCTTCGATGTCTTGACGGCCAATGCGCTGAACGCGTCGCTGGACGGCAGTTTTACGCAGACCGGTCAGAACCCCAGCATTACCCTCGTGGGATCCCTGTCAGATGCTGCTTACCTGAGCGGCACCTATACGGCCGACGCGGCGGGCACCTTCCAGGCCGTCGGGGACACCGGTACTTCCCAGACCTACAAGTTCTCCGGCAGCTACACAAAGACGCCTGTTGATTCCAGCTTCCCGGCGCACTCAGGCCTGGCGGTTCTTGGCATGGATGACTCGAACCAGGTCTCAGGTGGCAGCGGCGGAGCCCTGCAAGGCACGGTTACGGGCACCACGTTCACGGGAACAATAGGCGTCAGGGAGGCCATGTATGGCGGCAGGCCGCAGAACGTTACCTATTCGGTGTCCGGCACGTTTGCCAATACGAGTCTGGGCTATACGTTGGAGGGCGAGTACTTCGACATATTCGGGGCCTTCAATGGCGGCGCGAACGTTAAATTTTCCACGGTCGGCTGCAGATCGAATTGAGTATCCGGCATGAGGACGCGCCCCTGGAGCACAAGCCGGCATGGGCCACGATGGCCATGCGCGTCGGCGCATTCCTCGTTGCGTCCTGGCTGGTGGGCTGCGGCAGCGGCGCCGGCGATGCCGCGCCGCCGTGGCCGCCCGCGTTCACGTACAACGGATCACGTCCCTTTCCGGCCGTGGTGGGCGAGGCCATCGCCCTCACGCCCGCGGTGTCCGGACCGGTCGACCGCTACTCGGTGCATCCCGCGTTGCCGCCCGGCCTGTCGCTCGATGGCGCTACGGGCGTGATTTCCGGCATACCGGGCAGGGCCAGCGAGCCACAAAGCTTCACGGTCACGGCGACCAATCGGACTGGTCGGGGAGCCTTTACCCTGGTGCTCAGCGTCACCGAGCCGCCGAGCAATCTTTCGTATTCCAGTCCGGCCGAGGGGAGGGTGGGCACCACGCTCACGCCCCTGAGACCGAAGCACCGAGGGACCGTTGATCACTTTGCGGTAAGGCCCGCCCTGCCGCCCGGAGTGGCGCTCGATTGCCGCAGCGGTCTCATTACCGGTACGCCCAGTGTCGCGAGGCAGCTCGCTCCCTACACCATCACTGCGAGCAGTCTGTCGGGCAGCACCAGCTCTGTACTCTTGCTGACGGTGACCGCGGCGCAGCCGTACCGTCGGAATTAATAGTCTGAGGTGGAGTTGCGCTCGGCACGCCACGCAGGAATTTAACTCGATATTGTGTTAACTTTAATATATATGCTATTGATATATAAATATTCTTTAATCTCTTAACGATGCTAATAACGAATCAAAATTGGCGTCCGGGGCCGGCGCCAATTTCAGAAGCCATCGAGCACTGCTGACGCGATGCGGGAACATTGATGCGTCCTGCCGCTGCAGCATCTTCGCGGCTGTCAGTATTGCGCTCGCGTGGCGAAGTAGATGCGTCGCGCTCACTTTCCCGACGGGGGATGTTTCCGAGCGCGTGAGCGCCCGGCGGATGCGGGGCGACCTGCCGAGCTTTGGGAGAAATGCCGACGTAGGTCGTAGTATGAACAGCCATGAGTTACCCGAACGGCGAAATCCTGTCTCGATCAGCGACGGAGCTCGCGCAATTGATTCGGTCAAGACAGTTGTCCGCCACGGAGGTCATCGAGGCGAGTCTACAGCGCGTCGCGGAGATCAATCCGCAGCTAAACGCTTTCGCCGCGGTCTACGATGAGGAAGCGCGCAGCGAGGCGCGACGCGCCGACGCCACGCCGCGCACAGGCGAGACCCGGGGTCCCCTGTATGGCGTCCCGATTGCCCTGAAGGACATGACGCCGATCAGGGGTAAGGTCACAACCTCCGGATCAAGAGCGCTCGCCACGCACGTAGCGGAAGCCGACGCCTGGATTGTCGGCGCGCTGAGGAAGAGCGGGGCGATCGTCATCGGCAAGACGACGACTCCGGAGTTCGCGTTCTCGAGCTTCACGCAAAGCCCGCTGTTTGGAGTGACACGCAATCCCTGGGACCCTACGCGCACTCCCGGCGGCAGCTCGGGAGGATCGGCGGTCGCAGTCGCGACCGGCGCCGTACCGCTGGCGGAAGGCACTGATATGGGCGGCTCGGTGCGAATTCCCGCCGCCCTGTGCGGCGTGGTCGGCTTCAAGCCAAGCCTTGGCCGGATTCCCTTCGACATTCTTCCCAGTGTGTTCGACAACATCTCCCACTTCGGACCCCTCGCACGCTGTTGCCAGGATGCCGCCGCGTTCGTCGCCGCCACGCAGGGCCCGGACGACTGTGACATCCAGTCCTTGCCCACGACGTTTAATTACGACGGCTCGCTCCGGATTGAGCCCGGCACGATCCGGCTGGCGCTGTCGCTCGATCTTGGCTTCTACGCCATCGATCCCGAGGTCGAACGCAATACTCTGGCCACGGTCGAGCGGCTGAGGCAGGCCGGGGTGAGCGTCGAGGCTGTCGATCCGCAGTGGTCCGTCAGAATCATCGAGGTGTGGATGGAGTACTGGCGTGTGTTTATGGGCGCCTACTTCGGGGAGGTGTATGACCGGGATGCCGCCCTCATGGATCCCGCGGTGCGACGCCTCATCGAACAAGGACGCAAGCTCAGCGCGGTCGCCTACAAGCGACTGGAGATTGAGCGCACCCGGTTCTGGCACAGCCTGCGCAGCATTCTGAGCAGGTTCGACGCCCTGATCTGTCCGACCACCGCCGTGCCCGCGCCGCTGGCAACTCAGGCCGACCGGGATTTTGGCTGGGCCGACGAAAGAGGGCGCCACCACGGCCTGGACATGACGGCGCCATTCAATCTGGTCGGTCAGTGTCCGGCCCTGTCGGTGCCGAGTGGCTTCACTTCCGGGGGACTGCCCACCGGTCTGCAAATTGTTGGCAGGCGCTTTCGCGACCTTGAAACACTGAAGATTGGAGCTCTGGTGGAGAGCCTCGCCGAATGAAAGCCGCCGCCTTCCGAGGCAACTTGGCCAGGTCACGATCTGCGCCGTCGCCTGCGAGCTGGCGCATTGGTGTATGACGCCGGCACCCGCTGGCCTCGCACTTGCGAACACGGCTTGAAACCAGGGAAGACGGCCCCTCCGGATAGTTCAGGGGCGAGGGCCCAAGCTGGCGCTGCCTGAGGAGTACATCATGGAATACCGCGACGACGTCTACTTCAATAGTCAACCCGAAAACGAAGCGCCCTTCACGGCCGAGGAGTTTGACGCCAGGCTGGAACGGGTGCGCCGCCGGATGGCCGAGTCGAACGTCGACGTGCTGTACCTGATGGCTCCCGAGAGCATGTACTACCTGTCCGGCTATCAGGCGGAGTGGTACCAGGCGCAGTCGCCGCCGCAGTGGCCTGCGAGTTCCGCTATCGCCGTGCACGTCAATCACGACCGTTACATTCTTTTCGACAGCGAACGCGAAGCGGTCCTCGGCCGCGTGTTCACCCGCGCAAAAGACGTCCGGTTCTTCCCGCGGCACGCGCTGCGGGGCAGCGCCGACTTCGTGGCCTCCGAACTCAAGCGCGAGGGCTGGCTTAACGGTACGGTGGGCATGGAGTTCTGGAGTTACCGTCCCAACCGCCCCATAAGCCATGGCCTCGAGGACGCGTTCCTCGCCGCAGGAGCCCGCGTGATTGACGCAACCCCGCTGCTGCGCGAGGTGCGTCATATAAAATCCCCCGCCGAGATCGAATGCCTAAAGCAGGCGGCGAAAATCGCCAACGTCGGCATGGCCGCCGCCAGGGCCACGATCGGCGCGGGCGTGACGGAACTCGAAGTCTACGGTGAGATGGTGCGGGCGATTGCCCGTGCCGGCGGCGAAAACCCCGGCATCACGATGCCGGTGCTGTCGGGAACCAAAACCAATGCCCTCCATGGCCTGGCCACCCGCCGCCGGATGAAGCACGGCGAGGTGGTCTTGGTCGACCTGTCCGGCGTTTTCAAGCGATACCACATCAACGTCGCACGAACGTTCTCGATCGGGCAGCCGAGTGCCGAGGTCAGGGACTTGACCTCTAGCGCCGCCCGGTCGATGGAGGTGATCCGATCCATGCTCCGGCCGGGGCTTCCAGTGCGCGAATTCAATCGGACCGTGGTCGACTATTTCCGCCGGGAGGGCTTGTGGGAGCGTCGCGGGTGGGTCGGGGGGTACGAAATGGGAATTGCCTTCCCGCCTGACTGGGTCGGCAACTTCGTGTACGACCCGGCATCCGACACCGATACCGACCTGGTGTTCGAGCCCCGCACCGCGGTGAACTACGAGAACCAGTTTTTCCTGCCCGAGCACCAGGGGCAGTACTTCACGATCGAGTCGTTCCTCTTTGAGGACGACGGCTGTTCCATGTTGTCCGACCAGCCCTTTGATCTGATTGTGGTCGAGTAGCCGCGTAGCTGGCCCCACGCAATACTCTCGATGCCCTGCGTGGCAGGCTAAGCGCGGCAAGTTGGAAGTTTGTAGGCGCGTCCCACTCGCTCGGCGAGTTTGTATCTGGCCTCACCGCGAGCTGCTTCGGCACCGTCCGGTCGGTGGTCTTGGGTGGCCCGATGATCCTGGCGGTCTTCCTGTCCTGGGCCTGGGTGTTCCCGTTTGCACTGATTATTCGTTTGCACCTATGACCAGGTGCATTTAATTACCCGCGTTCGGGGCGCCCTTATCACTATTGAAGCTTGCGTTGATCGGCAAGCGATATTTCGAGTCCTCACGCCCACACGCGTGGGAACTTCATCGCCGGATGACCAACTAATTGTGTGGCTTTCCCGCAAGCCGGACCCGGCGGCCTTGCATGAGTCGATTCTCGCCACCATCCGCGTGGATTAAGAGTGCGAAATCAACCTGTAGGCCGGCGCTGACACGCTGATGCAGCACCCCGCCAATTCGAGCCGCGCGGCGTCGAGCAGAGAGGAACCGCCAAAAGGACGATCTGTACCGCTAACAAACCAAGGAGAAACATTCATGTCAAAGCTCGGGACATCAATGGGAGCCGCCACGCTGGCACTCTTGGCCACGACGTTAGCTCCTGCGACACTGGCCTCCGAAGGACCGGTGAGTTGGCTGATCAACGGCGGTTGGACACCGACGATGGGCACGACCTCTGACTACCTCAAGGACGGATGGACGCTGGGCACGGGCGTAGTGGTCCAGCCGAATCCGTCGAGCCCCTTCGCAATGCAGTTCGATCTCAGCTATTCGGACTTCAACGCCACGAACAAGTTGATCACACTCGGCCAGAGCCAGAGCTTCCGCACCGACGGTGGCCGTGGCGACATCTGGGCGCTGACGGCAGCCGGCAAATACACCATGCCTGTCGAGGGAGCACGCGGCTACGGTCTGCTGGGCATCGGCGCCTATCATCGTTACGTCGAGCTGACGCAAACCGCGCTGGGCAGCGGCTACATTTGCGATCCGTGGTGGGGCTATTGTTATCCGGGCGTCGTCGTGGGTGACGCCATTGTCGCCAGCAAATCGAACACCAAGTTCGGATTCAATGTCGGCGCGGGCGTGGAGTTTCCGCTCCACAGCGGATCGGCGTGGTTTATCGAGGCGCGCTATCACTGGATCGACGGCAGTAAACAAACGGAGTTCCTGCCGATCCAGATCGGCTTCAAGTTCTGAAAGCAGGACGATCCGGCCCGGCGTGCTCAGCGCCGGGCGGATAGCTTCGCGCCCACGCACAACGAGCAGTTCCTCACACTGATAAACAAGCACCACCCTTCGTGGCGCGACGCCAGTGTAGTGCTGAACGAGCTGCCGCTGGCCCAACTAATACGACATAGAGTCATTGTCGACGACAACTTCATCCGCATGCCACCCTGCTGACTCGTCATGGCGAATGGGGTACGAACGGAAACTGGGTGGAAAGCTGGTCGGCGGGCCGTGCGCCCGAAGTGCGACTGGGTTTCGGCCCCCTTGGGATTTATTGACGACGATTAGCCAACGCAACGATTTCCGGATGGGGCAGTCTGCGATTATGGCCACTGCACTACCGGAACTTTGGGGTGCGCCAGGAATCATAACTCTTGTGCGTACCGCATGGCGCGCGTGGCGAAGAGATGCCGAACCGCGCTCGATTCCGGTCCGGCGGAGGTACTTTGGGTGGATTCGCCAACGCTGCATACGGGCGAGACCGCCAACGAGGAACGCCGCGATTTTCTTGTCAGAGCGACGTTGGCTCTGGGCACCGCAGGACTGACCGCCGCAGCGGTACCGTTTATCTTGTCTTGGCAGCCCTCCGAACGCGCACGTGCATTGGGTGCGCCGGCTGAAATCAATACCAACGGCATGGCGCCTGGGACGATGGTGTTGTCGTCCTGGCGCGAGCAACCCATCATCGTGGTGCGCCGTTCGGCGGCGATGTTGAGCCGACTCGGCAATCATGACAAGGGCCTGAAGGATCCGCACTCGCTTGATTCCATTCAACCGCCGTATGCGCGCAACGATCTTCGCTCGCGGCAGGCGAACCTGTTTGTAGCTATTGGTGTTTGCACACATCTCGGGTGTTTGCCCAAGGGCCGGCTGGCTCCCGGGCAAGCGGGTATGCAGCCTGATTGGCCCGGCGGATTCTACTGCCCGTGCCACGGATCGCGATTTGATCTTGCCGGCCGAGTTTTCAAGGGCTCGCCCGCCTCCAGGAACCTTGACGTTCCACCGTACGTGATTTCCCCAATGCATCGGGTTATCGTAGGTTTAGATCAGACGAATTCGGGATCGCAACCGTGAGGTGGCCGATCCTGCACGCCGGCAACTTTCTATTATTGGCCAACCTTTGCGCCTGCCAGTGTAATGGACCGGGCTTGCGCGCACCTGCGGATCGAGCCGTTGAAAGCACCTGCAGCCTGGAATTAATGGATTCTCGCAGGACTCTTGTGAACCGATCTTACGTCCTTGGCTCCCCGGCATTGCTGGTCGTCGAGAGCGTCGATCCAGCTTCGGGCGAAGCAGTGATCAGCAGCGGCGATCGGGTTGAATCGCTGCCCGCTTTTGCCGCCAAGTCCGCGGCACGCGCAGCGGGGGCAACCGACGGGTACGTCGTGGAGGTTCTGGATTCCCATGGCGGTGCCATGAGCGCGGGCACGCCAGTCACTGACCGGGCCATCGTTCAACTCAGGAATGGCGAGGCCGGGACCTACCTTGTGGAGTCGCATGGATCGATGGTTCCCGGCCCGCGCGCACAGGCCGCCAGGCTCAAGATATTCAAGGTGGACATGCCCGACCAGACGCAGCCGAGCACCTGTGACAACCGCATACGTGTCCACGACTATCTTGTGGCTACCGTGATTCACCCGAGCGCGTGGATCGCAGCCACCGCAACGGGCTCACTAGCAAGTTCACCAGTGACGTGCCGGACTGAAATGACGCCTGGGCCACCCGCCACTCGCTGCAACACTACCGCCGATGGGGCGCTGGTCTGTGCCTGGGTTCCCGCATGCTCCACAAATGACCCGCAACAAGCGCCGTGACCGGCTCGGCGAGATCAGGATGCGTGCTCGTCATACAACGACATCTATTTTGTGCTCTCCGCCGGAGTACTGGCCGGCTTCCAGGCTTGCAGTGTCACGCTATAGTCGGAGTGCGAACCCTGTGCGCCCACACAGCGCAGGCGCTTGGACTCGATGTGCGGGCTTATCGATGGCAGGAGCGTGGTAGTCAAGTCCTTAACAAGCTGGCAATCACCGGCATGCAGCGAGGACGGATTCCCTGGTGTCAACTCGATCCTGTTGAGCTTAGCCGTGAAGCTCGCCGGGACCGCGGCCGCCAGCGGTTTGGGCAACTGGTAGTGTAATTCCACTCTGGTGGGATCGCTCAGCGACGTGCCCGGGGTACCACTGCATCCGAAGGGAAGAATCTTGGCACCTGCACGGGCGCCAGCGTCTTCGATAACGTCGCGGAAGATGTAGTACAAGTCGTTGCAGCTGTACGGCTTTGGGAGATGCTTGAGGTATACGATCTCATCGTGCTGCGCCCAGTACGCCGGCCTCGATCCGGGGACGGCCGACGCGGTGGCGCACTCCACAATGCCCACCACCACCAGACATGCTATACGCACGCGCCAATACTTCTTAGGGCGCTGGCGCGACAGCTGCAAACTGGACAGGCGCACTTTAAGTACCTCGTAGAGTTCGGCCAACATCGCGTTCGCTCGTGTGCACGATCCCGGTACGCTGGCCACGTGGCCGGCGATTGGTAACCTAATTATGCGACCACGGACTTCTCGCGGAGTTCCACAGTTCTCATGGGCCGCGCGCCGCCGATTGCTCTGAACGGATGTGATCCTGGTAGCTTGGGGGAACCGAGCCAGCGTCACGTCCTCTAACGAACATCACGTCGGCTTGTCAGCGCGGAGAAACGAGGAATGCAGTGGTCGGAAGCGCGAACGCCCCTCGGCGCCAAGCGCAGGACTTTGCTTTGCGCCTTGCTATTGATTACGCCATTGACTGGGGAGTGCCTTTCGCCTGGGGCATCAGCAGCGCCAATGAGCGGACTTGGCCCGCCGGTGCACGCGCACGCGAACACGCTCATCGGTGGTTGGGGGTGTGACTTCGGGTACACCCTAGTCAGTGGGCGATGCGCGCCCGTTCATGTGCCTCCGCATGCGTTCTTGCATGATAGCGGAATGACCTGGCAGTGCGATCGCGGCTACCGAAATCAGCAGGGCGAATGCCGCCCCATTCAGCTGCCGGCGCACGCTCATCTACTGGACCTTTCCGAAGGGCGCGGCTGGGCATGCGATCGGGCCTATGTCGCCAGTGGGAGTCACTGCGCACCGCTCGCTGTTCCAAAGCACGCCCATCTCACCCCAACAGGTGATGAGTGGCGCTGCGACCGAGGTTACTCTCAACTTGGCGTAGGCCAATGCGTTGCCATCTTGCTTCCAGAACACGGCCACCTCGCCTTCAGCGGCAATGACTGGGTTTGTGACAGCGACTCCCGACCGAGCGGGGCGGGCTGCACTCCGGTGCTCGCGCCTGCGCATGCGTTCCTCACTTACGAACCATTCGGTCGTGGATGGCGATGCGACCGCGGTTATCAGGCCACCGACGCTGCTTGTTTGCCGGTCGCGGTCCCGGACAATGCGTTTCTAACGGCCGCCGGTGATGATTTCCAGTGTGCGCGCGGCTTTCGGCGGCGTGGTGACACCTGCGAACGCTTGCAGCTGCCGCCACATTCGCATATCGATTTTACGGGTAACACATGGATGTGCAATTCCGGATACCTTCCGCTCGACAGGCAGTGCGTCACCGATACGACCTGGACCATGCGACCGCAGCTAGCGGAAGCCGCCCATTCCGCGGGCAGTCCGGCTCAACCGCCGCCGATTGCGGCGGAAGATGAGGACAACGCCGAACCTTCACACATTGACTCTGAACAAGGCACGATAGAGGTGCACAAGTGACACTCGGAGCCCAGCGCCGCGCGAGCCAACCGCCCGTGCGGCCGACTATTGGCGGCACGTGGGGCGCAGGGCAGGGGCCAGCGCCCGCCTCACAAACCGTCGGCGAGCGTCGAGCGGCCAGACATGAATTCGGCGGCGATCGTCCGATACAGGGATTGTCGACAGACCAGGGCGCTTGCGCCCCGCCCGACCAATACGACTGCCATCAGCGGCAATGTCAGCGACCGAGTGCCGGTCATCTCCGTGACGATCACGAGTGAGGTCAGCGGCGCTTGTACCACGCCTGAGAAGTAGGCGGCCATCGACAGCACGACCATGACCCCGGCCGGCGCCAACGGCCACCACACGTACAGATGTGCGCCCAGCCCAGCCCCGACAGACAGCGAAGGCGCGAAGATCCCACACGGAATGCCGCTCAGGTACGAGACAAAGGTTGCCAATGCCTTATAGAGGGCAAACCCGGCGGACGGTGTGGCCTCATTCTGCAACAAAAGTTTGGCTTCCGAGTAGCCAGTGCCAAACGTCGTTCCCGAAGATAGCCAACCTAAGGCAGCGATCACGACGCCACAGCCGGCCGCAAATAGCACGGGATTGCGCCCACGACAATTCTGGATCCCGGCCGGAAGCACCGTGCCTAGGCGCAGGAGCGACCATGAAAAGACGCCACCCAGCAATCCGCCAGTGATCCCGCAAAGCGGAACCGCGAGCCACATCCGTGGCTCGCTCATAAGAGCGCTCGTTGATCCAAAATACGTATAGTTACCAACGAATGCCAATGACGTCACCCCCGCAACGATCACTGCTGTCAGGATGGTTCCGCTGGTGCGCTCTTCAAACGAGCGTGACAATTCTTCAATCGCGAAGACGATCCCGGCAAGGGGGGTATTGAATGCCGCCGCGACGCCTGCGGCGCCGCCTGCCAGGATCAGGCCGCGGTCCACGTCAGTAGTCGAAAAGCGCGCGAATCGCCGCAGCGAATGCATGATCGAGGCCCCAACCTGAACTGTGGGGCCTTCACGGCCCACAGAACCGCCTGATGCGAGGGCCATCAGCGTCAGCAGTACCTTGCCCGCCGCGATCCTCATGGATAAAACTCGATCACGCGCCGCCTCAGTCGACATCGTCAGCGCGGCGATCGTCTGAGGAATGCCACTGCCTTCTGCACCAACAAACACCGTCCTGGTGAGCCAGGCGCAAAGCCCAAGACCGACCGGAGCTGACAGATAGGGCCACCACCACGCCAATGCTCGCGCCTTGAAGAACAGTGACATCGCAAAATCGCTGCCCTTCGCAAATATCACGGCCACTGCGCCGGTAGCAATCGCTCCGCCCCAGAAGACAATCCTACGCTGCCATTCTTCGAGGTCTAGTTGCTTTCTGAACCAAACTTTCATATACCGTCATTCTCGTTGGAGAAGCTGCATCGGGGAATGATACCAATGTAGCCGGCACGTTAGGTTCGATTGGCCGTCTCTGGCGCTGTACTTCTAGTAGCCGCCAAGTTTTTGCAGCCCCCGTACTCGGATGCGGGCCGGTGTGGCCGAGGACAAGCCTACGTTGGTGAACCTTTAGATTCACGGCATTGTCTACGTGCTGTCTATTAATCTAGTGGATGTGGTGACGCAGTTTTATGGCTTCCGCGGTTGCGGACTTCTTGCGCCTACCGTCAGCGCCAGTTGGCGGCGAACAATTCAAGCGCTTACCGTTGCAGCCATCATTTGGCAATAGGCAAGGCAGCGCCGGATCGCTCGCTCACGGTCGTTCGCGATCGACCGCTCCGGAACAGTCAGGGATCGCGGCTTGAATTTTGACTTTGCATGCTACCCGTGGCCTTTGTTTTGAGCTGACAGGAGACACACATGAAGATTGACGTCAAAGCACTTGGCATGACTTTCGGAATCATCTGGGCAGCGTCCGTACTTGCAGTTGGCCTCGCCCATCTGTGCTGGCCAGCCTACGGCGGAGCATTCATGAATCTGGTGGCAGCAATCTATCCAGGTGTCCATCTAACGGATGGTTTTGAAGCGGCCATTGTCGCAACTCTGTACGCGTTCGTAGACGGTGCGATCGGCGGCGCATTTATGGCCTGGCTGTACAATCGCATGGCCGCTGGCGGGAATTGATGGCTCACGGGCCGGCGGCGCGATCTTGCGTGAATGCGCGACTCGCACTTCGCACCCGGGCCGGGTGTTGCATGCTAGCGTGGAGCCTCAAGGCAGATGGCCTGAAATGCTCCTCGGGCGGCGCTAACCGGGTACGGTCCACGCCCCGCAATGATGCTCGCATTGAGCCGCCGGCCGATTGTCTGACGAGCTAAGATCATCAGAGCCTGGCCTATTGAGGTGCGCGAGAGCCATCACGAGGTGGTATTCGCCAACGCCACCGGCAAATCCGAGGACGCTCCGATCGTGCTGCGCCACGGACTATATTCAGCACTCTGACGGGCGAGCCAATTCGCAGAGAAGGCGGAATGAGCGAACCGCTCTGACGAACGGTGCAAGCAATTTGGCAACATCGATGCCCACATTGGTTCGCGTAGAGCCGTTCGAGTACCCCATTGATGCCCCGGCGGGATGGCGCAGCCCGTAACGGGCACGGCATTCCTGGGGAGGCATCTCGGCAATCGACCCACCACTCGCGCTTCAAATCGCGCCGGCCGTTAATAGATGTGCTCACAGTACCCCTATCCGAAGTCTCCATCCCACTATAGGGGCCGCCGCCCGTCGTGCGCGCGTCTGACTCCTGCACCAAGACTGGTCGGGGTACTACGTCCAAACCGCCGCTTACCCACAGCCGTGGCGGGTCCCGCCGGCAAGTTCATTCCTGGAGGCACCAAATCGGTCACGCGATGCCACCTAAATTCAAATGTGCGGGATGCATCTCCTTAAGAGCTGGACTTGCGATTCCTGACAACAATACATGCGATGAGGAATAAATACGCCGCCAATCGAACCGCATACATGAGCGGCACACGGTCGGTGGGTGTGCTCGTATACAGCCCGTAAAGTCTCGTTACCCCTTCGACCGCAAAGACCGCGGCAAAGGCGAGGAACAACTGATCATGCGCGACGCGCCAGAACTTTAGGAAGAAAAGGCTTGCCGTCAGCGCTAGACTGACAATCACCCCGACCAGCAGGCCATCCAACGTGCTCATTTGCTCTCCCACACCAGTCCCACGACCAAGACGGTCAGCGACGCGGCAGTGATACTCCAGCGCAGAACGTGCAAATCAACGTCCGGTACTATGACCAAGTCAACGAACACCAAAATGTTAGTGACCGTGAGCCCCAGAAAGCAAAGTGCGCTCCACAGCAGAAGCTTGCTCCCGGAAGCCATGAATTGCCGAAGCAACAAGGCGGCGCACAATACGCTGCTCAGGGCGCCCAAAATGTACACCGCTTCGGCCACATCTCACTCCTTTTTGAGATCAAATGCCTTGGCGAAGTCGCGAACCCCAGCGGAAGCATTGGAATGTATCAACGTGGCCACTTGGACCAGTTTGGTGCGGTAGGTCTCAGCAAGTTTCTTCGTCATTGTCTCTTGCGGATCCCAGGACTCATCAAACACAAATCCACCTTGCTCCTCTGAGCGCGACCGAATCCAGCCACGTCGCAAGAGATCATTTGCGATCTTTCTTGCGGCGCGCTGGTCAATGAACAATGATCTTGCAAGTTCCTTCCCCGTCCATGTTTTTGTGCGCTGCTCCCAAATAAGCAACAGCGCCTCTAAGTGCGGAACGGAGTCGATCTTCGTCAAAATAAACTGTCGCACTTCGGCCGGTATGCACTCTCTACTGATCATCCGCAGCTATCTCTTAGTCTCTTTATGGCGCGTCGCCCGTACGGTTTTAGCACCTATAAAATCAGTGAGTTACGCGACGTTCTGAGCCTGGAGTCAAGAACCGCCGACGTGGCTGAAGAAGAGTTCTGGCTCCCCGGGTTGGACTCGAACCAACGACCAACGGATTAACAGTCCGACGCTCTACCAACTGAGCTACCGGGGAAACGGCGTGAATTCTCGGGGCTGGGCCTCAAGCCGTCAAGGACACTCGCGGCCAGCCGTGCATCAGCCACCAAGCGCCTTGCGCATGCGGTCGACGGCTTTTTCCAACGTTTCTCGGCTGCATGCGTATGACAGGCGCATATGTCCGGGCGCACCAAACCCCGATCCTGGAACCACGGCGACCCCCACGGTATTGATCAGGTGCTCGGCAAAGGCATTGTCGTCCTTGAGCTTAAGGTGTGCCATAGCCTGGCTGACGTCGGCGAACGCATAGAATGCGCCGCTGGCCGGTCGGCACGACACCCCGGGCAGCGTATTGAGCGCGGCGACGATGTAATCGTGCCGCTCCTTGAAGGCACGATTCATGGTAGCCACGCAGGTCTGATCCCCGTTGAGCGCCGCAATCGCCGCCATCTGGCTCATGCTGGCGGCATTGGAAGTCGATTGCCCCTGCACGGTCGACATCGCTGTCACGACTTCCTTCGGCCCACCGCAGTAGCCAATACGCCATCCGGTCATCGCGTAGGCCTTCGAGCAGCCGTTGATCGTGACCGTTCGATCGTAGAGTTCAGGCACCACCGTCAGCAGGCTGCTGAACGGCTCGCTCCCCCAGTAGATCTTCTCGTACATGTCATCGGTACCGATTACGACCCGCGGGTGTTTGAGCAACACCTCGCCCAGCGCCCGCCACTCGGCGGCGGTGTACGCGGCACCCGTGGGATTGCTGGGGCTGTTCATGATCAGCATCCGCGTCCGGGGCGTGATCGCCTGCGCGAGCTGTTGCGGCGTGATCTTGTAGTTCTGTTCCGGACCGGCGTAGGGGGTGACCGGCACGCCGTCGGCGAGCAAGGCCATATCGGGGTAGGAGACCCAGTAGGGAGCGGGGATGATCACTTCGTCGCCCGGATCGAGCAGCGCCATGCAGAGGTTGAATATCGTCTGTTTGGCCCCAGATGAGACCAGGACCTGGTTACGCTCGTATTTGATGCCATTGTCGCGCTGGAACTTCGCGATGATGGCGTCCTTTAGCGCCGGCACGCCGTCGACGTTGGTATAACGTGTGAATCCGGAATTGATCGCCTGAACGCCCGCGGCGCTGATGTGTGCAGGCGTGTCGAAGTCCGGCTCGCCGGCGCCCAGCCCGATGACGTCCTTGCCCTCGGCCTTGAGTCGGGCGGCGAGGGCGGTCACGGCTAGGGTGGCCGACGGTTTGACGCGCAGCGCGCGCTTGGATACGGCTATGGCCACGGTGATCCTCTCGGGCAGAAAACACGGCAGGGAAGCTGGGCTATAGTAGCCGACGCGCCATGGAAACTCGACCCTTCGAACTCGTTGCCAACTACCAGCCCGCGGGCGATCAGCCGCAGGCGATCGCGCGGCTGACCGAAGGGCTGGAATCCGGCCTGGCGCACCAGACGCTGCTGGGTGTAACCGGGTCGGGGAAGAGCATCGGCTATGACGATCCGCTATACGTTATTGAACGGCACGCCGGCCGCCGTCGGGTGCGATTGGTTCCAGCCGGGCCGTTTATAGATTCGCTGATGGCCTCAAGTGCATTGGCCACTCGCATCGAAAATCAAACAGAAAGGTTCGCATGCGCCGGTGGTTCATTCTTCACTTTAGCCTACGATCCGATTACCGGCGAGACCGGTGAATTTCCGGTGGCAGCGTTCCTACGTCACCGCGCTCCTGTACGTATGTTCAGGCTCCGTACACGCTGTGGCCGCGAAGTGGTTCTGACAGGCGATCATAACCTTTGGGTGCTCAGAGACGGCAGCCTGCAACTGATCAGGACTGACGATGCCCAATCGACTGATTATTTGCCGACTCCGGAAACGACAGTTTCTGGACAAGTGACGGCCAGCTCGGCAGATTTGCGCGAACTCGACATCCTTCCTTACCTCGCCGATTCGAACCTCTCTGTGTTTGCAGAGGCTCCAATTCTGGAATTTGTGATGGCCGCGGGAAACAAGACATTTGTTAAGACGATGCACGCGTGTTTGTTGAACCCATACGCGAAACTTTTCGCCATTCGTCATCGCCGTCGCGGCAGCGGAATCCGAATCAAGCATTACATGGAATTGATGAGGGCAACAGACGGCCTAGCCGGCCGTACTCACGGCGCTGACATCTACATAGGAGGCAAGCGGAAATCCTGCCGTTTGCCTGCCCGGCTGCCGCTATCAGACACCTTACTCTCCTTGCTCGGCATTTATATTGCGGAAGGCAACAGTCAAGCCAACTACTCGATCATAGCTAATCACCATCCTCTGATACGGGCACGTATCGAAGGCGCGCTAAGGGAATTGGGAATCCCATACGGCGTCCGCAAATCAACGGACTACCAGATCTCATCCAAGGCGTTATCTTCTCTGTTTGCTACTCTCTGCGGCAAGACTGCCAAGGTCAAACGTCTTCCGCATTTCTGGGCTCAGCTCAGCTCGCGCTCACTTGGCTTGATGCTGCGGGGATATTTTGACGGTGACGGAACAGTTTCCGCCAATGGCGAGGTCATCGCCACTACGGCGAGTATGCAGCTTGCGTCTGAATTGGCTTACGCCTGCAAACAGTTTGGAATTCATGCGCGGATACGCCGGACAAAAAAGCGCGCCACGAACAGCGCTCATGGCGGAGGTAGTTATTTTGATGTTGCAATCTCCGGGCAGGCTGACTTGCAACGATTTGCACGTGCTATTGGCTTTGATCACCCGGAAAAGCATGAACGGCTGGTGCGGATTTTGACGCGCGCCGCAGACACAAACGTTGATATCGTTCCTGTAGCAACCGAGTCGTGGCGGGATTTCCGACGTGCTTCAGGACTCTCCATGCAACGTCTCGCGAACTTGGCGCAATGCTCGAGGTCAATGCTAAGCTTGATTGAGAGTGGCCTGCGCCGACCCAGTCGTGCCTTGTTGCACCGTTTGCTAACGGCAATTGGACAGCACCTACGGCAACAAAGCGCAACTGATATCTCGCTGTGGAGCACACTTCAGAGGCTTCGTGGCCTGTGCAACGTGCGCTGGACCCAACTGCGGACCGTCGAGCCCTGTGAGTATCGACACACCCACGTGTACGACTTGTCGGTACCGGGACCCGAGACCTTCCTAGCCGGGAGCGGAGGTCTTTTCGTACACAATACGTACACCATCGCCAACGTCATCGCGCAGGTGCAGCGACCGACCCTGGTGCTGGCGCATAACAAGACCCTGGCCGCACAGCTGTACGGGGAGCTGCGCGAGTACTTTCCTCGCAACGCGGTTGAGTACTTCGTCTCCTACTACGACTACTACCAGCCCGAAGCCTACGTGCCTTCGAGCGACACCTACATCGCCAAAGACGCCTCCACCAACGAACACATCGAGCAGATGCGCCTGTCGGCTACCAAGGCGCTACTGGAGCGGAGCGACGCCATCATCGTCGCCACGGTCTCGTGCATCTACGGCCTGGGCGATCCGCAGGCCTACCTCGCCATGGTGCTGCACCTGGTGCGCGGCGAGCGCATCGACCAGCGCCGGCTCCTGCGCCGCCTCGCAGAGATGCAGTACACGCGCAACGACATTGACCTGCAGCCGGGCACCTTCCGGGTGCGCGGCGATGTCATCGATATCTTCCCCGCCGAGTCGGCCCGTGACGCGGTCCGGGTCGAGCTGTTCGATGACACGATTGAGAACCTCTCGTTGCTGGATCCATTGCTGGGCAAGGTGCTGGCGCGCGTGCCGCGCTATACCGTGTACCCCGGAACCCACTACGTGACCCCGCGCGACCGGATGGTCAACGCGCTCGAGCTGATCCGCGATGAGCTGGGTGAGCGCCTGCGGCTGCTCTATGCCAACAACAAGCTGGTCGAAGCCCAGCGCCTCGAACAACGCACGCAGTTCGATCTGGAGATGATCCGCGAGGTGGGCTACTGCCCGGGCATCGAGAATTATTCGCGCTACCTCTCGGGGCGCGAGCCCGGCGAGCCGCCGCCGTGCCTGTTCGATTACCTGCCGCCCAATGCGCTGCTGGTCGTCGACGAGAGCCACCAGTCGATACCACAGCTCGGCGCGATGTACCGTGGCGACCGCTCGCGCAAGGAGACCCTGGTGGAATACGGATTCCGGCTGCCTTCGGCGCTCGACAACCGCCCGCTGAAGTTCGAGGAATGGGAGCGCCTGGCGCCCCAGATGATCTTCGTCTCCGCCACCCCCGGCCCCTATGAGCATGCGCACTGCGGGCAGCTGGTCGAGCAGGTGGTGCGTCCGACCGGACTGCTGGATCCGGAAGTGGAAGTGCGTCCGGCGAGCACGCAGATCGACGACGTGCTTGCCGAGATCCACCGCTGTGTGGCCGCCCAGGAGCGGGTGCTGATTACCACCCTCACCAAGCGCATGGCCGAGGACCTGACCGACTACCTGCATGAACACGGGGTGCGGGTGCGCTACCTGCACGCCGACATCGAGACCGTGGAGCGCGTCGAGATCATCCGCGACCTGCGCCTGGGCAAATTCGACGTGCTGGTCGGGCATCAACCTGCTGCGCGAGGGGCTCGACATGCCCGAGGTCGCGCTGGTGGCGATACTCGATGCGGACAAGGAAGGGTTCCTGCGCTCGGCCGGATCGCTGATCCAGACCATGGGCCGCACGGCACGGAATCTTCACGGACGCGCCATACTTTACGCGGACCGCGTCACCGCCTCGATGCAGCGGGCCATGGAAGAGACCGAACGGCGGCGCGAACGGCAGCGTGCCTTCAACCTCGAGCATCACATCGAGCCCAAGAGCATCGTCAAGGCGGTGGCCGACATCATGGAAGGTGCACGCGCGGCCCCGGCGCCGAGCGCCCGGGGCCGGGGCGCGGCTCGTCCGGTGCCGATCGCCGTGCCACGGAGCCTTGCCGAGGCCGGGCGGGAGATAAAGCGCCTCGAAGAGCTCATGTATCGCCACGCGCGCAACCTCGAGTTCGAACAGGCCGCGGCGATCCGCGACCAGATCGACGACCTGCGCCGCCTGGAGCTGGATCTGGGGGCGGTGCCGGCGAGCGGAGCGGCCGCCTCGCTTCCGCACGTGCAGTCGGCCCGTAAGCGCTAAATATCTAGGCAAATCCGCGCTTTAGCTTGCCAGCCGCCGAGACCTTAATGTATCGTTCGGCCCCCTGCGACAGGCGCGTAGCTCAGTGGTAGAGCATCACCTTGACATGGTGGTGGTCGCTGGTTCGATCCCAGTCGCGCCTACCATTTCTCGACGGAGATCCCGTGCCGGTAGTCACGCTGCCTGATGGCGCCCAACGCACCTTCGACGGCCCAATCACGGTCGCCGAAGTCGCGCGCAGCATCGGCGCCGGACTGGCGCGGGCGGCGCTGGCCGGGAAGGTCAACGGCCGGCTCGTGGACACCAGCCATCTCATCGACGCGGACGCCACGCTGGCGATCGTGACGGAACGCGACCCCGAGGGGCTCGAGATCATCCGCCACTCCGCCGCCCACCTGCTGGCCCATGCGGTCAAGCAACTGTATCCCGGAGGTACAGGTCACGATCGGCCCGGTGATCGAGGACGGGTTCTACTACGACTTCTCGTACGCGCGGCCCTTTACCACCGAGGATCTCGGTGCCATCGAGGCGCGCATGCATGAGCTGTCCAAGCTCGATCAGCCGGTGACGCGTCGCGAGATGTCGCGTGATGCGGCGGTGACGTATTTCCGCGGGCTGGGTGAAAACTACAAGGCGGAAATCATCGCCAGCATCCCCGCCACCGAGGCCATCAGCCTCTACGGCCAGGGCGATTGGGTCGATCTGTGCCGCGGACCGCACGTGCCCTCCACCGGCAAGATCAAGGCCTTCAAACTCATGAAGGTCGCCGGCGCCTACTGGCGCGGTGACTCCCGCAACGAGATGCTGCAGCGGATCTACGGCACGGCCTGGCCGGACCAGAAGCAGCTCGACGCCTACCTGCACCGGCTCGAAGAGGCCGAAAAGCGCGACCACCGACGCATCGGTCGCGAACTCGACCTGTTTCACATGCAGGAGGAGGCGCCGGGCGCGGTGTTCTGGCATCCGAAGGGCTGGCGCACCTTTCAGCGGCTGATCAGCTACATGCGCGAACGCCAGGGGGCGGCCGGGTTCCAGGAAGTGAACGGCCCGGAGCTCATGGAGCGGAGCCTGTGGGAAGCCTCCGGCCACTGGGAGCAGTTTGGCGAGAACATGTATACCACGCGCACGCCCGACGAGCGCGTCTATGCCATCAAGCCGATGAACTGCCCCGGGCATGTGCAGATCTTCAAGCAGGGGATCCGCAGTTACCGCGATCTGCCCATCCGCTTCGCGGAGTTCGGCAAGGTGCACCGCTACGAGCCCTCGGGCGCGCTGCACGGCCTGATGCGGGTGCGCGCCTTTACCCAGGACGACGCCCACCTGTTCATGACCCCTGAGCAGATCACCTCCGAGTCGGTGGCCTCGACCCGGCTGATACTGGATATCTACCGGGACTTCGGCTTCGATGAGGTGCGCATCAAGTTCTCCGACCGGCCCGCCAAGCGGGTCGGCGACGACGCGATCTGGGATCAGGCCGAGGCGGCGCTGCGCAAGGCCGCCGACACGGCCGGCATCGAGTACAGCCTCAACCCGGGCGAGGGGGCCTTCTACGGACCGAAGCTGGAATTTGTGCTGCGGGATGCCATCGGACGTGACTGGCAGTGCGGCACCCTGCAGGTGGATCTCAACATGCCCCGCCGCCTGGGGGCGCACTACATCGACGAGCACAGCCAGAAGCAGACGCCGGTGATGCTGCACCGGGCGATCTTCGGGTCACTGGAGCGTTTCTATGGGATTTTGCTCGAACACCACGCCGGAAAACTCCCGGCCTGGCTCGCCCCCACCCATGCCGTCCTGCTGACGATTACCGACCGCCAGCATGGATTACGTCCTAAGAACGGCAGATTTGTTGCAAAAACAAGGGCTTCTGGTCGATTCCGACTTGCGCAACGAGAAGGTGGGCTTTAAGATTCGCGAACACACGCTGCAGCGCGTTCCTTACCTGTTGGTCGCAGGCGATAAGGAGGTTGCGGCGAATTTGTTGTCTGTGCGCTCCCGTGATGGCAAAGACCTGGGCACCATGAGCCCGCAGACGTTCGCGGAACGGCTGCGGCGGGAGCTCGAAAGCCACGGGCGCCACACTTTGGAGGAATGACGCATAGCCATTGCAACCAAGCGCATCCGGCGTAATGAGGAAATCACTTCGCCGTCGGTGCGGGTGATTGGAGCGGATGGGGCCCAAGCGGGAGTGATGACCAGGTTTGACGCGCTACAACTAGCGCTCGCCGCCCAGCTTGATCTCGTTGAAGTCTCGCCCACGGCCGAACCGCCGGTGGTGCGAGTGATGGACTTCGGCAAGTTCCTCTTCGAGCAAAACAAGAAGGCCCACTCTGCCAAGCGCAAGCAAAAGCAGCAGCAGGTCAAAGAAGTAAAGTTTCGTCCCGGGACGGAAGAGGCGGATTACCAGGTCAAACTGCGTAATCTGCTGCGCTTCCTGTCCGAGGGTGATAAGGCCAAGGTAACCCTGAGGTTCCGCGGCCGTGAGATGGTGCACCAGGATCTGGGCCGCAAGCTGCTGGATCGGGTACAGGCTGACCTTGCCGCCGCGGCAATCGTCGAGCAGTTCCCGATGATGGAAGGGCGGCAGATGGTCATGGTGTTTTCACCAAAAAAGAAGTGAGTCGCCAAGGCACGCGAGTGCCGCGGTGATTCCGCAGGCCAGCGGGCGTCCCGGAGGGGGCGTCTTGCGAACCTTTGCTATACAAATGGAGAGAAGTTCATGCCCAAGTTGAAAACCAACCGGGCGGCGTCCAAGCGTTTCCGCAAAACGGCGAATGGCTTTAAGAGCTACTCGTCAGGTCGTCGCCACAACCTCGGTCACAAAGACTCCAAGCGCAAGCGTCACGCGCGCTCCGGAGGCAGCAGCCTGATTGATGAGAGCGACGTCGGTCGCATCACTCAGCTGTTGCCCAACCACTAACCCGGAATCTCAAGGAGTCGAATCATGGCACGAGTCAAACGTGGCGTGACGGCCGGGCGCCGTCACAAGAAGGTCCTCGGCAAGGCCAAGGGCTATTACAACGCGCGGCGCAAGATCTATCGCGCCGCCAAACAGGCGGTCATCAAGGCCGGGCAGTACGCGTACCGCGACCGGCGCGCCAAGAAGCGCGATTTCCGCGCGCTGTGGATTACGCGCATCAACGCCGCGGCGCGCATGCACGAGCTGTCCTACAGCCGCCTGATCGCGGGTCTGCGGCTTGCCGGCATCGAGATCGACCGCAAGCTCCTGGCGGATCTGGCCATCCACGACGCCAATGCGTTCGGTGTGATCGCCACGCAGGCCAAGGCCGCGCTGGCGGCCTGACGGCCGCTCAAAACGCAACAGCCGCCGCTCGCTAGGTTCTCTTAAGGCTTGCCGCTCGTGGCTGACCTGACTGCATTGGCCGAGGAGGCGCAGGCGCAAGTGCGCGCCTGCGCAAGCCTCGCGGCACTCGATGAGTTGCGGGTCCACTGGCTCGGCCGCAAAGGCGTACTCACCGAGCAGCTCAAGAGCCTCGGTGCGCTCAAGCCCGGCGAGCGTCCCGCGGCCGGCGCGCGCATCAACGAAGCCAAGGCGAGGCTGCAGGCGGCGCTCGAAGCGCGCCGCACGGAGCTCGAGCGCTCGGCGATCGCCCTGCAGCTGGCCGCCGGTGGGATCGACGTCACCTTGCCCGGCCGGGGCGAAGCCAGCGGCGCGGTACACCCGATCACGCGCGTGCGCCAGCGCATCGAGGCGCTGTTCACGCGCGCCGGCTACGAGGTCCTCGAGGGACCCGAAGTGGAAGACGAATTTCACAACTTCGAGGCGCTGAACATCCCGGCCGAGCATCCGGCGCGCGCCATGCACGACACGTTCTATCTTGATGACGGTCGGCTGCTGCGCACCCACACCTCGCCGGTGCAGATCCGCGCGATGCTCAGCCGCAAGCCACCACTGGCGCTGATTGCGCCGGGGCGCGTGTATCGCTGTGATTCGGACGTCAGCCATTCGCCGATGTTTCACCAGGTCGAGGGGCTGCTCGTCGATACCGACGTGAGCTTTGCCAATCTCAAGTCGGTGCTGCACCAGTTCATGGAGTCGCTGTTCGAGCGCACGTTGTCGATGCGGCTGCGGCCTTCCTACTTTCCGTTCACCGAACCGTCGGCCGAAGTCGACATTTCCTGCGTGTTGTGCGATGGGCGGGGCTGCCGCGTCTGCAAGCACAGCGGCTGGCTCGAAGTGGCCGGCTGCGGCATGGTGCATCCCAACGTGTTTAAGGCCTGCGGCATCGATGCCGAGCGCTACACCGGCTTTGCCTTCGGCTTCGGGATCGAACGTCTCGCGATGCTGTGTTACGGCGTCAATGACCTGCGCCTGTTCTTCGAGAACGACCTGCGCTTCCTGGCGCAGTTCGCGCGAGGCTAGGCCGTGAAGCTGCCGCTGTCCTGGTTGCGCTCGTGGGTCCAGGTCCCTTGGACCGACCGCGAGCTCGCCGATCGGCTGACGATGCTCGGCTTCGAGGTGGAATCGCTGGGCGCCGTAGCGCCCGCTTTCAGCGGCGTGCAGGTCGCGCAGATCCGCAGCGTCGCGCCTCATCCGCAGGCCAGCAAGCTGACGGTGTGCATGGTCGACGACGGCCACGGCAATGAATTGCAGATCGTCTGCGGCGCGAGCAACGCGCGCGCCGGCCTGAGAACGGCGCTCGCCGTGGTGGGCGCGCGCCTGCCGGGCGATGTGGTCATCAACGCCAGCAAGATCCGGGGCGTCGAATCCCGGGGCATGCTGTGTTCTGCCCGGGAGCTGGGCGTGGGCGAGGGCGCGCAGGGCATCCTGGAACTGCCGGCCGAGGCGCCCCTGGGCACACCGCTGCGCGACTATCTGCGCCTCGATGAGGCCGTGGCTGAAATCTCGATTACGCCCAACCGCGGTGACGCCATGTCGGTACTCGGTGTGGCCCGCGAGCTGGCCGCGGCTGCCGCGCTGAGTCTGCCACCGGCGCCGGTACCGGCGATGCCCGCGGTGCGTGCGGCGCATGCCACACGTTTTCCGGTTCAGCTTGAGCCCGGTGTCGGCTGTCCGCGTTTTGCCCACCGCGTGATACACGGTGTCGATAACCGGCGACCCGTGCCGCAGTGGCTGCGCGAGCGGCTGGAGCGTTGCGGGCTGCGCTCGATCAGCCCGCTGGTGGACGTCACCAATTTTGTCCTGCTGGAGCTGGGTCAGCCCCTGCATGCCTACGATCTCGCTAAATTGCGCACCGGCCTGCAGGTCCGGCGCGCCGCGGCCAACGAGCCGCTGACTCTGCTCGATGAGCGCGAAGTCGTGCTGGCCGATGACGTGCTGGTGATCGCCGACGCGGCCGGCCCGGTCGGCATGGCCGGGATCATGGGCGGCGCGCGCAGCGCGGTCGCGGACGGCACCACCGAGCTGCTGCTCGAGGTCGCGTGGTTTGATCCCGCCGCCATCGCCGGGCGCGCCCGGCGCTACGGGTTGCTCACGGATGCGAGCCAGCGCTACGAGCGCGGCGTCGACCCGGCCGGGCAGGAGCGGGCGCTGGAACGGGCGAGCGAGCTGATCTGCGCCATTGCCGGCGGCGCGGCGGGCCCCGCATGCCTGGAGGAATTGCGCGCGGAATTGCCGGGCCGGGCGTCGGTGCCGCTGCGCGCCGCGCAGATCACGCGGCTGCTGGGCGCCCCGATTGCCGCCGCGGAGGTCACGCGCCGCCTGCGGGCGCTGGGCATGAGCGTAGAACCGGCCGGTACGGACAGCTGGCGTGTCACGCCGCCGTCCTGGCGTTTCGACATCGCCATCGAAGCCGACCTGATCGAAGAGCTGGCACGCACCGGCGGGCTGGACCAGCTTCCCGAACGCCCGCCCGCCGGCGTCCGCGTAATCGCCGGTCGCAGTGACCTGCAAAGCAGCGAGGATTCGGTGCAGCGAGCGCTGACGGCACGTGGCTATAGCGAGGCCGTGACCTTCGGCTTTACCGATCCGGCGCTGCAGCGGCTTCTGTGCCCTGACCTGGAGTCGATCGCCCTGCGCAATCCGATCGCCAGCAATTACTCGGTGCTGCGCTCCTCGCTGTGGCCCGGCCTGGTGCTGGCCGCACGCGAGAACCTGCGCCGCCAGCGTGAGCGCGTGCGGCTGTTTGAGATCGCGACCCAGTTTCGGCGCGGCAGCGGCGGGGCGATCCACGAGCGCAAGATGATCGCCGGCATAGCGGCGGGCTCGCGCTTGCCCGAGCAGTGGGGCGTCAAGCGCGCCCCGGGCGACTACTACGATCTCAAGGCGGACCTCAGCGCGTTGCTGGCTCTGAGCGGCCGCGCCGGCGAGGATCGCTTCGAACCCACGGGTACCGCCGATTGCCTGCATCCGGGCCGAAGCGCGCAGATCGTGCGTGATGGGAGCGTAATCGGCCAACTTGGCGAACTGCATCCCGGCGCTGGTGCGCGAGCTGGATTTTACATATGCGCCACTGCTCTTTGAGCTGGACTACCTCGCGGCCACGCGCAATGCGCCGGTTCGGTTCACGCCGGTTTCCAGCTACCCGCAGATACGCCGCGACATTTCTTTCACGGTCGCCGCCCACGAGACTTTTGGACGCATCGCGGAACGTGTTAGTGTTGCGGCAACAACCCGCCTACACGAACTAAGGGTATTCGACATCTACCAGGGGGAGGGTGTAGAATCCGGTCGAAAAAGCGTTGCTTTGGGGTTGATTTTGCAGGATTTATCACGCACTCTTACGGACGCTGAGGCGGACGAAGTTGTCGCCTCGGTGTGTGCAGAACTGCGCTCGAGCTTGGACGCAAGAATAAGAGAATAGACGATGGCTCTCACCAAGGCAGAAATGGCCGAAGCGCTGTTCAACCAGCTCGGCCTTAACAAACGCGAAGCGCGTGAGTTGGTCGACTTGTTCTTCGAAGAGGTGCGCGGCGCCCTCGCCACCGGCGAACAGGTTAAACTCTCGGGATTCGGTAATTTCGATCTGCGCGACAAGAACCAGCGCCCCGGTCGCAACCCGAAGACCGGCGAGGAAATCCCGATCAGCGCACGGCGTGTGGTGACTTTCCGGCCAGGACAGAAGCTCAAGGCGCGGGTCGAGGCATATGCTGGAACCAAAGAACAATAACGAACTGCCGGCCATTCCCGGCAAGCGATACTTTACGATCGGCGAGGTCAGCGAGTTGTGCGGAGTGAAACCGCACGTGTTGCGCTATTGGGAGCAGGAGTTCCCGCAGCTCAAGCCCGTCAAACGACGTGGCAATCGGCGCTACTACCAGCGCCAGGACGTCATCATTATCCGACAGATCCGCAGCCTCCTGTACGAACAGGGGTTCACGATCGGCGGGGCGCGCAATAAGCTCGGCGGAGATGAAGCCCGCACCGACATCAGCCAGAGCCAGCAGATCGTGCGACAGGTGCGGCTCGAACTTGAAGAAGTCCTGCGAGTCTTGCGCCGCTGACCTATTATCCCGGTTCCGGTCGGGGCGTGGCGCAGCCTGGTAGCGCACTTGCATGGGGTGCAAGGGGTCGGAGGTTCAAATCCTCTCGCCCCGACCAATATCAACGACGAGTCGGCCACGCGGTCGTGGTGGGTAGGCATGAAAATTTTTTCCCTGCGCATCTGTGCGATCTTTTCGCTGGCGATGCTCAGCGCCTGCGGCAGTGACAGTCCGACCTCGACTGAGACCGCCAGCACCGCCCGTGGCACGCTGGTCGAGAACCCGCCGTTCCGTATCGCCTCGCTCGACGCCGCCTCGCTCGAAGCGCAACTCTCGGGCAGCGCGTTTGCGCCGTTCCTGGCGCTCACCGGCGCGCCGGCGTGCGGAGTGGACTTCAACTACATGCATTACTGGACCGTGGGCGGCACGGGCGAGGCCGAGAAGGTTTCCGGGGCCCTCATGGTCCCGACCGGCGCCGCGCCGCAATGCTCCGGGCCACGGCCCATCGTGCTGTACGCGCACGGCACCCAGGTGGACAAGACCGTCAACATCGCCGACCCCACCAATCCGAATAACCAAGAGGGCATTCTGATCGCGGCCATGTTCGCGGCCCAGGGCTATATCGTCGTCGCGCCCAATTACGTCGGCTACGACTCCTCGAGCGCGGCGTACCACCCGTACCTGAATGAGGACGCTCAGTCCAAGGACATGATCGATGCGCTGACGGCCGCCCGCAGCGCGCTCGGGAAGGTGCTGGCCAGCACCACCACGGACAACGGCAAGCTCTTCATTACCGGCTACTCACAGGGCGGCTACGTGGCAATGGCCACGCACAAGGCCATGCAGGCGGCGCACATGACCGTGACGGCCGCGGGCACGATGTCGGGCCCGTATGCCCTCGAGGCCTTCGGTGACTCCGCATTTACCGGCCATGTCAGTCTTTACTCCACGCTCTTCTATCCGATGCTGATCACGAGCTACCAGCGCGCCTACGGCAACGCCTACGGCAGTCCCGGAGCCACCGCGGCCGATTTCTACGAGGCCGCCTACGCGCCGACGATCGAAGGCGCTGCTGCCCAGCGCCACCCCGGTCGATGGGCCGAACGGACTGATTGCACAGGGCAAGATCCCGCCGCTGGCGTTGTTCAACATCGATGACTCCGGTGACGGGCACGCCGCTGGACGCTTACCTCGCGCATTCCGCCGCTCGATCCCAACCATCCCGAGAACGAGATTTTCCGGCTGGGATTTGGCACCGGAAACCTGATCAAGAACGAAGTCCGCGTCGCCTACGTGAGCGATGCCGCCCTCAATCCGGACATTGGGCTGCAGACTCTCAGTGACTGCATCCTGCAACCCCCGGACCCCAACAATCCCAACTGCACGCAACCCGGACCTTCTTCGTACGCGCCCGCAGTGTCCGCGCCCACGTACGGGTTGCGCGATGACTTGTACCTGAACGATCTGCGTGACTGGATTCCGGCTGCGCCGGTTTTCTTGTGCGGTGGCGCGCTAGACCCGGTCGTCACCTTTCCGGTCAACACCGGCATCATGTCGCTGTGGTGGCAGACTCAGGGCGTACCGGTCGCACGCACCGCGGCGGCCTTGCCCACTAGCCTGGTGGCTGTACTGGATCTTGAATCCGGCCTGGGCGCCGGCGACCCGTATGCCCCGGTCGAGGCGGGCTTCCAACAGGCCAAGGTCAACCTCTACACCGCAGGGTACCAGGCGGCGTCGGAAGCATGGCTCGCGGCAAACCCCGGAGACGCGGCAGGTGCGGATGCTGCAGGTCAGGCCGGCGGCCAATCGGCGGTGGCGCAGAACTATCACCAGACCGTCGAACCCTTCTGCCAGGCCGCGGTACGCGGCTACTTCAGCAGTTTCTGAGTGGCGACCCCTATGAATATCCGTAACGCGATTACAGCAGGCGCACTGATGCTCGGCACGCTGGCGTGCGGTACGGCGACGGCCGCCGACGCGCTCGTCAGCGCCACAAGTCCGGTGTACAGCAATGAGATCCGCGTCGGCATGTATTTCCTCCAGTACCACGTCAGCGCCGACGACCTCACGGGTCCTTACGTGCCGCCCGGCGTAAATCTCGACGTGAACAATGTTTCGACTCCGTATTTCGCCTACATCCGCCGCCTCGCACCTCACTGGGTCGCGCAGCTTGCGGCCGGCATACCGCCCAAGACGGAGACGGTCGGCAAGGGGCCCGCGACGCTGGGCTCGGTCCCTTTTGACGGGGTAGTGGTGTCGAGCGCCAAGTGGTTTTCGCCCTCGCTCCTGGTCAATTACGTGTTTCGCGATGAGTCGGAGACCTGGCGACCGTACCTGGGCGCGGGGATCAACTACACCAAGTTCTATGACCTGCAATCGACCGCGGCCGGCAACGCTGCCAACGGCGGGCCCACGGCAGTTTCCTTAACCAGCTCCGTCGGCCCGGTGGTCACCGCCGGGGTCCGCTGGCACATCAAGGACCACTGGAGTGCTTACGCCTCCTACGACTACGCTGTGGTGGACACCGACTACACCGGCAACACCGCCGGGGTCATCAGGCGCACGACGATCCGGTTCAATCCGAGCACTCTGGTGGTGTCGGTGGGCTACGCTTTTTGATCACCGGCGCCGCGCACCATGCGGTGCAAATGCAAGCCTTTCCTTGACTTAGGCGGGCTACGCCCTACAATTCCGGCCTTCCTGAAGTTGCGGGAATAGCTCAGTTGGTAGAGCGCAACCTTGCCAAGGTTGAGGTCGCGAGTTCGAGCCTCGTTTCCCGCTCCAACCACTCTTTGAAAAGGCTAGGTGGCAGAGTGGTCATGCAGCGGCCTGCAAAGCCGTGTACGCCGGTTCGATTCCGACCCTAGCCTCAAATCTTTGCGCGAGTCGAGCGGTGACCCTCTGAGGTCACCGCCGTTCTCATGCGATTCACGGCGCGCCCGGCACGCTGCGGACGCCGGCTCATTACGCTGGATCCCGCCGGCAACGCTTACGGGAAGTCGCCCCCCCTCGCAGACACCGCGCGGGTCGGGAAACGCGCGGAAGAAGTGGCCTTGTCATAATTCCGACGCGCCCTGGGAGCCTGCCCGCGTGGAACCCGTGACGATCTATGTTCCATAGCCTCCATATCCCGTCACGAGAATCCATTCTCTTGCGATAGACACGAGGGTGCGCGACTATAGCCACATCCATCGTGTGCCCGCCTGCCGCTCAGGTGGCGGGCTTGTGTAGACGAGCCATAGGAGCCCAACCGGATGCCGCGCAAGAATACGACGCTGGGAAGCCTGATTCGGACCTTGCGACGCCAGAGGAACTGGACCCTGCGGCAGATGAGCGAGAAGGTGGGTGTTCCGCTCTCGACCCTCGCCAAGGTCGAGCAGGACAAGCTCTCGCTGACTTACGACAAGCTGCAGCAATTCACGGCGCGCCTGGGACTCACCATGACGGAGTTCCTGGCTCAGGCGGAGCCGCCCGAAGTTATTGCGCCCGAAGTCGTGACCGCCCGGCGCAGCCTCACGCGCGATGGCAACTCGATCCAGGTCTCGACACCCAACTACGACTACGAATACCTGTGCGCAGACTTGCGCGAGAAGCGCATGGTGCCGATTCTTACGCGCATCCGGGCTCACGACATCGCGGAATTTGGTGAGCCGGTGCGTCATCAGGGCGAGGAATTCGTCTTCGTGCTCGAAGGAACGATCGAGGTGCACCTGCAGTTCTACACCCCCGTTATCCTCAAAGCGGGCCAGGGCGTGTACCTCGACAGCACGATGGGGCACGCCTACGTCGCCAAGGACTGCGAGAGCGCCCTGGTCTTGGGCGTGTGTTCGGCCGAGGATCGAAACCTGGCCGGCGAATTGATCCACCTCGCGGGCAAGGCCGAAAGAGTCGCCTAGGCTCCTGCTGCGGGCCGCCCGGTCGGGCCGGCCCCAGGCCGCTCGCCATCAACGCACGCTCGGGCTGGCCCCGACCCTAGAGGCAGCGGCGGCCCAATAGGGTGACAAAACTAGCCGTATTAGAAAAAAGATGGGCAAAATTCTCTGTACAGGATTAATATCTTGTATTGGACAAATGTGTCTCATGGCGCCGGCGCCTCCAAATTAAGGAAGCGCTGGTGCCCGGCATGTACATCGATATTCGGAGAGAAGAAACCATGAACCCTATAGTCAAAGCGAATTTGTGCGCGGTGCTGGGCATTGCGGGTATCTGCCTGCCGCACGTAAGTGGCGCGCAAGTGGCGACTGAAGCGACACGCAGCGATGCGCTGGAGCTTGAGACCGTCATCGTGACGGCAGAAAAGCGCGAGGAGCCGCTCCAGAACGTCCCCATGGGCGTAACGGCCCTGGGGGGCAGCAGACTCGACGAGCTGCAGGCGCGCGAATTCGCGGACTACGCCGCTCTGGTGCCCGGCCTCTCGCTGGCGACCACCCAGTCGGGCTTCACGCGGTTGACGTTGCGCGGTCAGAACGCCGGTGGAGCGGGCTCGACGGTCGCGGTGTATTTCGACGAATCGCCCTTCGGCTCGAGCAATGCCCTGGCGAACGGCGCGATCAATACCGGCGATTTCGACACCTGGGACATGCAGCGCATTGAAGTATTGCGCGGACCCCAGGGTACGATCTACGGGGCCAACAGCGAGGGTGGCCTGCTCAAATTCGTCACCAACGCGCCGGAACTGGGTAAGTTTTCGTTCGCCGGCGAAGCCGGCGGTGAAATGGTCAGCCACGGCGGCGGTGGTATGCAGGCGCATGGCCTCGTCAACGTGCCGCTGGGGGACAAGACGGCTCTCCGGATCAGCGGCTTTTACGAGAAGGTCCCGGGTTATATCGACGATCCTGCGCGCGGCCTGACCCAATTGAACGAGGGTCGCAAGTCCGGCGGTCGCGCTTCCTTGCTGGTCGCGCCCACAAATGATCTGTCGATTCAATTGACCGCGGCAGTACAGAACGCCAGCTACGATGGCACCAACTTGGTCGATGTCGATCCGGTCACCTTGAAGCCGACGAATGGCTCCCTGGCGCAAGAGCGCGCGCTCCCGGAGCCGAGTGACTTCAAGTACGAGAACTACAACGCGACCATCGATTGGAACTTGGGGGCATTCAAGCTTCTGTCCGCCACGAGTTACGGCATTATCGATTCCCACCTGGTGACCGATGCGACGCCCACGGTCTATGGCTTTATAGCTAATCTGATCTTCCAGGTCCCCGGCGCGCCGCTGTTCGGCGATACTGATCTGAAGAAGTTCACGCAGGAGATTCGCCTCACCTCAGCCAACACGGATCGCTTCGAATGGCAGGTCGGCGGTTACTACACGCACGAATCCGGATTGCTGGTTCAGAACCTTTACGCCGCGCAAGTGCCCAGCGGCGCAGTGGCCGCCTTAATTGCTCAGCCGGTGATCGATTCCACCTACAAGGAAGGCGCCGGGTTCCTCGACCTGACCTATCACTTCAACTCTCACTTCGACCTCGAGGCCGGCGGTCGTTATTCGAGCAATTCGCAGGACTTCACGCAGACCACGACGTACGATCCCACGGTCGCCGGTGCGCTCGGCATCGCGCCGAGCGTGCAGATTTTCAACGGCAACTCGAATGAGAACGTATGGACGTATTCCGTGGCTCCAAGCTGGCACTTCGACAAGAAGAGCATGGTGTATGCGCGTCTGGCGACCGGCTACCGCCCGGGTGGGCCAAACGTCCTGCCGCCCAACGCGCCGCCGGAAGTGCAGCGCCAATACCGCTCGGATACAACCACCAACATTGAGCTCGGTGTGCGATCGACTCTCGTTGACGGCCGTTTTTCACTTGACCTTGCTGCTTATCACGTCGACTGGAAGGACATTCAGCTGCTCGAAACCGTCGGCAACTTCAATGTCAATGCCAACGGCGGTACGGCGCGGAGCCAGGGCCTGGAGTGGAGCTTTGCCTACCTTCCGGTGCAGGGCCTGACCTTTCAATGGACGGGTGCCTATACCGATGCAAAGCTGACTTCCGCCGCTCCGGCCATCAATGCCAACTCCGGCGACCCGTTGCCGTATGCGCCGAAGTGGGGCAGCTCGGTCGACGCGGAATACAGGCGGCCCGCGTTCGGAGACTACAGCGGCTTTGTCGGTGCCACCTGGAGCTACGTGGGGTCCCGCAGCAGCGATTTCGGCAGTGCAGCGCCGACCCCGCCCGTGGCCGGGCAGGTGATCCTCCCGAGCTATAGCACCTATGGGGCGCGACTCGGCGTGGAAAACCATCGGTATAGCTTTGCGCTCTACGGGAGGAACCTGAGTGATTCGCGAGGGTTCACCAACTACTCGAGCACGAACGGCGGTTCGCCGTATTCGGCAGTCACCGTAACGCAACCGCTCGCGGTCGGTTTGACAGTGTCCGCGAAGTTCTGAGATGCATTCTCAGGAATGCGATTTGCAACTCTAGACAGTGAATCCAATAATTCCACGCGGACCGTCCGACGAATGAACGACTCAAACAAACCGGGAGTAATGTCCACGGCCGGGACGGGAGTGCATTTGCCGTACCCATACCTGTTGTTTCTCGGCGATGCGACCGAGGCGGCCTATGCGAAGACCGCCTTTGGCCTGCTCGATTGGGCACCGGAACGGTGTATAGGCGAGTGGGGCTGCGCCACGGCCACAGTCTCCACGGGCCTGCCGTGGCTTTCCCCGAAGGAGGCGCATGCGCGCGGCGCGCGCGGACTGGTAATCGGCATCGCCAACACCGGCGGTGTCATCGGCGCGAGCTGGGTGCCGCTGCTGGTCGAGGCGATGGAGGGCGGACTGGACATCGTCAGCGGCCTGCACGTCAAGCTCGGTTCGGTCCCGGCCCTGAAGGCCGCGGCCCTCCGTTATGGCCGGCGCCTGATCGACGTACGCACGCCCCCACCCAATATCCCCTGCGGTGTGGGCTCCAAGCGCAGCGGCAAGCGGCTGCTGACCGTCGGCACCGACTGCGCGCTCGGCAAGAAATACACCGCCCTGGCGATTGCACGTGCATTCGCAGCCCGCGGTCAGGCCGTCGACTTTCGCGCCACGGGACAGACCGGCATACTGATTTCCGGCAGCGGCATCCCTATGGATGCAGTAGTCGCCGATTTCGAGGCCGGCGCCGCTGAAATGCTCAGCCCGGCTGCAGACCCCGCCCACTGGGACGTCATCGAAGGGCAGGGCTCCTTGTTCCATCCCGCCTACGCGGCCGTCTCCTTGGGTCTGCTCCACGGCAGCCAACCGGATGTCGTCGTCGTCTGCCACCAGCCGGGACGCGAATGCATCCTCGGCCATCCGGACTTCGCGCTCCCCGGAATCGCCGAGACGATCGATCTGAACCTGCGCCTGGGGAGGCTTACCAATCCCGCGATTCGCTGCGGCGGCGTCAGCCTCAATACCTCGCACCTGGAATTGAGCGCAGCCCGCGAGCTGCTGGCGCAGGAAAGCGCCCGGTTGGCCTTGCCCGTGGCGGACCCGATGCGCCCGGGAGCCGAATTTTCACGACTCATCGACTCATGCCTGGGCTGAGCCCAGGCCAGCAGGAATCAACAATATGAGCACACAAAATCCGTTCGCCGCCGCGCTGACCGCGGCCTGTCTGGCGCTCTCAGGCACTGTCACCCTGGCGCAGGGCGCCGCTGCGCCGGCAGCCACCGCCGCTCCGCTGACCGCTGCGGACGTCGATGCCTGGCTCGATGGCTACATGCCGTACGCGCTCAAATCCGGGGATATCGCGGGCGCCGTCGTGGTCGTGGTCAAGGACGGCCAGGTGCTCAGCGAGCGTGGCTACGGTTACTCGGACGTGGCCAAGCGCACGCCGGTCGATCCGGCACTTACGCTGTTCCGGCCCGGCTCGGTCTCGAAACTGCTCACCTGGACGGCGGTCATGCAACTGGTGGAGCAGGGCAAGATCAATCTGGACGCCGATATCAATCAGTACCTCGATTTCAAGATCCCCGCGCGCGATGGCAAGCCCATCACCATGCGCAACCTCATGCAGCATACGGCCGGATTCGAGGAGCAGGCCAAAGGCATCATCTCCGAGGATCCGAAGTCTCCGAGCTTCGAGGCCCTGCTGAAGGCGTGGGTGCCAACGCGGGTGTTCGCACCCGGTACCACCCCGGCCTACTCGAACTACGGCGCGTCACTGGCCGCTTACATCGTCGAGCGATTGTCGGGCGAGTCCTTTGACGGCTACATCGAGAAACACATCTTCGCCCCGCTCGACATGCAGCACTCCAGCTTCCGGCAACCGCTCCCGGCGGCGCTGGTGCCCCTGATGTCCAAGGGCTACCCGGCGGCCTCCGAGGAGCCGCGCCCGTTTGAGATCGTCGGCCCGGCGCCAGCCGGCTCGCTCACCTCCAGCGGCGAGGATATGGCGCACTTCATGATCGCGCACCTGCAGGGGGGCGAATACCACGGCAACCGGATACTCAAACCCGAGACGGCCGAAATGATGCATAACAGCCCATTGACGCTGTTGCCGCCGCTCAACCGGATGGAGCTGGGTTTCTTCGAGACCAACATCAATGGACGCGAAGTCATCGGGCACCTGGGCGACACCGATTACTTCCACACCTCCCTGCACCTTTTCATGGAGGACGGCGTCGGTTTCTACGTCTCCTTCAACAGCCTCGGCAAGGACGGTGCCGCGCACGGCCTGCGCGGTGCGCTGTTCCAGGACTTTGCCGACCGCTATTTCCCCGCCACGCCCCCAAAGGCCGGTGTCGATGCGAAAACCGCCGCAGCCCACGCCGCACTCATGGCGGGCGCCTGGGCGAACTCGCGCGGCTCCCAGTCGAACTTCCTGGCTGGCATCGGATTTATCAGTCAGACCAAGGTGGGGGTCGGCAAGAAAGGCGAACTCGTGCTGCCGTTCCCGGGCCTGAACGGCAAGCCCCGGCACTGGATCGAGGTGGCCCCGTTCGTGTGGTTCGACGCCGACGGCCACGACCGCGCGGCCGCGCAGGTGGTCGGCGGCAAGCCGGTGCGCTTCAGCTTCGATCTGCTCTCGCCGTTCATGGTGTTCCAGCGCGTGCCCTGGTACGCCGACAGCAGCTGGTTGCTGCCGCTGTTTGCGATCGGCGCGGTCGCGTTGCTGCTGACAGCGTTGGTGTGGCCCGTGGCAGCGCTGGTACGAAGGCACTACAAAGCGCCCCTGGCGCTGGCCCCGGCCTCGCTGCGCGCCTACCGCTGGAGCCGCATTGCTGCGGTCCTGATGCTTGCTGGCCTCGCACTCTGGCTGCTGATCTTCACGCTCATAATCAAGGACACGAATTACCTGAGCGCGCGCCTGGATCCGCTGCTGTGGTTCGCACAGATCTTCGGCGTCCTGGCCTACTTCGGCGGGCTGGCGGCGATGTTGTGGAACCTCAGGGCGGTGTGGAGCGGCCAGCGTCGCTGGCCCGCGAAGGTGTGGAGCGTGGTGCTCGTGATCTCGGCCGGGGCCGTGCTGTGGGCAGCGCTTGCCTGCAAACTGCTCAGCTTCGGGACTAACTATTGATGGCCTCGCTCAAGCTCACCGTCGAGAAGGTCAAGCTGGCGTTCTCGGCGCCATTTCGGATCTCCGGATTCGTGTTTGACGGCCAGGACGTGGTCGTCGTGACCGTGGATGACGGCAGCCATCGCGGCCGCGGCGAGGCCGCCGGCGTCTATTACCTCAATGACCACGCCGAGCACATGGTCGAGGACCTCGAGTCCAATCGTGCGGCGATCGAGGCCGGAATCGACCGTGAAGCGCTGCAGGAGCTGCTCCCGGCCGGAGGAGCACGCAACGCGCTCGATTGCGCGCTATGGGAGCTGGACGCGCAGCGTACCGGCAGGGCGGTCTGGGAACTGGCTGGACTCCCGCCGCCCAAGCCGCTGCTCACCACCTTCACTCTCGGCGCCGAGAGCCCGGCGCACATGGCGGACGGCGCGCGGCACTACGCCAGCGCCCGCGCCCTGAAGCTCAAGCTCACGGGGGATGCGGCACTGGACATGGAGCGGGTGAGGGCGGTGCGCGCGGCGCGACCGGACGCCTGGATCGGCGTCGATGCCAATCAGGGATACACCTTCGAGGCACTGAAGGCCCTGATCACCGGCCTGCTGGATGAACATGTCAGTCAGCTCGAGCAGCCGCTCAAGCGCGGCTGCGAGGCCAAGCTGCAGGGCTTTATCTCGCCCATCCCGTTGATCGCCGATGAGAGCGCGCAGACCCTGGCCGATGTGCCCGGACTGGTCGGCCGCTTCGATGTAGTGAACATCAAGCTCGACAAATGCGGCGGCCTCACCGAGGGCCTGGCGATGGCGCGCGAGGCGCGCCGCCTGGGACTGGGCGTGATGGTCGGCAACATGGTGGGCAGCAGCCTGGCCATGGCGCCCGGGTTCGTCCTCGGGCAGCTGTGCGACGTCGTGGACCTGGACGGACCGACCTTCCTCAAGCACGATCCGCCGCCGGCCGTCAGCTACTCCGACGGCATGATCTGGTGCGACGAAGGTGTCTGGGGACACCAGAGCAGGCGCGCCGCATGAGTGCTGGCCACGACCACGTCGGGCCTGCGCGCCGCCTCGCCTGACCGGCCGGCGATGTCCTCCCGGTTCCAGCGCTTCCTGCTCCCCGGCTTTGCCTTCAAGGCGGTCGTGATCGGAGGCGGCTATGCCACCGGACGCGAACTGGCCGAATTCTTCCTGCCCAGCGGTCCCTGGGGCGGCCTCAGCGCGATGCTGCTGGCAACGCTCATCTGGAGCGGCGTATGCGTCGCCACCTTCCTGTTCGCGCGCGCCACGGGCGCGCGCGACTACCAGAGTTTCGTGCGCGCGCTCCTGGGACCTGGATGGATCGCCTTCGAGGCCGCCTACGTGCTGTTCGTGATCCTGATCCTCGCGGTGTTCGGCGCGGCGGCCGGGGCCATTGCCGCGAGCCTCGGTGCGCCCGCGATTGTCGGCACGCTCGCCCTGATGAGCTTGATTGCGCTGGTGGTGGCCTACGGGAATATCTCGGTCGAGCGACTGTTCACGTACGTCTCGTTCCTGCTGTACGGGGTCTACGCGCTGTTCCTGCTGCTCGCCCTCACGCACTTCGGCGGACGCATCGTCGAGGGCTTCTCGAGACCGATACCGATGGACGGCTGGGTGACCGGGGGCATGACGTATGCCAGCTACAACATCGTCGGCGCGATGGTGATCCTGCCGGTGCTGCGGCATCTGACCTGCGAGCGTGACGCGGTCATCGCCGGCCTGATCGCCGGCCCCCTGGCGATGCTGCCCGCATTCCTGTTCTTCTGCTGTATGATGGCTTACTACCCGCAGATTGGGGCGGTCACGCTGCCCTCTGACTTCCTGCTGCAGCGCATGGATCTGCCGCTGTTCCGTCTGCTGTTCCAGCTGATGATCTTCGCCGCACTGCTGGAAAGTGGCACCGGTTCCGTGCATGCCATCAACGAGCGCATCGGCAACGCCTGGCGCCGCCGCCATGGACACACACTCGGTCACGGCCCGCGGCTTGCGATAGCGCTGGTGATCCTCGCCGCGTGCATGTTCATTGCGACGCGCTTTGGGCTGGTGGCCCTGATCGCCAACGGCTACCGGCTGCTCGCGGCGGTGTTCCTGCTCGTCTATGTCCTGCCTGTGCTCACGATCGGTCTCTACAAGCTGTGGCGCGGCACCGCCCGCCAGGAATTGGCATGAGGAAGATTGTCCCCGCGCCCTCTGCCACGGGCGGTCCGGCGGAATTCGCGCCCCCACGGCTCGAACAACGGCAGCCAGAATCGCCCGGTGACGCGGCGCGTCGCGTAATCTGAAGGAGCGTAGCTGATGAATGTCCGACACCTCATGGTCCTCGCGGCCTGCGCCGCGGCGACACTGCTGCCGGTTTCCCCCGCAATCTCCGCCAGCGGAGCCGCCCGTGCGCATCCGTCCGCGGCTCCGGCCCCGGCCGCCGCGCCCGGCGCCGGGGAATCCACCGCGGATACGCCGGCCGCGACGGCACATCCGCTCGATCGCGCCGACCTCGAGGCCTGGCTGGATGGCATGGTTCCGTATGCCTTGAAGGCCGGCGATATCGCCGGGGGCGTCGTGGTGGTGGTCAAGGACGGGACCGTGCTGCTGGAGAAGGGTTACGGCTACGCCGATGTCAGCAAGAAACGCCGGATGAATCCGCAGGAAACAATGGTCCGGATTGGCTCGACCTCGAAGCTCTTCACGTGGACCGCCGTGATGCAGCTGGTGGAGCAGGGCAAGCTCGATCTCGACCGCGACGTCAACGCCTACCTGGATTTCACGATTCCGCAGGATTTCGGCAAGCCCGTCACGCTGCGCGACTTGATGAATCACCGCGGCGGGTTCGAAGAGGGGCTGAAGGACATCCTGCGGACAGATCCCCGCGGACTGCCCTCGACCGAGGCGTACCTGAAGGAGCACCGGCGCCCCATGCTGTTCCCACCCGGCGAGGTCCCCGCGTATTCCAATTACGGGGCTTCCCTGGCCGGTTACATCGTGCAACGAGTCTCGGGCGAGCCCTTCGAGCGATACATCGAACGGCACATTCTTGTTCCGCTGGGTATGGCACACACCACCTTCGATCAGCCGCTGCCCGAGCAATTCGCCGCCGCGGTGTCGAACGGCTACGCGACCGCGAATGCGCCAGCTAGCGCCTATGAGCAGATCGTGACCCGGCCGGCCGGAAGCGCGACCACGACGGCGTCGGACATGGCGCGGTTCATGATGGCTCATCTGCAGCAGGGTCGGCTTGACCAGGCCCAGATATTGCAGCCCGAAACCGTACGGCTCATGGACACTCCGTCCGAGGCCGGCCTGCCGGGATTCGCCACGATGGCGCATGGCTTCTTCCGCGAAACGCACAACGGTCGGATCGTGATCGGGCACGGAGGCGACACGGTGGTGTTTCACGCCGAGCTTGACCTGTTGCCCGGCGAACGGGTCGGCATCTTTTACACGTTTAACAGCAGAGGCCGCGAGGACGCGGTCTACGGGGCCCGTATGGCGTTGTTCGAGGGCTTCATGGATCGATACTTTCCCGATCCGGCCGGTCCGGCGGACGCGCCGCGGTTGCCCTCCGCGCCGGCCGATGCTCAGGAGATCGCGGGGCGATACGAGAGTTCGCGCCGCGTCGAGCACGGCTTCCTCAGCATCTTCTACCTGTTGCAGCAGTCGGTGATTGCGGCAAATCCGGACGGAACGATCTCGGCGCCGGGCTTTCTGGATCCCGGCCCTGTGACCTTCCGGGAGATCGCTCCGCACATCTGGCGCCAGGTCGGCGAAAGGCGCCAGCTCGCGCTGCGGACGATCGGGGGCGTCAAGACGGTCATCGACAGCGAGGACCCGACCTCCGTACTGCAGGCCGTGCCGTTCAAGCGCTCGGCAGCGCTGAATCTGCCGGTGCTCATCGGCTCGTGCCTGGTACTGATCCTGGCTCTGCTCGGTTGGCTGCTTTCCCCATGGCGGAAGGCACCGCGGGGCGTTCCCGAGGAGCGCCTCTCGGACTATCGGCGCTTTCGGCTGCTGCTGCGGTGCGCGGTGGCCTACGACGCGCTCTACCTGCTCGCGTGGCTGATGATGCTGCGCCCGGTCCTCACGCTCGACCTGCAGGTCTACCGCGGCGAGCTGGACTTCGTCGTGCGTGCACTCCAGATCGCGGGACTCGTGGCGATTGCAGCCTCCGCCCTGGGCGTGTGGAGCGCATGGCGTCTGTCGAGATTGAAGCTGCCCTGGAGAGTGCGAATCTGGGGCGGCATCGTTGCCGCGAGCCTGCTGGGCATCGCCTGGATCGGATACATCGGCGGGCTCATTCGATTCAGCGTGAACTACTGATCGCGCCGCAACGCCGGGCCTGAGCTCTTTTAAGCCCGTCCGCCTTTGAACCGCCGCGGCCGATGGCCGGGGCGGATTGTTCCGGGACCATTCACCGACTACGACTTGGGGAATCACATGCTTAAGAAATGCGCCTGGCTCTTCGTGACGTTACTGGCGACGCCGCTGTGGTGCGCAGCCGCCCCGTCCGCGCCGGACTACTCCGCCCGCGTGGCGCAGGTCCTCAAGCACACGGCGCTCATCGACGGTCACAACGACCTGCCTTGGGAGATCCGCGAGCGCTTTCACGGCATGCTCTCGACGATCGACCTGAGCACCGACACGTCCGCATTGCCCTTCCCGGCCGGCGGAGTCGCGTTGATGACCGACATCAGCCGCCTGCGCCGCGGTGGGGTCGGCGGGCAGTTCTGGTCGGTGTTCGTGCCGGTGGAAATGGCCGGGCCCGCGGCCGTGCAGGCGACGCTCGAGCAGATCGACCTCGTGCGCCAGATGGCCGAGCGTTATCCGCGGGACTTTGAGCTCGCCTACAGCGCCGCGGACGTGCGCCGCATCCACGGCGCCGGGCGGATTGCCTCGCTGATTGGCATTGAGGGTGGCCATCAGATCAACAATTCCCTCCCCGTGCTGCGCGAGATGTACGCGCTGGGCGCGCGCTACATGACCCTGACGCACTCGGCCAACACCGAGTGGGCGGACTCGGCGACGGATGCCCCGAAGCACCACGGCCTCACCGCCTTCGGCCGCGAAGTCGTGCATGAGATGAACCGCCTGGGCATGGTGGTGGATCTCAGCCACGTTTCGGCGGAGACCATGCACGCGGTGCTCGACGTCACGGAGGCCCCGGTGATGTTCTCGCATTCCTCGGCACGCGCCATCGTGGATCACCCGCGCGATGTTCCCGACGACGTGCTGCGCCTGCTGGACCGAAACGGCGGGGTGGTGATGGTCAACTTCTATCCCGGCTACGTGTCGGCCGCGCGCAATCGCTGGGATGCGGACTATGCTGCCGAGCGGGCCCGCTACGACAGCCCACCGTTTGCGGGCATCTACATCGGCCAGCCGGAGCGCGCCAAGGCCGCTCTGGACGAATGGGTCAAGGCCCACCCGGCCCCGCAGGTCACTCTCGCCGAGGTGGCCGACCACATCGAGCACGTGCGCCGCATCGCCGGCATCGACCATGTCGGGCTGGGCTCGGACTTCGACGGCATCCCCGTGACGCCCACCGGGCTGGAAGGGGTGGACAAGTACCCGGGCCTGCTGGCAGAACTCATGCGCCGCGGCTGGACGGACGAGGACGTCGCCAAGCTCGCCGGCGAGAACATCCTGCGGGTCCTTGAAAGTGCGGAGCGTGTGGCTGCGCGCCTGCGCACGAGCCGCAAGGCCTCGGAGGCCACCATCGAGAAGCTGGATGGATCGTCGAGCACCAAGAACTAACTCCCGTTGAGCCCTGAGGGCTGCGCGCGTCGGCAGGGTCGTCGCAGGTCTTAAGGTAAAGGGACGCACGCGGAGCGTCCCCGCGCAGGTCGCCGCGCGATTGCCGTTGATATTTAGTAGGATAGCCGGGGTTTTGGATTCCGACCCTAGCCCCCAGACCGTACGCGGACGTGGCGAAACTGGTATACGCAGCAGACTTTGACAGGAGTGCCCGCGGGGAAACCTGCGGTGCAGAACCGCCCAAACTCGGGGAACGCTACCGGTGCAGACCCAGGCCAATCCCGAGCCAAGCCCCGCAAGGGGAAGGTGTAGAGACTAGACGGGCGGCGCCTACAGCCCACGAAGGAGGCCACGGCGAAGGGATAGTCCAGACCACGAACGCTCGCGACCGGCGTGAGCGGCGGCGAAAGCCGAAGTGGCAGGAAAATCTGCTTCCTTGAAAAGGGAGTGTGGGTTCGATTCCCGCCGTCCGCACCATGAAGCAACAGGACGTTGCGACCCCTTTGCGACGGGTGGCGCAGCCGAGGAGCTATGGAAAGTGATTGAACCGAAGGCCGCTTCGTTCACGCGCACTCTGGAGTCTAGGGGAGGCGGGGGCACCCGCTCTCCGCAGTCTTAGACCGAGGGTATATGCTCGAAATGACCGGAAACTCGGTCTTCTCAGCCCAGGCTCTGCTTCGTAGTCTGCTGTCCTTCCCGATCACGTGTGCACGGCCGCCGTGTCCTAAGGATCCTCTAGTGGAAGAATGTGCCCGCACCGCACCGACCAATGCGCGCGCCGCCGTAAAGTGCGTTCGTACACTGCGGCTGAAGGTGCACCCCGAGAGCCATTCCTGGCTCAATGCCGCGGCGATGGAGGTCAACCAGGTGTGGAACTGGGCCAACGAGCTCAGTGCCAAGGCGGCCCGCCCTTTCTCGGGGAAGCCACAATGGCTCAGCGGTTTTGACCTGTGCAATCTCTCGAGCGGTGCCACCGAGTTCATGGATCACATCGGGGCCGACACGATCCAGCGGATCTGCACCGAGTACGCCACGAAGCGCAGGTGCGCCAAGCGCCTCAAATTACGCTGGCGCGTGAGCCGAGGGCCAAAGCGGTCCCTCGCATGGGTGCCCTTCAAGGGCGTGAATCTCAGGCGCAAAGGCCGGGCGCTCCGGTTCTGTGGGAAGAGCTTCCGGGTCTTCGATCGTGAGTATTTGGGCGATCACAGGGCTAGGGACGGGTGCTTTGCCCAGGACGCCCTGGGGGACTGGTGGCTGTGCGTCCCTGTGCAGATCCCTGTGGAACCCTCAGTGGCACCGGAGGAATCGGTCGGGATCGATCTGGGCCTGAAGGCCATCGCCACCACCAGCGAGGGGGGCAAGCTAGAGGCGGGTCGATGGACACACGCGTACGCGGGTAAGCTGGCTTTGGCCCAGCGTCGCGGCCACAAGAGGCGGGCCAAGCGCATCCACCGGAAAGTGGCCCGCTGCCGGGCCGATGCCCTGCATAAGTTTTCGAGGAAGATGGTCGATCAGTATCAAAATATCGTCATCGGTGACGTGAGCAGCCTCACGCTGGTCCAGACACGCATGGCCAAGTCCGTGTTCGATGCCGGCTGGGGGATGCTCAAGACGCAACTGCAGTACAAGGGCCAGCAGGCCGGTAGAAGCGTTCAGGTCGTCAGTGAGAGCTACTCAACGCGAGTGTGCGGAAACTGCGGAGCCCTCACCGGCCCCAAGGGAGTAGGGCAGCTCGTTGTAAGGCGCTGGGTGTGCAGTGCGTGTGGAGACAGGCACGATCGGGACGTCAATGCGGCCCGAAACATCCTCGCCGGGTCCAGGTGCGGACCTCCGTGCGCGGGAACGAGTCTTTCACCTCCGCAGGTTCCGTCGAGCAGGCGCCCAAAGCGCCCTCACGAGACACGGACAGAAGCGGCGTGGGTGGCGGCATGAGCACCGGTATGCGCACTGTTCAACGATCGCTTCAGGCTGAAGCCCTGCATCTGTGGCGGGGCGATGTGCACGTGCTGCGCGGCCTGAGCTTCAGCCTGGAGCCGGGAAGCTGCCTGCAGGTGAGCGGCCCCAACGGGGCGGGCAAGACCAGCCTGTTGCGCGCGCTGGCCGGCCTCCTGCCGCTGGAGTCCGGCCGCGTGAACTGGTGCGGCCTCGACACCCGCAAGGATCACTACGCCTTCCACCGCGAGCTCGCCTGGCTCAGCCACGGCGCGGCACTCAAGGGCGACCTGTCGGCCCACGAAAACCTGCGTTTCTCGGCGGGACTGCGCCGGACCCTCGATCGTAGCCAGATTGACGCCGCGCTCGCCACGGTCGGTTACGCCAACGCCGACCGGCGCCTGGCGCGGCACATGTCGGTCGGCCAGCAACGCCGCGTCGCCCTGGCTCGGGTGCTGCTGCTCGAGTGCGCATTATGGTTGCTCGATGAGCCTACGGCGAACCTCGACAGCCGCGGACAGGCCATGTTCGGTCAAATTCTCGAGGCTCACCTCAACGGCGGTGGACTCGCGGTCATTGCCACGCACCAGCCCCTGCCGGTGTCCGCCGCTCGCCGCCAGAATCTCGAACTAACATGAGCGGCGCCGGTCCCAATACCGTCTCACCCGCGCGTGCGGGCTGGCTCCTGGTGCAGCGCGATTTGCGCCTGGGATTGCGCCGTCCGGGCGAGTGGCTGCAGCCGCTGGTGTTCTTCTTTGTCGTGACTACGCTGTTTCCGCTGGCCACCGACCCGGATTTGTCGCGGCTCAGAGACATTGCGCCGGGTGCCCTGTGGGTCGCCGCGCTGCTATCGTGTCTGTTGGCGCTGGAGCTGCTATTCCGTGAAGATGGTCAGGACGGTTCGCTGGAACAACTGGCCGTGTCTGGATTGCCGCTGTCGTGGCTGCTGCTGGCCAAGTGCTGTGTCCACTGGCTGCTGACGGGCTTGCCGCTGGTGCTGGCGGCGCCGCTGGTGGCCACCGCGCTGGGTGCGCCTTATGCGGCGATACCCGCAATCCTGGCGGCACTGCTGCTCGGGAGCATTGCGCTGAGCCTCATCGGCGCCGTGGGCGCGGGACTCACCCTGGGGCTGCGGCGGGGCGGGGCGCTGCTGGCGCTGCTGGTGCTGCCGCTGGCCGTGCCGGTGCTGATTTTCGGGGCGCGCGCGACGGCGCTGGCGATTGCGCTCGAGCCAACCTCGGCGCCCATGTATATGCTGGCGGCGATCGCCGTGCTGAGTGCCACGCTGGCGCCGCTGGGAGCGGCCGCTGCCGTGCGGATCAGTCTCGAATGAGGAGCGTGAAGTGAGCATGAGCTGGGCCTGGCTGCACCGTTACGCATCGCCACCGTATTTTTACCGGTTCGCGGGCCGCATGATCCCGTGGCTTTCCTGGCTCGCAGCGCTCATCGGGGCCGTGGGCCTGATCGGCGCGCTGGGACTCGCCCCGCCCGACTATCAGCAGGGTGAGGGGTATCGCATCATCTTTGTGCACGTGCCCGCGGCGGTGCTCTCAACCACGGCCTATGCCGTCATGGCCAGCGCGGCGGGCGTAGGGCTGATCTGGCGTATGAACGTCGCGCACGCGGTGGCCGCCAGCTGCGCCAGCATCGGGGCCTGGTTTACGGTGCTCGCCCTGGCCACCGGGAGTCTGTGGGGACGCCCGATGTGGGGTACTTACTGGGCATGGGATCCCCGGCTCACGTCCGAACTGGTGCTGCTGTTCCTGTACCTGGGCTACATGGGGCTGCGTAGCGCCATCGACGACACCGCGCGCGCCGACCGGGCCAGCGCGGTGCTGGCGCTGGTCGGGGTCATCAACCTGCCGATCATCCACTACTCGGTGGACTGGTGGAATTCGCTCCACCAGGGCCACACGCTGCTGAAATTTGGCAAGGCCTCGATGCCCCCGAGCATGCTGCTGCCGCTGCTGCTGATGATGCTGGCCTTCATGCTCTATTTTGCGGCCATCATGCTGACGCGGGCGCGTGGCGAGGTATTGCGCCGTGAGCGCAACGCGCGCTGGATCGGCGAGGCGACAGGAGCGTTCGGCACATGATGCAGTGGTTGTCCATGGGTGGTTACTGGCCGTTCGTGTGGCCCTGCTACCTGCTGACCGCGGCGGCCATCGGGCTGAACATCTATCTGGCGCGGCGCGACTTTGCCGCGGCCGTGCGCGAGGCGCGCCGCCGCACTGCCACGTCGCGGAGCGGCACGTGACGCCGCGGCAACGGCGCATGACGCTGGTGCTGGTGATCGTCTGCGGCGTGGGACTGGCCGGTGCGCTTGCGCTGCGCGCGTTCCGCGAGAATGTCATGTTCTACTTTGATCCCAGCAAGGTTGCGGCCGGCCAGGTCAAAGCGGGGCAGCGCTTTCGGCTCGGCGGCATGGTCGTCAAGGGCAGCGTGCAGCGCCAGGCCGGCACGCTCAATGTGAGATTCGTGGTCACGGACTTCGCGCACACCGTTCCCGTGACCTACTCGAACGTCTTGCCCGACCTGTTCAAGGAAGGGGCAGGGGTGGTGGCGCTCGGGCGCATGAACGCCGGCGGCGTGTTCGTCGCCGACGAGGTGCTTGCCAAGCACGACGAGAAATACATGCCGCCGGAGGTGGCGCGCTCCCTCAAGCAGGGGCAGGCGACCGCAGCGGCCGACGCGGAGAAACAACACTGATGCTCATCGAAATCGGACACTTTGCCATGATCCTCGCGCTGTGCCTCAGCGCGGCGCAGGCCTTCTTTGGACTGGCGGGCGCGCACCTCAATCGCGAGCGCTGGCTCTCGGCGGCATCCTCGGCGGTCGCAGGACAGTTCATTTTCCTGTGTCTGGGCACCTTTACCCTGGTGCACGCCTTTGTGGTGAATGACTTTTCCGTAAAGTACGTCGCCGAGCACTCCAACTCGGCGCTGCCGCTGTTTTACCGCATTGCGGCGCTGTGGGGCGCGCACGAGGGCTCGCTGCTCCTGTGGATCTGCGTGCTTGGCCTGTGGACGATCGCGGTGGCGCTGCGCACCGGCCACCTGCCGCGCACCTACGTGGCGCGCGTGCTGGGTGCGCTGGGCGTGGTCAACTTCGGCTTCCTGCTGTTCCTGCTGTCGACCTCGAATCCGTTTGCGCGACTCATTCCGGCGGCGGTCGACGGGAACGACCTCAATCCGCTGCTGCAGGACTTTGCGATGGCGATCCACCCGCCGATTCTCTACGCCGGCTACGTCGGCATGAGCGTCAGCTTTGCCTTTGCCTGCGCCGCCATGCTCGAGGGGCGGACCGACCACGCGTGGGCGCGCTGGCAGCGGCCGTGGACGGTAGCCGCCTGGGCGTTTCTGAGCTGCGGCATCGCCCTGGGCAGCTGGTGGGCGTATTACGAACTCGGCTGGGGCGGGTGGTGGTTCTGGGATCCGGTCGAGAACGCCTCCTTCATGCCCTGGCTGGTCGGCACGGCGCTGGTCCATTCGCTGGCGGTGACCGACAAGCGCGGCCTGTTCAAGAGCTGGACGCTGCTGTTGTCGGTCGCGGTCTTTTCGCTCAGTCTGCTGGGCACCTTCCTGGTCCGTTCGGGCGTCCTGGTGTCGGTGCATTCCTTTGCCTCGGACCCGGCGCGCGGCATCTTCATACTTTCCTTCCTGATTCTGATGATCGGCGGCGCGCTGGCGCTGTATGCCTGGCGTGCGCCCTCGCTCGGCTCCAGCGTGGGCTTTGAAATGATCTCGCGCGAATCCTTCCTGCTGTTCAACAACATTCTGCTGGTGGTGGCCGCGGCGGTGGTTTTCGGCGGCACGCTGGCACCCTTGATCTCCGATACGCTGGGACTGGGCACCCTGTCGGTGGGTCCGCCGTACTTCAATCCGAGCTTTCTGGTGCCGATGCTGCCGCTGGTGATGCTGGTGTCGATTGGCATGCACGCGCGCTGGCGCCGCGGCGCCCTGGGCGAGTCGCGTCGGCGCATCCTGGGCGCGCTGGCGGGCGCGGTGCTGATCGGGCTGGCCGTCACCTACGGCGTCTACGGGGGACGGCACCTGCTCACGCCGGTCGGCGCGGTGGTGGGGTTCTGGATCATCCTCTCCTCGCTGGTCGATCCCATCAACAGGCTCCGCCACCGGCTGCCGCTGCCGGCCAGCCAGCTCGGCATGACCATCGCGCACATCGGCCTGGGCCTGTTTGTCCTGGGCATCACCTTCGTCAAGACCTACACGATTGAGACCGACGTCGCCCTGGCGCGCGGCGAGAGCAAGCAGGTGGGCGACTACGTATTCCGCTTCAACGGCGGGGAGAACATCGAGGGCCCCAATTTTGACGGCTTCCGCGGCCACGTGACCGCGACACACAACGGCCAGGTGGTCGCCGAGCTCAACCCCGAAAAGCGCCATTACTTCGTGCAGGGCTCGGTGATGACCGAGGCGGCCATCAACGCGCGCTGGAATCGCGACCTGCTGGTGGCTCTGGGCGAGGATGTCGGCAAGGACTCGTGGAGCCTGCGCCTGCAGTACCGGCCGATGATCCGTTTCATCTGGATGGGCGCCGCGATCATGGCACTCGGCGGCATCACGACCCTGTTCGATCGGCGCTATCGGCTTGCGCCTGCGGCGGCCGCGGCGGCGACTACGGCACTGGCGGGCGAGAGCCCCCCGGTCGCGCCATGAGGCGCTCGCTGTTGCCTCTGGGCGCGTTCGCGCTGATCGTGGTGGTACTGGCCTACGGCATATTCAACGCCCCCCAGAACGGGTCGAAGATCATCGTCTCGCCGCTCCTCGGAAAGTCGGCCCCGGACTTCACGCTGCCGAAGCTGATCGACGTCGGCCAGCAATACCAGGGCCGCTCGCTGCGCGGCGGCTGGCACCTGGTGAATGTGTGGGGCACCTGGTGTTTTGAATGCCGAGCCGAGCACGCCACGCTGCTGCAGATCAAGCAACAGGGCAGGGTGCCCATCGTCGGGATCGACTGGAAGGACGACGACGCGGCGGCGGTGGCGTGGCTGGCGCAGCTCGGCAATCCCTACGACACCGTGGTCGCGGACCGCGACGGCCGGGTCGCGATCGACTGGGGCGTCTACGGCGCGCCGGAGAGCTTTCTGATCAATCCACAGGGGATCGTCGTGGAAAAGCAGACCGGCGCCATGACCATGGCGGACTGGCAGGCCAGATTCCTGCCGCATCTGGCAACGGCCACCCCAGCGGGCGCCAAGGGGGGCGCATGAGGACGCGCACGATGGCGGCCCTGGCCGCGCTGTGCTGGGCGACGCAGGTGCTGGCCGTCGACAACACGCCACCGCTCGCCGATCCGGCGATGCAGCAGCGCTACATCGGACTGATCAACGAGTTCCGCTGCATGCAGTGCCAGAATGAAACGCTGGCCGACTCGAACGTGGGCCTGGCCGCCGATCTGCGTCTGGAAATCCACGAGATGATCCAGGCAGGAAAGAGCGACGATCAGATCCGCGACTACCTGGTCGCCCGCTATGGCGACTTCATCCTGTTCAAGCCGCGCTTCAATCTGCGCACGCTGTGGCTGTGGGCGGCGCCCGGAGTATTGCTGCTCGTGGGTCTGGGCATCGCGGCGCACGTACTGCGGCAGCGCGCACGGCTTCCCATCACGGACGACGATCCGCCCAGTGAACTGCCCCGGGCATGACCGCCTTCGTCATTTGGGCGGCGGCATGCGCGCTGTTTGCCGCGCTATTGATGGCACGGCCGTTGCTGCGCAAACGCGGGGACGGCGCCGCGCCTCAGTACGCCTGGGCCCTCGCCACCGCCGCGCTGGTCGTGGCGGCCACCGCGCTCCTGTACCCGGTCTGGAGCAACTGGCCGTGGCGCGCGGCGCCCAGCGCCGACCCGCAGAATATCGAGGCGTTGCTCGCAGCCACCAACGAGCGCCCGGATGACGTGCGCGCCTGGCTCGATCTGGGCCAGGGCTATCTGAAGATCAGCCAATGGCCTCTGGCCCGCAGGAGCTTTCAGCACGCCGACCGGCTGAGCCACGGCACCAGCGCGGAGGCGCTCAACGGTCTGGGAGAAACCATCGTCTACGAGAACGACAGCAGCCTCGTGGCTGAGGCCGGCGCCCTGTTCAACCGGGCACTGCAGCTCGATCCGCATTCACCACAGGCGCTGTTCTACACCGGCGTCTCGCTCCTCAACGCGGGCAACCTCGAACTGGCGCGGGCGCGCTTTGCGGCGCTGCGCGATCTCGGGCCCCCGCCGCAGGTGGTTGCGGCCCTCGACAAGCAGATCGCTGGCATCGATGCGGAAATTGCCCGACAGAAGCCCGATCCGGCGACCAACATCCACTTGCAGGTCACGCTGACCCCGACGCTGACCGCGAGCGTCCCCAAGCAAGGGGTACTATTTGTCTTCGTGCGCTCACCGCAGGGCGGGCCGCCACTGGCCGTCAAGCGCCTCAACCTGGCGTTTCCCCAGCGCGTCGAACTCTCGGCGAACGATGCGGTGATGGCGAGCAACCGGATCAAACCCGGGCAACGAGTCGAGGTAATGGCCCGAATCTCCGCCACCGGCACGCCGACGGCAAGCAGCGGGGATATGTTCGGGCAGCTCACGGCCGTCGCCGGCGGCGCAGGGCTGCGGGTGCTGTCGATCGACCGGCGCTCGCCTTAGGAAGAGCCGGCGCGCGGCCACCTGCGACCGGGTCCGGCGCTCGCTTGACCGCCGACGAGGCGCTAAGCGACTATCCTGCGGTGCCCACGCTCCCCGCGGAAGATCTCCATTGAACCTGGTACAGCGCCCACGGTGGCTATCTGCCGCCGCCATCGTCGCCGTTATGGTGTGCGGCGCCGGCGCGCCGGCCTCCACCGTTCAGAGCGCGGCACCGGCGTATTCGGTCGAGGTGCGGGAAGTGTGGATTCCGATGCCAGACGGCGTGCGCCTCTCGGCGACGGTTCATCTTCCGACCGCCAAGACGCGCACCGAGAAGTTCCCCGCGGTGCTGGAATATCTTCCCTACCGCAAGGATGAAGTCAAAGAATTCTCCAGCGTGCACGACTACTTCGCCCGCCATGGCATCGTATCGGTGCAGGTCGACATACGCGGCACCGGCCGCAGCGAGGGCCAGCTGCCCGAACGCGAGTACTCCCGCCAGGAGCAGGAGGACGGACTGCAGGTCATCGCCTGGCTGGCGAGGCAAGGCTGGTCAAACGGCAACGTGGGGATGTTCGGGATCTCGTGGGGCGGCTTCAACTCGGTGCAGCTTGCCATGCGCAACCCACCAGCCCTGAAGGCGATCATCGCGATTGACGCCACCGAGGAGCTGTTTCACGACGACGTGCATTTCATCGATGGCCTGATGCACATCGACGAGTACGAGTTGAACGTGGACCTGACCATGGCGGTCACGCGCTCGCCGGATTTTCCGACCGACGAGGCCAGCCTGGCCGCGCGCTTTGACCGGCCGCCCTGGATCATGATCTACAAGCAGCACCCGCGCGCGGGCGCCTTCTGGGAAGAGCCCGTGCGGCCGCTGTCCGCCATCAAAGTGCCGGTGTTCATGATCGGAGGCTTTCTCGATGGCTACCGGGACAGTATTCCACGCATGCTCACGGGCATCAGCGCGCCCACCAAGGCGTTGCTCGGCCCGTGGAACCACAACGAGCCGCACGATGCCGTGCCCGGTCCGGCCATCGAATGGCGCGATCAGGCGGTGGAGTGGTGGAATCATTGGCTGCGTGGAAGCCCCAACGGCGCCATGCAGGGACCCAAGCTTGCCGTATACATGAATCACTGGTATCCGCCTGACCTGCAGATCAAGCAGATCCCGGGGGAGTGGCGGGCGGAGGAGGGGTGGCCGCCCCGTGGCCAGCGCCTGGAGACCTATTACCTGGACGGCGCGCACGGGCTAAGCCGCCAACCCGCTGCGGCCACTCGTCATGAACTGGCGTATCGGCCGGCCTCAACCCAAGAAGGAGGGGGGCCGGACTTCTGGTGGGGGGATGTCTACGGTGATCAGCGATCGGTCGATGCCTACAGCCTCAGCTACGACTCGGCGCCGCTGAGCCAGCCACTGTCGATCCTCGGCCGGCCCCGCGCCTGCCTGCGCGTAAGTGCGACGGCGCCCACCGCCCACTGGTTCGTGCGCCTGTCGGACGTCGCGCCCGACGGCCTGACGACGCTGGTGTCAGGCGCAGGACAGGCCGGCGCGCAGCGCGAATCGATGCGCGATCCAATCCCGCTGACTCCAGGCGTCGACTACGATCTTTGCATCGATCTGCACCTTGCTTCGTGGGTGTTTCCGCCAGGGCATCGCTTGCACGTGGCAATCTCGAATTCCATGTGGCCGATGATCTGGCCGACTCCCTACGCGATGACTACCACGCTCGAACTTGGCGGCGCGCAGGGCTCGCGCATTGACCTGCCCGTGGTGCCCGACCGAGGCACATTGCCCGCACCCGCATTGAATGCCCCGGATATCCCAGACAGCGGTCCTGCCGAAACACCCCAGCCTGATGAGATGAACCTGAGTTCCAATGTTCCCGGCCTTGGCTGGACCGCCAGCCGCGATCCGGCCAAGCAGCAGGCAATGGTCGAATGGCGCGGCGGCAGTACCGATGAGTTTCCCTGGGGCAGCGAGCAGGTGCGCGAGCACCTTGTCTTCCGAGCCGACGACGTGCATCCCGAGCTGAGCTCGGTACAGGGCGAGGCGATCATGAACGTGCGACTCAAGGGTCGCGAACTGAATGGCGCACCGTACTGGAGACGCGCAGTGACACGAACAATTTTTACTTGGATGTAGTCCGCGAGCTTAGTGAAAATGGCAAGCTAATACGCAGTCGGCGTTGGCAGAGCAGCGTGCCTCGGGACGGCCAATAGGCTCCAATCGCATATCCCCATAACGGCCCAAGGGTACCCAGGGCTCGTTTCTCTTCCCAAAAGATACGTGCCCAGCAATAAGAAGGCGGTTGCTTGACATTACGATATTATTCGTATTATCGTATCTACGATGAACACCCGCCCGGTCATCGAAGCGCTGGGTGCCTTGGCACACGAACACCGCCTGGCGATCTACCGATTGCTGGTCCAGCGCGGTCCCGAGGGACTGCCGGCGGGCACGATCGGTGAGCACATAGGTCTCCTGCCGTCCTCGCTGACGTTCCATCTGCAGAATCTCCAGCATGCAGGGCTGATTGCGCAGCGGCGCGAGAGCCGCCAGCTCATCTACTCAGCCGACTTCTCAGTGATGAACAGTCTGGTCGGCTATTTGACCGAGAACTGCTGTGGGAACAGCGACACCGAATGTTCACCGAACTGTGCGCCGGCTCGGCCTGGAAAGGCCGTCAAACGCGTGACCAGGGCTGCCTAAAACCTGCCTCCACAACAATGGGTGCCGTATGAAGCGACTCCACGTACACATCAGCGTTAAGGACCTTGACGCCTCGATCCGTTTCTATCAGACACTGTTTGGGGCACAGCCCACAGTGACAAAGACTGACTACGCGAAGTGGATGCTCGAGGATCCGCGGGTAAATTTCGCAATTTCCACGCACCGGCAACCGATGGGCGTCAATCACCTGGGATTCCAGGTAGACACTGACGAGGAGCTCCGGGGTATGAGTGCGCGACTGCACGCCGCAGATACTCGGATGGTTGAAGAAAACGAGCAGAGTTGCTGCTACGCCTTATCGAACAAGTACTGGGTCACGGATCCCAGCGGAATCGCCTGGGAGACCTTTCATACTCTGAGCGCAATCCCAGTCTACGGTGAGGACACGGCGGTGTTTGACCACGGCGCGTCGGTCTTCCCTGTAGCGAGTTCGCCAACCGCCTGCTGTGCACAGGTGCAAAGCCCTGAGGGGACAGCGGGCTGTTGCTCACAATGACTGCGGAGCAAGTCTACAACGTCCTATTCCTATGCACCGGCAACTCGGCCCGGAGCATCTTTGCAGAGGCTCTGATCAACCAATGGGGACGCGGCCAATTCCGCGGCTTTAGCGCCGGAAGTCACCCCAAAGGCACTGTGCATCCGATCGCCACGCGGCTGCTTGAACGTATGAATTTTCCGACGGCGGGTTTGCGCAGCAAGAGCTGGGACGAATTCGCGGCCCCAGGCGCGGCCCCTCTGGATTTCGTATTCACCGTTTGCGACAACGCCGCGGGGGAGGTGTGTCCGTATTGGCCAGGGCAACCGATGACTGCGCACTGGGGCGTGCCAGATCCTGCGGCATTCGTGGGCACGGAGGCCGAGCAGTGGGTCGCTTTCCGCGATAGCTTTCGCATGCTCGACAATCGCATCAAGATCTTTACCAGTCTGCCACTGGCCTCGCTCGATCGGATCAAATTGCAGGAGCGGCTGGACGCGATCGGCAAAACGCCAGCTCCCAAGGCCGGTGAGTGATTCTCATCAAGCGCCTGAGCGCCGAAGCCATCGGCTCGCTGCTGTTGGCCGCCGCCGTTATTGGCTCCGGAATCATGGCTGAACGGCTTGCGGGCGGCAATCTCGCGATCGCATTGCTTGCCAACACAGCGGCCACGGTCGCCGCACTCGCAACCCTAATTGCATTGCTAGGTCCTGTCAGTGGTGCGCACTTCAATCCGGCGGTGTCACTTATCGAGGCATTGCGCGGAAGGCTTCCTGTGCGACAAATGTTTGCTTACGTCACTGTACAAATCTGCGGCTGCTGTGTGGGCGCACTTCTGGCGCATGCGATGTTTGAATTACCGTTGGTCCAAGCATCTGTGCATCTGCGGGCCGGTCCCGCGCAATGGCTCTCCGAAGCAGTTGCCACCGCGGGGTTGATCCTCGTGGTGATGGGGTCTGCCAGCTCGAATGAGGCAGCCTGGCGGGTGTCTGCTTGGATCGGTGCGGCCTATTGGTTCACAGCCTCGACATCGTTCGCGAATCCGGCGATTACGATCGCCCGGTCTCTCAGCAACACCTTTGCGGGTATCGCCCGTGTGAATGTCCTCGGCTTTATTTTGTCGCAGCTGCTCGGCGCGGTTATCGGCTTCTTGCTCGCGAAATCCCTTCTGCCCGCAAGCCGCAGCGTAAATCATCAGACACAAGTCGCGAGGCTGGAGTAGGTGCCCCTTATTTCAACGAATCCAGCATGTTACATGATTTAACATAATATACATTATGCGAATTCGGAGCTTAAGCTTCAGATGTTCAGTTTGCGCTCGCTCATCCATTTGACCATTTTTGGTCACGGTGCGAAAAGAATCTGCTAGTGCCAGTATCCAGAGTTGTGATTTTTGCTATGTCGTCTGTATCAAGTTCGAAATCGAAGATCGCTATATTCTCGGCCATGCGTTCCCTACGCACAGACTTGGCAAGTGCCACAATGCCGAGCTGCACAACCCAGCGTAGGACGACTTGGCCGACACTTTTTTTGTGTTTGTCGGCGATGGATTGGAGCAACGGATTCTGAAATAGATTGTTGCGACCTTCTGCAAATGGCGCCCACGCCTCCGCCTGCACACCGAGCTCGCGCATAAAAGTGAGACTCTCAGCCTGCTGCTGGAACGGATTTATTTCAATTTGATTGACGAAGGGCTTGATCTCGTTAAAGGCGGCAATATCCATGAGCCGGTCCGGCTGAAAGTTGCTGACACCGATGGCGCGCAGCTTTCCGCTACGGTGAGCATCCTGCATCGCACGCCAAGAACCATGGACGTCACCGTACGGCTGATGAATCAGGTATAGATCGAGGTAATCCAATTGCAAGCGACGAAGGGAGTCGTCGATAGCCTTTTGCGTACGTTCATAGCCCGTGTCTTGAACCCACAATTTTGAAGTAACAATCAGTTGCTCACGCGCGAGCCCGCTTTGCTTGATGCCCTGCCCTACAGCGCCCTCGTTCATATAGGAAGCAGCGGTATCGATCAGGCGGTAACCAATTGAATTGCATCGATCACGCAACGACTGCATTCCTGGGCGTCTGCGATTTGAAAGACGCCGTATCCTGCGATTGGTATCGTGGTGCCGTTCTTTAAGCTAACTGTTTGCATTGATCGCGTTCCTGAGAGCGGGTTTGGAGATAGTGACCGAATCAGTGCCGCCCAACTTCAGTGAGCCAGTTTTAACGGAGCATAAACCTGCGCCGCGAAATATCACGACGTCCGCTTCCTAGCGGCGAGGCTTCGTAGCGACGAGGTATGCACCGCTAATCTAGCGTTATGAGCATAGCAGGATGGCACTAACAAATTGAGTATGCTCGATATTTTCGAGTTTCTTGAATGGTCCTTGCTATACATTATGCGTAGTTGATTCGTTATTACATTCGTAATAACATCCTTACCATGATCGAACTCAAACTGACCGCGATTGGAAATTCGCTTGGGATTGTGCTCCCCAAGGAAGCTCTGGGCCGCCTGAAGGTTGGCAAGGGTGATGCACTGTTCATCACGGAATCGCCGGAGGGCTACCGGCTCACTCCCTATAACCCGAAGTTCGAAAGCCAGATGACGGCGGCGCGAAAGATTATGAAGAAACGACGCGCTGCACTCCGCGAACTCTCCAAGTAACGACCGGCGCAGTTCCGTGGCGGAGCCCGCGTGGATTGATCTCTCGGTCGTTCTTGCCATTCACGATGAACAACTGGCCGAGCACGGCGGCGCGTCCGGGATCAGGGACCTCCGCCTGGTTGAGTCTGCCCTCGCACGGCCGCGCAACTTGTATGTCTACGAAAGCGCGTCGCTTGCAGCGTTGGCGGCCAGTTACGCCTATGGACTCGCGAACAATCATCCATTTTTAGATGGCAACAAGCGCACAAGTTTTGTCGTAGCGGAACTGTTCCTTGCCCTAAATGGCATCGACCTTAGCGTCGATGACGATGGCGCAGTGATCACCTGGCTAAAACTCGCGAGCGGGCAACTTTCAGAGTCCGAGCTTGTATCGTGGATCGCAGCAAATTGCCGAATTCCATAGAAACTTGCCTCACGGGCGCACACAAGGCCCTTGTGCAATCAAAGCGCCCGTATTGGGTAATCGTCGCGACACTTTGAGAACTGCCGCCTCCACTCGCTATACATTATGCGAAGTGAGGCCATAGCCGTCGATGGCGTCGAACTGACCTAGATGCGTTCGTAACTGCCTGCCGCCGTTCGTCTGCCGGCGCGTGAGCCCAGCGCTCTACCGAAGTCCGGCGATGGATGAGCGCCGAATGACACTGGTCCAGACTATCCTCTCACTGCGATGGGAGCGGATCTGCGCGCCGCATAGAGTTCAGATGCCGGGCCCATGCGCTAAATCCTGGGTCGATCGTATCGAGACGACGCAGCGTCTCCACAGTCCCGAGCGTTGCGAATTCGTATTTTCCGTCTGGGAAGGCCTGGCGAAGTGCCTTCAAGAAGCCAACGCCTTCGCGCCGGTAGATCCTCTTAGTCTGCTCGAAGAATTGAGCCTGGTACCAAAGGTAGTTGCGTGGATCGTTGACAGCTATCTGTAGAAAATGGGAGTCAAGATCTTCAAGCGAAACAAAACGCTGCGGCTGATTCGGCCGGCCGCCGACCTCGACAACATCGATCAACCATAGTTGGGCCGGCTGCTCGCTTGCGAGGTAGGCGTACAGCACATAGGAAGCGATCATCTCATTGAGCCATCGCGTGCCCGGGTTAATGCCATAAGCATCGAGAATCGCATGACCGAGTTCGTGGCCGCCCCAAAGATCGTAGGCGCGATCACTAGCCTCGCTCCAGGCCAGATGATGCGCGATCACGGCGTGACGGACGGCATCTGATGCATCTGCTTGCTTTGGCAGCACGTCTGGGCCGCCTATCCAGTTCACGGGCATCATGGCCACTGGGGGATTGCCGGTACACGAGGGCGTCGGATACGGCATCTGGTGTTCAGTCAGCGCATATTGAGCGGAGTCAAGCACGGCAAGCGAGACCGCCAGTTGGAACGGGAGATGTTGCCTCGCGAATTGCAGTTCATTGGAAAAGAATGTCTGCAATGCGCGGGCGCGCGTTTCATAGCCGGGTGTGTAGTATGTAGGAATGGATCCGCTGAGCATCGGATTACCGAGAGCTTGTACGCGCTCCAAGCGACCTGATTCAAAAGCCGCCGGCTTTGGAATGGCCGGATTTGGATCAGCAGCAATCGATGGGAGCTCAATGCTGAAGCCTAGGATACCGGCGAGGGCCCACCACTTATGCGAGAACATTGATAACTACCCCTAAAATAGCTACTCCTAAATCAAATTGCGCCCTTGGTAGACGGCGTAACCGATGTCTGAATCCATCACCGAAGTATGGTAATCACACAGTCAAAGGTAATTATCAAGTGGCGAGGCGCGGGGACTGAAATTGCGCGGCGAGTTTCCACGGAAGCAACTCCTAGAAACCGTTAATCGGATGCTCGGCGATGCGTTCGAGCACACAGCACGGATTACCGAATCGCCCTTTAGACAATATAGCGGTGAAGGTTACGACGATCTAGCGCGAACAGTCGGCGAAGATTCATCTGGCTAAAAATGTTTGGCCAGCTTTGGGCGCCGGACTTGATAAAAGTTGAATCCTCTGGCTCCTTTGAGGTAGCGAATTGCTCACGAATCACTGCCCCATAAGGCATTGATTTAACAGGTCTATCGTCTAAGTTACGATTTATTCTTGATATACATTATGCGAAGGAAGATGGCTATGTGGCCACAGCCGATCACTTTCGTTCCTAATATTGAACAATACGGGTCGGTAGAACTTCGGAGACCTGAAAAGCCGTCATGGCATTAGCCGCTGTTACGCAAGGCCGTGGCGACAGCGTTAATAGACAAGTGAATCCCCTCGCGAATCCTCGCATCCTTCTCCCCCGTGCGATGCCGCCGCAGCAACTCAACCTGCAACACATTCAACGGCTCGATATAGGGTAGCCGCAGTCGTATCGAAGCATCCAGTGCCGGATTCCTTTCCAGCAATCGCGACTGGCCGGTCACCGCCAGAAGCGCATCGCAGGTAGTCGTCCACTCCAGCAAAATCCGCCTAAACAGACGCTCGGCGACCGAGCGGTCCTCGACCAGGTCCGCATAGCGGCGTGCGATTGCCATGTCCGACTTGGCGAGGACCATTTCCATGTTGTCGAGCGTGGTGCGGAAGAATGGCCAGGAGACGGCCATTTCACGCAATAGCCCCTGATCTGCGAAAGACTGCAGCGCCCGACCGACCCCATACCAGCCTGGAAGCATGACGCGCGCTTGCGCCCAGCTGAACACCCAGGGAATCGCGCGCAGGTCTTCGATGCGCTCCGATGGTATTCGAGAGGAAGGGCGCGAACCGATTTTTAACTCAGCAATTTCAGCGAGCGGTGTCATCTGCCTAAAGAAGGTGTTGAATCCATCCGTTTCGAAGACGAGCTCGCGATATGCGCGCCATGCCTGCGTGGCAAGCGCATCCATGGCAGATGCGAAGCGTGCTCTCTCCGCCGGGGAGAAGGCGCTCCTTTCAAGTGAGGCTAGCAAAGTCGCGGCGGCAATGGCTTCGAGGTTCGCGGCTGCGCTCTCGCGCGTTCCGTATTTTGCAGCGATAGCTTCGCCCTGCTCCGTGATGCGGATGCGGCCCTGAACTGTGCCAGTAGGTTGCGCCCGTATCGCCGCAAAGCTCGATCCGCCGCCGCGCCCCACTGCTCCGCCGCGGCCGTGGAAAATCTGCATCTTGACCCCGGCTTCTGCAAAAACCTCGGCGAGCGCACGCGTCGCGCTATTGAGCCTCCAGACGGAAGTCAGATAGCCGCCATCCTTATTCGAGTCCGAATAACCCAGCATTACTTCCTGATGACCGCATGTGTCGGTGGCGGCCTTCACTTCCGGCACCGCGAGCCAGGTCCGCATGATCTGGGGTGCGCGCTCGAGATCGCCGATGGTTTCAAACAGGGGCACAACCATGATTTTCGAGTTGCCGGGGTCCTTGGGACGATATAGCCCTGACTCCTTGAGCAGAACTTTCACCTCCAGCAGGTCGGAAATGCTCTCGCATTTGGAGACGACGTAGGTCGTGATAGCTCGAGATCCGTAAGTGACATGCGCCCGGGCAGCGGCGAGCACGATGGCGAGCTCGGAACGGGTTTCTTCCGTATAGGTGGCGAAGGGACTCGCCAGAAGCCGCTCGCTCGCAAGCTCCCGCCGCAACAACGCGACGCGGGAGGCTTCTTTGAGCTTGAGATAATCGGGCTCAACGCCGGCCACCTGCAGCAATTGCGCGATCACACGCTCGTGCACATCGGCGTTCTGACGCAGGTCCAGGGTGGCGAGATGAAATCCGAAGGTCTCGACGGCGGCGTTCAACCGTTCGAGCGCGCCCCCAGCTGAAAGAAATGTGCCACCGTCTTCCCCCAGCGATCCGACGATGACGCTGAGATCGTCCCGCAATTGTGCTGGGTGAGTGTACGCCTCCGCAGCAACAGACGCGCGACGTGAAGGAGGGTGTCCCTGGATTCTTTCATACGTCGCGGCCAGGCGCGCATAGATTCCCGTGATGGCGCGGCGATAAGGCTCATCGAGTCTTACAGAATTGAAGTCATGACTGGCCTCGGCAAGCCGCATTAGCGGCACGCTCGTTGTGGCGAGCTCGTTTGAAATGGAAAGCTCGGCGCCAAGGGCGTGCAGTCGCTCGAGATAGTGGTCGAGGATGACTTGCGATGCGCGGCGCAAGGCGTACTCGAGCGAGTCGGCCGTTACGTTGGGATTGCCGTCGCGATCGCCGCCGATCCAGCTGCCGAGCCGCAGAAATGGGCGTGCTCCGCGCGGCAGCACGCGCTGCCATCGCAAATGGAGCATGGGAAGCACATCGAGGAACACATCGCGCAGGTAAGTCAGCGCTATCTCCACTTCGTCCGTGACATACAGACGCTCGCGGCGCAGCGGACGCGTCTTCCAGAGCAAGGCGATCTGCCGCAGGATGGCAGGCTCGATCAGATCGCCTTCAGGCGTGTCGTTGCGGTTGGCGTCGCGATGACGCATGAGCTCGGCAATGCGGTTGCGATGATCGAGGATACTCTTGCGAGTGACTTCCGTCGGATGTGCTGTCAACACCGGGACGATCGAGGCTTTGGCCAGAAGTGCCGCAATCTGATTCGAATTGACACCCTGCGCAGCGACTTTCTCCAAAACGGACGCGATGTCGTCATCGGAGGTGTTAAGCGCCCCCTGCCGGTCTTCCGCGAGATTCGCGAGCATGGAAAAGAGCATGAAGGCGCGGATAAAAGACAAAGTGTCATCGAGGTTAAGCGCGTCGAGTCCGGAGGCCAGCGCCGTATCGTCGGCGACGCCTCGATGACGCGCGACGGAGCCGGCGCGGATGGACTCGATGCGCTGGAACAGCCCCTCGCCGCCGTACACCCGAATGACATCGCCCAGGAGCTTTCCGAGGTAGCGAATGTCGGGGTTTTGATAGACAGGTTTTGTGGAATCGGACATCGAACGTCTCTGGTGCAACACGGTATGTTCGGGTCGTGTTGATGCCTTATTGCCAGCCTCTATCTTAATGCGAGTGCCATCGCCCATTCCGCTTTCCGAGGCCAGCCACCGCCATACCGCCGACGTGCGAAGGATAAGCCTGGTCCGTAAATCTTGCCTTCTGGCTTCAACCCCGAATCGCGTCGTTGCTCCCGTGTTCACCATGCCGGGAAACGTCCAGGCCTTCGCGCTCCTCCTCATTGGCGTAGGCAGTGTCTTCGGAGTGGAAATGCGGCACATCGAGACTTGAAGTCATGGCAAGAGCTCCTAAGATTGAGCGAGTAATCGCCCAAACTCTGGGTATGGAAAGTGAAACATCGCCAGTGTCGACCTTTGCATCGCCAATCACGCTACTGCTTAAGGAGCTGCTGTGCCAGCGCCTGCTTGACACCGCTGTGGTCATCAATCCCCGCCATGGAGGCAATCATCTTCCCGAAATCCTCGGTGGAATTGATGTGTGGGAACGGTGCGTCGGGAACCGACAAGCCAAGGAACTCGCAGAGCGGCTCCCACCCTTGCCGCAGTTCAAAGACCAGCAGTCGTGTCGGCGAAAACGCACGTATTACTGCTTCGTTGTGCGCGCACATGCGAGCGGCCATCGTCATGTGGTCATGTGTAGTCGCATCCGCTACATGCCAGCCAAGCTTATGCATCATCGCGTTGAGCTCGGGAGGCGATACCTGCAGACGCTGGATCATGCCCGGCGATAGAATCGTAGCCTGGGTGGACTCGAACCATCGATCAGCATCGCGCACTGTGAGGATGAGCTTCGCATCCGGATACGTCACTGCCAGCGCTGTATAGAAGTGACAGGCTGGCGCGTCGGTGGTGGCCACAAATTCCGCGAAAATCTCATCCCAATGCACGGCTCCGCCTTCGGCGGCGCGGACCCAAAGGGGCCAATGATTCGGCCGGACGACACATTCGCTCATGTGATAGCACGGACCGACCCCCAACCTCTCGAGGGCCGCCTTCAGTGAGGCGGTGCCAGTGCGCGGATACCCCACACCAAGTACTCGAAGCGTCAAATTCGAACCCCTCCGCGGTCTCGCGCGTTACATCTCGCGCCCTGCCACGCATGCTAAGGAGACTCCGCGGAGCATAACCAAAGTTTCGCAACATTAGTGCAACATAAACAGGCGGTGCGAACTTCATGACCGCGGCTCCGTCGAGCTGACAAAATTGCCGCACGCTAAGCGTTATGACTCCAGCTAGCCGTAACTAGCGCCTTGAGTAGGCTGACTATTTTTAGATTGTCAATTACACCTTGCTATACATTATGCGAATTAGAAACACCAAACGGTGTGTGAAATCGAGAAGTCCCGCTGGCATGAATAAAGGCTATGAGGTGCGGCCCCAAGCCTGCGCCTCGATCTTCCAGACGTCATCTTTGTTCGCGAACGTGTACGCAAGGGTACCCTTCCGAACGACAGACTGGCCTTTGATTGTGACGGTGAGAGTCCCTGAGATGACCGCATATGCGGATGAGCCCTCGACATTCCAGAAGCCCATCTCATAGGAAAGATGTTCGTAAGTAACGCCAAGATCCTCACGCCATTTCGCTACGTCAGCGAGCCAGTTGGCCGGAGCATTTGGATTCAACCAAAGATAGGGCGCGATTCCGTCGATGATGATCGCGGTGTCCCCAAAGACGCTGAAGAAGAGATCGTTGTCTTGGTTGTTAAAGCCTTTGATATGGGCGTCGATTAGAGACTGGATTGGAGGGGGCGGTTTGCTAGTCACGGTGATCTCCGGTTGGGAGCAAGCAGCTTAGCAGCCGTCATGTCGGTATAGACCCGCGCCCTTGATCGCGCATGCGGCTTCCAGGAGCCCAACAGGTAAGCCTATCGACATGCGCCCTGCCCCTATATCGTCACAATTCGCAGAGGCCCCTCACACGGTAGGCACTTGATTCCACAGCATATTATTGCGTCTTTTTGATCGCGCTTGCTATACATTATACGAAGCCAATGGGAATGGGCGGCGGCCGCTTTTCACGAAGCACCCGCCCTCATGCAACGTTGTTCTACTCAGTTGCTTGTGCCCTTCGAGGCTGCCTCAGCCTCGGCCATTCTCTTGCCCATCTCTGCCTTGACCGCGTCAAGGTTGAAACTCGCGCCCGTTTGCATGGGCGGATAGTCCAGGAAGGTCTGAAGTTCTTTGCCAATGACCTGTTGGACGAACACAAAACGCCAGAACTGGAACTTGAACCAATCGAAGTATTGTTGCCCTCCTTCTCTCGTTCCGTTATTGGGCCAGCCCGTCCGCTCGAACGGGTCTAGACGCAGGTTCGTGATGTAAGGCACGTCGGGCTTCGTCTTTTCGCCCACCCAACCTTGCGGCTGGTCGATGAAGCGGAACTTATAGTCGTCGATTCGCAACGCGCCGACCGTGCTTTCGCCAAGATAAAAAATCTCGTGACGAGCAGACGGTCCTTTGCCCGTGATCGCGTCCATCTGGTTGTAACCGTCCAAGTGATTTTTATATGTCCGGTCGCCAATTTTCACGCCCTTTAGCAACTGATCAGTGATGTTTGGATTACCCGCGGCGGCCACGAAAGTAGGTAACCAGTCCAGGCCGGAGAAGATGCCATTCTGGACTGTGTCCGCCGGCACATGACCGGGCCAACGCAGGATGGCGGGCACCCTGAAGCCGCCTTCCATGACGGTCCCTTTTGACTGTGCAAATGGTGTCTGGCCGCCGTCCGGCCACGTGAATACTTCCGTACCGTTGTCGGTGGTGAATAAGACGATAGTGTTGTCGTCCTCGCCCATGTCTTTCACTTTCTTCAGCACGATGCCGATGTCGTCATCCATCTGGGCCATGCCGGCTTCCTCTTCCGACCAGCCGTTATCCGAGTTACGCAGCGCTTCATATTTCGGGGAGAGGTGTGTGACGATGTGCATTCGGGTCGGATTCAGCCAGACGAAGAACGGCTTGCCATCTTTCTTGGCCTTCTCCATGAACTTGGTGGCGAAATCACGGATCTCGTCATCGACTGTTTCCATGCGCTTGGGATATAGCGGGCCGGCGTCTTCGATTTTCTGCTTGCCCACCTTGCCCCACCGCGGCATGTCGGTGGCGTCATCCGTGTCGGTCGCCCAGCTATGGACCATATTTCGCGGGCCCACGACATTAAGGAGATTCTGCGGATAGTTGGGATGCGCCGGATCCTCCATCGCATCCAGGTGGTATAGGTAGCCGAAAAACTCGTCGAAGCCGTGGACGGTGGGCAGGAACTCATTCTTATCGCCCAGGTGATTCTTGCCGAACTGGCCGGTGGCGTAGCCCATCGACTTGAGGATCGTGGCAGTGGTCACCGCCGCAGCGGGCAGGCCGACCGAGGCGCCCGCCTGACCGACCGTGGTCATGCCGGTGCGGATCGGCAGCTCGCCGGTGATGAAATTTGCACGGCCCGCCGTGCAGCTTGCCTCAGCGTAGTAGTCGGTGAACAGCATCCCCTCTTTGGCGATCTTGTCGAGATTAGGGGTCCGCCCGGCCATCACGCCACGGCTGTAGGCCCCGATGTTCCACATACCAATATCGTCGCCCATGATGACGATGATGTTGGGTTTCTTGGACTGAGCCAGCGCGGGTTCCGAGACCAACGTCAAGCACAGCGGAAATGCCGCTAACATCAACGCCACTTTGTGAAGATCTCTCATAATCGCTCTCCCAATCCCGAATGACAGGCCAGCAGGCCGCCGTGCAGCACAGTCGCTGGTACGCATACTCACCATTGCTTTCGAGGACGCAAATACAAATGGCAGATGTGGTTGGGACTGGCGCAAGCGAGGGTCCATATCCTCGATGTGGTTATCACTGGACCGTCAATTCCCGCCCCAAGCGCAAATGTTCTTCTCGGGACTATGCTACTCCGATTCTACATAATCACCTACCACGCCAATCATCTGCGACTCAGAACACCCGGGCTGACGTTCTACATAGGTCCCCTGGCGTACATAGCGTCCTGCTGTGCCCTTTTGCCGCACACGACCCGAGGTCTCGGGAAAATCGAGGTGCGGAAAGATCAGGATCAACCGCCTCGATCATTGATTCGCATAGATAAACCGGTCCATAGCAACTGTCACTTGCTATACGTTATGCGAAGTGGCGTGGCAATGGTTCGCTTCCGCACCAATGCAAATAGAACACACCAGTGTACGCGTATAACTCAATGTAGCTTATGAACGTACACGTCCGCAGCGGCGGGTGCCCCCCCGTGGTTGTGGTCATTGGGTACCAAGTTGGTCGCCAGAGAGGCAAATTCGACCCAGCGGCCATCGGCGCTTATCCCTGACATGTAGCTTTGATCGTTGCCCGCCACCCCGCGCGACGAGACACTGACCTGTACAATCGCGCCGGTTTGTCGATCTACCGCGTAGACGTTGTACCCTCCGCCGGTGAGGGCATCAAACGCGATGTAACGGGCGTCGGCGCTCATTGCCGGACTCTGGGCCCCGAAAGAGCTCTGCGCTATCACCGAATCTACATTCACCCTTTCGGTTTGCCCCGTCTGAAGATCACGAACGAAGATGTCGGCCACCCCATTCGTGTCACCGGGCGCCAGATTAGTGGCGTCGGACTGGAACAACACGAACCGGCCATCGGCGCTCAGTGCGGGATCACCGCTTTCTCCATTGGCTTGCGTGCCATCGGAACGAACATTCACCCTCGTGGTCGTTTTCATCTGGCGATCGCGGACGAAGATGTCGCCCACCCCGTTGGTGTCCCCGGGCACGAGATTGGAGGCATCCGACCAGAAGGTCACGTAGCGCCCGTCGGCGCTGATGGTGCGCGGCCCGGACCCGTCCACGCAGTCATTATTGGGCTGCGCCCCGTTTAAGCCGACACTCACCCACTCGGTCAGGCCGGTTTGGCGATCGTGAACGAAGACATTACGCCAACCATTGTCGATGCCCGGCGCAAGATTGGTGGCGTAGGAGGAAAATACAACGTATCGCCCGTCGGAGCTGATCGACGCCGATTGTGATTCCTGATTGGCTTGCTCTCCGCTGGAATTGACGCTGACCAGCTCGGTTTGCCCGGTGAGGCGATCGCGCACAAAGATATCCCAGCCGAAGCGTCCTGGGTCGCTGTCCGGTGCCAGATTGGAGGCATATGAGGCAAATGCAACATAACGCCCGTTGGCACTTATGGACGGGTCGATGCTGTCACCGTTGGTTTGAGCTCCGTTCAACGCGACGGTCACGCGTTCCGTGCTGGACGTACTTCGGTCGCGCACATAGATGTCCCTAAACTGACTGCTTGGGCCAGGGATTAAATTCTTGGCGTTCGATTCAAACGCCACGTAGCGCCCCCCATAGCTCATCGAGGCAGTGAGTGCATCGCCGCTGTAGCCAGCCGCTTTGTTGGTGATCGTCGAAACACTGACGAGCTGTGTATCACCGGGCGCGCTTTGAGCCAGGGGCGCTATCCCGGACAGCAGTAACAGCAATACCGGCTTTGAGTAACGCCCGACCGGACGTGACTCTGGGCGCGAATTGGCTTGAATATCTTGGGCAGCTAGAGTGCACCTGATGGCTGCGGTTTTCATACGCTCTCCCATAAAACGCGCTCGCGGCGCGAATATTTTCCTACTCCTAAACGTACGCCGCTTTTTCAACATAAGCACTACATAGAATTACTGATCTTTTATCTCGTAGGCGGCCCAAGAAAGGGCGCAGAAGCTTCTTTGTCAGCGCGTGCTGACAATACCGTCGGACTCCGTAACTCGCATATCAAGGAATGGACCTTTAAGGCCGTTCGCCGAGCTGTGAGCTGAGCCCCGGCAAACGACTTATCTAAATTCCAATCTGCGCCCGCTCATTCACTTGCACTTTACGATCTTGGAATCGCGGTGGAAAAAGAAGCAGCTCGTGTGGATCTCCAGCGCTGCGATCTGCGCATGTCGCTTGCGTGCAGTGCGAAATCGTCGATCGCTAGGTTCTCGGCCATGCGCTCCTTGCGAACCGACCTGGCCAGCTATGCGACGAATTTCGCCAGCACACGTCAGCACTAACACATTGATTAGACTGCCGGTTTGTAGTGCTTTGACTAACCCTTGATATACATTATGCGAAGTTGGAGATTCATCTGTATTGGCGCGCCAATCGATTAGTGGTTTTGCTTCGGACGTATGTCGGGCGGGTGCGCCGAGGTTCCCATGCTGGGGGCCGTTGCAAGCGAGCCTGCTTTGAGCTGCCAAATGCTCACAATTTGCTGTAACCGAGAAGTTCAAGAGAAAACTCGGTCAGCGCCCGTACCTTGCGCGTTGCGTAATCACTGTGCGGACGAATCGCATTCAGCCTCACATCACCACGGACAGTCGAGAGGGAACGGTTTGGTTGCCGCTGAAGGAGCAACCAAACCGTCCGTCTGTTCATCGCTACGTGGCTACTACTTTTGCTCCTCGCAGTCCGTACGCCGCAAAACAACGCGTCGATTCAACGCGCGGCCTTCCTTCGTTGAATTGTCGGCGATCGGATTAGTCTCACCGAAGCCAACGACCTTCATTCGGTCGTCACCGACCCCTTTCGACACCAGGTAATCACGGACGGTTGTGGCGCGCTGCTCGGACAGCTTCTGATTGTGTTCCGCGTGGTGCGTCGCGTCCGTGTAGCCTTCAATTGTGCCGCTCACCCAGTGCAGGCGTTTGAGATTCTCGGCAGTCTGATCAAGCCGAACCTGATCCTCGGGCGTCAACTCGGCAGTATCTGACTTGAACTGGAGCTGCACAGTCGTATCGCACGGACAACCCATCGGACCAACCTTTGTTCCCGGCGGCGTGTCCGGGCATGCGCTCGGAGGTGGAGTAGGCGCAGGCGTGGCCGCCATTACAGGTGCCGGCGGCGGTGGACTCTCGGAATGACATGCCACGAGCGACAACATGATCGCACCGGCAAGGGTCAATCTATTTATCGTATTCATATGGACCCCTGGTTTTGTGATTTGATGGGCAATTATTGACTTATGTGTGCTGGCTTTAACGCGACGGACTCAAACATATGGGCAACCGAAGTCGCCTGGTGCAGCAGCTATACTCTACGGTACACGAAAGCCCCGTTTCACAGTCAACGGCCCGAGTCTATGCCGCTAGCCGACGCCAGTCCATACGCACGCGCTCAGGCCGGCCGGTTGTAGCCCTCATAGTTACGGCGGCCTACTGGTGCGGGTAAGTGAACTGCCTAGCTTCCCGCAACACGCAATCGGTGCTGTGCGCGGGCGTCGCTAGTACGACGCGCCATTCTTGTGCACAAAGCGCCACTTTCCGTCGACCAGTTGTGCCTTGAGATCGTCATCCGGGTAGCTCCCTTCATCGCCGGGCGTTCTATCGCCGACCTCGAGATAGACAACCTCCTCCGCCGTTTCGTTGATAAGGCAGTGGCCGTTTCCGGTGCCCGCCTTGAACCCGGCGCACATGCCCGGCGATAGCTTAACTCGACCGGCATCGGTATGCAGCGTCGGCTGACCACGCAGGATGTAGACGAACTCATCTTGTTTCGTGTGAGCGTGCCGCAGTGCCGAGACCGCATTTGGAGCCAGGTGGGTGAGATTGACCCCGAAGTTCGTGAGGCCGAACAGATCGCCGAGCGGGTGCTTCATCCGTCCGTTCATTCGAGACGCAAACGGTTCTGGATAGTTCGTTTGCTTGACACGTGCCGGCGCTTCAGAGGCGTTGATCGCAGTTCGATAGGTGCGCTCTGGCATGTGGGCCTCCCTACTAGAAGACGAGGGCTAATTAATATCAACTACGAAATTCAGCAATACCCTGCAGGGCGAATCGCACGACGATTGCTCTCTCGCGCTCGGGGGTGAGCCGCCATGACGAAATCGGACCATTCTGAAGGTTAGTTTTTCGGCAAACTAGGCCCTGCGGGGCAAGGAGTTTGCCATGAAGAGGAAGCGGTTTTCGGTTGAGCAGATTGTAGCGGTGCTGAAGCAGGTCGAGCTGGGGATGAAGGTGGCCGATGCCACGCGCCAGATCGGGGTATCGGAGCAGACGTTCTACCGGTGGAAGAAGCAATACGCGGGCCTGCAGTCGGACCAGGTGCGGGAGCTGAAGATGCTCCAGGACGAGAACGGTAGGCTCAAGAAGCTGGTCGCTGAGCTGAGTCTCGACAAGGCGGTGCTGCAGGACATCAATTCAAAAAAATGGCCCGGCCCGCGTTGAAGCGGCAAGCAGTGGAATACGTCGTAGACCACTATGCCACGAGTCAGCGGCGGGCCTGTCGCATCGTCCAACAGCACCGGAGCATGCAGTACTACCGCTCGAGGATGGATCCGAAGACGGCACTGCGGGCCCGAATGCGGGAGCTGGCGCAAGTTCGGATCCGTTACGGCTATCGGCGACTGCACGTTCTGTTGCGGCGCGAAGGGTGGTCACTGGGCAAAGACCAGGCTTACCGGCTCTACACCGAGGAGAGCCTGCAACTGCGCAGTAAACGGCCCCGGCGCCGGAAGATGGTCGTCGGTCGGCGCGAGAAGTACATCCCGAAGCGGCCAAATCAGGCGTGGTCGATGGACTTTGTGGCCGATCAACTGGTCGACGGCACGCGGTTCCGAGCGCTGACGATCGTCGACGTGTTTACGCGCGAGGCGCTCGACATTGCTGTCGGTCAGAGGTTGCGCGCAGAGAACGTGGTCGAGGTCTGCAATCGACTCGCCGCTCAGCGTGGAGCTCCGGTGCGGATCTTCGTGGACAATGGCAGTGAGTTCTCCGGTCGAGTTTTCGATCTGTGGGCGTACCATCACAAGGCGGCGATCGACTTCAATCGACCGGGCAAGCCCACCGATAACTGCTTTGTCGAAACGTTCAACGGATCACTTCGGGACGAGTGTCTAAACGTGCACTGGTTCGAGACGATTGACGAAGCCAGGGAGAAGATCGAAGCTTGGCGGGTCGAGTACAACGAGAGTCGGCCTCACCAGGGTCTCAAAGAAATGACGCCGGCAGCTTTTGCCGATCAGTGTAGGGATTTGAGGACGATCGAAGATCAACAACACGCCGGAAACTAACTCTAGAAACGGTCCTAGAAAGCCAAGCGGTTCGAAAGGCCATCTTCCCAAAGTATCAACTGGAACGAAAATCGACCCGCAGGTCACTGAGGCGAGCACCGCTACTTTGTTATTATGACCGCGTATATTGGCGCTATTTTATTGAATAGACTGGTTATTTTCGGCCCTTCGTTCAGGCGGCCTATGAGGCAGCCGAATTATCTCTTGGGTCCTACACATTTCCCGACATCCGCGTGTATGAAACTGCCAAATCAGGCCGGTTTTGTCGCTGCTTGTGTGGCCTAAGATTCTCTCATGAAGCTACTACTTCATATTGCGGCCGGAACGGTCTTAGCCTGGGTAGTCATCGAAGCCACCCAAAGGATGCTGGTGGCCAATGGGGACCGTAGCATCGCCGAGTCACTGCCCAAGTCTCCCCCTGTAACTTTCCCACAGCCCCGCCCTACTCCCAGAGAACCGCCTCAGGTTGTAATCCAGCAACCCCGACCGTCCAACACCTCCTTTGGGCAGCAGGCGATGGTCGATCCAGACGCCCACCGGTAAGGAGTACCGTTGCCAGGTGTGCAAGGGACGTGACCTCTGAGTGGGTACCCCTCCTCTCCTGCCGGGCGCAGCACAAGGAAAGGCGGCCCTTGCAGGCCGCCTTCCTTTTTGAATGGTGGCGGGAGGATCCGAGTCGGCGTTCGATGTGCTGGTTGGGCGTTACAGACAAGCGTATCTTTTCAGTGAGAGCTACATTGCTCCACGATGGCGGTTCCTCAGAAAAAGCGCAGTCGATAGTCCAACGGCCAGTAGTCCGTGCAAGGCCGACGCGCCAAGCAGTAGGGTGCGATTCGTCGCAACGGGCTGGGCCGAGGCTAGCGTGAAACAGGCGACTACGTTGTAGATCAGGAGCGCAACCGCAACCCCGAGGCTCACCCGGACAGTCGGTGTCATTCTGGCGTATGCGCATGCGATGCCCAGGGCCAACAGACCACCGCCCGCAATTCGGGCAACGACCAGTCCGGCTTCCGGCAAGGGTGCTCCGAGGAGTAGCGACACGAGCTGCGATGGAATTGCCAGCAGGCCCAGCCCGGCCAGACTCTCCAGAACTGCGCCAACGCCGAGAAGACGTGAAAGCCACGTGGTTTCCTGCATATGTGCAGCCTGCATGAGTGAAGGATGACTTTGAGCTGGGCGATTTTCGGTGCTGTGAGGCCTCATTGCCCTTAGGCCGAATAACTGCAGCATAAACTTGCGCCGCGAAATTCACGACCATTGTTCCCCTCAGCCGAGGGATACCGGCAGTCTCGCGCTATGATAGTGGCTTGTCGGTTCTAGGTTCTTGAATTTCCTAAGTATTTTCCGCATGTTAATGAGACCTTGCTATACCTCACATGAAGTCAAAGGACATCTGGCGATCGAATCTATGATTATCAACTCCTCTGAACCGAAGAAACAAGGATGATGCGGCAGATAAAGACAGTGACCTTGGCAGCCGGAGTGCTCGCATTCACTCTTGTGACTGCGGTTGTGCGCGGACCGATCGCCATGGCGTCGGATCCGAGTGTTCAGGATGACGTCCAAGGCCTCCCTCGCGTCTCCGGTGCGTCGCCGTTCCAAGCCGACTGCAACGGGGCTGCTTTCCCAATTAGCGCCGCGTACATCAACGCGGAGGTCGAACCGTACGTGGCGATTAATCCCAGAAACCCAAACAACCTGATTGCGGTCTATCAAGAGGACCGATATCCCAACGACGGCGCCAATGGCGTCCTGGCCGCCATATCGTTCGACGGCGGACGAACTTGGCGAGTGCCTACACTGCAATATCAGCCGCTGTTCTCACGATGCGCAGGTCCAGACGGGACACATGCCGGGGACTTCGAAATGGCGAGCGACCCATGGGTCGACTTCGGAGCCGACGGCACTGCGTATTTCGCCGCACTGGCCTTCAACAAATCAAACGCGGATACGGCCGAGTTCGTGTCCGTATCGACTACGGACGGCCGCACCTGGGGGACTCCCATTCCGGTAATCCGAGAGAATATCGCGGGTGTAAGCGATGAACGCCCGGCGGTCTCTGCCGATCGGACGCGTCGACATACCGCCTATCTCGTGTGGGATCGGCATCGATCCGCACCGCCGCCCAAGGCTTCGGGTGCCGTCTTTTTTAGTCGCACCACCGACGGAGGCAAAAGCTGGAGCACAGCGCGTGCCATCTACGAGACGCCGCTCGGGATGCAAACCTCCGCAAACCAAGTTGTCGTCATGCCCAACGGAGACCTCATCAATGTGTTCAATGAGCTGGGTCTGGACACCGGATCCCACCACCCGCGGCATGACCGCATTGCCCTGATCCGTTCGGGTGACGGCGGATTGACCTGGTCCAAGCCCATTACCTTGGCAACTTCCTCTGTCGCCGGTGTGACGGACCCGCAGACAGCCGCCCTGGTCCGCGCAGGAGACAGTTTTACCGACATCGCTGTGGATCCACGACCCGGCACTAATTCGATCTACGCGGTCTGGGGAGATTCCCGATTTGCTCGTAACGGAACCCAGCAGATCGCGCTCGCGAAATCCACCGATGGCGGCCGCACTTGGAGCGAACCTGTCCCAGTTTCGCCCGATCAGCGAGCACAGGCCTTTGTACCTTCTGTCGCTGTCAATGATCGCGGCGCCGTGGCCGTGACCTACTACAGCTTTTCCGCCGGCAAGTCCGCATCACGGACACTCATGACGCAGTACTGGATTACATTTTCGTCAAACGGCGCCCAGAGTTGGTCGAAACCACGGCAGCTCACTCCTCATCCATTCAACCTGAGGACGGCTCCCTACAATGACGGCTTCTTCGTCGGCGAGTACCAAGGGCTGGCGGGTGCAGGTCCATTGTTTGTGGCAGTCGCGACATTCGCAAACGGCCGCAGCCTCAACAACCGGACGGATATTTTCTCCTGCGCAGTGACCCCGGGTGATCGCCCGAGTGCGCCGCAATCAGCCTCGGCAAGCCCTACGGCTGTAGCATGTCGAAATTCCGGGCTCATTCGTGAGCCCTTAGGGACGTATTCGGAGCTGCTGTCGCGGAGTTCCAGTCCGGGCCCTTGATTGTGGCACCGGATGCCATGCTTTTGGGCCCAGTACATAAGTCGCGTCCACGCAGCCATTTCGCTGCCGAAATGTCACCTGCGCGATATACATTACGCGAACCCGTTGGGGGACGGGTACCAGGGGCGTAGGCGCGCGAGCAGGTCGAATAGAATCAAACCTTGAGCTCAAGGCAAGTTGGGAATATTCATTCGACGTTTATGGCTGCAATACCCCATTTCTTTATCGTGGGCGCTCCAAAGTGCGGAACGACGGCGCTGTTTACATATCTTTCGCAACACCCGTCTGCATTCATGGCGCCTTCAAAGGAGCCGAATTTTTTCTGCACAGATCCTAATGCGGGCGGCAAATCGAGGACCTTCAACGACTATATGGCAATCTTTGCGAATGCTTCCTCGCGATGCATTACCGGCGAAGCATCCAGCTTGTACCTTTATTCCAAGGTCGCGATTCAGAAGATTATGGCTCACAATCCAAGCGCACAAATCATCGTGATTTTGCGCAATCCGACGGACGCTGCACACTCCCTGCACGCGGCGCTCTGGGGTTACAAGCACGAGGACATCGCGAACTTTGAAGATGCCTGGCGCGCCCAGGACGAACGCCTGGCAGGCAGGCATTTGCCACCGAATTGGTTCGAACCGGCGAGCCTCCAATATGGCGCCATCTATAGCTATGCCACGCAAGTGCAGCGCCTGCTTGACAGTGTTCCGAAACAGCAATGCCACATCATGATCTATGAGGAGTTTTTTGCCGATCCCCGTGGTCACTACGCCGAAGCGCTGGATTTCTTGAAGCTTCCCCCAGATCCGAACACGACATATTCGGTAGTCAATCCCGCCGTAGGGCCAAGGTATTCCTTGCTCGATCGGCTGCTTCGCAAGCCCCCTCGTTGGCTTGCGAATCTGTACCGATCGTTTACTCGCAGAACCGGTGCACATCCCGCCAAGGCGCTTTGGAGGTTGAATACCGTCCCGCAAGATAAAGCCCCTATGCGTCCGGAGTTCCGCGACGAGCTGGACCGATATTTTGCCGACGATATTGCGGAGCTCGAAAGGCTGCTCGGCCGGCGGCTCTGGCCTAATGCCCGCTGGGCTGAATAGCTGACATAGCCCCAGCAGGCACTAGGTGGTGCAGGTCCACGGCGCGTGGCGCAGGTGCGGTAATACGCGTAGACGAATCGGTCTATAACAGCAGTTGGGATGGCAGGCGGCACCTAACGGACGCCAGTATCATGGCGCCATGAGAACTTCACTTTCCACGCTCCTTGAGAGCCGACCCGTGGTGTTGACCGACGGCGCAACCGGCACCAATTACTTCCTGGCGGGCCTTGGTGCGGGTGACCCTCCCGAACTCTGGAATGTCGATCGGCCCGCGGAAGTTCTGGGCCTGCACCAGCGCTTCATTGCGGCCGGTGCCGAGATCATTCTTACCAACACTTTTGGCTGCAACCGCCAGCGTCTTAAGCTGCACAAAGCTGAGGATCGCGTTTACGAACTGGCAAAGCGCGCCTCCGAGCTGGCGCGACAGACAGCCGACGCCGCAGTGCGACCGGTGGTGGTCGCAGGCTCGGTGGGTCCCACCGGGGAGCTGTTCGTCCCGCTGGGCGAGCTCACGCATGAGGCTGCCGTGGAATCGTTCGCGGAGCAGATGCGGGGGCTACGTGACGGTGGCGCTGACGTGGTGTGGATAGAAACGCTGTCGTCCACCGAGGAGCTGAACGCCGCCGCCGAGGCCTCGATTAAGGTTGGATTGCCGTACGTGATTACCTGCACCTTTGATACCGCCGGCCGCACGATGATGGGCGTGCTGCCCGATGAGCTGGATGGCATTGTGGCGGGGCAGCCGGTCGCGCCGCTGGCCATCGGTGCCAACTGCGGCGTCGGCGCGCCGGACATCCTGGTGACGCTCCTGGCCATGCAGAACGCAACGCACACGCTGGTGGTTAAGGGCAACTGCGGCATCCCGCATTTCCAGGGCACTGAATGCGTCTATTCCGGCACCCCTGAACAGATGGCAAAGTACGCAACGCTCGCCATCGACGCCGGCGCGCGCATCGTCGGGGGCTGCTGTGGAACGACGCCAGAGCACGTGGCCGCCATGCGCGCGGCGATCGATGCCCACGTGCGCGGCGCCCGGCCCACCATAGAGTCGATTGTCCAGGAGGTGGGGCCGCTGACCAACGCCCCGCCGTCAGCGAACGTTGCCCGGGCCGCCCGCCGCTCCCGACGCTAGGGGCGCGGCCCCGGGCAGGCCCGGCGCGAAACGTAGGGGACGGGATACCGGCTGGGTTCCGAGCGTGCGCTCTGCGGCGATATCCCGGGTCCCTGCCCTCTTATTGGCCCCTCATCCGGGCTGAAACTCGCGACAACGATTCCGTATCGCCCGCGCTCAATCTGCCTAGGGCGCTCCGGAATTGCCGACACATTGGTTATACCATCCCGGCCCATAGGGATTCGCAGCGATCACCGGCAGTGCGTCGGTCCAGTCCAGACCCGTGGCGCTCTTGGTGCTGCGATCATTCCAAAAAAGATAGGAGTTGACGCACAACCCGCCGCTGAGCGGCGCGGCCTTGGGAAAGTCTCCGAACGTACCGCCCACTGCGAAGTGGAAGATGCAATCAAGCCCACAGCCGTCGACCTGGAAGGAATCATTTTGCACGCTGTTGGACCGGCAGCCTACGTGCCGGGTCAGGACCTGGTAGGCACGGTTAGGATCCTTGTATAAGACCGGGCTGTCGGGCAGTACATCGGGCCCCGAAAAGCACACTTGGTTGCCCGGGAGGGCCGAGATGGCCGCGGAAATGTCGTAAAGGTAGGATTGCCCGCCCTTCAGAAAATTGAGGAATGAAACACACCGGCTGCTTGCAAACGCCGCCGCACACTGATCGATGATTTCGATCAGCGCGTCACGCCACGCCAGCGCGGTGTAAGTGCCCCCATCGGCCTCGTCCTGCGAGTAGGCGCCGTTGAGGCTCAGCGCAGATTCTTGCAGGATGAGCCCCTCGACCCTCGGGTTGCTGTCGAAATGCACCGCCGCCGCCTTCATCATCGCCCCATAGGCCTTGACCACCGCCGGATCCCACATGAAACAGGTGTACGCCCCGCCGCCGGTGGAGTTGAGCGCCGAATACTGCCCTTGCAGGTAGACCGGACAGGGATTCTTGACCGGGCTGTTAGCGAAACTCTTGAACTCGACAAACATCCACATTTGGCAATTCGGGTTATGAGACGCGGCAATTGCGCCGAGCACCTTATCGAAGGAACTGAAGTCGTAGACTCCCTCGGACGGTTCCACCTGCTGCCATGTCTGTCGCCACACCACGCCGCTGACGCCGGGTTGCTCGCACAGCATTGCCGCATCGGCAGGTGTATCGGAATAGTGGGTCGCGAAGTAATGCCCGTAGTTGCTCTTGCGTGCCGAGCTTCCACCCGGCGGAACCACGGTGATCGTCGATGCCGGCAACGCACGATTGTAGGTGCCATCGCTCACACTGATGGCCACGGTGGCCTGCGTGCCCACGTCGGCTTGCTGCGGAGTGCCATACAGCCGGCCCGTCGCCGGATCAAACGTGGCCCAGCTGGGGTGGCTGGAAGCGGAGAAAGTGAGCGCCCCGCCATCGGTGTCGCTGGCGCTCGGCTGAAAGCTGAATGGCTGGCCCGCCACCGCGATGCCGGGCAATACACCACTGATCATCGGCGGCGTGGTATCCACAACCGGTGCATCGGCGGGCGGAGGGCTGGGTGCGATCGAAGGCGCCGGCGCATTCACCGGTGAAGTTGAAGATGAGGTGACTACGTTGACACCCGCGAGTGTCACCGAGCACAAAGACAAAGACGCCACGCTTGCAACGAGCCACTGCGCGAGTGCCAGATTATGCGGCGGTGTGCGCGTCATGACTTAACGTCGCGTCGCCACATGACAGAAACTTCCGGCGTCCATGCAATTATTGCGCCTCCCCTTGCGGCCTGGGGTTTTTCCCCTTTGGCACCTCGAATGACCCTGGGGCAACTGTACGCGCTAGTGCCACTTTAAAAATTGGGTAAGACACTGTAGTTCGCAGGGCAGATGACATAATTCCGGTGGCGCCTAAATTCGTGTTTTTGAGCGACCTAAGGCGGAGAGGAAAAAGGTGTGCGCCCCTTTACTCGCTTGGCAACGAGCATGATTGCGCCGCATGGTGTTGACCGAAGTGGCGTGAAATAGCGATTCGGCGCTGCCCTGCCCCGTATGGCGACCCGCGCGGCAAAGTCCGAGCCCGCTATGGGCGAGCTTGTGTGGGCGCATAGCTCAGGGCTTGTTTGAGGCCCCCCGTAGCAATCCACGGTAGGAATCCGCTACTGCCCAACCCGCAACCGCCAGCGCAAAGGACAGGATGGTTTCGCTCCGTTGAAACGCACCGGTCGCACCGGCGGCCATGATGGGCACCCAAACCAACACGGTAAACAAGCCCATCTGCAACGCCGAGAGCGTTGTAGCCAGCCGTGCATGAATGCCCACGAGTACCGCCGCACCGGCGGCGAGGAAGGCACTACCGGTGAAATACGCCCAGGCGACGTGGGCGGGCAACCAGACGGGCACCAGCGCGGCGGTCTCCTTGAGGTAGACAAAATGGGCTACGCCAAAGGGGATCAGGGCCAGGCCGTAGAGCGATCTCGCGATGCGCAGGCCCTTCTCGCCCGCGGCGAAGCCAAGGCGTTGCCGGTCCCAGTCGGCGGCGAACCCGGCATACAGTACCCAGGCCGCCGCGACGATCACGGTAGTTTCAGCGCACCCTGACCAGGGCTCCTGTTTCGCGGGCGCGCGGACGATGTCCGGAATTCTGAATAACAGCAGCCACAGCAGGAGATACCCGAGCAGGATGCGGGCGGCTGGAGCGCGTGTGCGCTCCCACAGCAGGCCCGCGCCCGCTGCCAGCGAAACAAGCGCGCAGATATAGACCAGCACCTCACGCGCCGGCACGCCCTTGGGTACCGGTTCCCAAACCGGCGTGAAATCGCCGGTGATCAGGCCGAGGATTCCAAGAGCAATCATGGTCAATGCGAAGGCCAAGTGGCCCGCGGTTGCAATTCGCATCGTCCTATCCTCCGATGGTGTGGCTTTCACGGCCTGGGGCGGACTCGCGGTTGCACGGAAGTGATCACACGGACAGCGGAGCTACAATCCCGCGACACCGCAGGGAAGCGTACGTGCTCACCCCAAATCATCATCCTCCGGCACCTCTTGGGAATCGTGGCCGTTCGTGCGGAGCCCATTGCCCTGGGCGATATTCGGTCCCGGATCACCGCGGCGTGCCCGTGAACGGCTGCGTGCCTGCTCAACAGAGAATCCCCGCGCGAGATTCAGGAATAGCTGCGGGAGCGCCAGCGTATTATCTTACCCGAGGCCGCGCGCCCGCTTCGCGCGACCTCAGCCGGAGCTCGCCGATGACCCGTGCCCTGCTCAACTTCCGGTTTCCCCGGCCGCCCGCAGGCCAGACCCGACGCGGAATTTCCCTCCCGTGGCCGCTGTACTCATAATCGGGCGCTCACAGGTCCGCCCGCTCCGCCAGGTAGCACGCATGCGACTACATCCCACCGGCCGGTTCGACAACCAGGCCGCGGCCAACCGGCATATCGAGGCGCGGCCGCTGGCGGCGGCCATGGGCGCGGAAATCTGCGGCGTCGATGCGGCGAACATGAGCGAGGAGCAGTTTAGGGAGATTCGTGCCGCCCTGTTCCGGCATAAGATGATCCATCTGCGTGGGCAGAAACTCTCGCACGGTGGCCAGGAGGCCTTCAGCCTGCGTTTTGGCCCGTTCGCCGAGGACGCCTATACCCAGGGGGTGGCCGGCCACCGCAACGTGCACCCGCTCATCAAGGAGGCGGACGACAAGTCCACGATGGTGTTCGGCTCGGGCTGGCACACCGACTCCCCGTTCCTGCCCGAGCCCCCGTCGATCACCATGCTCTATGCCGTCGAGGTTCCTCCCTTGGGTGGCGATACCACCTGGGCCAACGCCGCACTGGCGTACGCGATGCTCAGCGACACCTACCGCCGCATGCTCGAAGGCCTCAAGGTGCGCTTCTCGATGCGAGATGTGCTCAAGTCGGCGCAGGAAGCGGTGGAAGTGAGCGACAGCCCGATCGGCCGCCTTGCGGCCACCCGCGATTCCGAGCGCCTGTCGGAGGACCTGTTGCGCAAGGTCAGGGGCACCGCGCATCCGCTGGTGCGCAGCCATCCGGTGACCGGGGAGAAAGCCCTGTACGTCGACCCTTCCTACGGCATCGGCATCGAGGGCATGCGGGCCGAGGAATCGGCCCCTATCCTGCACTACCTCACCGAACACCTTACGCAACCGGCCTTCACCTGCCGCCTGCGCTGGGAGCCCAACATGCTCGTGGTCTGGGACAACCGGCTCTGCGTGCACCAGGCCTATAACGATTACCAGGGGCACCGCCGCGAAATGTACCGCACGACCGTCCGGGGCGACATCCCGGTCTGACACGCCACCGGCGCACGGCGATGGCCGCCGCGCGCCACAGTGAGAATAGCTATGCTGGGCCACGACAAGATAATCCCGGAACTTGCGGCGCTGGTGGGCGCCGGGGGCGCCATCGCGCCCAATGCAGAGAACATCGTGCGCCACACGAACGATTACGGCGTGCGCGGGGACCCGAACGCCGGGATCCTGGCATTGACGTATCCGCGTAGCGCGGCACAGATCGCCGCAATCCTCGGCTACTGCAATGAGCGTCGGATTGCCGTCCAGCCCCAGGGCGGCATGACCGGCCTGTCCGGCGGTGCGGTGCCGGTGGGTCCGTGCGTGGTGCTGTCGGTCGAGCGCATGCGCGCGATCCGCGAGCTGGACCGGGCAGCGGGCACCATCACGGTGGAGGCCGGGGTGGTAATGGAAGCCGTGCAGCAGGCGGCCGAGGCCGCCGATATGTTCTTTCCGCTAGATATCGGCGGCCGTGGCTCCTGCCAGATCGGCGGAAACGTGGCCACCAATGCCGGCGGCAACCGCGTGCTGCGCTTCGGGATGGCGCGCGACCTGGTGCTCGGCGTGGAGGCCGTGCTCGCCGACGGCACCATCATCCATGCGCTCAATAAGATGATCAAGAACAATGCTGGCTACGACCTGCGGCAACTGTTCATCGGATCGGAAGGGACGCTGGGCGTCATCAGCGCGGTGGTGCTGCGCCTGTTCCCAAAGCCGCGGAGCGTATGCACCGGCCTGTGCGCGGTGGGCGACTACGCCGGGGTCCTGGATCTGCTGGAACGCGCGCGCAGCGGCTTTGGGTCGCAGCTCACGGCCTTCGAAGTCATGTGGCCGCAGTTCTACCGGCTCGGCACCGTGGCCCTGGGCCGCACCCCGCCGCTCGAGCCCGGTCATGGGGCCTACGTGCTGATCGAGACCCTGGGGTTGGAGCCGGAGGCCGACCAGCAGCGCTACGAGGCCCTCATCGCCGCGGCGATGCAGGCGGGCTCGGTTCGCGACGCCGTCATCGCGCAGTCGCAGCGTCAGGCCACCGAACTGTGGTCCGTGCGCGATGCGCCCGGGGAATGGCGGGAGGCCGGGTTCTGGCCGCAGCTGAGCTTCGATGTCAGCGTCCCCACGGGCGAGATCGGCGAACTGGTCGCCGAGATCGAGGCCGCGCTCGGCGCGCGCTGGCCCGCCCTGGAGGCGCTGTATTTCGGCCACGTCGCCGACGGCAACCTGCACGTCTCGGTGCGCATGTCCGGTCACGACATCCCGGAGCTGGAAATCGAGCGCACGGTGTACGGCGTCGTGTCCAGGCGCCGCGGTTCAATCTCGGCCGAACACGGCATTGGTCTGCTCAAGAAGGAATTTCTGCATTTGTCCCGCAGCCCGGCGGAAATCGCCCTGATGCGTACCATCAAGAAAGCCATGGATCCCCACGGCATCCTCAACCCGGGCAAGGTCTTCTAGGGGCCCCGCCGGCCCGCAGCGCGCGCCAGCAGGCGCTCAGCGGCTCGCTCCCGCAGCGACCTGGCCCCCGCCCGACAGGCGGCGGGCGGGCCATCCACGGGGCATCGCTACTTGCTGCGGTCTCCGGCGATGCAGCCTTCCGTTCCCTGGCTGCACACGACCATGTACGTGCCGCGCTGGTTGCAGCCCTGCACTCCGACCGTGTACTCGGCCCGATCAACCCCCACCGAGGCCATGCGCGGCCCAGCCACGGGTGCCTGGATGAACTGGCGCGACAGCACCGATCCGGTGGCCGTGGGGCAGTTCAGGTCGAACTTGCCGCGCGCCAGCGCCGTGTCCACGGCCATCGACTGCTTGCTGTCCAGGAAGGTGGGCTGCGAGGCGCAGGCCACTAGCAAAGCTCCGGTAATCCAGGCGAAATTACGATAAGTCACGGCAATCTCCTGTGTTCGTGCAGGCAGCACTTTGTTCTTGTCTAGGCAGGCGCGGCCCGACTGGAGCGCCAGGTCCAGCCGCTCCTCCATTCTATCCTGTGGATCGAGTCAATTCACATCGCCCGAGGTACCACGATTCCGTCGTCTCCCGGCACTTCGTGGCCCTGGCCGTGGCAGCGCGCCCTGATCAGGCCGCGCGGCTCAGGAACGCGAGATGCGTGACACCCTCGAAAATCAGCGTCACGCCCACCAGCACGCCAAAGGCCCAGGCGGCGGAAAACGGAAAATGCCAGTAGAGCATCGCCGCGACCACGATGGACAGCAGTCCACTCAGGGCAATGAGCCAGCGCCCGCGGCCCGCGGGGATCTTGAAGCTCCAGAAGACTTTTGTGATGCCCGAGGCGGCCAGGCCGGCAATGCACACCAGTGTCACGGTGCCGAGGCCGATCAGCGGATTGGCGAAAATAAACAGCCCCGCCAAGATGCTGACCGCGGAAAGCAGCATGAGCCCATAGGTCCCCGTCCAACGGCGCGCCCGCAACCCGGCGACGAATCCAAACACACCGCCGACGACGAAACTGATCGCCAGCACCATGGTCGCCGCGACTCCCGCCTCGAACGGCGAAATGAGTGCCAGCACTCCAAGTCCGATCGCTGCGCAGGCCGCAATCTGGAGCGGCAATTTGCTCGCCGGTGCCAGAGTTGCCGTTTCGGTACTCATACGTACACTCCTTTGGGGCGGGCCCGCAGTCTGCTAAGGCTCCGTGGGCTTGTCAATTGATTGCCCCCGCCCCCGGAGCAGTGGCCGTTCGGGGGGTCTGCGCGCCACGCCTCCAGCCGCGCGCTCGAGGACGGAGCGGCACCGTCCACGGCGGTGGAAAGCGCAGCAAGCAAGTGCGATGATTTCCCGACCAGTCACGCTTCCTTCCCAAACGGCACCTCAACCAAACATCGGGTGGTAAGACATGAAACGCCTCGTGAAATTCGCGCGCACGACGCTGGTCGGAGGGGTCCTGTTTCTCGTGCCCGTCGTCGTGCTGGGCGCCGTGGTCGGTAAGGCGCTGGAACTCGTGCACAAACTCAGTGACCCGCTGGCGGAGCGTTTTCCACTGGCGGCCAGCCACACTCCGGTACTGCTGGCGAGCGGCTTGCTGATTCTCGTCTGCTTCCTGTTCGGCCTGGTGGCGCTGACCCGACCAGCGCGTGCAGGCGTCACGTGGCTGGAGAGCACCCTCCTCTCAAAGATCCCCGGCTACACGCTGCTCAAGGGCGCGGGAGAAAGTGCGTTGGGACACGAAAGCAGCGCTGCGTATCCGTTGCTGCTGGCCCGAATCGAGGACTCCTGGCAACTGGGGTTTCTGATCGAGCGGCTGGAGGGTGGGAATCTCGCCGTGTACGTGCCGGGTGCGCCCAATCCGCTGTCCGGCTCGGTGTACTTCATGAGCCCGGAGCGCGTGCGTTCCACCGACATACCCATCGCTGCCGCGTTGAAATGCCTCCGTCAACTGGGCGCAGGATCGCAGGGGCTATTCCGCGATCCGGCGTTGCTGCGCAATCTGGGCGAGTAAGCCCCGCGCCCGGCGGGGCTACGCGGGTCGGGGAGCGTTCCGATCTCAGAGGCGCGCGAAACTGGCGGTGAAATGACGCATCTGCGGGGCCTCGTAAGTGATGCGCAGGCCCTTGAGCTTCGCCGCCTGGGCGACCACCTCGGCGAAGACCTCGATCAGATAGTCCGCGTGACTTTGCGTGTAGACGCGCCGCGGCATGGCCAGCCGGACCAGGTCGTAGCGTGCCGGCACTTCGCGACCGTCGGGCTGGCGGCCAAACATCACCGTGCCGATCTCGCACGAGCGCACGCCTCCCACCTCGTAGAGTGCGACGGCGAGCACCTGCCCCGGATACTGGAGCGGCGCTATGTGGGGCAGGAGTCCGCGCGCGTCGATGAACACGGCGTGGCCGCCGACCGGGTTGACGATCGGCACGCCGAGCTTCTTCAACGCCTCACCGATGTATTCGTTGCAGCGCACGCGGTAGCGCAGGTACTGCTCGTCGATCACCTCGTCCAGGCCCACGGCAATCGCCTCCAGGTCGCGCCCCGCCAGCCCGCCGTAGGTGGGGAAGCCCTCGGTCAGGATCAGGCGGTTGCGCGCCAGGCGGGCCAGTTCATCGTCATTCACGGCGAGCCAGCCGCCGATATTGGCGAGGCCGTCCTTCTTGGCACTCATCGTCATGCCATCGGCGAGCGCGAAGATGGCCCGCACGATGTCAGGAATGGAGTGCGCGGCGTATTCAGGTTCGCGCTGCTTGATGAAGTACGCATTCTCGGCAAACCGGCAGGCGTCGATAATCAGCGGCTTGTTGTAGCGCTGGCACAGTGCGCGCACCGCCCGTAGGTTGGCGAGCGAGACCGGCTGGCCGCCACCGGCATTGTTGGTCACGGTCATCATCACGACCGGCACGGCATCGGCACGCTGTGCCAGCAGTTTCTCGAGCGCGGCGAGATCGACGTCGCCCTTGAAGGGATAGCTGCTGGAAAAGTCGGCCGCATGCGGGGTCGGCAGGTCGAGAGCTTCGGCGCCGGTCGCCTCGATGTTGCCGCGCGTCGTGTCGAAGTGCGTATTGGAGGGAATGACTCGGCCCGCGCCACCGACTATTGAAAACAGGATGGCCTCGGCCGCCCTGCCCTGGTGCGTGGGAATGACGTGGCGAAAGGGCATCAGCTTCTTGACCGCGGCCTGAAAGCGGTAAAAGGAGGGCGAGCCGGCGTACGATTCGTCGCCGCGCATCAAGGCACTCAGCTGATTGGCACTCATGGCGCCGGTGCCCGAGTCGGTCAGCAGGTCGATCAGCACGTCGTCGGAGTGCAGGGAAAACAGGTTGTAATCGCTGGCCGCGATCAGTCGCTCACGTTCGGCACGCGTGGTCATCCGGATCGGCTCAATCACCTTCATGCGGAAGGGTTCGATGATGGTTTTCATGCCTCGATCTCCTAACGCGCCTAGCGCGACCAAGCCAGGCGCGCGCCCAATGCCAGGAACAAGCCGCCCACCAGGCGGTCAATCAGGGTGCGCACGCTGGGGTTGCGCAGGAAGAAGGACTGGAGCCGTGCGGCGGTGAACGCCACCACCAGGCACCACAGGAATCCGGTGGTGATGAACGTCGCGCCCAGCACCAGGAACGCCAGAGTCTTGGTCGTGCTCGCCGGCTCAATGAACTGCGGCAGGAAAGCCAGGAAGAACAGCGCGACCTTGGGGTTAAGCACGTTCGTGAGGATACCCTGCCGCATCGCCGAACGCGGATCCACGCCCGAGGCTCCCGACGGGCCTGCCGGCGGGGCTGCGACGGATCGGGAGATCAGCAGCTTTGCACCCAGAAAGATCAGGTAGGCCGCGCCCGCCAGCTTGACGATCGAGAAGGCCAGCGCCGAGGTGGCCAGGATGGCCGACAGTCCCAGTGCCGCGGCCAGAGTGTGGCACAGCGTCCCGATCGCAATGCCAACAGCCGCCGCAATGCCCGAACGCAGCCCGCCGGTGAGGCTGCGGCCGAGAATGAACATGGTGTCCTGGCCCGGCGTGAGATTGAGCAGCAGGCCCGAGGCCATGAACAACCCGTATCCGTGAATGCCCAGGATCATGCCTTGGCCTGCTTGGCCATCGGCACGAAGCGGATCGGAAGGCCCCCGGGCAGCGTGTGGACGATGGCCGTTCCCGCCTGGTACCCGCAGCGCTCGTAGAACGGCACGCCAGGGAGCGTGGCCATCAGCGCAAACTCGGAGAATCCGGCCTCCCTGGCCTCGCGCTCGCTGCGCTCCAGGATGGCGCGGCCGAGGCCTTGGCGCGCGTGCGCCGGGTCGACAAAGAAGGCCCTGATCTTGGCCGGCTCGGCGCCCGGATCGAGCCACGATTCATCGCGGTCCGCACGCCCGTCGCTCCCGAACAGCGTGCGCCGGCGGCTCCAGCCACCGCAGGCCAGCAGCTCGCCCGCCTCCAAAGCAGCGACGAAATAGGTGCCATCGCGGATCAGCGTCGTGTCGACGCCGAACGCGCTCTCGAGGGCGGCGTCAATCTGCGCGCTGGAATAATCGGACGCCCCGAGAGCGCGGATCGAGCGCGCGATCAGCGCCTGCAGGGCCGGCACATCCGCGGGCGTCGCGGTCCGCAGCGCGTACTTCAATCCCGCACCGGCAGCGGCGTTAGTAACCCGCCACGCTGCCGGTCGGCAGGCGCGGATCAATCGAACCGTAGAGGTGATAACGGCCGCGCGGCGGTTTACCGATCGCGGGGCCGCCGACCAGGATTGCGGCCACCTGGTTCTCGTAACCCATGGACTCGAGATGGTGGCCCTTCGCCTTGAGCAAGGCGAGGGTGTCGGCGCTGAGTGCGTTTGACTCGTAGTAAAGCGTGTCCGGCAGCCATTGGGCGTGGATGCGCGGCGCGTCGACCGCCTCGGTCAGCGTCATGCGATAGTCGATCAGGTTGATCATCGTCTGCAGCACCGCCGTTGGAATGTGGCTGCCGCCCGGCGTGCCGACGACCAGCAGCAGTTTCCCGTCGTGCGTGACGATGGTGGGCGTCATCGACGAGAGCGGCCGCTTGCCTGGCGCAATCGCATTGTTCTCGCCCTCGACCAGCCCATACATGTTGGGTTCGCCGGACTTCGCGGAGAAATCGTCCATCTCGTCATTGAGCAGGATGCCGGTGCCGGCAGCAACGACGCGCCCCCCAAACCAGTCGTTCAGAGTGTAGGTCAGCGCGACGGCATTGCCCGCGGCGTCCACCACCGACAGGTGCGTCGTACTGTGACCCTCGGCCGCTGCACCGGGGCCGGGCAGCGTCGCTGAAGGCGTCGCCTTGTCCGGATCGATTCCGCGGCGCAGGGTGTCGGCATACGCGGGCGATATCAGGCGCTCCACGTCGGCGTGCACGAAGTCCGGATCACCCAGCTGCAGGTTGCGATCGCGAAACGCGCGACGCAGCGCCTCGGTCAGGTAATGCACGGATTGGGCGGAATGAAAGCCGGCCGGGTCCGCCGGCCAGCCGGAAAGCAGGTTGAGCGTCTCGCACTCCACCACGCCGCCGGAACTGGGGGGCGGGGCTGCAATGACGTGGTACCCCCGGTAGTCACATTCGAGCGGCTTGCGCTCTTTCGCCCGGTAACCGGAAAAATCCGCCATGCTCAGTATGCCGCCACCCTGCTTGCTGCCGGCGACGATCAGGCGCGCCGGCTCGCCGCTGTAGAAGCCGCTGACACCATCCTTGGCCACGATGCGCAGCATCCGCGCCAGGTCCTTTTGCACCAGGCGCTCACCCGCTTCGTAAGGGCGTCCGCTGCGGAGAAACGCCGCGCCGGCCGGCGCATCCTTGCGGAAATCCTCCGCGCCTTCGGCCAGGAACTCGGCATCGCTCTGGTCGAGCACGAAGCCGCGCGCGGCGAGTTCGATGGCCGGCGCCACCAGCTCGGCGCGCGGGCGCGTACCGTACTTGCTGCGTGCCAGCTCGAGGCCCGCGACGGTACCGGGAACCCCCGCCGAGAGGTAGCCGCGCGTCGACAGCAGCGGGTTTGGTTTTCCGGCCGCATCGAGATACATGGTGCGCGTGGCGGCAGCCGGGGCCATCTCGCGAAAGTCGACGAAGGCCTGGCGTCCGTCGGCCATGCGGATCAGCATGAAGCCGCCGCCGCCAAGATTTCCGGCCTCCGGAAAGGTCACCGCCAGCGCATAGGCCGTGGCCACGGCCGCATCGATCGCGTTACCGCCGCGCTTGAGCACCTTGACGCCGACCTCACTGGCCAGGCGATGCGCGGAGACCACCATCCCGTGCTCCGCCCCTTCGGGCACGGGCGAGGCCGCCAGGCAGCGGCCGGTGGCCAGGACGAGGACGAGGACAAGAACCGGTGCCGTTCGGGCTGCACGCATGTGCGAATTCCTTGAGCGCAATGGGAAGGTGAGCATCGCAGAAAAGAAACGGGCGGGAAAGCGAAATGCCTTCCCGCCCGTCATTGGGTCGTCGATTTCAGTCGGAGTTAGAAGTGCATGATCAGGCGCGCGTAGTAGAACGCGCCGTTGATTCCGAAGGGACCGCCGCTGCGCGGGTACACCGAACCGTCCAGCTGGCCACCCGTCAGCGTGTAGATCGGGCTGGACGTGGTGTTCTGGATCTTGTCCGGGAAGGTATTGAAGATGTTGGCGCCGCCCACCGTGAACACATAGTGGTCGAGGAAGCTGTAGCTGCCACTCAAATCGGTCGTCATCTTGCTGCCGAATTCCTGGCCGGCGGTGATGTTGCCGTTGGCATCGCGGGCCGTCGGGTAGTCGTTGGCGTCAATCCACGAGCTGAAGTAGTTCTCGCGCAGGCTGAGGGCGAAAGGTCCCTTCGCCCAGTCCACCGACAACGTGCCGCGGTGCTGCGGCGCCAGGTGCTCGACGTCGATGATGAAATCGGTGCTGATGAAGGCCGGGTTGTAGCTGGTCACTTCATTCTTGTTGTAGTTGTAGGCGAGCGACAGGCCGAGCCTGTCGCCATCGTTCATCACCATGTGGTAAGTGCCCACCACGTCGATGCCCTTGGTCCTCGTGTTGAAACCATTGGTGAAGTACTGCACGGTGCCGCCGTCGCCCACCAGGGCGAGTTCCGGCAGTTGCGGGTTCGCATCGATCAGCGCCTGGTCCACACCGAAGCTCTGCGACAGGGCGATGCGATCGGTCACGTCGATCTGGTACGCATCGATCGTGGCCGTGAAATTCGGCGTCGGCGTGAGCACGAGGCCTAAACCGTAGTTCTTCGAGGTCTCGGGCTTCAGCGGCACGGCGCCGAAGAACTGGGCCACGGCGCTGGTCACCGGAAAGGTGCCCTGCTGGATCGAGACGCCCCCCACGAAGCTCGTCGTCACGACCTGGACGTTGCTCTGTCCAGGCGACGGCGCATGGAAGCCCGTGCCGAGCGTGGCGCGCAGCGCGACCGTGTCGTTGACGTGCCAGATCGTATTGAATTTCCACACCGTCTTGCTGCCGAAGGAATCGTAGCTCTCGTAGCGGGCCATGACACCCATGCTGAGGCTCTTGACCACGTCGCCCTCGAGCCCGAGGTAGAAGGCGTGACTGGCCTGCGATTCGGAACCGGCATAGGTCGGGCCCGTGCCGGCGTAGCCGCTGGCGGCCGCGCCTTCGACCGCCGTGAACTCGCCGGTAGACGCAAAGACTCCCGAGCCCGGACTGGTCTCCGCATACAGCGGGTGCTCCACGGCGTACGGACCGGCGCCGTACGACTGCAGATCGCCTTGCTGCGCGGTGTACTGCTCCTTGCGGTACTCGCCGCCGCCCGACAGCGTCAGCGCGCTCGCCAGTCCGGCGTCGATCTGGTAGGTCAGGTCTAGGTTGGCGTCCGTCTCCTTCTGGATCAGGTCGCCGAACTTGAAGGAGGTCTGCGAGTCGATGCCGAACGAGGGGCTGAGCGAGTCATGCATGCCCAGATCGACCGTGTTGCTGCTCTGCGAGGCCGAGATGTCGTAGCCGAAGGCGCCTGCGGTGCCCTTGTAGCCCAGGACCCCGTAGAGCTCGGTGGTGTCGCCGGTGAAGCGCGGCGTGAAGCCGCCCGGGTAGATCGAGAGGTAGTTGAAGGTATTCGTGTCCTGGACGTAGCCGTCTGCCGGGCAGGTGAGATTGCCGGCCGGGCATTGCGTCAGGTAGTAGGGATGATTGAAGAACGAACGGCCGCCTTCGACGTCCGTGCCGCCGCCCTCCAGGCCATAGGTGCGCGAGCCCTGGAGCGAGGAGCGGAAGTTGAAGCTTTCGTCCGTATGGCTGTTGGCGTAATTGCCGAACAAGTAGACCTTGCTGTTGTCGGTCACGTCGAAGGCCGAGTTCAGCAGGAACTTGTAGCCGTGGGTCGGGGACTGGCCCCAGATCTGCGCCGGCAGCGGGTAATTCGGGATCGTGTTCGCCAGGGACGGGTTTTCCTGCGCGAACGATATGGCGATCGGCCTCGTCACTCCGCGGCTGGTCTGGCCGTCGCTGTCCCATTCACCGGCAATGTTGACAAAGCCCCGGTCCCAACGCGTGCCCCAGTCGACAGAGTACTGATGGCTCTGGCCGTCGGTCTGATTCTTGTATTGGCCGTAGAGCGCCTGCACTTCCAAGCCCTCATTGTCGCGCAGGCCATAGTTCAGCACGCCCGCGATGGCGTCGGAACCGTACTGGGCCGTCGCGCCGTCGCGCAGCACTTCGAGGTGCTTGATGCCGATCGAGGGAAGCGAGGACAGGTCGGAGCCTTGCGAGCCGAACGAGAGCGCCGTGTCGCCGCCGACATAGACCTGCACCAGCGCCGAGCGGTTGAAGCGCTTGCCGTTCATCATCACGAGGATTTCATCGGCAGGCAGGCCGCGCAGCGAGGGTGAGCGCACGATGGTCGAGGCGTCCGAGATCGTGTTCTGGCCGACGAAGAACGACGGCACCAGGTACTTGACCTGGTCCATCATGTTCGCGGCGGGCTGAGTCGTAAGGTCGGCGCTCGAGATCACATCGACCGGCGAAGCCGAGTCGGCGACCGTGCGGTCGACGCGGCGCGTGCCGGTGATGACGACTTCCTCGTTGAGGTCGAGCCTTGACGGCGCCACTGGTGGCTGTCGTGCCGTCGGAGCCGCGGTCTGCGCCGCCGCGATCCCTGAAATTGCCGCCAGGATTGCACTGGTTCCCCAGAATAAGCAGAGCTTTCATTCACATCTCCCCTTTAAATCTGTTGCATATATGCAACAGAACAAACGACATATCGGCACGAGTCTATGAGTACTGCAACATGTTTGCAACACGCCCTCTGACTTGGCGCTGTGCAGGGCCGGGGGCCCGACCCGCCCGAATCGCGTAGGACAATCATGGATTTGCAGAACAACGCGACGCATCGTTCCGCTATGGAAGACCTGCAGCTGCGAGCCACAACCCGCACCGACATCGACCCATTGGTGTCGCTCTATCGGAGTGTGGCGGCCACGCCGAACTCTGGCCTGGCGCGCCATGCCGGGGAGATTGGCCGCGAATATGTCGAGGCCCTGCCCTCCTATCAAAACCCGAAGGGAATCTCGATCGTGGCTCTCCTCGGCGATGCCCTGATCGGCGAGATCCACGCCGCGCGGATGCCACCGCTCCAGTTCGGCCACGTCCTCACCGACCTGACGGTCGCCGTGCATCCACAGGCGCAGGGGCAGGGCGTCGGCGCGCGGCTGTTCGCCGCACTGTTCGAGACCGCCGCGCGACTTACGCCGCCGGTCACGCGCATCGAACGGGTGGCCCGGACCGGGAATGCCGCCGCGATCCGGCTCTACGAACGCCTCGGCTTGCGCGCCGAAGGCCGGTTCGTCGGCCGCGTCCGCCTGCCGGACGGCCGCATCGAGGACGACATTCCGATGGCACGCATCGGCGCACCGGCCAGCGGCTCAGTGTGGAGGGGGCTGCGCCTGGAGGCCCTCGACCGCCGGCGTGCGCCAGCCGCTCCTGACTCCCCAGTAGCAGAAGCCCAGGGCCGCAAGCGCGACGCAGAGTTGATCCCAACCGTAGCCGATATATCCGTGGCCCTCGAATTCCGTGCTTCCCGCCCAGGACAGCAGCGCGATCGTCGCCAGGTACGCGAGCAGCCACCACGCGCCGCGCAGGTGCCGGTGGTAGCCGCGCCAGCCCGACTGCGACTGGTAGTAGGCGTAGGCCGGCAACGGCAGTATCAGCAGCAGCATGATCTCGCCGGTGTGCGGCCAGCGGGCCCAGTACAGCATCAGCGTCGCGAGCACGAAGGCGACAGGCGCCAGGAGCTTCAGGCATGGCAGATACAGCGGGCGATGCAGTTCGGGCGCCGTACGGCGCAGTGACATGACGCTGATCGGCACCACGAGGTAGGTGACGATCGTCGCCACGGAAATCACGGCCGCAAGCTTGCCCCAGCCGCGAAAGAAGAACAGGAAGATGAAGGAGACCACCAGGTTGAACCACATGGCCGGGCGCGGAATGCCGAAGCGCGGGTGGACGCGGCCGAACACCGCATGCAGCGTCTTGCTGCGCTCCATGGCGTAGATCATCCGCGCGGTGGTGGCGGTATAGGTGGCCCCCGTACCGCTCGGGCTTACGAAGGCGTCGGCATACAGCAGGATCGCCAGCCAGTTGAGGTTCATCGCCAGCGCCAGCTGGGCAAAGGGCGAGCTGTACTCCAGGCCCGCCCACCCTTCGCTGAGGTGCTCGGGTGCGACCGCGCCCAGAAACGAAACCTGCAGCAGCAGGTAGACCACGGTGCTCAGCCCAATGGAACCGAAGATCGCCAGCGGCACGCTGCGCCCTGGATTGTGGGCCTCGCCGGCGAGGTTGACCGGGCTTTGGAAGCCGTTAAAGCTGAACACGATCCCGCTGGTCGCCACGGCGGTAAGGATCGAGGCGACGTTGCCCACGTGCACCCCGCCATGCACCCCCACCTGGAAGTTGGCCGCGTGGAAGCTGGTCAGCATCAGCGTAATGGCGGTCGCGGCGGGAACGAACAGCTTGAAGAACGTGATGGCGCTATTGGCGCGGGCAAAGACCTTGACGCTCCAGAAATTCAGCAGGAAGTAGATCACCACCAGCACGGCGCAGATCGACAGCCCCGGCACCGTGAGCTCTCCCTGCCCGTTGGCCGCATGCACGTACAGCGCCTGCGCCCAGGCGAAGGGCCAGGAGCTCATGTACTGCACCGACGCCTCGGCTTCGACCGGTATCACAGAAACAATCGCGATCCACGCCGCCCAGCCGGCAATAAAACCGACCAGGGATCCGTGCGAATAATGCCCGTAGCGCACCGCGCCGCCTGATTCGGGAAACATCGCGCCGAGCTCCGCGTACGTCAGGGCGACGAACAGGATCACTACCGCGCCAATGATCCAGGCGTAGATCGCCCCGGGGCCGGCCAGCTGCGCGGCGCGCCAGGCGCCAAATAACCAGCCCGAGCCAATGATCGAGCCCAGGCCGGTAAACATCAGGGCCACGGCGCCCACCTCGCGGCGCACCGCGTGCTCATTCGCCATATCGAGGATCCTTATTCGCGGAGTGTGTACGGCCAGTCTAATGCGGGTTCTTGAGTTCTGCGCGCAGTCGTTCCACGCGCGCCGAAGCGCGTGCGCGCTCGACCTCGGTGGCCGCCAGGCGCTGCTCGGCGACCGAGTACTTGAACACGTCGGCGGTGTTGCCGACGATCGAGTTCATGCGCACCAGGAGCTCGGCGAATTCGACGCTTTCCGGGCGTCGGTAGAAAGCCGCCTCCACCTTGGGCAGCAGTTCGCGGATACCGGCGACGTCGCCCTGCCCGGACAGGAGCCATCCCAGCTCGTAGGGGGCACGCGGATCATTCGGGGCCGAGGCGATGGCGCGCTGCAGGTGCGCGCGCGCGCCAGCGCGCGCCGCCTTGGAGTCCACGTCACGGGTCCCAGGCATGCTCTCGTCCTTGAGCCGCGCCAGGGTCGCCAGCAGCACACCCAGGTCACGGTGGCTCGTCGGCGACAGCTCTTCGAGCGCGCCCAGCTTTTGCACGCTTTCCTGCAGCGGCGCATAGCGACCAACTCCCAGCTCGTGTCGCGCGCTCGCCAGCAACGCCCGCTCATTCTTGGGCTCTGCGCTGAGCGCGTCGGCGGCCATCTGCCCGCCGACCTCGGAGCGGGGCTCGTGCGCCAGCACCAACTCCGCCAGCCTCGCCTTGGCCTCGGCTTCCGACAGACGCTGCGGCGAGCCCGACGCGGGATCGGGCAACGCGGCGGTGTACGGCTTGAGCTTGATGGTGCGTTTGAGTTTCTTGAAATAGCTGTCCAGCTGCTCGTACTGGATGCCGAAAGTGGCGGCATACGCCGATTCCTGGCTCTCACCCATCAGGAGCCGTTGCAGGTAGACCGGCATGACTTTGTCGAGCACGCCCTCCAGCAGGGTAAGGTGCACCAGCCACCAGCACTGCGCCTCGTAGATGGCCTCCATCTCGCGTGTTTGGTGCAGTATCGGGTCGCTGGCCGGCAGTCGCAGGAACTGCGCCATCGGAATCCAGCTGATGGGCGAGGCGTGCGGATTGGTCCTCCAAGTCCTGGCCTATGGTCACGTGGTCCTCGTCAAAACTCGCCGTGGACATGAGCTGCGTGGCGCCGCGCCGGAACCATTCAGGGAATCGCGCCAGGCCCCAGCTCGCGAGCAGCGCGCGAGCGCGCTCCGAGTTCACCTCCGGATCGATTCCGGCCGCCTCGCTATGCCGCACCACGTAATCCTCAAACGGCCCGGCGCGAAAGAACGCGCCACCTTGCGAGCTCCACACGGCATCCAGACCGCCCAGCGTCATTCTGAGGCAGCAGGTACACGCGCGTTGGCGGCTCACTCGCGCCGGCGGCCAGGAGCAGCAGCTTGCGCATGGCCTCATCGACCGCACTGAGCTGCCGGCTCACGCGCTGGGCGTCGGCCGCGTTGCCCTCGGCCATGACCTCAAAATCCTTGTAGGTGTAGGCCCAGTATTCGGCGGCGCGCGCCTGCGGTGCGGCCGCCGCTGCCAGCAGCACGTGCACAAACAGTGCAATGCCGGCTCGGTTCACTTTGTTATTGTCGCCTGGTACAAGGGCATAACCTTCGGCAGCAGCGCCTGAAGATCCGCGGTGCGGGTCGCGCTGGACGGGTGCGTGCTCAGGAATCCTGGCGTACCTCCCTGCCCGGCCGCCGACATCTTCTTCCACAGGCTGATGGCCGCGTTCGGGTCGTAACCGGCGCGCGCCATCAGCTCAAGCCCGATCTCATCCGCTTCGGATTCCTGCACGCGGCTGTGCGGCAGGTTGAAGGTCACGTCACTCAACAGGCCCGCGAGCTGCAGGGATCCTTGGTTCAGGCCCGCCAATCCTGCCAGTGCCGTCAGGCCCACCTGCTCGTCCATCTGCCTCGAAACCTGTTCGCGGCTGTGCTCGCGCAGCGCATGGCTGATCTCATGGGCCATGACGGTCGCCAGTTCGGCATCCGTCAGGTTGAGTTTGTCGATCAGGCCGGTGTAGACCATGATGCGGCCGCCGGGCATGCAGTACGCATTGATCTCCTTGCTGGTCTCGACGTTTATCGCCCAGGGCCAGTCCTTGGCGTCCGGCCGGAAAGCGGTGGTCTGATCGATCAGCCGTGCGGCGATCTTGCGGACACGCACGGTCTGCGCCGCGTCGCGATTGAGCAGGTTGTTGGCGCGGGCGCGCGCCAGTTCCGCGTTGTAATCCTGCGCGGCGCTGCGGTCGATATCGGCGGCGCTCACCATGGTGGACATGGTCTGTTTGCGCGCCACCCCCACGGCGCCCGGCTGCGTGGTCTGAACGCTCTGGCAAGCGACCAGCAGCGCGGATGCAGCCAGCAGCACGGGAGTGTATCGGCATATCCGCATATTCAATTCCCTGTGGCGGGCGGCACTTCCACGGCCATCGGTTTCGGCGTCGATTCCGGTGCGCTCGGAGTGGGTGAAGGCGCCGGTGCGTCGCCCGGTTTCGCCTCGGTGGTCGGTTTTGCCTCACTGCTTTGGGTCGCCTCGGTGGCCGGTTTCGCCTCACTGCCCGGTGTCAGCTCGGTACTGGGTTTCGCCTCACCGCTCTGGGTCGCTTCGCCGCTCGGTTTCGCCTCGATGGTCGGCTTCGGCTCGGTGCTCGGTTGGGTGTCGGCGCTCGGTGTCTGGTCGGTGCCTGGCTTCGCTTCGGCCGGAGCCGCCGCGTCGCTGGGGGACGCCGGTACCGAGGCGGGCGCCGGCGTCGCGGCCGCCGGCGTGACCAGGTTCCTGACCAGCTCCTGGTCCGGCAAGTGCGCCGCAAGATTGGCGCAGGCATCACGGACCGCCAACGCGGTCACCACCTCCACGCCCTCCGTGTTGCCCAGCCCTCTCGATGGCGCACTGCCGTACCCCTCGTAGATCCAGCTGCCGATCACCTTCCCCTCCACCGACAGCAGATTGACCTTGTAGCCGATGGTGGCCGAATAATAGTCGGCTCCCGCGGGAGATGGCAGCAGGTACACGTAGCTGTCCAAAGTGGTCTCCAGGATGCCGTCTAGTTTGTGCCCCGCGATAGCCGCCGCGTCGCCGGGAGCCTGGTCGCTCAGCACCACAATGTGCTCAAACATGGCGCCCATCACGGTCCGGACGGCGTCGGCCTGGCCGGGACCGAGGTTGATCTCCCACTCGCGCTCCTGCGATTTTTCCTTCTCCACGTACTGGGCGAAGGATTTCGGAATCCGCACGCCCATCGCCAGCGGCATCGGCGTCATCAGCAGCGGCGGAATCTCCGGCTTGACGGTCAAGCGCGTGGGCCCGCAGCCGCTCAGCGCCACCCCCGCCGCGGCCGCCCACAGCACGGTCTGCCAATTCATGCACCGCATCCTTAGATTCTTCATCGCGTGCCCACGCCCGGTTCGGGATTCAGGCCCACGAACGCCCCGCCGTTGCGCCGGCACAAGGCGCGCATCAGCGTCGAATAGCGCATCTGCGTGAACGGCGGAAAAGAAGGATCCAGCGGGAAGCCCAGGGCGTGGATCCGTACCTGCCGCTGGCCGTCGGCGCCCGGCTTGTTGATCGCATCCACGGTGCGCACCACCTCGTCGATCGAGTTCCCGTCGAATTCATCGCCAAACACGAAGATGCTGATCTTGTAATTCTGGTTGCCATAAGTGCGCACTGCCTCAATGATGCCTTCGGCTGGGCTCGAGGCCGAAAACGGCGTCCAGGTCCTCAGGCGGTCGATGACGTTGTGGCGTTGCGAGGGCGAGTCGGGCAGCCACTTGCCGCGGAAGCTCGGATACATGTACACGCCCTGGTCGTTCATGACCTGGAAGCCCTTCAGTTTCGGGTAAATATCGAGCACCTCGTTCACTTTCTGCAGCAGCAGCGGCCAGTGAAAGCCGTACATGCTGCCGGACGTGTCGATCAGGAAGATGACGTACTCGCTGTCGATCGGGACCCCACCGATGGCCGCATCCTGCAAGCGTTTGTACTGCGAGCCGAGCAGCCGCTTCATCTCATCGGTCAGCTTCTCCTGCGCCGAGACCAGCTGCCCTTCGATGGTGTTGGTGACCTCGGCTTCCTTGCGTGAGCTTTCCATCTCACCGCGTACCGACGACAGGTCGCCGCGCAGCCGTGCCAGCCGCAGCTGATTCTCGGACACTTCGATCTTGCGCGCCTTGAGCTCGCGGTTCAGTATCTCGGTGCGACCGCGAATCTCGGCCAGTTCCTCCTGCATCTTGGCCACGCGGCCGGAAAGATCCACCCGCGCCTGCTCGAGCGCCTTGGGCTCCCCGTACTTGCTCAGCACGAACAGCAGGATGATGGCGCCGAAGGCGCAGCAGATCGTGTCCAGGAAGGACATGCTGAATACGTCGAACTCGCGACTGCGCCGCCGCTTCACGGCCAGTCCTTCGATGGCATCAGAAACGAGCCCTTGGTGCGCCGCGCCGCCCTCCAGAACAAACCGGGTGCCTGTGGATCGCCTTCCATCGGCAGCAGGATGACGTTCAGAGGAATGCTGGTGGGGTAGTGGTTGACGGCCTGCTCGAACAATTTCACACGTCCGTTGCCGTCAATGGTCTTGTGCGAGCCCGGCCCGTCCTTGCCCTGCGTCGGCAGCCCGTCGGTGATCATGATGACGCTGTCCGGCTTGGGATCGAAACTGCCGACCACGGCGAAGGCGTTATCCAGGCTGGTGCCGTTCTGCGGCACCAGCTGCCGCAGCGCGCTGATCGCACCGCTCAGCGAATTGGCGTCCGCCGTCTGCAGCCACTTTCCGGCGCTCCCGCTGACCAGCGGCCACGCGGTGGTGTTGAACGAATAAATCTGAAACTGGCGGTCACCGGCAAACTGCGACATCAGCCATTCGACCGTGGCCACGGTACCGCGCCACTTCTCGGCCGCGCGCCGCCGCTCGGGTGCCATGTTGCGCAGGCGGATGACGTTGACCAGGGTCTCGTCCATCATGCTCGCGGAACTGTCGACCAGGATCAGGGTGTGCTGCGCGCGCAGCTTGAGACCGGTGAGGTAGGCCCGATCGCCCTCGCCTTTGTAGCCGGCCACGTGCGTACCGACCGCCCCGGGGGTGACCGAGCCGGCCTCCAGCCGGCGATTGCCCGCCTCCATGGACTTGAGGTCCGCCTTGAGCTGATTGATGTGCTCGCGGCGCGAGAGCGTGGTCTGGTCGTACTCCGCGAGCTGTTCCTTGGTCTGGGTCAATTCCTCCAGGACCCGGGACGACTGACCCTGGGCGTTGACTTCCGCGCTGGTGGTGGACTTTAGCGCATTGGTCAGGACCACCAGGTTCTCGTAGCCGTCCAGCACCTCGGTCTCCACCCGGTCCGCCTCGGCGCGACTGGCCGCGCTCTGGTGTTGCGAGGCGCGGCCCGAGGAGGCGTTGAGAATCATGTACAGCAGCACGATCGCGCCGAATGCGCAGCAGATCGTGTCCAGGAAGGACATGCTGAAAATGTCAAAGCGGCGGCGCTGCATGCTCGTCGACCAGTTCAATGACCTCAAGGACTATGCCCGGCGCACCGAGGCGCAGACGATCGCCGCGCCGCAGCTCCGCCTGTCCGTGCACGCGTTGTTCGTTTACGAAGGAACCGTAGCTGCTGAGATCCTCGATGCAGGCGATCCCCTCGCGCAGCAGCAGCCGGCAGTGCACCCGTGAGACGCCGGGCAGGCCGGGGGCCAGGGGCAAGGCCCGCAGGCCTTCCGGCACCTGGGTCCCGACCGTGAGCGGGTCGCTGCGCAGCTCCCAGGCTCGAGCGTCGCAGAGCACGTGAGTCGCGGACGAGGCGGCTTGCGCGCGCACGGCATCCGGCGTGCGCGCCACGCTCGGCTGCTGCTCCAGGGGCAGTTGGCACACCAGGGCAGGCTCGGCCCCGCGCAGGATGGTCGCGTGATGGCGTAAGGCTCCGCGCGCCGCGGCACCCTCGGGCAACAAGGTGACCTCGCAGGAGTTCAGATCCTGCAGCCGCCCGACCAGTCCGGGCAACGACTGTGCGCAGCGGCCGACCCGCAGTTCCAGCTGCTGTCCCGCGGGTCGGGCGCTTTGCACCAGCTGCACGAGCGCGGCGAAGCAGGGCTCGGCCGCCGCCAGCCACTGGGAGCGGGTAAATTCAATCTGCGGATTGTCGTTCCCCACGGCCAGGGAGACCGGCACGGCCTCATCGGTCTGCAGTGCCTGCAGCCAGCTGGCCACGCCGTCGGCCAGCATCTGCTCGGTCTGGGCCCGATAGAGCGGATCAAAGCGCGTCTGCTTGACGAAATTGCCGGCCACGATCCCGATGCACAACTGCTCGAGCCGCTGTAATCCCCAGCTGCCGTCCAGTTCGAAGCGCGCCCGGCGCGCACCCTGCCCCTCGCGTTCCACGGCGGTGGCCACCGCCCGGTGCCGATGCAGCTCCAGGTGCATGACGTGCACCGGCACGGGCGCCAGGGCGCAGGCGGCCAGCGCCGCGTCCACCAGGCCGGTTTCCGACACGCCCGCCTCGGCGGCAATCCCCAGCAGCAGGCCCAATTGCTCGCGCGTGTAGCCGGCCGGCACGGCCATGATCAGCCGCCGATCGGTATCGTTGACCGCGCCGAGCAGCGTGCGCAGCTGTTCGAAGGCCAGGTCGGCGGCCGACAGCTGCGGTCGGTGCGCGCGACCGAGCGGGTCGGCCGACAGATCCTGCCAGTAGCGGTGGTAGCTGCGCTGCGGCTGCAGCTTCGCCTGGCGGGCCGCCGCCGCGCCCGTGAGCAGCTCCGCATCCGTGACGCAGGCCACCCCGGGCGCCGCCCCGACGACACGCGCCTCGTCGGCGCCGGCGGGAGCGGCCAGGATCAGCTGCGCGTCGTTGAGTTCGAGGGCCAGCATGTGCCGCTAGCGCATCTGCAGGTGCCGGATCAGGTGCGAGTCGAGGTAGTTCTCGGTGTCCAGCACCGTGCGTTCCTGTCGTAACTGCATCTGGTGGAGGCACAGCATCACGACGATGCTCAGCGACAGGGCCACCAGGGTGGAGTTGAACGACGTGCCCAGGCCCGCGACTACCCCCGAGACGTCTCCTTCCACAGCCTTGTGCGCCTGTTGGAGGGAGTTGCCGATGCCGCGCACGGTACCGACGAACCCGATCGCCGGTATCGCCCAGGCCACGAAGCGGACCATCGACAGCTCCGAGTCGAGCCGATCGGTCTCGAGATTACAGGTCTCGCGAATCGCGAACGCGACGTCCTGGATGTTGCGGGTCGCGCCGAACCGATGCAGGCCCGAGAGCAGCGCGCGCGGCAGCAGCTCGGACTGCAGGGCGGCCGGCAGCGCCTCGATCTGGCGCGCGTACTCGCGACTGTCCTCGGGCAGGATACGCACGCCCGGCGGGAGTGACAGCAGATCGGTCTCGAGGAGGCGGCGCGCGCGCAGTATGCCTCGCGACTTGTAGCCGATGATGAAGAACGCCCAGGCCGAGAGGATCACGCAGGTCTCGGGCTCGTACTCCTTGAGGATCGAGTAAACGTCGCGTTCCGGAACGAATTCCTTGTCATGAGCCATCGCCGCCAGATTGGAGGCGTTGATGAGCGCGGCGCGCGGCCGGATCACGGTCACCCACACGGCCTGCACCACCGTCACAATGATGATGAGTGAGAACAGTTCGATCAGAAATTCGTTGTCTTTTAGTTGCTTCATGTGCGGGCCACCAGCTCAGATATCGACCGGGAAGGAGATTTCGGAATCGGAATGCACCTTTTCGGTCGGATCGATGCGCTCGGGCACCGAGGCCGGCTCGCTCGCCGTGGGTGGCGGGTGCGCCGCGCCCGGCGCGCTGGGCGCTGCCGGGCTGGTGGCGGGCGGCGTCGCGGGCGGCGTCGCTGACGCGGCCGGGGCGGGGGCCTTGGCCGCCGGCGGTGGGTCGGCAGCAGCGCCCGGCAGGCCCGAGGCCAAGCCCAGCAGGATTACGGTGACGGTGGCAGTTCTCATAGGATCACTCCGCGTAGCGAGCAATGCGAAAGCCCAGATCATCGCGCGGTGCCGCGCCCGCCGCGCGCGCCGCGACCCGCAACTCGGCCGTGTCGGCGCTGCGCCAGCTGGCGCCGCGCACCGCGTGCTGGTTGCCGGCTGCCAGGTTCATTGGATCCACGGCGACGGTATCTGGGCTGTAGGAAGTGGCGTAGAAATCCGTGGTCCACTCACTCACGTTGCCTCCCAGATCGTACAGACCCAGGGGCGATGCAGCAAAACTGCCGACCGCCGCAGACACCGGAAAGCCGTCATCGTAACCGGCAATCACGTCGGTCAGCGGCGTGCGCGCGGAGGTGTCGGCGTAATTGCCCGAGTTCGCGGCCACCGGCAGGGCATCCCCCCAGGGATAACGGTGATTCGCGGCGCCGCCGCGCGCGGCCCATTCCCATTCCGCCTCGCTCGGCAGCCGGTAACCGGTGGTCATCGGCGAGACCGCCACGAGTTCGCTCCCCTGCTGCCGGTACGCCGCGGGCAGCCCGTCCTGCTGCGACAGCCAGTTGCAATACGCGGCGGCGTCCTGCCAGCTCACTTGTGCCACGGGTTGGCTGTCCGCGTTGAGGGAGACGCCGGCAAACATGCCCGACTTGTGTTCGGCGCGAAATTCACGGAACTGCGCGTTGCTGATCTCGCGCGTGCCCAGATAGAACAGCCGGCGCAGCTCCACGGCCCGCTGTCCCTCGTTGGCCCGCCGACCCGGCTCGCGCCGCGTGCTGCCCATCGTAAAGTGGCCCGCCGGCATCAGACGCAGCTCAATCGAGCCATGCGCCCGGATCACCACCGGGGTGCGCGCCACGCGCTGCTGGGCCTCGGTGAGAATCGTCACGTCCAGGGCCTGATCAAACCCCAGGCGCGGCGTGACGGTGCTGCCCGAACTCAGGAACCCGGGCTTTCGCACCTCAATCTGGTGTGCCACGGTCGTCAATGACAGGGTCTGGCTGCCGCGGCCGCGGCTGGCGCCGTCGACCCAGATCTCGGCGTCGGCCGGGGTCACGTGGATCGTGACCTTGCCCAGGATCGGCGTCAGCTCGACGTTCATTTCCTCATGGGCCGCGGGGCGCAGCTTGACCGTGCGTGTCGCGTCCTCATGGCCCGGCAGTGCCAGGGACAAGGCCGTGGCGACGTCCGGCCGCAGCGTCAGTCGCAGCGGCGTGTCGCCCCGGTACACGCCGCCGGCCATGACGCGGGCGCCGGCGGGACTGCTGCGCAGCAGCAGCGACGCATCGGGCAGACCCAGGCGCACCGGGCCTATGGTCTGCGGCTCTCCGGCCTTGACCAGCAGATCCATCGTCCAGGGTTTGAAACCGGCCAGCCGCAACTCGAGGTGATGGGTGGCGGCGGCGAGCGTGGCGTGCAGCGGCGTGACGCCCGCCGGCTGGGAATCGATCAGCACCTGCGCAGCGCTCGGCTCGGAGGAAATCGCCACGGCCGCCGAATTCGCGCTTAAGGTCGGAGCGAAACTCTGCATCTTGCCCTCGCCCTGCACGGCGATTTCGCCGCGATAGGGCAAATAACCGGGCACCTCGATGAGCACGGCGTGCTTGCCCGCCACCACCTCGACCACCGCCGGCACCTTGATGAGCGCGCCGGCCGAGTCGACCTGCATGGTCCCGGCCGCAATGAGTTCGACGCGCACCTTGCCCGGGAGTTTGCGCAACTGCAGCGCGACCACCTGGCCCGCATCGCCGCTGACGGCAAAGGCGTGGTCCTGCGATTGATAGCCCGGTGCCCGTGCGCGCAGCGTGTAGCGCCCCGGTCGCACGAATAACTGCGTGCCAACGCGAGGCGTCAGCCAGGATCCGGACACGTTCAACTGCGCATTGGCCGGCGTCACTTTGAGTTGCACCGCCACGCCGGTGGCCAGAAACCACAGGAACAGCACGATCAACAGCCCGACGCCGGAACCGATGACCGCGCCGAGCCGTGACTTGCTCGCGCGCGGCTTCGCGCTGTGCGCGCGCTGGTACTTCATGCTAACGACGGGCTCCAGACCCGCCGCGGTGGTGCCCGACACCAGGGCGCCGCGCTCGATCACCGGCGGGGCCGTGAGGTTCCCGGTGCCACCGTCGTCCACCTCGAGGCGGCGCGTGCCATCGGGGTTGCTAAGACGGATCAGGACGCTGCCCACGGAAACCACGTCGCCCACGTGCAGCCAGGTCGATCCCTGCACGGCCAGCCCGTTGTGCCGCACCGAGCCTGCCACGGCGGGCTGCACAAACAGGGCGTCATCGTGCAGCCCCAGCCAGGCGAGCGGCGCGCTGGCCGTGCGGTCCACGACCAGCGCACACCCGGGGCCACCGAGCGCCAGTGGAAAGTCCGCGCGTTCCACCCGGCGCTGGCCCAGTGAATCGATGATGTGCAGCACCGCGCTCATATCGGGTCTACGCATTGGATCAGCAGCGCCGGCGGAGTCGCGCCCGGCGCCACGTTCAACTCGCGACGCACGTCGCGATAGCCGCTGCGCGTGCCGACCACGACGTAGCGCCCGGGTTTGAGCTGCAGCGCGCGCTGGGTAAAGCTGCCCAGCTCACCGATCCGATAGACGGTAACGCTCGTCAGGTTGTCCGAGCGCAGCGTCACGCCCACCGGCGTGGCGGCCTGCTCGAGCAGGTCGCCCACCTGGCGGAGCTGGCGCGACAGCACGGGACCCGGATTGCTGATCGCCTGCGCCTGTTGCAGGCTGGCGCGAGCCGCGGCGTACACGGCATCGCTGTAGGTGCGCTCCGGGTGGGCAATGAGCAGTTCCAGTTCCTTGTCCAGGCGCGCGCGCTCGGTGGCGACCTCCAGGGCGCGGCGTGCATCGACCAGGGTGGAATCCAGCGCCAGCGCGTGCTGGTACTGCGCGACCGCCTCCTGCCAATGCTCGCCGCCCTCCGCCGCGCGCGCCTGGGCGAGCGACGCCGCCAGCTGCGTGGCCGAATCCATCGCGGCGAGCTGCGCCATGGCGCGCGCGATCTCCGGATCGTTGGGCTTGATGCGGCCGGCCTCCTCGAGGGCCGCGCGTGCCTCGCCGCTGCGATGCTGGCCAATGGCCGCGTAAGCACGCGCCATGGCGCGGCCAAATTGGTCGGCCTGCAGCTGCGCCCCGGTGCGCGCCGCGCCGGCCTGCGCCTGGCTGTCCAGCGGATCCAATCCCAGCGCCTTGCGATAGGTCGCGGCCGCCTCCGCGATCCGGCCCTGCTGTTCGGAGCCCTTCGCAGCCGCCAGCAACGCCCACACGGCGTCCAGCGATGCGGCGCGCCGCGCGCCGCGCTGCGCGCCGGGGTCGCCCGGCCGGATGCTCAGGGCCTGCGCGAAGGCCACGGCCGCGCCCTTCGAATCCCCCTGTTGCAACGCGCTCCCGCCCTGTTGCATGAGCGCCTTGAACGCCGGTTCCCGCTGCGCCTCGAGCGCGCTCAGATCGTGCGCCAGCGCGGCGAACTTGGATTGCGCCGCGCCGTACTCGCGCGCCTGCATCAGCGCGTCGCCCGCCGCCAGCGCCGCCTGGGCGGCCGCCGTCGCGGCGGCCGCCCAGGACTCCGAGCCCGCACTCTTCAGGGCCGCCAGCCTTCCACTGACACTCGCGCGCTGTTCGTCAGCCGCGGACTTTTGCTGGGCGAGTGCCTGCAGATCGACCGCCTCCGCCGGCGGCGCTGCGGCAGTCGCCGGTGCTGCCGCGCCGTTGTCACGGGCGGGCGCGGGCACCGGCACCGACGCCTGACGTCCCGGCACGATGAACAGGGCCAGGGCCACGATCGCCAGGATCGAGACCACCGCCACCGCCACTCCGGACCGAAACCCCTGGCGCTGGATCTGCTTCGGGTCGGCGGCAACGACCGTGGCCTGGCGCTCCCAGCTGGGCCTTAGAGCGTCTGTGGCGCTCTTGGGCGGCGTCAACAGTGGCGGGCTCGGCCGGGCGGGAGCATCGCTGGCGGCAATCGCGCTCAGCTCCGCGGCAATCTCCTGCATCGAAGCCGGGCGGCGGTCGGGAGCCTCCTGCAGGCACCGTTCCATCAGATCGATGAGACCTGGCGGGGCGGGCTGGACCGGGCGCCGCTCGATAGGAAGGGGCTGCGCGCCCGGCGCAGCGGCTGCGTAACCGGGAGGCTGGGCGCACAGCAGTTCGCAAAGCAGCGCGCCGAATCCGTAGACGTCATCGCTCGGCTGCGCCGCCTGCGCCGCGCGCTGCTGCGGGCTGGCGGACCACGGCGAGTACGGTTGCCGGGCGTCACGCGCCGCTCCGATCGGCATGAGATTGCCGAAATCCGCCAGTTGCGCCCCGCGCCTGGCATCGAGCAGCACGTTGGCGGGCTTGAGGTCGCCGTGCACCCGGCCGTGCGAATGCAGATAGTCCAAGGCTTGCGCCACCGCCTGCACATGCGGGAGGAACGCGCGGTAGGACTGTCCGCGCAGGCTCGCCAGGTCGCCCTCCGCGGCCAGCTCCATCACCAGGCAATCCAGCTCTGCGTCGCGGACGAACTCGATCGGCCGGGCAATGGCGGGATGTGCGAGGTCCCGGGCGGCATGGTATTGCGCCTCCAGCCCGGCTCCAGGCGCTGAGGAGCGCTGCACCTTCAGCACCACCGTCGAACTGCGGCGCCGATCGACGGCCTCCCACACCGGTGCATCGTCCGCGCCGCCCAGTCGGCGCGTGAGGCTAAAGCGATCGGCAATCTCCACTCCGGTCTTGAGCATGGCGGGGGACGGACGGCTCACGGCTCAAGGCTTGACGGGCGCGTTACCTGCTAGCGGTTCGCCTTGGCCGGTCTCGTTTTGGTACAGCTCCTTGAGAAGACGGCGCCACTCCAGGAACTGCTGCTCACCCGAGCCCCGCAGTTCCACCACCTTGCCTTCCAGGTCCACATTCATGGGCGCCACCTCGGCGCTGAACGACTCGAGTTGCTGCTTGATGGCCTCGGAGTGCGCCTTGGCCTCGGAGCTCTGCCCCATGCCGCTCTTGAATGCTTCGATTCCGGCAGGTATGGCCAGGGCGCCGGCGACCTGGCCCGCGGTGCTGTTGCGATTTCGCCACACCGGCGATGCCGCCGAGCACCGCGGCGGCGCCCAGCAGCATGCGCACGTGCGCGCTGTGCTTGAGATCGGCCTCCTGTTCGAGTTCCGAGTAATTGCTGCGGCGCCAGCTGACGTAGGAATCGCTGATTTTCTCGGCCGACAGCTGGTACTGATCATCGACGGTATCGAGCAGGGCGTAGTCCCGTTCGCGCACTTCCTGCAGCCGCTCCGCGAGCGGACTGTCCGCGGCCGGCAGGCGCAGAACCTTGTACGTGCCGTCATGCTGCTTCTGCACGTAGCCCTGGTAGGCGTAGGGGGCCATCTCGGCGTCAAATCGCAGCAGCGCCAGGTTGCGGATCTTGGCGAAATCGCCCGGCTTGAGTTTGGCGCGCACCGCGCTCAGGTCGTCGGCGACCTGCACGTACAGATTCTGAAACGGATCGCGCTTGGTCGTGGCCCCGGTCTTATAAGACCGGGTGTCCGGCACGCCCTCGTAGTCCTTCGAAAACCACACCCGGCCGGTGGCATCGGTGGCCACGACGGCGAGCTTCAATTTCTGGCCGGTCGACTCGAGGATCGTGCCGGCAATGTTGACGTCGAACGCCGTCAACCCGCGTGGTACCACGCGTACCTGTCCCCAGTAGCCCGTGCCCTGCAACGTGGTGGCGAGCAGCACCGGCATGTAACGCGCCTCGGCAGCGCGCACGTCCGGATCCACGCGCTGGGCTTTTTGCTCCTTCTCGGTAGCCGGCACGTTGGCATCGAACACCCCGATGCCGACATCGAGCAACTGCGGTTCGGCCACTTCCGCCTCGGCCTTGTGTGCCGAGGACAGCGGTTGCGGCAGTGTCTCGCTCGTCACGCATCCGGAAATCGCAACGGCCAGACAGCTCACGGCGCAGCACAGTCGCAGGCTCACTTCGCATCCTTCTTGTAGTCGCGATATTCCTGCCACAGCTTTTCCTGCAGCTGCGGATCCTTTTCTTTCATTGCCGCCTCGCGCAATTGCCGGGCGACGATGTCATCGTCGTTGCCGTCGCCGACGTCGGCCGGCACGTGCGAGGGGCCGCCGCCGCCCAGGCCCGCGCGGCTATCGGTGCTGCCGCTGCTGTTGCCGGACGCCCCGCCTCCGGTGCTTGAACCGTTACGGCCGCTGGTGCCGGCACCGGGCGCGCCCCCGCCCGACGCACCCGCGCCCCCGGCGGACGAGCCGCCGGCGCCGCGCGCGCCTTCCGATCCTCCCGCACCCTTCGTGCCACCGGTCCCGCCTCCGGACGCTCCGCCTCCTGGGCCCCCGGGACCCTCACCTGAGCCCCCGCCTCCCACGGCGGCGTCGCTGGCCACCGCATCGCGCTCACTGTTGATGGCGTCCTGTGCCTTGCGAATTCCGCGGTCAAAGACCAACAACGAATCATCGATCCGGCGATTAATGGCGGCGCGCTGCTCCTCGGTCGTCGCCGGACCACCCGCGCCGCCGGCTCCGGCGCCGGCCCCTTCCCCGCCCCCCGAGGACGTGGCGGCCCCACCGCCACCGGTAGAGGCGCCACCCGCCCCACTGCCACTGCCGCTGTGCCCGGACGCACCGGCGGCGGACGTTCCCTGGCCTGAGGACGCCGATGTGCCGCCGCCTGCACTCGAGGCTCCGCCGCCCGCGCCCGCACTGCTCGAGCTCGACCCGCGAGTGGCGGCGCTGCCGCCTGCCGCATTGGCGAGCGCCCCGGACCCGGATGCGCCGGCCGAGCCGGCCGCCACATTAGACGGGCTCGCCCCGCTGTTCCCACCGCCGGGTGTACCAGCGCCGCCCGCTCCGGCTGAAGCGCTCCCCGGGGTGCCGCTGCCTGCCGTGCCGGCGCTGCCGGCCGCCGTACCGCCGCCCGCCGCTGGAGTCCCGCCGCTGGCCGGAGCGCCGCTTCCGGCGCCTGGCGTGCCGGCGCTCCCGGCCGCGGCGGCTGCACCGCCCGCGAGCGAGCCTTGGCCAGTGCCGGTCGCCCCGCCGCTCGCCGCCGTCCCGGCATCGGGACTGCCGCTGGCACTCGCACCTGCCTGCGCACCGTCGCTCGTCGCCGAGGTGCCCTGGCTGCTCTGGGTGCCCGCGCCTGACTGTGCCCCGGCAGAATTGCTGGACGCGGAACCCGCGGAGGTCGAACCGGAACTTTGGCCCGCACTGGCGCCCTGACTCGGGCTCTGACCAGCGCTCTGACTCTGGCCCTGACTCGAGCTCTGGCCTTGACTCGAGCTCTGGCCCTGACTCTGGCTCTGACCTTGGCTCTGGCTTTGGCTCTGGCTTTGCTGTTGGCTCTGGCTCTTGTTGGGGCTCGAACTCGAGCTCTGAGTCGAGCTGGAGCTTGAACTCGGACTGGCGGGCGGCGTGGAAGGGGTCGATGGCGGCGTGGGCGGAGTGCTCGCGCAGCCCGCGATCAGCAGCGCACAGGCGAGCGCGGCGGGCACTTCGCCGTGCGACCACGCCCGCGGCCGCCGGGCGCGTACGTTCAGGTTGCTGGCTGTGTCAGTCACATTCATACCCTCGGGGTCCACTCCCCTTCATGTCCCCACCAGGAAGTGATCAAGCTCCGCCGCCAAACGGGTGCACGCCGTATGCTGCACCGGCGCTATAAACGGTAGTGGAATGATAGCGCCGACAATTACCGAGTTGCCGCTGGCGGCCGTGCCGACGGTACCCAGCGCCACGCCACGTTCCAGGTCCCAGATCTTTGCCTGATAGTCCGAGGTCTTCTTCCAGAAGGCCATGCCTATGCAACCGGCACCCCCGGGGCCTGCCGCGCAGGCCAGGGATCCGCTCTTATCGGTCACAATGGTGCCACCCTCGATGGACACGACATATCTGACCTGCGCTCTGGCGATGCGTTCCCGGACACCCGGCCGGGCCAGCAGTATCCGGGCAAACTCCGCGTCGGCAGGCGCCGTGCTGGGTTCGAGCCACGGGTAGAGGCTGTCGATGAAGGCCCGGTGCGACACCAGCCGGAAGTGGCGCCCCTGCACGCTCACCGTGGGCATGAAGCCGTTCTCTTTTGCGATCGGGTGGCCAAGCAGCTGCTTTTCCAGGCAATCCAGGAAGCCGCTCTCGGAACCCACGCCCCGCAGTTCGGGCTTGGCCAGCAGCACCACGCCTTCGCCCGACCCTACGACGGCGTCCACGTCGCGCGACTCATCAATCTTGATGTGGATGCATCCGGTGAGCGCTAGCGTCGCCAGGACGGGCAGTAGCCGCCGCAAATTCATCACCTGACTCCCCGGGTAGGCTGGAACCTAAGTATGTTCCGGATTATCGCCTATCGGGTTCTAAACGGGGCTGGCGCCGGGATGCCCGCCGTTCCCAGGCGCGCCCGCCCGGCGGGTCTGTACAGGCGTAGCGATCTGCAGGCCCTGCGCCCGGGGATGCTTGTTTCTTTTGGGGCCCGGGCCGGGCCCTCGCCCGGGTCGGCACGACCGGGCGCTCGCTCAACCGATCAGGCGATCCAGCAGCCACATCTCGTAGCTGAGCAGCACGGTATAGAGCAGCGCCGCCCCGACCAGGATCGGTCCGGCCAGCAAACGCCCGAACGCCGGGACGCGCGTGAGCACCACCAGGATCATCACCGCGCTGGCGGTGAGCGCGAGCTTCAGGAAGGCAAACGCCGGCCCATTGCCGATCACGAAGGGTTCCATCAGGGGGTTGACCTCGATGGCGCCGTGCTGGATGAGCACCAGGGTCAGCAGCGTGTCGGCCATCGACAGCAACAACACGATGAGTGCGGCGGCAAACCAGCGCGAGGCGTGCCAGTCCACGGACCCGACACGCACGGGCTCGGCGCGGCGCGGGTTTCTGCGGCGCGCGTGCCAGCCACCGGCCACGAGTGCGCGCACGGTCTGTGAGCGCCGTTCGCCGAGCGCGCGCCGCTCATTGGCTCCGGGAACAGGTGCGCTGGTTGCCGCCACGCCGCCGATCAACCGGTGGCGGCGAATCGCTGCGGCCCTTCGGCCTGCTCTTCTCCGAACAGCGGATCGACGATCCGGCGCTCGTCGAGGTGTGCGGCAACCTCTTCGAGCGAGGTCGGCGCACCCGAGCAGTAGCCCTGCACGAAATCCACGCCCAGCGCCTGCAGCAGGGCCTGAGACTGTTCGCAGTCGACGTGCTTGGCGACCACGTGGACCCCGGCGATGCGCGCCGCCTGCGCGATCGCGACCACCCGCGCCTGCCGCCCGCGGTCATCCACGAGGCCACGCGAGAGCCCGGGGTCCAGCTTGACCAGGCGCACGCCCGGCTGGAGCAACAGGTCGATGCCGTGTTCGCTGAGAACGAAATTGTCGATGACCACGCCGGCGCCCACCTGCTCGAGCTGGGCGGCAAGTTGCGTAAAGTATTGCGGCTCGCGGCTGCAGAACTCGTGCGGCACCTCGAAGGCCAGCAGGCCGCGGGGCAGTTGCGATTTCTCCAGGCACACCTTGACGAAGTGCAGAAAATTGCCGTCCTTGAGCGAGCCCGTGGTGAGGTTGACCGAGAACTGTGCCGGCTCGCCGGACCAGATCTCGGCACGCTGCGCCAGCCACACCAGCAACTCGCCCACCACCCGCCGGTCCAGGGCCGATCCCAGCCCCAGCGCTTGCGCACCCTCGATCAGCTCCTGCGGGGCCGAGGCTGCGGACCCGAGCCCGGCGGCGCGCATCAACACTTCGTAGCGGCGAATTCTTATCCCGGCCTGGATCGGCGTGAGGTGCTGCGCGTGCAGCTCCATCTCGAAGGACTGCAGTATCTGCAGGTAGCCATCGGCCACCGCGTTGTCGACCCGCGGACTTTCCTCGAGCATCGCGGCCACCTGCGGCGCCTTCATCTCGACGGTCGAGTTCAGCGAGCCGGCAATCGGTCCCTGCGCACCGCAACTGAGGGTCGCGCCCCACTCGCGCACCGCGCGCACCACCGGTATCGGCAGGTCGGGAGCCGCGGTGCCCTTGCCGCGCAGCCAGCGGTCATCGACCACCAGCATCACGAATCCCACGAAGGTATTGGTGTCGTCTTCGGCGCGCAGCAGCAGCGCGGTGCGATCCCGCTGCAAGGGATGGTTGACGCGCGCGGGCGCTCCGCCGCCGACGAAGCTCTCGAGCGCCACGCGCATCGCTTCGCGCTCGGCCGGGCCTAAGACCTCGCCGTGATGCCAGTAGATGTTGCCCGCGGCGTCGTGCAACGACACCCATTTGGCCCACAGCAACGGCAAGGAGGCCACGATGCGCTGCCCGCAGGTGCTGGCCTGCATGGGCGGGCGCGCGGTTCGGAGCGACACGGCCGGAGCGTTGAGGGACATAAGTGGGGAAATTAACGCGCCCCGCCTTACAAGGTCTGTGACCGGGGTCGCCAGTTCGCAACACCGCGCGCGGGCGGCCGCTGAAAGCCTGCTAGAGCGGCTCGAAACGGTTCAATTCCAGGTTCTTGCGGACCTTGTGGGCCGGAAATACCGTGCCGTTGGCCACCACGTAGACCCCCGGTGAACATAATTGGACCGCGCCATAGGCGAGCCCCAGATTGAAGGCCGCGTCGCTGTCGGCAAAGCGGCCCGGCTGCAGCGCCCCGGTGAGCACGATGGTCTTGCCGGGGATGCCGCTCAGGGCCAGCGCCGTGGCCACCATGGTGTCGGTGCCGTGGGTGACCAGAATGCGCGGCGCCGTGCAGGCCTCGAGCGCGGCGCGGATCGTCTGGCGGTCCGCCTCGTTCATCTCCAGGCTGTCCTTGCGCAGCAGCTCGGTGATCTGCGGAATCTCGCTGAGGCGCGCGTGCTCCAGCAGTTCGCGCACCATGGGCGAGCCCACGTGATAGTTGCCCTTGGCGTCGAAGTACACCTTGTCGATGGTGCCGCCGGTGGTGAAGATCGCGATCTGCATTGGGACTAAATCGTCAGCCGTTGCCACGCGCGTGAACGCCAGCGCGCCAGCAGCGCCAGGCCGACCAGCATCGCGTAGATGACCACCGCCAGCCAGCCGCCCACGGCCCCCAGGCCCCACTGCGGCAGGAAGTCCACCCAGCCCTGTCCCGGCGCGAAGGTGAGCATGTGCGCGAGCGGCACGAAGATCAACCAGGAGATCCCGATCACGACGATCGCGGGCACCTTGGCATCGCCGGCACCGCGCAGGCACAGGCCGCTCGACAGATTCAGCCCGTCGAAGAACTGGTAGGCCGAGGCGATCCACAGCAACTGCGCGCCCAGCGCGATCACCGCGGCGGTGTTCGGGACCGGGCGCGGCCATGAACAGCGGCAGCAGCCACGGGCCGCTGGCCGCCAGCAGCACGCCCACCCCGCCCATGTAGCTCGAGGCCAGCAGTATCACCCGCTTGCCCAGCACGTAGGCCCAGTCCCGATCACCCGCGCCGATCGACTGGCCGACCAGCGTGGTGCCGGCCATGCGCGATGCCCACGCCGGGCAGGTAGGCGATCGCGGTCACGATCATGACGATCTGCGAGGCGGCGCCTTCGATCTCCCCCAGCTTGACCTGCATGAGCTGAAAGACCGAGAAGCCGATCAGGTCGGCCGCCACCAGCAGTCCCATCGGAAAGCCGATGCGCCACTGCGCCCAGATGCGGCGCAGGTTCGGCGTCCAGGTGAGGTGCGTGCGATAGCCGCGGCGGTAATGGCCGCGCAGGAAGGCCGCGACCGCGATCGCCAGGCCGCAGGCCTGCGCGAGCATGGTGGCCAGTCCCGAACCGGCCACGCCCAGGTGCAGGTGAAAAATAAGAATCGGATTGAAGATGGCGTTGACCACGGCCATGACCGCGGTCACCAGCAGCGTCACGCGCGGACGGCCGATGCCATTGAAGAAGCCGAGCAAGGCCCACACCCCGGCGCCGAAGCAGGACCCGCCGACCCGCGGCAGCCAGAACGCTGCCGCCAGATCGACGATATCGGCAGGCAGGCCAAAGGGGGCGAGCATCCAGCGGATCGACAGGCCCACCGCCAGGAACAGCGGCGTCGAGAGCAGCAGTCCCCACAGCGCGATCCAGACCGACTGCGCGGCACGCGCCTGGCGCCGTGCCCCGTGCGCCTGTGCGACGACGGTCTGCACCGCCATGCCGATGCCCGAGAGCACCAGCAGCACCACGAACGCCAGCCAGTGCACGGCGCTGACGGCCGCCATCGCGCGCGTGGAGATGCGCCCGATAAACCAGACGTCGGTGAGGTTGAGCACCAGCTGCACCGCGCTGTTGGCCACCAGCGGCAGGGCCAGGGCGACAATCGCGCGCTGATCGACGTGCAGCTTTCCGGCAGCGTCGACGCGGCGCGCCGGCACCCGCTCAGAACTGCTCATGGGTTCATTGCGCCGCGGCGCTTTCCGTCGACTGGTCGATCATGCCGGCGTAGCGGGCGATCAGGTCGTCGATGTTGTCGTCGGTGCGCGCCAGCCGCTCGTCCAGCTGGTCGATGACGGCAGATTCGGACTGGCGCGGCGGGGGCGCGTGCAGCTCCTCGTTCGCCACGCGCAGCAGGCTCACCACCCGCACGGCGCCCAGGGCGTCGAAGGCCTGCTGCGCCGCCGCCAGCTGCTGGCTGATGTGCGGCCGCAGGTGCTGCTGCAGCGTCCCGTGGGCGGCGGCGGCCCAAAACTCCACCGCCGTCAGCAGCGTCGTCTCCTCCGGGGTCAGCGCCGCCCCGTCGCCCACGGCGCCGGCGGCGCGCTTGCGGCCGAGGGCTTCGAGCACGAAGCTGGTAATCGGATAGATTCCGCGCCAGGTCTCGACCATGTTCGCTTTCGCCCCCGTCCCTAAAGCCCAATAATATCAGCAGGCTGCTCCGTCCCCTGCGCCCGCCCCGCCGCCGCGTACATTACATAAGCGCTGAGGAAACATCTATACCCCGCTGTTTCGCAATGATTTTAGGCGGCCCCACCCCGGCAGCGCGCCGCGTCCAGCGGCACGGATCGATACATTGATATGCGCAGAGACCACGCGATATGCTTGCGCTAGGCCGCTGTTAAAAAAGCATTTAGATTTTCAGCACTATTAACGCTGCACCTGAAGTTGCAGGCGCAGCGACAGATCTTTGGTGGCGCCTTCCAGTGGCCTGGGACGAACCATGCACAGCGCACTTTCCGCTCAACTTGAAGCCGCGGTACTGACCCTGGTCGGGCACGGCGCCATGAAAGATCGCTTATGCGCCGCGTACTGCGATCATCTGGACGACATCAGGGAACAGGACCTGCCGGAGGAAGTGCAGCGCGAGTTCGCGGCGATGAGCCGCGCGATGCACGGCGCGCGCGCGCTACCGGGCGACAGCGTGGTGCGCGCCTCGGTGCGCAAGTTTTCAAATGAGCAGGCGCAGGGCTTCGCGGCCCTGATCGTGCGCACCTACGTGCTGCGCATGCAGGGCCTGGTGGCCACGCCGGTGGGAGCGGCGCGCCTCGGCAATGCGGCGCGCAATGCGCCGCCGCTGGCGGCGCTGCTGGCCATCGAAGGGAGCGGCGGTGCCGCCCAGCCCAAGCGGGCCCGCAATTCCTAAAGGCTAGTCGATCTTGAATTCGATGGTGTCCCAGCGCTGCGTCTCTTCGTGACGCGCCTGGCGCCGGATCGCATCCACCAGGTCGCGTTCATCCCACTTGGCCAGGCTGTCGATGAGCTCGGTCACGGTGCGCGGCATCACCAGCTCGCAGCCGAAACCGGGCAGCAGGATCACCGGCTTGTTGCTGGCCTTGGCAAAGTGCAGCTGGAACACCATCAGGTCACGATGTGAACCGTACAGGCTGGAGAGGGCCACGACCACTTCGGCCGAGCCCATCTGCCGACGCAACTCCTCGCGCAGTCCTTCGGTGCCGGTATCGACCGGCCGCTGTTCCGGGTTGCTGCAGTTACGGTAGTAGAAGTTGCGGGCGCTTTCGATGTACTCGTACACACGCAGGTAATCGTCGCTGAGTTCCCAAGCGTGGGTGGTATAAACCCGTATAGGATCGCTCTGTGACATGGGTTTAAGTGTACTGTGCCGCCCGGCGCTTGCATACTTTCAGTGGGTAAAACGTTGCGATTTCTCGTCTATAACATCCGCTACGCCACTGGTACCGGCCCGGCCTTTCACCTGCCGGTTCCAGGGGCCGGATACCTGCGCAGCAGCCGCAAAGTGCTCGAGCAGATTACCCAGTTCATCCGCCACGAAAATCCCGACCTGATCGGGCTGGTGGAGGTCGATACCGGCTCGATACGCACCGGCATGGTCAACCAGGCCGAATACATCGCCAATTCCCTCGGGCACTACACCGCCTACGAGTGTAAGTACGGCTCCGATTCCATCAACCACATGGTGCCGATCGTGCGCAAGCAGTCCAACGCACTGCTGGCCTCGCCGAACGTCACCGGCGAGCGCTTTCATTATTTCGACACCGGCATCAAGCGGCTGATCATTGAACTTGAACTCGAGGAAGTGTGCGTCTTCCTGGTACACCTGTCACTGAAGTACCGGCATCGCCAGTACCAGCTGCGCACCCTGTACGATCTGATTTCCAGCGCCACCAAGCCGGTGATAGTCGCGGGCGACTTCAACACCTTCTGGGGCACGCACGAGATCTATCTGTTCATGCGGGCCGCGGGACTGCGCAGCGCCAACTTGCAGGGGTTGCCCTCCTACCCCGCACGCGCGCCGCGCGTGGAACTGGACTTCATCCTGGTCAGCGGCGGAATCGACGTCACGGGTTTCCGGGTCCCGGAAATCCGCCACTCGGACCATCGACCGCTGATCTGCGACTTTGAGATTCGCAAGCACTGAAGGCAGACGCATGAACAGCAACGATAACGCGTGGCGGCTGGAGCGTGACGGCACGGGAATCGCCAGCCTGGTGCTTGACCGCCCAGGGAGCAGCGTCAATTCACTCAGCCAGTCGGTGCTGCTCGAACTGGAGGCGCTGCTGCGCGAACTCAGCGCGGCGCCCCCCAGCGGACTGGTGATTCGCTCGGGCAAGACCTCGGGCTTCATTGCCGGTGCGGACATTCGCGAGTTCACCACCTTTCGTGACGCGGCCGACGCCTTCGAACACATCCGCATCGGCCAGCGCATCTTTGACCAGCTGGAGGCACTGCCCTGCCCGACGGTCGCCGCCATATCCGGCTTCGCGCTGGGTGGCGGACTCGAGCTGGCCCTGGCGTGCCGCTATCGCGTCGCGGTCGACGACAGCCGCCTGGCCCTGGGCCTGCCGGAAGTGCAGCTCGGTATCCACCCCGGCTTCGGCGGCACGGTACGCGCGGTGCGGCTGCTGGGGGTCCGCCAGGCGATGGAGCTGATGCTCACCGGCAAGCCGCTGCGCGCCGACCGCGTGTTGCAGTGCGGACTGGTCGACCGCCTGGTGCCGGCCGCCGAGCTGGAGGGCGCGGCAAGGGCGATCCTCAGCGAGCGCCCGGCGCCGCGCCGCGCGCCGCTGGCCGACCGACTGCTCGGCCTGCCGGGCGTGCGCCCCTTGCTGCGCCGTTCCCTCGAAGCGCGGGTCGCGCGCCACGCGCGGCGCGAACACTATCCGGCCCCCTACGCGATCATCGATCTGTGGGTGCGCTACGGCGCGCGCGGCCGGGCGGCCTTCGAAGCCGAGGCCCACTCCATCGCAGGGCTGTTCGGCACCGAGGCGGCCCGCGGCCTGGTGCGCATGTTCCTGCTGCAGGACCGACTGAAGGGGCTGGGCGGCAAATCACCCGTGCCGCTCAAGCGAGTGCACGTGGTCGGGGCCGGGGTCATGGGCGGCGACATTGCCGCCTGGTGCGCATTGCGCGGCCTGGAGGTCACGCTCCAGGATCGTGAGCTGAAGTTCGTCGAGCCGGCGATGCAACGGGCGACGACGCTGTTTGCCAAACGCATCCGTGATCCGGCGGAGCGCAGCGCCGCGCAGGCACGCTTGCGCGCCGACGTCGCGGGCACGGGCGTCGCCACGGCCGATGTGCTGATCGAGGCCATCTTCGAGGACCTGGATGCCAAGCGCGCGCTGTACGCGCAGGCCGAACCGCGCCTGGCGGCGGGCGCGGTGCTGGCCAGCAATACCTCCAGCATCACGCTCGAGCAGCTCGCCGCACACCTGGCCAACCCCGGCCGGCTGGTCGGGCTGCACTTCTTCAACCCGGTGCCCCAGATGCCGCTCGTTGAAGTGATCCATTCGGCGCAGACCCAGCCCGAACCGCTCGCTGCGGCGATGGCGTTCACGCGCCGGCTCGACAAGTTGCCGCTCCCGTGTCGCAGCGGCCCGGGATTTCTCGTCAACCGCGTGTTGTTTCCGTATCTGCACGAAGCACTGTATGCCGCCGGCGAGGGCGTGCCGCTGGCGCTCATCGACCGTGCCGCGGTGGACTTCGGCATGCCGATGGGTCCCATCGAGCTCTCCGACGTCGTGGGCCTGGACGTCGTGGTGCACGTGGGCGACATCATTACGCGCGAACTGGGCCGCGACATGCCGCCCTACGCGCAGCAGCTGCGCGAACTGGTCGCCGCGCGCAAGCTCGGGCGCAAGAGCGGCCAAGGGTTCTACCGCTGGCAGGACGGCAAGGTGGTGCGAGCGCCCACCGAGGGTGCCGTGCCGCCGGACCTCGCCGATCGGCTGATTCTCGCCCTGGTCAACGAGAGCGCCGCGTGCCTGCGCGAGCAGGTGGTCGCCGACGCCGACCTGCTCGACGCCGGCGTGGTGTTCGGCACGGGCTTTGCGCCGTTTCGCGGCGGCCCGCTGCATTACGCGCGCACGCGCGGCGTGCCCGCCGTGATCGCGCGACTCCAGGAACTCGAGCAGCGTTACGGCAAGCGCTTCCACCCCGACGCGTCGTGGCCGACTCTGGGTTGAACACGCGTCTCATTTGGCGCCTGAATCACTGTGCTAACATCGGGCAAGTCGCCGATTCCTAGGATGAGCGAATGACCGAAGGCCGACCCGCCGAAGTCGCCATGCTGCGCAAGCTTTCGCCGCTCGATGGTATGAAGAAGGACAACCTGGCGGCCCTGGCCCGCAAGGTGTCGATCATGGAACTGGCTGCCAATCGCACCCTGTTCAAGGAGGGCGACACCGGCCGCCAGTGCTATTGGCTGATAGCCGGATTGATCGAACTGCGCGAGGGCGATCGCACCGTGGCGATGATCCGCGGCGGCACTCCCGAGGCCCGCTCGCCGCTGTCACCCAAAGTGCCCAGGCGCGTCAGCGCGCGCGCGGTCGATGCCATCGAATACCTGGCCGTCGATGCTGACCTGCTCGACATGATGATCACCTGGGACCAGACCGGCACCTACGAGGTCGGGGAACTGCAGGCGCATTTTGGCAACGCCGGCGGTGACGACTGGATGACGACCCTGCTGCAGACCAAGGCGTTTCACCGCATTCCGCCTGCCAACATCCAGGCGATCTTCATGCGCATGCAGCGCGTGGCCTGTCGGAGCGGCGAAGTGATCATCCGCCAGGGCGCCGACGGCGATTTCTTCTACGCCGTGGTCAGCGGCAAATGCGCGGTTACGCGGGAAACGCCCCTCAATCGCGAGGGCATCCGGCTCGCCGAACTTTCGGTTGGTGACACCTTTGGCGAGGAGGCGCTGATCTCCGAGTCCAAGCGCAACGCCACCGTCACCATGCTGACCGACGGTGTGCTGATGCGCCTTAGCAAGGAAGACTTTCGCGAGCTCATGAACGAGCCGCTGCAGCAGTGGGTCACCTACCCCGAGGCCCGCGCGATCATCGAGCGTGGCGGCCGCTGGCTCGACGTGCGGCTCCCTTCCGAGTACCAGAATCTGGCCATCGAGGGGGCGTTGAACATTCCGCTGTATTTCATCCGCCTCAAGCTCGCCACGCTTGATCGCGACACGCCCTACGTACTGTATTGCGATACCAGCCGGCGCAGTGCCGCCGGCGCGTTCATACTGCTCGAACGCGGGTTCGACGCGTACGTGCTGCGTGGTGGCCTTTCAAGCGCTGAGCCCGACCTGCGCCGCCCGGGCTAGAGCGGCCCGGCCGCGGCCCCTGCCCCACGCCCATCCCCGGGCGCAGGCCACAGGCAGGAAAAAACTAATTGATCGGGCAGGCGGCGGGGAGCAGCGTGTCGTCGAGGTATTGGCTGGCCGTGGCGGTGTCGTGGATCTGCACGGTGTTGCCGCACAGCGTGTTGGCGCTCGCGTCGATGGCGGCGGCCTGGGGGCGCTGATTGTTGATCCCGTACTGGGCCCCCGAGAGCACGTTGCCGCGGACGATCACCGCGTTGCTGAAGTTGTTGCCGCTGATGCGCAGGTTCGAGTTGTAGGCGTTGACCTGGTTGCGCCGGATGATCAGGTTGGAGAACACGCTGCTGTTGCCGCCGCGGACCTGGATGCCGTCGGTGTAGCCCTGCGGGGTGTCCCCGGTGCGCGAGAACCCCCGGCCCCCGCGGATGGCGATGTTGTCCTCGATGGTGATGTTGGCGAAGCGGTTGTTGTTGCCGAAATCAGCCATCTCCACGGCCGCCAGCGCCCAGCGGTCGATGAAGTTGTCATGGAAGTACAGATCGTGCAGGTCCCCGCCCGTGGCCCCCCCGAAGTGCTGCGGGGTGATGGGCGAGTCGAAGGTCTGGATGATCCGGTTGTGGTCGATCTCGATGTGGTTGGCGTGCATCGACATGTCGATGCCCGAGCCGAAATACCACTTCGCCACGACGTTGAACATGCCCCCGTTGGCGTACAGCACGTTGTCATACACGTGCCAGTTGCTCGCGTTGCCCACGATGTTGACCGCGACGCGGGCAAAGCCCACGAGCCGCAGATGGTGCACGGTCACCTTGGCCGGAGCGCCTGTTCGCGGCGTGTTGACGAAGTAGCCCACGCACGAGACCCCCAGGGGCCGCAGGTTCGGGTCCGCCCCCACATTCACGTACATGACCTGCTGCTGCCAGTCGTAGGCGTAGCTGCCCACCGGCAGCACCCTCGGATCGGCCCGGAACAGGCCGATCCGGTTGTTGTTGTCCTCCAGGTTCTGCCAGTTCAGCACATCCCCGCTGCGCGATTCGAGCGTCCGGGTCAGGTCCGTGACGTTCCCCACCACCGGACCCTCCCCCGAGGGGCCCCCGGCAAAGGGTTGCTTCCACACATTCGAGGCACCGACCTGCGTCCAGCCCCCGTGCACCACCTGGTAGCCCGAGACCGTGGCGCGCCTCGAGCCGTAGGAGGCGATCTGGATGTTCTCGCCCACCACGAACAGGCCCACCTGCCGGCAGGGGATGGTCTGCACGCCGTCATCGGAGTTGAACAGGAGCTGCGTCCCATCGTGAATCTGGGTGGGCAGGCGGTTGGTCGGATCGGCCGCGGACGCCCCGCTCCCGTTGACGCTGCGGTTCAGGTCCACGTACACAAAATCGCCGGGCGTGGGAACGAAGGCCGGATCGAAATTTCCCTTGCGCGCAGAAGCACCGGCGATTGCTAGCGCGCCGGCGAATCCCGCTACCACACCGAACAGCAACGCATGCCATGCCGGTCGTGCCGGCGCCCGCGACGCGACACGTCGCGGCGAGCTGGCGGCGCACTGGCTCGTGCACGAGCGCTCTCGTGAGCTGCCCGTGAATTTCATTTGGAATCGCGGCATGCATGAATTGCATCACATCGCGACTCGCAACGTAATGTCCATTATTGGCGACATTGGCACGCAACTGTCCTTGATCGGCGACAAGTGGATATTTAGGGAGCCACTCGTAGCGAGAAATATTTTCAAACGGCGACGCCACGGTGCGACCGCAGAGCGATGCAGAAATTTTCAAACGCACTCGCAGGGAAAGCGCGCGGAGTCGGAAGGGAAAGCGGAAGGCTGGGTGCCCGGCGCCACCGCGTCACCGTAGTCTCCGAGGCCGCCTCGAGAACGCGCCGGTGTAGCGCCGCTCATGCGCCGCGACGCGCCGTGATGGTCATTGCACCGCTGTGTCTGCTGATCGGTCTTGCGGTCTTATTGCCTACCGGGATATCTGGCTGCGGTATCGAGCGCCGCGTGTAGCACAAGCAGCCCCGCTCGAGTGTAAGAGTCCCGGTACGCTTACGCGGAGTGCGGCGTCACGAGACATTGCCGCGGCCGTCCCGCGCAATGCGCATGAGAGCGACCAGCTCACCAATATTTGTTTGGCCGCAGCCCGCTGCAATGGCGGGTGCAGGTGTGGGATCAGGGCCCGGGAGCCACCCAGGCTGAAGGCCGGGCGGACGCGCTGTCCGTAACCTCACTGGCGAAGAAATTCGACAACTCGAACCGTTCCCGCACGGGAGATCTACGCCGAGTACTAGGTATTTTCCATAATATTTACGCAGGTCGCGTCGGCGTAACCTCCCCGGCACCTCGCTTATCGCAGAGCACGGGGGCGGGTGATGCGCAGTCGCAAAGTGGTTGGAACTCAGCATCACGGATGGGCCGCTCGCCGCACAGTCGCGCTCGCCAAGCGGGCGTCGGCTGCCGTCAATCGGGCGCGGAGTACGCGGGGGTTCGACCTTCGCGCGGCGGGCTCATGGTTTTGCTGATTTTCATGCCTGCTCCCGGCGATTGCAGAGGCGCAGATCGCCTTTGAGGAGGTCACTGCCGCAAGCGGCATCAACCTCTCCGGTCGCAGCATGGGCCTGTCGTGGGGCGACTACGACGGCGACGGCTGGCTGGATCTCTACACCAGCCACCACAATGCGATGGACGTGCTGTACCACAACAACCGCAACGGCACATTCACCAATGTCTTTCCCGGCGCCTATAGCAATCCCTCGACGCCGGACACACATGGGGCGGCGTTCGGGGACTTCGACAACGACGGTGACCAGGACATCATGCAGATGTCCGGCGCCCAGCAGGGAACGGGCTCCAGCCCCAACGAGCTGTTCGTGATGACCAACGGCATTGCCCATAACGAGGCACAAGAGCGGGGCGTGGAGGATGCGCAGGGGCGCGGTCGCACGCCACTGTGGCTGGACTGGAACAACGACGGTTACCTGGACTTGTTCTTCTCCAACCTGCAACGGCCTGATGGCAAGAATCCAAGCGCATACTTTGAGCAGGTTTTCGGTCATTTCTACCGCACCACCCTGCCAGGCCTGAGCCCCACGCAGAACAGCCTGTTCGCCCAGAGCAGCGAGCTGCGTGGTGACGGCCGGCGGATGTTGATCGTGCAGGGTGACAGTTATCCGCAGCGCATCGTCGCCTTCGGCACCGATGGCTCTGTCGACCTGCGCTCGCAATTGCACATTCCCATCAGTCAGAACGTGCGCGACGTGGCGATCGAGGACTTCAACGGCGATCTGCGGCCCGACTTCTTCATGGTACGGCTGGTGCCCGATACACCGGAAGTGGTGCTTGCGGACAGTCGCACGCTCAAGGCCCACTTCAACCTATCGGGGATCGAGCGTGGCGTCACTTTCCGTTGTGATTGCACGTTGACCGTCACGACCGGGCCCGGATTCGAGCTGAAGGCGAGCGACATCTACATCGGCGCGGGTGGCGGGCACCCGAAGTCGACCACTTTCTCGGCGAACGAGGAAGATGACGCGTCGGAGGGCATTGCGCCGCACACTCCCGGCAAGAGCTTCGGACTGTTTATCGGGCATAACGATGAGAATGAGACCTGGACGGTCCTGGCGAGCAAGTCCAGCCGGATGGCGCTCAACGTGTTGTTCACAGCCAATGCGAACATCACGCAGGTCACTCCGATCAACATCGATTCGAGCGCTCTCGCCCAGCCCAGCCGCCTGCTGCTGCAGACTGCGACCGGCTTCGTCGACGCGCCCAATAACCCCGCGGTGGCGGAGAAGCGCGCGTGCGAGTCGGTCGTGGCCGGCGACTTCGACAACGACATGGACGTGGACCTCTATCTGGTGTGCCGGAGCCAGACGGGGAACCTGCCGAACGTGCTGCTGCAGAACGACGGCCATGGCGTGTTCACCGTCGTGCCGCAGGCCGGCGGCGCCGAGGGATCGACCCTCGGCAGAGGCGATGCCGCCGCGGTGGCGGATTACGACAATGACGGCTTCCTGGACATTGCCATCGCCAACGGCAACGGCGAGCCGCCGTTCGCAACCGACGGGCCCTATCAGCTGTTCCACAACAAGGGCAATGGCAATCACTGGCTGGAACTGCAACTGCGCGGTGTCACCTCCAATCGCGACGGTGTCGGCGCCAAGGTCATCCTGACCGCTGGTGGCGTCAGCCAGCTGCGCGAGCAGAGCGGCGGCGTGCACCGGCTCTCGCAGAATTCGCAACGGCTGCATTTCGGCCTGGCGCAGAATAGGGCGGCCAGCAGCATCGTGGTGTACTGGCCCAGCGGCACGGTGCAGACGCTCAATAACGTCGCGGCCGACCAGATCCTGCAGGTGACGGAGGGGTCGGGGGCGCCAAGCTTCACGCTCAACCCCACGACCCTGGCCTTCGGCAACCACTTGCACAACACGAGCAGCGCCCCGCAGGCGGTGACCTTGACCAACACGGGCGCTCAGGTGCTGACCCTACTGTCGCGCCAGCTGGGCGGGGCCAATCCGGGGCAGTTTTCGCAAACCACGAACTGCGGGGCCACGGTGGCGGCTGGCGGCAGTTGCACGATCAGCATCGTGTTCAAGCCAACTACTGTCGGCAAGAAGGCGGCCACCCTTAGGGTCCAGGCGGCGGGTGGGGCGGGGGCGCACGCGGTCAATCTCACCGGCACCGGCACCTAAGTAAGGCGAGGCTGACCCTGCCGGTGATGGGACTGTTGCCGGCGGGGCTGGGGATCCCTGGAGGACACACCGCGGTCCGGCCAGCGCATTCGCGCCCGCGCTCTGCGCCGCTCACACACTATGGCGGTCGGACTGGCGCATGATGCGCGATGGAGCGGTCGAAGTGATGGCCGCGAAAGGTCTGGCCTAATTCCCAGGCCGGAAGACGCGGAGAGGCCAAGACCGCCTAAACAGGCCCGGCCCTACATGGTGTGGGTGGCTTTGTCGCCTGAGAGCGCGCCGGCCAGATAATTCTCGATCTTGTGTCGGGTCTGCCCGCGGTCCTGCTCGCTGAACTGCACGCCGATGCCCGTGGTGCGCTTGCCCTGCGCGCCCTTGGGTGTGACCCAGATCACGCGCCCGGCCACCGGGAGCTTTTCGTCCTCGCCCATCAGGTTCAACAGCATGAACACTTCGTCACCGATGCGATAGTTGCTGTTGGTCGGGATGAACAGTCCGCCGTTGGTGATGAACGGCATGTAGGCCAGGTACAGGGCACTCTTGTCCTTGATGGTAAGCGTCAGCAGCCCGGGCTTGGACGCCGCCGGCCGTCCGAGATCGGTACGGCCCGTGCCCTCGCCGGGCGAATCTGCATTGCGTGCGTGGCTGTCTTTTACCATCGGTACTCAGCTCTTGCGCGCCGTGCGCAACTGCCAGAGCAGTTGTTCCACCGCGAGCGCCTTGTTGATCGTCGTCGTCGCCAGCCGCCGGAGTTCATACAGAGCGTCCAACAGCCGGATCAGACCTCGTATATTCATAGAGGAAATCGCCGCTGGCAAGTGCGCTGCAGTGTGCAGTTCTTTCACGTCCCCGCCACCGGCCAGCTGGGCGTAGAGGCGTCGTGTGACCCAGTTCTCAGCGCAGTGCAACCGCAGTTCGAATCCATCGCGCGCCGCCCAGCGCTCGGCCGCCGGCGCCACATCGAGGCTGCCGGCCAGCGCCGCTTCCAGATGGGCCTCGGTTTCACTCCTTAACGCCAGCAGTTGCGCCGGATCCGCGCCGAGCGCGCGCAGCGGCGCATCGCCCACGATCTCCAGCACCGCCTCCCAGTCCGCATGGCCGCGCTGGCGGCGCAACCAGGCGGCACCCTCGGCGCGCGGGGGCAGCTCGACCTGCAGGCGCAGGCAGCGGCTGAGCACCGTGGCCGGCAGGCGCGCGCTCACCGCGGTGACCAGAATGATGAGCGCCCCGGGGCGCGGTTCCTCAAGCGTCTTGAGCAGCGCATTCGCCGAGCTGACATTCAGCAGGTCGGCCGGATGAATGATGGCCACACTCGCCGCCGCTCCGTGGGCGGTGAGCGCGAGGGCCTCGTTGAGAGCGCGGATCTGCTCGATCTTGATCTGGCTTGCATCCTCTTCGAGCGTGACCCACCACAGATCCGGGTGCGACTGCGCCAATACGCGCTGGCACTCGCGGCACCGGCCGCAGGGAAAATCCTTGCTGGTGCACAGCGCAATCTGTGCGGCCTTCTGGGCCAGCTGCAGGCCCCCTCCCCCCGGCAGATCCTGGATCAGCAGGGCGTGGGGCAAGCGACCGAGGACGCGCGCTTGGCGTATGGCCTCCACCTGCGGCGCCAGCCAGAACAGCTCCGCATCGGCTGCGTCCGTGCTCATCGCACCTCCGCGACGGGCCACAGGTCATTCAGCGCGCCCACGGCGGCCGCCACGACCTGTGCGGCCGGGAGCGTGGCGTCAATCACCCTGATGCGCTCCGGGGCGCGGGCCGCGCGCTGCAGATAGGCGGCGCGCACGCGCTCAAAGAATTCGGCCGGTTCGGTCTCGAAGCGGTCGGGGCTGCCGGCCCGCGCGCGGGCGCGCGCCAGGCCGCCCGCCACCGGCAGGTCGAGCAACAGCGTTCGTACCGGCCACAGATCGGCGTGCACCGCGGCGGCCAGCGCATCGAGCAATCCCTCACTCACCCCCCGCCCCGCGCCCTGATAGGCGAAGCTCGCGTCCGTAAAGCGATCGCAGATCACCCAGCGGCCGGCCGCGAGGGCCGGGCGAATGACGTTGTCCAGGTGTACCGCGCGCGCTGCAAACATCAGCAGAGTCTCGGCGGCGGGACTGATGAGCTCGTGCCTGCGGTCGAGCAGCACGGCGCGCAGTGCTTCGGCGACCGGTGTACCGCCCGGCTCGCGTGTCAGCAGGGCCGGCAACCCGCGCCGCTCGAGCTCCGCGTGCAGGGCGCGCGCGACCGTGCTCTTGCCGGCACCCTCGATGCCTTCCAGCGTGATGAACATCCCCGCACTCATCGTGCACCCCCCGGCACCGCGCTGTCCGGCTTGGCACCCGTGCGCCGCAGGAAGCGTAACAGCGCGACGTTGTGCTCGGCATAGGTCGCCGAGAACTGGTGGCTGCCGTCGCCGGCCCCGGTCGCCACGAAGTACAGCGCATCGATGGCCGCCGGGTGCAACGCCGCGTGGAGCGAAGCGCCGCCCGGCAGGGCGATGGGCGTCGGGGGCAGGCCGGAACGCGTGTAGGAATTGAACGGCCCGTCGGTCTCCAGATCCCGCCGGCGCAGGTTCCCGTCGTAGCGTGCGCCCAGGCCGTAGATGACGGTCGGATCGGACTGCAGGCGCATCCCCGAGCGCAGGCGATTGATGAATACCGCCGCCACCTTGGCACGCTCGTCCTCGCGCCCGGTCTCCTTCTCGACGATGGAGGCGAGAATCAGCGCCTCCTCGGGAGCGCGCACCGGCAGGTCCGGCGCGCGCGCGGCCCATTCCTGCTGCAGACGCTGGTTCATGGCCTGCAGGGCGAGTTCATAGATATGCCGGTCGGCCGTGCCGGCGGCAAACCGGTACGTGTCGGGGAAGAAGCGCCCTTCCGCGGGCACGCCCTTCAGTCCCAGCGCACTCATCAGCGCCGCCTCGTCGAGGTGCTGCCATTCATGGACCAGGTCGGCACTGGCATCGAGGGCCTGGCGCATCTGCGCAAAGCTCCAGCCTTCGACGATGGTCAGCTGCGATAGCACCACCCGCCCCGCGCGCAGCTGCTCAAGTATCTGCCGCGTACCCTGGCCGTGCGCCAGTTCGTAGATGCCCGCCTGCGCCCGCAGCGGTTCGCGGTGCAGGCGCAGGTACCACTCGACCAGCCGCGGATTGCGCAGCGCATGCACCCGCGCCAGCTCGCCCAGGACCACGCGCAGACTGGCACCCGCGTACACCTGGATGCGGGTCCCATCCGGGGCCTGGGAGTGCTGTTCCATGCTGGCATCGAGCTGGCGCCACAACAGCAGCGCCACGAGCAGCAGCGCCACGGCGAGCGAGCCCAACGATTTCCAGACGCTACGGGTGCGTGGCATCGATCAGCTCCTGCAGCGGCGCACCGCGCGGGTCCACCGCCAGCGTTCGGCCCTGATACCAGTGCACGGGCTGGAGCCCGAGGCGCACATTGCTCACAAACAACGCCTTCGCCCCGTCCACATCGCGCTCCGACAGGCGGGCGACCCGCACCGCGATACCGAGGCGCGGGGCGGCTTCCAGAATCAGCCCGCGCATGACCCCGGCGACCCCGCATTGCGTGAGCGGCGCGGTCAGCCATGTGTCGTCGTGACAGACAAACAGGTTGCTCATGCTGCCGCAAACCACCTCACCGTCGCTGGAACGCATCAACACTTCCTGCCAACCTCGCGCCGCAGCCTCGCGCTGTGCCAGCACCTGCTCGAGCCGATTCAGGTGCTTGAGGCCCGCCAGCCGGGGATTGACACCCAGCGGCACCGAGCCGAGCCCCAGGCGAAACTCCGTCGGCGCGGGTGCGTTCCAATCATAGACGCTGACGATGCGCGTGGGCTGCTCGTCGCCGGCGGGCCGGTAGCCGCGCGCCGTCGCGACGCCGCGGGTCACCACGATCTTGGCCAGCGCGCGCGGTGCATCGCCGAGGAGCGATTGCAGCTCGGCACGCAGCAGCGCGCCCTGCGGAACGGCGATGCCGAGCCGCTCGCAACCGAGTGCCAGGCGCGCCAGGTGGCGAGCGAACCAGCGCGGCTCCCCGCCGAGGCAGCTGAGCGTCTCGAACACGCCGTCGCCGTACTGGAAGCCGCGGTCGTGCACCGACCAGCAGGTCGCGCTCTGGCCGTTGATCAGGGTCGCGGCCGCCGCGCTCACCGGCGCGCTCCGAAGGCCCGCAGCATTCCCTCGGCCTTGGTGCGGGTCTCGGCCAGCTCGCGCGACCAGTCCGAGTCGGCGACGATTCCGGCGCCGGTGCGAAACCGCAACTCGCTGCCGCTCAGCGTCGCGGTGCGTATCAAAATGTTGAAGTCCATCTCGCCGTTGGTGTTGAGGTAGCCCACCGAGCCGGTGTACGCACCGCGCGGCTCGCCCTCGAGCTCGCCGATCAGCTGCATGCAGCGGTACTTAGGGCACCCGGTAATGGTGCCGCCCGGAAACACGGCGCGCAGCGTGGCCCCGGGCGTCACGCCGCCGCGCAGCCGCCCGCGCACATTCGAGACGATGTGGTGCAGGTGCGGATAGCTCTCGGTGACCATGAACTCATTCACCTCCACGGTACCGGCCACGCAGATCCGGCCCAGGTCGTTGCGCTCCAGGTCGATAAGCATGACATGCTCGGCGCGCTCCTTCGCATTGGCGAGCAACTCCTGGCGCTCCGAGTCGTCGCTGGCCGGGGTGCCGCGGCGCGCCCGGGTGCCGGCGATCGGGCGGGTCTCGACGAGGCCCCCGCGCACCCGTACCAGTCGCTCCGGCGAAGAGCTCAGCAGCGTCAGGCCAGGGAGCGTGGCGTAGACCGCGAACGGGGACGGGTTGGCGCGCCGCAGACTCTCATATAAGGACGCGGGATCGGCCGCTGCGGGAAACCGCACCTGCCAGCCCCGCGACAGGTTGGCCTGGTAGATGTCTCCGCGCGCGATGTGCTCCTGGGCGCGCAGCACGGCGCTGCGGAACGCCTCGGGATCCTGCTCGGTCACCTCGCCCGGGTGCAGTCCGCTAGGCAGCGCGGGCTCGTCCAGCGCCGGCAGCACCGCCAGTGCGCGCTCGATGGCCGCGCCAGCCTCGGAGGCACCCTCCTCGACCGTCAGGTAACAGCGCGAGTACGGGTGGTCGTAGACCAGCGCGGCGGGCACGCGCACCGCCATGGCGCACACCGCCTCGGCCGGGAGCGGGGGCAGGCGCAGGCCGTGCTCGATGCGATCGGCCGTCTCGTAGGCCAGGTAGACGATCCAGCCGCCGCGGAAGGGCAGCGCGTCAGGAGCAGTTTCGGCGGCCGGCAAAGTGCGCTGCGCGTGCCACCACTCGTCCAGGGCGCCGAGGAAGTCGGCACTGCTCAGGCTCACGCCCTCGCACTCGAGCCGCCCGTCGCCGCGCAGCAGGAGCGAGGCGCGCGGCGCCGCCGCCAGGATCGAATAACGCCCCAGCGGGCCGAGCGCGGTGCTGTCGAACAACGCCGGGAAGAGTCGGGGCTGGCGCGCCGCAAGCGCGCGCAGCTGCGCCGGAGTGGCCGCGATTTCGCGCACCTGGGGGCTGCGCGAGTTCATGGAGAAAGCGGCAGCGCGTCAGCCCGGCAGGCGGCGCATGACCAGCGTTCCATTGGTGCCGCCAAAGCCAAAGGAATTGGAGACCGCAACGTCGATGCGCATCGGCCGCGCCGTGTTGGGCACGAAGTCGAGGTCGCAGGCCGGATCCGGATTCTCGTAATTGGTGGTCGGGGGTGCGACCTGGTCGCGCAGCGCCAGCACGCAGAAGATCGCCTCGACCACGCCCGCGGCCCCCAGCAGGTGGCCGGTCATCGACTTGGTGGCGCTCACGGCCATCCGATAGGCGTGCTCGCCGAAGGTGCTCTTGATCGCGGCCACCTCGGCGCGGTCGCCCAGCGGCGTCGAAGTCGCGTGGGCGTTCAGGTACTGAACCGCGCTCGGCTCGAGCGCCGCGTCGCGCAGTGCATTTTGCATCGCCAGGCTCGCGCCGGCGCCATCCTCGGGCGGCGCGGTGATGTGGAAGGCGTCCCCGCTCATGCCAAAGCCCAGCAGCTCGGCGTAGATGCGCGCGCCGCGACGGCGCGCGTGTTCGTATTCCTCGAGCACCATCGCCCCGCCGCCGTCACCCAGCACGAATCCGTCGCGGTCGCGATCCCAGGGGCGGCTCGCCGTGGTCGGTGACTCATTGCGCGTGGACAGCGCCTTGGCCTGGGCGAAACCACCGATCGCGGTGGGGGTCGTGCCCATCTCGGCCCCGCCGGAAAGCACCAGGTCGGCGTCCCCGTACTGGATGCAGCGCGCCGCCAGCCCCAGCGCGTGCGTCGAGGTGGTGCAGGCCGTGACCACCCCGAGATTCGGTCCGCGCAGACCGAAGCGTATCGAGAGATGGCCGGCGAGCATGTTGATGATGGAGCCGGGGATGTAGAACGGGGAAATCTTGCGCATGCCGCCGGCCAGATAGGCCGAGTGTTCGGACTCGATGGTGCTCAGTCCGCCGATGCCCGCGCCCATGACCACGCCGCAGCGGTCGCGATCGAGGCGTTCGAGCTCGAGGCCCGAGTCGGCGACCGCCTGCACGCCGGCGGCGATGCCGTAGTGCATGAACGGATCGATGCGCCGCGCTTCCTTGGGCGGCAGGTAGGCCGCCAGGTCGAAGCCGCGCACCGCGCCGCCGAAACGCACCGGGAATGCGCTGGCGTCAAAGCGCGTGATCGGCCCGATGCCGCTCTCGCCGCGCAGCAGCGCCGCCCACACATCGGCCACGGTGCTGCCCAACGGACAGACGAGCCCGAGGCCAGTGATGACGACGCGACGTTTGCTCAACTTCAGGAACCCGAGCGGTCCTTAGAACTGCTCAGCTCTTATTGCGGCGCTCGTTGATGTAGTCGATGGCCTGCTGGACGGTTGTTATTTTTTCGGCGTCTTCGTCCGGGATCTCGATTTCGAATTCTTCCTCGAGGGCCATCACCAGCTCGACGGTATCGAGCGAATCGGCCCCGAGATCGTCAACGAAGGAGGCGGCGCTAGTGACCTGCTCGGCCTTGACGCCCAACTGCTCGGCAACGATCGCCTTCACTTGTTGTTCAACGTTGCTCATCGTGTTCTCACCCTCTGTTCGATTGACGGCGGCGTATTGTAGGGGAACACCCCGGCCACCGCCACCCGGTTATATTGCGAGTTCTTGATTTTTCTGACTATTTGCGCCCGGCGGGTCCGTGGAACGGCTCAACTAGCCCATGTAGAGGCCGCCGTTGACGTGCAGCGTTTGCCCGGTCAGGTAACTGGCTTGGCTTCCGGCGAGAAATACCACCGCTTGGGCGACGTCTTCCACGGCGCCAAAGCGCCCCAGCGGAATCTGCCCCTGGTAAGCGAGCCGGACTTGTTCGGGCAGAGCGCGCGTCATGTCGGTTTCGATAAATCCCGGCGCGACGGCATTGACGGTCACATTTCGCGAGGCCAGCTCCCGCGCCAGCGAGCGTGTAAAGCCAATCAGCCCGGCCTTGGCCGCGGCGTAGTGCACCTGCCCGGGGTTGCCGATCGCCCCGATCACGGAGCTGATGTTGATGATGCGACCGCGCCGTTCCTTGAGCATGCGCTTCAGGCACAGTTTGGTCAGGCGAAAGACCGAGGACAGATTGATGTCGATGGTCTGGTCCCATTCCTCGTTCTTCATTCTCAACATCAGTCCGTCACGCGCGATGCCGGCATTATTGACCAGGATGGTGGGCAGCCCCTCGCGGCCCTCCAGCTCCGCGACCAGCGCCTGGGCGCCTTGCGGGTCGAGGGCATCGTACTGCGCGCCCCGGCCCGGCAGGCCGCGCTCGCCAAACCAGGCGGTGATTGCCGCCGCACCCGCCGCGCTCGTGGCCGTACCCACGACCCGCGCGCCCTGGCCGGCGAGTGCCGCGGCGATGGCCTGACCGATACCGCGCGAGGCGCCCGTGACCAACACCACATCTTCAGCTGACATTGGCGAGTACTCCTAGGCGGCGCTCAGCGCCGCCTGCAGCGAAGCGGCGTCTTCGATGGCGAGGCAAGTGACTTCCGGCCGCCGCTCGATGCGCCGGTTGAGCGCGGTGAGCACCTTGCCCGGGCCGCACTCGGCCAGCACCGTCGCACCGGCCGCGGTGAGTGCCTGCACGGTGGCCGTCCAGCGCACCGGGCTGGCCAGCTGGCGGCTCAGTATCGCCCGTATCGACTCCGGGGTGGCATGTTCGGCCGCATCGACCGCGCTCAGGTAGCGCATGCGGGGCGGCGCAATCACCGTGTCGGCGAGCCGCTCCTGAAACTGCGCAGCGGCTCCCCGCAGGAGCGAGGAATGCGCCGGCACGCTCACCGGCAGCAGCACGGCGCGCTTGGCGCCGCGCGCCTTGGCCGCGGCGATGGCGCGCTCCACGGCGCGCGTCTGCCCGGCGATGACGATCTGCCCGGGCGCGTTGTAGTTCACGGCCTCGACCACCTCACCCTGCGCGCCGTCCGCGCAGGCCGCCTCGGCGGCCACCTCATCGAGCCCCAGGATGGCGGCCATGGCCCCGCCCCCGTCCGGCACGGCCGCCTGCATGAGCCGGCCACGCTCGCGCACCAGCCTGACGGTGGCGGCAAACTCCAGTGCTCCGGCGCACACCAGCGCACTAAACTCGCCGAGGCTGTGTCCGGCCACCCATGCGGGGAGCGCCCCGCCCTGCTCCTGCCACAGCCTCCAGGTCGCGACGCCGGCCACCAGCATGGCCGGCTGCGTGCACTCGGTCTGGTTGAGCTGTTCGGCAGGCCCGGACGCGGTCAGCTGCCACAGGTCGTAGCCGAGCGCCCCGGAGGCTTCCTCGTAGGTGCGGCGCACGATCGCATGGAGGCCGGCGAACTCCGCCAGCATCCCTACGGACTGCGAACCCTGACCGGGAAACACCAGCGCCAGCGACATCAGTGACCTGCCTTGGGAAAAAAAGCGCCGCGGATTATAGCGGTTTGCGTGCCAGCGCCAATGCGCCCAGCGCGGCCAGGCCGCCGAGGGCACCGTACACGTGCGCGATGGTCACCACCGGGAACTGGCTGACCACCAGGCTCGCTCCGCCGCGCTGCTCGAGCCCGAGCTTGAGCGCCAGCAGCGCCAGCATCAGCCAGCCCCAGCGGCCGCGGCGCAGGCCGACCGCGCCCGCGCCGGCGGCCCAGGCGCCGTGCAGCAGACCCGACAGTCCCACGTACCACTGCACCTGCGGCTGCGCCCACCACAGGCCCGCATCGATGGCGGCGGTGGCGCCGATCAGGACCAGCCCCCAATGGCCGGGCCGCAGTTCGCGCGCGTACAGGGCCCACAAGAGTGCCAGCCCGGCGCTGTCGAGCCACAGATGGCGGGCGCCCAGATGCACCCAGTGCGCGCTGATCAATCGCCACCACTCGCCGCCGTGCAGCGCCAGCCGCTCGTAGCGGAGCGCTGCGGTCCAGGTCGCACCGCCGGCGAGCAGGAGCCATGGCAGTGCCAGGACCGCCAGCAAGGCGATCCCCAGGCGTCCGTCGCAGTTGAGCGACGTTAGGAGCTCTCGGCGCTGCATATTCTTGGGCCGCAACGGGCATTTGCTATCATTGAGTATTGCCATGCTACTGCCTTGGCCGGCACGGAAACACCTATGCCCAAGTACATCGATTTATTCGGCGGGCGGCAACGGACGGCCCGGAGCGCGCAGTCCGGGTTCACGTTGGTCGAAATCATGATCGTGGTCATCATCATCGGCCTGCTGGCGGCAGTAGTCGTGCCGCAGTTTCTGACCAAGGTCGATGACGCGCGCGTGGCCAAGGCCAAGGAAGACATCCAGGCCATGCAGACCGCGCTCACGATGTTCAAGCTGGACAACTACACCTACCCAAGCACGGAGATGGGACTCAAGGCGCTGGCGCAGAAGCCTGACTCGACCGTCGTCAAGAACTGGCGCCCGGGCGGCTACGTGCAGCATGTGAACAAGGACCCATGGGGCAACAATTATCAGTACCAGATTCCCGGCACGCACGGGGGCGAATACGACCTGTATTCCTTCGGCGCCGACGGCCAGGTCGGGGGCGAGGGCTACAACGCCGACGTTGGTAACTGGAACCTCGATCAGTAGATACGGCGCGCCGCGCATGGAACGGCGTAGCGATTCGTGAGCCCTTCAGCCCCACGCCGGCGGCCCGCCGCGGGCTTTACGCTGATCGAACTGATGGTGGTGGTCGTGATCATCGGCGTGGTGGTCACCGCGACGCTCCTGTCGCTGGGCGGGAGCGGCCGCGACAGCCAGCTCGAGCAGGAGCGCGACCGGCTCGCCGCGCTGATCGAATACGTCCGCGAACGCGCGGCCATGCAGACGGTCGAATACGGATTGCGCTGCGAAACCGGCGACTATCGATTTGCGATGTACGACTCACGCACCGGTAAATGGATCGAGGATCCGCTCGATGAGACGCTGCGGGCGCGTACGCTCCCGGCCGGGCTCGCACTGGCGTTGAACATCGAGGATCGCGCGGTGGTGCTGCCGGCGCGCACCGACGCCAAGCGCAAGGACGCTCCCAAGGACCTGACGCCACAGATCATGCTGTATTCGAGCGGCGAGCTCAGCAGCTTCAAGCTGACGCTGCTGCGCAGCGGTGTCGGGCGCAGTGCCCTGCTGACCGGCAGCGCCGACGGCCACCTGGACGTGGGCGCGGTCGTGGAAAGCCCGCGGTGAACGCGGCGCCCCGGCCGGCCCGTGGCGCGGGCTTCACGCTGGTGGAAGTGCTGGTGGCGCTGGTCATCGTGGCCTTTGGCATGGGCGCGGTGCTCGCGGCGCTGACCTCCGCGGCCGACAATGTCACGCGCATGCGCGAGAAGACCTATGCCGAGTGGGTCGGCCTGAATCAACTCGCCACCGAGCGCCTGCAGGCGAGCCTGCCGGCCACCGGCAGCAAGGAGGGCGACGTCGACTTCGCCACCAAGCGCTGGCACTGGCAGGAGACGGTCGAGAACATGGACATCCCGGGCATCCGGCGCCTCACCATACGCGTGCGGCTCACCGACGCCACCGCGACGCAGCCGCCCGCCTCCAAACCGGCGGCCGGCGATGTCTCCTGGCTGGCCACGGTCGTGGGCTTTCGCGGCGATGCGCTGCAATCGCCCCTCGATCAGCTCGCCGACTGGGACGGCGCGGGCCCCGCCACCCCGGCCCCTACGCCCTGAGATCAGCGCATGCGCACACGTCGTTCGCGGGGATTCACGCTGCTGGAACTGCTGGTGGCGCTGTTCATCACCGCGATCCTGTTTGCCATGGGGTACGGTGCGCTGACGCAGGCGCTCACCAGCCGCAAGGAGGTCGAGGAGCAGAGCGCGCGACTGTCGGCGGTGCAGCAGGCGCTGCGCGTGATGGAGCAGGACCTCGAGCTCATGCAACCGCGGCCGGCCCGCGATCCGCTCGGCAACGGCTACGAAGCCTGCCTGGTGGTGAGCCAGAACGCGACGTCGGGCACGGCGACGGACGACACCAGTACCGTGGCCCAGGCCACAGCGCTCATCACCTTCACGCGCGGCGGCTGGGCCAACCCGGCCGGCCTGCCCCGCAGCGAGCTGCAGCGCGTCAGCTATCTGCTGCGCGACAACAAGTTGATCCGCCAGCACCTGCCGGTCATGGACACCACCGCCGCCACCGCGGTGGTGGAGCGTGAATTGCTGGATCAGGTCCAGGCGGTGAGCTTTGAGTACATGGACGAGTCCTTCGCCTGGTCGGCCACCTGGCCGACGCCGGGCATGCAGATGTCGACGCCGCAGGAGCAGTGGCGCGCCCGCCCGATCGCGGTGAAGATCGTGCTGTCTCTGAAGGACGCGGGCGTACTCACCCGCATCATCGAGGTCGTGGAGTGAACCGGCGCCAGCGCGGCATTGCCCTGCTGACGGCCATCATCCTGGTGGCGGTCGCGGCGATCGTCGCCACGGCGATCGCCTGGCAGAGCCAGCTCGCGGCGCGCCGCGGGATCGCGGTCTTCACGATCGCGCAGAGCCTGGCCTTCGCCAAGGGCGCCGAAGCGATCGCGGCGTACGCGTTGCGGGACAACGCGCAGAAGAATCCGAAGACTATCGCGCCCAACCAGCTCTGGGCCAAGCCCTACGGTCCGGTCGAGATGGACGCCGGCGTGGTGCTCGAAGCCTCGCTCGAGGATCAGTCGGGCAAATTCAACCTCAACAGCGTGGTCATGCCCGCAGGCAACGGGGCGGGGGCGGCGCCGGGCCCGGTACCGCCCGTCCCCGGCTCCGCGCCGCTGGTCGAGGACAAGGATGCGGTCGGCATATTCGTCGCCCTGCTCACCAACCTCAACATCAATACCGATTTCGCGGCGCGCCTGGTCGACTGGATCGACGCCGATGATCAGCCGACTTTTCCGGCCGGAGCCGAGGATAGTTTCTATCTGGCGCAGCAACCGCCCCACCGCACGCTCAACATGCCCCTGACCAGCGTCTCCGAGTTGCTGGCGATGGGCATGGACCGCGCCAGCTACGACAAGCTGGCGCCGCTGGTCACGGCGCTCCCCGTCGGCACCAAGCTCAATGTCTGCACCGCTCCGGGCGAAGTGCTCGACGCCTTCGCGGGAGTGCGCACCTACGCGCTGGACCTCAGCGAACTGAACGCACAACGCCAGCAAAGCAGCTGCTATCCGGACACGGTCGCTTATCTCAGCGGCATATCCGCCGCGCAGAAGGCGTACGTCCAGAACCACATCGGAACCAGCTCACAGTATTTTCGGCTGCGCACCTGGATCACTATTGGCACCACGCGCTTCACCTTGTACAGTCTCATCAGTCAGTCGGGCGGGCAGATACGCCCAGTCCTCAGAACTTTCGGCACGGAATAAGCATGGCGGAATGGCTCATATTGCGCATGCCGCGCGCCGCCGATGCCTCGGCCGGCTGGCTGGTCGCCGATAGCGAAGGGCGTCCGCTCGCGGCCGTCGCGACCGGCCCGCTGCCGGAGGCGGCCAGTGCCGCCGGCAACCGCCGCGTCGCGGTGCTGGTTCCGGCCGCCGAGGTGCTGTGTCTGGACGTGGAGCTGCCGAGCGGCTCCGGAGCGCGTGCCGCGCGCCTGGTGGCCTTCGCGCTCGAGGAACAACTGGCGAGCGACGTCGAGACGCAGCACTTCGCGATCGGGCGCAGCAGCGTTCCCGGCCGCACGGCGGTGGCGGTGGTCACGCGCGCTCTGCTCGAAGAGTGGCTGGCCAGTCTCAGCGCCGCCGGGATCAAGCCCGACCTGCTGTGCACCGATGCCGCGCTCATGCCGCGTCTGCCGGGCCACGCCGTGGCGCTGCTGGAGAACGACACGCTCAGTTTTACCGACGCCGAGGACGACGCTCAGCTGACGCTGTCGGCGCCGCCGGGAGGCTTCGCGGCCGCGCTCGGCATCGCCTTCGGCGAGGAGCAGGCCACCACGCATCTGCTGTTTCACGCCAATCCGCTCGACTGGCAACGCCGCTCGGGCGAGGTGGAGGCGGCCCGTGCCTCGCTGGCCACTCTCAAGGTGCAACTGCTGACCACCGGAGCCCTGCCGTGGCTGGCTGCGCAGCTCCCGCACGCCCGGCCGATCAACCTGTTGCAGGGCGAGTACGCATCGCGCACCTCGTTGCGCGCCAACTGGTCGCGCTGGCGCCTGGCGGCCGCGCTGGCCGCGGCGGCGCTGCTCCTGCACATCGGGGCGCAAAGCTACTCGCTGTGGCGACTCGGCCGGAGCGAGAAGGACCTGGATCAGGCGATCAGCGCGATCGCCGGTCCGGAGCTGGCGAACGGCGGTGGCTCGATCCGCAAGAATCTCGAGCCAAGATTGCTGGCGGCCCAGTCCCAGGGCGGCCGCTCGGGATTGCTGCCGGCGCTGCAGGCGCTGGCCCGGGCCATGAACGGCGTACCCGGCGCGCGCGTGCGCGCGCTCAACTATCGGGACGGCGCCCTGGAGCTGAAGCTCCGGGCCAGCGACGCGCAAAGCCTGGACCGCATCAACCAGAGCCTGCGCGCCGCCGGCTGGCAGGCGCAGCTGATCTCCGGGGGCGCGAACGGCGACGCCTTCGAAGGCAACGTGAAATTGCACGGCGGGGCTTCCTGATGGAGGCGCTGCTGGCCAGGGTCAAGGGCTGGTACGCGGGCCTGGCGCAGCGCGAGCAGTACGCCGTGCTGGCGGGCGCGGCCGCGAGCGTGGCGCTGGTGCTGTTCGCGGCCTGGATACCGGTGGAGCGGCGCGTCTCGCACCTCCAGGACAGCGTGCGCACCAAGCAGGCCGACCTCGCCTGGCTGCAATCCGTGGCACCGCAGCTCGGCGCGCTGCGCAATACCGCCGCCGCGGCGGGCGGCCAGTCGCTGGTGGTGGTGGTCGATGGCGTGGCGCGCCAGACCGGCATTGCCCGATCGGTGGCGGGCAGCCAGCCCGGCGAGGACGGAACCTTGAGTGTCCGGCTCGAGCAGGTCCCCTTTGATTCGCTGATCAACTGGGCCGGCGAACTGGTCCAGCACCACGGCGTGCGCGTGGTCTCGGCCGACATCGACGGCGGCGCGGGCGTCGGCGCGGTCAGCGCGACCTTCGTGCTGCGCGGCCCGTAGCGCGCGCGGGCGCCCGGCGGACGGCTCGCATGGCAAATCGCACCCTGCTGGTCCTCGCCACCGTGCTGTTTGCACTCACCGTGTTGGTGCGTGCGCCGGCGGGCTGGCTCGTGGCCGCCCTGCCGCGCTCGCTCGAGTGCCAGCAGCCGGCCGGCTCGATGTGGCGCGGCGGCTGCGGGCAATTGCGCGTCGCCGGGGCCGCGCTCAGCGACGTGCGCTGGCAACTGCATCCGTGGGCGCTGCTGAGCTTGCACCTCGAACTCGCGCTGCAAAGCGCCGACGGGCGGGCTCCGGCGACGGCCACCCTCGCGCTCGGTTTGGGCGGGCACCACAGCGTGCGCGATCTGCGCGCCGACATGCCCATCGACACCGGCTTCCTGCCGCTGTTTCCCAGCGGCTGGAGTGGCCGCCTGCAACTGGCGCTCACGCGCCTGGACTTCAGCGCGGGCCGCCTCGCCGCCATCCACGGCACGCGTCACGGCACGCTCGCTGGCCCAGCTCCGCCCGCCGATGCCCTTCGGCAGCTACGAGCTGCACTTCGCCGACGCGCCGCGCAGCGACGGTGCGATCAGCGGCGAGTTGCGCGACGTGGGCGGGCCGCTGGCGGTGACCGGCACGCTGCTGGTCCGCCATGGCAGCGAGTATGTGCTGTCGGGCTCGGCGGCCGCGCGCGCCGATGCGAGCCCCGAACTGGCCAAGGCGATCGAATTTCTTGGGCCGCCCGATGCGCAGGGCCGCCGCCAGTACTCGCTCGCCGGCTCGTTCTAGGAGGCGGCGCCCGGCGCGGGCTCGACGGGCAGCTCGCGAAATTCCCCCAGCAGCGGAAAGTACAGGGCGATGCGCACCGGGCCCGGCGCAGCGCCCGCCACCAGCGCGGCGTAGCGGCGCAGCTGCGGGCCGTAGCGCTCGGCTTCCTGCGCCAGAAACCCCGCGAGGTCGCTGCCCTCGTGGCTGCTGGTCTTGTAATCGATGAGCCAGCGCTCGCCCTGCGCGTCCACCAGCACGCGATCGATGATGACGTTGACGATCCGGCCCGCGTGCTGCCCCGTCAGGCGCCACTCGCTGTGTGCCTCGCGGTGTCCCTGACCCAGCAGCCAGCGGCCGCGCGGATCGCGCAGCGTCTGGGCGAGCGCCTGGTGCACGCGCTCGCCCGCCCTGCCGCGCTCGGCAGGCAGGACTCCGAGCTCGGTCAACCAGCCCTGGTACGCCGAGGGCGCGGCGTCGGGCGTCTCCGGGAGCTGTGGCCGCTGCGCCAGGCGTTGCAGTTCCGCGTGCACGATGGTGCCAACCGCGCGCGCGGTCAGCCCCACCCACAGGTACTCGGGCTCCACGGCGATCTCGCGCAGGGACAGTTCGAGCCGCGAAGCGCGCACCGGCGGGGGCAGATCCTGGGGCTCCCAGTGCGCTGGCAGGCGCCACTGTATCGACGGTGGCGCGCTCACCGCCGGTGCGGCAGCGGCCGGGCGCTCGGCCTGCGCCTGCAGAAAACTTTCCCCGACCGAGGGCCAGAGGATTCCCAGCAGCGTGTCGGAGCGCGGCGCGAGCGCGCCGTCGCGACGGACCGGGAGCGCCCCGAACCAGTGCAGCTGCCGGCGGGCGCGGGTCGCGGCGACGTACAGCACGCGCGCCTTCTCGAGCCGCGCGCGCTGCTTGCGCAGTCGCTGGATGTAGCGCGCCAGCGAGCGGCCGGCGCGCTCCCCCGTGACGCTGATGGGCGAGAGCAGCAGTTCCGATTCCCCGCCCGCGCCGGGCAGGTCGAGCCAGTGCAGCAGCGGTTCGCGATCGCTGCGCTGCGCCCGGCCGATCCCCGGCACGATCACCACGTCCCATTCCAGGCCCTTGGCGCCATGCAGCGTGAGCACATCGACCGCGCCCGCAGCGGCCGCCGCGGCCGGCGCCGCATAGAGCTCGGCGGCGAAGTCGTCGAAGGCGTCGCCCGCGAGCCGCTCCGGGTGCGGCTCGTCGGCCAGGGCCTGAAGGAATTCCTGCGCGTCGAGATGGTCCCGTTCCTCGCTGTGAGCGGCCGGTCCGCGCAGACGTAACCAGGCCCGGTGCACGCGCTGCCAGAGCGGCAGGGCGCGCTCGGGGCCGAGCAGCGCGGGCGCCAGAGCCGCGCTCAGCCGCGCCAGGCGCGCACGCGCGTCGGCGTCGAGCCGGTCCGAGGCGGCCGCGTCATGGACGAGTTCCCAGAGCGTGGCGCCCTGCCCCTCGGCGAGCGCTTGCAGCTGCGCCAGCGTCAGGCCGCACTGCGGTGCGTGGAGCAGTGCCAGCCACGCCGTGCGATCGCCCGGGTGCTGCAGGGCGCGCGCCAGCGCCGACAGGTCACGCACGACCGGCCGATCGCGCAGCGGCTCGAGGCGCACGCCACGCACCGCCACGCCCACGTCCTGCAACGCCGCGACGATCGGGGCGGCGTGCTGGCGCGAGCTGACCAGCACCGCGATCGTGGCCGCCGGATCGCGCGCGCGGCTAGCGGCGATCAGCGCGGCGATCTCGCGGGCTTCGCCCGCCGCATCGCCGCTGAGCGAGGGGTGCACGTGCACCGCGCCCTCGACGTCCTCGCGCGCCGCCAGCGCCGGCAGATAACGGATGGCCGCCAGGCGCGCGTCGTCGCGCCGCGGAAACGCGGCTGCGCCGTAGCGATTGACCCACTCGATCAGGGCGCGGGCAGAACGGAAATTCCGGCGCAGCTGCAGCGGCGTCAGCCGCAGCGCGCCCAGGCCCCGGTCGCGGGCGCGCAGGAACAGGCCGACCTCCGCCTCGCGGAACTGGTAGATCGACTGCATCGGATCGCCGACGGCAAACAGCGTGCGCCCATCGCCGGGTTCCCAGCCGGCCGTGAGCGCGCTGAGCAGCTCGAACTGCTCGAGCGAGGTGTCCTGGAATTCATCGACGAGCACGTGGCGGAGGGCGCTGCCACAGCGCAAGGCCAGGTCAGTGGGCTGGCCCTCCTCGGTCAGCGCCACGCGCGCCGAGGCGGCGATCTCCGTGAAGTCGACCCGGCCCTGTGCCGCGAACTCCAGACGCAGCTCGGCCGCGGCGAGGTGCAGCAATCGTGACAGTGCCGTCAGCGCGGCCGCCTCCTCCGGCAGGATCTGCAGCTCCGGCAGCGCCAGCACTTCGTTGATCAGCGATCGGGCGTCTGGCAGGGCGGCGAGCGCGGCCACCCAGGCCTGCAACTGCTGCTTCTCGGCCCGGTGCTCCGGCAGCAGGCCCAGGCGCCTGTTCCAGGCCTTGCGCCATTCGCCCTCCGCGCTCACCGACAACGCGCACATGAAGCGCCAGCGCGGCAGGTCCTCGGCCAGCGGCTGCAGCGGGCCGGCGGTCGCGAGCCACGCCAACGCGTCGCCGTCGCACTCCGCCTGCGCCGCGCTCAGGGTCCGCGCCGCGTGCGCGGCGAGCCGGACCCCCTGCTCGAGCAGCTCGGCGGGCAGGCCCTCATGGATCGCCGCCAGGCGCCCGTCGATCAGCGCGCGCAGGCTCGCGCCGACGCGCTGCTCGAGTGTCCGGGTGGCGTCCTCACCGGGCAGGACGTGCCGCAGCCAGTGCGCGCGCTGCTCCAGCATCTCGATCAGCAGCTCCTCGAAGCGCGCCCAGTCGTTGTCCAGGCGCGCGAACAACAGCTGCGCCGCGCCGACCAGCTGCGTGTCGTCCAGCGCCTGCTCGAGCACGCGCCGGGCCGCGGCCGCGTACAGCGGGCGCGGTGAACTCGCCACCTCCAGACGCAGCCCGTTGCGCGAGGCGATCGGCAGCTGGGCGCACAGCGTCTGGCAGTAGGCGTCGATGGTCATGACCCGCAGGCGCGCGGGCGAGGCCAGCAGTTGCCAGTCCCGCGCCCGGTCGCGCCGGGCGGCGAGTGCGGCAAACGGCGCCTCGGGCCGCTCGGTGTCGCGCACCGTCCACCGCCGCCTGCAACGCTGCGAGCACGCGCTCGCGCATCTGTGCGGCGGCCTTGCGCGTAAAGGTGATCGCCAGCACTTCCTCGGGTTCCTCCACGATGGCCAGCAGCGCCAGCAGGCGACAGGTCAGCACGGTGGTCTTGCCCGATCCGGCCGGGGCCTGCAGCAGGAACGAGCCGCGGGTGTCGACGGCCGCGAGGCGCGCGGCGGCGTCGGCCAGCAGCATCGGCTGCGCCTCGGGCGTGTCAGGCTCAAGCGTCATGGGCATCACCCTCGCTCGCGTCCGGCTGTTCCGCGTCCGGATTGGCCTCATCCCTGCGGCTGGGATCGACGCGACAGAACGCCGCCAGCTGACAGTACTGGCAGGCGCCGGGCAGCGGATCCACCGCGCTCACTCCCGCCGTGTAATCGCGTACCAGGTTCTCCACCACGTGCCGCCAGTGATCCAGCAGCTCCGGCCAGGGCGCCGTCGGCGCCCGCGGCCGGCCCAGAGCCGGCAGCAGCGCGGGCTCGGCGGCCGCGCCGCACCAGCGGATGTCGCCCGCGCCCAGGTGCACGGCCGCCACGCCGGCCACGCTGCCGCGGCTCAGCACCGCGTAGGCCAGCAGCTGCGCCTGGCGCGGGCGCACGTCGAGCGGGCGAAACGCCTGCGCCGCGCCGCTCTTGTAGTCGAGGATGATCACGCGGCCATCGTCCAGCCGATCGCGGCGGTCCATGCGCACGCGTATCGGGAAGCCGGCGAGCTCGAGCTCCTGGGCCTGCTCGAGCGCTTCGATCGTGAACTCGGCCGACTCGGCGCGGGCCAGTTCCTGCTCGAGCAACGCCGCGATGAGGCGGGTCAGGCGCGATCGCTCGTTGTCCACGAGCGCCGCGGGCACCCGCCCGATGCGCACGGCGAGCCGCTCCTGCAGGGCCTGCTCACAGGCCGTGCGCACCAGCAAGAGCAGCGCGCCCGGCCGCGCGGCGCGGCGCCGCAGCTCGTGCGAATCCCGAAGCTGCGCGAACACCAGTTCCAGCGCGCGGTGCAGCAGTTGCCCGCGTTCCGAGCGATCCAGCCCCGGCCGCGGCTCGTTCAGCGCCACGGCCCCGAGGCGCAGTTCGGCCACGGCCTTGAACGGGCACAGCGCCTGCAGCTGCAGGACCCTGGTGCCGCCCCTGAGCCGGCGACCCGCGGGCCACGCGAGCGCGCGCTCGGCTGGCCGCGCCTCGCGCGCCGCGCTCTGGCGCAGCGCCGCCAGCAGGCGGTCAGCGCACGCGGGCGCATCCTCCGCGCCGTGCGCGCGCGGGCGAGCGCCCAGCAGCTGGCTCGGTTGCATCGGCACGTCGCCATCGGCCCACGGCCAGCTCAACACCAGACGCCCTGCGCAGCGCTGCCAGGCGTTCATGGCCAGGCGTGCGGCCTCGAGCTGCCCGTGCGCACTGGCGGGCTGGAATCCGGCCGAGCGCTGGGCCGCGATGGGCACGAAGGGGTCCGCCCGCGGCGGGGCCGGCCAGTTCTCCGCGCTCAGGCCCGCCACCCAGATGCCGTCGTACTCGACCAGGGGATCCTCGATCGATTCGGTCAGCGTCACGGGCACGTCGGGCGTGGCCGCCTCGAAGGAGGTGCGCACGGCCAGTGCGCGCAGCAGCTCCAGGGCCTCGCGGAAGCTCAGCAGGGCACCGCTCCCCCCGAGCGTGGAAAGCTCGCCCAGCACTTCGCGCAGGCGCTCGCACTGCTGGAGTTCCTCACTGCCCAGCGGATCCTTCCCGGGCCACCCGCCCGCCTCGAGCCGCGCGGCAAAATCCTGCGCCCAGCCGGCACCGTCGCGCCGGGCGACGCTGCCGGCCCATGCGGGGAGCAGGCCGCGGAGCGTGTCGGCCAGCGCCGCACCGGCGCCATCGCGTTGCGCGGCGGCCAGTTCGCCCAGGCGCGCCAGGTCAGCCTCGCTCACATTGCGCTCGCGCAGCGTGAGTTCCAGGGCCGCGCGCTGCGCGGGCGTGCCGCAGCCGATGTAGGGGGTACGCAGCAATGCCGCGAGCTGCGGGAACTCAAGCGGCCCGCCGCTCAGCTGCAGCAGGTCGAGTGCGGCTCTCACGAGCGCATACTCGGCCAGCCGCTGGCCGCCCTCGAGGGCGTAGTGCGCTTCGCCCAGCTGGCCGAGCAGCTCGCTCCCGTGCAGCTCGTGCTCGAAGGCCTGCACGGCGTGCGCCCGCCGCAGCCTGAGCCGCGTGTCGACCACGAGCAGGCGCGCGGCGGGGTTGCGCGTCAGTTGCTCTCGGCACCAGCGTGCCGCGCAGCGCAGTTCATCCACCGGGTCGGCGCAGCCGACCGCCTGCCAGGCGGGGCGGGCCTCGGCGGCCGCGGCCGTCGGCCAGAAGACGCCCCCCAGCTCATCGAGCCGCGCGCGCAGTGCACGGCCCATGCCGGCGAAACCGGCAAACACCAGCGGCGCCGGGCCCGCCCGGAAATCGCGCAGCACCTGCGTCCAGTCGCCGGCCGAAAATGCGCGCAGCTGCTGGCAGCGGCCCTCAAAGAGCCGGCGCGCCTGCAGCAGGACCGCAGACTCGGGCGAGGCGGCCGCGCCCCAGCGCAGCTCCCAGTCGCGGGCGCGCGCCGTGGAACGGCGGAGCGAATCGGCCAGGCTCTCGGACCGCAGCAGCTCGAGGCCCGCGCAGGCGGCCTCGGCGGCCTCGCGCCACAGGAGCCATTCTTCGGTGGCGCCCAGCCGCCGCCGCCCCTGCAGCGGTCCGTAGCGCCCCGCAGTCGCACAGCGCTCCAGCCACGCCGGCCACGGAATCACGTCGCAGGAATCCCAGGCGCTCTTGCCCCGTTGCAGCTGCAGGCGGGTGTGCGCGAGGCGCACGGCGACCGCACGCTGGCGGCTCGGCACGACGATCGTGCCGCCCTGCTCCAGAGCTGAAAAAATGTGGTTGTTTTCTATAGTGTTTTCAGGTAGTTAAAAGATCAATCAAATCTTTTACCTGAACAGAGGGCCCGCCAGCGCTGGCCATCAACACCGGCCGGCTGCGCTCGCGCGGCCGGCCGCCTGCGCGTTAGAGCTGCCCGAGCACGTGCTCGGCCGAGGAGAGCTTGAACTCGCCGGGCGCCTCGACCAGCACCTTGCTGGCCACGCCGTTGTCCACGACGACCGCAAAGCGCTGGCCGCGCTGTCCCATGCCATAGCCGCGGCCGTCGAGTTCCAGTCCGAGGGCCTTGGCGTAGTCACCGTTCCCGTCCGCGAGCATGCGCACCTTGTCGCCCACGTTGGAGCTCTTGCCCCAGGCATTCATGACGAACACGTCGTTGACCGCCATGCACGCGATGGTGTCCACGCCCTTGGCGTGGAGCGCTGCGGCCTGCTGCACGAAGCCGGGCAGGTGCTTCGCGTTGCAGGTCGGCGTGAAGGCGCCGGGCACCGAAAACAGCACCACGCGCTTGCCGTCGAACAACTGCGCGGTGGTGAGGTCCTGGGGCCCGCCTTCCCCCATGACTTTGAACTTGCCCGCAGGCATCCGGTCCCCGGCTTTGATGGTCATGTCCTTAAGTCCTCAGCTACGCGCTTCGAGTAACCACAACTTCGCCAGCTGTGCGTACGTCGGGTCACTGGTGGCCCGGTTGAAGGCACGCACCGCCTCGCCACTGTTCTTGGCCCGATCGTAGGCGATCCCCAGCAGCATGTAGGCCTCGCCGGTGCGCTTCAGGTTGCCCTTCGAGATTCCGGAGGTGATGGCCGCGATCGCCTTGTCCGGCTGACCGTACCCCAGGTAGGCCCCGCCCACCTGCACCAGGGCATCGCCCGACTGGGCAGCGGTGGCATCCTTCTCCTGCTTGGCCATGGTGGCCCGATCATCGGTGGCGGTGCGACGGACCTTGTCCAGCAGGCGCTGGTTGCGCTCCTTGTCGTGCGCGTCGGTGTACAGGTTCTTGGCGAACGCCTGCTCCAGCACCGTCTGCGCCTCGCCCGGGTTGCCCTGGTCGAGCGCGATCTGCGCCATCTCGGTGTAGTGCTCGGCGCGCTTGAGGATGCCGACCTGGAACATCAGCCGGTAGGTCATCAGGCGCACGCGATCATCGGTGGACTTGGTGTTCAGAAAACTGGCCATCGCGTTGGACCAGTAGTCGGGCTTCGGATAATGGAGGATCAGCTTCTCGATCGCCTTGGACGCCGCGGCATCGTCGTGGGTCTTGACGGCGCAGCTCCAGATCAGGTTCAGGGCCTTCTCGGAGGGCTTGCGACCGGCCTGCTCGTCGCGGGTGACGATGCCTTCCATTTCCGTCTGGGCTTCCTTGTACTTGCCGTTCAGGAAGTAGGCCTGCGCGATGGTGAGCGAGGTGTCCGGACTGGTGTCGCCGGCCGAACGGGCGCGCTCGCCGTAGGTGACGGCCTTGGCGTAGTCCTTCTGCTGATAATAGATGCTCATCAGGGTGCGCAGCAGCTGCGGCTTGGAGGCGGCCGGCAGGTATTGCGAGTCGATGACGCTCTCGATCGCCTCGGCCGTGGCCGGGTAGTTGTTGGTGGCGCCGTAGGCGGCCATCTGCATCGAATGGATGACGTAGTCGTCGTAGGAACTGCGCGGCGTCATGGCCGACGCTTCACGCGTCTTGTTGAGCACCTCGGTCCAGTTCTTCGCCTGCAGCGCGTCGTTGGCGGCCTTGAGGGTCTTGGCCAGGCCCCGGCTGACCTGCGGCTCGTCGGCGGCGTACGAGACCACGCTCACGGCGGTGAAGCTCAAAATCATTGTTGCGATCAATGCGACGCGACTCATGCTTAACCTCTGGTTCGGGTCCGAATCAAGTAACTCACCGTTACGAATTTGACGCGCACGGCGCGCCTAAGGTTCCCGCCGGCCGCCGTGCCCACGGCACCGCAGCCCGCGCACTGTTATTCCGAAAATTCGGTCGTGTTTACAAAGCCGATCTTCGTCATGCCATGGCGCTGCGCGGAGGCCAGCACCTTGGCCGTGGTGTCATAATGCGAGCGCTTGTCGGGCCGCAGGTGGATCTCCGGCTGCGGATCCTTCTTGCTCTCGACGCGGAAGTACCCCTCGAGCTGCGCCAGGTCGACCTTGTTGCCGTCCCAGTACACCGTGTCGTCGAAATCGACGTCGAGGTTGATCACTTCCGGGAGCACGGGCGGCGGCGGCTGATCGGTCGGCGGCGGCATGTCGAGCTTAACGGCGTGCGTCTGGATCGGCAGCGTCATGATCAGCGTCACGATCAGCACCAGCATGACGTCGATCAGCGGCGTCATGTTGACCTCGCACATCACGCCCGACTTGTCCCCGGCCACATTCATTGACATGAGAGCTAACTCCGCCTGCTATGGTCCGTACACGCCGTCATCGATCGATTCCTGACTGGCCCAGCCGCATCAGCGTCCGAGCACCCGGTCGGGCTCGGTGATGAATCCCACCTTGGTCAGCCCGCCGCGCTGGATGCAGAACAGCGTGCGGCCGATGGCCTCGTACCGGACTCCCGCGTCGCCGCGAATGTGCACCTCGGGCTGCGGCTTCTTCACCGCCTCCACCACCACGCGCTTGATCAGCGCGTCGCGGTCCGGCACCAGCACCCCGTTCCACCAGATGCCGCCGTTGATGTCCACCGAAATGACGATGTTCTCCGGCTTGGTCTTGGTGGCGATGTTGACCGCCTTGGGCAGGTGCACCGGGACGGTCTTGGTGATGATCGGAATCGTGATCAGGAAGATGATCAGCAACACCAGCATGATGTCGACCAGCGGAGTCGTATTGATCTCCGCCATGACCTGCTGCTCTTCCTGGCCCGACAACTCGATTTTCATCGTCATGACGTGGTCACCTTAGCTTCATCAGGCTCTGGACACCTCAATACCGTGCGCCGCTCGCCGCCTTACTTGCGATGGGTGGTCGCGTGATCGGTGGCGGCCGTCATGCGCGCGCCCCCGACCAGGTAGGCGTGCAGATCGCCGGAGAAGTTGCGCAGGCTGTCCTGCAGCCCCTTGTTACGGCGCAGCAGCCAGTTGTAGCCCAGCACCGCCGGCACGGCCACGAACAGGCCCAGGGCCGTCATGATCAGCGCCTCGCCGACCGGGCCGGCCACCTTGTCGATGCTCGCCTGGCCGGCGATGCCGATGGCGATCAGCGCGTTGAGGATGCCCATGACCGTGCCGAACAGGCCGACGAACGGCGCCGTCGAGCCGACCGTGGCCAGGAACGACAGGCCGCTGGACAGGTTGCCGTTGACCTCTTCGGTGGCGCGCTGCAGCGCGAGGGTGATCCACTCGTGCAGGTCGATGCGGTCGGTCAGCCGCCCTTCGTGGTGCGAGGCGGCGCGCAGGCCGTCCTCGGCGATGTAGCGGAAGTCATTGCCGATCGGCAGGTGCTCGACGCCGTCCTTGATGGAGTCGGCAGTCCAGAAGTCCCTTTCGACAATCTTGGCCGACTTCTTCAGGGTGCGCTGATCCCACACCTTGGTGAAGATGATGAACCAGGAGCCGAGCGACATGATGACCAGCACGATCAGCGTGGCGCGGGAGACGAGATTGCCGTTGACCCAGAGCGGAATGAGTCCATAAACCTGTTGCTCAGGAGCGGCGACGGGGGTATCCATATTTTTTCCTCTTGCTAATCCGGCCTGCAGACCGTGTTAAATCGGTAAAAAAACTAAAACGACAAAACCAAAATCAAAGGCTCGAAAGCGCCACCCGCGCCCTCAGCGCTCCAGCGGCTTGAAGGTCACCTTAATATCCTTGCACGTGCGGGTCGGCTTGCCTTCCACCGTTCCCGCCTTGTAGCTGCCGGCGGCCAGACACTTGCCCGCCGCCTCATCGAGCGCCGGGAAGCCCGAGCTGGTGAGCACTTCGATCGGACCGTCGATCTTGTTGTTAACGCCCACGCAGAATCTGACGACCGCGGTGCCGGCCTGATTGAGGCGCAGCGCCTGCGGGGGATAGTAGTCTTCGCCGCAATCGGGCATGCGCACCGTCTTGACGGGCGTCGCGGCCACGGTCATCACGGCCTTGGGGGGCGGAGGCGCCTTGGACACGACCATCGCCGGCACGTCGATCGGGACGTTCACGTTGATGATGGGGACCGGGACCGACGGGGGTGGCGGGCGCTCGAGTTCGGGCTTGGGCGGCGGCGGCGGGACGTCCTTGGCCTCGTCCTGCTTGATGATGGTGGTCTCGAGGATCTGCTGCGCCTGGTGGAGCACCTGCTGGCCGAAGCCGGTGATGAAGGCCCAGGCGATCAGCGCGTGGACGACGACGATCGCTGCGAACGCGACCATGCGGCGTTGTGTGTGACCGGAATCGTAGGTTCGCGATGTCATAAATTTTCGTTCAACCCTGCAGTCGGAAGCCCGCCTGGCCGCCCCTGATCGTTACTATCGTCGTAGTAATTCCATGAAGCAACCCGTCGTGTGCAGTGCGGGGGACCTCAGGTTTCGCGACTTTAGCTGCAAGTTTCAAACCTTACAACCATACTTTGACAGGCTGACTACAAATTATTAGAGCGATTCGTGCTCAGCCGGTTCCGTCCAGGTCCGTGACGGCGCCCAATGATGCACTGCTTACGGCGCGCGCGTACTTGGCCAGGACGCCGTGGGCCGCGTAGGGCTTGCGCGGCCTGAGTGCCCGGGATCGGCGGCGCAGTTCCGCCGCCGACAAATCCACGTCGATGCGCCGACGGGTGGCGTCGATGGACACCCGATCGCCGTCCCGCAGCAGCGCGATGGGCCCGCCTACCGCCGCTTCCGGCGAAACGTGGCCGACCACGAAGCCGTGGCTGCCGCCCGAGAAGCGCCCGTCGGTGATGAGCGCGACCTCGGCGCCCAGGCCCCGCCCCACCAGGGCGGCGGTCGGGCTGAGCATCTCGCGCATCCCGGGACCGCCCCTGGGTCCCTCGTAGCGGATCACCACGACGTCACCGGCGCGAACGCGGCCCTTCAGGATGGCCGCCGTGGCGCGCTCCTCGCCGTCAAACACGCGCGCGCGCCCGCCGAACCTCAGGCCTTCCTTGCCGGTGATCTTGGCGACCGCGCCCTCGGGAGCGAGGTTGCCGTAGAGGATGACGATGTGGCTGGTCTTCTTGATCGGATCGGCCAGCGGGCGGACGACGTCCTGGCCCACCGGGTACGGCGGCACGGCCGCCAGATTCTCCGCCAGGCTCCGGCCGGTCACCGTCAGGCAATCGCCGTGCAGGAGTCCGGCGTCGAGCAGTGTCTTCATCAGCGGCTGGATGCCGCCGATCGCGATCAGCTCGGACATCGCATAACGCCCGCTGGGGCGCAGATCGGCCAGCAGCGGCACGCGCCGGCCGATGCGGGTGAAGTCGTCCAGATGTAACTTAATGCGCGCCGCCTGGGCGATGGCCAGCAGGTGCAGCACGGCATTCGTGGAGCCCCCGAGGGCCACGCACACGGTGATGGCATTTTCAAAGGCCCGGCGGGTGAGGATGTCGGAGGGCCGCAGCCCCGAGTGCAGGAGCCCCACCACCGCCGCGCCGGCGCGCCGGCAGTCGTGCCGCTTCGCCTCGCTGACGGCCTCCTGCGCGGAGCTGTCCGGGAGACTCAGTCCGAGCGCCTCGATGGCCGAGGCCATGGTGTTCGCGGTATACATTCCACCGCAGCTTCCGGGACCCGGGATCGCGGTGCGCTCGACTTCATCGACCTGCTGTGCGCTGATGGTCCCGGCCGCGCGCGCGCCCACCGCCTCGAACACCGAGACGATGTCGCGCCGTTCCTTGCCCAGGCGAATCGTGCCGCCGTACACGAACACCGCCGGGCGATTGAGGCGCGCGATGGCCATCGCGCAGCCGGGCATGTTCTTGTCACAGCCGCCGATGGCCACAAAGCCGTCGAACCCCTCGGCCCCCACCACGGTTTCGATCGAGTCGGCAATCACCTCGCGCGAGACCAGCGAATAGCGCATGCCGGGCGAGCCCATCGAGATGCCGTCCGACACGGTGATGGTGTTGAACGGCACGCTCTTGCCGCCGGCCGCGTCCGCGCCCGCGCCGGCCTCGAGCGCCAGGTCCGCGATGTGCATGTTGCACGGCGTGAGGTTCGACCAGGTCGAGGCGATGCCGATCTGCGGCTTGGCGAAATCCGCGTCCCCGAAACCCACCGCGCGCAACATCGCGCGCGCCGGCGTCTGCTTGAGTCCGTCGACGACCAGGCTGGAATATTTACGAATATTAATGGCTTGCTTTCTTTTCTTCATTTGAATTATCACGCTCTGTAACGGGCCACCCGCTGCATCCTGACGAAGCCGATCGCCCCGGCCGTGACCAGGCCGAGGGGCAGCAGCAGCGCCGCCGTGCCCCATCCGGCTCGCACCCGCTCGAGCAGTTCGTAGCAGGCGATGCCCAGCGGCGGGGCGATCAGTCCGCGCACGCCCGTCAGCGTCACGTTCACGCCCATGTAGTGCTGCGCCCGGCCCGGCGTGGCGAAATCATTATGGCCCAGATTCCAGCCGAGGTTGGCGCCGGCGTAGCTCACGCCGATCAGCACCGCGCCCGGCCACAGGAGCCAGTTCTGGCGCAGCGCCACGCCCACGGTGAGCAGGGCGAGCGCCGCGACCAGCGCCCAGCACTGGCGCGAGCGGTACTCGATGATGTGGCCGCGGTCGAACAGCCGCGCCCACCACGGCAGAAACAGCGGTATGAGCATCATCGGCACCACGGTGAGCAGCAGGATCTGCGTGAGGCTCGCGAGCCGCAGGCGATCGCTGAACAACACCACCAGCTGCGCGTTCATCATGAGATTGCCCGATCCGTACAGGCTCATCCAGAACATGTAGCGGCGGAACGAGGCGTCCTCGCGCAGGATCTCGCGCAGCATCGACAGGCTGAAGGTGCTGGCCACCGGGCTGCTGCCGATTTCGGTCGCGAGCAGCCGGTATTCGCGCCGCACCCGCACCGCGCGGTAACGGAACGCCGCCAGCAGCCCGCACAGGGCCGCGAACAGGTACAGCCAGCGGGCCGCGCGCGCGTGCAGGTCCAGGATCCGGCCCACGACCAGCGCGCCCGCGGCCACCCCGAGCGAGCTGACCATGACGATGCGCCCGGTAATGCGCGCCATCACGTGGCGCGGATAGTTGGCGCTCCACACCGCCGCGCGCACGGTGAGCACCCCGGCCCACAGGATGCGCGCCACCAGCACCGCGATCAGCGTCATCAGCAGGCCGCCGGCGGCGATCGGCGCGAGCGCCACCAGGCCCACCGCGACCGCAAAGGCCGCCTGCAGGCTCACCAGCACCCCGACGCGCGCCCGGCCGTGCGCGAGATTGGCCCACGCGAAGCTGAAGATATTGGCCAGCGCCGGGGCGCCGCTGACTACCGCCACCGCGAAGTCCACCCAGTGCGGCGCGACCAGGCCCGAGTAGCCCTTCTTGACCAGCACCGCGACGGTGCCGCCCTCGACCAGGCCGCTGGCGATGCCCAGCAAGGCCCACGGCCACACCTCGCGGGCGTACATGGCCTCGACCACCGGGCTGGGGCTGGCGGCCGAGTCAGCCAAATTTCTCGCGTATCAACGCGTACAGAGCGCGCAGTCCCTGCGCTTCGGCGCCTTGCGGCCGGCCCGGTCGGTCCTTGGGATTCCAGGCGTACAGATCCACGTGCAGCCAGTCACGCGTCGCGGTGACAAAGCGCCTGAGAAACAGCGCGGCGATGATGGCGCCGGCGAACGCCCCGGTGGAGACGTTGTTGAGATCGGCGACGCGACTGGCGAGCTCGTCGTCGTAGCCGGCCCAGATGGGCATCGGCCAGAGCGGATCGCACACCGCCTCGCCCGCGGCGCGGGCCGCCTCGGCCAGCGCCGCCTGGCTCGCGAACAGCGCCGGCAGGTCCGGTCCCAACGCGGTGCGCGCCGCGCCGGTGAGCGTGGCCAGGTCGATGAGCAGGTCGGGCCGCTCGGCGTCCGCCTCGCACAGCGCGTCGGCCAGCACCAGGCGCCCTTCGGCGTCGGTATTGCCGATCTCCACCGTGAGCCCCTTGCGCGATTTCCACACGTCGCCGGGCCGGTAGGCCGCATCGCCCACGCTGTTTTCCACCGCCGGGATGAGCAGCCGCAACTGCACGGGCGCCTGCATGGCCAGCAGCAGGCGCGCCAGGCCCAGCGCGCAGGCCGCACCGCCCATGTCCTTCTTCATCAGCAGCATGCCCGCCGAGGGCTTGAGATCCAGGCCACCGGAATCGAAGCACACGCCCTTGCCGACCAGCGTGACGCGCGGGGCTCCGGCACGCGGCCAGCGGCAATCGACCAGGCGCGGCGCGCGCGCACTGCCCTGCCCGACGGCGTGCACCAGGGGATACTCGCGGCGCAGCGCCTCGCCCTCGGTGAGCGTGCACTCGCCGCCAAACTCGCGCGCCAGGCCGGCCGCGGCCGCGGCCAGTTCGGCCGGCCCGAGCTCGTTGGCCGGGGTGTTGACCAGATCGCGCGACCAGCCGATCGCCTCGGCCGCGGCCTGGGCGTAATTCGCGTCGCAGCCGGCCGGCGTCACCAGGCTGGCCGCGTGCTGCGGCTTGGGCTGACTGCGGTAGCGGGTGAAGCGATAGCAGCCGAGCAACCAACCGAGCGCAAACTGGGTTGCGGCCGCGGCGCTGAGTTCCTTCGCCAGGGCGTAGCGGCCGGCCGGCAGGCGCTCGGCGCAAGCGGCCGCGTCCCAGAGCGACGGGGCCGATTCGCTGGCCGGCCCGAGGCCCGCCACCGCCGCGGCGAGCGCGCCGCCCGGGCCGGGTATGGTCACGACGCGGGCGCGTTCGGCCTGAAATCCGTGGGCCACCAGCCACGCCACGGCCTGCGGATTGAGGCGGCCGAGGAACCCCGCCAGCTGCGATTCGGCCACCAGCCACAGCGGGATGGCATCCTTGGCATCGGCGGCGGGCAGCAGCATGCCGATAGCTTAACCAATCGCCGCCGCGGCGGGAGCCTTTGCGGGGGCGGCGCGCGCGGCGAGATAGCGTTGACAAGCACCGGATGCCGTGCTGTTATTCGTACAGCCTTTTACAGGTAATTTTAGCTACATGCAGACCGTCGTCGTCCTGCTCGCTCTAGACCTGCTGCCCCTGCGGGGCCACAGCTGCGGGTGCTGCATGTTGAGCTGAAGTCCCAGGGACGCAACAACACCAGAACCCCGCACCGGCCGCCGATGCGGGGTTTTTTTTCGATTCCAGGAGTATTCGACCATGGAGCTGTACACACGGAAGGACGTCGACAAGAAGGCGTTGAAGGGCGCGCGCGTGGCGGTGCTGGGCTATGGCAGCCAGGGCCGCGCCCAGGCGCTCAACCTCAAGGACAGCGGCTTCAAGGTCGTGGTCGGCGTGCGCAAGGGGGGCGGTGGCTGGAAGCAGGCCAAACGCGACGGCCTGCACGTGGCGCCGCCGATCGAAGCGGTGGAGCGCGCCGACGTCGTGGCGATGCTGGTGCCCGACATGGCGCAGAAGGGGCTGTACCAGGAGATCAGGGCGAAGCTCCGCAAGCACGCCACCCTGCTGTTCGCGCACGGCTTCAGCGTCCACTTCAAGCAGGTCAGGCCGCGCAAGGACCTCGACGTGGTGCTGATTGCGCCCAAGGGTCCCGGCGGCCTGGTGCGCCGCCAGTACCAGCAGGGCTACGGGGTGCCCTGCCTGATTGCGGTCGCCCAGGATGCGACCGGCAAGGCGCACCGGCGCGCGCTCGCCTACGCGCACGGAATCGGCGGCACGCGCGCCGGCGTGCTGGAGACCACCTTCGCCGAGGAGACCGAGACCGACCTGTTCGGCGAGCAGGTGGTGCTCTGTGGCGGCGCCACCGAGCTGGTGATCAAGGGCTTCGAGACGCTGGTGGCGGCCGGCTACCAGCCCGAGGTCGCCTACTACGAGTGCCTGCACGAGCTCAAGCTCATCGTCGATCTGCTGCACGAGGGCGGCCTCACCAAGATGCACAAGTACATCAGCGACACCGCGAAATTCGGCGACCTGACGCGCGGGCCGCGCGTGGTCAACGAACGCAGCCACGACGAAATGCGCAAGATTCTCAAGGAAATCCAGAGCGGCAAGTTTGCCCGGGAATGGATCCGCGAGAGCGAATCCGGCGGGCACAACTTCAAGCGCCTGCTGGAGGCCGACCTGAAGCAGCCGATCGAGAAGGTCGGCGCGAAGCTGCGCGCCCGCATGCCGTGGCTGCAGGCCACGCGCTAGCGGCATCGAGTTTAGGGCCCACATTCAGCCGGAGGACGCCATGGCTCCCGATCCCAATCGAGTCCTGATCTTCGACACCACCCTGCGCGACGGCGAGCAATCGCCCGGCTGCAGCATGACGCAACCGGAGAAACTGCGCGTGGCACGGGCGCTGGCGGATCTGGGCGTGGACGTGATCGAGGCCGGGTTCCCGGCCGCCTCGCGCGGCGACTGGGAATCGGTCCATGCCGTAGCGCGCGAAGTGCAGGGGCCGATCATCGCCGGGCTGGCGCGCTGCACGCGCGCCGACATCGAGCAGGCGGCCAAGGCGCTGGCGCCCGCGCCGCGCCACCGCCTGCACGTGTTCCTGGCCACCAGCGCGATCCACCGCAAATACAAGCTGAACATGGCGCAGGACGAGATCGTGCGCAGCGCGGTCGAGGCCGTGAAGATCGCGCGCGAGTACTGCGACGACGTGGAATTCTCGCCCGAGGACGCCTCGCGCACCGAACTGGACTTTCTGGCGCGCGTGCTCGAGGCCACGATCGAGGCAGGCGCCACCACCATCAACATTCCGGACACCGTCGGCTACACCGTGCCCGACGAGTTTGGCGAGCTGTTCCGGTACCTGCGCCAGAACGTGCGCGGCATCGACAAGGTGCGCCTGTCGGTGCATTGCCACGACGACCTCGGGATGGCGGTCGCCAACAGCCTGACGGCGGTGGTGGCCGGGGTGCGCCAGATCGAGTGCACGATCAACGGGATCGGCGAGCGGGCCGGCAACTGCTCGCTGGAGGAAGTGGTGATGGCGCTGGCGACGCGCTCGCAGTTCTTCAACCTGCACACCGGCATCCAGACCAACCGGCTCTACCCCGTGAGCCGGCTGATCTCGAGCATCACCGGCCAGCCGATACCGCGCAATAAGGCGGTGATCGGCGAGAACGCCTTCGCGCACGAGGCCGGCATCCACCAGCACGGCATGCTGCAAAATCGCATGACCTACGAGATCATGCGCCCCGAGGATGTCGGCCTGACGCACAGCAACCTGGTGCTCGGCAAGCACAGCGGCCGCCACGCGTTTCGCGACCGGATCCGCGACCTGGGCTTCGAGCTGGATGAACTCGAACTCAACCGGGTGTTCGAGGAGTTCAAGGCGCTTGCCGATCGCAAGAAGGAGCTGTTCGACGGCGACATCGAAGCGCTGGTGCTGCGTGCCGAAGGCTCCGCGCACGGTCCCTGGTCGCTGGCGCGACTGGAAGTTAGCTCACAGCTGGGCGCACCGGCCAGCGCGACCGTCAAGCTCCAGCACGCCGACGGGCGCTCGCCCACCACCAAGGCCACCGGCGACGGGCCGGTGGACGCCGCCTACAAGGCCATCGAGCAGGCGACCGGCGTGGCCGTGAAGCTGCGCAAGTTCGAGGTGCACGCGGTCACCGTGGGCGAGGACGCGCAGGGCGAGACGGTGGTCTACGTTGACTACAATGGCCGCAGCTACCGCGGCTCGAGCGTCTCCACCGACATCATCGAGGCCAGCTGCAAGGCCTTGCTCGAAGTCGTCAACCGCATCGAGCACTCGCAGCAGGGCGGCGCGCGCGCTGCCGCCATGCGCGAGGCGAGCGTGGCGGCCAAGAGCGCGCTGTAGGCACAATCCGAGCCCCTCCCTCTCCCATCCAACCGCGAACCGAGGAACCCATGCCCATTCCCGCCACGCCGTACATCTGGTTTAACGGCAAGCTCGTGCCCTGGGAGAAGGCGACCGTGCACGTGCTCGCCCACGCGCTGCACTACGGCTCGTCCGTGTTCGAAGGGATCCGCGCCTACCCCACCCCGCAGGGGGTGGCGATCTTCAGGCTCGCCGATCACACCCGGCGCCTCTATGACTCGGCCAAGGTCTACCGGATCCTGATCCCCTACACGCCCGAGCAGATCAACGCGGCCTGCCACCAGGCCATCGCGGCCAACGACCTGCGCCAGGGCGCGTACCTGCGCCCGGTGGCGTTCCGCGGCTACGGGGAGATTGGCGTGGTGCCCAAGATCGAGCCGCCGATCGACGTCGCGGTGGCGGCCTGGGAGTGGGGCAAGTACCTGGGACACGGGAGCGAGGCGGAAGGCGTGGACGTGTGCGTGTCCTCCTGGCAGCGCATGGCGCCCAACACGCTGCCGGCGATGGCCAAGGCGGGCGGCAACTATCTGTCCAGCCAGCTCATCACCATGGAAGCCAAGCGCTTGGGGTTCGCCGAGGGCATCGCACTGACCACCGCTGGCATGGTCAGCGAAGGGGGCGGCGAGAACCTGTTCCTGGTCAAGGACGGCGTGCTGCTGACACCGGCCATCGCGCACTCGGTGCTCGGCGGCATCACCCGCGATACCGTCATGCACCTGGCGCGGGACCTGGGGCTCGAGGTGCGCGAGACCGCCGTGCCGCGCGAGCTCCTGTACCTCGCGGACGAACTGTTCTTTACCGGCACCGCCGTCGAGGTGACTCCGATCCGCTCGGTCGACCGGATCGCGGTCGGCGCGGGTAAGCGCGGCCCGATCACCGAGAAGATCCAGCAGGCCTTCTTCGGCCTGTTCGATGGGCGCACCCAGGACCGCTGGGGCTGGCTCGATCATGTCGACATGTCGGGCAGCGCGCGAGTCGCCACCGCCCGCTGACATGAAGACGATGTTCCAGAAAATCTGGGAACGACACGAGGTCGTCCCGGAGACCGCCGATACGCCCGCGGTCCTGTACGTGGACCTGCATCTGGTGCACGAGGTCACCACGCCGCAGGCGTTCACCATGCTGCGCGAGCTGGGCATCGGCGTGCGACGCCCCGAGCGCACGCTGGCCACCATGGACCATTCGACCCCGACGCGCACCGCGCAGGTGTTTGGCGGCGCGCCGATCACCGTGGCCTCCGCCGCCCAGCAGATTGCCGAGCTGGAGCGCAACTGCGCGCACTTCGGCGTCGAACTGTTCAATCTCCGCCACCAGCTGCGCGGCATCGTGCACATCGTCGGCCCGGAGCTGGGACTCACCCAGCCCGGCATGACCGTGGTGTGCGGCGACAGCCACACCAGCACGCACGGCGCCTTTGGCGCCCTCGCCTTCGGCATCGGCACCACCGAGGTCGCGCACGTGCTGGCCACGCAGTGCCTGCTGCAGCGGCGCCCGAAGACCTACGCCGTCAACATCGACGGCACACTGCGCCGCGGCGTCACCGCCAAGGACCTGATCCTGGCCCTCATCGGCCGCATCGGGGTGGCCGGGGGCACCGGCCACGTGTTCGAGTACCGCGGCAGCGCCGTGCGCGCGCTGGGCATGGAAGAGCGCATGACGGTCTGCAACATGTCGATCGAAGCCGGCGCGCGCGCCGGCCTGATCGCCCCCGACGAGACGACCTTCGCCTATCTGGCGGGGCGTGCGCGGGCGCCCCGGGACGGCGACTGGGAGCGCGCACTGGTCGCGTGGCGGGCGCTGCCGAGCGATGCGGGCGCCCGCTTCGACCGCGAGGTCCATCTGGACGGGTCCAGCATCGAGCCGATGATCACCTTCGGGACACACCCGGGGATGGTCATACCGATCGGCGCCTCCATTCCCACCCACACCGACGATCCGGTGTACGCCAAGGCGCTCGCCTACATGGGCTTCACCGCCGGGGCGCCGATTCGCGATCAGCCGGTCAACGTGGTGTTTATCGGCAGCTGTACCAACGGGCGGCTCTCGGACCTGCGCGGTGCGGCCGATATATTGCGCGGCCGCAAGGTGGCCAAGGGCGTGCAGCTGCTGGTGGTGCCCGGTTCGCAGCCGGTCAAGCGCGCCGCCGAAGCCGAGGGGCTGGACCGGGTGTTCATCGAGGCGGGCGGCGACTGGCGCGAGTCGGGTTGTTCGATGTGCATCGGCATGAACGGCGACAACGTCGGCGCCGGCCAGGTGTCGGTGAGCACCAGCAACCGCAACTTTGAGGGCCGGCAGGGCCAGGGGGCGCGCACCCTGCTCGCCAGCCCGCTCACCGCCGCGGCCAGCGCGGTGCGCGGGCGCGTCACCGACCCGCGCGAATTGCTGAGCGCCTAGGCCCGCATGGATCCGCTCAAAAAGTTCAGCGCCCGCACCGCCGTGCTGCCGTACACGAACATCGACACCGACCAGATCATTCCGGCGCGCTTCCTGCGCACCACCGGGCGCGCGGGCCTGGGCCAGCAACTGTTCCACGACTGGCGTTACGACGCCGCCGGCGCGCCGCGCGCCGATTTCCCGCTCAACCAGCCCGCGGCCGCAGGCTGCGCCATCCTGGTGGCGGGGCGAAATTTTGGCTGCGGCTCCTCGCGCGAGCACGCCCCCTGGGCGCTGCTCGATTACGGGTTCCGGGCGGTCATCAGCACCGAAATCGCCGACATATTCAGCAGCAATGCGCTGAAGAATGGACTGCTCCCCATCGTGGTCGATGAGGCGCGCGCCGCGTGGCTCCTGAGTCACCCCGGCGCCCAATTGCAGGTCGACCTCGAGCACAACACGGTCAGCTTGCCCAATGGCGAGGCGCTGGCGTTCCAGATCGAGCGCTTCGCGCGTTACTGCCTGCTCAATGGCGTCGATGAACTCGGCTATCTGCGTGCGCAGGAGCCGGCGATCGACCGCTTTGAGCGCGCCCGTACATGAAGGCGACGCTGGCCGTAATCGGCGGCGATGGGGTCGGGCCGGAGGTCACGGCCGAGGCCGTGCGCGTCCTGAAGGCCGTGGCCGAGCGCTTCGGCCATGAATTCGCACTGTGCGAGGCACCCTTTGGCGGCATCGCCATCGACCAATACGCCGATCCGCTGCCGCCTGCCACCCTGGCACTGTGCCGCGGAGCCGACGCGGTGCTGCTGGGCGCCATCGGCGGGCCCAAATGGTCCGCGCCGCAGGCGCCGGTGCGTCCCGAACAGGGATTGCTCCGGCTGCGCAAGGAGCTCGGCGTGTACGCCAACCTGCGCCCGGTCGCCGTGCACCCGGCGCTGCGCGACATCTCGAGTCTCAAGCGCGAACTGCTCGAGGGCGTCGATCTGATCTTCGTGCGCGAGCTGACGGGCGGCATCTATTTCGGCGCCAAGACGCGCACCGCCCAGGGCGCGAGCGACCTGTGCAGCTACAGCGTCGCCGAGATTGAGCGCGTGGTACGCGTGGCTGCTCGGCTCGCGCGCACCCGCCGCGGCCGGCTCACCTCAATCGACAAGTCCAACGTGCTCGAGACCTCGCGGCTGTGGCGCGAAGTCACGCAGCGCATCGTGGACAGCGAGTTTTCCGACGTGCGGCTGGATCACATGCTGGTCGATGCCGCCGCGATGCACCTGATCCGGAGCCCGCGCGATTTCGACGTCGCCGTGACCGAGAACATGTTTGGCGACATCCTGACCGACGAAGCCTCGATGCTGGCCGGATCGCTGGGCATGCTGCCGTCGGCCTCATTGGGCGAGGGTCCGCGGGGGCTGTACGAGCCCATCCACGGTTCGGCGCCGGATATCGCGGGCCAGGGAATCGCCAATCCCTATGGCGCGATCCTCAGTGCGGCGCTGCTGCTGCGATTATCGCTCGGCCTGCCCGAGGAGGCGGCCGCGGTGGAGGCGGCCGTCGCCGCGGCCATCGCGGCGGGGGCGCGCACCGCCGACATCGCCGCTCCGGGGGCGCGGCCGTACACGACCCCCGAGATCGGCACGGCCGTGCTCGCGCGGATCGGCCAGCCCTGAGGGCCGCGCGAACTCCGAACGATCGGAACGCCTGTCAGTGCGCGGGCGGCGGCGGGTCGAGTGCCGCGATCGTCGCGCCCGAGGCCAGGCGCTGCTTGCGCAGTTGTGCGGCGGCCTGTTCCGCGCCTGCCAGGGCCCGCAGCAAGTTGCCGCCCGCCAGCTTGGCGAGGTCCGCATCACTCCAGCCGCGCCGCGCCAGCTCGGCGAGCAGCTGCGGAAACTTGGACACGTCCTCCAGTCCGGTCGGCACCTCGCTGATGCCGTCAAAATCGGAGCCGAGGCCTACGTGGTCCACGCCGGCAATCTTGCGCACGTGATCGATGTGGTCCGCCACATCGCTCAGCGTCACCGCCGGCTTCGGATGGGCCTGTTCCCAGGCCTTGAGTGCCTCCTGGGCGCGCTCGGGTTGCCCTATGTAGAGCCCCACATAGGGCGGGCTGTTGTAGCGCGCCATTTCGGCCGCCTGGGCCGCTTCCCATTCGTTGCGGGCCTGGGACACGTAACCGGGATTGAAATTGACCATCACCACGCCGCCGTTGGGCGGCAACAGCCGCAACACCTCGTCCGACACGTCGCGCGGGTGATCGACCAGCGCGCGCGCCGAAGAGTGCGAGAAGATGACCGGTGCGGCCGACACCTCCAGGGCCGCGCGCATGGTGGCCTCCGACACGTGGCTGAGGTCGACGAGCATGCCCAGCCGGTTCATTTCGCGCACGGTCTCGCGCCCGAACGGCGTCAGTCCGTGGTGCACCGGGTCGACCGTGGCGGCATCCGCCCAGTCGGTGTTGGTCACGTGCGTCAGGGTCATGTAGCGCACGCCCAGCTCGTAGTACTGGCGCAGCACCGCGAGCGAATTGGCGATCTGGTGTCCACCCTCCACCCCGATCAGGGAGGCAATGCGTCCGCTCTTGTGGATGCGGCGGATATCCTCGGCCGTGTAGGCCATCTCCAGATCGTGCGGATAGCGCGCCGCCATCTGGCGCACGATGTCGATCTGTTCGAGCGTCGCCTGTACGGCCGCGGCGCCCTGCATCTCGACCGGTACGTACACCGACCAGAATTGCGCACCGACGTGGCCGGCGTGCAGGCGCGGCAGGTCCGTCATCAGGGGGACCTGATCGGCCGGCGGCTTGAGATGCGCGGTATCGCTCGCCAGATCAAGCGCGGCCAGAGAACTGTTGAAGCGGGCGCGGATGATCCAGGGCAGGTCGTTGTGCCCGTCTATCAGCGGCGTGCCTGCCAGCACCTGCATCGCGCGTGTCAACGGATCGGCCGGCGGCGCAGCGCCCACCCCCCACGCGCAGCACAGCGCGCCGAGACCCACGCCCCAACGGCGCAATTTAGGTATTGAGCTAGTCACACACGACCTCCAGGGTTGCACCGATGGGCCTGCCCGCCGCTGGATGTAGCGTCGGGCATTGGCCAAGCAGCATATACATTAAATTTCGGCGGCGTAGCCCCAGACACGCTCGGCGCAGCGCAGGTAGCCGTGCTCATAGCTCACGCGCGCCGGACGATCACTCGCCAGCAGGAGCGGTCCGTCCAGGTCGACAACCTGGCAGCTCTGGCCGACGAGATAGGCAGGCGCCATGGCCAGCGAGGTGCCCACCATGTTGCCGATCATGACCCCGAGGCCGAGCTCTCGCGCCGCGGCGGCCATGCGCAGGCCCTCGGTCAGCCCACCGCATTTGTCCAGCTTGATGTTGACGGCGTCGAAGCGGCCCACCAGCCGCGGCAGATCCTCGCTGACCTGGGCCGACTCGTCCGCGGCGATCGGTATGGGCGAGCGCAGCTCCTCCAGCGGGGGTTCCCGTCCGACGGGAAAGGGCTGCTCGATCAGGGCCACGCCACAGCCCTGCAGCACCGGCAGGAGGTGCTGCAGGTGCGCGCGAGTAAATCCCTGATTGGCATCGACCGCCAGCCACACGTCGGGTCGCGCCGCACACACAGCCCGCACGCGCTCGGCGTCGTCGTGATCACCGATCAACTTCAGCTTGATCGCCCGCGCCGGCGCGAATTCGAGTGCGCGTTCGGCCATGGCGGTCGGGCGGTCCGCCCCCACGGTGTAGGTGCTGAGGAGCGGGTGCGGCTCGGCCAGGCCCGCCAGTTGCCACACCGGGCGGCGCGCCTGCAGGGATTCGAGCTCCCAGAGCGCACAATCGAGCGCGTTGCGCGCCCCGCCGGCCCCCAGCAGCCGCTGCAGCTGCTCACGCGTCACGCCCGATTCGATCGTGGCCCGCGCCGCTTCGAGCTGCGCGAGCATCGCCGGCAGGTCATCGCCGCGGTAATCGACCCCGGCGGCCTCACCGCGCCCGCACAGGCCCGCGCGCTCGAGGCTGACCACGACGACGTCGAGGTGGACAATGGTCTGTCCGGTAATCCGGAATGGCACGCGCAGCGGCCACTGTTCAGTACCGATGCGCAGCGCCAGGCGCTGGTCGGCGGTTTCGGTCATGCGGCGCGCGGAAATTCTTGCAGCAGCCGGTCGACCAGCGCGGCGACGCCGGTGCGTACCGGATCGCAGCAGGGCAGGCGCAGCCTCGCCTCCAGCGCGCTCAGGTAATGCTGCGCGCGCGCCGCATCGGCCGCGGCCGTATTGACGCTGATGCCCACCACGCGCGCGTTCGGGTTGGTCAGCCGCGCGGCGCCCTCGTTGGCGGCGATGGCCGCCTCGAAGCCGGGCGTCGCGTAGCTGGGGTAGCCGTCCACGCGCTCAAGATCGATGCGGTGGCACAGGACCAGGGCATCGGGCTGCGATCCGTGGATCAGCCCGAGCGTGACGCCGGCATAGGCCGGATGATGGAGCGAGCCCTGCCCTTCGATGACGTCCCAATGCTCAGGCCGGTTCGCAGGCGACAACAGTTCGGCCGCGCCCGAGATGAAGTCCGCGACGATGGCATCGACGCTGACGCCGGAACCGCTGATGAGTATCCCGGTTTGACCGGAGGCGCGGAAGGTCGCCGGCACGCCGCGGCGGCGCAATTCGGCCTCGATGCTCAGGCTGGTAAACATCTTGCCGACCGCGCAGTCGGTACCCACCGTCAACAGGCGCATTCCGGAACGTTTGGCGCCGGTGGCAATCGCCGACTGTCCGCTCAGCGGCTGGCGCACGTCGTACAGCCGTCGCTGCAGACGCTCGGCGGCCTGGCGGATCGCGGGCACATCCGCCAGGCGTTCATGGAGCCCGGCGGCCAGGTCCAGGCCCGCTTCCAGCGCGTCCAGCAGCGTCGGCACCCAGGTGGCCGAGATCCGTCCGCCGAATTCCGCCGCTCCGACAATCAGCAGGCGCGCGCCCGCTGCGGCGGCGGCGGCCGGCGAAAGGCTGGGCAGTCCCAGATCGGCGCTGCCTCCGGGCAGTACCACCTGGGCGACGCAGCGCTCGGGACGCCAGTGGGCGATGCCGGTGGCGGTCTTGACGGCCAGCTGATCGCCATCGCCCAGGAACAGCGCATAGGGTGAGGGCAACTCAAGCTTCGTCGACACGGCGTGGCCTCGCCTTGGGCTAGGTGGGCTTGAGGGTCGCGACAGCCGCGCGCGGCAATTCCTCCAGGCCCGCTCCGCCGGCCTGCAGGTGCGCCAGGATCTGCCGGCGCATCCGCGGGTCCCAGTAGCGCTGTATGTGGGTGGCAATGCCGGCGATCGCGTCCGCCCGCTTGGGCTCGGCCGCAAAGAAATGGCCGATGTCGTTGGCCATCTGCACCAGGTGCTCGACGCTCATCTGGCCGTGGACACGGCTTCCACGGGCTCACCCGGGTGCGTGGCCTGCGCCAGCAGGGCCTGCTGCCGCTGGTCGAACTGCTGGTAGCGCTGCTGCCAGGCCGAGGGCTGGGTCACGCGGGTGACCTGCACCGCCGTGACCTTGTACTCCGGACAATTGGTGGCCCAGTCGGAGTTCTCGGTGGTAATCACGTTCACGCCCAGCTCGGGAAAGTGGAAGGTCGTGTACACCACCCCGGGCTGCACGCGCGTGGTCACACTGGCGCGCAGCACGGTCTCGCCGGCGCGGCTCTGCACGCCCACCCAGTCGTTCTCCTTGACGCCGCGTTCCTCGGCATCGTGCGGATGAATCTCCAGGCGATCCTCGTCGTGCCAGACGACATTTTCCGTGCGCCGCGTCTGCGCGCCCACGTTGTACTGCGACAGGATGCGGCCGGTGGTAAGAATCAGCGGGTAGCGCGTGTTGACCTTCTCCGTGGTCGCCACGTACTCGGTGATCAGGAACCTGCCCTTACCGCGCACGAAGGTGTCCACGTGCATGATCGGCGTACCCTCGGGTGCCTGCTCGTTGCACGGCCACTGAATGCTGCCCAGCTCATCCAATTTTGCGAAACTCACGCCGGTAAATGTCGGGGTAAGCGCGGCAATCTCGTCCATGATCTCGCTCGGATGGTTGTAATTCATCGGGTATCCCAGCGCATTGGACAGCAGCTGCGTGATCTCCCAGTCGGCGTACCCGGACTTAGAGCGCATGACCTTGCGCACCGGCGAGATGCGCCGCTCGGCGTTGGTGAAGGTGCCGTCCTTTTCCAGGAACGAGGAGCCGGGCAGGAACACGTGCGCGAACTTGGCACTCTCGTTCAGGAACAGGTCCTGGACGATGATGCATTCCATCGCGCTCAGCGCGGCGGTCACGTGCTGAGTATTGGGATCGGACTGCGCGATGTCCTCGCCCTGGATGTAAAGGGCCTTGAATTCACCGTCCAGCGCGGCCTCGAACATGTTCGGAATCCGCAGCCCCGGCTCGGCAAGCAGCTTGACGTTCCACTTGCGCTCGAACTGCTGGCGCGTCGCATCGTCGGACACGTGGCGGTAGCCCGGGAACTCGTGCGGGAACGAGCCCATGTCGCAGGAACCCTGCACATTGTTCTGGCCGCGCAGCGGATTGACGCCCACGCCCACCCGACCGACGTTGCCGGTGGCCATGGCAAGATTGGCGATGCCCATCACCATCGTCGATCCCTGGCTGTGTTCGGTGACGCCGAGGCCGTAGTAGATCGCGCCGTTGCCCGCGGTCCCGAACAAACGGGCCGCGCGGCGCACCTCGGCGGCCGGCACGCCGGTCACGGACTCCATCGCCTCCGGCGAATTGCGCGGCTCGGCCACGAAGTGCCGCCACTTCTCGAAGGACTCGACTTCGCAGCGCGCGCGCACGAAATCCTCCTTGACCAGGCCCTCGGTGACCACCACGTGCGCGAGGCTGTTGATGAGCGCCACATTGGTCCCTGGCCTGAGCGCCAGGTGATGTGCGGCCTCGATGTGCGGCGTGCGCACCAGGTCAATGCGGCGCGGATCGGCGACGATGAGCTTGGCGCCCTGGCGCAGGCGCCGCTTCATCTGCGAGGCAAACACCGGGTGCGCATCGGTCGGGTTGGCGCCGATGACCATGATCACGTCGCTGAGCATGACGGAGTCAAAGGTCTGCGTGCCGGCCGATTCACCCAGCGTCTGCTTGAGACCATAGCCGGTGGGCGAATGGCATACGCGCGCGCAGGTATCCACGTTGTTGTTGCCGAAGCCGGCGCGCACCAGCTTCTGCACCAGGTAGGTTTCCTCGTTGCTGCAGCGGCTCGAGGTGATACCGCCGATGCTGTCGCGGCCGTACTTGGCCTGGATACGCCGCAGTTCGGAGGCGGCGTGGGCGATGGCCTCCTCCCAGCTGACTTCGCGCCACGCTTCGGTGATCGTGGCGCGGATCATGGGCTTGGTGATGCGGTCCGGATGGGTCGCATAGCCGATCGCGAAGCGGCCCTTCACGCAGCTGTGGCCGTGGTTGGCGTGCCCGTCCTTGTTGGGCACCATGCGGATCAGTTCCTCGCCACGCATCTCGGCCCGGAACGAGCAGCCGACGCCGCAATAGGCGCAGGTGGTCACCACGCTGTGCTCCGCCTGGCCCTGCTCGATCAGGGACTTCTCGGACAGCGTCGCCGTCGGGCAGGCCTGCACGCAGGCGCCGCAGGACACGCACTCCGAATCCATGAACGACTCGCCCTGACTGGCCGAGACCACCGAGTCGAAGCCGCGCGCGGCAATGGTCAGTGCCAGCGTCCCCTGCTGCTCGTCGCAGGCGCGCACGCAGCGCGAACACACGATGCACTTGCTGGCGTCAAAGGTGAAGTACGGATTGGACTCGTCCTTGGGGGCGTCCAGGTGATTGGCCCCGTCATAGCCGTAACGCACCTCGCGCAGGCCCACCGCCCCGGCCATGTCCTGCAGTTCGCAATGACCGTTGGCCGGACAGGTCAGGCAGTCCAGCGGATGATCGGAGATGTAGAGTTCCATGACGCCGCGCCGCAACTGCGCCAGCTCCGCGTTCTGCGTCGTGACCTTCATGCCTTCGGCCACCGGGGTGGTGCAGGAGGCCGGGTAACCCTTCATGCCCTCGATCTGCACCAGGCACAGGCGGCAGGAGCCGAAGGCTTCGAGCTGGTCGGTGGCGCACAGCTTCGGAATCTTGAGGTCGGCAAGCGCGGCGGCGCGCATCACCGAGGTGCCCGCCGGCACGGAAATCTCGCAGCCGTCGATCAGCAGCTTGACCTGCGTGGCCGACTCCCGCGCCGGCGTGCCCAGATCCTGTTCGGCAATGGATTGCATAGCTTTAACTTCCGACCGCCGCGGCGGTCATTGGTTTCGAGAAATCTTCGGGGAAATGGTCGAGCGCGGAAATCACCGGGAACGGCGTCAGCCCTCCCAGCGCGCACAGCGAGCCGTGCGTGAGCGTGTTGCAAAGATCGCGCAGCAGCGTGGTCTGCAGCGCCGGACGGTCGCCCGCGCGCAGCCGGTCGATGACCTCGACGCCGCGCGTCGAGCCGATCCGGCAGGGCGTGCACTTGCCGCAGGATTCAATCGCGCAGAATTCCATCGCGTAGCGTGCCTGGGCGGCCATATCCACGGTATCGTCGAACACCACGATGCCACCGTGACCGAGCATGCCGCCCGACTGCGCGAAGGCCTCGTAGTCCAGCGGCGTGTCGAATTTGGACTCCGGCCAGTAGGCGCCCAGCGGCCCGCCCACCTGAACCGCGCGGATCGGCCGCCCCGAGCGGGTGCCGCCGCCAAAGTCGTAGAGCAGCTCGCGCAGGCTGACGCCGAAAGCCTTCTCGACCAGGCCGCCGCGCGCAATGTTGCCGGCCAGCTGGATCGGCAGGCTGCCGCGTGAGCGGCCCATGCCGAAGTCACGGTAGTAAGCCGCGCCGCGTTCCAGCACCGTGGGGACGCTCGCGAAGGTGATGACGTTATTGATCACGGTCGGGCAGCCGAACAATCCGGCGATGGCCGGGAGCGGTGGCTTGAAGCGCACCTGTCCGCGCCGCCCCTCGAGCGATTCGAGGAGCGAGGTCTCCTCGCCGCAGATGTAGGCGCCGGCGCCGAGCCGGACCTCCAGCTCGAAGGCCTTGCCGCTGCCGCGCACGTCGGCGCCCAGGTAGCCCGCCGCGTACGCCGCGGCCATCGCCGCCAGCAGCGCGGCATGCGCGTGCGGATACTCGCAGCGCAGGTAGATGTAGCCGCGCGTGGCACCCACGGCGAGGCCGGCAATCGTCATGCCCTCGATCAGGCAGAACGGGTCTCCTTCCATGATCAGGCGGTCGGAAAAGGTGCCCGAATCCCCTTCGTCGGCATTGCACACGATGTACTTCTGGGCGGCCGCCGTGACCGGGGCATTGAGCACCGTGCGCCACTTGATGCCCGTCGGGAACGCGGCGCCACCGCGGCCACGGAGCCCCGAATCGGTCACCGCCTGCACGATCTCGGCCGGCGCCATGGCCAGCGCCGCCGCCAAGCCGGCATAGCCGCCGTGCGCGCGATAATCATCCAGGCTGAGCGGATCGGTGACGCCCAGGCGTGCGCAGCACAGGCGTTCCTGATTCTTAAGGTAGGGTATGTCCGCCACCGCACCCAGGCACAGTGCGTGGGGCCGGCCCTCGAGAAACCCCGCCGCGAACAGGCCGCCGACGTCCTTGGCCCGGACCGGGCCGTAGGCCACGCGGCCCTGTGGGGTCTGCACCTCGACCAGCGGCTCGAGCCAGAACGCGCCGCGCGATCCATTGCGCACGATGCGCACCGCCTGCTGGCGCCGGCCCGCTTCCGCGGCCACCGCTTGCGCCACCGCTTCAGCGCCCAGCGCGAGCGCGGTGGCCTCACGCGGAATATATATCGTGGTACTCATCGGCTATTCCGCCACCAACTCGTCAAAGCGCGCCGGCGTGACGTGGGCGTGCAGTTCCTTGTCGATCATCAGCGACGGCCCGCAGGCGCAGTTACCCAGGCAGTACACCGGCTCGAGCGTGTAGCGGCCATCAGCGCTGGTGCCGTGGAAGTCGGCGCCCAGCTTGCGCTTGGCGTGCGCCTCCAGCGTCGCCGCGCCGACCGCCTGGCAGGCCTCGGCGCGACACAGGTAGATGACCTGCCGGCCCGGCTTGCTCTGACGGAAGTAATGATAAAAGGTGAGCACGCCGTGCACCTCGGCGCGCGACAGGTTCAGTTCGAAGGCGACCAGCGGCACGGCGCGCGCCGGGACCCAGCCCAGGCGGTCCTGGATGCCGTGCAGGACGGGCATCAGGCTGCCCGCCAGGGCGCGGTTCTGGCGGACCGAGTCGAGCACCGCAGCGCGCTCCTCGGCGGGCAGGTCCGCGCCGGGCTCGGGTCGCAGTGGCAGGCCCACCGGCCGGCGCGTGTTCACGTCAGCTCCCCACTGTAGACGGTCAGGCGCGGCGGCCGGGCCCATCCGATCAGCGTGATGCCCGCCTCGGTGGCCAGCTGCACGGCCAGCGCCGTGGGCGCCGAGATCGCCGCCACCAGGCGGCATCCCACCTCCGCCGCCTTGTGCACGACTTCGTAAGAGGCGCGCGAAGTCACCAGCAGGCTGTGCGGCCGGCCGCCGGCGCGCGCGACCGCTCCGACCGCCTTGTCGATGGCGTTGTGCCGACCCACATCTTCGCGCACCGTATAGCCATCCTCCTCGCTCAGCAGTGCGGCGGCGTGCACCGCACCCGTGGCGTCGTTGTACGGTTGCAGGGTGGCCAGACGTTCCATGCCGGCCCGCAGGGCCGTGGCATCGGCGCGCCGGCCGTGCGGATCGGCGCGCCGGACCGGCCGTATCGCGGCCTCGAGCGTCGAGGTGCCGCACAGACCGCAGCCCGTGCGCCCGGTGAGGTTGCGTTCACGCGTGTCCAGCAGGGCAAAGCGCACTTCGGGGATCCGTATGTCCAAGACTACCCCCTCGGGCGTCCAGGTCTGTTCAACCAGCGTAAGTTCATCAGCTCTCCGTACGATGCCCTCGGTCAGTGCGAAGCCCAGGGCGAAGTCGTCCAGGTCCGCCGGTGTCGCCAGCATGACCGCATGGGCGCGGCCGTTGAACTGGATGGCCACGGGAACCTCGGCCGCCAGGGTCTCGGCGATGTCCTGGGCGACGCCGCCCTCCACGCGCCGCGCCGCCACGGTCACGGTCGGACTTATCACCTTGACTCTCCAGTAATGTCGCGACCGGCCTTGCGCGACGCAACATGGCACTGCAACCGGCCGCCAAACCTAGAAAGGATACACGAGCGGGCCGGCGAACTCACAAGCCCCAAGGCCCGTCCAGGGACCGGGGCGCGCACGCTGGGGATCGAGCCGCCCGCCGTGGGCCCTGGCGCCCCGACATTGACATATCTCCCGCGGTGCCGGGGGCCAGAGCGCGGCGTCGGGCGGTCAATAAACGACCACGCTCCGGATCGATTCGCCCCGGGCCATCAGCTCGAATCCCTCGTTGATGCGATCGAGCGGCAGCGTGTGGGTGATCAGGTCATCGATGTTGATCTTGCGCTCCATGTACCAGTCGACGATCCTGGGCACGTCGGTGCGCCCGCGCGCCCCGCCAAAGGCCGTGCCGCGCCAAACGCGCCCGGTCACCAGCTGGAACGGGCGGGTGCTGATCTCCTGGCCGGAGGCGGCCACCCCGATGATGATGCTCTGGCCCCAGCCGCGGTGGCAGCACTCGAGCGCCTGGCGCATGACCTGGGTGTTGCCGATGCACTCGAAGCTGTAGTCGGCCCCGCCCCGCGTCAGCTCCACCAGGTGCGCCACCAGATCGCCCTGGACCTGCTTGGGATTGACGAAGTGCGTGGCGCCGAATTTTCGCGCCAGCGGCTCGCGCGCCGGATTGGTATCGACACCGATGATCATGTCGGCCCCGGCGAGCTTGGCGCCCTGCACGACGTTGAGCCCGATGCCGCCCAGCCCAAACACGACCACGTTGGCGCCGGGCTCCACCTTGGCCGTGAAGATCACCGCACCGATCCCGGTGGTCACGCCGCAACCGATGTAGCAAGCCTTGTCGAAGGGCGCATCCTCACGAATTTTGGCCAGCGCGATCTCCGGGAGCACGGTGTAGTTCGCAAAGGTCGAGCAGCCCATGTAGTGATAGATGGGCTTGCCCTTGTACGAAAAGCGGCTGGCGCCGTCCGGCATCACGCCCTTGCCCTGCGTGGCGCGAATCGCCGTGCACAGGTTGGTCTTGCGCGAGGTGCAGCTCTTGCACTCGCGGCATTCCGGCGTATAGAGCGGGATCACGTGATCGCCCTTCTTCAGGGTGCGCACGCCGCTGCCGACTTCCACCACCACCCCGGCCCCTTCATGGCCCAGTATCGAGGGGAACAAGCCTTCGGGGTCGGCGCCCGACAGCGTGTACTTGTCGGTGTGGCAGATCCCGCTCGCCTTGACCTCGATGAGCACTTCGCCCGCCTTGGGTCCCTCGAGCTGCACGCGCTCGATGCTGAGCGGCTTGCCGGCCTCGAACGCTACTGCTGCGCGTACCTCCATGAACGCTGCTCCTTCAGGCCTTCTTCAGCACGCCCGAGGCTTTGGCGACGTGCGTGGCGATCGCGTCCATGAGCGCCGGCGACAGGCAGTCGTAGGGCTCGAGCCCGAGGGCCTTGAGCCGCCCGCGCACGGCGCCCATCTGTGCCGGGTCGGCGCCTGATTCGATGATCGAGGACACGAACGCGGCGAATTCCGGGGCGGACCAGCCGCTCTGGCCGGACAACTCGGTGTGCACGAAATCCAGGCCGTAGAACGGGTGTTTGGTGTTCTCAATGCGCCCGTACATGTGCACGCCGCAGGCCTTGCAGGCGTGGCGCTGGATCGTGGCGCTGGCATCGACCACGGCGAGCTTGTCGGCGTTCTTGGTGACACTGACCTTGTCCCTGGGGACCACCGCGACCACGGCGAACAGCGCGCCCTTGGGCTTCCAGCACTTGGTGCAGCCGCAGGCATGGTTGTGCGCGGTCTGCGACTTGATCGTGACCTCGACCGGATTTTGCGCGCACTTGCACTGCAGGGTGCCGCCGGCGAAATCCTTGGCGGTGGGTTTGATGCCGTTGTCGACCGACGGATGTATCGAGATTGCAGCCATGGGACCCCCTTACTGTGTGTCTGTGCGCTCGGAAGTGCCCCGATGAGCGGGCCACCGGAGCAGCGAATTCTAGTAGCGATGGGGCGCCCGTGGCCAGCGATCAGCCCCCGATCCGCGCCAGCCCCTCGCGCATGTCTTCCTGCAGGTCGCCCAGGTCCTCGATGCCTACCGACATGCGCAGCAAGCCGTCCGTCAGGCCCGCCTCCTGGCGCGCGCTCGCGTCCATGGCCGCATGGGTCATGGTGACCGGGTGCGCCACCAGGCTCTCCACGCCGCCTAAGGATTCCGCCAGCGTAATGCAGCGCAGGCCGGTGACGAACTGCTTGACGGCCGGTATGCCGCCCTTGAGCTCGAAGGCAATGATGGCGCCAAAGCCGCGCTGCTGGCGGAGGGCAATCTCATGACCGGCGTGGGACGGGAGCCCCGGGTACCAGACGCGGCTGACCGCCGGCTGTTGCACCAGCCATTCCGCCAGGGCCTGCGCGTTGCGGCCGTGGATGGCCAGCCGGGCATGGAGCGTGCGCAGGCCCCGCAGGGTCAGGTAACTGTCGAAGGGCGCACCGGTCAGTCCCAGGCAATTGGCCCACTCGGCGAGCCGGTCGTGCAGCTCGCGGGTCTTGGACACCACCGCTCCGCCGACCACGTCGCTGTGACCGTTGATGTACTTGGTCGTCGAATGCACGACCAGGTCGGCGCCCAGGCGCAACGGCTGCTGCCAGGCGGGGGACATGAAGGTGTTGTCCACCACCACCAGGGCCCGCGCCTGGCGCGCGAGCGTGGCCACGGCCGCGATATCGGTGATGCGCATCAACGGATTGCTCGGCGTTTCGATCCATACCAGCGCCGCCTCGCGCGCCAGCGCCGCGCGCACCGCCGCCTCATTTGCGAAGTCGACGAATTGCACCTGGAATTCACCACGGCGCTGCCACTCGCTGAACAGTCGATGGCTGCCGCCGTAGCAGTCGTGCGGGGCGACGATGCGCGCACCGACGTTGAACAAGTGGCCCACCAGGGTAATCGCACCCATGCCGGATCCGGTGATCACGGCGCCGGCGCCTCCCTCGAGATCGGCGAGCGCGTTGCCCAGCAAGTCACGGGTGGGGTTGGCGGTGCGCGAATAGTCGTAGGGCCGCTTTTCACCGTACCCATGGAAGGCATAGGTGGAACTGAGGAAGATCGGTGGGACCACCGCGCCGCTGACGGCATCGCTCACCAGCCCGGCGCGCACCGCGCGGGTCGCCGCCTGCGGACCAGATTCATTCTTTGATTTCACGTACACGCTCCGTCGATGAATAACGCCACACTCATCGGCGTACCTGAACGGACAGGAGCGGCGGCGCGGCCGGTGCAGCGCCAACACAGTCGCTTCCCGGGGCGGGAACCGGCGACCGATACGCTCATCTGTCGGCCCCTATATATAAGAGCCGCAGGAGTTGGCACCTTGCCGGTCCAACCGGTGGTTGCCCCGGCGTCGAAGGGCCTATCCCTCAGCCGGTCTCGATGAGTGCGTCGAGTGTAGGGTTCGGTTTGCGCAAGCGTCAAGTTGCGGGCCCGCTCGAGCCGCGCATGCGACGTAAGCTCCTGCCTGTTGCCCGCGAGCCCGGCACTGACTTAGTGTACCGGCGGGGTCATCGGAGCCGTCATGCCATCCGAGATGAAAATGTCCCGCCGCCGGGGAGCCAGGAGCGCCCGAACGCCCGCGCGGGAACCGGCGGCACGCTGGTGGACCCGGATCGGACTACTCCTGGCCGCTGGCTCGGCCCAGGTGCCCGCGGCGCAGGCGCCCGCCGCGCTGATGGTCAGCGCTTATGTATTGCCCGTGGCGCGCATGCAAATTGTGAGTGGCATAGCGCAGGTGCAGGTCAGCGCGGCCGATGTGGCGTCGGGCTACGTCGATGCCCCGCGAGGCCTTGTGCTGCGCGTGGAGAGCAACAGCCGCTCCGGTTTCGCCCTGGACGTGGCCGCGCTAAGCCCGTGGTACACAGCGGTCGCCCTGCAGGGACTGGACGGTGAGGTCGTCCTGGACGGCGCGGGCGGTACTGTGGTGCAACGCTGGCAGAACAGCCGATCACGCCTGCTGACGCTGCGGGCCCGCTTCAAACTGGCGCCGACGGCGCAACCGGGCTGGTACGCGTGGCCGCTGCGGCTCTCCGCCCGGCCGCTGTAGCGCGCTAATAGGTAATCGTCACGACGATCGTGTCGGTGTAGGCGCCGGCGGCGACGTCCTGAGCGGCGGGTATGCGGCCATAGATCGTGGACGTGGCGGTCTGGGTCGGATTGCCCGGAGTGAGTGAGAGCGACGCACCTCCGGTCTGCGATCCGCCCGTGCCGTCGCCTCGAATCTGCGTGTAGGCGGCGTCGAAGAACAGGTTGTAATTGAGCTTGTTGGCACCCGTCATCATAAAGCGCAGCGCATAGCTGCCGTGGCCGGTGCTGTAGCTCGACACGAGGTTCACCGTGGTCGCACCGCCGCCCAGCAGCGTGCAGGTCGCCTGCACCTGGCCATTCGCATAAGTCGGGGCAGCGCTAAGGGGGTTGTAGATGCCGAAGACCGGCCCGGTCGCGGACACGGTGCAACTCACGGCCGCGCCCGCCACTGCGGGCATCAGGGCGCAGCAAGCCAGCAGCCACTTTTCTGGAGCGAGCCGCTTCAAGGCTCATGCCCCTGCGTATCGAGGGTTCGGCAGCTGAGCGTGCCCATGTCAGGCTGGGGATCCTCGGGTGGCGGCGGGCCGAGGCGGAAGCTGCAGCGGGAGCTGCCCCACTGCGCCGTGCCCTCCCCTTCGCGCTCATAGCCGGTCACGTAGGTTACGCCGTCATAGGTCACCGGAAAGTGTTTGCCGCCGAACTCCACGCTGGCGCCCGCCGGCACCGCCTGGCCGGCGGCCGTGACCAACCTGAAGGTGCCCCCGTGCACCCGCTCCACCGGGAACCTGACAATCACGCCACTGCGGTAACCGGGCGTCACCACCAGCGTGCGCGCGCCAATGCTGGCATCCAGCGGAATCTCGGTCGGTTCGATGTTGACGCGGTTGCTCTCGTAGGGCAGCAGGTCGTGCAGGAGCGCGTGACCGTGCAGATCGGTGGAGGCGACCAGCTGATTGTCGATAAACACCGGCACGCCCGGCAACCCGCCCACGTCAACCAGCGCAAAACTGCCACCCACCTGCCGGGCCGCGTGCAGTTCGCCGCCCAGCAGTGTGGCCGCCCCGGTCCAGTAGCCGCTCACGCCGGACACACCCTGATTGCGCGCGGCCTGGAGCTGCAGCTCTCCCGGTTGTCCCTGGGCGCTGAACTGCGCGTCGTAGTTGCCGATGGTGGAAACTCCAAGGCGATAGCCCTCGCCCGAACCGCGCGGCGGGTTCTGGCTGTAACTGGCGAACATTTCCCCCGGCGGCGCCCCGGGGCCCTCACCGCGGGTTCCCGTCAGCACCAGCGCGGTGCGTTCGCCGAGCGAGAGTGTGAAGGTCACGAAGACGCTGCGTGCGAGTGCTCCCCCCTGGCTGCTGCGCGTCGCCGTCACGTTCAGGGCACCGCGCTGACCCAGGTTGCGGCTGTAACTCAGGCTGGCGGTTTCCTCGCTGGGCAGATCCGCGTACGTCTGGTGCGCAAGGACGGCGACCAGCGAACCCCACCGCTGCAGATTGGCACCCAGCTGGGCCAGGTCGCGGCTTCGAAACCGGCGCGCCGGCTCCTCGGCGGTGGCGATTTGCCGGAAGCCGCTGCTCGCCGCGGTGTGGTTAAAGCCCAGGCTGAATCTCGGCCCCTGGCGTTCCACACCAATCCCGTAGAGCGAGCCTGACGTGTCAGGGCCGCCGCCCGCCGCGGCGGTGAAATTGACCACCGCGAACTGGCCGAGGGCGGCTGCGCCCGCCAGCCCCGCGCTGTGCGCCTGCTGGTCGAGGAACTCGGCGTGCATTTCCAGCGTGAGCGTATTGCTGACGCCGCGACGATAGCTGGCGCTGCCCATGGTCGGGCCATAGTGGGCGCTGGCGGTGGTGTAGTCGCGTCGCACCTTGCCCAGATCCACCTCGTATTGACTCAGTCCCGCAGCGAGCAGCTGTAGGCTCGAGTAGAAGGGCTGCGTCACCTGCTGTTCCCGGCCGAGCGCGTCACGCACCACCACCCTCACCTGGCCTGCGCCCGTGACCGCCGGCAGCCGGTCGACCACGAAGGGTCCGGGCGGAAGTGCCGCGCTCGACACCTGCTGGTTATTCACGTACACGTCGACCGTCGAGGGCACCACGGCCGTGCCGGTCGCGCTCAGCAGGGGCGTGGTCAGTAGATCCGGGCGCAAGGAGAAATTGCGGCTCCAGCCGATGCCGGCAAAGCGCACGGCACTGCCCCAGACGCTGCCGTCGCTGACGGCATCACCCACCGTGAGGCGTTCGATACGGCCCGGAAAATCGGCGGTATAGGTGCTGTCGAGGCGAACCGCGTCGGCGTGGCCGGCCAGCGAACGAAGCACGCCGGTGTTGGTGAGCACGCCCTGGGCGGCAAAGGCGCCGAGCTCCCCGAAGGCGCCGGTCAGGTCCTGGCCCGCGACCCGTTGCGCCGAGAGCTGGTAATTGAGGAACGCGCCCGGACTCGCCTCGGTCAATGGCGGGGCCGCCCGCGCGGGCGACTGCGTGTGGGTGAGCGTGAACTGCTCGGCAGGCACGCTCAGCGCCACGCTCTGCGTCGGTTCGTCCACGGCGATCTCAATGCCGCCAATGGCCGCCAGCGGCAGGTAGTGTCGCCCCTGGTAGTCGCGCGCCGCGACTGGCGGGCGCAGCAGGCGCAGCTCTTCCAGATCGTCGCTGTCGATCCACAGCGCTCCGGCGGCGTCGCGCAGCATCACCAGCATTTCGCTGTGCGGCTGCGTGTTCACGGTGACGCTCATCACCGTCTCACGCAACTCGTCGCCGTCCGTCGCCGCCGGAGCGGCGGCGCCCGCTGCGGCCATCGCCCACAGCACGCCCGGCAACCATACTAGGTTAAATCGGCGCAGCCAGAATCCGGGATTGGGGGCCATCGCACCGCACCGCTGATCACGGACCAGCTATCGCGACATCGGCCTGGAATTCGCCCTGATCACTGAAACCGTGGACGCTGACGGCAGCCTCGTGCGCCACGCCGGCGGGCGGGGCCAGCTGCCAGCTCACGGTGCTTCCCGGCAGCACATAGCGGGTCACCGCGGCGTGAACGCTCTGCGCGGTGCCGGCAAACTGCAGGCTGAAGTCACTGATCTGCAGGTGGGTCTGGCCGCTGTTGCTGGCGCGCACCTCTATGGTGCCGTCCTGCCGCCACTGGCCGTGCCAGGCCATCGAGGCGGTCGCTGGTGCGGCCGCGTGCACGAATACCGGCAGGCTCAGGTGCAGCGCCACGCGCAGACCGGTGAAATCCTTGTCCGCGGACTGCGGCACCTCGGCCAGCAGCAGGCGATAGGCAAGTTCGCGCGTGGCCTCGGGTTCGCGCCGTAATGCGACCCGGATGATCTGTTCGCCCTGCGCGGGCAGGGTGAAGATCGGCGGCGTCGCCAGCAGTTCGTGCGTGGCCTCGTATTTCTCCTCGCCCGCGGGCTGGGACCACGACAGGGTCGAGAGCTGGATCAGGAGCGGGCCGGTGTCCTCGTTGTGCACGGTGAGCACCGCGGTGCGCTGGCCGCCCTGCAGTTCGATGCGCACGGGCGCCACGCTGAAATTGCCTGCGGCGGCGGGCAGCGCCGCCGCCGCAAGCGTCAGCCAAAACGCAGCGGCCAGTCGGGCCAGGTCCGGCCCATTGTCGTTCCTGGATCTCAACGGCGCGCTGCCGGCCGTCTTCAGTAGGTGACGGTGACGTTGACGGTATCGGTGTAGGCGCCCGTCGACACCGCCTGGTTGGCGGCATTGTCCGGCAGGCTGCCGTAAACGGTCACCGCCACGGCGCTCGCCAGGCCGTTGCCGACACCGGCCACGCCGACGCCGGTGACGCCGTCGCCGAACAGCGTGGCGAAGGCGGCCGTCGTGTACAGGTTGTACTGCAGCGTGTCCGTGCCGTTGGTCATCAGTCGCTGCGTGATCGTGCCGCCGGTCGTGGTGCCGCCGTTGAGGGTGACCGTGAACGGCGTGGTCTTGGTGCATTTCACGTTGACGGTCGTGTTTGCCGCCAGGGCGCCGGAACTGGGCGTGTAGTTGCCAAATCCGAGCGGATTCGCGGCGACCGAACAGGTCTTCAGCACCGTCGCCGAGACGCCAAAGGTGGTGGTAACGACGGCGGCACTGGCCGCACCGGCCGCGGACAGGGCCGCGGCGACCATCGTTGCAGTGAGTATCTTGCGCATGTGAGCTCCTTGTTGAGTCGTTGGGTCGATATCTGCGAACTGATCCGGACAGGTCCAGCAGCCATCGCCGCTTGGGTTGCACCTCTCGGAGATGCGGGCCGCGTATCATTCGCTCGGCATCGCCTAACGAAGAGAACTCGGGCATCCGCCAACTCGTCGGGGCATATTCTTAGCCACCTGCTGTGAGGGCAGGCGTGATGGCGCCCACACTTTCAACCTCGGACTAGGGCTTTCCCCTACACGAGAATCCGTCTTTCCCCCACGAACCGGTTTGTCTAGGCACGACCGTCCCGGAGCGTTCGAACGCTTTATTTTCAACAACCTAGCTGATGATCCGCGCCCACTAGCGCAGCGGCACTCCATCGCGGCGGGGCTCGCCGCCGGCAGCAGTGCGCTCGCGCACCGGCGGAGCTTCTGCCGCGCGTGCCACCGGCGAGCGCACGCTTGCCTTGATATTGCAGGTAGCGTAGTTTGCCGATCCTCCGCGGGCACGTTCGGGCTCACCGAACCTCAGGGATCTCATGCCTCGCAAAGCCGGAAAAACGAACTGGGCGGACTCGGTCGAGGCGATCGTGCGGCGCGCACCGCCGTCGACCTCCTCTCGGCAGCCGCTGCCTGCGCAGGCCCGACTGCTCGCACTGCTCGGCTCCGCTGCGCCGCTGAATGCGCTCCTGGAGGGGCTGGCGACCTACGTCGAAACCTGGGCCGAGGACCTGTATTGCAGCGTGCTGCTCGTCGATAAGAGCGGACGCGTGCTGCGTCCCGGAGCCGCCCCGAGCCTGCCCATCGAGTATGTGCAGGCCATCGACCCGGTGCCGATAGGCGTCGGCCGCGGAAGCTGCGGCACGGCCGCCGCGCGCCGCGAGATTGTTGTCGTTGAGGACGTCGAGAAATCCGAGTTGTGGACCTCGTACGCGGCGACTGCCGTGGCGCACGGGCTGCGCGCCTGCTGGTCGGTGCCCATCCTCGACGAAACGCGCGGACTCCTGGGCACGCTCGCCATGTATTACGGGGAACCACGCAAGCCCACCACTCGGGAAATTGATCTCATCCAGTTTGCGGCCGCGCTCGCGGCACTGGTCATCAGGCAGCACCGTGACGCCACCGCGCTGCGCGCCACCGAGACTCGGCTCCATGCCGCGATCGGCGCCACCAGCTCCGGCATCGGCCTGTGGGACAGCGATCGCGGTGGCGAAGGAGTCTGGTTCGACGACTGGTGCGAGCGGGCAGGCATCGACCCGTGTTTCGGACCGGACCGGATGAGCCGCTGGTACGCGCAGATTCATCCCGACGACCTCGAACGCTACCGCGCGATCGAAGGCGACTGCGGCCGGGGCCTGACCGATTCGTACGCGGTCGAGTATCGGATCCGCACCCGCAGCGGCGAGTGGCGGTGGCTGCACGAGCGCTGCAATGTCACCGCCTACGATGCCGCGGGCTGCCCGCTGCATTTCGTCGGCGTGTGCTTCGACATCGACGCACAAAAACGCGTGGAAGTCGCGCTGCGCGAGGCCGAGGAGCGCCACGAGCTGGCGATCAATGCCGCCCAGCTGCCCATGTGGGAGTACCACGTCAAGAGTGACCAAGTCCGCGGCAACGTCCATTGGCACCGGGCGGTCGGCCACGATCTGACCGAGGCGCAGGCCCGCGAGCGCACCGAGACCTGGCTGAGCGACATTCATCCGGACGACGTGGCGAAACTGCGCCGCATCCACACCGGGCCATTGGTCGACAGCACCGGCTTCTACGAAACCGAATACCGCATCAGGCTGCCTGGCGGCGAGTACAAGTGGCTGTTCGATCGCGCGCGCGTCGTTGACCGCAGCGCCAGCGGGGCGCCCCTCAAGGTCGTCGGCGTCTCGCTCGACATCGACGCGCGCAAGCGCGCGGAAAGCGCGCTGCGCGAGAGCGAGGAGCGCTTCCGCCTGGCTTTCGAGTTCGCGGCCATCGGCATGGCGCTGGTGGCCCCCGACGGCCACTTCCTGCGGGTCAACCAGGCCCTGTGCCGCATCGTCGGCTACTCGGCCGAAGAACTGCTGCGCATCGACTTTCAGACCATCACGCATCCCGATGATCTCGGGATCGATTTGGCCTTTCTGCGACAGATGCTGGACGGCTCCATCTCGTACTTCCAGATGGAGAAGCGGTACTTTCACAAGCTCGGCCAGACGATCTGGAGCTTGCTGAGCGTGTCGGCGGTCCGGGGCGAGGCCGGACAACTGCTGCACTTCATCTCCGAGATCCAGGACATCACGGCGCGCAAGGAAGCCGAGGCGCGCCTCATCGAGAGCGATTTTCGCCATCGCGCGATCGCCGACCTGCTGCCTGGCTTCGTGTTCGAAGGCAGGGTTGTGGACGCAATCCCGCAGCCGACCTGGGTGAGCGATGGATTTGAGCGGGTGTTTGGCTGTACGCTCGCCGAATTCAAGAACTTGGGCGGCCGGCGCTTCTACGACGCTGCAACCCGCGCCAAGCTCAAGGAGGCCGCGGCGACGGTTGCGCACGGCGGCACGGTCAGGATGGAGGTGCCGCTGCGGCACCTCGACGGGACGAGGCGCTGGCTCAGTGTTATTGCGCATCCGAGTTCGACCGATCCCGCGCGCGTGTTTGGAGTTGCCAATGACATCACCGAGCGCAAGGGCCTCGAGCGCGCGCTCGCGGAAGCAACGCATATCGAGCAGCTCCGGTTGGGCCAGGAGATTCACGATGGCCTGGGACAGGAGCTGACCGGACTTTCCTATCTGGCAAGCGCCGTCGCGACGGCAGCCGTCCGCTCCGGCTCACCGCTCGCTGCCGACTTGCAGCAATTAGCGCAGCTGGCGGCGCAGGCGATCGAGACATCCAGGGGTATTGCGCGCGGCGTGTCGCCGCTCACCGAGAGCCGCGGCTCTTTGGTGCAGAGTCTGCGCAAGCTTGCGGACAGTGCCGGTTCAGGTCACCAGGCCCACATAGATTTCGAGGCCATTGAAAATGCGCCCCTGACGCTGCCCTGGGAAACCCGCGACCACCTGCACCGCATCGCCCAGGAAGCGCTCAGTAATGCCCTGCAGCATTCGGGCGCCAAGCGCATTAACATCACTATAGAAGTCGACGCCAGGCTCGTGCGCCTGGAGATCGCCGATGACGGCCGCGGGTTTGATCCGGGCACGACGCCGAAGGGTCTCGGCATCGACGGTATGCGTCAGCGCTCGGCCGCCATCGGCGCACGTCTGCGGTTTCTGGATGGCGCACATGGCGGCACCGCCGTCGTGTGCGAGGTGCAGCAACCAGCGGCCCCGGCGAAAGTATCCGAGTAGTCCCCGCCGCCGGCGCGGACCATGCCCAAGCCGCGCGTCAATGAACAGCGTGGGCCCTAGGCGGCGCCGGCATCCGACCTGTCGGACCAGTTCACGGCGTATTGAACCAGCAGCGACCCGGTCGCCAGATGGAGCTTGCGCTTGATGCGCTCGCGGTGGGACTCGACCGTCTTGACCGACAGACCCAGGCCCTCCGCGGTCTGACGAGTCGACAGCCCGGAGCCGATCATCTTGAGGATCTGCAGTTCGCGGTTTGACAGGCGCTCGATCGGATTCGAGACGACGTGGCGGCCGCCGGCAGCAAGCCGGCGGATCATGCTGTTGCCAATGGCTTCGCTGACGTAAATTCCGCCTCCGAGCACGCGGCGCAGCGCCACCAGCAACTCTTCGGAATCCGCCTGTTTCATGATGTAGCCATTGGCGCCCGCCGACAGGACGCGCTCGGCATAAATCACCTCGTCGTGCATCGACAGCACCAGGATGGGCAGCTGCGGATACTTGGCGCGCGTGTCCTTGACCAGATCAATGCCGTCGCCGTGTTTCAGGCTGACGTCAATGATGACGAGATCAGGCTTGAGCTTGCGGATCGCCGCCTCAGCCTCGGCGGGACTCTCGGCCTCGCCGCACACGGCGAGGTCACGTTCCTGATCGATGAGTCGACGCAGGCCCTGGCGAACAATCGGATGATCGTCGACCAACAGCACCTGCTGACGCGCGCGCGCGCGGCTGCGGGTTGGCTTCCTGGTTCGCACTCTAACGCTCATTTTCGCCTCCCCGGCCTGGCAACAGCCGCCACAGCCTGGCCCGCCCTGCGAACCCGGCGCGTTGCCGACGCCACCGCCGCCAACTGTACCGCGTCCGGCGTGCCCTTGCGCTAAAGCGAGTGTACGCCACCGGACAATGCCGGTCGGAGCCTCAGGAGTCGGGCGTGGGCAGCACCCGTTCCACGGCCGGCGCGCGCAAGTTGTAGTTCGAACTCATCGCGCGTCCGTAGGCGCCGGTATTGGCGATCAGCAGCACGTCGCCTTCCTGCGAGGGCGGCAGCCAGCGATCGTGGCCGAGCACGTCCGCTGACTCGCAAATCGGGCCCACCACATTGACCAGTTCGGAGGCGGCCTCATCCATTCGGGTAAGGTTGACGATTTCATGCCAGGAGCCGTACAGCGCGGGGCGTATCAAGGAGTTCATGCCGGTGGTGACTCCGACATAGCGCGTCGAACCCTTGGCTTTGGTCTGGGTGACATGCACCAGCAGCACGCCGGCGGCCGCGACCAGGAAGCGTCCCGGCTCGAGCCAGAATTCAACGCCCGCCGCGCGCGCGCGCACTGCACCCACGGCAGCGTCGAATTGCACCAGGTCCAGCGGCGCCTGTTCGCGTCGCTCCGGTACGCCCAGCCCACCGCCGATGTTGAGGATGCGCAGGTCCGGAAAAGGTCCGGCCGCCTCGAGCAGCAACTCGGCCGTCTCCGGCCAGCTTGCCACCTCAAACACCCCGCTGCCAGTGTGCGCGTGCAGGCCGATCACGCGGCACCCCACCGCGGCGGCCAGCGGCGCGAGCTCGGGAAGCTCTTCAATCGAGACGCCGAACTTGGCGTTCTCGCCCGCCGTGTGCACGTGCAGGTGATGGCCGCGGCCGGTGCCCGTGTCGACGCGCACCAGCACTTCGCGCCCCTCGAATATCTGCGGCCAGTGTTCGAGCACGTAGCGGTTGTCGATCGTGACGGTCACGCCCTGCTCGAAGGCCCAGGCATATTCCGCGCGCGGTGCGAAGTTTGGCGTGTACAGGATCCGCCGCGGCGTCAGGCCCGGGACCGAGCCCAATGCGTGCTCGATCTCTCCGCGCGAGACGCATTCAAAATCGAGATTCGCCTTCGCGATGATCCGCAACAGCTCCGCGTTGGGATTGGCCTTCATGGCGTAGAAGATGCGTCGGACCGACTTGAGCGCGCGCAGCCTGCCGGCGGCGGCCTGCACTTCGGCCCCGTCGTACACATACGCGCAATCGTGCTGCTGCGCGATCTGCAGCAACTCCGCGCGCCGCGCCTGCCACCACGGTCGCTCGCTTGCGCTCATCGCTCGCCTTAACTACCCGTACGTCGGGGAACGGCCAGACGGGCGCAGTGCCGCTGCGCACTCAGGGCCACTGGTTATTCTTCGTTGAATAGATCCCGCAGATCTTTCTCGAGCTTGCGGTCGGCCAGCACCTCTTCAAGCTTGCTCCAGGCAGCCTTGCCCTTCTTGCCCTGGGTGCGCACACGCTTATCGACGCGTGCCAGCAAGCCGTCGTAGTCGGTGCTGTCTTCGGCCTCTGCCACGAATTCTTCGTCCAAATCGAAATTTTCGCTATCGCGCTCTGACATGGCATCTCTTCAAAATGTTCTTCAAGATCAGCAGGTTAATGCAGAAATGGGTCTCGCGGGGGCAGCGAACTATAGCTGATTTGTTGCGCTATTCAACTCCGACACAAAATCTGCGAAAAGGTGCCCCACCCCCTCGCCGCCCCGCCCAGGGGCTCAGCGGGCGGCCGGAAGGGCCGCGGCGGTCGGGCTCGCGTCCGGGAGCTGGGCCTCGAGACCGACCGTGGCCAGCACCCCGTCGGCACGCGCCAGCACCTCGCGGGCATAGTCCCAGTGGATCGCCACCACGCTCTTGCCCACGGCTTCTTTCAGCAACTCGGAGAATTTATCCACGTCCGGTTCGTAACTTTGCCCCTGCGCGTCGACGGGCGGGTGCACCTCGAGCAACAACTCGCCATTGACCCAAGCCACCTTGACCGGCTCATTCATGATGCGCACCGGGGTGCCCACCGGCACCATGGGGAACAGCGCCTCGACGTCCTCGGGGTACATACGGATGCAGCCGTGGGTCACCGCCAAGCCCACGGCAATCGGGTTGTTGGTGCCATGGATGAGGTAGGTGCCGTTGCCGGCGCCCAGCCGCAAGGCGCGGCTCCCGAGGGGATTATCCGGCCCTGGGGGGATCGCCGCCGGCAGGATATCGCCATCCTTGGCGTGTTCGTCGCGCACTGATTTGGTCGGATGCCACCAGGGGTCCTTTTGCTTGGCGATTACCTGCGTCTGGCCCAGCGGCGTGCGCCAGTCCATCTTGCCGATGCTGATCGGATAGGTGATCACCTGCTGCGGCATATGGCGCTGCGGCTTCGGGAAGTAGTAGAGCCGGTGCTCGGCGATATTGATGACGATGCCCTTACGCGGGCCGGTCGGCAGTATGTGCCGGCCCGGAATGAATACGGTTTTGTCGGCGCCGGGAATCCACGGATCAAGCTTGGGATTGACGCGGATCAGCTCCTCCGAGCCGAGGCTGTATTGACGCGCCAGGTCGTAGAGGGTGTCCTCATAGACCGTCTGGACGCTCTGGTCCTCGCCAAACACGCTCTGTGCGGGATCGGTCAGCTCGAAAGTCGTGGCCACGCAGGGCCCATTGGCCGCCGCCAACAGCAGGGCGATATAAGTTTTTGTTTTAAGCATTGTTTTGGCAGGTACGGGCAGGGGGTAAGCCTAGCACGGGGAATCCGCTGACTTTAAATATATACCAGACACTTGTATGGTATGAGGCATGAGCACCCTTAAGCCCGAACCGAGTCCCCGCCAGCGTCAGATTCTGGAATTGATCGAACAGTTCCTGCACCGCCACGGCCGGCCGCCGACCCGTGCCGATCTTGCCCGATTGCTGAAATTGCGCAATCGCCAGGGCATCGATCAGCATCTGCGCGCGCTGGCCGGCAAGCGGCTCATCGCGCTCGAACCCGGGGTCGCCCGCGGCATCCGTCTGTTGCAATCCTCATTCTCGCTGGCCCCACGGCTGGCGCTGTACGGCCGGGTCGCGGCCGGCGTGCCGACGCTGGCGCTCGACAACATCGAGGACGAGCTGCTGCTCGACCCGGGGCTGTTCCGTCCGCGCGCCGACTTCCTGCTGCGCGTGCACGGCCTGAGCATGCTGGAAGCGGACATCCACGATCGCGACATCCTGGCCGTGCATCGCACCGCGCAGGTCAGCAACGGCCAAATCGTCGTCGCGCGCCTGGGCGATGAAGCGACCGTGAAATATTACCGCCGCAACGGCCATCTGCTGCGGCTGGAGCCGGCCAATCCCGCCTATACACCACTTGAAGTGGACCTGCGGCGGCAACAGTGCGTCATCGAGGGCCTGGTGGTCGGGCTGGTGCGCCGTGGCATGCCCCAGGCGCGCAAAGCATGAGTACCCAGGCGCCGCACGCGTTGGACGTGCCCCCGCCCCGCCTGCATCGGGAGGAATTGCGTGCGCGCCTGCAACACATGAGCCGCAGTGCGCACGCCGATCAGCAGGCGCGGCCGATCGCGCAGCCCACGGGGTTCGCGGATTTCGACGCGCTGTTGCCGGGCGGCGGATGGCCGGTGGGTGCGATCACCGAACTGATGCCGGAAACGCAGGGGATCGGCGAGCTGTCGTTGTTGCTGCCAGCGCTCGCGCAGCTCAGCCGCGCCGGCCGCTACCTGGTGTGGATCGAACCGCCCTGCCTGCCCTACCCGCCGGCGCTCGCGCAACACGGCCTGGTGCTCAATCGGCTGGTGCTCGTGCAGGCGCACGATGCGGCCACCGTGCTGTGGGCTGCCGAGCAGGCGCTGCGTTGCCCGGCCATCGGCGCGGTACTTGCCTGGCCGGCAGCGCTCGATGACCGGCGCGTGCGCCGGCTCCAGCTCGCGGCCGAGACCGGCGGCAGCTGCGGTCTGCTGTATCGTCCGCCGAGCGCGGCGCTGCAGCCCTCCCCGGCCGCCTTGCGATTGCGGCTCAGGCCCCGGGGCGCCGGGTTGCACGTAGAAATTCAGAAAGCCCGTGGGGGGCGCGCGCATGCTCTGGTTGTGCATCCTGCTGCCGCGGTTTGCGCTTGAAGCCTCGGCCGGCGCCGCGCGTGAGCCGGGGCCCGTGCACCGGCCGCCACGGACTGTGCAGGCCGCGCTCCAGACGCTGGCGCTGTGGGCCCTCCAATGGAGCGGCCAGGTCAGCCCGCAGGCCGCGCCCGACGGCAGCGCGACGCTGTGGCTCGAGATCGGCGCGAGCCGTCGCTTGTTCGGCGATCACCTCCGCTTGCGTGGGCGCATTGCCGCCGGCCTGACACCGCTCGGCTACAGCCATCGACTGGGCATCGCACCCACGCCGCAGGGCGCAGCCCTGCTGGCGCGCGCCGGGCTCACGGCCGGCGCCGTCACGCAGCCGCAGCTGCTGCAACTGCTGGGACCGCTCCCGCTGGGCTTGCTGGCACTGCCCGACGAGCACCTCGCCGCCTTGCACAGCGCCGGGCTGGAGCGCATCGGTGAGTTGCTGGCACTGCCCGCCGCCTCGATTGCCCAGCGTTTTGGTCCTGACGCCAGCCGCTACCTGCAGCGTCTGCGCGGCGCGGTGCACGAGCCATTGCACTATGTGCAGGCTCCGGCACATTTCGACAGCCGCTGCGAATTCCCTGACCCGATCACCGACACCACCGCACTGCTGTTTCCGTTGCAGCGCCTGCTGGCCGGACTGCAGGGGTACCTGCGCGCGCGCGATCGCGCCGTGCAGCGCTACACGCTGCGCCTCGAACACCACGGCGGCGCGGTGACCTGCCTGACGGTGAGCCTCAGCCGGCCCAGTCGCGATGCGGCCCAGCTGTGGGTGCTGGCACGCGAGCAGCTGGCCGCCACCGCGCTGGCCGCACCGGTCCATGGACTGAGCGTTGCCGCCCCCGAACTGCTGCAGCCCCTGCTGGTGCAAAGCGATCTGTTCTCACGCGCCGCCCAGCAAAGCGAGCAACTCCAGCAGGTGCTGGACCGGCTCGCCGCGCGCTTAGGAAGGAACGCGGTGCAAGCCCTGGGCAGCATCGATGAACATCGTCCCGAACGCGCCTGGCAGCGGCACGCGGCAGGGCTCGTGGCACCGGCGGCGGCCGCCGGCGCAGCGGGCGCGCACCGTGCGGCCCCCGAAGCCCCCGGCCGCCCGTGCTGGCTGCTGCCCGAACCGCGGCGCATCGAGCGGCCGCAGGCGCTGCTGGCCGGCCCCGAACGCATCGAAAGCGGCTGGTGGGACGGTGCCGACGTGGCGCGCGATTATTACCTGGCCCGCGAGACCAGTGGCGCACAGCTCTGGGTGTTTCACGACCTGCGCGGCGGCGGCTGGCACGTGCACGGCATCTGGGCATGAGCGGCGCGGCCGGCATGCGCTCCGCGTGCCTGCGTGCCTGAAGACCGCATGACCGAGTACGCCGAACTGCATTGCCTGAGCAATTTCAGCTTCCTGCGCGGCGCCTCGCATCCGGCTGAGCTGGTGACGCGCGCCCACGAACTCGGCTATCGCGCCCTGGCCCTGACCGACGAATGCTCGCTGGCCGGCGTGGTGCGGGCCTACGAAGCACGCCGCGCCCTGCCGGAGGGCAGCGCACTGCAGCTGATCATCGGCGCCGAATTTCGCTGCGAGGAGGGCCTGCAACTGGTCTTGCTGGCACCCGAACAGCGCGCCTACGCGCAGCTCTGTCAGCTCATCACCCGGGCACGGCGGCGCGCCACCAAGGGCAGCTACGCGCTCGCCCCTCAGGACCTCGAATCCGGACTCGAGACCTGCCTCGCGCTCTGGTTGCCGCCACCGACCAGCGCCCTCGGCGCGGCCGCCACGCTGCGGCGCGGACAATGGTTCCGCGAGCTCTTCCCGCAGCGCTCCTGGCTGGCGGTGGAGTTGCACCGTGGAGCCAGCGACGAGCTGCGCCTGGCGCACTGCCTGGAACTGGCGGCCCGGTGCGGCCTGCCGGCCGTGGCGGCCGGCGACGTGCACATGCATCGGCGCAGCCGGCGACGGCTCCAGGATCTGCTGACGGCGATCCGTCATCGCTGCACCCTGGCCACGGCGGGCCAGCGGCTGTTCGCCAACGGCGAGCGGCATCTGCGCTCGCGCCCGACGCTCTCGCGCCTCTATCCGGACGAGCTGCTCGCCGCCAGCCTCGCCATCGCCGAGCGCTGCCGTTTCGAGCTCGGCCAGCTGCACTATGAGTATCCCGCCGAGCTGGTGCCGCCCGGCCGCAGCGCCGCTGCGCAGCTGCGCCTGCTGAGCGAGGCCGGTGCACGACAACGTTGGCCCGCGGGCGTCCCCGCGCCGGTGGCAGCACTGCTGGAGAAGGAACTGCGGCTGATCGCCGAGCTCAGGTACGAGCACTTTTTTCTCACCGTGCATGACCTGGTCGCCTTTGCGCGCCAGCGCGGCATCCTCTGCCAGGGCCGGGGCTCGGCGGCCAACTCCGCCGTCTGCTACACCCTTGGCATCACCGAAGTCGACCCGGCGCGCATGAACCTGTTGTTTGAGCGCTTCGTCAGCCGCGAGCGGCGCGAAGCACCCGACATCGACGTCGACTTCGAACACGAACGGCGCGAAGAGGTGATCCAGTATATCTATGCCAAGTATGGCCGCGAGCGCACCGCGCTCGCGGCCACCGTCATCACCTATCGCTCACGCAGCGCGCGGCGCGACGTCGAGCGCGCGCTGGGCATCGCTCCGGGAACGACGCCGGCATCGGCGGCAACGGTGGCGCTGGCCGCGCAACTCATTGCCGAGCTGCGCGGCTTCCCGCGCCATCTCTCCCAGCACGTCGGCGGCTTCGTGATTTCCGGCGAACCCCTGCACCAACTGGTGCCGATCGAGAACGCCGCCATGCCCGGCCGTACCGTGATCCAGTGGGACAAGGACGATCTGGAGACGCTGGGCCTGCTCAAGGTCGACGTGCTGGCGCTCGGCATGCTCACCGCGATCCGCAAGGCGCTCGAGCTCACCTGCGCGCATCGCGGTTGGCCACGGCGCATGCAGGACATTCCCGCCGAAGACCGCGCCACCTATGACATGATCTGCCGCGGCGAGACCACCGGCGTATTCCAGATCGAATCGCGCGCGCAGATGAGCATGCTGCCGCGACTCCGGCCGCGGTGCTTCTATGACCTGGTGATCGAAGTGGCCATCATCCGTCCCGGCCCGATACAGGGCGGCATGGTGCACCCCTACCTGCGGCGCCGGCAGGACCCGGCCAGCGTCAGCTATCCGAGCCCGGCCCTCGCCGAGGTCCTGCGCCGCACCCTCGGGGTACCGATCTTCCAGGAGCAGGTGATGCAGATTGCGGTCGTCGCCGCCGACTTCTCCGCCGGCGAGGCCGACCAGCTGCGCCGCTCGATGGCGGCCTGGAAGCGCCGCGGCGGGCTGGAGCCGTTCCGCGAGCGCCTGCTCTCCGGCATGGCGGCCAACGGCTACAACGCCGAATTCGCCCACAGCATCTATCAGCAGATCCTCGGCTTCGGCGAATACGGATTCCCCGAATCGCACGCCGCCTCCTTCGCCCTGCTCACCTACGTCTCCTGCTGGCTCAAATGCCACGAACCCGCGGCCTTCATCGCCGCGCTCCTCAACAGTCAGCCGATGGGCTTCTATCAACCCGCGCAGCTGGTGCAGGAAGCGCGGCGCAGTGGCGTGACCATCCTGCCCCCCGACGTCCAGATCAGCGAATGGGCTTGCACCCTGGAGGCAGGGCGCGGCGGTGCGCTCGCCATCCGCATTGGCCTGTCACAGGTGCGCTCGCTCCCGCGGGCCGATGCCGAGCGCGTCATCGCCGCGCGCAACGAACGAGCGTTCCTGAGCATCGCCGAACTCGCCCGACGTGCGGCACTGTGCCGGCGGAGCCTGCAGCTGCTGGCGCGCGCGGGCGCGTTGCGCTCACTGAGCGAGCACCGGCACGCTGCCAGCTGGCTGGCGCTGGGCGCCGAGCCGCCACCGGGCCCGCTGCCGCTTACGGCGCCGACCGAGCCCGCCGTGGCGCTCCCGCGGCCCAGCCCCGCGCAGGAAATCCTCGCCGACTACCAGCAACTCTCCTTGAGCACCACGCACCATCCGCTGCGCCTGCTGCGCCAGCGGTTACGCGCGCTGGGGCTCAGCAGCAACCTGGAGCTGCGCGCGCTGCCCGATGGCGCGAGAGTGCGCGTGGGCGGCCTCGTCACCCACCTGCAGCAACCCGGCACCGCCTCCGGGGTGGTATTCCTCTCGCTCGAGGACGAGACCGGCATCGTCAACGTGATTCTCTGGCCACAGGTGTTTGCGACGCAGCGCATGCCGGCCCTCACCGCCAGCCTCCTGGAGGTGCAGGGCACGCTGCAGAACCAGCACGGCGTCACGCACGTCGTGGCCCGGAGTCTCCACGACCGCTCGGGGTGGCTTGCCGGGGTGGCGCGCCGCTCGCGTGACTTTCAGTGAACGGCAGCCGCGTCATAGTGAGGGACTCGGTTTCCAATCCGTCCGCAAATGCAATAACCTGAACCGATGGCCGATATCTTCGTCTCCTATGCCCGTCTGGACAAGGCGCGCGTCGCGCCCCTGGTCGCGGCACTCGAGGCGCAGCGCTGGTCGGTCTGGTGGGATCCTGAAGTCACGCCGGGCCAGGAATTTGATCGCCAGATCACGACCGAACTGGACGCCGCCAAAGCGGTCATCGTGATCTGGACTCCAGTATCGGTCGATTCGCGCTGGGTGCGTGGCGAAGCACGTGAGGCGGCCGATCGTGGCGTGCTGGTTCCGGTGCGGTTCGAGAATGCCAGGTTGCCGATCGACGCACGTGCCGTGCACACGATCGATCTCGACCATTGGGGCGAGAATCCCGGCAGCCCCGAATTCCGCAACCTGGCGCGCGCGCTCGGGGCGTTGCTTGCGCCGGCGCCCAGAAATGACGCGGGCGGATCGACCGGTACAGACGACGGCACGATTTCGATCGCGGTACTGCCGTTTCTCAACATGTCACCCGATGCTGACCAGGAATATTTCTCCGACGGGCTCTCGGAGGAGCTGATCAATCAGCTTGCGCAGGTCAAGGGACTGCGGATCTCGGGGCGCACCTCGTGCTTCGCCTTCAAGGGCAAGACGGATGACTTTCGCCTGATTGGCAACAAACTCGGCGTCAACCACGTGCTCGAAGGCAGTGTGCGCAAGGCCGGAAACCGGCTTCGCATCGCAGCGCAGCTCATCAAATGCAAGGACGGCTTCCATCTGTGGTCTGCGACCTACGACCGCCAGCTCGACGACGTTTTCACGATACAGGAAGAGGTCGCCCGCGCCGTCACCGGCGCACTGGGCGTCACGCTTAAATTAGGCACGCAGTCGCGGGTGGCCGGGGGCACGACGAATCTTGAAGCCTACGACCTGTACTTGCGCGCTCGAGCGCTCAGCAATACACACGGACCGGAAGCACCGCGCTCGCTCGATCTGTACCGCAAGGCCGTGGCTCTGGACCCGGAATTCGCCCTGGCCTGGTCGGGTCTCGGTATCGCCATGGTCAGTAGCTTCATTTTCCGTCCCACGACTGTTGCCGCGCTGCGCCCGGAAATGGAGCTGGCCTTCGCTCGAGCCGCCGAGCTCGCGCCGGAGCTGCCCGAGGTACAAGCAGGTCAGGCAAACCTGGGCTGGGTCCATTACGATTGGGCCGGAGTCGAGAAGAGCCTCAACGCATGGGGTGGACGCGGCGGTGACCCCACTGGAAGTTTCGCCTTCTTGCTGGGTACGTTGGGCCGCGCGCGGGCAGGCGTACAGCATTGCCTTATGACCCGCCAGGCCGACCCCCTGGCGCTTGGCGTGTCCTTTGATCTGCAGGTCTTGCTCGACATCTCCGGCCGAATCGCGGAGGCGGAGGCCGAATACGAGCGCAGCAGGGACCTGATCGGCAACCGTGCCGCTGTCGAATGGCATGCCATGATGCGCCTGCTGGCACGCAACGACGAGCGATTCCGGCAAAGTTATGTAGTTCTCGTGGATGCCGGCCACTCGTGGCTGGCCTTTGATTCACGGTTGTTGCAGGTGCTCGACGAGCCTGAAGCTGCGCTCAGGATCCTGCGGGCGGCCTTCGATGATCCGGCCTACCAAGACGGCGCACGCCTGGCCGTAATTGCGCAGTGGGCTGTTCATTTCGGCGACACTGATCTCGCTTTCGAGGCGTTGCGGCGCGGCTTTGTCGAGTTGCGCGGGCTTACGGTTATCCAAATTTGGCATCCGATTTTCGCCGAGTTGCGCCGTGATCCGCGCTTCAAGGAAATCGTGCGCGACGTGGGGTTTGTTGACCTGTGGCGCCAGACCGGAGACTGGGGCGATTTCGCGCGGGCCGTGGGCGACACCGACTTTGAGCTCATCAAATAACGCCTACAAGCATTGTTAGGTATTGCCCTGACTTTCGGGCAGCACGGCACCGCGTGCGGCGGCAACGCGGTTTCCGGATCCCGGCGCTGTTGCGTGGCCGGCAATCGATCCTGGCGTGAGCCCGGTACGCCTTAGGAGCGCTCGCGCAGGTACGGGAGCGCCGCGCGCAGGTACATGACCATGGACACCAGCGTCAGCACCGCGGCGACCACGGTGAGCCACTTACCGAGCCGATACATCGGCAGCCCCAGCAGCTCGTGGCGATACAGCAGGAGACTCACGCCCACCATCTGCACGATCGTCTTGTACTTGCCGAGCGCGGACACCGACACCTTGGTTCGATGACCAAGCTCCGCCATCCATTCGCGCAGCGCCGAGACGGCGATCTCACGTCCGATGATGATCACGGCCGCCAGCACCATGATCAGATGCTGGTCGCGGCTCACGATCAACACCAGCGCCACGGCCACGATCAGCTTGTCGGCCACCGGGTCGAGAAAGGCGCCCAGCGAGGTCGTCTGACCGAGCCGGCGCGCCAGGTAGCCATCGAGCGTGTCGGTAATGGCGGCGGCCGCGAACACCAGGCCGGCGGCGACGTCCGCCCCGCCCAGGGGATTACGCTGGCCCATGACGCACAGCAGGATGATCAGCGGAATCGCCAGGATCCGCAGCCAGGTCAAGACTATCGGCAGGTTCCAGACCATCACGCCCCCGGGTGCAGGTGATCATATAGGGTTCGCGCCAGCGCTGTCCCGACTCCCGGCACGCGTTCCAGATCGGCGATACCCGCACGCAGCACACCCGGCAGACCCCCAAAATGCACCAACAGGGCGCGTCGCCGCGCCGGCCCCAGGCCGGGCACGGTTTCCAGTATCGATTCCGTGTAGCGGCGCGCGCGCCGGCGGCGATGGCCGGTGATCGCAAAGCGATGCGCCTCGTCGCGCACCCGTTGCAGCAGGTGCAAAGCCGGGCTGTCGCCCGGGAGCGTGCGCGCCACGCTCTCCCCGGGCCAGTGCAGCCGCTCCTGGCCGGGCTTGCGGTCCGGCCCCTTGGAGATGCCCAACAGCGTCAGACCCTCGCACTGCGCCCGGGCCAGGCCCTGCTCCGCCGCCCGCAATTGGCCGGCGCCCCCATCGATGAGCAGCAGGTCGGGCCGTGGCAGGTCGCCGGAGACGATTCGCGCACCGTGCCGCGCCAGCGCCTGCTCCAGTGCGGCGTAGTCATCGCCGGGCGCCACGCCCTCGATGTTGTAGCGGCGATAGCCGCGCTTCAGCGCTCCGTCCGGACCGAACACGACGCAGGCGGCCACCGTACCCTCGCCGCCCGTGTGGCTGATGTCGAAGCATTCGATGCGCTCGGGAGCCCGCGGCAGGGGCAGCGCCACAGCCAGCGCCTCCAGAGCTTGCGCCATGAAGTCGTGACGATCGGCGCGCATGCGCAGAGCCTGACGCGCGTTCTCCTCGGCCAGTTCGAGCCAGCGGCCCGGCAGGCCGCGGCCGCTGCGATGCAGGCGCACGGTGCGACCGGCGACGGCCACCAGCGCCTCGGCGACGTGCTCATGGTCGGGCAATTCCTGATTGATCAGGATCTCGCCCGGCGCCGCCTGGCTCGCGTAATGGAGCAGCAAAAACTCGGCAAGCGTCTCGGCCGGCTCGCCCAGCGCCGCCGGAAAGAAATTTGTGGTCCCCAGGCTCTGGCCATCGCGCACCGTGAGCAGGGTCACCCCATAGCGTCCGGGTTCGCCCACCAGCGCGACCACATCCACGTCGCGCGAACGCGGGGCGCTGGAAATCTGCTGCGACTGCAGCTCGCTGAGCCCCGCAAGCTGATCGCGCAGGCGCGCCGCCGCCTCGAACTGCAATGCCGCCGAGGCGCTGTTCATGCGCGCGCGCAGCTCCTCGCTCAGGGCCTCGCTGCCACCGGCCAGCACCTGCAGCGCCGAATCCAGGTCACGCCTGTAGTCGGCAGCGCTGATCAGTCCCACGCAGGGCGCGGTGCACCGTCCGATCTGGTATTGCAGGCACGGACGGCTCCGGTGCGCAAAGAAGGAGTCGCGGCAGTTGCGGATCCGGAACACCTTCTGCAGCTGCAGCAGCACCTCCTTGACTGCGTGCGCGCCCGGAAACGGCCCGAACAGCTGACCCGGCGGGCGGCGCAGGCCCCGCCAGAACTGCAGGCGCGGAAATTCGTGGCCGGGAGCGCACAATATGAATGGGAAGGTCTTGTCGTCACGCAGGATGATGTTGTACCGCGGCCGATGCGCCTTGATCAGGTTGCACTCGAGCAGCAGCGCGTCGGTCTCGGAGCCGACCACGGTCACCTCGATGCGCGCCACGCGGCGCACCATGGCCGCTACCTTGGGCGATCCGGATTTTGCCTTGAAGTAACTGCCAACGCGGTCGCGCAGGCGCGCGGCCTTGCCGACGTAGATAAGCTCGCCGGTCGCGTCGTACATGCGGTACACACCCGGCCGCAATGGCAGAGTGGCAACAAACTCTTGCGGGTCAAATGCGGGTAGGGTTTCGGGCACTCACGTGCGCTGCCTGCTGCGCTCGGCAATCAGCATCGCCAATTCGAGCGCCTGCTCGTAGTTGAGTCGGGGATCGACCTGGGAGCGGTAGGCCCGCTGCAGGTCGGCATCGGTCAGACCGCGCGCGCCGCCCGTGCATTCCGTGACATCTTCGCCGGTGAGTTCGATGTGAGCGCCGCCCAGGATCGAACCGAGCTCGCGATGGATGCGGAACGACAGATCCAGCTCGCGCAGGATGTTCTCGAAGCGCCGCGTCTTGTACCCGCCGCTGGTGGTCTCGGTGTTGCCGTGCATCGGATCGCAGCACCACAGCACGGTCGCACCGGTGCGCCGCACCGCCGCGATAACCCGCGGCAGGTGCTGTTCGATGTCCTTGACGCCGAAGCGATGGATCAGCGTGAGGCGGCCGGGCTGATTCTGCGGATTGAGGGTCGTCACCAGTTCCTGCAGCCACTCATCGGTCATCGCCGTGCCGACCTTGACGCCGATGGGATTGGCGATGCCACGGAAATATTCCACGTGCGCGCCGTCGACCTGCGCGGTGCGCATGCCGATCCACGGCATGTGGGTCGAGAGGTTGTACCAGCGCTCCTGCCGGGCGATGTAGCGGGTCTGGGCCTGCTCATACAGCAGATGCAAGCCCTCGTGACTGGCAAAGAATTCCACCCGGTTGGAATCGCCCGCCTTCTGGCCGGTCAGGGATTCGAAGAAGTCGAGCGCGTCACCGATCGAATGCACGATGCGCTCGTAGGCCTCACGGAGTTGTGCATGGCGCACGAATCCCAGGTCCCAGTACTCGGGATGATGCAGATCGGCAAAGCCGCCATCGACCAGCGCACGCACAAAATTGAGCGTCAGGGCCGCGCGCTCATAGCCGCGCAGCAGCAACTGCGGATCCGCGCGCCGCGCCGCGGCGGTAAATTCCGGCTGATTGACCAGGTCACCGCGGTACGCGGGCAGCGAGACGCCGTCGCGGGTCTCGGTGTCGGCCGAGCGTGGCTTGGCGTACTGGCCGGCAAAGCGTCCGACGCGGACCACCGGCCGCTTCATCGCGTGCAGCAATACCAGGCTCATCTGCAGCAGCACCTTGAGCTGCCTGGCGATGCGGTCGGACTCGCAGTCGGCAAAGCTCTCGGCGCAATCGCCACCCTGCAGCAGGAATGCCTCGCCGCGCTGCGCGGCCGCCAGCCGGGTGCGCAGGTTCTCGATTTCCCAGGACACCACGATCGGCGGCAGGCGCGCCAGGTCGGCGACCGCCCGCTCCAGCGCCACCGCATCCGCGTAAGCCGGCTGCTGCTGGGCCTTGCGGGACTGCCAGCTGGTCGGCTGCCAGGTAATGGTGTCCGTAGATCGCATCATGCAGATGTTATCACGCCCGGCTCGAGCAGCCGGCCGGGCAGCGCCATGTCGAGACACGCCCCGTGCAGCGAGGGCGACTCGCTGATCAGCAACTCTCCTCCGTACAGGGCAACCGTGTCGGCGACCATCGCCAGCCCCAGGCCGTGACCCGGGGCCCGCTCGTCCGCGCGCACGCCCCGGTCGAGAACACGGCGGCGGTTGTCGGGGGCAATCCCGGGGCCGTCGTCCTCGACCCGGATCGTCAGACAGCGCGCCGGCGGCAGTACCGCATCGAGGCGCGCCTGCACCCGCACGGTACTGCGGCACCATTTGCAGGCGTTATCAAGCAGATTCCCGAGCAGCTCAAGCAGGTCGCCGCGATCGCCGACAAAACCGGCACCGTCGGCGACATCCGCCTCGATGACCAGATCCTTGCGCGCGTGCACCTTGCGCATCGCGGTGCGCAGTTCCGCGATCACGGCGGCCACCGGCACGGCCGGCTGGCCCAGCGTCGTGCCACCACTCATCGCCGCACGCTGCAGCTGGCGATCAACGATCTGCACCATGCGGTCGATCTCGCGATCCACCCCGGAGCGCTGTGCGCCATCGCCGGCCAGCGCCGTGCGGATCACCGCGAGCGGGGTCTTCAGGCTGTGCGCGAGATTCCCCAGCGTGTCGCGATAGCGGCGGATGCGACGCTGCTCGGAGTCCAGCAGCGCATTGAGTGAGCGGGCGACGCCGGCAAGTTCGCGCGGATATCCATCGCCCAGCTGCGCGCGCCGACCGCTGTCGACCTCGGCGATCGCCTGCTCCAGGCGGCGCACCGGGCGCAGCACCCGGCGCAGCAGCCCGCCGAGCACGGCCAGCAGCAGGACCGCCAGGCCCGCGAACCAGGCATAAAGCTGGTGGCGGAAATGCCGCAACCGCGCGTTCTGCCCCGCCAGGTCCTCGGCCACGCTGAACACCAGCTCGGCGTTGTTGGCGGGGGCGTAATCCCACTCCAGTCCGCGATTGAGAATTCCCAGCACCGTCCCGTCGGCGAGCGTGGTTGTGAAGAAGGAGACCTGGCCCTTGCCGACGGGCGGCCCGAAATTAACCGGCAAGCCGGACAGCGACGGCGAAACCCAAAGGACCTGGCCGCTGGCGGCACGCACCGCGGCGTACTGGCCCGAACGCCGGCGACTCAGTCGCGATTCCGGGTCGAGCAGGCGCAAATCCATGCGATCGGCATCAGTCAGTTCCGCCGCGGTCACCAGCGAGACGATTTCCTGATCGAGCCGTTCGCGCAGCGCCCGCATCGCCGAATCTCGGAAGACCTCATCGAGAACCCCGATCGTGAGCGCAAACGACAGCAGCAGCGGCACCGCAACGGCGATGACCAGCTGCCGGCTGATCGAGGTTTCGCGAGCCATGGGCCGGGGCCGGAGCGCCGCCTAGGAAGCCGGCGTGCCGCGCATCAGCGCGATGCGGTAGCCGCGCCCGCGCAGCGTCTCGATGGGCCTGAGCTCATCGTTCGGATCGAGCTTGCGCCGCAGGCGCGCGACCAGCACTTCGATCACATTGCTGTCGCGCTCGAAGTCCTGCTCGTACAGCTTCTCGGTGAGTTCGGTCTTGGAAACCACCTCGCCCGCGTGCAGCATCAGGTGCTCGAGCAGCCGGTACTCAAAACTGGTGAGTTCCACGACCACCCCGTTCACGGCCACCGCCTGTGCCCGCGTGTCCAGCGTCACCAGCCCACATTGCAGGAGCGGCGTGGTCCAGCCACTCGCGCGTCGCAGCAGCGCGCCGAGGCGCGCCTGCAGTTCGCCCAGATGAAAAGGCTTGGCGACGTAATCATCGGCGCCGGCGCTCAGACCCTCGACCTTGTCCTGCCAGCTGTCGCGCGCCGTGAGCACCAGCACGGCGTAATTCTTACCCGCCGCGCGGAGCCGGCGAATGATGTCCAGGCCACTGACCTTAGGGAGCCCGAGATCAATGATTGCCACATCGAGCGGGTATTCCAGGGCCGCGTACAGGCCCTCCTCGCCATCGGCAGCCACGTCCACGGCGTGACCGGCCGCGCTCAAGTCGTGTTTGAGAGACTCGCGCAGCGCCCTCTCGTCCTCGACGACCAGAATGCGCATTACCCCCCCGACAGTACCCGGCCGGAGTTCGCATCGACCACCACGCTCCATACACGTTGTGCCGACAGCAGCCGCAGCTGCAGGGCCGGACGGCCATCAACGGTGGTCTGGGTGACGCGCACCACCTTGGCGTTGTAGCGTTTCTGCACCGCCTCGATGATTTTTTCCTGGCTGGCGCCGGCGCCCGTGGTGTGCGCATGTCCGGAATCGACATATCCGAGCGCGCCCGAGTCGGCAGGGGGCCCGCCGTAGACCCATGCCGGTGACAGGCCCGCGGTGCAGGCAAGGACTACGAGGATCGTGCGCATGGCCGCTCCAAAAATACAGTCGCCCCGCAGGCCCGGCCGCGCGGCTACCGAGACATCTTAGTGGCCTCGGGCGCAAGGATGCCAGCGCCCGCCTGAACAAGCCCTGAACCCGTCGCGACCTTGACTGGGCCACCTCAGTTTTCGGCCGCTTTGGCCTCATTCCACAGCCGTTCCCAGCTTTCGGCTGAGAGCTCCGTCACGGTGCCTCCGCGCGCCGCCACCATGGCCTCCATGGCGGCGAAGCGGCGTTCGAACTTGTCGTTGGCCGCGCGCAGGGCCGCCTCGGGGTCCACGTGCAGCATGCGCGCCCAGTTGACCAGGGCAAACAGCGCGTCGCCGAGCTCCTCGGTCACGGCGGCGGCGTCGTTGGACGCCACCGCCGCTTCGGTCTCGCGCAGCTCTTCGGCAATCTTGGGGCGGACCGCCTGCTCGTCCGGCCAGTCGAAACCCACTCGCGCGGCGCGCCGCCCGAGTTTGGCGGCGCGGACCAGCGCCGGCAGTGCCCGGGGCACGCCGGCCAACGCTCCACCCAGGCCGGCCGCGGCGCGCTCGGCCGCCTTGTGCGCCTCCCAGTCACGCGCCAAGCCTTCGGCGTCCGCGGCATTCTTGCCGCCAAACACGTGCGGGTGGCGGCGCACCAGCTTGTCCTGCAGCGTGCCGGCCACGTCGGAAAAATCGAACCAGCCCCGCTCCTGCGCCAGCTGCGAGTGCAACAGCACCTGGAACAGCAAGTCGCCGAGCTCGTCCTGTACGCGCGCCGGGTCGGCGCTGGCAATCGCGTCGGCCACCTCGTACGCCTCTTCTATAGTGTGCGGGGCGATCGTCGCCAGCGTCTGGGCGCGATCCCAGGGACAACCGTGGTCGGGATCGCGCAGCTGCCGGCACAGTCGCAGCAAGGCCTCGATCCGGTCGGCCGCAGCGCTCATGGGACGCTCAGCAGGACCGCGCGCAGCACCTGCAGCATGCCCGCGGTCGCCCCCCAGACCACGCGCCCCTCGAAATGCAAGTCGTTCAACGTCATCTCCACGCCCCGCAGCAGCCGGCGCGTCGGCTGGAAATTGTCCGCATCGCTGAGGTACTCGAGCGGAATCTCGAACACCTCGGCCACTTCCTTGCTGTCCACTCGCAGCTGGTATCCCGGGCGCACCAGCGCGACGACCGGCGTAATGCGGAACCCGGTCAGCACGATCTGATCGGGCAGGAACCCCAGCGGCTGGACGTAACCGGGGTCAATGCCGATTTCCTCCTGCGTCTCGCGCAGCGCGGCGCCGAGGACGTCATCGTCGCTGGCTTCAACGCCGCCTCCCGGAAAGCTGATCTGGCCTGCGTGCTGACGCAGATGCCCGGCGCGCGTGGTCATTAATAAGGACGGCGCCTGCGCGCGGTCGATGATCGGCACCAGCACCGCCGCGGCGCGCGGCGGTTGGGGCATCGCCGCCAGCACGCCCGCGAACGCCGACAGCGGCTGGCCGGCGATCTGCCACAGGGCCGGGTCGTGGTTGGGCTCGGCCGCCAGTCCGTGGCGGAGTCGCGCCAGCCAGTTGGCGGGCAGGGCCACGCGCTAGCCGCCGCCGCTGTTGCCGCCCTTGATGCCGCCCTTGGTCAGCTCAGCCGGGTCGAGGAGTTGTGCGAGTTGTTCGGCCGGCAGCTCGGTCATGGCGGCCGCGACCTCCCGGATGGCCTTGCCTTCCGCGTAGGCGCGCTTGGCGATCGCCGCGCCCTTTTCGTAGCCGATCACGGGATTGAGAGCCGTCACCAGTATCGGATTGCGCTCCAGCGTCTCGGCCAGGCGCGCGCGGTTGACCTTGTATCCGGCGATGGCGCATTCGGCCAGCAGCAGCGAGACGTTGCCCAGGAGCCGTATGCTCTCGAGCAGGTTCCAGGCGATCAGGGGCAGCATGACGTTGAGCTGGAAATTTCCGGACTGCCCGGCCACGGTGATGGCGGCGTCATTGCCGATCACTTCCGCGGCCACCATGGTGACGGCCTCGGCAATCACCGGGTTGACCTTGCCCGGCATGATGCTGCTGCCCGGCTGGAGCGCCGGCAGCTCGATCTCGGCCAGGCCGGCGAGCGGTCCGCTGTTCATCCAGCGCAGATCGTTGGCGATCTTCATCAGGCTGACGGCCACCACCTTGAGCTGGCCGGACAGCTCGACGGCGGTATCCTGCGTGGACATCGCTTCAAAATAATTGCGACTCGGCTTGAATTCGATACCCGCGAGCTTGGAGAGCGCCTGACAACAGGCCGCGGCAAAGCGCGGGTCGGCATTGATGCCGGTACCCACGGCAGTGCCCCCCTGCGCCAGGCACAGGAGACGTGGTTCTACCGCGCGCAGGCGGGCGGCGCCGTGTTCGATCTGCGTGCGCCAGCCCGAGAGCTCCTGAGCCAGGGTGACCGGCATGGCGTCCATCAGATGAGTGCGCCCGGTCTTAACGATGTCGTCGCTCTGCGCCTCACGCGCGCGGATAATGTCCGCCAGGTGCTCGAGCGCCGGCAGCAGGTTCTCGCGCAACAGCAGCGCGGCGCCGACGTGAATCGCCGAGGGGATCACGTCATTGCTGCTCTGGCACATGTTGACGTGGTCGTTGGGGTGTACGCCCGGAGCCGCGCGGGAGGCCAGCCGCGCGATCACCTCGTTGGCATTCATGTTGCTGCTGGTTCCCGAGCCGGTCTGGAAGACATCGATCGGAAAATGCCGGTCGTGCGCGCCGGCGGCCACCTCGGCCGCCGCCGCGCTGATCGCCTTCGCCAGTGGCGCCTCGAGCAGCCCGAGGCTGGCGTTGGCCTGCGCGGCGGCCTGCTTGATCAGCGCCAGCGCGCGTATGAAACCGCGCGGCAGGGGGCGGCCGCTGATCGGGAAATTGTCGATGGCTCGCTGCGTCTGCGCGCCCCACAGCGCGTCCTGGGGCACCTTGAGCTCGCCCATGCTGTCGTGTTCCAGCCGAAATCCGCCTGAGTTCATGGTATCCCCAACTGTGCTGACCGCAAGCGGCGGCGCCGCGCCGCGCCGCCTAACGCGCTACAATCATGGATTCTAACCTTGCGCGTAGCCGACTGCATGGACCAAAACCGCCTGCTGGCCATTTCTCCCGTCGACGGCCGCTACGGCGCAGCGGCCGATCCGCTGCGCGCACTGTTCGCCGAGGCCGGCCTCGTCAACGAGCGCATTCGCATCGAGGCCCTGTGGCTGCTGGAACTGGCGCGCTCGGTGCCGCAGCTCGCCAGCGCCTCGCTGTCAGAGAAGACCGCAGCGCGCGCCGCAGCGCTGGCCCGCGATCCCGGACCTACGGCTGCCGCATCGGTCAAGGAGATCGAGGCGCGCATCAAGCACGATGTTAAGGCCGTGGAGTATTTCGTCCGCCAGGAGCTGGCGGCGGCGGGAGCGAGCCCGGCGACGCTGGAGCTGGTGCATTTTGGCTGCACCTCCGAGGACGTCAATAACCTGGCCTACGCGCGACTGCTGGCGCAGGCCCGCTCGCAAGTGCTGGTGCCGGAACTGACACAGCTCCTGCAGGCACTGCGTGCCTTTGCGCGCGCGCACGCGCGCGTGCCCATGCTTTCGCGCACACATGGCCAGACCGCCAGCCCCACCACCCTCGGCAAGGAGTACGCCAACGTGGCGGCGCGCCTGCAGCGGGCGCTGGCGCGACTGGAAGCGGTGGAAATCCTGGGCAAATGGAACGGCGCGGTCGGCAACTTCAACGCTCACCAGGCGGCCCTGCCCGCCGTCGACTGGCGCGCGATCAGCCGTCAGTTCGTGGTCAGCCAGAATTTGCGCTGGAACGCCTACACCACGCAGATCGAACCGCACGATTGGATCGGCGAGTACTCGGACGCCTGTGCCGCCATCAATGTCATCCTCATCGACCTGTGCCGCGACACCTGGGGCTACATTTCGCTCGGCTACCTGCGCCAGCGCGCCGTCGCCGGCGAGGTGGGTTCCTCGACCATGCCGCACAAGATCAATCCCATCGACTTTGAAAACGCCGAGGGCAACCTGGGCATCGCGAACGCGCTGCTGCGCCATTTCGCCGACAAGTTGCCGATCTCGCGCTGGCAGCGCGACCTGAGTGATTCAACCGTGCTGCGAAACGTCGGTGTCGCGCTCGCGCATACTCTGATTGCATGGCGCGCGGTGCAGGCCGGGTTGGGCAAGCTCGATGCCGACGCCGACGCCTGCACTCGTGATCTGGAGCAGTCCTGGGAGGTCCTGGGCGAGGCCCTGCAGACCGTGCTGCGTGCCCACGGTGTGCCCAACGGCTACGAGTTGCTCAAGGATTTTACGCGCGGCGCGAAGATCGACGCCGCGTCCCTGCGTGCCTTCGTGAACGCACTGCCGCTGCCGGAGGCCGAGCGCGCGCGCCTGGCGGCGTTGCGCCCGGCGCAGTACCTGGGCCTCGCGGCCGAGCTCACCTTGAACTTGCCCGGCGACTGAGCCCCTCGCGTCCGGCCGGCGATCCCGCCGGCCTTGCCCGGCGGCACCGCTGAGGGGAATCGGGGCCGGCCCGGCAGAACTGCGGCCTCCGTCACAGTGCGCGGCCAGCGAGCGTGAACCGTTCGGCTCGCCCATTCCCGTCCTCTTCTTACCATGCCGGTGCGCATCCAGTGCGCATCAAGGCAGACGGCGTGGCTAAGACCAAAAAGCACACTTCAGCGACCGAAGCATGGCTCGAGAGCCTCGCGGCTGCCGAGCGCCCGTCGCAGCCGGTGATCCTGGCCATGCCCATGCCGGCGGCCGATGAGCTGCAGGTGCTGACGACCGTCGCCGAAGTTCGCCTGGCCACCGCTGCGGTCGTGGCGACCGGCCAGCGCCTGATCTCGATTTTCACTCCCGACCTGGAGCCGACGCTGTACGACGACCCGCGCGTGATCGAGGTGATCAAGCGCTTCGTGCTCAGCCACAGCTTTGCAAAGGTGCGCGTGCTGTTGCGCGATCACACGCGCTACACCGGCTCAGGGAGCCGCTTCATGTCGATGGCGCGGCGGCTGACGAGTTACCTGGAGCTGCGCATTCTGGTGCCCCAGTTCCACCATCTGACCGCTTCGTATTGCATCGCCGACGACCGCGGCATCGTCTATCGCATGCGCTCCGACCGCTGGGACGGGATTGCGGCGGTCAACAGTCCGCCAGTTGCCCGTCAGTACCTGCAGGAATTCGACGCCGCGTGGCTGGCCAGCCATGACCAGCATCACCAGCGCGCCGCGCGCATGCGCTAGCGAAAACCGGGCCAACGCCAATTAGAGCGAGGTAAGTCCCTGCCGTCGCGCTGGGAGAGTCAGCCCTTTGGGTCCCGGCAGGCACCGCGCCGTAACTGTCGCACTCCAGGTACCCCTCGCCTCCGGCCCGGCAGTCCCCGTTGCCGATTGCTCTGGTACTGCAGGCTTTGGGCTGCCGCCCCGGGTTGCGCCCGCAAGAGCCGAGTTTGGATCGTATACTCCGCGCATGAGCTGGAGGCCGAGCATCACGGTCGCCGCGGTCGTCGAGACTGACGGGCGATTCCTACTGGTGGAGGAATTGATACGCGGACAGCGCGTCTTCAATCAACCGGCCGGGCGCGTGGAGGCGACCGAGACGCTGGTGGCCGCGGTGGTGCGCGAGACCCTGGAGGAGACGGCCTGGCACTTTGAACCCGAGTGGCTGCTCGGCATCTACCCCTGGCGTTCCCCCGCCACGCAGCGCACCAACCTTCGATTCGCCTTTACCGGGCGCCTGCACGCACACGAGCCGGCGCGCCCCCTGGACGCTCCCATCATCGCCATCCACTGGCTGCGACGCGAGGAACTGCTGCAGCCCGCTCGTCCATTGCGCACGCCTATCGTATTGCGCTGTATTGACGATTACCTCGCCGGGCGCCGCCTGCCGCTGAGCGCCATCAACGACCCGCCGGTTTAGGCGCACCGATGGCTGCGGCGACGGCAACGCGTGTGGTGGTGGGCCTGTCCGGCGGGGTCGACTCCGCCGTCGCCGCCCTCCGGCTGGTCGAGTCCGGCTACGACGTGCACGGCCTGTTCATGAGCAACTGGGACGACGAGGACAGTTACTGCACCAGCGCCCAGGACTATCAGGACGCGCGCGCGAGCGCGCGCGAGCTCGGCATTGTCCTGCATCGGGTCAGCTTCGCGCTCGAGTACCAGCAGCAGGTGTTCGCACGGTTCCTGGCCGAATATCGCCGCGGCCGCACCCCCAATCCGGACGTGCTGTGCAACCGCGAAATCAAGTTCGGCATCTGTCAGCAGTATGCGCAACGCCTGGGTGCCGACTGGTTTGCCACCGGGCACTACGCTCGCCTGGCACGGGGCGAGAACGGGCCCGAACTGCTGCGCGGGAGCGACCCCACCAAGGATCAGTCCTATTTCCTGTGCGGCGTGCAGCGCGCGCGCTTCGCCCAGGTGATGTTTCCACTGGGCGAACTGACCAAGGCCGAGGTGCGGACCCGCGCACAGCAGGCGGGACTCCCGGTGTACAACAAGCCCGACAGCACCGGCATATGCTTTATAGGCGAGCGCCCGTTCACCGAGTTCCTGGCACGCTACCTGCCCGAGAGCCCCGGGCCCATCGAAACCGTCTCCGGCCAGCTGCTCGGCAGGCATCGCGGCCTGCCCTTCTATACGCTGGGTCAGCGCGGCGGACTGGAGATCGGCGGGATCCGCGGCGGAAGCGGTGATCCATGGTACGTCGCGCGCAAAGACCCCGCGCGCAACGCCCTGATCGTGGTCGCGGCGCGCGATCGCAGCGCCGCGACCGCGCGGGCGGCCCGCACCGGCCGGATCAACTGGTTGAGCGAACCGCCGGGCGAATCCTTCTCAGCGTCCATCAAGGTCCGCTACCGCCAGCCCGATCAGGGCGGAAATATCACCTGCCTGCCCGACGGCGGCGTGCAGATCCGCTTTGACGTCCCGCAGTGGGCGGTCACGCCCGGGCAGACCGCGGCGATCTACCTGGACCAACGCTGCCTGGGCGGCGGCGTGATCGAGGAGACCTTATAATAACGGCCTGCGGCAACCCGCCCGGTCCGATCCCAAGTGGAACCAGCCATGATTGACAGTTTCAAGACGCGCTCGACGCTCAAACTCGCGGGCACGGACTACCAGATCTTCAATCTGGCGGCCCTGGGCGCCGAACGCGTGGCGCGCCTGCCCTATGCGCTCAAGATCCTGCTGGAAAATCTGCTGCGCTTTGAAGACGGGGTCAACGTGACCCGCGCCGACATCGAGGCGCTGCTCAACTGGGACCCCAAGGCGCGGCCCAACCACGAGATCTCCTTTACTCCCGCCCGCGTGCTCATGCAGGATTTTACCGGCGTGCCCTGCATCGTCGACCTGGCGGCGATGCGCGAAGCCATCACGCGCCTCGGTGGTAATGCCGAGCAGGTCAATCCGCTGGCACCGGCCGAGCTGGTCATCGACCATTCCGTGCAGGTGGACGAGTACGGCACCGCCCAGGCATTGGCGGACAACAACCGCATCGAGTTTGAGCGCAACGGCGAGCGCTATTCGTTCCTGCGTTGGGGCCAGAGCGCGTTCCGCAACTTCAAGGTCGTGCCCCCCAACACCGGCATCGTGCACCAGGTCAACCTCGAGTTCCTGGGCCGGGTGGTGTTCGAGGTCGCGGGCAGCGGCGGCGTGCGCCAGGCCTATCCGGACACGGTGGTCGGCACGGATTCGCACACCACGATGATCAATGGCCTGGGTGTCCTGGGCTGGGGGGTCGGCGGCATTGAGGCGGAGGCCGCCATGCTCGGGCAGCCAATCACGATGCTGATTCCCGAAGTGGTCGGATTCAAGCTCAGCGGCAGCCTGCGGGCGGGCGCGACCGCGACCGACCTGGTGCTCACGGTCACCGAGATGCTGCGCCGCCAGGGGGTGGTCGACAAGTTCGTGGAATTCTTTGGCGACGGGCTGGCCAACCTGCCGCTCGCCGACCGGGCCACGATCGGCAACATGTCGCCGGAATTCGGCAGCACCTGCGCAATCTTCCCGATTGACGAGGAAACGCTCCGTTACCTGCGGCTCTCGGGCCGGCGCGCCGAGCACATCGCACTGGTCGAGGCCTACGCCAAGACCACCGGCCTGTGGCGGGCCGGCGGCGCGCGCGCGGCAGACTACAGCGCGGTAATGGAACTGGATCTCGATCAGGTGGAACCTAGTCTCGCCGGGCCCAGCCGCCCGCAGGATCGCGTGCCGCTGCGCACGGCCAAGAGCACCTATCAGACCTATCACAAGAAAATGGCGGCCGAGCGGGCCAAGACCAAGGCCAACGCCAGCGGCTCAGTAGCGATTGCCCTCGACGGCAAGCAATTCTCCGTCAACGACGGGGCGGTGCTGATCGCGGCCATCACCAGCTGCACCAACACCTCCAACCCCGACGTGCTCATCGCCGCCGGGCTCCTGGCCCGCAACGCCCGCCGCCGCGGCCTTACCGCGCGCCCGTGGGTAAAGACCAGCCTGGCGCCCGGCTCGCGCGTGGTCACGGACTACCTCAGCAAGGCCGCGCTGCTGGATGAACTGGCCGGGATCGGCTTCAACCTGGTGGGCTATGGGTGCACCACCTGCATCGGCAACTCCGGACCGCTCAAGCCGGAGATTTCCGCCGCCATCAAAGCCGGCGACCTCATCGGCTGCGCGGTGCTTTCGGGCAACCGCAACTTCGACGGCCGCGTACACCCCGAAGTGAAGATGAACTTCCTGGCCTCGCCCCCGCTGGTGGTCGCCTACGCGCTGGCCGGAACACTGGACATCGATCTCTATAACGAGCCGCTCGGCACTGCGGGCGACGGCACGCCGGTATTCCTGAAGGATCTGTGGCCCGCGCCACAGGAGATCGCCGATTGCGTGCACCAGAACATCAGCTCGGAAATGTTCCGCCGCAGCTACGCCAGCGTCTACGACGGCGACGAGCGCTGGCAGGCGATCAAGGTCCCGGCCGGCAAGGTGTACTCCTGGGACGAGGGGTCGACCTACGTCAAGAATCCGCCGTATTTCGAAGGCATGACGATGCAGCCGGCGGCGGTGGGCGAGATCCGCGGCGCACGCGCCCTGGCCCTGCTGGGCGATTCGGTCACGACCGATCACATCTCCCCGGCCGGCAATATTGCGCAAGGGAGTCCGGCCGCCAAATACCTGGTGGCGCAGGGCGTGCAACCTCGCGATTTCAACCAGTATGGAGCGCGCCGTGGCAATCACGAAGTCATGATGCGCGGCACGTTCGCCAACATCCGCCTGCGCAACCTGCTGCTGCCGGGCACCGAGGGCGGCGTCACCACCCACATCCCGAGCGGCGAGGCCATGAGCATCTATGACGCCGCGATGCGCTACAAGGCGGAGCACACGCCGCTGATCATTCTCGCCGGCAAGGAATACGGCACCGGCTCCTCGCGCGACTGGGCGGCCAAGGGCGCGATGCTGCTGGGCGTGCGCGCCGTCATCGCCGAGAGTTTCGAGCGCATCCACCGCTCCAACCTCATCGGCATGGGCGTGCTGCCCCTGCAGTTCCCGGCCGGGGCGAGCGCGCAATCGCTCGGGCTCACCGGCCGGGAAATGTTCGAGATCCAGGGGCTGAAGCAAGGCGAGGCCAGGACCGTAACCGTCGTGGCCACGCCCGCCTCCGGCGCGCCGCTGCGCTTCGAGGCGCAGGTGCGCATCGACACGCCCAAGGAGCGTGAGTACTTCCAGCACGGCGGCATCCTGCAATACGTGCTGCGCCAGCTGGCGGTAACCGGTAAAGCGGCCTGAGACACAGGGCGCGGTCCGGTGCCGGAAAACACGCTCGCGATCTTTGACCTCGATGGCACGATCACGCGTCACGACACGATGTGGCCGTACATCGGCGGGTTTCTGCGCCGCCATCCGGCCCGCTGGTGGCGCCTGCTACCCTGTCTGGCACCCGTCGCGCGCTATCTGTGCGGGCTCAGCGACCGTGGCTTGCTCAAGGGCGCCATCATTCGCTGGACGCTCGGCGGCGTGTCGCGCGCGGCGCTGGCGGCGTGGAGCGCGGAATTTACCGCACGCCTGCTGCGCGGTGGCCTGTACGCCGAAGCGCTGGCCTGCGTGGAGGCCCACCGGCGCATGCAGACCTACCTGGTGCTGCTCTCCGCCAGCCCCGACCTGTACGTGCCGGTCATTGCCAAAGCCCTCGGCTTCGACCAGTGCGTGTGCTCGGAAGTGCGCTGGCGCAGTGACGATACGCTCGAGGGGACGCTGAGCTCGGCCAACCGGCGGGGGCCTGAGAAGGCGCGCTGCGTGGAGTCGCTCCTGGCCGAGCGCCAGCCGCAGACCAGCTATGCCTATGGCAACAGCACGGCCGACCTCGGGCACCTGCGGCTGGTGAGCGCGGGCACCTACGTCAACGGTTCGCCGCGCAGGCTGGTCGCCATGCCCAACGTCCGCGCGGTCCGCTGGCGCGTCCGGGCCGCAGAGGCGCACCTCAGCGCCAGCCTGAACCCGACATCCCTTTGAACTTCGGCGCCTCGCGGGCGCCATCGTTGCGCCGGAGTCGGCGGGCCCGGTGCGCACGCCGTTACATCGAGGTGCGCGCTTCCCACAGTTCGGGGAACAGCCTGAGGCGCAGGGCCTTGGCCAGATAGGACACTCCGGCCGTGCCGCCGGTGCCGGGCTTGTAGCCGATGATGCGTTCGACCGTCTTCATGTGCTGGAACCGCCACAGCTGGAACCGGTAATCCAGGTCCACCAGCTGTTCGGCCAGCTCGTACAGATCCCAGTCCTTCTCAGCGTTGTGATACACGCCCAGCCACGCGCCGGTCACCTGCTTGCTGGCTTCGTAGGGCTGGGTGAAATCGCGCACCAGGACTTCGGGAGGAACGCCGTAACCGCGGCGCGAGAGCAAGCGCAGCACCTCGTCATAGAGGCTGGGCGCGGCCAGAACCCGCTTGAATTCCGCGTAGACCTGGGGCTCGTGCTGATGCACCTCGATCATGGCGGCGTGCTTGTTGCCCAACACGAATTCCAGCAAGCGGTACTGCCGCGACTGAAATCCCGACGAGCGGCCCAGAGCGTTGCGAAACGCCGAGTAATCGAAGGGCGTCATGGTCGACAGCACCTCCCACACCGCCAGCAACTGCGCCTGGATGCGTGCAATGCGGTTGAACATCTTGAACGAGGGCTCCAGTTCGTCGCGCCGCACGCACTCCATAACCCCCGCCAGCTCATGGCGCAGCAGCCGCATCCACAGCTCGGATACCTGATGCACGATGATGAACAGCATCTCGCTGTGCTCGGCCGTCAACGGCCGCTGGGCGTTGAGCAGCAGGTCCAAGTGCAGGTACTCGCCGTACGACTGGGAATCGCCCAGGTTCCAGTGCACCGGCTCGTCACGCAGATCAACGCTGCCGACGTGCTCCCCGGGAGGCGGTGGCCGGCTGCTCACGACCCGCTCCCGGGGCGGGCGCGGGCGCGCAGCGCGACCAGCACCCACGCCGGCACCTGCTTCCAGCCGCGCAGCAGTTCCCGGTCCAGCTCGCGCCAGCGCGGCTCGTACATGGCCACCAGTTCCCAGAAGCGCGGCGTGTGATTCATGTGCGTGAGATGCGCGAGCTCATGCGCCAGCAGGTAGCGCACGACCGCCGGGCGGTGGAACAGCAGGCAAAAATTGAGGCTGATCGTGCCCCGCACCGAGCAGCTCCCCCAGCGGGTGCGCTGCCGGCGAATCTGGGCGCGCCGGTAGGAGACCGCCAGCTCGGCGGCCAGCGCCTGCAGTTGCGGCTCGAGCGTGGCGGCGGCTCGCTCCGCCAGCCAATCCAGCAGCGCACTGCGCAGCGCCTCCATGCCCGCGGCGGCCTGCAGCTCCAGGACGCCGCCGGCGGCGTACGCGCGCAGCACCGGCTCCGCGTCCGGCGCCGGCTCGGCCGAGCGCGGTACCAGGCGGCAATGCCAGGTCTCGCCCAGGGCGCGCAGCTCCAGCCGCGTGGGGGGGAAAGCCAGGTCGGGGGGCGGAGCGCAGCGGTGACGCTCGATCCAGCCGCGGTGCCGAGCAACGAAGCTCTCGACCTGCTGGGCCGCGAGGCGCTCGGGCACGACGATCTCCACCGCACCGTCCCTGAACACCCTGACGCTCGGGCGCCGCGCCCGGCGACTGCGGCGCACCTGCCAGTCCGCGTCGGCGGTGCCTTCAGCCCAGAGCGGCAATTGCTGCAACGCTGCAGTAATCATGGTGGCAACCATCATAACAGGGGTGCGGACCGCGCCGCGCTGTGTAAACTTCCGCGCTCATGGCTCTCATCGATATAGGCGTCAATCTCACGCACGACAGCTATGACGGCGATCGCGGCGCGGTCATCGAACAGGCCTTCGGCGCCGGCGTGGCGCAGATGATCGTGACCGGCGCAACCCTGGCCTCGACGCGGGCGGCGATCGCACTGGCGCACTCGTATCCGCAGCGGCTGTTTGCGACCGCCGGCGTGCACCCGCATCACGCGGGCGAGCTCAGCGAGCCGGAATTGCCGCGGCTGCGCGCGCTGCTGAGCGAACCGGGGGTGGTCGCGGCCGGCGAATGCGGGCTGGACTACTACCGCAATTATTCACCGCCGGCCAGCCAGCGCCTGGCGTTTGCGCGCCAGCTGGCGCTGGCCGCAGACTGCGACCGGCCGCTGTTCCTGCATCAGCGCGACGCGCACGCCGACTTCACCGCCGCGCTACGCGAGCACGGCGCTGCCCTGCGGGGCGTGGCGCACTGCTTTACGGGCGGCGAGGCTGAATTGAGCGCCTACCTGGAACTGGGACTGCACATCGGGATCACCGGGTGGATATGCGACGAGCGCCGCGGCCAGCACCTGCAGGCGCTGGTCGCGCGCATCCCCGCCGGCCGCCTGCTGCTCGAGACCGACGCGCCATACCTGCTGCCGCGCGACCTGCACCCGCGCCCGACGACGCGCCGCAACGAACCCCGGTTCCTGCCGCACATCGCCGCGACCGTCGCCCGGCTGCGCGGGGAGTCACCGGAGGCCTGCGCCGCGCACAGCAGCGCGGCGGCGCGCGCGCTGTTCGGACTGCCGCGCCCGGACTAGACCGCCGCCTTCGGGGCCATCAGCTTGCTCGGCCGGCACGCGGTGCTGAGCCGGCCCCAATCCGTGCGCCACAGCTCGGGAATGGCCCCTGACTGCTCGCGCTCGGCCGAGGGGTACTCGGAAGCGATCGAGCCCAGCATCAGCGTGTAGCGCGGCAAGCCCTTGGGGAAGCGGCCGCGCGCGGTGAACACCACCCGGCCTTCGACCGGCAGGTCGATGGCCAGCGCCCGTATCGCCGCGATGCGATCGTAGAGGCCGGCCTGGGGGTTGGTGAAGGTGTAGCGCTGGGCGCGATGCATGACGGTCCATTCGGTCATCTGGTCGCCGCCGAAAATATTTCCGGCGATGTCACGCAGGTCGATCACGACGCAGCCGCGCGCGGTCAGCAGGAGGAAGTCGATGTGCAGGGAGGCGCCCTGTCCGTCCGGGACCAGCACGTCGCGATGATACTCAAAGGCACCCCCGGTGACGGCGGCCAGCAGCGCGGCGCGCGCGCGCCGGCGGCGATACCAGCGCCAGACCAGCAGCAGCAACAGGATCAGCACCAGGGCGGAGCCCGCGTACGCGAGCGTGCGCGGCTCGAGGTTCTGCAGTTCCCGGCCAATCCGTGACAGGTCGATCATGCCTACTCACCCCTCCAGGGCCGCGCACAATGCGGGCATTGTGGCGTCAATTTCCGTAAAGTGGGCCGGCCGCCTGAACAATCGCTCCAGACTCTCGGGCACCGGGACCGGCCGGCCGATCAGCGGTTCCACGATCTCGCGGAATTTTGCCGGATGGGCCGTGGCCACCAGCACCCAGCGCCGCGCGCGCTGCCGCTCCGGGTCGAGCCGGGCCCAGGCTTCCGCCGCGGTGGCCGTATGCGGGCACCAGATTACCCCGTAGCGTTCGTGGTCGGCGCGAATCCGCGCGCGAATGGCGGCGTCGTCAATCGACACGGCGCTCAGGGCCGCTCGCAGCGCGCTTGCATCCGGATACATTGCCGTCAGGCGCTCCAGATTGCTAGGACTGCCGACGTCCATCGCCGAGGCCAGCGTGGCCACGCTGGCGCGGGTGCGCAGCACGCCCTGCTCCAGGAAGTCCGGCACCGTGCGATTGGCGTTGTGTGCCAGCACGATATCCGCAATCGGCGCGCCCAGATGCCGGGCCCACACGCAGGCCGTGACGTTGCCGAGGTTGCCGCTGGGCACAATGAACGAGGCCGGATCGCCGGTGCGCGCCCTGACGTCCAGGCTGGCGGCGACGTAGTACACCGCCTGGGGCAGAAGCCGCCCGAGATTGATGCTGTTGGCCGAGGACAGCTCGTAGCGCCGCGCACACTCCGGATCGGCAAAGGCCTGCTTGACGAGCGACTGGCAGTCGTCAAAGCTCCCACGCACCGCGAGGCTCAGCACGTTGTCGCCCCAGCAGCACAGCTGCTGCTGCTGGGTCGGGGACACCTTGCCCTTGGGAAACAGCACCACCACTTCGATCCCGGGCTGGCGGTGGAAGGCGGCGGCGACCGCGCCCCCCGTGTCTCCCGAGGTCGCCACCAGGATCTTGAGCGGCCGGCCGCTGCCGCGTCGCAGGCGGGTCAGCGCCGCGGCCAGGAAGCGCGCCCCAAAGTCCTTGAAGGCGGCGGTCGGGCCGTGAAACAGCTCGAGCACGCTCAGGCGATCGCGCTCTAGAGGGGTGAGCGGCGCCGGAAAGTTGAAGGCCTCGGCCGTAATCGCCGGCAACTCGGCGGCCAGCGGATCGCCGGCGGCAAAGGGCGCGATGAAGTTCGCCGCCAGCTGCGCGAGCGGTTGACCCGCCTGCAGGGAGTGCATCGCGCCGCCGGGCCACTCGAGCGGCACGTACAGGCCGCCGCCTGCGGCCAGTCCGCGGCTCAGGGCCGCGCTGAATCCGACGCGCTGGCCCGGATCGCGCGTGCTCACGAACTGCATCACGGCAGGACCCGTGCGCCGCTCGGCTGCACACTTGTGGTCCAGTGATCGCACTCGAGCTTGTGGCGCGAGAACTGCACGACCATGGCCTCGCGCACGGCGAGCGCGTGATTTTCCAGGCACCAGGCGAACACGGTGGGACCGGCCCCGGAGATCGAGCAACCCAGAGCGCCGGCCGACATGGCCGCACGGCGCACCTCGTTGAAGCCCGGGATCAGCGCTGCGCGCTGGGGCTCGATGACCACGTCCTCGAACGAATCGCGCAGCAGGTCCAGATCGTTGGTGTAGCAGCCGGAAATGAAGCCAGCCAGGTTCGCGGTCTGCCACACAAAATCCTGCATCGGCACGCTCCCCTTGAGTATGGAGCGCGCGCTGCGCGTGGAGAGAAACATGTGCGGGTGCACGACTACCGCGCGGATCTGCGCCGGCACCGGTATCTGCTTGACGCGCGGGTGATCGATGCCCACCGTCAATACCAGGCCGCCGTACAGCGAAGCGGCAATGTTGTCCACGTGCAGTGAGCCGCTGGCCACTTTCTCGCCCTGCATGGCGAACTTCAGCAGCTCCACCAGTGCGCAGGGCTTGGGCAGCAGCGCGTTCGCCGCCACCACCGCGGCCACGGCCGAAGCCGCCGATCCGCCCAGGCCCGAGGCCAGCGGGATTCCCTTGTCCAGTTCCAGCTGCAGGCCGAACGGGAGCGCTAAGGCCTCGTGCATCGCCTGGAGCGCCCGCCCCGCGGTGTTGCGGGCCGCATCCATCGGCAGATCGGGGACGGCGCCGCGAATGGCCGCGATGCTCACGCCGGTCTCGTGCGTACGGGACACCGTGGCGCGGTCGCCGAGCGCATCGACCGAGAAGCCCATGATGTCGAAGCCGATGGCGACGTTGCCGACCGAGGCGGGTGCGAAGGCGCTCGCGGTCACGGATGGTGAAGGCGCGCCGCTCACAAGTGCGCGCCCAGAAAGGTCGCGGCCCGCAGCAGGTCGGCAAACACGCCACCCGCGGTGACCGCAGGCCCTGCTCCTGGACCTTGTATTATCAATGGGTTATCGCAGTAACGTGAAGTAACATAGCGAACGACATTATCCGTCAGCGCAATGTTGGCAAAGGCATGCCTGGCGTCGAGCTCCTCGAGGCGCACGGTCGCCTCGCCGCTGGCGGTGAGCCGGCCCACGTAGCGCAGCACCTGGTTTCGCGTGGCCGCCGTCTGGAAGCGCTGCGCCATGCGCGCATCGTACCGCGGCAGCGCCGCGAGGAACTGCTCGATGCTCACCTCGAGCAGCTCGGCGGGCACCAGGCTCTCGACACGCACGTCGCTCAGCTCCAGGGCCAGCCCCATCTCGCGTCCCAGGATGGTGAGCTTGCGGGCGACGTCAGTGCCCGAGAGGTCGTCGCGCGGATCGGGCTCCGTGTAGCCGCGCTGGCGCGCCTCGCTGACGATCGCCGAGAACGGCGCGGTGCCGTCGTAGACGTTGAACAGGTAAGCCAGAGTTCCGGAAAAGATTCCCTCGATGCTGATGATCTCATCGCCCGTCTCGCGCAGGTCGCGCAGCGTGTGGATCACCGGCAGCCCCGCGCCGACGGTGGCGTGGTACAGGTAGTGAGCGCCGCTCCCGCGGCGCGCCTGCTCCAGCGAGCGGTAATAGGGGAGCGGACCGCTGTTGGCCTTCTTGTTGGGCGTGATGACATGCACCCCTGCGGCCAGCCAATCGTGGTAGCGATTTGCGACCTCCTGGCTGGCGCTGCAGTCGATGATCACCGTGTGCGGCAAATGCGCCGCCCGGAGGTGCGCATAGAACTGCCCGTAGTCCGCGGCCACCGCACCCTGGGCGATCTGCTCGCGCCAGCGGTCCAGAGCAATGCTGGGATCAGCGAGCTTCATGGTCTTGGAACTCATGATCCCGCGCACCCGCAGATCGATATTGAATTGCTGGGCCAGCCGCTCACGCTGTCCGGCGAGCTGATCGAGCAGCACCTTGCCCACCGAGCCTGGCCCGATGACGCCGATCGAAAGCGTATGGGGCGAGAGGTAGAAGCCGGCGTGCACGGCGCGCAGCGCGCGCGTGACCTGGCGGCCCTCCACGACCGCCGAGATGTTGCGCTCGGAGGCGCCCTGGGCGATCGCGCGCACGTTGACGTTGGCCAGGCCCAGGGCGCTGAACACCTTACCGGCGATGCCGGGCATTCCGGCCATGCCGTCGCCGACCACGGCCAGGATCGCCAGCTCCCCGGTCACCTCGATGCTCTGCACCTGCCCCTGGCTCAGCTCGCGCGCAAAGGCGCGCTCCAGCACCGCGGTGGCGCGCGTCGCCTGGGCCGCGGGGACCGCAAAGCAGATCGAATGCTCCGAACTGGCCTGCGAGATCAGGATCACCGAGATGTCCTCTTCGCGCAGCGCGCCAAACAGGCGGTGCGCGGTGCCGGGCACGCCGATCATGCCGGCGCCCTCGAGGTTGACCAGGGCCACCTGTTCGATGCTGGTGATGCCCTTGACCGGCTGATCCGAGTGCGGGTGCGCGCAGATGAGCGTCCCGGGCTTCTCGGGGGCAAAGGTGTTGCGGATCCGGATCGGAATGTCGCGACCCACCGCCGGAGCCATGGTCTGGGGATGAATGACCTTGGCGCCAAAGTAGGCCAGTTCCATGGCTTCGTTGTAGGAGAGCGCCTTGATCACCTGCGCATCCGGGACCCGGCGCGGATCGGCCGAAAGCACGCCGTCCACGTCGGTCCAGATCTGAATCTCGCTCGCGCGCAGCAAGGCCCCGAAGATCGAGGCGGAAAAATCACTGCCGTTGCGCCCGAGCGTGGTCTGGATTCCCGCCGCATCGCTGGCGATGTAGCCGGTGACGACCAGCGTGGCGGCGTCGGGCCGCAGCAGCGCACTCAGCCGATCTTCCGACGCCTGCCACTGGATCGCCGGCCCGAGCGCTCCCCATTCGGCCACCACGCAGGCGCGGGCGTCGATCCACTGCACCGCCGCGCGCCGGCCACGCTGCTCCAGGTAGCGCCAGAACAGGCGGGTCGACCAGATTTCACCGTACCCGGAAACCTTGTCGCGCACGTGCTGGCTGGCGGTGCGCATGACCTGCGTCGTGCGCAGCACGCTTTCCAGGTCCACCACGTCCTGGTCAAACTCGGCCAGGTACTCGCCGAGCGCCGCCGCGGGCAGCAGCGCCGAGCCGATCTGTTCGTGGCGCTTGCGCAGGATTCGCAGCTGCATGCGCCAGGCCTCGACCTGGCGTTCGGCGAGGGCCACGAGCTGCAGCAGGCCGTCGGTGACGCCCTTGCAGGCCGACAGCACCACGGCGATCCGCTGGGTCGATTGGGACTCCACAATGGTGGCGACGCGGTCGAAGCATTCCGCATTCGCCACGCTCGAGCCACCAAATTTATGGACCACCCAGGTACTGGGAGCCGCGGAACTCATCGCCTGGGCACTCTGTCCGGGCACTACGCAAGGCCGGAAACCGCAGCACTCTACTGGCCGCCCGCGGTCCGGGCAAGCCACCACCGCCCTGCCGCCCCAGGGGGCCGGCAGGGCCGGAGCTCGAGCGGCTAGTCCAGACGCTTATGGAATCGGGCCGCCGCGAGCGATACGGCCAGAACCAGAAATACGGTCAGTTTCACCACCGGGAGCCACAGTGTGCCGAGCGTCGCCCCGCGCAGGATCACACCGCGCAGGATCTCCACGAAATGGGTCAGGGGCAGCACCTGGGCAATGAGCTGGACGGGTCTCGGGCTACCCTCGAAGGGGAAGGCAAATCCCGACAGCAGGATCGAGGGCAGCAGCGTGAAGAAGCCCAGCTGCATGGCCTGAAACTGGGTCGCGGCGAGCGTGGAGATCACCAGTCCCAGTCCCAAAGTCGCCGCTATGAACAGTCCGGCGCCCAGGTACAGGTCCAGGACACTCCCATTGATCGGCACGTTGAAAAGCACCACGCCCGTGAGCAGCACCAGGGTGGTTTGCACCAGACCCACAAGCACGTACGGCAGGAGCTTGCCCACCATCAGCTCGAGCGAGCGCACCGGCGTGGTGATCAGCAACTCCAGGTTGCCGCGCTCGCGCTCGCGCACCAGACCAATCGCGGTAAATATGACCATGGTCATGCTCAAGATCACACCGATGAGCGCCGGCACCACCTGCACCGCCGTGCGCTTCTCGGGGTTGAACTCGGTCAGCACTTCGATAGCGGGGGTCGCCCGGTGGCCGGTCCCGTCCCGCGGCGGGAGCGGCGTGTCGGAGATGGCCCGCACCGCCGTGTCGACGCCGGGCCGCGTGCCATCGACGATCACCTGCGCGACCGGCCGCGTGCCGTCGATCCGCCGGCGCTCGAAATCGGGCGGGATGTACAGCCCCGCGTGAATCTCGCCACTCACGATCAGGCGCCGCAGCTGCTCGGCGCCGGCTGGCCGGGCGACGATGTCGACCACCTGGCTTGAGGCGATGTCCGCAATCAGGGCGCGCGAACCCTCGGTGTTGGCCAGATCCGCGACGCCGGCGCGGATGTGGCGCACGTCGTAGTTGATGCCGTACCCGAAGATCATCATCTGCAACAGCGGTATGCCGACCACCATGGCGAGCGTCAGGCGATCGCGCGACATCTGGCGCAGCTCCTTGACGGCAATCGCGCGCACCCTGCGGAGCGGCGCCGGCAGCATCTAGTGCTTGCTCCCGGCGGTGGCCAGCGTCGCGCCGACGAAGACGTCCTCAAGGCTGGCGGCCGCCCGGTGCACCTTCGCCGACACCTTGCGCTCGGCGAGCAGCGCCTGCACGCGCCCCAGCGCGTCCGGCTCACTGGGAGCGATCAGCGCATGGAGTCGCAGGCCGAGCTGGGCCAGCGAGCGCAGCGACTGGAGCCCATGCAGGGCCTGGCGGGCCGCGGCAATGTCCTCGGCCTCGATCTCGATGACCTGCAGCGGCAGCTCGGCCATCAGCTGCTGCGGGGAACCACGGGCGACGATGTGCCCGAAATCGAAGATCGCCAGCGCGTGGCAACGCTCGGCCTCGTCCATGTAGTGAGTCGAGACCAGGATGGTCGTGCCCCGGGCGGTGAGCGCAAACAGGCTTTCCCAGAAGTCGCGCCGGCTCTGCGGATCGACGGCGCTGGTAGGCTCGTCGAGCAACAACAGCGGCGGCTCGTGGAGCGTGGCTGCCGCCAGCGCCAGGCGCTGCTGCTGGCCGCCGCTGAGCGTGCCGGCGGGCCGATCCAGAAATTCACCCAGGCGGTATTCCTCCACGACCTCGGCAATCCGGCGGGTCGCCTGGGCGTGCTCGAGGGTGTAGATGTCCGCCATGAATTCCAGGTTCTCGCGCGCGCTGAGGTCCTGCCAGAGCGAAAAACGCTGCGTCATGTAGCCCATCAGCCGGCGCAACGACTCGGCCTGCCTGGGGATTTCAAGGCCCAGCACCCGGATCGTTCCGCTGGTGGGCTTGATCAGCCCGCACAGCAGCCTGATGGTGGTGGACTTGCCCGATCCGTTCGGACCGAGGAACCCAAAGATGCGCCCGCGCGGGATCGCCAGCTCGGCGCCATCCACGGCCACCACGTTGCCAAAGCGCCGCGTCAGTCCGTGCGCTTCGATGGCGATCGCCTCGCCATTCACGGCGCGCGATCCAGCCGCACCTCGGCCGGCACACCGGCGGGCAGCTCCCGGGCCGCCGGTTCGGGCAGGTCGATCTCGGCCAGATAGGCCAGCCGGCTCCGGTCACGCTGCGTGAGCGCATAGTACGGCGTGAAACTTGCCTCGCCGGCGATGTAGCGCACCGTGCCCGCAAAGGACCGCGCGATGCCATCGACGTGCACCTGGAGCGCCTGGCCGGCGTGCAGCTGCGCGCGTTGCGGCTCGGGCACGTAGACGCGCGCAAACGGCACGCCACTGGCCAGCATGATCACCACCGGCGCCCCGAGCGGCGGGCGCTCACCGAGGCGAAACGGCAGGGCCTCGATGACCCCCTCGACCGGCGCGACGAGTCTGAGCCGGTCCAGCAGCACGTCCTGCTGCTGCAGGAGCGACTGTTCGGAACGCAGCGCCGCCCGGGCCTGATCGAGCTGCTCGGCGCGGGTGCCGTGCTGGAGCAGCTCCAGCCCCGCCTGCGCCGAGCGCAGCGCCGCCGCGCTGCTGTCGCGCAGCTGCAGTTGCTCGTCCACCTGCGACTGGGCGACGAGGCCACGCGCGAGCAATTCGGCGAGCCGCTGGTATTCCTTCGCGCTCTGGTCGCGTTGCGCCGTGGCCGCGGCCACCTGTGCTTGCGCCTGCGCCAGCTCTTCGCTGCGCGGACCGTGCACGAGCTCATCGAGCCGGTGCTGCAACTGGCTTACCTGGGCGGCGACGCTGGCGCGGTTCGCCGCCAGCGACCCGCCATCCAGTTGCGCGACCAGCTCGCCCGGCCTGACCGCCTGCCCTTCCCGCACGGGCATGGCGACGATCAGCTCGTTGGCCGTCGCGGCAATCTCGAACCGATGGCGCTCGATGGTGCCCACCGCGGGCACGTGGGCGTCGCGTGCACACCCGGAAACCACGGCGAGCGAGACGATGATGACAGGAGCGCGCAGGAATCTTGATCTCATACGAGGCCAGTCTAACGTACCGTGCCGCAGCGCACGGCGCTAGGCCCCCGTGCGCTCCGAGCTGCCCATCCGCCCGGCCGGGGTTTGCGGCGACAAACCCACCGCGGGCGGGCCTCCCGTCCCAGCCCGGCGCCAACTTGCCGGTTGCGGAACTTACAGGCTAACGTGTGCTCTGAATGAGCGAAATCAGGGGCATTGAATGTTGATGGGCAGGTTCTATCGCGCGTTCCTGCCGGGGGCGCTGTGCGTGCTCGCCGGGGCCTGGACGGCAGCGTCGGCGGCACCCTGGCGCACGCATACGCCAGGTGAAGAGCCGACCGATCGGATCATAGTCAAGTGGCGGGACTCCGGATTCGCGGCGGTACAGATGACCGGCACCCCCGAGCGCACCGCACGGCTGAGTCAGTTGACCGGGGTGTCCCTGCACCCGATGCGTCAGCTGCACGACCGGCTCGACCTCATGCGCCTCGATGCCCCGGCCAAAGGCGGCGCGCTGCGACACGTGATCGCCCGGCTGCGCGCCGATCCGGCGGTGCAGTACGCCGAGCCCGACCAGCGCCGCTACGCCCTGGCATTCCCCGATGACCCGCCGAACGACCCGCGCTTCGTCGCTGGTGCCGACGGCGTCGGCCAGTGGGTCGGCCAGTGGTACCTGCACGATCCCAGCGCCGCCGCACCGGCCGCCATCGGCGCCACCACGGCCTGGAAGAGCTCTTCCGGCCAGAACTACGTGATCGCGATCATCGATACGGGCGTGGACCTCGCACATCCCGACCTTGGCACCTATGGGCTGGGCGGCAAGCTGCTGCCGGGACGCGATTTTGTCTGCAACGATCAAGGCACCGATTGCAGCGCGCTGACCGCCGGCAACACCTACCTGGTGGCGAACGACGGGGACGGCTGGGATCTCGACCCGACCGATCCGGGGGAATGGATCAGCGCGGTGGATCTGGCGCGCAGCGACGGGTTCTTCGCCGGCTGCGGCGGCGGAACCAACCTCAACGAACCGATCAACAGCACCTGGCACGGCACGCGCGTGGCGGGCATCGCCGCGGCGCTCACCAACAATAACCTCGGCATCGCCGGCGTGGCCTACGGGTCCTATATCCTGCCGGTGCGCGTGATCGGCAAGTGCAGCGGCTACGTCTCGGACATCGTCGCCGGCATGTACTGGGCCGCCGGGATGGACTACACCTCGATCAGCGACATTCCGGTCAACGCCTTTCCGGCCCAGGTGCTCAACCTGAGCGTCGGCGGTCGCGCCCCCTGCAGTCAGACGGAACAGGATGCGGTGACCGCCATCGTGCAGGACGGCCACGTGGTCGTGGCGGCGGCAGGCAATGACGGCGGCCCGGTCGATGCGCCTGCCAACTGCGCGGGCACGCTCTCGGTGGCGGGCATACGCCACCTCGGCACCAAGGTCGGCTACAGCAACGTGAGCAGCACGACGGCGGCCATCAGCATCGCGGCACCCGCGGGCAACTGCGTGGTCGTCAACACCAGCTACCCGTGGACGCAGGCCTGCCAGTATTCGATCGAGACCACCAGCAACGACGGCGTGACCGTGCCGGGCCAGTCCTTCTACACCTACTCGCTCTTCGCGCGCGGCTACACCGGCAATGTCCTCAATGAGGGTTCCGTGGGCACCAGCTACGCCGCGCCCCTGGTCTCGGGGGTCGTCGCGATGATGGTGCAGGCCAATCCGGGTCTGACGGCGAGCCAGATCATCGCGCGCATCCAGGCCGGTGCCACGGCGTTTCCGGTTCCGCCCACCCCGCCTCCCGGTGGCGTGTGTCACGTGGCCAGTCTCGATACGGATTCCGCGGGCAATTACAGCGACGTGCAGGCCCAGGAATGTCAATGCACCACCACCACCTGCGGCGCAGGGATGCTGAACGCCCCAGCGGCACTGGCCAAGGCGCTGCAACCGCAGGCCAGCGTTGTGGTCACGCCCGGTACCGCCTCGATCGGTCAAACCGTCACGCTGGATGGCAGTGCCAGCAGCGCCGCCAGCGGCTCGTACCTCGCCTCCTATCACTGGACGGTCGATCCGGACGTGGCGATCGCGGACGCCAGCAGCCCCGTGGCCTCACTGAAATTCCCGGCGTTCCGCCCGATTACCGTGACACTCACGGTGACCGATAGCCTCGGCCGAGAGGATGCGGCCAGCCAGGTGGTCAATTCCAGGGCCTTCAGGGCGCCCAGTGGTGGGAGCGGTGAGATGGCGCCGGGCACGCTGCTGATTCTGGCTTCGGGGGCCTGCGGCGCGTTCCTGCGGCGGCGCGGCCGCAGTGCCGCTATGCTACGCGGCCGGCCGCCCGGGGGCGGCTCCCCGGATTCGCAAAACTGCTAGGAGAGATGATTTGACGGTTCTCAGGCGCGTGCCGTTCGGCCGCGATACATGGCTTGGCCTCTTGGCGGCAACCTCCACCCTCCTAGGCGCCTGCAGCGGCAGTCCGGCCTCGACCACCACCGGCCCTGTGGGCACCTCGATCGGCGTCGCACTCAACAGTTCGACCGGTAGCACGGTAGTGCAGCAAGGCGCCCAGCTGAATCTGACGGCCACCGTCACCGCCGATCCCACCAACGCGGGGGTAAGCTGGATGCTGACAGGCGTCGGCACGCTCAGCAACCAGACCAAGACGTCCGTCACGTACACGGCACCGACGGGCATCACCGGCTCCGTCTCACCGCTCCTCACGGCCACCTCGATCGCCGACAACACCCAGACGGCGACGGCGCTGCTGCTCGTCCAGGGCACGCCGATCATTGATCCCACGGACCTATTTCCGGCCAATGTCAGCAGTCCTTATACCGCGCAGATTACCGTTTCGGGCGGGCTCGATCCATACACGTGGGTACTGTCGAGCGGCACCCTGCCGCCGGGCGTGGCGCTCGGGACCAGCACCGCCTCGCTGACCACACTCACCGGTACGCCGACCACCGCCGGGACGTACAGTTTCCAGCTCAAGGTGACCGACCACAACAACAAGGTGGCCACGGTCGATCTTTCCCTGGTGGTCAAGGCGGCCGCCGCGTGCCTGCTCGAGGGTCCGTACGCCTCGGTCTATACCGGCTACGCGGGCGGCCAGATGGTGGTCGGTGGGACCAGCATGACCATTTCCAGCGCCGGGACCATCACCGGCTACCACGACTTCAATCCCGGCGCCACGACCATCAGTGAAACCGTGACCGGCACCTGCGCGACGCGCCTGGCGAATAATGGCACCACGCAGCTCGTCGGCGTCGCGAACTCGCCGGTCTTCAACTATGCCATGTCGGCGCCTCTGCTCAACGGGCGCGTGCAGTTGATCAACGGAGGCAGCAGCCAGTCGGGCTCAGGGCCGCTGGAAAAGCAGACGGCGGCGGACTTTGTGCTCGCCAAGCTGGCCGGTAATTTCGCGTTCGGGGCGCTCGGCGCGCAGGCCGGGGGCGCGCGGACGGGCACGGTCGGCGCGATCACCATCGACGCAAGCGGTCATGTCACCTCAGGCCACGCCGACGCGAACGGCGCGAGCCCACTGACCGATGCCGCCCTGACCGGCACCCTGACCGCGCCCAGCGCCACCACCGGCCGGGGCACCCTCACCCTCACCGCCAGCGGCACCGGCGGCAGCCGGACCATGCACTTCGCGTATTACATCGTCACGGCCGACCGGCTGTTCATTGCCAGCACGGATCCGAGCGCGCCCATCGCCGGCTACATGACGCGCCAGGCGGGCCCGTTCAGCAACAGCAGCCTGACCGGTCCCGGCATTCTCAGCCTGTGGGGCGCCGCGCCGGTCTATCAGCCCAGTACGGTCCTGGCCTTGGGCCGACTCAGCGGCGCCGATCCGGGCAGCGGCACGGTCAACCTGGTGCTGGACGCCACCGATCAGGCGACCCTGACTTTTGGCCAGACGTTTAATGGCGGCATCTACGCGGTCCGTGCCGCCGACGGCCGCACCACGATGACTTACACGGCGGGTGCGACGACGCGCAATTTTGTGGTGTATCTGGACGGAGCGTCCAGCGGCTATGTGGTCGAGCCGGGCAGCAGCGTAGGGAGCTCCGGACTGCTCGAAGCCCAGTCCGCGGGACCGTTCGATACCAGCATGCCCGGACTGTACGTCAGCGGCACGCAATTTCCGGAGGACGCCTCCCCCATCGTGCTGCTGCCGGCGGTGTTTTTTTCGACCGGCTCGTACAGCGCCGGAAGCGCCGCCCGCGGAGTGTACGCGCTCGACTCCAACACCGGCCGTGGTGTCGGCACCTTGAACATCACTGGCTTCGCCGTCAGTCCCCTGACGCTCTACATTTTGCGCCCGGACAAAGTGATCACGCTGCAGATGGGGACGCAGTACTCCAATGGGACCCTCTCCTGGATGAGCAGCGACTGACGATTGGCCAGGCTACGGCCCCACGCGCAGCAGGATCTTGCCCACGTGCCGGCCGCTCTCCATCAGGCGGTGGGCCTCGGCGGCCTGGGCCAGCGGAAAGCTCGCGTGCACATGGGTGCGCACGCGCCCGTCGGCGCACGCGGGCCAGACCTCGCGCAGCAGCGCGTCGCGAATCTTGGTCTTCTCGGCCACGGTGCGCGGACGCATGGTCGAACCGGTCACCACCAGCCGGTTGCGCATCACCGGGCTGAAATCAAGATCGACCCGCGAGCCGCGCTGAAACGCGATGAGCACCAGCCGACCGTCACGTCGCAGCACGCTCAGGTTCCTGGGAATGTAATCCCCGCCGACCATGTCGAGCACCACGTCCACGCCCTCCCCGCCCGTCAGTTCGCGCACGCGCGACACGAAGTCCTCGTTCCGGTAGTTGATCGCGGCGAACGCCCCGAACTTTCGACAGAAGTCGGCCTTATCGTCCCCGCCGACCGTCACCAGACACTGCGCGCCGCGGAGCTTCGCCAGCTCGATCGCCGCGAGGCCTATCCCGCTCGACCCGCCGTGCACCAGAACGCGCTCGCCGCGCTGCAGGTGCCCGAGCTCCACGAGGTTGGCCCAGACCGTGAACCAGGTCTCCGGCATGCCCGCCGCCTGTTCGAACGTCGCTCCCTCCGGGACCGGCAACACCTGGCCGGACGGAGCCTTGCACAGTTCCGCGTACCCGCCCCCTGGGGTCAGCGCGCACACCGCCTGCCCCACCTGCCAGGGACCGGCTCCAGCCCCCAGCGCGGCCACGTGCCCCGAGACCTCCAGCCCCAGCACGGGCGAGGCATCGGGGGGCGGTGGATATTTTCCCGAGCGCTGCAGCAGATCAGGCCGATTGACGCCGGCGTAATCGACACGAATCAGCACCTCTCCCGGACCCGGAACGGGCGCGGGGGCCTCGATCACGCGCAGTGAATCGGCGCTCTCGCCCGGCCCGTAGGCAATTTGTCTCATGACGCGACGCTCTCCCCTGATGCGGCCCGGCGGCGATTATCCGCCACGGGCACGGAGAGAAGCACCCATTGTTAGGCGCCCATGCACCCCGGCCCGTGCTCCGGCACGCTGCGGCCTGGCGCAAGGCCATTGGGCGTCAGCGACCAACAAATCCGCACGGTAACAGCCAGTTAGCGGCACTTTCTCACGTCTCTGTGACTCGGGTCGCAGAGCCGGCGAGTTCTTACGGCGTATGGTCGGCGCATCGTTGCGGCAGGAGTGCCCCATGAGTTCACGCGAAAGACCGGCCGACGAGCGCGTCTCGCTGCTGGGCCCGAAGTCGATCCTGAGCGGTGACTTCGCGACCACCGAGGAGCTCGTGATCCTGGGCCAGGTCGATGGCGGCCGCGTGCAGGCGCCGAGCGTGACAATCGGCCCGACCGCACACGTCACCGCCGACATCCACACCGGCACGATTCGCATCGAAGGCGTGGTCGTCGGCAACGTGTACGCGAAAGTCTCGGCCATCGTGCACGCGACAGCGACCGTGCTGGGCAGCGTACACAGCCCGCAGTTGACGGTTCAGGATGGGGCCACAGTCAACGGCGCGATCAACCAGGAGCCAGGCGCCGACGCCGGCAATGGCGCGCAGGAGCCGCATCAGGCACCGCTTCGGGCCGCGCGCCGCGCCCGATGAAATGCCGCAGGAATAAGAATTCGCGCGGCGCGCGGCTGCGCGGCGCCGCCGCGCGCGCCGCCCGGCCCACACCCGCCCCCGCCCCCGTCGCGAACCCTGAACCCGCACCGCCCGCTGCGCTGCCGGCCGGTGCGGTGACCGATTCAGCGGCGGTGATGCACATCGAAGGTCCAACGGAAGGCTCCGTGCGGTATGCGGGCACCCTGTCCGTAGGCCCGCTCGGGGCGGTCGTCGGAGATATCTACGCCACCGTGGTGATTGTGGAAGGCGCCATCAGCGGCAACGTCCATGCCGCACAGGCACTGCGGATCGCAGCCACGGCCAGCATCGTCGGAGACATGCACTCGCCCCGGATCGCCGTGGCGCGTGGCGCCCAGCTGCGGGGTAACATTTCGATGCGGGCCGGCGGAGGCCCATCGTCCGACCTGGACGAGCTCGCCGTGAATACGCTGCTGAGCGGCGGCCGACTGGCCTGATTCAGTTCGCGCCCGCTCCCTTATCCTCTGACCTCGACCAGCCCTGAGTCGCGTCTGCGGCGGTGCCGCGGCTGATGACCGGGAGCCAGCGAACCAACCGATGCGCCCGGTACATCAGGCGGACCAGCCCTATCCCGGTCAGCATCAGCAGAATCAGAGACACGAAGTCTGGGACCCCGAGCAGGTCCAGGCAAACCCCGCATGCCATCAGCATCACATTGATGAAGGCGAAGGTCACGAACGCGGCCGGAACGCTAAAGCCCGCCGCCCACCAGCAAATGATGGAAGTGCTCCATGTCGGCTTTCATCGGTGAGCGGCCACGGGACACCCGGCGGATGACGGTCCAGAACAGTTCAAACAGCGGCAGCGCCACGATCCAAAGCACGGTCACCGGGTGGACGGCGCCCGCCGTCGGAAACTGGCTGGTGCGGATGCCCAGCCATGCCACGACCGCCCCCAGCAGGGTACTGCCGGCGTCGCCCATAAAACAGCGCATGCCGCCCACGTAGCGTGCCGGGACATTGAAAATCAGGAATCCGCACACGGCCGCCCCGGCCACGGCGCAGATGGCCAGTTCCTGGCCATGATGGCCATGCAACCAGCTCACCAGCGCGAGTCCCGCGAAAGCCGTGAGGGCCGTGACGCCCGCCAGACCGTCCATGCCATCGAGCATGTTGAAGGCGTTGATGGCCGCCGTAATGAGCAGCGCGGTAAAGATGGCGACTCCCAGGCCATGCAGCGCGATTTCGCCGGTACCGAAGGGATTGCCGAGCTGTCGGACCAGGGTGCCGGTGCCGGCGATCAGAGCGATGGCAGCCACCAGATGCACACCCAGGCGCATCCAGCGGGACAGCTCGAAGCGGTCATCCAGCAACCCGATGGCCACCAGGATCGCCGATACGCCCACCAGGGACGTGGCCGCCGAGCTTGAGGTATCCAAGAACCCCACCCCAGCCACTAGACCAAGGAACATCGCCAGGCCGCCCACCAGCGGCACGTCGCCGTCGTGTTGTTTGCGCCCGCCCGGCCGATCGATCAGATCGATGGTCTTGGCGAGGGGACGTAAGGCCAGCACCGCCAGCAACGTCACGAAAAAGCCAATGGCGGCGACTACGAGGACATTCATCCCGAAACCCTTGTTCTTCTTGGTTCGGCGGCAGGCGAGCATGTTACCTCAATCGTTGGACATTACTCTGTCGCTAAATTGCGACAACCCACTCTGTATGCATGCCGCCCGTCGAATTCGGCGCACTGTACCAAAAATCACACATGACCGGTTACGCATCCACCAACTCTTGACGAACTCTTAACACATCGAACTGCCAAGGGTTGACACCGCTGTGGGGCCCCACCACGCTCAAGTAGGACGCCGCGTGTCGTGTCTGCGCAATAGGACGGAGGTGGGCGCCCAGCGCGCCGGAATCAGATCTCAACCGGTGGCGGTTTGCGATGGGAGCAAGCTGCGACCGTCGTGGCTACCCCGCCCTCGGCGCCGCCCGATATTTCGATTTCTCGTATCGCTTGGCCATATAGCTGGATCTGAATTCGAGGCCCTCTGTGAGCCAAGGCCGGAGCGTCACATTCTTCAGGGCTCCAAACGCGAATTGATTCCCCTGCTTCGGCATCGCGAACTGCGCCAGCCTGCCGGCCTGAGATGTCACAAAACCGATCAGGCGGTATAAGGGATTCCTAGCCATTGAGAAGCGCTGTACCGGAAACTGGAACCCATAGGCGTAAAAGAACCGGTGTTGGTGCGTTGGTGCGTATGAGTTAATCACCTTCTCAAATTCGCGTTCTGTCCAGCGGTACACGTAATTGGGGATGGGCCCATTCCGGTACCCTCCGATTTTGCCTTCCGTCAAGACGCCGACTCGAGCTCGAATTCCGCCGTCAAGCCGACGCGCACAGCGAGCCTCATCAGCAGGCTGTCTCGGGCCTCGATGCAGAGAATCCCCTGGCGGGCGACCCTGAACATCTCGCACACACCCATCGCTGGCACTCCCAGATGATGAAGGCCGGCGTGAATGATCACCCAATCATAGGAATTATCGGGCGCTTCGATCTTCTCGGCGTCGACCATTTTCCAATCGAAGGGTGCGTAATCCCGATGCCCGGCGTGATAGTCAAGTTTCGAGATGGTGACGTTTTTCAATCCGCAGTCCAGCATTACCTGACGATCAAAATTCCCGCCGGCAAGCACTAAGGTGGTGTGGTGGGGCTGAATCTGTCCGCTACCGACCAACATACGGACCTGACGGGGATAGATGTGCATATATTGATTCTCCGGAAAACCCAAAGAAATCGTAGCGGATCGGTCAGGAAACCTACGATAACTCTATGCGGGTGCAAGAGTGAATTTACAGCAGCTGGCACCTGAGCACTGAGCTCATCTAAGACCTAGAATTCCCCTGAAGTAGGCAATCGTAGGTTTTCAGACCATCTTCCAGCGGTGTGCGCGGCTCCCACTGCAAAACCGATCGCGCAAGCGAAAGATCAGGCTGGCGCTGTCGCGGGTCGTCACTCGGAAGGGGCCGGTACACGATCTTGGATCGCTGCTGGTCAATCGCAACACCGTCTCCGCAAGCTGCAATATCGTGAATTCGGTAGCATTGCCGAGATTGACGGGCCCCGTAAATCCAACGTCAGTAGTCATCATCAGGAGCATTCCGTCTATCAAGTCATCAACGTAGCAGAAACTGCGTGTCTGTTGCCCTTCACCGTAAACCGTAATGTCTTCGCCGCGCAGTGCCTGCACAATGAAATTCGATACGACGCGACCGTCGTTAAGGTGCATTCTTGGACCGTAGGTGTTGAAGATACGGACAACTTCGATATCGAGAGCATGCTGTCGGTAATAGTCAAAAAAGAGTGTCTCAGCCAGCGTTTTCCCTCGTCATAGCAAGAACGAACGCCAATGGGATTCACTCGGCCGGGGTAACTTTCGGGCTGCGGATGCACGTCCGGATCGCCATAAACCTCGCTGGTTGAAGCCTGAAGTATGCGGGCGCGGACGCGCTTCGCCAGTCCCAGCATGTTGATTGCGCCGTGGACATTAGTCTTCGTGGTTTGCACGGGATCGAGTTGATAATGGATAGGTGATGCTGGACAGGCGAGGTTATAAATCTGACTTACCTCCACGTACAGTGGAAACGTCACGTCGTGCCGGAGGAACTCGAATCGATCCGAGGCCAACAGGTGGCCTACATTCTGTTTGGTGCCGGTGTAACAATTGTCCACGCAGAGGACGCTATTTCCGCCCGCCATCAACCGCTCACAAAGATGAGAGCCGAGAAAGCCCGCGCCACCGGTTACCATGACTGTATCGTTGATCCCATGCTTCATTGGGACAGAATCCTCTGGTGTACTGGGCAACGGCTCTCGCCCGTATTTAAATCTTTAACGGCTACCCTAATCTGGAACTGGTTGTGGACCAGTTGATTATGGCGCGACATGATTCGGTCTGACCGGGCCACGGCAGACGAACCCCGCGATCCGTTCCGGCCCGTCTATAGGAGCCGGCAGCGCGCACCGACGTCGCTCGCTGGCCGCCAGGCGCTTAAGAACCTCGGCGACAACCTCGGCGCCGCCCTGGGACAAGGGTCGCGCCAAGCGCCTGCTCGCGCACAACGGACGCGGTGTCGGCATCAGGTGGTCCGATGAACAAGGTCGGGGCGCCCGTTTGAAAATCCCATACAGTTTGCTCGGCACGACGATCCCTTGCCAGCCTTCGCTCATGGTGATCACATGAATATGCGCCGCCCAGAGCATGTCGCCGGCCAGCTCCTCCGGCTGGTAGTCCAATACGGTGACGTTGCGCATCCCGGAGCTCTGATTTTCCAGAGATTCACGTTTCGCACCGCGCACGACGAAAACGAACTGCCAGCGCCAATCGTCTCGCGCCACAAGCACCTGCGCGGCCCCGAGAATTTCCTGGTAGGTGTGTGCCTCACCCAGATTGCCGGCGTAAAGAACGACAATCCTTTCCTGCCAACCGAATTTAGTCAGAAAACGGTTTTGCGCTGGATCAACTGGTGGCAGAGGGCGCTGATCCCACGGCGGGACGACAATGTGAAACTCCCCGGCAGCCTTTGGCCAGTGCTGTAACTCTCCAAGCGCCGACGCTGACATTCCCCGAGGCAGATTACGCCCGTTAGCGACGCCAGCGCAATGTCGTTTAACAAGGACAGCGTCTTGTCGAGAAACCCATTGCGTCTGACAATTCCCTGTGCAACCAGCGCTTCCGGATAAAGATCCATGGTCCACCAATAGATCCCGCGTCGACCAAGAGCCGTGCGAAGTCGCGGAAACCACGAGGAACGGAGGATCGGTCATGATGATGCACCGGTCCCAGGAAGTGAGCGGTACTCTGAAACACGCCTGCACAAGGAAAAGAATCCAATTCAGCACCCTCATTTCGACCCGCACCCCCACACCGCATAAACACAAACCGTACGGCTACTGGCCGAGTTGCCGACATTGCCCGCATAGCTGCCTCGTGAAGTCGACACTTCGACTTGATAACCCGACTCCACCAGCCGCAGCGCCAGGTCGCTTAGCGTCCGGCCAGTTGAGTACTAAGTCGCCTCCAAAAAAGCGATTGACAAGCAGGACGCGCAAGTCAACTCCCGGAGGCGTTCTTCCCAGCTCTCCACGATCTCGCCGAGGATTGTGCTTAGATTCACACTGAGATTCCAGCTTGGATAATGTGCACGTATATTCCGGATCGCTGTAGATGCCAATATGATTTCCCTCTCGATTCTTGTCGACGTACTCGAACCGCATTTCCTTCCCGGTGATCTCGGCCGTCGCAGCGAAGGCTTCGAGGATCGAGCAGCTGTTGCCTTTTCCTCCTCCCAGTTCTAGCCTCCGCACACCTTCGCGCCTCAATAAAGGCCTTCACAAAGCGAGCCACGTCGAGCTGTAAATATTGTCGCGTACTTGTTTGCCTTTGTAGCCAAAGACCTTGTAGAGGCGTCCCTGCATGTTACAGCGGACTAGGTAACTGAGAAACCCATGCAGTTCGACTCCCGAATGAGTCAGACGGTGAGGCATCCGCCCCGCAAGCAGGCGGTGGGTATGTTGAAGTAGCGACCGTACTCCTGCACCATGACGTCCGCCGCAAGTTTGCTGGCGCCGAACAGGGAATGCTTCGATTGGTCCACGGTTAGGGACTCCGGTATTCCCGCCTCAAACTCCGGATCGTCATATTCCCATCGCGTTGGCGCCTCCCTGAGTGCGAGACGGTTAGGCGCATCGCCATAAACCTTGTTGGTCGACAGATAGACGAAGGGCGAAGCAGCCGCGTATCGACGAGTGGCCTCGAGCAAATTGAGCGTGCAGACTGCATTGATGTCGAAGTCATCGAACGGAATTTGCGCCGCGCGATCGTGACTCGGCTGTGCGGCCGCATGCACGGTTGCGTCCGGTCGCAATTCCTCGTATAGATTGAGCATGCCACCACGATCGCGAATGTCGAGTTCGTGGTGCCGATATCCCGGGATGGTGGTCTCAAGGCGCTGCTGGTTCCAGCGAGTGTCTCCCTCCGGGCCAAAAAGTACAGCGCGCTGATTGTTGTCAATGCCGTGCACTTGCCAATCGCGAGCGCAAAATAGGTACAGACTTCCGCGCCTATTAGACCGTTCGACCCGGTAACCAAGAGCTTCATATAATCATCCTTGCTGATCCGCAGTCACGAGTAGCGGGGCGTCCGCCTCGATGTCCGCGCACGAGCATATTGCATCAAGATCACGCTACGGCGCCAGAAAATGACTCGATTCCGTGTCGGTGCAAGTTACCTACTGGGGCGCACGGTTCGCTGGACAGTTGGCCAGCTTCTGGCAATTGGCTCGGCCAGGGTGTTCGCTTCGCTCTATGCACTTCTGGCTGAACAAACCCCCACTTTGATCTGCCACCAAGGCTCGGACCACCGGCCTTTGAGCCCATGCCCTAGCAGCCCACTCGCGCCGCATTTTCTCAACGCGCCAAAGCCAGGAAAACACGGCGGGCCGTCGCCCATTATAATCCGATCGTCAGGCGCCAATCCTCTGTTTAAGCATCATCGACCAACCGAATCCAGCCGTCGCACAGGCAATCCACACAGCGCGGCGCCCAGAAGGGTTCCACAACGGAGTTATCGGTGAATCGGCCCCGCCGAACGGAGAACGTCTTCGGCGGGCACCCAGCGTAGACACTGCGCGCCACGGGGCTAGCTGAAATCTCATTCGGCCACTAGCCCAGCCCGGTGCACGCATCGCTCGATTATCAATCGAATCGATAGATCGCACCGATCATGCTCACGCCAATGGACGTCACATATCAAGCAATCGCTACTTCAGTGCCGCGTCTGCGCCGGCCCCGCCCTCCACAGCACACTGGACAACCCGACAGAAATCACGCGCGAACTTATGCACGCGCGCATGCGCTAGGGCATTGGCCTTTTGCGCCCGCGCCACTCGCTCGAGCCGGGACTCCACCTTGAACCTGGCCAAGGCCGCCGCAAGAGAGTCGCTGCTGTACCGATCAAAGTAACTCGCTTCGTCGCCAGCCTGTTCCCGGTGTACAGGCAGGTCCGACAGTAGCAAGGGTGCTCCAAGAGAACGTGCTTCCTCGACTGTTGTACTCCAACCTTCCGACAGTGATGGATTGAGTACAGCAGCACTGGCATGCATCAACGCATATAGGTCATCTCTTGGGATCATTCCCAGCAGACGATACTGTGACCTCAATCCGTAGTCTGCAATTCTCTGCTCCACCAATCGGTAGTGTTCCAGATGCTGGGATCCATTGGGCGCCCCGAAGCTGCGACCACAACATCGAGTCCGCTGGCCCGCAATTGCGCCAGCGCGTCGACGACCAGCAAGTGATTCTTGTGACGCCAAAATTGATTTGGCAGATAGAAGAAATGTGCCGGTAGGCCATATCTGCGCACCACCTCTTGCGTGCGATCCTCGTCAGGGATCTTCGGCGGCACAACGGCGAAGGGCACCACAAAGAGGCGCTCGCGCGGCAGCCGGTAGTACTTTTACAAAGTCCGCTGCGGCGTCCTGGCTGCTCAGCATAATCAATCGTCACGTATGAACCTGCACCCGAAAACCGGTTTCCCTCCTCCAGTAGGCTAGCCGAGAAAATTGCTCGGGTAGGTTGCGGTGCTGAAAATCCGCCATCCACGCGATCGCCGGTACACCCATTCGCCATCCGTAGAACTCCGCGCCCTCGAATATGGCGTCGATGCGATGACGACGCAGTAGGCTTTGAACCTTCGGGTCCGTACCCGTGAGCAGTGCGCAAAGTAGGCGCCACCCTCGAGATTTGGCATCCGGCAGCGCAGCCACGTGCACTTCTGTTCCGGCGATCGCCTGCAATTGAGCTACCACCTGGTCTGGGGCATCGGTGCTGCAAAAAACCACGGGTTCCGTGATTTTTGATTGCTCCAACGCGAGAGCACTCAGCAGATTGGTCAAATACTGGTAACCGCCGGTCCAGTCGCGGCCGCCCAGCAACGTGAATGCGACTCTCATGGACCTTATCTTCGACCATGCGAGTTAAAGTGACACACATGTTCCGACGCGCCGCTAACTGGCTTGGCATCACGATTTGGGTTGACATTGGGTGGCTCGCCCGTGTCGTCAGTGTGACCACACGGGGCGCGCTCGCGCGAAGCTACCATCGGAAAGCGTGAGCGCCAAGTGAAGTTGGCGCGGGGCGAACGGTGCAGGCTCTGCATCATCGTCTTGCGATTACCGTACAAATGATCAAGGCGCATCCGCGATGGACTAACCCTGTTTTCGTTACCACCGCACATACTGCACGATACCGGTGTCCAGCGGTATTTCAAATGGGAAGTTCGCTTTATGCAAGAGCGGAAGTCCCGGCAATCAGGCTGAACGGATCTCCGGCACGTGACTGCCCGCTGAATTTGGCGTCCGCGGCCTGGGCACCCTCGTTGGCCCAGGCGACAGTGAGTCTTCCCACCACCTCCGCGACTGAGACGCCGTTTCCTGTACCAACATTGATTGTCGGAACCATTGGACTGGCCGTCATCATGAAGGCCGCGACGGCGCGCGCCGCGTCCGTCGCGTGAACCCAGTCGCGAATCTCGGCTCCAGTGCCGCCGAGTGTCAGTTGCTTGTCGCCCGCGCGCAGCCTTTCGCAGACATCCCACAAGAGCTGCTTTCTGAGCTCAGTCCCGTACACTGAAAATAGTCTGAGGGCCAACGATCGCAGTCCGTACGCAGCGCCATAGGCCCGGCACAATTGCTCCATCATCAGCTTGTGGTACCCGTAAGGGGAGTAAGGGCGGAGCGCCGCGTCTTCATCGATTGCACCGGAATGACCTGTTCCGTAGACGGCCGCACTGGAAGCCACCACTACGATCGACTCTGGCGAGTGCAGCCTGACCCACTCGAGTAGATTCGCTGTACCAGCGACGGTTCTTGCAAAGTCCTCGCGGGGTTGTGCAATGGCCGATCCGACTGATGAGCCACCAGCCAGATGCACTATTACTGTCTGGCGCGCCCCGGCGGCAGCTAGCGCCGCCAAGTTACCTTCCGTAATATCGCCATTGACCCAACTACCGACGCCCCATTGCGCTCGATAAAGTTGCCGTCCAGGCGCCGTGGCCAACCCCGTGAACTTGATAATTCAATGCCGACAAGTGACGCGCCACGTGCCGGCCTATAAAGCCTCTGCAGCCAGTGACCCAGACGACGTGTTCCATCAGGTCTTGCGGGCCTTAAATGAAAACAGACGACCCGGCCGGTGATCCACAACTTCAAGGATAGGCAGCACAGCGGCCCAGAAAACGGGTAATGAAAGTAAGCGCGTAAGCGCGGTTACTAGACCCGGCACCGCCCCTACGGCGCGACGTGCAATCTCGCTTCTCAGATACGCGAGGTCTGCTGGCGCATAATTTATTGGGCTGCGCAGCGGCGCTATTACTTCCTGTAGCTCGAATCCCGCGGCCTTAATGGCTTCGATGTAGTCCCTAAGCAAAAATGCCATCTCTCCGCCGTACCGCGCATGCAGTGGATGAGAATTATGGAATGCCGGCAGATCGCCCGGCCGCGAAATCACATGTTCACGCACCGCTATCAAGAGCCCGCCAGGTCTCAGGACCCTGAAGAACTCCTGGCACGCAGTTCGCAAATCGCGCGTGTGGTGCAGTACCGCCCGGCCAAAGACGACGTCAAAGCTACGGTCTTCAAATGGCAAATGCTCGGAGTAATGCTCGACGACCTGTATGGGCAGGGAGCATTGGGTCACCAGACTTCGAATTGCTCCAGACCCGACGAGATCGCTGGGGATGTGGTTCAAGTGCCGTAACGCGCATCCCCTCTTTTGGCGAGCGCATAGCTGGCAATACCGCGTCCCGCGCCCACATCCAGTGCATCATCCCCCGCGCGTCGTGAAATCAGCTTGCGGATGCAGCGCCACTCGTCACTGCGCCAGTATCGATCAGCAGCCTCAGGGAGCGGATCGTCGTAGTATCCTGCCCGGACTAGGTCTTGCCTGTCCGGCTGGGATCGCAACCACGTCACGGCCGCCTCCCAGCTGGATTTGGCTTCTACTGCAGTCACGAAACGGAGTCTCCAGCTTCGAGCATGCAGTTCGTCCTGGCCGGATTGCCCGCTGCCACGGTGTGGGCCGCGATGTTATGCGTCACAACCGCGCCAGCCCCAATGACCGCTCCTTCACCCACACGCACACCCTTAAGTATCGAAGCTCCGAACCCAATCCATGCACCGTCGCAAATTTCGACCGGTGCAACTGCAACTCCTGCCCAATTCTTCTCGCCGCGCCTCCAGTTGTCCACGTCGAGCCGGCGCTGCTTTTGGTCCAGCAGTTGTGCGAGTCGTGGTCCACGATCGTAACTCCCCAAGACACAATTACGTCATCACCAATAGTGATGCTTGTATGGCAGACTAGATGGCTGGCGCCGATGAAACAGCGGTCGCCTCTCGAACGCGGCCGGCGGGCGTGTCGAAATCGACACGACAGTGGAGCGACGAGGCAGTTCCGATCTCGATCTGGCCACCGCCGCCGGCGCTTAGCCGCAGCCAATTTACGTCGCTGCCCGCGCCCACAGCGACCCACCCCGACGCCCGGTGCACAAGGCCCGCTGCAGTCATCGGGAAGAACGTCAGAATCTTCCTCAGCCTCATACCTTAGCGTCCATCCACTGTCATCCTTGCCTGCAGGCGCCCACCCAGCGACTTTGCCCGGTCCATTGCCCAGCCGCGCCATCCGCCATTCTGACGCCAAATCGCGCGCTTTACAGCCGAGAACTCTTCCTCCGAGCAGCGACGGGCATCCCGAGGGATGTCTAATTCAAGCTCGGCGGCGGCATGCAGCGGTATGCCTCCAAACCGCCGGAATACGCCACGGCCATTGGTACCGGAACCATCCATTCCCGAATTCACAACCAGGCTTTGGGGCGGAAAGCAACTCAATCCATTCGCCGCGAATACGGACCAATACCAACGCACACCCCATGAATCCCCCCTACCGGCCATCTGCCGCTGCAGCATGCTGAAGTAATCGTAATGATTCCCCAAGTTGAAGCGTCGCCTGTCGGTCGCATTTGGACTTAAGGCAATCCGGCCCAGCGCCCGTCGACACGGAAGTCCCGCCAAGCGCGCCGCCATGTCGCCCAACCCCACGTGGTCGTCATCGGCAGGAGCAGGGTCAATAGGCGCTCGCCGAACTCAGGCACGTCAAACATGTGAGCCGAAACCTGGTACACGTCAGGACGTTGCGCGTAAATATCCAGGGCTCGATTCAGGTAACCTAGGAAATTTGCGGAAACCAAAAGATCGTCCTCCACGACGATTACGCGACCAAAGCGCTCGCAAAGTTCAGATACCCCATCGATGACGGAATTGGCCAGCCCCCAATTTGAATCCCGTTCGACGATCTGCGCATCGGGATGCTCAATTGCCTTCGCAATTGCCCGCACTTCCTTCACCGCAGCGTCATCACGCCACTCACGCGGGCCGTCCGAGTAGACGACTATGTGTGACCCGAACCATTCCGGACACTGAGCAAGATTTGCCAGTGTAGCCTTCAGGTGTTCGGGGCGGTTGTAGGCGAAAACCGCGATAGGTGCGCAGGCATCCATTATGTTGTGCCCAATTGCCTCATCCCGATACGGTGACTTGCCCGACGGCGCCCGGGAAGGTCGAATAATGGCCCCTTGGGTCAATCGAGGGGCACCGCGGCCCGTGTGTCAGGAGCTCACTATTGCCCATGAATCGATGACCGGTACTGACAATATAGCCACGAATCACTTGGAATCGGACTTCTCAAATGCCCGTACGATGCCACAATCACGACTCCAGCGGGCTATAACAGTCATTAGTTAGACTATAACAGCGTGCATGGCGGCGCTATCACCCCTTGGCAAACGCGCAGCGTATGGAGCTGGCTCGGCGAACGAGCAGCGGGAGGAATCGAACGAACGTCGTGCGACGACCGCGGAACTGCCCCGCAACGGTTCATACAAGTGCAAAGTTGCGCGTCACAACCGACCCACATGCCGTCGGCTCCGGAATCGATACGGCTACCGGCGAGCTCAGTGCGCTCCGGCATTCCCCGCCTGGCGGGCGCAATTGGCTATTCGGTATGGCCCGACTAACGCTTTCCCTCTGACGTCAACGATGTCGCAAGTATTTGTCGGCCTCACATGCGACTTCTCGGCTTGCGCTGCAACGCGCATAGTCGAATCACCCATGCGCGCCAATGACCGTTTGGATTTCTTTGCGAGGTGCTGAAAGCGCCATGAGTTTTACGCCGGCGTCCGACCGCTGTTTGCCCGGCGCAACGCTGATATAATGCCGCAAGATGGCATCCGTAAGGAACAGTCAAGCGCGTGGTGCCGGACACCTCCCGGCGCAAGCAACTGCCCAACTTTGAAACCGCCGTTGATGCGCCAGACCGGTGTATTACGCTTTGTGTGGCTTCCGCTGCCCGAGCGTACCTTCCTGCTAGTTGCACTTTCCTGCATCATTGCGACGCGGCTTGCCGTCATAGTCATGACTACCGCATCACCGAGAACTTTCTCGATCCGCGGATTTATCAAGCCGCCGGTCAAGTGGTACTGGCGGGCATCAATCCCTATGATTTTTCCGATAATCCATCATTGCGCGAGAAATTGCGGATGGATATGGCAGCTCCTGGAACCGAAGGCTTTACTGAGACCCAGGAGCAATGGAACTATTATGTTTCCGGCAATCCACCGGCTTCTACCGCTCTATATGCACTGTTTGAGGCACTGGCACACGGCTCACGTGTCGTGTGGCGTCTATTGCTAATTGCCGGCGACGTGAGTTTGTTTCTCGGCGTGTTCGCATTGCTCAAAACATTACGCGGCCGCGTCGATGGAGCGCTCGATCAGGCAGGGTGCTTCTGCTTGACAGTAATCAACCCGATATTGATCCTCGCCGGCTGCGCCATCCCTGAAGACAAGCAGTTCCAAACTGCTCTCGTGCTGTTCTCGGCTGCCTGGCTGTTGTCGCCTGCTGCTGCGACAACGCGGCGCGCCGTCGGAACCGGGATTTTCCTTTCGTTGTCGGTGTTCTTCAAGGTGTTCGGAGTTTTCCTGGCGCCGCTGTGGGCTCACACGCGTGGGGCGCGAGGGATGGCGCTATGCGCTGCAGACCGCTGTGGGCGCCCTGATTCCGGTCGCCCTCTCGCTCATCGCCTTCGGCACTCATTTCATCGATACGTTGGCAGCACGCGGCGTCCGGGATAGTGTTGGCGGAGCGGAGCACGCCTCGCCCTGGATATTGTTCCCGATCGGCCCGCATGCGTATCTGGTGGCGAAAAGTATCGCGGTCGGGCTCTGCTGCGTGGCCCTTCTGGGACTTCTGATCAAACGTCGCATCGATCTGTTGAATCTTTGTGCCGGCGTTACGGTGGCTGTGGTCTGCCTCTGGCTAGATAAGGGTGCGATGAACCGGATGACATTGCCATCGTATTCGCCATTGCGTCATTGTCATCACTCTCGAGCAAACTGTTTGCATGCTTTGGAATTGGCTTCGCCGCTCTTAGCGCCGTTGTTTATACGCTTGGTCTCGGCGTGCTGAGAGCTCATCTGGACCGTGTCGATGCCCTCTTGGCCCTTGTGTTTGTTATAAGCTACCTAGTCGTCCTGCTTGCCTTTACCGGTGCCACGCGAACCCTCGGATTGGGGTTCAAGGCGCCAATGCGTGCATGAATGCGGCCCTGCGCGGAAGTCGGCAACTTCCCCCTGGCGGCTAACTCGCACATACTGCAACGAACATGACTAACTCCGAGTCTGCCAGTCCCGCGGCATCGAAAGAAGCTACTCTGAAGCTATGGATGCGAGAGATCCGCATCCATCAGTGGCTGAAGAATCTGCTGATCTTCGTACCACTCCTGGCGAGTCATCGTATCCGCGATCCGAGCGTGCTCGTGCTTGCCGTGATTGCGTACTTACTGTTCGGTTGCTGCGCCTCGAGCGCCTACGTGCTCAACGACTTAGTAGACCTTCGCCACGACCGGCACCATCCCTACAAGAGCCGGCGTCCCTTTGCCGCGGGTAGTCTTAGCGTCAGAGCCCCGGACTAGTCGTATTTCCTACATTACTTCTAATCGGCCTTGGATGCGCCTATTGGCTCTTGCCGTGGCAATTCGCTGTGGCGCTCGCGACTTACTACACCGTGACAACAGCCTATTCTCTCCTTTGAAAAGATTCATGGTCCTAGACGTTGTGACACTGGCGATGCTCTATACCTTGCGTATTTTGGCGGGAGCATTGGTATCCAATTTGGTGGTGACGTTTTGGATGCTTGCGTTTTCAATGTTTATATTCCTGAGTCTCGCGCTTGCCAAGCGTTTTCTACCGAGCTCTTTGACGCACGCAGCAGGGGTTACCTGGAACAGAGTCGAGGACGCGGCTACTACCCACGGGATCTAGATATGATTTCGTCCTTGGGTGCGGCTTCGGGTTACATTTCGGTCCTGATCTTGGCGCTCTACATTCAAGATCAAAACACCGCCGGTGCTCTACCGCCACCCACAACTAATCTGGCTCGCGTGCCCGTTGCTGCTTTTTTGGATCAGCCGCGTATGGATGCTGACGCACCGGGGGGAGATGTATGACGATCCTATCGTCTTTGCAATTCGCGACGGCCCGAGCCTGATTGTTGGCGCATTATTCGGGTTGGTTTTCTGGTTGGCGGCATGAATTCGGGTGCACTGACCTCCCTGGGGACAATTCCCAAAATACCCGCAGCGCGGGGCCATTTGATTCATTGGCAGACGGACGTGCCCCAAGCGCTCGCTCAACTAGGGGACGCCTCCCCGGTGTTGGCTTATGGCTGCGGAAGGAGCTACGGCGACTCGTGTCTGGCTGTATCTGACGAAGTGCTCGTGATGTCAGGCTTCAGTCGCATCGTTTCAGCTGACTGGAACAACGGAATCATCGTCGCCGAAGCTGGCTTGACGATTGCTGAGTTGATCCGAGTGGCCCTACCCAGAGGATGGTTCCCCCCCGTGACCCCGGGGACCAAGATGGTTACGCTCGGCGGCGCGGTCGCCAATGACGTGCACGGAAAGAACCATCACGTGATGGGTACCTTCGGCCGTCACGTGAGGCGACTCACGCTTTATCGCAGCGATGAAGGGGTGATCTCGGCATCGACGGGGGACGTTGCAGAGATTTTGCCGCCACAGTCGGCGGCCTCGGGCTATCGGGAATAATACTGACCATCGAGCTCCAGCTGCGGCCGCTAAAGTCCTCGAACATCGAGGAGCGGCGCTTCCCCTTCAGAGGCCTGGATGAATTCTTCGATCTTGTCTCGCGCCACGATGGAAGCTTCGAGTACACAGTAGCCTGGGTAGACTGCTTGGCCAACGGGCGACGTTTCACACGGGGACACTTCATTGTCGGAACGTTGCGGACGACGGCGAGTTGCGATGGGATCCTCCTGGCAACTTGTCCATACCTATCAATCCGCCGTTTTCCGTGATCAATCCCTACACCCTCCGCGCATTCAACGCTGCCGTGTACTACGGACAAGGGCGCAGGAAGGCACGCAGGTTTGTTAGCTATGAGGCGTTCCTGTTTCCCTTGGATTCGGTGGCCGACTCCAATCGCCTGTATCGAGTAAAGGGTTTTGAGCAATATCAATGCGTCGTGCCGCAATCAGTTGCCAAGGTGGTCATCAACTCGGTAATTCGCGAGATCGGGCGGAGCGGCACTGGGTCGTGTCTCACAGTCCTCAAGCAATGCGGCCCACTCCACTCCCCCGGCCTGCTGTCGTTCCCCATGCACGGTGTCTAGTTGGCGCTCGATTTCCCACAGCGCGAGCCCACCAATCGCCAGCTCTTTGCGCAACTCGATTCCTTAGTACACCAGAGCGGGAGGCAAGACTATCCGGCGAAGGACGCACACATGAGCGCGGCACATTTTCAAAGCGCTTACCCAGGTCGGGAAAAGATCGAATCACTGCGCGATCCTCGATTAATGTCACGATTCTGGAGGCGCGTGACACAGTGACGCAGAACGTCCTCATAGTCGGTGCAACCTCTGCAATTGCACAGGCGGTCGCGCGACGCTACGCAGAACGTGGTTCGAGGCTATGCCTGGCCGCTCGCAATCCCGACAAACTAGAAGCCGTGGCGGCTGATCTACGTGCGCGAGGAGCCGCGGCGGTAGACACCATTGCCTTCGACGCCGAGGACACGCCAGGGCTTGCCACTATGCAGGAGGCCGCATGGGCCTATTTAGGAACAGTTCATATTGCGCTAATCGCGTATGGGTCACTGCCTGATCCGCAACGGGCATCGGAGGACGCGGGCTACCTTACCGCACAATTCCGCATAAATGCAGAAAGCGTTCTAGTGTGCCTGGCGGGACTGGCACGGCGTTTGGTGCCCCAGGGGAGCGGTGTAATCGTGGTGATTGGTTCGGTCGCCGGGGACCGGGGTCGGCCCGGTAACTATCTCTACGGTGCGGCCAAAAGCGCGATACATGCGTTCGCGTCGGGGCTTCGGGCGAAGCTGTATCGCCACGGCGTTCGCGTGTTGACTGTCAAGCCAGGCTTCGTCGCGACGCCTATGACCGCGCATCTCCAATTGCCGGCACTCCTCCTCGCACAACCCGACGCAGTCGCGGCTAGCATCATCAGAGCGATCGAGCGGCGACGGAGCGTAATCTACGTGCCCGCCTTCTGGCGCATCATCATGACCGCAATCCGCCTGTTGCCAGAAGGCCTCTTCAAGCGACTGCGCCTCACCGTAACACCCACAGTGCGGCCTGCACACAGCGCGAACTCGCTTCCGATGTTAAGAAACCCACAATTCCATCGATTCGTTGCTGCCGGTGCCATTGCGGCCGCAGCCAATTTCGGTTCCCGCTTTATCTTCAGTCGCTGGATGCGCTTCGAATGGGCCGTGCTTTGCGCATTCGCCGTCGGCCTTGCAGATGGGTTCTACTTGATGCGGGGCTACGTGTTCGACACAAAAGGACGATCGGTTGCTCCGCAAATCGGGTGGTTTATTACAGTGAACTTGCTGGCGATCGTACAAACCTTTGTGATCAGCGTCATCTTGGCGCGATGGGCCTTACCGGCCATCGGCATCCGGACTTACGCGCAGGCTGTCGGTCATCTGGTTGGTGTCATTGCGCCTGTCGTGACCAGTTATTTTGGGCATCGCTTGCTGACCTTTCGGTAACGCGCCCTTTTTGCGCAGGGAATGGATGATGGACATTGAACGTTTATATCGAAACCGCTTCGACGACAGAGACCGCTCCCGCAAATCAGCCATCTGGAATGTGCTTTACCGCAGAGTCTTCGCCCAGTGGATTCGGCCAACCGATATTGTGGTCGACCTCGGAGCGGGGTTTTGTGAGTTTATCAATGCAGCGCGTGCCGGCCGTCGCATCGCAGTCGATCTCAACCCAGACACGATCCGGTGTGCCGCGCCCGGCGTTGAGGTCCAGGCAACCTCGGCGAGCGACCTGAGCTTCCTCAACGGGGAGTCGGTTGACGTGGTATTTTCGTCGAACTTTCTCGAGCATCTTCCCGGAAAGGAGGCTGTCCTGAGCGTGCTGCGCGAGGCATTCCGAATACTGAGGTCTGGCGGATCCCTAATTTTGATGGGTCCAAACGTTCGGCTGGTACCGGGAGTCTATTGGGATTTTTTCGACCATCACGTGCCTCTTAGCGATCGAAGTGTGTGCGAGGCCCTGGCGATGGTCGGATTCAATCTCGCCCATGTCGAATCGCGCTTCTTGCCGTTTACGACTCGCTCAGCGTTACCCCAAGCACCTTGGATGGTCGACCTATACCTGAAGCTGCATCCGGTCAGCTCAAGCATCCTCGGCAAGCAATTCCTGATCATCGCACAAAAGCAGCCCGAAGCGGCCACCGCCCGCGCAACCAACAGTTGAGGCGCTATCAGCCACGTCAACCAGTGAACTTGATGCGATGTCGGAGTGGAGTGAGCGCACTACACACTTCGTCTGCATCAAGGACATCGCGCTCTCCCGTGCGCAGCTTTCAGCTCGGCGTCACATCCTTTAGCGCCGCAACCATCCGCTTGGCGTATTTGATGCTTTCGGAAATTCCGCGATCTTCTGGATAGTAAAACGACGTATCCGCGATCTGCAGTCCCTGTACGAGTGGATTATAACGGCGGCGATGTCTCAGCGAATCCCACACTGCAGACTGGCTGTGCGTATCGCAACCTTCCGACGTGCGTATCGATTCGATCCGCAGCCGTTAGCTGTGGATTGACGCGCCGTAAGAATTCAAAGCTTTCGTCGCCCAATGCCACATCAGGCCAACTGTACTTTTCGTGGCTTGCGGGCATGTAATACGGCACATATACAATGGTGTATGGAAATGGACGCAGATTGAGATTCGACAAATCCCGGAATGTTGATGGACGCGTCAGAAATATTGACCCAGAAATTCCTTGAAACCGATAGCCTTAGCTTATGGATGACGCACGCGACCGCGATGTTATCGAACTTCTCATAAAGCGGCGCCAAATGCGCGGCATCGCGCCGTAGCATCGGTGCCACATACGGCAGCGGGACTGTGCTGATAACAGCCGCAGCGGGTATGACCCTGAGGAACCCGTCTCGACACCGCACGTTGCGTTGTCTCTCACAACGATGTGTTCGACCGGCATATTCACCCGCACCCGGACGCCACGCCTGTCGAGTTCTGCAATCAGGCGATCAATTAGTGCCTGCGAACCTCCCTCAATGTAGCCTAGTTCTTCAGTGAATACTGATCGACGTGATTTTACCATTCAGCTTAATTCGCTGCCACACCCACGCGGCCGAGATAGTGTCGGCAAACTCATAGAATTTAAAATGGAAGAGCGGCCGCCACATCTTCTCGTAGGCACGCACACCACACCAGCTGACGAACCACTCGCGAGCACTGATTTGGTCCAGGTCCGACCACTTCTGTCGCTTGGTGGCCAGAAAAACCATGGCGGCATATCGCAACTCTTCCACAAAGCGCAACGCGGGAAACCGCAAGAGCGAGACCGGATCACCGAAAGGGTACAATGACCCGTCGACAAAATAGGCCATCTTAGTCGCGCACCCAATGCATCGCGTTCCGCATTCCCAACTCATCGAGTAGTTGGAACGTATCGTGATCGGTTTTGCAGCAGAAGTGATAGAAACGCTCGAGCGAGAGATCCCCGAAATCAAAGTGCGCAGCCATACCGCCCGGCCGGTCCGATGCCTCCAGAACCTCTACGTCGAACCCTAGATCGCACGCGTAGTAGGCGGCGGCGAGGCCCATAGGACCAGCGCCTATAATCGCGAGCTTTCGTCCGCCCATTCTAGAAGCGCAAGACGACATCTGCGAAACGCGGGTCATTAAAGGTGCGATCCAAGGCTACGTCGAGTGGAGTGGGCTTCACGTTGAAGAGTCTTGGCCAATCGATGATCTCGAATTCTTCGCGTACGGCCAGGGCTCGCAACTGTGCAGTTGTGAACGGCGGGTCGCGATCGACAAGCCCGTAGAACTTCAGCGACAGCCAGAAGATCCAATAGGGAATGCGTACAATGCGCGTGCGCGCGCCGGAAACGCGCTGAATCGCTCGTACCAGGTCGATATAGTCGATCTTCGTCAAACCAGAGATGTTGTGCTCTCCGGTGATACCGGTCGAAAGGCAGGATACAAGAATCGCTGACAAATCGCCCGCGTACAGCGGCTGGCGCATAAATCGGCCATTGCCAGGAACTGGAAATATCGGCGAGCGCTTCATGAAGCGCATTAGCCATCCGAGATGTTTCCGGTCAAACCAGCCGAACATCAAGGTCGGCCGCAGGATTACATGGGGGATTGCGGACTGCATCACCAACGTTTCCTGTTGACGCTTGGTGTCGACGTAGAGGTCGTCGGCGGCGGAGTTGATTACCGACGAGCTAACGTGTATCACATGCGTCACGCGTCCGCCAGTCGCAGCGTCCAGTACACGGCGCGTGGCGAGCACATTGTTGCGTACGAATTCCTCGCGGTGCAAACCTCCAATCTGGGCGTGAAGCATAATGAGCTCATCGCACTGTCGAAGCTTCTCTTGCCAAGGACCGGGTTCGGCACAATCGGCCTCGATCAGCTCGATATCCGGCTGCAGGGACTTGAGTACCGCTAGGTTGTGAGCGTGTTTGTCGATTCCGATAATCGAGGTATTTCTCGCCGAGTCACGCAGGTGGGCAATCAGATTTTGCCCGACGAGACCCGCGGCCCCGGTAATGAATACTCGCTTGGACATAGTATCTGTCTCGGCTAAAGTTCGGCGCGCACCCGGGCGAACTTCGATGGACCTGCAATGAGATCGGCTGGCGAGCCATCAGCGCTCGGCTGTTCTATGAACATCGGCATCGATCCTTGTTGTGGTACTGATTAGAATCGAGGGTGCTGGCATCTGTAGGAACTCGGACTGCCGTCGCGGGATGCCTGTGCAAGGCAACGTCGTGCCACCACACTTGCGTGAACTCCGTCGACGAGATTCCGCAACTTGCAGGAAGGCTGGCGCAGACCCGCCCTTTACCGAGGGGATTCGGACGAACTAGCACATTTTCTCGCTTCCGAACCGAGCTTCCAACGTCATTATAGCGTGCAACGTTTCGCGCTAGGCATTCTGTGCAATATGCCTAACCGAGTCACCGTGAATGGACGGTCCGAGTGTGTCGAATGAGCGGTGCTAGTCTGCCCGGCAGTACGCATTAACCCCCGGCCAAGGCGACCTATCGCTGCACCGCTCAACACTCTGGGCTTCGCCAATCGCCGTCCCAACACAGCTCCCCGTCAGGCTCTGAGGGCACGGTAGCGTGAAGCGCAACTTCTCCGTTTGAGCTCGATGCCTACGATCGACCGCCTACGCCCTCATTGGGCCGCACAAACGTTTGGCTGACTCTTAATGAATTCGAGTGTTGCCTGCCACCATTGGGCCGAATCGTCCCATGGCTCTGCGCGCCGGTTGGGAGTATCCCAACCACCCCAGATGACAAGGCCGTCGGCCACTCGAGCCATTGTCCGCAACTCCCGCAGCCAGTAGTCGCGGGGCAGGTACTGGTACGCCAGCCGACCCGCAGAGTCATGATATTGTGGCCAAAGGAAAGGGTACACAGGTCGACCCTGACCAATGCGCTTAGATTCAGCAACGTTCCCCTCGGCGTACCGTACCCAGCCGTCTTGATTATCGTAAAAGGTATAGAGAGACGGAAACAGCGCGCTTACCAATGGCACGATCTTTGAGATGCGATCGTTTTGCGCCTGCCATTCTCGGTAAACCGGAGTACCCGCTTTCTGGGAGCGCCAGTAGTCACGTATTGGGAGGGTTCCATAGAATGCGAGCGGCCGATCGTAACCGCCCTCTCTCATTGCTGAAACCACGTCCAGGTACGGCTGAACATTTTGATCCGAGCTGGGGTCAGATCCCACTCCTGGTATCTCCAAATCAATAATTAGCGGGTCAATAATGGACGGCCCGTGATTGCCACTTAGATCCTTGGCATTCCGCACCGTCACGTCATGCCGGCCCGACGCGTCAACCTTGGCATAAGTCCACCATCGCTGTGGCTCCACGAGCGTAGCGTGCTGGATCCCGTAGTGGCTTAAGTCAGGTTTTCCGGAATAGAGAGTTGCGTCCATTATCCTGAAACAGGCCGCTACTGAAGGCTGAGCAACCGCTACAAAACCAAGCACCATCAGAATCGTCGTCACTGCTCGGCGGGCGTAGCGAAGCCTTCCTACCGACTGCGTTTGCATGTTCGACAACATATGTCACTCCATTGCGCCATGGGGCGATAGGTTGCTAATTAAATCCTCCACCACATCCTGTTGCCTGGTCCATCCTGATTGCGCTCCTGGCTAGACGCTAGCGATGACTTCCAGCGCTAACCACCCGGCCAGTGAGCTAGCAGGAACCGGCTAAGTCGGAGCTTGGACAAATGCACCAAATACCTCCGGCACTAGGACTCCAATGCTGAGTATCAGTCATCGGCCCCAGAATGTACCCGCTGATGACAAGCATTTAATATACTGCTCAGGTAACTGCCCGCAAAACTGGCCGCAATCAGAAGTGTCTGAAGTCTCGGGCATTCAGTCGCATAGACTGCGGCACCCGGGGCTTGCAGCATGGATCTCCGGCTAACTATCTCCTGAGGCGGAACGCTGCCCCCTTGATGATGCAACCCCAAGTGACGCCGCGCGCTTCGAATAAACTACTTGGGCTGGAAGTAACGCGCTTTTTCAGCGCCATGGCCGTCTTGATCTGGCATTACCAGCATTTTTCGTATGTTGCGGACAAACCGGTCGCTCTGGTCCGGTCCGCCCAGCCCTTGTACCCTCTCCTGAGCCCGGCTTATACCCTCGGTTACTGGGGGGTTCAAGTCTTTTGGTCGATCAGCGGCTTCATATTCTTCTGGAAATACCGTGAGGCGATTGCCTCCCGAGCCATAGGCGGCAAGCACTTCTTTGTATTGCGATTCTCGCGCCTCTACCCGCTGCATCTCTTGACGTTGATCGCCGTCGCAGCTCTGCAGGCGCGTTACCTTGCGGAGCACGGTTCCAGCTTTGTCTACCAGTACAACGATCTTCGTCATTTCCTGTTGCAACTCTTTATGGCCAGCAATTGGGGGTTCGAAAAGGGCTACAGCTTCGACGGTCCAATCTGGTCGATCTCAGTGGAGGTGCTGGTTTACTGCTGCTTTTTCCTTGTGTTGCGGTTTGGCGCCAAATCGCCGATTGTGAACATCGGCGTGATCACGGGATTTTTAATCGCAACTCTGGCGCGCGTGTCGACGCCATTTGTCGACTGCCTGGGATTCTTCTACGCCGGCGGTTTTGCAGCGATTCTTGCCGCATACTGTGACAGCAGCGCGCGCCGGCGGCAGTTCATTTCGATTGCCGCAGCGCTCCTGTTGTTCACAATTCCGCTATTCGTGACGGCAACGATACGCAACTGGCTTCCCCACGAGGAACTGGGGAACCTTATGCTACTTGTAGTATTGCCCCCCTACCTGTTCATTGTATCGGGCGATTTACCACTGCCTACAAAGTTGCGCGCAGTGGCGGAAACTGCCGGCAACGTGACCTACTCAAGTTATCTGCTGCATTTTCCGTTGCAATTGCTACTGGTCCTTGGTTTCTCGGCCTTCGGCCGGACAGTCCCAATGTACGATTTGCGATTCTTCATCTTCTTCATGGCATTAACGCTGCTACTGTCACACCTTACCTATCAATTCTTTGAACTGCCTGCGCAAACTTACCTGAGGCAATGGTATCGCCGTGTCACGCAGCGTCGCCTGGGAAAGTCAGTCGGTTAGGCCCGGCAACGCGATGCTTATTTTCCCGACGCGGCGGACACGAATGCACTTGAGGCCGCCGCAGAACAGCTAATCACGCGGCGCCCGCCGCGGGCGGATTGCCTTGAGCACGCCCGTAAGCACGCGCCACATCGACGCCCATTCGGATTTTTGAAGCCAAGCCGACCCAGCAATCAATCCGAGCAGGTAGATGCCCACGGTGAAAATTCCGCCCGCGACTCTTCGGGTGTCGGCCCAATGCCCTGCGGCGTTAAGGCCAAGGTCAGTGCGATAGCGTTCGCTGGAATTGTCAGCCACAGCATTGCGAAGGAATCGCGGCTTTGCCACCGGGCCAAGCGGCACGTAAGCTTGATCATCACAATGGCAAATAGGGTGTAAAAAACCGTAACCGAGCCAGCGACAACGTTGATCCGATCTGTCAGGGCACCAATTGCTGCAGTAGACAAGCCACCAGCGCCGTACGCGGCGATCAATGCGAAGCGGGCGCGCCACATTCCATTAGATGTGAGTGATAGCAAACACGGCAGACCGTGGATCAGGAGCCAGCTCGGGATCGCGAGGGTAAGCAGCTGAATCGCGACGCTTGCCGAGCTCCATCTGCTGTGCAGTACCAGCTCCACCAGCGAGGGCGCCATGATCGCGCAGGCCACCGCCGCTGGAATGCCGCCCAGTAGCACGCCGCTAAGTACGGCATGAAACAGCCGCTGTCTCTTCGCCCTGATCGTTGCTGGCCTGCGCCATTGACGGGAGGCATCACCGCATCGATTGCGGTGTTGATCGGCGTCCCAAGCGCTGCCGCGAGCTGAAAGGCAAAGAAATAGGAGCCAGTAGTTGCGAGGCTGGCAATCATGCCGACCGCAAGATAGTCGCCCGAAGTAGCCAGGCCAAGCGCGCCCGCGCCAAGCATGACCCAACGCGCATCGCGAAATAGCGACCGATAGTCAGACAGGTTTCCGCACTGGCAGGGAACGGAAATCGCACCGGCAAACTTACGAGTGAGGATGGTTTCCGTGGCCGCCTGCGCCACCGGTAAGATCGCGAAGCTCAGGGCACCCCATCCCAAAAGCGCCAGTACACAGACTGTGGACTGGCCAGCCACTGCGCCGGCAATGCTGATGATATTCACTTCGCGATATCTTCGATCAATGGTCAACTTGCTGCGCAATACAGAGGCCTCGGTACCTATAACGAAGGAAAGGGCTATGCCAACCAGGATCCACGCCAACTGGTACCGTGAACGATGCACAACTATTGCAATAACTGCCAAGGTGGCCAGGCGGCGAGAACATTGAAGGCAAGAGCGAATCGGAAGTAGCAGCATGGAGTCGGCGGTGAACTGATCTGGCCGCGCCATGATGGTCTGTGCTACGCCACCGTTTCGCAACGCCTTGGCAGCAGTGGAAATGCCCACGGCCAGCGCGTACAAGCCGAAGTCACTCGGCATCAGCAGCCAACCAAGCACCACCTGGCTCGCCAGGCTGGTTAAGCGCACGACTACATCGGCAAACGTTACCGAGCTGGTGAGAAGAGAGAACCAGCGACCCGCCCGGTCTAGCCTCCACGCGCTCGCTCATTTCGGTATCTGACTCAGCGCGGATTTCGCGGCTCTGCTGCCGTGCACCGAAGCAGTGGTGTGAATTTACGCACCCACATTCTGTGCCCCGATGCAAGTGACGCAGGTAGCTTGCTTTCTAGCGCTTCAGCCGACTTTTCCCACGTCAGTTCGCTGCGAATGCGCTGACGTAGCTGCCCGGTCGGCGGCCTGCTCTTCCAGGCTGACCTGACCGCGCTCCGGATGGAGGCGACACTGGTCGGCTCCGCATCATCTTTGCCCTCCGATCGGAAGTAATCCACTGCCCCACCATTCGAGGTAATGACCACGTTTGCCCCGTACGAGCCGGCCTCAGTGCGGCAAGACCCCGTACCCTCGTGCATGCTGGGCAAGCAGAAGACTCGACAGCTCGCATACAGGCCCGCCTTTGTCTCTGCGTCCACAAAGCCGATCCTCGCGGGGTGGAGAGGTGGATTCCCGGCAGCTCTGCGATGGAGCTCGTCCAGGACGACACCGGGCTGGGCATAGCCTGCGATGACCAGCGGGTAACCCAGCGGTTCGACTGCCTCGACTAGGGAGAGCGCATTTTTGCGCTCCTGAGTAAAGGCGCCCCACATGCAGTAAATATTGATCCGGAAGTCCGTAGGTGGCCTAAGCCACGTGGCCAACGGAGTCAGGCCGAACTGCGCCGCTGGCGCGCCGTTCAGCACGACTTCGACCTTGTCTGGTGCGGCACCAAGCCCGCGAATCACCCGCTGCCGTTCATGTGACGAGCGGCACACGACCAAGTGTGCGGCGGCCACCTGAGCGTGGGAACTTTGCCGGGGACCGTATATACAAACGGCAAGAAAGCTGCAATTCCGGGCGAGGCGCGGGCGTCACATAGCCAGTGCGGACGATTTGAGTCGATTATAAAAGCACGAATACAGGCGATCCTGCAGTTCATCCTGCAGCGCAAGCTCTCCGGCTGTGCCAGCAACGGGCCACCGAGGTAGAACTGCAGCACGTCGAATTGCGCGGGGTCCTGCCACAGCCACGGATCGAGTTGCACGACATCGTGGCCGCGCGCCTGCAGTGCCTCGGCCTGGCGGCGGGCCTGTTCGGCGATTCCATTGCCGGGATTGCCGATCGCAAAGTCCGCCGGCAAAAGGAAACCAATTCGCATCAAAGCCTCTTCCGATCGAGCGCCATTGCCCAGCGGCGCTCTATTTGACTAAGGTAACCGTAATATTCGTCGGCCGGAAACAGCGAAGCCAGCATCGTCGACTCGTAGTATTTCTGCGTCACCCGGTGTATAGACGAGCGGTTCCACCAGATAGTTATACACCGATGGCCATTTCATGAAGCTGATACGACGAACGACGATTGCGGCAAAGGTAAAGTCGAAGTAATAGTCTCGTCCAAAACCCGAATTCTGCACAAAAAATTCGAACGTACGAATGGAGAAGCGGTGTCGATTGCGTCGGGTCGATGTAGTTGCTCGCCGCTGTAAAATGCGGCACTTGTATTTCCAGCGTGCCCCCATCCCGAAGAACGCGATAAATGTCACGCAGCAGGGGCACGTACTCAACGTGTTCGAGAACATCCCGGGCAGCGACGTGATCAAATGACGAAGTCGCAAACGGCAATGGCAAATGGTTAAGATCATGCACGGCATCGACAGCGGGAAGCGCCGTGCGATCGACATTTACCCATCCTGCGCGAATATCGGAGCCGCAGCCTAGATTCAGCCTCTGCATGAGTGACGTCTCCGTCAGTACTCCATCGCACCGCTTCCGGTCAACTTATAAGTGCCCGCCCGGTTCCGCAGCCAGGTGCCGCACTCACGCCGCCGTCGCCCAAGCCTCGCCCCAAACTGTCATATAATCATACGGGAACCACAGGGCGGTCGCCCCACGATCGGGGACTGCGGAAGCCGAGTGAACTAGTGAGTCGCCGCTCTCGCGCCTCCATTCGCCAGCGATCCGACGGTCAGATCGTGAACCAATAGCGGGCTATCGGTGTTAAAGAAAGTGTTCAAATACGCTGTTCCCGATTCGCTGTTGCGTTGGCGCGATAGGATTGTCGCCAGCGGCAACCGTCGACGATACGCGGACCTGACGACCCGGGAAGTCTTTTCCTTGGTACTCAGGTCCCGCGTCTGGGATGCATCTGAGGAGTGGGGCTTCTATTCCGGACAAGGATCGCATGACCAGACGGTAGTCGATCCATACGTGCGGAAGGTCGGAGAATTTATCCAGTCACTGGGACGAAAGTCGGATGTTGTCGATCTCGGTTGCGGCGATTTTGCGGTCGGTTCAATGATTCGGGGATTCTGCGGACGCTACGTGGCCGGCGACATCGTAGACGCGCTCGTTGACCACAATCGTCGCAGGTACCGCGGAATGGACGTCGACTTCCGCGTCATCGACATGGCGAAGGATACCTGCCGAAGGGCGAAGTTGTCTTCCTACGACAGGTGCTGCAGCACTTGTCCGACGTCGAGATCGGGACTGTCCTACCGAGGATAGTAGCGCAATACCGCTTCCTCATACTCACCGAACACCTGCCTCCGGAAGATCCGTTCACGCATAACCTCGATAAGCCGGTCGGCCCGGACATTCGCCTCAGGCTGAACAGCGGCATGGTAATCGCGAGTCCTCCATTTGGTGTGCGAGCCCTGGCGACGCGCGTACTTTGCGAAGTGCCGGCGTATGGCGGACGGATCCGAACGGAACTGTACGTTCTTCGTTAGTAGGCGCGCTGCCTAAGGTGATCCCGACATCCGGGAGGTCGGCCAGACCTAGGCGGCACGCGCATGCCAGGATTGGGAACTCAGGCTTTAGATCTCGGCGGCGCAACAGCGGCTCAGGAGTATCCGTGAGCTGGCCTGTGGATGCATACCAAAGCACACGGCCGCAGCGGCCCGTGGGATGACCACTTTAGGAACCCGGCGCACTCAGGTATCAAGATCCGATCCAAGCCGCGATACCGTGGCCGCATTCGTGGAGGTCAGGAAACGGTTAATACCCGAGACCATCAGCAGTGAAACCCAGGTCGCTGCGTCAAATCGACGCTGCCTGAAAGCAATGCGCCAATAGCGTATTGCACGAACAACAAAGCCATCCAGGAAAATCTGGCGCATTGGCCAACACGCGATGCGCCGCGATAGCTCCCCACGATATCAGCAGCAATAGCAACAACAGGCCAGCCACTCCTGTGGCCATCATTACCTCAAGGAGGGCATTGTGCGGGTAATATCGGGTACTCAGCTCAACCGCGGCACTGCCCCATAAGGGTGAGCATCAAACTGCGCGAATGCACCATCCCAGGCCTGTAATCGCATAGCGGTCGATTGGTCACTCGCGAAATCGGAGATTCGACCGTAAATCGTCAGTATTCCATGCTCGTTCAGGTCTATCGCAAGCGCAGCCAGCAGGCCTAAAATCACCGGCGCTGCGCAGGTTTCCCACACTTGGCGGCGAAGCGCAACCGAACGAGTCGGTAACAGAACATTACCAGCATCACGGCAACGAGGCTTAGTAATGGCCCCTTCGACGCTGACATCGCGCGAACGCAATGCCCAATACGCCACCCACAATCCGGCCGCTAACCCGAATCCAGCGAGCCAGGAGCGCGTGTGCGGTCGATGAATATCTAAGTGCCAGGATGAACCGGGATACGCCGATTTCGCCAACGGAGATCGGGTTTATGACGTCGGTCGCCAGGCGGTTTCCTCAGTGAGAATTGACGCACCGAGTACAGCGCGCCCAGGACTGCCGCGAAGACCGCACGATCACCACCCACCGGCAGAGTCGGCGGGAAATTGCTAAGGCCTCGCGGTCAGGCGCCGCAGAAACGGAAGGGCCGGAATCAGAACGAAGACCAGTACCTCCGCCCAGAGGTTTTCCCAGGGCAAGTCCAGCGGCAACGGGGCCCCGAAAGAGTCCCAGGCCCGTCGCGCCAAAAGCATGATCGCCAGCAATCCCAGCGCCCATTGCGCTGGAACCGCAAGGGCAGCGGGCCTCTTTCGTAACACCCACGAGGCATACATCAGACTCAGGCCGCCACGATTACTCGATACACGACGGAAATCGTCCGGGATGGCATGCCGAGCAGCACCGGCACCAAAGCCGCTATCGGGAAGCCGAAGTACGCGCAGGCAACCAAGACCGCGTAACCCGTACGCCGCGCCCGCTCCGCGGAAAAGCGCCACATGATCAGCCTCGCGGCGGCGCCTGCGCACGCCCAGCACCGCGAGCGTCAGCAACGCACCCACGACCCCGCAGATTACCCCCAAGACGGCCTTGCGCGGCCGGACGGGATGGCGATCATCGGGGACGCCTGCGCAATAGACGATCCGCAGGGCATACTCCGGGCGGGTATTCGCGTCGGCCGCCCGGCTGAGGTCCGTCTGCAGCAGCGTACTGATTGACGCCTGGAGATTGACGGTGTCAGCTTTCTGGTATTCCTGGCGGAGAAAGTCGATTCGCCTAGCAGCCAAAGTGCGCGCCTTGCCTTGCATCAGCCGATTCGTCGGTTCAATAGAGGCCGTTACACCACTGCGCGGCGATCACCCGATCGTACCAAACCGCCGACACATGAATTACCCCGGTCAACGTGTCTTCGTCCACGGACAACAATGTCGTTTCGAAACAGTTTAACCGCATCGTCCATTTGCCGCTCCGCCGCCAACCCGGCGGCCGCCGACTTAGAGTCGCAGTCGATCGCCTTCGATTTGCAAAGCTGAGGAAGCAAATTACGCTCATGATGAACTGGCGGAGCAGCGCGCGCGATTGCAGGGTCTCCTTGGTTTCATTCTTGTCCGCTGTCGGAGCCAACCCAGACCCGACAGCGCGGTAGAGCCCAGAAGACCGGATAGCCCGCTCATGAGACCCTGGGAGCCGAACTGCACGGGAAAGACTACCGCCTCGGCGCGGTAGGCACGGCGCATCAGACCCGACAGCAGATAGCCCGCCGCAGCACAGACCACGAATGCCATGAGAAGCCGCCGGCGCGAGGCGGTAACGAGTTCATACAGTCCGCTGCCCCCAGGTCGGCTAGGAACGGTTGACTCTGCCGTCGGTCATACGAATGGCGTCACAATGCGTGCACGGCGATCACAGCGATCGCGAGTTGGTAGAGGATCTGCGTGACCGACTGCCATAACGGCAGCCCGGCAACCGCTCGGTGTCGAGCGGCACGACGATGGCGTCACCGGGATGGATGTCAACGCTATCGGAACTGAACAACCAGCGATGCTCGTTCGGCGCGACGCTGCCGTCGGCTCGCACCACATAGATCTTGCTCTTGTCCGCCTGCGAAGTAACGCCACCGCTCTGTGCAATATAGTCGTCACGCGAAAGGTCGGGCTGGTAAAGATGCGAAGATGCGCTCTGCACCTCACCCAACACCATCACGTCCTGACGCTGCATCGGAACAATCAACTGGTCGCCGTTCCGCAGGACGATATCGTTGGCGCTGCCCGGTTCGCGCCTATCGGAGCCATTCAGGTCGATGACCAGATCGCCCGACCGCCTTGGTCGCTTGGATCTGCGCCAGCAGCGATTGACCCACGTTGTACGAGGCCGTGGCGCCGGTCTGGCTGGCGCGCGCGGCCATCAGTGCATCGAAGCGATGTCGCTCTGCATGCGAGTCGCAAGGCGGTCGAGCTGCTCCTGTTCGCGCTCCCTGAGGGCCTCGCGCGTGAACACGGCGCCGTCCGGAAAGGCCAGATCGGTAAGGCCACCGGCGCGTTCGATGACCGATCGCAGCGTTTCGCCGCGCTTGATGGTATAGGTGCCCGGGAAATCGCACTTCGCCAATCAGGGTGACCTGATCCTGTTCGGTCCAGCCCGATATCTCTTTGATGGAAAGCTGGTCGAAGGCTCGGAGTTCGACGTTGGCGTCCGCATCGCCATGCGCCACGGCCGCCAGGTCAATGGGAATGATCTCGGTGCGGCGCTGTTCGCCTTTGTCGATGGTGTATCGCGACAGTTCGGCACGGCCGCCGTAAGCCGAAGAATCCAGGCTGCCACCGGCGCGAATCAGGTCCGCGACATGCATGCCACTCTCGAGCGGGTAGTCGCCGGGCACCTTGACCTTGCCGTCGACGTGAACGATTTGAGTCGGCTGCTGCAGGTTGGCCTGCAAGTTCAGCTCCTGCATCAACGGCTCGATGACGCGATCGCGGCCAGTCTGCAGATCGAAGACGGTGAGCGTGTCACGGGGCTGCAGCAACACGTTAGCGGCGGAATCCGGAGCACTCAGCGCGGCAGCCAAATCAGCCGACAGCACGCTGATCCGCCGTCCCGGACTCAGTACGCGACGAATCAACACGTAGTTCTGGTCGGCATTGGGCTTGAGCTCATCGATACTGCCGATCACGTCGGTGAGCCTCATACCCTCGTGCCACGCGAAATTGCCGGGCCGGTAGACATAACCCTGCAGCGTGATGCCCGAATCGATGGTGGGTTTGAGCCGTGCCACCCGCAATGCGTCGCCATTGCCGACGGTCTGAGTCTGCGCGCTGGCGCGCTGGGGTCGACATCGATGACCACGCGCTGCCGCTGCGCGTTGACATGCACCAGTGAGGCACTGTCGCGATCCGCCTCGGGCGTCAGTCCACCCGCCATATCAATCAGATTGCGCGACATTGGTCGCGCCCTTGAGCTCGTAGATTGCCGGGCGCTGCACTTCGCCGTAGGCCGAGGCAGTCGGGCCCACCGCCGGAATCATCACCACATCACCGGGCAGCAGTTTCACATCCGCTGAGGAATCGCCGCGCATCAGCAGGTCGTACAGGTCGAATTCGCGGACCAGCGCGCCCTGGCGCCGCACCTGAATGCGGCGCAGCAGCCCTGTGGCTTTACGCCGCCGGCCGCAAACAATGCCGTGGTGACCGTCGCCAGACCGGTGACCGTGTAGGAACCCGGAAACTTGGCCTCGCCCAGCACGAAGACATTAATAGTGCGAGTCTCGCCGATCGACACGCTGGCGCGCACACCGATCATCTCCTTTGCCACGCGAGCCTCGAGGTCGCGCTTTGACTACGCTGTAGCGTTGGCCACCGACGATAATCGGCCCCAGCTGCGGAAAATTGATGCGGCCGTCGCGATTGACCGTCAGATCCAGGGTGTAATTCTGGTTGCCGTAAAGCTGCACTTCGAGCACGTCATCGGGGCCGATAACGTAGTCGGCCGGGACCGGCGAAGAGGTGACCGGTGCCAGACCCGGCTGGCTGCTGTGAACAGATCGTAGCCGTAAGGCTGGAGTGCTTCCTTGCCGCTCTTCGCCAGCGGCAGTCGAATGACCCGGACCTCGAAATCCTCGAACGCGGGCTCGGATGCGACCCGTCGGGTCGCCGCGGCTTCGGTCAGGCCGGCCAGCGCGATGCTCCGAAAACCCGGCAGCTGCAGCATGCCATCGTGATCGAGCTGGTAGGGATTGTTCGCACGCACGGTCTTGATCAGATCATGCTGCGCGTCGAGCTTGCGCTGGTCCTGCACGGTCTTCGGGGACTGGGGCGTCACCGGCGTGTTGTCTTGCTGTTATTCTGATTCGCGCCGCTGGTGCCAACGCCGGATTACCGTGGTCGCACTCACGCCGTCGTTCGGAGGATTGGTGCCGGGGCATTTGCGGCGTTACCGTTTGGGCGCCGGCACCGTTTTGCGCTGCAGCTGCGGCCCGGCACCACCTGCCCGGTGAGCGCCTGGAGTGCATCCGCGTTGAGTTCCCGGGCGTAATCGTCCGCAGCCTGCTGGGCCACGGATTTTTCTCCAGGCAGATTGATATCCACCAGCACCCAATCGTCGGGTCCGAACACCGGGATACCCCCGGTGGGCTGTTGGTTGCCGTTCGGGTTGTTGCGGTTGGTGGTCTGAGCGCCGGTTGGCGCCGTCATTGCCCTGATTTCTGCCCGCTCCTGCGTGCCCTGTCCGTCATTGCCCGCCCGATGTACCCGACTGGAGCCGCCCTGGCCGCCGAGGCGCTGCAAGATGGACTGCTGCTGGTCGGGCGGCAACTGCTGGAACGCCTGCATGGCGCCGGCAGGTTGCCCTGCTGCGCGACCGCGTCCACGCTCGCCCCAAGCAGCACGAAGGCGGCACCAGTGGCCAGACTGCATACCGCGATCGCTTCAATTTTACGACCACGGGCAGCTGAGGCACGATGCTGGGAAACCTGGGGTACCGGACTAAGGCCGGGGATTGTACCGATGTTGCTCGAATAGGGGCAGGCCGGCATGTAACCCCGCGGCCCGCCGCTCGCGCCGGCCGGCCCCTGGAGTCAACCCCGCACACCGGCAACGAACTGCAGCGCCCCGCGCAGCGAGCTGGACTATCGGCCGCGGCCGCCGGCGCCCGCACCAGCGGCGCGATCTCTTCGCATAGCTTTTTGCCCAGTTCGACGCCCCACTGATCGAAGGCATTGACGCCCCACACCACGCTCTGCACAAATACCTTGTGCTCATAGAGGGCGATCAGGCGCCCGAGCGTGGCCGGGTCGAGCCGCGAAAACATGACCAGGGTCGAGGGCCGGCTGCCCGGATGGATCTTGTGTGGCAGCAACTCGGCGATGCGCGCCGCGGCAGGCCCTGACGGCGCAAGTCGGCTTCGACCTGCGCGGCGTCCTGGCCCGAAGGCAAGCGCCTCGGCCTGCGCCAGGCAGTTGGCGATGGCCAGGTCCTGCTGCTGCTTGCTGCCCGCACGAGGAGATTACCGGCAGCAGAAAATCAAGGCCGCGCGCGCGCTGCCCTGATGCAGCAGCTGGAAGAAGGAATGCTGGGCGTTGTTGCCAGGCTCGCCCCAGATCACGGGGCAAGTGGCCACTGCCACCGGGCTGCCATCGAGGCGCACGGACTTGCCGTTGCTCTCCATCTCCAGCTGCTGCAGGTACGCGCTGAGTCGCGCCAGCCGTTGATCGTAAGGCAGCACCGCAAGCGTCGGCAGTTGCAGGAAATTGACGTTCCACACGCCCAGCATCGCCGCCAGTACCGGCAGATTCTGCGCCCACGGCGCGGTCCGGAAGTGTTGGTCCATCTCAGCGCCGCCGCGCAGGAACGCTTCGAAGTTGGCACGACCGACAGCGATGGCAAGCGAGACGCCGATCGACGACCAGATCGAGTAGCGTCCGCCCACCCAATCCCACATGGCAAAGCGGTGGTCGGGATGCACGCCGAACTCGTTCATGGCCGCGGCGTTGACCGACACCGCGGCAAAATGCGCCGGGATCGCCGCCGCACCAAGCTTCTCCTGCATCCAGGCGCGCGCGGCCAGCGCGTTGGTGCGGGTCTCGAGCGTGGTGAAGGTCTTCGAGCAGATAATGAACAGTGTCCGCGCCGGCTCGGCCTCGGCAAGCACGTCGGCCAGCTGGCAGCCGTCCACATTGGACACGAACGCGACACGCGGGCCGCCGTCGAGTATTGCCGCAGCGCCTCGACCGCCATGGCCGGTCCCAGATCGGAACCGCCGATGCCGATGTTGACGATCAGCGAAAAGCTTGCACCGGTGCTCGATCGTATCTTGCCGCCGCGCACGGCTTCGGCAAAACTCGAGCATGCGCTCGCGCTCGGCGCGCACCAGCGCATCGATGTTTTCAGCCGCCCACGATCAGCGGCGCAGCGGGGCCGCATCCGGCGCAGCGCCGTGTGCAGCACCGCCCGGCCCTCGGTGCGTGTTGATGGGATCGCCGCGAAACATCGCCTCGATGCGGTCTCGCAGCCGCAGTTGATCAGCAAGTGCGGCGAAGTGCCCGACAACGTCGCTCGTGACGCGCTGACGTGAGTAGTCGAACAGCAAGCCCAGCAGCCTGCAGGGAACAATGCGCGAACCGCTCCGGGTCATCCGCGAAGAGCTGGCGCGTGGGGCGCGCCAGCACGGTCGGGAGCGCGCCCGCCAGCTGCGCCCACGCGGCGCAGTCGGGCCCGGTTGGCTGTGTCGGACTCACGCGGGGTAATACTCCTTGATACCAGGCGACAAATTTGCGCACGCCGACTTCGACGGGCGTTTCCGGCCTGTAGCCAATCGCCTCGCTCAGTTCGGCAACATCGGCCCAGGTCTCCGGCACGTCGCCAGGCTGGAGGGGCCTCATGATCCGCTCTGCCTTGGCCCCGAGGCATTCTTCCAGTACCTCGATATAGCGCAGCAGTTCGACGGGGCGGTTGCTGCCAATATTGTACAGGCGATAAGGAACGCGGCTGGTTGCAGGGTCGGGGGCAGCCACCACTCCACGCGGATTAGCGGTGGCCACATGATCGGTGATGCGCACCACGCCTTCGGCGATGTCCTCCACGTAGGTGAAGTCGCGCTTATGGTGTCCGTTGTTGAACACTTCAATCGGTTGGCCCGCGATGATCGCGCGCGCGAACAGAAACAGCGCCATGTCAGGACGTCCCCAGGGGCCATACACGGTGAAGAACCGCAGGCCCGTGGTTGGTACCCCGAACAACGCCGAGTAACTGTGCGCCATGAGTTCGGTTGAGCGCTTGCTAGCGCCATACAGCGACAGCGGGTGCGCGGCCGGTTCGTGTTCCGAGTACGGCATCCTGGTGCTGGCTCCGTACACCGACTCGTAGAGGCGTAGACCAAGTGGCCGACGCCGTTGTGCCGGCAGCCCTCGAGCACATTGAGCGTCCCCACGACATTGCTGGAGATGTAGCTGTGTGGGTCCTGCATGGAGTGGCGCACGCCGGCCTGCGCCCCCAAGTGCACCACTCGCTGAAATCTCTCCCGCGCGAATAGCTCCTCCATGGCCGCCCGGTCGGCGAGATCGAGCTTCACGAACCGGAATGCGGGCTGAGCCTCAAGCCTCGCCAGGCGGGCGCGCTTGAGATTGACGTCGTAATAATCGTTGAGATTATCGAGCCCGACAACTTCATCGCCCCGCGCCAGGAAACGCGCTGCAGTGAATGACCCAATGAATCCGGCGGCGCCTGTGACCAGAATCTTCATCGCGTCGCGCCACAGGCAGCGGCCTTGGCTTTCGGTCTGCAGTAGTTCTTGCAGTTGCTCGTGGGCGGCGCGCTCTTCCGCCGTGGGCATCACCACGCGCAGCGCCAGATCGCTCGCTATGATTTCCCCCGCGGCGCGCTGGACGACGGAGCGGCGTGGGCCCTCCTCCAGGGCCAGCGCGCTCTGGCCGCCGGTCATCGCCAGATACACATCCGCCAGTATGCGCGCGTCCAGCAGTGCGCCGTGCAGATCGCGGTGGGAATTGTCGATGCCGTAACGCTTGCAGAGCGCGTCGAGGTTGTTGCGCTGGCCCGGATGCATCTCGCGCGCCAGGCTCAGCGTATCGAGCACCTGACACAGCGCGCCGATGCGCTGCGGCGTGCCGCTGTCGAGGCGCGCCAGCTCGGCGTCGAGAAAGCCAACGTCGAAGCCCGCGTTATGAATGATCAGCTCGGCCCCGCTGATGAATGCGGTAAATTCCGCGGCGATCTCGGCAAAGCGCGGCTTGTCGGCCAGGTCCTTAAGCGACATGCCGTGGATTGCGCGCGCGCCCTCGTCCACCTCGCGCTCGGGATTGAGGTAGCGATGGAAGTGACGTCCCGTGGCCCGCCGGCTGAACAACTCGACGCAGCCGATCTCGATGATGCGATGGCCCGAGGCCGCCTCGAGCCCCGTGGTTTCCGTGTCGAGGACAATTTGTCGCATGGGTCTATTTTAGACCAAGCAGCTCATCGATCGCGCTGTTGGCGAGCTGATCGCACCGTTCGTTGCCGGGCACGCCCGAGTGCCCCTGCACCCAGTGCCACTCCAGATGGTGCCCCGCCGCCAGCGCGTCGAGTTGCTCCCACAGATCCTGGTTCTTCACCGGTTTGCGGCTGGCGGTGCGCCAGCCCCGGGCCTTCCAGCCCTCGAGCCACTGGGTAATGCCCAGGCGCACGTACTGCGAGTCGGTAAAGATCCGTGCCCGCGTGCGGCGCGTGAGGGCGCGCAATGCATTTATGACGGCAAGCAGCTCCATGCGGTTGTTGGTCGTGTCCGTTTCGGCGCCGGATATCTCGCGCGTGCGCCCCTTCCACGACAACAGCGCCGCCCAGCCTCCCGGACCGGGATTGCCCCGACAGGCCCCGTCGGTGTAGATCTCGACCATTTCCGGCACAGCGCTCATGCGCGCGGATTGACCAGGCTCCCAACCAGCGGGGCGTGCTCGCGCCTGCGCAGGCGAAGCGGCGTGGGCGCGTACACGCGCTTGCGGGCTTTGAGCAGGTAGGCACCGGCGGGCAGGGGATTGAACAGGCCACGGCGCAGCATGCCGAGTGCCGACTGGCGCGGATCACCGCTCGGATCGCGCGGCGCGACGTGCAGATAATGGCGGGCCGCGGCCACTTCAAAGCCCAGCAGTCCGAGCCAATCACGCAGGCGACTCTCGGAAAGCAGACGACCCAGTCCCGGCGGGTAACCGGTGCGGCTCGCCGCCGAACGCAGTCCCCACAGGCTGCAGGGTCGAAAGCCCAATACAACCAGCTGGCCTTCGCCCAGCATTACCCGTTCGGTCTCGCGCAGCACCGCCCGCGGATCGGGCTCGATTTCCAAAGTGTGTGGCAACACCACCGCGTCAATCGTGCCGCTCGCCACCGGCAGCGCGGCGGCACTGGCCACGATATCTGGGGGCTGGCCGGCGGGCGCGGCAGCGGCGATCACGGTGTGGTGGCGAACCCGGCTGGCCGCGAGCAATTCCCCGTCCTTGCCCCAGCTGCCGATCTGCAGCAGTTCCAGCCCGAAGACGTCGTCGCACACGTCGGCCAGCAATTGCGCCTCGGCGGCCACGACCGCGCGCCCGAGCGCGCCCGTCTGCCAAGCCGCCAACGCTGAGGAATATTCGGCCATCAAAATCCAAGAGTGTGATTGACTACCCAAAAAAGGTAGCAATTATGTGAACTTACAGGTTAAATAGCACTGTCGGGTCACACTTGGATCCGACGCCCATACCGTAACATGTTATCGGCCCGGCACTGGGATGTAACAAATTTGACTAAGCCGATTCGACTGCTCGACAGCCGCACCTTCTTGCTGATGGCCCTCGCCGCGCTGACCGGCTGCGCCAGCGCGCCGCAGCATTCGAAGGGCGTGACCGCCGAGGCCCTGCTCACGACGAGCACGCCGCCCAGCGCGGCTCTGGCGGCCGGTGCGCCTGGCAGCACGAGCGAAGCGATTGCCGCGGCCGACGACGCGGCGGTGGAAAAGCTCGACCCGCCGGCGTTTACGGATCATTCCTTCGTATCGCCTCTGCCGCCGGATCTGTTCCTGCGGCTGCGCGCCGGCTTCAAATTGCAGGACGTCGACCAGCCCGCCGTCGATCGCGAACTCAACTGGTACGCCAATCATCCGGACTACCTGGAGCGTACCTGGGGCCGGGCCGAGCACTACCTGCACTATATAGTCCAGCAGCTCAACGCCCGCAACATGCCCCTCGAGCTGGCGCTGCTGCCCGTGGTCGAGAGCGCCTTCGAGCCCTATGCGTACTCACGGGCGCGGGCCTCGGGTTTGTGGCAATTCATTCCTGATACCGGCTCGAATTACGGCCTGAAGCAGAACTGGTGGTACGACGGGCGTCGCGACGTCGTGGCTTCTACGCGCGCGGCGCTGGATTACCTGCAGTCCCTCCACGATTCCCTGGACGGCGACTGGCTGCTGGCGATTGCCGCCTACAACTGTGGCGAAGGCAACGTGCAGCGCGCGGTCAATCACAATCTGCGCCTCGGCAAGCCGGTCGACTTCTGGCACCTCAAGCTGCCTACCGAAACGCGCGCCTATGTGCCCAAGCTCCTGGCGATGCGCCGCATCGTCGCCAACCCGGCATCCTACGGACTGGAATTCAGCCAGATCGACGACGAGACGTATTTCACCCAGGTGAGCACCGGCGGTCAGATCGATATGCAGGTGGCCGCGAAGCTGGCCGGCATAACCCCAGAAGAGCTGTACGAACTCAATCCGGCCTTCCATCGCTGGGCCACCGATCCGACCGGGCCCTACAGCCTGCTGGTGCCCACCGAAGTGGCCGACGGGCTGGAGCAGACGCTGCTCACCCTGACGCCCGAGCAGCGCATGCGCGTCACGCACTACGAAGTGCAGCGCGGCGACACCCTGGCCGCGATTGCCAAGGAGAATTCGACCACGCCGGAGTTGCTAAGGCACCTGAACGGCCTGGAGCCCAACGAGAAGCCCGTGGTCGGCAGCACACTGATGGTGCCCTCGACCACAATCGACCTGCCCGAGAAGGCGCTGCGCGCCGCCGCTTTGGTGGATCGGCCGCAGCGCATGCGCGGACGTCGCTCGGCCCATCACGGTCTGCACGTCGTGCGGCGTGGGGACACGCTGTACGCTCTCGCCCACAGCCTGGGCACCGACGTAAACACCCTCGCCCGTCTGAACAATATGGATGTCACCGACCCGCTGCGCGCCGGCCAGCGCCTGGTGGTCTCGGAACGCGCCGCCCGCGCCAGCAGCAGCCCGAGCCGTGCCGACTCGAGCGTCCCGGCGGGGACCGGACGCCAGGTCACGTATACGGTTCGCCCCGGCGACACTCTTTATGGCATCGCGCGCCTGCTGCAGGTGACGCTGCACGATCTGCTGGGTTGGAACGACATGACGGCGGGCAGTGCAATCCGCCCGGGACAAAAACTCGTAGCATTCGTCAGCTCGCACGGCTGAGTCCTAAGAGGGTACGCAATCATGGGGATGCTCGCGGGCAAGCGCGCCCTGATCGTGGGCGTGGCGACGGACCGCTCGATCGCCTGGGGCATCGCCCAGGCCATGCACGCCCACGGTGCCGAACTGGCGTTCAGCTACGCCAACGACCGCTTCCGCGAGCGCGTGGAGCCGCTGGCCGCCACGCTCGACTCCAAGATCCTGATGCCACTGGACGTGACGGTGGACGAGCAGATCGCGGCGGCCGCCGCGCGGCTGGCGAAGGACTGGGGCCAGCTCGACATCCTCGTGCACGCCGTGGCGTTCGCCCCCCGCGAGTCGATCGAGGGGAGCTTCACGGCCAACACCAGCCGCGAGGCCTTCAGGATTGCGCACGACGTCTCGAGCTACAGCTTTACAGCGCTCGCGCGCGCCACCGCCCCGCTCATGCAGGGGCGGCGTGGGGCCATGCTGACGCTCTCCTACCTGGGCGCGGTGCGCTCAATCCCCAATTACAACGTCATGGGTCTTGCCAAGGCCAGCCTTGAGGCCAACGTGCGCTTCCTCGCGGCCGATCTCGGCCCCCAGGGCATCCGTGTTAACGGGATCTCGGCCGGCCCGATCAAGACACTCTCCGGTGCCGGCGTCGGCGGATTTCGCAAGATGCTCAACTACGTCGCCAAGGTGGCCCCGCTCCGCCGCAACGTGAGTACCGAAGACGTCGGCAACGCCGCCACCTTCCTGTGCTCGGAAATGGCCGCCGGAGTCACCGGCGAGATCATGTACGTGGACAGCGGATTCAGCACCGTCGGCATGAGCTTCGCGGACGAAGCCGGCGAATAAGCGCGCGTTACGCCCGTAATGATGTGCTAAATCGCGGGTACTTACCCGCAACTGACGTTGACGATACTGCGGCAAGCGTGCCCGGCGGTGAGGTTCCCGCCGGCCGGAGCGAAGCTCCTCACTCCGGTGTTGCACACTGAACGCACCGCAAGTATGCCCGCTGTTATTGCGTCAAGGCCGGCGCCTTGTTGGGTGGCTGACTAATCTGACCGCGCAACTCGCCGCCAACGTGCGCAACAGTGGACACGTTCCCGTACCACAGCCCGCTGGTGAAATCTGTGACGTCCGGGCTCGCGAGCGTGATTGCCTCATTGAAGTAGTGGTTGGGATCGCTCGCATCGACCGTAAGCGTCGCCAGGGTCGCGCCCACCGCGCCCATCGCGCCCGATGCAAGCTCGGCACCGACAGGCGTGAGACCTGCCAAGCTGACATGCGCGACGGCGTGTAGACTCGCGGCGTCGACCGTCACGGCCACTTGTCCGCTTGCCGTGCTCGCCACCGTTGGCACTTCCGCCGAGCCCTTGAGTGCCGCAAACTTGACGACGATGCCGGTCGGCAGGAGTTGCGCCCTGAGCTCGCCGTTCGGGAACTGGGCCGAGCGCACCAGCACATAGATTTTGCCCGCGCCCAGATCCGCAAGTTGCTGGGTATTAAGCGTCGTGCCCGCGGGAACATCCCACTGATTGGCATTGTCCGCATTCATGGTCAGCGCTATCACCGCTGGGCTCTGGGCTCCGGCGTAGGCATCGCCCATCTCCGCGCTGGAGGGCGTCACGCCATTGAGCATGACGCGGCCGCTCACCACGCCACTGCCGGAGTCAATGGAGAAATTCCCGGTCCCGGTTGCGGCGCTGTCCGGCTGCGGAAATAGCTGATCCGGCGCCAGTGAGAGGGCAAAACTCATGCTGCCGTTGCTGACAGTGAGGGTTACGGCTGCCGAGGTGGCCGTCTGATTGGCCGAGTCCGTGACGACCGCGGTAATCTGATGGGCCCCGTTCGCGACGCTGGCTGAATTCCAAGCATAACTAAAGGGCGCCATGGTGTCCGCGGCACCCACTGCGGTGCCGTCGACCCGAAACTGCACACTCGCAACAGAATTAGTGCCTGTCGCGCTCGCATTCGCCGTCAACGTCACCATGCCGCTCACGGTACCCGAGGCGTTGCTCACGGTGACCGTGGGCGTGCATGCGCCGCCGTAGGCGCCACCGCACGTTGCCATGCCGCCGCCACCCCCACCTCCGTATCCGCCTCCGCAGGCGCCCAAAAGACTCAGACACAACACAGAAAGGAATGACAACACTGGACGAGAATACGGCGCGGCATTCATAGACGGTTCTCCTGCAAGCGGCTGATCAAGTGCGCATGTAGGTGCCACGACGGCTGTTGCGGGTTCATTGAACCCGATGGCCGCAACCAGGCACTGATGCCGCATGCCTCAAACGGCGCGCCGCAAGGCGACACTTCTTCTTGCCGCACTACTTGGTCACGACACTCGCGGTGCTGGCCACCGCGGCATGGAGTTCGTGCGCAAGCGCAGAACCCTACATAGCAGTGCAGCAAGGCCTGGCCTGCGGGCAGTGCCACGTCAACCCAACCGGCGGTGGCTTGCGCAGCGTGGTGGGCAACGCCTTTGCGCAGAACGTGTTGCCGGCGCACCACGTCGACACCGGCGACCTGGTCTGGACGGGCACACTCAACAATTACATCGCGATGGGTGGCGATTTTCGCGCCGCTGCCACCTGGAACAGCGCCACCAAGGCCCACAGCGCGTTCAACACTGAACAGGCGCGAGTCTACTTGGGCGTCTCGGCGATCCCGGACCGCGTGCTCTTGTACGGCGACGAGCAGGTGGCCCCGGACGGCGCGGTCCATCGTGAAGCCTGGGCAATGTATCGATTTGGCGCCGACCGCTGGTACCTGCGTGCCGGCCACATGTCGCTGGCTTACGGCTGGCGGTTGCAGGATCAAACGGCCTTCGTGCGGCAAATTTCGGTCGTCAGCGCGGCCAAGCCCGACGACGGCATCGAGCTGGGTTACCGGGCAGGGGTGTGGGATGCGCAGTTCGCTGTGAGCAACGGCGCCGCGGGCGGGGCCGAGACCGACAACGGCTAGCAATACCCGGCGCAGGTCGTACGCGTAAAGGAGTGCTCGCGCATCGGCGTAGGTGGAAATTTCAACGAGCGCTCGTCGCAGCGCAGCACCTCGGCCTCCCTGTTCGGCGGATTGCGGACGGGACCCGTGAGCTGGCTGGCCGAAGCTGACCTGCTCAACTTGCAGCCCGCAGGCAAGATCGAACAGCAGCAGGCGGCGGCGCTGTTAGAAGCCAACTGGCTGGTGCGGCGCGGCGCTAATTTGAAATTGACCGCAGAAGTGCTCGAACCTGATCGCGGCCAGAGTGGCAATCTGCAGACGCGATTTAGTGTGGTTGGCGAATATACGCCGATGCAGTACGTGCAGCTGCGCCTGGGTGCGCGCTGGACCGACGATCACAGCGCACAGTACCAGGCCGTCAACCAGGCGTTCCTCGAGGTGCACGCCTACTTGCTGATGCGCGTTGAGGCGGGCCGGTTGTATACAATCGGCCCGCCATGCTTTTGCGCCCTTCCCTGCCGGTATTGTCCGCCGTGCTGACGGCCTTCGTGGCCGCGGCAGCGGCCTTACCGGCTCGCGCCGGCCCGGGTGGATCGGTCGATATCACCACGGACTACGTGCTCCGGGGCGTATCGCAGAGCGCTGGGAAGGCCGCCTGGCAGGGGGACGTGCATTGGGATTTTCCGGCCGGATGGTCGGCCGGGCTGTGGGCTTCGCAGGTTTCACTCGCCCCGCACAGCAACACCTGGGAAGTGGACAGCTACCTGCAATGGCACCGTGCGCTCAGCGCGGACCTGGACCTGGCCGCCGCGGCGACCTTCTACAGCTATCCGCGCGATCCTCGTCCGGTCGACTACAACTACGGCGAACTGAGCCTGTCGCTGATGTGGCGCGACCAGATTCGGGTGGCCGCCAGCTGGACACCCAGCATCACGCTCTATTCGTATACGGACGGTCTGGCGACCAACCACGAGGCCCTGACCGTCGAAACCAGCTGGCACCGCGACTTGCCCGCCCGGCTGGACCTGACGGCCGGCGTGGGGGTGTATTACCCGCCGGGGCTCGATTACGCCTCGTACGCCTACGGCGACGCCACGCTGGGCTGGAAATATGGTCACTGGCGCGTGAATCTTGCCTGGATTTGGGTGCAAGATGCGACGCATCGCCAGTACTCCTCCGGTCCGGCCGGCGGCCCATGGGCGGCCACCCTGTTCTGGGTTTTTTGAGCAGGCTTTGAACCGGCCGCACTGAGGCTGGCACCTACCGGTGTACCACTGAATCTATGCGGGCAATTATGTCGGCACCCCCCAGCCACCAGCAGCAGCAGCGTGACGAAAGCGACCGCGTGCTGCTGGACCGGGTCGTGGCGGGCGATCGGGACGCGTTTCGCGACCTGTACATTGCCTATCACCGCAGGCTGGCTCGCTTCCTGACGCGACTGACGCGCCACTACGAGCTTGCGGAGGAAATAATCAACGACACGATGTGGGTGGTCTGGCGCCGGGCGGGAAAGTTCCGGGGCGATTCGCGCGTCTCGACCTGGATCATAGGAATAGCCTACCGTCGCGCGCTGAAGTCCTTGAAGAGCCGTGGGCAGCGACAGTACGACACCATGCCGATCGAAGACGCGCCGCTGGTGGCTCCCGATGAGCTCGGCGAGGCGGAGACCGCCGAGTGGATTCTGCTGGGCATGCAGCAGCTCCCCGTCGAGCAGCGGCTGGCGCTGGAATTTGCCTACGGTCACGGTCATTCCTGCGAGGAGATCGCCCTGATCATGGACTGTCCGGTCAACACGGTTAAAACACGCCTGTTTCACGCGCGCGCGAAGTTGCGCGCGCTTCTTCCCGGGTTGGCCGGCGCGCAGCCCGAACTGTGAGCAATCTGATGAACGAACACGCACGTGCTTCCGAACTGCTCCCCTGGTTGGTCAATGGCCGCATCGAGGGGGCCGACGCCCGCTGGCTCAGCGGTCACCTTGAGCACTGCGCGTCCTGTCGCAGTGAGCTGGTGGCGCAGCGGCGCATCCGCGATGCGCTCACCCGTGAGCCCACGGTCGAATTCGCGCCGCAGGCCTCGTTTAACCGCCTGTGGAAGCGGATTGAGGCCGAGGCGGCCGGGATGGCACCGCAGGCGCCCCGCGCTGCGGCCGCATCGGTGGACGCTCCTGCGCTGTTCGCGCCCGTACGCAGCGTCCGTAGTCTGTGGGTGCGCACCACCCTGGTCGCCCAAGCGGCGGCCATTCTGGTGCTGTGTGGCGTGCTGTGGATGCGGCCGGACTCGAGCGCCTATCGCACGGTGACGGATCCCGCCCCCGCCGCGGGCGCCAGCGGACCGGTGATCAAGGCGATATTCAGCGATCAGGTGCGGCTCGCCGACCTCAAGGAGATTCTGGCGGGCGCCGGGCTGGTAGTGGCCTCAGGTCCGAGCGAGGCCGGCGTATATGCGCTGGTGCCGCGCGACGCGAATTCGAAATCGGTGGTGCCGACGGCGGTGGCAAGGCTCCGCGCCGATCCGCGGGTGCGCTTTGCCGAGGTCGGCGCGCAATAGCCGCAGGGCACCAGCATGTACCGCGCGCGCCTCGGGGCCTCTTTGCTCTTCCTGCTGATGGCAGCCTGCGCCAGCGGTGCGGGGCCGGTGGCCGTGCGCCCCGACGCGCGCGCCACCGCAACACTTGCGAACTCCGAGCAGTTCATCGTACTCGCCGTTGCCAACGACCCGGACGCGCTCTCCGCGCGTCCCGGCAGCACCGGACGCAGCTACGGCGGTAACGCCGGATACGTCGTCAGCGACAGCGCGCGCCGCACGATGCACAACCTGACGGCACAGTATGGCCTGCAGCCCGTCGCCGCCTGGCCCATCGGCATGCTGCACCTGCACTGTGCGGTGCTGCAGCTGCCCGCTGGCGTAACTCGCGAGGCGATGCTGGAGAAACTGCACGCGGACCAGCGCGTCGCACTGGCCGAGCCGCTCCAGGATTACACGGTCCAGACCGCCGCCCCGGACCCCTATGCGGCCGTGCAAACGGGGAACGAGCGCATGGACATCACTCAGGCCCACCGCGTTTCGCGCGGTCGCGGCGTGCGCATCGCGCTCATAGACACGGGTCTGGCCAGCGATCATCCGGACCTGCTGGGGCGCATCGACGTGCAGCGCAATTTTGTCGACGCCGACGCCAAGCGCTTCCAACTCGACCGGCACGGTACCGCTATCGCCGGGGTGATCGCCGCCAATGCCGACAATGGCGTGGGCATATCGGGCGTGGCCCCCGAGGCGCGTTTGCTGGCCCTCAAAGCCTGCTGGCAGCTGCAGGACGGCCACGATGACGCGCGCTGCAATACCTTCACCCTGGCCGAGGCGCTGGCCAGCGCGATAGAGCTCAAGGCGAAGATCATCAACCTCAGCCTCACCGGGCCGCCCGATCCCCTGCTGAGCGCCCTGGCGGAACGGGCGGTGCGCGCCGGCATCATCATCGTCGGTCCGCAAACCGCCGGCCCCTCGTTTCCGGGCAGCCTCAGCCATGTGCTGGGAGTAGCGCGTTCCGAAGACCGCAGTGCCGTCGCCGGCGTGCTGCAGGCGCCGGGCCGCGAGGTGCTCACGCTCGCTCCGGGAGGACACTACGATTTCTTCTCGGGCAGCTCGATTGCCACCGGCGAGATCACTGGCGTCATGGCGCTGCTGCTGGCCCGGGAAGCCGGTCTGGATGTGGCTCGGGCGCACGCATTGCTGAGCGCATCGACCGATACCGTGGTGACTGCTGAGGGCCCGACGCGCTCGGTCAATGCCTGTCGTGCGTTGGCGGCACTGATCAGCAACACCGACTGCGGCAGTTAGCACGGCGTTCGGGCGCCGCAGGGCAGCACCGGGCGCGCCGGACTTAGGCAGGCACGTCGGGCGCTCGCCTCGCCCTTGGCCTGACAATTTGGCCTAATTCAAGATCGCCGTGTTCCGGCGTACGGTCGCGCGCCGCTGCATCTCCGCCAGATAGGCCGCGAAATCCGCCTGACTATGACGTTGCGCGAAACTCGCCACCAGCTGCTGATCGTTGGCCGGGTTGGCTCCTGCAGCGCCCGGCCTGACGGCCAGCACCGCGAGCACCGCCGCCCCGCCCTCGTCCATGGCAATCGCCTGGTACACGGGCTTGCCGGCACCCACACCCGGCGCGGCGAATGCAGCGTCACGGATCTGCGCCGGCGGCTGCGGATCACCACGATCCATGTAGGTCGCCGGCGTGGCGGTGGTATGCAGCTCCTTGGCAATCGCATCGAGACTGGCGCCCGCAATCAGCCGTTTGACCGCCGACTCAGCCGCCGCCCGCGCCGCCTTCGTGCCTTCCTCTTTCGCGACCGCGGCATTGATCTCATCGCGCACCTCGGCCAGGGCCCGCGGCTTGGCGGGATGGTGCTCGAGGACCTTGACGATGACCAGGCGGTCGTCGGCGAGCGCCACCGGTCCGCCGATGCGCTGGTCCTTGAGCACGCTGTCGCCGAAGACAACGGCCGAAAGGTCCGAACTGACGCCCAGGGCGCCACCGCCTCCGCGCGTGTACTCCGGCACTTCGCCGAGGGTCAAGCCGAATTCCTTGGCCAGCGCGGTCAGGTCTGCGCCGGAAGTCGTTTCCAGCTTCTGCTGCAACTGCTCCTGGCGGTCGCCGAATAAGTCGCCCGCGCGGTCGCGCCGGTAATCCGCCTCGATCTGCTCGTGCGCATCGCTGAGCGTGCGCGAGTGCTCGGGCTGGACCTCGACGAGCCGGATGATGTGGTAGCCGAACTGCGTCTTGACCGGGTCGCTGACTTCGCCTGGCTTCATGGCGAATAACTTGTCGGCAAAGGCCTGCACGTAGGCGCCCCGCAGCGCCCAGCCCAGATCGCCCCCCTGGCGCGCCGAGCCTGGGTCCTGCGAATACTTCTTGGCCAGGGCGGCAAAGTCGCCGCCGGCGCGCGCCTCCTTGAGGACCGCCTGGGCCTTGGCCAGCGCCGCCGCATCCGCCGCGGCGTCCTTCTTGCCATCCACCGTGATCAGGATGTGCTGCGCATGGCGCTTCTCGGCTTCCACGTAGCGGGCCTGGTTCTGCTTGTACCAGGCCTCGAGATCTTCAGGATTGACGGTGATCGCGGACGCGATCGACTCGAGGCGCAGCTCGGCATACTGCAGCCGCACCGATTCTTTGCTCAGATAATCATCCGGATGAGCCGCGTACCAGGCCTTGGCGCGGGCGTCGTCCACCTTGATCGCGGCGCTGAACGGCGCCAGCGGCAGCAGCGCATAGCGCACCTGGCGCTGCTCGTTTTCGAGCGCAAAGGCGCGCTTGACCTCAGAATCGGTCAGGAAATCCCCGAGCTGCAGGCTGCGTTCGAGCTGCGAGATCTGCAGGGTATTGCGCAGCTGGCGCTCATACTCCACCGGGCTCATGCCGATCTGCGCCAGCGCCCCCTTGGCCGCCACCTCGCTGAACACGCCGTCGACCTGAAAGGCCTGCTCGCTCTTGTAGGCGCGGATCACCGAGTCGTCGTTCACGCGGAAGCCGCGCTCAATGGCGCGCTGACGCATCAGCGTCTCGCGGGTGTACTGATCGAGCAGCTGGTTCTGCAGCTGGGTACGCACGGCCGGCGGAATGTCGGTCCGGGTCTGTTGCTGGTACTGCGACTGGCGTTCCTGCCAGGCCTGCTGGAGCGTGGAGGCCGGCACCTCCTCGCCGTTGACCTTGAGGCCGTATTTGGGGGCGCCAAAGGTCAGGTCGACGATGCCGTAGGTGCCCCACAGCGCGAAGACCAGGATCAACAATCCCAGTATTAGGAAAGCCAGCCAGCGCTGGCCCTTGAGGACGTCACCGATGTTTTGCAGCATATTTATGAATGGCGGAGCGGACGGGACTCGAACCCGCGACCCCCGGCGTGACAGGCCGGTATTCTAACCAACTGAACTACCGCTCCGCAGTGACTGGTGGGTGCTGAGGGGACCCAACAAACCCGTAACCCATTACATTAAAACAAGTATTCGGCGGAAGAAACACCACCGCCATCGACCGGCCGCGGACTTCCGGTCCGTTGCGGGGGCGCAGTCTAACCCAACTTCGGCGGAAATGTGTCCCACGGGCGCATCCTGGACTGGGGTGTGCAAGGCCCGCTCCGGCCGCGGGCGATAAGGCTTCCGCCAGCGGTCCTTAAGTGTGCGCGAGCAGCCACATTTCCCGTCAGGCGTTCACGTGCCGAGAGCACCGCAGGGCTGCGTACTCGGCGCTGCCCGAGCAGGGGCGTCAGAGCCGGTCGGTGATGGGCGTGCGCACAAAGCCCTGCGGGTAGTCGTCGACCTGGTGCCCCACGATTGTGTACTCCTTGCGTTTGCCGCTAAACCTTCCCTCCAGCTCCATATAGCCCTTGGGGTCAAAGAGCGGGGTCGCACTGCAACCGAGTATCCCGGTGGCATCCTGCTTGTCACAGGTATAGAGGCAGCCCTGCTGGGCGACATTGCGCTTGCCGTGCTCCAGCATGCCGTCCATGGCCGCCTTGAGCAGGTAGTGGACCGTCATCAGGTTGTAGCCGAGTGGATAGATGTCCTCCACGGTGACTTCCGGAACCCCGTTCTGGCCGGCCGCGTCCGGGTACATCTTCCATCCCGGCACCCTGCTGGCCACGTAGCGGGCGTCCGCCAGGTTGTTGAGCTTCACGACGGTGGTCATCTGAGCACCCAGTTCCACCGCCTTGCGACAGCGCTCGATCCCCTCGTCGAGTTCCGTCGCCGGATCGGCGTTGGTGCGCGCAATCAGGATGCAGTCGGTCCCCTCGAGAGCCGCCAGCGCGGCCTTGACCTTCTCGTAGTACTTCTCGCGCGGCAGCAGAGTGGTCGCCTCTTCCATGTCGCCGGAGTCTTCGAGCTGCAGCGCTCCGGCTCCGGCGCTGGCCATGCGCTTGGCGGAGCGGTACACCGCAAGTGGGCCGCCAAATCCATCTTCGATGTCCGCGGCCAGGGGCAGCGGCGAGGTCTGGCTGATCCTGCTGGTGATCCATTCGAGGTCGGTGAGGTTCATAAATCCATAGTCGATGACGCCGTTCATGGCGATCGAGACTTCTCCACCGCTCAGCATCATTGCGGGGAATCCCACCATCTCCACGGCGCGTGCCGAGGCGCAGTCGTAGACGCACGGAGCTACCACGCAGCTGCGTGACTCGAGCAGGAGCTGTTTTAAAGACTTTCTGGCCATGTGCCTCGATCCTCCGTTCAAAATCGAAAATTGCCAAACACGCCGCGGCGCATCGCCGGGGGCAGAACCGGCATTGCCACCTATCCGTCCGCAAACTTGCTGCGCGCCCGGACCTCGGCCAGCGCCTGCCCGACCTGCAGCTCGGTGGAATCATTGCCGTCCACGAGAATCACCCGCTCGTCGGGTTGCGGAAACTCCAGGACCGCCAGCTGGCTGTCGAGCAGCGCGGAGGGCATGAAGTGGTCCTGTCTGCGGGCCAGCCGTGCCGCGAGCGCCTCGCGCTCCATCACCGGCAGCACAAAAATCACTGGCCCGGCGCGCACCCGGATGTAGTCGCGGTAGCTGCGTCGCAGCGCCGAGCAGGCCACCACAACCCCGGCCTGCCGCTGTTCGGCGATCACCTGCGCAACGCGCTCCAGGAACGGCCGGCGGTCGGCATCATTGAGCGCTATCCCCGCCGCCATCTTGGCGACGTTGGCGGGCGGGTGCAGCGTGTCGCCGTCGATGAACTGCCAGCCGAGGGTCGCGGCGAGCGCCGGGCCCAGGGTCGACTTGCCGGAACCGCTGACCCCCATGATGACCACGGCGCCCGTCATCGCTGCGCGGTGCGGCGAGCGCCGGGCCTCACGCGCGCCGCTTGACCGACGCGCGCTCAAGGACCTTGAGGCCCACGTCGATGACCTGCGGAGCGCCCTTGCTCCGGCCCGACATCAAATCCAGGATGAGCTGACCGGTGCGCTGGCCCAGCGCCCGAAAATCCACGTGGATCGTGGTCAGCGGCGGATTGATCTCGCGGCCGATTTCGAAATCGCCGAAACCCATGACCGACAGGTCCCCCGGCACCCGCGCGCCGCGCCGCTGGCACTCCATGACGACCCCGACCGCGGACAGGTCCGACACGGCAAAAACCGCCTCGAGCCTCGGCTCACGTTGCATAAGGATCCCGATCACCTTGGCGCCGTGATCGTAACTGACGGGCGCGTGCCCATGGCGCAGCACCCAATGCGTGGGCATGCCCGACAGTCGCAACTCGTCCTCGAAGCCCCGCAGTCGCTCCTCGCCGCGCTGATCGATGACGTCGCCTTCATTCGAACTGCCGGCGGCTCCGATCCGGGTATAGCCCCGCTCGATCAGGTAGCGCGCCGCCGTGCGGCCGGCCTGGTAATTCGAGAAGCCGACGGCGTGCTCGATCGGATGGCGCGGCAGGTCGGCGATTTCGACTACCGGGATATCGGCGGCGAGCAGGATCCGCGAGGCGGTGCGCCGATGGACCGCCCCGGTAAGTACGATCGCCTCGGGACGGCGCGCGAGCAGGTTCTTGAGCTGCCGCTCTTCCTCGTCCAGTGAATAATCGGTGTAGGCAATCAGCAGGTGGTAGTCCGCCTGGCGCAGCGCCTCCGTCAGTCCGTGCGCGACGGCGGCAAAATTGGCATTGGTCAGGGTCGGCAGCACCAACGCGATGAAGCCCGTGCGGTGACTGGCCAGACTCCCGGCGGCGCGGTCGGGCACGTAGCCCAGGTCGGCGATCGCCTTGCGTACGCGGTCGCGAGTTTCCGGCAGCACCAGATCGAGATTGCGGATCACCCGGGAGACGGTCATGCGCGAGACACCGGCCAGTCGCGACACCTCACGGATCGTGGGGCGTTTGCCGGCTCGTGCGGTGGCCCTGCCGACCGGTGCCGTCTTCTTTGCTGACCGCCTCATGGGCTCTCCGCATGCTCCGCCGTGTGGCCGGCCAAGGTATACCGAGCTTCAGGCCGTGGACAAGGACTAGTGCGCGGCCGGGTGCACGCCCGGCGACCCGCGGCAGGCTCGGCGTCGAGGCTGCGGGCGCCGCTCACGCACGACGCGCACCCATGGGCGAAGGTGTGTTCAGACGTCTCCCTCACTCAGCGCCAGATGGAGCTTGACCACTTTCGAGCGATCACCGGCAAGCTCCAGTGCGCGTACCGCCTGCGCGAGTGGATAGGTGCCCGACAGGATCGGCTGGACGTCGATCGTGCCGGCAACGATCAGCTGCACCGCGCGCCGGAACTCGTCATTGGCCCGGAACGCTCCGACGAAGTCGATTTCGCGCGACTGCAGCGCGTTGACCGGAATGGGCGTGTTCCCGGGCGGCAGCATCCCCACCTGAACGATGCGTCCACCGCGACGGATGACCTTGAACAGTGAAGCCAACGCGGCCGGCGAGCCCGACGCCTCGAATGCGACGTCGAAATAACCCCCCTCGCTCTCGTACTCGGCCAGCGCCTGGGGACTGGACGCCACATTGATGGTGCGCGCGGCGCCCATGTGGGTCTTTGCCACCGCCAGCGGCGCGTCCTCGACGTCCGTGGCGACCACCTCGGCCGCTCCGGCATAGCGCGCCGATCGCGTCGTCAGCAAACCGATGGGGCCCGATCCGCTGACCAGCACGCGCTTGCCGCTCAGCGCCCCGGCGCGATTGACGGCGTGCAAGCCGACCGAGAGAGGTTCGGCCACCGACAGCCGCAACAGGTCGGTGTCCTCGGGCACCGGCACCACCTGGTCTTGGCGGAGTATCAGATGCTGCGAAAATCCGCCCTGCACGTGCGGAAAACGTCCGGCGCTGCCCAGAAAAAGCATGTTGACGCACAGGTTGCGGCGGCCGGCGAGGCAGTAGTCGCAGCCCAGGCAGGGACGGCTCGGATCGAGAGCCGCCTTCATTCCGGCGCGCAGGCCGCTGACCCCGGCGCCCAGCTCCAAGACCACGCCCGAGACTTCATGGCCGAGCGTCAGTGGCTCGCGGACCGCGAAATCACCGACGGCGCCACGGTGGTAGTAGTGCAGGTCCGATCCGCAAATCCCGCCGTAGGCGACGCCGACCCGCACTTCGTCGGGAGCGAGCGCGCGGTCCTCGAGCCGCTCGATGCGCAGATCCTTCTTACCGTGACAGATTGCCGCAAGCATGGTTACTTATCCTTAATGATGTGCACGGTATCAGAGATCCGCGTCCGATGCAGCACCGGCGCTCAGGCCAATGCGCGCGGTCATCCTTTGTCCCGCTGCTGCGGCGCATTTGCCGCAGCATCCTTAAATGGCCGTTGCAATCTCAGTCAGGCGCCGAAGTAGCCCTCTCAGGCACTCCAACGCCTAAAGTAGCGCTGCGGCGCAGCACCACTCAAGTTGTCGGTGTTGCGCATCTGCAACGGACGGCGCGTCCATGACCCGGTGAAAGATCTCGGATCGCCTGCGCTCGTTGCCATATGATATCGGTACCATTATACTCCGGTCACGAGCCTACAAAGACTGCAGGAACCAGCGGTAATACGCAGGACCCATTCCAGATCTCAGGGGAACAATGGCTATGAAATCACGCCTGATTACGTTCACGCGCAGCGGCCTCGCGGGCGTGCGCCACAGCCTCCCCACGCCTGTCGCAGCGTGGACGACGGCTTTTGTCATGGGGCTGGTCGCGGCCGCGGGCAGCCCGCGCAGCATGGCCGCAGATACGCCCGCTGCTTCCACCCCCGTGGCGGTCGAAGTGGCCGGAACCGAACCGGTGGAGGAAATCATGATCACCGGCACCCGCATTACCAGCGCGGGTTACGGCTCGCCGAATCCAGTGATGGCCGTCGGTGACGACAGAATCGACAACATGGCCGTGACCGACGTCGCCGAGGCTCTGAACAAGATCCCGACGTTCCGGCCGACGCTCACCCCGCAAACCACCGCCGATGGCACGCCCACTAACATCGCCGGACGCATCGTCGACTTGCGCGGCCTGGGCGCCAGCCGCACGCTGGTCCTGGTCGACGGCCGGCGCTTCGTGCCGAGCAATTCCCAGGGGACCGTGGATCTTAACAACATTCCGACGAATCTGGTCGAGCGCGTGGACGTGGTGACCGGAGGCGCCTCGGCCCTGTATGGCGCCGATGCGGTCTCTGGCGTCGTCAACCTCATTCTCGACAAGCACTACAACGGCTTCGACGTTGAAGCTTCCTTCGGCCGTGCCGAGGCCGGCGACATGAATCGGCCTTACTTCTCATTCAAGGGTGGCACGCCATTCGCCGGAGGCAAGGGCCATTTCCTCATCGGCGGCGAATACCTGAATGACGCGGGATCGGGCGACTGCTTCTCGCGCGAGTCCTGCGCCCAGAACATCAATATCACTACCAATCAGACGCCGGGCAACGGCCAGCCCTACAACCTGATGCTGCCGAACCTCTACGTGGTCAACTCGGCCAACGGGCTGATCATCTCCGGAGCCCTTGCCGGTACCACGTTCACGCCCAACGGCACGCCGACCAAGTTCAACTACGGTGCGAACCCGGGGTTCGTCTTTATGCAAGGAGGCGATTCGGACAACGGCAAGCAGTTGTTTCTCGAGGGTGCGCTAATCTCGCAGCAAGTCGAGCGCTACAACGTGATGACTCACATCGACTATGATTTCAGCGACCGTGTGCAGGGCTTCTTCGAGGCCTCGTACTCGCAGGTGCAGGGCACGGCCAATTCGATCCCACCCGTCGAATTTCCCACCACCCTCCAGGCGGACAACGCCTTTCTGCCCGACTCGCTGAAATCAGTATTGGCGGCCAACGGCGAGACCAGCTTTGCCTTCAAGCGCCAGAACAACGATTTCGGCGTGCTCGTTCCCGAGTCCACGGACAGGGACGAGCGTTTTGTGCTCGGCTTGAACGGCCTGCTGGGCGAAAAGTGGCACTGGGACGCGTACTACCAGTACGGTCACCACGACAATGATTCACAGGTTGGCAACAACCGCATCAACGCCAACTGGGCATTGGCTATCGACGCCGTGACGGCCCCCAACGGACAGGTCGTGTGCCGGTCGACCCTCACCGACCCGAACAACGGCTGCCATCCGGTGGACCTGTTCGGCTCCGGTCTTTCCAGCGACAGCGCGAAGTCGTACGTGAATGGCACCTCGTACGTGACGCGTGTGCTCAAGGAGCAGGTGGGCGCGGTCAACTTCAGTGGTTCGCCCTTCAATAGCTGGGCGGGCCCGGTCGCGATGGCCGCCGGCATCGAGGGACGCAAGGACACGGCCACCGGCACTGTCGATGCCATCTCTGCCGCTCAGGGCTGGTGGCAAAATGCCGGTACGCCGATCGACGGCGCCGTGACGGTGACGGAAGCCTACGTTGAAGCGGACATTCCTCTTGCAAAGTCCCTGACGCTCAACGCGGCCGATCGCGAGACGCACTACACCACCACCGGCAATGCCAACACCTGGAAGGTGGGCCTGGTATGGGACGCGACCGACATGTTCCGCCTGCGCGCCACGCAGTCGCACGACTTCCGGGCGCCGAACATGGATGAATTGTTCGGGCCGACCAACAGCCATCCGACGATCCTGATCGATCCGAGCACCAACACCCAGGTGTTCGTGACCCAGCACCAGGGGGGCAATCCCAACCTGCAGCCGGAAACCGGCGACACGACGACCTTCGGCATCGTCTTCCAGGGACGCGAGGCCATGCAGGGGCTCAAGACCTCGCTGGACTACTACCACATCAAGATCAAGGACGCCGTCGACATCGTCAATCCGCAGACCATCCTGGACCGCTGCGCGGCCGGTGATCAGTTGTACTGCCAGTACGTCACGCGTGATGCTTCCGGCACGGTCACGGACCTCACGGTCACTTATCTGAACCTGGACAAGCTCGATACCAGTGGTCTGGATCTGTCCGCCGACTACACCTTGCCCCTGTCGGGCGGTGCCAAGTTGAGCTTCGGCCTGATCGCCAATTACGTCTATCACCTGCGGCTCACGGACAGTGGCGGACACACCGTGGATCGGGCCGGCCAGACGGGCCTCGAACTGCTCGGGACCCCCGGCATGCCGCGCTACAACATCAACCTGCTCACTACTTATGCGCAGGGCCCGGGATCGATCAGCCTGCAGGCGCGCTACATCGCCAGCGGCACCTTCGATCCGGAGCTGATTGGTCCCGACAAGTCCAATTACGACCCCAACCTTCCCAACAGCATCAACCGCAACACCGTGGCTTCCTCCTGGTATGCGGACCTGGCGGCCAAGTACGACATCTACAACGGCAGCAGCCGCAACGTGCAGTTGTTTGGTGCGATCAACAACATGTTCGACAAGCAGCCGCCCTTCCTGCCGAGCTTCCACAACGCCATATTCTTCGACAACGTCGGGCGCTACTACACCGCCGGAGTGCGCGTGAAATTCTAGTCCCGCCCCTGGCGTACGTGATGCGCCAAGATCGCCGTCAGGCACAATGCGTGCTTCGCGTACGCGGGGGTTCGCCCGCGGCCGATCGAGTGACCAACGAAGAGGAGCTTCAGGCCCGCGGATGACGACCGGAACCTCATCGGTACCAGGACGCACGCCGGGCGTGCTGCTCGCGGTCGCGGCGATCGTCGGCATGATGACCAACATGCCCTCGATCGTCGGGGCGACGTTTTCGCTGTTCCTGCGACCGGTGTCGGAAGAGTTCGGCTGGGGCCGCGACGCCATGTCCACGGCCGTGCTGATCGCCTTTACGGTCACGACCGCGCTCTATCCGCTGGTGGGCCGAATCGTCGACCGGCGCGGCGCCCGGCCCGTGGTCCTGCCCGGGGTCATGCTGCTGGGCGCGGCGGTCATGTCACTTTCACTGCTGCGCGGATCGGCGCTGCAATTCGACCTGCAGTTCTTCCTGGTCGCTGCGGCCGGAACGCTGGTGAGCGGCGTGGTCTACGGTCGCGCGCTCGCCGGCGTATTCACCGGCAGCCGCGGCAAGGCGCTCGGGATATGCCTGGGCGTGGGCGGGGGACTGGGAGCGGCGCTCTCGCCGCCCTTTGCTCACCTGCTTATCGAGCACTTGGGCTGGCGGTCGGCCTATGTCGGCCTCGGGCTGGTGCCGGTCGTGGTGGCCTTCCCGCTGGTCTACTTCCTCCTGAGGGATGAAAGGCCCCCGGTACCGGCGCTCGAGCGCACCGCCAGCGCCCCGGTCCAGTTCGGCCTGACGGTGGCGCAGGCCATCCGCCAACCCAGCCTGTGGCTGATCTTCGTGGCGATCTTCCTGAGCTGCTTTGCGAACAACGGGCTGCTGGTCCACCTGGCACCGCTCCTCACCGATCGCGGCATTACGCTCGGGGTGGCCACCGCGGCGCTGTCCACGGTCGCCGTTGCGACCTCGCTCGGGCAGTTTGCTTCAGGGTTCCTGCTCGACCGGGTCAACAGTCCGCGCGTCGGCATCCCCTTCGCCCTCTCTGTCCTGATCGGCTTGCTGCTGATCGACCACGGCTCGAGCTCGGCGGCCATGCTGTGCGGCGTCGCCTTCTTTGGCCTGGGGATAGGATCCGAGTACAGCCTCATGCCCTACTACGTCAGCCGCTATTTCGGCCTGCGCGGCTTTGGCCAGCTGTACGGGGGCATCTACGCCTTCGCTTCGATCGCCGGCGGGCTCGGGCCCTTCGTCATGGGCCGGGTGTTCGAGGGCACGCACTCGTACCGGGCCGCGCTGGCGGTGTTCGAGGCCGGCATCGTGTTGACCGTCGTCTGTATCGCCTCGCTGGGGCGGTACATGTATGCGCCCGCTGGCGAGGCCGCGGCGGCGCAGCCGCAGTCGGCCTGAGTGATCACTGGCCTGTTTCGCCCGGAGGCAAGGTTCTGTGAGCTCGATTGACGTCACACCGCTGTTTACGCCGCTGACCATCAAGAGCATGACGCTGGCCAATCGCTTCGTGATGCCCGGCATGCAGCGCGGCTGGTGCCGGGACGGTGCGCCCACCCCGAAGATGGTCGAGTACTACCGCGCGCGGGCCGAAGGTGGGGTCTCGCTGATCATCACCGAGGCGGTGGCCGTTGATCACCCGTCCGCCACCCAGGCGCCTTCCTACGCGCGCATGATCCCCGCGGCGATGCCGGCCTGGGCCACGTGCGTGCGCGCGGTGCAGGAGGCCGGCGGGCACATGTTCATCCAGCTCTGGCACGAGGGCGCCATACGCAAGGAAGGGGGCCTCAGCCCCTACTCCCAGTACCGCACGCTCAGTCCCTCGGGCCTGGTCAAGGGAGGCGAGCCCAGCGGCGTGCCGGCCACCGGCGCGGACCTGGCGTCGATCAAGTCCGCCTTCGTGCGCGGCGCGCTGGCGGCGCGCGAGATCGGCGCGGACGGCGTGGAGATTCATTCCTGCCACGGCTACCTGCTCGATCAGTTCCTGTGGGCCGACACCAACCGCCGCACCGACGGGTACGGCGGTGAGGACATTCACTCACGGGTGCGCTTCCCGGCCGAGGTGGTCGGCGCGGTGCGCAAGGCCGTGGGCGATGATTTTGTGATCTCGTTCCGCCTCTCGCAATGGAAGGAAATCGACTTCAAGGCCAAGATCGTGCGCACCCCCGAGGAATTTGCCACCATGCTCAGCGCGCTGCGCGCGGCGGGTGTGGACCTGTTCCACGTCTCGACCCGGCGCTTCTTCGAGCCGGAGTGGCCCGGGAGCGATCTGGGTCTTGCCGGTTGGGCGCGAAAATTGAGCGGCGCACCGGTCATCACGGTGGGCAGCGTCGGACTGGAACTCGACGTCATGGAGAGCTTCGCCGGCAAGGAGGTCACGCCGCAGGTCGAGCAGGGACTGGCGAAACTGCTGCGCCGCTTCGCCAACCACGAATTCGATCTGGTGGCCGCCGGCCGGAGCCACATCAGCGACCCGCAGTGGGTGCGCAAGGTCCGGGAAGGCCGCTACGGTGATATCCGCATCTTCAAGAAGGAACATCTGGGCACGCAGGAGTTCGACAACATGGCCTACGTCGCCGATGCCTTTCGCGAGCACATGGAAGAGCTGCAGCTGCAGTATCAGACGGAACTGTGAGGCGGCCTCAGGCCATGGACGGCAATTCAGCAATCGACTTGTACACGACGCAGCGGTCGCCGCGCACCGTAACGTACATGGCGTCGCCGAGCACAAGTGCACCGCAGGCGTAATTCACCGTCGCGTTGCCCGCTCCGGACAGGAGTTCTCGCACTGCACCGTTGCGCGGGTCGACACGGGCGACGACCCAGGGCTGCGGACAGCTCGCACCCGTGCAGGCGGCGATCGCCTCGACCGTCGTGCGCTGGCCGGCCACCAGCAGCGTTCCGTCGGCTAGGGCGTGAATGTTGTCGGGCAGGAAATCCAGCGAAATCCCGTGGCGCGAGCCATCGCGAAGCGACAGCACGACCAGTTCGCGCGCGCTCCAGGCGCTTGCATACGCGAAGCTGGCGTCGGCACTGATCTCCAGCCCGTTGCCCCCCGACATGGCGCTGTTGGGCAGCTCCTCCAGCGCGGCTCCGGCGCGCCACTTCAAGATCTTTCCGGTGCTCGCACCCCGGGCCATGCGCGACCAGGACTGCGGATCGGTCGGATCGTAAGGGCAGATGATCAGCAGGCTTCCGTCAGGCAGCGGCCGGACCGCGTTCGGGAGCGCCTGCGGGGGAAGCCGGGCGCAGCCTACCCAGCGCAGCGCCGGCTGCGCGGGGCCGGCGTCGATCACGAAGAACTCGATGGCGTGACGGTCGCCGTGGTTGGCCGCATAGAGCAGGTGCCGGCCCCGGTGGCCTGCGCGCAGAGCCAGGCCGTCGGTGGACATGCGCGCGGGCTCCGGGGGCGAGGCCCCCAGATCCCCTTCCGTACCGGGCGGGAAGCTCGGCGAAAGTGGCACGGCGGTCTTGCTGCGGGTGTCGATCAGCGACAGCCGGGCCGGCGCGCCGAGGTTCAGGCCGCTGCCAATCAGCCACGGCGTGCCGGGCAGGTGGACGATGTCCTCTGCGCCCACCGGCCCATGGATGAGGCCCAGCCCCTCCGCGCCCACGACGGCGTCAGTAGTGCCGTTGGGCATGGCTCATCCGCGCCCCACGAACGGCATCTGGTTGGCCATGACGGTGAGCGAGAGCACGTTGGCATTGAGCGGCAGGCTCGCCATGTACCGCACGGCGGCCGCCACGTGGGACAGATCCAACGTCGGCTCGACCATGGTCGACCCGTTCGCCTGCAGCGCACCCTGCTGCACATGCGAGCCGATCGCCGTGGCGGCATTCCCGATGTCGATCTGGCCGCACGCGATGTCAAACGCCCGCCCCTCCAGCGCGGTCGCCTTCGTCAGGCCGGAAATCGCGTGCTTGCTCGCGCTGTACGGTGCCGAATTCGGCCGCGGCACGTGCGCCGACAGCGAGCCATTGTTGATGATCCGCCCGCCGCGCGGACTTTGCTGCTTCATGATCCGAATCGCCTCCCGGGTGCACAGGAAGGCGCCCGTGAGATTGACGTCGATCACCGCGCGCCATTCGGAGGGCGAAAGTTCCTCGAGCGGGACCGGTCGCGCCGTAATCCCGGCGTTGTTGAACAGCAGGTCGAGCCGCCCGAACTGCGCCTGCACCCGCGCGAACAGTTCGTGGGTCGCGCGCTCGTCGGCCACGTCGGCGGCCGCCACGAGCGCACGCATCCCGCCTTGCGTCAGCTGGCCGTGGACCGCCTGGAGAGGCTCAGGGCGCCGACCGACCAGCACCACCGTATGCCCCATCTCGGCGAGCGCAATGCTCGCGGCCCGCCCTATGCCGGTTCCGGCCCCGGTCACCAGCGCCACCTTGATCACCTCAGTTTCCGTCGTCACGCGATCCTCCCTTGGGCGCCGTCCTGAGGACTCCACGATCCCTCAATGCCACGCCCCTTGCACACCGCCCCGGGGTGGGCACCCGGCCGTTCCTGCGCCCCGCCATCGGGCTCCCAGAGTGTCCGCAAAGCTTAGACTCCCAGGCATTCTAGGGTACAATGTTACCGATAACATAGGGTCTGAATTCGCATGCCTGTAACCCAGCCAAGCTATATTGCAGCCCTTGATGCCAGGGGCGCCAGCCGCAGCGCCAGGGGGTATGGCATTGGATCTGTTTGACCTTACAGGTCGCCGCGCACTCGTCACCGGCTCGAGTCAGGGCATCGGCTTTGCCCTCGCAGAGGCCCTGGCACGGGCCGGCGCCTCGGTGGTGCTCAACGGCCGCGACGAGCCCCGGCTGGACACGGCCGTCACTCGCCTCGAGAGCACGGGCGCCCAGGTGACCGGTGCCCGATTCGACGTCACGGACCCCAAGGAGACCGAGCACGTTATCGCGGATATCGAGCAGCGGGCGGGCCCGATAGACATCCTGGTCAACAACGCCGGAATTCAGCGCCGGCAAGCGCTGCAGGACTTCACCGTCGAGGCGTGGCGCGAGGTCATGAGCACCAACCTCGACAGTGTGTTCTACGTCAGCCAGGCGGTCGCCCGGCGCATGATTCCGCGCGGACGCGGAAAGATCATCAACATCGCCAGCCTGCAGAGCGAGGCGGCACGCCCGGGCATTGCGCCGTACACGGCCTCCAAAGGCGGCGTCAAAAACCTGACCAAAGGCATGTGCGCGGACTGGGCAAGGTACGGCCTGCAGGTGAATGCAATTGGGCCGGGCTACTTCGATACCCCGATGACCAAGTCCCTGGTGGACGATCCCAGCTTTGACGGCTGGCTGCGCAAGCGCACGCCGGCCGGTCGCTGGGGAAAGATCGAGGAACTCCACGGCGCGGTAATTTTTCTCGCCTCGCAGGCGTCAGACTTCGTCAACGGACAGACGATCTACGTGGACGGCGGCGTACTGGCCGTGCTGTGAAGATCGCAGGCCTTACAGCATGACGATCCAGGCACTCCAGATGCGACCGTTCTCGCCCTGGCTTGAACAGCAGCTGCAGTCGCGCTACGAGGTGCATCGTTGGTTCGCGCTCGCGAATCCCGAGCATTTTATCGCCGAGCACGGTGCGGCGATTCAGGCGGTGGTGACCGGCGGCGAGATCGGGATCCCTCCCGCACTGATGGCGCGCCTGACGTCGCTGCGCATAGTGGCCATCAATGGCGTGGGCTTCGACAAGGTTGATCTCGACGAATGCCGGCGTCGCGCCGTGCGCGTCACCACGACACCCAACGTACTCACGGAGGACGTGGCCGACCTGGCGGTTGGGCTGGCGATCGCGCTATTGCGGGGCATTGCGGATTCCGACCGCTACGTCCGCGACGGTCTGTGGAAGAACGGCGAGCGCCCGCTAGCCCGCAAGGTCTCCGGCCAGCGCTTCGGCATCGTGGGGCTGGGACAAATCGGCAATGCCATTGCACAGCGCCTCGCCGCCTTTGGCCCGGTGGCTTACTGCGACATCGCACCCAAACAGGGGCCGTACCAATTTGTCGAATCGCCCGTGGAACTGGCGCGCTGGTGCGACATCCTGATCCTGGCCACCGCGGCGAACGCCGCCACCCATCGGCTGATCGGCCGCGAGGTGCTCGACGCGCTCGGGCCGGCCGGCTATCTGATCAACGTCGCGCGCGGCTCGCTGGTCGATGAGGCGGAGTTGATCAGCGCGCTGGGCGAGGATCGCATCGCGGGCGCCGCGCTCGATGTGTTCGCCGATGAGCCCAATGTCCCACAGGCCCTGCGATCATCGGCAAAGGTCTTGCTCACACCGCATATCGCCAGTGCCACGGTCGAGACGCGCGAAGCCATGGCGCGCGCCGTGCTGACGAACCTCGATGCGTTCTTTGCCGGACAGAACGTGCCGGGCGCCATCGCATGAGGCCAGCTACCGGAGGGGTGCATGGCACAGCGCCGGCAGCTGCGGCTTGTAGGATGGTCGACCACACTGGCGTCGTTGGATGCGGAACTGCGCTGTTCGCAATGCGGAAGGAAAGTCGCCGAGGTTATGGCCGTCCCGAAGCCGAGGCCGAGCGGCGTCCCAAAGATTTCTCACGAGGCATAAAGGTTCCTTGCCGAAGAAATGTCATGCGCAAAGTCGTGCTTGCGGTCGGACAGGGACATTTCGCCCGCCGTGTTTCGGTCCGTCCAATAGTGCCCCTCGATGCACTGAGGTGGCGAGCCAGCGACGCGCAACTCTAACGCACCGTAATGCATATCACTGCGGTGTCGCACGGCGAACCTAGGTTCGTTCCGATATACGCCAAACACGCGGTACGTTCCGTCCTGGCTACGAGAGATTTCAGCGCCAACTAACTCGGATCGTGACTCCTCGGTTACAAGGCACAGCGTCAGGGTGGAGAACGTCTGCCGAATGATCATGAACGCGGCGATGGGTGCAATTTGGCGTCCGGTGGCTGGATCAACCCAATTGGAGCGTAATTCGGTGCGCCACGTGCCTGCGATCAACGGGCGCTTTACTAACCAACCTCGAAGAATGCGCCAGCGCCACAGCCAAAGGTCGAAGGCTGCAAGGAGCAAAGTCATAGCGCCCACTACCACAGAGAATGGATGGAAATAGTGAGGGGATATCGAAACGCCCTCAAGGATTAGTAGACAGCCCCATATAACCGCGGCGGCAAAAAGGATTGCGGAAAGGTGAAGCCTCTCAATCACACGCCAAGCTCCGCGTAGGCCCAAGCGTTTTCTAGAAAGGGGCGGACCTCAGCGCGGCTCCACGGCTGCCCGTACCCAAACAGGGGCTTTATCGCGTTGACCTCCAACCACCCGACGCAAGCCTGCTCGTCGTTCTCGGTGCCAACGTAAAGGTGTGCCAAAACCCTCTTTAGATCCTCTCGAAGTGTCACCGCGCCAAAGAGCGCATTCGGCACATTCCACACCATGCTTTCAATCTCGAAGGACTGCACATTCTGAGCCGAGGCCACGCCTGCCGCTACCATCTCGTACCTCAACCGCTTCAGTATGCGCGTGACCGCCTTAAAGCGCCGAGCCGTTGCGTCATTCTTGGCGACTCCATTCGCGTAATGCTGGTCAGGAAAATTGATAATCCGCTTTCCCTCGGAATCAAATGCCACGCCGAGAATAGGCTGACCGTCCAGTCGAAAGCGCCGAAACTGCAGCGCGGGGACTGCGTCCGCCGCAATGCGATAGGTGTTGTGGTGTATATCAAACGCCTTCCTGCCTGCGCGGACCGACTCCGCGCCGAAGTGGGCGATGAGCGCCGCGCGGATGTCTTCACGGTAGTGGGCAAACGTGTAGTCCGCCGGAGTTACAAAACCGAATTGTGCAGGCGTCCCGCCCGACGGAAGCTCCCAAAAGAACGGCACTTTGCACAACACGCAGAGGTCAACATCGCTCTCCGCGCGGACGTTGGTCCGGTTGTAGTACGAGCCCTGCGGCGATACCGTGACGCCGCGCTCAACCAGCGTGGGACTGGCCGCAATCGCGCTTCGCACTGCGCGAACGGCATTCTCGCACTTGTCCTTTTCAGTCTGGCCGGGAGGGGAAGACCACGCGTTGAACCTCGCGTCCCATGCGGATGACGACATGCCAAGTACGACCCTATGGAGTGTTGCAAAAATCACCGCCGCACTGCGCGGCGGTGACTCTTGCACCTAGGTTAGTGCTTGGCCTCATTCGGAAGCGGCGCCGTGCGTTTCACGACGCCCTGCTTCTCCAGTTCGGTCAAATGGTGCGCCAACGTTGCCTGCAGGGCGATTGCAACCGGGATCGTCATCGCCAGGCGTGCCACGGGGCTGACCTTTCCGGACTGTGGCTCTCCCGGCTTGGTGACGTCGGGCCGAATAGTGCGCAACTCTAAATGCACGACGTTGTCGCGCGACCATCCGAGCACCTCCGGAGAATCAGAGAACACCTCGTCACAGTCCAATCTGTCTAAGAGGACCAAATTAATCTCACTCATGTGCTATCCACTCCAAGTTTCAAAGGTTGAGAACACAACCCTGACGCCGGAGCCTCAGCGAAATAGTGGAAGTGCATTTGCCCGAAGTCGGGGAGCCGCACTCCTGCTATAAGGAGGGCGCCGCTCTGTCATTCCCGGTCTGACTTCCGAGTCGCGGACCGACAAGAGGCGCGCCAAGGGCTGTAGAAGTATACAGTATTTGAGGCACGCCAAGCACAAGATGTTGTGGTGAATAGCTCGCTAAAGCACAAGATGCTGTGCCGGCGCGCCCCATAGTTGGATGGAACTTAGGCGAGGAGGTCTTTGGACGTGGCTGCCCCAGCAAGTTGTTGATATTGGTGGGTGCTGAGGGGATCGAACCCCCGACATTCGCCTTGTAAGGGCGACGCTCTACCAGCTGAGCTAAGCACCCGCAATGGAGACGGCGCGAGGCGGCCGCCCCGGCCAAAAAGGCGGCGCATTCTAAGATACGGCCCCGGAAGACGCTAGTGAGCCTGGACGACCTTGGGCGTGCGCGCCTTGGCGCGACGCTTCGGGCTGGGCGGCACGATGGGCTCGATGACCGCCTGCACGCGCGGCACCGGGCGTGCCGTCAGGGCAATCTCCAGCACCTCGTCGATCCAGCGCACCGGACGCACGTCCAGCTTGCCCTTGATGTTGTCGGGGATCTCCACCAGATCCTTGCGGTTTTCCTCCGGAATCATCACCAGCGAGATTCCGCCGCGCTGGGCCGCCAGGAGCTTCTCCTTCAGGCCGCCGATCGGCAGCACCTCACCGCGCAGGGTGATCTCGCCGGTCATGGCGACATCGGAGCGCACCGGAATGCGCGTCAGCGCCGACACCAGCGCCGTGCACATGCCGATGCCGGCACTCGGGCCATCCTTGGGCGTGGCGCCTTCAGGCATGTGCAGGTGCACGTCGTTCTTCTGGTAGAAGTCCGGGTCCAGGCCGAGCACGTCGGCGCGCGAGCGCACCACCGACATGGCCGCCTGGATCGACTCCTGCATCACCTCGCCGAGCTGGCCGGTGTGCTGCAGCTTGCCCTTGCCGGGCACCACCGCCGCTTCGATGGTCAGCAGCTCGCCGCCGACCTCGGTCCAGGCGAGGCCAGTGACCTGGCCGACGCGATTCTGGTCTTCAGCCTTGCCGTAGCGGTGCCGGCGCACGCCGAGGTACTTGTCCAGATTGCGCGGCGTGACGGCCACCTTGCGACCCTGGTCGCGGTTGAGCAGCAGCTGCTTGACGGCCTTGCGGCTGATCTTGGCCACTTCGCGCTCGAGGTTGCGCACGCCGGCCTCGCGGGTGTAGTAGCGCACGATGTCGAGCAGCGCCGGATCCGACACTTTGAGCTCGCCGGGCTTGAGGCCGTTCTGTTTGATCTGCTTGGGCACCAGATAGCGGCGCGCAATGTTGAGCTTCTCGTCCTCGGTGTACCCGGGGAGCCGAATGACCTCCATGCGGTCGAGGAGCGGCGGGGGGATGTTGAGTGAATTCGCGGTGCACACGAACATCACCTCGGACAGGTCGAAATCGACCTCGAGGTAGTGATCCGAGAAGCCCGCATTCTGCTCCGGGTCGAGCACCTCCAGCAGCGCCGAAGACGGATCGCCGCGGAAGTCCATCGCCATCTTGTCGACCTCGTCGAGCAGGAACAGCGGATTGTGCACGCCGGCCTTGGCCATGTTCTGCAGGATCTTGCCGGGCATCGAGCCGATATAGGTGCGCCGGTGGCCGCGGATCTCGGCCTCGTCGCGCACGCCGCCCAGCGACATGCGCACGAACTTGCGGTTGGTCGCGCGCGCCATGCTCTGGCCGAGCGAGGTCTTGCCCACGCCGGGTGGGCCGACCAGGCACAGAATCGGACCCTTGATCTTCTCGACCCGCTGCAACACCGCCAGATACTCGACGATGCGCTCCTTGACCTTGTCGAGCCCGTAGTGGTCCTCGTCCAGGACCTTCTGGGCGTGGGTAATGTCCTTGAGCAGCCGCGTGCGCTTCTTCCAGGGGACCTTGACCAGCCAGTCGACGTAGTTGCGCACCACGGTCGCCTCGGCCGACATCGGCGACATCATCTTGAGCTTGTTGATCTCGGCGGTGGCCTTTTCGCGCGCCTCCTTGCTCATGCCGGCCTTGGCGACCTTCTGCTCCAGGTCGCCAATCTCGTTGGTGCCGTCCTCCATGTCGCCCAGTTCTTTCTGAATGGCCTTCATCTGCTCATTCAGGTAGTACTCGCGCTGGCTCTTCTCCATCTGTGACTTGACGCGGCCCCGGATGCGCTTCTCGATCTGCAGCACATCCATCTCGCCTTCGATCGCGACCAGCACGTGCTCGAGGCGCTTGCGGACGTCGAGTATCTCGAGCACCTTCTGCTTCTCGGAGAGCTTGAGCGCCATGTGCGCTGCCACCGTGTCGCCCAGGCGCCCGGGCTGCTCGATGCCGGCCAGCGCCGTCAGCACTTCCGGAGGCACCTTCTTGTTGAGTTTGACGTACTGCTCGAACTGCGAGACGACCGAGCGCACCAGCACGTCCATCTCGCGCTCGTCGTACTGGTCCGAGTCCTGCTCGATGGCGATGGCCGCGGCGTAGTAGTGTTGCGCCCCCTCGGCGGTCGGGGCGCCGGCCCCGGTGCTCAGCCCAATCTGCACCACGCGCGCGCGATCGACGCCCTCGACCAGGACCTTGACGGTGCCGTCGGGGAGTTTGAGCAGCTGCAGGATCGTCGCCACGGTGCCGAAGCCGTGCAGGTCCTCGAGCTTGGGATCGTCGATGTCGGCCTGCTTCTGGGCCACCAGCAGGATGCGCTTGTCGGCGCGCATCGCCGCGTCCAGGGCCAGAATCGACTTCTCGCGCCCGACGAACAGCGGGATCACCATGTGCGGGTAGACGACCACGTCGCGCAGCGGCAGCACCGGGATGCGCTGGACGGGGACGAGCGAGGTGGATTCGGGTTCCTGGTTCACGGGCTATTCCTTTTAATCGGCCCGCCACGAAGGGCTGCGGGCGTGGACACTAAGGCTAATGGGGGCGCGCCGCCGCTATTTCAACCAGCCCGCCGCCAGCGGTGTTTCAGGCGTGCCCGATGCCCCCGGCCCTGCGGGGCTCCTCCACGGGCACCAGCCGCTCCTCCTCCGAACGATAGATCACGTACGGCTTGGTCGTGCCCTCGATCACCGCCTCGTCGACCACGACCTTGGCGACGTTACGGAGCGAGGGCAGCTCATACATGGTATCGAGCAGCACGTTCTCAAGGATGGTGCGCAGCCCCCGAGCGCCGGTCTTGCGCTGCATGGCGCGCCGCGACACGGCGCGCAGCGCCTCCTCGCGGAATTCCAGTTCCGAGCCTTCCATGTCGAACAGCTTGCGGTACTGCTTGGTGAGCGCGTTCTTCGGCTCGGTCAGAATGATCATCAGCGCGGCTTCGTCCAGCTCATCCAGGGTCGCCACGACCGGCAGGCGGCCGACGAATTCCGGGATCAGGCCGAACTTGATCAGGTCCTCGGGCTCGACCTCGTGGAACAGGTCCGAGCCGTGCGGCTTCTGGTTGGCGCTGCGCACCTCGGAAGTGAAGCCGATGCCGCTGCGCTGGGTGCGATTGAGGATGACCTTCTCGAGCCCGGCAAATGCGCCACCGCAGATGAACAGGATGTTGGATGTGTCCACCTGCAGGAATTCCTGCTGCGGGTGCTTGCGGCCGCCCTGCGGGGGGACCGAGGCGATGGTGCCTTCGATCAACTTCAGCAGCGCCTGCTGCACGCCCTCGCCCGACACGTCGCGCGTGATCGAGGGGTTGTCGCTCTTGCGGGAGATCTTGTCGATTTCGTCGATGTAGACGATGCCGGTCTGGGCCTTCTCGACGTCGTAATCGCACTTCTGCAGGAGCTTCTGGATGATGTTTTCGACGTCCTCGCCCACATAGCCGGCCTCGGTCAGCGTGGTGGCGTCGGCGATGGTGAAGGGCACGTTGAGGAGCCGCGCCAGCGTCTCGGCCAGCAGCGTCTTGCCGCAGCCGGTGGGCCCGATCAGCAGGATGTTGCTCTTGGCGAGCTCGACGTCGTCCTTGGGCTTGCTCGCCCCGCGGGTCTGCAGGCGCTTGTAGTGGTTATAGACCGCCACCGAGAGCACCTTCTTGGCGCGCTCCTGCCCGATGACGTAGTCGTCCAGCACCTTCTTGATCTCGTGCGGCCGGGGCAGCTTGTCACGCGCCTTGTCGGCGCGGTCTTCGAGCTCCTCGCGGATGATGTCGTTGCACAGTTCGACGCATTCGTCGCAGACGAAAACCGACGGGCCGGCGATCAGCTTGCGGACTTCGTGCTGGCTTTTGCCGCAAAACGAGCAGTAGAGCAGCTTCCCATCGTCGGTCCGGCTCTTGGAATCATCGCTCACTGCAGATCACCTTTGGGCCCTGGGGGCCTATGGGGACAGGCCGAAGGGCGGAAAATCCACCCTGTAGGGTCTTTATATAACACGCCCAAAGCCACGGGCGCAAAGAACTGCGTTCCACCTAAGGCCTTGTAATCAAAGAAATTTACGTTCAAGCGGGCCGGTCGGGACTGGGACTGGGCACTGCGTCGACCCGTTTCTCCAGCACGCGGTCGATCATGCCGTAGGCGACGGCGGCCTCCGCGTTCATGAAGTTGTCGCGGTCGCTGTCGATCTTGACGCGCTCGATCGTCTGGTGGGTGTGGTGAGCCAGGATGCGGTTGAGGCGCTCCTTGGTGTCCATGACTTCGCGGGCCTGGATGTCGATGTCGCTGGCCTGGCCGCGGAATCCGCCCGAGGGCTGGTGGATCATGATCTTGGAGTTCGGGCAGCGAATGGCGCTTGCCGGCGGCGCCCCCGGCCAGCAGGACCGCCCCCATCGAGGCCGCCAGGCCCACGCAGATGGTGCTGACGTCCGGCTTGATGAACTGCATGGTGTCGTAGATCGCCAGCCCCGCGCTGACCGAGCCGCCCGGGGTGTTGATGTACAGGGCGACGTCCTTGTCCGGGTTATCGGACTCCAGGAACAGGAGCTGCGCGACCACCAGGTTCGCCATGTGATCTTCGACCTCGCCGACGACAAATATCACCCGCTCCTTGAGCAGGCGCGAATAGATATCGTAGGAACGTTCGCCGCGCGCCGTCTGTTCGACGACGATCGGCACCAAGCCCAGGGCACGTTCATTCATCAGCTGTTTACCTCTTTAGGCCGGCCAAAGCCGGTCAGATCCGCAGAAACTCGACGGTACGTCGACCACCTTGACCTGCGACAGGACCCAGTCCAGCGCCTGATCCTCCAGGGCCGCCGTTTCCAGCTGGCCCATGGCCTCGCGGCTCTGCAGGTACTGGCGCCGCACGGCCTCCGGGTCGGGGTGCGAGGCCGCGGCGGCCTGCAGCCGGCGCTCGACGCGGCCCCGGTCCACCTTGATGCCGTTGGCGCGCACGATCTCGCCCATGATCAGGCCGAGGGCGACGCGCTTGCGCGCGGGCTCCTCGTAGGGCTCGCGCGGGGGCGCCTGGTCGATCTTCTGCACGCCCATGCGTCGCAGCACCTGCACCTGCAGGTCGCGCACCTGCTCATCCACCAGCACCCGCGGCAGCTCGAGCGGATTGGCCTTGTGCACCAGCTCCAGCAGCTGCTCGCGCACGCGCTGCTGGGCCGTGTCGGCGACCTCCTGCTCCATGGTCGCGCGCACCTGCGCGCGAAACTCCGCGATGCCGCCCTCGGCCAGCCCAAAGCCGCGCACGAAGGCCTCGTCCAGGGCCGGCAGGCTCTGCTCCTCGATCTGCTTGACGGTCACCTCAAAGAGCGCATCCTTGCCGGCCACGGCGCTGGCCGCATAGTTGTCCGGAAAGCGCGCCGGCACCTGCTTGTGCTCACCGACCTGCATGCCGTGCAGAGCCGCGTCGAGCTCCTGGAGGATCGTTCCCGCCCCCAGTATGACGTGCAGTTCCTCGCCCTTGCCGCCCGGAAACAGCTCGCCGTCGATGCGTCCCTCGAAGGCGATGGTGACCCGATCGGTGGTCACGGCCGGGCGATTGACGGTGGTGAAAATCGGCTTCTGCTTGCGCATGCTCTCGATCATGGCGTCGATGTCCGCCTCGGTCACCGTGGCGGTGGGTCGGTTGACCGACAGCTCGCCCATGGGCTTGAGGCTCACTTCCGGCAGCACCTCGAATACCGCCGCGTAGCGCAGCTCCTCGCCCGGGGCCACCTGGAGCGGTTCAATGCGCGGGTCGCCGGCGGGACGGAGCCGCTCCTGCGTCACGGCCTCCACAAAGCTCTTCTGCATCAGGTCGGTGACCGCTTCCGAATGCACCTGACCGCCGTACTGCTTGCGCACCACAGCATAGGGCACCTTGCCCGGCCGGAAGCCCTTGAGGCGCGCGGTGCGCGCCAGGTCCTTGAGCCGCTGGTCCACGCGGCTGGCCACGAGTTCGCCCGGTACGGTCACTTCGAGGCGCCGCTCCAGGCCGTTGCTCGACACTAATGAAACCTGCATGTCGCCATCTATCCTTGAAGAACAAATCTGGTGCGAAAGAAGAGACTCGAACTCTTACGGGTTGCCCCACTGGCTCCTAAGGCCAGCGCGTCTACCAGTTCCGCCACTTTCGCCTTGCGGCCCCGCCCCGCTGCCGGCTGCCCTGGCCAGCAGCCGATTATAGCGTAGAGCGCCGGAGGCCAAGGCTTCGCCTCGCGCCGGCCGGCGAGCTCGGCCGGCTCGCGGGGACCGGCGCCGAGCGCGTGCTAGGCTAGTTTTGCAGCCGCGGGCCGGACATGCGCCGCGGTCACAGCCAGCCACAAGGTGCGTGTATGACCCGAAACCTGCTCCGCCACTGTCAAAAGGCCGCCCTGATCCTGCTGGCGGCGTGCGCCACCTGCGCGGCGCAGGCCCCGGCCCCATCAGGCCCCGCCGCGCAGGATTTTCTGCGCGCACACATGGACCCCGCGATCGATCCCGGCGTGGATTTCTTCGCCTACGCCAACGGCCGCTGGCTCGCCGACAATCCGATTCCGGCCGCGGAGTCCTGGTGGGGGATCGGCGCGCTGGTCAACGAGCAGCTGTATTCGAGCCTGCGCACGATCAACGAGAATGCGGCCGCCGCGTCCCATCCGCCCGGCAGCGAGCTGCAAAAGATCGCCGACTTCTGGGCCACCGCCATGGACACCGACCACGCCGAGGCCCTCGGGGTGCATCCCCTGGACGGGGAATTCGCCCGCATCGAGCGGGTGCAAAGCACGCGCGACGCGCTGGATGTGGGGTTCGCGTTGGCGCCCCTGGACGTCGACGTGTTCTTCAGCGTCGAGGTCAGCCAGGACGAGAAAAACAGCAGCGCCATGGCGGTGCACCTGTCGCAGGGGGGGCTGGGCCTGCCGGATCGCGACTATTACTTTAATCCCGAGCGCGGCGTGGCCCACGCGCGCCAGGAATACCTCGCCCACCTGGCCCGCTCCCTGCAGCTGCTCGGCCGCAGCGCGGCGCAGGCCCAGTCGCCAGGCCCGCGGCGTGATGAAGTTCGAGACGGCGCTGGCAAAATCCTCGCGCCAGCTCGCCGAGCTCAATGACCCGGACAAGAACTACCATCGGCTGACGCCGGCCGCGCTCACGGCCAACTACACGCCCTCGATAGACTGGAACGCGCGGCTGGCGGCCTGGAATCTGCATCCCGACTTCGTGATCGTCGGTCAGCCGGAATTCTTTGCCAGCGTGGAGCAGTTGCTCCATCACACGCCGGTGCCGGTACTGCGCGACTACCTGCGCGTGCACCTGCTGGACGCCTACGCCGCCACGCTGAGCAAGCCCTTCGACCAGGAGCAGTTTCGCTTCTACGGCCAGGTGCTCTCGGGCAAGCAGCAGCAACGAGAGCGCTGGAAGCGGGTGCTGGATGCCGAGGGTGAGGCGATGGGCCTGATGCTGGGCAAGATCTTCGTGCAGGACTATTTCCCGGCCGCCACCAAGAAACGCTACGTCGATCTGGTGGAGGCGATCCGCGCGGCCTATCACGAGCGCATTGCAGCGTTGCCCTGGATGAGCGCGCCCACCAAGGCCAAGGCGCAGCTCAAGCTGGCCGCGATCACGGCCAAGGTCGGCTACCCGGACAAGTGGAAGGACTACTCGGCACTGGTGATCGGTCGCGACTCGTACTGCGAGAACATGAAGAATGCCGCGCGCTGGCGCTTCAACGACCAGTTCGGCAAGTACGGCAAGCCCGTGGACCGGAGCGAGTGGGACATGACGCCGCAGACCTACAATGCCTATTACACCCCAAACAACAACGAGATCGTGCTGCCGGCCGCGGCCTTCACCATTCCCGGCACGCCCGATGCCCAGGTCGATGATGCGGTGATCTACGGCTACGTGGCCGCCGGGACCATCGGCCATGAGATCACCCATGGCTTCGACGATTCGGGCCGCAAATTCGATGCCGCGGGCAACCTCAGTGACTGGTGGACGGCCGAGGACGCCAAGGCCTTCCAGAAGCGCGCCGACGGGCTGGCGAAGCAATTCGACCGCTACGAGCCGCTCCCCGGCCTGCACATCAACGGCGAGGCCACCCTGGGCGAAAACATCGCCGACTACGGCGGCGTGCTGCTGGGTCTGGATGCGTTCAAGAAGACCGAGCAATACCGCAAGGGCGAGTCGATCGGCGGCCTGACACCGCTCCAGCGCTACTTCCTCGGTTACGCGCTCGGCTGGATGATGGCGCAGCGCGAAGAAACCCTGCGCGCCCAGCTGCTTTCAGACGTACACGCGCCGGCGAAGTGGCGCGTGATCGTCCCGCTGTCCAACGTCCCGGAATTCTACGAGGCCTTCGGCATCAAGGCGGGTCAGCCCATGTGGCGGCCGGAATCCGAGCGCGTGCAGATCTGGTAGGCGGCGAAGGCCGGTCACGCCCTATTCTCTTTTGAGAGTACGCGCGGCGCGCCGAATCTCCGCGGGGAGACTACACATTTGTCGGCCAGCGGGCGGTCGGATTGCGGGATGCTTGCGTTAGAATAGGCCCATGCGCGCCCTCAAGATAACGGGCTTCGTGCTCGGCGGTTTGCTGGCGCTATTGATCATCGTGTTGCTGGCGGTTTGGGCGTTCGTCAATCCCAATGACTACAAAGGGCGCATTGCGCAGGCGGTCAAGACCTCGACCGGCCGTGAGCTGACCCTTCCGGGCGACATCAAGCTGTCGGTGTTCCCCTGGATTGCCCTGGAACTTGGACCGGCGAGCCTCGCCAGCCCCCCGGGCTTCGGCAATGCGCCCTTTGCCGGCGTCCGGCACGCGGTATTGCGCGTCAAGCTGCTGCCGTTGCTGCGCAGGCAATTGCAGATCGGGCGCGTCCGCGTAGACGGGCTGGACCTGCAGCTGAAAAAGAATGCCGCCGGCCAGGGAAACTGGGAGGACTTCGGCCAGAAGGATTCCTCCGCACCGAGCAACGCCGGCGGCGGAGGCGGCGGCGGGGCGCTGCTGGATCTTGCCGGGCTTGTCATCACCGACAGCCGCATTACCTATCGGGACCTGGCACTCGAGCATGTGAACCTGGACGTCGGGCACGTGAGTGCCGCAGCGCCCGTGCCAGTCAAGCTCGGCCTGGATGTAATCACCGGTCGTGATTCGCGGCCGATTCGGATAGACGGCCAGCTGCTGGCGACGCTGGATTGGGCGGCGCAGCACTACCGCTTGACAGCGCTGCACTTGAAAGGCGGTTACACACCCAAGACGGGCGCAGCGCCCCTGCCCTTCGAGCTCTCGGTGCCGGAGCTGACCCTGGACCTCGCGGCGCAATCATTGAGCGCCCCGAAATTCAGCCTCGAGCTTGCCGCGGCCCTTATTCAAGGCAAGGTGGCCGGGCGCGCCATCGTGGATGCGCCGAGCATGACCGGCTCCTTTCAGCTCGCCCCCCTGGATTTGCGCGACTACATGGTCAAGCTGGGGGTGACCCCGCCGGTCACCCGCGATGCGCGAGCGTTCTCCAGGCTCACAGGGAGCGGCAACTACGCCTACGGCGGCAACGCGCTGCGCGCCACCCAGCTGACTATGCAGATGGATGACTCAACGCTGCGCGGCAGCGCGGCGATCACCGATCTTGATACCCTGGCCTCGAGCTTCGATCTGGCCCTCGATCGGATCGACATCGATCGGTACCGAAGCCCGGCGAGTGCCGCAAGCGCGCCGCCGAAGCCGGTCGCCAAGTCCGGCGAATCGCCCACCACTTCTCTCAAGTCACTGACGACCAGCGGCACGATGAGGATCGGTGCGGCCACGATTTCCGGTATGAAGCTGAGCAACGTCAGTATTGGCGTTCATGCCAAGGACGGCATCACCCGGATTGCCCCGGCAACGGCCCAGCTCTACGGCGGCCAATATTCGGGCGCCATCATGCTCGATGAGCGCTCGAGCCAGTCGGTACTCGATATCGACCAGACCATGACCGCGGTCGACGTGGCCCGCTTGCTCGACGACTTCGCCAAGACCAAGCGGCTGTCGGGTCGCGGTAACCTCAAGTCGCATCTCGTGGCCCACGGGCAAACCAGCGACGAGCTGATCAAGACCTTGAGCGGCCACATCGACGCCAATCTGGCCAACGGCGCGCTGGAAGGTATCGACCTCTGGTATGAGATAAACCGCGCGCAATCGCTACTCAAGCAGCAGGCGCTGCCAGCCGGTACCAGCACCGGGCGTACGGCCTTCGATACCTTCAGGGCTTCGGCGGACCTCAATGGCGGCATTGCAACAACCAAAGATTTGAATATCGCCTCCGCGCAATTGCACCTCACGGGCCAGGGTTCTACCAACCTGGTCAGCCAGGTGATCAACTACGACCTTAAGGCCACGGTTTTGAAATCCGCGCCGGCCGCTGCGCAAAACTTGAGCGGACTTACGCTCGCCGAAATTCCCGTGAAGATCTCCGGCACCATAGCCCATCCCACGGTGCGACCCGACCTCGAAGCCCTCGCCAAGAAGCGCGTGCAACAGGAACTCAACAAGCACAAGGACGAGCTCCAGCAAAAATTGCAGAACCAGCTGCAGAACCTGATCAAGCGGTGAGGCAATCCGATCCTTTAACGATCGTCCGACCCGCTGGGCCGTGGCCCCGCACTTGGCGGCGATTCGTGAGCTCGGCCATGGCTGAGGAGCGGCGTTGAACAGTCCCGCGGTGTCGGTGATTCTGCCCACTTTCAATCGCCTGCCATACCTTCGGGCAGCGGTCGAGTCGGTCTTGGCCCAGACATTCTTGGACTGGGAACTGATCATTGCCGACGATGGCTCCGGCCCGGAGACTACCGCGTATCTGGCTACGCTTGCTCTCCTGCCCCGCGTGCAGCTGATACGGCTTGAACACTGCGGCAACCCGGGCGCGGTTCGCAATGCAGCCATACGAGTGGCGGGCAGCGAATACCTCGCTTTCCTCGACTCAGATGATCTGTGGCTGCCCCGCAAGCTTGAAATTCAGCTCAAAGCACTGAAGGCATCTGAAGGATGTCGCTGGAGCTACACGGCGCTGACTCGCATCGATGCGCAGGGCGGCGCAATGCCCGGGGAGTTTCCCGATCGCCGTGCCGTGCCGGCGGGCGACATCTTCAAGCAGCTCCTTACCCTTGAGGCCGCCGTCGTGACACCGAGCGTAATGGCTGAGCGCAGCCTGGTAGCCGAAGTGGGCGGGTTTGATGAGCGGCAAATGTATTTCGAAGAATATGACCTGTGGTTGCGTTTGAGCCGGGTCAGCGCGGTGTGCGCGGTCGATGAGCCCCTGGTCATGGTGCGAAACCATGCCGAGCACTACAGCGCCAATCGAGTCGGCGTGTACGAAGCACGCCTGAGGCTCCTGGACAAGATCGCCGCGCTGCCAGACACGGCGGAACTTCATGCCATACTTGAACTGGAGCGCGCAAAGACGCTTGCCTCACTGGGCAGCGCCTGCGCCGCCGCAGGTGAGCGCGCCCGCGCTCTGACGTTGCTCTGGAACAGTCGTCAGCTTGCATGGCATGGGCGCCACTGGTGGATGGCGAGTACGGCGGTGGGACGTACGTTTGCTCCCAACTGGCTGCGCTCTGCGGTGCGCCGCGTTCGCCACGGGCGCGGCTGATGTGGTGTGGCTGCGCCCAATAACCCCTGCGCAACAATGAATAAATTATCGCTTCACCGCCTGCTATTGAAGTTAGCCACTCCGCGCATGCGCAGCACTCTCCGCAACTTCGCGCCATTCCGGTCGATCTACGACCTGCCCGTTTCTCGGTGCGTGCCGGACAAATCAAAGACTGTTGTGCTGGCACCCCATATGGATGACGAAGTCCTCGGCTGCGGCGGCACCATAGCCCTCCACGCGACCGCCGGCGCCGACATCGAGGTGGTCTTCCTGACCGACGGGCGGTACGGCGTGGATGGAACCCCTCCCCCGGGCGCCCCATCGCCCCATGCCGGGGAAGTCACCGCGAATCGCAAGGAAGAAGCACTGCAGGCCACGCGGGTGCTGGGCGTTAAGAAACTCACGTTTTTGGATTCCGAGGACACCCGCCTCGCCCTAGACACGCACATTGCAGTGCGATTGCGGGCGGTGCTCGAGCGGGTACAGCCAGAGATTGTCTATGTGCCCTTCTTTCTGGAACGGCATCCCGATCACCGCGCCGCAAACGCGGTGCTCCTGGACGCGACCCGCGGTACGACGCTGCATTTTGAATGCAGAGGCTACGAAGTGTGGACGCCGCTTTTTGCCAATTGCCTGGTGCGGATCGATCAGACCATTCACCTGAAGGAACAGGCCATGCGCTGCTACAAGAGTCAGCTGGCCGTAGCTGACTACCTGCACAGCGGGATCGGACTGAACGCCTACCGATCAATGGGCTTTGGGACGCCGGCACGTTTCGTGGAGGCGTTCTTCAGTCTGCCCCTCAGTGAATATCTGCGGCTGTACGAAGCGCTATCCGGTTCAGCGTGACGCCGCACGAGTCGCAGTGGCAGCGCACGGTAGGGAAATTGGCGCCCGCCGTTATTTTCTGAAAAACCAGTAGCTATGCCGGTAGCGCGTATTGGTTAGGTACCGCGCACTAGCCAATGGCGGGAATATGTAGCGGGAGAATAAAGCGAAATTACGGACACTATCGAGTGGGGCCGGATCCCGTCCGGGCAGATCATTCCACCCAAACAGCAGGTGCCCGCCGACAGACAGACAAGTATGACATTGAGCGAGCGCTAACTCGCAGTCTGCGGCACGGTCAATACCCCAGCCGTAGACGCCATTGCAAACAATCAGATCGAAGAATCCCGGTGGAAAATGCTGACCGAGCTGTTCCAGGCGCGCAATAACGTGCTGACGCGCACCAAATTTTTTCCGGGTCTCGTCAGACTCCAGGGTCCAGTAACTGTGACTGGCGAAATGCCGGTGCGCGTAGTGTTCGGTGTAGAACTCGCAACCCACGAACAGCACCGTGCGGATGGCCGGATCACACGCGTAGGCTGGGAATATTACCCGCTCGAGGACTCTACGGTCCTCGGGAAACTTTGCGATGTGCGACCTCACCCAAGCGAAAACGCGCGCGCCACTGCGGCCGCTAACTCTTGCGCCCGATTTTTGAGCTTCGATATCAGGCACGGCGTCTCTGCCTCCAGTGACTTCCTTTTGGGATAAGGCTCCTTGCCCGCGGCTGGAATCGTACGCCTAGTATCGCAACTCTCCAAACGCCTGGCGTTTAATAAACACCGGTGCCGCGCACCCCATTCAGTCCGGAGACTTGAAGTCCCCGCATCACCGCCTGGAAATGGGCTAAATTGGCCATTTAAGCAACTCGAGGTTACGATGATTATTGCCTGCAGCAACAATCTGTGCTCAGATTGCAGGCCCGGAGCACAACAAACGACGCTGCGCTAGCGGCGTCAATCCCAGGGGCCGGCTTGCTCATGCAATACTCGGGTGCTGTGAGGCCAATGGGGCGCATTTTTACGCGATCGGCATGCGCGGTTGCGGGGCAGCCATTTTGAGGACACCCGGGCGAGCAAGTCCAGCGAGGCGC
>CAVPOP010000004.1:0-225457 GCA_963707115.1 uncultured Gammaproteobacteria bacterium
GGCCCGGTGGGCTTGCTCCGCTCTTCGATGAGAAGCCAAGCGCCCAGAGCTTATTCAACTCATTGATTTACCTGGGCGGGGTGACAGAATTTGAATCTGCGACCTATAGTCCCAAAATTTTGCGGCTAGTGTTCTAAGGAAACTCTGATTTACCCATGATGTCTTATCATGCATTCACGGTCATGCGGGGATGACGATGAAGCAGACGACACTGTTGGGATTCGAGAAATACGGGAAAACCACGCGCCGAGCGCAGTTTCTTGCGGACATGGATCGGGTGATTCCGTGGACGGAGCTGGCAGCGGCGGTGCAGAGCGCGTATCCGAAGGTCAGCGAGAACGGCGGGCGACCGCCGATTCCGCTGGAACGGATGCTGCGGATCTATTTTCTGCAGCTGTGGTTCAACCTGTCGGACCCGGCCGTGGAGGAAGAGCTGTACGACTCGGTCGCGATGCGCAGCTTTGTCGGCATTGATCTTGGTGTCGAAGGCGCTCCCGATGAGACGACGGTGTGCAAGTTCCGGCACCTGCTGGAGCGCAACAAGTTGGGCAAAGTGCTGCTTACGGCCGTGAACGAGCATCTGCATCGCAGCGGCATCAAGATCGCCAAGGGCACGATCGTGGACGCCACGATCATCGGTGCGCCGAGTTCGACCAAGAACCAGGAGGGCAAGCGCGATCCGGAGATGCACCAGACGGCGAAGGGCCAGCAGTGGTACTTCGGGATGAAGGCGCACGTCGGTGTCGACAGCCACACCAAGCTGATCCACACCGTGCTGGTGTCGGCGGCCAACGTGCACGATCGCGAGGCGCTGCCCCATCTGCTGCATGGCCAAGAGACTCGAGTCTGGGGCGACCAGGGTTATCAGGGTCAGACGGCCCTTATCCATCAGCGCGCACCGCAGGCCAAGGACTTCACGAGCAAGCGGTATCGCCACAACGGTCGGATCAACGAGATCGAGAAGGCGAAGAATCGCAACAAGGCGCGGGTGCGCGCCAAGGTCGAGCACGTGTTCGGGGTGATCAAGAACATCTTTGGCTTCCGCAAGACCCGCTACCGCGGCCTGGCCAAGAACCTGCACCGGCTGCAAGTCACTGCGGCACTGACCAATCTGTACCTGGTTCGGCGACAACTGCTCGAAACGTAGGGGACGTGTCGGTGAAAGTCGGGAAATGCCGCAAATCGAGCCAAAAAACCTCAGATCGACGGAGCACATCTGCGCATTCCGCGCTTTCGGCGCTTTCGGCGCGAATCCGGTGCCTTTGCTCGTCATCATGACCAGTTCTTCAGAGTTTCCCTAACTCTAAACAGCATACTGGTGGGCGGCAAATAGACCAGCTAGTCATAGGGGTCAAGGTGTGACGGATCGTGTGCATGAATTTGGTCCCATCGGCGCGGCTCCATACTGGACCTCCGGGAAGTATTTTTGACGCGCCCGGCGTGTCCTCAAAACGCCCGTCCGCCTGCCGCAAAGTGCCCGGAGATTATCGCTACCACGAATGCCACTGTAATCTCACACTCAGCTTCAACCCGCTGCCATTTGACACCACTGACCACAACACTGCCGCAGGGCAAATGCTAGGATTATTGTTTGTGGGGTATGGGCCGATGCGGTCATGAGTGGGCAAAATCCCACTCTTAAACGCTTACAGCTACGGCGGAGCGGACATGAGTGATTACAAAGACCCGGCTCCCGACTTGCGGGCGAATCGGCGCAAAGAAATCTTCCGGACGACCCGTGGCAGCAAGCTGAGCGGGCAGCGCGGGCGGTGGGTCGGGGAGCCCGCTGCGCATAGCCCTACAGAATCGCGCAAGGCTGTCGTGGACGATGAGCCGAAACCGCTACGCCGCATACGCCTGGGCGGGGTGATCGAGGATGAGGCCGGCGCGGCCGAAGTCTCCGACATGCGCCGCTACTCCGAACCGAATGATTGACGGCCATCCGGAGCCCGAATGAGCACGGTGACGCGCTGGTTCTCCGAACTGTCCACCGACTCGGCCAACGACGTCCTGACTTTTCAGTTTCCCACCCGCGACATTGACCCGGTCGGTGGCGTGGACCGGCACAGCGGAGTCTTTGTGTCGGTAACCGAGTTGAGTGCGCCGGCACGCGCGCTCGCCGACTACCCGGCGATTGGCAACGCCTCGATTAGTGCCCGCAATATCGCGCCAGCCGATGACGGCACCGTGCAACTGTGGCTGGCCATCGCCCCGCCGGATTCCGTAAATCTAAACGTTCGCATCCAGTTCCTGGTCAGCAACGACTAGGCCACTCTCGCGGCGCCTCTGGCAGTTGCAGGGACGGTGGCGTCGGGTACATGATCACGCTGATGCGAGCTTGAATCAGGAGATTCCGATGAAAATGACCCGTGTGCAAGCCGTTGCATTGGGCCTGTGCGCCATGGCCGCCTCTGCCCTGCTGTGGGCCGCGGACCCGCCCGGCCCCATGCAACCGGAAGAGATCAAATGGGGCCCGGCACCGCCGGTTCTGGCGGCAGGCGCCCAGATGGCCGTTCTGGCCGGCGATCCGGGCAAGAGCGGGCCTGTGACCCTGCGTCTCAAGATGCCAGCGGGCTATGCGATTGCCCCGCACTGGCATCCCACGGACGAACGGGTGACCGTGATATCAGGACACCTGGGTCTGGGGATGGGCGACACGCTGGACAAGAAGAAGTCCAAGGTTCTCAAGCCGGGCGGCTACGCGATAGCCCCGGCCGAGATGCACCATTTTGCCTGGACGAAGTCCGGCGCCATCGTGCAGGTCGATCTGATGGGCCCGTTCGGCATCACCTACGTCAATCCGGCGGACGATCCCAGCAAGAAGAAATAAGCCTGGCCGCCAGTGGCTGGCCGCGCCGGCTCAGTGCAGCCGGTGCGCCGCCATGGCGGCATAGTGCGGCTGAGCCAGGTCCGCGATCCGCCGCAGGGCGTCGGGCAACCGGGTCGCAGTCCGGGCCGCTGGTGCGGGCAAAGCCCGTCGTACGCTCGACCGATTCGTACCAGGCCGGCGCCCACACACCGTCGGTGTCGCGTCGCCCCGGCGGCCAGCTCAACATGGCGTTCGTATACGGGATCTCCAGAGCCGCGCACAGCCGCTGCAGCGTACGGGGCGGATCCGCCAGCACGTCGGCGCCTTCAATCACCGGCGGTGCGCCGCCCAGCCGGTCCGCCTCGCGCTCGAACAACTGTCGTTGCTGGCAGATGCCGATGTCGGTCAGCGTGACCTCGGTGCGCTTTTGGGCGTACGAGGCGAGCACTGCCGCGGGATCGCGGATCAGAAAGGCATTGCGCATCGAGCCTATCCACTCGCGGCCGAAGCTCTCGAGCATGTGGTGCGTCATGAGCTTCTGATAGATAGATCGGCTTGCCGCCTGGCACCGGCCCCAGCAGAGCGGCAACCACCTGGCGCCAGTCCTGGGGCTGCGAAGCCAGCACCTCGTCGCGCATCGGGTGGAGCGATCCGCTTCCGGCCAGGTAGGCCGCATAGAACGGCTCATCGACGACTGCGGTGTCCGAGCGCGCACCGAACGAGCGCATCAGCGCCGTGGAGATGTTACGCGGTCCCGACCACATGGCCACGCGGATCGGATCGGCGCCCGTCATGCCGCGTGAGTCGCCTGCGCGTCCTGCATTCCGACGTACAGCTCGTGTACGCGCTGTGTGACCGGCCCCGGCAGCGCGGCGGCGAGCGCGTGTCCGTCGATCACGCGCACCGGGGTGATGCCACCGAAGGTGCCGGTCACGAAGGCCTCGTCCGCCTCATGGGCTTCGGCCAGCGGAAAGTCGCGCAGCTCCAGCGCAATCCCGGCTTCGCGGCACAGCGTGATGACGCGACTGCGCGTTACGCCGTTAAAGCAGTAGGCTCCCTTGGAGGTGGCCACCACGCCGGAACGCACGAAGAAGAAGTTGGTCGCGTTGCAGCTCGAGACAAAGCCGCGCGGATCGAGCATCAGCGCTTCATCAGCGCCGGCCGCAATGGCTTGCAGGAGCGCCGTGATGAGATTCAGTCGACTGTGGGAGTTCAGTCGCATGTCGAACATCTCTGCCGGCGTGCAGATGACCTTCGAGGTCGCCAGGTTGAGGCCGCGGCTCATCAGCTCCGGGTTCGGCAGCTTATATTCAGCGACGATCGCCACCGTCGGCCTGCCCAGGGCATTGCGCGGATCCTGATTGGGAGCGGACTTCTCGCCGCGGGTCACCATCAGGCGGATGTGGACGCCGTCGTGCATTTGGTTGGTATCGAGCGTGCGTTGCAGCGCACCCAGCAGCGCCGCGCGGTCCAGGCCGATATCGAGGCCGATCTGCGCTGCGCCCCAGTACAGGCGATCCAGATGCTCCTCGACAAACAGCAACGCCCCCTTGTGGAGACGGATGCCTTCCCAGATGCCATCGCCCACCAGGAATCCCGCATCGAACAGCGACACTTGCGCCTCGGCACGCGGCACCATGCGGCCATTGAGGTAAATCAGGGCTTTGGCGTTGCGCGGGTCGGCGACTGTAGTCCTGGCTGCCGGCCATCAGCAGCTCGTCAGCGCCGTTTCCAGATCCGCTTCATCCACTTTCTCGACTTCGTCGGGCTCCCGGGGCAGGCTGGATGAGAGGACCCGGTGGCCTTTCGCAGTCACGAGCACGTCGTCCTCTATGCGCACTCCGATGCCGCGATACTTGCTCGGCACCGTCAGGTCGTCGACCTGGAAATACAGGCCGGGTTCGACGGTGAGCACCATGCCCGCCTCGAGTTTCCCGTATTTGTAGTTCTGCGCACGCGCCTGGGCGCAATCGTGCACGTCCAGACCCAGCATGTGGCTGACGTTATGCAGCGAATAACGTCGGTAGAACTGGTTTTCGTCCCGCAGCGCCTCGGCGGCGGGCACGGTCAGGATCTTCAGGCGCTCCAGGCCGCTCGCCAGCACGACCATGGCGGCCTGATTGGGCGCCATGAAGTCGTTCCCCGGTTTGACCTGTGCCAGCGCGGCGCGCTGCGCGGCCAGCACGATCTCATAGACGGCGCGCTGCTCGCGGCTGAAGGTGCCCGAGATGGGCAGAGTGCGCGTGACGTCCGATGTGTACAGCGAATGGCCCTCGATGCCGGCATCGAGCAGCAGCAAATCGCCCTTGCGGATGGCACCGTCATTCTGCTTCCAGTGCAGCGTGCACGCGTGGGCGCCGGAGGCCACGATCGAGGTGTAGCCCACGTCGTTCCCTTCCATCCGTGCGCGCGTCCAGAACACGCCCTCGAGCTCGCGCTCGTTGGTTGCGCTCTTAAGGCGCGCGATGACATCCTCAAACCCCAGCTTGGTGGCGGTGACGGCGCTCTGCAGCGCCCTGACTTCCCCGGCGTCCTTGATCAGGCGCATTTCGGACAGAAACGCCGCGAGTTCCTGGTCGTCTCGCGACTGCTGCGGGTGTTCGCCGTGGAGCATGAGTTCCGTGCTGTCCGAAAATCCGCGCAGCACTCTGACCTTGGCCCCGGGTTGAGTCGCGCTCTCCAGGGCCGACTGCAGGGCCATCAGCGGCTTACAGGTGACGGCGTACCGGGTGGCGCTCTCGGCCACGCCCAGGCGCGGCCCTTCCCAGAGCTCGCCCTTATTCCGATCGGTGAAGAACGTCGCGTCCGATTTCCCGGGATTGGGCTCGACAAACAGCAGCTGCTCGTGCCCCCGTCCCTGAGCGTTCGGAATCATCAGCAGTACGCAGTCCGGCTCCAGCACGCCGGTGAGGTAATAGAAATCGGTGCCGGGGCGAAACGCATAGTAGGTGTCGTTCGCCCTCACCTTCCGATGGCCGGTAGGTATGACCAGCACCTCGTTTGGGAATTGTTGTGACAGCCGCTCACGCCGCTTGCGGAAGCTGGCCGCGTTGGGCAACACCTTGGGCGCCTTGCGACCCTTGGGGTTCCAGCTCTTGAGCATGAATTCCAGCAGGTTGGGCGGTACCTCGGAATCGTAGCTGTTCCGGGCCGGTGTCTTGCCTGCGTCAAAGGTGCTCATGGAATTTGCCTTAAAAATGCTGCTGCGCAGCGCGCCGCACAGCTGATCAGGGAACTATAGCGCCAGCGCGCATGGGCAGGCAATGCGATCGGCGGGCGGCCTTCCAGGCCCTGCACCGCGCGCGCCGGCGCTAGTTGTGCATCCGTTGCACGCTGCGCGGCGCGGCCAGGCCGCCATAGTGCTGGTCAATCCTGTCGAGCAGCCTGCCGGCCGCGGCGCGCTCGCCAGCGGCAGTCAGCGCGTCCAGCTTCTGGAACTTCTGCTCCAGTTCGGCATCGATGTCCGAACGGCAGCGGGCCAGGCGCTCGGCGTCAGGATGACTCCCGGCGTCCAGGCTGCCGAGCGCACGGGCGAGTGCCGCAGGCTGTGCGACCGCATGTTCCAGGAAAGGCTCGATGATGCTGTCGGCATTGAACACGCACCACTGTCGCATCGAGCGCAGGCTCAGCAGGTCATCATCCACGTGCGCCGTGTCGCGCTCGCCGGTAACGTAGGTCAGGCGCGTGCCGCTCTGGAATTGGTAAAACAGCTCCCGCGGCGGCAAGGGGATCGGCGCCTCGGGGCCGGCATCGCCCAGCACATCGCTGCCCGCATTGAGGATGGCCCCGCGAAACAAATCCGGGTAGCCCATGGCCAGTCGCTGCGCGATGCGCGAGCCGCCCGAGAATCCCGAAATGTAAACACGCTCCGGATCCACGCGGTAGTCGGCGATGATGTTCTGGGCCGCAAGCAAGGCCAGGGGTTCCCGGCGGGCCATCGTGTTCTCGTCGTTTCCGGAGCGCGCGGCGCTCACGAAGATCGCGCCATATTTATCCAGTACCGGCCCCCAGCCTTCCGGCAGGCGCGCCTGTGGCCAGGGCGGCACGAATACGAGCAGCGCGTAGCCACCTGCGGGAGCCTGGGACGGGATGTAGACCGTGAATCGCTCCGCGCTGAGGTCAATGGGCTGGCCTTCGAGGGTTTTCCCCGTTTCCGCCAGCTGCCGCTCGAGCCGTGCCGCAGTCACCGGCGTCAACAGCCGCCGAACCAGCTCACGGTTGCTCGATGCCGCCCCGTAGTGGCTGAACACCACCCCGGTCAGGAGCCTGCCGCCCCCGGTCCCGGCCCCTGCCGGCGCGGGCGTCGGCAGCAGCATCGCAAGAGCGCACAGGTAGCACGAAGTCCGTGTCATCCGCACCGCCATCACCGCATTGTCCTGGTCTGGATCCAAGCCTCCGTTATGATAGAGTCAGGCTGAGTTTCCCGGGGAGATTTGCCATGAATACAGCCACCAGAGGCGCACGCGCCTCGATCCTGGTGCTCGCATTCGTCCTCGCCGGCGTGGGCGTGGGTTTTGCCGCCGACAGCTATGACGCCGCGGTCAACCACCCCGGCCGCAGTGCGGCGGATATCAAGCGCGACGCCCTGGATCACCCGGCCGAGATTCTGCGCCTGACCGGCGTCAAGGCCGGAATGCACGTCGCCGATTTTCTGGCGGGCGACGGTTACTACAGCGAGCTGCTGGCAAACCTGGTCGGACCCACCGGCCACGTGCTGATGCTCAACAACAAGGCGTTCGATCACTGGTCCGACGGCGACCGCCAGCCGCGCCTGGCAGGCAACCGTCTGCCCAATGTTGAGTACCGGATCGTGGATCTTGAACACATGAACCTCGCCGCGGGCACGCTGGATGCGATAGTGCTGAGCAAGGTGTACCACGACCTGTACTGGGTCGACTCCAAGGACGAGACGAAAGGCTTGTGGCCCAAGATCGACACCAGCAGCGTGCTCGACCAGCTGGTGCAGGCGCTAAAGCCCGGCGGTGTGCTGCTGCTGGTGGATCATTCGGCCAAGGCCGGTCACGGCAGCGCCGATGCCTCGACGTTGCACCGCATTGACGAAGCGTTCACGCGCCAGGATTTCACCAAGCGTGGCATGCGGGTGGTGGCGAGCAGCGACCTGCTGCGCCGCAAGGACGATCCGCGCGAGCAGATTTCCTACAAGCCGCCCATGCTCGGCAAGACCGACCGCTTCGTGCTGGTGTTCAAGAAGGGCAACTCCGGAAAATAGCCGCGCTGCCCGCTACCTGGGCAGCTCAATGCTCCACAGCGCGGGGCTGCTTGCCGCGGGCGTGGGCAAGAGCTCCCCGTGCTCGTCGACGCGGTCCCAGCCGCTGTTGCTGATGAACTCGAACTGATTCTCGTGTACGACGCCGTGGGTCGGATCGCCCAGGCCCGGTGCGCGCGCCAGCAGTACGCGCCAGCTCAGAACCCGTGTGTACGAGCGATCGAGGCGCATGTACAGCAGCCGCTCCGGCACGGTTCCGTTCTGAATCGCGATCAGGCCCTGGCCATGCAGATACAGGCCATCGATGCCGTACACGGCGAGTTCGGAGCCGTGACGCAGCCACGACACCGTCTGCGGGCGCTGCAGATTGACAATGGCGATGCCACGGCTGTAATCGGCCACCAGCAGCCGCTTGCCGTCGGGCAAGGGCACCGGCGATTGCGGTGAGCGCAAGGCGCCCGGGGCGACCCGCGTCTCCAGTACTGCTTCCGGCTCGGCTCGGATGCAGTACACGCCCCCGCCTGCCCCGTCGGAAACATACAGGTCGCCGGCTGCGCTCAACGCCATGTCGCCGAAGGCATGAGGTTGCCCGTCGCGCAGCTCGTATTTCCGCTCCACCGCGTGGGTGTCCAGGTTGAGCCGCAGCACGGCCGAGTGGCCCTGCTCGGCCGGCCGGAACGGCGGTGACACGGCACCGGCCACGGAACTGAGCCAGAGGCGGGCGTGGGCTGCATCGACCGAAACGGCGTAGATGCCCCAGGCCGACAGCTCGGCGGCGTCCGCGAAATCGCTCCAGTGCCCGGCGGCGTCGAGTGCCAGCACCTTGCCGACATGAACGCTGGTCAGGTACCGCAGGCCACTGCGCACATCCAACGCCAGATCCTCGGCCACTAGGTCCGCGGCCGGAGCGATGGCGAGCTGCGCGTGGCTGCCCGTCGGCTGCAGTCCGGCACGGTAGACCAGTTCCAGCGCCTGAAAGTCCACGGTCGTGCGCAGGGCCTGGAATTCCGGCTGCGCTGCCGGATCGCCGAGGTCGAGCTGTGAGTAGGCGTAGGGCTTCAGGTAACCCAGACTCGCGTGGAGGTGACCGAGGCGGGCTTCGACCTTGGCCAGGCGATAGAGGACGTCGGTGCGCTCGTCGAGGAGCGCCGCAATGCGCTGCAATTCGCGCTGGCAGTCGCTCAGCGGGGGCCGCGCGCAGTCCTGTTCCGCCTGGGCGGCCAGGCGCGGGTATTCCGTCACCCAGGATTCCGCCGCCAGCCCCCGCCGGCAGAGCAGCGTCATGAACAAGATGATCAGCGTCAGGGAAATCCTGGCCATAGTGATCGTATTTGAGTGAGCGTTACGGGCGCCGCCACGTTACCGCAGGCCGTTGTGCGGCCATCGAAGGGTCATCGATCCTTCCGGTTCCCGCCCGGCGGCCGAGCGGTTGCGGGTGTCCTGGCGTCACGGCGCTCGTGCGGCTCCCCACGCCGGCAGGTCCTGCCACTTTTCAGCAGGGCGGTGCCAGCCCGGCGAAAGCACGTCGGGCGGCCCCGACAGGGCGACTATGGTGCGGACCAGGTCATTCGCCAAGCTCGTCGCCGAGCCCGTAAGCAATAAGTAATAGATGTGGTTGGTAATCATGACGGTGTCGGACGGCCAGTCGCCCTGGGCATGAAAATAATCCACCGTCAGCTGGCCACGCATTTCCGAATGCGCCGGATTGGACGGCAGCACGTGCTGAGTGTCCACGTCCTTGCGCGAGCCGTCCTTGCTCTGCAGGTAGACGCCTGGGATGACGGTCCCGGACTCCTTCAGGGTGGCGTCCTTGTTCGGCTCCACAAAAAAAACCACATCGTCCGGACTTGATCTTTCCAGCATCACGAAGGTCCGCGGCAAGGCGACGTATCCGAACAGGTGGCGGAACAGGAACACGTGCTCCAGGCGGCCACGCGCCGCTTCGCGCAGATACTGTCTCTCCAGGTCTCCGGGCTGGCCGGTGCGGCCGATAGCCGTGAGGGAAACACAGGCCAGCGTCAGTATGATGAACCGGCCTTTCGCAGTCCGCTGCCCGCTCATGCTTCATTCTCATTGGTCGTGGGAGGGATCGGTCGTCGGCGGGGAGCGATCCCCTGCCCGAGCCGCGGCGAATCGTAACACCATTGTCGCGGTCCTCCGGCCGGCCCGTGCTGCCGCGCGCGTGAACGCCGTGGTGCTATGGGCCGCCCAGCGTACGCGCGCGCAAGCCGCACAGCTCCATCTCGAGTTTCTCGATACGGCGCAGCAGCGTCATCGCCAGCGCGACGCCATGCAGGTCGACTTCAAAGTCACCGCGCAACCGCGCGGCGGTCCTTGCGGCCTCCAGCGCGCGGTCATCGCGGGTCGAGATGGCGCCGCAGTCGATCAGCACCTCGAGGTCCGCCCGCGACAGATGCGAGCGCTCGGCCAGTTCCTCGAGGCTGTATTCGACCTGTTGCTCCACCCAGGTCACTTCCGTCACCTCAATCTTCATGGGTCGGCTCCCGCAAAAGCTCGGACCGCGGTGCAAAGCTCGAGGTGGTCGCCAGTTCCTGGAGCAATTCACGTTCGCGGGCGCTCGTGTTCTTGGGCATGACAATCTTTGCAATGACGTACAGATCGCCGCTCCCGCCCTTCGGGCGCGGCAGCCCGCGCCCGGCAAGCCGCAGGGTCTGGCCTGCCGAGGTGCCGGCGGGGATCTTCATCTGCACGGGCCCGCCGGGCGTCGGCACCTCGACGCTGGCGCCCAGTGCGGCTTCCCAGGGTGCCAGCGGCAAATCCAGATGGAGGTCGTGGCCGTCGGCCCGGTACAGGCGGTGAGGCAGCAAATTGACAGTCAGGTACAGATCGCCGTCGGGACCCCCGTTGATCCCGCGTCCGCCCTTGCCGGCGAGCCGCAACCGCTGTCCATCGGTCGCTCCCTTGGGCACCCTCACCTTGAGCGACTTGGGCACCCGCCGCATCCGCCCTTCGGCGTCGTATTCGGGCACGCTGATATTGAGCTCAATGAGCGTGCCCTGATAGGCCTGCTCGACCGTGATGTCGGTTCGTAGCTCGTAGTCCTCGCCGCGGAAGGACATGCGCCCGCCCGCCCCGCCGCCGCGGGCCCGGCCTCCGGCCAGGCTGGCGAGCAGATCCGCGAGGTCGATGCCTTCGAAGGATTCCTCCGGGCCGGCAGGCCGAGGTCCCCAGTCGGGCGGGGGTCTGAATTCCTCCCCCGGCGCGTGCGTTCCGAGCCGATCGTAGGCCGCACGCTTCTCCGGATCCTTCAGCGTCTGATAGGCCTCGGCGATTTCCTTGAATTTGGCTTCGGCCCCTGGGTCCTTGGAGACATCGGGATGATATTTATGAGCCAGCTTCCGGTAGGCTTTCTTTATATCAGCATCGCTCGCGCCTCGCTCGAGCCCAAGGCTTGCGTAATAGTCCTTGAATTTCACCGGCTACGCCCGATCGGATCCCCGCTTGAGTGCCAGGACATGGGGCAGCCAGCGCCGCACCAACGACCACGCCAGCGCGGTGCGCCCCGCGATCTTGAAGACGCGGCCAGGTCCGGTGAGCAGTAGCAAGAAGAGGCCACCCACCACCACGGCGCGTCCGCCCCCGGAGCGCAGAAACGCCGTGGCCTGATCGATGACCCGCAGGCGGGCGGCGATGCTCGCGGCATCGTCCGTGATCCTGGAGCGCAGCTCGTCGCTGCGCCTGAGCAATCCCTCCAGGCGCGCAGCCAGTCTGGCTTCGTCGACACTCATCGGTGCGGTTCGCCCAGCGCCGCCGCATCGCGCTTGAGCTCATGAATGGTCGCGGCCAGCAGGCGCGGACGCGAACGCACCCGGTAGCGGACCACGAGGGTTGCCGCGATCGCGAGGCACGCGAAAAAGGCCGTGATGATGCCGGCGGCCAGCAGGCGGTGCGTATCCCAGAACACGATCAGCACGGTGAGTGTGAGCATCAGCATCGCCAGCGAGGCGCTGAACAGCGCGACGGCCGACCACAGCATCACGTGCCGGGAATTCAGCAGCCGGGCCTCCATCTCCACGCTGAGCAGTTCGAGGCGCGTGTGGGCCAGTTCGAGGAGATTGGCGAATGCGCTGCGCAGCGAGCCAAAGAGCCCGAAGCTCGCGCGGCCGCCCGGTTCAGGTTCCGTCATCTCATGCCCCGGCTAGCGGCGAGCGAGCACGATCCCGAGCAGCGCGCCGATCCCGGCGGCAGCGGCGATGGCCGGCCAGGGATTCTCGTGCACGTAGCGATCGACTTCGCGCGCCGCGGCTGTCGCGCGGTCCTTCAGTTCCTCCTCGAGCCCGTGGATGCGCGCGCGCGCCTTATCGAGTGACTCGCTGGCGCGCTTGCGCGCATCGCGCACCCGCTCGCTGGCATCGCTGGCGGTGGCCGCCAACAGGGCCTCGGCGCTGGCGGCGACCGCCTTGAGATCTTCCATGAGCCTTTCGACGGTGGCTTCGGTCATTGTGCACCTCTGCGGCAGTGGGCTGGCGGGCCGGCCGGCGCACGCCGAACGGACCGGTTGCTTTTCATCACGCGCCTGGGCGATCCTGCGCGTGTCTTAGATCGATCCATGGATTCTCGCCGTTGATCAATAGCGAATCAAGCCCGCTCGGCGCCGGTCGCGCCTCCCCGCCCGGTGCGCAGGCCCGCGACAGCGCTGCGCCGTCGGTGACGTTTCCGATCGATGAGGTGCGTAGGCAATTTCCGGCACTGCTCGGGCCCTGCGCCTACCTGGACAATCCGGCCGGCACCCAGGTGCCGCGATCCGTGATCGAGGCGGTCGCGGCCGCCATGAGCGGAGCGGCGAGCAACCTCGGCGGATACTTTGCCGATTCGCAGGCGGCCGATGCGATCTATGAGCGCGCGCTCGAGGCGATGGCGGATCTGCTCGGCGGTGAGTCGGCTCGCGAAATCGTGGTGGGTCAGTCGATGACGATGCTGACATTCCAGATGTCCCGCTCCCTGGGGCACGACTGGCGCGCCGGTGACGAGATCATCGTGACGCAGATGGACCATGAAGGAAACGTCTCGCCGTGGCTCCGGCTGGCCGAGGAGCGCGGCTTGCGGATTCGCTGGCTGAGTTTCAATCGCGACAGCTGGCGCATCGAGCCTGAAGATCTCCAGCCGTTATTGAACGAACGCACGCGGCTGCTGGCCCTCAACTACGCGAGCAATCTCACCGGGTCGATCAACCCGGTCGAGCCACTGACACGCCTGGCCAAAGCGGCCGGCGCGCTGGTCTATCTGGATGCGGTGCAATTCGCGCCGCACGGCAAGCCCGAAGTCTTGCAGCTGGGCTGCGACTTTCTGGTCTGCTCCTCCTACAAATTCTTCGGCCCGCACCTGGGCATCTTGTGGGCTCGGGAGCCATTGCTCGCCGAGCTCTACCCCTATGCGGTGCGTTGCGCGCCGCAGGCGCCTCCGGGGCGTCATGACACCGGCACACCGCAGACCGAGATGCTCGCCGGCCTGGGGGCGGCGGTCGACTACCTGGCCTGGCTCGGTGCCCGCACCGGCCGCGGTGCTACGCGCCGCGAACAGCTCAGCGCGGCGTACCGGGCGGCCACGGCCTACGAGATGCCGCTCGCGCAGCATCTCATCGATGAGCTGCTGCGGATTCCGGGGCTCAGAGTGCACGGCATTACCGACGCGCGTCGTCAGGCCGAGCGCGTGCCGACCGTGTCCGTCACGCACCCCCGGCACGCCAACACGGCCCTGGCGCGCGCGCTCGCGGCCCAGGGGATCAACGTCTGGTCGGGCCACAACTACGCCTTTGAAGTGGCCCGGGCACTGGGGCTGGACGAGCGCGAGGGCGTGCTGCGTATCGGACTGGCGCATTACAACACCGCCGGCGAGGTGGAGCGCCTTATCGGCGCGCTCAGGACGCTGCTGCGTTAGCGCCGCTGCGGCGCGCTTATCAGACCTTGACCAGGAGTTTTCCCAGGTTCTGACCGCTAAAGAGACTGTTCAGCGCTTCCGGAAGCTGCTCGAAGCCCTCGATGAGAGTCTCTTCAAACACAATGTCCCCGCTCTTCACCCAGGGCGCGACGATCGCCTTCATTTCATCCATGCGGTGGGCGTAATCGCGCGCCAGGATGCCCTGGATCGTCGCGCGCTGGAACAGCATGTGCTGCAGGAATCGTGGGCCGGTATCGGGCCGATCCAGTCCGCCGTCGTACTGGCTGATCGCGCCACATATGATCACGCGCGCCCGTCGCTTGATCAGCGGAATCACCGCATCCGTGATCCAGCCGCCGACATTGTCGAAGTACACGTCCACGCCGGCGGTGAGCCGTTGGACTTCCGTGGCCAGCGTCGCCGTGGTGGCGTGCGCGCGATAATCGATGGCGGCGTCAAGCTTCAGCCGCTCCCGCAGAAAAGCGCATTTGCTCGCACCGCCGGCGATGCCCACCACGCGGCAGCCCGCGCGCTTGCCAAACTGTGCGACCAGCGAACCGACCGCGCCGGCCGCCCCGGAGACCAGCAGCGTCTCGCCCGGCTTGGGCCGGCCCGCGTCCATCAGGCCAAACCAGGCGGTCCGGCCGGGCATGCCCAGTACACCGAGCGCCGTGGTGACCGGCGCCGCATCCGGATCAAGCTTCTGCAGTTCGTCGGCGTGTGATTTGTGATAGCGCTGCCAGCCCCCGTACCCCAGTACCCAGTCGCCTACCGAAAATCGTGCGCTGGCGGTGGCGAGCACCTGCCCCACGGTGCCGGCGCGCTGCACGATGCCCAGGGGGTGCGGCACGTCGTAGGTGTCGCGTGCGGCCTGCTGTATGCGCATGTAGGGATCGACGCTGATATAGCGTACGGCCACCAGGATCTCGTTGGGCCCGAGGGTCTGATCGACCGGCGTGCGGCGGCGCTCGTAATGCTCGGCCCCGACCCGGCCCTCGCGGGCGCCGCGCGTAGATCCACTGCTCGTTTTCTAGCGGTCGAGCCATACGTACTGGTAGCTCACGCCGAGCGTATCGAAGTCGCCGCCGATACTGGTGCGTGCCCCGCGACTATAGGCGATCTTGAGCGACTGCCATGCGGTCAGCGGCAAGGCCAGAGTAAGCCCGACCCTGGAGTTTTTCTGCAAGTCGAAATTCTGCTGGCCGTTGATCGTGGTGCGGCCGCCGGTGTAGTACGTGCCGTCCAAAGACAGCCACATGTGTGGTTTTATGATATAGGTCGCGTGCAGCTGCACGGCGCCGACCGGCTCCTGGGAACGCACCTTGCCACGCACAAAATCGGTGTTGTCGGTGAAGAACCACGCTCCGACATCCGCTTCCAGCGTCCACGACCCGCGGGTGCGACTGACACCGACCTCGGGCTTGAACGACCAGCGATTCGAACCGATGTTGATCAGCTTGGTATCGTCGTAGTAGCCGAGGGGGGCCACGACGATGAGGCTGAGTCCGACAATGGTCTGCGGGTGGTAGGCCTGCAAATTGGCGGGGCGTCAGCGCCGGAGCGCCGTACACATTGACGGCCACTCGCAGCTGGGGATCACCAAAGCCCTGCCGGTGCACGGCCTGGGGCTCGCCCAGGTACACGCCGTTCAGATCGCCATGGACGTATGGCACGCCGAAGCCGACATTGGCGTAGCGGCCGAGGAATCCGAAGGTGCGCGCGTACCCGGCGCTGACGGCGTTGATGGTGGCGTGCAAATCCTGGACCGGCAGGCTCGGATCGAGCGCCACATCGCCCGTGCTGTAGTTGTCGGACACGATGGCCACGTTCATCCCGGTGGGAGAAGGGGCATAGGCGTTCGGGGTCAGTTGTTGCGAGCGGACGGCGCCCGGCAGTGCCGTCACGGCCAGCCACGCGGCGGTAATCGCTCGGACCGGAAGGCTCATGGCGCCGTCACCCGCGCCTCGATGGGAAGCGATCAGCTGCGCATGCGCGCGCCGGCCGGATCGAAGGGCGCGTGCGTGAGGCGCACGGCGGGACGGCGCTCGCCGATGATCTCCACGGCAAACCCGGAGCTCGCCTCGGCCCGCGCCGCGGGCACGTAGCCCAGTGCAATGGATTGATCGACACTGTGGCCGTACCCTCCCGAAGTCACCCAGCCCACCACCTCATCCTCATGATAGATCGGCTCATCGCCGATCGCATCAGCATCTCCGGCCTGTACCGCGAGGGTAATGAGCTTGCGCTTGCCCGCCCTGCTTCTGCTCGGCCGCCGCCGCCGCGCGACCTATAAAATCGCCCTTGGACAGATGCACAAAGCGTCCCAGCCCGGCCTCATAGGGTCCGTAGATCGGCCGGTATTCGCGCGCCCAGGTGCCGAAGGATTTCTCCAGCCGCATGGCATTCAGTGCCCGGCCGCCAAAGGGTCGCAGTGCAAAGCGCCGGCCGGCGGCCACCAGCAGGTCGTACAGCGTGCGCTGATATTCGGCCGTGACCCAGATTTCGTAGCCCAGGTCCCCGGTGAACGAGACGCGCCCGACCAGCGCCGGGACCATGCCTACGTCCATAGCCCGGAAACTCATGAACGGATAGGCCGCGTTCGATAGGTCCTCGTTGACGAGCTGCTGCAGCAGCGCGCGACTGTTTGGCCCGGCCACCGACAGGCCCGCATACTCCATGGCGCAGGGCCGCACCGTCACGCCCGCGCCCGGCTGCGTGTCGGCGAACCACCGCAGGTAATACTTCTCGGCCGCGTAGGTGCCGACGAGAAACACGCGCTCCTCGGCCACGCGGCACAGGGTAAAATCTCCGATCAGCCGCCCGCGCTCGTTCAGCATCGGCGCGAGCGCGATGCGCCCCACCTCGGGGACCTTGTTGGCCATCACGCGCGACAGCCAGTTCACCGCGCCGGGACCCGTGACTTCGAACTTGCCGTAGTTGGTGATTTCGATCATCCCGACGCTCTCGCGCACGGCGCGGCACTCCGCCGCCACGTGCGGGTGCGCGTTCGAGCGGCGGAAGGTGACCTGTTCGCGGGGCTCGCTCCCCTGGGGCGCAAACCACAGGGCATGTTCGAGTCCGCAGTATTCGCCAAACACCGCATTTTCGGCCTGCAGCCGCTCGTACACAGGCGAGGTGCGCAGCGGCCGGGCCGCGTCCAGCTCCTCGTTGGGAAAGCGGATCCGGAAGCGGCGTGAATAATTCTCGCGGACCTTGGCGTTGGTGTAGTTGAGTGTCGCCCAGTCGCCGTAGCGGGCGACGTCCATGGCCCAGATGTCGGCGCCCGGATCGCCCTCCACCATCCAGTTTGCCAGCGACAGGCCGACGCCGCCGCCCTGGCTGAAGCCGGCCATGACGCCGCAGGCGACCCAGTAGTTGCGCAATCCCGGGACCGGGCCGACCAGGGGATTGCCGTCCGGCGCGAAGGTGAACGGTCCGTTCACGACCCGGCGGATCCCGACCTCGCCGAGCCGCGGAAAATGCTGGAACGCCACCTCCAGGCTCGGCGCGATGCGTTCCAGGTCGTTCGGCAGCAGGTCCTGGCCGAAATCCCACGGGGTGACTTGGGGCGACCACGGGACCCCGGCGCGCTCGTACGTGCCCAGCAGCACCCCGCCCCGTTCCTGGCGCAGGTAGATCTCGCCCTCGAAGTCGATGCAGTGGAGCAGCTCCGGCTGGCCGGCAAATTCCGGCAGATCGTCGGTGATCAGGTACTGGTGCTCCATGGCCAGCACCGGCAATTCCAGGCCCACCATGCGGCCCACCTCGCGCGCCCACAGTCCGCCGGCATTGACGAGGTGCTCGGCGTGCACCTGGCCCTGCGTCGTGATCACATCCCAGGTCCCGTCCGCACGTTGCCGCGTGTCGACGACCCGGGTCTGGCGCACGATCTCGGCGCCCCCGAGCTGCGCCGACTTGGCGTAGGCCAGCGTGACACCCGAGGGATCGATGTGTCCCTCGATCGGATCAAGGATGCCGCCCAGAAAATGCCGCGGATCCATCAGCGGGTAGATCTTCGCCAGCTCGCTCGCGCTCAGCAGCTCGAGTTCCATGCCCAGGTAGCGGCCGCGGGCCTGGGTCATCTTCAGCCAATCCATGCGCTCGCGCGAGCCGGCGAGCATGACCCCGCCGGTCACGTGCATGCCGCAGGACTGGCCGGAGATTCGCTCGATCTCCTCGTACAGCTTGATGGTGTACTGCTGCAGCTTCGCCACGTTGGGATCGCCGTTGACGGTGTGCATGCCGCCGGCGGCATGCCAGGTCGAGCCCGAGGTCAGCTCGGCGCGCTCGAGCAGCTGCACGTCCTTCCAGCCCAGCTTGGTCAGGTGATAGAGAACGCTGGCGCCGACCACGCCGCCACCGATGACCACCACTCTTACTTCCGTTCTCATAGGCAATTCCGGTGGCGCCCGCCGCGCTCAGGTGACCGGCGGTGCGCCACCCTCCGATTTGCGCCGCTCCACGAAGGCATCGAGCGCCTCGACCCGAGACGGATCGCGCGCGGGCGCCACAAAGGCATCCAGGCGGGCGTGCCAGATCGTGTTGGCGCGCTGCGTGGCGGTGCGCGCCCCGTCCTCGTGCCAGGTGCCGTAGTTTCGCCAGTCGGACACCAGCGGGGCGTAGAAGGCGGTGCGGTAGCGCTCCATGGTGTGCGCGCAACCGAAGAAATGACCCCCGGGCCCGACCTCCGCGACCGCCTCCAAGGCCAGGTCCGCCGGCGCCGCGTGCACCGGCTGGAACACCTCGGCGAACATCTGCAGCTGCTCGATATCGAGGATGAATTTCTCGTACGAAGTGGCCAGGCCGCTTTCCATCCAGCCCGCCGCATGCAGGATGAAGTTGCAACCGCCCATCAGGGCGCCCCACAGGCTCATCTGTGACTCGTAGGCGGCCTGTGCGTCGGGCACATTGGCGGCGGTGGCATTCGAGGAGCGCCATGGCAGGCCGAGGTGGCGCGCCAGCTGTCCGGCGCCGAGCGCCGCCTTGACGTATTCGGGCGTTCCAAACGCCGGCGAGCCGGACTTCATGTCGACGTTGGAGGTGAAGCTGCCGTAGATCACCGGAGCGCCGGGCCGCGTGATCTGCGCCAGCGTCAGGCCGGCGAGCGCCTCGGCGTGCGCGAGCGTCAGGGCGCCGGCGATGGTGACCGGCGCCATGGCTCCGGCCAGCGTAAAGGGTGTGATGATCGTCGGCTGGCCGGCCAGCGCAAACTCGACGATGCCCTCGGACATCGGGATGTCCAGCTGGAGCGGTGAGTTGGTGTTGATGACCGTGTAGGTGTACGCCCGCTCGGCGAACTGCTCCGCGCTCAGGCCATGGGCGATCTGCAGCAGCGCGAAGTTGTCCGCGATCTGCTGGCGGCCACGCGAAAAAATGAACGGAATCTTGTCGGTGAGCAGGAGCTGCGCGCGCATGACCTCGAGGTGGCGCACGTGCACCGGGATGTCCTGGGGCTCGACCGCGCCGCCCAGCACCTGAATGACCTCGAAGCTCTGGCACAGCTTCATCAGGTTGCAGAAATCCTCCAGCGTCCCGGCGCGCCGGCCGTTCTCGATGTCCATGATGTTGGGTGGACCGGAGGTCGGCGCCATCGCCACGTTCCGCCCGCTGACCTTGACGTCATGGGAGGCCTCGAGCCCGTGCAGCGTCAGCGCGCGCGGCGTGCGGCTCAGCGCCTCGCCGACCAGCCCTCGGTCCAGGCGCACCATCATCGAGTCCTCGTCCACCTGTGCGCCGCCGGCCGCGTAGCGGGCGCGCCCGTCGGCCGACAGCACCTTCATCCCCTGGGTCTCGAGGATGTCGAGCGCGGCCCGGTGGAGCGATTCGACCTGATCGTCGGAGAACACCCGGAGCGGTTCGAAGGGATTTTCCAGGTGGCGGTAGTTGGCCGAGCGGTCGGGAGCGGCCGCTGCCGATTCGGGCGCGCCCGGGCGCCGCCGACCGCGGCGCGCGGCGCGCGCTTCCATATCACTCATTCGATACGGCCAGCCGGATTCCCGAGTCCACTGGCGTGGATGCCGTGCGTCCAAACCGTTCGATCAGCCAGGAGCGGAACAGCCCCACGGCCGCGTCGCTGAGTGCCTCCGGATGCGTGATCAGGTAGTAACCGTAGCCGTCATCGAGCGTGGCCTCGAAGGGCCGGATGAGCTGGCCGCTGCGTATTTCGTCGGCGAACAGGTGCTCGTCCACCAGCGCCACGCCCTCGCCGCTGAGGGCGTACTGGACGGCGAGCGTCGCGGTATCGAACACCAGCCCGCGCTCGAAATTCACCGAACTGATGCCGGACTGGCGCAGGAACTGCGCCCAGATGTGGTGGCGCGGCAGGTCGGCCAGGCGCACGTGGATCAGTTCATTGCTGGCCAGGAAGCCGGGCAGGTCCTGACCGGCGTGCCGGGCGGCGACGCTCGGGTGACACAGCAGGCTCAGGCGTACCGGCCAGAGCAGGTCGGCGATCATGTGCGTGACGGTCGGCTTGGAATAGATCACCGCCACGTCCACGTCGCTCTGCGGGGGCCCCACTCCGTAGGGGCTCACCAGGTCGATCTCGATTTCAGCGCTCGTGCGCCGGAAGTCCCGCAGGATCGGCACCGCCAGTTGCACCGCAAAGCTCGGCGGCATCTGCACCCGCAGCGTGCGCTGGGTGGGCGTGCCTTCGTTGCGGATGTCATCGAGCGCGTACTCGAGCCGGTCAAAGGACCGGACCACGGCCGGCAGCAGATGCTGGCCCGCCTGCGTGAGCACCAGGGAGTGCGGCCGGCGCTCGAACAGCTGCGCGCCGATCAGGGTCTCCAGGGCGATGACGTGGCGCGACAACGCGCTCTGCGAGATCAGCAGCGTGTTGGCCGCGACCGTGAAGCTGCCGTGCTTGGCGACGCCCTCGAACGCGCGCAGCGCGTTCAGGGGCAGCCAGCGCCGGCCGATGGCTGGTTTGTTCATGGCTGCGCATAGTAGCGCGGCCCGAGGGGCTTGGTAATGACCGGCCAGCCCGGTGATTCCATGACATTTTTCGATACCGACATGCCAATTATCGGCTAGGCGGGCGCGCTCCGTTGTGGAACCCTGCCCCGATGAGCACCGAGCTGTCCACCCGCAGCCGCGCCGACTGGGAGAGCGAGGCGCGCCGCGTCCGTCCCGACGGTCGCGCCCTCATCAACGGCCAGCGGCGCACCGCCCAGAGCGGCCGGACCTTTGACGCCCTCAGCCCGATCGACGGGCGGATCCTGGGTGCGGTGGCGCGCTGTGACGCGCTGGACGTCGATGCCGCGGTGGCCGCGGCGCGCGCCAGCTTCGAGCAGGGCGTGTGGCGCGACGTCGAGCCACGGCAGCGCAAGCGCGTGTTGCTGCGCTTCAGTGAACTGATACGTGACGACCTCGCCCATCTCGCGCTGCTCGAAACCCTCGATGTCGGCAAGCCGATCCGCGATTCGCTCAGCGCCGATGTGCCTTCGGCGGCCGAATGCATGGCCTACTACGGGGAATTTGCCGACAAGCTGTACGACGAGATAGCACCCACCGGTCGCAATGACCTGGCGATGGTCCGGCGCGAGCCGCTCGGCGTGGTCGCGGCGATCGTGCCGTGGAACTATCCGCTCATCATCACCGCCTGGAAGCTCGGACCGGCGTTGCTGACCGGCAATTCGGTGGTGCTCAAGCCGGCCGAGCAGTCGCCGCTGACCGCGCTGCGTCTGGGCGAACTGGCGCTGGAGGCCGGAATACCGCCCGGGGTGCTGAACGTGGTGCCCGGCTTTGGCGAAGAGGCGGGCAAGGCCCTGGCGCTCCATCCGGACGTGGACATGGTGACTTTTACCGGTTCCACCGAGGTCGGCAAGCTGATGCTGCGCTACGCGGGCGAATCCAATCTCAAGCGCGTCGCGCTGGAGCTGGGCGGCAAGAGCCCGCAGATCGTCTTGAGCGATGCCGACCTGGCCGCGGCCGCCAGCGACGTCGCCTGGGGCATCTATTACAACCAGGGCGAGACCTGTAACGCCGGCTCGCGCCTGATCTGCGAGGCGGGCATCAAGGACGAGCTGCTCTCCGAGATCAAGCGCGTGGCGGCGACCATCACCCTGGGTCACCCGCTCGAGGCCGCCACCTGCATGGGGGCGCTGATCGACCAGGGGCACATGCAGCGGGTGCTCGGGTACATCGACGGCGGCGTGGCGGACGGCGCGCAGCTGGCGCTCGGGGGCCGCCAGGTCTTCAAGGACAGCGGCGGCTACTACGTCGAGGCCACGATCCTCGATGCGGTGCGGCCGGACATGCGCGTGGCGCGCGAGGAGATCTTCGGCCCGGTACTGGCGGTCACGGCCGTGAAGGATGAGGCCGAAGCGTTGCGGGTGGCCAACGATTCCGTGTTCGGCCTGGCGGCCGCCGTCTGGACCCGCGACATCGACAAGGCGCACCGGCTCTCCCATGCGCTGCGCGCCGGCACCGTCTGGGTCAATACCTACTTTCGCACCAGCATGGCCACCCCGTTCGGCGGCTTCAAGCAGTCGGGCTTCGGGCGCGACCGCTCGCCCCACGCCATCGACAAATATACGGACCTCAAGACCATCTGGACGACCTACCGGTGAGCGCGCAAGCACGGCCTGCGGCGCGGGCGGCGCCCCGGCACCGCATCCGCTCCGTGGAGGTGTCGCACCACCGCATCGAGTGCACGCCGCCCTTTCACGCCAGCTGGGACACGAAGCCCAGAACGCACTTCGATGCGACGGTGGTGTGCGTCGCCACGGACACGGGCCTGCTCGGCTACGGGTCGGGCGACCTGATGCTGGGCTTTGCGGGCCACGAGGCCTTGTTTGTCGGCTGGGACCCGCTGCAGATCGAGCGCCACCATCGGGTGCTCTCGCACCTCGATTTCCACTATGGGCGCTGCTGGCCGCTCGACCTGGCGCTCTGGGACCTGATCGGCAAGATCACCGGCCAGCCGTGCTGGAAGCTGCTCGGCGGCCTCTCGCAGCGCGTGCGCGCCTACGCCTCCTCCGGCACGCTGCGCGATGCAAAATCGATGGCCGAGCTCGCCGAGCAGTACCTGGCACAGGGGTTCCCCGCCATGAAACTGCGCTTTCACCGGGGCGACTGGCGCGAGGACATCCGCGCGCTCGAAGCGGTGCGCTCGCGCGTGGGTGACCAGCTTGAACTCATGGTCGACTGCAACCAGGGCTGGCGGCTGCCCTGGGATACGGAGGCGCCCTGGACAGTCAAGGACGCGCTCGCCGTGGCGAAGGAACTGGAACGACTCCAGGTGTACTGGATGGAGGAACCGCTCCATCGCGCCGACCGCGCGGGAATGCGTGAACTGCGCCAGGCGAGCTCGGTGCGGGTCGCGGCCGGCGAGATGACGCGTCAGCTGCACGAGTTCCGCGACCTGATCAGTGATCGTTGCGTGGACGTGTTGCAGCCGGACGTCGCGCTGGTCGGCGGCATCACGGGCCTGCGCCGCGTCGCCGTCATGGCGCAGGAGCACGGCATCGCCTTCACACCGCACACCTGGACCAACGGCATGGGCGTCACTGCCAACGCCCACCTGGCGGCCGGCCTGGCCGACTCGCCTTACCTGGAATTCCCCTTTGACCCGCCCGAATGGGACCTGCAGCGGCGCGACTTCATGCTGCGCGAGCCACTGCGCGTCGACGCGGAAGGCTGGATCAATCTCGGCGACGCGCCGGGCATGGGCTATGAGATCGACCCGGCGGTGCTCAAGGCCACTAGGCTCGGCTAGCGGCCGCCTCGGGAGTCGGTGATTCCAGATCCCGATCGGCGATGGCGGCGGCCGCCCACTCCGCCTCGATGTCCAGCGAGCGGCAGCACAGCAGGTAGACGATGGACGAGACCGGGAGCCCGACCAGCATGGCCAGGTCCGCGCCGCCCAGGGCCTTGGCGACCGGGCCCACGTACAGGCCGGTACTGAAGAAGGGAATCATGGCCGCAAACCCGCAGCCGTAGGCCAGCAGTCCGCGCCAGCTCCAGCGTCCGTAGATGCCGTGCGGATTGAAGATCTCGCGTACCGAATAGTGGCACTTGCGCACCCAGTAGAAATCCACCAGGTTGATCGCCGTCCAGGGCGTAAACAGGTAGAGCAATACGCTCAACAGGTCCGCGAACCGGTTGACGAAATCCTTGGACGCCGCCAGCGCCATGCTGATCGAGACCACGGCGGCAATCAGCAGCGTCACCAGCCGTCCGCGCACGCCGGCGCGCTGCGGCTTGAAACAGTCGGCCACGCTCAGCAGGGTCAGCGAAGCGCCATAGAAGTTCAGGGCGGAAATGGACACCAGGCCCAGCAACGCGCCGGCCAGCAGGAACCAGCCGAAGCCGGGCAGCAACGCGTCGGCCGCCTGCTGCATCGCGCCGGCCACGTCGGCGTGCGGGTTGATCGCCGCGGCGAAGGTCCCCACCAGCATCATCCATACGCCGCCGATGTAGGCACCCACGTAGGTCCACAGGAACGAGGCCGTCACGCCCACGTCCGGCGGCAGGTAGCGCGAGTAGTCACTGACGTATATCGACCAGCTCAGCTGGTAGGCGGCCGCGGCAAAGAACGTCACCAGGAAGGGAATCGGCCTGAACAGTCCGAAGCTCAGCAGTGACGGCGCGACCGGAATCACAAAGAGCGCGCCGAGGGTGAACGCGCCCAGCAGCGCCAGCATCAGGTAGGCGATCACCCGCTGCAGCCTGTGGATCCAGTCGTAGCCCACGGCAGCCATCAGCAGCGCGAACAGACTGAACCACAGGATGATGGCCGTGTTGCCGGCGCTGCGGTGCCCCATGAGATGGTGCACCGCCTGCGCCGCGAGCACGCCGTTGAACGCGTTGTAGCCGATGTAGGCAATCAGGGCCACGACCCAGACCAGCAGCGCGCCCATGTAGCCGAATTGCGGGCGCGACTGGATCAGCTGCGGCAATCCGAGCTGCGGGCCCTGCGTGGAGTGAAACGCCATGAAGAAGGTGCCCAGCGCGCAGCCACCGATCACCGCCAGCGCGGTCCACAGCATGGTGCCGCCGAGTGCGATGCCAATGACGCCGACCGCCAGGGTGGCGAGATTCGCATCCCCCGAAAACCACACCGGCCACAGATCGCGCACCTTGCCGTGGCGTTCGGCGTGCGGCACGTAGTCGATCGAGTGCACCTCAATGATTGGTCGATGCGCCAAGCTGCCCCCCCAAGAGCCCCCGCGGTGTGGCCTGAACCCAGTATAAGCGGCGCTATCGCACGGCGGGCGCGCCCGGCACACGGCCCGGCGCCACCCAGTCATCCGGCAATAGATAATGAGTAATCAATATGTTAAAGGGACAACCTACTCTGTTTCCGAACCCGTGCCCGCCCGCTCGGAGCCCCAGCCTCAGGCCCGCAGCCGCAACCCCTGCGGATCGTACAGTGGCGCGAGCCGCACGCGCGCCGCGCGCGTCTCGCCCAGGATGTCGATCTCAAACGCCTCGCCCTCGCGCGCCAGTTCGCTAGGCACATAGCCGGCCGCGAGGCTCTGGTCGATGCAGTGGCCGTAGGCGCCGGAAGTCACGTAGCCCAGCGCCACTCCGTCCTTGAGGATCGATTCATAACCGACGACGTCGGCGTCGCCGGCGTCCACTTCCATCACCACGAACCGCCGCCGCGGGCCCGCGGCCCTCTCGGCCAGCGCGGCGCTGCGGCCGACAAAATCGCTCTTGCCGAAATCCACGAACCGATCGAGGCCGGTTTCGGCGGCCGTGTAGTCCGGGCGGAAGTCCTTGTTGAACGATCCGTACGCCTTCTCCAGCCGGAGCGAGGACAGAGCGCGCCCGCCGAAGTGCACCAGGCCCAGCGTGCGGCCCGCCTCGCACAGCTCGTCGTACAGCGTGAGAAAATAGTCGGGCGTGGTCCATAGCTCATAGCCGAGTTCGCCCGTGAAGCCCGCCCGCGCCAGGATCACCGGCGCCAGCCCCACGGCCACTTCCCTGACCTGGAATAGTCTGAAGGCCGCCGCGGAAAGGTCCGCGCGCACCAGGGGCTGCAGCAGTTCGCGCGCGCGCGGACCGGCGATCGCGACCCCGACGAGCGTCGAGGCGGCCGAGCGCAACGCGACGTCGGCCGGCGGCGCGCTCTGCTGCCACCAGCGCATGTGAAACTCCTCGGCAAACCCCGAACCGAAGATCAGGTAGCGTTCCGGGTCCAGGCAGGCAATCGACAGATCCCCCACGATGCGCCCGGCGGGATTGAGCATCGGGGCCAGCGCCAGCCGTCCCGGCGCGGGGATCCGCGAGGCAAAGACGCGATCCAGCCAGGCGCGCGCGCCGTGCCCGGTGACCTCGTATTTTCCGTAGTTGCTGGTTTCGTACAGGCCCACGCCGGCGCGCACCGCCTTGCATTCCGCCTTGACGATGCCGAATGCCTCCGAGCGCCGATAGGTCGGCGTCTCGGTCGGCGCGACACCGCGCGGCGCGAACCAGAGCGCGTGCTCGAGCCCGAAGTTTGCGCCCATGACCGCGCCCGCCGCGATCAGCCGGTCGTAGATCGGCGAGCGGCGCACCGGGCGCGCGGCCGGCAATTCCTCGTTGGGGTAGGCCAGCCGAAAGCGCCGCGCGTAGTTCTCGGGCACCTTAAGAGAGGTGTACTTCGGAGTGGCAAAGGCCCCGAAGCGCGCCACGTCCATGGAGATGATGTCCTGGCCGGGATCGTTTTCCGCCATCCAGCGGGACAGCACCAGGCCGATGCCACCGCCCTGGCTGAAGCCGGCCATCACGGCGCAGGCCACCCAGTAGTTGCGCAGGCCGCGGACCGGGCCGACCAGCGGGTTGCCGTCCGGCGCGAAGGTGAACGGCCCGTTGATGGCCTTGCGGATGCCGGCGCGGCCCAGCGCGGGAAAGTGGCGAAACCCCACTTCGAACTGGGGGGCCAGCCGTTCAAAATCGTCGGGCAGCAGCTGCATCGAGAAGTCATCGGGTGTCCTGAGCGGCGACCAGACGACGCCCTGCGGCTCATAAGTCCCGATCAGCGCACCCCCGCGCTCCTGACGCATGTAGATCTCGCCCGCATAGTCGGTGGTGTTGACGATCTCGCGATCCCGGCCGCTGCAGCTCGGGAATGTCCTCGGTCAGCAGGTAATGGTGCTCCATGGCCAGCACCGGCAGCTCGATGCCCACCATGTGGCCCACTTCCCGCGCCCACAGACCGGCGCAATTCACCACGTGCTCGGCATGCACCGTGCCCTTGTCGGTCATGACGTCCCAGGAGCCGTCGCGCCGCGCCTGCAGGGACAGCACGCGCGTGTGGCGCTCGACCGAGGCGCCCAGCGTGCGCGCCGCCTTGACGTAGGCCTGGGTGGTGCCGGACGGATCGCAGTGCCCGCCGTCGGCGCGCCACAGCGCCCCGATGAAATAGCTCGGATCGATCAGCGGGTTGAATTGCTGCGCTTCCTCGAGCGAGATCATCGCCGTCTCCATGCCGAGGTAACGCGCGCGCGAGCAGATGAGCCTGAGACTGTCGAGTTCGCCCGGCGTGGCCGCCAGCATCAGTCCGCCGTTGGCGTGCAGGCCGCACGACTGGCCGGACATGGCCTCGATCTCCCGATACAGGTCGATCGTGTACTTCTGCAGGCGCGAGATGTTGGCCTCGCCATTGAAGGTGTGCATGCCGCCGGCGGCGTGCCAGGTCGAACCCGAGGTCAGTTCGCTCTTTTCGAGCAGCAGCACGTCGCTCCAGCCGATCTTGGCCAGATGAAAGAGCGTGCTGGCCCCGACGACCCCGCCCCCGATGACCACCGCCCGCGCGGAACTCTTCATGGACTGCTACCCCCGAACATCTCGATCGTGGCGCGCGCCGAAGGCGTCGGCAGCGCACAGAGCTTCGCACTGGCGAGGAGCCATTCGCGAAAATGGCGAGCCGTGGTGGCAGGCGTCAGCAGCAGCATGCCGCTGGGGATGGCGGCGATGGTCACCGGCACCTGCGCCATCACGGTGGCGACGGCGCGGCCGCTGGGCAGGGCGGACTCGTGCAGGTCCACGCGGCACGATCGCGCCACCAGTTCGCGTGCCCGGGGTCCGGCGAGGTGCAGCACCGCCAGAGCCGAGGACAGGTCCACCGCGCTCCCCAGCCCTGCGCAGGCCGTGTGCCATTGCGCCGCGCGTGCCCCCGCCACCGTCGCGGGCTGCAGCACCAGCCAGCGTTCGGGCCGAACGCTCAGCGTCAGCCAGCGCGCGGTGGCCACGACGCGGCCGAAGCCCGGCAAGGTGAGCCCGCGCGCCGCCGCGATGCCCTCGAGCTCGCGTACCCGGCCGCGGAGCGAGGCGATCTCGACCACGTCGGATCGGTAGTCGCTCAGATGCACGCCCGCTTCCGGGACCGTGCCGGCCGCAGCCTCAGGCCCGGACACGCTGGTTCTCCGGATCGTACATGTGCGGGCTGACGATCAGGACTTCCGTCTGCTCGTGGTGCGCGGGCGAGGCCGCGACCAGCCGCTGACCGAGCCGCGCCCGTCCGGTCGCCAGCAGCGCGAGGCCCACCCAGCCCTCGGAGGCCGCCGCGGCGCTCACCGAAGTGAGATACCCCAGGCTGGCATGGCCGCTCCCCGGCCTGACCAGTTGCGCGCCGTTGCGCAACCGTCCGCTGGCCTCGAGCGTGCGTACGCCGACCAGCTGCAGGCGATCCGGGGCGCTCAGCCCCGGACGTTGCGAGAGCGCGCGGCCCACGAAGTCGCCCTGCTTCTTCAGCAGCCGCTGCAGGCCCAGATCCTCGGCGCTGGTGTTGCCGTTGAGTTCGGCGCCGGTGACATGGCCCTTCTCGATGCGCAGCGTATTGAGGGCGTCCAGGCCGTAGGGCACGATGCCGTAGCGTGCTCCGGCCTCGAGCAATGCGCTCCACACCGGCCGGGCGCACTGCGCGGGCACCGCGATCTCGTAAGCGAGTTCACCGGAGAATGAGATCCGGTACACCCGGCCGGTCACGCCGGCCACCTGCGCGGGGGCCGCCGACATGAACGGAAAGGCCGCGTTGCTCAGATCCAGCCCCGTCACCACCGCGGCGACCACCTCGCGCGAACGCGGCCCGGCTACGGCAAATTGCGCCCATTGATCGCCCACCTCGGTCAACAGCACCTCGAGCTGCGGGCACACGGCCTGCAGGTGAAATTCCAGGTGTTCGAGCACCACGGAGGCGTTGGCGGTCGTGGTCGTGATCAGGAAGTGCTCCGCTCCCAGCCGCGAGGTGGTGCCATCATCGAGCAGCATGCCATCCTCGCGCAGCATGATGCCGTAGCGCGCGCCGCCGACGCGCAGCGTGGAAAAGGTGTTCGCGTAAATGAAATCGAGAAACCTCGCCGCGTCCGGTCCCTGCACGTCGATCTTGCCGAGCGTGGACAGGTCGGTGATGCCGACCGCGGTGCGCACGGCGCGTGCCTCGCGGAGCACGGATTCCCAGCCCGGTTGCTGCGAGTACACCAGCGGCCGCAGCCACAGGCCGACGTTGGCAAAGGTGGCGCCGGAGGCTTCGTGCCAGTCGTGCAGCGGCAGGCGTCGCTTGGGCTTGAAATGCTCGCCGGCTTCCGCGCCCGCCAGTGCGGCAAAGGGGATGGACTGCAGGAACGGCCGCGGCCTGGGCTGACCGACCTCGGCCACGCTCAGTCCGCGCGCCTGCGCCAGCACGGCGCTGCCCAGCAGGCCGCCGATGCGTCCCTGGTCGGTGGCCATGCCGTGGGTGGTGTAGCGCTTCATGTGCTCCACATGCTCGTAACCCTCGCGGGCGGCGAGCCGCACGTCCTCGCAGGTCACGTCGTTCTGCAGATCCACAAACGCCTTGCCGCGCGATGGCACCTCCCACACGGCACTGATCAGCGCGTGCTCCGGATCGGCGGGCAGCGGGGCACCGCCGCCCGCGCCGCCCAGCTCCAGGCCGAGCTGCGCGGCGACGATGCGCGCCGCCGCCTCGCCGTCCCGGGTCGCCGCCGCCAGTCCGAACACACCGCGCGCCGCGCCGGCCAGCTGAGCGGCCGTGGGCGCGAGCGAGGCCACCGGAGCTGCGAGCTCCTCGCGCCATTGCAGTTCGGCGCGCAGCTGACTGGCCAGCGACGTGCTCGGCGTGTAGCCGCCCGAGACCAGCAGGCAGTCGGCCTCCAGCTTACGCGCCGCGCGGCCGTCCCGGTGCGCGATGCGCACCGCGCGCACCCCCATCCGTCCGTACACCGCCTCGACCATCGCGCCGCTCACGACTTCGATCCCCAGGGCGCGTGCCCGATCCGCGCCCGGGCTGGCGGCGCGCACGTCAACGACAGCGCGACACGCGATGCCGGCCGCGGCATAGGCGCACACCGCCTCGTAGGCTTCGTCCGAATTCAGAAAGAAGACCGGCCGGCGGCCGGCCGCGACGCCGTAGCGGCGCAGGTAGCGGTGCGCGGCCCCGGCGAGCATGACGCCCGGGACGTCATTGCCCGGAAAGGCGATCAGCCGTTCGATCGCGCCGGTGGCCAGAATCGTGGTCCGCGCCCGTATCACCCGCAAGCGTTCGCGCAGGCCGCCACAGCGCGCCGATTCTGCCGGCGTGAGGGTCTGCAGCGCCGCGTACACGCCGTGGCCGTACGCACCGATCACCGCCGTGCGCGTCAGGCACCGCCCGCCGGTCGCGCCGGCGAGCGCCTGGCAGGCCGCCTCGCGCCACGCGTTCCAGCGCTCATCCAGGAGCGAGCCGCCTCCCAGGACCGCGTCCTCCTCGACCAGCATGACGCGCACTCCACGCCATGCCAGTCTCTGCGCCGCGGCGAGGCCGGCGACGCCGGCGCCCACCACCAGCACGTCGGGGTGATCGTGCACGGACTCGGCCGGCGCGTGCGCGGCGCCCGCGCTGGCCCGCAGCCGCCCGAGGCCTGCGGCGCGGCGCAGCAGCGGCTCATAGACGCGCTCCCAGAAGCGTCCCGGCGCCATGAAGGTCTTGTAGTAGAAGCCCGCGGGCAGAAATCGGCCCAGCAGATCGTTGACGGCCAGCACGTCAAAGCGCAGCGACGGCCAGCGGTTCTGGCTTTCGGTCTCGAGCCCCTCGTACAGCTCCAGCGTGGTGGCCGGGCGATTGGGCTCGCGGCCCTGCGGGCCGAGCACTTCCACCAGGGCACAGGGCTCCTCGGGCCCGCCGGTCACGATTCCGCGCGGGCGATGATACTTGAGGCTCCGGCCCACCACCCGCTGGCCGTTGGCGAGCAGTGCCGAGGCGAGCGTATCGCCGGCCAGTCCGCGCAGGCGGCGGCCGTCGAAGCGAAACGTGACGGGCTTGTGCGAGTCGGTCAGCAGTCCCTGCCCGATACGCGCCGGCCCCCACATCAACCCGTCACCGCGCGAATCTCGTGGGTGAGCGTGTGGCGGGCGACCTTGAGGAGCCTGCGGCAACCGCCGGTGTGCAGCCACCACTCCAGGTGCCAATCGCAGCCGTTGTCGCGCGCGTAGACGTAGGCCGCGCTCGCCGCGAGCGAAGCCTCGAGGGCCGGACGCGTCACGGCGGCGTCTCCCCGGTAGCGAAATTCGACCTCGTCGCGTACCCCGCACCACGGACAGCAAATGCGCAGCATGGTTCAGGAACGGCCGTCAGTGCGCGTAGGGGTAAGGACCGATGCCGCGCTCGTCCACGGTGCGGCCCGCGGCAAAGCGCTCGAGATCCAGGTGGGCGGCCAGCGGGTGCGGCGAGCCCTGCGCGATGAGGTGCGCCGTGCACATGCCGCCGGCCGGGATGGCCTTGAAGCCGCCGTAGCACCAGCCGCCGTTGAGTATCAGTCCATCGAGCGGGGTCTTTGAGATGATGGGCGAGCCGTCCATCGTCATGTCCATCACCCCGCCCCACTGGCGCAACACCCGGAGCCGCGCCAGGCCGGGCATGATCGTCACGCCCGCCGCGGCGACTTCCTCGGCCACGTACAGCGATCCGCGCTGGCCGTAGCTGTTGTAGCCGTCGATGCCGCCGCCGAACACCAGCCCGCCCTTGTCCGACTGGCTCACGTAGAAATGGCCCGCGCCGTAGGTGAGCACCACATCCAGCATGGGCTTGACGCTCTCGGTGACAAACGCCTGCAACACGTGGGTCTCGATGGGCAGGGGCAGCTGCACCATCGCCGCAAGGCGCGAGGAGTGGCCGGCCACCGCCAGGCAGACGAGGTCGGCGGCCACGTACCCGCGGGTCGTGTCGACCCCGATGACGCGCTCGCCGCTGCGCCGGATGCCGGTCACCTCGCACTGCTCGACGATGTCGACACCGGCCCGGGACGCCGCCCGCGCATATCCCCAGGCGACCGCGTCGTGGCGCACCGTGCCCCCGCGCCGCTGCAGGAAGCCACCGAGCACCGGGAAGCGCCCGTTGTCCAGATCGATCTGCGGCACCAGCCGCTTGAGCGCGTTGCGGCTCAGCGGCTCGGCGTCCACGCCCAGCACGCGCATCGCGTTGGCGCGGCGCGTGAACAGATCGCGCTGCGCCTCGGTGTGGAACAGGTTGAGCGTGCCGCGCTGGCTGACCATGGTGTTGAAATTCAGCGTGCGCTCCATGCCCTCCCACAGCTGCAGCGAGTAGTCGTAGAAACGGATGTTGTCGGGATGAAAATAGTTGGAGCGGATCAGGGTGGTGTTGCGCCCGACGTTGCCGAGCCCGATCGGCCCCCGCTCCAGCACCGCCACGTCGCTGATGCCAAACGTGCTCGCCAGGTAGTAGGCGGTCGCCAGCCCATGGCCGCCACCGCCGACGATCACGACGCGGTAGCCCGCGCGCGGCACCGCCTTGGCCCAGGCGCGCGACCAGCCGCGTTGCCCCCTGAGGCCCTCGAGCAGCAAGCGCGCGCCGGAATAGCGCCCGCCGCCCTGCCGCGCGCCCGGAGCGGACTGCGGCTGGATTTCTGGCGACGCCTTCATCGGTGGCACGCATAGTAACGCAAGCCGGGCGCAGCGCGGGACTTGACGCGCCCGCCCATTAGCGACAACTTGCGCGCCAGGGAGGAAGAGTGGCGAAGATTCTGAAGTCGCTGTGCGCCTGCCTGACACTGGCGCTGCTGACAGCGGCGCCGCTGCAGGCCGCGGTGGTGGTCTCCTCGAAGCTCTCGAGCGAGTCGGTCATGATCGGCCAGATGATACGGCTCCTGCTCAACGCCCACGGCATTGCCACCGTCGATCGCACCACGCTCGGGGCGACGCCGGTGGTGCGCAAGGCGCTGATCGCGGGTCAAATCGACATCTACGTCGAATACACCGGCAACGCGGGCTTCTTCTTCAACCGTGCCTCGGATCCGGCGTGGAAGGATCTGGAGCGCGGCTACGAGCTGGGCGCCAAGCTCGACTATGCGGCCAACCGCATCGTCTGGCTCACGCCGGCCAACGCCAGCAACTCCTGGGCCCTGGCGGTGCGCGAGGACGTCGCCGCGGCCAACCGCCTGCACACGATGAGTGACTTCGCCCGCTGGGTCGGCTCCGGCGGCAAGGTGATGCTCGCCTGCTCGGCGGAGTTCGCCAATGCCGGCACACTGCGTTCGCTGGAGCAGACCTACGGATTCAGATTGCACCCCGAGCAGCTCATCGTGCTCGCCGGTGGCGAGACCTCGGCGACGATCGGGGCGGCAGCTGCGCGCACCAATGGGGTCAACACCGCGATGGTCTACGGCACGGACGGCGGCATCGTTGCGGCCAACCTGAGGATCTTGCAGGATGACCGGCATGATCAGCCCGTGTACGCGCCGGTGCCCACGATCCGCGAGTCGGTGCTCCGGGCGCAACCGCAGATCGCGGGGCTGCTGCGGCCGCTGATGGCGAGTTTCGACACCGCGACGCTGCAGCGACTGAACGCGCGCGTGCAGGTGGACGGCGAATCGGCCGAGTCCGTGGCCGCCGATTACCTGAAGGCCCAGGGGCTGGTGCCGTGAGCGGGCCGCGGCCAGGCCGGATCGACCGGCTGGGTATGGTGCTCGCGAGTTTTGCCGCCGCGGCCCTCATCTTCCTGCCGTTCGTGGTCTCCAAGGCCAATCGCATCGTGCCCGGCACGCCGCGCGATCTGCTCGAAGTGCTGCCGCCGGCGCTGGCCGTGGCGGTGATCGCCGCCGTGTCGATCGCGGCCCTGGCGGCGATCCGCATCGCCAATCCCTACGTGCGGCTTGCGACCGCCCTGCTCGGGGTGCTCGCCGTGTGCGTGGCCGTGGCCGCCGCCGGCACGGCGCTCACGCCGCCGGGCAACAAGGTGGTGCGCATCGCACCGGGCTCGGGATTCTGGCTGCTGCTGTGCAGCCTGGGACTGATGGTCACGGATGCGATCACGCGCCTGCAGCCGGGCCCGCTGGTGCGCGTGCTCTCGCTGCTGCTGTTCCTCGGCGTGGTGACGCTCGCCCTGGGAGCGGGCGGCTTTGATCAGCTTTCGGTAATGCGCGAATACACGGTCAATGCGGTGCGCTTCGCGCACGAGCTGCGCCAGCACCTGTGGCTGGCGCTGGGCTCGCTCGGCGCGGCGGTGATCGTTGCCCTGCCCCTGGGCATACTCTGTCATCGGCTGCCGCGCCTGCGCTCCGGGATCCTCGGCACCTTGAACCTGATCCAGACGATTCCGGCCATCGCGCTGTTTGGGATTCTGATGGCCCCGCTTGCCGCCCTGGCGGCCGCGGTACCGCTGGCGGCGGCACTCGGGATTCGCGGCATCGGCACGGCACCGGCGCTGATCGCGCTGTTTCTCTACTCCCTGCTGCCGGTGGTGGCCAATACCGTCTTGGGGCTCCAGCGGGTCTCGCCTGCGGCGGTAGAGGCCGCCCGCGGCATGGGCATGACGCGCGGACAGATCCTGCGCCGGATCGAGCTGCCCCTGGCGTTGCCGGTGATACTGACCGGGATCCGCATCGTGCTGGTGCAAAATATCGGGCTGGTCGCCATCGCCGCCCTGATCGGGGCCGGAGGCCTGGGCACCTTTATATTCCAGGGCATTGGCCAGACGGCCATCGACCTGGTGCTGCTCGGGGCCCTGCCGACCGTGGCGCTGGCGTTTTCGGCCGCGGTGCTGCTCGATGCCCTGGTCGAGACGATGGACCGCACTCGCCCATGATCAGCATCGAGAACCTCAGCAAGCAGTACGGCACGACGGCGGTGGTCGATGCGGTGTCGATGACCATCGAGCCGCGTTCCATCACGGTGATCGTCGGCACCTCCGGGTCGGGCAAGTCGACCCTGCTGCGCATGATCAATCGTCTGGTCGAACCCAGCCTCGGGCGCGTGTTGATCGACGGCAACGACACGGCGGCCGAGCCCGCACACCTGCTGCGGCGGCGCATCGGCTACGTGATCCAGGGAAACGGGCTGTTCCCGCACCGCACGGTGGCCGAGAACATTGCGACCGTGCCGCAATTGCTGGAGTGGGCGGAGCCGCGCATTCGCGCCCGGGTGCACGAGCTGCTCGAGGTCTTCCAGCTCGATCCGGCCGTGTACGCGCACAAATTTCCGCACCAGCTCTCCGGCGGTCAGCAACAGCGCGTTGGCGTAGCCCGGGCGCTCGCGGCCGAGCCGAACGTGCTGCTCATGGACGAGCCCTTTGGCGCGCTCGATCCCATCATCCGGGGCAAGGCGCAGGAGGATCTGCTCGACATCCAGCGGCGCTACGGCACCACGATCGTGCTGGTCACCCACGACATGGACGAGGCCTTCCGGCTCGGGGACCGGATCGCGGTGATGAGCCACGGCCGGGTGCTGCAGTACGACCGCCCGGCGCGGCTCCTGACCCATCCGGCCGATCCGTTCGTGGCACGCATGACCGGCAGTGCCGATCGCGCCCTCAAGCTGCTGTCGCTGACCACCGCCGGCGAAGCGGCCACGGCCGGGGCGGCGGGCGGGGCGCCGATCGCCGCGAGCTCCTCGCTGCGCGATGCCCTGTCTGAGCTCGTGTGGCGGGGAGCGGATTCCGCCCCGGTCGTCGACGCCGAGGGCCGGCCGTGCGGGGCGCTCACCATCGAGGCGATACTCGCGCACGGACGCGCGCATTGATGCCGCGCGGCGCGATGATCCTGCGCCTGGCGGCCCTGCTGCTGCTGCTGGCCTTTCTGCTCGCACCGCAGCGCTTCGCGCCGGTGTTTGCCCCGTTGACGCAGTACGGTGCGCCCCCGATTTACGATCAGGGCAATCTGCTGGCACTGACCCTGGCGCACCTCGGCACCGTCATTGCCGCGGCGGCCGCCAGCACGCTGGTCGCGGTGGCTCTGGGGATCGGGGTGACCCGCGCCAGCGGAGCGCAGTTCCTGCCCTTGTCGCGCACCCTGGTCAACGTCGGGCAGACCTTTCCGCCGGTGGCGGTGCTGGCGGTCGCCGTCCCGCTGGTCGGATTCGGCGAGAAGCCCACCCTGATCGCCTTGTTCGCCTACGGGCTGCTGCCCATTTTTGAAAATACCATCGTCGGTCTCAAGTCCTGCCCCGCGGCGCTCCTGGAGGCCGCCAGCGGCATGGGCATGAGTGCGCGGCAGCGCCTGCGCTCGGTGGAGCTGCCGCTGGCCATGCCGATGATCCTGGAGGGGGTGCGGCTGTCGCTGGTGATCAACGTGGGCACGGCCACCATCGGATCCACGGTCGCCGCCAAAGGCCTGGGCGAGGTCATCATCGCCGGCCTGCTGTCGAACAACACGGCCTTCATATTGCAGGGCGGCCTGGTGACCGGCCTCATGGCCATATTGCTCTACGACGCCATGGCCACCATCGAACGGCGCTGGTTCCGGCCCTTCCAGATCGATTAGACCCGCATTACGTTAACGAAACGTGACCCACGGCCGTCCGTCTGACAGCCTAAGGTCGTGTATAATGTAGGACAGTGGGAGGACAGACGTAGGATCCTACCGACCGGAAAGCATGACCTAAGGTGAACGCCTCGACCAGTCAAAGAAGCTTCAAGGCTGCCGCCGTGGAGTTACCGACGCTGCTGTTGGTCGCGCTCACCTACGGAGGCTGGCTCACCACGACCCTCGCCTACGGCCGCTGGCCACTCGCCCTCGTGGCGCCGCTTTGCGCGCTGCTGGTTACATTGCACGGTTCGCTCCAGCACGAGATGGTGCACGGTCACCCCACGCGGTGGTCGGCGGTCAACCGGATGCTGGCCATCCTGCCCCTTGCCCTGTGGCTGCCCTATGTGCGATACCGGCAGAGCCACCTGAAGCACCACCGCGACGAGCGCCTCACCGATCCGCTCGATGACCCGGAGTCTTACTACTGGACGCCGGAGGAACTGCAGCAATTGAGCGCACCCACCCGAGCGCTGCTGCGGGTGCAGCAGACGCTCGCCGGCCGCATGATCGTCGGTTGCGTGTGGAGCATCGGCCGGTTCTATCGAAACGAGTGGCGCGCAGTGCGCCGGAACCAGTCGAACGCGCGCTGGATCTGGCTTGAGCACCTGCTGTGGTGCGTGCCCGTCGTGGTGTGGCTGAAATTGGTCTGCGGCATGCCGCTGTGGATCTATCTGGTCACGATCGTGCTGCCCGCCAACGCCATTCTCCTGATCCGCTCCTTCGCCGAGCACAAGGCCCACCCGGAGATGCGCGAGCGCATTGCCGTCGTCGAGGGTTCGTGGCTGCTTGGACCGCTGTTCCTGTTCAACAACCTGCACTCGCTCCACCACGAAGCGCCGAGCATTCCCTGGTATCGCTACAATTCCCGCTATCGGAAGATCCGCGAGCGGCTGCTGAGCGAAAACGGCGGGCTCATCTATGTGACGTATTTTGACGTGGCGCGCCGGTTCCTGTTCCGGCCCCACGACGTCCTGCAGCACCCGACTGGGCGAATAAAGAACAATCAGGCCGGCCGCTCGTAACCGGCCGCCCTCGCCTCCCGGTCCCACTCCAGCAGCACGCCGTAGCTGCGCTCGCTGACCGGGGCGAAGCCATCGAGTTGCAGCAGCTCGCCCAGCGGAGCGAACCATGGGCGCTCCGCGGCACCCAGGAGCGCGGCGCGCAACCGCTCGAGGGTCGCTGTCGGGACGCTGGTTCCCGCGACCAGGGCGGGCATGGGTGCGATCGCCGTGGAGGCGAGCACGCGTATGCCCGCGGTGAGCTGCGGAGCATGGCGGGCCATCAACAGGTGCCAGTAGGCGTCGAGCGGGCCCACGTCGATGCGCCCCTCGCGCACGCCGTCGAGAATATTGCGCGCGGTGATCAGATCGCCGTGCATCTCGCGGTACAGCTGCGGCCGCAGCGCCGAGCGGTAACCCAGCAAGTGATGGCGGAACGCGTTAAAGCCCGAATGCGAATGCGCGACGGTGTAGCCCGCACGGGCACCAAAGGTGTCCTCCAGGCTCTGGTAGGGAGCGTCCTCGCGCACGATCAGATCCGTGCGGTAGACGGCGCGCCCCTGCGCCCACGGCGCCCTCGGGATCGGCGCGGCGATCGGCGCCACTGGCGCAAGCCGCAGGGCGATGGGAAACCCGCACATGAAGACCAGGCCCAGGTCGGCGCGCGACCAGAGCGCCTCGAGCGGCCGGGGCGCAGGATACGGCCAATAGCTGAGCTCGACGCCGGCCTCGAGCGCCACGTGCTCGAGCAGCTCCTGCCAGCCGCGCTCGACTTCGGCGGTCACCGCGTACATGCGCGCATTCATGATCAGCGGGTGCATGGGCGGATCCGACGCGGGTCGTCAGCCGGCGCGCTCGATCTCGGCGCTGCGCCGCGCGACGTAGGCATCGAGGGCGTCCTTCACCGCCGGATCGAGCGGCGGGGCCACGTACTCGGCCAGCAGCTTCTTCCACAGGCCGGTCGCCCGCTGGGTCGCATTGCGCGATCCGGCGTCGGTCCAGTTCTCGAAGTTCGACCAGTCCGACAGCAGCGGCCGGTAAAACGCGGACTCGTAGCGGGCGAGCGTGTGTGCCGAACCGAAGAAGTGCCCGCCGACCGGCACGTCCTTGATGGCCTCCACCGCCAGATCGTCATCGTCGAACTGGACCGGCTTGAGTATGGCCGCCCAGTTGCGCAGCAGCTCGGCATCGACCACGACCTTCTCGAGCGAAGCGGTCAGCCCGCCCTCCAGCCAGCCGCAGGCATGATTGATGAGGTGGCTGTGGCTCAGTATGGCCGCCTGGAGCGAGAAGGCGGTCTCGTAGGTGGACTGGGCATCCACGGTGGGGGAAGCGTTCACGGCGCTGCTGCGCACCGGCAGTTTGAGCCGCCGGCCGATCTGGGCGCCGGCGATCACCGCATGCACGTACTCGGGCGTGCCGAAGGCCGGCGAACCGGTGCGCATGTCCACGTTGGAGGTGAATCCCCCCATGACGCAGGGCGCGCCGGGCCTGACGAGCTGGCACAGCGTGATCACACCGAGCGCCTCGGCCGTCTGCTGGACCAGCGCACCGGCCATCGTGATCGGCGCCATCGCCCCCATGAGGGTGAAGGGCGTGATGACCACGCATTGCCCGTGGCGGGCCAGCACCATGATGCAATCGAGTATCTCGGCGTCGACCCGGCGCGGGGAGTTGACGTTGGTCACCGTCAGCAGCGTGGGCCGGGCGGCCAGTTCCTCGATCGTGCAGCCGTGCTCGATCGCCGACATGGCGATCGCGTCCTCGGCTTGCATGCCGCCCACGCCGCGCGCCGCCCACACGATGTCCGCGTATTCGATATGCGCCTGAAAGATCGACAGGTGCCGCACCGGCACCGGGACGTCGACCGGCTCGACGACGATGCCCCCCTGCCAGTGCAGAACGCCCAGCTTGTGGGTCAGGCGCAGGATGTTCCGGAATCCCTCCAGGTCGCCGTAGCGGCGCCCGCGGTCCATGTCACTGATGTTGGGCGCGCCGCTGACCGGGCCGAAATTCACCACGTTGCCGCCCACGTGCAGGTGGCGTGCCGGATCGCGGGAATGCAGCACGAATCGCTCCGGCGCATGCGCCAGCTGCGCCTCGACGATGTCCCGCCCCATGCGCACCATCTGCGAGGCGTCATCGACGAGCGCGCCCGCATGGCGATAGTAGTCGCGGGCCGCGGCGTTGCGGATCTCGAGGCCGGCTTCCTCCAGCACCCGATAGGCGGCATCGAGGATGCGCTCGACCTGCTCGGCCGTGAGGATCTCCAGCGGCGCCCAGGGATTGCTGAGCCGGGCGATGGGCGCGAGCGAGGGGCCGGTGGAGCGGCTGGCGCGACCCCGCTCGCGCCTCCTTGTGACTATCGGCACGTCGGTATTGAGCGGTTCCGGCGAATGCGGGGGCGGATCGGGGCGGGTCACGGCTGCGATACTGAGGCCTTCGCGAGTCAGCATGCAACAGCCGCCGGGGCGCACGAGCCGCTCCGGCGGAGCGGGCGACCCAAGTCCGGCGCGGCGATCCCTGATCGGCGGGAAGCGGTTGCAACGTCGCTGCAATAGTTGGACGGTATCGTGTTGTTTCTGAGCCTCAGTGATCTAAATTAGGTATGCACAGATCGAGAATTAAGATTGCCCCGGACTGGATTCAACGCACGAGGGCGCGTAGAGTCGGCCCCGGGCTTGCGCCGGGGCACAACCGGTGTGTCTGCACGGAATCGGGCCATTCATCAATGGGGGACGCCAATTGAACTCAAACCAATCGATCCAGCGCGCAATCTTTGCGATCTTGGGCACCGCGAGCGCCGCCGCTACGGTCGGCCCGCGCGCCATGGCCGCCGACACGAGCACGGCCGGCACCACGAGCATCGGGCTTGAAGAGGTTGTTGTTACCGCGCAGCGCAAGACTGAAAACCTCCAGGACGTACCCATCACGGTGCAGGCGACTTCCGCCGCCCAGCTGCAGCAGCTGAACATCACCACCGTCAATGAATTGCTCAAGTACACGCCCAACGTGACCTTCAGCAGCAACGGCCCGGGCATGGGCAACATCTTCATGCGCGGCCTCAGCTACGGCGGCGCGCCCGGCCAGTCCCAGGCCACCATCGCCCCGATGCCGAACGCGGCCCTCTACCTCGACGACCAGTCGATGGCCTTCCCCGGCCACAACAACGACGTCTACCTGGTGGACATGGAACGCGTCGAAATCCTGGAAGGCCCGCAGGGCACCCTGTTCGGCGGCGGCGCCCAAGCCGGACTGGTCCGTTACATCACCAACAAGCCCAACCTGGACAAGACCACAGGCGACTTCAACGCCACCTACGGCACCACCTCGGGCGGCGATCCCAACAGCAGCGCCAATGCCACCATCAACCTGCCGCTCATCGAAGGCAAGATGGCCCTGCGCGCGACCTTCTTCACCGACTCCCGCGGCGGCTACATCGACAACGAGGCCGGCACGATCCAGCTTAAGCCCGCCATTGCGAACCCGCCATTCACTCCGCTGACGCGCCCCGGCAGTCTGGAAGCCGTAAACGCGGGCATCACGGGAAAGAACACGAACCCCGTGACGTACCAGGGCGGCCGCCTGTCGCTGGCCTACAAGTTTACCGACGACTGGGATCTGCTGGTGCAGCAGAACGTCCAGAACTTCAAGGCCGACGGCTACTTTGCCTCTGAACCGATCGGCCCGAACGGCCAGGCGCTCGCGCCCTACCAGACCATGTCCTTCGCGCCCAATTTTGACAAGGACAAGTACAACAGCACGGCCTGGACCTTCAATGGCCGGTTCCCGGCGCTGTTCGGTTCAGGCGGCGACCTGAAGATGATCTACACGGGGAGCTATCTCAACCGCAGCATCGATCAGCAGTCGGACTACTCCAATTACCTGACCTCCACCCACGGCTCGTGGTACGACTGCAGTGGCTCGGGCGCGGGATACCCCTACTTCAGATCCTCCAAGCCCACCACCTGCTACAAGCCGGTGGGCAGCTGGCGCGATCAGGTGGACGTGACCCATCAGAGTCACGAACTGCGCGTCTCCACTTCGGACGACAACCGCCTGCGGGCACTGCTCGGCGCGTTCTACGAGAACAACGTAATTAAAGACAACATGAACTTTAATTACATGCCGATCGCGCAGTGCGATCCAGCCAACCTGGCGATCGCGCTGGCGGGCGGGCCCGGACTGCGTGGCGGCCACCGGGCCGACGCCGGGTTACTACGCGGGCGATCCCGGCCTGCGCTTGGGGACCAACACGGCGTTCGGCGAGGACGTCCGGCGCGGCTTCAAGCAGGTGGCGTTCTTTGCCTCGGTGGATTTTGACCTGATTCCGAAGGTGCTGACCCTGACCGCGGGCACCCGCCACTACCACTACGACGAGTTCGAGCAGGGCTCGGAATATTACAGCGCCACCTCGAGCGTGCTGAACGTGGCGAACGGCACCCAGCCCGTGTACGGGTTTGGCATGAACCTGAGCAAGAGCGAGAGTGGGTTCAAGAGCCGCGCCAACCTCACCTGGCACGTCACCCCGGACATCCTGACCTACTTCACCTGGTCGCAGGGCTTCCGTCCCGGTGGCTTCAACCGCACCAAGACGCTCCTGGATGGCACGGTCGTGCTCAAGGGTGTGGCGCCATCCGGTGGCGGCGAAAAGCAATTCAACAAGCCGGCGGGCTACGACTCGGACGATCTGACCAACTATGAGCTGGGACTCAAGACCGAATGGTTCGAGCATCGGATCCAGGTCAATGCGTCCCTGTACCAGATGGACTGGAAGAACGCGCAGCTGGTGCTGTTCGACCCGGTCCACCTGGGCAACACGACCTTCGTCGTCAACGGGCCGAGCTATCGCGTCAAGGGCATCGAAGTGCAGGTGAACGCGCGTCTGACCGAAAACCTGTCCCTGCAGGGGTCCGGCGTGTGGAACCGTTCGGAGCAGACCGACGCCCCCTGCCTGCAGGCGAACATTGTCACGGTCACGGGCGCCCCCGTCGGCCAGTGCATTACGGACATCAACGGCCACCCTTACACCAATCCGTACGGTGTGCTGGGCACCTCGCCGGCTTTCTCGCCTCCGCAGCAATACAACGCCCGGCTGCATTACGACATGACCTCGGGCGACTTCAAGTACTTTGCCATGGCGGGCATGAGCTTTATGGGCTCGATGCGCAACCAGCCGGCGAGCTACCCGGACGGGAACGATCCGGCGTACAACCCGCCGACCACGACCCTGCTCAAGTACACGATGCCGAGCTACACGACCTACGACGCGGCGATCGGCATGAGCAAGGACGCCTGGACGATGCAGTTGACGGGCAACAACCTGTCCAACGAGGACGCCAGCATGCATACGAGTTCGGGCCAGTTCATCAAGACCGAGGTGCCGCTGCGGCCGCGCGTGATCACGCTGCAATTCGGGTATAAGTTCTAAGCCCGTACGCTTGCAGTAACATTAAGGGCGGACCTCGTGTCCGCCCTTTTTTTATGGAATTCCATGACCTCGACGACCCCCACGGCCACGACGGAGGCGCTGCCCGCCGAGATTGAGCGGCTCCGCACCCTGCTCCGGCAGAAACAGTTCGAACAGGTGCTGGCCGAGGGCCAGGGGCTGCTCGCCCGGGTCCCCGAGCAGCGCGACGCCCTGCTGTTCGTCGCCATCGCGCAGCGGCACCTGGGCCAGGCGCCCGAGGCCTTGCAGACCGTGGCCGCCCTGGAACGCCACCATCCGCGATTTGCCCGCCTGTTCGAGGAGCGCGGCCACTGCTACGTCGTGCTGCGCCAGGCGCCCCAGGCGGTTCAGGCCTTCGAGCAGGCGGTGCATCTCAACCATGCCCTGCCCGCCAGCTGGAGCATGCTCGCGGGGCTCTATCGGATGGTGGGACAGGAAGGCAAGGCGATGGCGGCGGCCAGCCAGGTCGCCACCTTGCGGAAACTGCCGCCGGCCGTGGTGGCGGCCACGGCGCTGTTCCTGGACGGCGATCTGGAGCTGGCCGAGCCGATGGTGCGTGCCTTCCTGCTGGAGCACGGCGACGAGGTGGAAGCGATGCGGCTCCTGGCGCGCATCGGCATTGCCCGCAAGGTGTACGACGACGCCGAGCTGCTGCTCGCGGCGGTGCTCGAGCTGGCCCCCGATTACCGGGCCGCGCGTGCCGAATACGCCGAGGTGCTGATTGAAATGCAAAAGCACGCGCAGGCCAATCGGGAACTGGACCGCCTGATGAGCGAGGATCCAGAGAACCGGCTGCACTATCAGGGACTTCGGGCGACGGCATCCGTGGGCCTCGGGGATCACGAACGCGCCATCGCGCTCTATCGCGAGCTGCTGCAGGGCGGCAGCGCGGATGCCGACGTGCACCTGTCGATCGCGCATGCGCTCAAGACCATTGGCCGGACCGAGGAAGCGATCGAGTCCTACCGCAACGCCGCCGCCGCGCGGCCGAATTTTGGCGCCGCGTACTGGAGCGTCGCCAACCTGAAGACGTACCGCTTTACCCCCGAGGAGCTCGCGCGCCTCAAGGCCCTGCACACGGATCCCACGCTCGACCAGATCGATCGGTACCACCTGTGCTTCGCGCTCGGCAAGGCCCTCGAGGATCAGGGCGAGTATGCCGAATCGTTTCACCATTACGAGTTGGGCAATGCGCTCAAGCGCGCCGAGAGCCACTACCGGCACACGATTATCGAGACCAACACCCGATGGCAGATTGAAGTGTGCACGAGCGAGTTCATTGCGCGCCGCCGCGGCTGGGGAGCACAGGAGCCCGACCCGATTTTCATCGTCGGGCTCCCGCGCGCGGGCTCCACGCTGCTCGAGCAGATTCTCGCCTCGCATTCCAAGGTGGAAGGAACCCAGGAGCTGGCTTACGTGCAGCAGATCGTCACCATGCTCCGCGGCCGGGATCCGGACCTGAACAATTCCCGCTACCCGCGGGTGCTGGCCGAGCTGGAGGCCGATGATTTTATGAAACTGGGCAAGCAGTACCTCGCGGACGCCAGCGTGTTCCGCCACGGCAAGCCCTATTTCATCGACAAGATGCCCAACAATTTCAGGCACCTGGGACTTATTCATCTCATGCTGCCTAACGCCAAGATCATCGACGCCCGGCGCGAGCCGATGGCCTGCTGCTTCAGCAATCTCAAGCAGCTGTTCGCCAAGGGCCAGGAGTTCACCTACAGCATCGAGGATATCGCGTACTACTACCGCAGTTACCTGGAACTGATGCGCCATTGGGAGAGCGTGCTGCCCGGCCGGATACTGCGCATGCAGCACGAGGAGGTGGTCGACGATCTTGAGGGCAACGTCCGGCGCATGCTGGAGTTCTGTGGCCTGGATTTCGAGCCGCAGTGCGTCGAGTTCTACAAGACCCAGCGCAGCGTGCGCACCGCCAGTTCCGAGCAGGTGCGCATGCCCATCTACCGGGAGGGCCTCGATCAATGGAAGAATTTCGAGCCGTGGCTGGGTGAACTCAAGAACGCCCTCGGTGACGCCTTGACCCGCTATCGCGATGCCTAGGCCGGGCGTCCTCAATTCGCTCGAGATCGGCGAGCTGGTCGCGCTGGTCAACGCCGACCGGCTGAGCGAGGCGGAAAGCCGCTCGCAGGCGCTGCTCAGTCGCTTCCCGGATGCGGGGATTGTCTGGAAGGTGCTGAGCGTGGCGCTGGTGCGGCAGGGCAAGGACGCGCTGCAGGCGCTGCAGCAAACCACCGAGCTGATGCCGGAGGATGGCGAGGCGCACCGGAACCTCGGCGCCGCGCTCTACGACCGCGGGCAATGGGCTGCGGCGCTGGCCAGCCTGCAGCGGGCACTGGCCCTGCAGCCCGGGGAGGTCAGCACGCTCCTCGATGCGGCCAACGCACTGCGCAAACTCGAGCGACCGTCAGAAGCCGTCCCCCTCTACCAGCGGGCGCTGCAGATCAATCCGCAGGAGCCCGAAGCGCACAACAACCTGGGCAATGCCTACCTGGAAATGCGCCGCTATGCCGACGCCGAGCGCTGCTACCGGCGAGCGCTCGAATGCAAGCCGGGCGACGCGCAAGTCCTCTGCAACCTTGGATTTGCGCAGTCGGCGCTCGGACAGCGCGAGCAGGCCGCGGTGAGCTTGCGTCAGGCGCTGGCGCTCCATCCCGATTCTATCGACGCGCTCAATGCACTCGGCAACGTGCTGCGCGATCTAGGGGATCGCCATGGCGCCGTCCAGGTTTGCCGCCGCGCCCTCGCGCTCGACCCGCGACGTGCGGACAGTCACGCCAATCTTGGCATGGCGCTGTTTGAGCTGCGCCGCGTCCCAGAGGCCATGGCGAGCTTCACTCGGGCACTGGAGCTCAATCCCGGCCACGCCCCCTCGCATCTGGGCCTGGCCCTGGCCTTGCGCCAGCAGCGGCGCCCCGAGGAGGCCGAAGTCAGCTGCGCGGCGGCGCTGGCCGCCGACCCCCGTTACCTCGAGGCCCTCTGCCTGCTGGGTGAATTGCGCGCCGACCGTGGGCACTTTGCGGAGGCCGAGGATCTGTACCGGCAGGCGATCCGCATCGATCCGGGCTTTGCGCCCTCCTACGCCAGTATCGCCACGCACCGGCGCATGACGCTCGAAGACACCCCCTGGCTCGAAGGGGCGCTGTCGGTCGCGGCCAGGCCCCTGCCGCTCCCCCAGCAGATCGGCCTGCACTACGCGCTCGGCAAGTACTATGACGACACGGGCCAGTACGAGCCGGCCTTCGATCACTACCGGCAGGCCAACGAATCGAGCAAGCGGCTCGGCGCCCCGTACGAGCGCGGCAAGCTCACGGTGCGCGTCGACCAGATCATCCGCAGTTTCGATGCGGCGCTCCTGCGCAAGACCGAGCGCGACGCGTCCGCATCGGAACTGCCGCTGTTCATCCTGGGCATGCCGAGGTCGGGGACCTCGCTCGCCGAGCAGATCCTGGCCTCCCACCCCGCGATCTACGGCGCGGGCGAACTGGTGCACTGGCATGGCGCCTACGAGGCCTTCCGCCGGGCCGAAGTCGAGCACCGGGAGGGCGCGCAGCTCATACCCGGCATGGCCCGCGAGTACCTGGGGCGATTGCAGCAACTGGGCGGTGAGGCCGCCCGCGTGGTCGACAAGATGCCCGCCAACTTCTGGTACGCGGGCCTGCTGCACGCCGCGTTTCCGCGGGCGCGCATCATCCACATGCAGCGCCATCCCTTCGACACCTGCCTGTCGGTGTACTTCCAGAACTTCTTCAACATCGGCGCCTATGCCCACGACCTGGGGGATCTGGCGCATTTCTACGGCGAGTACCTGCGCGTGATGCACCACTGGCGTGCCCTGCTGCCGGCAGCCACGCTCCTGGAAGTGCCCTATGAGGGGCTGGTCGATGACACGGAAGCCTGGGCGCGTCGCATGGTGGCGTTCGCGGGCCTGCCGTGGGATCCGAGCTGCCTCGAGTTCCACCGGACCGACCGGGTGGTCATCACGGCCAGCAAGTGGCAGGTGCGCCAGAAGATCAGCAAGTCTTCGGTCGGGCGCTGGCGCCACTACGAGAAGCACATCGGCCCGCTCCGCGCGCTCAGCTACCTGGCGCCCAAGCTCCCGGGCCCCGGCGGCGAGCCGGCGGCGGGCGCGCCCGCCTGAGTCAGCGGCGCGCCGCCAGCGGCGGAAAGCGCGCGAGGGCCTCGATGTCGTTGAGTTCCTGGTCGTTGCGCACGTACATGCGGCTCGCATCGCGCCGCGGTTGAAAGTCCCAGGGGGTATAGCGGCCGGCGCGCAGCGCTGCGTCCACCAGGTGGCGGCGACGCTGGCTGGCCAGCACCTGCTCGTGCACGGCCGCCAATGACCAGCGCCGGGCCACCTCCTCGCGAAACGCGGCCACCGTGTCGGCGTGCTCCACGCGACCGGCGAGGTTGCTCTGCTCCAGCGGATCCCGGAGGAGATCGTAGAGTTGATCGGGGTCGACCGGCGAGTGCACAAATTTGTACGGCCCGCGCCGGATCATCACGATCGGTGCGATCGCCCCTTCGGCCAGATATTCGCCGAGGACCTCCTCCGGCCGCTCCGGCGAGCCGCTCGCGCCCGACAGGAGTGGCACCAGGCTCCGACCGTCCAGCGGCGCCGCGTACTCCCCCGCGCGACCGTCCGTGCCCGTCTCGAGCAGCGTCGGCAGCACGTCCAGGAGCGAGGCGTGCGCCCTCACCCGCCGGGCGGCGAAGCGATTCGGCGCGCACACGATGAAGGGGATTCGGCAGGCGGGCTCGAAGAAGTTCATCTTGTACCAGAGACCTCGCTCGCCCAGCATGTCGCCGTGGTCGGCCAGCAGCACGACGATGGTATTTTCATCGAGCCGTGCGTCCTTGAGGGCGCCGAGGAGCGTGCCGACCTGATCATCGACATAGGCCACGGCGCCCAGATACGCGCGGCGCGCCGCCAGAATCTGCGGTGGGCTCGGCGTCTGCAGGTCCAGGCCGATCACGTGGCGGAGGCGGCGCGAATGCGGGTCGTCGGCGACGGAAGCGGCGCTAGCGGTCGGCAGGGCGATATCGCGCTCGCGGTAGCGGTCCCAGTAGGGCTGCGGGATGACGTAGGGATCGTGCGGATGGGTCAGGGACACCACCAGGCAGAACGGCCGCGGGTCCTGGCCGCGCGCAATGTCGAACAGCTTCTGGCGCGCGGCATAGACGACCTCGTCGTCAAAGTCGATCTGGTTGGTGCGCACGCAGGGGCCGGCCTGCGTGACCGAGTCCATGGTGTGGTACCACGCCGGTCGCTCCTCGAAGCGCGTCCAGTCCGGTGTCCAGCCGAAATCGGCCGGATAGATGTCGGTCGTCAGTCGCTCCTCGAAGCCGTGCAGCTGGTCCGGGCCACAAAAATGCATCTTGCCGCTGAGGGCCGTCTGGTAGCCGGAGCGGCGCAGGTAGTGCGCGAAGGTTGGGGTCTGCGCCTGAAATTCGGCGGCGTTGTCGTAGGCGCCGATCCTCGAGGGCAACTGGCCGGCCAGGAACGAGAAGCGCGACGGCGCGCACAGCGGGCTGTTGCAGTAGAAGGACTCGAACACCACGCCGCGCTCGGCCAGCGTGTCGATGTGCGGGGTCAGGGCGCTGCCCCCGTAGGCAGGCAGCACCGCGGGGGTCAGCTGGTCGGCCATCAGGATCAGGAAATTAGCCGGCATTGAGACTCCTTAGCGCCGCGATGTGTTCAGGACCGATGCCGCAGCAACCACCGACGATCTGCGCGCCGCGCGCGACCCAGTCGCGCGCCCAGTGCAGGTAGGCCTGTGGAGTGACATCCTCGCGCAGCTCCGTCAGGCCCGCATTCGCCTCGATGAGCGGCTCCATCGGCACAAAGGCGTTGGCGTACACGCCAATCCGCACGCCGCGGGCGGCGCCGTCGAGCTCGCGCAGGACCTTCCCGGCCAGGCTCACCGCCGCGCCCATGACCTCCGGGCGGCTGCAGTTGAAGAGCACGGCCACCGCGCCCAGGCGCGCGGCCGTGGCAACCGCCGCTGCCACCGGCTCGCCCGATCGCAGGCACGGTCCCGAGGACGGGTCCGCGTCGGCGAGCGTGAAGGACAGCCACAGCGGCTTGGCGTCCGAGCCGAGCACTTCGCGCACCAGCTCGGCCTCGCGCTGGGTACTGAGGGTCTCGGCGAGCCACAGGTCCACCCAGGGATCGAGCGCATCGATCAGCGTGGTCAGGATCGGGCGGGCCACGGCACTGTCGTAGCGATCGACCTGGTACGAACCGCACAGCGGCGGCAGGCCCCCGGCGACGGACACCGGGCGCGGCGCAGCGTCGGCCACCGCGCGCGCCAGTTGCCCGGACAAGGCCGCGAGCGCGCGCCCCTCCAGGTCAAAGCGCGGCTGGCCCAGATGGAACGGCACCACGGCGTAACTGTTGGTGGTGATGACATCCGCCCCCGCTGCCACGAAGGCCTCGTGCACGCGCGTGACGAAGCCCGGAGCCTCGATGAGCGCGCGTGCCGACCACTCGGGCTGGCCGAAGGGCGCACCCATCCGCAGCAGCTCGCGGCCCGTGCCTCCATCCAGCAAGCAGATCCGGTGCACCGCGGCGCGCTCAGGGTTTGGCGGGCGGATTGGGCGCGCGCTGGAGGAGTTCGAGACCGTCGGCGTAGTCGCGCTGGAAGCCCTTCCACAGCGTTATCCCCGCGGTTCCAGGGCTGATCGCATCGAACGCCGTGCCCGGGGGCGCCTGCCAGCGCCCCGCGCTCGAGTCGGGCACCAGGCCATCGAGGTACGCGGCGCGGCTCTCATCGTCCTTGACGTAGCGATCGAGAAAGGCGGTGATCATGTGCAGGTTGATGCCGATAATGCGATCCTTGCGCCACACCGGATCCTCGAACCAGCTGATGTCCCAGACGCCGTGGCGCATCTCGGCCGGTGCCGGACCCAGGCCCAGCGCGTGGCCTCCCTCTTTGTAGGTCAATAAGTAACGCCGCGTTCCTGTGCTGGCCTCGAGCATCGCCCGGGCGCCGCTCGCATACTCGACCGTGTGATCGTGATCGCCGGCGATCAGAAACAGCGGTGCGCGGATCCCGGCCAGCCCCGTGGTGCCCCACACCGCGGAGGAGCCACCCGCCGGGGCGATGGCGACCACGGCCTTGAGGTGTTGCACGTGGAGATCGGCCTCGTGGGCACCGCCTGCGGCAAAGGGCGTCAGCATTCCGCCCGGCACCACCTTGCAGGCGGGAGACAGCGGGTCCAGGCCCGCGCCGGCCGCGGTCAGCACCCCGTAGCCGCCCATCGAGTAGCCGATCAGCGCGGTGCGTGTCGGGTCGATGAGCCCCTCGCGCTCCAGCGAGGCCTGCAGCGTGCGGGTGACGAAAGCGATGTCGAGCGGCCGCCGCAGCAGCATTTCCGGGATTTCGGCCGGGTCGTTCCGCGCCCGGTCCTCGTGGCGGATGGCAGCCACGACGTAGCCCTTAGAGGCGAGATTCTCGGTCAGCCAACTCAGGGCGATGGTGGGATTGCTCCGCCCGTGCGAGACCACCACCAGCGGATAGTGCCCCCCCTGGGGCGGCGCGTCGCGCACCGCCAGACCCGGCACGGTGAAGTGCACCGGGGGCGCTGGCGGCTCGGACTGCAGACTCGCACTGTAAGTCTCCGGACGAGCCCCCGCAGGCACGGTGGCCGGATACCACAGATCGACCACCACGGCTCGGTCCTTGCCGGGCGCGACGACGTCGACGGCGTCGTGCTCCACCAGGGTCAGGGTGCGCACCCCGACCGCATAACGGCCCAACGCCGCCAGTTCCGGCGAGTCCACCGTCGGACGGCTCGGCGGTTCGTCGGCCATGGCGAGGGCCGAAAGCGCCGCGAGGCCGGTGAGTAGCCCCACATATCGCAGGGTCCAGGATCGCCGAGAGAGGTGCTTGTGCATAGGAGGTTCGAGGGTGGTTAGTGTGAATCGTCCGCCAGCAGCATGGCGGCGCCCTTGTCGGCGACCATCGCGGTCGGTGCGTTGGTGTTGCCCGAGGTGATCGTCGGAAATATCGACGCGTCCATGACGCGCAGCCCCTCGAGCCCGTGGACGCGGAGCCGCGCGTCGACCACCGCGCTGGCCGCGTCCGCGCCCATCATGCAGGTGCCGACCGGGTGAAACACGGTGCCAGCGCGCGCGCGGAAGTCCTGCAACAGCGCCTCGTCGCTGGTCTTGTCCGCCCCGGGCAGCAGCTCGCTCTCGATCAGGGCGGCGAGCGGCGCGGCGGCCGCGAGGCGCCGGAGCAGGCGCGCACCGGCGCGCACGTCGCGCAGGTCCTGATCCGTTGACAGGTAGTTCGCATAGATGGCCGGGGCCACGTGCGGATCCGGCGAGCGGATGGCCAGATGTCCGCGGCTGGTGGGCCGGCAGGAATTGAAGGAGGTGATGAAGGCCGGGAACGCGTCGGGATTCATCAGGCGGCGCGTGCGCTCGCGCGTGCCGGTGTAGCTGGCCGGGTTGAAGTACAGCTGCAGGTCGGGAGCCCGCAGCTCCGCACTGCTGCGCACGAAACCGCCGCCCTGGTTGACGCTCATCGACAGCGGTCCGGTGCGCGCCAGCACGTACCGCAGCCCGGCGCGGAGCTTGCCCCACCACGGGTACAGTTCATTGTTGAGCGTCGGAATGCGCGAACGGTAGACATAGTTGATCCCGAGGTGATCTTGCAGGTTCCGGCCCACGGCCGGCAAATCGAGCACCGGCGCGATGCCGTAGCGCTGCAGCAGCGGGCCGGGACCGACGCCCGAGAGCTGCAACAGCTGCGGGGAGTTGACGCTCCCGGCCGCGAGTATGACCGAGCGGGCCGCGTGCGCCGTGTGTACTTGCCCCCCGCGCCGATAGGTCACGCTCGCGGCGCGCCGGCCCACAAAATTGACGCGCTGCGCGTGCGCGCCGAGCAGCAGCTGGAGGTTCCGGCGCGCGAGCGCGGGGCGCAGGAAGGCCGTGGCGGTCGACTCGCGGAAACCCTTGCGCGTCGTGATCTGATAGATGCCGACCCCCTCGGGGTCCGGGCCGTTAAAATCCGGCGTGAACTTCAGGCCCAGCGCCGCGCAGGCCTCGATGTAGGCGCGACACAGCGGATGGGCCTGCGCGGAGACGTCGGTGATGGCCAGCGAGCCGCCGCAGCGCTCCTCGATCGCCTGATAGTGCGCCAGCACCTCGCTCCAGCCCCAGCCGCGGTTGCCCAGGTCGCGCCAGTCGTCGAAATCGCGAGGTTGCCCGCGCGCATAGACCATGGCGTTGATCGAACCCGATCCCCCCAGCACCTTGCCGCGGGGCCAGAAGCTGCGCACCCCGCCCAGGGCCGGCTCGGGCTCGGCCTCGTACATCCAGTTGACCGCCGGATTGTTGAAGGTGCGACCGTAGCCGATGGGCACCCGGATCCAGAATCGCCGGTCCGTACCGCCCGCCTCGAGCACCAGAACCCGGTGCCGGCCGTCGGCGCTGAGGCGGTCGGCCAGCACGCAACCTGCGGTGCCCGCCCCGACGATGACGTAATCCACCGGCTCCGCTGGCATGTTCGCCCTAGCCGATGGGACGCGCGGCCATATCCAGGTGCAGCTGCGAGTCCGTGTACGGGTGGCGCAGCGCCACCGCTTCGTTCAGTTCGACGCCCAGTCCCGGTTCGGTGGGTGGGAGCACAAAACCCTCGCTCCAGCGGATGGGCGTGTGCAACAGCTCGGCATGAAAGCCGTCCCAGCGCTCGATGCCCTCGAGTATCAGGAAATTAGGAGAGCAGGTGGCCAGCTGGATGTTGGCCGCGCCGACCACTGGTCCGCAATACAGGTGCGGCGCCAGCTGCACGTGATGCACCTCGGCCATGCCGGCGATCTTCTTGGCTTCCAGCAGGCCCCCCACCCGCCCGAGGTTCATCTGCAGGATGGCCGCGGCCCCGGTGTGCAGCAGGCGCGCGAAGTCGTACTTGGTCGCCAGCCGCTCGCCCGCGGCGATGGGGATGCGCGTGGCGCGCGCCACCCTGGCCATCTCTTCCGGGGCGTCCGGCGGCACGGGCTCCTCGAACCACAGCGGATCGTAGGGTTCCAGGCGGCGCGCCAGGCGGATGGCGCCCGCCGCCGTCATTTGCCCGTGAGTGCCAAACAGCAGGTCCGCCCGGCGGCCGACCGCCTCGCGCAGCTGGCGCGCAAAGCGCTCGGACAGCTCGAGAGCCTCGAGTGACAGCTGCCGGCCGTCGAAGGCGGAGTAAGGCCCGACCGGATCGAACTTCAGCGCCGTAAACCCCTGGTTCAGATACTCCAGCGCGCGCGCGGCGGCGAGGTCCGGATCCTGATACACGTCGGTCGCATCCCCCGGCCGCGCGTAGATATAGGTGTAGCTGCGCAGGCGCTCGTGCACGCGTCCGCCGAGCAGGTTGTAGACCGGCTGGCCGGCCTCCTTGCCGATGATGTCCCAGCAGGCCATCTCCAGGGCGCTGAGCACGCCCTGCAGCGTCAGGTCCGGGTGCTGGGTGTAGCCCGCCGAGTACACCCGCCGCCACAGCGTTTCGATATTGTGCGGATCCTCGCCGCACAGGTAGCGCGCAAACACGTCCTCGATCATCTGCGCGACGATCCTGGGGTGGAACGGCACGCAGTAGGCCTCGCCCACGCCCTCGACATTCTGGTCCGTGATCAGTTTGACGAACACGAAGTAGCGCCCGCCGTAGTGCGGCGGCGGATTGCCGACTACGAAGGTCTTGACGTCCTTGAGCTTCATTTCTGGACCACGGCCACCGCCAGCGGTACGCCGGTGGCGCGCTCCTGGTCGGCCACGATGGCGCGCACCGACCAGAAATAATGGAAGGTGGCCCAGAACCCGGTGGGCACCAGGCACAGCATGGCCAGGCGCAGCGATTCGGCGTTCTCGACGTGCCCGGGTCCGAGCCAGTCGCTCAGCGAGCCCACGCCCACCGGGGCGACGATCAGGTTGAGGAAGTTGGCCGCGAACAGCGTGGCGGCGCAGAACACCGCGCGCATGCGCGGCTCGGCCAGATTGAGCAGCAGGCCGAAGCAGGGGCCGATGTAGAAGTAGATCGAGGGGATGAAGAACCAGAACAGCACGCGCACCAGCGCCAGCGAATGGGTCGTGTAGATGACGAACGAGACCGCACTGGCCGCCCCGATCCACCAGCCCATCAGCCGCACCACGCGTCGCGGGTCGGCCATCGACGGCCGCGTGAGCAACCAGCCCGTAAATAGCGTCGCCGCCCCGCCGCCAAACAGGTGGATCTTGCCGGTGATCGCGCCCGCCTGACCGGCGGAGAGGCCGTAAGTCTGGTTGAGGAACATCGGGGTCCAGTACATCAGGCCCCAGCCCCACAGCGCCGTCAGCGCGCTCGCCACCACCACGTGCACCGCGGAGCGCTGCTCCCACAGGTAGCGCAGCGCGTCCATGAACGAGGGCTTGTGGTCGGCGATGTAGTGGTCGAGATTCCCGCGCCGCGGTTCGCGCACCGTGAAGTAGATCAGCGCGCCGACCAGCAGGCCCGGCACCCCGAGCCACAGGAACGGGGCCCGCCAGCCGTGCAGGTCGGCGATCGCTCCGGTCGTGTCGGAAGCGAAATAGGCGCCGATCGGCGCCCCGAGGGAGAATACCGTCGAGGCCATGGGCCGTCGCGCCACCGGGAAATAGTCGGAAATCAGCGAGTTTGCCCCGGGCGTGCCACCGGCCTCGCCCACGCCGATGCCGATGCGCGAGACCAGCAGCTGCCAGTAGTTGCGCGACAGGCCGGTGCACATCGTCATCACCGACCAGCCCGCGATCGAGGCGGCCACGATGTTGCGGCGGCTCCCGCGGTCGATGAGCCAGGAGATTGGGAAACCCATCGTGATGTAGAACATTCCCAGCCACAGGCCTGTGAGCGCCCCGACGCCGCCGGCGGTGAGGTGGAGCTCGAGCCGGATCGGCTCGAGGACCTGGGTGACCATGTAGCGGTCGGTGATGCTGAGCGTGTACACGGCGCACATCAGGATCAGCACGTACCAGCGCGCGGCGAGCGAGGGCGCGGCCTCCACCGTCACCGTCGGCTTTAGTACTTGCGCTTGACTCATGGATGGCCCACCTGCTCGGCTGGTGGCGCCGATATTGCCTGATTTGCCGCCGGCAGTTTGAGCTAAGAGACGAGAGGCCTGGTGCTGCGAGATTTCAGATGCAGCAGCGCGCCTGTATGCCTTTTTTCGATGGGTCGCGCGCGATCCCCGCGTCCGCCCGGATCCGCTCGGCCGGAGCTGTGTACACTGCCCCGCCCGTGCGGCCCAAGGCGCGCGCGCGGGCAATGGCCGGCAATCGAGAGGTGGAGCGTGGAAGGCATGCGTATTGGATTTATCGGGCTCGGCCACGTCGGTGGCAAGCTGGCGGGCAACCTGCTGCGCCACGGCCTGCCACTGACCGTGCGCGATCTCGACGCGCAGCGGGTCGCCGACTTCGTGGCGCGCGGGGCACGCAGCGCGCCGTCGCCCCGCGCGATGGCCGAGCAGGTGGACCTGCTCATCACCTGCCTGCCCTCGCCCGCCGCCTCGGCCGCCGTGCTCGAAGCGGCCGACGGTGTGCTCGCAGGCCTCAGGCCCGGCATGGTGTGGTTGGAGATGAGCACCACGGATCAGGCCGAAATTGTACGGCTGGGCGCGCGGGTGGCGGAGCGCGGCGGCCTCGCGATGGATTGCCCGGTGTCCGGTGGCTGCCACCGCGCGGCGAGCGGCAACATCTCGATCTTTGCGGGCGGGAGCCGCGAGGCCTTTGAGAAGGTGCTGCCGGTGTTGAAGATCCTGGGCCGGCAGATCCTGCACACCGGCCCGATCGGTTCGGCCTCGGCGCTCAAGGTGGTCACCAATTACCTGTGCACCGTGCACCTGTGCGCGCTCGCCGAGGCCCTGTCGGTGTGCAAGGTGGCCGGCATGGACATGAACACCGCGTACGAGGCGATTCGCATCTCTTCCGGGAATTCATTCGTCCATGAGACCGAATCGCAGGTGATCCTCAACGGCAGCCGGGACATCGGCTTCACCATGGATCTGGTGATCAAGGACGTCGGCCTGTTCGACAAGTGGGCCCAGGAGTTGCGTGTGCCGCTGGAGATTTCCCCGCTGGTGCTCGGCATCTTCAAGGACGGCCAGAAGCGCTACGGGCCGCGCGAACATTCGCCCAACATCATCCGGCGCCTGGAGGAGGCCTGCGGCGTGCGGGTGCTGGGCACGGGCTTCCCCGCGGAAATGATCGACACCGAACCCAAGGCCGAGGGCTACGAAGTGCTCCCCGGCGAGCGCTAGCCGAAGCCGACCACCGCCTTGAGCTCGAGGAAGTCGCCGATGCCCCAGTCCGCGTATTCGCGCCCGTTGCCCGATTGCTTGTAGCCGCCAAACGGGGCCGTGGTGTCCCAGTCGGGATAGTTCAGGTTGATCTGCCCGGCGCGCAGCTGCCGCGCCACCCGGCGTGCGTGCTCCACATTGCCCGATTGCACGTAGGCCGCCAGGCCGTACACCGTGTCATTGGCGATCTCGACGGCCTGCTGTTCCGACTCGTACGGGATGATCGAGAGCACCGGGCCGAAGATTTCCTCACGCGCGATCGTCATGTCCGGTCGGACCGGGCCAAACACCGTGGGCCGGGCAAAATAGCCCTTCTGCAGTCCGTTGGGGCGGCCGGGACCCCCGGTGACCAGCGCGGCCCCTTCGCTGACGCCGGACTGGATGAGCCTTTGAATCTTGTTGTACTGCGTTTCGCTCACCACGGGCCCGAGTTGGATGCCCGCTTCACGCGGATCGCCCACCGTGTGGCCTTCCGCCGCCTGCTTGGCGTATTCGAGGGCCTTGCTGAGCTGTGCCTTGGGTACCAGCATGCGCGTCGGCGCGTCACAGGACTGGCCACTGTTGCTGAAACAGGCCGCCACGCCTTGCGTCACGGCCGCGCGCAGGTCCGCATCTTCCAGGATGATATTGGCCGACTTGCCGCCCAGTTCCTGGGTCACGCGCTTGACGGTATCGGCCGCGCTCTTGGCCACCATGACCCCGGCACGCGTCGAGCCCGTAAAGGACACCATGTCGATGTCGGGGCTGGTCGCCAGAGCCTGTCCGACCGTCAACCCGTCGCCATTGACCAGGTTGAACACCCCCGGCGGAACGCCGGCCGCATCGACGATTTCCGCGAAGACGAGGCCACTCAGCGGCGCGATCTCGCTGGGCTTGAGCACCATGGTGCAGCCGGCCGCGATCGCCGGGGCCACCTTGCACACAATCTGATTGAGCGGCCAGTTCCACGGCGTGATCAGACCAACCACTCCGATCCCTTCGCGAATGATCCGGGTGTGGCCCCGCTGCTCTTCGAACTCGAAGGCCTCGAGCGCGGCGATGGTCGATTCCATGTGCGCGCGGCCGGCCCAGACCTGCGCATCGCGGGCGAACTGCAGCGGCGCCCCCATTTCATCAGACACCACCTGCGCCAGATCCTCGGCCCGCTCGTTATAGATGGTCAGTATGCGCTTGAGCAGCGCCAGCCGGGATTCCTTGCTGGTCTGCGAAAACTTGGGAAACGCCGCCCGGGCCGCGCTGATCGCGCGCGCGGCGTCCGCCGCATTCCCCATGGCAATCGTGGCGATCGGGGCTTCAGTCGCCGGGTTGATGACGGCCTGCGTGGTCTGGCTGAGCGGTTCGACCCAGGCGCCGTTAATGTAGAAATGGCCGGTGTGTTTCATGGGCCTATGCTACACATTTTTCCAGTTGTGGATCGATCGGGCTTAAAGTACGGGAGGTTCAATTGGGAGCGACGGGTGGTCATTGAAGCGGACTAAGGCGGCGGCTGCGACCGGTGGCGAAGCCCTGTGGCTAGGCCTCGATACCGGTGGAACCTACACCGATGCCGTGTTGCTCGCGGGTGGACGGCGCGTCATCGCGAGCGCCAAGTCGCTGACCACGCACTGGGATCTGACGGTCGGGATCCGCGAGGCGATCCGCGCCGTGCTCGGCTCGCTCCCGGCCCTGTCCATCCCCGGCCAGGTGCAGCTCGTGTCCGTGTCGACCACGCTCGCCACCAACGCGGTGGTCGAGAACCGCTTCAGCCCGGTGGCCACCCTGCTCATTGGTTTTGATGCGGGCATGCTGGCGCGCTCCGGGCTGCAGCGCGATGGCGCCGGGCCCATAACCCTGGTTCGCGGCGGGCACGATGCCACCGGGGAGGAACTCGAGCCGCTCGATGAGGCGCAGCTGGCCGCGGCGGTTACCGAGTGCGCGCAACCGGTGGAGGGCTATGCCGTCGCCGCCTGCTTCTCGGTCCGCAATCCCGCGCACGAATTGCGCGCGCGCCAGCTGATCCGCACGCTCTCGGCGAAGCCCGTGACTTGCGCGCACGAGCTGAGCTTCCGGCTGGACGCTCCGCGGCGCGCGCTGACCGCGGCGCTCAACGCGCGCCTGACCCCGCAGATCCGCCACCTGATCGAGGCGCTCCGGGAAGTGCTCCACGCCGAGGGAATCGACGCGCCGCTCATGATCGTCAAGGGCGACGGCTCCTTGATGAAGGCCGAGGTGGCACTCGAATACCCGGTGGAAACGATCCTCTCGGGGCCCGCCGCCAGCGTCGTGGGCGCCGGATTTCTGACCGGGCTGGACGACTTTCTGGTCGCCGACATGGGCGGCACCACGACCGATTGCGCGGTGGTCAGTGGCGGGCGGCCGGCCATCAACGCCGAGGGTGCGCTGATCGGAGGCTGGCGCACCATGGTGGAGGCGGTGGACGTGCGCACGGTCGGGCTGGGCGGAGACAGCCAGGTGTCCATTGACCGCGACGGCCGGCTGACGGTCGGACCGCGCAAGGCCATGCCGCTGAGCCTGCTGGCGCACCAGGCACCCGCGGTGCTGATCGAGCTGCGTAAACTCCTGACGCTGCGCCACCTGCCCGATCATGCCACGCAGTTCGCGCTGCGCAATCCCGGCCGCGAGGCGCCGGCCCATCTGTCGGCGGTGGAGGCGCGGGTCTGGAATGCACTGAGCGGCGAACCCCAGCGGGTGTCGCGGCTGCTCAATAACGCGCCGGGACTGGCTGCCTTGCGGCGCCTGGCGGATGCGGGGCTCGCCACCATCGCCGCATTTACCCCGAGCGATGCGTTGCACGTGCTGGGGCGGCAACAGGGCTGGAGCACGGAGGCCGCGGAAGCGGGAGCGTGCCTCCTGGCGAGCGAAGAGCGCAACATCCACGGCGCCAGCGAGGCGGCGAGTGCGCGCGCGTTCTGCGAGCGCACCGTCGAGCACGTGATCCGCGAATCGGTGCGAGTGGTGGCCGCGACCGCCCTCGCCCACGATCCGCGCGTGGAAGCCCACCAGGGCTCCTGGGGCCTGCTGGGCGACCGACTGATCGACGATGTGGCGGCCGGCCGCCCGTTTTCAAAACTGCTGCAGGGCCGCCTGGCACTGGCCACGCCGCTGGTGGCGATCGGCGCGCCGGTGCAGGCGTATTACCCGGAAGTCGCGCGTCGGCTGCACTCGAGCCTGTCGATCCCGCCGCACGCCGCCGTTTGCAACGCCGTGGGCGCCGTCGCCGGAGTGGTCTCGCAGACCGTCGACGTGCTGGTCAATCAGCCCTCCTTCGGGGTGTTTCGCGTGCACGATCCGGCGGGCGCCCGCGATTTCAAGACCGCCGAGCCCGCAATCGAGTACGCACGGGCGCTCTCCCAACGACTCGCCCTCGAGTCGGCGCGGCGCGCGGGTGCGGCGGACCCGCACGTGGAAAGCGCACTCATCGAGCATCGCGCACACATGGGAGCGGCCGATTACCTGGCCGAGGCTCTGGTGCGCTCGACGGCCACCGGGCGGCCGCTGGCCGGCCACGTACGCGCCTAGGCCCGAACGTGCGTTTTGCCGCGCGCGCTCAGCTCTTGATGCGCTCGTTCCTGGGGTCGTACCAGGGCTGGAGCTGGACACGTGCCGGCCAGCGCCGGCAGGCCACCTCGATTTCCCAGCGGCCGCTGGCCAGCCATTCGCCCGTAACGCCCGCCTCGGCGCTGACATAGCCCATGCCGATGGAGCGCTGCAGGCGGTAGCCCCACGCGCCGGACTTGATCGATCCGACGATGCGCCCGTCCCGCACGATGGGCTCCTCGTGGTACAGGAGCGGGGCCTCGGCCGAGGAATCTTCCAGCATCACCTGCACCAGGCGCTTGGGCGGCACGCCGCGGGCGCGCTGCGCCAGCAGCGCTTCGCGCCCGTGAAACCCGCCCGGTTTGTCCCAGGCCACGGTGAAGCCCAGGCCTGCTTCGAGCGGCGTGTCCTCATCGGCGATATCGTGGCTCCAGTGGCGGTATCCCTTCTCGACCCGGCAGGCGGCCATGGCGTGGTAGCCCGCATGCCGCAGGCCCAGCGGTGCGCCGGCGGCCAGCAGCTGCTCGTAGACATCGAGGCAGTGTTCGGCCGAAAGGTACAGTTCCCAGCCCAGTTCCCCGACGTAGGTGATGCGGCTGGCGCGCACGCGCGCGTAACCGATTTCAAGCTCGCGCGAATGGCCGAAGGGATGGGCGGCGTTGGACAGGTCGGCGCCCGACAGCTGCTCGAGCAGCTCGCGGCTGCGCGGCCCCATCACGCCCAGCATCGCGACGCCCGCCGTGACGTCGGTCACGGTGCAGCGCGCACCTTCGCGTGCGCCGATGTGGCGCCTGAGCCAGGCCAGGTCCCGTGTCTGGCAGATCGCCGAGGTCACCACCATGAATTCGTCCGCGGCGAGGCGCGTGATGGTGAGGTCCGCCTCGATGCCGCCGCGATCGTTGAGCCACTGGGTGTAGACGATGCGCCCCGGCGCGACGTTCATCTCCGCGGTCGAGAGCTGGTTGAGAATGGCGCAGGCGTCGGCGCCCTGCACCAGGAACTTGGCGAAACAGCACTGATCAAACAGCGCGACCGCATCGCGCGCGGCGCGGCACTCGCTCCCGCAGGCCTCAAACCAGTTCTGCCGGCCGTACGAATAGGCATAGCGCGGCGCCGAACCGGGCGCTGCAAACCAGTTGGGCCGTTCCCAGCCGGCGGCCTCGCCCATGCAGGCCCCGGCCGCGACCAGACGGTCGTGCAACGGTGTGCGCCGCGCGCCGCGCGCCGTCTCGTACTGGTAGTACGGCCAGTGCATGGCATAGAGCAGTCCCAGGGTCTCGACGGTGCGATCATGCAGATAACGGCGATTGGCCTGGAACGGCATGACACGACGGACATCCACGTCGGACAGATCCATCGGCGGACGACGGTCGAGGATCCATTGCGCAACGACCTTGCCCACGCCGCCGCTGCTTTGAATGCCGATCGAATTGAATCCGGTGGCGACGAACAGGTCGCGCACCTCGGGGGACTCGCCGATGTAATAGCGATCGTCCGGCGTGAAGCTCTCGGGGCCGTTGAAGAACAGCTGGATGCCGGCATCGGCGAGCGCTGGCACGCGCTTGATGGCCGCGGTCAGGATCGGCTCGAAATGATCGTAGTCCTCGGGCAGGGTCTCGAAACTGAAATCCTCCGGGATCCCGCGCATACCCCAGGGCTTGGCCACGGGTTCAAAGCAGCCAAGCAGGAGCTTGCCGGCGTCTTCCTTGTAATAGGCGCACTCGTCCTGCACCCGCAGCACCGGCAGGTTCGGCGGCAGCCCCTTGATGGGCTCGGTGACGATGTAGAAGTGCTCGGCGGCGTGCAGCGGGACCGCGACCCCGCAGGCGCTCGCCAACGCGTGCGACCACATGCCGGCGCACAACACCACGGTGTCCGCGGCGATGTAGCCCTGCTCGGTCTCGACGCCCACGGCCCGGCCCTGCACCACGCGTATCCGGGTCACGGGGGTGTTCTCGAGGATCCGCGCGCCGCGCATCTTTGCGCCCTTGGCAAGCGCCTGCGTGGTGTCGATCGGATTGGTCTGCCCGTCCTTGCGCAGAAAGATGCCGCCCACCAGGTCATCGACGAACAGCAACGGCCAGCGCTCCTTGATCTCGCCGGCACTCAGCAGATCGACTTCGAGACCGAAGGTCTTGCCCATGGACGCGCCGCGTTTGAGTTCCTCGAATCGCTCCTGCGTCTTGGCGACGCTGACCGACCCATTCTGCTTGAACCCGGTCGCCTGGCCGGTCTCGGCTTCGAGGGAGTGATACAGGTCGGCGGTGTACTTGGCCAGTTCGGTCAGGTTGCGCGTGGCGCGCAACTGCCCCACCAATCCGGCGGCGTGCCAGGTCGTGCCGCAGGTGAGCCGGCGGCGCTCGAGCAGCACCACGTCGGTGACCCCGATCTTGGTCAGGTGATAGGCGATGGAGCAGCCCGCGACGCCACCTCCGACGATAACGACGCTGGCCTGGGCGGGAAGTGTCATCCGGAGCTAGGTACCCGCGGGGCGCATGCCCTGGCGCGCCAGCCGGATCGGGAAGCGGCGGCGGATCTCCGCATCCACCGCTTCGGGCACGTGCTGCGGAAAGTGCGTGCCGAGAATGTCGGTGATCTTGCGGGCGGCGCGCTCGGAAATGTTGCTGGCGCCCTGCTCACGCCATTCATTCGGACTGCGCCGATCACCGACGGCCGGATACAGGTACTCGGTCTGCATCAGCTGCAGCGTCTGGCCGCTGCCCAGAAAATGCCCGGGCCCGTTGAGGCACACGTCCTTGATGGTCTCGAAGGACAGCCGTTCCTCGTTGACTTCGATGCCCTTGATGGTGCGCTGCGCGGCGCCGATGATGTCGTTGTCCATCACCAGGCTTTCGAGCGAGAAACCCAGCAGGCTCGCGTGCATGCCGGCCGACTCATAGATCATGTTGACGCCGCTGTTGCCCACCAGCGCGTGGTTGAGCGCCTTTTCCGCGCCCGACTGGCCGTCGGGAATCTTCGAATCGGTCATGCCCGAGGCCGTGCCGCCGGTCAGCTGGTAGAAATTCGCCATCTGTCCGGCGGCCGACGACAGCAGCGCCTGCTCCGGGCTCCCGCCGGACATCGCGCCGGTGCGCAGGTCCGAGACGAAGCACCAGGTGCCGAATATCGCCGGATGCCCGGGCTTGATCGCATTGACGTACACCAGGCCGGCGAGCACTTCGGCCACTTCCTGGGCGAGTGCGCCGGCCAGCGCCGCCGGGGCCGTGGCCCCGGCCTGCCCGGCCGACAACAGCAGCACGGGCATGCCGCCGCGCACCGCCACCTCGAGGCAACGACAGGCGTCGGCCGCGAATTTCATCGGCGGCACCACGAAGCAGTTGGACTGGCTGACGAAGGGACGCTCGCGCCACTTCTGCTCGCTGCCCGCGATCAGGTGCAGCATCTCCAGAGATTTGACCAGATGGTCGGGGTGCACCCAGCTGCTGCCCACGTGCTTGGTCGTGCTCATGACCGAGGCGTAGCAGGTGTTGAAGTCCATCTCGTAGGGGTCGGGGATGTCGCGCGGCACCACCGCGCGCTGGAAGAAGTGAATGTGATCCATGACATCCACCACGCGGCCGATGTCGTACAGATCCTGGATCGTAGAGTCGCGATAGCCGGTGCGCGGATCGACGATGTTGACGGCCGCACCGGCGGTACCGAAGTAGGCCCGCTTGCCCCACGGCTCGAGGTCGTGCTTCGGGTCCTGTCCGTGCAGCACGAAGTTCCGCCCGGCCTTGGCCAGCGTGTCCTCGACCAGAGAGCGCGGGTACAGCAGCCGGCCCTGCGGGCTCAAGCGTCGCACCGGCCCGCGTCATGATCTCGATGCCGGTGTCGGTGGCATCGCCCAGCCCGACCTCCGCCAGCAGACGGAGCGCCGTCTGGTGGATCTGCTCGACGTCGCTCTCGCTCAGCGGCCGGTAGCGCCCGCTGGTCATGCCCGGCCGCACCGGGCGCAGATGATCGGGCAGCGGGCCCGCCCGCTCGGCCCGGCGGGCATCGCGTCCAGAGGGGCGTCGGGCTACAATCGGGGCGTCGGTCACGCGGTTACTCCTTGGCGTCGCGGCAAGGATTATCGCTCATTCCACGGCTCTTAGGAGACAGACGTGAATCGGCTCGTCAGCTTCACGCAGATGAAAGACGGCACGCGCGAGGACTATCTGCTCCTCGACCAGTCCGAGCGTGAGTTCGCGAAACAGCTGCCCGAGCACGTGCTGGCCGCGCTGCGCGCGCTCAACCACTCCGTGGAAGGCTACCCGGTGACCCGGCTGGGCCATTCACTCCAGACCGCGACCCGGGCCAAGCGCGACGGCGCTGATGACGATCTGGTGGTGGGGGCTCTCATCCACGACGTCGGCGATCTGCTGGCGCCCTACAATCACGCTCAGCTCGCCGCCGCCATCATCCGCCCCTACGTGCGCGAGCAGGTGAGCTGGATCGTCGAGCAGCACGAACTGTTCCAGACCTATTACTACGTGCACCACATGGGCGGTGATCGCTACGCCCGCGAACGGCTCCGCGACCACCCCTGGTACGAATCGTGCGTAAACTTCTGCGAACGCTACGACCAGTCGTCCTTCGACCCGGCTTACCGGACCATGGCGCTGGCGGAATTCGAACCGCTCCTGCGCCAGGTCTTCAGTCGCGCTCCGCACGACCCGCGGTACACGGCCGCCGCTTGAGCAGCGCCCGATCGCCATTCTGGCGGCGCTGCCAGCAAGCCGGTGCGCTGTGGGGCCTCGCGGTGGCCGCCGGGTCGTGCGCAGCCGGCGCCTCTGGCCCGCCGCCGCCGATACGGCACGTGTTCCTGGTGATGCTCGAGAACCAGCCGTTTGAAAATACCTACGGCGCCCGCTCCCCGGCGCACTATCTGAAGTCCTTGCGGCACCAGGGCGCCCTGGCGGTCAATTATTTCGGCACCAGCCACGCGAGCCTCGGCAACTACCTGGCGCTCATCAGCGGCCAGGCGTCCAACGAGATCGTGAACTTGGACTGCGAGGTCTACACCGAGTTTGTCGGCAGTGGCCTCTCCCCGGACGGACAGGCGATCGGCAAGGGCTGCGTGTATCCGCCGAATGTGACGACACTGGCGAACCAGCTGGAGGCCGCGAATCTGAGCTGGAAAGGCTACATGGAGGACATGGGCAATAACCCGCGGCGCGAGCGCGCGACCTGCGCTCATCCGCCCATCGGCGCTCCGGACAACACCCAGATGGCCGAGGTCGGCGACCAGTACGCCGCGCGGCACAATCCCTTCGTATATTTTCACGCCATCATCGACACTCCGAGCTGTGCGCGCAACGTCGTCAACCTCGCGGCGCTCGCCCCTGACCTGAAGTCCGTGGCCACCACCCCCAATTACCTGTTCATCGTGCCCAACCTGTGTCACGACGCGCACGACGGCACGGACGGAGGCCGCTGTGTCGACGGGGCGCCCGGCGGCCTCATCGCCGCCGACCGGTTCCTGAGCGAACTCGTGCCCAAGATCCTCGCCTCGCCGGCGTACCAGCGCGATGGGCTCCTGATCATCACCTACGACGAATCGAACCTCGATGAGAGCATCGAGTCCGGCACGGGCCGCAGCGTGCTGAGCGGCGATGCGGCGGCGTGCTGCAACGAACCCCCGGGCCCGAATCTTCCGCCCTATGACCCGCGGGCCGTGGGCACCTGGGAGCACATGAACGGGCCGGGCATCATCGGGCCGGGGGGCGGGCGCGTCGGCGCGGTGCTGCTCTCGCCCTACATACGCCCCGGGACCATATCGATGGTGACCTACAATCATTACGCCCTGCTGCGGAGCGTCGAGGACATCTTCCGTCTGCCGCACCTCGGCTACGCGGCACTGCCGGGTCTGCAGGGCTTCGGCCCCGACCTGTACACGCGGCCGGCCGCGGCCGCGAACTAGCCCGGGCTCAGGAAAGTGCAGGCGGCGCGGGAACTGCAACCCCGGCCTGCTGCAGCACGCCCCGCAACAGGTCCGGGCGATCGGTGATCATGCCGTCCACGCCCAGGGCCACGATGCGCCGCATGTCGGCGGGTGCATTGACCGTCCAGGGAGTCACCTTGAGGCCCAGCTCCTGCGCCTCGATGAGCGCGGGCGCACTCAGGTCGAGGTAATTGGGTGACCAGACCACGCCCCGCTCGCCTGGGCGAGCCTCGGCACCGAACCGCCAAAGTCGGCGAGGTCTAGGCCTGCCAGCCAGGGCGATGGGCCGCGGCCCGCAGTACACCGTATCGTCGGCGCCCTGCTGGTCGGTCAGCGCCCCGGTGGCGATGCGCGGCGCCCATTTCTGCACCAGCCCGAGCACCCGCCAGTCGAAGCACTGGATCACCACACGCCCCTCCAGGCCGGCCCGGCTCACCTCCTCCAGCAGCCGCGACACGAAGCATTCGGGCGTCACCGTCAGCTCCGGCCGCAGCGGAAACAGCTTCGCCTCGATGTTGAATCGGACCGCCCCGTCCTGCTGCGCGGCGATCATCGCAAACAGCTCCGCGAGGCGCGGGATGCGCTCGCCGTCCACGGCCTGCTGCTGCGGGAACTGCGCGGCATAGGCCGTGCCGGAGCGGCAGCCGGCCCACGTCGTACTGCTGCCAGCTGCGCGTAACTCAGCGTGCAGATCGGCGGTCCCGGAGCCTCCAGAAAGTGACCCTGCGCGTCGCGGGTGTGGTCGGGATTGGGCTGCGGATCGTGGCTTACGACCACCACCTCGTCACGCGTGACCGCGCAGTCGAGCTCAAAGGTGCTCACTCCCAGCGCGCGGGTGCGCGCAAATCCGGCCAGCGTGTTCTCGGGCCACAGGCCGCGGGCGCCCCGATGGCCCTGCAGATCGAAACTCCCGCCTGCCTGCGGCCGCCGCTGCGCCATGGGCTAGCCGCACTCGGCAAGTGACGGGCGGCGCGTCTCACAGTAGCATTGGCGTGCGCGCGAACCGGCGCGATCAGCGGGGCCCTGGAGACTCATTATGATGAAGCCCATCCTCTCGATGCTTGTGGTGGCCGGGCTCGGCGTGGGGCTCGCCGCCCACGCGGACGATGCCAAGAAGCTGCGCATCATTACCTGGTCCGATTACGTGCCCGCCGAAGTCATCGCGCAATTCAAGCAGGAAACCGGCATCCAGGTCGAGGTATCGCTCTCCAACAACGAGGAGATCATCTCGAAGCTGCGGGCCACGGGAGGAGCGGGGTTCGACCTGGCGCAGCCCTCGCAGGACCGGATCATCAGCGCCCAGCAGGAGTTCCGCATCTACCGGCCGATTGACCTCAGCAAGGTCAAGGTGGCCCAATTCATGCCGGACCTGCTGGCGACCGTCAAGAAGAACGCCTCGCTCGATGGCAAGCTCTACGCCCTGCCCTACGTGTGGGGCGCCGAAGGTCTGGTGGCCAACACCAAGCGCGCGAAGATCACCGACTACCAGGACCTGTGCAAGCCGGAATACAAGGGCAAGACCACCCTGCGCCTGCGGCGGCCGACCCTGATGGCCTTTGCTTTCGCACTGGGCAAGAACCCGTTTTCCCTGTACGGCGACCCCAAGGCGTACACGGCGCTGATGGAACAGGTCGGGCGCACGCTCACCGCCTGCAAGCCCAACCTGCGCTTCTTCTTTGACAACAAGGACCAGCTGCTCAACAGCATGCGCACCAACGAGGTGGTCGCGGCGATGTCCTGGGACTCGATTGCCTGGAAGCTCAATCGGGAAAATCCCGACATCAAGTTCGTCAATCCCAAGTCGGGCGCGATCTTCTGGCTCGATACCTTTGCGCTGCCGGCCCGCGGCCGCAACGAGGCGGCGGTGTACGCCTGGATCAACTTCACCATGCGCCCCGACGTCGCCGCCAAGATCGCCCGATCCATCGGCAATTTCACCGCCTCGCAGGGCGCCGCGCAGCTGATGGATCCGCGCGTCAAGGCGCAGTTTGCCGAGAGCTTTCCCGACGGCCTGAAGAACGCGATCTGGTATCCGGCCATCCCGCCGGGCCTGGAGGAAATCGAGGGCCGGATTCTCGACCGGGTCAAGGCGGCCAATTGAGCCTGCCGGCACAGGCCGGCGCGCCCGCCGCCCCCGACCTCGAGGCGCGCCGCGTCAGCAAGCGCTTTGCCGGGCACGTGGCGGTCGATACGTTGTCCTTCAGCGTGGCCCGGGGCAGTTTCTTCTCGATCCTGGGACCGTCCGGGTGCGGCAAGACCACGCTGCTGCGCATGATTGCCGGATTCATTGCGCCCGATGAGGGCGACATCGCCATCGGCGGGCGCAGCATGGCCGGGGTGGCGCCGAACCGGCGCCCGGTCAACATGGTCTTTCAGCAGCTGGCGCTGTTTCCGATGATGTCGGTCGGGGAGAACGTGGCCTTCGGCCTCGCGCGCCGCGGCGTGGCGCGCGCCGAGCGCACCCGCAAGGCCGAGGCGATGCTGGAGCGCGTCGGCCTGGGCGGCGCCGGCTACAAGCGCGTCGATGAGCTTTCCGGCGGGCAGCGGCAACGCGTCGCCATCGCGCGCAGCCTGGTGCTCGAGCCCACGCTCCTGCTGCTCGACGAGCCGCTCGGTGCCCTGGACCTGAAGCTGCGCGAGCACATGAAGATCGAACTCAAGCAGCTGCAGTCGGCCTTTGGCACGACCTTCGTGTATATCACCCACGACCAGTCCGAGGCCCTGGTGCTCTCCGATCACGTCGGGGTCATGAACCGCGGGCGCTTCGAGCAACTGGGAACACCCCAGGAACTTTACTATTCGCCGGCGACGCCGTTCGTGGCCGCATTCGTGGGCGCCAACAACCGCATCATCGGCAAGGCGAGCACGGTCGAGGGCGAGTTGGTCGAACTGCGCTCGGCCGAGGGCTGGGTGATACGCGCGCGCCGGAGCGGCGCGATCGCCCAGGGCGCCGCGGTCGAGGCCTTCGTGCGCCCCGAGACCGCCACCATCGGGCGCAGCGCCGGTGAGCTCGGCGCCGCCCCGGGGCAGGCGGTGCACGAGGGCGTCGTGGAGAGCCTGCTGTTCGATGGCGCCAATTCCGCGGTGTTGCTGCAGGAGCAGGCCACGCGCTTTGAGTTCCGGATCGCCCTGCCGCAGACCGGCCGCTATGCCGACCTGAAGGTGGGCGAGCGCGTGGTGTTTACCTTCGATCCGCTGCGCGCCGTGTGCTTCACGGCCCCTGCCCCGCATGCTTGAGGCGAGAGCGACCACGGCCTGGCACCGGCGGCTGATGCTGGGCCTGCTGCTGGCTCCGGCGCTGATCTGGCTGTTCGCGCTCATCGTGCTGCCGCACCTGGACCTGGCGCTGCTGTCGTTTCGCGAGCGCACCGGGCCGCGCGAATTCGTGCCGAGCCTCGCCCAGTATCGGACCTTTTTCGTCGAGCCCCTCTACTGGCACGTGTTCGCGCGCACCGCCGTGATGTCGGCGATCGCCACGGTCCTGACGCTGCTGATTGCCTTCCCGGTCGCCTGGACGATCGCCAAGCTGGCCACCGGGCGCCTGGGGGCAGTGCTGTTCATGGTGTGCCTGATTCCGTTCTGGATCAGCGAGACGGTGCGCACCCTGGGGTGGATGATTCTGCTGCGCGAATCGGGCGTGCTGCCCGGGCTGCTCGCGCACCTCGGACTGACCGCGGTGCCGGTCGAGCTGCTCTACCACGACGCCACGATTCTGGTCGGCCTGGTCTACACCTCGCTCCTGTTCATGGTCGTGCCGCTGGTCGGGAGCCTCGAAAGCCTCGATAACTCGCTGATCGAGGCCGCCTACGATCTGGGGAGCAGTGGCTGGTCGGTGCTGCGCAAGATCGTGATCCCGCACGCCGCCCCCGGCATTACCGCCGGGTGCATCGTGGTGTTCATGCTCACGCTCGGCAACTACCTGACCCCGACGCTGCTGGGCGGGAAGAACTCGGAGTGGTTCACCGAGCAGATCTACAGCCAGTTCATCACCCGCTTCAACTGGGAACAGGGCGCGGCCTTCGGCTTCCTGCTGCTGGCCCTTTCGACCGCGATGGTCTGGCTGGGACTGAAGCTCAGCGGCCAGAAATTCGCCGACGTGATGCGGCGCGCATGATCCCTTCGCTCCCACGGCCGCTTTGGCTGCGCGCCGCCACGGTCAGCTTCCTGGTGGCGTTCCTGGTGTTCCTGTTCCTGCCGCTGGTCATCGTGGCCGTGTTCGCCTTCAACGACGCCCCCTATCCGGCGCCGCCGTGGCACGGCTTCACGCTCGACTGGTTCCTGGGCAACGCGCAAAAGGACCGCGTCGGGCTGTTTGGCGACAGCGAACTGCTCAGCAGCATCTGGACCAGCTTCGTCGTCGCCTGCTGGGTCACGGCGCTGTCGCTGGTGGTCGGGACCGCGAACGCGTTCCTGATGGAACGCGGGCAATTTGCCGGCAAGGGCGCGCTGTCCATGCTCATGCTGGTGCCGCTGGTCATCCCGGGGGTCATTCTCGGCATCTCGATCCTGGCCTTTGCCAGCCGCATGGCCGACCTGTGCAGCGACCTGTTCGGCTGGGACGTGGATTTCCTCCGGCCCGGCCTGCCGCTGGTGGTGCTGGGCCAGTTCTCGTACATCGCCGCGATCGCCACCTTGACCATCAGCGCGCGCCTCAAGCGCTTCGACCGCACGCTCGAGGACGCGGCGCTCAATCTCGGCGCGACGCGCGCGGCGGTGCTGCGCACCATCACCCTTCCCTACCTGCGTCCGGCGTTGATCGGCTCGGCCGCGATCGCCTTCCTGATGTCCTTCGAGAACTTCAACACCACGCTGATGCTGGTGGGCGCGGACTCGCCCCTGACCATCATGATGTACGGGCGCATGCGCGAGGGCGCGACGCCGGTGCTCAATGCCGTGAGCCTGTTCCTGATGGTCGCCTCCGCGCTTCTGGCCCTGACGCTGATGCGCCGCAATGACCGCAAGGCCGCCTAGCCGTGGGCGGCCTGCGCGTGCTGGGCGCCGCGGCTCGCGGCCCGCGAGCTGACTTGAGCCGCACCCCGGAGCAAGTGTAGGTGTCCGGCACCTCGGTGCTGCTCAATCTGTCCGGCTATGTCGGCCTGCTGCTGTGGGGCACGCACATGGTCAGCACCGGCGTGCAGCGCGGCTTCGGGACCACGCTGCGCCGGGCGCTGGAGCGCAACCTCGGCGATCGCTGGCGCGCGTTCTTCACGGGCCTGGGGATCACCACGCTCCTGCAGAGCAGCACCGCGGCCGGCCTCATGGCCACCTCGTTCACGGCCGCCGGCGTGATTGCGCTGGCACCCGCCCTGGCCGTCATGCTCGGCGCCAATGTGGGCACCGCGCTGGTCGCCCAGGTCCTCTCTTTCAACGTCGCGGCGATCGCCCCGCCCCTGCTGCTGTGCGGGGTGCTGGCGTTCCGCTGGTCCAGTGGCAGCCGCGTGCGCAACGTCGGGCGCGCGGTGATCGGCCTCGGCCTGATGCTGATGGCGCTGGCGGGCCTCCAGCACACCCTGGGTTCGGTCGAGCACACGCCGCTGCTGCGTTCCTTTCTCAGTCGCTGGCGACCGACCCGCTGCTGGCCGTGCTGCTCGCAGCGATATTGACCTGGGGCTGCCACTCGAGCGTCGCCATGGTGCTGGTCATCGGTTCGCTCTCGGCGAGCCAGGTGATCGGTGCCCCCGAGACCCTCGCGCTGGTGCTGGGCGCCAACCTGGGCGGTGCCCTGCCGCCCCTGGTCCATGCTTCCACTCCCGAGGCGCGCCGCCTGCCGCTCGGCAATCTGCTGGTACGGTTTATCGGCGTGCTGCTGGTGCTGCCGTGGCTGACACCGATCACGCACCTCATGGAGCGCCTGATCCCGGGGGATGCGCGGCTGGCGGTGAATTTTCACCTGTTGTTCAATCTGGCGCTGGCGGCCCTGTTCCTCATGAACGTCAAGCGCACCGCCGGCGTGCTGTTGCGCCTGCTGCCCGATCCGCCGCGCCCGTCGGACCCGGGCCGTCCGGTGTACCTGGAGCTGGCGGCGGTCGATTCGGCCACGGTCGCGCTCGCCAACGCGGCCCGCGAGACGCTGCGGATGTCCGACCTGATCGCCGCGATGCTGCAGGAGGCGCTCGAGATGCTGCGCTCGGGCGATCCGGCGCACGGCGGCCGGGATTGCCGTCAACGACAAGGCCACGCGCCAGCTGGGCGGTGCCATCCGCAACTACCTGGTGGCCATCGGCGGCGAGCAGACCCTGGACGACTGGCGCGAAGGCGCGAAGGGGCAGGAAATCCTGTCGGCGGTCATCAACTTTGAGCACGTCGCCGACATCGTCGCCAACAGCCTGACGGATTTTGCGGTCAAGCAGATCAAGCGCGGGCAGCTCCTGGCCGCGGACGAGATCGCCATCGTGACCGACATGTACACCGAGCTGGTGGAGAGTCACCGGCTGGCACTGGCCGTGTTCCTGCGCGGCGATGTCGCCGACGCGCAGCGACTGCAGGCGCGCAAGCGCCAGTTCCTCAAGATGGAGGCCGACGCCACGGCGCTCAGCGTCAAGCGCCTGCGCGAAGCGGCCACCGCCGGGCGCAGCGAAGGCGCCGATTCCGTCAATCTGGCGGTGGAAGAAAGCGGGCTGCTGCTGCGCATCGTGCGCGATCTCAGGCGGGTCCATTCGCACCTGGCCAGCGTCGCCTACCCGGTGCTGCGGCGCTCGGGCCGCAAGCGGCCGCGCAGCAAGGATCTGCTGCGCGAGGAGCCCAGCGACTCGAGCAGTGGCGATTGAAACTACCCTGCTCCGGCTGACGTTTTTGCATAACTTGTTGTCGCAAATGGAGTGCCGCTACCCGGGCCAGTGGCTAGACTTAGCCCGAACGGGAGCCCATTTATGAAGTCTCATGCTCGGGTCGTGGTCATCGGCGGCGGCGTCGTCGGTGTCAGCACGCTGTACCACCTGGTCAAGAAGGGCTGGTCGGACGTGGTGCTGGTCGAACGCGCCGAGCTGACCGCGGGATCCACCTGGCACGCGGCCGGGTTGCTGCCGCTGTTCAACATGAGCTACACCGTAGGCCAGCTGCACAAGTATTCGGTCGACCTGTACAAGCGCCTGCCGGCGGAAACCGGCCAGGACGTGAGCTTTCACGTGACCGGGAACCTGCGCCTCGCCACCAGCGCGGCCCGCATGGACGAATACCTCAAATACTGCGGCACCGCCAACACCATCGGCGTGCCGTTCCAGATCATCACCCCGGCCCAGGTCGCCGAACTCTGGCCGTTGATCCACCTGGGCGATGGAGCCGAGACCGCAAAGATCGTCGGTGCGCTGTACCACCCCGACGACGGGCACATCGCGCCCGCCGATCTGACCATGGCCTTGCGCAAGGGAGCCCGCGCCGGCGGCGCGGAGATCAACGAGCACACCGAGGTCACGGGCGTGGCCCGCACCGCCTCGGGTGAATGGCGCGTCAGCACCAACCAGGGGGACATCACCGCCGAGCACGTGGTGTGCGCGACCGGCAACTATGCGCGCCAGACCGGGCGCATGTTCGGTCTCAACGTGCCGGCGATTCCGGTCGAGCACCAGTACATATTGTTCGAAGAATCGCCCAAGCTGAAGCAGTACCGGAGCGGGGGCGGACGCGAGCTGGCGGTGTTGCGCGAATCGGATCAATCCTATTACCTGCGCGAGGAGCGCCTGGGCTGGATCCTGGGCCCCTATGAGAAAGGAGCGCCGGCGCGCTTCGCCGACGGCGTGCCCGACTGGTTCGGCAAGAGCCTGTTCGAGGGCGACCTCGATCGGCTGGTGCCGCACGTGGAGGCGGCGGTGCGCCGGGTACCGGCGCTGGACGGCTGTGGCATCAAGGACATCATCAACGGACCGATTTCCTACACCCCCGACGGGAGCCCCATGGTCGGACCGGCCTGGGGCGAGCGCAATCTGTGGCTCAACGAGGGCCACAGCTTCGGAATCACCGCCGCGGGCGGCTCTGGCTGGCAGCTGGCGGAATGGATCGTCGAGGGCGAACCGGGCATCGATATGCTCGCCGTGGACCCGCGGCGCTTTGGCCCCTACACCTCCAAGCGCTACGTCGTGCGCAAGAACGAGGAGACCTATCAGGAGGTCTTCACCATACATTTTCCGGACGAGGAGCGGCCCGCGGGGCGGCCGGCCAAGACCAGCCCGGTGTACGACCGGCTCGATCAACTCGGGGCCGTTTGGGGCCAGCGCTACGGCTGGGAGCGGGCCAACTGGTTCGCCCCGCCCGGCGTGGAGCGCAAGGACCAGTGGAGTTTCCGGCGCAGCAACTACTTCGAGCACGTCGGCAACGAGTGCCGGCGCATGCGTGAGCAGGTCGGCATCATCGATCTGACGCCGTTCACCAAGCATGAAGTGGGCGGTCCGGGCGCCGCAGCGTGGCTCGATACGCTGGTGGCCAACAAGGTGCCGGTCAAGGCCGGGCGGATTGCACTGTGCCACGCGCTGACCGAGCGCGGCGGCATCCGCTCCGAGTTCACCATCACGCGGCTCCCGAACGGCAGCTTCTATGTCGTGAGCGCCGGGGCAGCGGAGCGCTACGATGCGGACTACCTGCAAAAGCGCCTGCCCGCGGACGGCTCGGTCACGCTGCGCAACATCACTTCGAGCCGCGGCTGCTTCGTGCTGGCCGGACCACGCTCGCGCGACGTGCTGGCCAAGCTCACCGACGCGCCGCTCGACAATGGCGCCTTTCCGTGGCTGTCCAGCCAGGTGCTGGAAGTCGGGCTGGCGGTCGACGTGCTCACGCTGCGGGTCAATTTCGTCGGCTCACTCGGATGGGAACTGCATTTCCCGATTGAGTATGCCCACCACCTGTTCGAGGCGCTGTTCGCCGCCGGCGCCGAGTACGGCATCGGCATGGCCGGCATGCGCGCGATGGAATCCATGCGGCTGGAGAAGTCCTACCGCATGTGGGGCAGCGACATGACGCGCGACTACACGCCGTTCGAGACTGGCCTGGAACGCTTCGTGCGCCTCAACAAGGGCGAGTTCGTGGGGCGTGCCGCGCTGTTGAAGCAGCAGGCGGCCGGCGTGCCCAACCATTTCGTCACCTTGCAGGTGCACGAGGTGACCGACGCCGATCCCCTGGGGAACGAACCGCTGTTCGATCAGGGCGGCGCCATGGTGGGACGGGCCACCGCCGGCGGCTACGGACACGTGGTCAAGCAAAGCATCGCGATCGGCTACGTGCAGCCCAAGTACTCGGCGCTGGGCACCCGGCTGCAGATCGAGATCCTGGGCAAACGCCATCCGGCCACCGTGGTGCACGAGTCGCCTTACGATCCCGACAACGTGCAGTTGCGGAGCTAGGGCCGGCAGGGCTGCGGACCGGCGCCGATGCGAAAATTCTCTGCGTGGTCGCTGTTGCTGGGCGGGCTGTCGGGTCAGCAGCGCTGGCCCGAGCAGTGGCGCGCGGCCGCGCCCAAGACCGGCTACGACGCCATCATCATCGGCGGCGGCGGGCACGGGCTGGGGGCGGCGTACTACCTGGCGAAGCAGCACGGCATCCGCGACGTGGCGGTGCTGGAGAAGGGCTGGATCGGCGGGGGCAACACCGGGCGCAACACCACCATCATCCGCTCCAACTACCTGTTCAGCGAGAGTTCGGCGCTCTACGACCACGCGGTGAAACTGTGGGAGACACTCTCCCAGGAGCTGAATTACAACGTCATGTATTCCCCTCGCGGCGTGCTGATGCTGGCCCACAACGTGCACGACGAACAGGTGTTCAAGCGCCACATCCACGCCAACTTCGCCAACGGCGTCGACAACGAGTGGTTGACGACGCCGCAGGCCAAGGAGTTCTGCCCGCCGCTCAACATCGACACTTCGCTCCGTTACCCGGTATTGGGCGGCGCATTGCAGCGGCGCGGCGGCACCGCGCGGCACGACGCGGTCGCCTGGGGCTATGCGCGCGCGGCCAACGCCCTCGGGGTGGACATCATCGAGAACTGCGAGGTGACCGGCATGCGCCGCGATGGGAACGGTGCCATCGTGGCGGTGGAGACCAGTCGCGGGGTGATCGAGAGCCGTAAGGTCGGTGTGTCGGCCGCCGGTCACAGCTCCGTGGTCCTCAAGTCGGCCGGTGTGCGTCTGCCGCTGGAGAGCTACCCGCTCCAGGCGCTGGTGTCCGAGCCGGTCAAGCCGGTGCTGCCGTGCGTGGTGATGTCCAACTCCATCCACGCCTACGTCAGCCAGTCCGACAAGGGTGAACTGGTGATCGGCGCCAGCACCGACGCGTACACCTCGTACACGCAACGCGGCGCCCTGCACGTCAACCAGCACACGCTCGAGGCCATCTGCGAACTGTTTCCGCTGTTCCGGCGCCTGCGCATGCTGCGCAACTGGGGAGGGATCGTGGATGTGACCCCCGATCGCTCGCCGATACTCGCCAAGACCCCGGTGCCGGGTCTCTACGTCAACTGCGGCTGGGGAACGGGCGGATTCAAGGCGACACCGGGCGCCGGACACCTGCTTGCCTGGACCATGGCGCACGATGCGCCCCATCCGCTCAACGCCGCCTACACCATCGAGCGCTTCCGGGACGGCAACCTGATCGATGAGGCCGCCGCCGCCGCGGTTTCGCACTGATGCTGCTGATCCCCTGCCCTTACTGCGGGTTGCGTCCGGAACTGGAATTCAGTTACGGCGGCGAGGCGCACGTGCTGCGTCCGCCTCCGGGCACCGCGCCCGGTTCGGAGGCGTGGACCGCCTTCCAATACGAGCGCAGCAACACCAAGGGGCCTCACTCAGAACGCTGGCGCCACGTGCACGGCTGCGGACGCTTCTTCAACGTCGTGCGCGACACCACGACCGACCGGATCGTGCGCAGCTACCGGAGCGATGAATCGTGAGCGGGCGCTGGCGCAGTGCGGATCGCGGGCAGCTCGATCGCAGCCGCCCGCTACGCTTCAGCTTCGACGGCCGTGCCTATCAGGGGCTCGCCGGCGACACGCTGGCCTCGGCCCTGCTGGCCAACGGCGTCCACCTGGTCGGCCGCTCCTTTAAATATCATCGCCCGCGCGGTCTGATGGCGGCCGGACCGGAGGATCCCAATGCCCTGGTCACGGTGCGGCGCGATCCCGCCCGCTACACGCCCAATCTCAACGCCACGCAGGTCGAGCTCTACGAGGGGCTGGAGGCCGAGAGCCAGAACCGCTGGCCCTCCCTGCGCCTTGATATCGGCCAGACCAACGATTTCTTCTCGCGCTTCATCCCCGCCGGCTTCTACTACAAAACCTTCATGTGGCCGCGCAAAGCCTGGCATCGCTGGTATGAGCCGCGCATTCGCGCCGCCGCCGGCTTAGGTCGCGCCCCAGCCCTGGCCGATCCGGACCGCTACGCGCAGCGCTACGCGCACTGTGACGTGCTGGTGGTGGGCGCGGGCCCGGCCGGATTGGCGGCCGCCGCCGATGCCGCCCAGGCCGGCAAGCGCGTGCTGTTGTGCGATGAGCAGGCCACACTGGGCGGATCCCTGTTGTCTGACCTGAGCCAGCTCATCGAGGGCGTGCGCGCCTCGGACTGGCTGCAGAACACCGTGGCGCGCCTGCGCGCCGCGCCGGGCGCACGGCTGCTGTCGCGCACCACCGCCTTTGCGTACCTGCCTCACAACATGGTCGCGCTGGTCGAGCGCATCACCGATCATCTGCCCGCGCCGCCCGCCCACCTGCCGCGCGAGCGCCTGTGGCTGGTGCGCGCCGGCGAAGTGGTCCTGGCGACCGGAGCGATTGAGCGGCCGCTGGTTTTTCCGGGCAATGACCGGCCGGGCATCATGCTGGCGGATGCCGCTCGCAGCTACCTCAATCGCCAGGGCGTATTGCCCGGCGCACGGGTGGCCGTGCTCACCGCCCACGACGGCGCCTATCGGGCCGCGCTCGATCTGCACGCGGCCGGCGTGAAGATCGTCACGATCGCTGACGTGCGCCAGCGGGCGGAAGGAGCATTGCCCGAGGCGGCGCGCCAGGCGGGAATCGACGTCCGTACGGGGATGACCGCGGTCGGCACCCGCGGGACGCGGCGCGTCACGGCGCTGGGCCTGGCCGCGGCGGATGCGCACGGCACCGTCAGTGGCGCGACCGACTGGACCGCCTGCGATGCGGTGCTGATGTCGGGGGGCTACACCCCCAGCGTGCACCTGTACTCGCAATCGCGCGGCCGACTGCGCTGGGACGAAGCCGGCCAAGTGTTCGTGCCCGACGTGCCGGCGGAGAACTGCCGTTGCGTGGGCGCGTGCAGCGGCGCGTCCGAGCATGGCCCGGGCTGGCTCGGCGCCCTGCCCCAGCCGCCGCAGGGCAGCCGGGGAAAGGCCTTCGTCGACTGGCAGAACGACGTCACCGCGGCCGACCTGGGTCTCGCGGTGCGCGAGGGCATGCGCTCGATCGAGCACATCAAGCGCTACACCACCACCGGCATGGCCACCGATCAGGGCAAGACCTCGAACCTCAATGCGCTCGCCATTGCGGCCCAGCGGCTGCAGCGGCCCATTCCGCAGGTCGGGCTCACCACCTTCCGCATGCCTTACCTGCCGGTCAGCTTCGGTGCGCTGGCCGGATATGCGCGGGGCGAGCTGTTTGCCCCGGTGCGTACCACACCGATACACAGCTGGGCGGTGGAGCGTGGCGCCGTGTTCGAGCCGGTCTCGCTGTGGCAGCGCGCGCGCTATTTTCCGGCCGCGGGCGAGGACATGCACCAGGCCGTGGCGCGCGAGTGCCTGAACGTGCGCCGCAGCTGCGGCCTGTTCGACGCCTCGACCCTGGGCAAGATCGAGGTGGTCGGCCCGGACGCGGTGGAATTCATGAACCGCATGTACGTGAACAGCTGGAACTCGCTGCGCCCGGGCCGTTGCCGCTACGGAATCCTGCTGCGCGATGACGGCTTCGTGTTTGACGACGGCGTGGTCGCCCGCATTGCCGAGGATCGCTTCCACGTCACGACCACGACCGGCGGCGCCCCGCGGGTACTGGCGCTCATGGAGGACTACCTGCAGACCGAATGGCCGCAGCTCAAGGTGTGGCTCACCTCCACCACCGAGCAGTGGGCGGTCATCGCGCTGCAGGGGCCTGCCGCGCGCACGGTGCTCGCACCCCTGGCCGAGGAATTGGACCTGTCGGCCGCAGCGCTCCCGCACATGGGTGTCGCTCGCGGCCGTGTCTGCGGCGTGCCGGCGCTGGTGTTTCGCGTGAGCTTTACGGGCGAACTGGGATTCGAGATCAACGTTCCGGCCGACTATGGGCTCGAGGTCTGGCGCGCGGTGTGGGCCGCCGGTCAGGCGCACGGAATCTGCGCCTACGGTACCGAAGCGATGCACGTGCTGCGTGCGGAGAAAGGCTACGTCATCGTGGGTCAGGATACCGACGGCACCGTCACCGCCGATGACGCCGGTCTGAGCTGGGCCGTCGGCAAGAACAAGACGGACTTCCTGGGGCTGGCGGCGATGCATAAGCCCGCCCTCGTGGACCCGGACCGCAAGCAGCTGGTCGGCCTGCTCACCAGCGATCCGAATTTTGTGCTCGAAGAAGGCAGCCAGATCACCGCGGCGGCGGGCCTGCGCCCGCCGATGCCGGTCATCGGTCACGTGACCTCTTCCTATCACAGTGCGGTGCTCGGACGCTCCATCGCCCTGGCCCTGGTCCGTGCAGGCCGCGCGCGCATCGGGCACACGCTGTACGTGCCGACGCCCCGGGGTGAGTCCACCGTGACCGTGACCACTCCGGTCTTTTACGATCAGAAGGGAGAGCGCCTCAATGGCTGAGGTCGCGCGCCGCCATCCGCCGCCGGCCGCGTCCGGCGCGGCCTGGCGTATGAGCGCGCCGCTGTCGCGGTTCTCGTTGCGCGTGGAACTGGCAGCGGCGGCGGCCCGCACCGGAGGAAAGCTGCCGTTGGCCACGGCACCCTGTCGCAGCATGGTGCAAGGCGATTGGGCGGCCTTGTGGCTGGGCCCGGATGAACAGCTGTTGCTGGGTCCCGAATCGGAGGGCGCTGCGCTTGCGGCGAGCGTCGCCGAGACGCTGGGAGACCTGCCCCACTCCCTGGTCGATGTGAGTCACCGGCAGGCGGGCCTCGAAATCAGCGGCCCGCATGCGATCGAGCTGCTCAATGCCGGCTGCCCGCTTGACCTCGAGCTTGCACAGTTTCCGGTGTCGGCATGCACGCGGACCGTTCTCGCCAAGAGCGAGATTGTGCTGTGGCGGCGTGCCAACGAACGATTTCACGTGGAGATCTGGCGTTCTTTCGTTCCCTACCTGACGGGATTTCTGGCGGTCGTGGAACTGGAATTCCGCGCATAGATTGTGGGTTGAGATATTGCAGACAGGTATTAGCGCGTCGGGTGGGCGGCTTGCATCGGGCAGCACCTTCGGGGAAGATGATTCACACATAAGGGGAAATAAAATGCCACCACAAATTTCTTGCGTCATGAGCGAGGTGCGCGGCGCGGCGCGGGGCGGCCTATGGACCGCGCTGGTGATGTGCGCCCCGCTGGCGGCCCTTGCCCAGCAGCCTGCGGAACCGGCCAAGGCGCCGGCCGCGGACAGCGTTGCCCTCGAGGAGGTTGTGGTCACGGCGCAACGCCGCGAACAGAAACTCCAGGACATCGGCATCTCGGTCACGGCACTCGGCAACGAGGCGCTGGCCGATCTCAATATCAGCACCGCCACCGATATCACTAAGGCGGTTCCCGCCCTGAAAATGAACGCCTATTCGTCCTCGCAGGCGGTCTACAACATCCGCGGCGTGGCGCAGAACAGCTACGGCGACGAGCAGGAGCCGCCGGTCGCTGTCTACCAGGACGACAGCTACTCCAGTTCCATCAACCTGGCGAGTTTCCCGGTGTTCGACCTGGCCCGCGTGGAGGTGCTGCGCGGCCCGCAGGGCACCCTGTTTGGGCGCAATGCGGACGGCGGCGCGATCCAGTTCATCTCCCGGCGGCCGACCAAGGACTTCGAGGGCTATGCGACCGCGACCTACGGGAGTTTCGGCCAGCAGATCTACGAGGGTGCGCTCTCCGGTCCCCTGGCGGACAACTGGCAGGGACGATTCGCGTTTATTAGCAATCAGGACAACGGCTACATCAAGGAATGGAGTCCGGGACAGGAAGATCGCGGCGCCAACCATCACTACGCCCTGCGCGGGCAGATTTCCTGGCAGCCCACCGACGCCATCAATGCCAACCTGATTCTCCGCTATCTGCGCGCCGACCATGAACGCCAGGCGGGTCTGTATTCGCACGAACCGGCGTGTCCGAATGCCCAGCACCAGGGTGAATTCCTGGGCGCCGGCGTGTACTGCCCCTTCTGGGGAGTCACCGGCACCACGGGGACCGGCTTCGTGAATCCCAAGATGATCCCGAGCCGGGGCGGCACGCCCTGGGCCACCGAGGAGACCTCCACCTCGTTCGTCGACCGCAATATCCGGGCGGCGACGCTGCGCTTCGACGTCAAGGCGGGGAGCGTTGATCTGGTGTCGATCACCGATTTTCAGAAGGCAAACAAGTTCTACATCGAGGGCGGCGATGCCTCGCCCGATCTGGGCGTGGTGTTCTACCAGGGCAGCGACATCACGCAGTATTCCGAGGAGGTGCGCGCCTCGACCACGGTGGGTGCCAACCAGATGGTCGGCGGCCTCTATGGCATGAAGGTTGAAGGTGCGTATACCGGCCAGTTTGCCGACCCCTTCTATGCCGATCTCTACGGCGGTCCGCAATACGCCTACATTCCCTACATCACTGCCCGACAAGACACGACCTCGTTTGCGATCTTCGCGCAGGACGAATGGAAGGCCACCGACCGGGTCAGCCTGATCATGGGCCTGCGCTACTGGCGTGATGAGCGCGATGGCGCGTACTACGGCGATGAGGCCAGCAACGGCATCCATATCGCCTTCGACCAGAACCAGGTCACCGGGACGTCCTTTGGCGCGCCCTTCGATCAGTCGGTGGTGCCCGTTACCCTCACGCCCTCCGACGCGAAAGAGACCTTCGACGACGTGACGGCGCGCCTGGAACTCGATTTCCGCGTCAATCCGGATCTGTTGCTGTACACCAGCTATAACCGCGGCAGCAAGAGCGGTGGCTTTTCCTTTTCGACCGGAACCCCGTTTGCGGATTTTCCACCCTCGATACCGCTGGGTACCGACGCGCAATTCCTGAATGGCATTCCATTCAAGCCCGAAGTGCTGAACGCCTACGAGGCGGGGTTCAAGTCCACCATCAACAACCGCACGACCTTTGACGTCAGTGCCTTTTACTACGACTATCACAACTATCAGGCCTTCGTGCAGCTGGGAGTCAACCAGACCATCATCAACCTGCCCGCCGAGGCGTACGGCCTCGAGGCGGAGCTCAACTCGCACCCGGTTGCCGGGCTGACGCTGCAGGTGGGCGTCTCGGCGCTCAGTTCGAACGTCCGCAACATCGTGCTGCCCGACACCGTGACGCACGTCGAGCACGACCTGCCGCAAGCCCCGCCGCTCTCGGGGAACGCGCTGGTGCGCTACGAGTTTCCGGTGGCCAACGGCCTGCTCGCGCTGCAGACCGACGTGCAGTACACCGACAACTTCTGCTTCACCGTGCTGTGCGCACCGGTGGAAAAAGAGGACTCGTACACCGTCACCAATGCGCGCATCGGCTATGGCCCCTCCAACAAGCGCTGGGACATATCGGCGTTCGTAAACAACCTTGCAGACACGCGCTACCGCGTGTACGCCTTCGACAGTTCGCTCTTTGCAGGCGTGGTCGCCGGCGTGTACGCCAAGCCGCGCACCTACGGCGTGACGGCCACCTACCGGTTCGGAAGCGGCTACTGACCGGCTAGCGCTGGCGGGTCTGCCAGTTTTCGGCCACGAAGTATGGCGCCGCGAGCGGCGCCAGCGCGGGCTTGCCGAGGATCGCGTCCGCGAGTTTCTCCGCGAGCATGATGGTCGGTGCGTTGAGGTTGCCGGTGGTGATCGAAGGCATGATCGAGGCGTCCACGACGCGCAGGCTCCCGACCCCTATCACCCGACCCTGCGGGTCCACGACGCTGCGGGGATCCGCGGTCGGCCCCATGCGGCAGCTGCAGGAAGGGTGGTACGCGGTCTCGATCCGCTGGCGTATAAATTCGTCGATCTGCTCATCGGTCTGCACGGCGGTGCCCGGCTGTAGCTCCCGGCCGCGGTAACGATCGAAGGCGGGTTGCGCGAAGATCTCGCGCGTCAGGCGCACGCAGGCGCGCATTTCCTCCCAGTCCTCGGGCTGACTCATGTAGTTGAAGAGGATGCGTGGGTGGTCCTCGACACGGGGGCTGCGCAATCGCACCCAGCCGCGGCTCTGCGAGCGCATCGGGCCAATGTGGGCCTGGAAGCCGTGTTCCTTGGCGAGCGATGAGCCGTCGTAGCTCACCGCCATGGGCAGGAAATGGTACTGGAGGTTGGGGTAGCGGATGCCGGCGCGGCTGCGGATGAACGCGCCGCTCTCGAAGTGGTTGCTGGCCCCGAGCCCGTCGTGACGCAGCAGCCAGCGCACGCCGATCAGAAAGCGGCTCAGCGGACCGAGCGCCGAATAGAGCGAGACCGGCTCCTTGCAGGCGACCTGAAAGTAGAATTCCAGGTGGTCCTGCAGATTCTCGCCCACTCCGGGAAGTGGCTGCACGACCGCGATGCCCTGCTCGCGCAGCTCCTCCGGAGGCCCAACACCGGAAAGTTTGAGCAAATGCGGCGAGCCGATGCTGCCGGCGCACAGCAGGACTTCGCGCCGCGCCCGCACCTTGTGGTCCTGCTCTCCAAGGCGGTAGCACACGGCGCGCGCCTGCCGATCCTCGAACTCGATGCGCGTGACCAGCGTGTGCGTGCGCACCGTCAGGTTCTTGCGGCCCATGGCCGGACGCAGGTAGGCGCGGGCCGCGCTGCAACGGCGACCGCCGCCGACGGTCATGTCGAAGCGCCCGAATCCTTCCTGCTGCGCGCCGTTGAGGTCGGTGGAGTGAGGATAGCCCGCCTGGCGGCCGGCCTCCAGCCAGGCGGCGTGCAAAGGATTGGCGAGGGTGCCGTAGGATGTCTGGAGTTTTCCGGAGTCGCCGCGGTACTCGCTGCCGCCCTCGCCGCGTCGCTCGGCGCGTTTGAAATACGGCAGGACTTCGCTGTAGCTCCAGCCGGCCGCGCCCTCCTCGCGCCAGCGCTCGAAGTCCAGGGGATTGCCGCGCACGTACACCATGCCGTTGATGGACGAGGACCCTCCCAGCACCTTGCCTCGCGGGGTGGCCAGCCGCCGCCCGCCCAGGTGCGGCTCCGGCTCGGTCTGGAAGCCCCAGTTGTAGCGCGGCATGTTCATCGGGATGGACAGCGCGGTCGGCATCTGGATGTAGATCGAGCGATCCGAGCCGCCGTACTCGAGCACCAGCACCCGGTGCCGTCCGTCGTCGCTGAGGCGATCGGCCAGCACGCAGCCCGCCGAGCCGGCGCCGATGATCACGTAGTCAAATTCTTCCATCGCGTTCGACCCTGCAGCAGCGGCGGCGGGCAGATTTCAATACGGAGCGTCGACGTCGCGCATCGCGACGTAAACACTCTTGAGCTGGGTGTAATGCTCGATGGCCGCGCGGCCGTTCTCGCGCCCCAGTCCCGAGGATTTGACGCCGCCGAAGGGAAGCTCCACCGGCGTCACGTTGTAGTGGTTGATCCAGCAGGTGCCCGCCTCAAGTTGGGCGATCACCCGATGGGCACGGGTCAGATCGCGGGTGAACACCGCGGCCGAAAGCCCAAACTCGGTGTCATTGGCGCGGCGCACGACTTCCTCTTCATTGTCGAATTCCAGCACCGTCATGACCGGCCCAAAGATTTCCTCGCGCACGATGCCCATCTTGTCCTGGCATCGGTCAAAAACCGTCGGAGCCACAAACCAGCCCTTGGCAAGCGCGCCCTCGGTCAGCCGATGGCCGCCGACGAGCACGCGCGCACCGGCGGCCCGGCCCTGTTCGATATAGCTCAGCACCTTTTGCATGTGCGCCTCGGAAATCAACGCGCCCACCTGGGTGCTCGGATCGAGCGGATCGCCGATGCGCATCTTGCGGATCCTCGGCAGCAGGCGAGCCAGGAATGCCTTGGCCACCGAGCGGTGCACGAACACGCGCGTGCCGTTGGAGCAAACCTCGCCCGCCGAGTAGAAGTTCCCGAGCAGGCTGCCGGACACGGCGTTGTCGAGATCCGCATCGTCGAACACGATGATGGGTGACTTGCCGCCCAGTTCGAGCGTGACCTGTTTGAGGGTTGAGGCAGCATCGGCCATCACCGCCCGGCCCGTGGGCACCGAACCGGTGAGCGAGACCTTGCGTATCTGCGGATGACGGCTCAGCAGGCGTCCGGTCTCGGCCGGGCCCTGCAGCACCTGGAACAACCCGGCCGGCAGGCCCGCCGCCCGGTACACCTCCTGAAGTTTCTGAGCGGTCAGAGGCGTGAGATCGGCGGGCTTGAACAGCATGGCATTGCCGCAGGCGAGCGCCGGCGCCGACTTCCAGCAGGCAATCTGCAGCGGATAGTTCCAGGCACCGATGCCGGCCACCACCCCGAGCGCCTCGCGGCGCGTGTAGCCGAAGGCGCTCGCGCCGAGGTCCAGATGCTCACCGGCAATCGTGGGTGCAAGGCCCGCAAAGTACTCGAGGCAATCGGCGCCGGAGACCACGTCGACCACGCGCGTTTCCTGTATGGGCTTGCCGGTATCGCGGGTCTCGAGCTCCGCCAGCTCATCGTTGCGCGCGCGGAGCAGATCGGCCGCGCGCCGCAATACGCGGCCACGCTCCGTGCCGCTCAGTGCGGCCCACGCCGGCTGCGCGGCGCGCGCCGCGCGCACCGCATTCTCCACCGCTGCGGTGCCGGCGACACGCACGCTCGCCAACGCCTCGCCCGTGGCCGGATTGAAGCTCGTGAATCGGGCGGCAGCGCGGCTCTGCGGGCGGCCCGTGGCGGCGGCGCGCGGCGTGCGGCGTGCTGTTTTCTGCTTCAAGGTACGGCTTACCTCGCCGGGAGCCGGCGCGATGCGGGGCTTGGTCACGATCATTCTGTGTCAAAATCCCATCATGCCGACCCGACGAAGCGGCGGTCAATAGCGGAGCATTTATGGAGCCCAGACCCATCTGCCTCGGGCGAGGCTGTATCCGAGGCGCGCCGCGTGCTCGGCTGTGGGCGGGGCTCGGCGCCGCCTGGCTGCTCGCTGCGACCCATTCCGAATCCGTGCGGGCCGAAGTCGTTCCCGCAGCGACCGATCCGCCCAGCTGCCAGAGCGTGCGGCTTTCGGACATCGGCTGGACCGACGTCACTTCCACCACCGCGATCTTTTCCGCACTGCTGCAGCAACTGGGCTATCAGCCGAAGACCACGGTGCTGGCGGTGCCGGTGACCTTCGCCGCGATGAAGAACCGCGATATCGACGTCTTTCTGGGCAACTGGATGCCGGCGCAGTCGGGCGACCAGAAGCCCTTCGTGGAAGACGGCTCGGTCGAGGTCATCGGCGCCAATCTCCAGGGAGCGAAGTACACCCTGGCGGTGCCCGCCTACACCTACGCCGCCGGCTTGCACGATTTTTCCGACATTGCCCGATTCGCCGACCCGCTGGGACACATTATCTATGGGATCGAACCCGGCAACGACGGTAACCGGCTGGTCCTGGGAATCATCAAGCAAAACAGCTACGGCCTGGGCAACTTCAAGCTCGTCGAATCGAGCGAACAGGGGATGCTGGCGCAGGTGGAACGCGCCATACACGACAAGCGTCCGATCGTGTTCCTGGCCTGGGATCCGCACCCGATGAACATGCGCTTTGACCTGCGCTACCTCACCGGCGGCGATGCCACGTTTGGGCCGAACTTCGGGGCCGCGGTCGTTTACACCAACACGCGCAAGGGCTATAGCGCCGAATGCCCGAATGTCGGCAGGCTCCTGAGGAACCTCAAGTTCACGCTGCGCAGCGAAAGTGAAATGATGAGCGCCATCATCGACCAGCATCTGCAGCCGGAGGTGGCGGCCAACGCCTGGCTGAAGGCCCATACCGAGCTGGTCGCCCATTGGCTCGAGGGGGTGCGCAGTTTCGACGGCCGGCCCGCGCTGCTGGCGCTCCAGGGGAGCGCCGGCATAACGCCCGGCCGATCCTTCGAGAGCTGGGTGACGGCGCACAAGATTCCGCTCGGCAATACGGTCGCCGTCGGCATCGAGTACGTGAAGACGCACGGCACCGGCTTCTTCAACGCGATCGCCAGCGCAATCCGCGGCAGCGTCAATGGCGTGACCGCCGCGCTGGTGGCCGTGCCCGCGGCGCTGCTGATCGCGGCGCTGGGGGCGCTGGCCTGGGTGCTGCGCCGCTCGATCAAGCTGGTGATCTTCGTCGTCCTGGCGCTGCTGTTCATCATGAACCAGGGCTACTGGCTGGCGACGCTGGAAACCCTGTCGCTCGTCCTGGTGGCCGCGGCGCTGTCGACGCTGATCGGGGTGCCGATTGGCATCGCGGCGGCACATCGGCCGCGCCTGTACCAGGCGCTCAGGCCGGTGCTGGACCTGATGCAGACGCTTCCCACCTTCGTCTACCTGATCCCGACGCTGGTGCTGTTTGGCCTCGGCGTGGTGCCGGGCCTGATCTCCACGATCATCTTCGCCCTGCCCGCCCCGATCCGCCTGACGCATCTGGGCGTGTCCTCCGTGCCCCAGTCGCTGCGCGAGGCGGGCGAGGCCTTTGGCGCCACGCCCATGCAGTTGCTGTGGAAGGTGGAGCTGCCCTGCGCCGCGCCCACCATCGTCACCGGGATTACCCAGTGCATCATGCTCAGCCTGTCGATGGTGGTGATTGCGGCCCTGGTGGGGGCCGGCGGCCTGGGCGTACCGGTGGTGCGGGCATTGAACACGGTGCAGGTCGGCATGGGGTTCGAGGCCGGATTTGCCATCGTGCTGCTCGCCATCATTCTCGATCGCATGAGCCGGCCGTCGGAAAAGGAACGCGCATGACGCCCAGCGCCCTGGAGTTCCAGCACGTCGATATTCTGTTTACCCGCGAACAGGGCCGCAAGGGCAAGCGCGCCCTGCACCTGGCGCTTGAGTCCCTCGACGCCGGCGGCACGCGTGCGCAAATTGCCGAGCAGTTCGGCGTGGTACTGGGTGTGGCCGATGCGAATCTCACCGTCGAGCACGGCCAGATCTGCGTGCTGATGGGCCTGTCGGGCTCGGGAAAGTCCACCCTGCTGCGCGCGGCCAACGGCCTCAATCCGGTGACGCGCGGACGCGTGCTGCTGCGCGACGGCGACGGTCAGGCGGACGTCGCCACCTGCACGGCGGCCAATCTGCGCCGCCTGCGGCGCGAACGCATTGCCATGGTCTTTCAGCAGTTTGGTCTCCTGCCCTGGCGCACGGTGCGCGACAACGTGGGCTTGGGGCTGGAGCTGCGCGGTGAATCGCCCGCGCAGCGCGCGCGCGTCGTCGATGAAAAGCTGGAACTGGTCGGTTTGTCGCAATGGGCGGGGCGTTTCGTCGCCGAATTGTCCGGCGGGATGCAGCAGCGCGTCGGGCTGGCGCGGGCCTTTGCCACGGATGCGGACATCCTGCTGATGGACGAACCGTTCTCCTCGCTCGATCCGCTGATCCGCACCAAGCTCCAGGACGAACTGCTGGCGCTCCAGGCGCGCGTCAAGAAGACCATCCTGTTCGTCAGCCACGACCTGGACGAGGCCCTGCGGCTCGGCAATCAGATTTCTATTCTGGAAGGTGGCCGGATACTGCAGACCGGCACGGTGCAGGACATCGTGCTGCGACCCGCCCATGCGCGCGTCGTTGAATTCGTGCAGCACATGAACCCGCTGAACGTGTTGCGCGGGGACATGATCATGCGCCAGCGCGAGAGCCTGCCGGCGGCCGGCACGGGCCACGGGCTGCTGATCGATCCGGCGGGCCATTACGTGGTTACTTTGGACGCTGCCGGGGGCGTGAACGGCGCGCGCCTCGATGGGCAGGTGCTGGCTCTGCGTGCGCCGGGCGAGTCGTTACCCGGGAAAGTCCCGGGCGGGATTTGCGTGGCCCCCAGCGTGGCAACGCTCCAGCAGATCGTGGAACTGTGCGCCGCCAGCGGCCACCCGGTGTTGTTGCAGGAGGACGGGAAGCTGTGCGGGGTCTGTGGCGAGGCGGAGATCATGCGCGCCCTGGCCGGCTCCTCGGGGGCGGCAGCGGCCCCCTCGGCCCCCTAGGATGCCGCGCTCGCACAAGTCAATGCCGCAATCGGATCAGTCGGGGGGATCCGCCGCTACCATACTGGCAATTGTCTCGCGCAGGAGTGCACCCCATGGATGAAGGTTCCGCCTCGGGCCAAAGAGGCCGCCGCCCCAGCGGGCGCGATGCCAAGCGTGCCGCGCGGACCGCCCGTGCTCACAACTTCGTGGCGTACATTAGCCGCAAGATTCCCTATTACGAGGTACTGGGCAACGACGGGCTGGAACTGCTCGAGCACAACGCCGACACGATCCTGGAGGAAATCGGCATCGATTTTCGCGAGGATCCCGAGGCGCTGAGCCTGTTCAAGGCCGCCGGAGCTGACGTAAAGGAAGAGCGGGTGCGCTTCCCGCGCGGCCTGTGCCGCTCGCTGGTGCAGGCGACCGCACCCAGGGAATTCACGCAGATCGCCCGCAACCCGGCGCACAACGTGGTGATCGGCGGGGCCAATACCGTGTTCGCGCCCGCCTACGGCTCGCCGTTCATCCGCAACCTCGACGAAGGCCGGCGCTACGCACGGATCGAGGATTTCCAGAATTTCGTCAAGCTGGCCTACATGTCCAACGGCCTGCATCACTCCGGCGGCACGATCTGCGAGCCGGTGGACCTGCCGGTCAACAAGCGGCACTTCGATATGGTCTACAGCCATATGAAGTACAGCGACAAGCCCTTCATGGGTTCGGTCACGCACCCGGAGCGGGCGCGCGACACGGTGGAGATGGCCAAGATCCTGTTCGGTGCGGAGGCCACGGATCCGGCCACCGGGCGGCTGCGCACCATGACCATCAGCCTGATCAACGCCAACTCGCCGCTGACCTTCGATGCCACCATGCTCGGTGCGCTCAAGGAATACGCCCGCGCCAACCAGGCGACGATCGTCACGCCCTTCATCCTGGCCGGCGCGATGTCGCCGGTGACGGTCGCCGGCACCGTGGCGCAGACGCTCGCCGAAGCGCTCGCCGGCATGGCGCTGACGCAGCTGGTCAACCCGGGAGCGCCGGTGGTGCTGGGAAGCTTTGCCTCCTCGCTGTCCATGCAATCGGGCGCACCGACCTTCGGCACCCCGGAACCCGCCCTGGTGCTGTACATCATGGCGGCACTGGCGCGGCGCCTGGGTGTGCCGTTTCGCTCCGGCGGCGGGCTGTGCGGTTCCAAGATCGCCGACGCGCAGGCGGCCTTTGAGGCCGCCAATACGCTGCTGCCCACCTGCCTCGCGGGCGTCAATTTCGTGCTGCACGTCGCCGGCTGGCTGGAAGGCGGGCTGGCGATGGGCTACGAGAAATTCGTCATGGATGCCGATCAGGCCCTGATGATGCACACGCTGCTCGGCGGGCGTAGACCTGTCGGAGAACGGCCAGGCCCTGGATGCGGTGCGCGAGGTCGGGCCGGGCAAGCACTTCCTGGGCTGCGCGCATACGCAGGCCAACTTCGAGACCGCTTTCTACCGCTCGCCGCTCGCCGACAACAACAGCTACGAGCAGTGGGAGGCGGAAGGCGCCTCCGACATGAACAAGCGCGCCAACGCCCTGTGGAAGCGCCAGCTGGCCGAGTACGAGGCACCGCCACTCGATCCGGCCGTGGACGAGGCGCTGCTCGATTACATGGGCCGCCGCAAGGCCTCGTTCCCGGACTCCAACATCTGAACGTCGGCCGCCCCTAGGGCCGGCAGCCCGGATCGAAGCGTTCCACGGTGCGGCTTCCGGCCGAGGAATGGCTGCTGCCGGGCTCGAGACTCCCGCCAATCACCAGGACCGAGCCGTCAAACAGCACGGCGCGCGCGAAGTTGCGCGGGGTGGGGAGCGGCGCGAGCGCGAGCCAGGAGTTGCTGGACCGATCGAGGCGCAGCACGTCCGCAAGCACGCGCGCCTGGGGCTGCGATTCACCGCCGAAAACATAGATCGATCCGCACACGGATACCGCCCCGTGCGTGCCGCGCGCGGGGATCGACGGGCCGGGCAGCCAGCGATCGGCGGCGCTGTCGTAGCGCCACACGTCGCCGAAATCCTCCAGCCCGCTGCGCCCGCCGATGGAATACAGGGAACCCTCGTGCACCACCGCCGCGGGGCTGCCCATCGAGCGCGGCAGCGGTGCCGCGGCCGACCAGTGGTCCGTCTGCGGGTCGTACACCGAGTGGTCCGGAAGCGTCGATTCTGAATTGCCGCCGCCGATCACGTGGATGCGCCCGTCCAGCACGGCTGCGGCATGTCCGCCGCGGGGACGCGGGAGCGGCGCCGCGTCGCTCCAGCGATGCGTGGTGGTGTCGTAGACCAGCACCTGCGCCGTGGGCACGTTGGTCGTGGTATCAAAACCGCCAATAAGGTAGATCCGGGGGCCGATGGCCGCGGCCGCGGGAGCGTTCAGGCCATGTCCGGGAAGCGCCGTCTCCTTGCTCCAGGTACGGCCGTCGAAGCGCTCCACGTCCAGCACGGGTCGCCCGTCGGCGCCCGTGCCTGCCAGCGCGTACACCGCCCCGTCGGCGACGCACCACGGCGTGTGCGGCGCGCGCGGTCGGCATGGGCGGCGCCGCGCTCCAGCTTGCCGCGCCGCTGTGGGAGGTCGCGGCTCGCGGCGCACAGCGACGACAGGCTCGCCCACGCGATGGCCGAAGTTACGTGGTCGCGGTCAGCCCGGCCATTGCGCCGACTGGGGCGCGCCGTCGTCGATTTCATAGTAGTCCGATTTGTCGGCGGTGTAGATGTGCTGCACGATCCGCAAGCCCGTCGGGGCATCCAGCGTTCCGGCCATGATACTGGTGTATTCCGCGCCCGGTCCGGTCTCCCGCCAGAACAGGTTACCGCCACAACGCTCGCAGAAGCCGCGCTCAGCGCTCGCCGATGAGCGATACCAGCGCAGCGTGGCCGACTCGGTCAGCTGCAGATCACGCGTCGGCACCTGTGTCGCCGCCACAAAGTGCCCACTGGTCTTCCGGCATTGCGAACAGTGACAGGCGATTACATCGCGCAGCGCACTGCGTGTCCGGTAACGGACCCCGCCACACAGGCACCCACCCTGGGCCGTGACGCCCTCCGTCATGGCCGCGTGGCGGCAGAGCGCCGTCCCTCCGGCATCAATCGATGTGCTCTGGGCATTTCAGAATTCCAGCAAGGACGCTCAAGAAGGTTTCGCGCTAGGTCGGCGGCTGCGCGCGCGCGTGCTGTCGCCGGGCTCGGCGGCAATCGGCGGCGGCAGCGTCACGACAGCGCGCAGCTTCTCGAACGGCGCGCTCTTGTGCGGTATGGCCATCGCCTCCACGAAGTGCTGCTGAAAGCGCGGCTCAATAGCCGTCTCGATCTTTTCCACCCGGCGCACGAGCCGCTCGATCTCCGTGCGCGCTTCGTCGTCCAGAAGCGCGATACGGGCGCCGGCGCCCGCCGCATTGCCGGCCGAGGTCACCTGCGCCAGGTCGCAGTCGGGAATCATGCCGAGCACCATCGCGTACTTCACGTCGATGTGGGCGCCAAAGGCGCCGGCCAGGCGGATCCGGTCGACCTGCTCGACGCCCAGGTGCTCCATCAGCAGTTTGATGCCGGCATACAGCGCGGCCTTCGCCAGCTGGATCGCGCGCACGTCGGTCTGCGAGATCGCCAGAGTGGTGGCGCCCTCGCGCAGCACGTAGGAATAGGTCCGGCCGGCCTTCACCACGCGCTTGCTGCGCTTGGCCAGCGAGCCGACCACCACGCCGTCCTGGCTGATGATCCCGGCGAGGTACATCTCCGCGATCACTTCGATGATGCCCGAGCCACAGATGCCCGTGACTCCGGTGGCCGCCGTGGCCGCCTCGAACCCGGGCTCGTCGGACCAGAGGTCCGAGCCGATGATCTTGTAGCGCGGCTCGAGCGTCTGCGGGTCGATGCGCACCCGCTCGATGGCCCCGGGCGCGGCGCGCTGGCCGCCGCTGATCTGCGCGCCCTCGAAGGCCGGCCCGGTCGGGCTCGAGCAGGCCAGCAGCCGGTCGCGGTTGCCGAGCACGATCTCGGCGTTGGTGCCGACGTCGACCAGCAGCGTCAGCTCGCCGAGCAGGTCCGGCCGCTCGGCCAGGATCACCCCGGCGGTGTCGGCCCCGACGTGCCCGGCAATGCAGGGCAACACGTAGATGCGCGCGTTCGGGTGCAGCTTCAGATCCAGTTCCGAGGCCTTGACGGTGAGCGAGGCGTCGGTGCACAGCGCAAAGGGGGCACCACCCAGTTCGACCGGATCGATCCCCAGCAGCAGGTGATGCATGATCGGGTTACCGACGAAGGCGGCCTCGAGAATCTCAGCGTGCGTCACCTCGGCCACGCGGGCGACCTCGCCGATCAGCTCGTTCAGCGCGCCGCGCACCGCTACGGTCATCTGCTGCGCACCCTCCGGGTGCATCATCGAATAGGACACGCGGCTCATCAGATCCTCGCCGAAGCGGATCTGCGGGTTCATGGCGCCGCTGGTCGCCAGCACGTTGCCCGTCAGCAGGTCGCACAGGTGCATGGCAATCGTGGTGGAGCCGACGTCCACGGCCAGGCCGTAGGCACGCTCATGCAAGCCCGGCCAGACCGCGATGATCTGCTTGCGCGCGTGCACGGCGACCGTGACCGCCCACTTGCCCGCCCGCAGCACCGGCTGCAGGCCCTGCAGCAGCGACAGGTCGCACTCCAGATCGACCAGCTGCCATTCGCGCTCCAGGGCCTGGCACAGTCGCTGCAGGTCGCTGGCCGGGTTGTGCATGTCCGGCTCGACCACCTCGACGTAGTGAAGCCTGACCACGGGATTGAGGGTGATCTCGCGCTCGTCCGCGGCCTTGCGCACCACCTGGCGATGCACCTGACTGCTGCTGGGCACGTCGATGACCAGATCCCCCAGGATCCTGGCCTGGCAGGACAGCCGCCGGTCACCGGCCAGCGAGCGGCGCCTGGCGTAGTTGGCTTCGGTCTCGCTCACGGCCGAGAGGTTGTGCGCGCTGGACTTCACGCCGTGTTTGGCGAACTCGCCTTCCATCACCGTGACCTGGCAGCGCCCGCACATGGCGCGCCCGCCGCAAACCGAGTCCACGTCCACACCGAGCGCGCGCGCGGCCGCGAGCACGTTGGTGCCGAGCGGAAAGCGGCCGCGCCTTCCGGAGGGAGTGAACACGATCAGTGCGTCTGCACTCGACATAGGTGTCCGCGCGCCCGGCCCGGGCCGCTAGCCGCGGCGACGCATGCCGCCTTCGCGCCGTCCGCGCTGCGCCCCTTCCGCGCCCGCGACGCCCGGCGCCGGAACCTCGCGGTACTTGGTGATCCAGTTGGCACAGTGCGGGTCGTGCCCCATCATGACGTCCGCGCCCAGGCAGGCCTGCATGATTTCGGCGTGCAGCGGGTTGGTGATCGCCGAGGTCAGCCCGGCGCCGATCGCCATGGTCAGGAACGCGGCGTTGATGCCGTTGCGATTGGGCAGGCCAAAACTGACGTTCGAAGCTCCACAGGTGGAGTTGACCTTCAGCTCGTTGCGCAGGCGCTGCAGCAGGTGCATGACCTGCCGGCCGGCCAGATTGATGGCGCCGATCGGCATCACCAGCGGATCAACGACCACGTCGCAGGCCGGAATGCCGTGGTCGGCGGCGCGCTCGACGATCTTCTTGGCGATCGCGAAGCGCACGTCGGGGTCCTCGGAGATGCCGGTTTCGTCGTTGGAGATGGCCACCACCGCGGCGCCGTACTTCTTGACCAGCGGCAGGACCGATTCCAGGCGCTCCTCCTCGCCGGTCACGGAATTGACCAGCGCCTTGCCCTTGTAGACCGCGAGCCCTGCTTCCAGAGCCGCGACGATCGAGGAATCGATGGACAGGGGCACGTCGGTGATGCTTTGCACCAGCTGCACGGCGCGCGCCAGGATCGCCGGCTCATCGGCCAGCGGGATGCCGGCATTCACGTCGAGCATTTGTGCTCCGGCCTGCACCTGCGCCAGTGCGTCGGCCGAGACGCGGCTGAAGTCGCCGGCGGCCATTTCCGCGGCCAGGATCTTGCGGCCGGTCGGATTGATGCGTTCACCGATCATCACGAAGGGATGATCAAAACCGATGATCACCTCGCGGCGCGCCGAACTAATCACCGTTTCTGTCATGTAGCAGTCCTCGTGTCGGGTAGGGGCAGGTCACGCCCTGGGAACCAGGGCTGGCGGCCGCCGAGCACGCCGGAGCGCTCGACGATTTCGGGAACGGAGGGCTCCTGGCGGTACGCCATGATATGCGCACCGGCGACGCCACGGATCTCGCGCAGCTCCTGCATGAGCTCCACGCACAAGGTGACGCCTTCACGCTGCGCGTTCGGTCCGGCGGCGCTCAGCCGATCGATGATGGAGTCCGGGATGTACAGCCCCGGCACGTTGCTGCGCATCCACTCAGCCGTCTTGGCCGAGCGCAACGGACCGACGCCGACCAGGATATAGACCTTTCCCAGCAGGCCCAGATCCTCGATCCGGCGCATGAACTCGCGCAACCGCCCCATGTCGTAGCAGTACTGCGTCTGGATGAACTGCGCACCGGCGGCGACTTTCTTGGCGACACGCTGGGCACGAAACTCCAAGGGATGTGCCGAAGGATTCTCGGCCGCGCCCAGCCACACGCGCGGCGCGTAGCTGATCTTGCGCCCGCTCAGGAAGCGGTGCTCGTCGCGCAGCGTGCGCGCGGTCTCGAGCAAGGTCACCGCGTCCAGATCGAACACCGGCTTGGCCTGGGGGTGGTCGCCGGCCTGCACGCCATCGCCGGTCAGGCACAGCACGTTGCATACGCCCATCGCCGCGCCGCCGAGGATGTCGCCCTGGATCGCAATGCGGTTCTTGTCGCGGCACGAGATCTGCATGACCGGCGCATAGCCCACCCGGGTGAGCAGTGCACACACCGCCAGACTGGACATGTGGCAGTGCGCACCGCTCCCGTCGGTGGCGTTGATCGCATCGACGTAGCCGTCGAAGACCCGCGCCCGGTCGTAGACTTCCTGCGGGTCGGCCGAATCCGGCGGGGCCAGCTCCGTGGTCACCGCGAACTGCCCGCCGCGCAACACGCGCTCGAAGCGGCCCGGCGAGGTGTAGCCCGGCAGGATCGGCAGCGGATAGCCGGGGACCGGTTCGTCGTCAAACCTCATGGCGGCGGCGCCGTCTTATCCTGCACCACCCGCAGCCACGCCGAGCGCCCCTGCAAGCGGCGGTCGACGGGCGGCTGGCCCGCGTTCAGCGCCTCGTTTCCGCCCGGAATGCGGCCCGCGCCGGCGACCGCCTCCACCCACACGCAGCGCATCTCGGGGCGCACTTCGCAATTTCCGTTCTCGCGCACCCCGCCACAGGGACCATTGCGAAGTTGCTTGGGACAGTTCATCGGGCAGGACATGCCCGTGGCGCTGAGCACGCATTGGCCGCACATCTTGCAGTCGAACAGCGCACCCTTGACGACCCGCTCCATGGCCGCCATCGGGCGCTCCAGCCGTTCGTAGCCCAGCCAGCGCCACAGCGGAGCGGCGCCGACCAGCAACGCCTCGAATTTCTGATAGAACCAGTTCAGGCCGCGTGCGTGACGCACCGACCAGCGGCGTAGGGCGTACATCTTAAGGACGCTCCGCGCCCGCCGGATCGGTCGTGGGCTCGAGCCCGTGGGCGCGGATCAGGCGTTCCAGGTCCTCATCGCTGTAGCGAGCCTCGATGCGCTCGGCTTCGGCCCGCGCGAGCTCCTCCAGATTTCCGGAGACCGGGACCGGCGCGCTGCGCTTCCAGTCCGCCAGGTAGGCCTCGGAGCTGCCCTTGCCCGCGCGCATGGCGGCGCGATCGACCGCTTCCTGGAAGCGGTGCGTCAACTGCACCTTGGCCGTTTCCCGACCCTGCTTGACGACCACCTGCGCGGGGATATCGCGCCAGGAAATAATGATCAGCGAGGCCACGTGGCCCGCCTGATGGGGAATTCATTGGGTCCCGACGCCACCCGCCGGAGGCTCCCCTCGAGTTCGCCGTAGCCGGTGACCAGGGTCTGGAATTCCAGGCCGAGGCGCTTTGCGATGCGCGCGGCGTGGTCGACGTCGCTTTGCGCCTGGTCCTGGATCAGGTAGACCACCCGCCGGTAGTTGCGGAAGTACTCGGCGATCAGCTCGGGGTGCTTGTCGATCCCCAGGGTCTCGGCGACCAGCCGCTCGAAATGGCGCACCAGGAAGTCGGTCAGGTAGAAGGTGCCGGGCTCCTGCTCGGCCAGCGCGCTGAAGCGCTGGGCGGTCGCGAAGAACTCGTAGCAATGCGCCCCCGGAAGCCGCTCCACACCCTCCTCCGCCAGCACCGCATCAAGGCTCCCGCCGGTGCCGCAATCGGCGTAGGCGACAAAAATCCTCGCGTAGCGAGGGCGCGCGGCGCGGATCGCCTCGCGCACCTTGGCGGGGATTTGCTTCGGATAGTTGTGCAGTTCCGGCGGCAGGCACTGAATGTCCAGCGCGTCCCACTGGTTGATCCGGCGCAGGGCGGCGATCTCCTGCGCCAGTGCTCCGCAGGCAATGATCAGAGCGCCGGATGCGGAGGCGGTCACGAGTCGGCTCCCCGGCGGGGGCTAATGCGCCCGTGCGGCGTTGCGGCGCGCCAGCAGCAGCGACTTGGCGGTCTCAACGGCAATGGCCGCGTCCCGACAGTACGCGTCGGCGCCCACCGCCTTGCCGAATTCCTCGTTGAGGGGTGCGCCGCCGACCAGGACGATGTAATCCTGGCGGATGCCCTTCTCCTTCATGGTGTCGATCACCACCTTCATGTAGGGCATGGTGGTGGTCAGGAGTGCCGACATGCCGAGGATATCGGGCTTGTGTTCTTCGAGCGCCGCCAGGAATTTTTCGACGGCGTTGTTGATGCCGAGGTTGATGACTTCGAACCCCGCGCCTTCCAGCATCATCGAGACCAGGTTCTTGCCGATATCGTGGATGTCGCCCTTGACGGTGCCGATCACCACCTTGCCGATCGGCTCGACGCCGGTCTCGGCCAGCAGGGGCCGCAGGATCTCCATGCCCGCCTTCATGGCATTGGCGGCCAACAGCACCTCGGGCACGAACAGGATGCCGTCGCGGAAGTCGATGCCGACGATGCGCATGCCTTCGACCAGGGCGTCGTTCAGCACCCGCTCGGCGCTCCAGCCACGCTTCAGATAGATATGAGTCGCCTGCTCGACCTCGCTCTTGAGCCCGTTGTACAGGTCGTCGTGGACCTGCTCGGCAAGCTCCTCGTCGTTCAATGAGTTAAGGTCAAATTCGGCGTCAGGCGCATCGCTCATAGATCGGTCTCCGGCAGGCTGTACGAATGGTATGTGGGGCTTACGGGCAGGACTAGTCGCTTCGCGACCGGCGCATGCCTGCAGACGACAGGCCGACGCCGCGCCGATCCGATTTGCGCCGTCCGGTCATAATCGGCTCTCAAGCCAGTTCCTCCCGCAGCAAGGGCGCCGAGCGTGCCCGGCCGGCCGCGTGCGTATGGCGAATCTGCCGTTCGGCGCTGGGCGGACAGCCGAATTCCCGCCGGTAGCACTTGGAGAAATGCGGCGGTGACTGGAAGCCGCAGGCGGTGGTGATGTCCATGATCGGCATGGCCGTCTGCAGCAGCAGTTCGCGCGCACGGCGCAGGCGCATCTGCAGGTAGTACTTTTTCGGCACGCAGTCGAGGTGGCGCTTGAACAGCCGCTCGATCTGGCGGCGCGACAGGTGGGTCGCGGCCGCGATCGCATCGAGGGACATCGGCTTCTCGATGTGCTCCTCCATGAGCTGCGCGACCTTGATCAGCCCCTCGTGGCTGGCGCCCAGCTGCGCCCGCAGCGGCACGAACTGCTGGTCGCGGTCATTGCGGGCGCGATCGACAATGAACTGCTCGGTGATCAGCTGCGCCACGCGCGTGCCCAGCTTGCCCTTGATCAGGTGCAGCATGAGATCGAGCGGCGCGATCCCGCCCGAGGCGGTATAGCGGTCGCGGTCGATCGTGAACACCTGATTGCTGAGCATGACGCGCGGAAACTCCTCGCGCAGCGCGGACAGATTCTCCCAGTGGATCGTGGCCCGATAGGTATCCAGCAGGCCCGCGCGCGCCAGGGCGTACCCACCGGTGCACAAGGCACCGAGCCCCGACTTGCGATCGGCGAAGCGTCGCAGCGCCCGCAGCAGCGGTTGCGAGACCCCTTCGCGCACGTGCACGCCGCCGCACACAAACAGGATATCCACCCGTCCCAGGCTCGCCAGCGGACTGGGTCGAGCTCAGCGTCAGGCCGTTGCTGGCCACGACCGGTGTGCCGTCGAGGCTCACGATGGACCACTCATAGGCGAGCTGTCCGCTGATGGTGTTGGCCATGCGCAGCGGCTCGACCGCGTTGGTCAGCGCAATCATTGAATATTGCGGCAGCGTCAGGAACGCGAAATGGCTCTTTCGGGAGGGGTTGTCGGTTTCCACAAAAATCCACCGGGCACGCGGCTCGACGCCTGTCGGAATGCGACGGTATTCTTGTCTAAAAGCGACGTCTTTGCAAATGGGCCCCTCGCCCGCCCCGGGACCGCTCCTGCGCCAGCCGGCGGGCCGGTTACGGCCTCAGGCTTTGGCCAACACGGCCTCCGGCTGCGGGTCGGTGGCGTGCGAGGCCAGCGTGCCGATGTTGTGGCGGCCCTTGAGGGCATACCACAGGAGACCCGCGCCCAGAATCAGCGCGATGTAGACGAAGGCGCCCCAGGTGTTGTACCAGGGTGTGCCGTAGACGGCGGCCCGCGGCCACGCCAGATTGAGTGCCATCCCGGCGCCCCACAGTACCGCCACGACGTTGACGAGCAATCCCCACTTGCCCATGCAGAAGTAGCCGCCGGCCTCGAGATCGGCCGGCGGCCACTGGCCGAGCAGGCGCTGCTTGAGCAGCGGGGCCGTCACCATCAGGTACGCCAGGTAGATCATGATGACCGCGATCGAGGTCAGCACCGTGAAGATCTTCGGCTGCCCGATGTTGATGACCAGGATCAGTTCGGCAATCACGCCGATCACGACCGCGGGAACGATAGGCGTCTGCGTCCGGGGATTGACCCGCGCGAGCTTTTCCCCGAACGGCAGCGCGTTGTCGCGCGCCATGGCGAAGGTCAGGCGGATCGCGGCGGTGTGCACGGCCAGCGAGCACACGGTCACGGCGACCACGATGCAGCCCAGGAAGATCTTGCCGAGCGGGCCCCACATCACCTGCTCGACGATGAATTGCAGGCCACCGCTGCTGCTGCCGATCTTCGGATCGCGCAGGTCCGGCGCCGACATGACCGCAAACACCAGGATAGCGCCGCCGATGACGAACGACGCCAGTATCGCCCGCAGGATGGCGTGCGGAGCGGTGCGCCGGGGCTCGAGCGTTTCCTCACCGAGTGAGCTCGCGGTGTCAAAGCCGTACATCACGTAGCCGGAGGCCAGCGAGGCGACCAGGAAGGCGCCCAGAAATCCGCCGCTTTGGCCGCCGCCATAGCCGTTGGTGTGGAAGAACACTGCGGGGCCGCGCTTGATATTGAACGCCAGGATGAGCGCGATGAGGCAGGCGGCGATCAGCTCGATAAACACGCCCGCACTGTTGATCGTCGCCATCAGCCGCACGCCGAGCGCATTGATGACGGTGGTCAGCAGGATCAGGACGCTGCCGAGGACCACCGCGTTGGTGGCGAAATCGTAAGGACCGTTGCCGTCCCCGACCATCTGGAAGCCACTCCACAGCCGCGGCAGGTTGAGCTGCAGTGCGAGCACCACGGCCGACAAAGTGACAATCGAGGCGGTGAGCATCAGCCAGCCCGAAGACCAGCCCACGACCCGGCTTCCCAGTTGCTTGGACCAGTTGTAGACCGAACCGGCGATCGGGTATTTGGCGGCCAGTTCCATGAAGCACAATGCCACCGCCAGCTGGCCGACGAGCACCAGAGGCCAGGACCACAGATAGGCGGGCCCGGCAGTGCTGTAGCCAAAATAGAAGAGCTGGAACGTCCCGGTGAGGATCGAGATGTAGCTGACGCCGGCGGCGAAACTGCCGAACGCGCCGATGCTTCGATCCAGCGATTCCCGGTAGCCAAAGTGTTCCATGCCGCTGTCGGGCCGGCCGCTCGTGTCGTTCTTCACCATGCCTGAGTCCTCATCTGCTACGGGCCTGCGATCGCCGGTCCGGCTCTATGGTCTCTACGAGTCTCATTCTAGGAGGCGGATGATGATTTACGCTACGCTGAGCGCCTTGAAAAGGCGAGGTGCCTGAGCAATACTTTTTCGGCGCACAGTCGACGCCCTTTGCACAGGCGCTCGATCTGGCCAACGGCCTTACGGCTCGCCGGGTCCATTCGGTCCGGCCGCTCCGGCCCCGATTGGCACTCTCGTGCGCATGTTGCGCGCATGTGGCCGTCACTGATCAGCAAGCAGCAAGGACGGCATGCGGGCGTTACGGACAGCACAGTGGCTCGGTGCAATCGTGGTGAGTGCCGCGAGCGTCCTGGCGTACGCCGAATCCGAGGCCATCCCCTCGGGGGCCGCCAAGCCGATGGAGGAGATCACCGTCATTGGCACCACTCCGCTCCCGGGCACCGGCATCGACGCCGACAAGCTGCCCGGCAATATTCAGAGCGTTGATGTCGCAGACCTTGCGCGCGACGGTGCGCCCAGTCTGCTCTCGGCCGTGGACAGGCGCCTCGGGAGCGTCAACTTCAACGACGATCTGGACGATCCCTTCCAGCCGGATGTGCTCTATCGCGGGTTCGAGGCTTCGCCGGTGCTGGGCACCCCGCAGGGCCTCGCCGTCTACCAGAGCGGCGTAAGGATCAACGAGGCGTTCGGCGACACCGTCAACTGGGACCTGGTTCCGGACATCGCCATCGAGCGGCTCGACGTGGTCGGATCCAACCCCGTCTACGGCTTGAACGCGCTCGGCGGTGCCCTGGTGCTGACGATGAAGAACGGATTCGCCGACCAGGGCGGGACGCTCGAAGCCTCCGGCGGCTCCTGGGGGCAACGTCAGGGAGCGGCACAATACGGCGTCAACGATGGCCGGTGGGGTTTGTATGCCGCCGGTCGGGTGCTCAGCGAGGATGGCTGGCGCAAGTTTTCACCCGACTCGGTCAAGCAGTTGTACGTGGATGTCGGTTATCGCGAGAACCGCGTCGCTATTGACTGGAGCATGACCGGCGCCGACAACGCCCTGTCGGGCGAATCGCCCGCCCCGGTGCAGGAGCTGGCGGTCCACCGATCGCTGGTGTTTACCAGCCCCCAGGAAACCGACAATCGCGTGCTCTTCACCGCGCTGAACGCCAGTTATGCGGCGAGCGACACTCTCTCTGTACAGGGCAACGGCTACTACCGCGAGTTTCGCCAGTTCGTGACCAATGGCAATACCACCGAGTACACCGCGTGCACCGCCGCGGCCAGCGCCGGGAGCCTGTGCCAGCCCGACGGCATCACGCCGCTGACCAATGACACCGGCGGGTTGATTCCGGACCTCTCGCAAGGGGGTGCGGTTTACATTGGCGAAAACGACTTCGAGTCCACGCGTACCGCCAGCGTGGGTGGTTCCTTGCAGCTCACCAGCACCGCGATGTGGTTCGGCCGCGAGAACCACCTGTCGAGCGCGGTCAGCATCGACCGTGCCGCCACGGATTATCGGTCCTGGTCTGAACCGGGCACCATCAACACCGAGCTGCAGGTCGCCTATTCCGGGCAGGTCGTGAACACGCCGCAGGATACGCCCTGGCCGGCCACACCGGTCGCTGTGCACGCGTCCAATGACTACTACGGGATCCTGGCCGCCGACACGTTCAGCGTCAGTGACGCGCTCGCTCTGACGATCAGTGGCCGATACAACGTGGCGGCCGTGGATCTGTCCGACCAGCTGGGCCACGCGCTCACCGGGACCAATCGCTACCAACGCTTCAATCCGGCCCTGGGCATGACCCGCAAGCTCACCAGCGCCGTGACGGGGTATCTGGGCTACGCCGAAGGCAACCGCGCGCCGACCGCCGGAGAAATCGAATGTTCGGACCCGGCCAAGCCGTGTTTGCTGCCCTCGAGCCTGTCGAGCGATCCACCGAGCTTACGCCAGGTGGTGGCTCGCACCTGGGAAATGGGTGTGCGCGGCAAGTCCGCGTCCGGCGAGGGGCGCGCCCGGGAAATCAGCTGGAACGCCGGACTATTTCAGGCAGCGGTCAAGGACGACATTTACGCGGTCGCCACCTCCCTGAGCAGCGGGTACTTCCAGAATATCGGCGGCACGCGCCGTCAGGGCGTGGAACTGGGCGTGCGTTACCAGCAGCCGCGTTGCAGTGCATTTTTCAATTACAGCTACGTCGCCGCGACGTTCCAGTCCAGCTTGCTCTTGCCGTCGCCACAGAATGCTGCCGCGGATGATCACGGCCACGTCCATGTACAGCCCGGCGACTCTCTGCCGGGCATCCCGGCGCATCGGATCAAGCTCGGCGCGGACCTGCAGGTCACGCCGCTGTGGAGTGTCGGAGGCGACGTGCGGTTCTCGAGCCCGCAGTATTTGAGGGGCGACGAATCCAACCAGATGCCGGCGCTGCCTGGCTACACGGTCCTCAACATGCACACCAGCTATGAAATCAACGGACGGTTCCAGGTCTACGCGCACCTCGCCAATCTCACCAATCGGCACTACGCAACGTTCGGTGAGCTGGGCGATCCCACGGGCGTCGGGGCCCCCGGAGTTCCCGTGGATGCGGCCACCAATGATCCACGCGTCGACAATCGTTTTGTCAGCCCCGCAGCGCCATTCAGCGTTTATGCGGGCGTGCGCCTCCGTTACTGAGAAGGTCCCGGGCGTCGCCAGCCCGCGGCCCTCAGACCGGCGTGGATAAATTCCGTATCGAAACTCCGGTTCGCGGACCGGCAACAGTCGCTCGGCGCCGGCCCTTCGCCCTCCAATAGATCTGTTCTCTTTTATTTATCAATTTGTTACGTCGCTAATCTCGACTTTACATTGGAAAGAGATTGCGCGCGCTGCGCTGGGCGCGACAGGAGCCGTGCAAACCGTCATGATTCGAAGTGCAGTGAGCGGGGCCCGGGGCCGGAACGGCGGCTACGCACTGCGCATCCCATGGGTCACAGAGGATTTGCGCTTAATGCCCAGCAGAACGCCAGAGGGCGAGACACGGGGTTGGATAGTGCCGATCGGCGGTGCCGAGAATAAGGAGAACGACCGCCATATCCTGGAGCGCTTCGTACGCGTGTCCGGGGGCGAGGCCGCAAATATTGTGGTGATTCCCACGGCCAGCCGGATGCACGAGACCGGACCGCGCTACGAAAAATTATTCGCCGACTTGGGCGCCGCCAATGTGGCCACCATGGACTTCGACACGCGGCGCGATTGCCAGGAGCCCGGGCGCCTCAGGCGGCTCGAGGAAGCCACCGGCATCTTCTTCACCGGCGGCAACCAGCTGCGGCTCACGACCCTGCTCGGCGGCACAGCGGTGGCGAAGCTCATCCGGGTGCGCAACGCGCGCGGCGTGGCCGTGGGTGGCACCAGCGCCGGCGCCAGCATCCTCAGCGAACACATGATCGCCTTCGGCGACGAGGGCTCGGCGGTGATATCGGGCAGCGTGCGACTCGCCCCGGGCCTCGGACTCAGCAATCGTTTCATCATCGACCAGCACTTCCGCGAGCGCGACCGTCTCGGGCGGCTGATCACGGCGCTGGCCTACAATCCCTTTGCCATCGGCATCGGGCTCGATGAGGATACCGCCGCGTTCGTCGGCCCCGACGAGACCATCGAGGTCGAAGGGAGCGGCGGCGTGACGGTCGTGGACGCGGCCGACGTCAGCTATTCATCGATCAGCGAGGTCGCCGAGGGCCAGCCGGTGTGCATCCTGGGCCTGCGCCTGCATATCCTGACGGCCGGTGCGACCTTCAACCTGCACACGCGCCAGGCGACCGCTTCGGCACAGATCCGCACCAAGGAGTAGCGTCGGTGCGCATCCTCGATCGGTCAGTCTTTGTAGGCCCGTCTTTGTACGCGCACTTCCCGGTCATCCGCCTGGAGCTCGATCTGGGCCCGCTGGAGGCCTGGCCCACCGCCAGGCTCGGCACTGAGTTTATCGACGCGCTGGCCGCCGCCCTGCCGGGCCTGAGCGAGCACGGCTGCTCGTACAAGGAGCCGGGGGGGTTCCTGCGCCGAATGCGCGAGGACGAAGGGACCTGGCTCGGGCACGTGCTTGAGCACGTCGCCATCGAATTGCAGAACATCGCCGGCGAAGCGGTGACCTTCGGCAAGACGCGCGGCGCCGGCGCGCCCGGCGTCTACAGCGTGGTCTACGAGTATGCGCAGCGCGACGAGGGGATCGCCGCCGGCGAGCTGGGCCTGCGGCTCCTGTGCTCGCTCCTGCCCGAGGCCATCCGGCCGGCCGAGGCCGTGCCGAAGGATTGGAACTGGCCCGAGGCGCGCGATGAGTTCATCCGCTTCGCACAGCGGCGCGCGCTGGGGCCCTCGACCGCCTCGCTGGTGCGGGCCGCCGAGCAAAACCGCATCCCCTGGCTGCGCCTGAACGATCAGTCGCTGGTGCAGCTCGGCCACGGCAAGTACCAGCAGCGCATCCAGGCGACGGTCACGGGGCGCACGCCGCACATCGCGGTCGAACTGGCCAGCGACAAGGAAGAGACCAACAAGATTCTCGCCACGCTGGGGCTCCCGGTTCCCAGGCAGGAACTGGTCAACAGCCCCTCGCAGGCGGTCCGTGCCGCCCATCGCATCGGCTTTCCGGTGGTGACCAAGCCCTACAACGGCAACCACGGCCGGGGCATCTCCATCCGCCTCATGACCGAGGAGGAAGTGGCGCAGGGATTCAATGCGGCCCGCGAGCATTCGCGCTCGGTGATCGTGGAGACCTTCCTCGAGGGCGACGATCATCGCCTGCTGGTGGTCAACGGCGAGCTCGTGGCGGCCACGCGCCGCACCCCCGGTCACGTCGTGGGCGACGGCGAGCACTCGGTTGCGCAGCTGGTTGAGATCGTCAACCAGGATCCGCGCCGCGGCGTCGGTCACGAGAAGGTGCTGACGCGGCTGGAACTGGACGCCCAGGCGCAAAGAATGCTCGAGCGCGTGCAGCTGAGCGCCGAGTCCATCCCGGCCGCCGGACAAGTCGTGTATCTGCGCTCGACCGCCAATCTGTCCACCGGGGGCACGGCGACCGACGTCACCGACGTCATCCACCCCGACAACCGCGAGATGGCCGAACGCGCCGTGCGCGCCATCGGGCTGGACGTCGGTGGCGTCGACTTCCTCTCCAAGAACATCACCGAGAGTTACCGCAAGATCGGCGGCGGCATCTGCGAAGTGAACGCCGCGCCCGGCTTCCGCATGCACGTGGCGCCCAGCGAGGGCACGCCCCGTGACGTGGCCGGCCCGGTGATCAACATGCTGTTTCCGCCAGGCTCCGCCTCGCGGGTTCCCATCGCGGCCATTACCGGCACCAACGGCAAGACCACGACCGCCCGCATGCTGGCGCACATCACCAAGATGGGCGGGCTGACCCCGGGCCTGACCACGACCGACGGCGTGTACATCAACGGCCAGCGCACGGTGCAGGGGGACATGACCGGACCGATCTCGGCGCGCATGGTGCTCGCCGATCCGCAGATCGACATCGCGGTGCTGGAGACCGCGCGCGGCGGCCTGCTGCGCGCCGGCATGGGCGTCAACGAGGTCAACGTCGGCGCGGTGCTCAACGTCCAGGCCGATCATCTGGGCCTCAAGGGCATCGACACGCTCGAGCAGCTGGCCGAGGTCAAGCGGGTGGTGGTGGAAGTGGCCACCGACTGTGCGGTGCTCAATGCCGACGATCCGCTGGTGCTGAAGATGTCGGGGTACACCGAGGCCAAGAACATCTGCTACGTGACGGTCAACCCGCACCACACGCTGGTGCGCGAGCACATCCGCGCCGGCGGGCGGGCCTGCGCGCTGGAGGACGGGGTCAACGGCCAGATGATCGCGCTCTACGACCGCGGCGGGCAGATTCCGCTGCTCTGGACGCACCTGATACCGGCCACGCTCGAGGGACGCGCCACGCACAACGTGCAAAACGCCATGTTCGCCGCGGCCATGGCCTTTGCCCTGGGCATCAAGCTCGACGCCATCCGCCAGGGGCTGCGGACCTTCGACTCGACCTTCTTCCAGGCGCCCGGGCGCATGAACGTCTTCAACGAGCACCCCTTCAAGGTGCTGTTCGACTACGGGCACAACGCCCACGCGGTTTCGGCCATGGCGGATCTGGCGCAACGCCTGGACGTCACCGGCCGGCGCATCGTCGTGCTTGCGGGGCCCGGCGATCGCCGCGACGAGGATCTGGTCGCCATCGCCCAGGCGGTTGCCGGCCGCTTCGATCACTACATCTGCCGGCGCGATGACGCCCTGCGCGAGCGCGCATCCGACGAGGTGCCGCGCATCATGGCGCAGGCGCTGGGCGCCGCGGGTGTGGCCGCCTCGGCCATCTCGACCATTCCGGACGAGCAGGAAGCCATCGACGCGGCCCTGCGCATGGGGGCGCCCGGCGATCTGTTGCTGGTCTTCGCCGACGCCCTGGTGCGGTCATGGAAGCAGATCACCAAGTTCAAGCCGGTCGGCGTCCCGCTCCCGCGGAGCGCCCCGCAGTTCGCTGCCGACGGCGAGGACCTGGTGCTCGCCACGCCCAATGCCGCCCGAGCGAGCGAGGCCCCCGGCACCGACTACGGCGCCGAAGGGTTGATCCGCGACGAGCGCGGCGTGCGCCTGGCTCCGGAGATCGAAGACTGAACCTCGCGCCCGCGTTGCCGTTCGACGATTCGCGGCGGCTCACCGGCAGCAACCTATTCTTTGCGTCCCCCGGCGCCGTGCTCGAGGTTATCGGCCTGCGGGTCGACGAAGCGTTGCTCAGCGCCTGGCGGCAGCGCGTCGGGCGCGCTCGCGCCCGGCTCGGCTGGCAGATGCCCGGAGTGGTCGCGCGCGTGCACGCCTCGGGCGCCTCGCTGGCGATTGCCGCACCCTGCGACCTGTTGTTCCTCGCCACCGAGGTCAACGAGTGGGCCTGGTGCGCGTCGGTGTGGGAGCGTGATCCGGCCGGGTGGCCCGGCCTGGAAGACGCGCTGCGCGTGGCCGCGGAGGCCGAGGCCCAGGATCCGGCGGCGGTGTTGCCGCCGGTGCTCGAGGAGTCCGCGGCGCTGAGACGATTCGAGCGGCTCGCGGAGCGCGAGATCCGCCCTGCCCTGCGGGCCCTGCTGGCGGAAGGCGCCGCGCGCGAACTGCCGTACGTGCTCGATGAGACCGAACTCACCCTCGGCACCGGCAGCGGCGGACGCAGCTTCCCGCTCGGCGCATTGCCTGCCGTGGCCGCGGTGCCCTGGGAGGCGCTGCACGATGTTCCGACCGCGGTGGTGACCGGGTCCAACGGCAAAACCACCACCGTGCGCCTGCTCGCGGCGTGCGCGCGCGCCCACGGCTGGCGGGCCGGCTACAACTGCACCGACGGCGTGTTCATCGACAATGAGGCCCTGGCCCGCGGGGATTACTCCGGCCCGGCCGGCACGCGCCTGGTGCTGCGCGAACCGCGCTGCGAGGCGGCGGTCCTGGAGACCGCACGCGGCGGGATCCTGCGACGGGGTATCGCCGTATCGCAGGCGCACGCCGCGGTGGTGACCAACGTCAGCCCGGATCATTTCGGCGAGTACGGGATCCACGACCTCGACGGAGTGGCCGACGTCAAATTGTCGGTCGCTGCCGTGCTTCGGCCCGGCGGCGTGCTGGTGCTGAACGCCGACGACGCGCAGCTGCGCGCCAAGGCGCCGCAGCTGGAGCGACGCCTCGGCCGCACGCCGGTGCTGGGGTGGTTTGCGCTCGATGCGGACACGGAGCTGCTGCGCGCGCATCGCGCGCACGGTGGCCGCACCTGCGGCGTGCGCGACGGCCGCCTGATCCTGGCGCACGGTGGCAGTGAGCAGGATCTGGGCGCGGTGGCTGCGATGCCGCTGAGTATCGGCGGATCCGCGAGTTACAACGTCGCCAACCTTGCCGGTGCGGCCCTGGCCGCGAGCGCGCTGGGTATTCCCGCGACCATCATTGGCGCGGTGTGCGCGCGCTTCGGGGGCGATGTTGACGACAACCCCGGCCGGATGATGCGCTACGAGCTCGGCGGCGTACGGGTGTTGCTCGATTACGCGCACAACCCCGAGGGCCTGCGTGGCTTCCTGGCCGTGGCCCAGCAGCTGCGGGGGGCCTCGGGCCGATTGGCGCTGCTGCTCGGTCACGCCGGCAACCGGCAGGACGCCGACATCGAGGAGCTGGCCCGCGTCGCGGCGGCCGCCGGTCCCGACCTGGTGGTGGTCAAGGAGATCCCGACCCACTTGCGCGGTCGGGCACTGGGCGAGATTCCACGCATCATCCGCGGCGCGCTGCTGAGCGCGGGCGTACCTGAAGCGGCCGTCGTGATGCGGGAGAGCGAGCTCGCGGCGGCGGAACAGGCGCTGGACTGGGCGCGGCCCGGCGACGTACTGGGTTTGCTGGTCCACGCCGCCGACGCCCGGGCGGCGGTGCTGGCCGCGCTGGCCGCTCGGCAAAGGCGTAAGAACGGGCAGCCGGACGGGCCGATCGGAACGACCTGACCCGCTCAAGGGTTCGGCAACACGCCCCGCAGCAGCTCCCGGAGGCCGCGCTCGTCGAGCACGGGCACCTGCAGTTCTCGGGCACGCGCCAGCTTGGAGCCCGCCTCCGCACCGGCCACCAGGTAGCTGGTGCGTTTCGACACCGCCGAGCTGACCTTGGCGCCGAGCACCTGCAGGGCCTCGCCGGCCTGCTCGCGCGTCATGGTCTCCAGGGTGCCGGTCAGCACCACCGTGATCCCGGCCAGCGGCCGCGCGGCGCGTGGGCTCCTCGCGGCCTCGGGCCAGGAGACGCCCGCGGCGATCAGGCGCTGCACGATCGAGCGATTGGAGGGCGCCGCAAAAAAGGCCTGGATCTGGGCGGCAATCACCGGGCCGACGTCCGGGACCTCGAGTACTTGTTCGAGCGTGGCCGATTCGATGGCCGCGAGGCTGCCGAAGTGCTCGACCAGCGCCGCGGCCGTGGATTCCCCGACGTCGCGTATCCCCAGGGCGAGCAGGAAGCGCGCCAGGGACGTGCGCTTGCTGCGCTCGAGCGAGGCGAGCACGCGGGCTGCGGATTTCTCCCCCATGCGCTGGAGTTCCGCCAGATCCTCGGCGCGCAGCGCGTACAGGTCGGCCGGCGTGGCGACCAGGGCGCGATCCACCAGTTGATCGATCAGCCGGTCGCCCAGCCCTTCGATATCCATCGCGCGCCGGCTCGCGAAATGGCGCAGCGCCTCCTTGCGCTGTGCCGCGCAATTGAAGCCACCGGTGCAGCGCGCCGCCGCTTCGCCCGCCACGCGCAGCACCGGCCAGCCGCAGACCGGACAGCTCTGCGGCAGAACGATACGCCGCGCGTCCTTTGGCCGCCGCTCCGGCAGCACCCGCACCAATTCCGGTATGACATCGCCGGCTCTGCGTATCACGACGGTGTCGCCGCAGCGCACGTCCTTGCGCTCGATCTCGTCCATGTTATGCAGCGTCGCGTTGCTCACCGAGGCCCCGCCGACCATGACCGGCTCGAGCCGGGCGACCGGTGTGAGCACGCCGGTGCGGCCGACCTGGAACTCCACCTCGCGCAGCACCGTGAGCGCCTCGTCGGCGGGGAACTTGTGCGCCACCGCCCAGCGTGGCGCGCGGCTGACCTGGCCGAGGCGCTGCTGGTCGGCGCGCGAGTTCACTTTGTACACGACTCCGTCGATCTGATACGGCAGGCCCGGGCGCCGCGCGGCGAGCGCACGGTAGTATTCCAGGCAGCCCTTGGGTCCCGCGACGACCCGCGTTTCTGGGTTGGTGCGCAAGCCCCAGGCCGCCAGCTGTGCCAGGAGCTGTTGCTGGGTTGCCGGCTCTGGGGCGCCGCGCCAGATTCCGGCGCCGTAAAAGAAGACCGCGAGCGGTCGTGCCGCGGTGACGTTGGGGTCAAGTTGGCGCAGTGCGCCGGCGGCCGCATTACGCGGATTGACGAATACCTTCTCGCCCGCTGCGGCCGCCGTCGCATTGAGCTGCTTAAAGCCTGCGACCGGCATGAACACTTCCCCGCGTGCCTCGAGCTCAGTGGGCGGTGCTCCCTGCAATCGCAGCGGTACCGAGCGGATCGTGCGCACGTTCGCCGTCACGTCCTCCCCCGTGGCCCCGTCACCACGGGTGGCAGCCCGCGTGAGCACCCCGTGCTGGTAGTGCAGGGAAATAGCCAGCCCGTCGAGCTTGGGTTCGGCGCAATACTCCACCGCTTGCTCTTGACCCAGCCGCTCGCGCACGCGCCGGTCAAAGTCCTCAACCTCCGAGTCCGCGAAGGCGTTGTCGAGCGAGAGCATCGGCACGCCGTGCCGCACTTCGGCAAAGGCGGCGCTCGGCGCTCCGCTCACCCGTTGAGTCGGCGAGTCGGGGGTGATCAGCTGCGGGTGCGCCAGCTCCAGGGCGCGCAGCTCACCCAGCAGCCGGTCGTATTCGGCGTCGGGCACCTCGGGATCGTCAAGGATGTAGTAGCGATAGTCGTGGCGCGCGATCTGCGCACGCAGTTCCTGCGCCCGCGCCCCCGGGCTGCTCAATCTGCCCGTCGCGCAGTCGCCTGCGCCCCTTCGAGAGCATTCAGGCAGCGCTGCCGCCACGGGCCTGCTTCCCCGGCACTGAACGGACTACTGCTCTCGTCCTGGACGCGGCCGCCTACCCGTGCCGCGACTTCCACCGCCACCTGGGCGAGCCGCTGCAGCGCCACGTCCGCGCTCACCGGACCCGGGAGCACGGCAAACACGTTGATGCCGGCGAAGCGCTGAAAGTCCATGGTCGCCGGATCCAGCATGCCGGGGCGCACCAGGCTCGCGGCACTGATATACACCCGCCCGTCGTCCCCGGCCAAATGAAAGATGCCGAACTGGCCGTGCCGAAACCCACAAGCCGCCAGTCCCTGGCGCAAGGCCCGGCCGGCCAGGCGATCCTGCCGGGCGGGCAATATGCGCAAGGTCACGATGCGGCGCGAGTCTTCCGCGGGCCAATCGACGATCAGCTCCGGCAACGGGCCCGGCGCCGCGCCACCGGCCGCGGCGGAATCCGACGCCTCCGGAATCGCGGGCGCATCCTCCGACCAGGCGATGACCGGTGGCGTGCGGTGCAGGTCCCGATCGCGCCCGCCGCTACGCTCCGGCGCCGTGCGCTCGCCGGGCGGCTGCGGGTCCGGCCCCGGGCCCGTGCTCGAAGCCAGATCCAGGGCCGGCTCCGTGCGTCCGAGCCGCGCGCCGTCGCTCTCCGGCGCCTGGCGCGGCCGTCGCCGCTCCCACCACACCAGCAGCCCGATAAACAGCGCGCCGGCCAGCAGCAGGATCGGGCGCAGCCAGGCCATGTGCGCTTCAGACCGCCGCGAGTCGCACGGCGGCGTCCACGTCGACCGAGACCAGCCGCGAGACGCCGGGTTCATTCATGGTCACGCCCAGCAGTTGCGACGCCAGCTCCATGGTCGCCTTGTTGTGGGTGATGAAGATGAACTGCACGCGGCCCGACATCTCGCGCACAATCTCGCAGAAGCGGCCGACGTTGTGCTCGTCCAACGGCGCGTCGACCTCATCCAGCAGGCAAAACGGCGCCGGATTCAGATCGAAGATCGAAAACACCAGCGCGACGGCCGTAAGGGCCTTTTCGCCGCCGGACAGCTGGGAAATGGTGCTGTTGCGTTTGCCGGGCGGTCGCGCCATGACCGCCACGCCGGCGGCCAGCGGATCCTCGCCCACCAGCTCGAGGTAGGCGTGTCCGCCCCCGAACAGGCGCGGAAACTTCTCCTTCAGGCCGGCGTTGACACGGTTGAAGGTGTCCTCAAAGCGCGCGCGGGTCTCCTTGTCCATGCGCCGCATCGCATCTTCCAGCGTCTTCAGCGCGTCGTTGACGTCCCCATACTGGCGATCCAGGTAGGTCTTGCGTTCCGATTGCTGCTGCAGCTCCTCGATCGCCGCCAGGTTGACCGGGCCGAGTCGCTCGATGTCGGCGCGCACATCGGCGAGCCGCAGCTCCCAGTCGCCGACCGCCGCGTCGCCGGCCAGTCCTGCCATGATCTCGCTCAGATCGCAGCGCGTCTGCTGAAACTGCTCGACCAGCGATTCGCGCCGCACGCGCGACTCCTGCGCCTGCATGCGCGCCTCGTCCATCGCCTGCCGAGCCGCGGTCACCCGTGCTTCGGCGCCGAGGCGTCGGTGCTCCAGGGCGCGCAGCGCGCTGTCGGCATCCTCGAGGGCCTGGCGGGCCATCGCCAGATCGGCCTCGATTTCGAGCCGCCGGTCGAGGGCGTCCTGGAGGCGCGCCTTGAGCTCATGCACGGGCGCGTCACCGTCGGCCAGCTCGGCCGTCAGGCTTTCCTGGCGCTGCGTGAGCTGCGAGCGCTGCTCGAGCAGCCGGGCGGCGGTGCTCACCATGGACTCGTGCGTGGAACGCCGGCTTTCGTAGCGGACCAGCATGTCACGGAGCGCCAGCTGGGCCGCCTGCGCGGTGCTGCGTGTCGCGCCGGCGCGCTCCCGGTACATCTCGCGCTCGTCGGTGAGACCGGGGAGGCTCGCATCCAGGCGCTGAAGTGCATCGAGTGCCGCGGCGTGGGCGGCGCGGGCCTGCGCGAGGTCTTCGAGGGTGCGCGCCGTCTCGGTCGCCACTTCCTCGCGGTCCGCTTCCAGGCGCTGGCGGCGCAGCTGCGCTTCATCCAATCGCACCTGCGACGCGCCCAGTTGGGCGCGCAACTCGGCGTGTTCGCGGTGGGCGCTTTGCAGCTGGCGCTGCAGCTCGTCGCGCGCCCGGTCGGTGTCCTGGGCCTGCGTGCGCAGCGCGCTGCGCGCTTGCTCGGCGCCCTGCACGGCCTCCTCGGTGGCTGCGCAGGCACGGGTTAGTTCCTTGAGACGCTGGGCCCGCTCCAGCACGCCCGCGTGCGGATCGCTCCCCCGCCGCACGCGTAGCCAGTTGCGCCCGACCCACTCGCCGCCCGGCGTCACCAGAGACTCCCCTGCCGCCAATTGCCTCCGCCGGCTCAGCGCCTGAGCCAGCGTGTCGCAGGTACGCACCGTGGCCAACATCATCAGTACCGGCGAGGGACCCCGCACCCGCGCCGCCAGGGTCGCACCGGGGAGCACGCGTGCGTCCTCTCCCGCGCCTGCGGCCGCGGCTGTTTCCAGAAAGCCGAGGCTGCCGTGCTCGAGGTGCTGCAGTTCATCGCCCAGCTGATCGAGGTCGTTGATGCACACGGCCTCCAGGTAGTCGCCCAGCACGGTCTCGACCGCCCGTTCCCAGCCCGAGTCGACGCTGAGGGCCGTGGCCACGCGGGCAAATGCGCCCTGCCCGGAACGCTTGCCCAGGCCCTGCAGCCACGCGCCGACGCCCGATTGCTTCTCGCCCAGCGCCGCCTGCTGCACGGCCTCGAGCGACATGAACTCCGCGCGCGCGTGATCCCGGCGCCGGTGCAGCTCCTCGAGGCGCAGCTCGGTCTCCTGCTGCTGAGCGCGCAGTCGCTGCGCTTCGGCCAGCGCGGCGGCCAGGCGCGCCTCGAGCGAGCTGGCGTGCTGGCCGGCGGCGGCCTCGCGCGCCGTCAGCTCCTGGAGCGCGGCGCTGTCCTGCGCGCGGCCCAGGGCCTCGTGTTCGACGGCCAGGCGGTCGGTCTGGCTCTTCAGGCGCAGCAGCTGGCTGTCCAGTTGCTCGATGCGCGCCGCCTCCACCTCGCTCCCCTGGCGCGCGCCGCCCAGTTCGCGGTTATAGGTTTCCCAGCGGACCTGCCAGTCGGCAAACTGTGCGTCGGCCGCGGCGAGTGCCGCGGCACCCGCCTGCTCCGCGGCCCGCAGCGCCTCGAGTTCGGGGGCCAGGGCCAGCAGTTCCGCCTGCAGCTGCGCCACGCGTTCCTGGTCGGTGAGGATCTGCGCGCCGACCTCGGCCAGCGAGGCGCTGGTCTGCGCCAGATCCTCGCGATGGCGGCTGCGTAGCTCGCTCGTATAGCGGATGTTCTCTTCGGTACGGGTGACTTCCGCGCCCAGCTCGTAGTAGCGGCCCTGTACGCCGCCGAGTTTGGTACCGAGCTCCTCGTGGAACTCACGCTGCTTTTCCAGCGCCGCCTCGCAGGCGCGTTGCTCGGCGAGCTCCTGCTGCATCACCAGTTCAGCCGAGCGCGTGGCCGCGTCCTGCACCACGGCGCCGCTGTCGAGCTCGCGCATGCGCAGCGCCAGCAGCTCCGCCGTCAGCGCCCGCTCGCGGGCCCGCAGGTCCTGGTAGCGGCGCGCCGCGGCCGCCTGGCGCTGCAGGTGGCGAATCTGCTTGTCGACCTCGTCGCGCAGATCCTGCACCCGCGCGAGGTTCTCGCGCGTGTCGGCAATGCGACCCTCGGTCTCGCGGCGCCGCTCCTTGTACAGCGAGATGCCGGCGGCTTCCTCTATGAAGGCGCGCATGTCGTCGGCCCGCGCCTCGATGATGCGCGAGATCATGCCCTGTTCGATGATCGCGTAGCTTCGTGATCCCAGACCGGTGCCCAGGAACAGCTGCGTGATGTCCTTGCGCCGGCAGCGTCCGCCGTTGATGAAATAATTCGAGCTGCCATCGCGTGCGACTACGCGCTTGAGCGAAACCTCGGTGTAGCTGGCGTAGGCGCCGCCGATCTTGCCGTCGCCGTTGTCAAACACCAGTTCCACCGAGGCGGTGCCGATAGGCTGGCGGGAACTGGAGCCGTTGAAGATAACGTCGGCCATCGATTCACCACGCAGGTGCCGGGCCGACAGCTCGCCCATCACCCAGCGCACCGCGTCAATGACGTTGGACTTTCCACAGCCATTGGGCCCGACCACGCCGGTGAGATTGCTCGGCAGCAGTACCGTGGTCGGGTCGACGAAGGATTTGAACCCCGCGAGCCGGATTTTGCTCAGTCGCATGTGGGAGGAGGCTCCTTGAGTTTCCCGTGAGGCTGTTGACCTGCGGCAACCCGCGCCGCGCTAGTGTAGATTATCCGCCCGCTGCTTTCGATCACCGCGCACCGCCATGCCCACGCCGCCCGCCAGCAAGCTCGAGACTTTCGCCAACCCCGCGCCGCAGCGGGACTATACGATCCGCATGAGTTTGCCGGAGTTCACATGCCTGTGCCCACGCACCGGTCAGCCAGATTTCGCGACGCTCGAGCTCGAGTACGTTCCCGATCAACTGTGCGTCGAGCTCAAATCGCTGAAGCTGTACATCTGGTCGTTTCGTGATCGCGGCACCTACCACGAGGCCGTCACCAACGAGATCCTGGAGACGCTGGTCCACGCCGTGGAGCCGCGTTACATGCGCCTGGCGGCGCGCTTCAACGTCCGCGGGGGGATCACCACCAGCGTGGTGGCCGAGCACCGCTGCCCGCGCTGGGTCCCCGCCGTGCAGGCCACGCTGCCCTGACGAGGCGCCGGCCGGCGCCCTAGCTTGGCGCTAAAGATGACCCAGTCTTGCACACTGTACACCGCTACACCCATCAGTATAATCGCGCGCTCGAAAATGGACCCAAACCCTGATTCCGCCCGCCGAGGAGCGCGTAATGGCCAGTAAGAAACCTGCGTCAAAAGTCCGTAAGGCAGCCCGGACGCCTGCTGTCCGGGCGTCTGCTCGCAAGCCAGCAGCGCACCGGACCGAGCCCCGCAAGCTCCCCGCTTCCGCACGCCGCACCGGGGCCCCCCGCCCCTCGGCCTCGGCGGCGCGCAAAGCGCTCACCGCGCGGCCCGCGGCACGCGCTCCGGCGCGCCCGGTTGCCCTGGCGGCCCGCCCCGAGCCGGCCAAGCCGGGCGCCGCGGCCCGGACGGTCAAGGCCGCCTCCCCGCCCCCTCCGGTTCCGGCCCGCACCGGGAGCCCGCCGGCGGCGCCGGCGCGGCCCGCACCCCGGACCGGCGGCGATCGCGAAGAACTGGAGGGGATCGAGCCGAGCAGCCTGCTGGCCGGTCCGCGCAATGTTAAGCCGTACGTGGCCAAGCGCGGCGAGCAGTACATGGGCAAGCTCCAGCTCAAGCATTTCCAGGAGATCCTGACCCACTGGAAGCGCGATCTGATGATGGAAGTCGACCGCACCGTGACGCATATGAAGGATGAGGCGGCCAACTTTCCGGACCCCAACGACCGCGCCACCCAGGAAGAAGAGTTCAGTCTGGAGCTGCGCACCCGCGATCGCGAGCGCAAGCTCATCCGCAAGATCGACGAGGCGCTCAAACGCGCCGAGGACGGCAGCTACGGCTACTGCCTGGAGACCGGCGAGGAGATCGGCATCAAGCGGCTCGAGGCCCGTCCGGTCGCCACCCTGAGCCTGGAAGCGCAGGAACGCCGCGAGCGCCGTGAACGCCAATACGGCGACCGGGACGACCGCTACCGTTAAGGCGGCGGCGCCCGGCGCGGGGCGGTTCGCGCCCTCGCCTTCCGGAGCGCTGCATTTGGGCTCCCTGGCGACGGCCGCCGCCAGTTTCCTTGACGCGCGCCATCGGGGCGCAAAGTGGCTGCTGCGCATCGAGGATCTCGACACGGCGCGCGCGCTCCCGCAGGTGGCCGACTCCATCCTGCGGCTGCTCGACTCGCTCGGCTTCAGCTGGGACGGGCCGGTGGTGTATCAGAGCCAGCGCCTGGACCTGTATCAGCAGGCACTCGCCGAGCTGGCCGCGCGTGGCCTGGTGTATGAGTGCAGCTGCACGCGCAGCGATCGCGGATCGACCACCGACACCGGCGGGTATCCGGGCACCTGCCGGCTGGGCGCCCGGCGGCCGGGCCCCACCGCCACGCGGTTCCGGGCCGATCTGAGCCCGGTAGGGCCCTACGTCGACCGGCTGCACGGCCTGATCGACTTCGACGCAGCGACGCTGGGCGATCCGATGGTTCGCCGCCGTGACGGCTGCTTTGCCTACCAGCTGGCGGTGGTCGTCGATGACGCCGCGCAGGGGATCACTGACGTGGTGCGCGGCGACGACCTGCTCCCCAGCACCTACTGGCAGCGCTCGCTGCTGCGCGCGCTCGGCCACCCGGAGCCCCGCTACGCTCACCTGCCCCTGGTCTGTGAACCCGACGGCGCCAAGCTGTCTAAGTCCAAGCGTGTCTATACGCTGCACGCGGAGCTCGCCCGCGCCGCGGCTGTGGCGGGTACTGCAGCTGCTGCGTCAGACACCGCCGACCGAACTGGCGCGCGAGCCGGTGGGGACGCTGTGGGACTGGGCGATCGCCCATTGGCGCCTGGAAGCCCTGCGCGGTGTGGCAACCCTGCCAGCCGATTGATATGGTAGGGCTTCTTGCCGGGAGGTGTGCGATGAGCGAGCCGCGCCTGATCAAGAAATACCCGAATCGGCGTCTGTACGACACCGAGCTCAGTCGCTACATCACCATTGACGATGTGCGCGGATTGATCGCCGCACACACTCAGCCGCGCATCATCGAGCAGCGCAGTGGCCGCGATATCACGCGCAGCGTGTTGCTGCAGGTGATCGCCGAGCAGGAACTCGGCGCCGCGGCGCGCCTGAGCGAGGCGTTCCTCGCCGAATTGATCCGCAGCTACGAGCTGGCGCCGGCCGCGGCCACGGCCGCGCACCTGGAAGGGAGCCTGCGCACGTTCCTCGCGGGCGGCACCGAGCAGCGCCGCAGCTGAGGATCAGCCCGGCGGGCCCACGTCGCGCATCGACAGGCGCACGCGCCCCTGGCGGTCGACTTCCAGGACCTTGACGCGAATCACGTCCCCTTCGCGCAGCTTGTCGGCGACGCGCTCGACGCGCTCCTCCGAGATCTGCGAGATGTGCACCAGGCCATCGCGGCCCGGCAGGATCGTGACAAAGGCGCCGAAGTCCATGAGCTTGGCGACCTTGCCCTCGTAGATGCGGCCGACTTCGATGTCGGCGGTGATCAGCTCGATGCGGCGCTGCGCCTCGCGGCCGGCGGTGCCGATCACCGAGGCGATCTTGACCGTGCCGTCGTTTTCGATGTCGATGGTGGTACCGGTCTCCTCGGTAATCTGCCGGATCACCGCCCCGCCCTTGCCGATGACGTCGCGGATCTTCTCCGGATCGATCTTCAGCGTGATGATCGACGGCGCCCATTCGGACATCTTGGCGCGCGGGGTATCGAGCACCTTGGCCATCTCACCCAGTATGTGCAGGCGCCCGTCGCGCGCCTGGGCCAGCGCCACGCGCATGATCTCGGGGGTGATGCCCTCGACCTTGATGTCCATCTGCAGCGCGGTAATGCCATCGCGCGAACCGGCGACCTTGAAGTCCATGTCGCCCAGGTGGTCTTCGTCGCCGAGGATGTCGGTCAGCACCTGGAAGCGGCTGCCTTCCAGCACCAGGCCCATGGCCACGCCGGCCACCGGCGCCTTGACCGGCACGCCCGCGTCCATCAGCGCGAGGCTCGTGCCGCAGACGCTGGCCATCGAGCTGGAGCCGTTGGACTCGAAGATTTCCGAAACCACGCGGATCACGTACGGAAATGCCGCCATGTCGGGCATCATCGCGTTGATACCGCGGCGGGCCAGGTTGCCGTGGCCGATCTCGCGGCGCTTCGGGCTGCCCATCATGCCGGTCTCGCCCACCGAAAACGGCGGGAAATTGTAGTGCAGCATGAAGCGCTCGCGCCGGTCGCCTTCGAGCGCGTCGATGATCTGCGCATCGCGGGTGGTGCCGAGCGTGGTGGTCACCAGCGCCTGGGTCTCGCCGCGGGTGAACAGGGCCGAGCCGTGGGCGCGCGGCAGCACACCGACTTTGACGGTGATCGGGCGCACGGTCTTCAGGTCGCGCCCGTCGATGCGTGGCTTGCCGTCGAGGATGCGGTCGCGCACGATCTTGCTTTCGAGGCGGAAGAACTCGTCGCCGACCTCATCGGCCGTAAAGGCCGGCGTGTCGCCGGCGGTGAGCGCCGCGCTGACCTCGGCCTTGATCTCCTTGAGGCGCGCATAGCGCTGCTGCTTCTCGGTGAGCAGGTACGCCTCGCTCAGCGGGGCCAGCGCCTTGGCGGCGACCGCCTGCTCCAGGGCCGCATTCCTGGCGGCCGCGGGTGCGGACCAGCGCGCCTTGCCCGCTTCCGCGGTCAGCTCGTTGATGGCCTTGATGGCCACCTGCATCTGCTGGTGGCCATAGACCACCGCGCCGAGCATCACTTCTTCCGACAGGCCCGAGGCTTCGGATTCCACCATCAGCACCGCGTGGGCGGTGCCTGCGACCACCAGGTCCAGCTGCGAGGCCTGCAGGTCGGTGCGGTTCGGGTTTAGTTCATATTGGCCGTTCCGATAGCCGACGCGCGCGCCGCCGATCGGGCCCTTGAAGGGCACACCCGACAGGCACAGCGCCGCCGAGGCGCCCAGCATGGCCGGAACGTCGGCCAGGATCTCCGGGTCGAGCGACAGCACCGTGGCCACGACCTGGACGTCATTGAGAAAACCGTCGGGAAACAGCGGGCGGATGGGGCGGTCAATCAGGCGTGAAGTGAGCGTCTCGCGTTCGGTCGGACGGCCCTCGCGGCGGAAGAATCCGCCGGGGATCCGGCCCGCGGCGTAGGTCTTCTCCTGGTAGTTCACGGTCAAGGGGAAGAAATCGCGGCCGGGCCGGGGTTGTGCCTCGGCGCAGGCGGTCACCAGGACGACGGTGTCGCCCATGGTCACCAGCACGGCGCCGTTGGCCTGGCGGGCCAGTTCGCCGGTCTCCAGCGTTACGGTGTGGGGACCAAAGCCAAAAGATTTTTTGCAGACAGTCACGCTTCAACCCTCGGAGTGCGGATAGGTGGTATGGGATAGGAAGGCAGCGCTCAAAACCGGCAGCGCCGCGGGCGCCGCGTCAGCGGCGCAGACCAAGACGCTCAACAACCTGCTGGTAGCTCGCCGGCTTGTTCGCCTTGAGGTAATCCAGAAGCTTGCGGCGTTGATTCACCATGCGCACGAGACCGCGACGCGACGAGTGATCAGCCTTGTGGGCGCTGAAGTGTTCACCCAGGCCATTGATGCGCTCGGAGAGCAGCGCGACCTGCACTTCAGGTGAGCCGGTGTCCTTGGGATCCCGGCGGTATTTGGCGAGTACGTCGCCTTTCTTTTCCGTGCTCAGAGCCATTACGCGAAAACCCTCTGGTTCTAAATATGTGGTCCCGTTTTGAAGCCGGGCATTGTAGCGGCAGTGGGCTCAACCCTCAAGCGGAACAGACAGTTACGCCGCGCCGCCGGCGGGCTGCGCAAACAGGCGCAGCGGGCGCACCGCCCCGTCCGGCGCGCCCGTGCCGAGGCCCAGAAAGCGCCCCGCGGGGTCATACAGCCGCAATGGCCCGGGAGCGGCGCCGACCGCCGGGACCGTCTGGCCGAATGCCATGGCCCGCGTCTGGGCCTGCGTGAGCTGCAGCGCCGGCAGGTGCGGCACCGCGCGGTCGGCCGGCAGCAGCACGGGCGCGTGACCGGCCGCCTGGAGCTGCTCCAGGGTATGCATCGGTTCGCCGCGAAACGGCTCCACGAACTCCCGGCGCAGCGCAATCACGTGCGCGCAGCTCTGCAGCTGCGCGCCGAACTGTTCCACCAGCGTCCGGATGTAGGTGCCCTTGGAACACTCGACGCGCAGCCGGACGGTCTGGGCGGTATACCCCAGCAGTTCCAGCGTGTGGATTTCAATGGCGCGCGGTGCCCGCGCCACGCTGATGCCCTGCCGCGCAAGCTTGTAGAGCGGCTGACCCCGGAACTTGAGTGCCGAGTACATCGGCGGGATCTGCTGCTGGGGCCCGCGCAGCGCCTCCAGGGCGGGGGCCATGCGGGCCGCGTCGATCATCGGCACGGGCCGGCGCTCCACGATCTCGCCCTCGGCGTCCCCCGTGTCGGTGCGCTCGCCGAGGCGCAGCTCGACGGTGTAGCCCTTGGCGCCGGCCAGCAGCGCGCCGGCGACCTTGGTCGCCTCGCCGATGCAGATCGGCAGCATCCCGGTCGCCAGCGGATCGAGGCTCCCGGTGTGTCCGGCCTTGGGGCGTCCCAGCAGCTGCCGCACACGCTGCAGTGCAGCGTTGGATGACAGGCCCGCGGGCTTATCGAGCAACAGGATGCCGCTGTGCGCCGCGGCGTTACCGCTCATCGGCCGGCTTGGCGTCGCCTTCGGGGGCGGGTGCCGCGCCCTGCTCGAGGCGCCGGTCGTTCGCGACCGCGGTGTTGATTAACTGCGTCAGCGCCTGGGCGTGCTCGAGGTTGGTGTCGACCAGGAATTCCAGGCGTGGCGCGTGCCGGAGCCCGAGCTGGCGGGCCAGTTCGCCGCGCAGGAATCCCGAGGCACTGCGCAATCCGGCCAGTTGCTCCTCCACGTTGCGGTCGGTGCCGAACGGCAGAAACCAGATGCGCGCGCTGCTGAGGTCCTCGAGCAGGGACACCGCAGTGATTGTCAGGTGCCCGACGCGTGGGTCTTTGACCGCGCGCGGCACCAGCTCGGCCAGGGTACGCTGCATCTGGGCGGCAATGCGCTGGGCCCGCGAACTGCGCTGTGGCATGGAAAACGCTCGGCGCCGGTCTATTCGATGGTGCGCACGATCTCGGTGCGCGAATAGCACTCGATCTGATCGTTGACGCGTACGTCCTGGTAATTCTTCACGCCGATGCCGCACTCGGTTCCGGCGCGCACTTCGCCGACGTCGTCCTTGAAGCGGCGCAGCGATTCCAAAGCACCCTCGAAGATCACCACGTTGTCGCGCAGCACGCGAATCGGATTGTTGCGCTTGACGGTGCCCTCGGTCACCAGGCAGCCGGCGACCACGCCGAACTTGCTGGAGCGGAACACGTCGCGCACCTGTGCCACCCCGACGATGGTCTCCTTGATCTCCGGCGCCAGCAGGCCGCCCATCAGCTGCTTGATGTCGTCGATGGCCTCGTAAATGATGCTGTAGTAGTGGATCTCGACGCCGGTTTCCTTGACCGCTTCGCGGGCCCCGCTGTCGGCACGCACGTTAAAGCCGATGACACGCGCCTTGGAGGCGGCGGCCAGCTGTACGTCGGAGGCGGTGATGCCGCCGACGCCGCTGGCGATGATGCGCACCGCCACCTCGTCGGTCGAGAGTTTGCTGAGCGCATCGCGCAGCGCCTCGGCGCTGCCCTGCACATCGGTCTTGATGAGCACGGCCACCTGGCTGGCCTTGGCTTCGCCCAGGGTCGAGAACACGTCCTCGCTGCGCGCGCCCTGCTTGGCCAGCTTGACGTCGCGGGTCTTGCCGAGGCGGTGCAGGGCGACGTCGCGTGCGCGCCGCTCGTTTTCGACCACCAGCAGCTCGTCGCCGGCATTGGGCGCGCCTGACAGGCCCAGCACCACCACCGGGACCGAGGGTTCGGCCTGCTCGACCGGATTGCCGGCTTCGTCGAACATGGCGCGCACGCGCCCGAATTCGCTGCCGGCCAGGATGTAGTCGCCGCGCTTGAGCGTGCCCTTCTTGACCAGCGCCGTGACGACCGCGCCGCGACCCTTCTCCATGCTGGCCTCGACCACGAAGGCCATCGCCGGGCCGCCGCGCGGAGCCTTGAGCTCCAGCACCTCGGCCTGCAGCAGGATGGCCTCCAGCAACTGGTCGATGCCCGCGCCGCTGCGCGCCGAGACATTGACGAACATGTTCTGGCCGCCCCAGTCCTCGGGTATCACCTCATGCTTGGCCAGCTCGTTGCGGACCCGCTCCGGATCGGAGTCCGGTTTGTCGATCTTGGTCACGGCCACGACGATGGGCACTCCGGCGGCGCGAGCGTGCTGGATGGCCTCGACGGTCTGGGGCATGACGCCGTCGTCGGCAGCCACCACCAGCACCACCACGTCGGTGACGCGCGCGCCGCGCGCGCGCATGGCGGTGAACGCCGCGTGGCCCGGGGTGTCCAGAAACGTGATCATGCCGCGCGGCGTCTCCACATGGTATGCGCCGACGTGCTGCGTGATGCCGCCGGCCTCGCCCGAAGCCACCTTGGTGCGCCGGATGTAATCGAGCAGCGAAGTCTTGCCGTGATCGACGTGGCCCATGACGGTGACGACCGGGGCGCGGGTTTCCGGCACCAGCTCGGCGTCGATGGCCTGCAAGTCGGCCTCGATGTGCTCTTCCTTGAGCGCGGTGGCGTTGTGGCCGAGTTCCTCGACCACCAAAATCGCGGTGTCCTGGTCGATGGTCTGGTTGATGGTCGCCATGACCCCCATGTTCATGAGCACCTTGATGACCTCGGTCGCCTTGACCGAGAGCTTCTGGGCCAGGTCGGCGACCACCACGGTCTCGCCCACCGCCACATCCCGCTTGATGGGCGCGGTGGGTTTCTCGAAGCCGTGGCGCGGCTCGGCGTCGGCCGGCGCGGTGCGCGCCTTGAGCCGCTTCTTCTTCTTGTGGCGGGCGCTAACGTCGCCGGCAATGTGCAATTCCTGGCGCGCCCCGAACTTCGGGCGGTTCTCCTCGGTGGCGCGGAAGTCGGGCTTGTCGCGGGCCGGGGCGTGAGCCGGGCGCGCGGGCTCCTCGCGGCGGGGTTCGCTCGCACCGCGCCGCTGGCGTTCGGCCTCTTCCTGCGTGCGCTGTTCCGCCTGGCGGCGTGCTTCTTCCTGGGCGCGGACCCGGGCCTGCTCCTCCTCGATCAGCCGGCGGTTGGCCGACTCCATCGATTCACGCTCGCGCCGCTCCAGCTCCGCCTTGGCCGCGCTGGCTTCCTGGGCGGCCTCGGCTTCACGGCGCTGCGCGTCGATCTGCTCCTGGGCGGCGCGGTTCTGCTCCTCGAGCACGTCGCGCTTGACGTAGGTGCGCTTGACGCGCACTTCCACACTGACCGTACGGGCGCGTCCCTGGGTGCTGGCCAGCTTGAGCTCGCTCTGGGTCTTGCGCTTGAGCGTGATACGGGCCGGCGCCGAGCCGGTCGCTGGCCGCGCCGCTCCCGTGGCTGCGGCGCAGATGCGTCAGCAGCTCGAGCTTGGCGTCCTCGCTGATCAGATCGTCGGCACCGGCGACGCTGATACCGGCCTGATCCAGCTGCGCCAGCAGCTTGTCGACCGGCACCTTGAGTGCCTCGGCAAATTGACTAACCGTGACGTCAGCCATGTTGCTGTGCCTCGAACCAGGGCTCGCGCGCCTTCATGATCAGAGTGCCGGCCTCCTCCGCCGAGAGCCCCTCGATGTCCGCCAGGTCGTCGACCGCCTGGTCGGCGAGGTCTTCGCGCGAGCGCACGCCGCGGCGCGCCAAGGCCAGCGCCAGGTCCGGGCTCATGCCCTCGAGCCTCAGCAGGTCGTCGGTCGGCATCGCGGCATCGAGGGTTTCCTCGCTGGCGATCGCCTGGGTCAGCAGCACGTCACGCGCACGGTTGCGCAGTTCCTTGATGATGTCCTCGTCGAATTCCTCGATGCCGGCCAGTTCGGCGGCGGGCACGTAGGCCACTTCCTCGATGGACGAGAAGCCCTCCTGCACCAGGATGCTGGCGACGTTCTCATCGACGTCCAGCTGCTTCATGAACGAGGCGATCAGTGCCTTGGACTCCGCCTCGCTCTTGGTCTCGGCGTCCGACTCGGTCATGACGTTCAGTTCCCAGCCGGTCAGCTGGCTGGCGAGACGGATGTTCTGGCCGCCGCGACCGATGGCCTGGGACAGCTTGTCCTCGGCCACCGCGATGTCCATGCCGTGGCGTTCCTCGTCGACGACGATCGACTGCACTTCGGCCGGTGACATGGCGTTGATCACGAACTGCGCCGGGTTGGCGTCGAAAGGAATGATGTCGACGCGCTCCCCGGCGATCTCGTTGGACACCGCCTGCACGCGCGAACCGCGCATGCCCACGCAGGCGCCCACCGGATCGATGCGCGGATCGTTGCTCTTGACCGCGATCTTGGCGCGGATTCCGGGATCGCGCGCCGCCGCCAGTATCTGAATCATGCCTTGGCCCGACTTCCGGTACCTCGAGCTTGAACAGCTCAATCAGGAATTCCGGCGCAGTGCGGGTGAGGAACAGCTGCGGACCGCGCGGCTCGGCGCGTACTTCCTTCAGGAATGCCTTGACGCGATCCTGCGGCTTGAGCTGCTCGCGCACGATCATGTCAGTGCGCGGCACGAAGCCTTCCGCGTTGCTGCCCAGATCGACGTAGATCCCATTGCGGTCGATGCGCTTGACGACGCCGCTGACCAGCGTGCCGACGCGGTCCTGATACTGCTCGACCACCTGGGCGCGCTCGGCCTCGCGCACCTTCTGCACGATCACCTGCTTGGCCTGCTGGGCGGCGATGCGCCCGAAGGCCGCCGACTCCATCGGCTGCTCGACGTACTGCCCCGGGGCCGTGTTCTTGTCGACGTCCAGGCCGTCCTCGAGCCGCAATTCGGCTTCCGGGTTCTCGATTTCGCGCGAGTCGTCCGCGAACACCTTCCAGCGCCGAAAGGTCTCGTAGTCACCGGTCTTGCGATTGATGGAGACGCGCACGTCCCACAGCTCGCTGTTCTTGCGGCGCGCGGCCGCTGCGAGTGCCGCCTCGAGCGCCTCGAATATGATTTCCTTGTCGACGCCCTTCTCGTTCGAGACGGCGTCAACGACCAGGAGGATTTCCTTGTTCATCGCTTTCTACCCTTAATGGACTTGTCTGGCCACTCCGGGACCAGTCGCGCCCGAAAAACTTCCGCGTAACTCAGCTGCACCGGCGCGCCGTCCACGGCCAGCTCGATGCCGGTCGGGCCCGCCAGCACCAGCTGGCCCGCGTACCTGCGCCGACCGTCGCGCGGCGCAATCAGTTCGACCTCGACGCGCGCCCCGGCGAAGCGCGCAAAGTGCGCCGGGGTGCGCAGTAGCCGGTCCAGTCCCGGCGTCGATACTTCGAGCCGGTAGCTGGCAGGGATCGGATCGTGGACGTCCAGCAGCGCGGAAACCTCGCGGCTGACCCGTTCGCAATCTTCAATGCCCACGCCTTCGGTCCGGTCTATATACACACGCAGCGTTCCCGAGCTGCGCCCGCCACCATATTCCAGATCGACCAGCTCGTAGCCGAGGTTGCCCAGCAATGGCTCGACCAGCGAAATCAGCTTTTCGTTCAGGCCCGCCGCCATGGATCCCTCCGGGCGCCACCCAAAAACAGCGGGCCAAAAAAAAGGGCCGCGGCCCACCTAAAACGCAAAAAGCCCCAAGTGGGGCTTTAAAATCAAGCTCTTGGCCGCACAATCTGCGACTGTCCCTAAACACCTCCTTGCGGGGGGTCGGGCCACCGGGGGCGGATTTTAGTGCTTTGTAGCCCCCAATATCAACCCTTTAGGCCACGGCCACCCTATGGGCGGTCACGGCGCCGCTGAGGGTGAGGTCGGCCATGGATACGTACAGCTCACCGCCGCTCACCGCCAGGTCAAAGCGCACGCGTCGATCGAGGCGCGTGGCGAGTGCGCCCAGCAGCGTCGGATCGATGGCGTACAGCTCGATCTGCCCGGCGCGGTGTATGGGCTCAGCCGCCAGGCGCTCGAGGAGCCCGCTCAGGTCCCGGTGGGCGTACACCGCGACGCGCGGTGAGGCCTTGGCGGCCTTGTGGAGTCGTGCCGGCTCGGGCGTGCCGACTTCGATCCAGCTGCGCAGCTGGCCGGTCAGATCGCGTATCTCAAGGGCCGGTGCATCCGGGTTGGACAGTCCGCCGCTGGAAAAGGCCAGGCCCTCGCCGTATTCCAGGCAATAGGCCAGTACTCGCGTGATCAGGTACTCGGCGGTCTCCGAGGGGTGTCGGGCGAGGCGAAATTCGAGCGCCTCGTACACCCCGCGGTCGGCGTCATTGAGCGAGATCTCGAAGCTATGGACGGTCGCGTTGCGCGCCACGGTGCGCTCTACGCGGAATTGCGGCTGCTGATGAACCAGGCGCTCGAGGGCGCCCAGACGCCCTTCGGGGTCGAATAGCGCGAGAGTGTGGTCCGCAACGCGCCGACCACCTGCGGCTTGAGGCGTTCACCCTCCTCGCCCGCGAGCCGAATGATCTCACCGGCCGGTCCCAGGGCCATCGCAAATTCGATCGCGTCGTCGAGGTCGCGCCCGATGCAGATGTCGGTGTCGAAGCGCTCGAAACGAATGCCCTGGTAGCCTGCGGACTTGAGCATTGAGCTGACCATGTCGGGACCGGACATCGAGAACGGGCCGGGGCCGCAATGGACCTGGTCGGTGTCCTCGTGCGAGACCACCGGGACGATCTGGCGGACGCACAACTCCGCCTCGTGCAGCCACGGGTTGTCCTCGCGCTTGCGCCACACCACCTGGGTGAATACCCCGCCGGGCTTCAGGGCGTGGCGGATGTTGCGCAGGGCCGCGCCCGGCATCATGAAGAACATGGTGCCAAAGCGGGCAAAGGCATGATCGTACGGGCCGCGCAGATCATCGCACTGCGCGTCGGCGCAAAAGAATGAAACGTTGTTGACGCCGGCCGCCTTCGCGTCCGCCTCGGAAGCCACGATGAAGTTTTCGGCGCAGTCGTTCCCGACGGCTTCGCCGGCGGGCCCGACTTCGCGGGCGATGCGCACCGTGCTGTCGCCAAAGCCACAGCCGACGTCAAGGACCCTGGAGCCCGGCGGGAACAGCCGGCGTGAGAACAGCTCGTCGCTGTAGTGGGCCAGGCCGCCAACCAGCAGGTGCTTGAAGCGCACAAATTTGTCGAACAGCACCGTGTTCCATGCCTTGATGACCCCCTCATTCTCGTTCACGCGCCGGTTACTCCCGCAAACACAAAAAAAAGGGCTCTGGCCGGTTACGGCAGAGCCCCTGTTTGGACAATAGAACCAGTCGGCCGCGCGGTCGCGGCGCTGCTAAGGCTGGCGGTGTCCTACCGCCCGAGCGCGGACGCCTAGTTGGTGGCCGGCATCGCCTTCGGTGTTACGGTCGTCGTCGCCGCAGGCGCCATGGTGGGCGATGCGCCGAAGTCACCTTCCTTGACGTAGAAGTTCAGGTTGTCACCGACCTTGAGCTCGGAGGCCTTGGTTTCCTTGCCGTTGATCGTGACCATACCGCCAGTATTGGTGTCGACCTTGATGGTCGTGCCTTCGGTGCCGGCCACGTTCTTCATGGCAACGGTCGCCTGGCCACCGGCAATCGACTTCACCGTGCCCGAGAACTTGGCGTACTTGACGCCGTTCCTGGTGTCCACTTCCTGGCAGCCGGCGGGAGCGCGCGGGTGCTCTTTGAGGAACTGGGCGTTCCACTTGATCTTCATGCAGGCATCGATGCCTTCAATCGTCGTCTGGGCAAACACACTGGCTGACGCGGCGCATAGAACCGACATCAGGACTATCTTGAATGGGGACATTAATATTCTCCGAGTTATCGTTGTGCGGTCGGGCGACGGGATTATAACCATCGATCGGAGCCCTTTTCCACTGGCGCGGGGCAGAATCTTGTCGTTCCCGAGCCACGGACTCTGTCGGCATCGGGTGCATATGACGGCCCCCCTGGGGGCCGCCCGAGGCTGAACCGCGCGCAGCGGCGCGATGGCACGGGTTCCCGGGCGACCGCTACGACGGGCGGGCTCACCGGAGGGGCCGCCCACGGCCGACGGACCCGGCGTGGTAGGCCTATCGCATCGCGCCGATGCAGGGGCGGAGTGCCTGACCGGCGGATTTGGCCACGCCCGCAGCGCGGGAAGCAGAGGAGAAGCCGCGCTTCAGCTACAGCTGGCCGGCAGCCGCCGCCCGGCGCTTTGGTTCAAGCCACGCGCTGACCGGCTTGGGCGGGACTCGGGCGCAGGGGAATCAGCAGCTCGAATTGGATCCCACGGCCGAGATCGCTGCTGTGGGCACGGATGCTGCCGCCCAAGGCGCCCAGGGTATTCGCGCACCAGTGCAGGCCCAGCCCCGAACTGCAGGGCCGCGAGCGGGTTGAGTAGCCCTTTTCGAACAGCCGGGGCATGTCTTCGGGGGCAACACCGGGTCCGTCATCCTCAATCGTGAAACGCAGGGCCTGCTCCTGGTCGGTGGACACCAGTTCCGCGTCAATGTGCAGGTGTGCGCGCGCCGTTCCGACATGGGCGGCGGCCTCGGCGGCGTTCTGGACCAGGCTTTGCAGCACCATGCCCAGGTTCGTGCACGCCAAGGACAGGACGCCGATGGCCGCGAGGCGCGGAGAAATGTCAATCTCCAGCCGTGCCCGATCCGCAGGAGCCACCTGCTGCAGGCTCAACGAGACCAGCTCCGCGGGTGTCATCGGCAGCAGCACCGGAGCGCTCCGTTGCCGCTGGTGCTGTTCGGCCAGTACCGCGTGGATGACGCCGGCCTGCTTGAGGATATCGCGCAGACGCTCGCTCGCCAGATTCTGGCTGTGTTTGAGTTCCGCGACCGACAACTGCAGAAACTGCTGCAGATCCTGCCGCCGCTCGGGGCTCACTGTGGCGTGCCGCAATTCGTGCAGGGCCTGCTGCAGGTCATCGAGCGACACGGTGCCCAGCTGCTGTTGCAGGTCGGCCACATTGACCGAGAGCGGCGTCATGGCGTTGCCGAGGTTGTGCAGCACGCCGCTGGCGTTCTCCGCCGCCCCGGATTCGAAAGAACGGTCGACCAGCTCGCGTCGAGTCCGCGCCAGGCGTTCCACCATGTTGTCGAACGCCCTGGCCAAGGTGCCCAGCTCATCGTGGCGCGTGTAGGCAAGGCGGGCCGAGAGGTCGTCCGCCACGGCTATGCGCTGCGCATGATCCGTGACCCTGGCCAGCGGGCTGAGCACGATGCGACCCAGCAGCACCAGCAGGGCAATCAACGCGATGCCCGCCGCGGCCGCGACCATGCGGGTCGAATACTGGACCGCCTCGGCGCCCCGATGCGATATGGTGCGTGGCACCGTGATGCCAAAGATCAGCAGCGGCTTGCCCGAGAGGTTGCCGAACGCGCGCTCGATGCGGGTCGTGTTCGCCGTTTCGGTGAGCCTCAGCTCTCCGGGCCACATTTCGGAGGCGGCGCCCGCTCCGGCGGCGGCGCGCTGACCGGTCCATGCGCGCATGTCCAGCGTGACCTGCGCCTGGTTGCCCAACCGCAGCAATTCCGCGTTATTGAGGAATCGCCCTATGATCACCATGCCGCGTGCCGGACCATGGCCAAAGCCGTCGAGGATGGGGGCGCCCGAGGCGAGCAGCACGCCCCCTTCGGTGGCGATGAGACCGCTGACGGGTTGTCCCTGCGTGAGCGCACGCGACCATGCCGCCTCCAGGCGGTCGGTGCGGTTAAGATGAACGGACACGCGCTTGCCCGACAGCGGATCGAGCGCGCGCTGCCACACGATATGCCCATCACTGGCAAGCAGCGCCAGGTAGTCCACTTTGAGGGTCCTCAGCGCCGAGTCGGTGAGCGTGTCATGTTCATAGGCCGCAAAGGGACGACGCATGTAGTTCCAGGTGTCGTTCCAGTTTCCCCAGTCGGCGGCCTGCGCCCCCAGCGCCTGCTGCTCGCGCTCGACGGCATAAAGCACGCGCTGCATATCCGTGCGTGCGCTCTCGCGCTCGAGTTCTACGAACTTTGGAAGGACCAGCCGTTGCTGAATAGCCCACTGCGCCGTAAGGAGCGCTGTAAACAGCAGTCCCAGCACTATGGTCACTTTAGCGCGTACACGCATATCGAGCCCGCCCGCCGTGGGGTGCTGCGCCGCCGGGGATCTGGCCTATATTAAGGAGATCAACCGCGGCTCGCCCGGGCGCCCCGAAGCCCAGCATAGCGACCACCACCCGCCGTAAATGCTATGGCCGTCACACAACTGGCCGTCGAGCGTCTTTGATGGGAAGCCGAGGGCGACGCTGCCGCTCCCGCCCGCCGAAGCACCGAGGCGCAACGCCATCCGCGCGGCAGCGGGCCCGAGCTCGTCCCGAGGCCCCGTCAGGGCGCCGCAGGGAGCGGCCCGGGTGCTTCGTCCGCAATCGCTGCCATCGTGCGCCTCATAGCATCGATCGAGGCATCGAAAAAGGTCGCGCGCAGCCGCCCCTGCCGGTCGATCAGGTAGATCTGCCAACGGTGCTGCACGAGATAAGGATCGCCCGGCCTGTCAGGGATTCCCCCAAGGAACACTGCGGGAAATCGCGTGGCAATTTAGCGCACTGCCTGCCGAACCCCCGTCAAGACTGAAACTGTAGGCCATCCGTTCCTGATCGATGAGTTCGAAGTCGCCCATGGCTCGGGCTGCCGATGCAGCCAGGACTTGCACTGAAAGGGCAACGCGCTGACACTCCGGATGACAGAACAAGAAGGGCCGCGGGGGAGAAAAAGTGTGAAACCCACATTCTACGGGTGGGCGTGTACGGACATGCCACCGAACCGCGGAGCCTGCGTGCAGGGTACGTGGCGACCGGCGCTCGCCCTGCTGGCGTGGGCGCTCTTGCTCTCCAGCCCGGCAAACGCCGACGATCCGATTGCAATACAAGGGACGCTGACGGATCGCAACACCCATGCACCAATCGCCAACGTGCAAGTGATGACGAGCGCGGCCGGTGCGCCGCTCACTACTACGGACGGCAATGGCAGTTACTGGTTGACGGGTTCTGAACTCAATGGCCAGAGCGCGGGAACGCTCTACTTCCGGACGCTCGGCTACTACGTAAGCACAGTAAGTTTCGACGTGACTGCCGGGCCCGAGACACTGGAGGCCACTCTGGCGCCCGGGGGCGCCGTAATCCAAGGCACAGTAAGAGACGCAAATTCCCAAGCAGGTGTCGCGGGCGCCCGCCTGACGTTCCGCTTTGCCTGCAACGCCGGCGACGACCAGCAGTGCAGTATCGCGCAAGACGGTGCAGCGGCCACCTCGGTGTCTGGTGGCCAGTATTCCATCGACAGTTCGCAGCTGCTTGATACGGGTCGCGCCGGGCTGCAAATCAGCTACGAGAGTGCCTCGGCGGTTCGCTACGTCGATCAAGTCGACAGCGGCCTTACGATACCGGTGACCGACCCGCTGCCGCTGCAGCGTAACTTCAATCTAAAGCTGAGCCAAAGCATCGCTTTTGAGGATGCCACCGCGCGCAGCAAAATAAATTTCATCGGACGAAGCTTTGGGGCGTCTTGGGGTGACTTCGACGAAGACGGCTGGCCGGACGTGTATACCGGCAATCACAGCAAGCTCGGCAGCCTTTGGATGAACAACCGCGACGGTACGTTCACTAACGTGTTTCCTGACCACTGGACCAATCCTTCAACGCCGGATAAGCATGGCGCCGCGTTCGGCGACTTTGATAACGACGGCGATCAGGACATCATGGAAGTGTCGGGCGCTGGTGAGGGAACGGGCTCAAGCCCTAACCTGCTGATGGTCAACAATGGCGGCGTAGTTACCAATCAGGCGGTGGCGCACGGAGTGGATTTACCGTTGGGTCGCGGACGAACGCCGCTGTGGCTGGACTGGAACAGTGACGGCATGCTCGACATGTTTATATCGAATCTGTCCCGACCGGACGGGCAGGCCCCCAGCGGTCTGTATCTGCAGAGCAACGGGGCCTTCAAAATCCAAACCCTTGCCGCGCTGCCGCCTAAGCTTAATAGTTTATTTGCGCAATCCAGTCAGCTGCTGGGCGACGGCAGGCGGATGTTGATCATTCACAGTTCCGACGGCTACCCGGGTCCGATCTTTGCGTTCGGAGCCAGCCCGACGGTCAATCTGCGCACGGCGCTCAAACTGCCATTGATTGCCAACGTAAGGGATGTGGCGATTGAGGATTTCAACGGCGATCTGCTGCCTGATTTCTATCTGGCGACCCTGGACGGATCGGCGCCCGACGCGGTCCTGACGGACAGCCGTACGCTCAAGATCGCCTTCAACCTTACTAACACCGAGCGCGGCGTAAACTTTATCTGCGCCTGTGACCTGACTTTCACCCTGGGTCCCTCGTGGGAAATCACTCCCAGCAAGGTCTATATCGGTGCTGGGGGCGCGCATCCGACGTCAAATACCTTCAACGTTTCGGCGTCAAACTCCGCGAGCGGGGGCATGGTGCCCCATACGCCGGGTTCCGGGTTCGCTCTTTATATTGGTTACGATGTGGTCACTCAAACGTGGTCGGTACGCGCGACCAAGGCCGGCCGGTTCGCCCTCAATGCGATGGTCAACTCCACCGCAGATATCACCAATCTGGTGCTAGTCAATATCAATCCAGACACTCTGGCGATTGCTGACCGGCTGTTTCTGAACACGGGCAAGGGGAGCTTCGTCGATGCCTCCAATCAGCCGGCCTTAACTGCCAAAACGGCCTGTGAGTCGGTCGCGGCCGGTGATTTCGACAATGACATGGACGTCGATGTCTACCTCGTGTGCCGGGGTCAGGCAACGAACCTGCCCAACATACTGCTCGAGAACGACGGCACTGGAAAATTTACCGTGGTGCCCTTCGCGGGAGGCGCAGAGGGATCGACCTTGGGGCGGGGCGATTCGGTCAGCGTGGCCGATTACGACAACGACGGCTTTTTGGACCTTTTCGTCACTAACGGCAACGGCGAAATACCCTACACCAACGGTCCATATCAACTGTTTCACAACCTGGGCAACAGTAATCACTGGCTGGAACTCAGTCTGCAGGGTGTGCGATCGAACCGGGACGGCGTCGGCGCCAGGGTAATTGTGACAGCCGGCGGCAAGAGTCAGATGCGTGAGCAGAATGGTGCCGTGCACCGGATCTCTCAGAACTCCCAGCGTTTGCACTTCGGACTGGCGGGCAACACGGTGGTGACCAGCGTTACCGTATATTGGCCCAGCGGTGCCGTGCAAACCCTGAATGGTATCGCCGCCGACCAGATATTGAAGATCACGGAAGGCGCACCCTAATTTCAGGCCGGACCACCCAGGAGAAAAAGGCGTATGACGCGCTGTTCCGCTGGTCGCGGCGACCTCGTGCTAGTTCGATGGGCGAGCCCCTGCGGAGACCATTGCCTCCGGCCTCTATAGTTTTTTTGTTGTCTGCAATCCGCTCCCACAGAGCCATTTGTCTCATGTACCCCGTACCCACGGCCACAGTGATGCGCGCAAAGCCCCCATGTCCCGTGGACCCGGCCCGGTCACCGTGAAGTTCGCAACACTGGCACTCTTGGGGGGACTGTGCGTGCTGGCCATCTGGTTTTCGGTGCGCTGGTGGTCCATCGAACGCGCGCGCCGCGAGCAGGATCCGGCGCGTCGCTTGCGGCCGAGTACCGAAGACTGCGCGGTCGGCTTTGTGACCAATTTTTTTGACGCGCTGGGCATCGGCAATTTCGCGCCCACGACCGCCTATTACAAGCTGCGCCGCCGCGTCGCGGACGAGAACATTCCGGGCACGCTGAACGTGGGGCACTCGGTCCCGGTCGTGGTGGAGGCCCTCATATTCATCTCGGCCGTGGCCATTGACGTGGTTACGCTGGTCACCATGATCGGCTCGGCGGTGGTCGGCGCCTGGCTGGGAGTGGGCGTGGTGGCGCGCCTGCCGCGGCGGGCCATCCAGCTCGGCATGGGCGCGGCGCTGCTGGTGGCCGGCGCCTTGTTCGCCGCAAAGAACACCCATTGGCTTCCCGGCGGCGGGGCCGAACTTGGACTGCACGGTGCACGGTTGATCTTTGCCGTCGCCGTCAGCTTCCTATTGGGGGCGCTCATGATGCTCGGCATCGGGCTTTACGCCCCCTGCCTCATACTCGTGAGTCTTTTGGGCATGAACCCGCTGGCGGCTTTCCCCATCATGATGGGTTCCTGCGCGTTCCTGATGCCGATCGGCGGCGAGCGGTTCGCCCAGGCCGGGCGCTATGACGTGTCCGCGGCTCTGGGCCTCACGCTTGGGGGCGTGCCGGCCGTGCTGATTGCCGTTTACGTCGTCAAGTCGATGCCGATGGTGTGGCTGCGCTGGCTGGTGGTGTTTGTGGTGCTGTATGCCGCGGTACTGATGCTGCGCTCCGCGCTGTACGCGCGCCCTTCCCCGCTGACGCCCGCATCCGGTCAGTGAGAGGTCACTGACCGCGCGCCGGCGGCCGCGATGTATTCGTCGATCTGGCGCTCCAGCACCGGCAACGGCAGTGCGCCGTTGGCCAGGACGGCGTCGTGGAAGGCGCGCAGGTCAAATCGCTCCCCGAGAGCCTGGCGCGCCTTGGCGCGCAGTTCCCACAGTTTGAGCTCGCCCATCTTGTAGGCCAGCGCCTGGCCCGGATTGGCGATGTACCGGTCGGTCTCGGTGCGTACCTCCTGCGTGGACAGGGCCGTGTTGTCGGCCAGGTACTGCAGGGCCCGTGCGCGCGACCAACCCATGGCGTGCATGCCCGTGTCCACGACCAGCCGGCAGGCGCGCCACATCTCGTAGGAGAGCCGGCCAAAGTGGTCGTAGGGCGTCTTGTATATTCCCATTTCTTCCCCGAGCTTTTCCGAATAGAGGCCCCAGCCTTCGCCAAACGCGTGTGAATAGAAGTCACGCCGGAACGGTGGAGTGTCAGTGAGTTCGCGCGCCAGGGAAATCTGCAGGTGGTGGCCCGGGACGGCTTCATGCAGGGTCAGCGCCGTGAGTGAAAGCAGCGGCCGCTTGTCCAGCTCGTAGGTGTTGACCCAAAACTCGCCGCCGGTCCGCCCGCCCAGCGGCGCGGGCGAATAACGCCCGCCGGTGTAGTTGGGGGCCAGTTCCGCCGGCACCGGCTGCACGCTGTAGGGCATGCGCGGCAGCTTGCCGAAATAGCCCGGCAGCAAGCCGTCGATCTGTTTGGCGATATAGGAAGCGTCCTTGAGCAGCTCGTCCGGCGTGTGCGCATAGAATTGCGGGTCGCTGCGCAGGAATTCCAGGAACGCCGGGAAGGTACCCTGAAAGCCCGTCTGCTGGATGACAGCCTCCATCTCGGCACGGATCCGTGCCACCTCGCGCAGCCCCACGTCGTGGACCTGAGTGGGCGTCACGTCCAGATTCGTGTAGAACTTGACCAGCGCGGCATAGTAGGCCCCACCCTGCGGCAAGTCGCCGGCGCCCACCGACGGGCGCGCCCCCGGCAGGTATTCCTCGATGAAGAATTTGCGCAACCGCCGGTAGGCCGGGATGACCTCGGCCTGTATGGCGGTCCGGGCGGTGGCGGTGAGGCGCTCACGCTGCGCCGGGTCGATACCCTCGGGCATCCGCGTGAAGGGCTCGAAGAACGGCGTCTGGTCCGCCGCTTGGTACTGCTGGCCGTCGAGGACCTGGATGATTCCCGGCAGAACGGCCGCGGGCAACGTGAAGCCTGCGGCCAGCCCGGCGCGCATATTCGCCTGCTGTTGCGCAAAGTACGCCGGAATCCCGTGCAGGCGGGCGATGTAATTCTCGTAGTCGCGCGGCGTGGCCATGACCACGCCGATTGCCATGCGCATCACTTCAATGTGGAACCCCTCATCGCTGGTCAGGGGAATGCGCCAGCTCTGGTAGGGGCTTAGCGCCAGGCGGTGATGAATCTCGAAATCAAACACGTCATAGTTGACGCGGTTGGCCGCGTTCAGCGCCGTCCGGTCTATGGCAGCCAGCCGCCGAGCGTACTCGCGGTTGCGCTGCTCCTGGCGTTCGTAGTCCTGGGGCGTCACGCGCGGCAGCCGGTCGTCGTAGTCGCGGACCCCCTCTTGCGTGGCAAATAGCGGATCATCCTGCAAACGGCTCGCCCACTCGTCCGCGAGCAGCGCGCGCAGCGCGGTGTCGGCCTTAGACGTTCCGGGCGCGGACTGGGCCCGTCCCGTGGCGCAGCACAACATCGCGCAGACAGCGACGATAAAGATCCGAGTGTTCATGTGCCGGTTACCCCCTGTCGCCCCATCCGGTTCTTGCGCCGGCCGCTCGAAACGGCAGCGCCTGCCCTGCCCTAATCCTTGGCCAGCGAGAGCGCCAGCGCGCCGTCTGCGCGGCGCAATTCAAGCCGGTTCACCGACAGGCGGAATGCGCTTACGGTCCGCAAGGCCCCCAGAACTTCACGTTCCTGCTCCATGACCCGTGGCGGGTGCGCGCAGGTTATCCGCGCACTCGCCAGAGGCGCCAGCGAGATCGTGCCTGGGCCCAAAGCGTAGGTCGTGTGGAAGCGATTGCAGCCGGCAAAGGCGCTAAGGGTGCCGGTGGTCGAGAACTCCAGCGTGGGTTCGGTGCCCGGCAGCACGCTGACGACGGCCTGGCGGCCGTTACGGATTCCAGTCACCCGCCACGTGCCCGCCAGGGAGAGCGACTGGGGCGCGAAGGTGGCAACCACCGTGCCGGCACCGCCAAGCAGCTGCAACTCGGCACCGTTCATCCGGTAGGCTCTGGCCCCCAGCAGTACATTCATGTACGCGCTCGCCACAGCCATGACCTCGGCCGGGCAGCCCATCTGGGTAGAGGCCAGGTCGGGCCCGATCCGCAGGTGCGCGCCCGAGGTGCTATACGCGCCGCTGTAGCGATTGCAGCCGTCGCTGCCCTGCACTCGCCCGCCCGCGAACTCAAGGGTCACGCCTCTGCGGCCAGCCGGCGTTCGACCGTCCAGGGTAAACAACGTCCAGCCGGTGCCCTCCAAGCTCGACACGGCCGCGGCCGGCGGCGTCGCCGGGGCGCCGACCAAGGGCAGCGCGATGAGGCCCAGCAGGAGCATGAGGTTTCTCATTCGCGGCTCCACTATCCGGGCGGCGGTGGAATCAGTACGAATTTTCCGACGTGATTCTTGTGGAGGAACTCGCGCTGTGCATCCGCAATCCGGGCGAGCGGAAAGCTCTTGGCCACCAGGGGCCGGAAATCGCCGCGCTCGATGTAACGAATGAGGTTCGGGAACACGGCCTCGTCCCACGCCGTGCAGCCAATCAGCGTCAGGTCCTTGAGGTACAGCGTGCGCATGTCCAGGCTTACAAGCGGGCCCGCGATGGCGCCCGCGGACACATAGCGCCCGCCGCGACGCAGCACCCGCAGCAGCTCGGGAAACGCCGGGCCGCCCACATTGTCCACGACCAGGTCAACGGCGTTTTCACCGAGTGTGGCCACGATATCCGCGCCGCGATCAAGGACGCGATCCGCGCCCAGCGCCCGCAGGGCGGCGGATTTTGCGTGCGCGGCGATCGCCGTAACTACCGCCCCGCGCCGCTTGGCAAGCTGCACGGCCGCCGTGCCCACGCCGCCCGAGGCACCGGTGATGAGCACGTGCTCGGCCTCGGCAAGCCGCGCGCGCAGCAGCAGATTCTCGGCCGTGCCGTAGGCGCAGGGCACGACGCCGAGCTCGGCGTCACTCCAGTCGCACCGCACCGGGAAGACTTCCGAGGCTGGCACCTTCACAAACTGCGCAAACCCGCCATCGAAATCCGAGCCCAGCCAGGTGCTGTCCAGGGAGGATCCGCGGCGCAGCCGCATGCAGGGCCTGACCAGCGCGCGCGTACCGATCGCACCCTCGTCGCCGCCGGCGCCGACGCCCACCACTCGACCGCAGCAATCGCTCCCCTGGATCAGGGGGAACACGGTGGCATCGTTCCATCCGCTGCCCTGGCGTGCGGCGCTCTCTCCCTCTGCTGCCGACGCTGCGGCCCCGGTACCGGCGGTCACCTTGGAGTTGTACCAGCCGATGCGCGTGTTGATCTCGGTGTTGTTGACACCGGCGGCCAGCACTTGCAGCAGGACCTCGCCACGGTCCGGGACCGGCCTGGGTACGTCCCGATAGTCCAGGCGCTCGTAGCCGCCAATTCCCGTGGTCACGACAGCTTTCATGCAAAGGCCCGTTCCCAACGGTGCGAGGCGGTCGCCGGCTGCGGCCGCTCGAAGATCACGGGCCACGGGTTCGCATGCTCAGGCCGCAAGCGCGTGCCTGGCGGCTCGCCCAAGCCGTACCCCGGGAGCACACGGAAGCTCGCGGGGTGGTACAGCGGGGACCGAAAATGCGTGGTCGCCCCCGCAGTTAGTGCGCCGCCTGGCGATAGACTTCCTTCCCCATAAAGTAGGTTTCGAGGACTTTGGTGTTGACGATGTCATCGGCCTTGCCGGCATCCGCAAGTGCCAGGATGTCCTGGTTCAACACTACCAGATCGGCCGACTTGCCGACCTCGATGGACCCGGCATCCTTGTCCAGGTTGAGGTACTTTGCACCGTTGATCGTGTAGGCATCGATTGCCTCCCGGAGCGAGACCGCCTGTGCCGGGTTGAGGGCCGGCTGTCCGGGCAGGCGCCGCGTCACGGCCAGCGCCATATTGATGAACGGCCGCGGATCGCGTGTGTCCACGGGTGCATCCGATCCGCCCAACAGCACCGCTCCTGCGGCCTTGGCCGAACGCACCGGGTAGGCATTCTTCTCGTAATAGCCGTTCGCCGGGTGCAGTGCGGCGTTGTCTGCGCCGTGCACCTTGTCGAAGAAAGGGACCACGGACAGGTCGTATTCGGGATCGTCGATCGCCCAGGCATAGGTGAAGGCCAGATACAGATGATCGCGCCCGATGCGCTTGACGTCGTCCGGATCCGCCAACTGGATGTGCGCGAGCGCGTCGTGTTGGGTGGATACGCCGTCGGCGGCGCGTGCCGCCTCGATGGCATCGACCGCCGTGCGCACCGCCTCGTCGCCGATGGCGTGGATGTGGACGGCGAAACCGGCCAGGTGAAAGCGCTTGACGAACTCGAGAATCACTTTGCGGTCGTGCTGCAACTGTCCCGAGGAAATCCGGCACTGGCTCGGATGAAAGCCCTGCTTGCGAGTGAACGAGGCGACCGCCTCTGCCGATTCGAACCGCTCCGGATGGGCACGGGCCTCCGCGCACACCGGCGAGGCGGTATCCACGTAGCCCGCGACCGCCATGCGCCCGCCCGGTCCGGCCTTGAATATCGGCTGCAGGTACGGCCTGATGGCGGCGACCTCCGGCAGAGTCGGTGGCACCGCGTAGGGATTGCCTTCCAGGATGCCGTCGGCAAACAACTTGACCGTATCGGCACGGATGAGCGGGTCATGGGCGTACTTGGCGCGCGTGGCCTTCGCTGCCGCGATCATGCGATCCCAGTCGGGTAAACCGGCCGCGGTCCGGATGGCATCCGGATCGTAGAACTGCCCCAGAGAGGCGCGCACCGTCAGCTTGCCGGTCTTTTCCAGGGTGTCATAGAGCGGAAACGTTTCCGGCTCGACCCAGGCGTCGAAGACCCCCGTGATACCGACGCTGTTGAGGCGTGCGGGTATACGTTCGGGAGCTTTCATGACTTCCGGCAAGTCGACCGTGATGAGCGAGGGCCCGCCCATCGCGTGGCGCGCCTCCTCATTGACGTTACCGTTGGGTTCGCCGGCGGCGTCGACGCCGATCAGATTCCGGTAGGCGCCGAAGTCGCTCTTGAGCGTGGCTTTGGAGTAACCCACGGTCTGTCCGGCACTGTTCTTGGCGCGAGCCAGCGCCATGCTGTTGTAGGCACCGTGGTGACCGTCATTGCCGAGCAGCTGGATGGGATGGCGCGTGGACGCCAGATCCAGTGCCGCCCGCAACGTCGGGTGCTGGGCGTCGGGCACGTTGCCGTTGCTAAAGTTCCACAGCCGGACATTGACCCAATTTCCCTCGGCGATCTTGTAGCGCTGGATGCACCCGCGCACAAATGTCGTCATCTCGGCGAGCGATTTCGGGGCACTCTTGAGATCGCACACATCGAGGTCGACGATGCCGCTCGGGTGTATGTGGGAGTCAATGAGCCCGGGCAACACCAGGCGTCCGTGCAGGTCTTCGACCTTGGTGCCCGGACCGACGTACGGTTTCGCGCCCGCGGTCGTGCCGACGTACACAATCCGATCCGCTCGCACTGCGACCGCGGCGGCCATAGCTCTCGCGGCATCCGCCGTGTAGATCTTGGCGTTGGTCAATACGAGATCGGCGGGTGCGCCAGCGGCCATGGCCGCGCCGGCGGTCAGCGCAATAGCCCAGCCGGTAATGTGTCGGGTCAATTTCATGAGTCTAGTCCTATAGGTTCCATCGGATGGGATTTGCGCGACCGTGCGTGGACGGCGCTGTATCGCCTAAGGCGGTCGGGCGCGCACCCGCCGTCATCCGCGCCACGCAGCGGTCAGCCCATAGGTCCGCGGCCGGAGCGCCGCCCACAACGCACGGGTCGGTAGGGATCTTCTGCGCATGGCTCCCCCCGGAGGACGGGCTGACCCAACCAGAATGGTCTTGAGCCACCAGATTTGCAGTGAGCTTAGCAGCCGCAGAACGCGGGCGTCAAAACGGCAACCCCGCGCACTGACGGCAGCGAGTACACCGCAACCGGCTCGCTAATGCGCCACCGCGCGCGTCGACCGATCGGGCGCCGTCGCTTAGTCGCACGCGCCGCCGAGCATTCCCGCCTTGACCTCAGGGTTGGGCGGGACGCCCAGCCAGATGGACAGGAACGCTCTCCCGAAGTCGTCGCCGCTGATCGTGCCTTTCGGCGCGCCGTCGACGGTCACCTGCAATCCAACACCCGGCGCGAAGGAAAACTGCAGGCGCTGACCGGTCTTGATATCGGTCATCCACTTGGTGAGGGTGGCGATGCGTTCCTGCTCGGGCGGCGACCGCCCGTATGCATTCTTCTCGAACCCCTCGGCCCACCCCCTGTCGATGTCCTTGGCGCCCACGTTGCGCACGAAGTGCAGTATCAGTTCATAGGGACTCGGTGCGGCGAGTATGGCGTTGGCATCCGCGGAGGTCTTTGCGAGGTACAGCGCCCCGACGTAGACGTTAACCTTGAATATCGTCGCCTGACGCATACCCAGCCCATTGAGGATCAGGGCACTGCCGTTGCTTTGGGTCCGATCTGCGAATTTGACCCCGTGGCATTCCTTGCTGCTCGCCGCCCCGGCCGCGAACACCGCAGTCGCCCACAGGCTCAGACAGGAATTCACGCGGCTCACAGGCCCTCTCCCGGCTGCTTGATCTATAGATAGAGTGTATAGGAAAGGCCGGACTGCGGCCCAGCCGGCACTCAGGCGTGGTCCCCGGTTCGAGAGGACCGCAGGGCAGGGACGGCTGCAGTCTCGGCGCGCGCCACGCTAAGATGGCGAATGCCTCAGTTGGATGCACAGCCGGCGTCGCTGGCGTGGCCGCACATTCGGACTTGGCGTGTCCAGGCCCGCAGAGCACTCGTCAAGGAACGGCTGTCGCGTGATCCGGACCGGCACGGGCGATTGGGCCGGGAAGCCACCGAGCGCCTGCTCCGGAGCGTGGAACTCGGCCGCTTCAAGACCCTCGGTGTCTACGCGCCGATGCGCGGAGAGATCGACATCCTGGGGGTGGCAGAGCAGTTCCTGGCGCGCGGGGGCACCCTGGCGCTTCCGGTCGTGGTTGAAAAGGCCGCGCCCGTCGAGTTCTGGCGCTGGTGGCCCGGGATGGAGATGGCGCGCGGCATCTGGAACATTCCTATACCGGCAAGCCGGGAGTGCGTGCGGCCGGACGCCCTGATCGTGCCGTTGCTCGGCTTTGACGCCGCACTGTTCCGGCTGGGTTATGGCGGAGGATACTACGACCGTACGCTGGCGCGCGCCGCCCCCAGGCCCTATTGCATCGGACTCGGATTTCAGTCCGCGATGTTAACCTCCATCTATCCGCAGCCGCACGATATCCCGATGGATCAAATCGTCACCGACGAGCTTAATTACCCATTGACTCAGCGGTCATCGTAGATCTGCGAGGCGGGCGAATGCGTGCCGTACGTTGGGGCGCTCGCGCACTGCGGGCGTGGCACGGCCCGGCTGGCTATGGGCGTGGAGTTCCGGCCGGCACGATCGGCCGCATATAGAACGGGAGCGGTGCTTGGGGCACGTAGGCCCCTTCGAGTTGCGAAATCTCATCGGGCGTGAGCCGGACGCTGAGAGCGCTGATCGGATCGTCAAGGTGGTTGATCTTTGTCGCACCGATGATTGGAGCCGTGACGCCGGGTTGCGCAAGCAGCCAGGCGATGGCCACCCCCGCCGGTGCCATGCCTCGCTGACGGGCTACTGCAGCCACGGCGTCGATTACCGCCTCGTCCGCCGCGCGATTGAAACGGTCGCGGGCCATGGGAGAATGGGAACGCACCGTACCCGTGCGCCGGCTGCCGGCCAGCAGGCCGCCGCCGATGGGGCTGTAAGGGATCAGCCCGACGCCTTCCTCGCGGCACAGGGGAATCATCTCCCGCTCCTCCTCCCGGTACAGCAAGCTGTAGTTGTTCTGCATGCTGACGAAGCGCGACAGTCGCAACTGGTCTGCCCGATGCAGCAGCCTTGCGAATTGATAGGCGGCCATGGTCGAGGCGCCCAGATACCGTACCTTGCCGTCGCGGACGAGCTGCGTCAGCGCATCCAGGGTTTCCTCGATCGGCGTGTCGAGATCGAAGCGGTGGATCTGGTACAGGTCGACATGGTCGAGCCCGAGTCGCTGCAGGCTCGCGTCAATAGCCTGGGAGACGTGCTTACGCGACAAGCCGCGCTGATTAGGGCCGGGGCCCATCGGGTGATAGACCTTGGTGGCGATCACGACATCGTCGCGGCGCACGGCGAAGTTCTTTAGTGCACGCCCCAGGATTTGCTCGCTCTCACCGGAAGAATAGGCATTGGCGGTATCGAAGAAATTTATGCCGAGATCAAGCGCCTTGCGCACCAGCGCGAAGCTCGGCGCCTCCGGCAGCATCCAGTCGAAGCCCGAACCAAAGCTCATGCAGCCAAGGCAGAGCCGTGAAACCTTGAGTCCCGACAATCCCAACCGCAGGTATTCCATTCGCGTGAGCTCCGAAGAGTGCCGACTGGAGCTTAGCAAAACCGGGGCGGCTGCGCGGTAGTACCCCAGCGCGATGCGCCTTCGGGGTGCACCGCCTCCGGACTGTAAGCACCTGCTTGAGCCACCCCCGAATCCGGCGTAAGTTCGCCTTGCTGGCGCTCCGCGGCAAACCGGCTGCCAGAGCTCCGTTGCTCAAGAGTGCGCCGGTCGGTTTGCCAGAGAGCTGCGTCACAAATTCGGGGGAGGAAGAGCATGTTCGCCGGGCACGTCGGGACCGCGTTAGCTATTGCAAGAGCTGAACCCAGGGTCAACGCCGGGTTATTCGTCATCGCGGCCGTACTACTGGATGTACTGCTGTGGACGTTGGTACTGCTCGGCTGGGAGTCGGTCAGTATTCCGAGCGACATGGCCAGCACGCACCAGGCGCAATTCAGCTTCCCGTATTCGCACGGCTTGCTGGCTAGCGTAGTGTGGTCCCTCCTTGCCGGGATCGTTACCTTCGGCGCACTTAGCGGTCTGCGCACTATGACGGCACGCGCCGCCACGCTCGTGGCTCTCGCGGTGTTTTCACACTGGATTCTTGATGCGATCGTTCACCGCCCCGAGCTGCCGCTGGCGGGTCCGGCCTCGCCCCTTGCCGGTCTCGGCCTGTGGAACCGGCTGCCAATCGCCCTCGCCGTCGAATCACTGCTGCTTCTGGCCGGTGTCGCCTTGTACCTAACGGGCATCCGGAAAATAGGCCTTAAGCACGTGGGAATGACGCTGGTCGCACTCTTGACGCTGGCCCTCACCGTGCTGGGGATGACGGTTGCACCTCCGCCGCCCTCTGCGCGGGCGATGGCCGTGAGCTCGCTTGCTACGCTCGCAGTGGTATGCGGAGCGGCATTCTGGTTTGGCAGGCGCACTGACGGCGAACGCCTGGCCCGCCAGTAGACCCCCAGCGACAACTCGACTAGGGCTGTTCGGCCAGGTAGGCCGCGACCGCCTGCATCTCCGTCAAGGGCAGGTTCTGGGCGATGCCGTGCATGATCGCGACGTTGCGCATGTTGCTTTGGAAAGAGGCCAGTTGCTTCAGGACATACTGGGCGTGCTGACCGGCCAGGCGCGGAAACTCTTGCAGGCCGTGTGCGTCTGGTCCATGGCATGTGCTGCACGCCGGAACGCCCTCGGACTGGATTCCGTGCTCGAACAACTCGCGCCCGCGTGCCACCAGCGCGGCGTCCCGCCCGGCCGCAGAGTGTTCCGGTGCCTGTTGAGCGTAATATCCGCCGAGCGCGTCGATCGTGGCGTCATCGAGTTCTCCGGCCATGCCCCACATGTAGCCGACAGCGTCGGGATCGCCCCGTGTCTGATCGTGGAACGCCTTGAGCTGCGCGCTGAGGTAATGCGCGTTCTGGCCCGCGAGGCGCGGGAATTTGGGCTGCGTGCTGTTGCCGCGCGGTCCGTGGCAGGTGCCGCATACCGTGACGGCAATCTTTTCTGCGTAAGCCTTGGTGGCGGCATCCGTCTCGTCGGCGAAGACCGGGAGCGAAGCGCTGAGCGCCAGCGCACCCGCCAGCAGCAGTGCTGAGATTGCCCGGGGCACAGCAGGCCTGCAGGATTGACCGACACGGTGTTTTGTAGAGATACGCATGGCAGGACCTCAGTACGCAAACCACAGCAGGAGGTAAAGGGCGTTGTTGTCGGAGGCATTGCGCCCGACCCCGTCGTAGTTCGTGCCCGCGCCGTTGAACTTGGTGTACCAGGTGTATTGCGCTGACAACTTGACGTTGAGCCAGGGCAGATAATTCACCTCCGCCATCCAACCGCGCGTATCCGGGGAACCGTTGGCGCTGGTGACGACCCCGGGATCGCCCGGTGCGGCGGCCGGATACAGCCCCGGATCGGTACTGCCCGTGGTGGAGAAACTGCCCAAGGTTCCACCAAAGCGGCGTCGGTAGTAATACGTCGCCCATAGCCGGATTGTGGTCAGGTCGTTGCCGGGGTTGGCAGAACCACCGCCCGCGTAGGTCGCATCCAGCGTCATCGACTCGTGGATGCGTGTCCCGGCCACGGTGACCTGGTGCTCATCACTGATGTATTGGTACTGGATGTCCTCGGCCACATCGTTGAAGCGGTTGGTCGGTCCGCTGAGCGGCGCCGGATTGCCCGGGATCACCCTAAACTGGGCCCCGTACAGGCCGGCCTCTATAGAATGGCGGTCCCAGTTGTGCTCGTAGGCGAGCCGCCAGTAGGGCGCGAGCCCCTGCAAGACGTTCGAGGCGGTGCCATCGAGCGGCCCGGCACCCCCGGTAAGCTCGTTGGCTGCGCCCTGTTTGGCCGAGCGGTAGCCACCCACTTCGGCGTACAGGGACTCGTTCCAGAATGCATATACGCTCAGGCCGGCCACATCCTGGCCATAAGTGCCATCGATCGCGGTTCCGGCGAGGGGCGACACGGTGGCGTTGCTGGCCGCGTACGGAAACCCGAAGGCGGGTGTGGAGTTCCACAGATCCTGCACCGTCGGATTGTTGTTAATCGACACGCCGTAGGTGAGCGGCCGCTTGTCGGGCATCAGAGTGGTATCGGCGAATCTCAGATCCGCGTTGTCCATGCCAATGGTGCCACTGTCGTTGCCGTACGTGAGCTGAAAGAACGCCCCGAAATGTGGCGCAATCTTGCCCGCGTAGAACAGGCTCAACTGCTGCGGAAAGCCGGCGGTGCCGTTCTGGGCGAGACCGGGGGCGCTGGCGGAGATATCGGGCACGGAAGTCTGCTGCTGCGTATAGGAAACCTGGACCATGATCGACAACGGAGGCGTTTGCGACAGTTCCAGCAACTCCTCCTTCTTGCCGCTGACATCGCGCACCTGTTTGAGGTTCGAGAGGATATAGCCGTTGGCCTTGAACACGCGTCCGAAATGCGTGAGTTCCGGGAAGACCGTGTGGCAGGCTTCGCAGGCCATGCCCGTCTGCCGGGCAAAACTTGGCACCGCAAACGCTTGTGGAGCCGCTGCGAGGGCTCCCAGTATTAGGACCACTCTGGCGGCCAGGGCCTGCGGCTCGCTGATCTTTGGCTCTGTGCGCATCCCCATACTCTCCTAGCTTGAATCGGCTACGGTTCTCCGTAGCCCGCCGTCGAGGCTAGTCTCTGGGAATGCGCCGGCCAATACGTATTTGCCGCAGACCGGCGACGCCGGCGGTCGATCAGCTCATGGTGTTATCAGAGCGCGCCTTGGAGAAGACGCGCGCGGTCCGGACCGTCTACCACATGCCGCCGAGGGCGACGGTGATCGCCTCGCCGTTCACGCCGGCGGCGGCGTCGCTGCACAGAAACGCGATCACCTGCGCGACCTCGAGCGGCTCCAGCACCCGATTTTGCGGGTAGATGGCCGCGCGCTCGCGCCACACCTGTTCAACACTGATACCGCGGCGTGCGGCATCTGCATTTGCCGAGCGCTCAGCCATGGCCGTGCGCACCCAGCCGGGGAGCACGGCGTTGGAGGTCACTCCGAATGGCCCGGCATCCTGGGCGACCGCACGGGCGAGACCAATCACTCCGTGCTTGGAGGCCGTGTAAGCACTGCCGGCGCGTTCCGCCTTCTCGCCGGCGGTCGAACTGGTAAACACAAGGCGCCCGAAGCCGCGCTGGCACATTCCGCCCACGGTCAGCCGGGCGAGTTCGAACGGACCATCGAGGTTGATGCGCAGCGTCTCGCGCCAGACGGCGGGGTCCTGCTCCCACACCAGCCGTTCGTGAGCTGAACCGATTCCATGATTTACGACCAGCAGATCGATCGGACCCAGTCGTCGCTCGGTGTCGGCCACCGCCAGAGCGCAACCCTCGGCAGTGCCGAGGTCGGCAACCACGAATTCAAGGCCAACGGCCGCCAGCTCGGCCGGGCTGCGCGACACAACCATCACGCGCGCCCCGGCCGCCGCCAGCAGCAGCGCCGCCTCGCGCCCGATTCCTCGCCCGCCGCCGGTAACCAGCGCCACACGTCCGTTCATTGCTCTGCCCCCATCGTGCGTGATGCATTGTCTTCACGTCCGTGCAGCCATGGCACTGGCCGTCCCTGATTAAGTATACAACTCCCTTTTTCAAAGCCACCGACGGGACTGATCAGCCACGCGCGCGTATTCGACCGGGCGTGCCATTCCTGGTCAACGCCCCATGCGCCGCTGATAGGCACGCGTGAGCGCATCCTGCAGGCCCGTGTCCTGCGACGGGGTTCCAGTTACCGAGAACCCCACCAGTACCGATCCGTTCGGCTGTGTGGCGACCGTAATCAATACACTGACCGGGCCCTTGGTGCCGCGCAGAGTGCCGGTGGCACGGTCTTCATAGGTAATCTGAACGCCCTCGTCACCCGCCGCGCCGCGGGCCGCCTGCCAGGACGCATCGAAGCTGGCGGGCACGGACGACGTGACCGGTACAGGCGTGTACGCCGGGTAGGCGTAGCAGCCCTGGAGAACGAGTGCGGCCGCGGCAGCGATGCTGCTCGCGATTGTCCTTGATCTTTTCATTTCTGGATTCCCCTTCCGAGAGGTGAGGTCATGAGAGAGCGTGGCCGTGTTCCCGTAATAGCCGAATTCCGCTTCCCTTACCCAAGACCCGGGCTGCATTTCTCCTGAGTCATCGGTATCTTGTGCCAGAGCGACGCGACTGCCTTCTGACGTGCATTGGTCGACCGGCATTTAGGACGCCATCCCAAGACTGCGCGAGCGGACGAGGAGCCCGCGCGCCGCAGAACGCACCCGGGGATCCGACATGCGGTAGACGCTTCGATCGAGAAGGTAGTGCACGAAGCCGGTTGCGAAGCCGATGGCGATCAAGGCAGGAACCCACGATGAGCTTCGCAGTCCTGTTGCGAACACACCGAAGATCCGGTCTCCATAGTATGTGCCTGCTGACCGATTCGCTTCCACCTCAAAGAATGGCAGCAGCAGTACTGAAACAGCCGCAAGCAGGAGCAGCAGCGCCCAGGGCCGGGCATTCAGGGCGTGCAAGGCGCGTCGCAAACTGCCACTGGCTGGCGCCGGCTCGCCCCCGGGAGTTTGCGATGCAAGTCCCGTCGCGAGTATCCAGTGCTGCGAAGTCCATATCACAAGATAGAGAAATAGGCTCCGCGGCTGGAGCGCGGTGGCAACCATTGCTGCGAGTCCGAGGATATACAGCACTCGCGGCAGCGACCGGCGCGGCGTACGCGCCTCTGCAAGCAACATTACGGCTGTCACCACGAATAGCATCAGCATCGCCGCCTCGCGGATTCCTCCTTGCTTCGATGCGATCCAGGCGGGGATAATCCAGCGGTCGAGCCACTTATCCTGGTAGGCGACTGAGCCGGCAAGCAGATCGGCAATCAACACAAGAATGCCCCCTACTCCCAGAGCAAACACTCGATCCAGGCGTCGAGTCTGCGCGCATCCCGTCCGCTCGGCGCGTGCCCTGTACAGAGAAAGGGCGCCGAAATGCTGGGCGGCAAAGTGGTAGGTCACCCAGACATAATCGAGGATCGCCATGCCCACAATGCGCTCCTGGCGGGTCCAGGGTAACGCGTCATCGTCGGGCAGGAAGACCGCGAAGCATGCAACCGTCACCAGCACTGGGAGCGCTACGAACCGTATTGGCTCGTGACGAAGGAGCGGACGATACGCTTCTGTGCAGTAGGCGAGCCATGTGCTGCACAGGCGGTGACCGATCCAGAACAAGGCGCTCAGCCCGAAATACAGCATGTCGAGCGGGCTGGCCTCGGGGTTGGAGTATCCATGCGCCAGCCAGAGGGCGATTGGCACCAACCAGAGCGCATTGAGCATCCACACGCCGTCCCAAACGGGGCCACGCACCCAGGTAGAGGCGCGCACGGCCGCAGAGTCAGCGCGGAGCAAGGCGTCCATCCGGCGCGGTCTCCCCTATGTGTCGATCGGCGACAATGATCCGGCGCATTAGTCGATCACTCCGGCCACCGGTGCCTTGCACCTGCGTCGGCCCCTACCGCGGACCGCTTCCCAATACGCTTTGGACGCAACAGCAGCTGAGTTTATATCCGGCTACAGCTGCCCCATACCGTAGGCACGTCAAAGCCTGCGGTATCCCCGCGGAATCCAAATGCGCCCGAGCGGCGAGTGCCCGCCGCTCGAGTCGCATTACGACGCTGCGCTAAGCGCTGGTCCTTACCGCGGCACCTTCATCCTTAGCTGCAAAGCCGAGCACCAGCGCGACTACGGCAATCGCGATGTGCAGCCAAGTATCGGCCATATTATTCGAGATCAGTCCCAACAGCATCCCCCACAGCGCCGCAGTAGTGTGCAACGGCTGTTCTCACGGCCACCTCCTGGGAGCGCTTACTGGCCCTCCGGTCAAAACATCGCCAGAATCGTCGATCAGATGGCAGGCCTACGATAGATGCGCCACAGTTCACTGCAGCCAGCGAGCCTTGGCCTGTCACTGGCCGCGATGCTGCTTGCCGGATGCGGGGGCGGCTCCGCACAACCGAGCGCCTACCAAGTGGGTGGCACGGTCATCGGACTGGCCGGTTCTGGCCTGGAATTGCAGCTGAACGGGGGACCTCATCTCGCGGTGCTCTCGTCGGGTGTCTTCGCATTTCCGTCGGGCCTCAGGACCGGCGCCACTTATTCAGTGACCGTGGCCGCTCAACCCTCGGCACTCGCGCAGACGTGTGTCGTCACCCATGGTTCGGGCACCGTGGGTGCCGCGAGCGTCACCGACGTCGCGGTCGACTGTACACCTACCCCGTTTACCACCCTTGTCAATCAGCCGCCGGAGGCCGGCTACCTTAGTCTGCTGCTGACCGATGGCAGCGTTATGATGCAGTCGCTCAACGATGCCAGCGTGTTCTACAGGCTGACGCCCGACTCGAATGGTTCCTATGTTGCCGGGACTTGGAGCCGGCTTTCGAGCCCGCCGCCGGGCTACGCACCCTACGCAAGCTCGGAAGTCGTGCTGGCCGACGGTCGAGTCCTGTTCGTAGGCGGCGAATACAACCAGAACCAATACGTCGAGCCGTTTGCGCCCAGTGGCCTGACCAATATGTCGGCCGTCTATGACCCGGTCACCGACCACTGGACGATGATCTCTCCGCCGCCCGGGGTTGCTTATATCGGCGATGTAGCCTCTGTCGTGCTGCCCGATGGTAGCTATCTGTTTGGTGACAAGCTTGGCCGCGACATGTGGCGATTGGATCCGTCCAGTCTGACTTGGAGCTCCGTGCCGAGCGTCGGCAAGACTGACGACTTCGCCGAGGAGGGTTGGACGCTGCTTCCCGGCGGCACCATCTTTACGATCGACGTCGGTATTCCGCCCCATGCCGAACATTTTGACCTGGTCACCGGGCGGTGGTACAGCGACCGAAACACGCCGGTGGGCCTGACTTCGCCGACGGGTACGCCTGGCGGCTGGACCTACGGTCCGGCTCCGGTCGAGGTAGTGGGCGGGATTACCTACGGTCCGGGGTCGGCGGGCACCTACTATCCGCCCGGCGAAGTCGGTCCGGCCCTGCTGCTGCCCGATGGCACGGTGTTCGCTACCGGTTCGGCCGAGGGCGGAAACGTCGCGCATACGGCTCTGTACACCCCGGGAACGACACCCGCGGACCCGGGCGTGTTCAATGCGGGGCCTGATTTCGGCACGGGCGACGACGCCGGCGACGCCAGCGCCGCGCTGTTGCCTTCCGGGCATGTGCTGATCGCCACGCTCTCGGGCCGCTTCTATGAATATGACGGCGCCATGTTGACCGTCACCGGCACGTTGTCGACTCATGGCGGCAACGTCGAGTACTTCCTTCTGCCGCTGCCGAGCGGTCAAGTCCTCGTCACTGGAAGAGAAACCCAGATCTATGCCGGCAATGGCAGCGCCAATCCCGCGTGGGCGCCCGCGATCACACTCGCCCCTGGGACCGTGACCCGCGGCTCGACGTACGTGATATCCGGTACGCAGTTCAATGGCCTTTCACAAGCCGCCGCTGTCGGCGATGAATTCAACGCGGCCACCAACTATCCGCTCGTCCGCATCACCAATGCGGCTTCAGGCCACGTGGTGTACGCGCGAACGCACGACCATAGCACCATGGGCGTGGCGACCGGCAATACCCTCGTGTCGACGATGTTCGATGTTCCGGCGCACACGGAGAGCGGCGCGAGTTCGCTGGTTGTCGTGGCCAACGGCATCGCTTCGGCACCGGTCAGCGTCAACGTGAACTAGCCACCGCGGCCAGCCCGCTTACACACTGCATTCCGCCAGCGATCGGGGCCGGCCGACTTGGCGAATAGGGTTGGCGCAACCACCCCGTGTAGATTCGCAAAACTATCGGGGGCGCAGTGCCGCTGATGATGCGCTCGGCGCTGCCACAGGCGCGCGCCCCAGGAACAAGGGTGAAAGTTTCGGCTGCCCCTCGGTGATCTCGAGGATTTGATCAGCCGCCACGTCATTGAATGCCTGCACGGCCCCGCTGGGCCAGTACACCATCAACTTGTTCGCCACGAGATTTTTCGCCAATCCGAAGTGTATCCGCTGAGAATTCTGCGCGAATCGATGTACCCCGCCGCTCTGTTCACGCATCTGGCCTACGCCACCGGCGGTCAGGATCAGCTTGGCACCCACGCCGTCCCGATTGGAGGCGACCCCATGCAGCTTGAACTCAAGCCAGTGATTGCCATTGCGCTTGTTGCGAAATAATTGGTACGGTCCACGATCGAACGGCGGCTCGCCATTGCCGTTGGTCACGGCAATATCCAGGAAGCCGTCGTTATCGAAGTCTGCCACGGCCGCCGCGTCGCCCCGGCCCTCGCTGGTCCCTGCTGCGCCGCCGGCGAGTGGCACCTCGGTGAATACTCCATGACCATCGTTCTCAAGCAGTACATTCGGCAGATTTCCGACCTGGTCCCGGCACACCAGGTACAGGTCCATGTCCATGTCGTTGTCAAAGTCGCCGGCCACCACGGACTCGCAGGCCCTCTTTTGCGCCAGTGCGGGATTCTTCGGTGCGTCCGCAAAGCCCCCCGGGGTTTGCAGCAGCAGCCGGCTGGTTTGGGCGAGGGCCGCATAATTTATGTTGATCGCGCTCAGCTGCGTGATGTCCGCCGAAGATGTGATCAGGAGGTCAAGCGCCAGGCGGCTGGAATTGCTCGCCATAATTGACCAGATTGCCGTTGCTGCGTTGTAACCAATGTACAGTCCCAGGCTGCTGCCGGGGGTGTGGGGCGCGATACCCTCCACTGAATCGGTATGTGCCGTGACCTTAAAGCTCGTGCCCTGTGGGTGGGTGCCTTTACCGCCGATATAGATGTCGCCCGCCTTGAGCTCGAACGCAGGTCCCATGGAGAAGCTCAGTGTGCAATCGCACCGGAAGGTCATGCCGCGCTCGGTTCGCGAAACGTCCAGGTAGCTCTTGAGCGTGCGACTGTCCTCGAGCAACACCTCCGAAGCGCTCGGCTGCAGACGGACCATGAACAGGTCCGGGAGCAGATCGCCGTTAAAGTCCTCGATCGCCACGTCCCTGACCAGCGAGGTAACGGGCACGCCCAGCTGCGCACGCAGGTCGACCGCACCATCGGTGCCGAATGCCACAATCCGCTGAGGATAGCTGTCGCCGTGCACGATCAGCATCCGCCGGCCGTCACCGCGTAGCTCGCTGCTCTGAGCAAACAGGCTGTCCTTGTCGGGGCTGAGGCCCGGAAGACTCGTGCGGTAGAAATGACCGGATACCTGCTCAAAATAGCCGCTCGGGGACTTCCCATCCGGACGGGCCAGATTAGAAAAGAACAGGTCGAGATACCCGTCGCTGTTCCAGTCGAGCCATAGCGGCGTTCGCCCGCGTCCCGTCGGATCCTGCACCCCGCGCTGCAGCGCTTGGTCTTGAGCGATGCCGTTAGTGACGACCAGCAATACGTCGGGGCTCGACCCGGTGCCTTGGTCCGCACCCGACAGTTGCATGATGTCCTGGTCGCCGTCATTGTCGAAATCACCCCAGGCGGCTCCGTGCTCGTCCGGAGTCGAATGATTGCTCCACTTGGCGGGGAAGATATTGGTGAAGGTGCCGTTGCGGTTGTTAAGGTAGAGGCTCGCCATGGCCTTGTGATTGCTGGTGTACAGATCGGGCCATCCATCACCGTTGTAGTCGCCCCACGACAAACCAAAACTACGCCCGGTGAAATTGATGCCGCTACCGGCGGTGACCTCCTGGAAGGCTATCTGTGCCTCAGTCAGCCCCGGGAGCAGGCAGGACATCAGCAAAACCAGGAGCCAGGCGCACGCGAGTCTTCCCTTCGCTACGGAGTGCACCGGATGGACGGCAACCGATAGCCATTGGTTCAGCGCAGTTGTGGGTTGCCCGCTGCGTGCGCGACGCTTGATCTGCATTGATTGGGGACTGTGCATGACCGTACCCGGCTGCCGTGGAGGCCGCTCCGTCGCGGAGAGTACGTTGACCGGGCTCCGTCCAACAGAGGGAGTATACGTACTAATTGGTGAGATTCGCCCAGCCATGGATTCGGAGCGGCACCACCCGGAACTTGTTGGTCAGCGTACGCTGAACGCCCGGTGCGGATCAGGCGACCCGAAGGCAAGTGGCAATCGTCTGCTTAGTCGGTAGAAGCATGGCGCTACCCATGGGGTTCCCGCTACCACGGTTGTGCTCGCTAAGGCCAGGGGCGGTCAGGGCATGGCAAGGTGGCGTTGACCTCGCGTGCAACCCTAAGGTTGCCGCGAGATTCCAACTACAGGCTCTTGATATTTCGCCGCAATCTGATCGGCCGTCGCGGGGCAACTGCACCTGCCTCCCCAACCGTCTCCAGTAGAGTGACAATGCCCAGATCCGGGCGGATAGACAGTAGATAGACTGGGCTCACTGCCGAAGATGGGCTCTTGATCTAAATTAGTCGCGAGAACCCGATTGAACTTCTGCCGCACCTTCGTGGTAAAGGTTTACGGCGACACGCAGGGCGTGAGGGTCTTCTTGCCCGGTCAGGGACGACGAGGTTGTGGGCTTTGTGCCATCCGCAGCGCCGTTATTTGCACTCAGTGTGCAGGTTCAGGCTCTCCAGTCCCCGAGTCCCTTTTTGAGGCGTGTTCGTTCTCCTGTTGATGACGCTGCTGCAACTGCTGGGTTTGCTGCTGGTGGCGTGTCTCCATGGCCTCGTACGCCTGTTGGTTCTGCACCGGCTGCTTGGCAAAGCTGGCATGCTCCTGCTCCTGCTGCTGGGCCAGAGCTTGGCGCTCTTGCTCGTGGCGCGCCCGCAGGTCCGCCTGCTGGCCGGCAAGCGGTGGGGCTTCACTGGGACTGGCGGCAGTGGAGGGCGTCACGGGTGCGGCTCTGGGCAGGTCGCGTGCGTGAATCGGTGGCCCGGGTGACTCGTGCTCGGCGGCGGGTCTGACCGACGGCCGATCGACTGGCCCGGTCGCTTGTGCTGGTGTGGCGCCCGCGCCGAACTGCGCCGGACGCGGGGTCGCGGCTATGGGTGGTTTCCCCTGATTGTGCGTGGCATTGAGCTCGGGCTCGGTGCGCGCTGCGCTTTCATGCTGTACCTGGGCAGCCGTGGGCGGCAGGTGCCTTTCGCGCGCGGCGGCTGTTTCCTCCGCGGTTGGCTGGGCGCGAGTGTTCGGGCCACCCACATAGCTCACGCGCGTCACATTGGTGATGTTCGTGACATTGGTGTTATTCACGATTGTCTGGTTGTAGGTGTTATGAACGTTCGTTTGGTTAATGTTGGTAACGGCCGTGTTGTAATTGAATCGGTTGTTCACCCATCGACCGCCGGCATAGCCGTTACCGTAGTAGCCGTGCCCGTAATTGATCCCACCATAGTAGCCCACGTGCGGACCCCAGTACCCGCCGTGAAACACGTAGACAGCGCCGCCTAAAGCCCAGTAGCCGGGGGTCCAAAGCAGTCCCGGCCCAGGAGGTAGCACCCAGGTACCGGGCACCCAGAAATACCCCGCCGGGCCAGCACGCCAAAAACCGGGAGCCCACAGGTAGCCATCCGCGGGACATGGTGGCTGTTCATAGAGCGGTATCGGTGGCGGTGGTTCGTAGTATTGATCCGTGTTTGCCTGATAAACCGGTGGCGGCGGAGCGCCGGGCGTGGTCTCGTAAGGCGGCGCTATGACGCAACCTGCCAACAGCGCTCCCCCCACCACACCCGCGGCCAGCGCTATTCTTCGCACAATGACAGTCTCCTTATTACAGGCCGCGAGCGCTAAACGGTGCGCCGCTCGCAATCCAATACTATGCTGCCGTGTTCCGTTAGCTGCCTATCGGCGCTCGCCTACTCTTCACGACTTGAGTTCTGACATCCAGAGCGGCTCGACGCCGGAGCTTAGAGCTCGATATTGCCTCGGGACCGTCGCTATTTCAAATACCACAGACAAAGTGCGGCCGTGCCAAGATCGCAATACCCAAGGGTCTGTTCTCCTGTGTCGCATGTGGTCATTACGACAGCAAGTAAACTGGTGAATCCGGGGCGATTGATGCACCGGACCCATTGCACATTCGTCTGGCGCTCCGAACGGGTGTCCGAGGGAAACTCCCACTTCACGTGAGTACCGCATTGTCGTTAGTGAGTGCGGCGCCGGTCGAAAAGATCGTCGTGTTGCCGATGGCATGCCCGGTGGTCACTCGGCGGTCACTCCTCGTGGGTACACGGGCACGCGACGCGTGCTCCCGGCCCTCAGGCCGATGACGCGAACCGAAGTAACCCCTTACGCATTGATCTCCATCAATCCCCGGGCGTTAACACCGTTTGCCATGGGCTCGGCGATTTAATTTTGTGGTCGTTTGATAATGACGCAGGCGCGAAGCGCGGGCTCTACGTCAGAACGCAATTACGAACTCTTAATGATCCGAGGCGCAAACACGCTGGTCGTCGCGCGTCACCGCTCTTGTCTCCCCCCATCCGCAGAAGAATGACGACGCCTAGATCCGGGCGCGGTCGAGCACCTTTGATTTCATTGACATTGAGCTACGGTGACTCGGAAGCATTATGTAATCCGATCTCTATCTTCAATAGGTCGACCGCAAGTTCAATGCCTGGGTGTCCGCCTGCGCCTTCAGAATCGCAGAGGGTTCCTGTTGATTGACAAATTCCTTCCCTATTGCAGATAGTCCCACGGGGTTGGGAAGGGCCGAGAAAGAGTCCGCACGGGGAGAAAAATACCACGGTGAGCTTTTGCGCCGTTGCCGTGTTCCTCTGAGCCGAAAAAGTTCAATTAAGTGCCCGCCACGTCTGACAGTTGGGTTGATCAAATTGGGGAAATCCATGCAACTAAGCGAGACAGCTTGCGTCCGTCATGTAAAACGCATTTCTATCGCGATTGTGGCACTCGCATGCGGGCTGCAGCCGCTCATCGCGCAGAGCGCAGATTTCGCGGTCAACACGCTTGAATCCCAGGCGCATGAGATTTGGCGCAGCGGTCTGTCGAACAACCCCCCATCCACCCAGGGTTGCTTTCACGCGGCGTATCCGAACCTGGTGTGGGAGAGTGTCGCATGCTTGGTCGGTGAACCGCGCATTCGTCCGGCGCCGCGCATGCCTTCGGCAGGAACGGCAGGAACGTCAGGATCGCCGGACGTCGTGGGCAACGGCCACGACTGGGCTCTAAGAGCCACGGGGTTGATTACGGCGGCGCTCGGCGGGTTCTTGAATGTGACGAACGTGAAATCCGAAAAAGGCGTGGGCGTAGCGTCGTTCGGTGGCGGTGGCATTCTGGGACCGAACGAATACACGCTGCAGCTCAATACCAATGCCAACGCCACGACCTCCGTGTGCGCCGGCCATAGCGGTTGCACGGTTTGGCAGCAGTACCTCTATGCGACGGACTTCGTCACGAAGGGCAAGGCGGCAGTCTTCATTCAGTATTGGCTGCTGGATTGGGGGAAAACCGCCTGTCCCAAAGGATTTGGCAAGTCGGGAACCTCGTGCTTTAGGAATAGCGCTTTCGCCTCGGCTCCCGACATGAAGATCACACAACTCGGAAAGTTGCGTCTCGAGGGCACGGCTGTTGCCGGAGGCAACGATATCGTTCTCTTCGAAAATGGCACCGACGCCTATTCCGTAACGGCTAAAGATAGCGTCCTAAAATTGGGGCTAGTCTGGACCGAGGCAGAGTTTAATGTCGTCGGCAACGCCGGCGGATCCAGGGCGGTCTTCAATAAGGGCGTATCAACTGACGTTGCCATCACGGTGGCAGATGGCTCGAGCGCGCCGCCGCATTGCTTGTTAGGCGCGGGTACGACGGGCGAGAGCAACAATTTGAATCTGGGCAACTGCGTTACCGCGGGTGGGGCGAATCCCGAGATGGAATTCTTCGAAGCGAACTGACCAACTACTGGCACGAAGTTCGGCCGACGGGGGTAACCTCTCAGCTCAATCTCGGTGGCCCAATTAGAGTAGCCGCTACATCCATAATCGGATTCGCCGTGGGTGGTGGTTTGCTTGTAGTTAAACCCCCTAGGGCCTTGCAGAACCGCATCGAGCGCGGGCGGCGATAGGCAAGATCTGCGAGGCGTTGATGGCAACGGCGTTGCTCCAGGACCCCACTTCATCCGGTCCGAGATCCACCCTTGCTGTGCCGTCGTGCCTCCACTTGAACGCGTGCGAATCACCATGCGCATTGCACGCATCACCGGCCACCTCGCCCTTTCCATTAAGGCCGACTACGGTGGGCACGGACGTAATACAGCCGCCGAGACAGCCTAGGGGCTCGATGCGATACATTGCCTGCGCCAACGCGCATTGGCCGACGAGGGCCAGCGAAAGGCTAAACACCAGTTTGCGAGCCGCCACCCAGCCGCGTGTCGTTCGATTGGAATGAAACATACAAACGCCCTCACGCTTCTTTCAAGAGGCGCGAAGTGAGCCATAGCAGCAGTTCTACTCGGATCTCGGGACAGAAACACCAGGAGTAGTGCGCAGTGGTCGGTTGTTGCTCCTGCGCGCTTCTCGATGTTATTCAGGGTGCGCTGGCCCGAAGATCGTCAAGGATTCTCTAGTCGGCACTGAGCCCATAGTGACGGAGCGACTCCTTCAGGCGACACCTATCAGCCAGGGGATCGAAGCGGTGGCGTCGAATAAGTATGGAGTCTACTCCGCGGCCCGCAGTCTTACTGCGGAAGGCAGCACATGGCGATGGCACCACGAATTGTCGCCTCGCTCAGGTCACGTTGTAGAGCACCGAAACAGTCTTTTTGTTGCCCGCCTTATCTGTGCCCACCACCGCGAATGTCTTCGTCCCTTTAGTCGAGGTATTTATTGCTGTGCCATTTTTTACAGTGCCCGCACACGTTGCCATGCGCGACAAAGTGTCCAGGCAGGAATACGAAGCCAGAACTTTTTGATGGAGCTTGTAAGTTTTGGCCTTGACTGGGACGCTGACGGTCACTTGTGGCTTGACGCTGTCCTTCTTGATCATGACTGACTTGGTCGCGCTGCCAAGCGAGTTGGTCGCCGAACAGGTGTAGGTCTTCCCCGCAGTCTGCGGCACGGAAGCCGTGCCGCAGCCGCTCGTTATTGGTGTGGGACTTCCCGTTACCGTCCACGTGAGAGTCGTCGTAGCGCTGGTATACCAGGCATTCGTGCCCAGCTTTCCAATTACCTTGGGAGTCACGCTCGGGACGGAGCCCGAAATTACCGAGGCGATCTCGGTCTGCGTAAGCGCGGTGTTGAACACGATGAACCGCGACATCGTGCCGTTGAAGAATCCCTCCGCGATCTCGCCGCCCGTACCATCCACAAAATGCCCCTTCCGGTGCTTGGCGCCTACAACCAGGTTCTCGTCGATGCCGGTGATGGTCGCGCCCGTAGCCACCGTGCCGGTCTGTGCGCGGGTACTGTCGAGGACAAGATTCTTCCCGTCTGCGTCGGCGACGAATGTTTTCAGTTGCGACCCGTCGTAGGTCGCTATTGCCCACGTGAGCGTCTTGTTCGGGATGGCCTGCAGCCCGGTAAGCGCATGCGCCTCTCCATTGAAATATCCGCCCGTGCGGAGGAGATATTTCGGACTCGTGTCTTCGCGTACATTGAACCAGAAACTGCCAGCCTTCTCCATGAGCTCATAGCGTTGGTGCAAGGGGTCGGTATCCACCGACTGGTCCAATGTGAACTGCACGAGGATGGTGTATTGCCCAACGTCGAGATGCCCCGATTGGTTCGGAATCTCTATACGTTCCATCTGCGTGCCGTCGAAAACCACTGCGGTTTTCCCTTGGGAGTCCAGTGCGGTGCTCGGGCTCCAGTTGGTTTCCAACCCGACGGCTCCTTTCTTCCCCACACCGTAATTGGCGTTCCCCGATTTATCGGGCACCGTGGAATCGGAGATATTCAGGAAGTCGAGGTCAATGATCGGTCCCGTGGTCAAAGAAGTGGCGCCCTCCGTCGCGGCGGGCAACTGGAACTCCGCTGCGCTCGCAGACGTTCCAACGCAAATGCAGACGGCGGCGAGCGCGATGACGCGTCTCAGTCCCGTGCCGGCGAACCGGGCCGTGGGGCAACAAGTCCAGTTGGATTTCATGAAATCGCTCCCTCGTCGCATCATCCTACGCACGCACTGAGCGACAAGCCGGCCTCTCATGCCAAGCCACGTCATTCGATTGGAGTGAAACATGCGAGCACCCTCCCCTGTTCCCAAAGGCTCGCAGCAAGCCATCCCGCTCTTTGTACTCGGAACTCAACAGAATAATAAGAGGAGAAATACGTAGCGCTAAGCCATTGATCTTGCGGGCGCGGTCGACGTATGGAAGTGTACAGTCCCGTCAATTCCGAGCAGCAGGCAGGACACTCAAGTTACGCAGCGCCATCAAGCGCAATGGCCGTCTACCACAACGTGATTAGGTGATCGGCGGTTGCTTTGTCAGGGCCGAGCCATTTTATTCAATATTCTGCAGGTGGCGCGTTTTAGGGGTTATATGCAGGGAAGTGGCCGTCCCAACGCGCTGATCCTTATGCGTTGATATTATTTGTTGATGCTGAGATGCGCTGAGGCCATGGCTGCACTAACCCCGCCAAGAAGCACAAGGACGTTTTCTGCAGAGATTAAGTGCAGTCTCCAGCGAGGTTCCCTCTCATCGACGCCTTCGCTGCTGATGCAGCGGAACGCATCGTGCATTTACCCGCAGGATCACCGACAGGAAGCTCTACTTCACCGTCAGCACCGCATTGTCGTTGAAAAGCCCAGGCGTGGTCGCTGTGATCGTGGTGTTGCCAACCGTACGCCCTGTGGCCACTCCTCGGTCAGTGATTGTCGCCTTCGACGAATCACTGCTTGTCCACACTACGCCCGGCGTGCCCACGACGTTGACTGGCCAGGGGCTGGAGTTTTTCCGCCGGTTGCCCAGCTGACCGACATTGTTGAATCCCCAGCATCTCATGGCTCCATCGGAGAGCAGTGCACAGGTGTGGACCTCCCCGGCCACCAGCCTGGTGGGTAAATTGATAGCGCCGTCGCGGACGGGAATCTTTGAATCCACCTTTGTGCCATTACCGAGCTCCCCGTCGCCGTTATAGCCCCAGCATTTAACAAAGCCATTTCGTAGTACGGCACATGCATGATACGCGCCTGCCGTGATCGCTACGGCCGTGCTGATCCCGGTCACAGGCACCGGGATGCTTGAATCGGTATTGGACCCATCGCCCAGTTCGCCATTGGTGCCGTGTCCCCAGCACTGCACCGCGCCGCTGGCGAGTAATGCACAACTGAAGAATCCTCCTGTCGTAATTGCCGTGGCGTCGTTAATCCCAATGACGGTGACCGGCGTAGCGGAATTGGTCGTGGTGCCATCGCCCAGCTGTCCCCAGATGTTATACCCCCAGCATTGGACCGCGCCGCTGGCCAGCAACGCACAACTGTTGGAATAACGCGAGGCCAGCGCGGTGGCCGCGTTAATCCCGGTTACAGGCACCGGCTTGAGTGAATCCGTATTGGACCCGTCGCCTAGTTGGCCGTAGACGTTATAGCCCCAGCATTGGACTGCGCCGCCGGCCAGCAGCGCACAGCTGTGCAGATCACCCAAGGCCAGCGCGGTAGCCGTGCCGATCCCGCTGACCGTGACCGGAGTAGTCGCCGAATTGGTGGTCCCGTTGCCCAGTTGACCCCTGTCGTTCCGCCCCCAGCACCGGAGCGCGCCGTTGGCCAGCAGCGCGCAGCCATGAACTCCGCCATGCGCGACCCCCACGGCGGAAGTTATCCCCTTGACCGGACGCGCAATGAGTGAATCTATAGTGGTGCCATCGCCGAGTTCGCCGTCGCCGTTATTGCCCCAGCATTCGACGCCACCGCTGGTTAGCAATGCACAGGTGGTCCAGCCCGCCGCGGCCATGTCGCTAATGGCCGGGCCAAGCGGTTGAGTGGAGGTATTGCTGAACGTCCCCGTGGCCGTAAACCCTTGCGTCTGGCCGACAGAGATCGAGGGGGCCGTAGGGGTAACGGCGATACTCTCAAGCGTCGGCGCTGCCAACGCGGAATCGGTGACCGTTGCCGCGCACAGCACTAGAACTACTTTTGCAAGCAAGGTCCGTGTCGAGCGACTGACGCAAATCATAGTGACTCCCGGTCCGCTTGTTGCACGGACGGCGGATGATTAGAGTTCAAGCACCCTAGATTTGCGCCGAGCATGAGCCGACCGCAAATCTAGTCAAGTGGGGCAATGCCTACCTTTGCGCAGCACGATCTACTTTCATGTTTGTTACTCGCCAAGAGAGCTAAGCTATTGTTTTAATGGTAGCGGGGGCGCGTTTAGAGATCATATGCAGGGACGTGATTGTCCCGGCGCGGCATCGTGCGAGGCATAGCACAGGAAGACGGCCGTCGAATGATCGCTCGTCGACCCGGCTCGCTGACTCGCCTCGAGAACTAAAATGTCGCGCCAATCGATCCGAGGACGACTTGATCGCTCGACCCCGCGTTGAACCAGTAGGCGCCCACAGTGAAGTGGCCCCACGTCAATTGCGCGAAGGGGCCACGCTGGATATCGCGTTCGCCGCCGTAGGCCCTGGTGCGCTGAGTCGCAAGGCCGATTCTCAGGTACTCGAGGGGTCTTACCGCCAGCTCACTCCAGGCATACAGGTAGCTACCGGTTTGCGCATTGCTGTCATGCACGTATTCGGCCTCGATATAGAAGTCGAGTCGCGTCCAAGCCGCGCTGGCCTCCACGCCGGGCACGAACGCCTGAATCGTGCCCCAAGCGCCGCCGAGCAGGGGCGTCAGCTCCCAGCTGATTTTCTCGCCACCGTGCAATGTCCAGCCCACGAAGGCCGACCTCGCGCCATCCGCCTCATAGTTGTACCTGGCCTCCAAGTGCAGTGCGTCACGGTCAGCGGCTGCGACGGCATAGATATAGTTGTCGCCGCCGCGCACGAAAGTGGGATACGCGGTAATCGCAAACTCCCATGGGGTTGGGGTCGCAGGGGACGTGGGCTCAGTGCTGTGCTCACCCTCGTCAGCCGCGGCTGCCGTGACGATGAGAGACGAGAACATCGCGAAGGCCCAAAGTGCAGTCTTCATTCATCGTGCTCTGTGAGCACACCCACGGATGCGGCACCCGGCCCCGCCACAATGGATCCGCCCTCCCCACCGCCGTAACCTGCGCAATGCTTGAGTGCGAGCCCCCCCGCCAAGAAGCATCGCCAGAGAGGCGGCTCGAGATAGGCTCCTTGCGGTGCTAACATTGCGGGCCACTACATAGGGCAGTCCAAGGGGAACGGCAGACGCGAGTATGAGGTCGCCCTCCCTTGCCTGCGCCGATTGGGTTCTGCAGTTTTTCACCAGTACGCTGGGCACCACCACCTCGACATGGACAAATCCAATCAAACGCTGACTAAGCCTGGGCGCGCAGTAGTTGATCGGTTGCACATAGATCAGGCTGGAAAAAACTATCAATCCCCACGGAAGTTCTCAATGACTCGAGACCTGTAGGGCAGCCGTAAATTGTTCGCAAATCCCAACTCCTGGAGCAGTAGGCCACGGTGGACCGAGCCACTACGTATTCCTCATTTTCTTGATCAATTCCCCCGTGCCCATCCCCCAGTAGTGAATGCAATGGACGACCTCTCGGGTACTCGCGTCGATCAAATGGACGCGATCACGGGTCATGACGTAGATGGAGCCTTGGCGGGCGCTCGGTACCGACGGTACGAATACGACGTAGCGCCCGTCTGGCAGTTCCTCGGCAACAAACGCGGGAGCGAGTGCCTCGTCGACTATGACCAGAGCCGCCAGTGCATCCTTGCGTCCGCCCCTTCCCATCCAGCCCGCTTCGAAGCCACGCAGGACATTGTAAGATGGGAAGTGCTTGGCCAGTGACCTATCTGCTGAGGTGATCAAGTCCCGCATGTACGGCAGTTGCAACACCAACCCAGTTACGAGGCACAGCAAAAGCAGCGCCAACAGGGCCCATTCAACAGCCCAATGACCGTGGAATATGGCTGACATTGGCGGCGCTGCCACGATCGAATGCAAGGTCACACGGACCGTGGTGGCTAAGCGCGCGATAACGATGACGATGATCGTCACTGGCAAAACGACAAACATTCCGCTCAGAAATGAGCGCCATAGAAATAATTTCACGCCATAGCTTCCAGTTTCTGAGTCCGCCTCACACTAACTCCGCGATGACTGCACAGATCGGCGCCGCGCGCGCCTATTCTGCCCCAGCGACTTCACGGTCACATTGGCGGCAGCTTCGAACATGGGCGAATCGAACGTTCGCATTAGAGTTTCGACAACCTCAAAGTGCAACTTGCGCTATCTGGATTGGCAGTGACCGCAGGGTCCGCGATTCAGCCCCTTACCGACGATCCTCTGCGGGAGCTTGAAAGAATCTCAGCAGTCCGCGATCCTACAGTACCCCTTCGGATTGATCTCTAGGTACTTCTAGCGCGTTGCGTGGAGGCAATGAACCCGCGCGCAGCCGCAGGTTGCCATGTAGGGGTGGGGAACGAACGACCGTTCTCAGGCGGAGAGTCTGCTCCTCTAGTGCCCGCGTAACGCCGAAGCTTGATGAAAACGCATGAGGTTTGTCGGGCCGCAACCGGGAATTCCATAACCCGCTTCTTGAGCAACGGCAGGCCCGCGTTGTCGGAGTTGATCTGATCCACGGATCCCCGGGGCACAGTCCGACCAGCTGCCTATCGCGGGCACGATGTCATCCCTCATTCTTAGGCATAGAGGCTAAACGAGACGTTTTGCTGCTTTGTGTGTAGAGTGGCCACGGTTCGTTCGGCGACGTTGCCGCGCGAGCACGGGCCGATTCAAACAATAAATGGCGCCAGACTTTGGCGTGGCCATGGGAGACTATAATGAATGCAAGAAAAGGTTTAGTAGGTGTAATTTCCGAACACGCGAAGCACGCGGTGTTTTCCGGCGTCGTGATGATAATCGCTGGCGTACTTGCCATCGCGGCGCCCTTCGTCGCGGGCGCGTCGATCATGATTATGGTGGGTGTTCTACTGCTATTGGGTGGTGTAGCGCAATGCTTTCTCGCCTTTAAGGCGGATGCGTTCGGCCGAGGATTAGTGATATTCGCCGTCGGTGCGTTAGCCGTCGTGGCGGGCATCTGGATGATCAGAGAGCCGCTAGCTGCCCTGGCGTCAGCGACACTGCTTTTAGCCGCGTATTTCTTCGCCTCAGGAGTCTTAGAACTCCTTGCCGCATTCTCCGCTGAGCGTGAGACCGGCTGGGGTTGGCTCCTGTCCAGCGCCATCGTAACGATATTGCTTGGCATCCTCCTGTGGCGGCAGTTTCCCCTGTCCGGCGTCTGGGCTGTAGGCACGCTCGTTGGGGTCCGCCTTCTGATGGCTGGGACATCACTCGTTGCAATTGGCTCTGCCGTGCGCAAGCGTGTCAAGGATGCGGGTGGAGCGCGCTGAGGGTATTGGCGATATCTCCATGTGCTCAGTCAATGGGAGACGTAGTTAGTCTCAAAGCATCATCGGAACCGCAATTCGACCAGCGTGTCATCCGATTTGGCAGGATGCTGCTGAGCCGCTACGTCGACTGCGGAAAGGCAATGCGAGTTCTGGCGCAACTTATTGTTTTTATTGGTAGCGGGGCGCGTTTAGGAATTATATGCAGGGAACTGGTCGTCCCGGCTCGGCATCGTGCGAGCCATAGCTCAGGAACACAGCCTTCGAAAGCTCGCTCATCGACCGCTCGCCTGTCACCCAGGCGGGCACTTGCAGATTCTTAAGGGGATGCCTTGAGTGGCTTCCAGTTTGGCGCGTCCGTGAGCGCTTCGTCGTACTCTAAGGAGCGCCTCCTTGGTGTTACGTTGCTTGAAGAGCGGAATTTCATTTGCAGCCTTCGGGGTGATTGTTCAACAGCGCATCGTGCGCCGGGTCATGCTTGGCAAGCAGGCTGCAGCACAGCTCGCCAAAGCTTGGCAACATTATGTTATGTGACCGTCGACTCTATTAAGTTGATTTCATGTTCGCGGAGCCAGTCTGCTTATTGACAGATTCCAGTCTCCTTGCTGATAGTCCGATTCGATCTAGCAAAAACAACAAATGTGCTACAAGGGGAAAAATCCGATGATCACGCCCGTTCTCCGACGCTCTTCCGTGATGGTGCTGGGAGTCGTTGCAGCTTGCTCGATGGCAGTCGCACAAGTATCGGCCGCGACACCGAAGATCACGTCCATCAGTGCGGTCACCACCGCAAAGAACCAGACCATCACGATTACAGGCAGCGGCTTTGGCACGCATAAGGCCTATACCGGTAACTCTCCCTTCATCAGCTTCTACGACAAGAACAAGAAGTGGGAGGCCGGCTACAAACCGGACGGCGACACCGTTACGTTGATTGTCCACAGTTGGACAAATACAAAAATTACGTTGGGAGGCTTTGCCGGAAAATGGGGTACCAGCAATTTCACACTCGCGGTCGGCAATAAGGAATTCATCCGGGTTTTCAATGCTCAAGGTCCGGGTGGTGCGCTCGGGCTTGGTTGTCCAATTAGCATGTGCTCCAGCAAAACAGTGACCGTGACCGCTGCGCTGGTTCGAACTGAGATCAGCTCTTCTCCGAATCCGTCGGTGAGTGGCCAGCCGGTCACCTTTACCGCGGTCGTCACCTCCGGTGATGGCGTACCACCGGATGGGGGCAAGGTTCTTTTCATGAACGGCACAGAGATCCTGGGAAGTGGCACCTTGCACGGCGGTGTGGCCAGATTTAAAACTACGAGACTGGTATATGGCCACTATACGATCAACGCGGTATATGCCGGTGATGCTGATTTTGACGGCACTCGCGTCGACGATGAGTCGGCCCTCGAGACTCACACCGTAAATTAGGGTTTCTGGTCACCATTCGATCTGCCCCCTGTGTCTGCTGCAACGGCGGACACAGGGGGGTCTGTACTTCCTATCCGACCGCTCCGGCACCGGGCAGGTGTGGCGGCTCGGGGAGGGCCAGGGCGAGGCTCGCCAGGTCACGCACCTGGTTTACGCGAGGCGCGGGCGCTGCTCAGCGATGATGCGGAATTCAGGGAAGCCGCGGTCGCTCGTGTTCGAGTCTCTCGGCGGGAGCGTTCCGGCGCAGCCGCAGGCGAACGGCTAGGCCGCGCAGAGGCTCAATCTTTACCTTGCGCCGATCTTTTTGGCGCGTATATCAGGCAGTTATAATTTGGTAGCGGGGCGTGAGTTGGAGTTCGCGCACTATTGATTTTATTGACATTGAAATGCGGTAGTTACGCCCCGAACTGAGCCCACCCACCTCCTGCGGATGTAGCGCGCCTCACTCAGTCCGGAAACTTCAACTCCCGCACGATCACCTGGAAGCGCGGCTCTTGGCGCAAGGAGTCCAGCAGCGGGTCGGTCTTTAACAGCTCCAGGCCCGAGTCAGGCAGCCGCAGTGCCGTCTCGAGCCATTCGAGCGCCTTCGCCCGATTGCCCCACTGCGCGTAGATCGTCGCGTACTGGTACGCCGCGGTATTGACCTGCGGGTCGATTTTCGGTCCAGTTGATACTTTGGGAAATGGCCCTTCGGGAACCGAGGGGACCATGAAGAAGACAAGATTTTCAGAAGAGCAGATGGTCAAGATCCTGCGCGAGGCGGACAAGGCGCCCGGTGGCGGAGGTGGCCAAGAAGCACGGGGTCAGCGACGTCACGATCTACGCCTGGCGCAAGCGCTTTGGGAAGCTCGAGGCGGTGGACGTGAAGCGACTGCGGCAGCTTGAGCCGAGAACGGTCGGCTCAAGAAGCTGCTGGCCGAGCGGGTCATGGACATCGAGATCCTGAAGGAAGTCGCCGCAAAAAAATGGTGAGCGCGCAGCGTGCGCCGACAACAGATCGCCTACGTCTGCCAACGAGGTCGATCGGTCCGGCGAGCGTGCGCGCTGCTGAGCGTGGCTCGATCACGGTGGGGTATCAGCTCGAAGCTTGCCGCAGCGGGACGCACCGGCCGTGGCCGTCATGCACGAGCTGGCGGCGCAGTATCCGCGCTACGGGTATCGGCGCATCCAGGTCTTCCTGGCGCGCCGTGGTCACGCCATGAGCACCGACCGGGCTCATCGGCTCTGGCGGCTGCACCGGCTGCAAGTGCCCAGAAAACGGCCTCGGCGCCGCGTGGCGGCCTGCCGCCCACGGCCGTTGCCGGCAACGGCCGTGGGCCAGGTATGGGCGTATGACTTCGTGTTCGATGCCTGTGCCAATGGGCAGCAGCTCAAGTGCCTGACTGTGGTCGATGAGTACAGTCGCGAGTGCCTGGCGATCGATGTGGCCGGAAGCATCCGTTCTGGTCGCGTCATCGAAGTGCTGAGCAAACTGGTCAGTGTTCATGGCAGCCCGAAGTACCTGCGATCGGACAACGGCCCGGAGTTCGTGTCAAGAGCGGTGCTGAAGTGGCTGACGCAGGCCAACATCGATACCGCCCACATCGATCCGGGAAAGCCCTGGCAGAACGGCAACAACGAGTCGTTCAACGGCAAGTTCCGCGACGAGTGCTTATCAATGGAGTGGTTCAGAAACAGAATCGATGCGAAGATCGTCATCGAGCAGTTCCGGCGTCAGTTCAACGAGGTTCGACCTCACTCGAGTCTCGGGCAACTGACTCCGGCAGAGTTCAAACAGCAACTGAGTTTAACAACCAACCCAGAAACTGAGCCGCCATGACGAAATCGGACCATTCTGAAGGTTAGTTTTTCGGCAAACTAGGCCCTGCGGGGCAAGGAGTTTGCCATGAAGAGGAAGCGGTTTTCGGTTGAGCAGATTGTAGCGGTGCTGAAGCAGGTCGAGCTGGGGATGAAGGTGGCCGATGCCACGCGCCAGATCGGGGTATCGGAGCAGACGTTCTACCGGTGGAAGAAGCAATACGCGGGCCTGCAGTCGGACCAGGTGCGGGAGCTGAAGATGCTCCAGGACGAGAACGGTAGGCTCAAGAAGCTGGTCGCTGAGCTGAGTCTCGACAAGGCGGTGCTGCAGGACATCAATTCAAAAAAATGGCCCGGCCCGCGTTGAAGCGGCAAGCAGTGGAATACGTCGTAGACCACTATGCCACGAGTCAGCGGCGGGCCTGTCGCATCGTCCAACAGCACCGGAGCATGCAGTACTACCGCTCGAGGATGGATCCGAAGACGGCACTGCGGGCCCGAATGCGGGAGCTGGCGCAAGTTCGGATCCGTTACGGCTATCGGCGACTGCACGTTCTGTTGCGGCGCGAAGGGTGGTCACTGGGCAAAGACCAGGCTTACCGGCTCTACACCGAGGAGAGCCTGCAACTGCGCAGTAAACGGCCCCGGCGCCGGAAGATGGTCGTCGGTCGGCGCGAGAAGTACATCCCGAAGCGGCCAAATCAGGCGTGGTCGATGGACTTTGTGGCCGATCAACTGGTCGACGGCACGCGGTTCCGAGCGCTGACGATCGTCGACGTGTTTACGCGCGAGGCGCTCGACATTGCTGTCGGTCAGAGGTTGCGCGCAGAGAACGTGGTCGAGGTCTGCAATCGACTCGCCGCTCAGCGTGGAGCTCCGGTGCGGATCTTCGTGGACAATGGCAGTGAGTTCTCCGGTCGAGTTTTCGATCTGTGGGCGTACCATCACAAGGCGGCGATCGACTTCAATCGACCGGGCAAGCCCACCGATAACTGCTTTGTCGAAACGTTCAACGGATCACTTCGGGACGAGTGTCTAAACGTGCACTGGTTCGAGACGATTGACGAAGCCAGGGAGAAGATCGAAGCTTGGCGGGTCGAGTACAACGAGAGTCGGCCTCACCAGGGTCTCAAAGAAATGACGCCGGCAGCTTTTGCCGATCAGTGTAGGGATTTGAGGACGATCGAAGATCAACAACACGCCGGAAACTAACTCTAGAAACGGTCCTAGAAAGCCAAGCGGTTCAAAAACGGCCATTTCCTAAGCCACCAATGGACCGAAGAATGCCGGCAGGTCACAGTGTGCAAATCAGCGCGCAACGATGATCGTGTAGCCGGTTTACGTGCCCGTTCCCGTAAGTTTCACCGAGCGCAATCCACCACCCCCGCCGTTCACGTTCAACGTAGCGGACTTGGCACCCTTCGTGGTTGGTTTGAATGACACCTTGATCATGCAGGTCGCGTGGCCTGCCAGGGAGCTACCGCAGTTGTTGGTCGAGGCGAACTGCCCCGCAGCGGTGCCCGTCAGCGCGATACTCGTGATGGCCACGACTCTCGGGCTAGTGTTCGTCACGGTTACCGACTTCGCGGCGCTGGCGGTGTTGATCGGCTGGTTGCCAAAGGCGCGCGAGCGCGGGTCCAGCGTGAGCACGGTTCCTTGCAGCAGGTACAGGCCTACGACCCTTGTACGACTATCGACTCCCTCGGAAAGGATGTCACCCGAGTCGTTGATGAACATGTTGTGCGCAACGCAGCAGATGGCTAGGCCGCCATCGAGGGTCACGTACGGCTTCAGGGGGTCGGTGGGGTCGATAAGTGCGTTCACATCCAGCATCCTTCCGCCGTCATTCCTCCATAGGAAGGTGTGCGCCGCTGAGTCGCCGGCAAGATAGGAATATCCCACCACTTGTCCGGAGGCGTTGATGTCATTCGCTCCGCTGTAGTGTCCACCCAAGGTCCCCAGGTCCTTCATCGGCATCCCATCGTTCATCCATAGAAACGCGTGTGGATTGAGGAAGCGGAGCGTGTTCGACGTCCCCACAACCTGCCCCGCATCATTAAGGGCATTCGGGAAGCTCTCCGCCCCACCCAGTGTGCCCAGGCTATGCATTGGTGTGCCGTCGTTACTCCATAAGAAGGCGCGACCCCTTCCTCCTCCACCTATGGTAACTACAGCTGTCAGGGCGACCTGTCCCGAAGCGTTGATGTGAAAGGCGCTGCCGCCATTCTTGCCCAATTCAAGCAAGGGAGTTCCATCGTTTTTCCATACAAACGGCGCAGCGCTCGGCTCGCCCGAATAAGTCGCCGTCCCAGCTATCTGTCCAGACGCGTTGATGGCCTCCCCTGCTGTGTTTGTCCAACCACTGAGTTCACCCACGTCAAGCATCGACGAACCATCGTTCTTCCACAGAAACACGTGCGTAGTACCGTCGGTCGCGGCGGCTTCGCCCGTCAGCTGCCCCAGGTCGTTTATTGCGTAAGCTGCAGCAAAATTTCCCCCCAAACTGTCGTGGATCATTTTCATGGGCGTGCCATCGCCCGACGACACAAAGGCAAAGGTGCCTGCGCTGTCAGTTACCGATCCGGTAACCTGTCCGGAGGCATTCAAGCCACTGCCAACGCTATTAGAGCCGACTTTGTCTGGCCCGAGATCAATCATCGGATTGCCGTCGTTCTTCCACAAAAACGCGTGGTGGCTGCCGCTTGCAAAATACACGGTGCCAGCCACCTCGTCGGCGTTGTTAAAGCCATTTGCATCTGGACCAGAGACAGTAGAGGTACAGCGACCCAGGCACCGAAGAGGCACGATGCGATACATCGCCTGCGCCATCACGGACTGGCAGGCGATGGCCAGCGTGAGGCTCACCGCCCACGTGCGCGCCAGCGCCCAGCGCCGTGCGGCACCATCTCGTTGCCGTCGACGACGGCTCATCGGACCATCGACAGTGAGTTCGGACATGGGCCCCTCTCTCGCGCTTTTTCCAGCTGCGGACTTAAGTTGAGGCGCTGAATATACTCTGCGCTAGCGCTCACGCTATCAGTAGCACTAAGGTCTGGGCCCCGCCATTACATAATTCCCGCAGCGCCAGCTGAGCCCAATTTTTTTTGGTGCCGGGTAGGAGAAGTGGGGGGACGAAATCGCTCCCACCCGGCACAATCGATCTTGGCTGCTTGGAATCGTGCGACTGGTGTGTGCTGTGGCAGACCTGTTGCTGGCGCGGGTCGAGATCAAGTTGGAACATGGGACCGCCGAGGTGGGCATGACCTCTCGATGCCGTGCTGGCTATCCGGACAGTCGAAACCGGCGGAGGCGATAGGTGGTGCTAGCATGAGCCCGGATAGTCGGCGTCGTGCTACCCCGTTGCTACCCCAGCGCTTGACGCACAGCCGGAGGAGAATCGTAACTATCTGATCTTATTGGTAGCGGGGGCTGTTCGGGCGCAGCCGTTTTGCTCGAAGCCGCAGGAGTTTGCTAATGACCTATTAGTTGCTAGCGGGGGAGCGATTTGTTGAACATCTCAATGTCGAGCTGAAGTGAATTCGCGTTTCTCGCATGCCAAGCGTGCAAGTTCGCCATGCGCGACGATGATGTAGACGGCTAAACGCCCGTGCCCGTGAGCTTGACCGAACGCAATCCACCACCACCGCCGTTCACATCCAGGAAGGCGGTCTTCGCGCCCTTCGTGGTCGGCCTAAAAATCGCCTCGAGCGTGCAGGTTGCGTAGGCCGCCAACGATTTCCCGCAGTCATCGATAAAGGTGAACTGCCTAGGAGCCGTACCCCTCAGCGCGATGCCCGTAATGGCCACGGTTTTGGCGCTGGTGTTCGTCACGGTTACCGACTGCGCGGCACTCGAGGTGTTGATCGGAAGGTCTCCAAAGGCGAGCGAGTGCGGCGTGACCGTGAGCACCGACGTGGCGCCCCCTGCAGACTGAAGCAGATACACGCCTGGCAGCCCCGTGCGGCTATCCGTTCCCTCGGCCGCGATGTCGCCACGATCGTTGATGAAGTCGCCGCTCGTCAGTGTGATGTAGGGCTTGCTGGGATCGGTTGGGTCGATGAGGTCATTCACGTCCTGCATCTTCGTGCCGTCGTCTCTCCACACATAGGCGTGGTAGACAGTGTCGCCCGCAAGTGACGCAGAGCCCGTCACCTCCCCGGAGGAGTTAAGGTTATTTGCGTAACTTTGGGTGCCGCCCAATGTCCCCAGGTCCTGCATCGGCGATCCGTCGTTTTTCCAGAAAAAGCCGTGACTGGCGCTGCCGCCCCTCAGATCCGCCAGCCCCACGATCTCGCCGGCATCGTTAAGGCCAGCCGGCGTGCTGGAGGGTCCCCCCAGCGTGCCCAAATCCCGCATCGGGCTACCGTCATTCCGCCAGAAGAAAGCATGGTATGGCCCACCATGCAAGGTGCTGAATCCTGCCACCTGGCCGGGGGTATTTATATATGCGGCAACGCCATCATTGCCACCGAGCGTGCCCAAGTCCTGTACCACCGTACCGCCGTTTTTCCAGACAATGGCATGACAGACTGCATTGCCCGGACGACACGCAAATCCGGCGACCAGCCCAGACGCGTTGATAGCCCAGCCGCGACTAGAAGTACCGCCGAGAGGAGAACCCAGGTTAATCGGCGGCGAACCATCGTTCTTCCAAAGAAAGGCGTACGACGCTAATTTGGGTTGCGTGACTGTGACCTCTCCGGTCACTTGGCCAAAGTCGTTTATGGCGGTAGCAGAAGCGTAAATTGCACCGGAACCATCATAGATCCTTGCTACCGGTCCACCATTGCTCGATGTTTCAAAGGCAAACGTGCGTCGTGTGCTGTCTGTCGCGTCGCCGCACACCAGTCCGGAGGAGCTGAAATCGCGGGCGTAGCTGGGTGGCGGTCCGAGTTTCACTATAGGGCTGCCGTCGTTCTTCCATAAGAAGGCCTGGCCGTACCCGTTCGCGTCGCACGCCGTGGCGGCCACTTCGCCGGCCTCATTCAAGCCCGCCGGAAACGGATAGCCCGCGTTGCACGCACCCCCAAAACTTAGCGGCTGGATCCGATAAATCGCTTGCGCGGGAGCCGATTGGTAGGCCAGGGTCAGCGAGAGGCCCAACACGAGCTTTAGCACCACTATCGACCACCGTACAGACTCACCTTGGGTAAATCGGATCGGACCATCGGTAAAGGTAATTTTTCGCAACACGACGAGTCCCCCGCAATTGCATTCTATTTGGAGTGTTAGGAGAACGAAATTTACCAGCTAAACGCCGCACTATTACCCGAGCATGCGCCGACCGCCAAACATGTCAAGCAACGGAGGCATTGCGAATCCAGACACAACATTCGAGACGCATCTGCTATTGACCGTTTTGCGCAAATTGCGGCCGATTAGGGCCGCGCTGTTGCCCCACGGCGAGTCCGCAGCCTGGAATCGGAAATAATTTATTGATTTTTTGGTAACGGGGGGTCGATTACCGAATTCTATTGCCATTGACTTGAGGTACTAAGCCGCTCAGTTAGGCGGCTTTAGCGCCTTAGGCAAAGTCTCGAAAACCGATCCTGCAATTTCGTCATGCGTGACGATGATGCTGTGGTCGGTCTACTCACCTGTGCCCGTGAGTTTCACCGAACGCAGGCCCCCGCCCCCGCCGTTCACGTCCAAATAGGCGGTCTTTGCGCCCTCCGATGTCGGGCTGAAAATCGCCTCGAGCGTGCAGGTTCTATAGGCCGCCAACGATTTGCCACAATCATCGGTAAACCTGAACTGCCCAGGAGCCGTACCCCTCAGCGCGATGCTGGTAATGGCCACAGTTTTGGCGCTGGTGTTCGTGACGGTCACCGACTGCGCGGCACTCGAGGTGTGGATCGGAAGGTCGCCAAAGGCGAGCGAGCGCGGAGAAAGTGTGAGCACCGAGGTCGTTACGGTCTGGCTGGCTATCGCCACCGAGTAAGGTTCATTCCCGGCCGCAAAGGGCGAACCGGCGACCGGGCGCCAGGCCCCAGTGGAGTTGTTGATGGTGTAGGCCGAGACTGTATTGTCTAAGACGTTCGTCACGTAAGCGAAGCGGCCCGTGCGGTCCACCGTCACCGAGGTAGGATAGTTCCCGGTCGGGAACGATGAGCCGGCGACCGCGCGCAAGGCTCCGGTGGAACTGTTGATCGTGTAGGCCGAGACCGTACTGAACAATCACTGGAAGAGACGCACTCATTCGCCACGTAGGCGAACCGGCCCAAGGGATCCACCGTCATCGAGCGAGGGGTGTTCCCGGCTGCGAAGGGTGAACCGGAGACCGCGAGCAATGCCCCCGTAGAGTTGTTGATACTGTAGGCCGAAACGTTGCCTGCCGAACAATCGTCGGCAGAGATGCAAGTATTCGCCACGTAAGCGAAGCGGCCCGAGGGGTCTACCCTCACTGCGACTGGGGTGTTCCTGGCGAAGAAGGGCGAACCGGCGACCGCGCGCAACGCCCCGGTGGAGCTGTTGATAGTGTAGGCCGTGACGTTGCCTTGATCACAAACACCGAAATTGTCGCAATCACTTAGCAAGTAAGCGAACCGACCTGAGGGGTCCACCGTCACCGAGTTAGTTATTTCCCCACCAGCCGCGAAGGGCGATCCGGCGACCGCGCGTAAGGCCCCCGTGGAGCTGCTGATCGTGTAGGCCGAGACGTTGCCCACCTCATTTGCCACGTAAACGAATCGGCCCGAGGGGTCCACCGTCACCGAGACAGGGCCGTTCCCGGCCGCGAAGGGCGAACCGGCGACCACACGCAATGCCCCCGTGGAGCTGTTGACGGTGTAGGCCGAGACTGTGTCATCTCCTGAATTCGCCACGTAAGCGAACCGGCCCGAGGGGTCCACCGTCACCGAGTAAGGGCCGCTTCCGGCCGCGAAGGGCGAACCGGCGACCGCGCGCAAGGCCCCGGTGGAACTGTTGATGGTGTAGGCCGAGACGTTGCCTGCTGAACAATCGCTGGTAGAGATGCAGGCATTCACCACGTAAGCAAACTTGGGTGTCGGGTCGGCGAAGGCGTGGTTGGCAAACGCGAACGGGAGGCCGAGTAGTAGCGTCAGGGCTGCGCCGAGCATGATCAGTTTTCTTACGATGGCTTCGTGAAGTGTCTTCTTCAGGGTCGGCATCCTCTCGCGCCCACGTCCATTTCCCGGTTTGGTCTGATTCATGGCGAAGCCTCCTCATTTCACTTGCTGAACATTTCGGACGGCGTTTGTTCGCAGTGAATTTATCTTGGTTACTGTCCCCCAGCTTGCGCCGAGCGTAGGTGCAGTCAAGGCGGAGAAGGCCCACCATTGCGCGGACAAAGGCCGTCTTCAGGACGATTAGCGGATAACCGCGTTACTTATTGTTTGTATTGGTAGCGGGGTCCCGTTTCGGCACACACCGACTATCCTTAGCTCGTTGAAAGGCAAGGCCTTCTGTTTCCTCGTTCTTGGGAGCTGACTTTTGCCAGCACATCGAATGTGCTCTCGGCGGCGTGCTACTCCTGTCAACTCAGGATTGCGTGTCTATCTGCTGACCATTAGGCGGAATTAGACGTCGCACTGGTCTTGGCTGGGGGGCCGCGGTAAGTGGTGGGGCTCAAATCGCTCCCAGCCGGCCCAATCGACTGCACCGCGCGGAGGGGCTGCCACTATGCCGGGGGCTACGTCAGAAGTGTTGGCGGGCTCGCGCGGTACGCGCACGGATGAACGCTAGATCGTATGTTAAGCGGGCAACCTGCGCAGCGCGTAGTCAGTTCAGGCACCGCGAATCGCCGGGGGCAACTCGGGGAGCAACTCGATTGGGGCGACTTCGGCGAGCTGTTTGTTATCAAAGGCATACAGTGGCTGTTCGGTAGTCCCCGCCTCCACAAGGGGAAGATCTTGTTGCACGTATGCACGGCAGCAGACTAGAGTGCGTATCAGCCAGACACAATGCCCCATGCAACGACCGCTTAGTACTCCTGACATCGATGCAATGGTGCTCGATGCGGCCGGCCACTTTGGCAGTCCTCGCGATGTTGTGAACGATGCGAGGTTGAACACGGCACAAAAGAGACGAATTCTTGAAGCCTGGGCGCTTGATGCGAAACTAATCTCAGAGGCCGAATCTGAAAGCATGCACGGCGACCAGCAACCGCGGCTGCGCGAAGTGAAACTGGCGCTACTATCGCTCAAGGACTAGCCGCGCCGTACTAGGCCGATTCAACTAAGACCCCGATTTGCGCCGCGGACGAAGATTACGCTGGGCCACCGAGCGCAAGAAACGCATTACACTAGCTGAGCTATTCGAGCGCGGACCCGACCTACCTTATTGCCAATGTCGCTAAAAACGAGTAGGCCCTGAAGCAGGCGGCGCCAGGGTCTCAGCGATGGTAGCGGGGGCAGGATTTGAACCTGCGACCTTCGGGTTATGAGCCCGACGAGCTGCCAGACTGCTCCACCCCGCACCTGAAGGGCCGCGCATTCTACACTAACTTGGTCGAATGAAAAGCCACGGCTACCGCACCCCCGCTCCGGCTGAGATGCCGGGTGCAAATCAGCGCGGGAACCCGTGTTGCGCGGCTACCCAATCAGGCTTGTGCACAGCGCCAGCAATGCATTGGGCATAACCCCCAACCCGAGGACCGCAAGCGCGTTCAGCGCCAGCGCGGTTCGGGTCAGCGGTTGCCGCACTACGGGTGTCTGTGCCCTGCCCGCTTCAAAATACATGAACCAGATGATCCGCAGGTAGTAGTAGGCGCCCACGACCGACGCCAGTACTGCCAGGGTAGCAAGCCAGGTGTGGTGCGTGTTAAGCAGTGCCTGAATGATCCACAGTTTCGCCCAAAACCCGGCAAACGGCGGGATTCCCGCGGTCGAGAACATCAGCACCAGCATCAGCAGCGCCAGCAACGGATCGCGCGCGCCCAGTCCCTTGTAGTCGTCGAGCTCTTCGGCCTCGCCGTCGCGTCGCGGGCGGCCAGCAGCACCACGGCAAACGAACCGAGCGTCGTCAGCACATAAACCAGGGTGTACACGAGGGCCGCGCGATAGCCGCCGGCTCCCGCAGTCACGAAGCCCAGCAAGATGAAGCCGACGTTGGCGATCGCCGAGTACGCCAGCATGCGTCGGATACTGCTCTGTGCGATGGCGATAAGGTTTCCGGCCAGCAGCGACAGCACGGCCAGGACCGTCAGCATCTGCACCCACAGGCGTCGGATCCGCACCCAGACCGTAGGTCAGCAAGCGCATGACCAGCGCGAATGAAGCCAGCTTCGGCGCGGTCGAGATCAGCAGGGTCACGCTGGCGGGCGCGCCCTGATACACGTCGGGTACCCACATGTGAAATGGCACCGCACCAAACTTGAACGCCACGGCGACCACGATGAAGGTCACGGCGATGACAAAGCCCGCGCCGTGCCGCGGCATTGATGGCCGCCAGCTTGTCGAGGTTGAGGCTACCGGTCAGCCCATACAGCATCGACATGCCATAGAGCAGTACGCCCGAGGCGATGGCGCCCAGCACGAAGTACTTGATCGCCGCCTCCGCCGCCACACCTGAATCGCGATCAAAGGCCACCAGCGCATACAGCGACAACGACGAGCAGCTCCACGCCCAGGTATACGGTCAGCAGGCTGTTGGCCGAGACCAGCACGCATATGCCGAGCAACGCCGTCAGGGCAAGCACCTGATACTCGCCGCCGAAAATCCCGCGGCGATCCAGATAGGCCTGCGAATAGAAGAGCGCCATGCCGACGCTGAGGAACGCGGCGAGCTTGAGGAACATGCCCAGCGGATCGGCGACGTAGAGGCCGTCGAACAGCACCGTGCGCTCCTGGACCGCGCCCAGACTCACCGTCAGCCAGGCGCACGCGGCCAGCAGCATCAGGGTCAGGACCGGCGTGAGTTGGCGCCGCGCCGCGCCGGCAAATACATCGACCAGCAGCACGAGGCAGATCGCGAGCCCCAGCGATATCTCCGCGATCGCGGGCCGCAGCGTCTCCAGGGTCATGGCGGCTTCGTTCATGTCTAACCCGCCGGTATTTTGCTCAAGGAGATCTGCTGCAGCAGGTGCTGCATCGACGCTTCCATGGTTTGCACCAGCGGCGCCGGCCAGAGCCCGATCAGCAGCACCGCCACGGCCAGCGCCGCCAGCACCAGCATATTCGCGCCCGTTCAGGTCCTGCATCGCCGCCACCTGCTCGTTGGCCACGGGACCGAAGATCACACGCTTGACCAGCCACAGCGTGTAGGCCGCGCCTAGGATCAGCGTGGTCGCCGCCAGGAAGGCGTACCAGAAATTGGCCTTGTAAGCTGGCGAGGATCACCAGAAACTCGCCGACGAACCCCGAGGTGCCCGGCAGCCCGGAATTGGCCAGCGCGAACAGCACCATGAACGCGCCGAACTTCGGCATCACGTTGATGACGCCGCCGTAGGCGCTGATCTCGCGGCTGTGCAAGCGGTCGTACATCACGCCGATGCACAGGAACAGCGCGCCGGAGATCAGGCCGTGCGAGATCATCTGCACCATGGCGCCGTCGAGGCCGTTGATGGCGCCGCTCAGCGCGCCGGTGGCGCCCAGGATGTCGAAGGCCAGGAACGCGCCAAGCGTGACGAAACCCATGTGCGCCACCGACGAATAGGCGATGAGCTTCTTCATGTCGGTCTGCACCAGCGCCACGAAGCCGATGTAGACCACGGCGATCAGCGACAGGCCGATGACCAGCCAGTCGAGTTCGCGGCTGGCATCCGGCGTGATCGGCAGACTGAAGCGCAGCAGGCCATAGCCGCCCATCTTCAGCATGATGGCCGCCAGGATCACCGAGCCGCCGGTGGGCGCCTCGACGTGCGCGTCCGGCAGCCAGGTATGCACCGGCCACATCGGCACCTTGACCGCAAAGGCCACCAGGAACGCCAGGAAGATCCAGCGCTGCTCGGACAGCGCCAGCGGCAGCGACTGAAAGCCGGCGATCGTGTAGTCGCCCGGACTTGCAGGTACAGGTAGATCAGCGCCACCAGCATCAGCACCGATCCCAGGAACGTGTACAGGAAGAACTTCAGCGTCGCGTACACGCGCCGCGGGCCGCCCCAGATGCCGATGATCAGGAACATCGGGATCAGCATGGCTTCCCAGAAGAAATAGAACAGCAGCGCATCGAGCGCGCAGAACACGCCGATCATCAGCCCTTCGAGGATCAGGAACGCGGCGTAGTACTGGGCTGGCGCGCTTTTCGATGACGGTCCAGCCGGCGATGACCACCGGCACGGTCATGAAGGCGGTCAGCACGATCAGCGGCAGCGAGATGCCGTCGATGCCCAGGTAATACTCGGCGTGCAGCTGCCGGGATCCAGTGCAAGCGCTCGACGTACTGGAACGCCGCGGTCGTGGTGTCGAACCCGTGCCACAGCGGCACGCACAACAGCAAGCGTGGCGAGCGAGACCAGCAGCGCGAGCCAGCGCGCCGCGCGCGCGCGCGCCTCGCCCAGCAGCAGCAACGGCCACGCCGCCGCCGATCGGCAGCCAGATCAGCAACGAGAGTAGTCGATGCGTTGCATGCTGAAGTGGCGCCTCTAGACGCGGACCAGGAACCAGCCCAGCAGCAGCACCAGTCCGACGATCATCCAGAACGCATAGGAATACAGGAAGCCGCTCTGGATCAGGCGCGCGCGGCCGGCAAACCAGGCCACGGCGCCGGCCGAGCCATTGACCAGCGTGCTGTCGATCAGCGCCTGGTCACCGCCGCGCCACAGGGCAGTGCCCAGGCCGCGACTCAGGCGCGCCAGCACGTTCTCGTTGAACCAGTCGAAGTAATATTTGTTGACCAGCAGCCGATACAGCCACCCCGCCCGTTGCTGGATCGCGGCGGCCTGATCGGGCCGCCTGAGCACGAAGTACCAGGCGCTCAGCACGCCGGCCGCGGCGAGCCACAGTGGCAGGCGTAAAGACGGCATGCTCGGCAAAGCGAAGCCGCGCCATGGAATTCACGCCCGACTTCGGCGACCACGTCATGGGCCGCCAGCACCTTGATCGAGCTGCCGAAGAAGTCGCCGAACAGCTCCGGCCCGATGGTGAAGTAGCCGATCACCATCGAAGGAATCGCCAGCGCCACCAGCGGCCCCTTCATGTCCCAGCCCACGTCGTGGAAAGTGCTCCTCGGCATGATGATCGAGTCGCGAGGCGCCGTGAAAGGTCATGAAGATCATGCGAAAGGTGTAAAGCGCCGTCACGAACACGCCGGCAGTCACACAGAAATAGGCGTAGCCGGCACCGAGGCGATGCGAGGCGTGCACGGCCTCGATCAGCGTGTCCTTGGAATAAAAGCCGGAGAAGAACGGCGTGCCGATCAGCGCCAGCGCGCCGATCAGGCTGGTCCAGTAGGTCACCGGCATGCGCTGGCGCAGGCCGCCCATCTTGCGCATGTCCTGCTCGTGATGCATGGCGATGATCACGGCGCCGGCGGCCAGGAACAGCAGCGCCTTGAAGAACGCGTGCGTCATCAGGTGGAAGATCGCCACGCTGTAGGCCGACGCGCCCAGCGCCACCGTCATGTAGCCGAGCTGCGAGAGCGTGGAATACGCGACGACGCGCTTGATGTCGTTGTTGACGATGCCCAGGAAGCCCATGAACAGCGCGGTGGTGGCGCCGATGATCAGCACGAAGGACAGCGCCGTCTCGGAGTGCTCGAACAGCGGCGACATGCGCGCCACCATGAAGATGCCCGCGGTCACCATGGTGGCGGCATGGATCAGCGCCGAGATCGGCGTCGGGCCTTCCATGGAATCCGGCAGCCACACGTGCAGCGGCACCTGCGCCGACTTGCCCATGGCGCCGACGAACAGGCAGATGCAGATGGCGGTCATGGCCGGCCACCCGGCGGTGCCCGGCACGTGCAGCGTGTGCGCTGCGATCTGCGGGGCCTGGATGAAGGCCGCCTGATAGTCGAGCGAGCCGGTGTAGTACAGCACCCCGGCAATGCCGAGCAGGAAGCCGAAGTCGCCGACGCGGTTGACCAGGAAGGCCTTGAGGTTGGCGAAGATCGCGCTCGGCCGCGTGTACCAGAAGCCGATCAGCAGGTAGGACACCACGCCGACCGCCTCCCAGCCGAAGAACAGCTGCAGGAAGTTGTTGGCCATCACCAGCATCAGCATCGCGAAGGTAAACAGCGAGATGTAGGCGAAGAAGCGCTGGTAGCCCGGGTCATCGTGCATGTAGCCGATGCGTGTAGACGTGCACGCACAGCGACACGAAGGTGACCACCGCCATCATCAGCGCCGACAGCCGATCGATCAGGAAGCCCGACCTGCATGGGCACGCCGTCGCTGACCAGCCAGGTGTAGACCGTGCCGTCGAAAACCGGCGGCGCCGTGCAACAGCTGCGTACAGCACCTGGAGCGACAGCACGCACGACACCGCCACCGCGGCGATGGTCACGCGCCGCCGATGCCGCGCGGCCGATCAGCCGTGCCGCCCAGGCCGGCGATGAGGGCCGCGACCAGCGGCAGCAGCGGAATGGCGAGCAGCAGGTGCTGCGGATTCACGATCAGCCGCGCAGCGTGTTGAGGTCTTCGACGTTGATGCTGCGCCGCTCGCGGAACAGCACCACCAGGATGGCCAGGCCGATGGCCGATTCGGCGGCCGCCACGGTCAGGATGAAGAACACGAACACCTGGCCGTCGAGCTGGCCGAGGAAGCGCGAGAAGGCGACGAAATTGAAATTGGCCGCCAGCAGCAGCAGCTCGATGCACATCAGCAGCAGCAGCACGTTCTTGCGGTTGATGAAGATGCCGGCGACCGACAGGGCGAACAGCACCGCCGAAAGCGTCAGCATGTGGCCCAAGGTGATCATGGCGCATTCCCTCCGGACTTCATCTTGACGATGCGCACCCGGTCGCTGGCCCGCACCGCCACCTGGGCGCTGATGTCCTGCACCTTCAGGCCGCGCCGCGTGCCGCAGGGTCAGCGAGATGGCGGCAATGATGGCCACCAGCAGCAGCATCGCCGCGATCTCGAACGGCATAGGCGTAGCGCGTGAACAGCGCCGTGCCGAGCGCGGTGGCGTTGCTGTAGCTCGCCGGCAACGGCGCCGCCCCGCGGGTCACGTCCAACGCCGAGGCGCCGCTGCACGATGACGCCCACGATCTCGGCGATCACAGTCGCGGTCACGATCCAGCCCAGCCAGGCATAGCGCGTGAAGCCACGCTTGCAGCTCCTCGACGTTGATGTCCAGCATCATGACGACAAACAGGAACAGCACCATCACCGCGCCCACATAGACCAGCACCAGCACGATGGCCAGGAATTCGGCCTCGATCAGCAGCCACAGCACCGCGCTGGTGAAGAAGCACAGCACCAGGCTCAACGCGGCATGCACCGGATTGCGCGACGTGATGACGCCCACGCCGGCGGCCACCAGGATGGTGGCAAAGCTGTAGAACAGGATCTGATACCAGCATGTGCCTCCCCTCGTGCTCCGGCGCTCAGCGGTAGCGCGCGTCGGCGGCCTTGTCGGCGCTGATCATGGCTTCGTAGCGCTCGCCCACGGCCAGCAGCTTGTCCTTGGTCATGATGTTCTCGCCGCGATGCTCCATGTGGTACTCGTGGATGCGCGTCTCGACGATGGCGTCCACCGGGCAGGCCTCCTCGCAGAAGCCGCAGTAGATGCACTTGAACAGGTCGATGTCGTAGCGCGTCGTGCGGCGCGTGCCGTCCGCGGCGACGTCGGAATCGATGGTGATGGCCAGCGCCGGGCACACCGCCTCGCACAGCTTGCAGGCGATGCAGCGCTCTTCGCCGTTGGGATAGCGGCGCAGCGCATGCAGGCCGCGGAAGCGCACCGACTGCGGCGTCTTCTCTTCCGGGTAATTGATCGTGACCTTGCGCCGGAACAGCGAGCGCGCCGTCACCGACAGGCCCCTGAGCAGCTCCCACAGCGTGAAGGTCTTGATCGGATTGCGAGATGCCATACCGGTAACCTCAGGCGCGCCAGGGGCCGATGTGGTACCAGGCCAGCACGCCCTCGACCGCGATCCAGACGATGCGTGATCGGGATCAGCACCTTCCAGCCCAGGCGCATGATCTGGTCGTAGCGGTAGCGCGGGAAGGTGGCGCGCAGCCACAGGAACACGCACAGCAACACGAAAGATCTTCAGCACCAGCCAGTGCGTGCCATCGCCGAGCAGCGTGCCCAGCAGCGGCACGGTGCGGACCGCGATTGCCGGCGGCCAGGTAGCCATCGAGCGGGCTCAGCCAGCCGCCGAAGAAGAACACCGCGGTCAGCGCCGACGATCAGGATCATGTTGGCGTATTCGGCCAGGAAGAACAGCGCGAAGCCGATGCCGGAATACTCGACATGAAAGCCGGCGACGATTTCCGATTCGCCTTCGGCCACGTCGAAGGGCGCGCGGTTGGTCTCGGCCACGCCGGAGATGAAATACACCATGAACAGCGGGAACAGCCAGAACCAGTTCCAGGCCAGCAGCCGCGCCGTGCTGGCGCGCGACGATGGTGCCCAGGTTCAAGGCTGCCCGCCGCCATCAGCACGCCCACCAGCGCAAAGCCCATGGCGATCTCGTAGGCCACGATCTGCGCCGCCGAGCGCATGGCGCCGAGGAAGGCGTACTTGGAGTTCGACGCCCAGCCGGCCAGGATCACGCCGTACACGCCGACCGAGGTCAGCGACAGCACATACAGCAGTCCGGCATCGACGTTGGCGATGGCAAAGCGCGGCGCGATCGGAATCACCGCCCAGGTGGCGAAGGCCGGGATCAGCGCAATCGCCGGCGCCAGCCGGAACAGCACCTTGTTGGAGCGCGCCGGGATGACGATTTCCTTGATCAGCAGCTTGATGACGTCGGCGAACGGCTGGCCGATGCATCCGGTATCGGAATGCCGAACAGGCGCACGCGGTTCGGGCCGCGGCGCATCTGCATCCAGCCGATGAGCTTGCGCTCCCACAGCGTCAGGTAGGCCACGCACAGGATCAGGATGATGGTCAGCACCAGGATGAACAGCGGTCGAGTGCGCATGACGCCGGGCAGCGCCTGCCAGCAGCTTGCGAGCCAGTTCGAGCGCCGGCTCCGGCCGATACTGCCGCGGCGGCTGCGCGCCCGTCGCGCGTGCGCTGCAGCGACGCCGCGCGGCGCACGCAGCGGATCGACCTGGTACATCGGCACATCGACGCAGCGCCTCGGTGCCGGCGCGCGTCGCCGTCGGCGAACGCGCCGCCGTAGCCGCGGTGCCGGCGCCGCTCGACCAGCGCGCGCGCAGTTCGTCGCGCACCTGCTCCGAGGACTGGTAGTCGAAGCCCGGCAGATCCAGCAGATTGCCGAGCACGCGCAGGATCTTCCAGCCCGGGCGCGCCTCGCCCGAGCGGCTGCGCGGCGCCGCGCGAAGCTCTGCCAGCGGCCTTCGAGGTTGACGTAGGTGCCGGAGGTCTCGGCGAAGGTGCCGACCGGCAGCAGCACCTGCGCGACGCTGCAGCATCGCCGGCGATGGCGAACGGCGTGATCGCGACCACGAACGGCGCGCTGCGCGCAGCGTCTGCCAGCGCCTGCGGCTGCACGCGCGTCGGCCCAGGGCTCGGTGCCGCAGCAGCAGGTAGCCGCGCAGCGGCCGCTCGAGCATCTGCGCGCGCATTCAGCCCGCGCTCGGCGCGCGCCTGCCCCGCCGCCTCGCGATGCGGCAGCGCAGCCGGCCAGGTGGGCGCCGGCGGCATTGCCGCCTTCCGCGAGTTCGCCCAGCGTCGCGCCGGTGACGCGCGCCAGTCGCGCGCCAGCACGCGCAGTTCGGCGTAGCCGGATGGCGCAGCGCCAGCGCGCCCAGCCAGATGCGCGCGTTCGCCCGTCTGCAGCGAGGCCGCGATCGCGCGCTGCGCGTCGACTGGCCGTGCACGCTGCTCAGCAGCGGCGCCAGCGCTGCGGGCGCCGGCTGGCCGCCGCGCCAGCGCCGCCGCCAGCACGCCCGCCAGCTCGCGCACCATCTGCGCCGGCGGCGCGGTCAGCGTACTGCGCCACCGGGAACAGGTACTCGAACGGCGCCGGATTGAGGAACTCAACGCGCGCGCCGCGCAGCGCCGCCTTGCGCACGCGATGCGCCAGCATCGGCACCTCGCGCCGCAGGTTGGAACCGACCACCAGCAGCGCATCAGCTGTCGACGTCGGCGATGGCCATGCCCAGTGCCGGCGCAGCCGGATCGCCGTCCTGATCGCGGAAATCCCGCTGGCGCAGGCGGTGATCGATGTTGGCGCGAGCCCAGTCCCTGCGCCAGCCGGCCAGCAGATACAGCTCCTCGAGCGTGCTCGAGGGATGCGCGAGCACGCCCAGCTGCGCGTCGCCGGCGCGCCCTGCAGGCCCTTGGCCGCCGCTTCGAGCGCCGTCTCCCAGTCGGTCTCGCGCCAGCTGCCGTTGCTCGCGCGCAGCATGCGGCGTCGTGCAGGCGATCGGCGCTGTAGATGCCTTCGTAGCTGAAGCGGTCGCGGTCGGCGATCCAGGTCTCGTTGATCGCCTCGTTCGGCCGCGGCACCACGCGCATCAGCTGCCCGCGCAGCACGTGGCCGTAGAGGTTGCGTGCCGAAGCCGTCGTGCGGCGAGACCAGCGGGTGCTGGGTCATTTCCCAGGCGCGCGCGCTGAAAGCGGAACGGCTTGCTGTTCAGCGCGCCGACCGGGCACAGGTCGATGATGTTGCCCGACAGCTCGTGGTCGACGCTGCTGCTCGATGTAGGTGCCGATCTCGCATGTGCTCGCCGCGGCCGGTGGTGCCCAGTTCCTGGATGCCGGCGATGTCCTGGCCGAAGCGCACGCAGCGCGTGCAGTGGATGCAGCGGGTCATGTCGGTGGAGACCAGCGGGCCGATGTTCTTGTCCTTCACCACGCGCTTGCGCTCGTTGAAGCGCGAGATGTCGCGGCCGAAGCCCACCGCCAGATCCTGCAGCTCGCACTCGCCGCCCTGGTCGCAGATCGGGCAGTCGAGCGGATGGTTGATCAGCAGGAATTCCATCGTCGCTTTCTGCGCGGCGATGGCCTTGGGCGACGCGTGTAGATCTTCATGCCCTCGGCGACCGGCGTGGCGCAGGCCGGCAGCGGCTTGGGCGCCTTCTCCACCTCGACCAGGCACATGCGGCAGTTGGCCGCGATCGGCAGCTTGTCGTGATAGCAGAAGCGCGGCACGTAGACGCCGTTGCGCGTCGGTGACGTGGATGATCATCTCGCCCTTGCGCGCCTTGACGGCCACGCCGTTCGACTTCGACGTTGACGAACTCGGCGCTCATGCCGCCACGCCTGCGCGTCCGCGCAGTCGACGATGCTGCGCCCGCCGTGGTCGATCATGTATTCGAATTCGTGGCGGAAGTGCTTGAGGAAGCTCTGCACCGGCCAGGCGGCCGCATCGCCCAGCGCGCAGATCGTGTGGCCTTCGATGCGGTTGGCGACGTCCAGCAGCAGGTCCAGGTCCTCGCGGCGTGCCCTGCCCGGCCAGGATGCGCTTGCAGCATGCGGTTCAGCCAGCCGGTGCCTTCGCGGCACGGCGTGCACTGGCCGCAGGATTCGGACATGTAGAAGCGCGACAGGCGCTCGAGCACGCGCACCATGCAGGTGGTCTCGTCCATGACGATCACCGCGGCCGAGCCGACGCTCGAGCCGGCCGCCTTCAGCGAGTCGTAGTCCATGTTGGTCTTCATCATGATCTCGCCCGGCACCACCGGCACCGACGAGCCGCCCGGAATCACCGCCTTGAGCTTGCGGCCCTTCCAGCATGCCGCCGGCCAGCTCCAGCAGATCGGCGAACGGAATGCCCAGCGGCACTTCGAAGTTGCCCGGGCTTGTCGCACGTGGCCGGAGACCGAGAAGATGATGGTGCCGCCGGAGTTCTGCGGCCCCAGCGCCGCGAACCACTGCGGCGCCCTTGCGCAGGATGGTCGGCACCGAGGCGATAGCTCTGGGTGTTGTTGATCGTGGTCGGCGTGCCGTACAGGCCGAAGGCGGCCGGGAACGGCGGCTTGAAGCGCGGCTTGCCCTGCTTGCCTTCGAGCGAATCGAGCAGCGCGGTTTCCTCGCCGCAGATGTAGGCGCCGGCGCCGACGAAGGTGTACAGATCGAAGTCGATGCCGGAGCCCAGGATGTTCTTGCCCAGCAGGCCCGGCGGCGTAGGCTTCCTGCAGCGCCGCCTCGAAGCGCGGCACCGGTTCGCCCAGGAACTCGCCGCGGATGTAGTTGTAGCCCACGGTCGCGCCCATCGCGTAGCCGCCGATCGCCATGCCCTCGATCAGCGAGTGCGGGTTGTAGCGCAGGATGTCGCGGTCGTGGCAGGTGCCCGGCTCGCTCTCGTCGGAATTGCACACCAGCGTACTTCTGCATCGGCGCGTTGCGCGGCATGAAGCTCCACTTCACGCCCGTCGGAAACGCCGCGCCGCCGCGGCCGCGCAGGCCCGAGGCCTTGACCGCATCGATGATCTGCTCGCGCGGCGTCTTCTCCGGCGAGGATCTTCTTCCAGGCCTCGTAGCCGCCGATCGCTGATAGGTCTCGAGCGTCCACGAGCGCTCGAACTTGAGCGGCTCGAAGCACACCAGATTCATCTTGTCGTCCCAGCTACTCATGCGCACCAGTCCTCAGTGCAGCTCATCGAGAATGCCGTCGACGCGCTCGGGCGTCAGGTTCTCGTGGTAGACGTGATCGACCATCATCATCGGCGCGCCGGTGCAGGCCGCCAGGCACTCCTCTTCCTGCTTCAGGAAGATGCGCCCGTCCGGCGTGCTCTCGCCCAGCCGGATGCCGAGCCGCTTCTCGACGTGCGCCACGCAGTTCGCCCGCGCCGCGCAGCATGCAGGAGATGTTGGTGCAGATGCTGACGTGATGCCGGCCGCACGGATGGGTCTCGAACATCGAGTAGAAGGTCGCGACCTCGTAGACCTGGATCGGCGGCAACTGCAGGTAGGCGGCGACGGCATCCATCAGCGCCGGTGTCAGGTAGCCGTGGTTCTGCTCCTGCGCGGCGCGCAGCGCCGAGAGCACCGCCGAGCGCTGGCGCCCGGCCGGGAAACTTCGCCACCCAGTGATCGATCTCCTGGCGCGTGTGCGCCGACAGCACGCGCCAGCGGGTCGGTGCGCGGCACTCATCGATCGATCTCCCCGAAGACGATGTCCTGCGTGCCGATCACGGCCACCACGTCGGCCAGCATGTGTCCGCGCACCATTTCGCTCGAGCGCCGCCAGATGGGCGAAACCCGGCGCGCGGCACTTGAGCCGATAGGGCTTGTTGGCGCCATCCGACACCAGATAGACGCCGAACTCGCCCTTGGGCGCCTCGACCGCGGCGTAGCTTTCGCCCTCGGGCACGCAGTAGCCTTCGGTGATGAACTTGAAATGGTGGATCAGCGATTCCATGTCGCCCTTCATTTCTTCGCGGCTCGGCGCGCGCACCTTGTGATCGTCGATCATCACCGGTCCCGGATTGGCACGCAGCCACTCGATGCACTGCTGGATGATGCGGTTCGACTGGCGCATCTCCTCGACGCGCACCAGGTAGCGGTCGTAGCAATCGCCATTGCACGCCCACCGGAATGTCGAAGTCCATGGCGTCGTACACTTCGTACGGCTGCTGCTTGCGCAGGTCCCAGGCGACGCCTGAGCCGCGCAGCATCGGTCCGGTAAAGCCCAGCTGCATGGCGCGCTCGGCCGGGACCACGCCGATGTTGACGGTGCGCTGCTTCCAGATCCGGTTGTCGGTCAGCAGCGTCTCGTATTCATCGACGCAGGCCGGGAAGCGGCGCGTGAAGTCCTCGATGAAATCGAGCAGCGAACCGGCGCGCGCCTGATTGAGCCGCTCGGCGTCGGCCTGCGAGCGCCAGCGCGAAGCCTGATAGTGCGGCATCGCCGCCGGCAGATCGCGATACACGCCGCCGGGCCGATAGTAGGTCGCGTGCATGCGCGTGCCGGACACCGCCTCGTAGCAATCCATCAGGTCTTCGCGCTCCCGAAAGCAGAACAGGAACATGGTCATCGCGCCGATATCCAGGCCGTGCGCGCCCAGCCACATCAGGTGATTCAGGATGCGGGTGATCTCGTCGAACATGACGCGGATGTACTGGGCGCGCGGCGGCGGGCGCGACGCCGAGCAGCTTCTCGATCGCCAGCACGTAGGCGTGCTCGTTGCACATCATCGACACGTAGTCGAGCCGATCCATGTAGCCGATGGACTGATTGAATGGCTTGCGACTCGGCGAGCTTCTCGGTGCCCCGGTGCAACAGGCCGATGTGCGGGTCGGCCTTCTGGATGACTTCGCCATCCATCTCCAGCACCAGGCGCAGCACGCCGTGGGCCGCCGGATGCTGCGGACCAAAATTCATGCGTGAGATTGCGGATCTCAGCCACTGGTGCCCCCGTCCGGGGTTGCCGGTGGCGTGCCTCTGAGCAGCGCCGGCTCGTAGCGGTTGTCGTGGCGGATGACTCGCGGCACCAAGGTGCGCGGCTCGATCGTGACCGGCTCGTAGATGACGCGCTTGAGTTCGGCGTCATAGCGCACCTCGACGTTGCCGATCAGCGGAAAGTCCTTGCGGAACGGGTGGCCGATGAAGCCATAGTCGGTCAGCAGGCGGCGCAGGTCCGGATGGCCGCGAAACAGGATGCCGTACAGGTCGAAGGCCTCGCGCTCGAACCAGTTGGCGCTCGGCCCAGATCTCGGTGAGCGAATCGACGGTCGGCTCCTCGTCGCCCTCGCACCACACCCGCAGCCGCAAGCGCCGATTGTGCGTCAGCGACAGCAGTTGATAGGCGACGGCGTAGCGCGCGCCCACCGCGCAGCGTATGCGCCGGCCGCGCGGTTGACGCCGCGGCTGAAACCGCTCGAGGTCGCCTGCTCCGCCTGCCACTCGGTGCGGCCGTAATCGAGATAATCGACGCCGGCGACGTCCATGCAGCATCGCAAACTGCAGCTCGGGTGCGTCACGCAGCAGCGTCGCGACCGCCAGCAGATCCGCGCTCGCCACTTCGGCCCCCAGGTCCCCGCCGGCCGGAATGTGCAATGCCAGCCGCTCGCCACATACCGCGCGCAGCTCGGCCGCCAGCGTTGTCAGTTGCTCGCGCTCAAGCCGCCGCGCCGACCGTGGCGGTCGATCTTGCGCTGCAGCTGGATGATGCCGTAAAGCAGCGCCTCAGCCGTCGGCGGACAACCCGGGACGTAAACATCCACCGGGACGATGCGGTCGCAGCCCCGCACCACCGCATAGGAATAATGGTAGTAGCCGCCGCCGTTGGCGCAGGATCCCATCGAGATCACCCAGCGCGGCTCGGGCATCTGGTCATAGACCTTGCGCAGCGCCGGCGCCATCTTGTTGACCAGCGTGCCGGCCACGATCATCACATCCGACTGGCGCGGGCTGGGGCGAAACACCACCCCAAAGCGGTCGAGGTCGTAGCGCGAGGCGCCGGCGTGCATCATCTCCACCGCGCAGCAGGCCAGGCCAAAGGTCATCGGCCACAGCGAGCCGGTGCGCGCCCAGCTGACCAGGCTATCGAGCTGCGTGGTCAGGAAGCCGCGCTGGGCGAATCCGGCGGCATCGGTGCGCCGTCCAGGCCGGCCTGCTCCTCGGCCGCTAGTCCCATTCCAGCGCCCCTTTCTTCCATTCGTAGACGAATCCGACCACCAGGATCGCCGAGAAAGATGCCCATGACCGCAAGCCCGAAGCGCGCCGGTGGAGCCGAGCGACACGGCCCATGGGAACAGGAACGCGATCTCCAGATCAAAGACGATGAACAGGATGGCGACCAGGTAATAGCGCACGTCGAAGCGGCCGCGATTGTCCTCGAAGGCCTCGAAGCCGCATTCATATGCGGACAGCTTTTGCGGCGTCCCGGCGGTAACGGACGCCCAGGCGGCCGAAAATGGCGCCCAGCCCCAGCAGCACGGCCGCCAGCACCGCGGCGACGGCCAGGAAAATCAGCACCGGCAGGTAATTTTCAAGCATGCCTAGACCACCTGGTCGTCAAAAAGGGCGGACAGTTGCCCATCCGCCCCTGATTGCCACGTCAATTCTACGAGATCGAATTGGTGCCGACGGGGAGATTCGAACTCCCACACCTTGCGGCGCTAGCCCCTCAAGCTAGTGTGTCTACCAGTTCCACCACGTCGGCAAAGAATTATCTGCGCTCGGGCTGCGCGGGCGCTGGCTGCAGCCGGCGTCGCCGGGCTGGCAGTCGGCGCGGGAGCTGACTCGGTCGCCGGCCGTGCACGGCGCTGCCGCTGGAGCCGGCGCCGGCTGTGTCGACAGGCGGTCAAGAACGTGGCCGGGGCTGCTGCGGTGCGCGAGCCCACGTAGGTCAGCGACAGGCTGGTCAGCATGAAGATGCCGCGCCAGCACGGCGGTCGCGCGCGACAGCGCCGTGCCGGCGCCGCGGGCGCCAAAAACGGTGCCGGACGCGCCCGCGCCAAATCCCGCGCCGGCCTCCGCACCCTTGCCGCGCTGCAGCAGCACCAGCGCGATGATGCCGGCCGCCGCAAAGAACATGAATGATCATCAACGTCGTGTGCAACATGAACCTTAACTAACCTGTTCTGCGGAACCTCGGGCCGCGGCGCACGATTGCCAGAAACTCTTCGGCCTTCAGCGATGCGCCGCCGATCAGGCCGCCGTCGACATCCGGCATCGCGAACATTCCGCCGCGTTGCCGGCCTTGACGCTGCCGCCGTACAGGACGCGCAGCCCGGCGGCAATTTTAGCATCCTCGTGCGGCCACCCGCCCGCGGATGAAGGCGTGCACTTCCTGGGCCTGCTCGGGCGTGGCGGTGCGGCCGGTGCCGATGGCCCAGACCGGCTCGTAGGCGATCACCGCGCCGGCGCAGGCAGCGCACGCCCGCGAGCTGCAGCACCGCATCGAGCTGCGCGCCCACGACCTCGTTGGTGTGGCCGCGCCTCGCGCTCGCTCCAGCTGTCTCGCCCACGCACAGGATCGGCATCAGCTCGCGGCTCTGCGCCGCCACGAACTTGCGCGCCACCAGCGCATTGGTCATCGCCGTACAACGAGCGCGCGTTCGGAGTGGCCGACGATCACGTAGCGGCAGCCGACGTCCTTGAGCATGGCGGCCGAGACCTCGCCGGTGAAGGCGCCGACGCGCTTCCGCGCAGACATCCTGCGCCCCCAGCGCCACGGCGCTGCCGCGCAGCAGCGCGCCACGCATCCGTGCAGGTAGACGAACGGCGGACAGACCACGCAGGTCGACGCGATCGTCAGTCACACTGCCGATGATCGCTTCGATCAGCGCCGCGTTCTCGGCGCGCGAGCCGTGCATTTTCCAGTTGCCGGCAACCATCTTGCCGTCGCATGGCAATGGCTCCGGAACAGGCCTGGTACGTCCTATGGCGGTCAATGCCCGCATTTGGGCGCGCGATCATAGCGAGCGCCCGCCCGTGCAATGCGAATCTGCTCAGAGCCGCTTTCAGGCAGGCGTTGCGGCACGATCTGCGGCCTGGTCGCTCGGCGCAGCGGCGGGCCACGGCTCATCTGCGGCCTTCGACCATCACCCGGATCACCGGTTCGGTGCCCGAGGCGCGCAGCACCACGCGGCCGCGCTCGCCGAGCTGCGCCTTCGAGCGCGCGCAGCAGCGTCTTGACCGCCGGCACCGCGCCGGATCGAAGCGCTGCGCCACCTCGACGTTGAGCAGACCTGCGGCAAGCGCGTCATGCCGGCGGCGAGTTCCGCCAGCGACTTGCCGTGTCTGCTTCATGATGGCGAGCACCTGCAGCGCGCTGACCAGGCCGTCGCCGGTCGTGGTTTGATCGAGGCACAGGATGTGGCCGGAGGTCTCGCCGCCGAGGATGCCGCCGGTTTCGCGCAGCACGCGCCAGCACATAGCGGTCGCCGACCGGCGCGCGCTCGAAGGCGATGCCCAGCTCGCGCAGCGCGAGCTCCAGGCCCGAGATTGCTCATCACGCGTGCCGACCACCGGCCCGCGCAGCTCACCGCGCTCGTGCCGCGCGCCGGCAATGATGTAGAGCAGCTGATCGCCATCGACGATGCGGCCCAGGTGATCGACCATCACCAGCCGATCGCCGTCGCCGTCGAGCGCGATGCCGGCATGCGGCGCGCACGCCCGGCACCGTCAGCTGCAGCAGCTCGGGCGCCGTCGAGCCGCAGCCGATCGTTGATGTTGCGGCCGTTCGGCGAACAGCCGATCGGCACGATGTCCGCGCCCAGATCGGCCAGCACGCGCGGCGCGACCTTGTAGGCGGCGCCGTTGGCGCAGTCGATGACGATCTTGAGGCCGGCGAGGTCCATGCCGGCGGGCAGCGTGCGGCGCAGAACTCCTGGTACATGGCGCGCGTGGCTGTCGACGCGCGGCGCGCGCGGCCGAGCTCGCCCGAGTCGCGCGTCAGCCGGCTCGCCGGCCAGCTGCGCCTCGATGCGCTCCTCGAGCTCATCGGAGAGCTTGCCGCCGCTGCCATCGAAGAACTTGATGCCGTTGTCTTCGTAGAGGTTGTGCGAGGCGCTGATCACCACGCCGAAATCGCAGCTCGAGCTGGCGCGTCATGTAGGCGATGCCCGGCGTCGGGCAGCGGCCCGATCAGCATGACGTTGACGCCCGCGGCGACGAATCCCGCCTCGAGCGCCGACTCGAACATGTAGCCCGACAGCCGCGTGTCCTTGCCGATCAGCACCGCGCCGCCCTCCGGCGCGAGCACGCGCGCCGCAGCGCTCGCCAGGCGCAAGCGCGAAGTCCACGGTCATCGGATGCTCGCCCACGCGCCCGCGCATGCCGTCGGTTCCAAAATAATTCCTGGCCACAGGCTCGCTCCTCCAGTCGCTCAAGGCCGCGGCGACGCGCACCGCATCGACGGTCGCCGCCACGTCATGCGCGCGCACGATGCGCGCGCCCCGTTGAGGACCGCCATGGTCGCCAGCGCAATGCTGCCTGCCAGGCGCTCGTCTTTCCCGCGGCCGGTCAGCTGCCTTGATCATCGATCTTGCGCGACAGCCCCACCAGCAGCGGACGCCCAGCATCGCGAAGTTCGTCAAGTTCGCGCAGCAGCTGCAGATTGTGTGCGGCGCAGCTTGCCAAAGCCGAATCCCGGGATCGAGGCACAGCCGCTCGCGCGCGATGCCGGCCGCCACGCAGGCGGCCAGACGCGCCGCGCAGGAATGCGCGCACTTCGCCGACCACGTCGTCGTAGTGCGGCTCGACTGCTGCATGGTCGCGCGGCTCGCCCTGCATGTGCATCAGGCAAGCGGCCGCGCTCGGTCTCGGCCACAGCCTCCAGCGCGCCGGGCGTGCGCAGTGCCGCGCACATCGTTGATCATGGCGGCGCCCGTCGGCCACCGCCTGCTCGATCACTTCGGGGCTTGCTGGTGTCGACGGAGATCGGCACGTCGAGCTTGCTCGGCCAAGCGCTCGCACCACCGGCATCACGCGCCGCAGCTCCTCGTCGACGTCGACCGGCAGCCGCGCCCGGGCCGCGTCGACTCGCCGCCGATGTCGATGATCGGCGCGCCCTCAGCGGCGATCTGCTGCGCGTGCGCGAGCGCCGCGCCGGATCCAGGAAGCGCCCGCCGTCGGAGAACGAATCGGGCGTGACGTTGAGCACGCCCATGACGACGGGCTCGTTCAGATGCAAGGTGCCGCGCGCATGCCGCAACTGCAGGCGCTGCGGCAGCTGGCAACGGGCTGCTCAGTGCTGGACCTGCGGGCGTGCCGATCGGTTGGCTTGGCCCGCGTCGACCGGGTCGGCCGCTCACGCGGCTTGCCGCCGGTCGCCACCGCCGCGTGTCGTCCCAGCCTTCGGGCGGCTTGGGCTGCGGCCCGCCATGATGTCCTTGATCTGCGTCTTCGTCGATGGTCTCGTACTTGATCAGCGCGTCGGCCATCGTGTGCAGCTTGTCGAGGTTGCGACTGCAGGATCTGCGCGCGCGCTGTCGTAAGTTGTGTCGATCACCCGGCGCACTTCCTCGTCGATCGCGTGCGCGGTCACGTCCGAGACCTGCTTGTGCTGGGTGACGCTGCGGCCGAGGAACACCTCGCCGTCTTCCTCGGCGTAGGTCAGCGGCCCGAGCCGATCGGACAGGCCCCACTTGGTGACCATGTTGCGCGCCAGTTCGGTGGCCCGCTCGATATCGTTCGATGCGCCGGTGGTGACCGCATCCGCGCCGAAGATCAGCTCCTCGGCGATGCGGCCGCCGAACAGCGTCGCGATCGAGCTCTCCAGGCGCCGCTTGCTGGAGCTGTAGCGGTCCTGCTTCGGGCAGGAACATGCGTCACGCCGAGCGCGCGACCGCGCGGAATGATCGTGACCTTGTAGACCGGATCGTGCTCCGGGCACGCTCAGGCCGACGATGGCATGGCCGGCCTCGTGGTAGGCGGTCATGCGCTTCTCGTCCTCGGTCATGACCATCGAGCGCCGCTCCGCGCCCATCATGATCTTGTCCTTGGCGCGCTCGAACTCCTCCATCGTCACCAGGCTGACGGTTGGCGCGCGCCGCAAACAGCGCCGCCTCGTTCACCAGGTTCGACAGGTCCGCGCCGGAGAATCCGGGCGTGCCGCGCGCGATCAGCGCCGGGCGCACGTCATCGGCCAGCGGCACGCGCGCGCATGTGGACGTGCAGGATCTGCTCGCGGCCGCGCACGTCCGGCAGCGGCACCACCACCTGGCGGTCGAAGCGGCCCGGGCGCAGCAGCGCCGGGTCGAGCACGTCGGGCCGGTTGGTGGCGGCGATGACGATGATGCCTTCGTTGCCTTCAAAGCCGTCCATCTCGACCAGCAACTGGTTGAGCGTCTGCTCGCGCTCGTCGTGGCCGCCGCCCAGGCCCGCGCCGCGATGCCGGCCGACGGCGTCGATCTCGTCGATGAAGATGATGCAGGGCGCGTGCTTCTTGGCCTGCTCGAACATGTCGCGCACGCGCGAGGCGCCGACGCCCACGAACATCTCGACGAAGTCGGAGCCCGAGATCGTGAAGAACGGCACCTTGGCCTCGCCGGCGATCGCGCGCGCCAGCAGCGTCTTGCCGGTGCCCGGGCTGCCGACCATCAGCACGCCCTTGGGGATCTTGCCGCCGAGCTTCTGGAACTTGCCCGGGTCCTTGAGGAAGTCGACGATCTCGCCGACCTCTTGCTTGGCCTCGTCCACGCCGGCGACGTCGGCAAAGGTGACGTTGACCTGGTCCTCGCCCAGCAGCCGCGCCCGGCTCTTGCCGAAGCTACATCGCGCCGCGCCCACCCGCCGCCGCCCTGCATCTGGCGCATCAAGTAGACGAACACCAGGATCAGCAGCAGCGCCGGGAGCCATCTGCAGCAGCAACTGCGTGAAGAAGCTCGGCTGTGGCGGCGGCCGGCCCTCGATGCCGACGTTGGCCTTGCTCGAGCTCGCCGATCAGCGCGGTGTAGTTGGTCTCGGGGTTGTAGGTCTCGAACTTGCTCTTGTCCTTGCGCACGCCGTAGATCGTGTCGCCCTGCAACACGACGCTGTCGACGTGGCCGTCGTGGACCTCGTTCAGGAAGGTCGAATAGCGGACTTCCTCGGGCTTGCCGGAGCGCCGGCATGAACTTGGTGAACACCGCGACCAGCACCAGCGCGATGACCACCCACAGCAGGATGTTTTTGACTCGTATCGTTCAAGAATCCTGGCGACTCCAGTCGGTTCACGCTACACCAATCCGCAGGCCACTCGCCAGCAAGTACATCTCGGCGCTGCGCGCCCGGGAGGCAGCGGGCTTGATAAATCGCACAGTTTTGAACTGCCGGCGGGCGGCCAGCGACCAGTTCCTGGAAGCCGCTGCCCTGAAACACCTTGATCAGGGCGCTGCCGCCCGGGTTTCAACACCCGCCCGGCCATATCGAGCGCGAGTTCGGACAGGTACATCGCCCGCGGCTGGTCGATCACATCCATGCCGCTCAAATCTGGGGCCATGTCGGACACACGCGATCGACCGCGCGCGCCGCCGAGCGAGGCCAGCAGCTGGGCGCAGACCTGCTCCTCCCGGAAGTCGCCCTGGACGAACTCGACGCCCGGCAGCGCGTCCATCGGCAGGATATCGCTGGCGATCGACCCGTCCCTTGGGCCGACCGTGCCGCGGGCATACTGGCTCCAGGCGCCCGGGGCGGCGCCCAGGTCGAGCACGATGCACCCGCGCCGCAACAATTGCTCCTTCTTGTCGATCTCCTCGAGCTTGAAGACGGCGCGCGAGCGCCAGCCCTCCGCCTGCGCGCGCCGCACGTAGGGGTCGCTGTGGTGCTCCTGGAGCCAGCGGCGGCTGCTCTGTGCGGCGGGTCATGGATAATGCCCGGCATGACACTCAGTGAAAAACAGCTGCGGTTCCTGCGCGGCAAGGCCCACGACCTCAAGCCGGTGGTGATGCTGGGCCAAAAGGGCCTGACCGACAACGTGGTCGCCGAGACCGTCCAGGCGCTCAGGGACCATGAGCTGATCAAGGTCCGGGTACGCGCCGCCGATCGCGGCCAACGCGACACGCTGGCTGGCGCAACTGGTCAGCCAGTCCGCCTGCACGCTGGTGAGCGCGGATCGGGCACGTGGCGGTGCTGTACCGCGCCGCCAGACCCGATTCCCCGGTTGGTGCTGCCCGATGCTCAGGTGTAGCGCACCGCGATGATTTCGTAGCTGCAGCGTGCGACCCGGCGCCGCGACCTCGACCACATCGCCCACGCTTCTTGCCAATCAGCGCCCGGGCGATCGGCGAGGCGATCGAAATGCGCCCGGCGCGGATGTCCGCCTCATCCTCACCGACGATCTGGTAGCTCACCGCGCTGCCGTCGTCCTGGTCCTCGAGGTCGACGGTGGCGCCGAACACCACCCGGTCGCTGCGCGCCAGCTGCGCCACGTCGATCACCTCCGCGTTCGCCAGCCGCGTCTCGATTTCGTTGATGCGGCCCTCGATGAAGCCCTGCTGCTCGCGCGCGGCGTGGTATTCGGCATTCTCGGACAGGTCGCCGTGGGCGCGCGCCTCGGCGATCGCCTTGATGACGTGCGGGCGGTCCTCGGCCTTGAGGCGCTTTAGTTCCGCGCGCAGCAGCTCCGCGCCGCGCAGCGTCATCGGCGAGCGCTTCATGCGACGCAGCTCCTGGTGCAGGTCCTGCAGGCGGTTGACCTCCACCTCATCGAGGTGATCCAGCGCCTCGCAGGTCGCGACGCGCCGCCGCCAGGGTCGTGTAGTAGGTGACGCTGCGATGCACCGCCTCGCGGCGGATCGAGTGGGAATCGCAGGATCGCCTGCTTGCCTTCGGTGGTATTGACGATCAGGTCGATCTCGTCGTTCTTGATCATGTCCACGATGTGCGGCCGCCCCTCGCGCACCTTGTTCGCGCGCCGGCATTCGATGCCCGCGGCCGCTGAGCGCCTCGGCCGTGCCGCTGGTGGCGACGATCTCGAATCCGCGCGTGCGCAGGCGCTGCGCCAGCGCCACCAGCGCCCGCCTTGTCGCGATCGCGCACGCTGATCAGGCACACGCCGGTGCGCGGCAGCGTCACGCCCGCCGCCGCCTGGCTCTTGGCATACGCCTCGCCGAAGGTGCGGCCGGTGCCCATGACCTCGCCGGTCGATTTCATCTCCGGGCCCAGGATCGGGTCGGCCTCGGGGAACTTGCTGAACGGGAACACCGCCTCCTTGACCGAATAGTACGGCGGCACTCGCTCCTCGAGCACGCCCAGTTCCCGCAGCTTGCGCCCGGTCATCACGCGCGCGGCGATCTTGGCGAGCTGCACGCCGGTCGCCTTGCCCACGAACGGCACGGTGCGCGAGGCGCGCGGATTGACCTCGAGCATGTAGATGGTGCCGTTCTGGATCGCAAACTGAATGTTCATCAGGCCGACGACCTTCAGCGCCGAAGGCCAGCTTGCGGGTCTGCTCGCGCAGCTCGATCCTGCATCTGCGGCGACAGGCTGATCGGCGGCAGCGAGCAGCTGGAATCGCCCGAATGCACGCCCGCCTGCTCGACGTGCTCCATGATGCCGCCGATCAGCACGTCCTCGCCGTCGCAGACCGCATCCACGTCCACCTCGATGGCCACGTCGAGGAAGCGATCGAGCAGCACCGGGCTGTCGTTGGACACCTTCACCGCGTCGTTCATGTAGCTGCGCAGGTCGTCCTCGTTGAACACGATCTCCATCGCGCGGCCGCCGAGCACGTAGGAGGGACGCACCACCAGCGGGTAGCCCACCTCGCGCGCCAGCACCACCGCCTGCTCCTCGTTGCGCGCGGTCGCATTGGCCGGCTGGCGCAGGCCGAGGCGCTTGACCAGCTGCTGGAAGCGCTCGCGGTCCTCGGCGATGTCGATCGAATCGGGCGTGGTGCCGATGATCGGCGCGCCCGCCGCCTCCAGCGCGCGCGCCAGCTTGAGCGGCGTCTGGCCGCCAAACTGCACGATCACGCCTTCCGGCTTCTCCTTGTGCGATGATCTCGATCACGTCTTCAAGCGTCAGCGGCTCGAAATACAGCCGGTCGGAGGTGTCGTAGTCGGTGGACACGGTCTCCGGATTGCAGTTGACCATGATGGTCTCGAAGCCGTCCTCGCGCAGCGCCAGCGCCGCGTGCACGCAGCAGTAGTCGAACTCGATGCCCTGGCCGATGCGGTTGGGCCCGCCGCCCAGGATCATGATCTTGCGCCGCTCGCTCGGATCGGCCTCGCACTCCTCTTCATAGGTCGAATACAGGTAGGCGGTGGAGGTGGCGAATTCCGCCGCGCAGGTGTCGACGCGCTTGTACACCGGGAGCACGCCGAGTTCGCGCCGGCGCTGCGCGCACGAACTGCTCGGAGCTGCGGGCCAGCGTCGCCAGGCGCCGGTCGGAAAATCCCTTGCGCTTGAGCTCCCGCAGGCGCTGCGGCGTCGAGGGACTTCTCAGCCCTCGCGGCGCACCTGCGCCTCTTCCTGCGATCAGGTCCTCGATCTGGCGCCAGGAACCACGGGATCGATCCCGGTCAGCTCGTGGATGCGCTCGAGCGTCCAGCCGGCGCGCATCGCGTCCGCCACGTACAGCAGCCGGTCGGCGCCGGGCGACGCGCAGCTCGTAGGCCAGCTGGCTGGCGGCCTCTTCGCTGAGCGGCAGCGTGATCAGCGGGTCGAAGCCGTCGAGCCCGGTCTCCAGGCCGCGCAGCGCCTTCTGCAGCGATTCCTGGAAAGTGCGGCCGATCGCCATCACCTCGCCCACCGACTTCATCTGCGTCGTCAGGCGGTTGTTGGCGGCCGGGAATTTCTCGAACGTGAAGCGCGGAATCTTGGTGACGACGTAGTCGATGCGTCGGCTCGAACGAGGCCGGCGTCGCGCCGCCGGTGATCTCGTTGCTCAGCTCATCGAGCGTGTAGCCCACGGCCAGCTTGGCGGCGACCTTCGCGATCGGAAAGCCGGTGGCCTTGGAGGCCAGCGCCGAGGAGCGCGACACGCGCGGGTTCATCTCGATCACGAGCAGCCGGCCGTCGCGCGGGATTGATCGCGAACTGCACGTTGGACCCGCCGGTCTCGACGCCGATCTTGCGCAGCACCGCGATCGAGGCATCGCGCATGCGCTGGTATTCCTTGTCGGTCAGCGTCTGCGCCGGCGCGACGGTGATCGAATCGCCGGTGTGCACGCCCATCGGATCGAAGTTCTCGATCGAGCAGACGATGATGCAGTTGTCCTTGCTGGTCGCGCACCACCTCCATCTCGAATTCCTTCCAGCCGATCACCGATTCCTCGAGCAGCACCTCGTTGGTCGGCGAGGCATCGAGGCCGCGCGCCACGATGGTCTCGAATTCCTCGCGGTTGTAGGCGATGCCGCCGCCGCTGCCGCCCAGCGTGAAGGACGGGCGGATCACCATCGGGAAGCCGATCTCGGCCTGCACGCGCGACGCGCCTCCTCCATGCTGTGCGCGATCTGCGACTGCGGGGTACTCCAGGCCGATCTCGCGCATCGCGTCGCGGAACAGCTCGCGATCCTCGGCCATGTCGATGGCCTCGCGCGAGGCGGCGATCAGCTCGACGCCGAATTTCTCCAGCACGCCCTCGCGCGCCAGGTCGAGCGCGTAGTTGAGCGCGGTCTGGCCGCCCATCGTCGGCAGCAGCGCATCGGGCCGTCTCCTTCTCGATGATGCGTGCGACCGTGCGCCAGTTGACCGGCTCGATGTAGATGGCGTCGGCCATCTCCGGGTCGGTCATGATCGTGGCCGGATTGGAGTTCACCAGGATGACCCGATAGCCCTCCTCGCGCAGCGCCTTGCAGGCCTGCGCGCCGGAATAGTCGAACTCGCAGGCCTGGCCGATCACGATCGGGCCGGCGCCGATGATCAGGATGCTGTTGATGTCGGTGCGCTTCGGCATCGGGTCGCGGGCGCTAGCCCTCGGCGACCTGCTTGCGCGGCGGCGCGCAGCGCGCGCAGCTGGTCCTGCAGGCGCTGCAGCATCGACCTGCGTGAAGGCCTCGAACAGCGGCGCATGTCGTGCGGGCCCGGGCTCGCCTCGGGGTGTCCCTGGAAACTGAAGGCCGGCGCGGTCGGTGCGCTCCACGCCCTGCAGGCTGCCGTCGAACAGCGAGCGGTGCGTCGCCTTGCAGGTTCGCCGGCAGCGTGCCTCGTCCACCGCGAAGCCATGGTTCTGGCTGGTGATCAGCACCCGGCCGGTGGCGAGTTCCTGCACCGGATGATTGGCGCCGTGATGGCCGAACTTCATCTTCACGGTGCGCGCGCCGCTGGCCAGCGCCAGCAGCTGGTGGCCGAGGCAGATGCCGAACACCGGCATATCGGTCTCCAGGAACTCCTGGATCGCGCGGATCGCGTAGTCGCAGGGTTCCGGATCGCCCGGGTCCGTTGGAAGGAGGATGCCGTCCGGGCTTGAGCGCCAGCACCTCGCTCGGCGCTGGTCTGCGCCGGCACCACGGTCATGCGGCAGCCCTGGTCGGCGAGCAGGCGCAGGATGTTGCGCTTGATGCCGAAGTCGTAGGCCACCACGTGCAGGCGCTGCTGCGGCGCGCATGCTGGGCGATCCGGCGTCGCGGCCGATGCTGCCCTCGTTCCACTGATAGCTCTCCTTGGTCGCTGACCACCTTGGCCAGATCCATGCCCTTCAGTCCCGGGAAACGCGTGCGCCGCACGCACCGCGGCCGCTTCATCGATGCTTCGCCGGTCATGATGCAGCCGGCCTGCGCGCCCTTTCGCGCAGCAGGCGCGTGAGCCGGCGGGTGTCGATGCCGGCGATGGCGACCACCGCGCCGCGCTGCAGGAAATCGCTCAGCGACCCTTCGGCCGCGCCAGCTGCTGGTGACCAGCGACAGGTCGCGAATGACCAGGCCGGCGGCGTAGACCTGGCCGGACTCCATGTCTTCCGGCGTGGTGCCGGTGTTGCCGATGTGCGGGTAGGTGAGGTGACGATCTGGCGGCAGTACGACGGGTCGGTGAGAATTTCCTGATAGCCCGTGATGGCGGTATTGAAGACGACTTCGCCGGTGGTGTTGCCGCTGGCGCCGATCGACTGTCCGCGGAAGATGCTGCCATCCGCGAGAGCCAGCACCGCTGGTGAAATCACTTAAGCCATCCTCTTCGCAGTGACTCCGATTTCCGGTGCGCATATGCACAAAGCGGGAGGAGTTCTTTAGGAACGCCCCCCGCCTTGTGCGGACTAACCCGACAATCGGATTACGCGAGAAATTCTAAGGATCGCGCCGGTCCGTGTCCATGCAGGAATCGGCGCGGCACCTGCAAAAATGAGCCTCGAAAGTCCTTTAAAAATATGACGTTAGTGAAAACCGCGCGCCATTGCGCAGGAATTTATTTTTCTTTGAATAGTCCGCCATCCGGTAACACCCGGGCGTCTGGCCGACCAGCCAGCAGGCCGGCCCGGAGGGCTCCGCGCGCGAAAACCGCGCGGTCGGTCGCACGTGGCCAGCCGCAATCGCTCGCCCGGCCCCGAGAAACTGCACCTCGTGCTCGCCCACGACGTCGCCCCCGCGCAGCGAAGCGATATGCCGACGCGCGCGCCTGCGTGCAGGCCGACCGAGCCTGCCTGCGGCGCGCCTCGCCCAGGGCCAGCGGCCGTGCCCGAGGGGCGTCGACTTGTCGCGGTGATGGGTGTCCTGGATCTCGATGTCGAAGCCCGGCGCCCAGCGCGGCGGCGGCCTGGCGCACCAGCTCCTGCAGCACCGCGGCCCCGAGGCTGGTGTTGGCCGCCACCAGCACCGGGATCCTGGCCGCGCCTGCGCGAGCCAGCTCCGGTCATCTCGCGGGCCAGGCCCGTGGTGCCCAGCAGCAGCGGCACCCGGCGGCCGCGCACAGCGCCAGTGCCGGGACGCGGCCGCCGCGGCGGAGAAGTCGATGACCAGCTCGGCGCCGTCCAGGGCGCGCTTCGAGGTCCGCAGCTCAGCGGCGACCCCGGTGCGCGCGACGCCGGCCAGCTCGCCGCTGTCGCGGCCCAGGCGACGCGCTGGCGGCGCCGGCCAGCGCGGCGTGCAGCTGCAGCTGCGGAAATCGCGGCAGCAGGCGCAGCAGGCTCCGGCCCATGCGGCCGCTGGCGCCGATAATGACCAGCCCGACCGTGCAGCGCCCGCTGGTCACGGCGCGCTCTTGAAGAAACGCTTCACGCCCTCGAGGAAACTCTTCTGGCGCGGCGCGTGGCGATTGCCGTCGTCGCGCAGCGACTCGTCGAATCGCTGCAGCAACTCGCGCTGCTCGGCCGAGAGCTTGACCGGCGTCTCGACCATCACGCGGCAGAACAGGTCGCCCGCTCGCCGCCGCGCGCCGGCTTGACGCCCTTGTCGCGCAGCCGGAACACGCGGCCGGACTGCGTCTCGGGCGGAATCTTCAGGGTCACTTCGCCATCGAGCGTCGGCACCTCGACCGTGCCGCCCAGCGCCGCGGTCGCAAAGCGACAGCGGCACTTCGCAGCACAGGTGCGCGCCGTCGCGCTCGAAGATCGGGTGCTCGCGCACCTGCACTTCGACGTACAGATCGCCGGGCGGGCCGCCGTTGCGCCCGGCCTCGCCTTCGCCGGCGAGCCGCACGCGATCGCCGTTGTCGACGCCCGGCGGAATCTTGACCGCGAGCTTCTTGTGCCGGCGCACGCGCCCTGGCCCAGGCAGGTGTCGCAGGGGTTGCGCACGATGCGCCCGCTGCCGCGGCAATGCGGACAGGTCTGCTGCAGCGTGAAGAAGCCCTGCGAGACGCGCACCTGCCCGGCCCGCCGCAGGTGTCGCAGGTCACCGGGCTGCAGCCCTTGGCCGCGCCGCTGCCGTGGCAGGTCTCGCACTCGGCCAGCTTGGTGAAATCGATCTCGAGCTGCGGCCGAACACCGCCTGGTCCAGGTCGAGCTCCAGTCTCGTAGCGCAGGTCCGCGCCGCGAAACACCTGCGAGCGTCCGCCGCCGCGGCGCGCACCGCCGAAGATGTCGCCGAACACATCGCCGAAGATGTCGCCGAAGGCATCGGCGCCGCGCCGCCGCCGCCCTGCGCGCGGCGGCATCGATGCCCGGCGTGGCCGTGCTGGTCGTAGATCGCGCGCTTGCTGCGCGTCGGACAGGACTTCGTAGGCCTCCTTGGCCTCCTTGAATTTCTCTTCCGCGCTCCTTGTCGTCCGGGATTGCGGTCCGGATGAAACTTCATCGCCAGGCGGCGATAGGCCTTCTTGATGTCGGCCTCGCTGCGCGTTGCGCGCCACGTCGAGCACCTTGTAGTAGTCGCGTCTTCGCCATGCGCCGCCGCCCTAGGCCGCGGACCCTTACGACTCGCGGCCGCTCGGTCCTTCCCTGACCACTGCGTCCTTGTCCTTCACTTCCTCGAACTCGGCATCGACGACATTGTCCTTGCCGCCGCGCTGCCGGCTGCATCGCCGCCGGCGCCCGCACCAGCACCGGCCCGCCGCCGCCCGCGGCGCCGCTGACTCGGCCGCGTAGGCCTGCTGCGCGATGCCGCGGCGGCCTGCGCCAGCGCCTCGGTCTTCTTGGCGATCACGTCGCCTGTCGTCGGACTTGAGCACCGCGCGCAGATCCGCCAGTGCCGACTCCGCCTTGGCGCGATCCTCGCCGCTGACCTTCTCGCCCAGATCCTTGAGCGACTTCTCGGTCGAATGCAGCAGCGCATCGGCGCGATTGCGCACCTCGACCAGCTCGCGGAATTTCTTGTCCTCCTCGGCATGCGCCTCGGCGTCGCTGACCATGCGCTTGATCTCATCCTCGCTCAGGCCGCTGGAGGCCTTGATGACGATCCTCTGTTCCTTGCCGGTCGCCTTGTCCTTGGCCGACACGTGCAGGATGCCGTTGGCGTCGATGTCGAAGGTGACCTCGACCTGCGGCATGCCGCGCGGCGCCGGCGGAATGTCGGCCAGGTCGAACTTGCCCAGCGACTTGTTGTCCTGGGCGCGCTCGCGCTCGCCCTGCAGCACGTGGATGGTGACCGCGGTCTGGTTGTCGTCGGCGGTCGAGAACACGTTGGCCGCCTTGGTCGGGATGGTGGTGTTCTTGTCGATCAGCTTGGTCATCACGCCGCCCAGCGTCTCGATGCCCAGCGACAGCGGCGTCACGTCCAGCAGCAGCACGTCCTTGACCTCGCCGGAGAGCACGCCGGCCTGGACCGCGGCGCCGACGGCCACCGCCTCGTCCGGATTGACGTCCTTGCGCGGCTCCTTGCCGAAGATGTCCTTGACGTATTTCTGCACCAGCGGCATGCGCGTCTGGCCGCCGACCAGGATGACCTCGGCGACGCCCGCGGCGTCGAGGCCGGCATCCTTGAGCGCCGTGCGGCACGGCTCGATGGTGCGCTTGCACCAGGTCCTCGACCAGCGACTCGAGCTTGGCGCGCGTCAGCTTGACGCTCAGGTGCTTCGGGCCCGCTGGCATCGGCCGTGATGTACGGCAGGTTCACGTCGGTCTGCTGGCTCGAGGACAGCTCGATCTTGGCCTTCTCGGCGGCTTCCTTCAGGCGCTGCATGGCCAGCGGATCGCGGCGCACGTCGACGCCCGATTCCTTCTGGAACTCGTCGGCCAGGAAATGGATGATCTTCATGTCGAAGTCCTCGCCGCCCAGGAAGGTGTCGCCGTTGGTCGACAGCACTTCGAACTGGCGCTCGCCGTCGACCTCGGCGATCTCGATGATCGAGACGTCGAAGGTGCCGCCGCCCAGGTCGTACACGGCGATCTTGCGATCGCCCCCCTGCTTGTCGAGGCCGTAGGCCAGCGCCGCGGCGGTCGGCTCGTTGATGATGCGCTTGACGTTGAGGCCGGCGATGCGGCCGGCGTCCTTGGTGGCCTGGCGCTGCGAGTCGTTGAAATAGGCCGGCACGGTGATGACCGCTTCGGTGACCGCTTCGCCCAGGTAGTCCTCGGCGGTCTTCTTCATCTTCATCAGCACGCGCGCCGAGATCTCCGGCGGCGCCATCTTCTTGCCCTGCGCCTCGACCCAGGCGTCGCCGTTGTCGGCCTTGACGATCTTGTAGGGCACCATGCCGATGTCTTTCTGCACCACGTCGTCGTCGAACTTGCGGCCGATCAGGCGCTTGACGGCGAACAGGGTGTTCTGCGGGTTGGTGACGGCCTGGCGCTTGGCCGACTGGCCGACCAGCACTTCGTCGTCCTTGGTGAAGGCGACGATCGACGGCGTGGTGCGATCGCCCTCGCTGTTCTCGATCACGCGCGGCTTGCCGCCTTCCATGACGGCGACGCAGGAATTGGTGGTGCCCAGGTCGATGCCGATGACTTTGCTCATGACTTGCTCCGAAATATCAGATTTCTTAGAGTGGGTTAGCTGGGGTCGAGGGCCGGCTGAATTCAAGCAGCCGATTCTGGCGGTGCGCGGGCGACCACGACCCGCGCCGGCCGCAGCAGCCGGCCATTGAGCTGGTAGCCCGACTGCAGCACCTGCAGCACGCTGTCGGGCGGCGCGCGTCGGCGGACTCCTGCATCATCATGGCCTCGTGCAGCTGTCGGATCGAAGGCTCGCCCTGCGGATCGAGCCGCTGGATCGAGAATTTCTCGAACGCCTTGGCGAGCAGCTGCAGCGTGGCCTGCTGCCCGGCGGCCAGGCTCGCGGCGTCGGCCGTGGCCGGCGCTCTGGGCCGCCAGCTCCAGGCTGTCGCGCACGCCAGCAGCTCGCCGGCGAAGCGCTCGAGCGCGAAGCGCTGGGCGTTCTCGATGTCGCGCTGCGCGCGCTTGCGCACGTTGTCGAGCTCGGCCAGCGGCGCGCAGCTGCGCATCGCGCGCGCGTCAGCCTCGGCCTGCTGCGGCCGGCTGCCAGCGCCGCCTTCAGCGGCGCGGCGACGTCCTGCACTCGGTCTCGCCGTGTCGGGCTGGTCGATCTGGCGTTTCGGAGCTTCACTCATATCAAGTTCTTTATATAATCAATATACTTACGATATAAATCTTAAACTTGTTACTTGCGCAGTATACGGCGCCGCACAGCGCCAGCGAGATTGGGGCTAGCGCCGCGAATTCAAGGCCGTGCCCAGCAAGTTTCGCGGTGAGATCCACGATGGGGATCACCCGCTCATAGGCCATGCGCGTGGGGCCGATGACGCCCAGCACCCCCACCACGCCATCGCCGGTGCTGTAGGGCGCGGTCACCACGCTGCAGTCATCCAGGATCTGGTAGCCCGATTCGTGGCCGATGAAGATCTGCACGCCTTCGGCGCGCAGGCTCTGGTCCAGCAGGTGCAGGATGTCGCGCTTCTCGTTGAAGGCCTCGAACAGGCGCTTGAGCTTCTCCACGTTCGAGAGCTCGGCGAAGCCCATCAGGTTGGTCTCGCCGGCAATCACGTACTCGATGCCCTCCTGGCGCGCCGCCCTGCCTCGACGACCTGCTGGGCCATGGCGATCGCATCGAGCATCACCTGGTTGATCGAGCGCGTGCGTTTCCTTGCAGCTGGCGCAGCAGTTCCGCGTGCACCTGGCTCAGCGAGCGGCTGCGGCAAGTGCTCGTTCAGGTAGTTGGCCGCGCGCCGCAGCTCCTCCGGGCCGTAGCGGCGCTCGAGCTGGATGATGCGGTTCTGCACCTCGCGATCGTTGAACACCAGGATCACCAGCACGCGGTTTTCGGACAGCGCCGACGAACTCGATCTGCGTCAGCGTGGCCGCCGGCGCCAGCGGCAGGGTCACCACGCCCGGCCAGATGCGTGATTCTGCGACAGCAGCTGCGAGGCCGCGGCCACCAGCGCCTTGGGTCCCTCGCGCGTCGCCGTCGAGCTGCTCGCGCAGGTCGTCGAGCTCCGCCGACTCGGCCGGCGGCAGCTCCGCGCGCAGCAGCGCGTCGACGAAGAAGCGGTAGCCGCGATCGGTGGGCACGCGGCCGGCGGAGGTGTGCGGCGAGCTCACAAAGCCCAGCTCCTCCAGATCCGCCATGACATTGCGGATCGTCGCCGAGCTCAGTGACAGGCCCGAATCGCGCGACAGCGCTGCGCGAGCCGACCGGCTGGCCGTCGCGGATGTAGCTTTGCACCAGCACCCGCAGCAGGTGCTGGGCGCGCTCATTCAACGATTCCGGCAGGGTCGAATCGACGCTCATAGCACCCGTAAAAGGTTGTCGCAGGTCGCAGCCTACAGCATTGGGCCCTAAGGCGCCGTTGGCCGCCCTGCTGCGGCATGTTACAACTGCGGCGGCATGAATCCGAAGCCGCTGAGCTGCGCCCTGATCGGCCATCTGGCCGAGCCGCGGATCGCCGAAAGCGCCGCGGCGTGCTGGCCGTGCTCGCGCGGCGCGGCGTCGAGGCGCTGGTGGCCGCCGACGAGCCCGGGGACCTTGGCGCGCCGGCGCGCCTGGTGCCGCGCGCCGAGCTCGCCGCAGCAGGCCAATCTACATGGTCGCGGTCGGCGGCGACGGCACCTTGCTGCAGGCCGCGCGCCTGGTGGCCGGGCACGAGGTGCCGCTGCTGGGCATCAATCGCGGCCGCCTGGGATTTCTGACCGATGTGCTGCCGCGGGACGTCGGCGCCAGCTCGAGGCGATGCTGGATGGCCAGTGCGCCGCCGATCGGCGCGCGCTGCTCGAGGCCCGGCTGCACCGCGCGGCAGCGCGCCGGCGCGGCTGCTGGCGCTGAACGACGTGGTGCTGCTGCGGCGGGAGGCCGGCCACATGCTCGATTTCGAGACCCAGGTCGACGGCCGCTACCTGAACTCCCATCGCGGCGACGGCATCGTGGTCGCCACGGCCACCGGCTCGACCGCCTACGCGCTGTCCTGCGGCGGCCCGATCGTCGATCCGCGCCTGGACGTGCTGGTGATGGCCCCGATCTGCCCGCACACGCTCTCGGACCGGCCGATCGTGGTGCCCGGCGACAGCCGCATCGAGGTGCGCTCGATGGGCCGCGGCACCGGACTCGCCGAGGTGACCTGCGACGGCGCCCGGCTCGGCGAGCTGCAGCCCGGCGACCGGCTGCAGATCTCGGCGGCCGGCGGCTCGATCACGCTGCTGCATCCGCCCGGCTACGACTACTTCCGCCTGCTGCGCTCCAAGCTGCGCTGGGGCCGCGGCGGCGAGCCTACGGAACGCTAGGAACCTCACGAGCCCATGCTGCGCCATCTGCAGATTCGTGATCTCGCGATCATCGACGCGGTCGAGATCGACTTCGCCGCGGGCCTCACCGTGCTGACCGGCGAGACCGGCGCGGGCAAGTCCATCCTGGTCGATGCGCTCGAACTGCTCGGCGGCGGACGCGCCGGCGCCGAAGTGGTGCGCGCCGGCGCCGAGCGTGCCGACATGAGCGCCACGCGTCGATATCTCGCGCGGTCGGCGGCGAACTGCGCCACGTGCTCGAGGAGCAGTCCATCGCGCACGAGGGCGAGCTGCTGCTGCGCCGGGTGATCGGCACCGACGGCCGCAGCCGCGCCTGGATCAACGGCCAGAGCGTGCCGCTGACAGGTGCTGCGCAGCGTCGGCGAGCTGCTGTTCGACATCCACGGCCAGCACGAATTTCAGTCGCTGATGCGCAGCCACTCGCAGCGCGAACTGCTCGATGAGTTCGGCCAGCTCGAATCGCTGGTCGGCGAGGTGCGCGCCGCGCACGCCGCCTGGCTGGCGCTGATGAATCGCAGCGTGACGGCTCGAGGCGGCCGGCCAGCGACCGCCATGCGCGGCTCGATCTGCTGCGCTACCAGGTGCAGGAACTGGACGCGCTGCGCCTGGCCGAGGGCGAGATTCGCCGCGCTGCACGACGAGCGCACGCGCATGGCCCACAGCGGCAAGCTGGCGCAGAGCGCGCGCGCGCGCGCTCGCGGGCGCTGTACGAATCCGAGCAGGGCAACGCGCACCAGCTGCTGGCGCGCGCGCGGCAGCGCGTTGCGCACGGCCGGCGCCCTGGATGCCCGGCTCGCGGCGCTGCAGCCGGCCATCGATGAGGCCGCGCGCCAGGTGCAGGAGGTGGCGCACTCGCTCTGCGCGCTACCTGGAATCGCTGGAGTTCGATCCGGCGCGCCAGGAGACGGTCGAGCGGCGGCTCGCGACGATCGAGGAGCTGGCCCGCAAGCACCGCGTCGAGCCCGGCGATCTGCATCGCCTGGCACGGCGCGCTGCAACGCGAGCTGACGCAGCATGGAAAGTCGCCGCCGCCGACCTTGGATCCCTGCGCGCGCAGCTGGCCAGCGCGCTCGCGCGCCTATCAGGAGCAGGCGCGCAAGCTCACGGTCGCGCGCGCCAGCGCGGCGCGCGCGCTGGCCACCGCAGTCACCCGCCGCATGCAGGAGCTGGGCATGGCCGGCGGGCAATTTGTGGTCGACGTGACGCCGCTGGAGAGCGCCGAGCCGGCGCCGCACGGCGCCGACCGGGTGGAATTCCGCGTCAGCACCAACCCCGGCCAGCCGCCGCGCGCGGTCGCGAAGGTCGCCTCCGGCGGCGAGCTGGCGCGCCTGTCGCTGGCCGTGCAGGTGTGCTGCGCGCGCACCGCCGCGCCGTGCATGGTGTTCGACGAAGTCGACGCGGGCATCGGCGGCGCGGTGGCCGAGATCGTCGGCCGCGAGCTGCGCGGCCTGGGCGACCGGCGCGCAGGTCCTGTGCGTGACGCACCTGCCGCAGGTCGCCTGCCAGGGCCACCAGCACCTGCGCGTCGTCAAGCTCACCGACGGGCGCAGCACCCGCATCAGCGTCACGGCACTGGCAGCGCGACGCGCGCGTCGAGGAAATCGCGCGCATGCTCGGTGGCCTGGAGATCACGGCGCGGGCGCGCGCGCACGCCGTCGAGATGCTCGAGCGGGCCGCGAGCGAGTCGCGCCGCCGGCCCCGCCGCAGCGCCACGCGCCGTCGCGGCACGCGCAGCTAGTTGCGCCGCGCGTCGCTGCTTTGCGGCGCGGGCAGTCGGCGCGCTGACAGCGCCCGTACAGGATCAGCGAGTGCGCGCTGATCGCGAAGCCGTGCGCTTGGCGATCGTCGTCCTGCCGCGCTTCGATCTCGGTATCGACGAACTCTTCCACGTGGCCGCAGTCCATGCACACGATATGGTCGTGATGCGCACCCTGGTTGAGCTCGAATACCGCCATGCCGTCTTCGAAGTGATGGCGCGTCACCAGGCCCGCCGCTTCGAACTGCGTCAGCACGCGATACACGGTGGCCAGCCCGATGTCCTCGGCGGATCCGATCAGGCTCTTGTAGATTTCTTCGGCCGACAGGTGCCGCGTGGCGCTGCTCTCGAGGATTTCCAGGATCTTCAGCCGCGGCAGCGTGACCTTCAGTCCGACTTTGCGGAGATCTTTTCCTTCCATACGGTGACCCTGACCGGTATGATTGTGAACCATGCAAATTACCACATCGGGCTGTCCGCTCCACGCCTGATTGCTTGCGCTCTGCCTGGTGCTGGTCAGCGCCTGCGTCTATCGGATGCCCATCCAGCAGGGCAATTTCCTCGATGCCACGGCTCTGGTCCAGGTCAAAAAGGGCATGACGCGCGCGCAGGTGCGCTACCTGCTGGGCACACCGATGGTTCCGGGCGGCTTCGACAACGATCGCTGGGACTACGACTACTACCTGAAACTGCGGCAACTGCACGCGCCCGCGCCGCGCGCGGACGCCGACCGTATATTTCCACAACGACCTCGTCGACCACGTCGACAGCGACGTGACAGGAACGCCGTGGCGCACCGACGCGGGCAGCGCGCCCGGCCGCGCGCCGGAGCCGGCCCCGACTCAACCCGACCGCCGCGCCTGTGGCCCGCTGTGCCGCGGCGCGTCGCGCGCGGGATCGAGCGGCCAGCGCCCGATAGACTTCGATGCGATCGCCGTCGCGCGGCACCGTGTCGACGCGCGCACCGAACGCCCCAGATGCCCGTGGCCGCAGCCGTCCCAGTCGACCTCGCGATCGATCGCCGCGCTGCTGTAGCTGGCGGCGTGCCTGCTGCAGCGCCTCGGCGATCGTGGCCGTCGGCGGGCAGCTCCAGCGCGCAGCAGCATCGGTCCGCGCCGGACAATCCAGGACCAGCAGGCAGTGTTTGTGCTCGCCGTCAGCCAAGCGTCTGCTGCGCCCGGCTCACGAAGGCCTGCACCATCGAGGTCGCGACTCCTTCGATCAACGGGTCGAGGAGCGCCGCCTTGAACGGGTTTGAGAATTCGAAGTCGCAGCTGCAGTTCGATCCGGCAGCCATTGCTGCCGACCGGGCGTGAAGGTCCACGCGCCATCGAGCGCGCGCAGCGGGCCGGCCACCAATTCCAGGCGGATCTCGCTGTGTGGCTCGCAGCGGTTGCGCGTCGTTAGCTGGGTGCTCAGCGGGCCGCGTTGCACCTTGAGCCGCGCGACCACCTCGGTCTCGGATTTCATCAGAATCTCGGCACTGGCGCAGCCCGGCACGAACTGCGGATAGCTGCGCCACGTCGTTGACCAGCGCGAACACCTCCGCGGGCGGGCGGGCAATCAGTGCGGAGCGCGTCAGTGTTTTCATCGGCTCGCAGTCTGGGGTATCGCGCCGGCCGACTCAACTGCACCGCGTACAATGCCCCATGGCGAAACCAGAAACACCGCAACGACTGATCGCCGAAAACCGCCGCGCGCGGTTTGATTATTTCATCGAGGAGCGGCTCGAGGCCGGGCTGGCGCTCGAGGGCTGGGAGGTCAAGGCCATGCGCGCCGGACGCGCGCAGCTCGCCGAAGCCTACGTCTACATCCGCAATAGCGAGGCGTTTCTGATCGGCTGCCACATTGCGCCGCTGAACACGGCCTCGACCCACAAGATTGCCGATCCGGTGCGCACCCGCAAGCTGCTGCTGCAACCGCAGCGAACTCGATCACCTGATCGGCGCGGTCGAGCGGCGCGGCTACACGCTCGTGCCGCTCGAACTGTACTGGAAGCACGGGCCGCGCCAAACTGCAGCTCGGCCTGGCCAAGGGCAAGAAGCAGCACGACAAGCGCGCCGACCGAGAAGGACCGCGACTGGGTGCGCGACAAGGCGCGCCTGCTGCGGCGCGGCTAGCACTTCGCCCGACCCGCGCGGCGGCCATCGGCCGGGTGGTATAATCGCCGCGTTTCCTGAAGGGGGCGACCGGTTTCGACGTGGGTTACGAACCTTCAGGGGCGTGCCGAGGCGCAGTGGCCCTCGTTAATAACTGCTGCAAAACTTAGTTGCCAACGACGACAACTACGCTCTAGCCGCCTAAACACGGCTGACCTCAGACTAGTTCGTGCCTATGCGGCTAAATCTGGGGACGCGCTCATAGGATCGCGGTTCACCGTGCTACGGGGTGACACCGTTAAGAGACACCGTCGCTGGTTCGGCGTCTTCCCTGCTGCTCGGGTAGCGTCGGATGAGAAAAAAAGAGTCAGCTACGCGCGTAGATCCTGAAGTCTAGGGCTTGCGGACGGGGGTTCAATTCCCCCCGCCTCCACCACTAAAATGTCAACAAAATCATTATATTATACATCGTTTTTAAATTAAGTTCTATGTAGGATTTCAGTCAGCGCCGTTCGGACATTGAAGTGCAGATCAAAAAACGCGCTGGACGATTAGGATGTCAGTCCAATCGGGTTGTCGATCAATTGAGTCGTGCCGGCAACTGGCTCAGCTGTTCCTTGATGCGCGCCCACACGTCTATCGACGGTGCAGACACTGCATGCGCCGTGGATTCTTCCGGTGCGGCTTGCGTTTTGCCCGAGTTGTTCGATTCGTTCGCCACTACGTTCCTTGTCGGGTCTTGCTATGTCGCAGCTCAGGACGGGCGGCCTAAGGGATTAGCTCAGCGGGCAGAACAACAGTACTGGCGGAGCCTCGCGAAACGTCGTCAGGGCAGCTGATCTAAGAGACGGCCGTAAGCAGCTTCCCGGATTCTGCGGACTTGGGCGCGTGAGCGCCTCGTGAGCAGCGGCAATTCCTCTGCTGCGCGATCGCCGCAGCGGGGTCAGCGCGCCCTCTCGCTTCCGCCGCTGCAAATCGGCGCGTCGCACCGACTGCGACGCGCGTCTCGGTCTCTTGTATCCTCAGGTACCTCGGTCTACGCGCAGGGCGACGCGGACCGTTCCGACGTCTCGAGGTCAACTGTGCCGCTTGTTCGCTGGCTTCTCGTAGTCTCGGTTCTCACAACGTGCGTCGCGACGCCGGCGGCGGAGCCTGGTGTCAACGACAAACTGCTGCAACCCCTGCAGTGGCGCTCCATCGGGCCGTTCCGCGGGGGACGGGTGCTGGCCGTCAGTGGGGTGCCGGGCGAGCCCAGTCACTTCTATTTCGGCGCCGTGAACGGCGGCGTGTGGGAAACCGAGGACGCGGGACGCACGTGGCGGCCGATCTTCGATTCGGCGCCCGTGGGCTCGATCGGCGCGCTCGCGGTGGCGCCGTCGAATCCGCGCGTGATCTACGTCGGCACGGGCGAGGCCGACATGCGCTCCGACATCGCCCAGGGCAAGGGCGTGTATCGGTCCGCGGACGCCGGCGCAGACGTGGCGGCTCGTCGGGCTGGGCGACTCGCAGCAGATCGGCCGCATCCTGGTGGATCCGCGCGACTCCGGACATCGTGCTGGGTCGCGGCGCTGGGCCATCCGTACGGCGCCGAACGCCGAGCGCGGCGTGTTCCGATCGAGCGACGGCGGAGAGCCTGGACGAAAGTGCTCGTGCAAGGATGCCAACACCGGCGCCATCGACATCGCGTTCGGCGCCCGGCGATCCGCAACGTCGTCTACGCCGCGCTCTGGCAGACGCGCCGCACGCCGTGGAACGTCTACCCGCCGTCGAACGGGCCGGGCGGCGGGCTCTACAGGTCGACCGACGGCGGCGAGCACTGGACGCAAGCTCACCGGCAACGGCTTCCCGCCAGCGCCGGGCCGCATCGGCCTCGCGGTGGCGCCTTCGAAGCCGGAGCGCGTCTACGCGCTGGTCGATGCCGACGACGGCGGGCTGTACCGCTCCGACGACGCGCGGCGCGCACTGGACGCGGATCAGCAGCGACACGCGCATCTGGCAGCGCGGCTGGTATTTCGGCGGCGTCACCGTTGAGCCGAAGGACGCCGACATGCGTGTACGTCTGCAACACCGCGCTGTACCGCTCGAGCGATGGCGGGCAAGACGTTCGGCCCCGATCAAGGGCGACGCCACGGCGGCGACGACTTCCACACGCTGTGGATCGATCCGGCGATCCGCGATCGACAGATCCTCGGCGTGGACCAGGGCACGATCGTGAGCGTCAACGGCGGCGACAGCTGGAGCTCCTGGTACAACCAGCCGACCGGCGCAGTTCTACCACGTCGTCACCGACAACCGGTTCCCCTACTGGGTGTACGGCGCGCAGCAGGACTCGGGCGCGGTCGGCGTGCCGAGCCGCACCGTACACTACCGACGGCGATCAAGCTCGACGCAGTTCCGCGAGATCGACCGCCGGCGGCGAGAGCGACAACATCGCGCCCGACCCGCGCGATCCCGGACATCTGTTTACGGCGGCACGGTCGACGGCTCGACATGCGCACCGAGCAGACGCGCGAGTCGACCCGACGCTCGCCGTTCCCGGACATGTACGCGGCGACCTGGACGCTGCCGCTCGTCTTCTCGCACCGCGACCGCACGCGCTCTACTTCGCGCAACCAGCAGATCTTCCGCACCGCGACGGCGGCGAGCACTGGGCCGCGATCAGCCCCGACCTGACACGCGAGAACTCCGGGCGTGCCGGCGAACCTCGATCCGGCGACGGCCGCGGACACGAGTCTTGGCTGGGCCGCGGCGCGGCGTCGTCTACGCCATCGCGCCCTCGCCGCTCGACGATCGGACTCATCTGGGCGGGCACGGACGATGGACTCGTCTGGCGCAGCCGCGACGACGGCGCGCACTGGGACAACGTGACGCCCGCCGCGCTCACGCCCTGGTCGAAGGTCGGCGATCATCGAGCCGTCGCATTTCGACGCGGAACACCGCCTACGTCGCGGTCGACCGGCACCGGCTCGACGACTCGCAGCCTTACATCTATCGCACGCACGACGGCGGCAAGAGCTGGACCCTGATCGTCGACGGCATCCCGGCGGACCGTTCGTCAACGCGGTGCGCGAGGACCCCGTGCGCAGCGGCCTGCTGTACGCCGGCACCGAGAGCGGCGTGTACGTGTCCTTCGACGATGGCGACCACTGGCAGCCGCTGCAGCTCAACCTGCCCGTCACCTCGGTCCGCGACATTCAGCGTGCACGGCGACGACCTCGTGATCGCGACCCACGGCCGCGGCTTCTGGATCATGGACGACATCGCACTGGTTCGATCGCTCGCCGATGATCGGCGCGAGGGTGTCCGTCTGTTCGCCCCCGCAATCGCCGTTCGGGCAAGGCCGAGTGGATTCACTGGATCGCCGATGCCCCTCGATGAAGCCCGCGGAGCTAATCCGCCGCCAGGTGCCTACATCGACTACGCCCTCGATGGCACGCTCGGCGGTGTCGTGACTCTGACCATTACTGACGCCCATGGCGGGCTGGTCCGGCGCTTCAGCAGCCAGGACCACCTGCCGATGCCTGATCTAGCCAAGAGCGTCATCGCACCCGAGTGGATCGAGTCGCCGCAGCCGCTCGCGAACGGCGCCGGCGCCCATCGGTTGGTGTGGGACCTGCGTTATCCCGCAGCACGTGGGCTTACCTCAGAGGACTCTGAGGTGGAGCGGGAAGGCGTATGGGCTCCGCCCGGCGAATACTGGATCGAACTGACCGCGGGCGGCCAAACCGTCCGGCAACGGCTCACTGTCGTTCCCGATCCGCGCGTCAAGCTGCCGGCGCAGGCGTACACGCAGCAGTTTGCGCTCGAACGCGAAATCGAAGGAGCGCGCGTCCGGAGTGCGGCCGCGCTGGCGGAAGCCGAGTCGATCCATCGTGAAATTGCCGAGCGCATGAAAAACGCGACCGCTCAGACGCTGGGTGCACTCTCGACTACGGATCAGCAACTGCTTGCGGTTTGCGATCTCGCGCCCGCGAAAACCTTACCGGATCGCATGGGGGCACCGCCGGCGACCACGACCGGACTGCGCTATCTCGATGCGGCACTTCGCGCGCTTGATCGAGCCGTCGGCCGCGCCGATGCTACCCCGAGCCCCGATGCCGAGCGAGGCTTCGCCCTCCAGAAGGCCACGCTCGACGCGACGTTGGCCAACTGGTCTCGATTCAAGGCAGTGGACCTAGAACGACTGAACGCCTTGCTCCGGTCGGCCGGCATGTCGGCCATCGTTCCGTAGCGTCGACAGGGTGGCGTGTCCAGCGACACCCAGCCGCCGAATAACAAAAACGCCGGCAGCTGAGCGATCGCGACGAACACACGCCGCTGCGGGAATCCGGTCCGAGAGGGCTGCCGGCGAGCGGCCTACTGACTAGAGAATCTGTGATTTCCGATCGCACCCAAAGCGAGTGGAAGGAATGGGGCATATTTGGGGGCATCTTCAATCTAAGGTTTCCTTGAGCCGTTTGTTTTCAATTCCTTAGAAGAGGAATTAAAGAGACCCGCCCCAACAATTGACCGCCCAGCGCCGTCCAAGGCGATCCAAAGAACCCGCATAAATGCGGGTTTTTTGCTGAAATAACGTCCATCCGGGGGCAACAACGTCCATTGACACCCGAGAGCAACTGGCGGCAGCCATTCGGGCAACTGCCGTGCCCTCCTTATAGAGTTGCCTCCATATGTGGCCGGCCCCGGGGTATAGTTTGGGCTGCACCTGCAACACTAAGAACAACTGTGCTTCGTGCACAAACACAGGAGAATGCGGTGACTTATCGAAATTTGGCGTTGATAGCCGGCGCTTTGCTTGTTGGCTGCGCTTCGGAGCCCAGCTTTCTGGACAGCAAACAGGGAACCGCCGTGGACACAGCTCTGGCGCGCGGCAAATTCGACATGAACTGCCCCGCGGCACAAGGATCGGTGTTGTCTCGCCAGTTCATCCAGGCGCCGATGACGGGCCCGCGTATGGCCTCGGTGGGTGTTGATCGGGCCGAATACACCATCGGAGTGCAGGGATGTAACCAGCGTGGTACCTACATCGTGGTCTGCAGCCAAGGAACGGAAGGCTGCATCGCCGGGGATCGCAGCCAGTAGTGGTCTGTTGTGGAAAGGCTCCTGCGGCGTAACAGGCGGGAGCGATGTCATTGCGGCGTGGCGCTAACTCGATTACATGATAAAGGCTGGCAGTAAGATTGAGCGTGTCAACTTGAGCGTGCCAGCTATCGCCGCCGCCTCCCAGTAAAGGGTCGCGCGCCGGAGTTGCGCCGATTGACGGCATGCGAACCGCCACGCATAGGCTGGTCGCTGGGCGCATTGAGGCACATATCTACCTAGCGAGAATTTGTGCTGATGCGCCTGCGCGCACATCTGGATCTTACACGCCATAAACTCACAGTCTGGGGGAGTAGACATGCCGGAAGATTTGACGGTCGAGGTCGCGCACAGGATGTCCGAAAGCCACGCGGAAGATGTGCCGCGGGAGCGGTTTATGGAGATCATGGAAGCTCTAATGCTTTCGGTGGTCGCGATCGTGACGGCTTGGTGCGGCTACCAGGCGACAAAATGGGACGGACGCCAGGCGTACCTTTATGGCACCTCAGGACGGCTGGGCGTGCAGGCGGCAGCCCAGGCAGCCGAAGGCGGTCAGCAGCGGCTGCTGGATGTGGTCACTTTCAATACCTGGATTCGACTGCGAGAAGAAAAAAACGACAAAGTCGCCCGCATGTACGAGGGGCGGTTCAGTCCTGAGTACACAGTTGCCTTCGACGCCTGGCTCAAGACCGATCCATTCAATAACCCGAATGTGCGGTCCGGACCGTTACGCATGTCGGAATACCACAATTCGCTGCTGGAGCATTCGGCGCGGCTCACCCGGCAGTCCGCCGAAGCCTTCACCGAAGGGGCCCGGGCACGCGAGATCGCCGAAGTGTACGTGCAGCGTTCGGTGATGCTAGCGACAGTGCTGTTCCTCACGGCCCTCGCGCAGCGCTTCAAGATTCGCAAGGTTCGTGTGGTATTACTGCTGGTCGCGGCTACGCTCCTCGCTTACCAGCTCGTCGATCTCGCACTGTATCCGCGCATGTAGCGAGGGATGAGTCCGCGGCGGCCAATACATCCATTCGGCTGAAGGATGGCCACCTCGATCGTAAGCGGGGTGTTAATTTGGGATTGACCGCCAGACTGTCTGGTCTTAGCGCTTGTTTACCCGTGTCGCGAGATCGCCCCACTCTTCCTTGGTGATGAAATGTCCGACCCGCACGCGAGTATCGAGAAAATTGCGGTCCATCTCGTGAAAGGTCTCATCGAGCCGCGCATCCAGCTGATCGACTTCCGCTCTGGTGGTATCGCGACGCTCTAGGGATTTCAACAGCTCTTTTTGATCCTTGATGACGACCTTGTCCTGCTCCTTCAGCGTCTTGTTCCACAAGTCGATCTCAGTTAGCGCGGCTTTCTTGCGATCTTCATCCGCGACCACACCCTTGATGCCCTTCTCGAAATCCGCGGGCGAATGGCCTTGCAAAGCGAGCATGCTTGAGCTTCCCCCGAAGAACAGGTATGACAACACCAGCGCGATGATCATTTCAATTCCTCCTGCGCGGTGCGGGCTTCCCCGACTCCTTCGTACATTTTCACTTCTGCCTTGCCGATAGGACCCCACTCGCTATCGGTGGCCAGCGACGCCAGTTGAAAGTGCAAATCGAGAATTTGATTCCGTGCTCGGATGCGATCGGCATCGAAGTCCGAGAACAGTTGATCGAAAGCGGCACGCGGCGCGTCATAGTCGCCATTGACCGATTGATATTTTGCGACGAACGCCGAGGCATCTTCGTTGAAGCGGGTCTGAACGGCCTCGATCTGATCGACGAGCTTTAACATCTGCTCCCGGCGTCCGGCATCCGCAATTTCCCCGGAGATCACTTGGCGCAGCTTCTGAGTAGTACGTTCGGTCGTTTGCTCGGGACTCGGTGTGGTGCTCTTGCAGCCGGGAGAGGCCGCCGAGGCGAGGCCAACCACCAAGCAAGCGAGCACGGTGGCGATTCGATTTCGGGTGGGCAAGGTTTCAAACATCCTTAAAATCTAGTGTTCCGCGAGGGTGCCGAGATGGTTTCGACGGATGCTCATCATCTTGGCGTTTGCTGCACGGAATTTTGATCGCAACAGGCTCTGGCTTTCGAAGATTGAGCTGGAGTCAGGCGCCACCCAGGGCGGCCTTCATGGCCGCCCTGAATTGTTCTTAACCCTTCAGTTCCCCGTCGGCAGCGTCAGGTGGACGCCTTCTTTCTTGAGTTCGTCCCGAAGCCACTGGAACTTTTCGTAATCCGAGATGGTGATTGGGCCGGTGTAGCCGTCGCTCTGCAATTTGCGCGGCGGATACTGGATGAAGGTCTTCATCACTTTCTTCAGTTCCTCACCCATGAGCGGCCCCAGCCAGGTGCGCTCGGTGAAGTTATTCATGAACAGGTCGTAGCGTTCCTGCGGATCGGCCCAGAGGTCGAAGATTTGCGGCACGGTGGCGACATACGCTTCGGGACCTTTCCAGCCGAGATTGCTGTCCACGGCCAGACCACCGGTCTTCGCACCGTCGTCACCGCGCAGGTTGAACACGAACTTGTAATTGTGCCAGCGCACCGCTCCGGGCAGCAGTTCATTCTCGGTGAAGTAATCCCAGGTTTCACGCGGGTCCGGCCCGGTGCCGAACAGAACCGGTGAAATGTCGTAGCTGTCGAAGATGATCGGCTGGCCTTCGAGATCATTCGTGGGCAGCGTGATGCCGGCCATCGCGGCAAAAGTGGCCATGAAATCCAGTCCGCCAACGATGTCATAATTTCTTTGAGCCGGCCTTGATCTTGCCCGGCATCCAGGCGATGGCGGGGACGCGGTTGCCGCCTTCGCGGTCGGTGCCCTTGGTGCCGCGGAACGGCGTATAACCGGCGTCCGGATAGACATCCTGCCAGGCGCCGTTGTCCGAGGTCCAGAACACGAGCGTGTTGCCCTTGTCCAGACCGAGTTCGCGGAGCTTGTTCATGATGTCGCCGATGCGCGAATCGTTCTCGACCACGGAATCCGCATACTTGCTTTTCGAGAGCGATTTGTGGATGAAGTCAGGGTGCGGCATGTTCGGCTGATGCACCTTCATGAAGTTGACGTTGATGAAGAACGGCTTGTCCGGCGTCTTCGCCGCGTCATCGAGAAATTCCAGCGCCGCCTTCTCGATGTAAGCGTCCAGGAAAGGAATGCCCACGACGCCTTCTGTTGCCGTCCATTGATCGCCGGCGTGTCCACATACTGGCCGTTGACCTTGAAGTCTTCATGCGCCGTCTCGCCGGCATTGCCGGACATCATGCCCTTGGTCACCTTTTGAAACATGGCGCGCAAGTCAATCCGGCATGTCGGGGAACCACGTCGGGTCGGCATAGGTGTAGGCGTTCAAGTGATAGAGGCCGCAATACTTCATCACGTCGAAGCCGTGGGCATTGGGTAGCGCATAATCGGCCTCGCCCAGATGCCATTTGCCGGTGAAGTAGGTCTTGTAACCGCCCGTCTTGAGCACGGAAGCCAGCGTCCATTCCGCCTTCGGCAGGCCGCCGCCCTGGCCTTGGAAGGCCACGGTGGTCATGCCGCTGCGATTCGGAAAACGCCCGGTCATCATGGCCGCCCGGCCCGGCGTGCAACTTGGTTGTGCATAGAACGAGAAGAAAGTCATGCCTTCATCCGCCATGCGGTCGATGTTCGGCGTCGGCATGCCGCGGCCCGTCCCGCCGCCATAGACGCCCGCGTCGCCATAGCCGAAGTCGTCGGAGACGATCAGGATGATGTTGGGTTTGGCGCTTTTTTGTGCAAACGCCGCTGTTCCAGAAAGAAGTAGTACAGACGCGGTCAGCAGACCGACTAAATATTTCATTGTGATGTCCCTTGGAGATTTATGACCGCTAGCGCCAGCTGATGTCCGCTATTGCCGGCATTTGATTTTTTTGCGCCGACGGGCTCCGCAGTTACTGTGGGCCGAAGCCACAGTTAAGTCAAATTCAATTCCGTGCCGCCCCGATGAGTACCTTGTGGTGGAATTTTCTGCGGCGGTCGAGAGACCGGAGGGGACTGCGGAAGCAATCGGTCGATGCAACATCTATTTTCTGACTATAGGGGGAGGATGTTTTGAATCGCCTACCCCAGCATGAGACTTCCGGGCTAGTGTTGGCCTGCCACCGCCGGCTTACTTTCGGGTGTTCCAGGCGTCGAGGACCATCTTGGTCAGCAATTCACGTATCTGCGTCGCGGGGGCATACTTCCCGCCGGGGACGTCGAGGATCGACTTCAGGTCGGCGTTGGGTCCATAGATATCGTCATTAAGCGTCTTCGCAGGCTTTGGCTGAATTTCCGCCCAAGCACTCCCGGCGAACGCACCCTTGTCGGTGGTCAGGATAATCTGTTCCAAACCGCCCTTGATTTCGCCCGAGCCGGACACGCTGGCGCCCCACTCCCCGAGGGCAAAGCCGCCGGCCCCGCCCATTTCAATGGTGCCGTCGACGAAGTTGTCGACCGCTTTGTCGGTCATGAGCAGAATCAACAATTGTTCTTCCCTAGCGCCGGCCTGGAATCCCGCGCTGGCGGAGCTCAGGGTGAAAAAACGGGGTCGCTCCATTCCTGGCCGTGGCGCCGCATGAGGTACCCCGTGCCGCTTTCATATCCGACCAAAGCAGCGCCGCCAACAATCTTGGGCGCCAAGAAAATACCGCGAGCCCCCCCGAGCATGTTGCGAATGCTTTCAGTCTCGGTGTGATCGAGATAGGAGTGCGCGTGTTCCGCGCCAAGAGCAACCATCTGCGCGGCAACGGTCTGATCCGGTTGGGATGGCGCGGAGTGGCCCACCATTGACGGCGTGGATGGACCCACCGTTGCTGGGTGGACACATCCGCTGGAGGCGGCCAGGAGCAGTGCCGCGAGGACCGCGCCTTGCAACGTAGGTAAGGAAGGGTTTTTTGGCTGATGAGTTCATTTTTTTCCCCAATTGGGCTCGGTGCGGTGACAGGATGTTACGGCACGACTCGCATTCGGTATCGCCGCACGTCCGACCCCCATTTTTTTTTGGCGGCGGGTTGAGCTTGGGGGGACGGAAGAATTCAACCCCCGGCCCCATCGACTGCACCGCGCGGAGGGGCTGCCACCACGCCGGGGCTCCGTCAGCACAGCTGGCGGGCTCGCACGGAAAGGCAGGATCGAACGTTAGATCATATGGCGGGGGGGCACCCTGCCCGGCGCGTTGCCAGCCCAGGCACCGCGAACCGCCGGGGGCAACTCTGGGGGCAACTCGACCGGGGCGACTTCGACTAGCTAATTATTATCAATGGCATACGGGCGCAGTTCGGTAGCCCCCGCCCCAAGTGAGTGTCCGACGCCGCCCAAGGCAATCCAAGAAACCCGCAGAAATGCGGGTGCCATCAGTCCTTGGGCCGCTTATTTGCCCGTGCCCATGACCG
>CAVPOP010000005.1:0-1276155 GCA_963707115.1 uncultured Gammaproteobacteria bacterium
GTGCTGAAGGTGGGCAAGGTCTCTTCCGGGTCGGTGGCCAGCGGCGGTGCGCAGGGCGCCACGGGGCAGGAGCCGCTGTTTACGCTGGTGCCGCTCGATGCGCCGCAGGAGGCGGAGGTCTACGTCAATGCCCGGGACATCGGGTTCATCAAGGTCGGCGATCCGGTGCAGATCAAGCTCGATGCCTATCGTTTCCTGCAGCACGGCACGGCCAAAGGCAGGATCAAGACGATCAGCGAGGGCTCGTTCACAACGGATGAAAACAACACGCCCGTAGAACCGTATTTCAAGGTGCGGGCGGCAATTACGGACGCGCACTTGCGCAATGTCCCGAAGGATTTCCGGCTGATTCCGGGCATGACGCTGGCGGGGGACATCATGGTGGGGCGGCGCACGATACTCTCGTATCTCGTGGAGGGCGGCTTGCGGACCGGTTCGGAGGCGATGCGGGAGCCATAACGATGGCGACCTTCTTTTCCAAGCTATTCCAGCGTAAACCAGAGCCCGCGAGCGAACGGGTGGATCGGGCCGAGCGTGCCTTTGCCGAAAAGCGCTACGCCGAGAGCGCGGCATTGTTCCGTGAGCTGGCCGAGAGCGGCAATTTCTATGCGCAGCTGCGCCTGGCGCAACTCTACGAACGCGGGCAGGGCGTGCTGCAGAGTTTCGTCGATGCGGTGCATTGGTTTCGCGCCGCGGCCGAACAGGGTTCGGTGCCGGCGCAGTCGCGCCTGGGTGAAATCTACCTGACCGGACTTGAACCGCCGGCGACAGCTTCGGCTTCGGTCATCGCGCGACTGGAAGCACCTGGCACTCAGGACTCGCTCCTCAATCGCATGTATCCCAAGGGCCTGGCCGTGCGCCGGGATCCGGAGCAGGCCGCAGTGTGGAATGCGGCCGCCGCCAAGGGGCAGGATGCCGACGCGCAGGCGCGCCTCGGCTACCAGTACGCCAGTGGTCTGGGTGTCGCCCGTGACCTGGCGGCCGCCGAGCAGTGGTTTGCGGCCGCCGCGGCGCAGAACCATGTGGCCGGACAGCTCGGTCTCGGGATGCTGTATGCCGGCAGTTACGGTGACACGCGCGCCCACGCGCAAGCCTTCGAATGGCTGGAAAAGGCGGCCGCGCATGGAAACGCCACGGCCAAGCTGTGCCTCGCCGTGCTGCTGCTCGAGGGCGAGGGCATCACGCACGATGAGATTCGTGCGCGGAGCCTGTTGGAGGAAGCCGCCAACGCCGGGCAACCGGCGGCCATGTTCCACTTGGGTGAAATGCATCGCCGCGGCCAGGGCGCGACCGCGAGCGTCTCGGAGGCGGAAACCTGGCTGCGCCGTGCCGCGGCGCGTGGCCACGTCAAGGCCCTCTTATCGCTCGCCCGGCTGTTCGCCTTCGGACCGGAGCCGGCACCCGACGCCGCGGCGGCCTTGTGTCGCCAGGCGGCAGAACTCGGTGACGGCGAAGCGCAGTACCAGCTGGCGCAATTTTATCTGGCGGGAACCGGCGTGCCCGCCGACCCGATGGAAGCGGCGCGCTGGATGTCGAAGGCGGCCGAGCAAGGCGTGAGTGCCGCGTACGAAAGGCTCGGGGCCCTCTATGCGGAAGGGCTGGGGATGCCGCAGGATTTCCAGGCCGCGGCCGACTGGTTTCACCGCGCCGTCGTGCAGGGCGATGTCAATGCGCTCTATCACCTCGGCAGCCTGCAGATGGGCGGCCTGGGCATGCCGCGCGATCCGCGTGCCGCCCGCGAGCAGTACCGCAAGGCCGCGAAGCTGGGGAGCGGTGCCGCCTGCCTGCAGCTGGGCATCATCTACGCCACCGGCCAGGACGTAAAGCGGAACTACACGGCCGCGGCCCGCTGGTATGCACAGGCCGCCGTCCACGGCGTGGTCGAGGGGCGCTACAACCTGGCGTTCCTGCACCTGCAGGGGCTGGGCGTAGAAAAAGACAGCAAGCTCGGATTGCAGCTGTTGGAGAAGGCCGCCGACGAGGGAATGGTGCAGGCGGCGCTGGCGCTACACGACCAATACACCACGGGCGCCTTTGTTCCCGCCGATCCGGCCGAAGCGACACGCTGGCTCTTGCGCGCTGCGGAAATGGGCAGCGCCCAGGCCGTGAGTCTCCTGGTGGCGATGATCGATCGGCGCGATCCCGCGGCGCCGCCCGCAGAGCAGGTGGCCGCGTTGCTGGAGCGCAGCGCCGCTCAGGGCGATGCCGAGGCCCAGGCCAACCTCGCCCTCTGGTTGCTGGAGGGCAAGCACGTGGCGCGTGACGAGGTGCTCGCCAACAGCTGGTTCGAGCGCGCCGCACACGGGGGCAATGCCTTTGCACAGTCGCGATCTGGGCGATGTGCTGGCCGCCGGCATCGGCGTCAAGGCAGATCCCGCCGCTGCGGTGGCCTGGTATGAGCGCGCCGCGCTCCAGGGACATGCGGGCGCGACGCTGGCGCTCACCACGATGCGCATGGCGGCGGGACCGAATTCCGAGGAGATGGCCGGGCTGTTCCAGCTGTGGCTCAAGGGCGCGGAGCAGGGCGATGCGATGGCGCAGCGCATGGTCGGGGATTTTTATCTGCGCAAGATCGGGGTCGACCCGTCGCTGACGGACGAACAGCGCATGGCCGAGGCGCGACGCTGGCTCGGTGCGGCCGCGGAGCAGGGCAACACGGCGGCGATGGTGATGGTGGGCGGCCTGATACTGCAGGATCCGGCGGAGGCCGCAAGATTTCCGGAAGCGGTGGATCTGTTCCGGCGAGCGGCGACTCAGGGGAACGCCGATGCCGAATACAACCTGGGTGTATGTCTGCGTCGAGGCCTGGGCGTGGCGGTCGATGACAAGGCCGCCGAGCATTTCTATCGCTCGGCCGCGCAGCGCAATCACGTCTCGGCACAACTTGCGCTCGGTGACCTGATTGCGCAAACGGCCACTTCCGATGTGCAGTGGCTCGAGGCCGCGCGCTGGTATCGCATGGCGGCTGACAGCGGCAATGCGCCGGCCAAAGAGCGCCTGGTGCAAATGCAGAACCGTCAGGGACCAATGCTCTCCGCGAATTCTCCCAGCAGCTGAGATCACGCTGCAGTGCGGCTTTGTCGCGCCGCGATTCGATTCGTGCTAAATTGCCGTTGATGAATCGACCCCTCGCTTCATGCGCGGCCGGCTGGATTGTCCTCACGGCGGCGATTGCTGCCTCCACCGCTGCGGCGGATCCCATCGATCCCATCGGGCGCGACTGCACGCTGCCCGCGGGGCCGTTGTCGTTTCCCACCGCGGTGGACTACGCCTTGTGTCGCAATCCGACGACGCGCGGTGCCTGGGCCGCGGCGCGGGAGCAGGCGGCGGCGCTCGGTGTGGCCAAGAGCGCCCTGTACCCGAGTCTCTCGGCGACAGGATCGGGCGCAAGAACCTCCGGCCAGCTAATTCGATGCCACCGGCAACCACATCGACGGGTGGCAGAACACCACCGATGCCACGATCAACCTGAACTGGACGCTCTATGATTTTGGTGCCCGGAGCGGTCGCATCGCCAGCGCGCGGAGCCTGTTCGATGCGGCGGGGGCGACCGCGAACAGTGTCGTGCAGCAGACGGTGCGCGCGCTGGTGCAGGGCTACTATGGGGTCGTGGCGGCCGATGCGAATCTGGTCGCCGCGACCACCACCCAGCAAGCGACCGCCAAGAGCCTGCAAATCGCGCGCGCATTGCAGCAGGGAGGCGTGGGCACGATGGCCGACGTGCTGCAGGCCCAGACGGCCGACGAACAGGCGGTGATTGCCCGCGTGCAGGCGGAAGCCCAGACCAAGTCGGCCCGCGGCACATTGAATGCGACCCTCGGCCTGAATGCGGATCATCCGCTGCAGCTCGAAGCCGATCCGGTGCCGACGGAGGTGCCGGCGCTCTCGGCGAAGATGGCCGACCTGATGGCCGAGGCCGAGCAGCAGCGGCCGGATCTCGCCGCCGCGCGCGCGCAACGCAATGCCGCGGCCGCGGACGTCAGGGTGGCGCGCGCCGCAGGACTTCCCTCGATCACGGTGGGCGCGCAACACAGCTATATCGATATCACCAACCAGCCGAACCAGAACTTCAATCAGTTCGGTGTCACCCTGACCGTGCCGATCTTTACGGGGTTCAGCACCGTCTACGGCGTCCGGCAGGCCAAGGAGGTGCTGAATCAACGCGAGGAGAGCGCCGAGCAGGTTCGCCTGAGCGTGTCGCAGGATGTCTGGAGCGCCTACTACGGCCTGGATTCCGCCAACCAGCAGCTGTCGACCACGGCCGCGCTGGTCAAGACGGCCGCCGATAACCAGGAAGTCGCGCTGGGCCGCTACCAATCCGGCGTCGGCACGATCATCGACGTGCTGACCGCGCAGAGTGCCGCGGCAACGGCGCGGCAACTGCGAATCAATGCCGAGCTGGGCTGGAAAGTGGCGCGGGCGCAAATGGCGTTCGCGCTCGGGCGCCTGATCAACGCCGAACCGCTCTCGGCCAGTACCCATCTGCCCTAAGCGCGTCAAAGATGCATTTTCGCAGGGGACCGCGCCCCAAGCGATCAAGTTCTTGCGAGATCGAGCCTTGCCAGGTACCACTCCACCGTGTCGCGGAGTGCCTGAGAGAGTCCGACGGGGCCTAAAGCCGAGTTCGCGTTCCAGTTTGCCGCCGTTGATCGCGTAGCGGCGATCATGACCGCGCCGGTCGGTCACATAGGAAATCAGGCTGCGCGCTGCCCGCGCCGCGCGCGCACGGCGAGTGGGGAAATCTCGCGCGCAGCGCCGGCGCGGCCGCAAACTGCGCTTCGATCAGCTGGCACAGTTCGCGCACGATGGCGATATTCTCGCGCTCGGACTGGCCCCCGACGTTGTAGACCTCGCCGATCCGGCCGCGCGCCAGGATCAGGTCGATGGCGCGGCAGTGATCCTCCACGTGCAGCCAGTCGCGGATGTTGCGCCCGTCGCCATAGACCGGTATCGGCTCGCCGTTGAGGATCCGGGTGATGATCAGCGGAATCAGCTTCTCGGCGAACTGGTACGGCCCGTAGTTGTTCGAGCAGTTGCTGGTCGTGGTCGCCAGCTCGTAGGTGTGGTGGTAGGCCCGGACCAGATGGTCGGAGGCCGCCTTGCTGGCGGAGTAGGGCGAGTTCGGCGCGTAGGGCGTGGTTTCCGCAAACGGCGCCTCGTCGGGTGCGAGCGAGCCGTACACCTCATCGGTCGACACGTGGTGGAACCGGTGCCGCGGCACGCTCTGCTCCTCGAGCCAGACCTGGCGGGCGGCCTTGAGCATCGAGTGCGTGCCGTAGACGTTGGTCTCGATGAACGCGTCCGGGCCGGCGATGGAGCGATCGACGTGGGACTCGGCCGCAAAGTGCACGATCACGTCGAGCTGGTGCTCGCGCAGCAGTTTCTCGACCAGCGCCGTGTCGCAGATGTTGCCGTGCACGAAGCGGAAGTTCTTTTCGCCCTCGACCGGAGCGAGATTGGCCCGGTTCCCGGCATAGGTCAGCGCATCGAGCACGACCACCCGGTCCGCCGGGTGCTCGCGCAGCCAGTAATGCACGAAGTTCGTCCCGATAAATCCCGCCCCGCCCGTCACCAGCAATCGCGCCATGAGGAACTCCGGCCGCCGGCTCAGTGACTCGCCATGCGGCGAATCGTGGTGCGCAGGTTGTCGCGCCAGGCGACGGGCTGCAGGTCGAGTCGTTGGGCGCTGTCGGTCAGGTCCAGCACGCTGTTGAGCGGCCTCTGGGCCGCGGTGGGATAGTCCGCCGTGTCGATGGGCTTGACCACCACGCCCTTGGGCACCAGCCCGACCTCGACCGCCTCCTCGGCAATGGCACACGCGAAGTCGTACCAGCTGGCCGTGCCCGCATCGGTCCAGTGCAGCACGCCCTGGAGGTCCGGCCGCTCCACGATCCGCCAGATGGCCCGGGCCACGGAGGCCGCGGCCGTGGGCGAGCCGCGCTGGTCGGACACGACGCTCACCGTGCTGCGTTCCTTCATCAGGCGCAACATGGTCAGCAGGAAATTCGCGCCCTGTGCAGCGTAGATCCAGGAGCTGCGCAGCACCACCGCCCGCCGGCCGAGCACGCCCCGCACCAATTGCTCGCCGGCCAGCTTGGTACGGCCGTAGACGCTTATGGGGCCGGGCGTATCGTTCGGCCGGTGCGGTTCGGTGCCGGACCCGTCGAACACGTAGTCGGTCGAGATCTGGATGAGCCGCGCGCCGTCGATGTTGAGGAGGGCGGCGGCGAGCAAGTCCGGCCCCATGGAATTCGCCGCCATCGCGGCCAGCGGTTCGCTCTCGGCCCGATCGACCGCCGTGTAGGCGGCGGCGTTGATCAGCACCGCCGGCGCATAGGCGCCCACGGCCTTGCGCACCGCCTTCTCGCTGCTGATGTCGAGCTCGTCGCGGGAGTAGGCCTTGATCTCGGCCTGGCCGGGCCTGCTGCTCAGCAGCGCCCGCCCCACCTGTCCCGAGGCGCCGGTGATCAGCACCTTCACGGAAAATACTCCGCGTGCTGGAACATGGGGGCGGTCGCATCGGGTGCGGACAGCAGCGGGCTGACTCCTGTGGGCAACGGCCACTGGATGTCTATGGCGGCGTCATTCCAGCGGATCGCGCGCTCGTGCTGCGGGGCGTAGAGGTCGGTGCACTTGTAGAGGAAGTCGACCGTGTCGCTGAGCGCCAGGTAGCCGTGCGCGAACCCCGGCGGGACCCAGAGCATCTGGCGGTTGGTCTCGCTCAAGCGCACGCCGACCCACTGGCCGAAGCGCGGCGAGCTGCGGCGGATGTCGACCGCGACGTCGAACGCCTCGCCGCGCGTGACCCGCACCAGTTTTCCCTGCGGCTGCTGGATCTGGTAGTGCAGGCCGCGGAGCGTATGCCGCACCGAGTGGCTGTGGTTGTCCTGCACGAAGCGGGCCGCGATGCCGGCCGCGGCGAACTTGTCCTCCCGCCAGCTCTCGAAGAAGAAGCCGCGCGCGTCGGTGAACACCCGCGGCGTGATCAGGATCACTTCCGGGAGCGCGGTCGGCTGGAATTCCACTAGCCGCGCTCCTGCAGCAGGCCCATCAGGTAGCCGCCGTAGGCGCTGCTGCCCATCGAGCCGGCCAGCGCTTCGAGCTGCGCGGCGTCGATGTAGCCGGCGCGATAGGCGATTTCCTCCGGGCAGCTGACCTTCAGGCCCTGGCGGTTCTCGATCGCCTCGATGAACATCGCCGCCTGCAGCAGCGATTCGTGCGTGCCGGTGTCGAGCCAGGCGATGCCGCGCCCGAACAGCTCCACCTGCAGCTGGCCCTGCTCCAGGTAGTGCCGGTTGACGTCGGTGATCTCCAGCTCGCCGCGCGCCGAGGGCTTGAGATCGCGGGCGATGTCGAGCACCTGGTTGTCGTAGAAATAGAGTCCGGTCACGGCGTAATTGGACTTCGGCTGCGCGGGCTTCTCCTCGATCCCGAGCGCGCGGCCCGAGGCGTCGAAGTGCACCACGCCGTAGCGCTGCGGATCCTTGACGTGGTAGCCGAACACCGTGGCCCCCTCGGTGCGGTCCGCCCCGCGGCGCAGCTGGTCGGGCAGTCCGTGCCCGTAGAACAGGTTGTCGCCGAGGACCAGCGCCGCCGGGCTGTTCCCGACGAAGGAGCGGCCGATGATGAAGGCCTGCGCCAGGCCTTCGGGGGCTGGCTTGCGCGGCGTAGCTCAAGCTCAGGCCCCAGCTGCGCCCGTCGCCGAGCAGTCGCTGGAAGGCGGGGAGATCGGTGGGCGTGGAGATCAGCAGGATGTCGCGGATCCCGGCGAGCATCAGCGCCGAGAGCGGGTAATACACCATCGGCTTGTCGTAGATGGGCAGCAACTGCTTGCTGACGGCGTGCGTGACCGGGTGCAGTCGCGTGCCCGCACCGCCGGCGAGGATGATGCCCTTCCTTCCCACGCTCATCGACACAGTCTCCACGGATTATTGGCCTGCAGGCAGGCCTTGCAAGGATAGCTCATCGAGCGGCGCGCGGGCTTTCGCGGCGCGCGATGTGACATAGACGGGAGTAGCGGGCGGCGGATCCGTCTCTATATATAGACGGGTGGACGCAGGCGTAGGAGGAGATGTAGGCCGGGGAGGATCCGGCCCGCGCCCGGTGCCTTTAGGGTTTGCTGGTGTCGATGGGCGCGTAGGCCGGATCGCGCTTGAGGTCGTAGTTGAGCTTCGACTTGAACTCGATCGCCCTTGTCATCCACGAGCCGGAGCGTGTTGGCGTCCTTGATGATGAAGGTGCTGGTCTTGTTCTGATCGTTCCGGAGCGTCACGCGCGCGCCGTAGGACACCAGCTGCCAGGCGCCGCTGTCGTCGGCATCGAGCCCCTGGTGATCGGGCCCCTTCTCCAGGTAGGTGGTGCGCAGCCGATAGCTCCCGTCCTCGTGGAACTCCAGGGCGTACTTCAGGCCCGGGCAATCCGCGCAGGGCAGCACGCCGGAAAAACTCGCCGGGAGCTTGACCGGGAACCCGGTCGGGTCCGCCGCGGGGGCGGGCGCCGGCTTGGGCTCGGGCTCGGTCGGGGCCAGCAGCCAGTTGCCGTCCGCGCCCTTGCACACCGTGACGCGGAAGGGCTCCACTTTGCCGCGGGCGGTGTTCTCGCCGCGCAGTTCGCGGCAGTCGGCGTCCCCCCGATGGAACGCGCGGGTCGATCTCACGTTGCCGTAGGCGCCGCCATTGTTGGTGTTGGACCATTTGATGGGCGTCGCCGCCGACCGGCCCCTCGGCGGCCTGCTTGGCGCTGGCGAAGAACTGCTTGTAGTCGGCGTCGGTGAAACTGGCGAAGGGCGAATCCTTCAGCACGCCGGCCAGGCCGCTGGCGCCATGGCTCAGCGGGACCTGCAGGGCGAGCAGCAGCAGCCAAAATGTCACACGGGGGCGGATCACGGTTGCACTCCTGGCCGGCGGCGGGTGGCGCATAGTAACGCGCGCCGGGGCCGCAACAAACTCCCGCAGGAGTAGACTGGCGGCTCCCCGGGGGAATCGGCATGCGCGAGATCGTACGTTCGAGGCCGTTTCGCGTCGCCGCGATCATCGCGGCGGTCGTTGGCTTGTACGCCTGGTTCGGATTCCAGATGGCGCCGAAGATCGTGCGCAGCCAGGCGATCAAGTACGTGCATGCGACCTACGGGCGCGAGCTCAAGATCGGTGCGGTGCGGGTGCAGCCGTTCCTGCTGCAGCTCGAGGTCCGCGATCTCGCCTTTCCGGACGCCGACGGGCGGCCGATGCTCAAGCTGCGGCGCTTCTTCGTCGACTTCGAGCTCTCCTCGCTCTGGCACCGCGCCTACGTCTTCAAGGCGCTGACCATCGAGGCGCCGGGCGTGCACACGGTGGTCCGTGCCGACGGCGTGGTCAATCTCGCCGACCTGTCGCCCAAGCCGGCGACGCCCCCGCCCCCGGAACAGAAGAAGTCCGGACTCCCCCAGCTGTGGATCCAGTCGCTCGTGGTCAGCGACGGGAGCCTCAGCTACGATGACCTCTCGCGCCGCGTGCCTTATTCCAACGAGTTCCACCCGGTCGCCTTCACGCTCAAGGATTTCAAGACCACGCCCCAGGGCGGGGGCTTCAGTTTCTCGGCGCAGAGCGAGTCGAACGAGCGCTTCGACTGGAACGGGCCGCTTTGAGCTCGCCCCGCGCATCGCCTCGCAGGGGGACTTCAGCATCGGCGCGCTGCAGGCCTCCGACGTCGGGAAGTTCCTCGGCGAGGCGCTGCCCTTCAACATCAGCGCCGGCCTGATCGACCTCAACGGCCACTACGACCTCTCGCTGGGTGAGCAGCTCGACCTGAAACTCCAGCTCGCGCAGCTCGGGCTCACCGGACTCGCGCTGCGCGCCCGCGGGGTGGACAGCGACTGGATTGAGGTCCCGAACCTGACCCTGAGCAAGGTGGCCCTCGCCCTGCCGGAGCGCAGCGCTAGGATCGACGCGCTCGCGCTCAGCGGGCTCAAGGCGCAGTGCTGGCTCAATACCGACGGCTCGGTCAACCTGATGCAGCTCGTTGCGCCTAAGCCCCCCGACGGTTCGCTCGCATCGGCGGTCACGCCCGCCGTTCAGCCCGCGGCGGCCGCATCGGCCGCGGCACCGGCCGCGCCGGCGCGGCCGTGGTCGCTCGCCGTGGCCAGCGTCGATGTGAAGGGCGCCAGCGCCAGCGTCGAGGATCGCATGCAGGCGCCCGTCAAGCATTTCGACATCGCCCCGGCGAACCTGCACGTCGACAACGTGAGCCTGGATCTCGCCAAGCCCCTGCCGCTCCGGCTGGATGCGATGATCAACGGGCACGCGCTGTTCAAATTGGCCGGAACGCTGACGCCCAGCCCCCTGGCCGCCGATCTCAAGCTCTCGCTCGACAAGGCGTCGCTGAAGTACTCCCAGCCCTACGTGCTGCCGGTCGCGGACCTCACCATCCACGACGGCTGGCTCAACTTCGCCGGGGACCTCAAGCTCCGGCCCGCGGGCCAGCGCGAGCCGGAAGTGAGCTTCGACGGGGGGATGAGCGTCGATCACTTCAAGTCCACCGACAACACGCTCAACCAGGACTTCGTCAACTTCGGCCTGCTGCAGTTCCAGAAGATCCACTACACGCTGCGGCCCGATGCGCTGAAGATCGACCGGATCCTGGTGCGCGAGCCCTACGCGCGGGTGATCGTCAGCCGCGAGCAGATCCTCAACATCTCGGCGGTCATGGACCCCGAGGGCGCGGCGGCGAAGGCCCAGGCAGTGGCGCGCCGAGCAGGCGCGCGCGGCGAGCGAAACCCCGGCCCAGAAGAAGGCGCGCGTGCGGGCCGAGGAGCAACGGGACCGCGCAGGCCAAGCAGGAGGCCAAGGCCCACCCGGCGGTGGCCCGCGCCGCGCCGGCCGCCGCCGCGCCGGAACCGGAGCTCATGCCGATCCGGATCCGGGAGCTTAAGGTCGAGGGCGGGCGCATGAATTTCTCCGACTACAGCGTGCCGCCCGACTTCAACGCCGAGATCCAGGACCTCAAGGGCACGGTCGAGTCGCTCTCCTCGGCGCGCGATGCGCGCGCGCAGGTCGACCTGTCGGGAAACTTAGGCGAGTTCTCGCCGGTGACGATCAAGGGCGAGCTGGAGCCGTTCCAGTTCGACCATTACACCGACATCGGCCTGAACTTCGCGAACATCGCCCTGCCGGTCTTCAATCCCTATTCCGGCAAGTTCGCCGGCTACAGCATCGCCAAGGGGAAGCTCTACACCGAGCTCCATTACCTGATCCAGGAGCGCAAGCTCGACGCCCAGCACAAGATCCGCATCGAACAGCTGGAGTGGGGGCCGCCCACGGCCGACAAGGGCGAGGCGGGTCTGCCGGTCAAGTTCGCCACCTGGCTCCTCAGGGACAGCGACGGGGTGATCAACCTGGACGTGCCGGTGACCGGATCGCTCGATGATCCGAAGTTCCGCGTCGGCCCGATCGTGTGGCAGATCATCAAGAACCTGATCGTCCGGGCCGTGACCGCGCCCTTCAAGTTCCTCGGGTCCCTCTTCAAGGGCGCCGAGGAGGCGCAGTTCGTGAGCTTCGCGCCCGGGAGCGCCGCGCTCGAGCCGCAGGCGGCCGGGGCGCTGGCCACCCTCGCCAAGGCGCTGGTGCAAAAGCCCGGCATCCGGCTGGAGGTGCCCGCGGTCGTGCTCCCGGAACTCGACCGTCCGGGCCTGATCGAGCAGTCCTACCAGGAGCAGCCTCGCCGCCGCCACGGCCGCGCATCTCCACCGTGCCGAGAGCGACCCGTCGCCCCTGCCGGCCTTCTCGACCCTCAAACCCAAGCAGCAGATCGACATCCTCACCGCGCTGGTCGAAAAAATCCCCGGCGCCACGCCGAAGGTCCCCGAACCGCCGGCGCCACCCGGAGGGCACTTCGCGCGCCGAGGCCAAGGCGATGCGCGAGGCGGCGGCGATCGATTACCTGCAGAAGGAGGCCCATGCGCACCTCAGCGTCTCGGACGAGGCGCTCGAGGCGCTGGCGGTGGCCCGCTCCGGTGCGGTCCAGCACGCCTTGCTGACCGACACGGGGCTCGACCCCGGCCGGGTGTTCGTCACCAAGAAGGGCAAGGTCAGCGCGAATGCAGGCAAGGTGCGGCTCGAGCTGGCGATGAATTAGCCGCGGGCGAGCTTAAGCCCGGCAGAAACGCCTTCCTGCCTTTACGCTAGGCGGCCTTTCGGTGGATCATAGGCGGCCAGGCCCTATAGGCCTTCCACCGTTCCCAAGGTTGCCGATCATGCGTTCCAGTCCGCTCCCTGCCGCCTTCCGGGTGGCCTTGCCCACCGCTGTTGTCCTCGCACTTACCGCCTGTGGCCATGGGGGAGGACCGGGGCAGGGCGGCATGCCCCCGCCGGGCGTTACCGTCGTGACCCTCAAATCCGGCTCGGTGGTGCTGCAGCGGGAACTCCCCGGACTGGTGAGCGCGCGCCTGGTGGCCGAGGTGCGCCCGCAGGTCAGCGGCATCGTCAAGCGCGTGCTGTTCACGGAAGGCGGCATGGTCACGGCCGGCCAGACCCTCTACCTGCTGGACGATGCCGTCTACCGCGCGGCCGAGCGCAGCGCGGAGGCGGCGCGCATGCACGCGCAGGCGGCCCTGGAGAGCGCGAAGAGCAATGCCGAGCGCGGGGCCGAGCTGGTCAAGACGAAGATGATCAGCGCGCAGGACAACGACAACCTGCAATCGGCCTATCACCAGGCGCAGGCCGACCTGGCCTCGGCCGAGGCGGCCGGGACGCCGCGCGCATCAACGTGGCCTACGCGCACATCAGCTCACCGATTAGCCGGGCGCATCGGCAAGTCGGCGGTCACGCAGGGCGCGCTGGTGGTGGCCAACCAGGCCGATGCGCTGGCCACGGTGCAGCAGATGGACACGGTCTACGTCGACATGACGCAATCGAGCGCCGAATGGCTGCAGTTGCAGCAGGAACTGGCCGCCGGCGGGCAGGGGAACGACAGCCGCGAGGTGCGCATCGTCATGGAAGACGGCAGCGCCTACCCGCTGGCCGGCCAGCTCCAGTTCAGCGACGTCACGGTCGAGCCGGGCACCGGGAGCTTCCTGCTGCGCGTGCTGGTGCCCAATCCCAAGAACCTGCTGCTGCCGGGCATGTACGTGCGCGCCACGATCAGCGAAGGGGTGCTCAACAACGCCCTGCTGGCCCCGCAGCGCGGCATCACCCGCGATCCGAAGGGCAACGCCACGGCGATGGTGGTCGGGGGCGACGGCAAGACCGAGCTGCGCAACGTGACGACCGCGCGCGCCGTGGGCGATCAGTGGCTGGTCACCGCGCGGGTTGTCGCCCGGGGATCGCGTGATCGTCGAGGGGCTGCAGAAGATCGGCCCGGGCATGCCGGTGCAGGCGACGGAAGCCACGGACGCGCCGGCCGCGGGCGCCGCGCCCGCCGCGCCGCCCGCCGCCGCGGCGCGAAGTAAGGCGGAACGCCCAGCGATGTCGCGCTTTTTCATCGACCGGCCGATCTTCGCGTGGGTGGTGGCGATCATGCTGTCGCTGGCGGGCGTGATTGCCATCCGGCGGCTCCCGCTCACGCCCTATCCGACCATCGCCCCGCCGGCGATCTCGATCAACGCCACCTATCCCGGGGCCGATGCCAAGACCGTCGAGGACTCGGTGACCCAGGTCATCGAGCAGAACATGACCTCGCTCGACGGGCTGATCTACATGTCCTCGAGCAGCACCTCGGACGGCTCGGTCAACCTCACGCTCACCTTCGTCAGCAACACCAACCCGGACATCGCCCAGGTCCAGGTGCAGAACCGCCTGCAGGCCGTGGTGCCACTGCTCCCGCAGATCGTCCAGCAGCAGGGCATCACGGTCAACAAGATCATCAATTCCAACCTGATGGCGATCGGATTCTATTCCGACGACGGCTCGCTCACGCGCACCGACATGGCCGACTACGTCAAGAACCAGGTCGCGAACCAGATGTCGCTGATCGAGGGCGTGGGCTCGGTGCGCAACTTCGGCTCCAGCTACGCGATGCGCATCTGGCTCGACCCCGACAAGCTCCGGGCCTACTCGCTCACGCCCAGCGACGTGGTGGCGGCGGTGCGCGCGCAGAACGCGCAGTTCTCGGTCGGGCAGCTCGGCGGCATGCCGCAGGTGGCGCACCAGGACCTGAATGCGACCGTGACCGCGCGCGGCCGGCTGCAGACCCCGGAGGAATTCGGCAACATCATCGTGCGCGGCTCGGCCTCCGGCGGCGTGCTCAGGCTCAAGGACGTGGCGCGCACCGAGATGGGCGCGAGCGACTACAGCTTCTCGGTGGTCTACAACAAGCGCCCGGCCACGGGCTTTTCCATCTCGCTCGCCGCCGGCGCCAACGCGCTGGCCACCGCCGAGCGCATCAAGGCGCGGCTCGATGAGCTGCGGCCGCAGTTTCCCCGGAGCCTGAAGGACTTCGTGCCCTTCGACACCACGCCGTACGTGCGCGTCTCGATCCGCGAGGTGGTCAAGACCCTGATCGAGGCCGTGCTGCTGGTGTTCCTGGTGATGTACCTGTTCCTGCAGAACATCCGCGCCACGCTGATCCCGACCATCGCCGTGCCGGTGGTGCTGCTGGGCACCTTCCCGGTGCTGCTGGCCTTCGGTTTTTCCATCAACATGCTGACCATGTTCGCCGTGGTGCTGGCGATCGGCCTGCTGGTCGATGACGCCATCGTGGTGGTGGAGAACGTCGAGCGGCTGATGGAGGAGGAAAAGCTCAGCCCGCTCGAGGCCACGCGCAAGTCCATGGGCCAGATCACCGGCGCGCTGGTCGGCATCGGCACGGTGCTGACCGCGGTGTTCATCCCCATGGCCTTCCTCAACGGCTCGACCGGCGTCATCTACCGGCAGTTCTCGATCACCATCGTCGCGGCCATGGTGCTGTCGGTGCTCATCGCCCTGACGCTCACCCCGGCGCTGTGCGTCACGCTGCTGCGGCCCGTGGTCAAGAACCAGCACGGAAACACGCCGATCGCGTCTGTTCTTCGCCGCCTTCAACCGCATCTACTCGGCGCTCAATCACACGCTACCAGCACACCGTCGCGCGCATGCTCAAGCATACCGGCCGCAACATGCTGATCTACGCCGGCGCTCGCCGGGCTCATGGGTCTGCTGTTCATCCGGCTCCCGACCTCGTTCCTGCCGGCCGAGGACCAGGGCTGGATGCTGGTGTTCGTGCAGGCCCCGGTGGGCGCGACCGCGATCCGCACCAACCAGGTGCTCGACAAGGTGCAGGACCATTTCCTCAAGACCGAGAGCAAGACGGTCGAGTCGGTGTTCACGGTGCAGGGCTTCAGCTTCTCGGGCTCGGGCCAGAACGCCGGCATTGGCTTCATCCTGCTCAAGGACTGGTCCAAGCGTCCGCACGCCGACCAGAGCGTGGCGGCGGTGGCCGGCCGCGCCTGGGGGCCGTTCAGCCAGATCAAGGACGGCCTGGTGTTCCCGATCATCCCGCCGGCGGTCACCGAGCTGGGCACCTCGGCCGGCTTCGACTTCTACCTCAAGGACGAGGGCGGCCAAGGGCCACGAGGCGCTCATCGCCGCGCGCAACCAGCTGCTCGGCATGGCGATGAAGGACAAGCGCCTGACCGGCATGCGGCCGGGTGGTTCGGAAGACTCGCCCCAGTACCGGCTCGATATCGACGCCGAGCGCGCCAGCGCGCTCGGCGTGTCGATGGATGCCGTGAACGAGACCCTGGCGCTCGCCTGGGGCGGGCGCTACATCGATGACTTCATCGACCGCGGGAAACTCAAGCGCGTGTACGTGCAGGGCGATGCGCCCTATCGCATGGAGCCGTCCGACTTCAACCGCTGGTACGTCCGGAGCGACGCCGGCCAGATGGTGCCGGTCTCGGCCTTCTCGACGGCGCACTGGGAATTCGGTTCGCCAGCAGCTGGACCGCTTCAACGGCGTGCCCGCGGTCGAGATCAACGGCGAGGCGGCGCACGGCGTGTCCTCGGGCGCGGCGATGAAGGCGATCGAGCAGATCGTCGCCAAGCTTCCGTCCGGGTTCCGGGTCGACTGGACCGGCCAGTCCTACCAGGAGCGCGCCGCCGGCGCGCAGACGCCGATCCTGTACACGATGTCGGTGATCATCGTGTTCCTGGCGCTCGCCGCGCTCTACGAGAGCTGGGTGATGCCCATCCCGATCCTGATGGCCGTGCCCTTAGGCATCATCGGGGCCGTGCTGGCCACCGCGCTCCGGGGCCTCGAGCGCGACGTGTACTTCCAGGTCGGCATGCTGACCACCATCGGCCTGGCCAGCAAGAACGCGATCCTGATCGTGGAGTTCGCCAAGCTCAACATGGACGCCGGGATGGGCGTGATCGAGTCCACGCTGCACGCGGTGCGCGATCGCCTGCGGCCGATCGTGATGACCTCGCTCGCCTTCGGCTTCGGGGTGCTGCCGCTGGCCCTCGCCCACGGCGCCGGGGCCGGGGCGCAGCGCGCCATCGGCACCGGCATATTCGGCGGCATGATCGCCGGCACCGTGTTCGGCGTGCTGTTCGTGCCGGTGCTGTTCGTCTCGGTACGGCGGTTCCTAAGTCCCAAGCCCCAGACGCACGTCGAGCCGCACCTGCCGAACGGATAAGCGGCCGCGGCGCAGGTTAAGGGTCGGCGCGCGGCGCGCGCTGGCGCAGGCCGTGCGCGAGAAAGCCCGCCGCCGCCGTCCACACGCCGACGGGGCGCAGGTCGTGCGTGAGCCACTCCCAGTGGCGAAATCGCGGCATGAGCGCGGCCAGGCCGTCGGTGGAATTGATCGCCACGCTTAAGGCCGCGCTGACGTAGGCGTCCGCCATCTGGCTGAGCGCGGCGGCCGAGAAGCCGACGGCGACCAGCACGGCCGGCAGGCGGTGTCGCGATCCCAGAGCAGGCTCGCGCTGTAGGCGAGCACGAGGTAGGGACCGATGCTCAGCACCTCCCAGGCGAGTGTGTACTTCATGGACCGGCGCCCCGCGCGGCATGGGCCTAGCGCGCGCTCACCAGGATCTCGCGGCCCACGGTGGTGCCGCTGAGGCTGGTCGTGGCCAGCACCGCCGAGAGCGCAGAGCGCGGCTGCAGTGCGAGCGGCTCGCCGTGCAGCGTGAGGCGGCGCGCCTCGCTCTCCGCCTCCGGCGTCGCGAACCGCAGCACCAGTCCCGAGCGCTGCGCGATCCGGCTCAGCACCGCGTACAGCGACTGGTTCTCGATGACCAGGGGCGAGGCCATGGCGTCCGCCCAGTCCCAGACGCTGTCGAAGGCGGTGAGGTTCCAGCGTTGCAGCGAGCCTGCGGGATCGACGCGCGCGGCCTGGCCCGGCTGCAGCTCCAGGGCCGGGTGCTGCGGGTAATGAACCGCCACGCGCCCCTCGCGCACCGCCACCAGCAGGGCGTCGTCGTTGCGCTGGGCCATGAACTGCGTGCCCAGGTGCTCGATGCTGCCCAGGTCGGTGCTCACCACCAGCGCCTGGCCCCGGGGCGAGCCGGAGGTCTGCACGTACAGGCGTCCGTGCCACAGGCACCACGGTGGTCGGGGAAGTCAGCGAAAGCCGCGTGCCGGCGGACAGGGTCAGTTCGTCGCCGTCGGCCCGGCGCAACCGGGCCCCGGCGGCGCGGGTCTCGAGCGCATCGCCCTCGTACAGGGCACCGGCGCGGCGCCCCGCCAGCGGATGCCAGAGCGTGTGCGTGATCAGCACGCCCTGGCCCGGTGCGACCGTGGCCAGCGGCGGGTGGGAATACAGCTGCCAGCCGCCCCAGCACGCCGTGACGAAGGCCACGAGGCCCGCGGCCCACGCCGATGCCTGGCGCAGCGCGTGGCGCCGTTCCACCTGCGCGCGCCAGGCGCGCCGGCAGTGCTGGTACACGGCGGCGGCGACCTCGTCCGGCGGGGTCGGCCGGCGGCCCGCCCAGCGCAGCAGCGTCTGGAGGGCTTCGTCGTCTTCGGTTGTCATCGTCTTAGACCTCGGAGTCAGGGAGTCCGTCGGGACTCAGCCAGTCTTGCTTGGCCACGTCGCCGATGGCCGTGAAGGCCTCGCGAAAGGCGGCGCGCGCCCGCTGCAGCACCGACTGCGCCGCGGCGGTCGACACGCCCAGGCGCGCCGCGATATCCACAACGCTGAGGCCGTCGAGGTATTTCCACTCGAGCGCGTCACCGAAGCGCCCGGGCAGGTTGTCCAGCGTCGCCTGCACCAGGCGCGCAATGTCGGCGTTGTAGCGGTGGGACTCGGGGCTGTCGCTGGCGTTGGCGCGGAGCGTGGCCAGCACCGCCTGCACGCTCGGATCGTCCTCGGCAAACACCGTGCGCTTGCCGTCCCGGCGGTGCCGCTGCCAGTGGTCGGCCACCTCGTGGGCGGCGATCTGGCAGACCCAGCTGTAGAGCGCCGCCTCGCCCCGGTAGGTGCTGAGCCGCCGGAGCGCGCGCACCAGCGTTTCCTGGCAGATGTCCTGGGCGTCGGCGATCGAGTAGTCCACGCGCGGCAGCACGAAGCGGTAGAGGCGGGGAAAGTAGTCCTTGAAGAAGGCATCGAACGCGCTCGACTCCCCGTTCAGCAGCGCCCGCACCCGCCGCAGGTCTTCCTCCCGATCGGTCATGGGCGCGGGAGCGGCGGGCCGCCCGGATCGCGCCCGTGTCCGAACCAGGACACGGGAACACGGGCGGACCCGATCAACGGTGAGGCCGGGCGCAGGTCCGAAGCCGGCGCGCGCCCGCACCACCGATCCCCCCGGAGGGGCTGATCAGGCGCGGCGCGAATCGTCATAATGTCTCCGGGAGCGGCGGAAAGCGTTGGGCTTGCCATGATTAGACCCGACCAGGCCGAAAGATCCATCGGGGCCCGCCGCTGGAGCCCGGGGGTCGTGCTGCTGCTGGCCTCCATGCCGCTCTGGGCCGCGGGCTGGGTCGGCCGTCCCCTCACCGAGGCCCTCAACAGCCTGCACGAGCCCGGGTTCGCGGTCATCTACAGCTCGGAGCTGGTGCCGGAGGCGCTCCGGGTGAGCGCCGAGCCCGCGCCCGGGCCGGCCGCGGACCGGGCCCGGCAACTGCTCCAGCCCTTCGGGCTCGGCCTGAAGTACCTCGCACCCGGCCTGTACGCCGTGGTGCGCCAGCTGCCGGCCGCGCCGGACAGTGCCGCTCCCGCCAGCCCGCCGCCCGCCCCGCGCCGGCTCGAGCAGGTCGTCGTCGCCGCCAGCCGCTATACGCTGCAGGGCGATGAGGGGGCGTACCGGCTGGGAAATGGGGACATCGCCGCGCAGCCCAAGTACGCCGACGATCCGCTGCGCGTGGTGGCGCGCCTCCCGGGCATCACCAACAACGGCGAATCCGCGCGCCTCAACATCCGCGGCGGGAGCGCGGACGAGGTGCTGTTCCTGGTCGACGGCTTTCCGGTGCGCCAGGCCTTCCACGTGCCCGGCCTGCAGGCGCCGTTCAGCGCCTTCGATGCCTCGCTGATTTCCACGATCGACGTCTACACGGGCGGCTTTCCGCTGCGCTACGGCGAGCGCATGAGCGGCGTGGTCGATCTCAGTACGCTGCCGAGCGACCAGCCGCCCCACACCTCGCTCAGTGCCGGCAACGTGAGCGTCGGGGCGCGCGTGGCCGGTGCGATCTCCGAAGCCGACGGCCTCGACGGGCTGATCGCCGCGCGCACCGGGCGGCTGGACAACCTGACCGACCGGCTGGCGAGCGACCTGCAGTCGCCGACCTTCTCGGACGGCGTGGCCAAGCTCCGCTGGCACCCGACCCCCGAGAGCGCGATCACGGCCGAGACCCTGTGGTCGCAGGACGACGTGGCGCTGCTGGATTCGGCACGGGGCGAGCTCGCCCGCCTGAGCAGCAACACGCTCTACCTGTGGCTCCGCGGCCAGCAGCAGTTCAGCGAGCGCTGGCGCGGCGAGGGGTGGCTGGGCTACAGCGCGCTGCACTCGCTCCGCGAGGGCCAGCTCGACAACCCGGGCGTCGTCTCCGGCCGGGTGTCGGACGAGCGCACCTCGGAGCAGTGGAACCTGCGCTGGCAGGTGCACGGGACCCTGAGCGAGCGCCACGCGGTGGAATTCGGGGGCGAGTGGCACGCGGGTGACGCCGACTATTCCTACCAGAGCACCCAGCAGCTCTCGCCGGAGATCGCGCAGCTGTACGGCAAGCCGCTCGCCTCCAGCCTCGACACGCGGATCTCGCCCTACCGGCGGGACGCCGCGCTGTATTACGCCGATCGCCTGCGGATCGGGGAGCGCACGACCACGGAGTGGGGCCTGCGGGTGCAGCGCGCCGCCGGCCTGGGGCTGGAGAGCACCTGGCTGTGGGATCCGCGCGTCATGGTCAGCTACGACCTGGACGAGCGCACGCGCCTGCGGGCCAGCTGGGGGCGCTTCCACCAGCCCGACAGCGTGGAGGAACTGCACGTCGAGGACGGGGAGGTGGGCTTTGCGCGCCCGCAGGCCTCGGACCACCTCATCCTCGGCTTCGAACACGTCGATCGTCTCGGCATCGCCTGGCGCACCGAGCTATATCAGAAGAAGCAGGCGGCGCCGCGGGCGCGCTACGAGAATGAGCTCAACCCGCTCTCGCTCCTGCCGGAGCTGGAGCCCGACCGCGTGCGGCTCGATCCCGAAGGTGCGGAGCTGCGCGGGCTGGAAGTCTCGGCACGTTACGCCAGCGCGGCCTGGAGCTGGCAGCTGAGCTACAGCTGGTCCTACGCGAGTGATGAGATCGGCGGATCGGACTACGTGCGCAGCTGGGACCAGACGCACGGCCTCAATGGCGCGCTCGACTGGCGGCACGGCCGCTGGTCGGTGGGCTCGGCGCTCACCGCGCACACCGGCTGGCCGACCACGCAGCTCCTGTACGACGCGGCGGGCAACCCCGTGCTCGGGCCGCGCAACGGCGCGCGCTGGCCGTACTACGCCTCCCTCGACCTGAGCTCGGGTTATCATCTGCCCGTATCCCGCGGGGAAGTGCTGATTGCCCTCGACATCACCAATGTGCTCGACCGCCAGAACAGCTGCTGCAGCGAGATCGTGGCCCCGCCCGCCACGGTCGCCGTCGCCCCGCTGACCTTGCTCCCCTTCACCGCCACGGCGAGCGTGCGCTGGAACTTTTAGGGCGCCGCCGCCCCGTGCCACACTGACCCGCCATGCTCAATTTCACCGACATCGCGATCCGTCGCGGCCCGCGGCTGTTGTTTTCGGGGGCGAGCTTCAGCCTGTTCCGGGGCGAGAAGGTCGGCATCACCGGGGAAAACGGGAGCGGCAAGTCCACGCTCCTGGAGCTGGTGCGCGGCAGCGTGCACCAGGACGCGGGCAACTTCGAGATGCCCGGGAACCTGGTGATGGCGCACGTCAGCCAGGACATCGAGGCCACCGACCAGCCGGCGATCGAGTTCGTGCTCGACGGGGACCTGGAACTGCGCGCGATCGAGGCGCAGATGGCGCTCGCCACCGAGCGCGACGACGGCGCGCTGCTCGGCACCCTGCACGCGCGCTACGCCGAGGTGGGCGGGTACGACGCGCGCGCGCGCGCCGCGCAGCTCATGCACGGCCTGGGCTTCGATCACACCGAGGACGAGCGGCCGATCCGCAGCTTCTCGGGCGGCTGGCGGGTGCGCATCAACGTGGCGCGCGCGCTCATGTGCCGCTCCGACCTGCTACTGCTCGACGAGCCGACCAACCACCTGGACATCGACGCCATCCTGTGGCTCGAGACGCTGGCTCCGCGCCTACCCGGGCACGCTCCTGCTGATCGCCCACGACCGCGAGTTCCTCGACCGGGTCTGCAACCGCATCGTCAACATCGAGCACCAGCAGGTGCACGCCTACCGCGGCAACTACTCGGCCTTCGAGCTGCAGCGCGCCGCGGAACTGGCCGAGCAGTCCGCGCTGTACGTGCGCCAGCAGCGCGAGATCCGCCACATGGAGTCCTTCGTCGAGCGCTTCCGCGCCAAGGCCAGCAAGGCGCGCCAGGCGCAGAGCCGCCTCAAGGCGCTCGAGCGCATGCAGCGCATCGCGCCCGCGCACGTCGACTCGGCCGCGTTCGAGTTCAGCTTCGCCGAGCCCGCCAAGCTCCCGCGCCCGCTGCTGGCGATCGACGAGCAGAGCGTGGGCTACGGCGAGCGAGCGCTCCTGCGCCAGCTCAAGTTCACGCTCATGCCCGGCGACCGCCTCGCGCTGCTGGGACGGAACGGTGCCGGCAAGTCGACCTGCATGAAACTGCTGGCGGGCGAGCTTCCCGGCCTGGGCGGCACGCGCACCGAGGCGCGCGATCTGGCCATCGGCTATTTCGCGCAGCACCACCTGGAGCAGCTCAAGGCCGACGAGTCGCCGCTCGAGAACCTGCGGCGCGTTGGCGGGGCGCGGGCGAAGCGCCAGAGCGAGGCGGAGCTGCGCGATTACCTGGCCACCTTCGGTTTTCGCGGTGATCGGGTGTTCGAGCCGGTCGAGCCCTTTTCCGGGGGCGAGAAGGCGCGCCTGGTGCTGGCGCTGGTGGCCTACCAGCGCCCGAACCTGCTGCTGCTCGATGAGCCGACCAACCACCTGGACCTGGAAATGCGCCAGGCGCTCAGCGTCGCGCTGCAGGAGTTTCCCGGGGCCGTGGTGCTGGTCTCGCACGACCGGCACCTGCTCAACACCGTGGCCGACGAGCTGATCGTGGTGCACGACGGGCGCGCCGTGCGCTTCGACGGCGACCTGGAGGATTACGCCCAGTGGCTCGCCACCGGCGGGCCGCTCCGTGCGATCAACAGCGCCGCTCCCGCCGAGCCGGCCGCGCCGCCGGCCGTTCCGGCCGCGGCCAACGAGAGCGCGGAGCAACGCCGGCAGCGGCGGCGCGAGGAGGCCGCACACCGCAATCGCTTAGGCCCGTTGCGATCCAGCGTGCAGAAGCAGGAGCACAGGATCGAGCAGCTGGCCCGCGAGCGCGCCGAACTCGAGCGCGAACTGGCCTTGCCCGAGCTGTACCTGCCGGCCGCACGCGCGCAGGCTCCAGGCGCTGCTCGGGCGGCAGAAGGAACTGGAGCGCCAGAGTGCCGAGGCGGAGGCGGCGTGGCTCGAGGCCAGCAGCCGGCTGGAAAGCGCGGCGGCGCAACCGGTGCCGTGAACTTGAGCGACCCGCCGGAGGATTTCCAGGAGGTGTTTCGCTCCTCCGGCCGCGCGGCCTGCGAGGAGCGCGCCCTGGTGCTCGCCGCGGTGGACCTCCCGGCCGCGATCCGCTTCGACGGCGCGCACTGGATCCTGGGCGTCGCGCCCGCCGAGGCCCTGCGGGCCATGGCGCACCTGCACCAGTACCGGATGGAGAACGTGCCCCCGCCCCCTCCGCCGCCCGCACCACGCCTGCACCCGCACGCCTGGGTCGGCGCGGTGCTGTACGGACTGGTGTTGGTGGGCGTGGCGCTGGCGATCTCGAATGGCTGGTGGCGCGCCGATGCCTTCGAGATCGGGGCGCTGGACGGAGCGCGCGTGCAGGGCGGGCAGTGGTGGCGGCTGTGGACGGCGCTCACGCTGCACGTCAGTGGCGAGCATCTGTTCGCCAACCTCGGCGGGGGCGTGTGGTTCGGGATCCTGGCCGCGCGCCAGCTCGGCGCCGGCACCGCCTGGTTCCTGATCGTCACCGGCGCCGCCCTGGCCAACGGGCTCGAGGCGCAATGGGCACCTCCGGGATACCGGTCCGTGGGCGCATCGACCGCGGTATTCACGGCGCTCGGGCTGATGGCCGCGCATTCCTGGCAGATCCGCTACCCGCTGCGCCAGAGCTGGGCGCGGCGCTGGGCGCCGCTGGTGGCCGGCACGGTGTTGCTCGGCTGGCTGGGCACGGCCGGCGAGGGAACCGACGTCGTCGCGCACCTGCTGGGTTTTGCGGTCGGGTGCCTGCTCGGTGCCACGGCCGGATTTTCTGCCGTGGAGCGCGTGTTGCAGCCGATCCCACAGTGGTTTGCGGGGTTATGCGCACTGGCGTCCGTGGCCGCGGCCTGGACCTTTGCGCTGACGAGTTGACCGACTCAGCCCTACCCCGGACTTTCCGGAAACGATTGGGATCGCCGATACCCATGGGATGGACGCCGCCAGCCTAACCGGCATTGACGCGCCAAAGTGGAAGTGTCGAGCAACCACTTATACGGATAGGAGCGTCCACCATGAAGACTGCAACGGTCGGGACATTCGCTGAGATCTAAAGGTTACAAGTCAAAGAGACTTGAGAGAGTTATGTCAGTGTGATAACCTCTGTAGGTGACAGCGCCTCGTGACCGGAGCCTGGATACACTGCTTGACCTCGATGGCCAAGTGCTCGTGGTCGATCCCGAGGGCGATCATTGGGTAAGGTTTGTCGTAACGCGCGTGCCGATATCGCCTGAGAAGCCGCACGGACTTGATTACTCGCTGACGCTGCACGGTCCGCACGGAGAGAGGCTGGTCGGTTTTGACAATGCGCATCGCGTCGCCAAGCAGCAATTTGGTGAACCGCAGGATCATCGGCACAGGATGAGGACGATCAAGATCTACGAATATCGCGACGCGGCGAGCCTGCTGACGGATTTCTGGAACACGGTCGATTCGGTGCTGCGCGAACGAGGAATCATCACGTGAAAACGTTAAAAGTTGGAATTTCGACCTATGCGGAAATGAAGGCCCGCACCCTTGCCGTAGCACGCGGGGGATATCGAATAGCCGACGAACCACGAATCTGGTTCACTTCGACCGAGTCCTTTGCGAAAGTACTGTCCGCTGGAAATCGGGAATTGTTGCGCATCATCAGCGAAGCGGCTCCGAGTTCAATCGAGGAGTTGGCTCAGCTCACCGGTCGGGCGAAGTCGAATCTATCGCGCACTCTGAAGACGATGGCCAGCTATGGACTCGTTCGACTCGAGCCCGGCGAGCGCGGCCGGATCGCACCGAAAGTTAGCTATGATCGGGTCGAACTGGATCTGACGATTACGAGAACGCCTAAACTTAGGTGACTTCCGGTCGAGTTCGGCCCGATAGGGACGATCGCGGACTCACAAAGGCCGCCCCCAAAGCGGGCATTCCAGCACGCTAGCACTGCTAGGCCATGGCATCGATCAGGCGCCGCTGCCGTTCCTCGGCTTCGCGACGCTCGTTCTCGATATGGACCAGCACGGCCTCAACGTCCGCCGAAGTCTCATCGAAAGCGAACGTTCCCGTAAGCACCGAGTCCGGGGTCAGCTCTCCCGCGCCGTAGAGTGCCCAGATCTCGTGCGCATAGTGTGTCTCGAGCAGCTCCGGAGCGCTGCGGCCAAAGGTCTCGCGCAGGTTATTGATGTCGCGCTCCAGCATCCGGAATGCATTGTTGTTGCTCGCGGCATTCACCGCCTGTGGCAGATCGATGATGACCGGCCCGCCGGCATCCACGAGCACGTTGAATTCCGATAGGTCGCCGTGGATGAGCCCTGCGCCGAGCATCAGCACGACCTGAGACACCAGGAAGCTGTGCCAGAGCCGCGCGTGCTCGGGCGAAATCTCCAGGTCGCTCAAACGTGGTGCAGCGTGGCCCTGCTCGTCGGCCACGAGCTCCATCAGCAGCACTCCGTCGAACACGCCATAAGGCTTGGGCACGCGGACGCCCGCGCGATCCAGGGTGTACAGTGCGTTCACTTCGGCATTCTTCCATTGCGCTTCCTGGAGCTCGCGCCCGTGGCGGCCGCTGTTGCGCAAGGCGCGCGCGTCGCGGCTGCCGCGTACCTTGCGTCCCTCCTGGTATTCGGCCAGCCGGTGGAAGCCGCGATGTTGCGCGTCCTTATAGACCTTGGCGCAACGCAGTTCGCCACCGCAGTCCACGGTGTACACTGAGGCCTCCTTGCCGCTGCGGAGTCTGCGCACCACAGAATCGATGATGCCGTCATCGATCAGCGGCTGTAGTGCACGGGGTACCTTCATGAATGATCCAAGGTCTGCGCCAGGAAGCGGCGGCCGCGCAGCATAACAGGGGACCAATGCCAAGCAGGGCGATTGCCACGTGGCCCTCGCCGGCTCCGTGGCCTAAGGCTGGCAAGCGGCCCGCAGGAGGGCAGACTCTCTGGCCGAGAACCGGTCGCGAAGCGATAGCGGACCATGTGGTGCCGGAATACGCGCTTATGTGCGGGTATCGGGAGAGGGCGGACCCACCCGCCTGCTGAAAAATGGCGCCTCGGTATCGGACGGACGCCTGCTTGCGACTGTCGGTGGAAGAAAATGACCGCATGCCTGGCGGCGTCCTCTCCGGAGACCATCCCGGCCACGCTTGTGCTGTTGCGTTGCCAGCCGGCGCTGCGTCAAGATCCCGGCTGCACCTCGCACATGGAACGGTTCGTTCACCCTTGGGGGAATGTCTTTTTGAAATACCGCCATCGGGTGCTAGGGCTGCTGGCGGTATTTTCGGTCGTGACCTATCTCGACCGGGTGTGCATCTCGGTCGCCGGGCCACGGATGCAGGCGGAGTTGCACTTGAGTCCCCAGGACTGGGGCTACATCACCGGCGCCTTCGCGATCGCCTACGCGCTGTTCGAGATCCCCGGCGGCTATCTCGGCGATCGGTACGGTGCCCGGGCCATGCTCACCCGCATCGTGCTGTGGTGGTCGGCCTTCACGATGCTCACCGGCACGGCCTCGCGCCTGTTGCCGCTCATCGTGGTGCGCTTCCTGTTTGGCGCGGGCGAGGCCGGCGCCTATCCCACGGCCTCCACCAGCGTCTACCGCTGGTTTCCGGAGGTGGAGCGCGGCCGGGCGTTCGGCGTCGTCTTCTTCTCGAGCCAGCTCGGCGGGGTGCTGGCACCGCTCCTGATCGTGCCGATACAGGCGCACTTCGGCTGGCGGATCTCGTTCTACATGTTCGGAGCACTCGGCGTGGCGTGGGCGCTCGCCTGGTGGCGCTGGTACCGGAACCGGCCGGCGGACATGGAGCGCATCAGCGAGCGCGAACTCGCCGAGATCGGCTCGCCGCCCGAGGCAGCACCGCAACGCTTCCCGTGGCGGGCGATCCGGGCCGACCGGAATGTCTGGGCGATCATGGCCTCGACCTTCTCGTATCTGTACGCGTACTACTTCTTCCTGTTCTGGCTCCCCACCTACATGGTGCGGGCGCGCGGCTACAGCGAAGCGGAGACGAAGCTGTCCGCGTTGCCGTTCGTCCTCGGGTGCCTCTCCAACATCGCGGGAGGATTCGCGCGCGATGTGGCGGTGCGCCGCTACGGGGCGAAGTGGGGGCCGCGCCTGGTGGGCATGGCCGGACTCATCGTGGCGGCGGCCTCCGCGCTCGCGGCCTATGCCTCGGCCGACCGCTACGCCGCCCTCGGCTGGCTGGCGCTGTGCTATGCGGGCATCACGCTGCAGCAGCCGACGGTGTGGGCCACCTGTGTCGACATCGGCAAGCGCTACGCCGGCGCCGTGGCCGGATGCATGAACACCGCGGGGGCGGTGGGCGGCCTGGCCTCGGCGCTGCTGTTCGGATACCTGGTCGAGCGCACCGGCAATTACGACGCCGTGCTGCTGTCGATGGGCGGCATGCTGCTCATCGGGGCCCTCCTGTGGCTGCGGATCGACGCCTCGCAGACGCTGGAATAGGCACGGACCCGGCGGGGAATTCGCGGCGAGCCGCGGCGCCCTTAAGCGCAGGCCCGGGCGGAGCGGTGGCAGGGCCGCTCCACCCGGGCGCCTCAGAGCCGGCGTGGGGAACGCCGGCCCTCCTACAATGAACTGAGGAACGCCAGCAGCTGCGCCTGCTGGGAGGCGGGCAGTGCGCGGTAGGCCCGCCGGCTCGGGTCCGCCTGCACCGTGTGACGGGAGATCGCATCCTGCAGGGTGAAGGTCAGGCCGTCATGCATGAGGCGATTGCGGGTCCTGAGGCCCCAGAGCGGCGCGGTACGGATCTGCTGGGCGGTCATCGCATAACCCGGATCCGGCAATACCGGTATGCCATCGCCCGTGCCGATGTTGTGCAGCAGGAAGTCGCTGTACGGGTGGATCAGTCGGTTGCCGAGGGCCGCGGGCACGGTGTAGGCGCCGCCGTTGATGACGGTGCCGGTGCGCGCCGTCCGGATGCTCGCCACGTGGCAGCCGGCACAGCCGACGTTGCGGAACAGCTGCTCACCCGCCAGCACGTCGCCCGTGATCGCGCCTCGCGGCGGCGCCTTGGTGGCGCGCATGAAGTTGGCGAAGGCCATCACGTCGGTCCCGTCGTCTTCGGGTTCGGCCACGGGGTCGTAGGGAGTGCCGAAGCCCACGAACACCCCCGAGGAGGTGTTCTCCTCCGGAAACAGCGGGCTGGTGATCCCCATCTCGTTCAGGTAGGCGTCGGCCGAGAAGGATTGCAGGCTGGCGTGCTGGCTCTTCCAGCCAAAGCGCCCGACGCGCGCAGCGCTCCCGGCTTCCAGCACGGGAGCGATGACCGCGGTGCCGCGTATGTAGGAAGGCTGATGATCGCGGATCGCCAGCAGTATCTCGTTGGGGATGGCCTCGACGTAGCCGTCGCCGAGCGTATTGGTGGACATGCGGAAACTGCGGATGCCATCGTCGAAGTTCACGTGCTCGACGATCTCCGGAGCCGTGGCGCGTGACTGAATCAGCGAGCCGCCGATGGATTCGAAGAACACGCCGTTGGTCAGCCGTCCGGTGCGGTGCTCGGCGATCTGGCTGGAGCCGCCGGTCACCACGTTCTGGTGGCACTCGCTGCAGCTCTGGCCGTTGAACGTCGGGCCGAGCCCCTCCTCGACGGTTTCCATCTCCTCGAAAGCGAAACGGTTGTCATTGTACGAGCGCAGCGCTACCACGTTGCCGCTGTTCAGCGTCGGGTAATCCGCCCCCTGCAGGTCAAAACCGTTGGTCTGGTTATCGAAGCCGGCGAGCGCCTCGGTGGGAACGACAACCGTGAGTGTGGGCGTCTCCTCGGTCAGCGTCGGGCCCTGGGCGCGAAATCGCTCGATGCGGCTTCGAGTGTCGATCGCGCTGCCGGGTCGGTTCTGGGCTGCGGCGCAGACGCCCGCAGTCAACAACAGAAACGCAGCGGCCGATATGAGTATCGTGACTTGCGCTCGCGTCATGGCACTCTCCCTCGTAGATCGTGGTGAGATCAATCGTGCTGTGAGCTCGCGGCGCACGGTTACACTCGGTCACACGATTAGCAAAAGACGCTGATATGAGACGACTCCAATGCGCGACCGCTTGCGTGTCGCACGCTGGACACAGCAACGACGAAGGAAAGTCCGGATCGACGCTGGCGGCGCTTCGTTATTTGCCTAGGGATGAGCAGCCGAGTGGCTGCGGCGAATCGGCCGATGGTGTGCTGTGGGATGGAGTGCTGGAACGGGCGTAGCGCGCCGTCGTCAGCACCATCAACGAGGCGGGCGCCTCTGCCCCAGGAGCATGGGGCTACCGGTCTGGATCGTGGGACGGGTCACTGCGGCGAAGCCGACGCGGGCCCCTGGGCTTGCCCGGGGGCACTCTGTCGCGCGGTGTGCGGTATCAGTCGGCTGGCACGTGGACCCGACGGGAGGCGGGTCCAAGGCATGTACGGGCGGTCGCTGCGTGAGCCAACCGGTCAGGGCGGGCTCGAACCGTGGATGGGCTCGTTGCGGACAAAGCTCAGCATCTGGGCGGCGTCGGAGCGGCGCATCCAGTCGCGCATGGCTTGATAGTTCCGCCATGTGCTGTAGCGCAGGACCTCGGGCTCGGGAGCCTCCACCGCGTACTGCTGAGCGCGGTACAGGAGCCATTCTCGGTAGTTCATAACTCACCCCTTGCAATCGGCTGTTGAGCCGGTAGGCGTCGGAGCTGGATTTTGTATCCCACGGACCACGGCGGCTGTCGGGGCGGAACGGAATGCGGCGTCAGTGGCCGCTGACGCTGCTCTGGAACGAATAATCGCGCGCGCGGGCCAGCGGGGGACGGCCTGGAACGCCATGCAAATGTGGGCGCTCCGCAACAAGCCAGGCGCTATCGACCCGCGCGCGAGCTCGAAGTCCACCCGAGTGGGGGACGGTGTAGGGGTTATTCAAAATAATCGTCAGCAGGTTGCCGCGTCACTCGCCAGAGACGAGTGAGCACGGAACCTGTGGCGATCAGCGTCAGGGCAAGCAGCGTCCATCGGTCTGTCAGACACCTGCAGGAATGACGAGCCTCCTGGCGACGGACTAGCTGGATGGAGTCTGTCTTGCGCGGGCGGCCTCGGCCTGAGCCTTGGCCGTCTTGAGTGCGGCGTTCGCCTGGTCCTTGCAGGCCTTCTGGGCGTCCCCGCTCAGAGCCTCGCACTTGGCCAGCGCGATCTTGCTGTCGCCCTCGGCCTTGCTCACGGCCACGTCATAGTTGGCGGAGGCCTGGGTCGCGGCCATGTCCTTTTCCTTGTCGCCGACCTTGTCGCTGGCCTTGGCGGAGGCTTCGTTCACGTCCTGCTGGGCCTCTTCCACGGACTTGCCGGCCGACTGCTCGGCCTGGTCGACCTGCTTGTCCGCCTTCTCGCGGGCCTCGGCGACGTTGTTTTGCACGTCCTGGGGACTTTGCGGCTTATTGCAGGCCGTAAGAAAGGTGACCAATGCCATGGCCACAATACTGAGTGTGGAGGTACGCATGTGTTGACTCCTGGTTTGATCCGACGCTGAGATTTCCGACCTCCACGCCTACTGGCGGGGAATCGGGCCTACGCTTTAAGCGATGCAACCCGCGTGCCAGTTCATTGCAGGAGCGGGACGTCGGACGGGGAGCGCGGGGGCGGCCGCTCGCGAAGTGTCGCTGTGTTCAGCGAAATAGTTGCCGGTCAGACACTTGTCAGAATTTGTAAGACAAACACCTACAAACTCACGGGCTATTGTCTTATGCGCTGATAAGCAATCTTCACTGGGCCGGCGGATGGGCCGTAGTTAAAAATACACAGGCACAAATTACAAGGGGAATAAGTGAAGTGACCGGCCGGCCGGAAAGCAAGACTGCGCTGTCATCGATGCTGGGGGATTCGCCCCAGATGCAGCTGGTGCGCGAGCAGATCCGCCGGGTCGGGCCCACCCAGGCGAGCGTGATGCTGATCGGCGAGAGCGGCAGCGGCAAGGAGCTGGCCGCGCGCGCGGTGCACGAGCACAGCGCGCGGGCCGGCAGCGCCTTCGTCGCCATCAACTGCGGGGCGATCGCGCACACCCTCATCGAGGCCGAGCTGTTCGGCCACGAGAAGGGGAGCTTTACGGGCGCGGTGCGCGACCACGCGGGCGTGTTCGAGCGCGCCGATGGCGGCACCTTGTTCCTGGACGAGATCGCGGAGATGCCCTGCGACCTGCAGGTGCGGCTCCTGCGGGTACTGGAGAGCGGCCGCTTTTTCCGGGTAGGAGGCATGCGGGAAATCGAAGTCGACGTGCGGGTGATTGCCGCCACCAATCGCTGCCCCATGCAGGCCGTGAAGGAGCGGGCGCTGCGCGAGGACCTGCTCTACCGGCTGGCGGTATTTCCCATCGAGCTGCCGCCCCTGCGCGAGCGGGGCGACGATATCGAGCAGCTGGCCGGGCACTTCCTGGCCCAGCTCAATGAGAGTTCGGGCGAAGGCAAGCAGTTCTCCGCGGCGTCCATGGCGATGCTGCGCACCCACGGCTGGCCCGGAAACGTGCGTGAACTGCGCAATGCCGTGGAGCGTGCCTACATACTCGCCGATCGGGCGGTGGAGCTCTCGCCGCTCCAGGTCGGAGCGCGCGCCTCTGTCCGGCTGGCCGGTGCCCGGGGCCCCGGCAATCTACCCATCGAGGTGGGCGTGAACCTCAAAGAGGCGGAACGATCGCTGATCGAGGCCACTCTACAGTACTTTGAAGGCAACAAGACCCAGACCGCGGTGACCTTGGGCTGCAGCCTGAAGACCTTGTATAACAAGCTCAACGGCTACACACGTGACACCGCATTCAGCCACAGTTAGCATTCGCGGAGGATAGTGTAATGGCCAAAGTCCTAATTGCAGACGATCACGCGCTGGTGCGGGCCGGTCTGCGCCAATTTCTGGAACAGGATCCCCAGGTCACCGAGATTGGCGAAGCCATTTCCGGTTCCAACACGCTCGACTTGCTGCGCGCCAAGGCGTGGGACCTGTTGTTGCTGGATATCTTCATGCCCGACCGCAGCGGCCTGGACATCCTGGCGCGGGTGCGGGCGCTCCACCCCGGCACCAAGGTGCTGGTGCTGAGCGGCTACCCCGAGCGGCAATACGCGATCAGCGTCCTCAGGTCCGGCGCCAACGGCTTCCTGTCGAAGGAGAGCGCGCCCGAGGAATTGTCCAAGGCGGTGAAGACCGTGCTGTCCGGACGGCGCTATGTCAGTGCCGCGCTGGCCGATTTTCTGGTTTCCGACCTGGATGCGGATGTCACCAAGCCGCTGCACGCCGCGCTCTCGGAGCGCGAGTTTCAGACCCTGTGCAAGCTGGCCGCCGGCCGCTCGGTCTCGGAGATTGCCAATGAGCTGTGCATCAGCGTGAAGACCGTGAGCACCTATCGCAGCCGCATTCTGCAGAAGACCAGCTTCAAGACCAACGCGGACCTGACCTCCTACGCGCTGCGCACCGGCCTCATTCAATAGAGAGCGCGTTCAATGAGGCGCAGGGGCGACCGGCGTGCTGGCGGCCCGCGGACTCAGCATCGCCGCCGGGCTGGGCCGGAGCCGGTCGATGAAGCGCGCGGCGCTGTTGAGCGCCGGCAGGCGGCGGCGGGCGAGCGGTGAGAACGCGGCCACCGTATCGGCGTGCGAACGGCCCGGATACAGCCCCATCTCCACCTCCACGCCGTGGCGTACCAGGGCATTGCGCAATCGCACCGTCTCCAGGGGATTGACCAGTCGGTCCTCCAGCCCGTGGAGCAGCAGGCTCGGCGGCGCCTCGCTGTCGACGTGCCACAGGGGCTGCCAGTCGTCGCTCCGATAGGGCGGCGGGATGATGCGCCTGAAGACGTCGCTGTCGGGCACCGGAGCGTAGAGGCCCGAGAGCCCCACAAACCCGCGGATCCACCGGCGCGTGCCCCCGGCGGCACGCAGGTATTCGGGCTCATACGCCAGCAGGGCGCCCAGGTGAGCGCCGACGGAATGACCCATCACCACGATCCGCGAGGGATCCCCGCCCCAGTCGCGTGCGTGCTGCCGCGCCCAGACCACGGCGCGAGCGCCGTCGTGCACGAAGGTGGGGAATTGCACCGCCGGATATTTGCGGTAATCCGGCAGCACCGCGACGAAGCCGCGCTCGGCGAGCGCGGTGCCGATGAACCGGTACTCTTCCTTGCGCCCGTCCGTCCAGCCGCCGCCATACCAGAAGACCACAATGGGCCGGTTGTGCAGTTCCGGCAGGGCGTACACATCCAGGCGCTGGCCAGACTCTGCCCCGTAGGGCAGGTCAGGAGTCACTCGTACCGAAGTGAAGCGCGCCGGCAGGTTTCCGATCAGGAACGCCAGTTCGTCACAGGCCGCCGCGAGGCGGTACCTGGCGCGGGTGAGAGTGGCGGTGACCAAGCCCATAGGCTGCTGATTGCTGGGACGGCGGCGGAGCCCGGAGGTTCCGCGGCACCTTACCGCCGGCCAACTCAGCGCTGTGGCGCGCCTGAATTCGGGTCGCGGCCGCCGGAGCGACTCCGCTCCGAAGACGGGTCCGGTCGATCCTGGCCCTTCGAGGGCTTGTCGGTGATGACCTGGCCCGTCGGATCCTTGGAGGTGCCCGGCAGATCGCTCCCCTGGCCCTTGTTGCTCTGACCCGACGGGTTAATTTGATCCTTGTCCATGACTTGTCCTCCAATGTGGCTGCTTCATAAGGGGCAAAGCCATGATGCCTCGGCACCGCCGGCGGGGCTGTCGGTAAAAATTTCATAGCGCTGTCAGCGCGTGCCGACGCGGGCCTGCGGCCGGCCTCGGCCGGCCACCGCCGGAAACGCCGGACGCTCTAGAGCTCGTCGTCGATAGGCAGGAGGGCGAGCAGGTCGTCCTGCATCGCGCGCCACGCATTGCGCGAGGGCTCGTGCGTGGTTTCGACCACGCGCTCTCCGATGCGCGTGCGCCAGATCAGCCGTGGATGCCCGTCGGCGTCGGGCTGCAGCAGGACCTCGTAGGCATTATCGAGCTGCGTCATGGCGTCGTAGCGCGCGACCGCCTGCAGCGTGAGTTCGCTGCTGTCGATGAGCAGGCCTACTTCCGTGTTCAGCAAGGCGGAGCGCTGATCGAAGTTCATCGAGCCGATGAAGAGCTTGCTGCGATCAAAGGTGTACAGCTTGGCGTGCAGACCGTAGTTGCCATGGCGGGAGAGCGCCGCGGACTGGCCGCTGCCGCGCGACTTTTCGGGCGCCGCCCGCACTTCGTGCAGTTCGACGCCGGCCTGCAACATCTCGGTGCGATGACGCTGATAGCCGGCGTGCGCCGAAACCTCGGTGGTGGACTCGAGCGAATTGGTCAGGATGCCGACGCGCACGTTGCGCCGGCGCAGTTCCTTGAGCGCCTGGCTCTCACCGGGGGTCGGGATAAAGTACGGTGTGATCATCAGCAGCTCGGAGTGCACCGACGCCACCGTTTTCGCGACCGGCTCGTAGGCGAACGCCGCGCGCGCTCCGGCCCCGTGTCCGTGCTGCTTATCGGGAGGGTCGCACAGCACCAGCGCGGTGGCCCACACCATCGGCAGTTCACCGTCCAGGATTCCCGACAGGGGTGCACCGCTGGCGGCATCCTGCAGGTAACTGGCGCCGGCGTCCTGCGCCTTCTGACGGGCGGCGGACAACTCGGCACGATAGGCGCTAAGTTCTGCCGCCGTCGGTAGTCCGCCGGCCAGAGCCTGGACGGGTATGGCCAGGGCGCTGTTCCAGTAGCTGTCGAAGCTGTCCGAGAGCTTTTGCACCGTAGGCCCGTACACGAACACGTCATCGTCCGCATATTGGCCCTGGGGATCGATCTGAAAATACTGATCGCCGATATTGCGCCCGCCGATCAGGGCACTGGCGTCGTCGATCAGCATCAGCTTGTTGTGCATGCGGAAGTCGAGCCGGCGGTGGTTAAGCGCGTACTCCGTGGCACGCAGCACGGTGGAACCTCCCCGGTAGGCGAAGGGATTGAAGATGCGGACCTCGATCTGCGGGTGCGCCGCCAGCAGGCGGATCTGCCCGTCCCCAGGCACGGTGGCCCCGTCGTCCACGAGCAGCCGCAGGTGCACACCGCGATCGGCGGCGCGCAGCAGGGCTTCGGTAATGGCCTGTCCGGTCTGGTCCTGGTGGTAGATGAAGTACTGCAGGTCCAACGAGTGCTCCGCCCCGTCGATGAGCTGCATGCGTATGGCAAAGCCGTCGGCGCCCCTGCTGATCATGCGAAACGCGGAACTGCCGGCGTGAGCCGCGGCGGCCGCGGCAAACTGTTTGGCGATACGCGTGTCTTCCGGGTGGGCGTACGCGACGGAAGCTTGCTTCTCGAACTTGGCTCCCGGCGGGAGTGAAGCACACCCCTGCAGTCCGGCAAGCGTGAACAGGACTGGCGCAACGAGCCGGGTGGCGCGCGCGAAAAAAAGCGGCGGTGCCCGTGAGCCCACCTCCATGCCGGAACCCCTGTTGGGGGGCGGCATGGAGGCTAGTGGGGGCGGCGGGCTCAGGACACCGCCGGCTGTCAGTCGTCAGCGCGGACGGTCAGATCGTTCTGAACCCCGACCACATGTTCAGTGGACTGGGCAATGGACACGGCCTTATCGATATCGGCCTGGCTGCGCGCCGTGCCGCTGAGATAGACCTTGCCATTGGCATCCGTGTCGACGTGAATGCGCTCCAGGCTCGAAATGTGCTCCGACGCCAACTTGGTCTTGATCTTCGCCGTGATGGCCGAGTCCTTCACGTAGGTCATCGGCTGTGAGCGGTCCGCAGTGCCGTCGGCCGGTTGAGGCGTGGTGGCGCCGGGGGCTTCCGTGGCGAAGCTCATCGCGGGCGTGAGTGAAACGCCGAGCACGAGTGTAGCGATTGCGAGAGTCGTCTTCATAATGGGCTCCTGTTACTTAAACTCCAATCCAAAAGTCACGTAAGCGTGTACGTCTACGAAGCGGGCTGGGCGGCGCCTGTCCACCCGGCCCGCGAGAATTCAGTTGTCGCCTTGGCGCGTCTTCGAACCGGGCAGCGCGCCGCTCATCTGCTTCCAGTAGGGCCGTTGCTGGCGTCGGTGCGCGCGTGCCACCCAGCGTTTGATGGTCCATTCCGTCATCCCGAACTGGCCCGCCAGTGCCCTGGGGCTGTGGCCTGAGAGTGCCAGATCCACTATCGCGTCGCGCTGTACCGAAGGCTGATGCGTGCGGCCCTTCGTCAATGCCATCGCTTAATTCTCCGTATCGTTGCTCGTAAGTCCGTGCGTTGCTCCGCGCTACGGGCTCGCCGTCGGCGGCTCCAGCTGGGCGCGAATCTCGCCGCCGGGATGGGCCTTGCTGTGCACGTTGACGTACAGCTGCCCCTTCTTGTACGCGGCCAGTTGCTCGACCGAGAGCTTGGCGCCCGCCGGAACCATCCACTGATCCTGGCCTGCGCGTTCCAGCGTGATGATGGGTGGTCCGCTGGCGCCGGGAGCACCCATGTGGATATGCGCGGCAGTTCCGTCGATGCCGCTGGTCTTAATGCCTCCACTCACCGCGCCGTTGTCGTCCACGTTGAGAGTCGCCATGCCCTCGGCCTTCGTACTGACCGGAGGCGTCTCCGCAGCACCCGCCAGCTGCAGCGCCTGTTGACCCGCCTCACTGACTGTGAGGGTGCTCGCCCAAATCACGGTCGCCGCAAATGCCAGCAGGGGAGCGATGAATTTCATGTTTGCGTCCCTCCAATCAGCTCAGCCAATCCGCAATCCGCAATAGACAGTGGCACGAAGCGTAGAGCGTCGATGGCAGCTTGAATGTCAGCCGAGGTTGAAAGTCTTGTAAGCCCGTACCGACAGATCCGCTGTTATGCCCAGGCAGCGCCCATCCGCAGTTCGCTGAAGACCTCTTAATGTCGTCGCTTGCCGACAGCATGCTTGAGAACCATCCATTGCCTGAGGAGTCACCCATGCATGCGGACGACTCCGGGGCCGAACGGAATTCGGAGCAGCCATTGGCTGACTGAATTTGCGCTTGGCTTCCTACATCGGAGCCCGTCCGCTCGAGTTTAAATCCGCCACATGACGACTTGGTGTTGAGGAGTACCCGCTATGGACGGCCTTCCGAACGAACTGGTTAAACTGTGTCGCCTGGCCTCCATGGCCGAATGCGGGGATCACTTCTGGGAAAGCGTGCCGACCCTTGGGCTATGGGCCGCCGTCTGGATGCCGGTCACGCGACGCTGGGCCGGCTGGCGTGCAGGGGCACAAGAAGTTATGAAGAACGCACGTGCGGAGACCCTGCAACCCGGAGTTTGAAGAACAGCAGCACGGCGCATACCGTGCGATCCGCCGCCCACGCCTTGCGAGATCATATTCGGCTACGCTCGAAACGCCTGGGACTCTGGCGGATGGCATCGCTTGGCCCAGAAAAACAACCGATCGGGAATCCGCATGAGCCGATGCCGGAGTCCGCGGTGCCGGCCCGGGCGGTGTTCTCCAGGCGGTGAGTTGTGACCGACTCCGGGCGCTTCAGGCGGAACCGCGAGCCGCTGCCAGTCCAGGCGGAGGGCAAGGTGCCCGCCGAGCGGCTCAAGGCGACGACTTCGCTCCCTGCCCGCTACGGCGACGCGAGCCGTTTTCTGGGCTTGCTGACGCCATTTGGGGTGGTCGTTGCGAGCAATCGTCCACATACGGCCGGCTCGCTCCGGGAGAGCGAGCAGCTAAGGGGCATGCCGGTCTGGGAGGCGCGCTGGTGGCGCGAAGCGCCAGGGGTCGCCAAGGCGGTACGCGAGGCCGCACGGCGGGCGGGGGCGGGCGACTCAGTCCGGATCGAGGCCACCCTGGGTACCGGTGCGAACGGCAGCGCCCTCGACCTGTCGTTCGAGCCGCTCAACGATGCACCCGGCGCGGTCAAATTCGTCGTGACGCAGTGGCGTGAGCTCTGCGATCATGGGCGCAACAAGGGAGGCTCTGGGGGCGAGCGAGCGATCCACCCGGCTTCTTCCGGCCGACCGGCCGGAGAGGCTCTAGTCTATGGATGACGAGGTGCACACCGAGGAGCGGCTCTTAGAGCTGGCCAGCGGCAAGCTGGCGGCCATCGTGCACACCTCGGTCGACGCCATCGTCAGCAAAGACCTCAATGGCGTGATCACCAGCTGGAACGAAGCCGCGGAGCGGATCTTCGGCTATTCGGCCGAAGAGGCGATCGGCCGGCCGATCATGATGCTGCTGCCCGACGACCGGCGCGATGAAGAAGTGCGGATCATGGAAAGAATACATCGCGGCGAGCGCGTCGAGGCCTACGACACGCGGCGCCGGCGCAAGGACGGATCTCAGGTGGAGATCTCGGTCAGCATTTCTCCCATCCTGGACCCGCGGGGCCGGATCGTCGGTGCCGCCAAGATCGCCCGCGACATCACCGACCGCAAGGCGGCCGAGGCGGCGTTGCTGGAAAGCGAGGCCCGGGTGCGTCTGGCGACCGAGGCCACCGGCGTGGGCATCTGGGAATGGCACCTTGGCAGCAACACCATTCACTGGGACGCGCAACTGTTCCAGATCTACGGGATGGAGCCGACTCCCGACCAGATGGTAGACCTCGAGACCTGGCGCGCGGCGGTCGAGCCGGCGGACCTGGTGGGCTCCGCCGGCGCGCTGCAGGAAATGATTCAGCATCGCGGCAAGAGCTCGCGGGAGTTCCGCATCCGGCGCCGCAGCGACGGACAGCTCCGCTACATCCACGCCGTCGAAACGGTACGCAGCGACGCGCAGGGTCGCGCGGAATGGGTGATCGGTTCCAACCGCGACGTCACCGAGCACACGCTCATGCAGCAGGCGCTGACCACCGCCGACCGCCGCAAGGACGAGTTCCTGGCGACGCTGGCGCATGAACTGCGCAATCCGCTGGCGCCGATTCGCATGGGCCTTGAGGTGCTCAAGCGCATCGACCATTCGAGCGCATCCGCCGAACAGACTCGTGCCATGATGGATCGGCAGCTCCGACAGCTGGTCCGCCTGGTCGATGACCTGATGGATGTGAGTCGGATCAGCAGCGGGCGAATTGAACTGCATAAGGCCCCGGTGCCGCTCAGCACCGTGCTGCACAGCGCCCTGGAAAGCAGTCGCCCGCTCATGGAAAAGATGGGTCACGAGTTCATTTACCGGCCCTCCAGCGAGCCTCTCAGCGTGTACGCGGACGTGACCCGGCTCGCCCAGGTATTCATCAATCTGCTAAACAACGCTGCCAAGTACACGCCGCCGGGCGGGCAGATCCATCTCGGTGTTGAACGCTACGGTGAAGAAGTGCAGGTGGCGATCCGGGACACGGGCGTGGGCATCTCGGCCGATGCGTTGCCGTACATATTCGACATGTTCACCCAGGTGAAGGGCACCTCTGAGCTCGCGCAGGGCGGAGTGGGCATCGGCCTGTCTCTGGTCAAGCGGCTCGTCGAGCTGCATGGCGGCAAGGTGGAGGGACGGAGCGGCGGTGTCGGCGCCGGCGCGGAGTTCGTGGTCCGTCTCGCGCTGTGCGATGCAGATTCCTCCCAGCCCAGCGTGTAGCGCATGGACACCCGCGTCGCGCGGGGCGTGTCGCTGCGCAGCGACGATTCACCGCGTTCAGGCCGGCCGTCAAATCAATGCGCGCTACAACGCCAGCTTAGGCTGGCGGTGCAATCAGAACTCGCCTACGGGAACTGTCCGACGCAATGTGTACCATTCTGACCGAACTGTTACGGCCAAGGGGTCACACTGGTCAGGGAGACCGCTATGAAAACCGCATTCCTGGGTCTGTTCGGCGACTACGAATCGGCCCGGCACGCTCGAGCCAAGTTGCTGTTGAGTGATGTCCCGATCGACTGGATTACGCTGACCGCGATGCAGGGGCCCGGCCAGTCCAGGATACACAGCGCTCCCGCGGCGCGCGATAAGCTGGTTTCCTCGCTGCGCGCACTGTTCAAGTACGACCGCGATCCCGCACGCGCCGAGCGCCTCGCCGACCGCGTTGAACGCGGCGCGGCCACCGTGTCCGCCTGTGCGCACAACTCGGCCGCGGCAGGTCGCGTGACGACGGTCTTCAGGGATTGTGGTGCCGTGGATATCGTGCGCGAAAGCCGGGTCGCCGACGAGAGCGAATATGCCACGGGCGATCACGAAGCGGCATGGCCCAGTTATCTCTGGCCGGCTACCTAGGGCGCGTGCCGGAACCGCCTAGCGGTGAGCGAGCGATTGAGTTCTAAAGCCCAGTCACGCCGCCAGCCGATTGCAGCCGACGGTACGATCGGCGGTTATAGCCACCCTCACTGCGGCCGTGGGAGTGCCGCGTCCGGAAGGGTCCCGTAGGGCGCCGAGTCAACTGCGCGGGATCTCTCGGCGCTAGCGCGGTTGTAACGGCTATTGGACCCGTTTTCATCCGCGGTCCATTGGCAGGCCCTCTTCCTGGCGGCCACGCTGGCACCGGCATTTTTGGCCGCTTGCATGTCCAGGCACTCTTGCATCGACAATCCCGTAGTCGCACCGACATCCGGGCCGAGAGTCTCGGTGGCCAACGCCGGCATGCACGCGAGCGCGAATGCCGCCGCCAATAGAGCTGATCGTGGATAGGCAATCATGAGGCGCCCTCCGTATAAGGAGCGAAGTGAAGGACTAGCTGCACAACGCCGCTGGGTTCTTCACCTCTATTTGATCCGAAGGGGCCGCCAGGCCGTATCGGTAGGCGTCGCGATCGGGTGCAGGACTCCGGCTACGCCCCGCGTAAGGACACGACCGCGACGCAGCGGCCCTGGACCGGGGTAGTTTCGAAACGCGTTACACAGGCCGCCGTTTCCCGCGCCCGCGCCCGATACCTGGGGCGCGGGCTCGATGGTGCGCGACCACCTTCAGCTCGCGCTAGGCAGCTTGGCCCTGTGCTTTTCGGCCAGATACAGGACATTCATGCGCGCGCGCTCATCACTCGAGCAGTGCTTGCGGACATCGCGCCAGACGTTGTGCTCCTCTTCCCGGATGTGATGCTCCACAAGTTCCTTGAGCACCTTCGCCGTCGCCTTGTGTTCAGAGGAGGTGGCGTCGTCGATCGCCGCCAGGCGCCCCAGGGTCTTCGCGGCCCACTTGTGCTCGAGCACGCCTTCATATCCATCGACCTGTGCTTGCCGGTCAGCGAGGGCAATCATCGATTCATAGACGATCTTCTCCTCGGCCACCGAATGCGGGACCAGCGCCGCAGTCAGCTGGCGCACCAGGCCCTGGCGCTGCACGGAGCTTTCCGTCTCCTGCAGGCGCGACAGGAGCTCCTTGACCTCATCGTGCTCCTTCTTCAGCGTGTCGAGAATATCCGTGCCCGTCGCCCGTTCATCGGGCTTGAGCGCGTTCACGACGGCGTGCTTCGCATCCTGAATCTGTTCCTTTAGGCTCATGTGTGGCTCCTTGGGTGATCTACGTGGTCGTGGTGGTCGTGGAATCGCTGGAAATGTGTCCGCTGTGCGGCGCGGACGAGGGACGGGGCCCCATACCGCACCCGCAGCTCATGCACGCCGCGACGTGCGGGGGTGCGTTGGGCCCGGCGGAGCATTGTGTCAGTCAGTTGGGCAGATCCTCAGTGTGCAAAGTCAATGGTCGTGGGCGGGTGCGCCATCGCCAGGAGCACCGCATACTCGAAGGCGGCTTCCCTGGAATTCACATTGATAACCGGCTCGCGCATCCGGTCACAAAGCACTTCCCATCGACCGTTCCCCACACCGCGCAGACTGATGTGCAGGGGATCCTCTTGACGAGAAGCCCTGTTGACTAACGCCATAGCCTGCTCCTTACAATCTTCCGGTAGTTGATGAGAGCGATTGTCTTGCCGACGCGCATGAGCGTATGCCGGTGAGCAAGCCGCGCCGCTGTGGGACACCACCGACACTAAGTAATCACGTCGCGAGCCGAACGCCGCTCGGACCTGTGTCAAGCAATGATTGCCTAGTCCTACAGCGCGTGGGAGTCGCGCTCCGTACGATCCACGCACCGAACGCGATTGTCGTGGTAGCCATGTCGATACGGAATGCAATTGCGAGTATTGCGGTCAAGGACCTCAGGGCGGCGTTGCCCTGGTATGAGCGGCTCGTCGGTCGCGGGCCTGATCGCAATGACAATGATCCGACCGGTGTGGTCGAATGGGTCTTTGAGCAAGGAGGCCGGTTACAATTGCGTCAGCAGCCGGCGCGGTCGGGTGGTGGATCGCTCACGCTCGCGGTCGGCAATCTGGATACGGAAATGCTGCAGCTCGACAAATGGGGAATTGCCGCCGGGGACGTGATCAGGACGTCCACGGAGAGAATCCTCATCATTGAAGATCCCGACGGCAACACCATTGCGCTGTCCGAAGCCTTGCTTCCTGCCGCGCGCGAGACCGTGCCGTCCATGGGCGCGGGCAACCACATGCCGGAAACTCACCCGCTGGAACGTGCGCTCGAGAGCATTGCCATGGACTCGCGACTGAACCCTCGCGACGTGCGCAGGTTTCTCGACAGCCTGATTCTGGATCTGGAGGCGCTGCTGAGGGCCTCCGATGAAAGCCTGAGCGGTTCGGATCCCGGGCTCGCTGCGCAGTTGTTGCAGCGCGCACATATTGTGCGCGGCAAGATCGCCATCCCGGTGCCAACGGCCTGACGCCAGTCAGTATGTCCGGCCCCCCGGACCGGGGAGCAGGCCGTGAGCGATCAGCCTATAGGATCAGCGCACCGGCGAACGGCATTGATCAGCTCGTACGGGTCGCCGGATTTCAACACGTACTCGGAGGCGCCGGCCGCCAGCGCGGCGTCTATGAGGGCGGGCAGGGCGTGACCGCTGTAGACCAGGAAGCGCGCCGCCGGATGCTCGCGCTTGAGTTGCGGCAGGCGGATCAGGCTCGATTGCCCCTTGAGCTCGACATCCAGGATGATCACGTGCGGCGAGGTCGCCGCCGCCAGGGTGCCCACCTCTTCCAGTTTGTCGGTCTCCGCGACGCATCGAATATCCGTTTCGGCGTCGAGCAAGGAGACCATGGTGGTGCGCAAGTCCTCGTTATCCTCGGCAATCATGATTTTTATCGGGCTCGGCACGCGCGGTAACTTAACAGAACTGCCTCTTATGTGCCTGTAGGCAGCCCCTTACATGGGGTCAGGGCAGGAACCGACTGCCCTGCGCTCGGTAAAGGTCCAGCGTCCGCATATGCCTCGTTACCACTTGCCATCCCTATCATCCAAGTCCCGGCTCAACCCATGCTTCGCCTTTCCATGCACCCGATAACCAGCTCGCGCACCCTCGCGGACTTTGCGGGCAGTGTCCTCGCGCCTCAGCCCTTGGTGCGCCCATCACCCAGCCGGATGGGCCGATGATGCGCGTACTCCTGGTCGAGGACTCCAAGCTGCTGGCTGAGCGGGTCTGCGAAGCCCTGGCTCAAATGCCCGGTGTCGAAGTCGTAGGGACCGCCGACACCGAAAGCGCCGCCGTGGCGATGACGCGTGCCAATGATGTCGACGTCATTATCCTGGACTTGCAGCTGAGGGAAGGGACGGGATTTGGGGTCTTGCGGGCCCTCGGCAAGGCGCGACCGGCGGTGATTGTGCTTACCAATTTCTCGCTCCCCACCTTTGCAGAGCGCGCCCGGGACCTGGGGGTGGAGCAGTTTCTGGATAAGGGCATGGACTTTGACCGGCTGCCCGCGGCCCTGGCGTCGATCAAGAACAAGCTCAACTGACGATTGGGAAGGTAAATATTGCGGTCGACCATGCCGGCCACGTTGGCCTGGGCTCTAAGGGCCGTTTCCCCAATGCCTGCACGACTGATGGACTGCACTGTGGAGGACCTCGGGACCGCCACGCCTGCCGTCACCTCATTTGCTGAGGATCCGGTCGGCCTTGGCATCGATGCGGCGTTGAGCCCGCACCGACAGCTTGCCTTTCTCCACCTGTTGGCTGGCGCGCGCCTTGGCATTGGCCGCATGCCGGCGGTCCGGCATGGGGTACTTTTTGGAGGCCGGCAGCCCGAACTCGTCTTTCGACAATTGCTTGCGTCGCTGGGTGCTGAGTTTGCTCATCGGCCCGAGCTCAGGTCATAAGGGTCTGCGGCCCTGGATGACACGAACCAAGATCACCACGATGGCCAGCACCAGCAGGATGTGAATAAATCCACCCAAGGTGTAAGAGCTCACCATGCCGAGTATCCACAGCAGGATCAACACTACCGCTATTGTTTCTAACACCCCATTCTCCTTATTCGTTGCTCACGGGCACCATTGCTAACGTCTGAAATCGTCATCAACTCGCCACTCCCCCAACAACGCGTGCTTATTATCATTAACTGATGTCCTGGAGAGTGTACGCGCTTGGCCTTAAACGATGTAGGACAGTTCTGACCCGACGTGGCCGGATTGCCCCGACAGCATCGGAGCTTTTTCTAGCCCACCGAAAGTGTACCGGCGCGCCGGGAAGAGCCACGGCCATGGACGCGTGCGTCAAGCATCGAGCTTCAATCGCACGGTAAATTCGCTGCCCCTGCCGACGCCTGCGCTAGCCGCCCCCACGACGCCATCGTGCGCCTCGACTATGGAACGTACCAGCGCCAGGCCAATACCCTGGCCGGGGCGCGCCCGCACGGCCGTCGCGTCCGCCCGCACGAACAACTCGAATATGTGCGCGATTGCGCCGGTGGCGATGCCGATTCCGGTGTCGCGGACCTTAATCACGGCGTGCTCATTGCAGACTCCTGCCGACATGGCAATTCTGCCGTCGACGTCGGAATACTTTGACGCATTGGAGAGCAGGTTGACGAACACCTGCTCCAGGCGGCTTGCATCCCCGAACACCCAGATGCTCGATGCCGGCATGGCGATTGAAAATCTCTGTTGCCGCCCGGTGAAATCCGGGACCACGGTTTCGGCGGCCCGGCTGAGTACGGTACACAGATCTATCCGTTCCCGCCGCAGCGGCAAGCTCTCGAGAACCGGGCCCGGCATCGGGCAGAGCCTCGCGGTCAACAGGGCTATCTGGCGCACCTGGCGCTCGATGAGTTCATGCATGCGTTGCTGCGTGGGCTGGTCGGCACAGTGCAACCGCAACGCGGCTATTGCATTCTGAATTGACGCCAGGGGGCTGCGCAGCTCGTGCGATAGGAGGGCCATAGACTCATAGGTGCGGCGTTCGGCGGTGATCAGATCATCGATCCGCTTACGGAGCGTCGAGGGGTTGTGCACCGTGTCGAGCTGCAAGAGGGCCACCTGGCGGCGCGCGGCAAACGGACGCAAGCCAGCCAACCTCAGGGGCAGGGCGAGGCGGGTCGCAGAGACGGTCGGGTGGGGAGAGGGCATGGAATGCTCCATCAGCGGTGCGTGTCAGCGGAAGACTACCGCTAAGCCCGGCGGCGCTCCGTGCGATACCAGACATATCAGACCGACTCAGGATGCTGTCCCTAGTTCCCGCGCGGATACCCCCGGCGGGTGACCGGGCGGTGGGGCGGAGGAGTGGGAATGCAGGCTCTAGCTGCCCCGGGCGGGGTGGGGTCGATCGCGGCTGGGAACGCCAAAGTATCCGTGGGTGTGGGGCGGCCGGCCGGCCGGCGGGGTCGCCAGAAAGTAACTGATGATCTGCAGGCCCTCGATCCGCTGACAAATCACGTTCAGGGCCATCATGATGGGTATCCCCAGCAACAGCCCCCAGGTGCCCCACAGCCAACTCCAGAAGAGGAGCGATACGAACACCGTGACCGCATTGAGCCGGCTCACCTTCTGCGTCAACCAGGGCACCAGCAGCATGCCAATGATGCCGGTACTCAGCAGGATGCTGGCGATGACGGCCGCCACCGGCACCCAGGACTGAAACTGCACGTACGCGACCATGGTCACGATGACCAGAAACACGGCGGGCCCCACGTAGGGGATCAGGTGTAACAGGGCGCCGCAACAGGCCCAGAACAGCGCGTTGTCCAGGCCCAGCCCGATGAAGGCCACTCCGACCACCAATCCCAGCAGCGCGCTGGTGGCGACCTGCAGCCACAAATAGCGCTGAATCTGCAGCTTGATCTCTGCGCAGATCCGCAGTGTGACCTTTCTCTTGGCAATACTCTGACCGGTGGCGCGCACCAGCGCGAGTCGGAAGGTATCGCTCGATATCAACAGGAAATAAGTGAGTGACAGTACGACGATGAGCTGGCCAAAGCCGGCGACGGCATTGGCCGTGCCCATCATGATGTAATCGCTCACATTGATCGGTGGTTCCGCCGGAGCGGCCGGGGGCCGGGTGGCCGGCCGTTGCGCCGGCGCTCCCGGCGTCTGCGCCACCGCCGCGGCACGCTCGATCTCGGTGGCCGCGCGATTGAGTCTCTGCAGGGCGCCGTTATGGTCGCGCGCATTCGCGCGCATGGCGGCGCTGAACTTTGCCGTGGCACGCGGGACGACGTCCAGAATGCGCATCACCTGCGGTTGCAGGGACTCGGCACCGACCCCCAGCAGGGCACAAAGCAGCAGCAGGATCGCCGCGGCGCCGATGGGTTTGGGTATACGTGCGCGCCGTAGCCAGCGTACCAAGGGCGCCAGCGCACAGGCCGTGACGATCGCGATCATGACGGGGATGAATACGGCCTGCGCCACGCGCAGGAAGTAGATCGTGCTCAGTATGGCCAGCGCCGCCAATGAGGTGCTGCGCACGTTTAGAGGTCTGCTGGAGCGCCGCTGCGTCACGTCAGTTCCAAATGCTGCGCATGTGCCACGCCGCTCATGCAGGTTCACTCATGCAGGTTGAAGTGCGCAGGATGGTGTTCCGGAGGCCCCGAAACCGCCTACCGGACTTTGTCCCGTTTCACCGTCAGTGCACGACTACGTCGCCGCATGGCGACCAAAAGACGACATTCTGCTGCCCGTCAATAACCTAGGGAATTTAGCGACGCTGAAACGCGCTCGCCCAGATCGGCCGACGGTCCGATGTAGGCGATAGCCTGCCCGCGAAGACGGGATTCGTACCTACTCGGGGGGAGAGGGCCCGTGTCTACTGGAAGCCGTGAGTAGCGTGATGGCTCCAGAAAGTCTGCGCTCTCGTTTGATCGTTAATGGAGGATTGTGCAAATGAATACGCATGTACAGAAAACCCATAAACTCGTCGTGGGTGCCGGCGTCGCCTTGATTGCCGCGATCGGTATCGGTGTGGTCGCAGTCGACGTGCATCGCGCAGTCCTGACCAAGCCCACGGCAACCGTGGCCCCCGCGCCGCTTCCCAGCACGGCAGCGGACCTCAACCAGACTTCCCAGACTCCGGAGACGGCGCCGCCGCCCCCGATGGTCGAGGGTGCGCCCTTAGCCGATGCCGGGGCTGCCGCCGCGGCATCTGCCGCCGCCCCTGCCGCTACAGCACCGAGCAGCACCGCCACCTCGGCGCCAGCCGCTACGCGCAAATCCGCTAGCACTGGCACGAGTGACACGGCCGCCAGCTCGCGCGCCTCGCACAGCACGCCAAAGGCCAAGGTGGGCGAGGACGCCGCCATGGCCCGTGCCCCGGCTCGTGAAAATACGAGCAATAGGAGCACGGAAACCTCCGTGCCAGCGACCGTGAGCTCGGCCGCCACCGGCGGAATGCTGGACGGGAGTACCGTGGGGACCGCCGATGCTGCCTCTGCCAGCAGCCTCGATTCGCGCAGCCCGGCTGCCGCCAGTACTGAGGCTCCTGCAGCGGGCGGCACGGCCGCTGTGAGTGGCGGTGAAGTCACCAGCACCATGCAGGCGCGGGCCGCAGGTGCAGACTCGGCCAATCCGGACCGCATGATCACTACCGCGGTGCAATCGAAGATTGCTGCGGACAGCAGCGGCCAGAGTGCGAACCTGGGCGTCACCACAATCAACGGCGTGGTCATTCTCACCGGCACCGTGCCGAGTGCCGATGCGGTCGAACACGTCAAGCAGGTGGTGCAGCAGGTCAAGGACGTCAAAGGTGTGGATGCAACCGCAGTGAGGGTCTCCGGTTCCTGAGCCAGGAACAGGTTGCAGCGCGGATGGGCGAGGAACAGCGCAAGGAGTTCCTCGCCCATCTTCGTATTGAGCGACTCATTCTGTAAACAAACTGTGGACCACCCGCACGACGCCTGCAGAAATCTCCTGCCAATCACACGGCGCGATCGCCGCCGGTACCACAGGCCGTCCGTCGTAGTCCTGCACGTCCTGCTGAACACGGCCCTTAGGTGGAGGCCGCGCGGCGAGTATCACCGCACAATTGGGCCGTTGTCAGACGCGACCTACAGACCGTCGGCCTCCCGGCTGACTGTTGATTCCTCGCCTTAAGGTATGTTCCGGGACACGATATATCTGCTCTGGGGCGGCTGATATGTGGGCACGTTCGGCCGCCGATAGACGGTTCACGCTGTGGTGGTCAGTTCCGTCCCCCAAATGTCGGTGGTCACATGAACGAACTCAGGACGCGCTCGCGCCCCAAATCCCCGGGCGCGGCTCTCGCACGCGGCAACGGCCACGCGGCCAAGACTGAACGCGTCGGAATGTGGACCGTAGAGTCCCCCGAAGCGCAGGAGCGGCAGATTCTTGCCGCCATGGAAGCGTTCCGGGACGGCGATTTCAGTGTGCGCCTGCCTACTCACTGGTCGAGCAGCAATGCCCGGCTGGCGGCAGCGTTCAACCAGACGATCGCGCAGAAGCAGCGCATGTCGAAGGAAGTCGCGCGCCTGACCGAGTCGGTCGGCAAGCAGGGCCAACTGCGCCAGCGCATGTCGCTGCGCGGTGGCGTGGGAGGCTGGGCCGCCGAAGCCGACGCGGTCAACACGCTCATCGACGACCTGGTGCGACCGACCACGGAAATTGCGCGAACCATCGGTGCCGTGGCCAAGGGCGACCTGGCGGAGTCCATGGATCTGGAGGTCGACGGGCGGGCGCTCAAGGGCGAGTTCCTGCGTTCGGCCAAGCTGGTCAATACCCTCATCCAGCAGCTGGCGGTATTCACCTCCGAGGTGACCCGCGTCGCCCGCGAGGTGGGCACCGAGGGCAAGCTCGGCGGCCAGGCGCAGGTCAAGGGCGTCTCGGGGGTGTGGAAGGATCTGCGCGATTCGGTCAATCAGATGGCCGGAAACCTCACGGCGCAGGTGCGCAATATCGCCGAGGTCACGATCGGCGTCGCCAACGGCGATCTGTCCAAGAAGATCACGGTCGACGTGCGCGGCGAAATCCTCCTGCTCAAGGAGGCGACCAACACCATGGTCGATCAGCTGCGCTCGTTCGCCTCCGAGGTCACGCGCGTGGCGCGCGAGGTGGGCACCGAAGGGCGCCTGGGCGGCCAGGCGGTGTTGCCGGGCGTCGCGGGCACCTGGAAGGACCTGACCGATTCGGTCAACGCCATGGCGACCAATCTCACCGCCCAGGTGCGCAACATCGCGACCGTCACCACCGCGGTGGCGCGCGGCGACCTGTCGCGCAAGATCACGGTGGACGTCAAGGGCGAGATCCTGGAACTCAAGGAGACCATCAACACGATGGTCGACCAGCTCAACGGCTTCTCCTCGGAAGTCACGCGCGTGGCGCGCGAGGTGGGCACCGAGGGCAAGCTCGGCGGTCAGGCGCAGGTGCCCGGCGTCGCCGGCACCTGGAAGGACCTGACCGACTCGGTCAACTCCATGGCCTCGAACCTGACCGGCCAGGTGCGCAACATCGCCGACGTCGCGACCGCGATTGCGCGCGGCGACCTGTCCTCGAAGATCGCCGTCGAGGTGCAGGGCGAGATCCTGGCGCTCAAGAACACCATCAACACGATGGTCGATCAGCTCAACGGCTTTGCTTCCGAGGTCACGCGCGTGGCGCGCGAGGTGGGGACCGAGGGCAAGCTCGGCGGCCAGGCGCAGGTCCCGGGCGTCGCCGGCACCTGGAAGGACCTGACCGACAACGTCAATTTCATGGCCTCGAACCTGACCGGCCAGGTGCGCAACATCGCCGGCGTGGCCACCGCGGTGGCCAACGGCGACCTGTCGAAGAAGATCACCGTGGACGTGCGCGGCGAGATCCTGGAGCTCAAGAACACCATCAACACCATGGTCGATCAGTTGAACGGCTTCGCCTCCGAGGTCACGCGCGTGGCGCGCGAGGTGGGGACCGAGGGCAAGCTCGGCGGCCAGGCGCAGGTGCGCGACGTGGCCGGCACCTGGAAGGACCTGACCGACAACGTCAATTCCATGGCCAATAACCTGACCGGGCAGGTCCGCAATATTGCCGACGTCACCACCGCGGTGGCCAACGGCGACCTGTCCCGGAAGATCACCGTGGACGTGCGCGGCGAGATCCTGGAGCTCAAGAACACCATCAACACCATGGTCGATCAGTTGAACGGCTTCGCCTCCGAGGTCACGCGCGTGGCGCGCGAGGTGGGGACCGAGGGCAAGCTCGGCGGCCAGGCGCAGGTCCCCGGCGTCGCCGGCACCTGGAAGGACCTGACCGACAACGTCAATTTCATGGCCTCCAACCTGACCGGGCAGGTCCGCAATATTGCCGACGTCACCACGGCGGTCGCCAACGGTGACCTGTCGAAGAAGATCACGGTGGACGTGCGCGGCGAGATCCTGGAGCTCAAGAACACCATCAACACCATGGTCGATCAGCTGAACGGCTTCGCCTCCGAGGTCACGCGCGTGGCGCGCGAGGTGGGGACCGAGGGCAAGCTCGGCGGCCAGGCGCAGGTGCCCGGCGTCGCCGGTACCTGGAAGGATCTGACCGACAACGTCAATTTCATGGCCTCCAACCTGACCGGCCAGGTGCGCAACATTGCGGAAGTGACCATCGCGGTGGCCAGTGGCGACCTGTCGAAGAAGATCACGGTGGACGTGCGTGGCGAGATCCTGCAGCTCAAGGAGACCATCAACACCATGGTCGACCAGCTGCGTTCCTTTGCCGCCGAAGTCAGCCGCGTGGCCCGCGAGGTAGGGACCGACGGCAAGCTCGGCGGCCAGGCGCAGGTGCCCGGCGTCGCCGGCACCTGGAAGGACCTGACCGACAACGTCAATTCCATGGCCTCCAACCTCACCGGCCAGGTGCGCAACATCGCCGACGTGGCCACGGCCATCGCCCGCGGTGATCTCAACCGCAAGATCACCGTCGACGTCAAGGGCGAGATCCTCAAGCTCAAGGACACCATCAACACGATGGTCGACCAGCTGTCCGGCTTCGCCTCCGAAGTCACGCGCGTGGCGCGCGAGGTCGGGACCGAAGGCAAGCTCGGCGGCCAGGCGCAGGTGCCCGGCGTCGCCGGCACCTGGAAGGACCTGACCGACAACGTCAATTCCATGGCCTCCAACCTCACCGGGCAGGTGCGCAACATCGCCGAGGTCACCATCGCGGTCGCCAACGGCGACCTGTCGAAGAAGATCACGGTCGACGTGCGCGGGGAGATCCTGCAGCTCAAGGAAACCATCAACACCATGGTCGAGCAGCTGCGTTCCTTTGCCTCGGAGGTGACGCGCGTGGCCCGCGAGGTGGGCACCGAGGGGCGCCTCGGCGTCCAGGCCGTGGTGCCCGGAGTCGCGGGCACCTGGAAGGACCTCACCGACTCGGTCAATACCATGGGCGCCAACCTCACCGCGCAGGTTCGCAACATCGCCGAGGTCACCACCGCGGTGGCGCGCGGCGACCTGAACCGCAAGATCACGGTCGACGTCAAGGGTGAAATCCTCGAGCTCAAGAACACCATCAACACCATGGTGGATCAGCTCAATTCCTTCGCCGGCGAAGTGACGCGCGTGGCGCGCGAGGTGGGGACCGAAGGCAAGCTCGGCGGCCAGGCGCAGGTGCCGGGCGTGGGCGGCACGTGGAAGGACCTCACCGACAGCGTGAACTTCATGGCCTCCAACCTGACCGAGCAGGTGCGCGGCATCGTCAAGGTCGTGACCGCGGTGGCCAACGGCAACCTCTCGCAGCGCCTGACGGTGCAGGCCAAGGGCGAGGTCGCGGCGCTCGCCGACACCATCAACAACATGACCCATACGCTGGCGATCTTTGCCGATCAGGTGACCAACGTGGCCCGCGAGGTGGGCGTGGACGGACGGCTGGGCGGACAGGCCAACGTGCCCGGCGCCGCCGGCACCTGGAAGGACCTGACCGGCAACGTCAACCTGCTGGCCGCCAACCTGACGACGCAGGTGCGCGCGATCGCCGAGGTGGCCACCGCCGTGACCAAGGGCGACCTGACGCGCTCGATCCAGGTCGAGACCCGCGGCGAGGTCGCCGAGCTCAAGGACAACATCAACACGATGATTTCCAACCTGCGCGAGACCACCGAGAGCAATCGCGAGCAGGACTGGCTGAAGACCAACGTCGCCAAGTTTACCGGCATGCTCCAGGGCCAGCGCGAGCTCAATACCGTCGGCAAGCTGCTGCTGAGCGAGCTGGCGCCGCTGGTCAATGCCCACCAGGGCACGATCTATCACGTCACCGAGGTGGAGGGTGAGCGCGGCCTGCGGCTGCTGGCCAGCTACGCCTACGGCGGCGAGGTGAAATTCATGGACACGATCGCCCTGGGACAGGGCATGGTGGGCCAGTGCGCGGTCGAGAAGCAGCGCACCCTGCTCAACAACGTGGCCTCGGACTTCATCCAGATCTCCTCCAGTCTGGGCGCGGCGCGGCAGATCAGCATCGTCGTGCTGCCGGTGCTGTTCGAAGGCGACACCAAGGCGGTCATCGAGCTGGCCTCGCTGATGTCCTTCAGCCCCGGCTCGCTGGCGTTCCTGGACCTGCTCACGCAAAGCATCGGCGCGGTGTTCAACACGATCGAGGCGACCATGCGCACCGAGGGGTTGCTGACCCAGTCCCAGCAGCTGACCGCGGAATTGCAGGAGCGCCAGCGCGAACTGCAGCAGACCAACGAGGAGCTGGGCACCAAGGCAAAGCTCCTGGCCGACCAGAACGCCGAGGTCGAGCGCAAGAACGCGGAAGTGGAGCAGGCCCGGCGGGCGCTCGAGGAGAAGGCGGCCGAGCTCGCCCTGACCTCGAAGTACAAGTCGGAGTTCCTCGCCAACATGTCGCACGAGTTGCGCACGCCGCTCAACTCCATTCTCATCCTCAGCCAGCAGCTCGGTGAGAACACCGACGGCAACCTCTCCGCCAAGCAGGTGGAGTTCTCGCGCAACATCAATTCCTCGGGCTCCGACCTGCTGCACCTGATCACGGACATCCTGGACCTGTCCAAGATCGAATCGGGCACGGTGAGCGTGGACATCGAGGAACTGTCCTTCGACCAGCTGCGCGACAACATTGAACGCAACTTCCGCCACGTGGCCGAGGCCAAGAGCCTGCCGTTCCAGGTGCATTTCGCGCACGACCTGCCGCCCTTCCTGCAGAGCGACGCGAAGCGCCTGCAGCAGATACTCAAGAACCTGCTGTCCAACGCGGTGAAATTCACCACCCAGGGGCATGTCGAGGTGCGCGTCGCACTGGCCGCCGAAGGCTGGAGCCCGGACCATCGGGTGCTCAGCCAGGCCCGGCAGGTGGTGGCCTTCGTGGTCGAGGACACCGGTATCGGCGTGGCCCCCGAAAAGCAACGCCTGATTTTCGAGGCCTTCCAGCAGGCGGACGCCGGGACCTCGCGCAAGTTCGGCGGCACCGGACTGGGACTGGCCATCAGCCGCGAGCTGGCGGCCCTGCTGGGTGGGGAGATCCGGCTGCTGAGCCGTCTGGGCGCGGGCAGTACCTTCACCCTGTACCTGCCGTTGCAGTATTCGGGCCCGGACGGTCAGTCCGACGCTGCTGCCGCCGCCGCCGGTGTGGCGACGCCGAGCCTGCGCCCACAGCCGGCCAAGGCGCTGCCGGCGGCGCGCGAGAGCCGGATCGAGGACGACCGCGACGACATAGCGGAAGGCGACGCGGTGCTGTTGATCATCGAGGACGACCCGCATTACGCGCGGATTCTTCTGGGCCTGGGCCGTGACCGGGGCTTTAAGGGCGTGGTGGCCAGCAACGGCACCCTGGGACTGGCGCTGGCGCGCCAGTATCGGCCGAGCGCCGTCTCGCTGGACATCTTCCTGCCCGACATGCTCGGCTGGACGGTGCTCAACAGGCTCAAGAGCGATCCGCTGACACGCCACATTCCGGTGCAGATCGTCACGCTGGACGAGGAGCGTCAGCACGGCCTGGCGCATGGAGCCTTCGCGTACGTGGTCAAGGCGCCCACGGTGGACGTCCTGCAGGGCGCGTTCAACCGCATCCACGAATTCTCCCGATCCCGCACCAAGCGCCTGCTGATCGTGGAGGATAATCTGATCGAGCAGCACTCCATCCAGGCCCTGTTGGGGCACGACGATATCGAGATGGTGGCGGTGGACACCGGCGCGGCCGCGCTCGCCCAGATGCACGCCCATCCCTTCGACTGCGTGGTGCTGGACCTGCGTTTGCCGGACATGAGCGGATTCGAGCTGCTGGAACAGATCCACACCGAACCGCAGCTGGCCGAGGTGCCGGTGGTGGTCTACACCGGCAAGGAGCTGGACGAGCCCGAGCAGCAGCGGCTCAAGACGCTGGCCAAGAGCATCGTGCTCAAGGACGTGCAGTCGCCGGAGCGCCTGCTGGACGAGACCGCGCTGTTCCTGCATCGCGTGGTGGCCGACCTTCCGGAAAGCATGCAAAAGGTGCTGCAGGGCCTGCACGGCTCCAACGAGGTGCTGCGCGGTCGCAAGGTGCTGGTGGTGGACGATGACGCGCGCAATATCTTCGCGCTCACCTCGCTCCTCGAGAACCAGGACGCGGAAGTCATCAGCGCGACCAACGGGCGCGATGCCATCAAGACCATACTCGACAACTCCGAGATCAGCATCGTCCTCATGGACATCATGATGCCGAACATGGACGGCTACGAGACGATCCGGCAGATCCGGGAGCTGCCGAACTTTCGCTCGCTGCCGATCCTGGCCCTGACCGCCAAGGCCATGAAGGGCGACCGCGAGAAATGCCTGATGGCCGGGGCGAGCGACTACATTGCCAAGCCGGTCAACACCGACGAACTGCTTTCTCTGATGCGGGTATGGTTGTTCCGATGAGCGATGCGGGGCGTTCCGCTCCGACGGGCCGCCGGGTGCGTTCCTCGGTGCCCGAGTCGGCCGACGCGGGCACGCCCTCGGGCGTCGGGCTGCACGATCCGATCAACATCCTGATCGTCGACGACGAGCCCATCAACCTCACCGTGCTCGAGACGGTGCTGGAAGACCCCGGCTACAACCTGGTGCGTGCCGAGTCGGCCGACCAGGCGCTGCTTGCGCTCATGGCGCAGGAGTTTGCGCTGCTGATCCTCGATGTGCGCATGCCCGGAATGACGGGCTTTGAGCTGGCCACCCTGATCAAGCAGCGCAAGAAGACCGAACAGATACCGATCATCTTTCTGACCGCCTACTACAACGAAGATCAGCACGTGCTCGAGGGCTACAGCAGCGGCGCGGTCGACTACCTGCACAAGCCCATCAATTCAACCGTGCTGCGTTCCAAGGTGGGCGTGTTCGCCAATCTGTACCGCCAGGCGCGCGAACTCGAGCGCATCAATCGCAGACTCGGCGAGGAGGCGGCCGAGCGGCACGAGGCGCAGCGCCGGCTCCACGAACTCAACCGGACGCTGGAGCAGCGCGTCAAGGTGCGCACCCAGGAGCTCGTGGACCGCACCCGCGTGCTGGAGGCGGCACAGGAGCAGCTGCGCGCCGGCGCCGCCCAGTTCCTGGGGCTGGCGGACGCGGCGCCGGGATTTATCTGGAGTACCGACGCGCAGGGGCGCCTGACGTTCATGAGCCGGCGCTTCGAGGTGCTGACCGGGGTGGCGTTCGAGGACTTGCGCTCCGGCGGATGGCGGCGCGTGCTGCACCCGGAAGACTGCGCGGCGGGCACCCGGCAATTCCTCGATGCGATCGAACAGCACGCCGCGCTCAGCGGCCGGGTGCGGGTGCTCCGGGCCGACGGCGAGTACCGCTGGATCGAGTCGAGCGCGGTGCCGCTGCTGGACGAGAAGTCCGACTCGGCCGCGGATTTCCGGGGCCTGATCGGCGTGTCGATGGACGTCAGCGACCTGGTGGGTGCCGAGCAGGCGCTGCGCGATGCGGATCAGCGCAAGGACGAGTTTCTCGCTATGCTCGCGCACGAGCTTCGCAACCCCCTGGCGCCGATCCGCAATGCCGTGCAGATCCTGCGCAACCAGTGCCGCGCCGATGCCTTTGCCCGCAAACTGCAGGACATCATCGACCGGCAGACCGCACAGATGGCGCGTATGGTCGACGACCTGCTCGATGTGAGTCGGATCAGCCGGGGCAAACTCGAGCTGCGCAAGGGACCGGTGACCCTCCAGCAGGTCATCCAGGGAGCCGTGGAGACCAGCCGCCCGCTCATCGACCAGAGTCGTCACCAGCTCGAGCTGCGGATACCCGACCAGCCCCTGTTCCTCGAGGCCGATCTGACGCGCCTGTCCCAGGTGTTTGCGAATCTGCTCAACAACGCGGCGAAATTCACCGAGGCCGCGGGCCAGATCAAAATGGTGGTCGAGCAGCGCGGTGCCGAGGTGCTCGTATCGGTGATCGACAGCGGCGTCGGCATTCCCGCCGAGCAAATGGCGAACCTCTTTGACCTGTTCACGCAGGGCGAGGGCGAGCGCCGCCGCTCGGGCGGGGGCCTGGGCATCGGCCTGTCGCTCGTCAAGCAGCTGGTGGAATTGCATCAGGGCCGCGTTACGGCCAAAAGCGAGGGACCGGGGCGGGGGAGCGAGTTCACCGTGCACCTGCCGCTGGCCGCCGGTCAATCGGCGCCTGCGGGCCCGGACGCGGTAGTTCCCGACAAGCCGCCTGCGGCCAAGGGGCTGCGAATCCTGGTGGTCGATGACAGCGAGGATGCCGCACTCACCCTGGCGACGCTCCTTGAACTCGCCGGTTATGAGCTGCACCTGGCCCACGATGGCGAACAGGCGCTGGCCGCGGCGGAGGCCTGCCGTCCCGACGTGATCCTGCTGGACATCGGCCTGCCGAAACTCAGTGGCAATGACGTGTGCCGGCGCCTGCGCCAGCAAGACTGGGGCCGGGAAATGACGGTCATCGCCCTGACCGGCTGGGGTCAGGACAAGGATCGCCGGCGCACCGCGGAAGCGGGATTCGACCATCATCTGGTCAAGCCGGCCGATCCGGCGGCGTTACTGAAGTTGCTGGATGGATTAGCCGCGTAGCGGCCTCACGGCTCTGCCGGTGCCGCCTCCGCGCCGGCGCTCAGGTGGCGACCAGGATCACGGACTCCGGAGCCTTCTGCACGACGGTGGAAGGAACGGTCCCGAAGAACAGGGTTTCGCCCGAGCGCGGCGTCACGCCCATGACGATGAGGTCGTAGGGGGCTTGCTTCAGCTCCTTTAATATGGCCTGCGCGGCGTCCGCGGAGCCGGGCCTGCAGGCGCCGTCGCCGCGGTCGGCGACACGCGGAATGCGCTGCCGATAGGCGCGACGTGTGCCAGCGCAGGCGCCGCGCCATCGTGTTGAAGCATCACAGGCTTCCGACTATCCTCCCTCAGGCGCGCACACGCCGCCTTGCAATCGAGTACGGAGCCTACAATGCACAACAACGCCTGGGTTCGGGGACTGGCCGCCCTGCTGCTGGGCGTGGTGCTGTCAGCGCCCGCCAGTGCCGCGACCATATTCGGCACCCTCACGCAGAAGGGCAAGCCGGTCGCCAAGGCGCAGCTGACGCTCAGCTGCGCCGGACTCGCCGCGCCCGTGACGACCCAGACCGACGAGCGCGGCAGCTACCACTTCTCGCTGACGGCCAAGGGCAGCTGCAAGCTGGCCTATCAGAGCGCCGGCGTGAAGGCTGAAACGGACGTGATTGTCGATCCCAATCCCACCCAGTACGACTTTGAGGTGGACGTGGGCAAGGCCGGTGCGCGGCTGGTGCGCCGCTAGTCTATGCGCCTCGCCTGGGTGCACTCGGAGACCACCAAAACCATACTGACGGTATTGGCGATCCCACTGGCGCTCGCGTATCTGTCACACCGCTACGAGGAGACCACGGCCAAGAATCAGGCCGCCGACGCGCGGCTCCGGTTGTACACCGAGCTGCTGACCTCGCGCGAGCAGGCGGACTCGGGATTGCGCAAGGACATGTTTGGCAAGGTGCTCGACACCTTCATGACCAAGCGCAATGGCGACATCGACCAGCAACTGGTCGAGCTGGAACTGCTCGCGGCCAACTTCCAGGACTCGCTCAATCTCAGTCCGCTGTTCCGCCAGCTCCGGCGCCAGATTGACGCGCAGGCTCCCAAGGATAAGGCGAGCCTGATGGAGCGCCTGGAAAGCGTCGCCAACGACGTGAAGGCACGCCAGATCGAAGCCCTGGAATTGGTGGGCGCGAAGATGGATGGCACCGTAAATTTTGCGCAGCTCAGTGCCGGGAACAGCGCCCCGGTGGTGGACAAGGAATTGTCTTTTTCCGATCCGGGCAGTACCGATGCCGGCACCGGCACCAATCCTGGCCTGCACCGGCGCCATTTCCACGTGGAGGCGCTGGAGTGGGACAAGGACCAGCATCGGCTGCTGGTGCAGGTGCACGACGGTGCCAAGCAATGGGTCATCGCGGTCGATCCCTTCGATTTTCCGCTGGTTGATTACACGCGCATCTCCAACACCGAGCGCTTCACCGTCGCCATGACTTCCTACTCCGATGAATACGCGCAGCTCAAGTTTCTCTATTTCCCCAGTTCCCGGAGCGGTGTGAGCGACAAGCCCTACATCGATCAGGTACTGGCGAGCCTGCGGCTGGATCACTGACGTCGCCCCGCGCACGGACCTCGACTCGACCCTGGTGCTGTCGTTTCTCCCGCACCGCCCGGGCGGACGCATTATGCTGGCGCACGTCAACGTGGCCGAGCGCGACTACGGCGGCGTGTCGGAACCGGGCGAAGTACTGCTTTGTGCCATTGCGCAGGTACCTGGAAAGCCGCTGAGGACCACCGCGGGGGCGACGGACGTGCACTTATGAACCGGAACGGTGACACCACGGACCACGTGCGGAGCTCCACAGGCGAGCCTCGTCAGGGTTTCTTCGTGACTTGCACATGAGCGATACGGACCGAGCGGTATTCCTGAGTTACGCCTCGGAGGACGCGGCCGCCGCCGCGCGCATGTGTGCGGGGTTGCGTGCCGCCGGCATCGAGGTGTGGTTCGACCAGAGCGAGCTGCGCGGTGGTGACGTGTGGGATCATCACATCCGCAATCAGATCCGGGATTGCGCGCTGTTCGTGCCGATCATCTCCAGTCACACCCAGAGCCGGCCCGAGGGGTACTTCCGGCTCGAGTGGGATCTGGCCGAGCAGCGCAGTCACATGATCGTGCGCAGCAAGGCGTTCATTGTCCCGGTGTGCATCGATGACACGTCCGACGTTCGTGCGGAGGTGCCCGAGTCCTTTGCCAAGGCGCAGTGGACCCGATTGCCTGAGGGCGTGACCACCCAGGCGTTTTGCGAGCGCATCGCGCTGTTGCTGGGGAGTGGTGAGGCGGGCAAGCGCCCCAGCCGACCGGCGCCGGTCGCGACCGCCGCACCTGCACGCGCCCCGAGGAGATCCTTCCCGTGGCCGGCGGCCGCGGCGGTCGGGGCGCTGATCCTGGCCGCGCTCGGCTGGCAGGCCTGGCGATCAATGCGCCCCGGACCGCCTGCGAACGTGTCGGCAGCCGTCGCCGCCGCGCCGGACAAGTCGATTGCGGTGCTGCCGTTCGTCGACATGAGCGAGAAACGCGACCAGGAGTATTTCTCAGATGGTCTGTCGGAGGAGTTGATCGATCACCTCTCGCACAATCCGGACCTCAAGGTCATCGCCCGGACTTCCTCGTTCGCTTTTAAGGGCAAGAACGAGGACATACGGACGATTGCCAGGACCCTGGGGGTGGCCAATCTCCTGGAGGGCAGCGTGCGCAAGGCCGGCAACCAGTTGCGGATTTCGGCGCAGCTGATTCGCGCGGTCGATGGGGTGGACCTCTGGTCGGAAAGTTACGAGCGGCAACTCACTGACGTGTTCAAGGTGCAGCAGGAAATCGCCGCGGCGGTGGTCAAGGGGCTCCAGGCCAAGCTGCTGCCGGCGGCGGTCGCGCCCAACAGCACGCCGCACGACATGGACGCCTACAGCCTGTATCTGCGCGGCCAGTACTTCGCCCGGCGCGGTAGCGATGCCGACGTGGCGCAGGGCATCGCGATCCTCAAGCAGGCCATTGCACGGGAGCCACAGTTCGCGCCGGCACACGCGGAACTTGCCAACGCCTACATGTACGTCGCCACGTTCGGTACCGGCGACGCCGGCATGCTCGAGAACTCCGGACACGAGATTGACGAAGCTTTGCGGCTCGATCCGAGCCTGCGGCAGGCGCTCAATCTGCGCGCCAACCTGGCCATCATCAACTGGGACTGGGCGGCCGCAAAGACGCAGCTCGATGAACTGCTCGCCTCGGGGCCGCACGACTACGGGGCGCTGTACCGGAGCGGGCAGCTGGCGCGAGCGTTTGGCCACCTGGAGCAGGCGCTGGTCTACTACCGCGAGGCTCTGCAGCTCGACCCACTCTCGGTTCTGGGCCACGTCCAACTGGCGATGCTGCTCGACGGCATGCGACGGCCCGCCGACGCCCGGGCGGCCGCCGAGGCCGCCCTCGCCATCAATCCCATGGCCACCAAGGTCCATCTGATCATCGCATTGTTTGAACTGGACGCCGGAAACCTGCAGGCCGCGAGCGCCGCGCTCGACAGGGAGTCCGGCGAGTGGTACCAGCTCGAAGGGCGCGCCATTCTGGCGTTCGCCATGAAGCGCATGGCGGACTCAGACGCGGCGCTCGAGGAACTGATCAGGAAGGACGGCGACACGGCGGCGGTGCAGGTGGCGCAGGCCTACGCCTACCGCGGCGAGCGCGCCAAGGCCTTCGAGTGGCTGGATCGCTCCTACGCGCAGAAGGACCCCGGGCTGGTCAACGTCAAGACCGACCCGTTGTTCGCAAGCCTGCATGGCGATCCCCGGTTTTCGAAGCTGCTGCGCCGGATGAATTTGCCGGAGAACTGAACAGCCCGCCGCGCCTGCGCCTCAACCGTCCGAGGCTGAAAGTCCGGGTCCGTGCGGAGCGTCCTCAGCTTCGGCCGAGGTAATCCATCTTGCCGAGCTCCACGCCGTTGTGCCTCAGGAGGTTGTAGGCCGTGGTGACGTGGAAATACACATTGGGCAGGATGTGATTGACGAGGTAGGGCAGGCCTTGCATGGACTTGGTGCTGCTGCGGGATTGCCAGGAAACGGTCTTGTCTTCGGTGCCGTCGAGCTGCTCGGGCTTGATCGAATTCAGATATTGAATGGTCTTCTGCACCCGCGCCACCAGGGCGGCGAAGCTCGCTTCATTGTGCTCGATCACGGGAGGCTCCATTCCGGCCAGGCGCGCCGCGCCGCCGCTCGCGGTGTCGGTCGCGATCTGAATCTGCTTCGTGAACGGCAACATGTCCGGGAACAGCCGCGCATTGAGCAACGCCGCCGGCTCGATCTTGCGCGCTTCGGCATGCGCGGCTCCCTTCTCGAGGATGGCGGCCAGGTTGGTCAGTGAGCGTACGCAGGGCGGTACGGCGGATTGGTACATCGATGAATGCATGGTTTACTCGCAGATCCGTATGAAAAGGCGTCGTGGGCGGCACGGCATGTTACCCCAGATATCTGGCGGCCAATGGCTTGGACGGGTTCCCGAAGTAGGTGCCGGCCTACGCCGCGCGGCATGGCCCCGGCGTTGTACACCGCCTCGCCCCGGGCATCGGGCAGATAGGCGCGGGCGCTGAACCACGCAGCCAAAGTCTGGTACCTACTCCACGCCACCGATCCGTGCGAGTGGGGGCCACAGGTGGGCTGGTACCAAAGTCACTAACTTATAGGGAGACCCGCCATGAATCCGATTGTTCCGCTGTCCAGGCGCCGTGCCGGCGCGCTGCTCGCCTGGTCCATCCTGGGCTGCGCCTCGGCCGCCATGGCCCAGGTCGATAATTCCTCCCCACCCAATCTTCTGTATCAGGCGCACGCGCTGGTCTCGGACGGCGCGCTTCCCGCCGATAAGATCGATCCGAAGCTCGTCAATCCCTGGGGCCTGGCCTTCAATCCCAACGCCGTGGCGTGGGTGGCGGACAACGGCTCCGGTGTGTCCACCCTGTACGACGGGGCCGGCGTGGCCCAGTCGCTGGTGGTGAAGATTCCTCCGGCAAAGATCGGTGACGGGCTCGGCCACCCGACCGGCGTCGTGTTCAACAGCTCGAGCGACTTCGTCGTCAGCAAGGGTGGGACCTCGGGTGCGAGTGTGTTCCTGTTTGCCGGCGAGGACGGTTCCATCAGTGGCTGGGCACCGAGCGTTGATCTGGAGCGCGCCGTGCGCGTGATCGACCGATCGGCGGCAGGCGCGGTCTACAAGGGGCTGGCGCTGGGCGGTGATGGCTTGACACATCTTATATACGCGACCGATTTTCATAACGGGCAGGTGGACGTATTTGACGCTCACTTTAAGCGGGTCAACCGGCCCGGCGCCTTCCAGGACAGCGCCGTGCCCGCGAATTTCGCGCCCTTTGGCATCCAGAACGTCAACGGCGACATCTTCGTGACCTATGCCAAGCAGGACAGTGCGAAGCACGACAACCTCAACGGAGCGGGACTCGGGATGGTGGACGCGTTCGACACCCACGGCCGTTTGATTCGGCGCTTTGCAACCCGCGGTGCGCTGAATGCGCCCTGGGGCATAGCCCTTGCCCCCGCCAGTTTTGGTATGTTCGGCGGAGCAATGCTGTTCGGGAATTTCGGCGACGGCACGATCAACGCCTTCGATCCGGTCAGCGGCAAGTTCCTCGGTGCACTGAGAAATGCGGGCGGACAGGCGATCCGCTACGACGGGCTGTGGGGCATCAGCTTTGGCAATGGCGTGGCGGGCCAGGCCAGCAACGCGCTGTATTTTGCCGCCGGGACGAACGATGAGGCCGACGGTGTGTACGGCGTGATCCGGGCGGTCCCCGGACCATAACGCGGTCGGTGGCGGCCGGCGCAAAACAGCGGCAGCGCGCCGGCCGCCTCCCGCACGGTACTTCGCTGTGCACGGGCGGCGCGGCTGCGGCCGGCCGGCTCACTGCGCATTCTGGAGACGAGCGGCAATGGGGGTTCCACCTACAGACGACTTTCGCCGTGGCCGGCTAGCATCCGCGCACTCTGCAACCGTTGCGCCTTGCCCTGCCATCTCAAGGAGTCAGGCCATGAAAAAATTCCTGGTTTTGCATCTCGCGCCCGTGTCCGTCGTGGATGAATGGAAGAGAACTCCCGCCGACAAGCGCAAGGCAGCGGAGGAAAAGATGCAGCAGGAGTGGCGGCAGTGGCTAAGCAAGCACAAGCATATGTTCGCGGACATGGGCGCGGGAGCCGGTAAGACCAAGCGCGTGACGGCGCAGGGCGCCTCGGACACGAGGAACGAGATCATGATGTATTCGATCGTGCAGGCGGATTCGCATGAAGCGGCCGCCCAGTCGTTCGTCGGTCACCCGCACCTGCAGATCCCGCAATCCTCCATTGAGATCGTGGAGCTGCAGTCACTCCCGGAGATGTGATTCGCGCCGCCGCGCTAGCGCGTCCGGTGGCGCAGAAAGATCACTGACGGGTCGCGCAGCGCGTCGGCTTCCGTGTCCGCGTCCGTGGGCCACGCGGCCGCCATGCGGGCGGGCGCCTCGCGTACGAACCGGACGATATCCGCGAGCGGCGCCGGTGGGGCGATCAGGAAGCCCTGCACCTGCACGTCGCCGCAATTCGCCAGGACGTCCAGCTGGCCGGCCCGCTCGATACCTTCAATGGTGACGGTGAGTCCGCGGCTCTGGCAGAGCTGGACGCACGAGTGCGCGAATGCCGCCGCACTCGGGCTCTGTTCGATGTTCTTCACCAGGCTGCGGTCGAGCTTGACGCGGGTCAGCGGCAATTCCTCGATCGACTTCAGGGTCGAGTAGCCGGTACCAAAGTCATCCAGTGCCACCGCCACCCCGATACGCCGCAGCTCGTGCAGGGCTGCGGTGGCCCGCTGGCCGGTCTGCAGGGCGCTTTCGGTGAGTTCCACCTCCAGGCTGTCTGCAGGCATCTTTGTGGCTGCCAGCGCCTTGCGCACGCGCTCGAGGAATTGGCCGGCGAGCAACTGCTGGGGCGAGACGTTGATGGCGACCCGGGCCGTCGCCCAGCCCTCGTCACGCAGCTCCCGGGCGGCCTCGAGCGCGCTGCGGATCAGCCAGTCGCTCAGATCGAGCAGCAGGCCGGATTGTTCGGCGACTTCGATGAACTCGCCGGCCGCGACCAGGGTGCCGTCCGGCCGTCGCCAGCGCAGCAGGGCCTCGACGGCCGTGGTCCTTCTGCTGAGCAGCGACACCTCGGGCTGAAAATGCAGCAGGAAATCCCCGCGTGCCAGGGCGTGGCGCAGCGCCTGTTCGGTGTGAAACCGGTGCGACGCCCCGGCCAGCAGCTCGGCGCGGTAGACCTGGAAGCCGTTGCGCCCCTTGTCCTTGGCGTCGTGCAGCGCCGAGTCGGCGGCGCGCAGCAGCGCTTCCACCGAGTCGCCGTGCTGCGGATAGAGCGCGATGCCGGCACTCACGCTGACCAGCAGCTCACGATCGTCCACCCGCAGCGGCGTGCCAAACTCCCGCAGGATGTGTGCCATGAAGTATTCCACGGCCACCGGTGACTTGACGGTCGGCACCACCAGCGTGAACTCATCGCCCCCGAGCCGCGCCAGGAAGCCGACCTTTCCGGCAATGGTCAGCAGTCGGGCGGAAATGGCGCGCAGCACGCGGTCGCCGAACTGGTGGCCGAGGGTGTCGTTGATGGTCTTGAAGTTGTCGACGTCCAGGTACAGCAACGCGCACGAGGTGCCGGCCGCCTGAGCGCGGTCGATGGTGGCCGCCAGGCGGGATGCCAGCTCGCGGCGATTGGGCAATTCGGTGAGCGGGTCGTGGTGGGCCAGGATGTGCAGTTGCTCGGTGCGCTGCGCGATGCGCTCCTCGAGGACGGCCTGGTGCTCCTGGAGGGCCTGTTGGGAATTGTGCAGGGCCTCGGCCATGTCGTTGAACGCGCTCGAGAGCTCGTCCAGCTCCCGCAGCCCTCCGCGCGGCACGCGCGCCTCGAGCGCCCCGCGCGCCAGGCGCCGGGTGCCCACGAGCAGTCGGCGAATCGGCGCGGCAATGCCAAACAGGATGACCAGCGCAATCGCGCACACCAGGCCCAGTATGCCGAGCGTGAAGGAGGTCAGCTGCAGTTCGGTGTGCTCGGCCGCGATGCGCGCGCGTCCTGCGGCCTGCGTCAGGGCCTGCCAGGCGGGCCGCTGCAGATCGCTCTCGATCGCGCCATCGAGCTCGCGCGCGGATTGCTCGAAGACCGCGATGGCGTTGTCGATCACCTGGCCGAGCGCCGCAAAGCGGGTGCGCGCGCGCGCCGCCGTACCCAGATCATTGACCATGAGCTCATACCAGGCCCGGCCGGGCGCCTGCACAAATTCGTCGGCGTGCGCGCGCAGCATCGCCCGGAGCGTGGTTTCGTTCTCCGCCACCGTGGCGGCCGTGCCACTGGAGGGCGCGGCAAAGTACATCAAGGTGCTGGTGCGCAGCGCCGCCGCTCCACCCGATAACTCGGACAGGGACTTGCGCGTGTATACCTGATCGCCATTCTGAAATCCCTGCGCGGTGAGCGCCGCGCGGGTTGCCAAGGCGTTGAGCGACTCCTGGGAACTGTGGACGTAGCCGGCGCGCTCTCGGGCGAGTCCGGCAATGACCAGCCCCTGGGCCTGGAAGGCCTCGAGTCGCGGTCGCAAATTCGAGCTCGCGAGGCCCGGGGCGGCGGCGGCGAGACGGGCGTACTCGTCGAAGGCGGAGAGCAGGCGAGCCGAGGCGTCCGGGAGTGCGGCCGTCTCGTCCTTCGAGCGGTCGTGGGCCTCGGCGTCGACCTTGTGGCTGTAGGCGGTGAGCGCCTCTTCGAGCTCGCGCGTCTTGCGCAGGATCGGCTCGTACCGGCGTTCCACGCTGCCGATGAGCTGGGCGGCTTCGCCGGAGCTGTGGTGGGCCACCCGTATCCCGATCTCCAGCCCGGTACACACGACCAGCAGGGCAAATCCCAGCACGATGCGGATTGAGGGTTTGGGCAACCACCGGGAGGAGGCGGAGCCGCGCTGTGCTGTACCCGCGCTGCCTGGCAGCCGCAGGGCGGTATTGGGCCCTTCCGGGGCGTGCTTCGGTTCGTCGCCGGGCACTGGCAAACTGGCACTCCTTAGCGCTGGCCCTCAACGCTAACGAATCGCCGCGCACAGCGGGAAACGGCTGTTTCGAACTGGGAACCTCATCACCCGCACGTCGTGTTATGTCTAGGGAGACGGGCTGAAATGAGGTCCCGCGCAGCCCCCGCGGTTGCCGCCGGCGCCGCGGATTTCGATACACTGTGGCGGCGGCGGGAGCTGCAATCCGGCAATCACTACAAGATGAAGGCAATGATGATGATCCTGTGCATGGCGGCCCTGGGCGCGCCCGTGCGTGCCGCCGCAACCTGGCAGCTCGCGATTCACGGCGGAGCCGGGGTGGTGGAGCCCGGTTCGCTGACCCCTGAAAAGGAAGCGGCCTACCGCGCCAGCCTCAACGCCGCCCTGGAAGCGGGAGCGCGTATCCTGCGCGGCGGCGGGAGCAGCCTCGATGCCGTCGAGGCCGCTGTGAAGCTGCTCGAGGACGACCCGCTGTTCAACGCCGGCCGGGGCGCGGTGTTCACGGCCGAAGGCCGCAACGAGCTCGATGCCTCGATCATGGACGGGCGCACGCGCCAGGCCGGAGCGGTCGCGGGCGTGACGCGCACCAGGCACCCCGTGAGCCTCGCCCGCGCGGTGATGGAAAAGTCCAAGCACGTCATGCTCGCCGGCCCCGGCGCCGATACCTTTTCGCAGCAGCAGGGCCTCGAACAAGTGGATCCCAGCTATTTCCGCACCGAAGAGCGCTGGCAGCAGTTCCTGCAGTGGCGCGACAAGACCGGTGCGCTGATAGACAAGACTCATGCCTACGGGACTGTAGGAGCCGTCGCACTCGACCAGGCGGGGCATATGGCGGCGGCCACTTCCACCGGCGGAATTACCGGCAAGCGCTGGGGACGGGTCGGCGACTCGCCGATCATCGGCGCCGGCACCTACGCGGAAGACAAGATGTGCGCGGTGTCAGCCACCGGCGACGGGGAATTCTTCATCCGCGGCTCGGCCGCGCGGCAGGTCCGCGATCGCCTGGCGTGGCATGGAGAAAGCCTGCAGGCGGCCACCAGCAACACGATCGCCGACATCGGCACGCTCGGCGGCGAGGGCGCGATTGTCGCCATGGATGCGCAAGGTCACGTGGCATTTGCGATGAACAGCAGCGGCATGTACCGGGGCACGATCGGATCCGCCGCGCCCGCTCACACGGCCATCTACGCCACCGAAAAATAGCGCCCCTGGTAGGTGACTAACTTTTTGAAAAACCTATCTTTTCATGCCCGCATCACTAGATAACAAATACTTCATAATTAGTTCACTTTACAAACCAATTCAAGTGCGTATTATGTCCTCCATGGGTACCGCTCGACGTCAAGTTCGGCGGTGCCCCTAAGCCGCGGAACAAGACCCCCCCGTTTCCGCGCAATACCTTAGAGCCCCGCTTGCGGGGCTCTTTTTTTTGGACGCGTGCCCCGGCAGCCGGTGATTTTGTCGCTCGCTGCATCCGGACATTTCGGACGCAGCCGTCGTGCGCCGCGCCGAGCGCATAGAATTGCGTCGATGTTACGGGCGGATAACGAGGGGGATCGCGCGCTGCAGGCGCTGGCGGAACGCGCTCCCGCCTGCGCCACGGCCTTGAAGCAGTCGCCTGCGGAACTGCTGCTCTCGGCCCGGCGCGTGTTCGCCGCGAGCGATTTCGTCGTCGATGCGCTGGTGCGCGATGAGCAACTGCTCGCGCAGCTCCTGGCGCGCGCTGCGCAGCAGCTCGCGGGGCCGCTTTCCCTGGAGATGGCCGCCGCGGGCGACGGCGACGAGGCGCAATTCATGGCCGAGCTGCGCCGCTGGCGGCGCGCGGAACTGGCGCGCATTGCCTGGCGGGATCTGGCCGGCTGGGCGGGCCTTGAGCAGACGCTGGCAGAGTTGAGCAACGCGGCCGACACCGCGATACGCGTGTCCCAGGAATTTGCCTGGCGCCAGCTGTGCGCGCGCCACGGTCCGCCGGCGGCCGCGGACCCTGAAGCGCAGCGCCTGGTCGTCATTGCGATGGGCAAGCTCGGCGGTCAGGAACTGAACTTTTCCTCAGACATCGACCTGATTTTCCTGTTTGACGCCCACGGCGAGACCGCGGGGGCCCGGCCACTCTCGCACGAGGAGTTCTTCCTGCGGCTCGGGCAGTTGCTGATCCGCTATCTGGATGCGCCCACGGTGGAGGGGCGCGCATTCCGCGTCGACATGCGGCTGCGTCCCTTCGGCGCCAGCGGACCGCTGGCGGCCAGCACCGCGGCGTTCGAGGATTACCTCGAGCGCCAGGGCCGGGACTGGGAGCGCTACGCGTGGATCAAGGCGCGCGCCGTGACCGGCGCGAAGCTCTACGAGCAGGTGTTTCGCTCCAGCGTGCGCCCCTTCGTGTACCGGCGCTACCTGGATTTCGGGGTCTTCGAGGCGCTGCGCGAGATGAAGGCGCTGATCGAGCGCGAGGTCTCGCGCCGCGAGCTCAAGGACAACATCAAGCTCGGCCCCGGCGGCATCCGCGAGATCGAATTCATCGTGCAGTCGCTCCAGCTGATTCGCGGCGGCAGCGAGCGCCGCCTGCAGAGCACTTCGCTCCTGCACACGCTCCCGCTGCTGGGCGGCGCACGGCTCCTGCCCGGAGCGGTCACGGCGGAACTGGCGGCGGCCTACGAGTTCCTGCGGCGCCTGGAAAACCGCCTGCAGATGTACCAGGACCAGCAGACCCACGCGTTGCCGACCGAGGCGCTGGCGCGCGAGCGCATCGCGCGCAGCATGGGCTGCACGGGCTGGGACGAGCTCAGCGCCGCGCTGGAGTCACACCGGGCACGGGTGGCGGCGCACTTTGCGGCGCTGGTCCAGTCGGACGGTGGCGCGCAGGCGCAGGCGGCCTCGCTCGCCGCGTGGCTGGAAGGCGATGAGCCGCGCGCGCCGCTCGAAGCGCGGCTCCAGTCTCTGGGCATGCCGGAGGTCGCCGTCGTGGGCCAGCTCCTGCTGGACCTGCGCGGCTCGCCCTGGCCGCGGCGACTGGACGTGGCCGGGCGCCGCCGCCTGTACTCGCTGCTCGGGCAGATCCTCGAGGAGGTGGCGCCGCTCCCGCAGGCGCTCGCGGTGCTGCGCCGGCTGCTGCGCGTCATCGAGGCCATCGGTGCGCGCTCGGCCTACTTCGCGCTGCTGCTGGAGCACTCGACCGCGCGCCGGCGGCTGATCGAGCTCGCCGGCCACGGCGATTTCCTGACCGCGCAGATTGCCGCGCTGCCGCTGCTGCTCGATGAGCTGATCGACGACCGTCTGTACGAGCAGCTGCCCGCGCGCGCGGAGCTGGCCGCCGAGCTGCACGCGCGGCTGGCGGACGTGGAGCCGGGCGACGAGGAGCAGCTGGTGGCGCAGCTGCGCAATTTCCAGCGCGCCGCGCTGTTCCGGGTCGCGGTGGCCGACCTGTCCGGAGGGCTGCCGCTGATGAGCGTGAGCGACCGGCTGACCGAGATCGCCGAGCTCATCATCGAGCAGACGCTCAAGATCAGCTGGAACTTCGTGACGGCGCAGTACGGCACGCCGATGTGCGGGCAGGGCGCGGAACGGCGCGAGGTGCGGATCTGCGCGGTCGGCTACGGCAAGCTCGGCGGCATCGAGCTCGGCTACACCTCGGACCTGGACGTGGTGTTCCTGCACGACTCGACCGGGCCCGGCCAGGAGACGCAGGGCGCGCGCAGCGTCGACAACCAGGTGTTCTTCATACGCTTCGTGCAACGCATGGTGCACACGCTGACGATGCACTCGGCCGCCGGGCGGCTCTACGAGGTGGACATGCGCCTGCGCCCGAGCGGCAAGGGCGGCATGCTCATCACCAGCATCGAGGCCTTCGAGGAATACCAGCAGCGCGAGGCCTGGACCTGGGAGCACCAGGCGCTGCTGCACGCGCGCGCGGTGTGCGGCGATCCTGCGCTGCGCGCGCGCTTTGCGGCGATTCGCACGCGGGTGCTGAAGGAGTGCGTGCGCCGCGATACCCTGCGCGAGGAGGTGCGGCGCATGCGGGCGCGCATGCGCACCGAGCTGTCGGCGGCCAAGGCGGGGGAGTTCGACCTGAAGCAGGACCCGGGCGGCATCGCCGACATCGAGTTCCTGGCGCAGTATTGGGCGCTGCTGTGGGCGGCCGACTATCCGCCCGTGGCCTGGTTCGCCGACACGATCCGCGAACTCGAGTCGGTGGCTTCCGCGGCGCTGGTGCCGCAGGCCACGATCGACGTGCTCACGGGCGCGTATCGCAAGTACCGGGAATGCAGCCATCACCGCACCATCGCCGGACTGGCCGCGGTGGTGCCGGAGCAGGAGTTCGCGGCCGAACGGGCGGCGGTAAGTGCGATCTGGCAGCAGACGATGGAGCTATAATGGCGCCCATGAACTCACCGACCGCCTTGCTGCCGGCCAACACCCAGACCCAGTACGAGATCACCGAGCGGGACCTGCCGCTGAGCTGCCCGAGTCCGGCGATGGCGCTGTGGAACTCGCACCCGCGCGTGTACCTGGCCATCGAGCAGACCGGCTGGGCGAAGTGCGGCTATTGCGGGGCCGAGTACACGCTCAAGCGCTGAGGCTCAGGCGTACGGACGGTAGGATTTTTCCTCGATCAGCGCCGAGCCCAGTTTGACGTTGATGCGCTTCTTGATGGCGGCGCGCTCGTCGTTGTTGACGTACACCGCCCGGGCCAGCTCGATAAAGCGCGCGTCGAAGCGCTTCTCGGCCTCCAGGTCCCGGATCAGGTCCTCGACGTCCCACAGCCTGGCGTTCACGTCCTCGAGGGCCCGCTCCTCGCCGGCCACGTCGATGCCCTTGGGGAGCGCTGCGCGCCATTGCTTTTCCAGCAGGCCGAGTTCCAGGCGCACGTTCGCGAGCTTGGTCGCATCGGTCATGCGCGCCGACTTGATGCGCAGGATCGTGATCTTGTCGAGCAGCTCGCCCGGCGATATGGGCACCAGAATCTCTTGCATCGGGCTATCGTAGCAGGGGCGCGGCCAGCAGTTCATCCAGCCGCGCACAGACCGCCTCGGTCTCGACCAGGTCCATCACCCCCGGCACTTCGATGGTCTCGATCCACGGCAACTCGCCCTCGGGCCGGCCGCGGTACTTCAGCGCGGCCTCGGCGTAGCGATCGACGCACCAGCGCTGCGACAGGTACGGCCCGCTGCGCGCACTGCGGGTGCCGGCCATCAGGCCGATCACCGGCGTGCCCACCATCGTGGCCATGTGCGCCGGCCCGGAATCCGGCGACAGCAGCACGGTGGCGCGCGCGAGCAGCGCCAGCAACTGCGGGAGCGTGTCGGTGCCGATGACGTTGCGCACCGGCACCTGCACCGCCGCCTCGATCGCGGCGCCCATGGCGCGCTCGGGCTCGCCCGGTCCGCCGCACAGCAGCACCTTGAGGCCGTGGCGGCGCACGGCGTGATCGATCAGCGCCGCGTAGCGCTCGCTGCGCCAGTTGCGGGCGCTCCAGCGCGAGCACGGGCTCACGATCAGGGTGCGCTGGCCCTCCGGAATGAGTTCCTGCGCCCAGCGCGCCGCCGCCTCGGGGATGGGCAGCGCCCACTCGAGGCGCCGCTCGGCGATGCCGATCGCCTCGGTAAATCCAAAGAAGCTGTCCAGAACGTGCTGGCGCGAGCGCGGCGCGATCTTGCGGTTGGTGAACAGCCACTGCAGCTCGCGCGCGCGGGCGCGATCAAAGCCGACCCGGACGCGCGCGCTGATCAGCGTCGAGTACAGACTCGCCCGCAGCGCGGTCTGCATGTGCAGCAGCACGTCGAAACGCCGGCCGCGCAGCTGACGCCTGAGCGCCAGGGCTCCCGCGCGCAAGGAGCGCTTGTCTATAATGATAAGCTCGACTCCGGGCAGCAGCCCGATCAGGCGCGCCTCGATGCGGCCGATCACCCAGGTGATCGCGGTGTCGGGCCAGGCGTGCTGCAGGGTACGGACGATCGCGACCACGTGGGTCACATCGCCGATCGCCGAGAGGCGCAGTATGCATAAGGTGCGGGGCGGCGTGATCGAATCACTCATGCACAGACCGGGTGCCCAGTGTCGCGTATGAACTTCATGGCCTTGGGTCCGGAAGTGAAGATCCAGGAGTACGAGGGCGGCACGATCCTATATGACAGCTCCCGGGCCAGCAATGCATCGCCCGGCTGGCTCGATGCGTCGTGGTGGGCCGAGCGCGGCACGGTGAGCGCGGCGGCCGAGGGCCGCGGCTCCGCGTATCTGATCGAGGCCGACGGGCGGAGCCTCGTGCTGCGCCATTACCGGCGCGGCGGCCTGGTGGCGCGCCTGTCCGCCGACCGCTACCTGTGGCGCGGCGCCGAGCGCACGCGCTCCTTTCATGAGTGGCACCTGCTCTACCACCTGCAGCGCGCGGGTCTGCCGGTGCCGCAACCCATCGCCGCCGGCTACCGCCGCCATGGCCGCACCTACAGCGCGGATCTGCTGGTGCGCCGGATTCCGGGCGTGATCTCGCTGGCCGCGGCGCTCGGCGCCGGGGCACTGTCGCTCGACGTGTGGGTGGCCGTCGGGCGCTGCCTGCGGCACTTTCATGCGCGCGGCGTCTGTCACGCGGACCTGAACGCGCACAACATCCTGCTGGGCGAGAGGCAGGGCGAGGTGTGGCTCATCGACTTTGACCGCGGCTCGGTGCGCTCGCCGGGCTGGTGGTCGGACGCCAACCTGGTGCGCCTGCAGCGTTCGCTGCAAAAAATCAGCGCCAGCTTCGGCGACGAGCGCTTCTCGGGCGCCGACTGGCAGGCGCTGATCCACAGCTATTTTTCCACCGCGATCGACGCCCAGCCGCTGCCGGCGCGACTGGCCGGCTAGAGCGTGCGCTGGCTGTACACGCTGCTGCTCACGCTCGCGCTGCCGTTTGCGAGCCTGGTGGTGCTGTGGCGCGGCCTGCGCGAGCGCGGCTACTGGCACGGCTGGGCCGAGCGCTTCGGGCGTGGCGCGCCGCTCGCTGGCACCGGCCCAGGCCTGTGGGTGCACGCGGTCTCGGTCGGTGAAGTGCAGGCCGCCGCGGCGCTGGTGGCCGCGCTGCGCCGCGCCTGGCCGCAACTGCCGCTCGTGGTCACCAGCGCGACGCCCACCGGGCGCGCACGCGCGCGCGCCGCCTTCGATGCCAGCGTCGAGGTGAGCTACGCGCCCTACGATCTGCCCTGGTGCCTGCGCGCGGCGCTCGCGCGCTTCCGTCCGGCGCTGCTGATCGTCATGGAAACCGAGATCTGGCCCAACCTGCTGCAGGCCTGCACGGCGCAGGCCGTGCCGGTGCTGATCGCGAGCGCGCGCCTGTCCGAGCGCAGTGCGTTGCGCTGGGCGCACTTTGCCACGCTCCTGCACCCCGCCTTCGCTCACGGCGTGAGCGTGGCGGCGCAGTCGGCCGCCGACGCCGGCCGTTTCGAGTCGCTGGGCGTTCCGGCCGCGAACCTGAGCGTCTGCGGCAACATCAAGTTTGACCGGGGCGCGGCCCCCGCGGTGCGCCTGAACGGACAGGCGCTGCGCGCCCGCTACGCACCCGCACGCCCGCTGTGGGTCGCCGGCAGCACGCACCCGGGCGAAGAGCAGGCGGCACTCAAGGCGCACGCGGCACTGCGCGCGCTGCACGGCGACGCCCTGCTGGTGATCGCGCCGCGCCACCGGCCGCGCTTCGAGGAAGTGGCCGGGCTGCTCGCGCAGCAGGCGCGCGGCCTGGATGCGTTTCAGCGCCGCGGGCTCCGCGGACGCCGCGGCCCCGGCCGGGATATCGGTATTGCTGCTCGATACCTTAGGAGAGCTCGAGAACTTCTACGCCGCCGCCGATCTGGCCTTCGTGGGCGGGAGCCTCGTGAACGTCGGTGGGCACAACCTGCTCGAGCCCGCCGCGCTCGGGGTGGCCACGCTCACCGGTCCTCATCAGCACAACGCGCCGGATATCGCGCGGGTGCTCGCGGCGCACCGCGGGCTGCTGGTGGTTCGCAACGAAGCCGAGCTGGCCGCGGCGGTAGTGCGCCTGATGAGCGATGCGCCCGAGCGCACGCGCATGGGCGAGGCCGCGCGCGCGGCGGTCGCCGAGAACCGCGGCGCGCTCGAGCGCGTGCTGGCGATCGTCAGCGCGAAGCTGGCGGCGGTGTCGCGGCCGCCGGGGCCGCCGCCGGCGCGCCCGGCGCTGCGCTCGTAGGCGCGGGGCCCGGTGCCGGTGCCGGCGTCGCGGTCGGGGCGGTCGCCGGCGCAGTCTCGGGGGCGGGCGGGGGCGGCTCCACCAGCCAGCTGTTGATCTGCTTGATCGTCTCCCCGTCGAGATTGCCGGCCGCAAGGCGCAGCGCGACGATGTCGTTCAGGTAGCCGTACTTGGCCTGCGAATAATTGGTCTGCGCCTGCACCAGCTGTTCACGCGAGGACAGCACGTCGATCGCCGTCTTGGTGCCGACCTCGTAGCCGGCCTCGGTCGCCTGGAGCGAGACGCGGTTGGATTCGACCGCCTGCTTGAGCGCACCGACCTGCGCAATCTGGCTGATCACGCCCTGGTAGGCATCGCGCGCCTGCTGCTCGGTCAGGCGCAACGTGCCCTCGTAGCCGGCCTTGCCGGCATTCCACAGGTACTTGGACTGGCGCACCCGCGACTGCGTGGCACCGGCGGCGAAAATCGGCACCGTGACGCCCACCGACCAGATGATGTCGTTGGTGTTGATAAAGCCCAGCGTGTTGGTGGTGTTGGTCCCGGGTTCCCGGATGAAGGTCCCTTTCGAGTTGGTGTCCTCGAGGTTCCACGAGCGGGTGGCGGTGGCGTTGACCGTGGGCAGGTGTCCGCCGACCGCCGTGAGGTAATTCTCGTGCGCGATGTCCGAGTTCATCCGGCTCGCGATCAGGGTGGCGTTCTGGGTGAGCGCCGTGGACACCCAGGCGTCCTCGCTGGCCGGATCGGGCGTGAGCAGCGGCATGCTGTCCCCGGGCTCGGCCAGGCGGGTGTACTTCTCGCCGGTGGTGGCGCGCAGCTGCTCCTCGGCGTTGGCCACGACACGCTTGGCGGCGATTACCGCCGCGGCGCTGCTGTCGCGCGAGGCACGCGCGATCTGCACGTCGGTCACGGCAATCAGGCCCACTTCGAAGCGCCGCTCGGCCTGCTCGAGCTGGCGGGTCACCGACTGCAGCGCGCTCGCCTGGGCGGCGAGGGTGTCATTGGCCGCCAGCACCGCGAAGTATTCCTGCGCGACGCGCGAAATCAGGTCCTGGCGCGCGGCCAGGTAGTTGGCCTCGCCCTGGGCGACGATGGTGTTGGCCTGCTTGAGCGCGATCCACTTGTCCCAGGAGAACAGGTTGACCTGCAGGCTCAGGTTGCCCAGGATCGGCGTGGCCGCATTGTTGCTGTTGATGCCGTTCCAGGTCTTGCTGACGTTGGTGTCGAGCGGCAGCATGTCCAGAATCGCCTGGGTGCGGGTCTCCTTGGAGGCCATATGCAGCGCCTCGGCCTGCTGCATGGCCGGATCGGCCGTGACGGCGTGCTCGTAGACGGTCTGCAGGTTGACCGCGTGCACGGCGCCGGAGGCCACGATCAGGGGCAGGGCCAGGTAGAAGAAGCGATTCATGCGTGGTTATCCATGGTTTTCAATAATCGGGGACGTCCGGGTCGATGTCGCGACTCCAGGCGTCGATGCCGCCCTTAAGATTTCTGACCTTGCTATAGCCCCGGGCCAGGAGGAACTCCGCCGCGCGCTGGCTGCGACCGCCCGCCTTGCACATGACAATGATCTCGGAAGCGGCGTCAAGTTCCTTCAGGCGCTCGGGAATCTCCTGCAGGGGGATGGCCAGACTCCCCGGGATCGAGGCGAGTCGCGACCTCCCAGGGCTCGCGCACATCGAGCAGGCAAAAGGACTCTCCGGCATCCATCTTGGCTTTTAACCCGGCAGGGTCTATCTGGGTTACAGCGCCCATCGCTAAAAGCTGAACAGCGGGGGTGCCGGGGCGTGCTCGAGCGCCTCGAGCGAGGTCTCGAACAACGGGTGCGAGCTGTAGTCGTTGGGCCCGCGGCGGACCACCATCCGGGCCTGCATGAGCGGGCCCGTGCCCACGACCACGAACAGCCGGCCCTCGAACTTCAGCGCGCGCTCGAAGCAGGGCTGGTACATCGGGAGCGAGGCCGTCAGCACGATCGCGTCGTAGCCGGTCTCGCTGGCCAGCGCCGCACCGTCGGCGCAGCTGACCTCGATCCCGGCGACGCCGGCGGCGCTGAGGTTGGCGCGTGCCAGCGCGGCGATCTCGGCATGGAGCTCGAGGGTCTGCACGCTCGCGCCCAGCGCGGCCAGGCAGGCCGAGACATAGCCTGAGCCGGTGCCGATCTCCAGCACCTCATCGCCCGGTTCCACAGCCAGCGCCTGCAGCAGGCGGCCGACCAGCATCGGCGTGAGCATGTGCTTGCCGAGCGGGAGCGGCAGCGCGCAGTCGGCGTAGGCGAGCGAACGCTAGGCCGCGGGCACGAAGTGCTCGCGCGCGACCGAGTTCATCGCCTCCAGCACACGCGCATCGAGCACCTCCCAGGTGCGCACCTGCTGGGCGATCATCTGCTCGCGTTCGGCCTGGGCATTGAGCATAGGGGTCGAAACCATCGGTCATTCCAAAGTGAAGCTTAACTTATTGTGGGCTGCGGCTTCAGCCGTCCGCCGGCGGCACGAAAAGTAGCCGTTCACTGCGGGATATAGTGGAGATGATATGGTGAATTTGGGCTCCGGTGCGACCGTGCGCTGGGCTATGCTGCAGTAATTAGATAAACGGCGGCCCGCGAAGGTTTGGCCGCACCCGGGCAGCACAGGAAGTCCCAGCCACGCCATGTCGACATTGCTTCTTATCGGCACGACATTTGCGGTGCTGTTGGTCGGGATCGTGGTGGTCCAGGGGCTCAGGCGTCGGCAGCGGTATGCCCTCGAGGAAGTCACGCGCCAGCTCAACCGCATCGCCGTGGGCGGGACGCTGCGCGGCCGCGTCGAGCTCGCCACCGACCAGCGCGAGGTCGCCGCGCTGGTCACGGTCGCCAACCATCTGCTGACCCGCGCCAGCAGCGCCACCCCGGAATCACAGCCGGCCCCGTCCGCGCCGGTGAGCGCGCTGGGCGATCAGCTCCACGAGGCGGTGCTGATCCACGGGAGCCGCGGCATCCTGTACGCCAATCCGCAGTTCGCCTCCCTGATCGGCGCGCAGCCGGCCGACCTGATCGGCCGGCGCCTCGAGGACCTGGTCCCGCCCGAGTACGCCGAGCTGGTGGGCGAGCACATCCGCCACCGGCTGGCCGACGAGCCGGCCGCGCCGCGCTACGAGGTCGACCTGCTCGGACTCCAGGGACAGCTCGCGCGCCTCGAGCTCAGCGCCTGGCCGATCCAGCACGAGGGGCATCGCGCGCTGCTGATCGTCGGCGTGGAAGTGATGCCGACCCAGACCGTGGCCGCGCTGGCGGCCCCGGGCGGCATGCGCTCGCGCGCGCGCTCGGCGCTCATGGCCATGCCCGGCGCCGTGGTGACGCTCGATGCGCGCGCCCGGGTCGAGTACCTCAATCCCGCCGCCATTGCGCTGCTCGGCGTGCCGGGCGATGCCGCGGCCGGCATGAGCCCCGAGCAGCTGGTCAGCAGCGCCAACGAGGCGGACCAGAAACTGCTCGCGGAGCTGGTGCAGCAGGCCCTCACCGTGGGTACGCCCCTCAACCTGGGGCGCCGGCCCCTGGGACTCGGCCAGGGCGTAAGCGAGCGCCTGGTGGAAGCGATGGTGGCGCCGATCCGCAACGAGTCCGGCGACATCGACGGTGCGGTGCTGACCTTCAACGACGTCACCGAGTCGCGCGGCCTCACGCGCCAGATTTCCTACCAGGCCGCGCACGATGCGCTCACCGGGCTGGTCAACCGGCGCGAGTTCGAGCGCCGCCTGCAGGAGGCCATCGAGTCGGCGCGGCGCGGCGACGGGAGCCACGTGCTGTGCTACCTCGACCTCGATCGCTTCAAGGCGATCAACGACACCAGCGGGCACCAGGCCGGCGACAGCCTGCTGCGCGACATCGCCAAGCTGGTGCGCGCCGCGGTGCGCGATTCGGACACCGTCGGGCGCCTCGGGGGCGACGAGTTCGGCATGCTGCTGGTGGGCTGCCCGCTCGACAAGGCGCGCCAGATCGCCGACGACGTGTGCCGCAAGGTCGCCGACCACCGCTTCGTGTGGCGCGACCGGATCTTCAACGTCGGGGCCAGCATCGGCCTGGTGGAAATCTCCACCGCCGCCGGCAGCATCGACGAGGTGCTCGCGGCCGCCGATTCGGCCTGCTACCAGGCCAAGCGCCAGGGCGGGCACGTCACGGTCTATTCGGCGCGCGACGAGACCTACGCGCGCGAAACCGGCGAGATCCACTGGCTGCAGCTCCTGCAGAGCGCCCTCAAGGAGCATCGCTTCGAGCTGTATTGCCAGCCGATCGTGGCCGCCTACGGCGACGGCGACGCGGGCCCGGCCATGGAAGTGCTGGTGCGGCTGCGCAACGACGCCGGCGAGCAGGTCTCGCCGGCCGATTTCCTGCAGGCCGCGGAACGCTACCGGCTCATGGGGCTGGTCGACCGCCAGGTGGTGCAGACCACGCTCGATGCGCTGGGGCGCGGCGCGATCATGCTGCCGAGCAACCGCAGCGTGGCGATCAATATCTCCGGCCAGACGCTCGCCGACGTGCAGTTCCTCGAGTTCGTGGTCGATTGCTTCGACGCCACCGGCGCCAACCCCGCGCAGGTGTGCTTCGAGATCGCCGAGAACGCCGTGATCGCCAACCTCGAGCACGCGCGCCGCTTTATCGGGGTATTGCACGGCATGGGCTGCCGCTTCGCGCTCGATGACTTCGGCAGCGGCATCGGTTCGTTCAGCAAGCTCAAGCACCTGGCCGTCGACTACCTCAAGATCGACGGCTCGTTCATGCGCAACCTGGCGCGCGACACCGTCAACCAGGCGATGGTCACGGCCATGATCAAGCTGGCGCGCACCCTGAACTTCAAGGTGATCGCCGAGCAGGTCGAGGACGAATCCTCGGTCGAGGCGGCGCGCCTGATCGGCGTGGATTTCCTGCAGGGCTACGCGCTGGGCCGGCCCATGCCGCTCCCGCTCGCGGCCTAGGCGCGCGGGCGCTCCCCTCAGGCGCTCTCCCGCTCCAGCAGCTCGCGCTTGCGGGCCACGCCCCAGCGATAACCCGACAGCGCCCCGTCGCTCCGCACCACGCGGTGGCAGGGTATGGCCACCGCCAGCTGGTTGGCGGCGCAGGCCTGGGCCACGGCGCGCACCGCGCGCGGCGCGCCGATGCGGCGCGCGATCTCGGCGTAGCTGACCCGCTCGCCCGAGGGCACCTTGCGCAGCGCCTCCCAGACGCGCTGCTGGAAGGCCGTGCCGCGCACGTCGAGCGGCAGCTTCAGGCCCAGCCGGGGCGCGTCGACAAAACGGATCACCGCGGCCACCTGGCGCTCGAAGCGCGCATCGCCCCCGACCAGCTGCGCGCGCGGGAAGCGGTCCTGGAGCTCGTGCAGGAGCGGCTCGGGCTCATCGCCCAGCAGGATGGCGCACAGCCCCTTGCGGCTGCGCGCCACCAGGATCGCGCCGAGCGAGCACTCGCCGATCGCAAAATGCATCCGGGTGTCCGCGCCGCCCGCCCGATACTGGCGCGGCGTCATGCCCAGCAGCGCGTTGGAGTGGGCGTAGAAGCGCCCGCCCGAGTTGTAGCCCGCGTCCATGATCGCCTGGGTCACGGTCGGGGCGCGCCGGAGCTCGCCGCGCACGCGCCGCGCGCGCTGGGCGGTGGCGTAGGCCTTCGGGCTCAGGCCGGTGGTGGCCTTGAACACGCGGTGAAAGTGGTACGGGCTCATGCCGGCGCGCTGCGCCAGCTCGGCGAGGCGCGGGGTCGGCTCCGCGTGCCGGAGGTACTCGCAGATCTGCGCCACGGTGGCGGAGCGCCGGTCGGCGAGCGAGGGATCACGCGGCCGGCAGCGCTTGCAGGCGCGGAACCCGGCCCGCTCGGCCGCCTCGCAGCTGGCGTAGAAGCTGACGTTCTCGGGCTTGGCGTGGCGTGAGGGGCAGGAGGGCCGGCAATACACGCCGGTGGTGCGCACGGCGTAGTAGAAGGTGTCGTCCGCCTGCGTGTCGCGGGCCCTCACGGCGGCCCAGCGCGGGTCCTGGGCGGTGGGGGCGGGCACGGTGGCCTGCGGTCGGTGGGCTGTAGTCATGGCGTGGGCTCGCTGTCTGTCACGGTGGCGCAGACTCTAGCCGACGCCACGGCGGCGCACACTCCGGCTCTTGCTCTTAAATTTTCCCTGCCGGATCAGCCGCTTAGCGCACGGCCTAGGGGAAGATCGGGTGAGAAACCTGGGCGGGCGGCGGAGCGCTCAGGCGAATGCCGCGAAGGACTCCTGCGGCTTCGGACTGGCGCCGGCGGCAACGGCCGGTTCGGCCTCGACGGCGGGTTCGATCGCGCCGCGGGCAAAGGAATGGACGCTGCGCGCCTTGCGACCGCGCAGGATCACCCGGAGCACCGCGCGGCTGGGCAGGCACAGCTCGCCGTCGTGGGCGCGCAGCGCCCGGAGCGAGCCCAGGTCCATCTGGCTGGTGGTCGTGCCGCCGCCGGTGGGCGGCTCATCGCCGATGGTGACCCACTGGTAGCGGCGCGTGGGGGCGAGGCGGCGAATGATCTCGCCGATGTAGAGCGAGGCCACCCAGATGGTGGTCAGGAGCGAGGAGCCGATCGAGGTCTGCTCGTGCTCGTGCACCACGTTCAGGTACTCGTCGACCACGTGCAGGCTCTCGAGGCTGAAGTCCAGCCTGGAGCGATCCAGACGCGCGGGCAGCACGATATCGTCGGGCGTAGGCCCGCCGCCGACGAGCAGCCGCCCCATGGTTTCCATGAACATAGTGATGCAACCAGCCTGTGTGTCCGCCACGATCCCGACCCCCCGAGCCAACGCGACACAAATCTGAAATATTTGCAAAGATTATGGGCGAGCGCCGTCCCCGACAACAAGTCGTTGTACGGCGACACTTACTTCTCTGACAGTTGAAGGGAGCTGCGGTCTTACAGGAGCGGCACCAGCAGCAGCGCGACGATGTTGATGATCTTGATCAGCGGGTTGATGGCCGGCCCGGCGGTGTCCTTGTACGGATCGCCGACCGTGTCGCCGGTGACGGCGGCCTTGTGGGCCTCGGATCCCTTGCCGCCGAAGTGGCCTTCCTCGATGTATTTCTTGGCGTTGTCCCAGGCCCCGCCGCCGGTGCACATCGAGATCGCGACGAACAGGCCGGTGACGATGGTGCCGATCAGCAGGCCGCCGAGCGCCTTGATGCCTTCGCCCGGGCCCATCAGCGCGTTCACGCCGAAGGCCACGACGATCGGCACCAGGATCGGCAGGAGCGAGGGCACCACCATTTCCCTGATGGCCGCGCGGGTCAGCAGGTCCACCGCCTTGGAATAGTCGGGCTTGGCCGTGCCCTCCATGATCCCCTTGATCTCGCGGAACTGCCGGCGCACCTCGGTGACCACCGAGCCGGCCGCGCGGCCCACGGCCTCCATGGCCATGGAGCCGAACAGGTAGGGCACCATCCCGCCGAGGAACAGGCCGATGATGACGGCCGGGTCCGACAGCGAGAAGCCGACCATGCTGCGCCCCGCGCCGGTCAGGTGGGTCTCGAGATTGTGGGTGTAGTCGGCGAACAGCACCAGCGCGGCCAGGCCCGCCGAGCCGATGGCGTAGCCCTTGGTCACGGCCTTGGTGGTGTTGCCCACGGCATCGAGCGGATCGGTGATGTCGCGCACCTTCTTGTCGAGCCCGGCCATCTCGGCGATGCCCCCGGCGTTGTCGGTGATCGGCCCGTAGGCGTCGAGGGCCACGATCATGCCGGTGAGCGAGAGCATGGCGGTGGCGGCTACCGCGATGCCGTACAGCCCGGCGAACGCGTTGGCGGCGAAGATCGCCGCGCACACGGCGATCACCGGGAGCGCGGTCGACTTCATCGACACGCCCAGGCCCGCGATGATGTTGGTCGCGTGCCCGGTCTGGGAGGCGGCGGCCACCAGCTGCACCGGCTTGTATTCGGTGGCGGTGTAGTACTCGGTGATCACGATCAGCACCGCGGTCAGCGCCAGTCCCACCAGCTCGCAGCCGAACATGGCCCGGAAGTTGCCCGGCATGATCTGCTGGGTGATGAACCAGAACAGCACCGCCGAGATCACGCCCGAGACGATCACGCCCTTGTAGAGCGCGTTCATGATCTTGCCGCCCTCGGAGGTCTTCACGAAGAAGGTGCCGATGATCGAGGAGACGATCGAGGCCGAGCCGAGCGCCAGCGGGAACACGATCGCGGTCAGGCCGGCTTGCTTGAGCAGCAGGCCGCCGAGCAGCATGGTGGCCACGATGGTGACCGCGTAGGTCTCGAACAGGTCGGCGGCCATGCCGGCGCAGTCGCCGACGTTGTCGCCGACGTTGTCGGCGATCACCGCCGGGTTGCGCGGGTCGTCCTCGGGAATGCCGGCTTCGACCTTGCCGACCAGGTCCGCGCCGACGTCCGCCCCCTTGGTGAAGATGCCCCCGCCCAGGCGGGCGAAGATCGAGATCAGCGAGCCGCCGAAGGCCAGCCCCACCAGCGAATGGAGGGCCGCCTCATCGCCGATGCAGCCGCGCACCGCCAGGAAGTAGCCGGCGACGCCCAGCAGCCCCAGGCCCACGACCAGCATGCCGGTGATGGCCCCGCCGCGGAACGCGACCCGGAGCGCCGCGTTGAGGCCGGAGTGCGCCGCCTGCGCGGTGCGCACGTTGGCGCGCACCGAGATGTTCATGCCGATATAGCCGGCCAGCCCCGAGAGCACGGCGCCGACCCCGAATCCACCCGCCGTCGGCCAGCCCAGCGCCCACCAAAGCACCACGAACAACACGACGCCCACCATGGCGATGGTGCTGTACTGGCGGTTGAGGTAGGCCTTGGCCCCGGCCTGGATCGCCGCCGCAATCTCCTGCATCCGGGCCGAGCCCGCATCGAGGCGCAGGATCGACAGCATCGAGAGCACCCCGTAGGCGACGGCCAGCGCGCCCGCGATCACAGCCAGCCACAGCCAATTAGCGGCATCCATGAAAACCTCCGGAATTCAACAGCTTCTGGTTAATTTTGGGCCCCTGCGATCCCTCATCGGAGGGCTCCCGTGCAGGGGGCGCGCAATATACCACAGGGTCGCCCGCTTGCCGGTGCGCCCCGGGAGCGCTCGTCCGCGGGCTCCTCAGGGGGCGGCCCGTGCCGCGCGCCGCTCCAGCCAGTGGTCGAGCGAGACTTTCCCCGGTCCGAAGACCATCACCACCAGCAGCATGTAGCCCCACAGGAAGTGATCGTCGAGCGCCGCTTCGTACCCCTCGGCAAACAGCACCTGCCGGTAGGAAATCACCGCCATGGTGTTGACGAAGAAGGTGCCCAGCGCGCCCAGGCGCGTGAACAGGCCCAGATAGAGCAGGATCGGGAAACCCAGCTCGCCGCAGGTGCCCATCACGGCCGCAAGGTGCGGCGGCAGGAGCGGCACGTGGTACTCGTCGCGGAACAGGCCCAGGGTCGTGTCCCAGGAAGTGATCTTGATCCAGCCGGACTTGGTGAATTGCCAGCCGACGTAACAGCGCGTCGCCAGCAGCACGAGCGAATGCAGATGATCCAGGCAGCGGCCGAGCTGTGCGTGCCGCCGCACCAACGAATAAAGGAATTTCACTCCGAGGCCCCCTTACGCTCAAAGCACTTCCTGCAACGAAGAAACACGGACGTTTCGCCCCACCAGCGACTGGCGCAGCGCAGTGGAGCAGGAGCGCCCGTGCTGATCATACATTCTCATACCGCGCGCGGTCCCGCACACACGTCCGACAATTTTCCTAAAAGCCCGAATATCAGTGCCAAGTGACCCGAAAGTCGGTGTCCAAACTCCGGGCCGCTGACTGATAATTAGAACGAAACCGAACACCGCCCGTGGACATTCGATTCGCGTGCTGAGGGGACACTGTGAGCCGACCGCCGTTGCCGCCGTACACCTCCGAAACCGCCGCGCAGAAGGTGCGCATGGCCGAGGACGCCTGGAACGGCCGGGATCCGGCGCGGGTCGCGCTCGCGTACACGCCCGACAGCCAGTGGCGCAATCGCAGTGAATTCCTGCAGGGGCGCGAGGCGATCGAGGCGTTCCTGAAGCGCAAGTGGGCCCGGGAGCTCGATTACCGGCTGATCAAGGAGCTGTGGGCCTGCCAGGGCAATCGCATCGCCGTGCGCTTTGCCTACGAGTGGCACGACGAGCGCGGCCAGTGGTACCGGAGCTACGGCAACGAGAACTGGGAGTTCGACGAGCAGGGCCTGATGCGCCGGCGCATCGCCAGCATCAACGATCTGCCGATCGCCGCGGCCGAGCGCAAGTACCACTGGGCGTCGGGGCCACGGCCCGCGGACCATCCGTCCTTAAGCGAGCTCGGCCTCTAGGGGCGCAAGGACCGGCGCTCCGCCGCCGGGTAATCCTTAACAGACCTGCGGCGCTCCCGGCAGGTATCTCTGCGGGCCGCCTTCAGCGCAGGTGGTAATCCAAGCTGGCGGTCAGCTGAGTGAAGCGGTTGTCGCTGGTCGAGGCGTAGTAGTTCAGGTTCAGGGCCACGGCCCATTGCTCGGACAGCGCGTAGCGCGGTCCTAGGCCGAGCACGTAGCCCCAGCCGCGATCGTTGCGGTTGAGCTGCGCGTCGTCCCCGAACCTCAGGTCGGAGTGCGTGATCCAGCGGTACGGCCCGGCTCGAAAGTCCAGCGCCAGTTTCGGTTGCAGCGCCCAGCGATAGCGACCGACCAGCGAGAAGGCGTCGCCGCCGCCGCGCGTGGCGCGCGTGGCGTCGTACAGCAGCTGCTCGAGATCCGGCGGCACGACGCCTGCCAGCTCGGTGGTCGTGCGCCCCAGATAGCTCCACCCGAGCTCGAGCCCGAATTGATGCGGCAGCTCGTAGCCGACGTACAGGCTCGCGCTGGTGCTGTTGCGCTCCACGTCGGTCGCCTGGACCTGGTGACCGGCGGCTTCGAGCTGGTCGGTGACCTTCCCCGGCGTCAGCGAACTCGTGACACTGCCCAGGGCGCCGCCGAAGTACAGGTTGGGCCGCAGCCCATTCCAGTCCGCGGCCACCGAGGAACGGCCCGCCAGCCCGAGGAACAGGACCAGCAGCGCCGCGGTGAAAGGCTTGCTCGAGCGAGCGAGCCGCAGCAGTAGCAGGAGCCCGAGCACGAACAGCATTGCCGGCGACACGGCGCCACCACCGCCGGAGCTCACGGACACGTTGTGCAGCTGTGGCGGCGGCGGGGGCGGCGGCGGAGGCGGCGGCGGAGGCGGCGGCTGCGCCCTGGTCGTCACCGCGAAGTTGGAAGTCACACCGCCGATCGTGACCACCGCGGTGACGGTGGTGCCGTACGAGGAGGAGGACTGCACCCGCACGGTGACCTGTGCGCCCGGAGGTACGACGCCCGGGGTCGAGGTGTACGGGCCGCCATTGACGCTGTACTCGGCGCCCTGGCTGACGCTGATCGTCGTCGGCACGTTCGTGCCGCTGACCGTGATCGGGTTCGACACCACCACCGTGGCGGGATCCACGCTGTTGAGCGGAGATGAAGCTGAAGGCTATCCGGGACGGCATTGGTGCCCGTGCCGCTCAGCGTCACGGTCGTGGGCGTAGCGGATGCGCTGCTGGTGATCACCACGCTGCCGTTCAGGCTGCCTTCGCTTCCGGGAGTGAAGGTGACCACGATGCTGCAGCTGGTCCCCTGGAGGGGCAGGCTGCAGTCGTTGGTCTGCGAGAAATTTCCGGTGGTGGCGATGTTGCTGATCTGCGCGCCGTTGGTTCCGGTGACGACGATGGTCTGCGAGGCACTGGGCGCGCCTACCGTCGTCGGCCCGAAGGTCAGGGTCCCGGGGTTGGCCACCAGGGTGACGGCGCAGCTGACGGTCGAGTCGACCGAGGCGTCGTTGCTGGTCTCGTCCGGGTCGAGGAAGGTCGATGCGCTGCCGAAGTCGGCATTCGCGGAATTGGTCAACGTCCCGCCACAGGGCGTCGCCGGCTGGAGCGTGCCGGTGATCGTGTAGGTGACCGAAGCATTGGACGGCAGGCGTGAGGCCGGAGGTGCTGAGGTTGCCCGATCCGGAAGCCGTGCAGCTCGCCCCGCCCGCAGCGGCGCAGGTCCAGCTGACTCCGCTGATGGCCGCCGGCACGGAATCGGTCACGAGCGGTGCGTCCGCCGCGGCGATGGGGTAGGCCCCGCTGTTCGTCACCGTCAGCGTGTAGCTGACGGGCGTCCCCTGCAGCACCGTGGCCGGTCCGCTCATGGTCACCTGCAGGTCATCCGGCGTCGCGGCGACGAGGCCCTGCAGTTCGTGGTAATTCGTCGAGCCACCGGTGCTGCCGCTGAAGCCGACACTCAGACTGGCCGGCGCGGTGTAGGGGAAGGCCACGTTGGCGAACAGGCTCTGGAACGGTTGCCCGCTCCCGTTCTGGAGCTGGGCCGTGACGGTGTAGCCCGTGGCCGCCGGGGTCAGGGTCACGAGCACGGTCTTGGGCGTGGGGCGCGCGCCCGCCCCCGGGCTGTCAATGCCACCGGCAATCGGCAGGCCCGTGACGTACTGATCGTTGGCGCTTACGGGTCCGCGCAGCACCAGGGAGTCGGGCACGTTGCCCGGGCCGCCGCTGGCCGCGCCGCACTTGTCGCCGGGGTTGGAAAAATTGCCGTACTCGTCCAGCGCGACGGCCAGAAACCCTCCGGCACCGCCGCAGTAGCCGAGCCCGCCACCGGTGGTCGCTCCGCTCATGTCCTGGGTCGAGTCGTAAAGAAACATGGTGATGCCGTCCGCTCCGCTCCCGCCCCAGGACACGTAGCTGAAGCGGACGGTCACGGGTACGTTGCCGGGGAAGCTCTGCGCCGTATCGAGCGCCAGACCTTTCTCATTGTTGCCGGTATCGCTGAGACGCAGCCATCCCTGCCCGGCGGTATCGATCGACGGGGCGGTGAGCAGCGCGTTGCCGCTGAGCGTCCATCCGGGCGCGGTCGTGCCGGTAAATGCTTCCTGCAGCTTGAACTGCGCGAGCGCGGGACTGACATGGGCCAGCAGCGCAAGCGCCAGGCAGTAGCCCACAACGCGCGGGCTGCGCACCAGGCCGCGTGGGGGTAAACAGTGGCGCGGGTCTATCATGGTCGGTGTCCTTGCCGTTACGGCCGCCTACTGACAAGAAAGATCAGGTCAGCCACCCCCTGGTGGGGCGACCCTTGGAGCTTTCTCCGGAATTGGACATAACCGCAACAGGCAGACACCGGCGGTGTGACGGGACCGGGGTGGGAATCGAAGGACTGTGACGCGCGTCAACTTAACGAGGGGTTTGTAGAACAATCGTGGCCGGAAAACTGCCGAACTCGAAGCGCGCATCGGGCCGCGCCACCCCCGGGGGCAGCGCGCCCGGCAGGCGCCACGGCGTGGCCCGCGTGATCTCGAAACTCGGCCTGGCCTCGCGCACCGAAGGCGGGCGCTGGGTGCGCGCGGGGCGCGTGCAGGTGAACGGCCGCGTGGTGCGCGATCCCGAGTTCCCGGTGCGGCAGGGGGTGGACCGCGTCGAGATCGAAGGTCGGGCGGTTTCGACCGCGGGGCGGCAGGTGCTGATGCTGAACAAGCCCCGGGGCCTGGTGACCACCGCCCGCGACGAGCGCGGGCGCGACACCGTGTACCGGTGCTTCGCCGGTGCGCAGCTGCCCTGGCTGGCCCCGGTGGGGCGCCTGGACAAGGCGAGCGAAGGGCTGCTGTTGTTCAGCAACGACCCGGCCTGGGCGGCGCGCATCACCGATCCGCGCTCCGGCCCGGACAAGACCTACCACGTGCAGATCGACCAGCTGCCCGACGCAGCACTGCTGGAGCGGCTGCAGCGCGGTGCGGTGCTGGAGGGCGAGCGCCTGGGCGCGAAATCGGTGCGGTGCCTGCGCGCCGGTGCCAAGCACGCCTGGCTGGAGATCGTGCTCAGCGAAGGCCGCCATCGGCACCTCCGCCGGCTGCTCGCGCACTTCGGGGTGTCGGTGTTGCGCCTGGTGCGCGTCAAGGTGGGCGGGCTGTCGCTGGGCGATCTGCCCAAGGAGCACTGGCGCCTGCTCAGCGAGCGCGAGGTCGCGGCGCTGTCGCCGTGATCCTTAAGACCTTAAGGGTGCTCGGCCTCGGCGTGGACCTTTTCCCGCCGCACCAGGAACACCCCGCTGCCGATGATGATGGCCGCGCCCAGCAGCGTGTAGTGATCGGGCGTGGTCTGCCAGATGAGCCGGTCCAGACCCAGCGCCCAGATCAAAGAGGTGTACTCGAAGGGCGCGATCGCCGAGACCTCGCCGTGCCGGAACGCGTAGGTGACGCCCCACTGACCGCAAAAGCCGGTGAGTCCCACCCCGGCGATCAGCCACGCGTCCTGGGAGCGGAGCGCCTGCCAGTGCGGCCAGGCCAGGAGCGCCGAGCCCGCGGACAGCATCGAGATGAGCCAGAACATCAGGCTCTCCATCGAGTCGGTGCGCCCGAGGATGCGCACGGCGATCGCCGAGAACGTGTAGCACATGGCCGAGGCGACCACCGCCAGGCCGGCGAGCGTGAACACGCCCGAGCCGGTGGGCCGCAGCACGATCAGCACGCCCGTCATGCCGGTGCCGATGGCCACCCAGCGCGCCGTCCCCACGCGCTCGCCCAGCAGCGGCACGGACAGTGCGGTAATCAACAGCGGGGCCACGTAGAAGATGGTGTAGGTCTCGGTGAGCCCGAGCTGACGGAGCCCGATCACGAAGGTCACGAGCATCACCACGGCGAGTGCGCCGCGCAGCAGGTGCAGCGGCCAGCGCACCTGCAGCATCGCCGCGAAGGAGCTGCGCCACGCCACGTAGGCGTACACGAACGGGAGCGAGGCCAGGCTCCGCAGCGCCGTCACCTGCATCGGCGGATAGTGCTGCGCCAGCAGCTTCATGCCCGCGTCCATGATCGTGAACAGCGCCGCGGCCGCCACCATGATCATGATGGCCGGCAGGTTCTTGTTGGCGCTCACGCGCCGACGTTGAGCGTGCCGCTCATGACCGCAGCGCATTGTCCGCCCACGCGCACCGGCTGGAGCGCGCCGGCGCGCTTGCCCGTGGCGCCGAGCAGGGTGCTGGGCCGCCCCATGTCATCACCCTGGTGCACGCGCCAGCGCCGCTCGCCCTCCGCACCCGGCTCCAGGTCCGTGAGCAGCGCGAGCGTGGCGGCGGTGGCGCTGCCGGTGGCCGGATCTTCCTGGATGCCATCGAGCGGGGCGTACATGCGCGCGTGCAGCACGCGCGTGGCGCCCTCGTCGGCGGCGCGCACGTAGGCAAAGATGGCATCGACGCCGATGCCGGGCAGGAATTTCTCGTGCGCGCCCGCATCCGGGCGCGAGCGCGAGAGCGCCTCGCGCGAGACCAGCTCGGCGACCAGGAACGGCAGGCCCACCGAGACCACGAGCGGTGCGTGCACCGCGGTGGCGACCTCCGCGGCCGGCAGCGAGAGGCAGGCGCCGGCCACTTCCGCTGCGACCTCGGCCCCGCGGCTCAGCGGCTCAGGGGCGGTGAGCTCGGCCCCTGCGACCTGGCCGCCTTCGCGCAGGATCCGCACCGCGACGACACCGGCGCCTTCCTCGAACTCGAAGCGTTCCGGCAGCGCCTGGCCGCCCGCGGCCAGCGCGCGCGCCAGCACGTAGGCGGTACCGACGTTCGGGTGGCCGGCGAAGGGCACCTCGGAACGCGGCGTGAAGATGCGCACCTGCGCCGTGTGCTTGGGATCGCGCGGCGGCAGCACGAAGGTGGTCTCGGCGTAGTTGAACTCCGCGGCGATCGATTGCATCTGCGCGCCCGTGAGCCCCTGCGCATCGAGCACCACGGCCAGCGGGTTGCCGCCGAACATGCGCCCGGTAAAGACATCCACGGTGACGTAGCGCCGCTCCATAGGCTTCCCCCTCCCGAGAGAATATCAGGCTCACTTCAGGCTGAAGCTGCCCTTGAGCCGGCGCCGCACGCCCTTGCCGCGGAGCCGGGCGTAGTCGGGCAGACCCTTCTCGTACGGCGGATAGTCCTCCCCGCCGATCAGCGGCTCGAGGTAGCGCCGGCAGGCGCCGGTGATGCCGAAGCCATCGGCGGTGATGAAATTGCGCGGCACGGTCTTTTCGACGTTCGCCACCGCCTCGAGCGGCACCGGCACGATCTTCCAGCGATAGGGCCTGGAGGACAGGCGCTTGATCGCCGGCATGACGCCCTGGCGCCCGGCGATCGCGTACTCGACCGCCGCCTTGCCGACCGCGTAGGCCTGCTCGACGTCGACCCGGGAGGCCACGTGGCGCGCGGCCCGCTGCAGGTAGTCGGCCACCGCCCAGTGGAACTTGTAGCCGTGCGCTTCGCGCACCATGTTGGCGACCACGGGCCCCACGCCGCCCAGCTGCGTGTGGCCGAAGGCGTCCTTGGTGCCGGCCTCGGCCAGGAACTTGCCGTCGGCGTACTTCGCGCCCTCGGAGACCACGATCACGCAGTAGCCGTAGTCGGTGACGCACTGCTTGACGCGCGCGAGAAACCGCTCCTTGTCGAAGGCGATCTCCGGAAACAGGATGATGTGCGGCGCCTCGCCGCGCCGGTGGCCGGCCAGCCCGCCGGCCGCGGCGATCCAGCCGGCGTGGCGACCCATCACCTCGAGCACGAACACCTTGGTCGAGGTGCGCGCCATCGAGGCCACGTCGAGCGCGCCCTCCAGCGTCGAGATCGCGATGTACTTGGCGACCGAGCCGAAGCCCGGGCAGCAGTCGGTGTGCGGCAGGTCGTTGTCCACGGTCTTGGGGATCCCCAGGCAGGCGATGGGGTAGCCCAGCTGCGCGGCGATCTGCGAGACCTTGTAGGCGGTGTCCATCGAATCGTTGCCGCCGTTGTAGAAGAAGTAGCCGATGTCGTGGGCGCGGAACACCTCGATCAGGCGCTGGTACTCGGCGCGGTTTTCCTCCAGGCCCTTGAGCTTGAAGCGGGCCGAGCCGAAGGCGCCGGCCGGCGTGTGGCGCAGCGCGCGGATGGTGGCCCGGTCCTCGGCGCCGACGTCGATCAGGTCCTCGGTGAGTATGCCGACGATGCCATCGCGCCCCGCGTACACGCGCTTGATGTGCGCGCGGGCCCTGAACGCCGCCTCGATGACCCCGCAGGCCGAGGCGTTGATGACGGCGGTGACGCCGCCGGACTGGGCGTAGACGGCATTGCGGGCGGCTGGCTGCGACATGGCGGATCGGGCTCCGGGGAGGGCGAAATGGGGCCCGTGAGGATAGCCGAAGGCGGCGGTCAGCGGCAGGGTAGTGTCTCAGTTTGAATTTGACATGCTTGAGCGGTCAAGTGGCATCGGCGCAAGACAAAGCACCTTATAGAGACTGCGCGATCCCAACAAGTTAGCCAGCTCAGAGTCGAATTGGTACTGGCGATGCCCGGCCAGACTTCAAGGCGGTAAAGACCCCGCAGCCGTTGTCCTAGGGCGCACAGGTAGTCTGAAGGGCGGGCAAGCGAGAGCTTAGAGCTTATCGGCTAGGCGGCGTTGTGAAATTGCCAGGAATGCAGCATTCGCCAAGTGCCACAAGCTGAAGATTTAGATCATGCGGATTAAGCACGTCACATTGTCGCGCCAGACTTGGCCCTATCAATCATTCTCTTCACTTCTGAATTTGCGTTCATATTTAGCAACTCTATTTCTGGATGTGCGGCTGGAAAAACACGAAAAATCTCATCCGCGAAGGCCTGCCCTATTGTTGGCACATCCTTGAAATCAAATACCACGATTTTGAATAGTTCTACTCGGGCAAGTAGCCTTTTGGCCTGAGAGCGAGAAATGAGATTTTCGTTTCCATAGCGAGCGAGATTCACAGGCACAATAGTCTTTGTGAATCCATATTCATCTCCAGAAGAAAACTGGTCGAATATTTTCTTAGTAGTTCTGGACGTGTGATTATTCAATTTCATCCAAACTGCTGTTCCGGAGTTGAATCCGTCGCGCTCACTTACCCAGTCAAGCGGATCACCAAATTTGTGCGAGAAATACACACCCCCGGACAAAATATCAAATTGGTCAAACATTCTGGATGAGAAGAAGATCCCCTCTCCTGTGTGACGCGTCGGGTCGGTTGTTAGTTTTCCTTTTGCCAGCTCGAGGATTGCATGCCGCTCATCTAGCAAGTTGAGTGCCGTCTGAATCTTCTTGAATATTCCAACACCGTTGTCGCTTAGTACCATTTCGGTAGCTACGGCGGTCTTTTGAATGTGTACGAATATTTCTGACCCAGACGAATGATCTATTGCATTGTTGAACATCTCGGTAAAACCGTAATGCCAGATGTTAAGCACGTTATCGGGCATTTCACCGAGAGTTTTGCTAACGGCATTTCGCCAAACCGCATCTTCTGCAAGTTCGGGAGTGATATTGAACAGCTCCTGCCATTCCAACAGCGGAGCCAATTTGTACACGCGATTTCGCGTATGGCCCGTCTGCGCAACTGCGTGTTCTGAGGTCAGCCTTTGCAGATGCTTATTTGCGGCTTGTCGCGTAATGCCGAAGTTCCCAGCAGCCACTTTGCTTATATCCTTGGGGTGTTTTTCGAGGTGCTCCAGAATGTAGCGGCGCACTTCTTCCCCTCTGGCGCGTATCCGGGTCATATGCAACTTCCTCGTATAGATTTGTCAACCTTAATCTTTATATTGACAACATTAATGTCTAGTATTGTCAACCATAAGGCAATCATTGTCAACCGTCATCAATAAGCCACCTCTCGTCAGGCGCGTGACCCCCACTGACCCTTTGGGCTCCTTTTCAAGCCGAGACACGACCCGCGGCAGCGGGTGTTTGACCCTCGCGGAGCGCACCGGTACCTTGTCGCAGATGCGTATTGTCCTACTCGGCGCGCCCGGCTCGGGCAAAGGCACCCAGGCGCAGCGGCTGGTCGCGCGCCTCGGCATACCGCAGATCTCCACCGGCGACCTGCTGCGCTCGGCCGTCGCCCGCGGCACGCCCCTGGGGCTCCGTGCCAAGGCGGCCATGGACGCCGGCGCGCTCGTGGCCGATGAGATCGTGGTCGGCATCATCCGCGAGCGCCTCAAGGAGCAGGATGCGGCCCACGGCTACGTGCTGGACGGCTTTCCGCGCAACCTCGCGCAGGCCGAGGCGCTCTCGGCCATGCTCAAGAGCATCAAGGCGCCCCTCGATGCGGTGGTGGTGTTCAACGTCGATTACGCCGAGATCGCGCGGCGCATTGCCGGGCGTCGCAGCTGCCCGAACTGCGGCACCATCTACAACGTGCACGACGCGGCGACCCGCGGCATCACCCATTGCCGCAACTGCGAGCTGGCGCCGCTCCTGACGCAGCGACCGGACGACAACGAGCACACGGTGTCCCGGCGCCTGAGCGTCTATGACGAGCAGACCCTGCCCCTGATCGAGCATTACCGCGCCCAGGGGCTGCTGCGCGCCATCGACGCGATGGGCAGCGTCAGCGAAGTCGAAGCGCGGCTCCGGGCGGTGCTGCCCGCAAGCCCCGCCGCCGCCGCCAAGGCCTAGAGCGCTTTAAGCAGTTCCGCGCCGATCGCGGCCCGCCGCCAGCCGCTCAAGGGGGGGCCGTCGCGCGCCCCGCCGGCCAGGCGCTCCAGGTCGCGCCGGGTGGCGAGCAGCTCCGGGGCGAGGCCGAGCGCCTGGCCCACGCGCCGCGTGATGTCCGCCAGGCGCTGCACCCGGTCCAGCTGCGCCGGATCGGGCCGGCGCCGCTGCGGGAGCGGGGCGGGCGGCTGCGGCACCGCCGCCGCCTGGATCAAAGCCAGCAACTGCGCACCGCTGTTCTCGCGGATGCCCTCGGGCAGCTCGCCGATCCGCTCGAGCCCGGCCCGATCGCGCGGCACCTGGAACACCAGGTCACGGAGCGCCGCATCCGGCAGGATCCAGCCGCGCGGGCGGTTGGAGCTGATGGCGCGCTGCTCGCGCCAGGCGGCGAGCGCGCGTGCCAGGCGCTGGCGGTCGGGGTCGAGATCGGCGAACGCCCGGATGCGCAGCCACGCCTGCTCCGGGTCGATGACGAACGGATCGCTCCCGATCTGGGCCATCTCCTCCTCGAACCAGGCGCGGCGTCCCAGTTTCTCGAGCCGCTCGCCGAGCAGCTCGCGCAACGGCGGCAGATGGCGCACGTCGTCGAGCGCGTAGTCGAGCTGCGCGGCCGACAGCGGGCGGCGCGACCAGTCGGTGCGCGTCTGGGTCTTGTGCAGCTCGACGCCGAGCAGCTCGCGCACCAGCTCGCCATAGCCCACCTGGGCGGAAAAGCCGATCAGCGCCGCGGCCACCTGGGTGTCGAAGACGTTCGCGACCGGGCCCACCACCGGCGCGAGCACTTCCAGGTCCTGGCGCGCGGCGTGCAGGATCTTGCACGGCTGGGGCGCGGCGATCAGCGGACGCAGCGCATCGAGCGAGGCGAGCGCGAGCGGATCGACGCACACGGCCAGTTCCGTGGTCGCCATCTGCACCAGGCACAACTGCGCGTAGTAGGTGCGCTCGCGCATGAACTCGGTGTCGAGGCCGAGCGCGCTGCCGCGAGCCAGTGTCTCGGTGGCGGCGGCCAGCGCCGCCTTGTCGGTGATGGGGGTGGACAAGTTGTAGCTCAGGCTCCCTCAACCAGTGCTCGCGGGGTCGTCCGCAAACCACGAGTGTACAATCGGCGCGATCATGCACGTACATATCCTCGGGATCTGCGGGACGTTTATGGGCGGAGTGGCCGCCATCGCGCGCTCGGCGGGTCACCGGGTGAGCGGCTCGGACCGCAACGTCTATCCGCCCATGAGCACGCAGCTGGCCGCGCTCGGCATCGAATTGAGCGACGGCTTCGGCACCGAGCAGCTCAACCCGCGCCCGGACGTGGTCGTGGTCGGCAACGTCTGCACGCGTGGCATGCCGGTCATCGAGGCGCTCCTGGAGAGCGGCATTCCCTACACGTCGGGGCCCGAGTGGCTCGCCCGCGAGGTGCTCGCCGAGCGCTGGGTGCTGGCGGTCGCCGGCACGCACGGCAAGACCACCACCGCGGCGATGCTGGCCTGGATACTCGAGGACGCGGGCCTGGCGCCGGGGTTCCTGATCGGCGGCATTCCGGGCAACTTCGCCCAGAGCGCGCGCCTCGGGGAGCTGCCGTTCTTCGTCATCGAGGCCGACGAGTACGACACGGCCTTCTTCGACAAGCGCGCCAAGTTCGTTCACTACCGGCCGCGCACCCTGGTGCTGAACAACCTCGAATTCGACCATGCCGACATCTACCCGGACCTGGCCGCAATCGAGCGGCAGTTCCATCACCTGGTCCGCACCGTGCCGGGGAGCGGACGCCTCCTTGTGAATGCGCGCGATGCCCACCTGGCGCGCGTGCTCGCGCAAGGCTGCTGGAGCGAGGTGGAGCGCTTTGCGCGCGCGGGCGCGGGCGCGGCGGCCGCGCCGCAGTGGACGGCGGAGCTGGCCGCAGGGAGCGACGGTTCGGAGTTTTCCGTGCGCTGGGGCGAGCAGACCTGCGGGACCGTGCGCTGGCCGCTGATGGGACTGCACAACGTCGATAACGCGCTGGCGGCGATCGGCGCGGCGCGCCACGCCGGCGTCCCGCCCTCGCGCGCCTGCGCGGCGCTGGCGGACTTTGCCGGCGTGCGCCGCCGCATGGAGCTGCGCGGCACGGTGGCCGGCGTCAAGGTCTACGACGATTTCGCGCATCACCCGACCGCGATCGCCACCACGCTCGAGGGCCTGCGGCGGCGCGTGGGGAGCGAGCGGATCATCGCGGTGCTGGAGCCGCGCTCGCACACCATGCGCGTCGGCACCCACCGCGACACGCTGGCCGATTCGCTCCGCGGGGCCGACAGCGTCTGGCTGTACGCGCCCTCGGACCTGGGCTGGGACGCGCTCGGCGCGCTCCGGGGCCTGGGCGGCAAGGCGCACGTCGCGCATGACCTGGACGGGCTGATCGCAGGACTCGGCCACGAGCTGCGCGCCGGCGATCACGCGCTGCTGATGAGCAACGGTGGATTTGGCGGCCTGCACGAGCGGCTGCTGGCCCGCCTGGCCGCACGGCCCGCCGGTGGCTGAGCTGCCGCTGTTTCCGCTGGACACGGTGCTGTTTCCGGGCGGCCTGCTGCCGCTGCGGATCTTCGAGCCGCGCTACCTCGACATGGTGGGCCGCTGCATGCGCGCGGGCACGGACTTCGGGGTGGTGCTGATCACGAGCGGCGAGGAGAGCGGGCCGGTGGCGCGCATGGCCGCGGTCGGGACCGGGGCGCGCGTGGTCGATTTCAGCCAGCTGCCCGACGGACTGCTCGGCGTGATGTGTCGGGGGTCCAGGCGCTTCCGCCTGCTGCAGCATCGCGTGCAGTCCGACGGCCTGCGGGTCGGGGAGGTGGAATGGATGACGGACCCCGGGCCGGATGCGATCGCGGAAGAGCACCGGCCGCTGGCCCTGGTGCTGCGGCGCGTGCTGCAGGAGCTCGGCGAGACGGCGCGCCACCTCGATGCGGATTTTGACGACGCCGACTGGGTCTCCAACCGCCTGGCCGAATTCCTGCCGCTCGAGCGCTCGGACCAGCAGGTGCTGCTGGAGCTGACCGACCCCCAGGAACGCATGCGGCGTCTCGCGCCCTTGATCGAAGTGGCCGCGGGCGAGGCCCACTAAAACGGACTATGTTGGCCGCGGCGCGGGTATTGGCATGCGCGGAGGCGTCTTATGAGCACTGATCGAACCGGATCCTCTGCGGCTGCAGCCGGCGCTCGACTGCTCCCGGATCCATTGGCCTTCTCCCCGGTGCTCGGCGGGCCGCTCTACAACCTGCTGCGCGGCGCGCACCTCAGCGACGACGCGCTGAGCATGGTGCGCCGGCGCATGGTCGTGTTCTCGCTGGTCGCATGGCTGCCGCTGCTGCTGCTCTCGGCGGTGGACGGGCACCTGCTGGGCGGGAGTGTCGCCATACCGTTCCTGAAGGACGTCGGGTTGCACGTCAGGTTCCTGGTCGCCATGCCGCTGCTGATTGCGGCGGAGCTCATCGTGCACGTGCGCTTGCGCATCGTGACGCAGATGTTCATGGAGCGACACCTCATCCCCGAAAGCGAGAAGTCCGCGTTCCAGGCCGCCATTGCCTCCGCGTTACGGCTGCGCGATTCGGTGCTCGCCGAGGTGCTGCTGATCGCCTTCGTCTATCTGGTCGGTATCACAATCGTGTGGCGTCACTACGCGGTGCTGCCCGCGGCCACGTGGTATGCGACGCCGGGCGCAGAGGGATCCAGTCTCACACGGGCCGGGGCGTGGTATGGCTACGTAAGCGTCCCGATCTTTCAATTCCTGCTGTTGCGCTGGTACTACCGCATCCTTATCTGGACGCGGCTGCTCTGGCAGCTGTCACGGCTGAAGCTCAGCCTGGTCCCGACGCATCCGGATCGGGTCGGCGGTCTGGGCTTCCTTGCGTACACCCCGCGCGCGTTCGCCCCGTTGCTGCTGGCCCACGGCGCGGTGCTTTCCTCGGGGCTTGCCAATCGGATCTTCTATCTCGGGGTCAGCCTGACACAGTTCAAGTTCGAGATTCTCCTGGTGGTGGTCCTCATGCTGTTCCTGGCCTTAGGACCGCTCCTGGTATTCACGCCGCCGCTGGCACGGGCGAAACGGGAAGGTAATCTCGAGTACGGCACTCTGGCGGAAAGCTACAGTCGGGCTTTCGACGTGAAATGGCTGCGCGGCCAGGCCGGTGAGGAGTCCCTGCTGGGCAGTGCCGACATCCAGTCGCTCGCCGACATGGGCAACAGCGTCGCGGTCGTGCAGAGCATGCGCATCTCGCTGCTCACGCGAGAAGCCATCATCCTGGTGGCGGCAGTGACTATCGCGCCCGTCGTCCCGCTGGTCCTCACGCTGATACCACTGGATGAATTGCTGAAGAAGCTCCTCGGGATCTTGCTGTAGCAGGGCCACCCAGCTAACCGGATGCGGCGCAGATCAGCGGCTGCCCGGGCATGGCGCGTCGATGCCTACGCCGCGAGCTTCTTTTCCTTCGCGAAGGGACTCAAACCGAGCCAGCTCTGCATGTTCGCAGCCAGGCGCTTCTCGCCGCTGAAACGCAGACGGCGATTGCGGACGGCGGTGCTGACCGTCTCCAGCCCCATCCAGATGGCGGTCATGGTCTTCAGATCGCTGAATACACACAGGTCGACCTGCTGGCCTGGATCGACGGAACAAAGGTCGACGCCCGAGCCCGGGGCCACAATCAGCCACCAGGTTCCGTGCGGCGCTGGCACTTCCGGAAACACGAACTGGATGGTGGAAGACCGGTTCGGCATGGGCTTCAGGTCGAGGTTGCGCCGAAGGTCCCACATGAGCAGCTGCGGATCGAGATTCTCGAGCGTCGCCTTGGTCTCGACCCATCGCTGACCCCAGACGCCAAAGCCCTCGATGAGTGGCTGCAGATCCCGGCCCGCCTTGGACAGCTGGTATTCGTATACGCCGGGCTCGCCGCGCGCACGCGCACGAATCACGATGCCCGCCTGTTGCAGCTGTTTGAGTCGCTGCGACAGCAGGGCCGGCGACATACGCGGCACGCCGCGCCGTAAATCATTGAAGCGTGTCGATCCCGCGATCATCTCGCGCAGGACCACAACGGTCCAGCGCGTACACAGGATCTCGGCCGCCATCGCGACCGGACAGAATTGCCCGTAGCTCGCCCGCGTCATGTGATTCTCACCCACAAGGGAACAGCGCACGAGCCTAGCCCGGTCTCCGAGGCTTGCCTAGTTCTATTTCTGAACTGCCCGCTTCAGATCCTGCACTAGTGGCGAGCATGCGGATCGGCAACGCTACGTCCACTGGCGGCGCTCCTGCCGCCACACAGCCAGAGGACCATGTCATGCATTTCGCCGACTTCCACTTCACACCGATTCGTACGCCCGCGCGCGCCGGAACCCTACGCAAGAGTTTTCAAAGCCGCTGCGGGCCTGACAGCGCTGGGCGCTTGCCTTGCCCTGATTGCACCGGCCGCGCACGCGGCAACGCTGACCCGCAGCGTCGTGGTTCCAGGCACGCCCGCGGACGTCTGGGCCATGGTCGGACCATACTGTGCGATCAAGAATTGGCTTCCTCCCGTGGGCTCCTGCAACGAAAGCGGCAGATCACCGCGGATTCGCACGCTCGTCACCAAGGACGGCCAGGCGACGTTCGTCGAGCGGCAGGTGGCGCGCAGCGACCAGGATCACTACTACTCGTATGAATTTGTGTCGAGCCCGCTGCCGGTCACTCACTACCGATCGACGATCAAAGTGACGGCCCAGGGCCCCGAGGAGTCGATCGTGACCTGGAGCGCCACCTACACGCCAAACGCCGGCCGGGATGCCGAGGCCAAAGGGGCCTTATCCGGCATCTATGCGGCGGGGCTGACCTCCATTCAGCAGCTGAGCACCCGGCGCCTCGCTCCGGCGACCGCCCAGCGGGCCACGCCGTGAATCAGGCCGACGGCCACACCGGCGGCAGCCCGCCGGGTGTGATCAGGGCGCGGGCTTTTCCTGGAGATAGATCTTGGCGACGCCCTGGGCGATGCGATCCGGCTTGGCTCCTTGCAGGTTGGTCAGCACGACCACGCTGAGGCCATCGTCGACATAGCGGGAGATATGCGTCTCGAAACCCTGCCACGCGCCACCGTGCTCGATGAGCCGGTGGCCGTGGTCGGTTTCGACGAACCAGGCATAGCCGTAGTGGCCGGAATTGGGCTTGCCGTCGCGTAGCGGTGCGATGGTCCACATCTGCTGCAGGCTTGATTTCTTGAGCAGCTTCTCGGTGTAGAGCGCGGCGTCCCATTTGGCCAGGTCCACAATCGAAAAGTAGAGCGCTCCGTCGGCCGTCGTGTTGAGCGATGGGGAGACCCACTGCTGGTTCTTCAGTTCGCCCTTGACCAGCCGGTATCCGGCCGAACGGTTGGGAACGATGTCCGCCTCGCTGATGATACGGGTCGTCGACATGCCGAGCGGCCGGAAGATGCGTTGCTGGAGAAAGTCGCCGTAGAACTGGCCGGTCACTTTGTGAATCAGCAGGCCGAGGGTCAGATAGCCCAGGTTGCTGTAGCTCCAGCTTGTGCCCGGCGGATAGGCGAGCGGTACCGCCTCGACCATCTTGAGCAGATCGGCCTCGGTGTAGTCCTTGCGCATGTCGAAATTCTTGGGATAGTCCGTGAAGCCCGCGGTGTGGCTCAGCAGCTCGCGGAGCGTGACCTGTTTCCAGGAGGCCGGCGCGTCCGGGAAATATTTGCTCAGCGGATCTTCCAGTCCGACCTGGCCGGCCTCGACCAGCATCATGACCGCCGTGGCGGTGAACTGCTTGCCGACCGACCCTGACTGAAAGATCGATTCCGGCTTGGCGGCCACGTTCAATTCGACATTGCTGAGTCCGTAGCCCTCAGCCCGGACCGTTTTGCCGTTCCGGGAAACCAGCAGCGTCAGGCCAGGGATGTGCTGCTGCTGCATCTCGGCGTGCACCAGCTGCGCCACCGGATCGGCGGACGAGGCGGCGGGCAGGAGCCGCGCAGAAAAAATGACGCCGATAGCCAGAGCCGCAAACCGTGCGCGTTTCATGCCGTGCCCTCACAAGTGACGATTCCGTAATGTCGTCCGTTGCGAGCGTCTCGGCAAGCCTATCCCAAGCCGCACGCCCAAATAGAGAGTAGATTTGACCCGTCCATGATTCGAGGCTCCGCAGCGCCTGCAGGGACGGCAATGACGCAGCAAATCGCCCCTCACGAATCGGTGGCTCGATACGGCGTGGCCATGGCAGCGCTGGCCGGCGCGATACTCCTCCGTTGGCTGCTGGATCCGCTGCTGGGTGATTTGATGCCGTTCACGATCGTGTTCGGCGCGGTGGCCATCGCTATCTGGGTGGCCGGCTACCGGTGCGCTCTGCTGGTCGCCGCCCTGGGCTATGTGGCCAGCTCGTATCTGTTCATCGCTCCGCGGGGCGTGCTCAGCTTCGATGAGCCTCGGGATCTGCTCCGGCTGGGCGCCTATCTCCTCATCAGCCTCATGCTCATCGGATTCGGCGAAGCGACTCGCCGCGCCCGGGAACGGCATCGCGCGGGGGAAGCGGCCGCGCGGCAACGGGCCGAAACGCTCAGTTTCATACTGGCCAACGTCGGCGATGCGGTGATTACCACCGATGTACTCGGCAACGTCAGTTCCCTCAATCCGGTCGCCGAATCACTGACGGGCTGGACCCGGAGCGAGGCGACCGGCCAGCCGCTGACGCAGGTATTCCGGATCGTCCACGAGGAAACGCGCCAGCCCATCGATAATCCCGCGTCGCGCGTACTCAGGGAACATCGCGCCAGCGGCGTGACGAACCACACGCTGCTGATCAGCCGGCAGGGCAGGGAACTGCCCATCGACGACAGTGCCGTGCCGATCCTCGACGGCGCCGGCGCCACCACCGGGGCGGTGCTGATCTTTCACGAGATCAGCGAGCGGCGCGAGGCCGAAAGACGCCAGCAGCAGGGCCGCGCCGAAACCCAGCGCCTGCTGGAACTGAACCAGGCGATCGTGACCAATATGGCCGAGGGACTGTACACGGTCGACACACAGGGCCTGGTGACCTTCATGAATCCCGCCGCGGAGCGGCTGCTGGGCTGGAGCAGTGCGGAGCTGCTGGGCCGCAAGATGCACGAGGCGACTCACTACAAGCACGCGGACGGAAGCCCGTTCCCGATCGAGGAGTGCGCCGGGTTCCAGGTGCTGCATGACGGCAAGACCCTGGTGGACTACGAGGACACCTTTATCCGGAAGGACGGGAGCTTCCTTCCGGTGGCCTACTGCGCCTCGCCCCTCCCGTCGGCGGCCGAAACGGCCGGGCTGGTCGTGGTGTTCCGCGACACCACGCAGCAGAAGTGGGCCGAGCAGCAGCTGCGCGAGCTGGCGGCGGGGCTGGAGGAGGCGGACCGGCGCAAGGATGAATTTCTCGCCATGCTGGCGCACGAGCTGCGAAACCCGCTCGCCCCCATCCGCAACGGGTTGCAGATCATCCGGCTCGCCGGCGGCAATCCCGCCATGGTCGAGCAGGCGCGCGTGATCATGGAGCGGCAGCTGGCGCAATTGATCCACCTGGTGGACGACCTGCTCGACGTGAGCCGCATCAGCCTGGGAAAACTCGTGCTGCGCAAGGAGCGCCTGGAGCTGCTCGCGGTGCTGAACGACGCGCTGGAAACCAGCCGCCCGCTGATCGAGGGGGCAGGACACCGCATCACCCTCGACCTCTCAGAGAAGAGCTTGCACCTCGACGCGGACCGCACCCGGCTGGTGCAGGTGTTCGCCAACATCCTGAACAACGCGGCCCGCTACAGCGCCCGGGGCGGCCGCATCGGCATCAGCGCACGCCGTGACGGGAGCGACGTGCTGGTCGAGGTCAGCGATTCGGGTTACGGCATTCCGGAGGAGCGGCTACCGCAGATCTTCGAGATGTTCTCGCATATCGATCCGTCGCCGGACCACCCACAGGACGGCCTGGGCATCGGCCTGGCGCTGGTCAAGCACCTGGTCGTATTGCACGGCGGCAGTGTGGCGGCGCACAGCGATGGAGCGGGACAGGGGAGCGAGTTTGTGGTGCGGCTCCCGGCCGCACCGGCAGCGGGCGCCATGAACTAACCGCTGATCGGCCGCGGTGAGCGCCGGCTGTTGAGTGCCAGGGGCTCCAGAGGCCCTGCCCCGCCCGCGCCGCTCGGCTCAGCCGTGAGCGGACCTCGGGTTGGCCTGCGCCGCGTCGTCGAGCGCCACCCGCACCACCTCGGTGTCGATCGTGCCGTCGGCGCGCAGCGTGAGTCGGCGATACGCCGGCGGGGCCGGATCGATCGCGAAGTGATCGGAGTGCGGCAGGAACTGCGCGCAGGTCGAAGGGGTGGCCAGGAGCCGCACGCCCTTGCGACGCGAGTCGTGGCTCTGGTGCACGTGTCCCCAGAGCATGACGCGCACCTGCGCGCAGCGGTCGGTGAGCGCAAACAGCTCCTCGGGATTCCTCAGCCCCACCGAATCGATCCAGCGGCTGCCCATCGGCACCGGATGGTGGTGCAGTCCGATCAGCACCTGGCGCTCGCCCGCACCCGCAAGCGCGCGCTCGAGCCGTGCCAGTTCTGCAGCGCTCAACTGGCCGTGGGAGCTGCCGGGCACGCAGCTGTCGAGCATGATCACGCGCCACGCGCCGATGTCGTGATGGCCGCCGACCACGAACGGCGGCTCGTCGAGCGCGCGGCGCATCCGCTCCGGGTCGTCGTGATTGCCCGGCAGGCACCAGACCGGCTTGCCCAGATCGCCCAGCAGCTCGCGCAGCACGGCATAGCCGTCGGGATCGTCGTTGACTAAATCTCCCGTCAGCAGCAGCGCCTCGGCGTTCCAGTGATGCGCGCGCGCGTGGCGCAGCACCGCCTCGAGCGAGCGGCGCGTGGGCACGCCGCGCAGCGCGCCCTCGGCGCTCCCGAACAGGTGCGGGTCGGAGATCTGTAGGACTCGAAGTTCGGCAACCATGGCGCTCATGATACCGGGCGCGCGCGGCGCGCCGGGTGACCGGCGTCTAATTCGCGCGCATCGCGGGCGCGCGCGCTGCCGAACTGCTCCACAGTTTTTCGACGGCTCGCATCGAAGATGTCAAACCACCTTCGACAACTGTCGCCGAACCGCGCCACGCGCGCTGATTCCTACAAGCGCATTTATCAATAACGATAATGATCCGGCTTGTAAGGCCCCTGTATGTCGACGCCGATGTAGCGCGCCTGGGCGTCGGTGAGCGGCGTGAGCTGGGCGTTGAGCTTGACCAGCTGGAGCCGCGCCACCTTCTCGTCCAGGTGCTTGGGCAGCACGTGCACGCCGACCGCGTAGCGCTCGTGGTGGCTCCACAGCTCGATCTGCGCCAGCACCTGGTTGGCGAAGGAGCTGCTCATCACATAACTCGGATGACCGGTGCCGCAGCCCAAGTTCACCAGCCGGCCCTCGGCCAGCAGGATGATGCGCTTGCCGTCCGGGAAGATGACGTGGTCGACCTGCGGCTTGATGTTCTCCCACTGGTACTGCTTGAGCGAGGCGCAGTCGATCTCGTTGTCGAAGTGGCCGATGTTGCAGACGATGGCGTTGTTCTTCATGCGCTTCATGTGCTCGTGCGTGAGCACGTGGAAGTTGCCGGTCGCGGTCACGAAGATGTCGGCCTTGTCGGCCGCGTAATCCATGGTCACCACCCGGTAGCCTTCCATCGCCGCCTGCAGCGCGCAGATCGGGTCGATCTCGGTGACCCAGACCTGGGCCGAGAGCGCCCGCAGCGCGCTGGCCGAGCCCTTGCCGACGTCGCCGTACCCGGCGATGACCGCCACCTTGCCCGCCACCATGACGTCGGTGGCGCGCTTGATGCCGTCGACCAGCGACTCGCGGCAGCCGTAGAGGTTGTCGAACTTGCTCTTGGTCACCGAGTCGTTGACGTTGATGGCCGGGAAGGCCAGGTCGCCCTCGCGCGCCATCTGGTACAGGCGCTTCACGCCGGTGGTGGTCTCTTCCGAGACGCCGCGGATCGCCTTGAGGCGCTGCGAGTACCAGTGCGGATCGCGCTTGAGGGTCGCGGTGATGGCGGCAAACAGCGCGGTCTCTTCCTCGCTGGTCGGGTTGTGCAGCACGCTCGGCTCGGTCTCGGCACGGGTCCCCAGGTGCAGCAGGAGCGTGGCGTCGCCGCCGTCGTCGAGGATCAGGTTGGCGTGGGCGCCGTTCGGCCACTCGAAGATCCGGTGCGTGAACTCCCAGTACTGCTCGAGCGATTCGCCCTTGTAGGCGTAGACCGCCGTGCCGCTGGCGGCGATCGCCGCGGCGGCGTGGTCCTGGGTCGAGAAGATGTTGCACGAGCACCAGCGCACTTCGGCCCCGAGCGCCTGGAGCGTCTCGATCAGCACCGCGGTCTGGATCGTCATGTGGAGCGAGCCGCTGATGCGCGCGCCGCGCAGCGGCTGCTGCGAGGTGAACTCCTCGCGGATCGCCATCAGGCCGGGCATCTCGGTCTCGGCGATGGCGATTTCTTTGCGGCCCCAGTCGGCGAGCTTCAGGTCGGCGACCCGATAGTCGCGGTTCTCGGCGATGGGTTTGATGGTGGCATTCATGGCGTCTCCAACTCCTTTGTAACTTTAGGGTTGTGAGCGCCGTTGGCTCCGTAGCCACGATGCATCAAGCCTGGCACAGCCCACCGCCGTTCGCGGTGTGCCCTGTCGCAACGCTCCTTGACGCACCGGCGTGCCGCAGGGCAGCACGTCGTGAATTTAATTATACCTCATACCTCAATTCTTGCGGTACCGGCCCGCCCGGCGCGCCATGTAGCGTCCCGAGACCGCCAGGGCCTCGGCCCGGTCGGTCCGCTCCCAGGTGAACTCGTCTTCCTTGCGGCCGAAGTGACCATAAGCGGCCGTCTTCTGGTAGATCGGGCGGGTCAGATCGAGCATGACGCGCAGGCCGTAGGGCGTCAGGTCGAAGTGACGGCGCACCAGCTCGGTGAGCTGCTCGCGCGAGAGCGCGCTGGTGCCGAAGGCGTCGACCATGACGGAGGTGGGCTCGGCGACGCCGATGGCGTAGGACACCTGCACTTCGCAGCGTGCCGCGAGTCCGGCCGCGACCAGGTTCTTGGCCACGTAGCGCGCCGCGTAGGCGGCCGAGCGGTCGACCTTGGAGGGGTCCTTGCCGGAGAACGCGCCGCCGCCGTGGCGGGCGAAGCCGCCGTAGGTGTCGACGATGATCTTGCGGCCGGTGAGCCCGCAGTCGCCCACCGGTCCGCCGACCACGAAACGCCCGGTCGGGTTGATGTGATACTGGGTGCGCTTCTTGAGCCAGCGCTTGGGCAGCACGGGCTGGATGATCTCTTCCATCACCGCCTCGCGCAGTTTCTTGGTGGACACCTCCGGGCTGTGCTGCGTGGACAGCACCACCGCCTCGATCCCCACCGGGCGATCGTTCTCGTAGCGCAGCGTGATCTGGCTCTTGGCGTCGGGACGGAGCCACTCGAGCTTGCCGCGCTTGCGCACGTCGGCCTGGCGCTTGACCAGGCGGTGGGCGAGGGTGATGGGCGCGGGCATGAGCACGTCGGTCTCGTTGGTGGCGTAGCCGAACATCAGCCCCTGGTCGCCGGCGCCCTGGCGGCGCTTGCTCTTGCGGTCCACGCCCATGGCGATGTCGGGCGACTGCTTGCCGATGATGTTGACCACCCCGCAGCTGGCCCCGTCGAAGCCCATCTCCGAGCTGTTGTAGCCGATCGCCAGGACCGTATCGCGCACCAGTTTTTCCAGGTCGATCCAGGCCGAGGTGGTCACCTCGCCCGCCACCACCACCACGCCGGTCTTGATCAGCGTCTCGCAGGCCACGCGGCCGCGCGGGTCGACCGCGAGGATGGCGTCGAGCACGGCGTCGGAGATCTGGTCGGCGACCTTGTCCGGGTGGCCTTCGGAGACCGACTCGGAGGTGAACAGGAAGCTGTTGGCCATAGGGGGTCCTGGCTGGGTTGGGGGGGCCTGGGAGCTCACAGTATAACGGCTGCCCGCGGCGGCAGAACCGGCGCGGCGAAGTCTGATTGAATTTGCACTCCCCCCCGTGGACAATGCGCGCCCCGCAAGCGCTGCCCGCCGGATCGCCATAGGCCCCTCATGCCCACACGCCGCGAACTCGCCAACGTCATCCGCGTCCTGGCCATGGACGCCGTCCAGCAGGCCAACTCGGGCCATCCGGGCGCTCCGATGGGCATGGCGGACATGGCCGAGGTGCTGTGGCGGGAGTTCCTCAAGCACAACCCCGCCAATCCGCGCTGGTGGGACCGCGACCGCTTCGTGCTCTCGAACGGGCACGCCTCGATGCTGCTGTACGCGGTGCTGCACCTGCGCGGCTACCCGGTGGCGATGGACGAGCTGCGCCACTTTCGCCAGCTCGGGAGCCGGACCGCCGGGCACCCCGAGCACGACGTGAGCATGGGGATCGAGACCACCACGGGGCCGCTCGGCCAGGGCGTGGCCAACGCGGTGGGCTTTGCGCTGGCCGAGAAGCTGCTCGCCGCGCAGTTCAACCAACCGGGCCTGCCCATCGTCGATCACCACACCTGGGTGTTCTGCGGCGACGGCTGCCTGATGGAAGGCGTCTCGCACGAGGCCGCCTCGCTGGCGGGCACGCTGGCGCTTAGGCAAGCTGATCTGCCTGTACGACGACAACGGCATCTCCATCGACGGCAAGGTGGCCGGCTGGTTCGCCGACGACACGGCCAAGCGCTTCGAGGCCTACGGCTGGCAGGTGATCCGCGACGTCGAGGGCCAGGACGGGGAAGCCGTGGCCCGGGCGATCCGCGCCGGGCTGGCCGAGGAACAGCGCCCGACGCTGATCTGCTGCCGCACCGTGATCGGCTACCCGGCCCCGACCCGCGGGGGCACGGCCAAGGCGCACGGCGAGCCGCTGGGCGCGGAAGAAGTGGCCGCGGTCCGCAAGATCCTCAACTGGAGCGAACCGCCGTTCGTGGTGCCGGCCGCGCTCCGCGAGGCCTGGAACGGCGAGGCGGCCGGGCGCGCCGCCGAGCAGAAATGGCAGGCGCTGTTTGCGCGCTACCAGGCCGAGCACCCGCAGCTGGCCGCCGAGTTCGTGCGGCGCATGCAGGGCGAGCTGCCCGCGCAGTGGAGCGCGATCCGCGCCCAGTGCGTGGCCGCGGGCGCCGCCACCAGCGGCTTGCAGGCGACGCGCCAGTCCTCGCAGGCCATGCTCAACATCCTGTGCCCGGCGCTCCCGGAACTGTTCGGGGGTTCCGCGGACCTGACCGGCTCCAACAACACGCTCGCCAAGGGCGCGCACGTGCTCAGCCCCGGGGACGTTTCCGGCGGCTACCTGCACTACGGCGTGCGCGAGTTCGCCATGACCGCGATGATGAACGGCATCTCGCTGCACGGCGGGTTCATTCCCTACGGCGGCACCTTCCTGACCTTCTCCGACTACGCCCGCAACGCGGTGCGCCTGGCCGCGCTGATGCGCCAGCGCGTGATCCTGGTCTACAGCCACGACTCGATCGGCCTGGGCGAGGACGGGCCCACCCACCAGCCGATCGAGCAGCTCGCCAGCCTGCGGCTGATGCCGCACCTGCACGTGTGGCGGCCGGCCGACGCGCTCGAGACCGCCGTCGCCTGGGGCGCGCTCATCGAGCGCACCGCCGGGCCCGGGTGCCTGGTGCTGACGCGCCAGGGCCTGGCGCAGGTCGCCTCCAGGATCGCGCCCGAACAGGTCGCGCGCGGCGGCTACGTGCTGCTCGACTGCCAGGGTCCGCCCGAGCTCATCGTCATCGCCACCGGCTCCGAGGTCGGCCCCGCGCTCGAGGCGGTGGGCGCGGCGCAGGCCCAGGGCAAGCACGTGCGGCTGGTGTCGATGCCGTGCACCGAGGTGTTCGATGCGCAGGATCCCGCCTGGCGCGAAGCGGTGCTGCCGGCGCGGGTCACGCGGCGCATGGCGGTCGAGGCGGGCGCGACCGGCCTGTGGTGGAAATACCTCGGCAGCGGCGGGCGCGTGCTCGGCATCGACGAGTTTGGCGCGTCCGGCAAGGCCCCCGAGCTGTTCCGGAAATACGGGCTGGACGCCGCCAGTGTCACAAAGGCCGTACTAGAATCACTATGAGCGGGCGCGCCGGAGCGCGCCGCGGTTGGTTTTTTCCTAAGGAGTTGTCATGGCAGTGAAGGTGGGCATCAACGGTTACGGTCGCATCGGCCGCAACGTGCTGCGGGCGCTGTACGAGAGCGGCCGCCAGCACGAACTGCAGATCGTGGCCATCAACGACCTGTGCGACGCGCAGAGCAACGCGCACCTGACGCAGTACGACACCGCGCATGGCCGGTTCAACGGCAAGGTCAGCGTCGAGGGCGACTCGATGCTGGTCAACGGCGATCGCATCAAGGTGACCGCCAAGCGCGACCCGGCGCAGGTGCCGTGGGGCGCGATGGGCGCGGAATTCGTGCTCGAATGCACCGGCTTCTTCTCCACCAAGGCCGACGCCGGCAAGCACCTCGCGGGCGGGGCCAAGAAGGTGCTGATCTCGGCCCCGGGCGGGAAGGACGTGGACGCGACCATCGTCTACGGCGTCAACCACGGCGTGCTCAAGTCCAGCCACACGGTGGTCTCCAACGCCTCGTGCACCACCAACTGCCTGGCGCCGCTCGCCAAGGTGCTGCACGACGGCATCGGCATCCACGCCGGGCTGATGACGACGATCCACTCCTACACCAACGACCAGCGGCTCACCGACGTGTACCACGAGGACATCCGGCGCGCGCGCTCGGCGACCATGTCGATGATTCCGACCAAGACCGGGGCCGCGGCCGCCGTCGGGCTGGTGCTGCCCGAGCTCAAGGGCCGGCTGGACGGCTTCGCGATCCGCGTGCCCACCATCAACGTGTCGCTGGTCGATCTGACCTTCACGCCCGAAGCGCGCCACCACCATCGAGGAGATCAACGAGCTGGTGCGCAGCGCGGCCACCGGCCGGCTCAAGGGGATCCTGGCCTACACCGAGGCGCCGCTGGTCTCGGTCGATTACAACCACGACCCGGCCTCCTCGACCTACGATGCGACCATGACGAAGATCATCGACGGGAACCTGGTCAAGGTCTGCGCCTGGTACGACAACGAGTGGGGCTTCTCCAACCGCATGCTCGACACCACGCTGGCCTGGTCGCGGGCGGCCTGAGGCGATGCGCAGCAACGGCATGGCCGCACCCCTACGCATGGCGGACCTGGACCTGGCCGGCAAGCGAGTGCTGATCCGCGAGGACCTGAACGTGCCGATCAAGGCCGGCACGGTCGCCAGCGACGCGCGCATCCGCGCCGCGCTCCCGACCATCCAGCTGGCGCTGGAGCGGAAGGCGCGGGTGCTGATCCTCTCGCACTTAGGCAGGCCCAAGGAAGGCAAGTTCGAGCCGGAGTTCTCGCTCGCGCCGGTGGCCGCGCGGCTCTCCGAACTGCTCGGCCGGCCGGTGCCGCTGGTCAGGGACTGGCTCGACGGCGTCGACTGCGCGCCCGGCAGCGCGGTGCTGTGCGAGAACGTGCGCTACAACCCGGGCGAGAAGGCCGACGACGACGCGCTCTCGCGCCGCATGGCCAAGCTCTGCGACGTGTACGTGATGGACGCCTTCGGCACCGCGCACCGCGCCGAGTGCAGCACCCACGGGGTGGGGCGCTACGCGCCCGTGGCCTGCGCCGGACCGCTGCTGGTGGCCGAGCTCGACGCGCTCGAGCGCGCGCTGCTCAAGCCCGCGCGCCCGCTGCTGGCGATCGTCGCCGGCTCCAAGGTCTCGAGCAAGCTCACGGTGCTGGGCGCGCTGCTCGAGAAGGTCGACATGCTCATCGTCGGCGGCGGCATCGCCAACACCTTCCTGGCCGCCACCGGCGTGCAGGTGGGCAAGTCGCTGTGCGAGACCGAGATGCTCGACATGGCCCGGAGCCTGATCGCACGCGCGCACGCGCGCGGCACGGAAATCCCGTTGCCGACCGACGTGGTGGTGGCCCCGGAGTTTGCCGCTACCGCGCACGCCGACGTGCGCGCGGTCGGCGCGGTCAAAGCCGGCGAGATGATCCTCGACATCGGGCCCGACACCGCCGAGCGCTTCTGCGCGCTCATCAAGAGCGCCGGCACGGTGCTCTGGAACGGCCCGGTTGGGGTGTTCGAGTTCGACCAGTTCGGCGAGGGCACCAAGGCGATCGCCGACGCCATCGCCAGCAGCGGCGCCTACTCGCTCGCCGGGGGCGGCGACACGCTGGCGGCGATCGAGAAGTACGGGGTCGCGGACGGCATCTCCTATATCTCCACCGGCGGCGGCGCGTTCCTCGAGTTCGTCGAGGGCAAGACCCTGCCGGCCGTGGCGATGCTGCAGGAGCGCGCCGAGCAGAGCCAGGAACGATGGATACCGGGCGCCGCACAAAGATAGTCGCGACGCTCGGTCCGGCCACGGATCGCGGCGTCATCGCCGCCATGGTCGATGCCGGGCTCGACGTGGCGCGCATCAACTTCTCGCACGGCAACCGCCAGTCGCAGCGTGCGCACGTGGAGGCGGTGCGCGCCGCCGCCCAGGCCGCGGGGCGCAACGTCGGCGTGCTCGCCGACCTGGCCGGCCCGAAGATCCGCATCGAGAGCTTCGCCGAGGGCAGCGTGCAGCTGGCCGAAGGCGCCCCGTTCGCGCTCGACACCGCGCTGGATGCGAACGCCGGCAACAGCAGCGAGGTGGGCTGCGCCTACCAGGGTCTGCCCGGCGACGTGCGCGCCGGCGACGCGCTGCTGCTGGCCGACGGCCAGATCGTGCTCGACGTGGAGCGCGTCACCGGCACCCGCATCCAGTGCGTGGTGCGCCTCGGCGGCGAGCTCTCCAACCGCAAGGGCCTCAACCGCCAGGGCGGGGGCATCTCGGCCCCGGCGCTCACCGACAAGGACCTCGCCGACGTGCAGTACGCCGTCGAGCTCGGGATCGATTACCTGGCGGTGTCCTTTGCACGCGACGCCGACGACATCCGCCGCGCGCAGAGCGAACTGCGCAAGTGGCGCGGCGAGGCGCGCGTGGTCGCCAAGATCGAGCGGCACGAGGCGCTCGACAACCTCGCCGGGATCCTGGCCGTGACCGACGCGGTGATGGTGGCGCGCGGCGACCTGGGCGTGGAGATGGGCTATGCCGAGCTCACCGGGCTGCAGAAGACCATCATCCGCCAGTCGCTGGCCCGCAACCGCGTGGTGATCACCGCCACCCAGATGATGGAATCCATGATCCAGAACCCGCTGCCGACCCGCGCCGAGGTGAGCGACGTGGCCAACGCGGTGCTCGACGGGACCGACGCGGTGATGCTCTCGGCCGAGACCGCGGCCGGCAAGTACCCGCTCAAGGCCGTGCAGGCCATGGCCGAGGTGATCCGCGGCGCGGAGAAATACCAGCTGGGCGTCTCGCACCGCGACGTGCGCGCCGAGGACGAGTTCAGCAACACCGAGGAGGCGATCTCGCGTGCGGTGATGTACACCGCCAATCACATGCGGGTGCGCGCCATCGTCGCGCTCACCGAGTCGGGCCTGACGCCGCTGTGGATGAGCCGCATCCGCGCCGACATTCCCATCTATGCCTTTACGCGCCACCAGGCGACGCGCCGGCGCGTGACGCTCTACCGCGGCGTGTACGCCGTGCCCTTCGACATCGCCTACAACAGCCCGCAGGAACTGTACCCGGCGATCTTCGAGCAGCTGCTGGGCGAGCGGCTGGTGGAGGTCGACGACCTGGTGATCCTGACCAAGGGCGAGCTGACCGGCGTGTCGGGCGGGACCAATTCCATGCAGATCGTGCGGGTGACGCGAAGATAATAATTAAGCCGAGGGGGATGAGCATGAGAACACTGCTGGGCCGGGCGATCACGACGCTGCTCCTGCTGGGCGGCGCGGCGCAGGCCGCGACCGACACTGGCGAGCCGCGCTTCCGCGCGCTCTACAAGGAGCTGGTGGAGACCAACACCACATTGTCGGCCGGCAGCTGCACGCTGGCCGCCGAACGCATGGCCGCGCACCTGCGCGCCGCGGGCTTGCCCGAGAGCGATCTGCACCTGTTCAGCGTGCCCGAACACCCCAAGGAAGGGGGCCTCGTGGCCGTGTTCCCGGGCCGCGATCCGAAGCGCAAGGCCATCCTGATGCTCGCGCACCTCGACGTGGTCGAAGCCAAGCGCGAGGACTGGACCCGCGATCCGTTCACGCTGGTCGAGGAGAACGGGAACTTCTACGCGCGCGGCGTCCATGATGATAAGGCCATGGCGGCGATCTGGGTCGACACGCTGGTGCGACTGAGCGCCGAAAAGCCGCGTCCGCGGCGCACGCTCAAGATGGCGTTGACCTGCGGAGAAGAGACCAGCGGGGCCTTCAACGGCGCCCAGTGGCTGAGCAGCAATCAGCGCGAGCTGATCGACGCGGCCTTCGCGATCAACGAGGGGGCCTGGGGCGAGCTCGACCCGCAGGGCCATCGCGTGCTGCTGCAGGTGGAGTCCGGCGAGAAGACGCCGCAGAACTATCGGCTGGAGGTCACCAATCCGGGCGGCCACAGCTCGCGCCCGGTCAAGGAAAACGCGATCTACCGGCTGGCGGCGGCGCTCACGCGCCTGTCCGCGTACGATTTCCCGCCGCAGTTCAACGACGCCAACCGCGCCTATTTCACCGCCATGGCGCCTCTCCAGGCGGCCAAGGGCGAGAGCGCCGCGGCCGCGGCCATGTCGGCGCTGGTCAAGGACCCGAATGACGCCAGTTCGATCGCGCTGGTCGCGTCCAAGGACCCGAGCTGGAATGCCATGATGCGCACCACCTGCGTGGCCACGATGCTCGATGGGGGGCATGCCACCAACGCGCTGCCGCAGCGCGCCGGGGCGATCGTCAACTGCCGCATCTTCCCGGGCGTGGCGCAGGAGACCATCCGCCAGCGCCTCGAGGAACTCGTCGCGGACCCGAAGGTCAAGGTGACGACGCTGGAGATACGGGGCCCCAGCTCGCCGCCGCCGCCGCTGACGCCCGCGATCCTTGATCCGATCAAGAAGCTGGCGGCCGAGTTCTGGCCGGGCGTACCCGTGGTGCCGATTCTGCAGTCGGGGGCCACCGACGGGCAGTTCCTGAACGCCGCCGGCATCCCGACCTACGGCTTCAATGCCACCTTCTCGGGTCCGGACCTTGGCAACGTGCACGGTCTGAACGAGTACATGAACGTGAACTCGCTGATGCAGGACCGCGAGTTCATGTACCGTCTGGTCAGGATCTACGCCGAACAGCCCTGAGCGCCCAGACAAGGCCGGGGCCCGGGGGTCACGATGCCACGGAGGGGTGATTCACTCATGAGCACACCGAAGCGCGCTACGGTCTATTTCGAGCCGGAGGTCTACCGCGCGCTGCGCATGCGGGCGGTCGCGGCCAGCTGCTCCATGTCCGAGCTCATCAACGCGGCGGTGCGCGCCGCGCTGGCGCAGGGCGCAGCGGAGATCTCCGCCCTGGACCGAAACCCGAAGGGCGGGAGCGCGTCCTATGAGCGCCTGCAGCGGGCGCTTAAGCGTCGGCGCCTGGTGCGCCGCTCCAAGCCGCCGCGTTCCTAGCGCCCGACACGCCTGCCACTGCTGAGCCCGCGCCCGAGGCAGCGCGCCGGTCGGCTACTGGCAGGCGTTGCCGTGATCGGCGTGGTAGCCCTGCGCCTTGGCGTCCGATTCGGACATGTAGCTGCCGTTCTGGGTCTTGCCGTACCACTTGTCCGACGGGCAGTGATAGGTCTGCGTGTCCTTGTTGGCCCACACCTTGACGGCCGTGGCCCCGTACCAGTCTTTGACACCCTTGTGGCTGCTGCAGGCGCCTTGCTTGCTGGCGCTCGAGGAATAGGTCCCGTCCTTGCAGGTGGCGGTCGTGCCCGCGGGCGCGCCCGCCGGCGCCTGGCTCCACGCCGCGCCGGCCCACAGCAACGCGGCCAGCATCGTCGATGCGATCGATCGTGTCATGGCAATAATCCTCCTAACTGTCATATGGCCGCCCCCGCGTGACGCTGCGCTTAGGCCGCGGGCGGCAGCTTCGGCCGGAAACGAGACGCGCGTGCATGTCGAAGCGCGGCGGATTGCGGTTATCTTATGCCCGTGGACTCGAATCCGTCACTGCGTCCCAGGATGGGCGTCGGCAGCACCGTAGGGCTGGTGCTGCCCGGGGGCGGCGCACGCGCCGCCTACCAGGTGGGCGTGTTGCGGGCGATCGCCGACATGATGCCCGGGGCCCCGAACCCCTTCCCGGTGATCGTCGGCACCTCGGCCGGCGCGGTCTCGGCCGCAGTGCTGGCCACCGAGGCCTTCCGCTGGCACCGGGCGGTCGATGCTCTGTGCCGGGTGTGGTCCGGGTTTCACGTGCACCAGGTGTTCAGGGCGAACGCCCTGAGCATGCTGCGCTCCGGGGTGCACTGGGGGCTGTCGCTGATGTCGGGCGGCCTGCTGCTGCCCCCGCCGCGGGCGCTGTTCGACAACACGCCGCTGCGTAATCTCCTCAGGCGCAACATCCGCTGGGAGCACCTCAGCACCAGCGTGAACCGCGGCGCGCTGCGGGCGCTGGCGCTGTGCGCCACGAGCTACAGCACCGCGGCGTCGGTGGCCTTTTTCGACGGCGCCCCGGAAGTGCAGGCCTGGGACCGCCACCAGCGGATCGGGCGCCGCGAGAAGCTCACGCTCGATCACCTCATGGCCAGCATGGGGGTGCCGTTCCTGTTCCCGCCGGTGCTGCTGGACGGGGAGTACTACGGCGACGGCGCGCAGCGCCAGCTCTGGCCGCTCAGCCCGGCCATACACCTCGGCGCCGACCGGCTGCTGGTCATCGGCGTGCGCTCCGAGCAGGGCGCGGGCGTCAACACCCGCCCGCGCACCGTGGCCGAGGCGCCCACGCCCGGCCAGCTGTTCGGCTACATGCTCGACACGCTGTTCATGGACCAGATCTACGCCAACGTCGAGCACGTGGCGCGCCTCAACCAGGTGGCCGAGGTCGCCCCCTTCGCGGTGCCCGGCGTGCACAAGGTCGGGACGCTGATGATCGCGCCGAGCGAGGACCTGCAGGGTCGTCGCCACGCGCCACGTGAAGAGCCTGCCGCGCAGTCTGCGGGCACTGCTGCGGGTGATGGGCGCGCGCGGCACCGCCGGCGCGCAGCTGGCGAGCTACCTGATGTTCGAGGCGAGCTTCACCCAGGAGATCATGGCGCTCGGCCAGCGCGATGCCATGGCCCAGCGCGAGGAGCTGATGGAGTTCATCTGCGCCGACCAGCTGACGCACACCATCAAGCTGCCGGTGATGATGCCTTGACGATCGTCTACCGGAGCGATGTGGGCCGCATCTGTCCGGGCTGCCGCCGTCCCGTGGCGCAATGCGCCTGCAAGGACGCGCGCGGCAAGCCCGCGCGGGTGGGGAACGGCGCGGTGCGGGTCTCGCGCGTGACGCAGGGTCGCGGCGGCAAGGCGGTGTCGGTCATCACCGGGCTTCCGCTGGATGAGGCGGCGCTCGCGGCGCTGGCGCGGGAACTCAAGCAGCGCTGCGGCTCGGGCGGTACCGTGCGCGAGGGCACGATCGAGATCCAGGGCGAGCACCGCGACACGCTGGTCGCCGAACTCCTCAAGCGCGGCTACGCCGCGCGGCGCGCCGGCGGCTAGGCTGATCAGGGCACCGGCTTCGCCGCCGGAAACTGCCAGCTGCCGTCCACGACCGGCCGGCGCGGCCGGTACATGCGCACCACGTAGTTCCAGCCCGGCGGGGTGACCAGGCAGTTCACCCTCTGCGCAGTGCAGCCGCCGAACTGGACCGTGACAGACCCGTCCTTGTTCGGCCTGGCCGTCAGGCTGTTGAGCGAGTAGCTGTCGAGCGGATTCTTCTCGAAGAAGCCCTTGGCGTTGTACACGCTGATGGACCAGAAGCCGTCCACCGGCACCGCACCGACGCTCAGGCGGTGCACGCTCTTGCCGTCGTTGGCCTTGGGCACCACGGACTCGTACACCGCGGCGGCGCGCGGATTGCCGCCCCAGCCCGCGGCCGTGTACAGCAGGTGCTGGATGGGATCGACCTGCGAGCGCGCGCCGAACCGTTCGGCCATGGTCGGCCCGCTGTTCATGGCCAGGAACAGGATCGCCTGGCGGAGCTGGTCGCGCGCCGCGGCGTCCCAGCGGGGGATCTCGAAGTGGCCGGTCGCCGGCTGCCTGACCTGGATGCCGTCCTGCGCCGCGTTCGCCGCCTTGAGGTCGGCGGCGTCCGTGGGGTTCGCCAGCGTGCGCACGGCGAGCAGCACGTAGCGCGTGCCGACCTGGCTGCGCGTGTACGTGTAACGGCCGGGGGCGTAAACGGCCGGCTGCGTGTAATGGTCCTCGTTGATGGGGAGCAGCGACATGAAGCGCTTGCCGGTGTCGGGCAGGGTAATGGTGACGGGCCCCGCGTCCAGATCGAACACCCCGGCCGAATAGAGGGTGTCGCGGTTCATGCGGATGACGTCCTGCTCCTCGATGCCGATCGGCTTGCGGTGGTGCACCAGCTTCCCGAAGCCGCCCCCGCTCACGGTCTTCGCAAAGTACATGTCGGATTCAGCGCGCGTGAAGTTCTGCACGGTCACGGGCACCACCGGCCCGCTGGTCCCCTGATCGGGGGCGGCAGGAGGCGCCGTGGCGGCCCAGGCCGCGAACACGGGCGCCGCGAGCAGGGCGAGCAACCATCTTCTGTTCATCCGGGGTCCCTCCTTGATTCTGCTTATTCTAGGCACGGCACCTGCGACGCCGTGCAGACGGGCGAGGGCGCGGCCCGGCGGCACCATCGCCGGCGCGCGCGGGCTTCCTGCCCGCACGGAACGCTAGGCCGAACGTGTGAATTTCACCGAGCCCCGAATGCCCCGGCCAGACGGCGCCGGGGCTAGCCCGAGTGCGCGAGGGCCGCGTGGCGCACCCGCACTCCCGGCTGCATGTGCGCGTAGCGCTCGGCCAGGCGCTCGACGATGTAGACCGAGCGGTGCTGCCCGCCGGTGCAGCCGACCGCCACGGTCAGGTACTGGCGTGAGCTGGCGTGGTAGGCCGGGATGCGCGCGTTCATGAACCGGACGATGTCGTCGATGAACTCGTGCACCACCGGCTGGGCCTCGAGGAAACGCACCACCGGCGGATCGCGCCCGGTGAGCGGGCGCAGCGCGCTCTCCCAGTAGGGGTTGGGGAGCGCGCGCGCGTCGAACACGAAGTCGGCATCGCCGGGGATCCCGTGCTTGAACCCGAACGACTCGAACTGCATCGACAGCCGGTCGGGCGAGCGCGGATCGACGCGCCGGTTGATCAGCTCGCGCAGCTGGTGCACGCCCATGCGCGAGGTGTCGATGACCACATCGGCGATCTCGGCGATCGGCTCGAGCAGGCGGCGCTCGCTGGCGATCGCTTCGCGCAGCGTCTCGCCCTGGCGGCCGAGCGGGTGCGCGCGGCGCGTCTCGGCGAAGCGGCGCAGCAGCTCCTGGTCGTCGGCCACCAGGAACAGCACCTCGCAGTCGATGGCGCTGCGCTTGAGCTCGTCGATCAGCGTCGGCACCTGGCCGAAGTCCGCGTCGCTGTTGCGCGCGTCCACGCCCACCGCGGTGCGCGCGTACAGCTTCTCGTTGCTGCGCACCGTGTAGGAGATGAACGGCTTGAGCAGGGCCGCGGGCAGGTTGTCGATGCAGTAGTAGCCCAGGTCCTCGAGCATGTGCAGCGCCACGCTCTTGCCGGCGCCCGACAGCCCGCTCAGGATGATGATCTGCATGCCTTGCGCTTGACTCCGGCGCGCCCTAGGGCTGGACGCGCGCGCCCTTTTGCGCCTCGGCCGCGTGATGGTCGGTGATCTTTTCCTTGTGCTTGCGCACCAGGCGCTCGAGCTTGTCGGTGAGCGCGTCGATGGCGGCGTACATGTCCAGGTGCTCGGCCAGCGCGTGCACCGTCTCGCCGCGCAGGTGCAGCGTCATCTCGGCCCTCTGCATGAGCTTCTCCACCGTCAGCACGCAGTGCGCATCGATCAGGTGGTCGGAATGGCGCACCAGGCGCTCGAGCTTCTTGTCGACGTAGCTGCGCAGCGGGGCGGTGATCTCGACATGATGGCCGGTGACGCTCAATTGCATGGGCTACTCCTTCTGGCTTTCATTTTCATTAGCGATCAGGATGCGTGGGCGGCGTGCCTGCTGGCCTCCCGCCGCCGTTCGTTGGAGGGCGCGAGCCCCAGGGCTTCGCGGTACTTGGCGACCGTGCGGCGCGCCACCGCGACCCCCTCGGCGGCCAGCAGCTCGACGATGCGGCTGTCGCTCAGGGGGTTGCTCGGCTCTTCCTCACGGATCAGCTTCTTGATCTTGGCGCGGATCGCGGTCGAGGAGGTGGCCCCGCCCCCGTGCGCGCCCTCGACCTGGCTGGAGAAGAAATAGCGCATCTCGAACACGCCGCGCGGGGTGTGCATGTACTTGCCGGAGGTGATGCGCGACACGGTCGACTCGTGCATCTCGATGGCCGCGGCGATGTCGCGCAGGATCATCGGCTGCATGTGCTCTTCGCCCTGCTCGAGGAAGGCGTGCTGGCGCGCCACGATCGAGCGGGCCACCTTGGCCAGGGTGTCGTTGCGGATCTCCAGGCTCTTGAGCAGCCAGCGCGCTTCCTGCAGCTGGGTGCGCATGGTGGCGTGCTCGGCGCCGCGCCCGATCAGCTGGGCGTAGCCCTGGTTGAGCCGCACGCGGGGCACGGTGGCCGGATTGAGTTCCACCGACCAGCCGCGCGCGGTGCGGCGCACAAATACGTCCGGCACCACGTACTCGGCCGCCTCGGTGGTGATGACCGAGCCGGGGCGGGGATGGCAGGCGCGCACCAGCGCCAGGGCCTGCTCGAGCTCCGTGTCGGAGGCGCGCAGCGCCCGGCGCAGCGCGGCGAAGTCGCCGCTCGCCACCTTGTCCAGGTGGTTTAGGGCCAGCAGCCGCGCGGTGGCCAGTCCCGGGGTGGCCGGATCGAGCAGCTGCAGCTGCAGGCCCAGGCATTCGCTCACGCCGCGTGCGCCCACGCCGGCCGGATCGAGGGCCTGCACGCTGGCCAGCACCGCCTCGAGTTCCGCCTCGTCGGCGTCGACCTCGGGCAGGAGCGCGGCGCGTACCTCGGCGAGCGCATCGGCCAGGTAGCCGTCGTCGTTGATGGCGTCGATCAGCGCGCGGCCGATGGTCTGCTCGCGGGCGCTGAGCTGCAGCAGGTCCAGCTGCCAGAGCAGGTGCTCGCGGAGCGTCCGCCCCGCGGCGCCGGCGAATTCCTGCGCGCGCTCGTCCTCGCCGGGGTTCCAGGGGTTCTCGGCCGGCCCGGCGCCCGAGTCGCTCCAGGCCTCGTCGATGAGCTCGACCTCGGCCTCGGGCGCAGGCGCGCTGCTCTCGCCGCCCATCTCGGTGGTGGCCAGCGGCTGGAAGGTGGCGGTGTCGGAGTCCTCGTCCAGCTCCAGCATGACGTTGCTCTCAAGCGCCTCGCGGATGTGCGCCTGCAGCTCGATGGTCGGGAGCTGCAACAGGCGTATCGCCTGCTGGAGCTGCGGCGTCATCGTCAGCGACTGACCCAGGCGGAGCTGGAGGGACGCTTTGAGCAAGTACGAGCCTGATTACGTCTTAAAGCTGAAAAGTGTCGCCCAAGTACACCTCACGGACCTGTGGGTTGGCAAGCACTTGTTCCGCAGAACCGGAAGCGATTACAGTGCCCCGGTTGACGATGTAGGCGCGGGCGCACACGCCCAGCGTTTCGCGCACATTATGGTCGGTGATGAACACCCCGATCCCGCGCCCGGCCAGGTCGCGGATGATGTGCTGGATGTCAGCCACCGCCAGCGGATCGACCCCGGCGAAGGGCTCGTCGAGCAATATGAAGCGCGGCGAGGCCGCCAGCGCGCGCGCGATCTCGACCCGCCGCCGCTCCCCTCCCGACAGCGACATGCCCAGCGTTTCGCCCACGTGCTCGATGTGCAGCTGGCTCAGCAGCTCCTTGCAGCGGCGGTGTCGCTCGGCGCGGTCGATCTTCGGCACCAGCTCGAGGATCGCCATGATGTTCTCGGTGGCCGTGAGGCGCCGGAACACGGAGGCTTCCTGCGGCAGGTAGCCTAAGCCCAGCCGGGCGCGCTGGTCGATCCCGAGCGCCGTGAGGTCGCGCTCATCGAGCCGGATGGTGCCCGAGTCGGCGCGCAGCAGCCCCACGATCATGTAAAAGGCGGTGGTTTTGCCGGCGCCGTTCGGGCCCAGGAGCCCGACCACCTCGCCGGTGTGGATCTCGAGCGACAGGTTCTGCACCACCGCGCGCGCGCCGTAGGACTTGCTAAGTTTCGTGGCGGTGAGCGTACTCACTGTTGGGAGGTCGACCAGGGGGCGGCCCGCGGGACGATCGTGGGCGGAACCGCGGGGCTGGCGGGCGGGGCCGGGGCCGGGGCGCTCGGCGGGGCGCTCGGCGTGGCGCTCGCCGGCGCGGCGGCCGGTGCGCTCGCCGGGGCGGCCGCGCCGGGCGCCTGTGGCTTGCAGCCGCGCTGGAAGGTGCCGCGGATGCGCTCGCGCTGGGCGCCCGCGACCGGCTCGAGGCTCTTGAGACTCTTCTGCTCCAGGTTGTAGACAAACCCCGCGCCGTGGATCTCCTTGCAGCCGTCGTAGAGCTGCACGTCATCGACCAGCCGCACCTCGCCGCCGGACTGGCTGTCGTAGTCGATGGTCTGGGCGCTGCCGTGCACGTTGGTCACGCTCGCGCCGGGCTTGGCCGTCAGCAGCGGGCTTTCCTCGAAGGTCGCCGGCTTGCCGTGAAAGGTGGCCGCGCTCAGGTCGCCCTTCTTGATGTGCACCACGGCGGTGTCGGCCTGGAGCTTGCCCTGCACCAGCCGCGAGCTGACGCCGCCGGACAGGTTCCAGGTGCTGTCGGTGAAGTCGATGGAGGGAGTCTCGGCGTGCTGCGCGCGCACCTGCAGGGGGCTCCCGCCCTGGTAGAGCACCACGTCGTTGAGCAGCACCTTGTCGGCGCGGTATTCGACGTCGTCGGCCGCGCACAGGCACAGGTTGCCGGTCTCGCACACCGGCCAGCTGGCCTGGTTGACCGGGTCGCAGTCGCCCGCGGCGGCGTGCGCGCCGGGCGCGGCGCCCGCCAGCAGGAGCGGGGCAAGGAGCCGGCCCAGCGCGGGAGCTCTGGCGCCGCGGCTAGTCATTTGCCGGACCGGGTGAATTCGCCATAGACCGGTGATTTTAGTCGGAGGTGGTCGGTCTGCATATCGGCCTGCAGCCCCTGCGCCCACATGCGGTTGGGCCCCCAGTCCATGGTCACCGGGTCGCTGGTGTCGGCGCGCCGCGTCTCCATGTCGACGTGCAGGCTGGCGGTGCGGATGTGGATCGGTTCGGCGCCGGCGCGCTGCCCCTGCGCGTACACGTCGCCTGTGAGGGTGATCTGCTGCGCCGAGGGAGGCAGCACGCCGGTGTGGGCATTGAGCGTCCAGAGCGTGGTGCCCTGGTACTCGAACTGCGGCGAGCTCAGCTCGATGTCGGCGGTCGGGCTGGGCTGCGCGATGCGGTCGGCGCGCAGCCGGTAGAGCGGCTGGCCCTCGGTGTCGGTCTCGAACAGCACCGCGCCGGTGGCGACGTAGCCCGGCTCCGGGGCGTGGCCCGCGCCGCGGGCCTGGCTCTCCGAGACTTCCTCGCGCGGCGAGCGCCACAGCCACAGCACCAGCGCGGCGGCGAAGGCCAGCAGCAACCAGGAGCGGCGCACGCGGGGGGCCCCTCAGCGCCGCGCGCGCGCGCGCGCCGCGACGAGCCAGTCGCACACTTCGCGCACCGCGCCCGCGCCACCCGCGAGGCGCGTGCGGCGGTGCGCGGCGCGCCTGGCGTCCGGGTGCGCGTCGGCCACCGCGATGGCCAGGCCCACCTGGCGCATGGTCGACACGTCGAGCGTGTCATCGCCGATGCAGGCGCACTCGCGCGCCGGTATCCCCAGGCGCGCGATCAGCGCGGCAAAGGCGGCGCCCTTATCGGCGATGCCCTGCTGCACCTCGCGGATCCCCAGGTCCGCGCAGCGCCGCGCCACCGCCTCGGAGCTGCGCCCCGAGATCAGGGCGATGAGCACGCCCGAGGCGGCGAGCGTGCGGATGCCGTAGCCGTCGCGCACGTGGAAGAGCTTCTCGCGCTCGCCGTCGGGCCCGTAACGGAGCCGCCCGTCGGTGAGCACGCCGTCCACGTCCAGCAGCAGCAGACGGATGGCCGCCAACGGGGTGGGGCGACGCGCCATGCGCCCTACACCACGCCCGCGCGCATCAGGTCGTGCACGTTGAGCGCGCCGATCAGGCGGCGCTGCGCATCGACCACGAGCAGCGCGGTGACGCGGTGCGTCTCCATGAGCAGGGCCGCCGTGGCGGCCAGTTCCTGCGGGCCCACGGTGCGCGCATCCGCGGTCATCGCCTGGCGCATGCTCGTGGTGTGCAGGTCGGTATGACGGTCGAGCGCGCGGCGCAGGTCGCCGTCGGTAAACACGCCGAGCACCGTGTCGTCGGCATCGACGATCGCGGTGAGGCCTAAGCCCTTGGCGCTCATCTCGACCAGGCCCGCGGCCAGGCGCGTGTCCGGGCTCACGCGCGGGAGCGCCGCGCCGGTGCGCATGATGTTCTCCACGTGCAGCAGGAGCCGCCGCCCCAGCGCCCCGCCCGGGTGGCGGCGCGCGAACTCCTCGGCGGAGAAGCCGCGCGCTTCCAGCACCGCGACCGCGAGCGCATCGCCCATCGCCAGCGCCGCGGTGGTGCTGGTGGTGGGCGCCAGGTTGTGCGGGCAGGCCTCCTGCTCGACGCTGACGTCGAGGGCGATGTCGGCGGCCCGGGCGAGCGAGGAATCGAGCCGTCCGGTGAGCACGATCAGCGGCACGCCGAGGCGCTTGACGTGCGGGATCAGCAGCAGGATCTCGGCGGTCTCGCCCGAGTTCGACAGCGCCAGCAGCAGGTCGGGGCGCGTGATCATGCCCAGGTCGCCGTGCCCGGCCTCGGCCGGGTGCAGAAAGAAGGCCGGGGTGCCGGTGCTGGCCAGCGTCGCGGCGATCTTGCCGGCGATGTGGCCGGACTTGCCCATGCCGCTGACGATCACGCGCCCCTCGCAGGCCAGCAGCGCGCGGCAGGCGTCCGCGAAGCGCGCATTGAGCCGGGCGTTGAGGGCGGCGATGCCGGCCTGTTCGCTCGCCAGGGTGCGCCGCGCCGTCGCCAGCAGGGCGGTATCCTCGAGCGGGCTGGCGGAAACCTTGCGCATCAGTGCGGATGATAGCGCGGCAGCAGGGTAATGTAAGATGCGTCCAGTCCCCTCAGCAGACCCTAACCGCAGCCGCATGCACCCTGCTCAAGTCGCCGACCTGATTCGTGCCGCGATGCCCGGCGCGCAGGTGCTGGTGGAATCGCCCGACCAGACGCATTTCAGCGCGCGCATCGTCAGCCCCGCCTTCGACGGGCTGCGCGGCGTGGCGCGCCACCAGCTGGTGTACCGCGCGCTCGGCGAGCGCGTCGGGCGCGAGATCCACGCCCTGTCCATCGAGGCACTGACGCCGCAGGAATTCGCGCAGCGCGCCGCGCCCGCCGAACCGGGCCATGGATAAGCTGCAGATCACCGGCGGGGTGCGCCTGGACGGCGAGATCCGGGTGTCGGGGGCCAAGAACGCCACGCTCCCGGTGCTGGCCGCCGCGCTCCTGGCCGACGGGCCGGTGACCATCGGCAACGTGCCGCACCTGCACGATGTCACCACCATGATCGAGCTGCTGGCGCGCATGGGGGTGACGGTCACGGTCGATGAGCGCATGCGCATCGAGGTCGACCCGTCCTCGATCAAGGAATGCTTCGCGCCCTACGAGCTGGTCAAGACCATGCGCGCCTCGATCCTGGTGCTCGGGCCCCTGGTGGCGCGCTACGGGCGCGCCGACGTCTCGCTCCCGGGCGGCTGCGCGATCGGCGCGCGGCCGGTCAACATCCACGTCGCCGGGCTCCAGGCCATGGGCGCGGACATCCACATCGAAGGCGGCTACATCCGCGCGCGCGCCGGGCGGCTGCACGGCGCGCACCTGGTGCTCGACACGGTCACGGTCACCGGCACCGAGAACCTGATGATGGCCGCGGCGCTGGCCGATGGGGAGACCGTGATCGAGAACGCCGCGCGCGAGCCCGAGGTGGTGGACGTGGCGAATTTCCTGATCGCGATGGGCGCGCGCATCCACGGCGCCGGCACCGACAAGATCGTCATCAACGGCGTCAAGTCGCTCAAGGGTACGGCCTACGAGGTGCTGCCCGACCGGATCGAGGCGGGCACCTACCTGGTCGCGGCCGCGATCACCGGCGGGCGCATCCGCCTCAAGAACACGCGCCCCGAGCATCTGGACGCGGTGCTGGCCAAGCTCGGCGAGGCGGGCGCGCGCGTGGGGAGCGGCAGCGACTGGGTGGAGCTGGACATGGGCGGGCGCCGCCCGCGCTCGGTGGACGTGCGCACCGCGCCGTATCCGGCGTTCCCGACCGACATGCAGGCGCAGTTCGCGGCCCTCGACACCATCGCCAACGGCGTCGGCACGGTGGTCGAGACCATCTTCGAGAACCGCTTCATGCACATGCTGGAAATGCGCCGCATGGGCGCGGAGATCCGCCTCGAGGGCAACACCGCGATCATCCACGGCGTGCCGCAGCTGACCGCCGCACCGGTGATGGCCACGGACCTGCGCGCCTCGGCGAGCCTGGTGCTGGCGGGCCTGGTGGCCCAGGGGCGCACCGACATCGAGCGCATCTACCACATCGACCGCGGCTACGAGGCGATCGAGGAAAAACTCGCCCAGGTGGGGGCGCAGATCCGGCGCGTGCCCAACTAGCCGCGCGCCGCCCTACACCTGGCTCGGCCGCTCCACCACCCGGCACTGGATCTCCTGCACCCGCAGGCCGCGCTGCACGCGCAGCTGCACGCTGCCGCCCGGCTTGTGGCTCGCCAGCTGCGCCATCGCGTCCTGCGCGCTGTGCAGGTCGTGGCCGTCGATGGCCAGCAGGATGTCCCCGGCCCGCAGCCCCGCGTTGGCGGCCGGCCCGTTGACGTACAGGTTGGTGATCACCACCCCGCCGTGGGCGAGGCCGTACTCGGCCGCCTGCTCGTCGCTGAAGTCGTCGGCGACGATGCCGCTCCAGCCGCGCACCACGTGGCCGTGGGCGATGATGTCGCGCATCACCCCGCGCGCCAGGTTGACCGGGATGGCAAAGCCGATGCCCTCGACGCCCGTGGCGTCCATGTTCTTGGCGATCACCGCGGTGTTGATGCCCACCAGTTCGCCCGCGGCGTTGATCAGCGCGCCGCCGGAGTTGCCCTCGTTGATCGCCGCGTCGGTCTGGATGAAATTCTCGAAGGTCGCCACGCCCAGCTGTTTGCGGTCGATGGCGCTGACGATGCCGTGGGTGACGGTCTGCTGCAGGCCGAGCGGGTTGCCGATCGCCAGCACCTCGTCGCCGACCTGCAGCCGGTCGGAGCGCCCCAGGTTCATCACCGGGAGCTGCGCGAGCTGGATCGACAGCAGCGCCAGGTCGGTGTCCGGATCGCGCCCGACCACCTTCGCCACCGCGCTCCGTCCGTCGGCGAGCTGCACCTTGATGGAGGTGGCGTTGGCGATCACGTGGTTGTTGGTGATGATGTGGCCGCTATCATCGACGATCACGCCCGAGCCGAGCGCGCGCTGCACGCGCTGCTGGAAGCGCGGTCCGTACTGGCCGAACAGCCGCTCGAAGGAGTTGGGCTGCACCTGTTCGGTGACCACGCGCGCGGTGTAGATGTTGACCACGGCCGGCGCGGCGCGGTGCACGGCGCCGGCGAAGGAGTGCAGGGCGATGCCGAGCTCGGCGGTCTTGGCCGCATCGCCGGCGCCGGGGAGCACCGCCGTGGGGAGCGGTGCCGCGGCCGGCGTAATCGCGACCGGTGCCGGCGCGGCGGGCGCGGCGGCGCGCGTGCGCACCAGCAGTTCGGGCCGGAAGAACACCACCAAGAAGGCCAGCGCCAGACCGCCGACCGTCGCACCGGCCAGAAACACCAGGCCCAGACCCAGTTTTCGCAGACTCATTCCGACTCCTTCCAGAGGGCGCTCGTGCTCGCGTCCGGCGCGCCGCACGCCCCGGCCGCCTGAGCGCCGGGGCGGGATGTGTATAATGCGACACTTCCCGAGACAATCGTGAGCCTCGCCTGATGCCCGCCGCTGGAGCGGACCCGACGGGAAGGCTAAAGGCAGCGGAGTAGCGACAGATGACGGATGCCGTAGCGACGGGCGCGCACAGTGAAGTGGACCTGGGGCGCCGCAAATTCCTGACGGTGGCCACCAGCGCCACGGCCGCGGCGGGCGCGGTGTTCGCCATCACGCCGTTCATAGCGAGCTGGGAGCCTTCCGAGCGCGCGCGGGCGCTGGGCGCACCGGTGACCGTGGACCTGAGCAAGCTGGAACTCGGCCAGATGCTCACCTACGTGTGGCGCCGGCAGCCGATCTATATCTACAGGCGCTCGCCCGAGATGGTGGCGAGCCTGGCGGCGCACGACGCGCGCCTCAAGGATCCCCATTCCAAGGAGTCCGACCAGCCGAAGTACGCGGACAACGAGAGCCGTTCGCGGCGGCCGGACATCGCGGTGCTGATCGCCACCTGCACGCACCTCGGCTGCCTGCCGAAGCAGCGCTTCGATCCGGGCGATGCGGTGCTGGGCACCGACTGGCCGGGCGGGTTCCTGTGTCCCTGCCACGGCTCGCGCTTCGACCTGGCCGGGCGCGTGTTCAACGGCTCGCCGGCCTCCACCAACCTGCGCATTCCGCCGTACAGCTTTACCAACGACAAGACGCTGGTCATCGGCCAGGATGAATCCGGCGCGCAAGGAGCGGCGTGATGGCGAACCAGGACGCGCAGTATCCGCCGGGCTTCTGGGGCTGGCTGAACCGGCGCCTGCCGGTGCAGAAGTTCATGCGCGAGCAGCTGCTCGAGTACTACGCGCCCAAGAACTTCAACGTCTGGTACTTCTTTGGCTCGCTGGCCCTGCTGGTGCTGGTGATGCAGCTGTTCTCCGGCATCTTCCTGACCATGTTCTACAAGGTCGGCGACTCCACGGCGTTCGACTCGGTCGAATACATCATGCGCGAGGTCGACTACGGCTGGCTGATCCGCTACCTGCACTCCACCGGCGCCTCGGCGTTCTTCATCGTCATCTACCTGCACATGTACCGCGCGCTCATGTACGGCTCGTACAAGGCGCCGCGCGAGCTGCTGTGGCTGTTCGGCATGTTCATCTACCTGGCGCTGATGGCCGAGGCGTTCATGGGCTACGTGCTGCCCTGGGGCAACATGTCCTACTGGGCCGCGCAAGTCATCATCAACCTGTTCAGCACCATCCCGGTGGTCGGGCCGGGGCTGGTGGAATGGATCCGCGGCGATTACGGCGTGGCCGATGCGACCGTCGACCGCTTCTTCGCGCTGCACGTGGTGGCGATCCCGCTGGTGCTGCTGCTGCTGGTGGCGCTGCACCTGGTGGCGCTGCGCCAGGTGGGTTCCAACAACCCGGACGGCATCGAGATCAAGGAAAAGCGCGGCGCCGACGGCAAGCCGCTGGACGGCATTCCGTTCCACCCGTACTACACCGTCAAGGACGTGGTCGGGATCGGCGTGTTCCTGACCCTGTTCGCGATCGTCACCTTCTTCGTGCCGACGTTCGGCGGACTGTTCATGGAAGAGGCGAACTTCGAGCCGGCCAACCCGCTCTCGACGCCCGAACCGATCGCGCCCTCGTGGTACTTCACGCCCTACTACGCGATCCTGCGCGCGGTGCCCAACCAGCGCCTGGGCGCGCTGCTGCTGCTGATCGCGGTGCTGGCCTTCTTCTTCCTGCCGTGGCTCGACCGCTCGCCGGTCAAGTCGGTGCGCTACCGCGGCGCGCTGTTCAAGGGGTTCCTGGCGCTGTTCACGGTGTCGTTCCTGACGCTCATGTACCTGGGGCTCAAACCCGCGACCGGCGCCTACGTGACGGCCGCGCGCGTGGCGGCGACCGGCTACTTCGCCTTCTTCCTGCTGATGCCCTGGTACTCGCGCGCCGATCGCACCAAGCCCGTTCCCGAGAGGGTGCGCTTCCATGCGTAATTCAGCCCTTGCCGTGGTGGTGCTGGGACTCGCCCAGTGGCTGCAGCCGGCCGGCGCCGCCGAGGAGCAAGCCGCTCCCGTGGACTGGCAGCTCTGGACCGCCGGAAACAATGTTGCCAACACCGACTCGCTCCAGCGCGGCGCGCGCAACTTCGTCAACTACTGCTCCGGCTGCCACGCGATGAAGTACGTGCGCTACTCGCGCATGGCCAAGGACCTGAAGATCCCCACCGGGCAGCTCAAGAGCTACCTGCTGCCGGCGGGAGCCAGCCCGGCCGATTATTTCCAGGCCAGCATCGCCCCGCTCGATGCGGTCGCCTGGTTCGGCAAGGAGCCGCCCGACCTGTCGCTGATCGCCCGTTCACGCGGGCCGGACAAAGTCTACAGGTTTCTCAAGACCTTCTATCTCGACCCGTCGCGTCCGACGCGCGGCAACAACCTGGTGGTCAACAATCCGGCCATGCCGCCGGTGCTCTCGGATCTGGAGGGCGTCAAGGCGGCGGTGTTCAAGGACAAGAAGTTCGATCACTTCGTCACCGTCACCCCCGGCCGGCTGACGCCCGTGGAGTTCGACGCCTTCGTGCGCGATACGGTCAATTTCCTCGACTACGCCGGCGAGCCGGCGCAGGACGACCGGCGCGCCATCGGCGTGTGGGTGGTGCTGTTCCTGCTCACCTTCACCTGGATGGCGTGGCTGCTGAAGAAGGAATATTGGAAAGACGTGCACTGATCATGCAGGCGCGGCGGTTGCGCCGCGTCGGCAACAGGACGGTTTAGGATATGGCTAGCCGGCGATCGGTCATGACGCTGTTTTCCGCTCCCGACGAACCACAGAGTCATCGGGTGCGCATGGTGCTGGCCGAAAAGGCCAACGAGATCGACGTGATCAGCGTGGTGCCGGGCCGCTACCCCGACGACCTGCTCGACCTCAATCCCTACCGCAGCCTGCCGACGCTGGTCGACCGCGACCTGGTGCTCTACGACACGCGCATCATCATCGACTACCTGGACGAGCGCTTCCCGCACCCGCCGCTGATGCCGGTCGATCCGGTGCTGCGCGCGCAGTTCCGGCTGGCGATGTACCGCGTGGAGCGCGACTGGTACGGGCTGGCCGAGCAGATCGAGCGCGAGAGCGATCGCAAGAGCCAGGCGCGGCTCAAGAAGGAGCTGCTCGACACCATGCTGGAGAGCGCGGACCTGTTCAAGATCAAGCCGTACTTTCTCAGCGACGAGTTCTCGCTGGTCGACGCCACCATCGCGCCGATGATCTGGCGCATGCGCCGCTACGAGATCGAGCTTCCGCCCCAGGCGCAGTCCATGATCAAGTACGCGGCCGCCATCCTGGCGCGCCCGTCGATGCGCGCCAGCCTGTCCGACGTCGAGATCGAGCGGGGTGCCAGCTTGTGACCGGCGCGGACGACGCCGGCACCGGTCTGTCGCGTCGCCCGTATCTGCTGCGCGCCATGCACGAGTGGATGGGCGATGCCGGGTTCACCCCGCACATCATCGTTGATGCCGGACGGAGCGGCGTCGAGGTCCCCAACGCCTACATCAAGGACGGCAAGATCGTCCTCAACGTGTCGGTGACGGCCACGCAGCGCCTGCAGCTGCTCAATCACGCCATCGAATTCGACGCGCGCTTCGCCGGCGTCGTGCACCACGTGCGCGTGCCCATGGCCGCGGTGCTGGGCATCTACGCGCGCGAAACCGGCGAGGGCATGGTGTTCAACGAGAGCGAGCCGGAGGCGCCGCCGCCGGCCGAATCCGGCTCGCCGGGCACCCCCGCCCGGGGCGAGCTGCGGCGCGCCAAGCTCACGGTGGTGAAGTAGCGCCTGACGGGCCGCCCGGACGCCCGCGCGCCACGCGCGCCAGAGCACCCCGAAACCGTCGTTATTGCTTCATGTCGGCGCTGGTTGTATTGGGCATTAATGATTCATTAATGGATTGATCTATGGGAATCAACAGCGACGATATCGTGCCAATAAATCAAGTTCGGGCCAATTTCACCGATCTCGCCGAACAAGTGCGTGCCGGCAAGGAAAAGGTCATCACCCGAAATGGCGAGAGTTACGTCGCGCTCGTAGACGCGCGGCGCCTGGATCATTACCACCGGCTGGAGCGCGAACACATTCATCTGGCCCTGCTCGATGAGGCCACCCGTGGCCTCGCCGACGTCGACGCTGGGCGCACGCTCAGCGTGGCAGAGGCGCGCACCAAGTACCGGAAACCCTCGAAGCGTCGCCGCTAGGGTTCCGTGGCTGCGCGTGTCCGGATGACGGCGAACTTTCTGCAGAACCTGGCAGCAATCCGCGAATACATCGCCGATGATTACCTGCTGCTGTACGCCGTGCGTGATTCGGGCGTGTTCCTGCTTTCAATCCGCCATCACCGCCAGCTGTCGTTCGACCTGCGCACTTACTGGCAATAACGCTGGAACCGCTGCCGCAAATGCCTAATCGCTGCTGCTGGTTGCCGAACCTGGCAGCAGCTGCGGCTCACCGGCTCGGGTGATGCGGGCCCAGGCGGGTTCGCGATGCACGCGCCCGTCCGCGCCCAGGGTCAGATCGCCCGTCAGGCCGGAGACGTGCACCTGCTGGGCGCTGCGGCCGGCGGCGACGATGGCGATCGCGAGCTGGCAGGCGTCGTAGCCGAAGGCGTAGAGGCCCGACTGCCACGCGGTGTTGTTGTCACCCGACTGACTGGCCACGGTGGCACGCAGCGCGGCCGCAGGGCCGCTGTCGGGCACCAGCCAGGGCATGGCCGGGACGATCAGGCCGTCCAGGTCCTGGTTGGCCACGCCGCCGTCGGCGGCGTAGGCGTCGCTGGTGGCGTAGACCGGAACGTTCCCGGCGTACTGGAAGCGCAGCTGCGGACGCAGCAGGCGTGCCGCGGCCGGTTGCGATGGCAGGAAGATGAACTCGACGTCGGTGCGGGCGCGCGGCTCGAACTCAAACTTCTGGCCCAGCACCGCCTGCAGCCGCAGGCGGCGCGCGTAGCTCTGGTCGGTGCCGAGCACGCTGCGGATCGGGGTTGCGAAGTCGTGCTCGCCCGGATCGTAGACGCCCTGCGCCAGCAGCGTGCCGCCGTCGGCCAGCAGCTCCTGCTTGAAGGCCGCCATCACGCGCGTGCCCCATTCGCCGGTGGGCGCGAGCGCGACGCCGCGCTTCTGGCCCGCCGCCAGCAGGCGCCGGGCCACCTCGCGCGCCTCGTCCTCGGGCGAGAGCGCAAACTGGTCCATGCCCGGCGGCGCGCTGCGCCCAGCGCTGAGGAAATTCAGGGCCAGCATCGGCACCCCGGGGGCGGAGGCGGCCGCGACGTCCACTTCCTGGCGCGTGAGGGGCCCCACCACGAAGTCGGCGCCTTCGCTGCGCGCGGTGCGCAACGCCTCATCCACCGTGAGTACCCCCGTGTCGTACACCTGCACCTGCGGCCGGCTGTCGGCGGGCAGCTGCTGCAGGGCGTAATCAAAGCCGGCATGAATGGTGGCGGCGTAGCCGGCCGCCTGGCCACTGACCGGCAAGAGCAGGGCGAGCTTGCGCAGCTCCGAGGTGTGCGGCAAGGGCGCGGCCAGCGCGCTCGAGAGCAGTTCGGTGGCCGGGTGTCCCGGATAGCGGGCGCGCCAGCGCGCCGCCTCGGCCCCACCGCTGAGCGAAGCGCCGCCACCTGCCGTGGCGATGGCGCCCAGGTCGAGCCAGCCACGCACGGTTGGATCCTGGCTGGATTCGGGCTCGAGCTTCACGCCGCGGCCGCGCGCGTCGCGCAGCAGGGAAAGCAGTTCCTCGCGCAGCGCCCTGCGATCACCGGAAGTGGCGGCCAGGTGCTCGGCGGACATCTCCGCGCGCACGCCTTCGACCGGCCGCCCGGCGGCCAGCGCGATGCGCATGCGGCTGGCGTAATACTGCGGCGCGATCGGCAGGCCGGTGGGCTCTGGAATCGCGCTCATCTTCTGCCAGGCGCGCTGCGACTGGCCATTGGCCAGGTCGATGTCCGCCTCGAGCACGCGTCGCTCGGTGAGCTGTTCCGGGCTGAGCTTGGCGGTAATCGCACGCAGATCGCGCGCCGCATCGGCGGGGCTTCCCGCCTGCAGCCAGGCGCGCGCGGCCTGCAGCAGCAGCGCCGGCTGATCGGCCGCGCTGGCGCGGCGCGCGGCGGCGTCGAGGTCGGCGGCGGCGCGTTCGCGCGCGCTGGCCGGAGCCGGAGCAGGCGCGCCGGAACCGGGCGGGGCGGGCTTTGCCCCTGGGAACGAGGCGGGCGGGAAGCTCGAGCAGGCGGCGAGGGCGAGCCCGGCGGCCAGCGCAAGCCCGGAGCGAGCGAGGAATTCTTTAATCGGCCGTGATTGCATCTATGGCACCGCGCCCGTCAAGCTAGGCGAGCAACAACGAAGGCGGGGATTATAGTGGTTGGGCGCGCGGGCAGGCTTGATGTCGTGGCGACGCCGATTGGCAACATCGGCGACCTCAGCCCGCGGGCCATGGAGAGTCTCCGGGGCGCCGACCTGGTGCTGGCCGAGGACACGCGCCACACCGCCACGCTCCTGGCGGCCTGCGGCATAGCGCGGCCGTTACTCTCGCTCCACGACCACAACGAGAGCGGTCGCATCGCGCCGCTCCTGGCGCGGCTCCGGCGCGGCGAGGTACTGGCGCTGGTCAGCGACGCCGGCACGCCCTTGCTGTCGGATCCGGGCTTCGCGCTGGTGCGGGCCGTCGCCGCGGCGGGCCTGGAGGTGCGCACCATTCCCGGCCCGTCGGCGGTGACCGCCGCGCTGGCGGTCGCCGGACTCCCCACCGATCGCTTCGTGTTCGAGGGCTTCCTGCCGACGCGGAGCGGCGAGCGCCAGGCGGCCCTGGCGCGCCTTGCCGCCGAAGCGCGCACGCTGGTGCTCTTCGAGGCCCCGCACCGCATCGCCAGGACGCTCAAGGAGCTGGCGGAAGCGTTCGGCGCCGAGCGCGCCGCGGTGGTCGCGCGCGAACTCACCAAGATGTACGAGACGCTCTACCGCGGGAGCCTGGCGGAACTCGCGCAGCGCGCCGCGCAGGACAAGGATTTCGCACGCGGCGAGATCACGATCGTCATCGCGGGCGCCGCGGCCGAAGCGGGCGGCGATGCGCAGCTCCTGGCCCGCGCCTTGCCGCTGCTCCTCAAGGACCTGCCGCCGGCACGGGCCGCGGCGATCGCCGCGCAGCTCTCGGGCGTACCGCGGGCGCGCGTCTACGAGCAGGCCCTGCGGCTGGCGCGCAATAACGGTGCAGAACCGGACTAGAGGCCGTATGGTGGCCCCTGGAGAGCCGGCCAGGCAATCGCTGCTTCCCAAGGAACCCTTCGGGGCGCTGAGGGGGGTGGAGGAAAGTCCGGGCTCGGCAGGTCAAGGTGCCAGGTAACGCCTGGGGGGCGCGAGCCCACGGAAAGTGCAACAGAAAGTAAACCGCCGAAGCGCCGCAAGGCGCTGGTAAGGGTGAAAGGGTGCGGTAAGAGCGCACCGCGTCGGTGGTAACACCGCACGGCACGGCAAACCCCACCTGGAGCAAGGCCAAATAGGGAAGTCGCGGTGGCAACACCGCAGCGCCAGACCTGCGCGTGCTTCCGGGTAGGCCGCTTGAGGCCCGCGGCGACGTGGGTCCCAGAGGAATGATTGCCCACGACAGAACCCGGCTTATCGGCCGGCTCTCCTTCTTTGATTGTTCTCGCTCGTGCGCCGGCGCCCAGTCTAGCCGCCGGAGGGCCGGCGCCTGCGGCCCGGGCTTAAGGCCAGTTGCAGGAATTTTACCGCGCCCAGCAGCAGCAGCCCCAGCATTCCCAACGATCCGCCCCCTCCTCCGGAGCTGGGTGGCTGCGCCGCGCTCGCGGCGATCGTCACATCGGCCGTGGATCGGGGCCCGAGGAGCGCGCCTCCGGTCGGGTTCGATAATTTCAGCGAGAAGGTTTCATTGGGCTCTGCGAACAAATCCGCGGGGATGTTGATTTTCACGGTCTTGGGTCCGCCTTCACCGTCCGCCCAGCTGACGGTCACGGGCGTAGGATCAAAGTCCGAACCTGCCGAGGCCGTGCCGGCGACCGGGGTCAGGATGACCGAAACCGCCCCGCTCGTGTAAAAGTTCCGGATCACCGACACCTGGGCGGGAGCGCCTTCGCTGACAGTGGGCGTATCGACGCTGACCTCGAACTGGCCAAAGGGACTCCCGTCGGGCTGGATTTCCACGGTCGCGTTGCGCGTCCCCAGCCCCGCGCCGCCCTGCGGGTCCGTGAGCTGGACGTGAAAATACTCGGACTCCTCGGTGATGCTGTCGGCCAGTATCGGCACGTGGATTTCCTGCTCGGCGGTGTCCCCGTCATTCCAGGTCAGCCGCCCGGACACAGCACCAAAATCCAGTGCGGACGTGGCTGGACTTGAGTTGGCGTCGACCACTTGCGTTTGGTAGGCGACGCTGACGGCACCGGCCGCACCCCCCGTGCGCCGCACCTTGACGATGACCTCGCTGGATTGCTCGTTGGTGGTCACGTTCGCTTGCGTCGCGCCCACAACTCCGGGGACGTCGGCGCCGCCGGTGCCGAGCAGGCGGACGGCAAACGGACTACCAAACACATAGTCACCGCCGACGGCCACCACGGAACCGTCGGGGTGCCACAGCAGATCGTGCACCACCGGGTAGGTGCCGGTATCCGAGGGAAGGTCGATCAGCGTGGTTCCCGCCCGGCCGAAGCCCGTGTCCAGCTGACCGTTGGCCTGCAGTCGCATCACGACCGTGGCGTCTGTGCTGGCCGGATCGAAGCCGGCCACCACGATGGCGCCGCTCCCGTCGCCAGCGACGGCGAGGGCCGAGGCATTGCTGGTTCCCGCCGCGAGGGCCGTGCTGGAAAACGTCGGGTCCACCGCACCGTTCGCCAGCAGCCGCGTGGCGTAGCCGTGCGCGCCATCGGCCCCGGCCGCCAGCAGCCGACCATCGGGCTGCGCCACCAGCACGTTGCAGGTCAGCGTGTGGCCGGCGTGCGCATTGGCGGTGCCGCCGCTGCCAAAAGTGGTGTCCGGCTTGCCCGCCGCCGTTAACCCGATGATCGCGCAATCGGAGGTCGAGACCCGATAGCCGCTGCCGGTCCCAACGATGTTAATGGCGTCATTCCCGAAGGCGCTCGAGGGGCCCGTGTAGACGCCCGAAGTTCCGAAGGAGTCATCGAGAACGCCGTTCGCCTGCAGGCGCACCACGAGCAGTGCGGCGGGACTGGCTTGAGCCCCGGCCACGACAATGCGCCCGTCCGGGTCCACCGTCACCGAGGCCCCTTTGTGGTCCTTCTGCATGCTGTCCAGCTGAAAGATGCCCTTCGTGCCAAAGGACGCATCGAGCGTCCCTGAGCTGCTCAGCTTGGCGACGGTCAGCTTGTAGTGGTTGGCAACCAACGATTGCCCCACCGCGATGAGGCTGCCGTCGGGGAGCAGGGCCGAATCGAGGACCTCCGTCTGCGGCAGCGGGTCGGGCACGAAGCTTGAGATGGGCGAACCGTCGCCGGCGAGCTCACCCACGAAGCTGGAGAGTGTGGGGAATCCGTAGAAAAAAGAGTAGCTGCCCTGTTCCTCCCCGCCGGCGATGAGAGTGCCATCCACGCCCAGCGCCTGGGCCGACCAGACTTCGCCCGCAAAGTCCATGATCGGCGCGACCCGCCCGAAGTCGCCAAAGCTTGGATCCAGATCGCCCGGCGCACTCACCGTGGTGGCCGGCGAGAGGCCGAGGGTAATGGCCGCGGCCGGGGCGACGCCCCGCACCAGCAGCGGAATCAACTTCACGAGCGGCTTGTCCGTGTCGGGCTTCTTCATGAATTTCTCCCCACTGCAGGCCACGGCGATGCGCCAGCACACGATGCGCGCGAGCACGGGTGGCGTGTATTCGTTGTTAGCTATAGAGGCGTGAACGGGTGCGCGGGCCCCGCTTTTTTTATTTTGGGTTTCTCGGCCCACCAATCACCTCTCCCATACGCGAAATCTCACCGCCCTGTCAAATATTTACAGGGCGCGGTCCTCCACCAGCCCACTGCCATCGGCCGTCAGCTCATTCGATATCGAGGTTCTCCGACCAACTGATTGATCATTAAGCACTGTTAGCACCCCTGCGCGCCCGCTTCCACCCGCGGATTGACGATCCAAGCGTAAGTCGTTGTGCCTAGAGAAGAAATTCACCGTAAACCATTGACATGGTAGGCCGTCGATTTCTATAGTGGCGCCAAGTGGGAAAAAGTGGGAGCAGATGGGCGCCTTTGGCCTATCGACGACATGTTTCGCGGCGCAACAAAGCTCACGGTGGATGCCAAAGGCCGGTTGGTCATGCCAACCCGCCATCGGGAGCGGCTGCGCGAGCAATGTGGGGGCCAGCTGGTCATCACCGTCGATCGCGATCAGTGCCTGCTGATCTACCCGCTGCCCGAATGGGAACAGATCGAACGCAAACTCATGGCGCTGCCGACGCTGCAGCCGCAGGCACGGCGACTGCAGCGGCTGATGGTGGGCCACGCCACCGACATTGAGCTCGACGCGCACGGCCGCCTGCTGCTGCCGGCGGAGCTGCGCGAATTCGCCGGGCTGCATCGCCACGCGATGCTGATCGGACAGGGCGGGCGCTTCGAGCTGTGGGACGAAGCACGCTGGATGGAACGGCGCGAAGTCTGGCTCAAGAGCGATGACTCGACCGGGACGCTCCCGGGCGATCTCGATTCCTTGTCGCTCTGAAGGGACCGGAAGCCAAGTGCGCCAGGGCGGGGAGGGTGGATGAGCACAAACCGGTGCTTGTCGATGAGGTGCTTGCAGCTCTTGCCGTGCGCCCGGCCGGCCACTATGTCGACGCGACGTTCGGACGCGGCGGCCACAGCGAGCGCATCCTCGCCGCCCTCGGACCGCAGGGACGCCTCGTCGCAATCGACCGCGATCGCGAGGCCATCGCGGCGGGCCGCGCACGCTTCGCATCGGAGCGGCGCATTACGCTTGTGCATGGAGCCTTTGGCGAGCTGGCGGCGCTGCTGCGCGCGGCGCTGCCGCAAGTCGCCGTGTACGACGGCATCCTCATCGACTGCGGCGTGTCCTCACCACAGCTGGACAATGCGGCGCGCGGCTTTAGTTTCCAGAAGGACGGCCCGCTTGACATGCGCATGGATTCGCAATCCGGCGAGCCCGTCAGCGACTGGCTCGCTCGGGCCTCGTTCGAGGAAATGCGAAACGTGATCGCGAGCTTCGGGCAGGAGCGCTTCGCACGCCGCATCGCCAGCGCCATCGAGCGCGAACGCGCGCACGCGCCGCTGACGCGCACCGCGCAGCTGGCCGCGCTGATCCAGCGCGCGGTGCCGGTGCGCGAGCCCGGCAAGCACCCGGCGACCCGCACCTTCCAGGCCCTGCGCATGATGATCAACGACGAGCTCGGCCAGCTGCAGCGCGCGCTCGAGCACTCGCTCACGCTCCTGGCCGCGGGCGGGAGGCTGGCGGTGATCAGCTTCCATTCGCTCGAGGACGGCGTGGTCCGCGATTTCCTCGCCCGGCACAGCAGCGTCGATCCGGCACTCGCACGTCTGCCCGTTGTTCCTGCCACTGCCATGCCGCGACTGCGGCGCATCGGGCGCAAGCAACGCGCCAGCGCCGCCGAAGTGGCCCTCAATCCGCGCGCGCGCAGCGCTCTGCTGCGCGTCGCGGAATTTCTTGGCCCGGTGGCATCGTGAAGCCGCTCCCGCGCGCGCTGCTGTGGGTCGGCATGCCGCTGCTGTGGGCGAGCGTGCTCGCCTCGGCGACCGGCGCGATCTACTGCAAGCACCGCGCGCGCGAGCTGTTCGTCGAGCTCGAGCACCTCAACAGCGGGCGCGACGAGCTCGAGGCCGAGTGGGGCCGCCTGCAGATCGAGCAGAGTTTCTGGTCCACCTACGCCTACGTCGAGAGCGTCGCGCGCAGCAAGCTGCAGATGCGCATTCCCAGCTCGAACGAAGTCGAGATCCCCACGCCATGACCCGCGCGGCGGGCTCGGTGCGCAAGGGCGCCCACGCGCGCACCGACCGGGGCGCCCGGCCGATCTCGTTCCGCCTGCGACTGGGCGTGGTGTTCTTCCTGATGCTGGCGGGCGGCGCCGCGCTGGTGGGGCGCGCGGTGCAGCTGCAGCTGGTGCAGCACCGGTTCCTGGCCAGCGAGGGCGCGGCGCGCTACACGCGCGTGGCCGCGATCGTCGCGCATCGCGGCACCATCACCGACCGGTACGGCGAGCCGCTCGCGGTCAGCACGCCGGTCGATTCGGTGTGGGTCAACCCGCGCGAGCTCGCGGGCAACACCGAGCAGCTCCCGCGGCTCGCCAAGGCCGCCAACCTCGACCTGCACGAGCTGGTCGGGCGCGTCAGCACCGGCCAGGACCGCGAATTCATGTACGTGGCGCGCGGGCTCCAGCCCGCCGATGCCCGCAAGGTCCGCCAGCTGCAGATCAACGGCGTCAACCTGGCGCGCGAATACCGGCGCTACTACCCGGCCGGCGAAGTGACCGGGCACCTGCTGGGCTTTACCGACGTCGACGACACCGGCCAGGAGGGCGCGGAGCTCTCCTTCGACAACTGGCTGGGGGGCGAGGACGGCGCCAAGCGCGTCATCCAGGACAGCCAGGGGAACCGCGTCGAGGACGTCGAGAGCATCCGCGCGGTGCGCCCGGGGCGCGAACTGAAGCTCAGCATCGACCTGCGCATCCAGTACCTCGCCTACCGCGAGCTCAAGGCGGCGGTGCGCGACAACCACGCGCGCTCGGGCTCGGTCGTGGTCATGGACGTGCGCACCGGCGAGGTGCTCGCCATGGTCGACCAGCCGGCGTTCAACCCGAACGACCGCCACCAGCTCAGCCCCGCGGCCTACAAAAACCGCGCCGCCACCGACCTGTTCGAGCCCGGCTCGAGCATCAAGCCGTTCTTCGTCGCCGCCGGACTGGCCTCGGGCCGCTACCAGGCCGACAGCATCATCGACACCAGCCCGGGCTACCTGCAGGTGGGCACCTCGATGATTCACGACGAGCACAACCTGGGCCCGATCCCGCTGGCCAAGGTGCTCGCGTTCTCCTCCAACGTCGGCATGGCGCACCTGGCGCTCTCGCTCGAGCCCCGGCAGATCTGGAGCACGCTCGACGCGTTCGGATTCGGGCAGGTCACCGCGAGCGGCTTCCCCGGCGAGTCGGCCGGGCAGCTCTCGAACTATTCGCACTGGCGCAGCGTCCTGATCGGCAACATGTCGCACGGCTACGGCCTGTCGGTGACCCCGCTGCAGCTGGCGCAGGCCTACGCCACGCTCGGCGCGCTCGGACTGCGCCACCCGGTCTCGATGCTGCGCGTCGACGGCCCGGTCGCCGGCGAGCGGGTGTTCGAGCGCCCGGTGTGCGCCGCGCTCCTGCACCTGCTCGAGTCGGTGATCACCATGCCCGGGGCCACCGGGAAGCTCGCGGCCATCCCGGGCTACCGCATCGCCGGCAAAACCGGCACCGCCTGGAAGGCCGAGGGCGGGGGTTACTCGCAGAACCGCTACGTCGGGGACTTCGCAGGCGTGGCGCCGGTCTCCAACCCGCGGCTCGCCGCGGTGGTGGTGATCGACGAGCCCAGCGCCGGCAAGTACTACGGCGGCGACGTGGCGGCGCCGGTGTTCGCCGCGGTGCTCGGCGGCGCCTTGCGGCTGCTGGGCGTGCGCCCCGACGCGGACCTGCGTCCGGGCCCGGCGCCCGGCGCGGTGGCTTCCGGCACGCAGGTGGCGCGCCGGTGAGCCTGCAGACCCATCCGCTCCCGGCCGAGCCGCTGTGGCGCCCGCTCAAGGCGCTGCTGGGCGGGAGCATCGAGGTGCCCGACGACGTCGAGGTGGCCGACCTCACGCTCGACAGCCGCCAGGTGCGCTCGGGCGCGGCGTTCCTGGCCTGCCGCGGGCGCCATCGCCACGGCCTGGATTTTGCGCGCGCCGCGGTTGAGGCGGGCGCGCGCGCGGTGCTGTGGGAACCGGCGCCCGGGGTCAACGCGCCGCAGTTCCCGCCGTCGGTGCTGGTGGTGGCGGTGCCCGAGCTCTCGGCCCAGGCCGGATACATCGCCGACCGGTTCTTCGGCGCCCCCTCGGCGCGCCTGGCGGTCACGGGGATCACCGGCACCAACGGCAAGACCACCTGCGCCTGGCTGCTGGCCGCGGCCCTCAACGCCAGCGGCCGGAGCTGTGCCTACCTCGGCACGCTGGGCAGCGGGCTGGGCGGCGAGATCGTTGCGGGCACGCACACCACGCCCGACGCGGTGAGCCTGCACCGCCAGCTCGCGCACTTGCGCGATGCGGGTGCGCTGGCGGTGGCCATGGAGGTGTCCTCGCACGCGCTCGACCAGCATCGCTGCGCGGGGGTGCGCTTCCAGGTCGCGGTGTTCACCAACCTGAGCCGCGATCACCTGGACTATCACGGCGACCTGCACCGTTACGCCGCCGCCAAGAGCGCGCTGTTCGACTGGCCCACCCTCACCGCGCGCGTCATCAACGTCGACGATCCGCTCGGCCTCGAGCTGGCCGCGCGCGCCGCGCCCGATGCGGCGCTGATCGTGACCGGCCGGCGCACCGATCCGGCCCAGCGCGTGCCCGGCGCGCGCTACGTGCGCGCGCTGCACAGCGCGCACGCGCCGCAGGGGCTCGAGCTCGCCCTCGACAGCAGCTGGGGGCAGGGCACGATCCGCAGTCCCCTGATCGGGGACTTCAACGCCGACAATCTGCTCACCGTGCTGGGCGTGCTGCTGGCCCAGGGCATGGCGCTCGAGCCGGCCTGCCGGGTGCTGGCGAACTGCCAGGCGCCGCCCGGGCGCATGCAGGTGGTCGGGGGCGGGGCGCTGCCGCTGGCGATCGTCGATTACGCCCACACCCCCGATGCGCTCGACAAGGCGCTGCGCGCGGCGCGCGCGCACTGCACCGGGCGCCTGCTGTGCGTGTTCGGCTGCGGCGGCGAGCGTGACCGGGGCAAGCGGGCGCCGATGGGCGAGGTGGCCGAGGCGCTCGCCGACGCGCTCTACATCACCGACGACAATCCGCGTGGCGAGGACCCGCAGCGCATCGTCGCGGACATCCTCGCCGGGCTCCGCCATCCCGAGCGCGCCCACGTGCAGCACGACCGCGCGGCCTCGATCGGCGCGGCCGTGGCCGCCGCGCAGGCGGGCGATGTGGTGCTGGTGGCCGGCAAGGGCCACGAGGATTACCAGCTCGCCGGCGGCGAGCGGCGCGCCTTCAGCGACCTGGCGCAGGTGCGCGCGGCCCTCAGGGGCCGGAGCGCGCCATGAAGCGCACGCTCGCGCAGTTTTCCTCCGCGTGCGGCGGCCGCCTGCAGGGGGCGGATGCGATCTTTGCCGACGTGCTCATCGACTCGCGCCAGGTGCGCTCCGGGGACCTGTTCCTGGCGCTGCCCGGCGAGCACACCGACGGCCACGAGTTCGTGGCCGCCGCCGCCGCCGCGGGCGCCGCCGGCGCGGTCGTCAGCCGCAAGGTCGACGCGCCGCTGCCGCAGGTGCTGGTCGGCGACGTGGCGCGCGCCCTGAGCCGGGCCGGCGCGGCGTGGCGCGCGGAGTTTCGCGCGCCGGTCCTGGGGGTCGCCGGGAGCAACGGCAAGACCACCACCAAGGAGATGCTGAGCGCGATCCTCGCGCAGCGCGGCGAGTGCCTGGCCACGCGCGGCAACCTGAACAACCACCTGGGCGTGCCGCTCACGCTGCTGCGCCTGCACTCCGGCTTCCAGAGCGCGGTGATCGAGATGGGCGCCAACCACGCCGGCGAGATCGCCGCGCTGGTGCAGCTGGCCAAACCCGGCGTCGGTCTGATCACCAACGCCGGCGCCGAGCACCTGGAGGGGTTCGGGAGCCTGGAGGGCGTGGCGCGCGCCGAGGGCGAGATGGTGGCGGGCTTAGAGCCCGGCGGCACCGCGATCATCAACGCCGACGATGCGTACGCGCCGCTGTGGCGGAGCCTGACGCGCGCGCGCGTGGTGAGCTTTGGGCTTGCCGCCGCCGCCGAGGTGCGCGCGCTCGACGTGCGCCTGGACGCCGGGGCGGGCGGGTTCCGCACGCGCTTCGATCTGCAGTGCGCGCTCGGCACCGCGCCGGTGGCGCTCGCCCTGGCGGGGCGGCACAACGTCTCCAACGCGCTCGCCGCCGCCGCCGCCGCGATGGCCGCGGGCGCCACCCTCGCACAGGTCGGCGCGGGCCTCGGGGCCGTGCGCTCGGTCGCCGGGCGGCTCCAGTTCCGCCCACTCGCCGGGGGCGCGTGGCTGATCGACGATACCTACAACGCCAATCCCAGTTCGGCGCGCGCCGCGCTCGAGGTGCTGGCCGAACTGCCGGGCCGGCGCTGGCTGGTGCTGGGCGACATGGCCGAGCTCGGCCGCTACGCCGAGGCCAGCCACCGCGAGCTGGGCGCGCTGGCGCGCAGCCTCGGGGTGGAGCGGCTGTGCACCCTCGGGCCGCTCGCGGCGCTGGCCGCCGCGAGCTTCGGGGCCGGGGCGGAGAGCTACACCGACATGAACGCGCTGGTGCGCGCCGTGGGCGGCACGCTGCCCGGCGAGGTGCGCCTGCTGGTCAAGGGTTCGCGCGTCAACAAGCTCGAGCGCCTGGTCGCCGCGCTCACCGGCGCGCCCGCGGCGCGGCAGGCGGGCTGATGCTGTACTGGGCCGCCAAGCATCTGGCCGTGCACTACTCGGTGTTCAACGTCTTCTCGTACCTGACGCTGCGCTCGATCCTGGCGGCGATGTCGGCGCTGGCCATCGCGCTGCTGGTCGGCCCGTTCATGATCTCGCGCCTGGCGCGCTACCAGATCGGCCAGGTGGTGCGCGACGACGGCCCGCAGACGCACCTGCCGAAGGCCGGCACGCCGACCATGGGCGGCATGCTGATCATCTTCGCGGTGGTGCTGACCACCACGCTGTGGGGGGACCTGGTCAACCGCTTCGTGCTGATCGCGCTCGGCATCACCCTGGGCTTCGGGCTGATCGGCTTCTACGACGACTACCTCAAGCTCGTGGTCGGCAATTCGCGCGGGCTGGTGCCGCGCTGGAAGTATTTCTGGCAGTCGCTCTTGGGGATCGCCGCCGGCGTGCTGCTCTACCGCCTGGCGCACACCGCCACGGTGGCGGCCTTTCACGTGCCGTTCTTCAAGAGCGTGAGCTGGCCGCTCGGCGCGGTCGGCTTCGTGCTGCTCGGCTACTTGATGATCGTGGGCATGAGCAACGCGGTGAACCTCACCGACGGGCTGGACGGCCTGGCGATCGGGCCCACGGTGATGGTGGCCGGGGCGCTGGCGATCTTCGCCTACCTCACCGGCAACGCCGTGTTCGCCAATTACCTGCAGATCACCGCGGTGCCGGGGGCCGGCGAGCTGGCGGTGTTCTGCAGCGCCATCGTCGGTGCCGGGCTGGGGTTCCTGTGGTTCAACGCCTACCCGGCGCAGGTGTTTATGGGCGACATCGGCGCGCTCGCCCTCGGCGCCGCGCTCGGCTGCGTGGGCTTCATCGTGCGCCAGGAGATCGTCACGCTCCTGATGGGCGGCATATTCGTGCTCGAGACCGCCTCGGTGATCCTGCAGGTGGCTTCCTACAAGATGACCGGCCGGCGCATCTTTCGCATGGCGCCGCTCCACCACCACTTCGAGCTCAAGGGCTGGGCCGAGCCGAAGATCATCGTGCGCTTCTGGATCATCAGCATCCTGCTGGTGCTGGCCGGGCTCGCCACCCTCAAGCTGCGATGAGCGCCGCTCCGCACAGCGCGCCGCGCACCGTGGTCGTGGGACTCGGCCGGACCGGCATGTCGGTGGTGCGCTACCTGCGCGCGCAGGGGAGCGCGGTGGCCGTGACCGACACGCGCGCCGCGCCGCCCGCGCTCCCGGAGCTGCGCGCGCTGGCCCCCGAGGTGCGGGTGAGCGCCGGCGCGCTCGATGCGGCGCTCCTCGAGGGGGCCGAGGCGATCGTGGTCTCGCCCGGGATCGCCGCGCGCGGCGCCTTCTTCGATGCGGCGCGCGCGCGCGGCGTACCGGTGTTCGGCGACATCGAGCTGTTCGCGCGCGCGGTGCGCGCGCCGGTGGTGGGCATCACCGGCACCAACGGCAAGAGCACCGTGACCACGCTGGTCGCACTCATGGCCGAGCGCGCCGGGCGGCGCACGCGCGTGGGCGGGAACCTCGGCGAGCCGGCCCTCGAGCTGCTCGATCCGGGCGCCGAGCTGTACGTGCTGGAGCTGTCCAGCTACCAGCTCGACACCACCGAATCGCTCACGCTCGCCGCCGCCGCGGTGCTGAACGTGACCGCCGACCACCTCGACCGCTACGGCACGCTGGCCGAGTACGCCGCCTCGAAGGCGCGCATCTTCCGGCACTGCGGCACCGCGGTGCTCAACGCCGACGACCCGCAGGTCGCCCCGATGGGGGCCGCGGCGCGCCGGCGGCTGCGCTTCTCGCTCGATGAGGCGAGCGGCGCGGAGTACCGGCTGCAGCGCCACGCCGGCCGCGAGTGGTTGGCGCGCGGCGCCGAGCGGCTCCTGGCGCTCGATGAGCTGAAGCTCGCCGGCCGCCACAACGCCGCCAACGCGCTCGCCGCCCTCGCGCTCGGCGAGGCCCTCGAGCTCCCGCGCGCGGCGATGCTCGGCTGCCTGCGCGAGTTCGCCGGGCTGCCGCACCGGAGCGAATGGGTGGCGGACGTGGCCGGCGTGCGCTACGTCGATGATTCGAAGGGCACCAACGTCGGCGCGACGCTCGCGGCGGTCTCAGGGTTTGCAGGTCCCTTGCTGCTGATCGCCGGGGGCGAGGGCAAGGGCCAGGACTTCGCGCCGCTCGGCGCGGCGCTCCGCGGCAAGGCGCGGCGCGCCCTGCTGATCGGGCGCGACGCGCGCGCGCTCGGCGCCGCGCTCGAGCGGAGCTGCGCCATCGATTACTGCGCGACGCTCGAGGCCGCGGTCGCGCTGGCCGCGCAGCACGCGCGCGCCGGGGACACGGTGCTGCTCTCGCCGGCCTGCGCGAGCCTGGACATGTTCCGCGACTACGCGCACCGCGGTGAGGTGTTTGCCGCCGCGGTGCGGGGGCTCAGGCCATGAGCGAGCTGGCCACTGCCGCGAGCCGGCCGGGCGAGCGCGGCCCGCTGCTGCGGCTCGACCCGGTGCTGCTGCTGCTGACCGCCGCCATCCTGCTGCTGGGCCTCGTCATGGTCACCTCGGCGTCCGTGACCACCGCCGCGCACGAGAGCGGCGATCCGTTCTCCTACCTGGAGCGGCAGCTCCTGATCGTGGCCTCGGGGCTGGCGCTGGCGGGCGCGGTGTTCCTGGTGCCGATCTATGTCATCGAGCGCATCGCCCCGGCGCTGTTGGTCGCCTCGGCGGTGCTGCTGGTGCTGGTGCTGATCCCGGGCCTCGGGCACGTGGTCAACGGCGGGCGCCGCTGGCTGCGCTTCCCGGGCGTCAACTTCCAGGTCTCCGAGGCCGCGCGCGTGCTGGCGCTGATCTACATCGCCCACTACTGCGTGCGCTTCGAGACGGCGCTCCGCGGCAGCTTCGGGGGCCTGCTCCGGCCGCTGGGGCTCCTGGTGGTGCTGGGCGCACTGCTCCTGGCCGAGCCGGACCTGGGCGCGGCGAGCGTGCTGTTCGTGACCGGCTTCGCGCTGCTGTTCCTGGCCGGCGCGCAGCTGCGCTGGGTGCTGCTGGCCGTGCTGGGGGCGGGCGCGGCGATGTCGGCGCTGGTGCTGTTCTCCAGCTACCGCATGCGGCGCGTGACCGGATTTCTCAACCCCTGGGCCGATCCCTACAACAGCGGCTTCCAGCTGACCCAGTCGCTGATCGCCATCGGCCGCGGCGAATGGTTCGGCGTGGGCCTGGGCGCCAGCGTGCAGAAACTGTTCTACCTGCCCGAGGCCCACAACGACTTCCTGTTCGCGGTGCTGGCCGAGGAGCTGGGCCTGGCCGGCGTGGTGCTCACCGTGGGCCTGTTCCTGGCCTTCGCCTGGCGCGTGTTCGCGCTCGCGCGCCGCGCGCACGATGCCAACCTCAAGTTCCACGCCTACCTCGCCTCCGGCTTCGGGCTGTGGCTGCTGGTGCAGGCGTTCGTCAACATCGGCGTGAACATGGGGGTGCTGCCCACCAAGGGCCTGACGCTGCCGCTGATGAGCTACGGGCGCAGCAGCATGATCGTGGCGCTCGCCTGGCTCGGCCTGGTGCTGCGCGTGCATCACGAGGTGGCGGTCGGGGTGCGCGGCGCGGCGCGCGGGCGGTACGCGTGAGCGCGCCGGTGGCCCTGATCATGGCCGGCGGGACCGGCGGGCACGTGTTCCCGGCCCTGGCCCTGGCGCGGGAACTGCGCACGCGCTCCTGGCAGATCGTGTGGCTCGGCACGCACCGCGGGCTCGAGGCGCGCCTGGTGCCCGCCGAGAACATCCCGATCGAATGGCTGAGCGTCAGCGGCCTGCGCGGCAAGAACCTGTGGACCTGGCTGGCCGCGCCGGTCCGGCTGGCGCGATCGCTCATCGAGGCGCTCGCCGTGATGCGCCGGCACCGCCCGACCGTGGTGGTGGGCTTGGGCGGCTACGTGTCGGGTCCCGGGGGCGTCGCGGCCTGGCTCTCGCGCCGCCCGTTGCTGATCCACGAGCAGAACGCCATCGCGGGCTTTACCAACCGCTGCCTCGCGCGCCTGGCGCGCGAGGTCTACACCGCCTTCCCCGGGGCCTTCGGCAACGGCGTGGTCGCGCACCAGATCGGCAACCCGGTGCGCGCCGAGATCGCCGCGCTCCCGCCGCCCGCGGTGCGCTTTGCCTACCGGAGCGGTGCGATACGGATTCTGGTGGTCGGCGGCAGCCAGGGCGCGGCGCGCCTCAACAGCGTCGTGCCGCACGCGCTGGCGCGCCTGGCCGGGAGCGTGCGGGTGGAGGTCCGCCACCAGGCCGGGGAGCGCTGGGAGGAGGGCGCGCGCCGCGCCTACGCCGCCGCGGCGGTGCAGGCCGAGGTCAGCGCCTTCATCGAGGACATGGCCGAAGCCTACGGCTGGGCGGACCTGGTGATCTGCCGCGCCGGCGCGCTGACCGTGTCCGAGCTCGCCTGCGCCGGGGTGGGCGCGATCCTGGTGCCGTTCCCCGCGGCGGTCGACGATCATCAGACCTACAACGCCCAGGTCTCCACCGCCGAGGGCGCCGCGGTCCTGATCAGCGATCGCGAGTTCAGCGCCGAGCGCCTGGCCACCGAGCTGGCCACGCTGTGCGCGGGCCGCGGGCGGCTGATCGCGATGGCCGAGCGGGCGCGCCTGCTGGCGCAGCCGCGCGCCGCCAGCGACCTGGCGGCGGCCTGCGTGCAGTTTGCCGGAGCGATCGCATGAACGACCGCATGCGCCGCATCGGCACGATCCATTTCGTCGGCATCGGCGGCAGCGGCATGGGCGGCATCGCCGAGGTGCTGCTCAACCTGGGCTACAAGGTGCAGGGCTCGGACCTGAAGGCGAACGCGGTCACCGCGCGCCTGGTGCAGCTCGGTGTGCGCGTCGACATCGGCCATCGCCCCGAGAACGTCGCCGGGGCCGACGTCGTGGTCACCTCGAGCGCGGTGGCGGCCGACAACCCCGAGGTGCAGGCGGCGCTCAAGCGCCGCGTGCCGGTGGTGCCGCGCGCCGAGATGCTCGGCGAGCTGATGCGCTTCCGCCAGTCGATCGCGGTGGCCGGCACGCACGGCAAGACCACGACCACGAGCCTGGTGGCCAGCGTGCTGGCCGAGGGCGGGGTCGATCCGACCTTCGTGATCGGCGGGCAGCTCAAGAGCGCCGGCACCAATGCGCGCCTCGGCACCGGCCGCTACCTGGTGGCCGAGGCCGACGAGAGCGACGCCTCGTTCCTGCACCTGCAGCCGATCATCGCCATCGTCACCAACATCGACAACGATCACCTCGGCACGCACGGCGGCGACTTTGCGCGCCTGTGCGAGAGCTTCGTGAGCTTCCTGCACAACCTGCCGTTCTACGGGCTGGCGGTGCTGTGCCAGGACGACGAGCACGTGCAGGGGATCCTCCCGCGGGTCGGGCGGCCGGTGCTGACCTACGGCCTGGGCGAGGCGGCCGACGTGCGCGCGCTGGCGATACGGCGCGAGCGCTCGCGCACGCTGTTCGAGGTCGTGCGCCCCGGCCGCAGCGAGCCGCTGGCCGTGACGCTCAACATGACCGGCCTCCACAACGTGCGCAACGCGCTGGCCGCGATCGCGGTGGGCACCGAGCTCGAGATCGAGGATGCGGCCATCGTGCGCGCGCTGGCCGGCTTTCAGGGGATCGAGCGGCGCATGCAGTGGCTCGGCGAGGTGCAGACCGCCCACGGCAAGGTCAACATCGTCGACGACTACGGCCACCATCCGACCGAGATCGCCGCCACGCTCGATGCGCTCCGCCAGGCCTGGCCCGGCCGGCGCCTGGTGCTCGCCTTCCAGCCGCACCGCTACACGCGCACGCGCGACCTGCTCGACGACTTCGCCAACGTGCTGACCGGCTTCGACGTGCTGCTGATCACCGAGGTGTACGCCGCGGGCGAGGCGCCGATCAAGGGGGCCGACGGCCGCGCCATCTGCCGGGCGATACGCAGCCGCGGCAAGCTCGAGCCGGTGTTCGTCAACCGGGTCGAGAACATCGGCACCGCGCTCCGCGACGTGCTGCGCGAGGGCGACGTGGTGGTCACCATGGGCGCCGGGCACATCGGCGCGGTGGCGCACGAGCTGCTCACCAAGCTGGCCGCGCCGCGCGCGGTGGAGCGGCGGCCGTGAGCCTCGCCCTCAACGCCGGGTTCGAAGCGCAGGTGCGGCGCAACGAGCCCATGTCCAGGCACACCTCGTGGCGCGTCGGCGGGGCGGCCGACGTGTTCTACACGCCGCGCGATCGCGCCGAGCTGGCCGCATTCCTCGCACAGCTCCCCGCCGACACGCCGATCCTGTGGGTCGGCCTGGGCAGCAACCTGCTGGTGCGCGACGGCGGCGTCCGCGGCGTGGTCATCTGCACCTACGGGGCGCTGACGCGCCTGGAGCATCGCGCCGCGCGCCTGGTCTACTGCGAGGCGGGCGTGCCCTGTCCGCGCGTGACCCGGAGCTGCGCCAGCTGGGGCCTGGGGCACGCGGAATTCTTCGCCGGGATCCCCGGCACCATGGGCGGCGCGCTGGCGATGAACGCCGGCGCCTACGGCGGGGAGACCTGGAGCTACGTGCGCGCCGTGGACGTGATCGCGCGCAACGGCACCTGCCGCACACGCCAGGCGCGCGAGTACCAGGTGGGCTACCGCCAGGTCGGCGCGCCCGCCAACGACGAATGGTTCCTGGCCGCGGAACTGGAGTTCACGGCGGCCGATCCGGCCAACGCGGGCGAGGTGCGCCGCCTGGCGCAGCGCCGCAAGCTCACGCAGCCGCTCGGCGAGTGGAGCTGCGGCTCGGTGTTCACCAATCCGCCCGGCGATCACGCCGCGCGCCTGATCGAGGCCGCCGACCTCAAGGGCTTCCGGATCGGCGGGGCGGTGGTCTCGGACAAGCACGCCAACTTCATCCTCAACGAAGGCGGCGCCACGGCGCGCGACCTGGAGGAGCTCATCGCGCACCTGCGCGCGACCGTGCGGCGCGTGCACGGAATCGACCTCGTGCCCGAAGTGCGCATCGTCGGGGAGAGTCTCTGATGCACCTGCGCCACGACGCCAAGCTCCTGCGGCGCGTGACCGATGCGGCCGAGTTCGGCCGCGTGGCGGTGCTGCTGGGCGGCGCCTCCAGCGAGCGCGAGGTGTCGCTGCTCAGCGGCACGGACGTGCTCGCGGCGCTTAAGGGGCGCGGCGTCGACGCGCACGGCTTTGACCCGGCCGAGCGCGACCTGACGAAGCTGCGCGAGGAAAAATTCCAGCGCGCCTGGATCGCGCTGCACGGCCCGGGGGGCGAGGACGGCACGGTGCAGGGCGCGCTCGAGTTCCTCGGCATCCCCTACACCGGGAGCGGGGTGACCGGTTCGGCGATCGCCATGGACAAGCTCCGCACCAAGCGCCTGGCGGCGGCGGTCGGGGTGCCGACGCCCGAGTTCGTGGTGCTGCGGAGCGAGGCGGATCTTCCCGTGGCCCTCGAGCGGCTCAAGGTGCCGATGATCGTCAAGCCCGCCTCGCAGGGCTCGAGCGTCGGCATGACGCGCGTCGAGAGGGCCGAGGAACTGCCGGCCGCCTGGCGCGCCGCCACGGCGCACGAACCGGTGGCGTTCGCCGAGCCGTGGATCACGGGGCGCGAATACACGGTCTCGATCCTGCAGGGCGCCGCGCTCCCCTCGATACGCATCGAGACGCCGCGCGCCTTCTACGACTACGAGGCCAAGTACCTGCGCAACGACACGATCAAGACCTGCCCCTCGGGCCTCGGCTCCGCGGCCGAGCGGGAGCTCGCGCAGCTCTCGCTCGCCGCCTTCGACGCCTGCGCGGCCGAGGGCTGGGGACGGGCGGACTTCATGATGGACGAGCACGGGCGTGCGCTCCTGCTCGAGGTCAACACCGTGCCGGGCATGACCGATCACAGCCTGGTGCCGATGGCCGCGCGCGTGGCGGGCCTGGATTTCGGCGAACTGGTCTGGCGCATCCTCGAGACCAGCCTGGTGCGCACGCCATGCTAGGGCGCCGCCGCAACGTGCGCCGCCGCGCCGACAGCGGCGAGCGCTGGCAGTTTTCGCAGCTGCCGTGGCGGCGCATCGGCACGCTCGCCGGGGCGCTGCTCGGTGCGGGCGCCGTCGGCGCGGCGCTGCTGCTGTTCATCAACCAGCCGATCGAGCGCATCCGCGTCGACGGCCAGTTCCAGCACCTCACCGCCCAGGACGTGGAAAAGGCGGTGCGGGCGCAGCTCCACGGCGCGGGCGTGGTGAGCGTGCGGCTCGACGACGTGCGCCGCGCCCTGCGGCTGCTCCCCTGGGTGCAGGCGGCGACGGTGCAGCGCAGCTGGCCGCGGGGCCTGGCGGTCACGGTGACCGAGCAGCAGGCGGTGGCGCGCTGGAACAGCACCGACCTGGTCAACGCGCACGGCGAATTGTTCCTCGGCAATGCGCACTTCGCACCGCCCGAACTCCCGCAGCTGGGCGGCCCTGCGGGGACCGAGGCCGACGTGGTGGCGCGCTACCTCGCCGTGCAGGGCCGGATCGTGGAGTCGGGCCTGCGCCTCACGGCGCTCAGGCTCGACGCGCGCGGCGCCTGGGAGCTGCAGCTGGATGACGGCGTGACGGTGCGCTTCGGGCGCCGCCAGGTCGATGAGCGTTTCGAGCGCTTCCTGACGGTGGCGCTGCGCATGGTGACCGAGCGTGCCGCCGACATCGCCTACGTCGACATGCGCTACACCAATGGATTTGCGGTCGGCTGGCGGAGCGGCGCGACGCGCGCTCCCGCCGGCACTCACGGACAGGAAGGTAAAGCGGATGGCTAAGCGTTCCGATCGGACCCTGGTGGTCGGCCTCGACATCGGCACCTCCAAGGTGGTGGCGCTGGTCGGCGAGCTCACCAGCGACGGGGCGATCGAGCTGATCGGCTTGGGCTCGCAGCCCTCGCGCGGCCTGAAGAAGGGCGTGGTGGTCAACATCGAGTCCACGGTGCAGTCGATCCAGCGCGCCATCGAGGAAGCCGAGCTCATGGCCGGCTGCGAGATCAACGCGGTCTATGCCGGCATCGCCGGCAGCCACATCCGGAGCCTCAACTCGCACGGCGTGGTCGGGATACGCGACCGCGAGGTCACGGCCGCCGACGTCGAGCACGTGATCGAGGCGGCCAAGGCGGTGGCGATCCCGGCCGACCAGCGCATCCTGCACGTGCTGCCGCAGGAATTCATCATCGACGGCCAGGAGGGGATCCGCGATCCGATCGGCATGTCGGGGGTGCGCCTGGAGGCCAAGGTGCACATCGTCACCGGGGCCGACAGCGCCGCGCAGAACATCATCAAGTGCGTGCAGCGCTGCGGGCTGGTGGTCGAGGACATCGTGCTCGAGCAGCTGGCCTCGAGCTTCGCGGTGCTGACCGACGACGAGAAGGAACTCGGCGTGTGCATCGTCGACGTGGGCGGGGGCACCACCGACATCGCGGTGTTCTCGGGCGGCGCGATCCGCCACACCGCGGTGATCCCGATCGCCGGCGATCAGGTCACCAACGACATCGCCGTGTCGATGCGCACCCCGACCCAGTACGCCGAGGACATCAAGGTGCGCTTCGCCTGCGCGCTCTCGCAGCTCGCCAACCCCGACGAGAGCATCGAGGTGCCCAGCGTCGGGGACCGGCCGGCGCGCCGGCTGGCGCGCCAGACGCTGGCCGAGGTGGTCGAGCCGCGCTACGAGGAGCTGTTCAACCTGATCCGCGAGGAACTGCGCCGCAGCGGCTTCGAGGAAATCATCGCCGCCGGGCTGGTGCTGACCGGCGGGAGCGCGCGCATGGAGGGGGCGATCGAGCTGGCCGAGGAAATCTTCCACGTGCCGGTGCGCCTCGGCTTTCCGCAGCAGACCCGCGGGCTCGCCGACGCGGTGCGCAACCCCATCTATTCCACGGCCGTGGGCCTGCTGCTGTACGCGCGCGAGAACGCCGCGCCGGCGGCGCGCAGCGCGCTGCTCGGCGGCACCGCCGGGGCCGCGCTCGGGCGCATGCGGCAGTGGTTCCAGGGACATTTTTAGCTGGATTTTCCGTTCAACCGACCAACGTAAGGAGCTGACACTCATGTTTGAACTAATGGATGCCTACAGCCAGAGCGCTGTGATCAAAGTGATTGGCGTGGGAGGCGGGGGCGGCAACGCGGTCTCGCACATGGTGACCTCGGGGATCGAAGGTGTGGATTTCATCTGCATCAACACCGACGCGCAGGCGCTCAAGGCCTCCAAGGTCAAGACCGCGCTGCAGATCGGCAGCAACATCACCAAGGGGCTCGGGGCCGGTGCCGACCCGGAAGTCGGCCGCCAGGCGGCGGTCGAGGATCGCGACCGCATCGTCGAGCTCATCACCGGCTGCGACATGCTGTTCATCACCGCCGGCATGGGCGGGGGCACGGGGACCGGTGCCGCCCCGGTGGTGGCGCAGCTGGCGCGCGAGCTGGGGATACTCACGGTCGCCGTGGTCACGCGCCCGTTCGAGATGGAAGGCAGCAAGCGCGGCATGATCGCCGGCCACGGCATCGGCGAGCTGACCAAGAGCGTCGACTCGCTCATCACCATACCCAACCAGAAGCTGCTGACGGTGCTCGGGCCCACCACCACGCTGCTCGACGCGTTCAAGTCGGCCAACCAGGTGCTGCAGGGCGCCGTGCAGGGCATCGCCGAGCTGATCACGCGCCCCGGGCTCATCAACGTGGACTTTGCCGACGTGCGCACCGTGATGTCGGAAACCGGCATGGCGATGATGGGCAGCGGCATGGCGAGCGGCGAGGGCCGGGCGCGCACCGCGGCCGAGGCGGCCGTGTCCTCTCCGCTCCTTGAGGACATCAGCCTCGCCGGGGCGCACGGGATCCTGGTCAACATCACCGCGGGCCTGGACCTGGCGATCGGCGAGTTCGAGGAGGTCGGGCGCATCGTCAAGGAGTTCGCCTCCGAGGACGCCACCGTGGTGGTGGGCACCGTGATCGATCCGGAGATGAGCAACGAGCTGCGCGTGACCGTGGTGGCCACGGGCCTGGGGTCCAACGTGGTGGCGCGCAGCGCGGCGGCGAGCCGCGAGCACGTGACGGTGAGCCGCGAGCACGTGACGGTGAGCCGCGAGCTGCCGCAGATCCGCATGGTCAAGCGCACGCCGATGACCGCGAGCGACTACTCGATCCTCGACAAGCCGACCGTGCAGCGCCAGCGGGCGGTGGGCGATGGCCTGCGCGCGGAACCGGCGGCGATGCCGGCCGAGGAAATGCTGGACATCCCGGCGTTCCTGCGCCGGCAGGCCGACTAGGGGTGCTCGGGACGTGGCCGCCGCGGCGCGCCACGCCCGGGCCTCGTAGAGGCAGTGTAGGAATGATGAGCGCCCGCAGCGCGGCGTGCCTGAGCGGTTGGACTCTGGTCGGTGTCCTTCGGTTCCGGTGCGCGCGGCGGGCGCTTAAGTTTATTGTCAGGCCGGTCGCGGCCCTGTGATTTTGCGCACGGGCGAGGAGCCGCGATCGCCCCGCTGCAGCGCCGCTGTGGTACGGTAACGCCCATGGTAGGCCAGCGCACAATCCGCAACAGCATCCGCGCCACCGGCGTGGGCCTGCACACCGGGCGCCGGGTGCTGATGACGGTGCGGCCGGGCGTGCCCGACAGCGGCATCGTGTTCCAGCGCACCGACCTGCTCGGGGCCCCCGACATTCCGGCGCGCGCCTCCAACGTGGGCGAGACCACGCTCGGCACCACGCTGGTCCAGGGCGAGGCCAAGGTCTCGACCGTCGAGCACCTGCTCTCGGCCTTCGCCGGGCTCGGCATCGACAACGCGCGCATCGAACTGAACGCCCCGGAAGTGCCGATCATGGACGGGAGCGCCGGCCCCTTCGTGTTCCTGCTGCAGTCGGCCGGCATCGAGGAGCAGCCGGTCCCGAAGCGCTTTACGCGCATCAAGCGCACGGTGCGCGTCGAGGACGGCGACAAGTGGGCGCAGTTTGATCCCTACGAGGGCTTCAAGGTCAACTTCGAGATCGAATTCGACCACCCGATCTTCAAGCGCCGCATGCAGCGCGCCACCATGGATTTTTCCACCACCTCGTTCCTGAAGGAAATCAGCCGCGCGCGCACCTTCGGGTTTATGCGCGACCTGGAAATGCTCCGTTCGCACAACCTCGCGCTCGGCGGCACGCTCGAAAACGCGATCGTGCTGGATGACTCGAAGGTGCTCAACGAGGGGGGCCTGCGCTACGAGGACGAGTTCGTCAAGCACAAGATCCTGGATGCGATCGGCGACCTGTACCTGCTCGGCCACAGCCTGATCGGCGAATTCAGCGGCCACAAGTCCGGTCACGGGCTCAACAACCGGCTGCTGCGCGCTCTGCAGGCCGAACCCTCGGCCTGGGAGGAAGTGGTGTTCGAGCGGCCCGACCAGGCGCCGATTTCCTACGTGCAGGCGCTGACGATTCCGACCACCGCGCTCGCCTCGTAGCCAAGCGCCCGGGCGCTTGGCGATCGCCTTCAACCCCTCAGCGGCCCGCGGGCGCCACCCGCACCCGGACTTTGACAATAGCCGGCGCGCGCTGCCGCAGCTCGGGTTCGAGCGCCTCGAGCGCGTAGCGCAGCCGGGCGCTCCACAGCGCCGAAGTGGCGAGCACGCTGAGCTCCTGGCCCTTGTGCACCACGTTGACGATCGCGCCGCGCAGCTCTTCCGGCAGGCGCTCGCGCAGCCACTTGAGCCATTGCTCCTGGTCTTCGCGGACCTGCTCGAGGCCGCGCAACCAGCCCTGGTCTTTCATAATCCGCGCCACGGTCTGCGGGGGCGCGCGGCCTGCGACGCGGGTCCGTTTGTAGGCCGGTCGGCTGGTCTTTTTCGGAATTGTCTTCTTGTCTTGAGTGGGGTTCTTCGGCATAGTCTTGCGCACTGATCAAGGGTCAGACCCGTCTGACATAAGGCGGGGGCGACCGAGAGCCATAGAAACGCCGCGGGAGCGCCATGATAGCCGGGTTAGAGATCCTCAAGCGCCGCGCACGAATCTGCCTAGTTTGCGGACGGCCCGGCACGTGAACCTGATTTTCTTTTCCAAACGCCTGGGCAAGGCGCGCCACCTCAACCTGGCGCACCCGCTGACGGTGACGCTGGTCTCGATCGGCGCCGTGGCGCTGCTGGCCGGCGTGTTTGCGCTCGGCGTCAAGGCGGGCGTGCAGGGCGCGGGGGCCGGTGTGCTCGGAGGCACGGCGAGCGTGGCCCGTGAGCGCGCGGAACTGAGCGAGCTTCGGGCCCATCTGCAGGAAGGCATCGACGGGCTGGCCCTGAAGATGGGCATGCTCAATGCGCACCTGATCCGGCTCAACGCGCTGGGCAAGCGCCTCACGCAGATGGCGAACCTGAGCAGCCGCGAATTCGACTTCGACCACGATCCGGCCGTGGGCGGCCCCGAAACTGAAGGCACCGGCCGCGCGGCCGAGGTCCCGGACCTCTCGGCCATGATCAACCAGTTCGACCGGAGCCTGGACTTCCGCACCGCCCAGTTCTCGGCCCTCGAGTCCGTGCTGCTGGGGCGCCAGTTGTCGGCGGAGATCCGCCCCTCGGGCAAGCCGGTGATGGCCGGCTACATCTCCTCGTATTTCGGCGAGCGCATGGATCCGTTTAACGGCGAGGAGGCCTTTCACAAGGGCCTGGACTTTGCCAGCGAAAGGGGCACCGACGTGCTCGCCGTGGCGCAGGGCGTCGTGACCTGGGCCGGTCCGCGCGAGGGCTACGGCATCCTGGTGGAAGTCAATCACGGCAACGGCTACGTCACCCGCTACGCGCACAACTCACGCGTGGCGGTGGCGCGCGGCGACACCGTCGAGCGCGGCCAGTCGATCGCCGTGGTCGGCTCGACGGGACGCTCGACCGGACCCCACGTGCACTTCGAAGTGCTGAAAGACGGGCGGCAAATCGACCCGATGGCATTTATCGGTCACTAGCGGCGCTCACCGGCGCGCTGCTCTCCCACCGCTTTTGATCTGCTCGGGCCGACCTGCCGGGCGCCCGGCACGCGTGCGACTTGCCGGCAGCCGAACGCTAAATTCCAACGAGGCCCTTGGAGCGGGCACTCCTTAGCGACGGTGCGCAAAGGCGCAGCGAGAGAGCCGCATCCGAACTAAGATAACTGCGGCCGCGGAAGAAGGGGGGCGGGCATGGCTGACGAGCTGCTCGGCGGAATTCTGGGTGACCAGGACGAAGACAAGCCCGAGGTCGAAGGGCCCGATCCGCTCGTCGGGACCGAAGCGTTTGCGGCCGCCGTGGCGGCCCGGCTTTCCGGAAACGATCCGGGCGTCGCCCGCGAGACCGAACAGTTCCTGAAGCACCAGTCGCGCCTGCTCAAGATTCAGGCCGAGCATCTCGAAGACGAACACGCGCTGCGCGTGACGCACCTGCGCAATCAGCTGCAGGAGGAAGGGATCCGCGGCTTCAGCCTGCGCCTGCGGGTCGCCTTTCAGGTCTTTATAGCGCTGGTCGCCACGGTCCTGGGGCTCGGTGTTCTGGTGCTATTGCGCGATTCCTTCACGTCGCGCCGCGTCGTCATCGACCCCTTCCACGCTCCGCCTGGCCTCGCCGTGCGCGGCATCGATGGGACGGTGATCGCCGGAGGATTGCTTGACGAGCTTAGCCGCCTACAGGATTCGACCCGCAGCACTTCCGCGGCCTACAGCCTGTCGGGCGCGTGGGCCGACAACATCAAGGTCGATGTCACGGAGAGCGGCATATCGCTCGGCGAGCTGGCGCGGATTCTGCGCGCACGCTTCGGGCATGACGTGCACATCGCGGGTGATCTGACCCAGACCCTGGCGGGGGGTTATGCACTCACGGTGCGCGGCAATGGCGTGCCACCGCAGACTTTTTCCGGAGCGGCCACGGAGCTGCCCAAGCTCACCGTGCAGGCGGCCGAGTACATCTACTCGAAATCGCAGCCGGCACGCTGGAGCGCTTATCTGTCCACTTCGGGACGCCTCACTGAGGCGATTGAATTTTGCCGCACGGCCGTGGCGGCCGCGGATCCCGAGACGCGGGTCGAACTGCTCAACACCTGGGCCAACGCGCTCGAGAGCACCGGGGGCTCAACTCGCGAGGCCATGAAACTGTTCGAGGAGGCCATCAAGCTCGCGCCGCGCACCTGGCGCACCTATGCGAACCTCATGAACACCCAGATGATGCTGGGCGATGAGGAGGGGGCCTGGCGTACCGGCAACGCCATGATCAAGGTCGCAGGAGGGCGCCCTTCCGGTCGGGAGGGATCCCTCCAGAACTGGGACTACCTGACCTGGAATCTGCCGGAGTGGCGCGACGCCATGATTGAAGATGCGGCCCGCACCGGTGGATTGGGGAGCTTCTCAGGCACGGCCGGCCCGACCATTGCCGATGTCCAGATGCGGATGCACGAACCGCAGGCCGCGGAACTGTCGTTGGACACCACCAATGAGGATCCGAACGATCCGACCATCGGCGGTATGACTCTTTTTGTCCGTGGGCGCCTGGCGGCGGACGCCGGTGATGTGGTTACCGCGTCAGCGCACATGGAAGCCTTCGCGGTGGCCTACGCCAATCCCGACGTCTCGAGCAACAATCCGGGCTACAACTGCTGGGTGGCGCCGGTCCGCGAAAAGGCCGGGCACCCGGAGCAGGCCGACGCCTTGCTGAGGTCCGCGGGAAGCTACGTGGATTGCTACCGGTTCCGCGGCGACATCCTCGATGGACGCGGCCACTGGGCCGAGGCACAGGCGGCTTATGCCAAAGCGGTCGAGCTGGCCCCTGACCTGCCCGCGGCGTATTACTCGTGGGGGCTGGCGCTTGCCCGGCATGGTGATCTGGCCGGCGCGATCGGCAAGCTCAGGGACGCCAACCAGCGCGGGCCGCACTGGGCCGATCCGCTCAAGAGCTGGGGCGATGTGCTGGTCCGGCAAGGGAAGCTCAAGGATGCGATCGAGAAGTACCAGGAGGCGCTCAAGTACGCGCCCCACTGGGCCGAGCTCAAGAAAGCCGCAAGCGACACGCAGCGCGTGAGCTGAGTCCGCTTGCTGCACCTGCTCGACAACATCTTCTGGAATACCCTCACCGGCCCGCACGCCAAGTTTGCGACCGGCGCGGGGCTGGCGCGCCGCTACGCCCCGGGGTTTTCGCCGATCCTGGGCTTTGCCGATCTGAAGCAACCGGACTTTGAGTCGCTGGCCCCGTACTGCACGCCCGGCGAGCGCTTCTACTGCAGCGGCTGGTCGGGCCCGATGCCCGCCGGCTGGCGCCTGGAAATGGAGGCCATGATGCTGTGCATGGTGCGCGAGAGCCCGAAGCCGGTCTCCGACGAAGCCTTCGAAGCACTCCCCTTAGGTCCGCAGCACGCGGCCGAGGCCGTGGCGCTGGCGACGCTCACCAATCCCGGGCCCTTCGGGCCGCGCACCCTCGAGCTCGGCGACTATTACGGCTACTTCAAGGGCGGGCACCTGGTCGCCATGGCCGGGGAGCGCATGTACGCCGGCTCGCTGCGCGAGGTCAGCGGCGTGTGCACCCATCCGGATCACCAGGGCCGGGGCTACGCACGGCTCCTCATGTACAAGGTGATGGCGCAGCAGCTGCGGCGAGCGCAGATTCCGTTTCTCCACGTCATGAGCAGCAATGAGCGTGCCCGTGAGCTCTACGAGCGCCTCGGATTCCGCGATTACCGCGAGACCGTGGTGCGCGTGATCTCGCCCAGCTAGAGCCGGCGGTGCCGCCGCCCTTGTGATGCGCGCTTGGGTCCCCCATACATCTGACGGGCGCGTCCGAGCGGTCCGGCGCTCGAACGAATTCCTCCTTGGCCCATCTATCCGTACAATGCGCGGTTCCGCCGGGTGGCCCCAAGGCGAACTATAGGGCTACCCGATTGATTCCAAAGGATTTTTTAAGTGCTTAAGGCCCTGACGCGATTGTTCGGGAGCCGCAACGAGCGGCTCGTCAAAGGCTACGGACGCGCGGTGCGCGCCTCCGCGGCGCACGAGGCGCCGATTTCGGCGCTCAGCGACGAGGCGATGCTCGCCAAGACTGCCGAGTTCCGGACCCGGCTGGCGGCGGGCACGCCCCTGGACGAGCTGCAGCCCGAGGCCTTCGCGCTGGTGCGCGAGGCGGCCCAGCGCGTGCTCAAGATGCGCCACTTCGACGTGCAGCTGATCGGCGGGCTGGCCCTGCACCAGGGCAAGATCGCCGAGATGCGCACCGGCGAGGGCAAGACGCTGGTGGCCACGCTCCCGGCCTACCTCAACGCGCTCGGCGGCCAGGGCGTGCACGTGGTCACGGTCAATGAGTACCTCGCGCAGCGCGATGCCGACTGGATGGGTCCCGTCTACAAGTTCCTCGGGCTCACGGTGGGGGTCATCAAGAGCCAGCAGGACTCGGCCGAGAAGCGCGCCGCGTACGCCTGCGACATCACCTTCGGCACCAACAACGAGTTCGGCTTCGACTACCTGCGCGACAACCTCGCCTTCCGGCTCGAGGACCGCGTGCAGCGACCGCTCTCCTACGCCATCATCGACGAGGTCGACTCGATCCTGATCGACGAGGCGCGCACGCCGCTGATCATCTCGGGCCCGGCCGAGGAGAGCACCGAGGTGTACCAGCGCATCAACATGCTGGTGCCGCGCCTCAAGCGCCAGGAAGTCGAGGACGGGCCCGGTGATTTCTCCGTCGACGAGAAGGGCAAGCAGGTCCACCTGACCGAGGACGGCCACGAGCGCGTCGAGCAGCTGATGCTCGAGTCCACGCTGCTGCGCGAGGGCGAGAGCCTGTACGACGCGGCCAACGTGCGCCTGATGCACCACCTCAACGCCGCGCTCCGTGCGCACGCGATCTACAAGCGCGACGTCGAGTACATCGTCCGCAACGGCGAGGTGATCATTGTCGATGAGTTCACCGGCCGCACCATGATCGGCCGGCGCTGGTCGGACGGCCTGCACCAGGCGGTCGAGGCCAAGGAAGGGGTGCGGGTGCGCGAGGAAAACCAGACGGTCGCCTCGATCACCTTCCAGAACTACTTCCGCCTCTACAAGAAGCTCGCCGGCATGACCGGCACCGCCGACACCGAGGCGCCCGAGTTCCTGCAGATCTACGGGCTCGAGGTGGTGGTGATCCCGACCCACCGGCCGATGATCCGCAAGGACGGCGCCGACTTCGTCTACCTGACCCAGCAGGACAAGTTCGAGGCGATCATCGCCGACATCCGCGACTGCGTGACGCGCACCCAGCCGGTGCTGGTGGGCACGACCTCGATCGAGACCTCCGAGTACCTCGCGGGCCTCCTGCAAAAGGAGCAGATCGCCCACAACGTGCTCAACGCCAAGCAGCACGAGCGCGAGGCCCACGTGGTGGCGAACGCCGGGCGCCCCGGGACCGTCACCATCGCCACCAACATGGCCGGCCGCGGCACCGACATCGTGCTGGGCGGGAACCTCGAGGCCGAACTGCACGCGCTGCCTCCCGAGACCGACGCGCCGGCGCGCGAGCAGGTGCGCAGCGCCTGGCAGGAGCGGCACGAGGCGGTGGTCGCCGCCGGGGGCCTGCACATCATCGGCACCGAGCGGCACGAGTCGCGGCGCATCGACAACCAGCTGCGCGGCCGTTCCGGCCGCCAGGGCGATCCGGGCTCGAGCCGCTTCTACCTGTCGATGGAAGACAACCTGATGCGCATCTTCGGCGATCCGGCGCGCACCAAGCGCTGGCTGCAGATCGCCGGTATGAAGACCGGCGAGGTGATCGAGAGCGGGATGCTCACGCGCCAGATCGAGAAGGCGCAGCGCAAGGTCGAGGCGCACAACTTCGACATCCGCAAGCAACTGCTGCTGTTCGACGACGTCGCCAACGACCAGCGCAAGGTGGTCTACGCGCAGCGCACCGAGATCCTCGGCACCGACGACCTGAGCGAAGCGGTCAAGAGCATGTACGAGGAGGCGGTGCGGGGCCTGGTGGACGCCCACCTGCCGGTCGGCAGCGCGCCGCAGTCCTGGGACTTGAGCGCGCTCAACGAGGCGCTGCAGCGCGACTTCGGGGCGAGCGTGGACGTGGCGGCCTGGATGGCGGCCGATCCGCAGCTGGAAGACGGCGCGGTGCGTACGCGCGTCGTGCAGGCGGTGCTGGAGGGCTACGAGCAGAAGGTCGAGCGGCTTGGCCCGGAGCTGATGCGCCACATCGAGCGCGACGTGGTGCTGCGCCAGCTCGACCAGCACTGGCGTGATCACCTGGCCGCCATGGACTACCTGCGCCAGGGCATCCACCTGCGCGGCTACGCGCAGAAGGATTACCGCTACGAGTACAAGCGCGAGGCCTTCGAGCTGTTCACGGCCATGCTCGGGCGCGTCAAGTACGACGTCGCCTCGACCATGAGCAAGATCGAGGTGCGCACCCAGGAGCAGATCGACCGGGACGAGGCCGAGCGGCGCGAACGCCTGATGCGTGCGCTCCAGGCCCAGCACGCCGAGATGCCCGCGGCACTCAACCAGGACACGCCGGCCGCGCCCGAGGCGGCGGCCGGCGCCGCGGGGGCCGCCGCGCCGCTCATGGGGGCGGAGGGGCCGGGCAGCGCGCCGTTCGTGCGCGGCGATCGCAAGATCGGGCGCAATGAGCCCTGTCCCTGCGGCTCGGGTCGCAAGTACAAGCAATGCCACGGTCAGCTGGAGTAGCCAACAAGCCCACGATCCGCGTGGTCGCGGCGCTGATCTATGATCGCGAGGGGCGCGTGCTGATCGCGCAGCGCCCCGCCGGCAAGACCCTGGCGGGCTGCTGGGAGTTTCCCGGCGGCAAGATCGAGGCCGAGGAGAGCGGCGCGGCCGCGCTGCGGCGCGAGTTGCGCGAGGAACTCGGCGTGCAGGTGGGAGCGATGCGGCCGGTGTTCGATCTCAAGCACGAGTACCCGGAGCGGCACGTGGAGCTGTCGGTCTGGGAGGTGGAGCGCTACGCCGGCGTGCCGGCCGGCTGCGAGGGCCAGAGCCTGCGCTGGGAGCGGCCCGCGGCGCTCCGATCGGTCGGACTGCTGCCGGCCGACCTGCCGATCGTAGACTGGCTCGAGAGTGATTAATTAACCGAGGATAAGACGATGGCCCAGGAACCGGGGTTGCCCGACATACAAGTGGACCGCGACGCCCTGTATCGCGAGGACATGTTTACCGATCGCAAGGCCGGCACGATACGGCGCCTGACACCGGTGGATGCCGAGGGCGCGCCCGACGCCACGCGCCCGGTGCTGTACTCGGGTCAGACGCAGCTCCTGACCCCGGGCGGAGTGCTGCCCTTGTCCTTCGACATCGAGGCGAGCTCGCTCCCGGATGCCGTGGCGCGCTTTCCGGCGGCCGTGCACGCCGCGCTCGAGCAGGCCATCGAGGAGGCACGTGAGTACCGGCGCGAGGCGTCCTCGCGCATCGTGGTTCCCGAGATCGGCGGCGGCCCGCTCCCCGGAGGCGGCAAGATCAAGCTTTGACGGCCGGGAGCCCCAGGTCGCGGGCGACCGCGGCGTGCACCACGCGCCCGTTGACCACGTTCAGCCCCGCCTTCAATCCGGCGTCCTCGGCGAGCGCCTGCTGCCAGCCCTTGTCGGCCAGGGCCTTCACGTAGGGGAGCGTGGCGTTGTTGAGCGCCTGTGCGGAGGTGCGTGCCACCCCGCCCGGCATGTTGGTGACACAGTAGTGGGTGACCCCGTGCAGCACGTACACCGGCTCGGCGTGCGTGGTCGGCCGGCTGGTGGCGAAGCATCCGCCCTGATCGATCGCGATGTCCACGACCACGGAGCCGGGTCGCATGCGCATGATCATCGCCTCGGTCACCAGCTTGGGCGCCGCGGCGCCCGGCACCAGCACGGCGCCGATCACCAGGTCCGCCGCGCTCACCGCGCGCTCGATCGCGGCGGCGGTGGAGAAAATGGTGTTCACCGCGCCGTGGAATTGCACGTCGAGCGCGCGCAGGCGCGGGAGCGAACGATCGATCACGGTCACGTCGGCGCGCAGGCCATGGGCCATCTCCACCGCCGCGGTGCCGGCCACGCCGCCGCCGATGACCACGACCTGGCCCCTGCGCACCCCGGCCACGCCGCCGAGCAGCACCCCGCGCCCGCCCTGCGCCTTCTGCAGGTAATAGGCGCCCACCTGCACCGACATGCGGCCGGCCACTTCGCTCATCGGCACCAGCAGCGGCAGTGAGCCGTCGCGCGCCGTGACCGTCTCGTACGCAATCGCGACCGCGCCGGATTTCATCAGCGCCTCGGTCTGGGCGAGATCCGCCGCCAGGTGCAGGTAGGTGAACAGCACCTGGCCGGGGCGCAGCAGGGCACACTCGTTGAGCTGCGGTTCCTTGACCTTGACCACCATGTCGCAGCCGGAGAACACCGCGGCGGCATCGGCGGCCACCTCGGCACCCGCGGCGCGGTAATCCTCGTCGCTGCAGCCGACGCCGTGCCCGGCGCCGGTCTGTACGGCGACGGTGTGCCCGGCCTGGACCAGTTCGCGCACCGAAGCGGGCATCAGTCCGACCCGGTATTCGTGGATCTTGATTTCTGCGGGTACGCCTATGCGCATGGTTCGATCTCCGGCGGTGAGTCGGGGGCGATACTAGGCCGCTATTGTCGCGCCCGGCTATGGCAGGGGATTGCAAAATGTGCCTCAAAAAGGTACAAAACTGGCATAAAGAGCCATTCTTTAACCGGTAAACTGCAGATTATGCCACTGGACCACAAGGACAAAGCGATCCTGGCCGCGCTCCAGGCCGACGGGAGCCTGGCCAACGCGGCACTCGCCGAGCGCGTGGACCTGTCGGAGTCCACCTGCCTGCGGCGCGTCAAGATGCTCGAGCAAGCCGGCGTGATCGAACGCTACACGGCCGTGCTCAACCCGCTCAAGGTCGGCATGAGCGTGAGTTTCCTGGTGCGCATCACGCTCAAGGGCCAGACCGACAAGGACCTCGGCGCCTTCGAGCAGGCGGTATGCCGCGTGCCGGAGGTGGCCGAGTGCTACCTCACCACGGGCGAGTCCGATTACATGCTGCGGGTGGTGGCGCGCAGCGCGGCCGACTTCGAGCGGCTGCACAGCAAGGTGCTGACCAAGTTACCGGGCGTGGCGCGCGTGGACTCGAGCTTCGTGCTGCGGCCCGTGGTCAAGCAGGCGGGTCTTCCTCTCGACTAGCATCGCCCGGGACCTGATCGGCGGGCTCGCCGGGAATCGCGCGGTCGTTGGCGAGCCACGCGCCCAGGTCCACCATCTTGCAGCGCTCGCTGCAGAACGGCCGCCACGGAAAATCGCTGTTCCAGGCGATCTCGCGCTGGCAGGTCGGACAGGTGTAGCGCCGGGGTGTGCTCATGCGCTCCTGGTGGCTAAGGACAGCACGTCAGCGTGAAGGGCACGTCCACGTCGGTTTGCTTGGGCCGGCTGTCGATATCGGTCCACTCCAGGAACCGCATGCTGCAGCGGTAGTGGCTGCCGCTGATTTCCGGATAGAGCGCTGCGCCCGCCGGCACCGTGACCCGCAGCAGCTGGTAGGGCGTCTCGCGGTCGAAGTTGATGTTGAACACGCCCCCGCGGGCCATTTCCCGGGTCGAGCGCCCGTTCTGGCGCGTGAGCCACAGGAGCTCTGCGATCGCATCGCACAGCGGCCGCAACAGCCCCTGCCAGCGCACGAAGGTGGCCATGCGCAGCTCGTCGGGCTGAGTGAGCCAGAAGTAGTAATCGGGCAGGTCGAACTCGCAGGTGCCCCCGGGGATGGCGCTGCGGTGCTTGATGGCCGCCAGGAATTCCGAGTCCCGCAGCGGCTGAAGCCAGGCCACGCCCGCGGCCGACAGGTCCGCGCGCAGCCGCAGCAGGTTGCTCATCAGCGCACGGAGCCGGGTGGCGTCGATGCCGGGGTGGTTCTGGTACTCGTGGAGCTTGGCCAGGTGGCGCTCGAGGTCCTTGAGCACGTCGCTCCGTACGTCGCCGCGGGTGGCGATCGCCAGCATGTCCAGGAGGCTGGCCATGGCCGCGCGGCTCCCCCAGCTGCTGGCCTTGTCGTTGTGGTACAGCGACTGGCTGTACAGGAAATCCAGCCGCAGGAAGGTGCGCAGCCGCTCGTTCAGGGGCTGCTCGAACACGGTGGGGTCCGCGCCCGGCAAGCGGGCGGCCCCCGGCTGGATTTCATTCATCGGCGTATTGTGCTTGAGGCGCTCGGCGTGTGAAAGCGCCATGTCAGCCTCGCCGCGCCATTTCCAGGTACTGCGCGTGCAGCTCGCGCACCCGCGGCGCGAGTGCGGCGGGCTCGCCGTCATTGACGATCACGTCGTCGGCGAGCGCGCGGCGCGCGGCGCGCGAGGCCTGGGCGCTAAGTGCCGCATCGATCGTGGCCGCACTGCTCCCGTCGCGCTGCGCCAGGCGCTCGCGCTGCAGGCGCTCGTCGCAATCCACCAGCAGCACCCGCTCGTAGTCGCCCGCCCGGCCGGTTTCGGCCAGCAGCGGAATGACCGTGATCACGTAGGGCCCGCGGACGGCCGCCTCGCGCTCAGCGGCGCGGGCGCGGATTGCCGGATGGAGGAGTGCTTCGAGCGCGGCGCGCGCGCTCGCATCGTGGAACACCAGCTCGCGCAGCGCGCGCCGCTCGAGGCTCCCGTCCGCGGCGCGCACGCCGGGCCCGAAGCGCTCAATCACCTGCGCGAGCAGCGCGCTGCCGGGTGCGACCAGCTCGCGGGCGATCTCGTCGGTGTCGATGACGGGCACGCCGAGCCCAGCGAACAGCGCGGCCACCGTGCTCTTGCCGCTGGCGATACCGCCGGTGAGTGCAACGCGCATCGCTGTGCCGCTGGCCATGCGGCAGTTTAGCGATCAACCGTGGCCGTACAACCCCAGGTAAGTCTGGACCCACTGCGGGCCCCACATCATGGCGAGCCAGCCGGCGGCCGAGAGGAACGGCCCGAAGGGTATGGGCACGCCGCGGCCGCGTCGGCCCAGCACGATCAGGGCGATGCCGACCACGGCGCCCACGGCGGCCGAGCACAGCACGATCGGCAGCAGCATGCGCCAGCCGAGCCAGGCGCCGAGCGCCGCGAGCAGCTTGAAATCGCCGTACCCCATGCCTTCCTTGCCGGTGCACAGCCGGAACAGGTGGTACACGCTCCACAGGCTCAGGTACCCGGCCGCGGCGCCGATGAGGGCGTCCGCAGGCGCGACCGGCAGGTTCGCCGTGCTGTGCACGTTCCAGCCGAGCGAGGCCAGGAGCCCCGCCCACAGGAGCGGCAGGGTGAGCGAGTCGGGCAGCAGCTGTTGATCGAGGTCGATGCCGGTGAGCGCGATCAGGAACCAGGTCACGAGCAGCGCGCCGCCGCCCGCCCAGCTCGGTCCGAATCTCCACACCACCGCGGCGCTCAGCAGGCCGCACAGCAGCTCGACCAGCGGATAGCGCACGCTGATGCGTGCCTGGCAGCTCGCGCAGCGCCCGCGCAGCAGCAGCCAGCTGACGACCGGGACGTTGTGCCAGGCCGCGATCGGCGCGCGGCAGGCGGGGCAGGCCGAGCGCGGCACCACGAGGTTGTAGGGCTCGGCGGGACCCGCTGCGGCCGGAGCCGCAGCCGCGGGCTGAAATTCCGCGCACTGCGCGCGCCACTGGCGCTCCATCATGACCGGGAGCCGGTGGATGACGACGTTAAGAAAGCTCCCGACCAGCAGCCCGACCACGAGGCTCAGGGCGACCCAGTAGGCGGGCCCGAGTTCTGGCAGGCCCGGCACCGTGCTTAGACGACGGCGCCGAGTTTGAAGATCGGCAGGTACATGGCGATGACCAGGCCGCCCACCAGCACGCCCAGGATCGCCATGATCAGCGGCTCGAGCAGGCTCGACATGCTGTCGACCGCGTTGTCGACGTCTTCCTCGTAGAAGCTCGCGACCTTGCCCGACATGGTATCGAGCGAGCCGGACTCCTCGCCGACGGCGATCATCTGCACCACCATGTTGGGGAACAATCCGGTGTTCTCCATGGCGCGCTGCAGCCGCTGGCCGGTGGCCACCTCATCGCGCACCTTCATGGTGGCATCCTCGTAGACGATGTTGCCGGTGGCACCGGCCACCGACTCGAGCGCCTCGACCAGCGGCACGCCGGCCTGGAACATGGTCGAGAGCGTGCGCGCGAAGCGCGCGATCGCCGCCTTGTTGAGAATCGGGCCGATGATCGGGAACTTGAGCATCGCGCGGTCGAGGAATTCGCGCGTCTTGCGCGAGCGCTTGTAGGTGTACAGGAAGAACCAGACGCCCGCGCCCACCACCACCAGGATGTAGATGCCGTTGGCCTGTATGAAGCGCGACAGGTTGATGACCATCTGCGTGAAGGCCGGCAGGTCGGCGCCGAACCCCTTGAACAGGCTCTCGAACTGCGGGATCACGAAGATCAGCAGGATGGTCGTGACCACGAGCGCCACCACCAGCACCGCGGCCGGGTAGAACAGCGCCTTCTTGACCTTCTTCTTGATGGCCTCGGTCTTTTCCTTGTAGGTCGCGATCTTGTCGAGGAGCGACTCGAGCGCACCGGCCTGCTCGCCGGCCTCGGTGAGGTTGACGTACAGGTCGTCGAAATGCAGCGGGTGCTTGGCGAGCGCCTCGTGGAGCGAAGTGCCGCCCTCGATGTCCGACTTGATCTCGAGCAGGAGCTTCTGCATCGAGGGCTTGTCGTGGCCGGCGCCGATGATCTCGAACGCCTGCACCAGCGGGATGCCCGCGCCCAGCATGGTGGCGAGCTGGCGGCTGAATATGGCGATGTCGCCGGCGTTGACCTTGCCGCCCTTGCCGGAGCTGGTCGACTGCTTCCGGATGCGCGTCGCAGCGATGCCCTGGCGGCGCAACTCGCCGCGCACGGCCTGTTCGTTCTGGGCCACGGTGCGGCCCTTGACCTTCTGCCCCTTGCGGTCACGCCCCTCCCAGTTGAAGGGCATGTCGCGTTTGACGGAGCGGATTGCGGTGCTAGCTTGCGCCATAGTGCTTACTCAATCGTTACGCTGTTGATTTCGGCAATGCTGGTGATGCCGGCCTTGACCTTCTCGAGCCCGGCGCGGCGCAGGTCCCAGACCCCTTCCTTGATGGCCTGGTCGGAGATGTCGATGGCGTTGCCGCCGGCCATGATGATGCGCCCGATGGACTCGGTGACCTCCATGACCTGGTACAGACCGGCGCGGCCCTTGTAGCCGTCGGTGCAGTTGGCGCAGCCCTTCGGGCCGTAGATCTTCAGGCCCGGGATTTCCTCGTCGGTAAAACCTTCTTTGCGCAGTGCCTCGGCCGGGATGTCGGCCAGCTGCTTGCAGCTCGAGCACAGCCGCCGCGTCAGGCGTTGCGCGATGATCAGGCTCACCGAGGTGGCGATCGCGTAGGGCTTGACGCCCATGTCGATCAGGCGCGTGAGCGTCTGCGGCGCGTCGTTGGTGTGCAGCGTCGAGAGCACCAGGTGTCCGGTCTGCGCCGCCTTGATCGCGATCTCGGCGGTCTCAAGATCGCGGATTTCGCCGACCATGACCACGTCCGGGTCCTGGCGCAGGAAGGCGCGGAGCGCGGCCGCGAAGGTCAGGCCCACCTTGTTGTTGACGTTGACCTGGTTGACGCCCGGCAGGTTGATTTCCGCGGGGTCCTCGGCGGTCGAGATGTTGGTGTCTTCCTTGTTGAGGATGTGCAGGCCCGTGTACAGCGACACGGTCTTGCCGCTGCCGGTCGGGCCGGTCACCAGGATCATGCCCTGGGGCTTGGCCAGGTGCTTGAGGTACAGCTCCTTCTGGTGCGTCTCGTAGCCGAGCGCGTCGATGCCCAGCATCGCCTGCGAGGAATCGAGGATACGCAGCACGATCTTCTCGCCGAACAGCGTCGGGCAGGTGCTCATGCGGAAGTCGATGGCGCGGGTCTTGGACAGGCGCATCTTGATGCGCCCGTCCTGCGGCACGCGGCGCTCGGCGATGTCGAGCCGCGACATGACCTTCAGACGCGCGCTGATCTTGCCGGCCAGCTGCACCGGGGGCTGGGCGATTTCCTTGAGGATGCCGTCGATGCGCAGGCGCACGCGGAACATCTTCTCGTACGGTTCGAAGTGGATGTCCGAGGCGCCGCGGCGAATGGCATCGAGCATCACCTTGTTGACGAAGCGCACGATCGGCGCGTCTTCGACGTCGTCGCGGGACACCTCGGCGCCGACGTCCTCATCGCCCCCGCCGACTTCCAGGGCGTCGAGCTCGCCGACCTCGTCATCGCCCAGGTTGGGCATGGAGGTGTCGACCTGCTCCATCGCCTTGTCGAGGAATTTCTGCAGCTTGTCGTCTTCGACCACGATCGCATCGACGGCCAGTCCCGTCTGGAACTTGATCTCGTCGATGGCGTGCAGGTTGGTGGGATCGGCGACCCCCAGGAACAGGCGCTTGCCGCGCTTGAACAGCGGCAGCACGCGGTGCTTGGCCAGGAGCTTGTCGGACACCGTCCTGACGGTGTCCAGATCCACGCTCAGGGAATTGAGGTCAAAGAGCGGCACGCCGTATTCGGTCGAAGCCGCGTTCGCAATGTCTCGGGCGGTGGCCGCCCCCGAGGCGATGAGCTGGGTGACAAAGCTGGTGCGCTTCTCGCTCGCCGAGGCAAGGGCGGCCTTCATGCCGGCCTCGTTGACCACGCCGTCCTGGACCAGGCGCTGCGGCAGGCCTCCCAGGCCGCTGCGGCTCGGGGTCAAGGCTAAAGAAGCGTTGTCATTCATGGGCTTACGAGAGACCCCGGTGCATGTCTACACCCCATAGTCTAACCGACAGGAGCGACTATCAATGTCAAATACTGGGGGATATTTGCATAGATGCGCGCCCGGCAGGGTGACGGGCTTCCCAAAAGAAGAAGCCCCTCCGAAGAGGGGCTTTTTCACGGTCAAATTAACCCGAGCGGCGCCTAAGTTACGGACGGCAGTTCGCCGGCCGGTACTTGGGCAGCAGTATGGCGTTGGCGTTGCCCGCGGCCGCGCCGGCGGCAATCGTCAAGCCAGCGACCATCGCATGGTCGCCGCACTGCCAGGACACGTCGAAGTTCGGGTCGGTCCAGGGAGTGAGGGTCATGGTCCCGCCGTTGATCTTGACGGCCTGGTTGCCGTAGGTGATCGTGATCTGACCGCCGTTGCCGACGCCCACGCTGAGCACGTACTTACCGCTGATGTTGGTCGGGGTCGGATTGAGGCCTGCGGCCGTGTTGGTGGCCGGCCAGGTCTGATTCGAGGCAAACGACTCGGCCACGGCGGTCTTGGCGGCACCGGCCAGGTTCAGGCCTTCCGTCACCTGCGCACGGACCGTGTAGTCCTGGTAGGCCGGGATCGCGATCGCGGCCAGAATGCCGATGATCGCCACGACGATCATCAACTCAATGAGGGTAAAACCTTTTTGAAGCGAATTCATGTCGTACCTACCTGTTGCAGTTCGCGCACATGCGCCAGCAGTGATGAACAATTCTTCACCATTGTAGTCGTCACAGGCTGGACACCGTTCTCGTTTTTGCGACCCCAATTGGGCTAAAGAGCGGTTCTGCCAACTCGACCACAATGTACTTTCCCACGTGCGCCAGCGCTCATTCGCGCTCACGCCTTCGTCATTCCAGCCAGGCCCGGCCCGCACCCCTTCCGTTCCGGTCGATGCGTCGGTGGGCTCTCCAAAAAGGAGAAGCCCCTCCGTTGAGGGGCTTCTCCACGATCTAAGTTCAGATCGACTCCAGCAATTACGGACGGCAGTTCGCCGGCCGGTACTTGGGCAGCAGGATGGCGTTGGCATTGCCCGCGGCCGCGCCGGCGGCAATCGTCAAGCCAGCGACCATCGCATGGTCGCCGCACTGCCAGGACACGTCGAAGTTCGGGTCGGTCCAGGGAGTGAGGGTCATGGTCCCGCCGTTGATCTTGACGGCCTGGTTGCCGTAGGTGATCGTGATCTGACCGCCGTTGCCGACGCCCACGCTGAGCACGTACTTACCGCTGATGTTGGTCGGGGTCGGATCGAGGCCCGCGGCCGTGTTGGTGGCCGGCCAGGTCTGATTCGAGGCAAACGACTCGGCCACGGCGGTCTTAGCGGCAGCGGCCAGGTTCAGGCCTTCCGTCACCTGCGCGCGGACCGTGTAGTCCTGATAGGCCGGGATCGCGATCGCGGCCAGGATGCCGATGATCGCGACAACGATCATCAACTCAATGAGGGTAAAACCTTTTTGCACCGATTTCATAAATGCTCCTGCAGAGTTAAGGGAAACAAGCATGGCCTACACCATCGTGCCCAAGATGAAGCAAGCCCCGTGCCAACCGGGCCATGCTCCCGTAACCCCTTGTTTGAAAATGAATAAATCCATAGAACGCAGGCGCGCTTGAACGTATTGACCGGCTGTTTCCGCCGACACAATCGGCCGCGCCGTGTCACAAAGCGACGCATTTCGGCAATGCCCTCGGTGGGAAGCCCACCGCCCGCCGGGGCTATTCGATGCCGAGTTTCTTGACCTTGTAGCGCAGCGCGCGGAAGGTCATGCCGAGGAGCCGCGCCGCCGCGGTCTTGTTGTAGCGGGTCTGCTCAAGCGCCTTGAGTATGGCGTCGCGCTCGATGTGCTCGAGCTGCCCGCTCAGGTCTGCGCCCACGGGGAGCGCGGGACTTAAGGGGCCGGCCGCGGCCAGGACCGAGCCCGCGAGGGTGGCGGCGGGCCGCAGCTGCAGATCCTCCACGCCGATGCTCGCTCCGGCGCACAGGGTGAGGGCGCGCTCGAGGATGTTCTCCAGTTCGCGCACGTTGCCCGGGAAGGCGTACCCCTGGAGCGCCGCGAGCGCCTCGGCCCCGAGCTCGGGCGCCTCGCCCCCGAGGCGCCGGCCGAGCCGGCGGAGCATCGCGGCGGCCAGCTCCGGGATGTCCGCCGCGTGCTCGCGCAGCGCCGGCACGTGGATTTCGATCACGTTGATGCGGTAGTAGAGATCCTCGCGAAAGCGCCCGGCCGCCACCAGCGCGCTCAGGTTCTTGTGCGTGGCCGACAGCACGCGCACGTCGATCGGCTGCTCGTGCTGCTCGCCGATCGGGCGCACGGTCTTCTCCTGGATGACGCGCAGCAGCTTGACCTGCATGTGCAGCGGCAGGTCGGCGACCTCGTCCAGGAACAGCGTGCCGCCCTCGGCGCTCTGCACCAGCCCGCGCTTGTCGGCCACCGCGCCGGTAAAACTCCCGCGCTTGTGGCCGAACAGCTCGCTTTCCATCAGCTCGGTGGGAATGGCCCCGCAGTTGACGGCCACGAACGGCCCGCCGTGCCGTGCGCCGCCCTCGTGGATGAGCCGCGCGACCAGTTCCTTGCCGGTGCCCGACTCGCCCGAGATGTGCACCGGGGCCTGGCTGCGCGCCACGCGGGCGATCAGGGCGCGGAGCGAGTCCATCGCCGCGGAACTCCCCAGCAGCAGCGGGCCGGCCCGGGTGATGGTCTGGTCGGTCTCCCCGAGCCGGATCGCCACCGCCACCAGCCGGCGCAGCACGCCCAGGTCCAGCGGCTTGGAGACGAAATCGAACGCGCCGGCCTTGAGTGCGCGCACCGCGGTCTCGACGTTGCCGTGGGCGGTGATCACGGCCACCGGGAGCTGCGGCTGGTGCTGCTCGATCCAGGCCACCAGGTCGAGACCGTCACCGTCGGGCAGGCGCATGTCGGTCAGGCACAGCTCGAAGCGCCGCTCGTTCAGCAGTGCCCGTGCCGCGGCCAGGCTGCCGGCGGCGGCCGTGGCCAGGTGCATGCGCTCGAGCGTGAGCGTGACCAGTTCGACCAGATCCGGCTCGTCGTCGACGATCAGTACGGTGGGTTTGGCCATGGCGCTACTTTAAGCTGCGGCAGCAAGAAAATCAGGGCACCGGTGCGGCGTTCGAGAGTGCCGCGGCCCAGCGCCCGGGATCGGCGAACACCAGCCGGAACAGGCTCCCGCCGCCCTTGCGCGGCTCGTACAGCAAGGTCGCCCCGTTGATCTCGGCCAGCTCGCGCGCCAGGAACAATCCCAGCCCCGTGCCTTCCTCGCCGCGGGTGTAGAAGGGCTCGAAGATGCGCTCCACGTCGGCCGGCGCGACGCCGGGGCCGCGGTCGCTGACTTCCAGGCACACCCGCCCGTAACGCGCGACGCGCAGGAGCCGCACTTCGACGGCGGCCTCGGCCGCCGCGCCGCGCCCATGGCGCAGCGCGTTCTCGCACAGGTTCCACAGGATCTGGTGCAGCTGGCTGGCATCGACCAGCGCCTCCAGGTTGGGGACGCCGAGCTGAAGCTTGAAGCGCTGCGGGTCGCACTGCGTGGTCTGGCAGAACTCGTCGCGAAAGCGCTCGCACCACTCGGCCAGCCGGATGCGCTCGGGGCGCGGCGGCTCGCGGCGCGAGAGCCGCAGCACGTTATCGACGATGGCGCTGATGCGCTGGGCGTTGCTGCGCATGATCTCGGTCATGCGCTGCTCGGCCGCGCCCAGGCCGCTGGCCTCGCCCAGGAGCTGTGCCGCGTGACTCATGGCGCCGACCGGATTGCGGATCTCGTGCGCGATGCTGGCGGTGAGCCGGCCGAGCGCCGCGAGCTTCGATTGCTGCACGCGCGTGGCCAGCGTGCTGGTGTCCTCGAGAAAGATGAGCACCGGCGAGGGATCGTCGGTGCCGAGCGGCGCAAAATGCGGCTCGATGATGCGCACCCCGTCGGCGGCCGCAAAGGTGCCCGGCGCTCCTTCGGCCGCGGGGGCGTCGGCGCTGCCGCGCCACATCGTCAGCAGGTACAGCAGGCGCGCCGAGACTTCCCCGAGCAGCGCGCCGGGAACCGCCACCGTGTCGTCGAGCATCTCGGCGGCCGATTCGTTGATCAGGCGGATCCGATCGGTCGGGTCCACGACCAGGATGCTCTCGCGCAGGCGCTGCACGATGTACTGCGAGAGCTGCGCCATGTTGGCCAGGTCCACTTCCTGGCGGCGCACCTGCGCTTCGCTCTCGCGCAGGCGCTTGGCCACCGGCCACGCCGAGGCGGCGACCAGGAAGATGACCATCCCCATGACGCCGGCGAGCGGGTAATCGCTCACGGTGCTGAAGCCGTCCGCCTGGCTGGCGATCTGCTGCGCCAGTATCGCCAGCGCGGCTATCGCGGCGATCACCAGTCCCTCGCGGCCCACCGCCAGCAGCGCCATCGAGCCGACCGGGATCACCAGCAGCACGCCCAGATTGCTGGCGATGCCGCCGCTGGCGTAGGTGAGCACGGCGACGGCCACCGCATCGATCAGCGCGTGGGTGAGCACCAGCGAGCGGCGCCCCGGCCAGTGCCGGCGCCCGGCGAGCGCCAGCAGTACCGCCAGCACGAAGTAGGTGATCAGCGCCACGCGGAAGATCTGCGGGGCGGCGTTGCCGAACGCCGGCACCGGCTGGGTCGCGACGTAGATGGCCACCAGCACCAGCACGGCCAGCAGGCGGTACAGGTTGGTCAGGCCGACGATGCGCCAGGCGAGATCGGTGTTCGCAGATTCGTGGGCTGCGAGCGTCTCGGGCTGAGGAATCATGGTGGCACGGTAGCATCCGTGGCGGCTTTCCGCGACAATTCTGCACCCGCGGTCCCCTGGCGAGCTGATGTACCTGCACGAATACCAGTCGAAGAAAATTCTAGCGAGCTACGGCGTCCCGGTACCCGAAGGTCTGGTGGCCGCCAATCCCGACGAAGCCGAAGCGGCCGCGCGCGCGCTGGGCGGTGCGGCCTGGGTCGTCAAGGCGCAGGTGCACGCCGGCGGTCGCGGCAAGGCCGGCGGTGTCAGGCTGGTGCGCGAGCTCGAGGCGGTGGGCGCGACCGCCGCCGCGATGCTCGGCCAGCGCCTGGTCACCCCGCAGACCGGGCCGGCCGGACTCCCGATCAACAAGGTGTACGTCGAGGCCGGCTCGCAGATCGAGCGCGAGCTGTACCTGAGCTTCACGCTCAACCGCGAGCGCGGGCGCATCGCGGCGGTGGCCTCCAGCGCCGGGGGCATGGACATCGAGCAGGTGGCGCACGACACGCCGGAAAAGATCCTCTCGGTCGCGGTGCATCCGGCCGCGGGACTCCAGCCCTGGCAGTGCCGGCAGCTCGCCTACGGCATCGGCCTCAAGGGCGAGCAGGTCGGCCAGCTGCAGTCGATCATGCTGGCGCTGTACCGGCTGTACCTGGACAAGGACGCGAGCCTGATCGAGATCAATCCGCTGATCGTGACGAGCGCCGGAAGGCTGGTGGCGCTCGATTGCAAGCTCGACATCGAGGCCAACGCGCTGTTCCGCCAGCCCGACATGGCCGCGCTGCGCGATCTGTCGCAGGAGGACCCGGCCGAGCGCATCGCCAGCGAGCACGACCTGAACTACGTCTCGCTCGACGGCGACATCGCCTGCATGGTCAACGGCGCGGGCCTGGCGATGGCGACCATGGACCTGATCAAGCTCGAGGGCGGCGCGCCGGCCAATTTCCTCGACGTCGGGGGCGGTGCGACCGCCGAGCGCGTGACGGCCGCCTTCGAGCTGATTCTTTCCAACCCCAGGGTGCGCGCGATCCTGGTCAACATCTTCGGCGGCATCGTGCGCTGCGACCTGATCGCCGACGGCATCATCAATGCGGTGCGCGATGTGGGCGTGCGCGTGCCGGTGGTGGTGCGGCTGGAGGGCACCAACGCCGAGGCCGCGCGCGCCAAGCTGGCCGGCGGGTCGCTGGCGATCACGGCGGCCAGCGACCTGACGGATGCGGCCCGCAAGGTGGTGGCGGCCGCCCGCTCCGGGGCGCGGGGCGGCGCGTGAGCATCCTGGTCAACAAGCGCACCGCGGTCATCTGCCAGGGAATCACCGGGCGGCAGGGCAGTTTCCACACCGAGCAGAGCCTGGCCTACGGCACGCGCATGGTCGGGGGCGTGACCCCGGGCCGGGGCGGCGAGCGCCACCTGGGGCTGCCGGTGTTCGACACCGTGCGCGATGCGGTGCGCGCCACGGGGGCGACCGCCAGCGTGATTTACGTGCCCGCGCCGTACGCCGCCGACGGCATACTCGAGGCGGCCGAGGCCGGCATCGAGCTGGTGGTGTGCATCACCGAGGGCGTGCCGGTCAACGACATGGTCCGCGTCAAGGCGGCGCTGCTGGGAACCGGCACGCGCCTGATCGGCCCCAACTGTCCGGGCGTCATCACCCCGGGCGAGTGCAAGATCGGCATCATGCCGGGCTTTATCCACAAGCGCGGCTGCGTCGGCATCGTCTCGCGCTCGGGCACGCTGACCTACGAGGCGGTGTTCCAGACCACCAACAATGGCCTGGGCCAGAGCAGCTGCGTGGGGATCGGCGGCGATCCGGTGCGCGGCATGAACTTCATCGACGTCATCGAGCTGTTCGAGCGCGACCCGCAGACCGAAGGCATCGTCATGGTGGGCGAGATCGGCGGGAGCGACGAGGAGGCGGCGGCCGAGCACATCCGCCGCTTCGTCCGCAAGCCCGTGGTGGCCTACATCGCCGGCGTCACCGCGCCCGCGGGCAAGCGCATGGGCCATGCGGGCGCCGTGGTGGCCGGCGGCAAGGGTACGGCGGCCGACAAGTTCCGCGCGCTCGAGGCGGCCGGCGTGCGCACCGTGCACTCACCGGCCGAGCTGGGCAGCGCGATGCGCGCGGCGCTCCGGCGCGCCCGCAGCGCGCGCACCCGGGCGGCGGCGATCGCGCCGCGCGCGACGCTCAAGAGCCCGAAGGCGCCTAAGGGCGGCCGCGCGCCCGGCAAGAAGCGCGCCGCGGCCAAGCCCAAGCGGGCGCGCGCGCGGAAACCCGGCGCCAGGCGCGCGGTCAAAGGCCAGGCCAGGCCGGCCACGCGTGGCAGCCGCAACGCCCGTGCCCGGTCCAGGCGCTAAGTGAGCGAACTGCCGCCGGAGCCTGCTTGAACCGCCCTGAACGCCTGACCCTCGCGCTCGCCCAAATCAACCTGCTGGTCGGCGACGTGCACGGCAACCTCGTGCGCACGCTCCGCGAGGCGGCACGCGCGCGCGATGAGTGCGGGGCCGACCTGGTGCTGTTTCCGGAACTGACCCTGTCGGGGTATCCGCCCGAGGACCTGCTGTTTCACCGCGGCCTGCGCACGCAGATCGAGCGCGCGCTGCGCGGCCTGGCCGAGGCGGTGCCGGGCGTCGGCCTGGTGCTGGGATTCCCCGAGTACCAGGGGAGCGAGATCTACAACAGCGCCGCCGTGTACCGCGACGGCGTGCGCCTGGCCCTCACGCGCAAGTCCTGCCTGCCCAATTACCGCGTGTTCGACGAGAAGCGCTACTTCAGCGCCGGCGGGGACCCGGCGGTGTTCGAGTGCAAGGGCATCAAGCTGGGACTGCTGGTGTGCGAGGACATGTGGGAGCCGGGGCCCGCGCGGCGCGCGTGCGAGCTGGGCGCCGAGGTGCTGCTGGTGATCAACGCCTCGCCCTTCGAGATGAACCGGCAGCGCGACCGCGAGCGCGTGGCGCGCGAGCGCGTCGGCGAGTGCGGCGTGCCGCTGGTGTACGTGAACCTGTGCGGCGGCCAGGACGAACTGGTGTTCGACGGCAACTCCTTCGTGATGGACGCGACCGGCCAGCTGGCGTTGCGGGCGCCCGCCTACACCGAGGGGCTGTACCCGGTGCAGTTCGAACGGAGCGGTGGGCGGGTCGTGCCGGTGCCCGGCGAGATCGCCCCGGAGCTCGAGGTCGAGGCCAGTGTCTACGAGGCGCTGGTGCTGGGGGTGCGCGACTACGTCAACAAGCACGGCTTTCCCGGCGTGGTCATGGGACTGTCGGGCGGCGTGGATTCCGCGCTGACGCTGGCGATCGCGGTGGATGCGCTGGGCGCCGAGCGGGTCCAGGCGGTGATGATGCCCTCGCGCTACACCTCGCAGATGAGCAAGGACGACGCCCTGGCGCAGGCGCGCGCGCTGGGCGTGCAGATCAGCTCGATTCCGATCGAGGGCCTGTTCGAGGCGGCCCTCAGTGCGCTGGCGGCGGAGTTCGCCGGGCGCGCGCCCGACACCACCGAGGAGAACATCCAGGCGCGCGCGCGCGGTCTGCTGCTGATGGCGATCTCCAACAAAACCGGCCGCATGCTGCTCACCACCGGCAACAAGAGCGAGATGGCGGTGGGCTACGCCACGCTGTACGGCGACATGAACGGCGGGTTCGCGCCCATCAAGGATTGCAGCAAGCTGCTGGTGTACCGGCTCGCCAACTACCGCAACGCCCAGGCCGGCGCGGGCGGCCCGATCATCCCGCGGCGCGTGATCGAGCGCGAGCCGAGCGCCGAGCTCCGCCACGACCAGAAGGACACCGATTCGCTCCCGCCCTATGCGCTGCTCGATCCGATCCTCGAGGCGTTCATCGAGGAAGACCTGTCGGTGGACGAGATCTGCGCGCGCGGCTACGAGCGCGCGGTGGTCACGCGCATCCTCAACCTGGTCCAGCGCAACGAGTACAAGCGGCGCCAGGCGCCGCCCGGCGTGCGCGTCAGCCGCCGCGCCTTCGGGCGCGACTGGCGTTATCCGATCACCAGCGGTTACCGGCGCTGAGCTCGGGCTACCAGAAGTGCCACCACTTCTTGCGTGGTGCATTCTGCACGCTGGTCTGCTGGTAGTTGGTCTCGTAGACGCGCTCGACGTTGGATTGCAGGTCGGTGAGCCCGAGCTTGCGGTAGCTCTCGATCATGATGTCGAGGCCGTCCCTGACCGCCGGGGCGCCGTCGTACTGCTCGATCATGTGCTGCGAGCGATCGGCGGCGGCCACGTAGGCGCCGCGCTTCAGGTAGTAGCGGGCCACGTTGATCTCGTATTCGGCCAGCCGGTTGCGCAGGTAGATCAGGCGCAGCTGCGCGTCGTGCGCGTACTCGCTCTTCGGGAATTGCTTGACCACGGTGCCGAAGGCCGTGATCGCCGAATTGAGCGAGGCCGGCGGGCGCTTGGCGGTGTCGACGCCCAGCCAGCGCTCGATGGCCCAGGGCGTTTCCTCGTAGTCGATGAGGCCCTTCATGTACCAGGCGTAGTCGATCCGCGGATGGGTGGGATTCTCGCGCAGGAACTGGTCGGCCGCATCGGTGGCCGCCTCCTTCTCGCCCTTGCGGTAGTACACGCAGATCAGGTCGAGGCGCGCCTGGCGGGTCTCGTCCGAGAACGGAAAGCGCGAGGTGAGCGCCTCGTATTCCTTGACGGCCGCTTCGTAGTCGCTCGCGTCCAGCGCCCTGCGGGCGTCGTGATACAGGCCCGCGGCCGACAGGTGGGTGAAATCGCGCCCCTTGCGGCTCTGGCAGCCGGCCAGGGCGGCGCACAGCACCACGAGCAGCACGGCCGCGAAGCGGGCAGGCGCGGGAAAAGCGGGGTGGCCGGGGCGGGGGCTCACAGTCACGATGTATCCTAACGAGGCGATGACGCCAGTATAGCGAATTAACTCCGGCGACCCTGCGACCACCCCATGCCCAGCAAGTTCCGCATCCATGAGCTCGAGCTGCCGGCCGGCACGGCCGGGCAGCGCTTCGACGTCGCGCTCGCCGCGCTCCTGCCGCAGTACTCGCGCGCGCGGCTGCAGCGCTGGATCAGCGCGGGCGCGGTGCTGCTGGAGGGCCGCACGGTGTTGCCGCGCCATCACCTGGCGGGCGGCGAGCGGGTGCGGGTGCAGGCGGAGTTCGCGCCCGATGAGCGCATCGGTCCCGAGACTATCGCGCTGCGCATCGTGTTCGAGGACGAGGCGCTGCTGGTGATCGACAAGCCCGCCGGCCTGGTGGTGCATCCGGGGGCCGGCAATCGCGCGCACACCCTGCAGAACGCCCTGCTGGCGCACGACGGCGCGCTCGCGCTGGTGCCGCGCGCCGGACTGGTCCACCGGCTGGACAAGGACACCAGCGGGCTGCTGGTGGTGGCGCGCACGCCCGAGGCCCACACCGCGCTGGTGGCGATGCTGCAGCGGCGCGAGATCCAGCGCGGCTATCTCGCCCTGGTGCTCGGGCGGCCCACCGCGGGCGGCACCATCGATCAGCCCATCGGCCGGCATCGCTCGCAGCGCACGCGCATGGCGGTGCGGCGCGACGGGCGCGAGGCCGTGACCCACTATCGCATCGAGGAGCGATTCCGCGGCCACACCCTGCTGCGCGTGCAGCTCGAGACCGGGCGCACCCACCAGATCCGCGTGCACCTGGCGCACGCGGGCCTGCCGATCGTGGGCGATGCCGCGTACGGCGGCCGGCGCCGGCAGGTGGCCGGCGCGGGCGCGGAGCTGCGCGCCGCGCTGCAGGCGTTTCGCCGCCAGGCGCTGCACGCGCAGCGCCTGGCCTTCGATCATCCCGTCACCGGCCGGCACCACACCTTCGAGGCGCCGCTCCCGGCCGACTTTCTCGCGCTCCTCGAAGTGCTGCGCGCGGACGCGGAGCACGCCGCCCCGTGAGCCCGGGGCTGCTGCTGCCGCAGTGGGCGGCGCCGCGCGCGGTGCGGGCCGCCTGCACGCTGCGCACCGGCGGGGTGAGTGCGCCGCCCTTCGACAGCCTCAACCTGGCCCGGCACGTCGGCGATGAGCCGGCCGCGGTCAGCGAGAACCGCCGGCGCGTGAGCGCGGCGCTCGGCCTGCCCGCCGAGCCGCTGTGGCTCGAACAGGTGCACGGCACGCGCGTGGCCGATGCCGATGGCGCGGGCCAGCCGGCCGCGGCGGACGCCGCCGTCTCGCGCCAGAGCGGGCGCGTGCTCGCGATCCAGGTGGCCGACTGCCTGCCGGTGCTGCTGGCGAGCCACGACGGGGCCGTGGTGGCCGCGGCGCACGCGGGCTGGCGCGGGCTGGCCGCGGGCGTGCTCGAGGCCACGGTCGCAGCGATGCAGGTCGAGCCGCGGCGCATCGCGGCCTGGCTGGGCCCGGCCATCGGCCCGGCACACTTCGAGGTGGGCGAGGAGGTGCGCGCCGCGTTCCTGGCCCACGATGCCCTCGCGGCCGAGGGATTTGTCCGCAATGCGCGCGGCCGCTGGCAGTGCGATCTGCTGCTGCTTGCCCGCCGGCGGCTCGCGGCCCTGGGCCTGCCTGAGCCGGGCGCGGCCCAGCTTTGCACCTACGCGGCGCGCGAACGCTGCTTTTCGTACCGGCGCGACGGGCGGACCGGGCGCATGGCGGCGCTCATCTGGCGCGCCGGATCGGGCGCCTGAGGGACGCGTGCTAGAGTGCTGGCTATGCCGACTCTAGTCTGGATTGTCCTGGCCACCCTGTTCGGCGGCCTGCTCAGTGCCGGGCTGGCGGGCCTGTTTTTGAGCTTCCCGGAGGCCCGCCGCGCGCGGCTCCTGCCGCACCTGATCAGCTTTGCCACCGGCGCGATGCTGGCCGCGGCGCTGCTGGGGCTCCTGCCCGAGGCGATCGGGGCCGTCGGCCCTGAGCGCGTGCAGGGCATCGGCGCGGCGCTCCTGGGGGGCATCGCGCTGTTCTTCATACTTGAAAAGCTGGTGCTCTGGCGCCACTGCCACACCGAGGACTGCGAGAGCCACCAGGTGCCGGCGAGCGAGCACCGTGACCGCGCCGCCGGCTGGATCGTGCTGATCGGCGATGGCGTGCACAACGGCTTTGACGGGGTGCTGATCGCCGCGGCCTTTCTCACCGACGTGCGCCTGGGGCTCCTCACCACGATCGCCATCACCGCGCACGAGATTCCCCAGGAACTGGGCGATCTCGCGGTGCTCCTGCACGCGGGCATGAGGCCGATGCGCGCCCTGATGTTCAACACCGCCAGCAGCCTCACTTCGATCCTTGGGGGCCTGGCCGGCTACTACGCGCTGCGGGGCACGCTGGACGTGCTGCCGTACGCGATCTCGGTGGCGGCGGCCTCGCTCATCTACGTGGCCGTGGCGGACCTGATTCCCGGGCTCCACCGGCGGGTCGATCCGGCCGGCAGCGCCATGCAGGTGCTGCTGATCGGCGCCGGGGTGGCGACCATCGCGGTCGCCGAGGTGGTGCTCGGCTAGCCCGCACAGTACGCGCGCCGCGGTTGAAATCGGCCTCTGGCGACCCCAAATTAACGGCCATCCGGTAGCAAGGCCCAGGATCTACACCCATGCGCATGGACAAGCTGACGAGCCGCTTCCAGGCGGCACTGGCCGACGCACAGTCGCTGTGCGTCGGTCGCGATAATCAATTCATCGAGCCTGCGCACGTGATGCTGGCCATGCTCGACGCCCAGGGGGGCGGGGTGGCACCGCTCCTGCTCAAGGCCGGGGCCGAGGTCAGCCGGCTGCGCACGCTCCTGGGCGCGGAACTCGATCGCCTGCCCAAGGTCGAGGGCACGCCGGGCGAAGTCCACGTCTCCAACGATCTCAACCGGCTGCTCAACGTCACCGACAAGCTGGCGCAGCAGCGCGGGGATCAGTACATCTCGAGCGAGCTGTTCGTGCTGGCCGCCTTCGAGGACAAGGGCACGCTCGCCAAACTCTTCAAGGAAAGCCGCCTGCAGAAGGCCGCCCTGACCCGCGCCATCGACGAGGTGCGCGGCGGCGAGTCGGTCCAGGATGCCGGCGCCGAGGAACAGCGCCAGGCGCTGGAGAAGTACACCGTCGACCTGACCGCGCGCGCCAGCGCCGGCAAGCTCGATCCGGTCATCGGCCGCGACGATGAGATCCGCCGCACCATCCAGGTGCTGCAGCGGCGCACCAAGAACAATCCGGTGCTGATCGGCGAGCCGGGGGTCGGCAAGACCGCGATCGTCGAGGGGCTGGCGCAGCGCATCGTCAACGGCGAGGTCCCCGAGGGCCTCAAGAGCAAGCGCATCCTGGCCCTCGACATGGGCTCCCTGATCGCAGGGGCCAAGTTCCGCGGCGAGTTCGAGGAGCGCCTCAAGGGGGTGCTCACGGACCTGGCGAAGCAGGAAGGCCAGGTGATCCTGTTCATCGACGAGCTGCACACCGTGGTCGGCGCCGGCAAGGCCGAGGGCGCCATGGACGCGGGCAACATGCTCAAGCCGGCGCTGGCGCGCGGCGAGCTGCACTGCGTGGGCGCGACCACGCTGGACGAGTACCGCAAGTACATCGAGAAGGACGCCGCGCTCGAGCGGCGCTTCCAGAAGGTGCTCGTCAACGAGCCCACGGTGGAAGACACCATTGCCATCCTGCGCGGACTGCAGGAGCGCTACGAGGTGCACCACGGTGTCGACATCACCGATCCGGCCATCGTCGCGGCCGCGACCCTCTCGCACCGCTACATTGCCGACCGGCAGCTGCCGGACAAGGCGATCGACCTGATCGATGAGGCCGGTGCGCGCATCCGCATGGAGATCGACTCCAAGCCCGAGGCGCTCGACCGGCTCGACCGGCGCATCATCCAGCTCAAGATCGAGCAGATGGCGCTCAAGAAGGAGCACGACGAGGCCACGAAGCGGCGCCTGGCCGCCCTCGAGGAGTCGCTGGCTGCGCTCGAGAAGGAGTCGGCCGACCTGGAGGAGATCTGGAAGGCCGAGAAGGCCACGCTCCAGGGAGGGGCGGCGATCAAGGAGGAACTCGAGAAGGTCAAGCTCGACATGGAGGCGGCGCGCCGACGGGGCGATCTCGGCCAGGTCGCCGAGCTCCAGTACGGCAGGGTGCCCGCGCTCGAGAAGCGGCTGGCCGAGGCGCAGGCCGCCGAGAGCAAGGACACCCAGCTGGTGCGCAACAAGGTCACCGAGGAAGAGATCGCCGAGGTGGTCTCGAAGTGGACCGGGATCCCGGTCTCCAAGATGCTCGAGGGCGAGAAGGAAAAGCTCCTGCGCATGGAAGAGGCGCTGGCCAGGCGCGTGGTCGGCCAGGAGGAGGCCGTGCGCATCGTCGCCAACGCCATCCGCCGCTCGCGCGCCGGGCTGGCCGATCCGCGCCGCCCGAACGGCTCGTTCCTGTTCCTCGGGCCCACGGGCGTCGGCAAGACCGAGCTGTGCAAGGCCCTGGCCGAGTTCCTGTTCGACACCGAGGATGCGATGGTGCGCATCGACATGTCGGAATTCATGGAGAAGCATTCCGTCGCGCGCCTGATCGGCGCGCCGCCCGGCTACGTCGGCTACGAAGAGGGCGGCTACCTCACCGAGGCGGTGCGGCGCCGGCCGTACGCGGTGATCCTGCTCGATGAGGTCGAGAAGGCCCATCCGGACGTGTTCAACGTGCTGCTGCAGGTGCTCGACGACGGCCGGCTCACCGACGGCCAGGGCCGCACGGTCGACTTCCGCAACTCGGTCATCGTCATGACCTCGAACCTGGGCTCGAACGTGATCCACGAGCTCGCCGGCGAGGGCAATTACCAGCGCATGAAGAGCGCGGTGATGGAGATCGTGCAGCAGAACTTCAAGCCGGAGTTCATCAACCGCATCGACGACATCGTCGTGTTCCATCCGCTCGGCACCGAGCAGATCCGCGCCATCGTCGACATCCAGCTGGGGCTGCTGCGCCGCCGGCTGCTGGAGCGCGACATGGACCTCGAGCTCGACACCGCGGCGCGCGACTCGCTCGGCGAGGCCGGCTTTGATCCGGTCTACGGCGCACGGCCGCTCAAGCGCGCGATCCAGCAGCAGATCGAGAATCCGCTGGCGCAGCAGATCCTGGCGGGCGCCTTCCAGCCCGGCGACCGGATCCGCGTGGGCGTGCAAAAGGGCGTACTGCACTTCGCCAAGCAGCGCTGAGGCCTTGAGGCGCCCGATCGCGCCCGACACGCGGCGCGCGCCAGACCCTATAATCTGTGGTGGAGTGCCATGAGGGGGCGCGGTTATGCCGTTCTACGAGTACGAATGTCCGAGTTGCCGCTATTACCTGGAGGTGCTCCAGAAGATCAGCGACAAGCCGCTGAAGAAGTGCCCCTCGTGCGGCAAGGCGGGCTTTAAGCGCCTGATGTCGATGCCGGTGTTCCGCCTCAAGGGCTCGGGCTGGTACGAAACCGACTTCAAGTCGGACAAGGAAGGACAGCGGAATCTGGCCGGCGCCGATCCGGCCGAGCCCAAAGCCGCCGCTCCCGAGGCCAAGGCGGGCGCCGAGGACAAGGCCACCAAGACCGAGACCGCCGCACCCGCCGGCGCGAGCGGGAAGCCCGAAAGCGCGGCCCCGGCCGAGCGCTCCAAGAAGGCGTCCAAGTCGACCGCCGCCGGCCGCGGCGCCGCGGCCAAGCGCGCCGCGAAGCGACCCGCGGCACGCCCCGCACGCAAGCCCGCCCGTGCGACGAAGCGGGGGAGCCGACGGCGGTGAGCGAGCCCCTGAGCGCTCCCGCACCGCGGCCTGGCACCCTGATGCGCGCGCTGCGCCGCTACCTGATCAATGGCCTTTTGATCTGGGTGCCGGTGCTGGTGACGGTGCTGGTGGTGCGTTTCATCCTGCAGCTCATGGACCGGACGCTCCTGGTGCTGCCGCCGTCCATTCGTCCCGACCAGCTGCTGGGCCTGCATGTCCCGGGGCTGGGCGCGGTGCTGGGCCTGCTGATCGTGCTGCTCACCGGGCTCCTGGTCACCAATTTCCTCGGCCAGGCGCTGGTGGCGATCGGCGAGGACCTGCTCGAGCGCATCCCCTTCGTGCGCGCGCTCTACAGCGGCGTGAAGAGCTTCTCCGAAACCGTGCTGTCGAAGGGCGGAACCTCCTTCAAGAAGGTGCTGCTGGTGGAGTACCCGCGCGCCGGGCTGTGGAGCATCGGCTTCCAGACCACCGACCATCTGCCCGAAATCAACGCCAAGTTGGGCGAGCCGCACGTGTGCGTGTTCATCCCGACCACGCCCAACCCGACCTCGGGCTTTATCGTCTTCCTGCCGCAGTCCCAGTGCATCGAGCTCGACATGCACGCCGAGACGGCGATGAAGATGATCGTGACCCTCGGGGTCGTGGGTCCCTCGGCCTCGCCGCAGGCGGCAATTGCGCCGCTGCGCCCCGCCCCGTAACATCGCGCGCCTTTCCCTACGATATGCCGATGATGCGCACACATTACTGCGGACAAGTCAGCGCCAGCCTGATCGGGCAGAAGGTGGCCGTGGCCGGCTGGGTGCACCGGAGGCGCGATCACGGCGGCGTGATCTTCGTCGACCTGCGCGATCGCGAGGGGCTGGTGCAGGTGGTGTGCAACCCGGACGCGGCCGTGGTGTTCGCCAACGCCGAAAAGCTCCGCAACGAATTCGTGGTACGGGTGGCAGGGATCGTGCGCGCGCGGCCGCCCGGCACCACCAACACCCACCTGGCCAGCGGGCAGGTCGAGATCGTCGCCGGCGACGTCGAGATCCTCAACCGCGCCGACCCCTTGCCGTTCCAGCTCGACGAGCAGGTCAGCGAGGAGGTGCGGCTGCGCTATCGCTACCTCGACCTGCGGCGCGAGCTCATGAGCCAGCGGCTGCGCCTGCGCCACGCGATCACCCGCTCGATGCGCGGTTTTCTCGACGCGCACGATTTCATCGACATCGAGACGCCGATGCTGACCAAGGCGACGCCCGAGGGCGCGCGCGATTACCTGGTGCCCAGCCGCACGCATCCGGGCAAGTTCTTCGCGCTGCCGCAGTCGCCGCAGATCTTCAAGCAGCTGCTGATGATCAGCGGCTTCGAGCGCTACTACCAGATCGTGCGCTGCTTCCGCGACGAGGACCTGCGCGCCGATCGCCAGCCGGAATTCACCCAGCTCGACATCGAGACCAGCTTCCTCACGCAGGCGCAGATCACCGAGCTGATGGAAGCCCTGGTGCGACACCTGTTCCGCGAGGTGCTCAAGCAGGAGCTGCCCGACCCGTTCCCCTGCATGAGCTACCACGAGGCGCTGCGCCGCTACGGTTCGGACAAGCCGGACCTGCGCATAGCGCTCGAGCTGGTCGATGTCGCCGACCTCGTGGCCGGCTCGGACTTCAAGGTCTTCGCGGGCCCGGCGAAGGACCCGCAGGGGAGGGTGGCGGCGCTGCGCGTGCCCGGCGGCGGGACGCTGCCGCGCTCGCAGATCGATGAGTACACCGCCTACGTGGCGCGCTACGGCGCGCGTGGCCTTGCCTATCTCAAGGTCAACGAGCGCGCCAAGGGGCGCGAGGGCCTGCAATCGCCGATCATCAAGTTTCTCGACGACGCCGCGCTCAGCGGCATTCTCGAGCGGGTGGGAGCCGAGGACGGCGATCTGGTGTTCTTCGGTGCCGATAGGGCGAGCGTGGTCAACGACTCGCTCGGCGCGCTGCGCCTGAAGATTGGTCATGATCTGAAGCTCGTGGCGAGCGGCTGGCGCCCCTTGTGGGTGATCGACTTCCCGATGTTCGAGTACGACGCCGAGGCCAAGCGCTGGGTCGCGATGCATCACCCGTTCACCTCGCCGAAGAACCCGGACGGCCCGGCATTGACCGCGAACCCGGGGAACGCGCTGGCGCAGGCCTACGATCTGGTGCTCAACGGGTCCGAGGTCGGTGGCGGCTCGGTGCGCATCTTCCGCCAGGAACTGCAGTCGGCGGTGTTCGAGTTGCTCGGCATCGGCGCCGAGGAGGCGCGCTCCAAGTTTGGATTCCTGCTCGACGCGCTGCGCTACGGCGCGCCGCCGCACGGTGGCATCGCCTTTGGCCTGGATCGGCTGGCAATGCTGATGGCCGGGGCGGATAGCATCCGCGACGTCATCGCCTTCCCCAAGACCCAGACCGCGGCCGATCCGCTCACCGAGGCACCGACCCCGGTGAGCGAACAGCAGCTGCGCGAGCTGCACATCCGCGTCCGGCTGCCGCCTTCGACCTAGGGACTCGTAGTTCCACCCGGGATGAACGCCGCCGTCGTCTACGTGCACGGCCTGTGGTTTTCGGGTCACGAGGCGTTCATGTTGCGCCGGCGCCTGGAGAAGGAGCGCGGTTATGCGTGGCGGGTGTTCAGCTACGCCTCTACCCTGCTGTCGATGGACGAGATCGCCGATGCGCTCAATGGCTACATCGCCAGCATCGACGCGCCGCGCGTGCACCTGCTGGGTCACAGCCTGGGCGGGATTGCGATCCTGCGCTGCCTCGAGCGCCACCCGCAGCAACCGCCCGGCCGCGTGGTGCTCATGGGCACGCCCTGCGTGACCAGTCAGGCGGCGGCCGCGCTCGCGCGTTTCCGTTTCGGGAGAGCGATCCTGGGCCGGGCGGCGGCCCGGGAATTGCTGCAGACGCACCAGCGCCAGTGGACGCATGAGCGCGAGATCGGAATCATCGCCGGCACCCAATCCCTGAGCTTTGGCCGGCTTGTGGTGCACTTCGACGAGCCCAACGACGGCACGGTGGCCGTGTCGGAGACGCGGCTACCCGGAGCCAACGCGCACCTGGCCCTGCCCGTGAGCCATTCCGGGATACTGCTGTCGGCGCGGGTGGCCCACGAGGTGGGGCAGTTTCTCGAGCGCGGATGTTTTGGGGGCTGAGCCGGGCTGCATCCGCTGAGCAGGGGTCCAGCGGCGGAATCAATTCGAATTTTCTCTTGCCAATTTGACCCCTAAAGTGACTACATAAATGACTAAATAAAATAATTATAAATCCAATAGTTAGATCACTTTTAATGTCTATTGTGACTAGATATTAGACTCTAGATTGGACCTCGGAGAAATAGGATTTCCCCCGCGAGAATTGAGTGCTTGGATGGCGGGCACTATTGCCTGAACTCTCGTTGGGCTCTCTGGCCAAAGCACATCGCGCCGTTCGCGGTGCCTGATTGCTTGAAGTACTCAGGCGTCGAAAATCGAAACCTGCGTGGGCAAATCTAAATGGACAGCGAGTGTGCCGGTGGCGGCCTGCGACACACTCGCCCATACGCACCTCAAGCGATACGGTGCGCTCAGCCTCCAAACTCGGCGAGCAGCCAATCGAAGACCGTGGCGTGCACCAGCGTCAGGTTTCCGGCCTGGCAGTGCTCGGCGCCGCCGGAGGCGCGGTCAAAGATGCGCGTGGTCACGCTCTTGGCGTTGATCAGTGCCGTCTCGAACTCCGCCGTCTGGTGCAGCGGAATCCCGTAATCCTCGGCCCCCGCCATGATGAGCACCGGCTGGGTGATGCGATTGACCACGGCAGCCAGCGTGTAGGGAAAAAAGCCCTTGGCGGCCTCCTCGTCGCTCCCGGCACCGAGCGTCCAGCGACCGTTGTTGGAGAACCAGAGGAAGTCCGGCGACCGCGACAGGATCGGATCGTTGGCCATGGCGAAGAACCTCTCGGCGACTTCACCGAAGTCGAAGCAGGTGTCCCAGGCCACCACGCCGTCGATGCGCTTGTCAAAAGCGGCCGCACGCGGTGCGAAGTACCCGCCCATGCTCATGCCGACCAGCACGATTCCCTTGGGCAGGGCGTGGTGGCCCAGGAAGGCGTCGAGCACGGCCCCGTGGGGCCTCTCCCACTCCGGCGTGAACTTCAGCCCATCGCGCAGCGCCTGGCCCTGGCCGGGGCCCTCGTACGCCAGCACCGAGTAGCCGCGTTCGAGCGCGGCCCGCCCCAGCATCGGATAGAGCTCCTCGAGTATCGAGTCGTAGCCGCCGACGATCATGATCAGGGGCTTGCGCTCGGCGCCAGGCCGCCCCGGAAAATACTGGGCGCGCAGGCTTCCCCCCAGGTACGGGACGCGGAGGCGCTCGCAGCTCACGCCGAGCACTTCCAGGCCCTTGTCAAAGCGTGCCAGGCAGCTGCGCCACGAGGCCGGTCGCTTCGGATCCTCGGGCGGCAGGAGGAATTCCGCGACCCGCTGGTAATTGTGGGCGCGCAGGTAGGCGTTGCCCTTGCTGAGCGGGTCGCGGGTGCGTTCGGCGAGCACCATGAGCCGATCGGCCAGCGCCGACCAGCCCCGGTACCAGCTTTGCACGTCACCATCGACGATGGTCTTCACCGTCTCCAGCACCTCGTTCAGATCCGCGCTGCCGCTCGGTATCTCCGTCAGGGCGCGCAGCGTCTGGAAGTGGAAGTTCTCGGTGACAAAAAAGCGGCCGACTCCGCGCGCTCCGGGCGCAGGGAGCGTACCGCGGGTGGCTCCCGAGGCAGTGATGGTCTGCAGGTGGATTGCCGGACTGGGGGCTGGACTTTGAGGCGCTAGCATGTGGATTCTCCCGTGGCGTCTGTATGGCTCGTGCAGGGAGAAACTCTACGCGCGGCTCTTTACCGTTCGTTGACGGGCCACGCCCGTCGATTGACAATTCGCGCTGGTGGGCCGGCGAACGCAACCCCTTGATACACGAGGATCGCAATGGAAAACCGCGGGCTAAACATTCCCCTGGCGACCCTCTGCAGGCATTGAAGTCCGTCGCCATTCGGCCGCTCGCCGACGCGGATTGCGCCGGGATACTGAGTATCAACGCCGGCAACCGGCCCGCGGTGGCCGCGCTGGACCGCGCCGAGCTGGAGCGCTTGCGGGGCTTGAGCGACATGCACCTCGTGGCCGTCGCCGGCGACGGCGCACTTATCGCCTACATGCTGGTTTTTGCGGATCGCTGCGCGTATGACGGTGAGGAATTCCAGTATTTCCGCGCGCACCTCAGCCCGCCATTCCTGTACGTGGACCAGGTCGCGGTCGACCCGCGGCGCACGCGCTCCGGGGTCGGCACGCGGCTGTACGGCGAGCTGCTCGAGCTCGCCGCGGCACGGCGGATCGGGGCGCTGTGCTGCGAGGTCAATACCTCTCCGCCGAATCCCGCCTCGCTGGAGTTTCACCGCCGGCTCGGTTTCACCGCCATCGGCAATGGCGATACACTCGATCGCCGGCGGGTCACGTTCCTGGTGCGGAATGTCTGACTCACGCCCCTATTCAAGGAACCCAAAATGAAAAAGATCAAGGTGTCCGGGATCATGGCCGTTTCCCTGTGCGCACTGGCCAGCGTGCACGCCGGCGAAGTCACGGTGGTGAGCAATGTGCTGGGGCCCGAGGGGCCGCTGTACGTGGAGGGCAATCTCTACTACGTGGGCTGGATCTCGAGCACGCTCTCCAAATGGGACGGCAAGAGCAGCACCGTGCTGAACTCGACGGCGCATTGCGGGCACAACGGACTGGCCCTGACCGCGCGCAAGACCCTGCTGGTCGCCTGTGATGAAAAGGGCGCGATCCTCGAAGTGGATCTTTCGGGGAAGCAGTTGCGTCGCTGGGATGCGGACAGTCGGGGCCGGAAGATGGACGGGGGCATCAATGACGTCGTCGTTGCCGCCAACGGCGGCGCCTACGCCACGCTGTCCGGGCCCTTCGATGACCCGCCGGTCGGCGTGGTGGGCAAGGTCCTGTACCTGGCGCCGGGGGCGCAGCAATGGGTCGAGGTCGCGGGCGATTTCAACTATGCCAACGGCATTGGCATCTCGCCGGACCAGAAGACGCTGTATGTGTGCGAGACGGTGGGCAATTCCATCAAGAAGTTCAGCATCGAGCCCGACGGCACTCTGAGCCACCGCGCCAATTTTGCGCTGCTCAACCTGCTGGTCAAGAACAAGGTCGACTCCTGGTGGCTCGGCCCCGACAGCATGAAGGTCGACAAGCAGGGCAACGTCTACGTGGCGCAATTCTCCGGGGGCAAGGTGCTGAAGATCTCCCCGCAGGGCAAGCTCCTGCACGTGTTCGATATTGCCGCGGGCGATGGCACGACCAACCTCGCCTTCGACCCGGGGGAAAAGAATCTGTTCGTGAGCGTGGTCAAGGACCCGCGCGACCCGAAGGCCAAAGGCGCCATCGTCAAGATTCCCAACGTCCCCTGAGCCCCGTGGCCATGGCCCGATCCGCCCGAGCCCGCAAGCCCGGCGGCCCGCGCAGGCGGGAGCATTGCGTATGAAGTTCCGCGCCGACCGGCACGTCCACACGCTGATCATCGGCGGGGGCGCGGTGGGCACTGCGCTCGCCTACCACCTGGCGCGTGACGGCCGCAAGGACCTGCTGCTGCTCGAGAAGGACCGGCTCACGCACGGTTGCACTTGGCACGCGGCCGGGTTGGTGGGCCAGCTCCGTGGCAAGAAGAACCTGACCCGACTGATGCAGAACTCGGTCGCGGTTTTCGACCGCCTGGAGGCCGAGACCGGACAGGAGATCTCATGGAGGAAGGTGGGTAGCCTGCGACTGGCGGCGAGCCCCGAGCGCTGGAGCGAGATCCGCCGCTCCATGGGCCAGGCGCGCAGCTTTGGCGTCGAATGCCACTCGCTGTCCGCGGCGGAGGCGCAGGAGCGCTTTCCTTATATAAGCACCGCGGGCATCGAGGGCGCCGCCTACATTCCCGGCGACGGCTACATCGATCCTTATTCGCTCACCATGGCCTACGCCCGGGGCGCACGATCGCACGGGGCCCGGATCGAAGAGGGCGTGTGCGTCGAGCAGATTGCGCTCGAGGGCCGGCGCACCGTGGGCGTGGTCACCGCCGCCGGCAACATCGCCTGCGAGATCCTGGTCAACTGCGCCGGACTGTGGGCCAAGCGCGTCGGCCGCCTGGCCGGCGTCGAGCTGGCCACCAGCGTGGTCGAGCACCAGTACTTCTTGACCGAGAAGAAACTGCAGTTCGCCGCCGGGCTCACGACGCTGCGCGATCCGGACAAAAATTTCTATCTCAAGCCGGACACCGGCGCCTTTGCGATCGGCGGATGGGAGCAGGGCACGCGCGGCTTTCATCGCGGCATGCCGCCCTGGTCGTTCGCGCGCGAGCTGCTCCCCGCCAACCTGGAGCGGCTGGAGCTGTTCGCCCTGCCGGCCGCCGAACGGCTCCCGGTGCTCAACGAGATTGGCATCCAGACGGTGATCAACGGACCGATCCCGGTCTCGGCCGATGGCGAGCCGCTGATCGGCCTCGCCCCCGGCCTGGACAATTTTTACGTGGCCTGCGGCTTCACCGCCGGGATCGCGGCCTCGGGCGGCGCGGGGCTGGCCTTGAGCAACCTGATCCTGCACGGCGATGCGGGCATGGACCTGTGGCCCTTCGACGTGCGACGTTTCTCCGCCCTGCAGGCGCAGCCGCGCTACCTGGAAAAGCGCGCGATCGAGGCCTACGGCGCCTACTACCAGATCCACTGGCCGCTCGACGAGCCGCGCTCGGCGCGGAACCTGCGACGCTCAGCGCTCCATGAGCATTTGCGCCGGGCCGGCGCGGTGTTTGGATCGAAGGGCGGCTGGGAACGCGCCAACTGGTTTGCGCCGCCCGGGAGCGAGGCGATCGATGCCCCATCCTTCGAGGACCCGCCCAACTGGTTCGAGCCGGTGGCCGGGGAAGTGCGCGCCATCCGCGAGCGCGCCGCGCTCATCGACCAGAGCTCCTTTGCCAAGTTCGAGATCTCGGGGCGCGGTGCCGAGCGCGCGCTGCAGCGGATCGCCGCCAACGATGTGGGCGGGGCGGCGGGCAAGGCGGTCTACACGCAGCTGTGCAACGAGCGCGGCGGGATCGAGGCGGACGTGACGCTCATCCATGACTCCACCGATCACTACTACATGGTGACCGGTGCCGGTTTCGGGGTGCACGACGCCGGTTGGGTGTCCGCGCACCTGCCCGACGGGGTCGCGATCCGCGAGGTCAGCAACAGCCTCGCCGTGCTCAACCTGTGCGGGCCACGTTCGCGCGAGATCCTGCAGTCGCTCAGCGACGAGGACCTTTCCAACGCGGCCTTCCCGTTCCGCGGCGCGCGGCGCATCGACATCGGCGATGCCGGCGCGCTGGCGGTGCGCCTGGGCTATGTGGGCGAGCTGGGTTACGAACTCTACATTCCGCAGGAGTGTGCGGCCGGCGTCTTTGAGGAGCTGTGGGACGCGGGCCAGCCCCTGGGTCTCGCCCACGCCGGCTACCGCGCCATCGACTCCGCGCGGCTGGAGAAGGGCTACCTGTACTGGTCGGGTGATCTGTCGGCCGACTACAACCCGTTCGAGGCCGGCCTGGGGTTCTGCGTGGCGCTGGAAAAAGAGCGGTTCGTCGGGCGCGAGGCGTTGCTCAAGCTCAGGGCCGAGGGCCCGAGGCGCAAGCTCGTGTCGTTCACCGTGGAGGGGTTCGCGCCCCTGCATGGGGGCGAGGCCATCGTGCACCGGGGCCAGGTGGTCTCATCGACCACCAGCGCGGGCTTCGGACACACGCTGGGCCTGTCGATTGCGTTCGGGTATCTGCCGATCGCCCTGGCCGGGCAGAGCGATTTTTCCATCGAGGCCTTTGGCCGGAGCTATCCGGCGCGGCTCGGACCGCGTTGCCTCTACGATCCGGGCATGGAGCGGTTGCGCTCGTGAACACTGACGATAAGGGCGTGACGCAGGCGCGCCGGATCCTGGCCGGCCTCGCGCCTTTTGCCGGCGCCGATGAGCGCGCGCTGGCGGTCACGCGCTTAGGGGGGCTCACCAACCTGGTGTTCCGGATCGACAAGGGCGTGGAACACTACGTGCTGCGGGTGCCGGGGAAGGGTACCGAGGAATACATCAATCGCCGCCACGAGGCCCACGCCGCGCGCGAGGCCGCGCGCGTCGGGGTCAGCCCGGAAGTGCTGCATTTTGAGTGCGGCACGGGCGTGATGGTCTCGCGCCTGGTCGAGGGGGCGGTGACCATGACGCCGGCGAACTTTCGCTCGCGGCCGGGCGCGCCCGGCCGGGCCGGCGCGGTGTTGCGCCAGCTGCACGGATCGGATGCGCGCTTCAACTTCCGCTTCGAGCTGTTTGCGATGATCGACGAGTACCTGCGGGTGCTGCAGGGCAAGGACACCCGGCTCCCGGACGGGTATCACGAGGTCGTGACCGAGGCCGGAGCGGTGCGCACGGCGCTCGGCGCTCATCCGCTGCCGTCCGTGGCCTGTCATTGCGATCCGCTGTGCGAGAACTTCCTCGACGTGGGCCCCCGCATGTGGCTGGTCGACTGGGAATACTCGGGCATGAACGATCCTCTCTGGGACCTCGGTGACCTGTCGGTCGAAGGGGGGTTCAGCCCCGCGCAGGACGAGGAGATGATCCGGGCCTACTTCGGCGGCGAGCCCAGGCCCGCGGAACGCGGGCGGATCGTGATCTACAAGGCTATGTGCGATCTGCTGTGGACCCTGTGGGGGCTGATACAGTACGCGAACCAGAATCCGGTCGATGACTTCTGGGCGTATTCGCTCCAGCGCTTCGAGCGCTGCAAGACTCTGATGGCGACGGGCGAATTTGCGCGCCATCTGGCCAGCGTGAGGCAGGCGTGATTAGACGCCTCCAGGAGCTCATATGGACCGGACGCGCAGGGACTTACTGCAGTGCGCGGCACTGTACGCGGGCGCCAGCGCCGTGGGCAGCGCGCGTGCCATGAACACCACCACGAACCTGTCGGAACTCTCGGCGAGCACGCTCGTCGAGCAGCTGCGCCGTGGCGATCTGTCCGCGGAGCGCTACGCGCGGCACGTGCTCGAGCGCTGCGAGGCGAAGCAGGACCTCAACACCATGATCAGTCTGGATGCCGCGCAGGTGCTCGAAGACGCCCGCCAGGCCGATCTGCTGAGGCGCAGCGGCAAGCCGCTGGGCCGGGTCCACGGCCTGCCGGTGCCGGTCAAGGACAGCATCAACACGCAGCGCCTGCCGACCACGTCGGGCACCGGCGCGCTGCGCGATTTCCGGCCCAGGGCAGACGCGCCGCTCATCCGCCAGCTGACGGGGCAGGGCGGTATCGTGCTGGGCAAGACCAACCTCATGGAGATGTCGCTGGGCTGGACCAGCAACAACAAGATATTCGGCGCGGTCCACAATCCCTACGACCCGACGCGGATCCCCGGGGGCAGCAGCGGCGGCTCGGCGGCGGCGGTGGCCGCGCGCATCGTGCCGTTGGCGATCGGCGAGGACACGCTCGGATCGATACGCGTTCCCGCGGCGCTGTGCGGCATATGCGGGCTGCGCCCGACGGTGGGCCGCTATCCGAGCAGCGGCGTGATGCCGATCACGCCGCGCTGGGATGCGCCCGGACCCATGGCCCGCCAGGTCGCCGATCTGATCCTCTTCGACGCCGCGATCCGGGAGCGGGACCCGCCGATCCGCGCGACGCCGCTCAAGGGCGCGCGCCTTGCGCTACCGCCCGAATACCTGGTGGGGCTGGATGCGGAAGTGGAACGCGTGATCGATGGGGCCACGCGCCGGCTCGAGCAGGCCGGCGCCACGCTGGTGCGCGCGCCGCTCCCCGAGGTGCTGCAGGGCGCACGCCGGCTGGTGTCGGCGATCCAGTCGTTCGAGATCATCGGCAATCAGATGCGCTACCTAAAGGAGTCCGGCAGTCCGCTCAGTTTCGAGCAGTTCCTCGCCGGCATGAGTCCCGCGGTGCAGAAGCGCTACCACTCTGATTTTCTCCCCGGCGGAGCCAACGCCCTCACCGAGCCGGCGCGCGATGAACTGCTGGCCCGGCTCGCGCTGATGCGCACCGCCATGCGCGCTTACTTTGCGGACCAGGGCATTACGGCGCTGGCCAGTCCGCCGACGCTGACCGCCGCGCTCCCGATCGGCGAGGACGTGGAGACCGAGATCGCCGGGGTAAAGCTGCCGCTGGCGGAAGCGATGGCCCGCAACGTCGGGCACGGGAGCGCGGTAGGCATGCCCTGCCTCGTCCTGCCGGCGGGCCTGACGCGCGCAAGACTCCCGGTCGGCCTGAGTTTCGACATGCTGCCCGGCCAGGACGAGGCGCTGCTGGCGCTCGGGCTGAGTCTGGAACAGGCGCTCGGCCCCATTGCGCCGCCGCCGGCCTGAGCCGCGGCGCGCCGGTCGTAGCTAGTACGCCGAGGAGGCCAGGGTGACGTCCGCGTGTTTCCACGCCGCGCTAAATTGCCGCGCGTATTGCGCCGCCTCCTGCGTCTTGCCCTGAGCCTTGAGCGCGGCACTCAGGCCGTACAGTGACCAGCCATTGTCGGGGTTCAGCCGGAGGTCCTGCCGGTAGACGCTTTCGGCCTCGCTCGGCTTGTCGGCCTGCAGGAGCTGCGCACCGAGCACGTGGCGCACGGGAAAGAACCAGTCCCTCGGTTCGTTGTAGGCGAGCTTGTCTTCGCGCTGCACGGCCTGCTGCAGTAACTGAATAGCCTCATCCGGATGCCGCTCCGCCGCTGCAATGCGCGCCTGCACGATGAGCACGCCCATCCCGAGCACGTCCCTGGCCATATTCAGGGCCGCTGGAGCGTCGGCGGGCAAGGCTGCCATTAGTGTCTGCAGTTTACCGAGAGTAGCGCGGGCCTCATCGAGCCGACTGCGGGCGGCGAGTGCCAGTGCGCGCGCGTACAGGTAGCCGCCCGTGGCAGCGCTGAATTTCGGGCTGGGTGGCGTCATGGCGAGGATCTCGTCCCACAGGCCGAAGCGGATGCGAGCCGAGTATGACTCGACCAGGTACCAGTCAGCGCCGGGCATGGCGAGCACCATGTCGTCCGCGATCACGAGACGCGCATTGTCAACTGCGGCGAGCGTTTCGGCGCGCCGCCCCTCCATCGCGGCCGAGGCCGCCAGGAACTGATAATTGTGCGCGGTGTACATCAGGGGATAGTAATCCAGGGGCTGCGTGCGCCCGACGTACACCAGGTCCGCCGCCGCGCCGCGCCGGTTAGCCTCGGCCGCGTCCTCGTAGCGTCCGATGCGCTGCATGATATGGGCGGGCATGTGCACCAGGTGGCCGGCCGAAGGCATCAGGGTCCGCAGCCGCTCGGCCGACGCCACGGCCCTCTCGGGATGGGGCGAGGCCTCCATGGTGTGCACGTAGTAATGATTGGCGCCGGGATGTTGCGGGTCGCGGGCCAGGACCGCCTCGAGCGTCGCGACGATCTGTGCGGTGCCCGGCGCGGGCTTGCCCTCGGCGGTCCAGAGTTTCCACGCGTTCACGTTCATCAGGGCCTCGGCGTACAGAGTCTGCACGTCGAGATCGTCGGGAAACTGCTGCGCGACGCCCTGCATCGCTTCGGCGTACGCCACCAGCACCGGTTGCAGCGCCGCTGGATCCAGCGGCCGCGCCGAGGGATAGCGCTTGCCGAGCGCCGATATCAGCGCCCGCTCGACCGGCGAGGCGCGCGTCTGGTGCGCGCGCGCCTGGTCCAGCGCAGCGGAGGCGACCTTGGCGCGCTCTTCGATCAGGAGCGGCAGGTTGTAATTGGGGCCGACCGTCAGCGACACGCCCCAGTAACAGGCTGCGCAGTCCGGATCGAGCGTGGCGGCCTGGGCGAACGAGCGCGTCGCCTCGTCGTGATTGAAGGCCCACATCAGGCGCATTCCCTGATCGAAATACTTCTGCGCCTCCGGGACAGAGGTCGTCACGGCGCGGTGCGCCGTCCCGAGCCCGTCAAAGAGCATCGCGCCGCGGGCCCAGTCGGCCAGGGTGGCCGGTGCCTGCGACATCGCTCCCTCGTGCGCGCTCTGCGGCCCCGTGGCCGGCGCGGCGCCGCCGGCTGCGGGCGGCGGCGGTGGCGAGCGGGTGCAACCGGCCAGTGCCAGCAGGCCCGTGAGCGCAAGGATGGCGATCGCACGTTCCATGACGATGTCCCCCCTCAAGTATTCGGTGCGACGCAGCGCGCGTCCGCCTCTTGCAAAGAATATCAAGCCCGCAGGCCGAATTCCCCCTTCGGATCAGCCCTGGCGGCGGCCCTTGAGTTCGTACAGCAGCGCCAGCGCCTGGCGGGGCGTGAGGGCGTCGGGCTCGATCTGCGCGAGCCTGAGTTCCAGCTCGCTGACGAGCGGGGTGGGCGCAGCCAGCAGCGGCAGTTCGCCCTGGCCGTTCGCCTGGGCCAGCGGCGGGTGGCGCGCGCCCCCGTCGCGCGTGCTCTCCAGTTCGCTGAGGTAGGCGCGCGCGCGCGCGATCACGCTGCCCGGGACGCCGGCCAGCTGCGCCACGGCCAGCCCGTAGCTGCGATTGGCCGGTCCCGGGCGCACGGCATGCAGGAACACCAGCGCGTCGCCGTGTTCCGTGGCGTCGAGGTGCACGTTGGCGCAGCCCTCGAGCTCCGCGCCCAGCGCCGTCAGCTCGAAATAGTGCGTCGCGAACAGCGTGAAGGCGCGCACTTCCGTGGCGAGGTGCCGGGCGACGGCCCAGGCGAGCGACAGGCCGTCGAAGGTGCTGGTGCCGCGTCCGATCTCGTCCATGAGCACCAGGCTCCGGGCGGTCGCGTTGTGCAGGATGTTGGCGGTCTCGGTCATTTCCACCATGAACGTCGAGCGGCCGCCGGCCAGGTCATCGCCGGCGCCGATGCGGGTGTAGATGCGATCCAGCGGGCCGATGCGGGCGCGCGCCGCCGGCACGTAGCTGCCGATGTGCGCGAGCACCACGATGAGCGCGGTCTGGCGCATGTAGGTGGACTTTCCGCCCATGTTCGGGCCGGTGATCACCAGCATGCGCCTTCCGGCGTGCAGCTCCAGGTCGTTGGGCACGAACGGCGCTTCGCTGTAGCGCTCCACGACTGGATGACGCGCGCCCTCGAGCGCCAGGCAGGGGGTCTCGAGCAGTTCGGGCTCGCTCCAGTTGAGGCTCACGGCGCGTTCCGACAGGCAAACCAGTGCGTCGATTTCGGCCAGCGCCATGGCCGTGGACTGGAGCGGACCCAGGCTCGCAATCAGGCGTGTCAGCAGTTCCTCGAACAGCTGCTTCTCGCGCGCGAGTGCCCGCTCGCGCGCGCCGAGCACCCGGTCCTCGAAGCTCTTGAGCTCGGGGGTGATGAAGCGCTCGGCGGACTTGACGGTCTGGCGGCGCAGGTACTCGGCGGGCACCTGCTCGGCCTGCGCGCGCGGTATCTCGATATAGAAACCCTGCACGCGGTTGTAGCCGAGCTTGAGTCCCGGCAGCCCGGTGCGGGCGCGCTCGCGCTGCTCGAGATCGAGCAGGTAGTCGTCGGTGTGCGTGGCAATGCGCCGCAACTCGTCGAGTTCCGCGTCGTAACCGGCGGCGATCACGTCGCCATCGCGCAGGAATGCCGGGGGTTCCGCGGCGATGGCCGCGGCCAGAAGCGCGCGCTCGCCCTCATGATCGGCGGTGTCCGCATGCAGCGCCTGCAGGAGCGGTGCGTCGATGGGCGCGAGCGCCGCCCGCAGCGGCGGCAGTTCGCTGAGGGCGTTGCGCAGCTGGACCAGGTCGCGCGGCCGGGCGCTACGGAGCGCAATGCGCGCCAGCACGCGCTCGAGGTCGCCCACCGCGCGCAGCAGTCCCTGTATCGCCTCGAAGGCGCGCGCCGCTCCCAGCGCGCCGACCGCCTGGTAGCGCTGGCGCAGCACCAGGCGATTGCTGATCGGCCGACCGAGCCAGCGCCGCAGCGCCCGCGCTCCCATCCCCGTGACCGTGGTGTCGAGCACCGCCAGGAGCGTCGCCGCCTCGTTCCCGCTCAGGCTCGAATCCAGCTCGAGGTTGCGCCGCGTCGCGGCGTCAATCGAGAGCGCCTCGCCCGATTCCTCGACCTGCAGCGCGCGGATATGCGGCAGGGCGGTGCGCTGCGTGTCGCGCACGTACTGCAGCAGGGCACCGGCCGCGCCGATCGCGAGCGGCAGCACGTCGGCGCCAAATCCGCGCAGGTCCAGCGTGCCGAGCTGGTCGGTGAGCAGGCGCGAGGCACTCGCCAGATCGAAGTGCCAGGGCGCTCGCTCGCGGATCACCGCCGAACCTCCCGTGGGCAGGCCCTCGACCTTCCGCTGCGCCTCGCTCACCAGCAATTCGGCCGGCCGCAGGCGCTCCAGCTCGGCCGCGAGCGTGGCCGGGCCGGTCGCTTCCATGACGTGGAAGCGACCGGAACTCAGTTCGAGCCAGGCGAGCCCGAAGCGCTCGTCCTCGCGCAGCAACGCCGCCAGCAGCGTGGGCCGGCTCTTGTCGAGCAACGCGTCCTCCGTCACGGTCCCGGGCGTGATGACGCGCACCACCTGCCGCTCCACCGGCCCCTTCGATTTGGCGGGATCGCCGATCTGCTCGCAGATCGCCACCGATTCGCCGCGCCGCAGGAGCCGCGCCAGGTAGCCTTCGCAGCTGTGCACGGGAACCCCGGCCATGGGAATGGGTTCGCCGGCGGACTGGCCGCGCGTGGTCAGGGCGATGTCCAGCAATGCCGCCGCGCGGCGCGCGTCGGCGTAAAACAGTTCGTAGAAATCCCCCATGCGGTAGAGCAGCAGGGTGTCCGGATGCTGCGCCTTGATGCGCAGGTACTGCTGCATAACGGGCGTATGACCTAACACGATGTTTTCGTTGTTAATTTCTCGCATTTTCAATTAGACGTCTGGTCTTTATTAATCACAGTTGCAGCGCTTGCCAATCGCAAAAGCCAGTCTATCTAAGGCACGTCCACCGCACACGCAGTTTGAGTTCGGCACATACACCGCCGAACCGCGTTGCGTGATGATTGAATGACCGCTGCCGGCCCGCAGCGGTCGTTCGACATATCGAAATCGCGGCCTGGAAGCTGCCATTCGCGCTGAACGCCAACATGCCTAACGACGGGGCACGGTGTCCGCCTAACGCTGGCTCGTCCAAAGAATGGTCCGGTCTGGGGTAATGATCTAGGATCGGCGAATATTCGAACGCCGGTCGCAGTGGTGGCGCGCATTTACTCGGGTATCGGGGGGAGACAGTTGACGGAGCAGAAGTCACCGGCCATCGTCCGCCTGGAGCTGTTCAGTGACGGCGTCCTTGCGATAGTCGTGACGATCATGGCGCTTGAGCTTAAGCTGCCGGAGCTTCACGAATCCGTTGCGTCACGATGGAATTACGGGTTTCTCGTTCCGGAATTGCCAAAGCTGCTCAGCTATGCACTCGGGTTCTACTTTGTTGGCACGGCGTGGGTGGCCCACCTGCAAATGACTCAAAAGCTGCAGCACAGCAGCATTCATCTGATTTCTCTGAACTTGTTGTACCTGTTCTGTGTGAGCCTGTTGCCGGCCGCTACGGCGTTTCTCGGCAACCACCCGACTTTGCCTCAAGCGATGACGCTTTTGAGCTTGGTAGGCACTTCAATATGGATCATCGGCAGTTACCTTATAGGGGCCAGTGTGCGGCTTGGCGTTGCTATTCCCCATTGGGTGCCCCGCCGGAATCGCATAATGAGTGGCCTGATCGTGTCGGCCGTCATCGGGACGCAGCTGTCCGTGTATATCGGGTGGGTACTGGCCTTTCTCAGCGCGTCGATGTTCTGGATTCCCGGTCGCCATGGCGCGAGAGTTTTCGGGCCGCCGCCGATCGCGGACGCTGCACTCCAGGGTGACGAGCTGGCGAGCGTTCCGGGTCAGCTCTCCGACGGTTCCACCGAGACAGGGGCTGCCGCGCCGGTCAGCGGCCAAGGCCCTTGACGGTAGAGAAGCGGCGCCACGCCACTAAGCAATCCCGAGTCGGAGTGAACACGCCGGAGTAGCGAGAGGGACGCGGAGCACTGTCGTTGGCCTGCTCGAAAGCGGACGGCCACCACCGGTCGGTGAGGGTCAAAACCGGACCTGGGGGCCGACTACTAAGTTTGCTGATGCCGATCGGCTGCAATCGGCCCTGACCCGTCGTTCGATGCATCGAATTGACCGACTGAAAGCTGCCAGTCAGCCCCGCCGGCACATCGCATTGCAACGGAGCCTCGATGGGGGCATCCTGCCGCTTAACGGCGCAGGGACGACAAGATCCGTTATGGCCGAAGAGCAGGCTCCAGCATCGCAGCCAATCCCTGGCAGGGGCGTGTTTCTCCGCTGTGCCTTGCCGACGAAGGCCGCGGCCGGTACCCAATAAGGCGCCGAGTCGTGGCGGAGTCCAACAAGCCGAGCGAATTACCCGCCGCGCCGCCCGCTGTTCCTGCACCGCCGACAAGCGTGTGGGCGCGCATCAAGGATCACAAAATCGCGCAGTGGGCCTTGGCCTATGCCGCGGCCGCCTATGCGCTGCTGGATGGGACAAAGATCCTGAGCGACACATTCGAGTGGCCCCACCTGGTGGCGCGCGCCGTCGCCGCGCTGCTCATTCTGGGGCTTCCGCTGGTCATTACCCTCGCCTGGTATCACGGCCATCGAGCGTTGCGCCGGGTGAGTGGTGCGGAACTGACCATCATCACGGTGCTGCTCGTCGTAGCAGGGGCCGTCCTGTGGCATTTTGCTCACACGCCTCAGGAACCCTTGGCATCGAAGGGTACCGCAACGGATCCGACGACGGCCGCCCCCGCTGCATTCGCCCCACCGCCGCATTCCATCGCCGTACTGCCCTTTTTTAACATGAGCGGAGACAAGGAGCAGGAGTACTTTTCGGACGGCCTGTCGGAAGAATTGCTCAACTCCCTCGCGAGAATCAACGAGCTTCAGGTTGCAGCGCGTACCTCATCCTTCTACTTCAAGGGCGAGCACGCGGATCTGGTCACAATCGCGCACAAGCTCAATGTCGCGTCAGTACTTGAGGGAAGCGTTCGCCGCTCGGGCCACAGGATCCGTGTTACCGCTCAGCTCAACAATGCGGTCACCGGATTTCACCTCTGGTCACAGACCTACGACCGTGATCTCGGCGATGTATTGAAGCTCCAGACTGAGATCGCGGATGCGGTTACCAGTGCACTCAAGATCACATTGTTGGGTGATGCTGCCGAGAAGGTTCAGCTCGGAGGGACGCGAAGCCCTGCGGCATTCGACGCTTACCTGCGTGGTATCCGGCTTGCACGCGCTTCGCCTAGCGGCCCAACAGCGATGGAGGAGTGCCGCGCGCCCATTGATGCTTTAAGCGAGGCCATTAACCGCGACCCCAATTACGCTCTCGCATACGCGCGGCGCGCACTTGTCCGAGAAGATTGCGTCGGCTACTCATCAGCCTGGCTTCTGGAGCCGGGGATTGCCAAGTATGTGCGTAGTGACGCCGAGCGTGCAATTGAGCTTGCACCCGGTCTTGCCGATGCATACGCGGCACTGAGCAATTTGGAGGCGAACCTCCTGAATTTAGAAGCTGCGGATCAGGCATGCACGCACGCACTCGCGTTAGCTCCGAGCAGCGACCTCGGACTCAACTACTGCAGTTGGCTTGCGGTAGCGCTTGGGCGTGCAGATGCCGGCATCGCTCTAGCACGCCGCGGCGTCGCTGCAGATCCCCTGAATGCGGTCAGCTACCGCGCACTTGGGCATGCCCTGCTGCTCTCACGTCGCTACAGCGAAGCCACTGCGGCTTATCAGAATGCGATCGCCTTGGATCCCGATAATGCCGGAGACCAATACTGGAAGCTTGGACAGTCCTACTATTTAGCTGGTGATCTGCCTGAGGCGCGAGCTTCCTGCGAAGTGAAACCAGATCACTGGTATAGCTTAGTGTGCAAAGCGATTATTTATCAGAAACTCGGACGACGGGAAGCCGCCACTGCGGCGACGAGAAGAGCCGCTGAGCAATCCGGTGATGCAGGTGGATATCAATTCGCCGAGATTTACGCCCAATGGGGCGAGAACGAAGCGGCACTGGGCTGGCTTGAGAAGGCGATGCGTCTGCGCGATACGGGACTGGCCTATTTGCGAGCCGATCCGCTCTTGGACCCCCTGCGCCAGGAGCCGCGCTTCAAGGCGGTCGAGCGGGAATTGAAATTTCCGAACTGAGAGCTTGGTGGCAGCGCCCGAAAGCCAACGTTCGTGACCGACTGCAATCGGTCAATAGCGGTCGTGCTGGGCTCTTGATAATTGGCGCGCCTTGAGAGATTTGAACTCCTGACCTCCTAGTTCGCAGAGGGACGCCTCAGCACTGGCTTGTGGTCCATCTGTCCCTGTCTAAAACTGCAACGTGGCGATCTGATCGCAAAGGCTTTTAAGTCTCGCTATCTGACGGAATCATTTTAGACAACGGCGTTGCGTCTTTCGTGCTTGATCAATGGTTTAGGTGTCAATGAGTAACATACTGCTGCATAACGGGCGTGTGGCCTAACACATTGTTGTTACTGTTATTTCTTTGCATTGTCAATTAGACGTCTGGCATCTTTTGATCACAGTTGTAGCCCTTGCCGGTCGGAAAACCAGTCTATCTAACGCACGTCCGCGGCACACGCAGTTTGAGTTCGGCACATGTACCGCCGCACCCGGTTGCGTGATCATCGAATGACCGCTTCCGGACCGAACCAGCCGTTCGATAAGATGAAATCGCAGCCCGGAAGCGGCCATATGTGGATCACTCCTCCGCTGCGTTGCAACCCAGCCTAGACGGGGGCATCCTGCCCTCAAACGGCGCAGGGATGACAAGATCCGGTATGGCCGAACCACAGGCTCCAGAGGCTCAAGTAACACCCGGCAGGGACGTATTCATCAGCTACGCCTCGCAGGATGTTTCCGTAGCCAGTGCGATAGTAGAGGCCCTGGAGAAGCACGGGATCAAGTGCTGGATTGCGCCTCGCGATGTCAAAGCGGGCGCGCAGTACGCCGACGCGATTATTCGGGCGCTCAGCGGTGCCAAGGCCATCGTACTAGTGCTGTCGGCGAACGCCATCGCGTCCTCCCATGTTGGTAAGGAAATAGAGCGCGCATCCTCCAAGAAACGCCCGATCATCGCACTGCGAACCGATGCCGCGCCGCTGACCCCTGCACTCGAATACTTCCTCAGTGAATCGCAGTGGATCGAGATTCACGCCGGGGCAATGCAGACCGCGTATGCCAAGCTGATCGACGCAATTCGCGACCCGGCACACCCTGCACCCGAATTTATCTCCGCCGCAGTTCCGGAAACGCTGGCCGCTACGCCATCGGTGGCACAACCCAAGTCACACCGCAACTGGACTCTGCTTGCGGCAGGATTCGCTGTCGCCGTTCTGGCACTCGCCGCGCTGTGGGCGCCCAAGTACTGGTTCACGAAACACTCCCCAACAGAACAGGCGCCGACCGTAGCAACAATCCCCAACAAATCCATCGCGGTCCTCCCGTTCACGGACATGAGCGAGAAGCGCGATCAGGAGTACTTCGCTGACGGAATGGCCGAGGAGATATTGAATCTTCTGGGCAAGATTCCTGATTTGACGGTAATTGGCCGAACCTCATCTTTCCGGTTCAATGAGAAGTCCGATGATCTGCTTGCGATTGGCAAGGCCCTTGGCGCAGTTTATGTCGTTGAAGGCAGTGTGCGCAGATTTAATGACCGGGTTCGCGTTACGGCGCAGCTGATCGACACTCGCAACGGCGCGCACCGATGGTCGGAAACCTACGATCGCGGTGTCACCGACGTCTTGACAGTGCAGAGCGAGATTGGGTTGAGCGTAGTGCGCGCGCTGCAGCTGGAAGTAGCGCCTGGTATCAGCATTGAGCCGCGCCCGACTCTGGTGAGCAGCGCGGCATACGACGCATACTTGCGTGGCTTGCATCTCCTGGATCGAATGGATCAACCTGACCTAGAAGAGGCCGTTGCGGATTTTCAACACGCGCGCGAGCTCGACCCTGCATTCGCACCAGCCGCTGAAGGCTTGGCTCGTGCCAGGGAAGCGCAGGCGTATTGGGGCTTTGTGCCCTCCCGCACGGGGTTCGAGCAGGCTCGAGAGGCTGCCGAACTGGCGCTCACGCTCAACCCCAAATCAGCCTTCGCGCATGGTGCGCTGTGCGATGTATACACGGAATTTTACTGGAACTGGTCAGCCGCGGAGCGTGAGGCGAAGTCCATCGTTGAACTTGCTCCCGGAAACCCCAGTGTCCTGGGGTACGCCGCCGATGAGAGAATGGCTGTCGGCCAACTGAGCGAATCCCTACAGCTTGTCGATACGGCGATTGCCTCCGATCCATTCAATGCCGAGCTCTATATCCAGCGTAGCTGGGTCTATCTACGCCTGGGGCGCCTCGCTGAGGCGGAAGGCGATTCCCGCCGTGTACTGAACATCCGGCCGAGTTTCGCCTGGGGCCACTATTACCTGGCAATCGTGCTGCTTGCCGCGGGGAAACCAGAGCCAGCGCTTGCGGAATTGCAGCAAGAGGTGGGCGGTATTCAGCAGGCAGGATTGGCTGTTGTATATCAGGCGTTACACCGAACCAAGGATGCCGATGCAGCGTTGGCTCGTCTCAAGGCAGACGATGGCGGAGATCTGGCGATGGAAATTGCCGAAGCCTACGCTTATGGGGGACAAAGGGACGAGGCTTTCGCATGGCTTGAGAAGGCCTTTGCGCAGAGAGACTTCAATCTCTACTACATCAAAGGTGATCCGCTGCTGAAGAAATTGGTGTCGGATGCCCGCTATAAGGCGTTCCTGCACAAGATGAATCTGCCGGAATAGCCGCGAAAGAAGCTCACGCATCAGAATGTACCTTCCGGAAAGCGGCTGCTCACGACAGGCAGGAATGGGTCAAGTCGCGCCGTTCTGTCAGAGTGTGGAATATCTCAGACCGAAATGAATCCAGCGTGCTTCAGCGCTTTTCTGTCGAACGTTGCTGTGGCGCGACAGCCCAGTCTGCGATTGCGCGACTCAATTAGGCAATCTGCAAATTCTGCCGCGGAATCCTTCCAAGAATAGACGGCAGTCTCAATCGACGGCTCGTCCTCGAAGGCCAGATCGGCGGTCTCGAGTAGCGCCGAGAAGGCCGCTACTATCTCGGCCTTCGCCATCTCGTATCGGCTTCGCAGCACCCATTCCGTCTCCAGCAAGACCAGCAGGCTTACCAATACGGGCTCGCCCTTGGCCACCTCGCGGTCAATCAAGCGCCTCGCTTTCTCATACTGCGGCTGATCGTCGCGGGTCAGAAACCGGACGAGTACATTGGTATCGACGCCGAGCATCAGCGGGACAGGAGGTCAATAGGCACCGATTTCCTGCGCTTCTTGTACAACAGCCCGGCAAGCTCAGACACACGCTTGTTCTTGACTCGCATGACGACAACGCCATCCGGCATCAGTGTGAAGCTCATTCTGTCTCCAGTCTTCATTCCAAGGCTGTCTCGAATCGGCTTGGGGATTGTCGTCTGACCTTTGCTTGTCAGAGTGGCTTCAGTACTCATAAATCGCCTCCACGATCCTTACCAAAAGCATTATAGTAAGGACGCAATACGCTGGCAAGTTGGTGTCGATCGGGGCACTCAGCCAAATGAACCCGTCATTCGCCATTTCGGTCGACGAGTAGCGGTCATTGCCGACGGGCCGCTTGAGTTCAATAGCGGCGGTGCTGGGCTCTTGATAATTGGCGTGTCTTGAGAGATTTGAACTCCTGACCTTCTGGTTCGCAGAGGGACGCCTCAGCACTGGCTTGTGGTCCATCTGTCCCTGTCTAAAACTGCAACGCGGCGATCTGATCGCAGTGGCTTTTAAGTCCCGCTATCTGACCGAATCATTTTAGACATCGGCGCTTCGTCTTGCGTGTTAGATCAGTAGCTTAGTTACTAATGACTAACATACTGCTGCATCACCGGTGTGTGGCCTAACACATTGTTGTCACTGCTATTTCTTTGCATTGTCAATTAGACGTCTGGTATTTATTGATCACAGTTGCAGCGTTTGCCAATCGCAGCACCAGTCTATCTAAGGCACGTCCATGGCACACCCAGTTTGAGTTCGTGCAATGTACCGCCGAACCGCTTGTTTGATAGTCGAGTGACCGCTTCCGTCCACACCGGCCGTACGCGAGGGCAACTTGCCCGCCGAAAAACAGACGTTCGCGACGCCCCGGGGGCCATGATCGACGTCGTTCATGAGTCTTCAGGAAACAGGGACACTTCTTCACCCAAGCTTCATGCACGACCAGGTGCTTTGGGCGATAAATGACCTCCATCGGCAAACCACCGCAAGGAACCATCATGTTGCGCGCCATCGGATCCGTGACATTCCTGGCACTGTTCATGGTCGGATGCGGGGGTGGAGGTACAAGCAACCCGTCTCCACCGCCTCCACCGCCCATGGCTGATTTCAACCTCACGATCTCGGCGCCCGCGGTGGCCGCGGACGTAGGATCGCAAAGCGCCTCAGTGACCGTGACTGTGAGACCACTGAATGGGTTTTCGGACCCAGTCTCGGTAGAGTTTCAGGGTCTGCCCTCCGGCGTGCAGGCGCAGCCCGCGTCCTTCTCAATCCCACCCGGTGGCACACAGAACCTCAGTTTTTCGCTTGACGCATCCACTCCCGTGGGCACAAGCGCCATCCAGCTTGTAGGCCGAAGCGGTAGTCTGTCGCATAGTGCACAACTGGCGTTGACCGCGAATTCGCTCGTCAGGACCTACGCCAGCGCGGACGGCAGGCTGCTGTACTTGGAATCCGGCAACGCGGTTGATACGGCACGCATCGCCTTGAACTTGGATTGGGGAGGCGCAATCGTCGAGGTGAGCGCCAACGGAACTAACTACGTCAACTGGCACGACACAGGCCGCGAGGTGCAGGTGTCGTTCCGCTCGTCCAGTGATCCCAACTGGAATCCGACCCAGGGCGGTGACGAGTACGACCGTGGTTCTCCGGTGATCGCAGAGAATGTAACCGCTGATGCGCTATACGTCAGGACTCAGCCCATCCAGTGGACGCCGGATTTCTACAACGGCGGCTCCGGCCAGACTGTCGCCGGCGACATGCTGATAGAGCACACAGTGACCGCCGTCCGATCCAGCCCGAATACCTTCCAGGTGCACTATAAATTCACGCACTTGGGGGATGATTCGCACGAAACCGGCCCCGTCGAGTTACCGGCCGTATATACCAATCAGGAGTACATTCGCTTTGTCCATTACGACGGCCAAGCGCCGTGGACCCACGGCGACCTGACTATCAGCCAATTCCCCAACCTCGTCGGCGTCCGGCCCACAGGTGCGGACGTGCCCGAGCGCTGGGCCGCGCTGGTGAACGCGCAGGGTACTGGTCTCACCGTGTATTCGCCTTCATCGGATACGCACTGGATTGGATTCGTGTTTCCCGACCCTGGAGCTGGCAGCCCTACCGATAACGCGACCAATTATTTCGCAGCGCTTTGGAACTGGACGATCACTCCGCACATCGTCGCCGAGGGCGACTTCTACCTGATTGCCGGCGACTATCATGTCGCCCGTGACGTCGTGTACGCCTTGCACGACAAGTAGCCGCCGTGCAACGTGCAAGCACCGATGGTGGTCATTGACGTGGCCACGGCGGGTACCACACTGAGCGGCCAGTTCAACACGTGCGGCTGGGTCTGCGATCACAGCGTCGTTAAAGGCTTTACTCCTCGCTGTTTGATCGAATCCTTTTGGACATCCGCGCTTTGCTTTGTGTGGTAAACCAGTAGTTTAGATTTCAATGACCAACATACTGCTGCATAACGGGCGTGTGGCCTAACACATTGTTGTCACTGTTATTTCTTTGCATGTCAATTAGACGTCTGGCATTTTTTGATCACAGTTGCAGCGCTTGCCGGTCGGAAAACCAGTCCATCTAACGCACGTCCGCGGCACACGCAGTTTAAGTTCGGCACATGTACCGCCGAACCGCGTTGGGTGATGATCGAATGGCCGCTGTCGGCCCGTTTGAGACGTTGGGGTTTTCTAGATCCCTTCCCCAAAGCGGACAGTCATAAGCTTCGATCACTGTCCACACCACACCGGGGTTCGCTTCTCTATGAATGCCGCGATGCCTTCCTGTGCATCGCGCTTAGCAAGATTGGTAACCATCGCGTCGGAGGCATACGCGTACGCTTGGTCGAGGGGCAATTCCACCTGACGGTAGAACGCCTCTTTGCCGATCGCTAAAGTCAGCGGCGATTTGGCGGCGATTGTCGCGGCGAGAGCCGCCGTCCTGCTTGCCAGTTCGGCCTCTGGCGCGATCTCGCTAACCAGTCCTAAACGCATGGCCGTCTCGGCATCGATCAGCTCGCCGGTCAAAAGCATCCGCATGGCTGCCTTCCGACCCACGTTGCGCGCCAAGGCAACCATGGGCGTGGAGCAAAACAGTCCAATGTTGACACCAGGTGTGGCGAAACGAGCGCTGTCTGCTGCCACGGCGAGATCACAGCTGGCAACTAGCTGACAGCCAGCTGCAGTGGCCACTCCCTGCACCTGAGCGATGACCGGCTTTGGAAGACGAACCAGCGCAAGCATGACTTCTGCGCATTCGGCAAACAGTTTTTCCGCATAAGCTCTGCTGAACTTTTCCGCGCGAATTTCTTTCAAATCATGACCCGCACAGAACGCCGGCCCCGCACCGGCCACGACAACGACCCGCACCGATGGATCAGCCGCGGCGCGCTGCAGCTCGACTAGCACGGCGCGCAGCATGCCGAGCGACAGGGCGTTCCTCGATTCTGGACGATTCAATGTCAGGGTAGAAACGCCATCTAAATCGGATTGCAAGACAAAAGAAGTGTCTTTCATAGGCATCCTCTACCTAGTGTTGAGTGCAGTTCGGGTTACCCGGTGACCAATCAGAGCACGCAGAAACCATACCGACTCTACAATATGTGCTCGGGACTGCGTTACCATTTAATCCAGGCATCGCCTCTCCCGCTGGCGTCGGCGGCGGCACGAAGCTGTTCGAACACTCCTAGACGTGCGAAGGTGTCCCATGGAGCAACTGGCACATGGAAGGTTGGCGCGCCGAATTTCGGCGGCTGAAGCAGCGGCCCTGGTGAGGTCTGGCGATTGGGTGGATTACGGCGCTGTACTTGCTCGGCCCGATGTCTTTGACAGAGCCTTGGCGGCTCGCAAGGTCGAACTGCAGGACGTAGGCATTCGAACCTGCATCAGCCTGCGTCCACAAGCGACCCTTGAGTCTGATCCGCTGCGCCAGCACTTCCAAACGTACAGCTGGCACTTCAGTGGCTACGATCGCAAGCAGCATGATGTTGGACTCTGTCACTACCTTCCATGCAACCTCGGCGAAATTCCAGATTACTACCGTCGGTTTATTGACCCACCCGATGTCGCGGTCTTTAAGACCTGTCCATTGGATGACAAGGGCTTCTTCAATCTGAGTGCCGCGAATCTCTGGAACCGGGCAATTGCCGAACGCGCCAGGACAGTAATTGTTGAAGTAAGTGAAGGCCTGCCCTACGTGCACGGCGTGGACAACGGCCTGCACGTCAGTGAAGTCGACTATGTGATTGAAGGAGATCCGGGCGAGCCGCCGGCACTGCCGAATCCGCCGCCCAGCGAAGCGGACCGGGCAGTTGCGAGGCTGATCGCCGCCCAGATCGACGATGGCGCCTGCGTACAGGTGGGTATTGGAGCGATGCCTAACGCGGTCTGTTCCTTGTTACTGGAAAGTGGAGTACGCAACCTCGGTATACACACTGAGATGATGACCGACGGCCTCAACGATCTTTACCAGCGTGGACTCATTACCGGGGCGGCCAAGAAGCTGGATCCGGGTAAAATTGTGTTCAGTTTTGCGCTCGGGTCGCAGTCGCTTTATGGCGCGCTGAATCGCAATGCGGATTTTAAGTGTTGTCCGGTGGAATATACGAATCTGCCTCACACTGTGATGCAGAACGACAAGGTAGTTGCGATCAATAACACGACCCAGGTGGATCTTCAAGGCCAGGCCTCTTCCGAATCATCGGGACATCGCCACATCAGTGGCACGGGCGGACAGCTGCAGTTTGTCCGGGCCGCCTACGCATCCAGGGGCGGCAAATCCTTCATGTGCCTTTCGTCGACTTACGAACGACACGGTGTGCGCAAGAGCCGCATAGTGCTGGACCTGACCCCCGGCAATGTCGTGACAACGCCACGCACCGACATGATGTACGTCGTCACGGAGTTTGGAATTGTGAACCTGAAGGGCAAGTCGGTTCCCGAACGGGCCAAAGCAATGATCGCGCTTGCACACCCGGATTTTCGCCAAGCCCTGGAACGTGAAGCCCGCGAACACGAATTGCTCCCAAGAGGGTTCAACTGAATTGCGCGAGTTCGATCGCGTGCGTCCGGCGTGTTAGCGCCGCTCATAACAGGATTCGTCGTCGACCGCACCGGCCACATCTATTGGGCATCTGAGCTTCGACCTTCTGGTTCGTAGAGGGAGGCTCAGCAACGGCTAATGGTCCGTCTGCTCTTGTCTAAAACAGCAACGCGGCGATCTGATCGCAGTGGCTTTTAATTCCCGCAATCTGACCGAATCATTTTAGACATCGGCGCTTCGTCTTGCGTGTTAGATCAAAGGTTTAGGTACTAATGACTAACATACTGCTGCATAACGGGCGTATGGCCTAACATGCTGTTTTCGTTGTTACTTTAAAAACGTCCAATAATTTGTTAATTCGACGGAACGTGGCGGGGCCTGGCAGTGTGGCTCGCAGGTACCCATTGAGCGCCAAGGTCTTTTTTTATCAACTACTTACTATTTTGCGGGTTTCACTAAATTAGAAATCGGATTCAGGGTTCGGACGGGACCCCAATTTCGACTTTCGGCGATTGTACGCCATTGACGTATATAAGCCGCTGACGTATAGTGCACCTGCGCTCTTCATCGAATCACCAGTCCTCACTGCTGACGTTCGCGATTTACTGTCTGACGAAGAATACTCAGAGCTTCAGCAGTATTTGGCTGATAGCCCTGCGGCCGGTGACTTGATCCAGGGCACCGGTGGTTTGCGCAAGATCAGATGGTCTACTCAGGGCAGAGGTAAGCGCGGAGGCGTTCGGATAATCTACTTTTACGTTGTGGCGCTCACACAGATTCGCCTGTTACTGATTTATCGGAAGGGGATCAAGGACGATTTGACGCCTCGTGAGAAGGCGGTGCTGCGCCGGATCAATCAAGGGTGGTAGTTATTATGAAGAAAGAACTGTTCGGGCGGCTTGTCGAAAGCATGAAGCAGATGAACGAGATTGCGCGTGGTGAACGCGCTCCGTCTCGGGAATTTTACGTGGACGCGTCGTCGGTTAAAAAGCTACGTGCCGAGACTGGCCTCAGCCAAGCGAATTTTGCGAAGCTTCTCAGCGTTGAAGTATCTACATTGCAGAATTGGGAACAGGGGCGACGTGAGCCAACGGGACCTGCCAAAGCCCTGCTGCGCGCAATAAAGAACGATCCGAAGCATGTGCTGAAGGCGCTGTCAGCCTAAATTCACATAATTTACGCGCCTGGAGAGATTCGAACTCCCACGGTCTGGTTCGTAGAGGGAGGGCTCAGCAACGGCCAATAGTCCGGCTGCCCTTGTCTAAAACTGAAATGCAGTGATCTGATCGCAATTGCATTTGTTTCCCCTTAACTGACCGAATCTTTATTAGACACCCGCGCTTTGTCTTACGTGTTAGATCAGTGGGTTAGGTACTAATGGCTAACATACCGCTGCATGACCGGCGTGTGGCCCCACTCACTATCCAGGAACGGGGGTATAGCCGGAGCTCGGCGGCGAATTGCGGTCAGCCTTGGAGGCTCTGAGCATCGGCGAATCGTAGCTGGCACCTGCCCCCGACGCGAGGGCACGGCGGCAGCGTACACGATGATGGCTGCCAGGAGCGGCCGCGGCATTCATGTCAAATGGCGGCGAGGGCGCTCTCGAACCTTGGCGTCGTGCTCAGGACAGGCGCGCTTTCATATCGCTCAAGACTCAGCGCGAGCATTGCGCCCAGCCGCTGATAACGCGCGCGCTGCTTGCGACCGGCGGAGCGCGCCCGCGCAGTTCTACTGGCCGCCCGCCGGGCTGATGAGCCCCGATAGATAATCGGCCACGCCCTCATACTCCGGACGCGTAAAACGGTCCAGGAACGGGCGATGGTCGGTCAGGTTGGGGCGCCGATTGTCAAAGGTGTAATACATTTCGCGCATCAGATACTTGTAGTGCTGCCCGGCGAGCCACGGCACGGCCTTCTGGGCATCTCCCTGGCCTGAGGGTCCGTGGCAGGACGCGCACTGGCTCTGGTACACCTGCTTGCCGTGGGCGAGTTGCTGTCCGTCGCCTCGTCCCGGATCGGTGAAGCGCGGCAGCGAGCTGACATACGCGGCGAGATCGGCCAGGTCCTGGCTGCCCGACAAGTAATGCGAGCTCACGATGGCTTCCATGCGCACGTCCCAGCGCTTGCCGTAATGGAAGTCCACCAGCTGGCGCACCACCACGCTTCGGTACTGGCCGGCGATCGCCGGCACGTCGCCGTCGTACTCACCGCTGCCGTCGGAGTTATGGCAGCGGACGCAGGCCGTAAAGAGGCTGGCGCCGTGCTCCAGGTCGGGCGTGGCGGCCAAGGCGGCCGTGAGCTGCTGCTCGGCCACGGACGCCGTCCAGGCCGGCGTCGGTAGGGCCAACAGCCCCGCCAGTACAACGACTTTCGGCTTGATCATGATTGGCCTCACGCGGCTTACCTCATTCGAACGGGCGACGACCGGCGGCACACCGCAGGCCGGTATGATGCGCCGATGGCGGCCCTGGACTGTAGACATTTTGCCCTGGGGCTGCATCGCGTGATCGGCCAGCCGCAAATGCTCCCCCAGCCCGCCGAGCGTCTGGATGCGTCCATGTCCTGCCAGAGCACGGAATTGGAAATTGCCGTGGAGCGACTGCAGGTCGATGCCAGCAGTCTCCGCCAGCTGCGCGCGGCGCATGCGGGCAACCTCGGGGCCGTGCGCGCGGCGATCCTGGAACTGGTGCGCCGGCGCGGCAAGCTGCACAACCCGGTGACCAACTCCGGTGGCATGCTCACAGGCGTCGTGCGCACCGTGGGCGCGGCCTATCCTGACCCGCCGGCGCCCGGCACGCGGGTGGCCTCGCTCGCCAGCCTTGCGCTGACGCCGCTCCGGCTCGAGGAGCTCGGCCCCGTGGATGCCCGGTCCAATTCGATCAGCGCGCGTGGCACGGCCTTCCTGTTTCAAAGCTCGCCGTGGGCGCCCCTGCCCTTAGGGATCCCCGAGAGCGTCGTGATGGCAGCCCTGGACGTGGCCGGCGCCCCGGCGCGGGTCCGGGCGCGCACCCGGCCAGGCAGTCGCGTGCTCATCGTAGGTGCCGGCGCGAGCGGGAGCCTCGCGGCGATCGCGGCCGCGGAAGCCGGCGCCGCCGAGGTCCTCGTGGCCGACATTAATCCGGAGCGGTTGGGCCTCCTCGGAGCGCTGGGACTCAAGGCGCTGCGCACGGTAGCGGCTGATGCCACCGATGCCGTCGCCTTCGCGGCGGCGGTCGGCGAGCCCGCGCCACTGTGCGTGTGCTGCGTGGACCGGCCGGGTGCCGAACCGGCGTGCATACTCGCGACCCGGCCCGACGGCCACGTCCTGTTCTTCAGCATGGCGACGGATTTCGCGCGCGCGGCCCTGAGCGCGGAGGGCATGGGATCGGGAGTCACCCTGGAGATCGGCAACGGCTTGTATCCCGGGCACGCCGAGCTGGTCCTGGATATGCTGCGGCGTCATCCCGCGGTCTGGGGCATGCTCGCGCCCGAAGTGGCAGCTGCCACCGCGGCCTGACCGAGGGACCGTCATGACCCCCAGCGCCGAACCGGATCACGCACTGTTGGCCGCTGCGGCCGGCCGCGCGCTGCTCGCGGCCGGGCTCCGGGCGGTGACGGCCGAATCCTGCACCGGGGGCGGCGTGGCGGCGGCCTTGACCGACGTGCCCGGCAGTTCCCAGTGGTTTGAGCGCGGCTACGTGACGTACTCCAACGCCGCAAAGATTCACGATCTGGGCGTCAAAGGCGAGGCGTTGCAGAGCCACGGGGCCGTGAGTGCCGCCGTGGCCGAGCAGATGGTGCTCGGCGCGCTGCGGGTCAGCGGCGCCGAGGTGGCGGTGGCGGTCACGGGCATCGCCGGCCCGGACGGCGGGAGCCTGGAAAAGCCGGTGGGACTGGTCTACCTGGCGGTCGGGCGCCGCGGCGCACCCGTACGCGTGCTGCGGGAGCTGTTTGCGGGGGACCGCGCGGCGGTGCGCAGCGCCGCGGTGGCCGCCGCGCTCCGGCTCCTGGCGCAGGCCGCGGAGCGCTGAGGAGTTTCGGGGCAAGTCAGCGTGATTTACAGCCCGCCGGGACGGCCCGATATGGGATAATTGCCCGCATATCACCAGAGGTGCCGCACGCATGGACGAGAACCGCAAGAAGGCGCTGACCGCCGCGCTGAGCCAGATCGAAAAGCAGTTCGGCAAGGGCTCGGTCATGCGACTGGGCGATGCGCCGGCGATCTGGGACATCGAGGCGGTGCCGACCGGATCCCTGGGGCTGGACATTGCCCTGGGCGTGGGCGGCCTGCCGCGCGGGCGCGTGGTAGAGATCTACGGGCCGGAGTCTTCCGGCAAGACCACCCTGACCCTCGCGGTGGTTGCCGAGGTGCAAAAGCGCGGCGGCACGGCCGCCTTCGTGGACGCCGAGCACGCCCTCGACCCCGCCTATGCCGAAAAGCTGGGCGTGAACATCAAGGAACTGCTGGTCTCCCAGCCGGACACCGGCGAGCAGGCGCTCGAGATCACCGACATGCTGGTGCGCTCGGGCGGGGTGGACCTGGTGGTCATCGATTCGGTCGCGGCACTCACGCCGCGGGCGGAAATCGAGGGCGAGATGGGCGAGTTGCAGGTGGGACTGCACGCGCGTCTCATGAGCCAGGCGCTGCGCAAGCTGACCGGCAACATCAAGCGCTCCAATACCATCGTCATCTTCATCAACCAGATCCGCATGAAGATCGGCGTGATGTTTGGCAGTCCCGAGACCACCACCGGCGGCAATGCGCTCAAGTTCTACGCCTCGGTGCGCCTCGACATCCGCCGCATCGGCTCGGTTAAGAGCGGCGAGGAAGTGGTCGGCAACGAAACCCGCGTCAAGGTGGTCAAGAACAAGATCGCGCCGCCGTTCCGCGAGGCCGAGTTCGAGATCATGTACGGACACGGCATTTCGCACGAAGGCGAGATCATCGAGATCGGCTCGAACAACGGCATCATCGAGAAGTCCGGTTCCTGGTATTCCTACAAGGGCGAGCGCATCGGCCAGGGCAAGGAAAACGCCCGCCTGTTCCTGCAGGGCCACAAGGACGTCGCCCAGGAAATCGAAGACCTGATCCGCGCCAAGCTACTGCCGTCCAAGCAGCAACGTGCCGAGCCTGAGGAAAAGAGCGCCTAGGCGATCCCCGGCCGCCGATCCGAAGGACGCCTCAGCCGCCGAGCTGGCCGCCGTCGCACTCCTGGCGCGCCGCGATTTCGCAGGTGGCGAGCTCGGCGCTAAGCTCCGCGAGCGCGGCTTTGAGCCCGCCGTGATCGAGGCGCTGCTCGAGCGACTGCGCGCCCGGCGCCTGCTCAACGATGAGCGCTACGCGGCCCACTTCGTGGAGTACCACAGCGCGCGCGGCCAGGGGCCGGTACGGATCCGCCGCGACCTGCAAGCGGTCGGCGTGGACGCGGCACTGATCGAGGCGGCGCTCGAGGCCGTGCCCGACTGGGCGGCGCTCGCGCGCGACGTGCGCCGCCGCCGCTTTGGGGCGGAGCCGCCGCAGGCGTGGCGCGAGAAGGGTCGCCAGGCCAGATTTTTGCAATACCGTGGCTTTTCCAACGATCATATCCGCACTGCCCTCGGGCCCGATTTTGAAATGGATACATGAGCGCGAGCAAACCGCCCTACATGAGCGCGACCGAGGTCCGGCGCGCCTTTCTGGAGTTCTTCCGCGAGCGCGGTCACACGATCGTGCCGTCCGCTTCGCTGGTGCCCGGGAATGATCCGACGCTCCTGTTCACCAACTCCGGGATGGTGCCCTTCAAGGACGTGTTCCTGGGCAAGGAGAAACGCGACTACTCGCGCGCCGTGACCAGCCAGCGCTGCGTGCGCGCGGGCGGCAAGCACAATGACCTGGAGAATGTCGGCTACACCGCGCGGCACCACACCTTCTTCGAGATGCTCGGGAATTTCTCGTTTGGCGAGTACTTCAAGCGCGAGGCGATCCGCTTCGCCTGGGAGTTCGTGACCGGGAGGCTCCAGCTCGACCCGGAGCGGCTGCACGTCACCGTGTACCGCGACGACGACGAGGCGGCCAAGCTGTGGGTGAGCGAGGCGGGCATACCCGCCGGGCGCGTCACGCGCATGGGCGAGAAATCGAATTTCTGGGCCATGGGCGACACCGGGCCTTGCGGGCCATGCAGCGAGATCTTCTATGACCACGGCCCGGAGGTGGCTGGCGGCCCGCCGGGTTCGCCCGAGGAGGACGGCGATCGCTACGTCGAGATCTGGAACCTGGTGTTCATGCAGTTCGAACGCTCGGCGGGCGGTGAGCTCAGCCCGCTTCCGAAGCCCTCGGTCGATACCGGGGCGGGCCTGGAGCGGCTGGCGGCGGTGATGCAGGGCGTGCACTCCAACTACGACATCGACCTGTTCCGCGACCTGCTGCAGGCGGCGGCCGAGGCCACGGGGTCCACAGACCACGCCTCACCCTCGCTGCGCGTGATCGCCGATCACATCCGCGCCTGCAGTTTTCTGATCAGCGACGGCGTGGTGCCTTCAAACGAGGGCCGCGGCTACGTGCTGCGCCGGATCATCCGGCGCGCCGTGCGCCACGGCTACAAGCTCGGGCAATCGCACGCCTTCTTCTACAAGCTGGTGCCGGTGCTGGCCCGGGTCATGGGCGAGGCCTATCCGGAGCTGCGCGAGCGAATCGCGCCGATCGAGCGCGTGCTGCGAGCGGAAGAGGAGCGCTTTGCCGAGACCCTGGAGGCGGGCATGGCGCAATTCGAAACCCGCATGGCCGAGGTCGGCGGCAACACGGTACCCGGGGCACTGCTGTTCCTGCTGCACGATACCTACGGGTTTCCGCCCGATCTGACCGCGGACATCGCCCGCGAGCGCGAGCTGCAGGTCGACCTCGCCGGCTACGAGCGCGAGATGGAGCTGCAGCGCGAGCGGGCCCGCGCGGCCAGCAAGTTCTCCGTCGACCTGAGAGCCGGCGAGGGGATCGAGGCCAAGAGCGAGTTTCTGGGCTACGACACGCTCGAGGCCGACACCCGGGTCGTGGCCCTGCGACGCGATGGCGCGCTGGTGCAGTCGCTCGAGCCCGGTCAAGCGGGCGAGGTGGTACTGGCGCGCACGCCGTTCTATGCCGAATCCGGCGGCCAGGTGGGCGATACCGGCGAGCTTACGGGCGCCGCGGGCGCGCGCTTTGCGGTGGGCGATACCCAGCGGCTGGGGACGGCCATCGTGCACATCGGCCAGCTGGCCGGCGCGGCGCTGCACGTGGGCGATGCGGTGCAGGCGCGCGTCGACGCCGGGCGGCGCGCCGCGATCCGGCTCAATCATTCGGCGACGCATCTGCTGCACGCGGCGCTGCGCCAGGTGCTCGGCAAGCACGTGACGCAAAAAGGGTCGCTGGTCGCGCCCGACCGGCTGCGCTTCGACTTCTCGCACTTTCAGCCGGTCACGCCCGATGAGCTGGCGCGCATCGAACGGCTGGTCAATGCCGAGATCCGCGCCAACGCCCAGGCGCGCACGCGCCTGATGGAGTACGAGCAGGCCGTGGCCGCCGGCGCCATCGCGCTGTTCGGCGAGAAATACGAACGCGAGGTGCGGGTGCTGAATTTCGGTGATTTTTCCACCGAGCTGTGCGGCGGCACCCATGTCAGCCGCACCGGTGACATTGGATTATTCCGCATCGTCAGCGAGGCCGGCGTCGCCGCTGGCGTGCGTCGCATCGAAGCCGTGACGGGCGAGGGCGCGCTTGCGGCCATCGAGCGGAGCGAGGCGGTATTGCGCGACGTCGGCGGCATGCTGCGCGGCAACCGCGACGAGCTGGCGGACAAGGTACGCGAAATGCTGGAGCGAGTGCGCGCCCAGGAGCGCGAAATTCGTACGCTCAAGGACAAGCTGGCCTCCGGCCAGGGCACGGATCTGGCCGCCGGCGCCGTCGATGTCGCTGGCACCAAGGTCATTGCCGCGCGCGTCGAGGGCGCCGACAGCGGATCCTTGCGCACCGCGCTCGACAAGCTCAAGAGCCGGTTCAGCTCGGCGATCATCGTGCTGGCCGCGGTGGAATCGCCGACCAAGGTGATACTGGTTGCGGGCGTGACGGCCGATCGCAGCGCGCAGATCAAGGCCGGCGAGCTGGTGGGCGCCGTGGCCGCCCAGGTCGGTGGCAAGGGCGGCGGACGGCCCGACTTTGCGCAGGCCGGCGGCAGCAATCCGGCCGCACTCGATGCCGCCTTGGCGAGCGTGCTGCCCCTGGTGCGCGAGCGATTATCGACCTGATAGATCTCTGCTGATAACTGCGATGGCGCAACGCCAGAGGAGACCAGACCCATGTTGATACTTAGCCGACGTGTGGGTGAGAGCGTGGTCATCGGTGAAGACATTTCGATCACCGTACTGCGCGTCAAAGGCAATCAAGTGCGGCTGGGCGTCAATGCACCCAAGAGCATCGCCGTGCAGCGCGAGGAATTCTCGGAGCGCATCAAGCCCGACGTCAGCCCCGCGCCGGCCAACCCCGCACCGGAGCCCGCGACTAGCGAGATTCTGGTGCGTTGACCGGACTACTGCGGCTCAGGCGGGGCGCGCCTTTACCCATGCAGTGACCGCCAGTATCATGGCGCCGCCGCTTGTGACGTAGCGATTGGGATCTCTACAAGGCGTTGATTTTATTAGGTTTTAGGTTGAATCGGAGAGATGGCCGAGTGGTCGAAGGCGCACCCCTGCTAAGGGTGTAAGGGTCAAAAGCCCTTCGAGGGTTCGAATCCCTCTCTCTCCGCCACTTGTCTCTATAAATAACAATAACTTACGAGATTTGTCGCTGAGATTCGAGTGATTTTTGAGAGTCGAGAAATCTCACCGCGCCTCATAGAGTCTCAAGCGTTCTCAGGCTATCTCGGCTCAGACAACTCGGGCCTGGCGCCAAGATTCCTTGATCAAATACGGCTGCCGTCGTTGCGGAATGAAGCATCGAATGGCAGTCGATCGTCCCGCGCGCCACGGGCCATCTGAAAAACAGGAATGACCACGGCAGTTCCAAGAGTGACCCAAAGCGGACGCGTTATGCCTGGTCGGTCGGCATGACCCAGAGCTCGGCGATGGACGCTCGCCTTGGCCGTGTCACCATGAAGGCGATCGCGTCGGCAATGTCATCGGGCCTGAGGAGCTCATGCTGCGCTTTGAAGGGCTCCAGGATGTCCGTCTTGATTCGCTCGTTGTTGTGGGAGCCCAGCTCGGTGTCGACACCTCCAGGTTCGAGCACGCCGACACGGACGTGTCGCTGAGTGATTTCCTGCCGCAGGGATTCGGTGAAGCCGTTCACACCGAACTTGGTCAGGTTGTAAACGCCGAAATTTGGCCAGGCCTGCCTTCCGGCGATGGAGCTGATATTGACCACGTCTGCGACCTGCCGCTCGCTCCCATTGGCCGCAGCGAGCAGATGCGGCAATGCCGCGCGGGTCATATAGAGAAGGCCGCGAACGTTTATCGCCAACATGCGTTCCCATTCCTCAACTTCCGCACCCACGATGGGGCCGAGTAGCATGAGCCCTGCGTTGTTGATCAGGATGTCGAGCCTGCCGAAGCGATCCACTACGGATTGAATCGCCGACTCCGCCTCCGTTCGATCAGTGATGTCGGCCTGGACCGCATGGGCGACTCCGCCGGCGTCCTGGATATCGGCGACGAGTTGCTCCAGCCGGTCTTTCCTTCGGGCCAGGACGGCAACTGCAGCGCCCTCCTGGGCCAGACGGCGTGCGGTGGCTGCGCCGATTCCGCTGCTCGCGCCGGTGACCATCGCTACCGCGCCCGACAACTTCGAATTCATTGGATACTCCCGTAATTTCATCAAATGAGGTCGTTCGTCAAGCCGGTTCGTCAACGCTCAACGACGACGACAAGGCCCGGCGCGCGCCTGCCTGGGCCAGTAGCAAGCCCGCCTTGGTTTCGATGGCCTGCATCGCATCGGCACCCGCTACAAAGCGCGCCGGGGGCTCATCAAGTCCTGCCAGCTGGACCAGTGCACGGGCGAGCTTGGCCGGATCGCCGCCCTGCTTGCCGCTCATGCCGTTCCAGGCCGCGACCGTTTCGCGGGTGCGATCTGCGTAGTCATCAATTGAAGCGGGCGCGTAAGTCGTCGATCCCGCGGTAAGCAAATCCGTGCGGAAAAACCCGGGCTCGACCACCATCGAGTGGATGCCGAAGGGCGCGATCTCCGGCGCCAGCGACTCGATCCACCCCTCGACTCCGAACTTTGCGGCTGCATAGGCCGAACAGAAGACGCCGCCGACGATTCCGGCCGTCGAGGAGATCGTGAGCAGGAGTCCCGAGCGCTGCTTGCGCATTACCGGCAGCGCGGCACGCGCGACATTCATGGGGCCGAACAGCAGGGTTTCGAGCTGATCGCGCACCTGGCCGGGCGTGAGCTCCTCGAAAAAGCCGGCGAAGAAGTTGCCGGCGTTGTTGACCAGCACGTCGAGGCGACCGAACCTTTCGACGGCGGCAGCGACGGCCGCCTCGGCGTCCCGCGCAACTGTGACGTCGAGCCGCACGCTGATCAGATTGGCGTGCACGCCGATCGCTGCTTCGACCTTGCCTGGGTCACGACCGGTGGCGACCACGGCGTGCCCTGCCGCAAGCGCAGCCCTTGCGATGTCGACGCCAAGGCCGCGTCCCGCCCCGGTAATAAGCCAAACCTTCTTGTGGGTCACTGGGTATCTCCTGGCAATTTGAATGCCGGACTAAGGTAGGCCTCACCCATTGATTGCACTAGACGGTAATATCGGCATGAACCTATAAGCAGGATCAATAAATGAAGCGCGATGAGATGTCGGACCTGACAGCCTTCGTAGTGGTCGCCGAAGAGCGCAGCTTCACCAAGGCGGCCGCCAAACTGGGTGTGTCGCAGTCGTCGCTGAGCCAGATCGTCCGCCGCGTCGAAGGTCGGCTCGGGCTGCGGTTGTTGACGCGGACCACCCGCAGCGTCGCGCCAACCGAGGCGGGCGAGCGGCTGCTGCGTACGCTGGTGCCCGCGCTGAATGAACTCGACGCGAGCCTGGCGGCACTGAGCTCACTGCAGGACCGGCCTGCGGGCACGATCCGCATCACGTCGGTGGAGCATGCCGCCAAGACCGTGATCTGGCCGGCGTTGAAAAGACTACTTCCTGACTATCCGGAAATCGCGGTGGAGATTTCGCTGGACTATGGATTGGTCGACATCGTCACGGAGCGATTCGACGCTGGCGTGCGCCTTGGCGAGCAGGTCGACAAGGACATGATCGCGGTGCGCATCGCGCCAGACATGCCGATGGCCGTCGTGGGTGCGCCAACGTATTTCGAGCGACACGCACATCCCCGCACGCCCCAGAGTCTCATCGATCACGCGTGCCTCAACCTGCGGCTGCGCTCGTCCGGCGGGTTGTATCCCTGGGCCTTGGCGAAGCGCGGACGCGAATTGAACGTGAGAGTTCAAGGTCCTTTGGTCTTCAACACCCTCGACCTGATTCTGGACGCCTCGCTGAATGGACTCGGCCTGGCTTACCTGCCCGTCGATCAGGTCAATGAACACATCGAGGAAGGCCGATTGGTCTCCGTCCTTGACGACTGGTGTCCTCGGCTCTCCGGGTACCACCTCTACTATCCGAATCGAAAACAGCCGGCAGCCTTCGCGCTTGTGGTTGAAGCGTTGCGCTACAAGGGCTAGGGGGCCAGACGCAGCGGTCAAATCGAATGTCCGCTTCTGGCCGAGGCTGTGTCAAAAGGCAATGAATAGCTCGTGCTGCGCCCACCGGCAGGATCCTTGCGCAAAGCACCTCGTTCAACGAGATCCAGGATGTCGCGGTAGGCCGTATCCTGCGAACACTTGGCGAGCTTGGCCCACTTCGACGTCGTGAGCTTCCCTTCGAAGCCATCGAGCAGTCTGTTTAGCACCTTGACCTGCCGGGCGCTCAGCGATGCTTGCGCGAAGCGGTCCCAGAAGCGAGCCTTCTCCAGGACCCGGGCTAGCGTCTCCTGTGAGCCGTCGATCGCGCTGCGCAGGCAAGTAAGGAACCAGTCCTGCCACGGTGTCACATCGAGTGTCCCCTTCTGGGTGCGCTCAAGGATCGTGTAGTAGCCGTCTCTCTCGCGACGGATCTGCGCAGACATGCTGTAGAAGCGTTGAGCGCTCCGTTCGGAGCGGGCGAGCGCCATGTCGCCGATGGCGCGCGCGATGCGCCCATTGCCATCGTCAAACGGATGTATGGTGACGAACCACAGATGCGCCAGGCCGGCCGTGAGCAGCGGGTCAGCGTTGCCGGGCGCTTCAAACCAGCTCAGGAAGCGCGCCATTTCCGCAGGGATGCGCGCAGCCGTCGGCGCTTCGTAGTGCACCTTGCGCCGGCCAATGGGCCCGGAGATTACCTGCATTGGTCCGTTGGCGTCGTCGCGCCAGTTGCCGACAACAATTTTCTGCAGGCCGCTTCGGCCCGTGGGGAAGAGGGCCGCGTGCCATCCAAACAGGCGTTCGGCCGTCAGGGGCTGTGCATAGTGGGTGGTTGCGTCGAGCATCATCTCGACGACGCCATCGACATTGCGGTCGGCCGGCACCAATCCGCCGATATCCATGCCGAGCCGTCGTGCCAGTGAAGACCTGACCTGGTCGCTATCGAGTTTTTCGCCCTCGATCTCGCTGGATCGGACCACATCTTCAGTGAGAATGCTCAGGTGCGCCTCGCGGCGCAGGTCGAAGCCGAGATCCTGCATCCTCCCCAACAAACGACCTTGCTCGCGCGAGACCTCCGCCATTAATGCGGCCAGCCGACCGGCATCCCAGGTCAGTTCAGGCCACCTCTCTTGCTCCCACAGGTACATTCAAGCTCCGCTGATTATGCGGAGATTATGATCCGGAATCTCCGCGTTGGCAAATTAATCTCCGTATGAGAAGCGGAGATTGTGAGCGCTATTCTCCGCACACAGGGGTTGATCATCGCTGCGGCTTGGTGGTACATCTTGGTGGGACTTCAATTCGGACACCAAAAGAACCCTTTAAGATTCAGATGCTTGAGGGCAGATGTGGATCCCTCTCTCCCGCCAATTCTCTCCTTTCCTTCTATCGTTCGGGACCCCCGGACCGATGCGTTCCGCACCAGGGTCCGGAGTCCCACCTCACTGGCATCGCGCAATCCGCTTCAGTCGTGCAAAAACGGCGCTCGCTCCAGCACGTATCGGGCGACATCGCGGCCCTGCTGCAACCCCACGGTGCAGGCGCGGCGGAAATGGATTCCGACCAACATGCGCGAGAACGCGTTCTCGCGCGCCGCATCGAACACGTTGTCGTAGGAACGCGTCAGTGTGGCATCCGGACCGGCGCCGGGCGCGCTTGTCGAGGTGTGCTGGAACGACAGGTTGGGGCCGAGCAGGGCGGTCAGTACTTCAGCGGCGGCGGCGCCTGCCGCTGCGTGCCCGGACGGGTAGTCGGGAACCGGCGGCGTGATGAATGCGGGCTCCCAGTTGGGATCCTTGACAGTCAGCGGATTGCCGTCGGTGTCGGCCGCGCGAATAGCCGTCAGCGGTCGCCAGAAGTTGTAGTAATACTTGGATTCAAGCGTGGTTGCAATAGCGTCGGACATCGCCGCGTTCAGCACCGCATACAACCTTGCGTGCTGTATCAGCGACAGGCCGCCCGACAGCTTGCGCGCGATCCGATTCCAGGCGAATGAGCCATTCTCGTACCAAAAGAACGCGATCGCAGTCTGATCCGAAGTGCGCGCGGAAACGCCAGCCTTGCCCAGGACAGCAATCTCGTTGACGTCCATGGTGTACTCGATACTGCTCAACGAGGAATACGGGCGCGGCGCGCGGAACTGCGCCGACGAATGCACGCCAAACGTGCTCAGCGCGCCCCAGCCGGCAGCGGAGGCGATGTTGGTTGGTGGAGTTGGCTGGAAGTCGCCGGGCTTGGTGCCCGGTGTATACGGCGCGTTAAGCGCCCCGAGCACGTCTTCGTTGGCACGGCTCGCGAGCATCGCGGCGGCCGCCGCCTGGCCCACGGCGATGCCGCGATTCTTGGCGGTGCCAGCTTGGATGGCCGCCAGCTCCCCCACGTAGATGCTGTCGAAGGGCGTGTTCGAACCAAAAAATATGCCGAACTCCGCCACGAGTACGTCGTGAGCCGCAGCCGCGACGGCGGCGTCGACGCTGGTGGAACCGGCATTGTGCGGGCGCGTGGCCGCCCTCACAGCTTCGAGCATCGCAATGTGCGCCATCGCGTAGGCGCGCATCTCGACGAACGGCGGCAGACCCGGTGGCGGCAGGCCGGCCGAGAAGTCGGTCATGGCAATATTCCAGCGCTCGATGCTATCGGCGCTGCCGGTCGCAAGGGCGCGCCCCGGCATCAGCATGGCGAGGCAAATCAGCACGGCGGAAAAGAAGGCAATGTCCTGGAATGGACTAATTTTGATGTTCATGTCGGTTTCCTCGAGTTCTGAGATTTGAGCTGCTTTCAAAAGGTCGCCAGAAACTCCGGTAAGTGACTGGCGACGAGAGGAAATTTCGTGCTATCAAAACGTCGCGATGAATTGCGGGTGATTACCTGCCGGAAAAGGTGAGCCGGCCATAGGGGTTAGTGCGCCCGTCGAGGCGTCCAGAGTGAAGCCGCTAACAGTCGCCGCACCGTCGTTGGTGACATAGAGGAACTGGTTGGTCGGATCGACGGTTATTGAATAGGCATTCGCACCGGTCGCTACCGGGAACCCCGGCAGCGCAGTGAGCGCACCGTTGGTCGCGTTGATGGCGTAACCGAGGATGTTCGTACCTGACGTGACATACAGGTAGGTGCCGGTAAGATCGGTGGCGATGTAATGGCTCACCGGTATTGGAAATGGCGAGCCGCTGAGCGGCGTCAATGCCCCGCTGCCCAGGTCGACGCTGAAACCTGAAATGCTCGGGTTCGTGGCGTCGGGGTTTGCCGTGTAGAGAAATTTATACACGGCCCCGACCGCCAGACTGAGCGGGTTGCCGACAGCGGGAAATGGCGATCCGGGCACTGGGGTCAGCGCGCCCGTCTGGTCAATGGAAAAGGCTGAAATGTCATTCGAGCCGCCGTGATTCGCTACGTAGATGACCGAGCACTCGCAGGTGAGCACTGAGCCGACGTAGATGAGCGAGACGAAGGGTGCAACAGCAACCGACGCCGGGCCTTTGCCAGTGGGATATGTGGCGGGTGACATTGGCGTCAGCGCTGCGGTGTCTCCATCGATGGAGTAGGCAGAAACCGTGTCAGAGCCTGCATTCGCAACGTAGAGCTGGGACCCGCCGCCGGCCATGGCCTGGGGGTCGATACCGGCGGCAAAGGGGGAGCCGGGAACGGCGGTCAATGCGCCGGTCGTGGGGTCGACGGCAAAGGCGGATACGTCATTGCTGCCCTCGTTGCCGACGAAGACATATCTCTTGTCGTTGGACGCGAAACCGAAAATTGCGTGAGGGGATTTGCCCGCGGCGGTCGGTGCACCGATGACTGCGACCGCGCCGGTGGTTTCGTCAACGCTATAGGAAGAGAGCGTATTGTCTGCGGCATTGGTGACGAAGGAATAAGCGGAATGATCCGTACAGGCTACTGTGAAGCCGGTGCCACTGGCGGCCTGATCTCTGACAACCGCGTTACTGATCATGCAGTCCTGCGGAGGTGAAGAAGGCTGCTGGTTAATGGAGACGTAGGGATAGGCCGAGTGCGTGAGATCTACTGTACCCAGGGTGTACGTGCCGTTGGCACCGATCTGCTTCGGGTTGCCGCAATACCTACCCCCTCTAAAGTATGAGCAAATGGCCAGTGTCAAACCTGAGCCCACCAGCCCCGATACCGTGCCTCCGACCGTGTACTGACCCGCCACAGTACCCACAGTACAAGCGACAGCCACGGTGGTGACGTTTGCTGTCCCGACGAAGCCGGTACCGTTGGTGACTACACAACTCTGCGTCGGTGAGGAGGGTTGCGTCTTTACGAACACCCTGTACGCGGCTCCGCTGCCCAGTTGGTTGGCGAAGGTGAATGCACCCGGCGCGGAAACCGGGGCAACGTCACCTGCGTTGGTTTCCAGTACCAGTCCGGAGCCGGTCAGTCCTGTGACCGTCCCGCCGATCGAGTAGGTAGTTAAGTTACCACCGCCCCCGCTGCTGCCGCCGCCGCCGCCGCCGCACCCGACCATGAGAAGAGCCAGAACCGTTACCGATCCGATTGAGCGCAACATGATGATCTCCTTACAACAGTTAACCAACGGCGGGATAGCGTTGAGACCGCCAGTCTTGGCAGCGAGCGAAATCCCCCCATCAGAAGCACGGAATGGTTTCGCCTTTTCATGACATTTCTTGCTGCTTCATCGGATGTCCCTATGACCATCTGACTCCAACTGGAGCCGGCAACTTCTGATGTCATTAGGCCAAGGCGTCACAATCGGCGCTCACGTTTGCGACGAGCAGGCGCTTTTCGAGTACGAAACCCCTTAAACCGGACACGAATGGACCACGGCACATCGGCAAGCCATGGCAAAGCGGTGCGCGCGCACGCCATGGGTCTTGCTCTGGCTTGCGGTTTCGTTGAAAGTGTTGGGAACAGGCAAGCGCAGAGTGGTCATTTCATCTTGTCTACCGCTCCCACAGAGTTGGATGTGAGGCCGAGCGCGCTGGCGAAGGCAACGGCGGGCGCTCGGTTGGTTGCTGTTCTATGTCTCAGCGTCGCGATAGCGTTTGCGTTGTCGCTGCAGTATCTCGCGCAGCCCTTTGTTTGGCGCAATTGGCCACCGGAGGAAGTGCTGGAGGGCTGGCTCGTCATTTTTCGCGATCGCCTGATCGTGACGGTGCTTATGGCCGCCGCCATCACTGTAATGGCGCTGGTGCGCACCGAGTCGCTGCAACTACGGGCGATACTGTTGGCCGTTGGAGTGCTCATCGGCGCGGTAAGCGGCGAATTGATTGTCCGCCGGTTATACGGCCAATTTGACGGCGGCGGGTCCCTGGCCGCGCACGCATTGCGTTGGAGCGCGGTCGCACTGACGGTATCGGCAATGTTTTTTCTGTGGCGCATGTCCTCCGACTCAAATGAACAATTGCGCAACGACAACTTGCGCAGCCTGAACATCGAGCATCAGCTGACCAATACGCGGCTGGCTGCGCTCAGGAGCCAGATTGAGCCTCACTTCCTGTTTAATACCCTGGCGACACTGCGCTGGCTGCAGCGTACCAAGCCCGAGGCCGGCGCGCGCCTGCTCGCAAACTTTATCGACTATCTGCGCCGCATAGGGCCTATGCTCGAGTGCACCGAGATAGCGCTCGGGGATGAGATTGACTTGATGCGAGCTTATCTTGAGGTTGTCGAATTGCGCATGGGCGGGCGCCTGCACGTCGCCATTGACGTCCCATCGAGCTTGCGGGGAGCTCAAGTCCCGCCGCTGGCGCTGGCGACGTTGGTTGAGAATGCGGTCAAGCACGGCATATCACGCGCACAGTACGGCGGAGAAATCGCCATTCGCGCGCGCGAAGTTGCGCATCAGCTGGTTCTAAGTGTCACCGACACCGGGGCAGGCTTTAGTTCAAGCTCGGGCAGCGGCACCGGAATCGGCCTCAGCAATGTAAGTTCACGTCTATCGACACTTTATGGGGTGCTCGGATCGTTGCGGGTCGAGGCCAACACACCGACGGGCGTGCGCGCGACGCTGAGCTTGCCGTGTCACCTGGTGCCGTCCCAATGAGCGGCGAGCCGGGCAGGCGCTGGCGGCGGATTCTCGTCTGGGGTACGGCCTGGGGCATTGCCATTACAGTCGTCGAACAACTGGCGTTTACGCCCGGTCCGGCCTGGACCACCGTGAACATGCTGTTGTGGTGGCTGACCGATTGGCTGACTCCTCTGTGGTGCCTGGTGGGGTGCATTTTTGTGTGGGTGGCCGACTGCGCCGCGCGCCAGCACAATATTCGCGTCTCACTGCTCGGTTGGCTGGCCGTCGCAGTGGCATCGGCGATCGCGCAGCCGCTCCTCAGCAACGGCCTGCAGACGTGGATCGCAGAAGTCGCGCCCTCCGCAGCCGGACCCACAATGCTCGCGGCCGTGCGCATGCCGCCTCGTCCGCTCACGATGTCGCTCACGGTATACAACCTGTGGATCAATTTGTTTTACGGCGGCCTGCTGATGATGGCCTACTCACTAGCCTTACGACGCGAACGCATGCGCTCCCTGTTGCACGCCAATGCGGTCGCTCGCAATCGTACCCAGGCGATCCTCGATGAGGCCCGACTGCAGGCATTGCAAAGACAAGTGGATCCCGCTCTGTTGCTGAGCTCGATGGGGGAACTTGAGAAGCGCTACCGCAATGAGCCTGACGGGGCTGAGCGCCTGTTGGAGACGTTGGTTGAGTTTCTGCGCTGCGCGATGCCTGGTCTGCGCGAACCCGTATCCACGGTAGATACGGAGTTGCGGTTAGCTCGAGCTTACGTGCTTTTGCACAAAGAATGCGGATCAGGCCGTAGCTGGAACATACAGGAATTGCAAAACGGACCTTTGCACGCGAAGTTCCCGAGTCTGTTGATGTTGCCTCTCCTGGCGCAGGGAGCAGACGGCTCGAATGCACTGTTGACAGCCCAGTCCGTCAATGGCCAGGTTACCCTGAGCTTCAGCGGCCTTCGCGAGGCTTCTCTAGATTTGCTGCAGACTCTACGGTCTCGCTTACAGACTCTGTACGGCGAGGCCTTTGCCCTCAAGCGTGATTCATCGACCGAGACCATGCTAGAGATAACGTTGATCACAGAACCACCCATTAGGAGAATGCTATGAACCAAGAACAACCCGATGGCTTGCGCCGGGCCTTGCTTGCGCTGCTGCCCATGCTGGCACTCGCAGAAGACTCGAGCGCCCAAGATGCCGTTCAGAGCCAGCCCCAGAACTTTCGAGTGGCATTTGAGAACGACAAGGTGCGCGTGCTTGATTATAACGGGCGTCCTGGCATGGGGGTCTGTGGTGATGGAATGCATTCGCATCCGGCGCATCTCGCCGTCAACCTCTCGATTGGGAAGGTCCGCATGAAAACGCCGGACGGCAAGGTAGAGGTCCACAGCGATATCCCGGTCGGCGCGGTATTCTGGAGCGATGGGGAGACGCACGAGGTGGAAAATATCGGCGGCACCAATGTCCGTATTCTCCTCATTGAGCTCAAGAACGCTCGCGCCTGAATGCCAATGAACCCGCCCACCGCAATTCTTGCAGAGGACGAAAAGGCCTTGCGCGATGAGCTCAGGCAGCTGCTGCGCGAGCTGTGGCCCGAGCTCATCGTGCTGGGAGAGGCCGGCACCGGCATCGAAGCACTGCAACTGCTGGAAAAACACGCGCCTGATCTGATGTTCCTCGACATTCAGATGCCGGGGATGACCGGCTTGGAGGTCGCACTTCAGGCGCGGGGGCGGTGCCACATTGTATTTGTGACGGCTTATGATGCGTATGCGGTTACGGCCTTCGAAACTGGCGCACTCGACTACGTCTTGAAGCCTCTGGAGCGTGAGCGTCTGCGATTGGCGGTCGATCGTGCCCGGCAACGATTGGGCTCAGCACCGCCGAATCTCGAAGCACTACTCCGCGAGCTGATTAGGAACGCCGAGCCGCGCAACTATCTGCGGTGGATAAATGCGTCCGTCGGGCACCTAATGCAGCTGATCACGGTGGACGAGGTAGTGTATTTCCAGGCGGACGCGAAATACACTCGGGTGGTCACCGCAACGTGCGAAGCACTCATAAGAAAGCCGCTGAATGAACTGCGCAATGAACTTGATCCTTCGGTGTTTTGGCAAGTTCACCGTGCGACCATCGTGAACGCCAACGCGATCGCAGCCGTCTCGCGAGATATGCTTGGTCATATCAGCCTGAAACTTAAGCGCCGCGATGAAAAGGTACGGGTCAGCGAAACGCACGCTCATCTATTTCGGCAAATGTAGGTCACTGTGAATTTACGCTGGGTCTGCCGCGTGGCTATTGTGCGGGGTGTTTAGGGCCTGCAGCGCTGTGAATCGGCGAACTGGATGTGCCAGCGACCGGCGTTCAAGGAATGTGAGCCGGATTCACTGTATCTCGCTGAATATGATGGGCTACCGAGGAAAATGTCTTAGGTGTAGATATCTGGTGCCAGATTTGGTGACAGCCATGGGGATTTGAGAGGATTGGACGGGGCACAATCACCCTCTGATTTAGTTACGTGTTGATTTGCTAAAGGGTCTGAATAGGGTTCGAATCCGTCTCTCCCGACCATGTTGTTGTCCAAGCCTCTGCTCGATTGAATTTCTTAGAAGCACTGCTGGGTTGACCGGCCGCCACAATGGCGGCCGGTACGTGCGTGGCCTCAAATCGATTTTGAGAGCCCGAAGAACAGTCCGCGTCGCGGTCCGTATTGCGGAGCGCCCACTCCGACGCCGGTGCCGTCGCGTATCTCGTAGACTTTGTCAAACACATTCAGAACATCCAGACGCACGGTCATAGTCCCGGCGTCGCCCAGATGGATGACTCGGTTGGCCCCTAAGTTGACCTGCGTGTAGCTCGGCAGATGCGCGCCGTTCGGGATGCTGCTGCCGTCGGGGAGCGTCAGGTCGGCGCGCAATCCCGTTCCCACCAGTAGATTTGCACTGACAAGATTGTGACCCCAGCCATACGAGAGGCCGCCCGAAGCCGTGAATTGCTGCTCGTGGTCCAGATGGATGTAGTGGTTTGCGATGTAGTTCAAATCGTCCTGGCCGAAGTTGAACTGCGCCGTTTCGATAGCGCGGCCCTGGGCGCTTTGGAACGCGAGATTCGCATAGGCGGTGAGCCCATTGGGGTTGTTGTAGTTGGCCGTGAACTCGATGCCCTTGATGATGCCGTCCCGGTAGTTGAAGGGCGTGAGGATGATGGGCGCTCCAAATTGTCCCTCGTCGATCAGGTTGCTCGACTTCCGGTAGTAGCTGTCAACGCCGAGCGTGAGGCTGTGGCCCAGCTTCTGCTCCATGCCGAGATCGTAATAATCCGCCCGTTCGGCCTCCGGAGGGTCGCTTAGGGTCACTTCCGGCGCTGCGGTTGTGTTGGCAAATTTAGCTATGGTCTCGCTCGCGACGAGTTCAAAGGGAGGCGGCGTGAAATACCGGGAATAGCCGGCGTGGATGGTGGTGTCGGGAGTGACCTTCCACACCGCATTGAGGCGCGGACTCAACTGGTTGCCGGTGGTATAGGCGGCCAGATGATCAAAGCGCAGTCCATAGTTGACCGTGAGCGCCCCCGTGGCCTGCCATTCGTCCTGCAGGTACAGGCTCTCGATCCACTGGACTTGCGAGCCGCTATCGGGAATGCTCAGCGGCACGTCGCTGGTTTGGGCCCCGTTGGCATCGACCGGCAGGACCTGCGATGTGGTATCGGTCGTGGCCGTATCGCGCTGCACGTACCAGCCCGCGCGTAGGGTGTGGGCATCGTTGAGCTTGTCCGAAATATCGGTTTGCCAGGCAAAGGCGACATCGCGCTTGTACGCGTTCTGCGCGATGCCGTTATAGAGCAGATCGCCCAGTGGATCTGGGGTAAAGGTCAGACTGGAGTAGCGGCCGGTCACCGCGGTCTGCCAGTCGATCGCGCCCTCGGCATGCTGCCAGCCCAGGACGGCGTAGCTGTTCACTTCCCGCTGGTTCTCATCGAGGTTCTCGCTGGGAAAGTCGGTCTGCCCATTGACGGTCAGTCCCAGCGTGGGCTGCAAACCGCTTTGATTAGGGATCTGGAATTTGCCGTTCGAGGTGCCCACGATCAACGAAAGGCGATTGGCGGGATCCAGGATGTCCTCGAAATACCCGAAACCGTGGTACTGCGTGGTGTGATCGTGCAGCGGGCTCGAACTGCCATCGGGCGATTCGATGCCGAGATCACTTTTTAGCATGTCGCCCGAGACGAAGTAGCTCAGGTTGCCGGAGCCGCCGCCGTACTCAATGCTGGGTTGGAAGGTGCTGTGGCTGCCGCCATAGAGTGACACCGATCCGCCCGGCTCCAGTGTTCCACTCTTGGTGGTCATGTCGATGATGCCAGCGGTGCGCAGGCCGTACTCGGAGGGCAGGGCTCCGGTAATCAGCTTCAGCGAGGAAATCAGCCGCGGACTCAGCGACTGGCCGAAGACGCTGATGCCTTCCGGCAGGATGATCCCGTTGAGCCGGTACTGGAGATCGTTGTGGTCGCCGCGCACGTGGAACTGACCAAAGGAATCCTGCACCACATCGGGTGCCTGCAGGATCACCTGGTTGAGCAGCGTGTTGTCGCCCCCCGGTGCCGAGGCAATCGCCGCCGAATTGATGGTGTAGGTGGACGCGCCGATGTCGGTTTCGATGCCTGCGCGCGCCTCATTAAGGCGCCGCGCGGTAACCACGACTTCGTCGAGGACGGCTGGGCTGGAAGCGGAAGATGAGTTACTTCCGTCGGTCGCCGCAGCGGCCGCGCTCCAGGCAGGAAAGCAAGAAATGGCAATGATCGTCGACACCGTCGGCGCCGACACGCGTTTGAAATTCAACATGGGATATATCTCCTCGTTGGGCAATGCACTGCGGGCCACCCATAGGGCGGCCCGAGTAGTTCAAAGGCCTAACGAAGAGACGGAGGGGCGCGGGAGGAGTATGAGGCTGAAAAGCGCCGTGCGATCAGGGACTCCGCCGCCAATGCAGGAGCAAGGCCGACGACGGACTGTGGCGCAATGAACGGGTCCGATGCAGGAGCGCCCGCTGAAGCAAACAGTGGCGCAAAAGTGAGACATTCAGCGCACTGTTTGCCGTGCGCATCCAGCTGATAGGTCGAATTCGAACTGGAGTGCAGGTGCGAGTAGGCGTGTGCCAGCGCACCATGTTGAGCAAAAAGCATCGCGCACGCCGTCACCAGCGCGACGCGCAGTGCCACTTTCCTGCTCAATCTAATCAAAGCACAATCCTATCTGCTTGCCTTAGAGGCTATCACCACGGATCGGGAACGTCGAGTACGTAAGGGACAAGGAACGTGTCGGTTAGTTGCGCTGCGCTCGTGGTGCAGGTTGCAACCGACACTGTACGGTAGTGAGAGAGGGGGGGAATTCTGGTGGCAGCTTTGGTGCCAGCCATGGGGACCAGCGGGGATTGGAGGGGACAGAAGTGTCCTCTGATTCAGTAACGTGTTGATTTATCAAGCGGTCTGAATCGGGTTCGAATCCCTCTCTCTCCGCCAGGTTTGACCTTAGACCGCTTTAAATATTAAGACAGCGGTCCCTTAGCCACTGATTTACTCAGGCTCCGAGGCGCTGACGATATCATCACTCCGTTTACTCGCCGTCGCGAGGCCGCAGCCCTCAAAAGCGCATGGCCGGTAATGCCGTGGCAGACGCCGTGTCTGTCGAAAGGCTTACGTCACGCCACTGTGCGCCCTCGGCTGCCCGGGTTTTCTCGGCTTCTGCGGCGAAGCGAACCGCGTCGCTACCGATCAAGAGGTGCGCCGGAAGACGGTCACTGGACGCCAGACGAAGCACAACCTGAGCTACCTTGGCGGGATCACTGATCTCTTTCCCCCAATACGATTTCAAGGCCTTGGCAACGGCCCCGACGGAAGGTTCATAGCCCGGCAGCAGTTCCGGTGTGTCCTGATTGGCGCGGGCGCCCCAATTCGTCCGCATGCCACCGGGTTCAAGGGCGCACACCTTCACGCCGAACGGAGACAGCTCCTGGGCAAGAGATTCCGTGAAGCCTCCGACAGCCCATTTCGCTGCATGGTACGGCGTGCTGCCGGGCCGAGTCAGGCGGCCGCCGACCGATGATATCTGGAGGATGCAGCCGCTCCTTTGCTCGCGCATGAGTGGTACGGCCGCGCGGGTGACGTTAACCACGCCGTAGAAGTTGGTATCCATCACCGCCTTGAACCTCTCCGCGCTCAACTGCTCGAACGGCGCGATATCACCGTACCCGGCGTTATTCACGACAACGTCTAGACGTCCAAATGCGGCAACCGCCGTCTGCACGGCCGCCTGAGCGGCGCTTTCATCTGTCACGTCAAGAGGGACCGCGCGAACGCGGTCGCCGAATTTTTTTACCAAGTCATCAAGTCGCTTCGCGTCGCGTGCTGTGGCGACGAGTCGGTCTCCGGATTCGAGTACCGCCTCCGCAATGTTTCGGCCCAAACCGCTCGCGCTGCCGGTGACTAACCATACTTTGTTCATAAATTCCTGCCTATTCTCTTGCACTCATTGCCTGGTTTCAGATCTTCGGAGCGCTGCCCTCAACTGGGAGGGTGTCGTCCCCTCCCACGTTCGGAAAGCTCGATAGAAAGAATTTGAATCCTCGTAGCCCAGCAAAAAAGCCACTTCCGTGACATCCATCTCCGGGCGGTTGAGGTACTCGTGCGCCATTTCCTGCCGCACCTCAAGAAGCAACTGCCGGAAGGTGGCGCCGTCATCAATGATTCGACGCTGCAAGGTCCGATCGCTCAACCCGAGTTCGCGCGCTACGGTCGCTATCTCCGGCCGGCTTCCAGTGAGCAGACGTTTGAGAATCCATTTCACCTGCTCACTGATCGAGCTTTGCGCACGGCGCTCTTCAAGCGCGCGTTCGAGCTGCGGATTCAACATGTCAAGCAACTCGGCGTTGTAGGTAAGGAACGGCCGATCGAGATCGGTCGCGTGCAGGATGAGCGCATTCCGTCGGGCTCCGAACGTGATCGGACCCTTGAAATAGGCTTCATGGAAGCCGGTCACCTCCGCACTGCGCTTCAGCTCGACCCTTTTCGCCGTCACCAAATGCCCTGTGCCGCGGCGACCAAGTTCAACGAAGGAGACGAAGGCGGCGTCCGTCAACAAAGGCGGCGCTTCTTCCTGCGCGTGGAGCCACACAGGCTCGATCACGCACTCATCCTTGCTCACCTTGATTTGCAGTTCCTCGGGCGTACACAGTTGCTTGAAGCGAGCAAGGCGGGTGAGGGCATCCCGGTAGTCACGGGCGTAATAGGCCGCCATAGTGGATGGTGGCCGATTGGCAACGTCGATCTGGGTGGCGATTTTTAGGCCCGCGGCCGGATCACCGGAGACCTCGCCCACGGCACGCCAGAGTGCGAAGAACTGCGCTGTTGTGACGAGGTTCTTCTTGCCGTCGTAAACAGTCAGTGGCAGCCGAGCTTGGCTCAGCACCGCTGCTGGCGTAAGTCCGATCTTAGCGAGCCCTATCCAAAAGGCGTTCGCGGCTTTGAAACGGTCTGGCACGTGGACGGTCATTTGTTCTCTCGCCGGCATTTCGTCTGGAAGCAAACGCGCTGTCAGGACATTCCTCGGGTTAGCCGATGATCGCTTTGGGTTCCAGGTACTCCTGCAGCCCGAAGATCCCGCCTTCCCGACCGATCCCCGATTGTTTGAACCCACCGAAGGGAGCAAACGGATCGTGACTTAATGTGTTGATCAGGACGCGGCCGGCGGCGAGTCTGCGCGCCACACGGGTGGCCCTTTCAGGGTCCGCCGAGCTTACGTAGGCGATGAGGCCGAATTCGGTGTCATTGGCGATTTCAATGGCCCCGGCTTCCGTCTTGTACGTCAATATCGACAGAACGGGGCCGAAGATTTCTTCCTTCGCGATACGCATCTCACGGGTGACGTTGGCGAACACGGTGGGCTTCACGAAATTCCCACTTTCCAGTCCCTGGGGATGACCTTCCCCGCCGATGACGAGCTCCGCACCTTCCTCGATCCCAGACTTGATGTATTCCTGCACGCGCTTGTACTGCTTTGTGCTGGCCAATGGGCCGAGGGTGACGCCCTTGTCCGTCGGATCGCCCATTTTAATTTTGTCGACGACCGCCTTGGCCAATCGCTTCACTTCGTCGAGGCGGTCTTCCGGAACGATCAGACGCGAGGCCGCAATGCAGGCCTGCCCGTTGTTCAGGTAGCATGCGTTGATAGCCATCGGGATCGCCGTGGAGAGATCGGCGTCGTCCAGGATGATGTTGGGCGACTTGCCCCCGAGCTCCAGCGTCAAGCGCTTCATTGTGTCCAGGGAGTTCTTGGCGACCAGTTTTCCGATCTGCGTCGAGCCGGTGAAAGCTATTTTCTGAATGTCGGGACTTTGCGTTAACTCCGTCCCGACGACCTCGCCGAGGCCCGTCACGACATTGATGACACCAGGAGGCAACTCGGCCTCATGAAAGGCGTCCATCAACACTTCGGTTTGCATAGCGCTCATCTCGCTGGGCTTGATGACGACCGTGCATCCGGCAGCGATTGCCGGCGCCACCTTGATCGCGATCGAGCCGGCGCTCGAATTCCATGGCGTAAATATGCCCACCACGCCAGCCGGCTCCATCACGACCTTAGATGTGCCGACAGTTTTGACCAGGTCGAAATCTTCGAGGACTTTCTTGAAGTGCAGGAAAATGTTCGCCGCGAGGTGGTTGGAGCCCTTCGCACGGTCTTGCGGTGCGCCGTATTCCACGACCGTCGCTTCAACGAGTTGATCCATTCGCTTGGCGACGGCGTCGTGCAGCCGCTGCAGAAGCTTCATCCGGTATTCCTTGCTGCTTTGCGAAAAGGTGTTGAAGGCCTCTTTCGCAGCACTGATAGCTTTTCGAGTGTCGAATTCGTCTGCCATGGTGACCTTGCCGATAACCTTGTTGTCGGTCGGGTTCACCAGATCGACGACCTGGGTCCCATGGGGAGTGACGAACTGGCCGTTGATATAGGCGCGATCAAAGGCTCTTACTGGAGTCGTAGTTTCATGTGTTTTCATTTGTGTCACCCTTCATGAGGTTTCGGCTTTACCAAGGTCGCTGTGTCTCTCAGGACCCGAGTTCACAATTTCAGTTTGGCTCAAGAGCGGGTCGACGTAACTAGCAAAAGACGCCAATGCTCTTGCAGAACGTGCCGAACGGTCTATCGCTGAGCTACCGCTCCTAGTTCCAACCTCCGGGCCTTGGATCATCAGCTAGGTTGTTTATTCGACGGAACTCGCGGCGGCCTAGTAGTGCGGTTTGTTGTGGGACAGAGGGATTGCTGGTGCCAGCTTTGGTGCCAGCTATGGGGGTTTGTGGGGATTGGAGGGGACAGAATTGTTTTCTGGATCAGTAACTTGTTGATTTTACAGGGGGTCTGAGGCGGGTTCGAATCCCTCTCGCTCCGCCAGTTTAGGATGCTTGTCCAATCTAATTGGCCAGCTCTCCCTCCTATAGCTCGGGCACTTTGCATCTTTCAGCGCGCCACACTCTCTCCTGCTGTCTCGGACTGCCACCCGACGGCTACTTTGGCGCCATACCTTCGGTAATTGTGTACAACTTATTGGCGGCTACGCTCGGGAAGGTCTGTACCAGCCCGCTAGGCCATTTGACCGTTAGTGACACGGACGTGGCAGTGGCCAGGCCGAAGTGAATGCGCTTCGAGTCCTGAGACCAGCGATGGTAGCGCCCGTCCTGGACACGGAATTGCGTGACGCCCAGCGCCGTGGCATACACGCGCGCCCCGGTCGCATCGCGGTCAGAGTGGACGCCCACCAGGTCCAGCTCAATCCAGTGGTTGGTATTGCCATTGTTGTGGAATAGCTTATTTGGGCCGCCGATGTATCTGGGCTGCAAGTTGAAGCCGTTGGTGACAAATAGGTCCAGGAAGCCGTCTTCGTCGTAGTCCGCGGTGACCACCGAATCGGCCGTTCCCACCCCATCGGAAATCGCCAAGCCGATGGGCCCGTCCGCCCCGCCTGCATTCGGTACAGCGGTGAAAGTGCCATCGCCATTGTTGTGGTACAGGATATTGGCAATATTGCTCGCGCCTGTGCGGCAGGCCAGATACAGATCGACATACATGTCGTTGTCAAAGTCACCTGTCGTCACGCTGCCGCATTGCACCGGGGTGTCGAGGTGCGCGGCGACGGTTTCGTCCACGAACGTGCCGTTGTGATTCATCAACAACGTCGGCCGGCTCGGGTGATCAGTTGGCCAAAGCCCGGTTGACTTCAGCCCGGTGATCGGTGCGCTGGTGACGACCTGAATATAGCCCTCACTGAATATACCGCCGGTGGCGTTCGGGTCCAGCTTGGTCACGATCGCCAGGGTCCAGAGGTGGGTGGTCTTGTCGTAGCCGATCTGCATAAGCGGCAATTGCGACACCGATGTGGGTGCCGGGGGCGTGCCCCACACAGTAGATTGCGAGGGATCGAGAGTGAAAGTGGAGGAGTTGGGATGAACTCCCTTCGCGCCAATCTGAATCCTGGTGATATCGGTCGTGCCGCCTTCGGGTGCCTTGTTCCAGTCGATCGTGAAAGTCACGGTGCCCGTGGATACGAATTTGAAACCCTTACTCCCACCGGCCAGCAGCGCTTCGATCCGGTTGGTTCCCCCCTGGACCACGGATGAGGGGCGGTTTTGCACGCCTCCGAGAATGAACATGTCCATTTGCCCGTCATTGTTGAAATCGGCTATCGCCGAGTCCGCGACATTGTGGACGACCGGTAGAAATGCCGCCGGACGCGAACTGTCAAATATCTTTTTCCACGGAAAAGTCCGCGTGTCATAGATCTTCTGTGGAAAAGTCTGTTCGTCGGGGCACAGCACGTCAAGGCGCCCATCACCATTCACGTCCACCAATTGCGCGTAATGAAAGCGCTTGCAATGCAGATTGGCCGCGTTGGCCACTTCCGTAAATGTGTGGTCGCTGTTCTGGTGAAACAGCTTGGCCACACCGGCGTACTGCGCTAGAAGCACATCCAACAGGTGGTCACCGTCATAATCAAGCCAAATGGGCGTCCGACCTCCGAGGTTTGAGACATCAAGACCGGATCCAAGCGTCTCAAAGGTCAGCTTGCCCTGTTCGTTCACATACCACTCGCTCGGATTGCCGGTACCTATGCTCACCAGTAGGTCCTGGTCGCCGTCATTATCGAAATCCGCCCACGATGCGCCGTGCGTGTCCGCCTGGGGGCGATTTTCAAAGTTATTGATCGTCGAGGCGATATCGACAAAAGTCCCGTTGCGCTGGTTGACGAACAGGCTCTTCATCGTGCGGTGGTTGCTCACGAACAGGTCAGGGAACCCGTCACCATTGACATCGCCCCATGAGGCGCCGTAGGTCTCGCTGCTATGCGCCACGCCGGACGTATCGGTTACGTCGGTAAACCCAGTGGGCGGGACGACAACGGCCCCGGTCCCGGCCAGAGCTACCACCGGGTCGGTTGTTGCATTGCTGGACAGAGTCAGAGTTGCGGCCTTTGCGCCGGAACTGGTCGGCGTAAATGTGACGCTCACGGTGCATGATTGCCCGGCATTCAGGACCGAGGCGCAGGTGCTGGTCTGAGCGAACATTGCAGCGTCGGGCCCCGTCGCAGCGATCCCCGTAAAGTTGACGGGCACCTGGCCACCATTGGACACCGTCACGATCTGCGCCGCTGAGGTAGTGCCGACGGGCTGCGAGGCAAAAGTAAGGCTCGGGTGATCCACGCTCGCCGTCGGCGGTGGCGGTGGCGGTGGCGGTGGCGGGGGCGGGGGCGGCGGCGGGGGAGGCGGCGGCGGCGGCGGCGGGGGCGGGGGCGGCGGTGGTGGTGGCGGAGGGGGAGTATTTGCCGTCGGTGCTGGCGCCTTCTCCACCTTCACGTCACTACACGACGATAGCAGGCCGACAAGGACAATGACCGCCGCGGCCGTAATACGGAGTCTGTAACTAAGCATTGAGAATACCAATTGAGCGCGTCGCCCAAAGAAGTGTGCAGTTCGAACTGTGTCTGATATCCAATTCCGTGCTCATACGTCAAGTCTGGCAATTACTTACACGCGGAGCTATACCTCGGGTGCAGTCGGCCTACAGACAAGGCAGGCCCAGACCTACATGTCAAATTGCCACCCGAAATAGGCTCAAAAATCGTGCGATGCAGGGCTCGGGCGCCGTCCTTGGGTCCCCGGATGCGATCCGCGGCAGCGCCTTATGGAAAACGTTGTTGACGCTTCGCGGTTGACGGCACGCGGCAATAAACAAACAGCGCACCGCACCATTGTGGCGCGCATTGGCTTAGACCGCCGCCACCCAGCTTAGATCCATTCACCCAATATTTTATTAGGTGCCGCATTTTATACGAATCGAGGGCCACCTAGGGGGCGGCCGTAGCCTGCAAGGATTGCGGCAAGTGGGTCCGCCCAGGCTCTTCGTAATAGGCTAAGAATGACCTGGGCAAAGCTGGACGGCCGATGCGCAGTTCGCCGCCTTGTCGGCGTACTTCGGCGGGTGCCGCATAAAGCGCCACGCGTCTGAATAGGTCTGCTTTCGGCCCTGACCGGCCATTCAATTCGCTCGAATGCTTGCCCGGACGCTGCCGTTCAATTTAGAGATGCAGGCGATCGAGAATCGGCTTTTCGTAGATCCCGTCCTCGCCCGGGTATCGAAGTCCAGGAAGGCCCTTCTCTTTGGCAAGCGCCCATAGAATACTTCCGCCAGCCGGTACGATATCGGGACGCAAGGAATAGACCGGATCGCTGAAGGCGTCCTCCGCATCGATAATCGTCCACCCCTTTTTCTCGAACATCCGAATGACGTCTCGGAGAAATAGGGCGTTGATCAGATTGTGATGCAGCAGCAGCACGTGCGCTACGGATCGTCCTAAGAGTGTGCGAGACAGGCCGTCGTAATATTGGGCGCGGTCGTAAAGGTGCCGAAGGTATGCCTCCCTGTAAGGGTCAGTGGATGCATGAGGGTCCCGCTTCAGCCGCGCGCTCAGGCGCTCGCTGTAATACCAATCGCTTGCGTCCACGGAAACCGGGCCGGTCTTATAGGCGCTGGCATCGAGAAACGCCCTGAAACCGTCGCGTTTCTCGATGGTGTTGCCTTCTTTTAAGTAGGGGTATCGAAATCGCCGAGTGAAGCCGGGTAGATCACGAATAGCCTTGTCGCACCTCAAGAGCTCTCGTTCGTATTCGGCTAGGTTTGTATCATCAAAATCAGGGTGCGTAGCCGTGTGATTGCCAATTTCATGGCCCTCCGCGCCCCAACGCCGAATCAATTCACTCCTCTTGGGGTCGCCATCCGTTCTTGTGACAAACAGGATGGACTTGAGATGAGCTTCCGCCAGCTGCCGCAAAATCGCCGCATTTCGCCCCGCCGGGCTAAGTCCAACTGTGTCGGCCATGTTCGGGCCATCGTCAAATGTCAAAGCAATGGACTGGCTCCAGGCTGCTGGCGAGAGCGCAAACGACGCCAGTGCCACGCACGCACATAGCGTGGAGCGACAAAAGTCGGTAAGTGCGGCTACCATGGTGCGGAACATCCTAGCAGTCGCATCGTTTCCTGATTGGCTGACGCTCGTGGCTGGCGCGACGGGGACCACAGTGACTTGTCAATTCGGGTGAGGTCGACAGTGGGAGCGCGAGGGGTTGCCATTGACAGTTTTGGTGCCACCGATGGGGGCTCGCGGGGATTGTAGGGGACAGAATGGCCCTAAGATTAAGTAAGTTATTGATTTTACAGAGAATCCGAATCGAATCCAAACTCCTCGCTCCCTGCCAGATCATTCACGGCTCGCCACTCGCGATTACGGCCTAACTGATGCCATCCGTTTCGTTGCCCGTGCCGCGGACATCGACTCGCATTTCGCAGGATTGCTGTCTCTGGAGCCGTGTCGCAAGAATGGGTGCCGGTCAGGCATGATCTTGCTCTAATGGCTTCCAGTGCCGCGGCTTCGTCGTATTGATTGGAGAAGTACTGTGTCGACTCACAACGGCCAGACAGTTCACGGCGTATTTGCAGAGATCGCGCGGGTATTCGCACTTCAGCAGGCTCATCAATGGGAGGTGAAAGCCAGCACCGCCGAACAGAGAAAAAACAAACTTAAGAAATTGAAATCGGCCGTGGAGTCCCACGGCGATGAAATCGTAGCGGCAGTAAAACAGGACACGCGCAAACCCGAAAACGAAATCAAGGTGACGGAAATACTCAATGTCATCGCCAATATCGACAGGAACATCAATAATCTCGATGACTGGATGAAGCCCGTCGAAGTGGTTCCTTCCCAGAACAAGAGCGACCGCGCGAGTATCATCCACGAAGCGCGCGGTGTATGTCTTATATTGGGACCGTGGAACTTCCCGCTTGGGTTGGTTATGGGTCCGCTCGCAGCCGCCGTGGCCGCTGGCAATTGCTGCATGGTCAAGCTCACAGACTTGTGCCCGGCGACGGCCAGAGTCGCGGAAAAGATCATCAAGGAGGCGTTCGAAGAGAAGGAGGTTGCCCTGTTTCAAGGCGGCGTCGATGTGGCAACGGCCCTGCTCGAGCTTCCGTTCAACCACATCTTCTTCACGGGAAGCACACGAGTTGGCAAGCTGGTCATGACGGCGGCGGCGAAGAACCTGGCAACCGTAACCCTGGAACTCGGAGGGAAATCACCGGTCATCGTGGATGAGGGCGCCGATGTGAAGAAGGTTGCAGCCGACCTCGCGGCCGCCAAGCAATTCAACGGTGGGCAAGCCTGCATTAGCCCCGATTACGTATTCATCCGTGAGCAGCAGCAGAGCGCCCTGATCGAGGAGTTCCAGGCCAAGGTCAAACAGAACCTGTACAGGGACGACGGGAGCATCAAGAAAGAGAGCATCGCCCAGATCGTCAACAGCCAGAATTTCGCGCGGATCAAGAAGCTCTTCGATGATGCCGTTGCCAAGGGAGCCAGGATCGCGGTGGGCGGCACGCTCGAGCAAGCCGACCGCACGATCCATCCGACAATGCTCACCGATGTCACCCCCGACATGCAGATCATGCAGGAGGAAATCTTCGGGCCGATCGTGCCGGTACTGACCTACAAGAGTATCGATGAAGTCATCGGGTACATCTCGGGCCGCGCCAAGCCGCTGGCGCTGTACATCTACAGCAACAATAAAAGTAATATCGACAAAGTGCTCAGCAGAACCTCATCGGGCGGCGTGACGATCAACGGTTTTTTTTCCCACTACCTGGAAAACCAGCTGCCCTTCGGGGGTGTCAATCAAAGCGGTATGGGCAGCTATCATGGCGTCTTTGGGTTCAAAGCGTTCTCCCACGAGCGCGCAATCTACGTGCAGGAAGGTCGATAGACGCCGGCCGCGCGCACGGAAGGTCCACCAAAGCGGGCGCTATTGAGTTGTCGGTCCGATGGGATTGCAGCGGACGTGACGCCTGTCGGGAAGAGACGGCGGAACCACCAGTGACAACCCTGGGGCGATGGAGAGTGGCATATGCCTGAGGAGGCTTTCGTTCCGGTTGTCGCTGACAGCCGGGCTCGGGGGGAGATCCTCGAACAGGGGTTTACCCGCCGCCCGTTGTGCATTGACGTGGATGTCGCGCGCACGCTGGGCGCACTGGCTCATGCCGCCTGGTTTCTGCCCAGGGACCAATACTACGAGGGCGGCGATCGATATCGGTCATTGAGCCGTTTCAAGGCCGAGATCGTTGCAGGTGGGGTTCGCGTATGGGCCTGCGATGACTCCGTGCCGTACGTGCAGCTCGCAAAATACAACACTACCTTGGGAGGGCAGCCGCGCAAGTACGCGCCGGTGTCCAAGGAAATTGCTGATACGGCCGGGGTTCGCAAGATGATATCTCACCACCTCATGTACTTACCGCTCTCGACGGTTGGTACAACTTACTCGGTCAACATGCACGTGATCCGATTCGCGGCGACCCCTGGCAGGCCCTGCGATACGAGCCCGCCAGGCTTGCATAAGGACGGGGAAAAGTACCTGGCTACTCACCTGTTGGCTCGCTGCGGAGCGCAAGGGGGTGAAGTGGTTATAACCGACAATGAGAAGCGCGAATTGAGCCGCTTCAATCTGCGGGAGTTGGGCGAGTGTTATGTCTTCGACGATGAACGGATCTGGCACATGCTCACTCCCGTGGAGACACTGGACACCAATCATTTCGCATATCGCGACACAGTCACCTTCGATCTGTTGCCGGACGGATGGAAGCCTGTGAACTAGCCCCGCTATTTAAGAGGCGACGCTAGCGTGTCGCTCCCCTTTGCAACCGCGGCAGGGCGATTCCACAGCACCAGCAGGGACGCCGTAAGGGCAGCGCAACTCACCCACTCCCACAGACCGAAGCTCAAGAATGGGGAAATGCCGAGTGTGCGCCAGCGTGGAGTAACCCAAGGCAAGGTCGGCCGCTCCAGGGTGAGGTAGGCTTGCGTCAATCCCGCGAGCAGCAGCGGGACCAGCGGCAGCAGCGGCATGAGCCGCCGGATCATCGTCCGGATTCGATCCAGGGTTCACTGGGCCGCGCTGGGACGGGCGGTTGCTGCCCAGCGCGAGCAGTTGGCCGCTCGTTCCGACGCAGAGAGCGAGGAAGGCGAGTATCGCGAAGATCTCGTGTCCCTTGGGGATGGGCAGCAGCTGATCGGGCAATACGGCGCAACACATGCACACAAAGCCTACCTGCAGCCCGCGAATGCCGCGCGCAGGCGATTTGGCCATAGCAGATCCACAGCGGCGGCTCAGTCCTGCGCTCCACGCTATACCGGCCAGACCGCACAGTTCCAGGCCCGCCCAACCCCACAGATAACCGTGAGGATTCTGATCGGGATACAGGAGTACCGAGATTGTCTGATAGCGCCAGTCGTAATCGGCCGGATAAGCATTCGCCGCTGCTGCCATGCCGCCCCAGAAAGCGAGGATCGCCAATAGTCCGGCGCCGGGGTTGAACACCGAACTCCGCCACCTGGAATTGCTATGCAAGATTTCGGGCACGTCGTGTACTGCCAGCGAACAGAGCGCGATCGAATCGCTCTGAGTGTTGAGGCTCGGCACCGGCTGGATGAATCGCCGGTACCGAGGCGCCCGGGATATACGTTTGCGCCCTGACCATGGCCTTGAGCGACTTGCGAATGTTACATTGGCTCGCTGATGCCCGCCTGGAATTGCTCGGGGCCCGTTTGCAGCAGCGACGGGCGCACCGCGGCACTGTCCCATTGCGTAGAACCCGCCCGTCAGTGCATTCTTCTCAATGGCGCGGCATCAGACTGGCCGCGGGTACAGCCATAAACATAAACGCGTAGCGAGGCGGGAGTGTCATGATCGAGTTCAGCACCGTCCTGCTCCTCGCCTTTACGACGTTGTTTCCGGTCGTGAATCCCATCGGCTGTGCGCCGATTTTTCTCTCGCTGACCCAACAGTACCCGCAGTCGGTCCGACGCGTACTGGCGCAAAAGATTGCCGCTTACAGCTTTGTGATCCTCGCCGTATCGCTGTTATTCGGCACCGCGATTCTCGGTTTTTTTGGGATCAGCCTGGCGGTGATCCAAATTGCCGGGGGCCTGCTCGTGGCGACCACCGGCTGGAAGCTGCTCAATCAGGAGAGCGTCCAGCCCAGCGGTCAAGAGCCTCGCGCGGCCATGGGGGACGCGCTAGCGCAAGCGTTCTTTCCGCTGACTTTGCCGATCACTGTCGGACCCGGCAGTATCGGCATCGCCATCACTATTGGGGCCAATCTGCGACGCGAAGTTGGCGCAGGTGTGATGAACGGCATTCCCCGCCGGTTCACCGCCGCTCTGCTCGGCATGCTGCTGCTTTGCGTCTTGGTCCTCGTGTGCTACGTGAGAGCTGAGCGCATGGCACGTAGGTTGGGCAGTTCGGGAACCAACATACTGGTGCGGCTCAGCGCCTTCATTCTGTTTGCCGTAGGCGTTCAGATTGTATGGAACGGTCTGAGTCTCGGGCTGCCCCAGGTCTTCCAGGCTACTGTCGCACGCTGAGCGCGACGACTGCGCCCGATACCGCGAGTTGGCGCGCTGCCCGCAGTGCCGGTTTCGCGGCGACGCCCCGCATTTTCCGCTGGTTCCCGATCGAGTGTCTGCAGGCCGCATCACTGCGCTAGGCTCCTGCCGCTCAGGCCAGTTGCCGCTTGTCGCGCGCTGCAGGCTTGTGCCGCTGCTGCAGCAGGGTGGTGCGCAGCTGCCATTCCTCGCCCGGCGGGACTGCCTCGAGAAAATGCGTCTCGCCCGCCGCACGAATCGCGCAGGGCACACCATCGCGCAGCAGGAAGCGCTCGCGCGCGTCACTGCCGCGTGTGCCGAACGCTGGCCGCGGACGGATGCTGCGCGGCACAAATGGGTGCGGGCGGCGGCCGTCGCGCCAGTGTCACGCTCTGGTCGGCCGCCCTGGCTAATACATCGTCCACTTGCGCGGGCTGTGGGAGCATTTTATTGGGACGGCATCACGGCTCGGGCATCGCTCGCAGGCGTGGGCGCTTCAACAGCAGCGCCCACCAGTCTTAGGAGCACACCGACGTCGACGGGTTTAGTAAGGTGATGATCAAAGCCGGCTTTGATGGCCGAGTTGCGATCCTGCGCCTGGCCCCAACCGGTGATGGCTATGAGGGTGGACTCCTTTCCCCAGGACGTGGCGCGCATCCGTTGCGCGAGCTCGTATCCGTTCGTCCCCGGCATGCCGATGTCAAGCAAAGCCACCTCGGGCTTGAACTCCGCTGCCATATCAAGGGCGGCTTCCGCATCGAGTGCCACGCGGGCCTCATGGCCTTCGAGCTCCATGAGCGCGGTGAGGGTTTCAGCAGCGTCGCGATTGTCGTCGACGACGAGAATTCTGCAGCGCGACCGCTCGCGGCGCCGTTCCGCGGCGGCTTCCGGGGTGGCGGGCTCCGGTCGCGGCGACTCCAGCGGCAGCGCGATGGTAAAGGTACTGCCGCACCTGTTCCCGCCGCTCGTGGCGCTGACCCGGCCGCCGTGCAACTGCACCACGCCCTTGACCAGCGCCAAACCGATTCCGAGGCCGCCTTCGCTCCGGTCGATCGCTGATTTGACCTGCGAGAACATCTCGAACACCGTTGAGATATTGTCGGCCGGGATGCCGATTCCATCGTCGCTGACCACCATGAACAGCTCGGGCCCCTCGCAGAAGACCCGCAACGTAATGTGACCGCCGGGGTCGGTGTACTTCGCAGCGTTTGTCAGGAGATTGGCGAGCGCCTGGGCGATGCGCAAAGAATCGACCACCACCAACATGCGCTTGTCCTGGACATCGACCTCGAGGGTGTGGTGGCGCGACTCGATCAGCGGGCGTGCCGTTTCTATGGCTGTTTCGATGATCGGTAGCAGTTCGACGGAAGCCTTGCGCACCTCCAGCGTGCCCCGCGTTATGCGCGACAGATCCAACAAGTCATCCAACAACATCGCCATGTGCTGGGTCTGCCGATTGATGATCTCGTTGCTCCAGCGGCGCTGTGCATCCGTGACGCCAGGCATGCTAACGATTCGGGCGGCCTGGCGAATCGGCGCTAGCGGGTTTCGCAGCTCGTGCGCAAGCGTGGCCAGAAATTCATCCTTGCGCTGGTCGGCGAGCTTCAACGCCAGCTCCGCCCTGCGCCTCTCGGAGATGTCCACCATGGAAACCGCCACCCCGTTGGCGACACGCGCCACGGCCAGCCGCATCAGGGCGTCGTGTCCATCGTGCAAGAAATGCATTTCCCCTATCCAGGGGAGACCTGTGTTCACGACCCGCCTATAAATCTCAAAGAGTCCTGAATGCCGGTAGCCGGGGAACAGATCGAGGAGTTGCTGACCGATATATGCCTCGCGAGGTTGCCTTCCGAGCGCGGCCGCGGCCTCATTCACGTACAGCCACGAAAAATCCACTATGGCATTGTCGGCGTTCCGCACCGCCGCCAAGACGTGGAAGCCGTCTGGGCTCGCATCCTGCACGGCGCGGAATCGCTCTTCGCTGTGCTGTCGTTCTTGAGCCGCCTCGCGGCGCACGGCGGCCAGCGCGAGCGTGCCAGAGATGCGGGCCAGCAATTCCCGCGCGGAGAACGGCTTGACCAGATAATCATCGGCGCCGGCGTCGAAGCCCTCGACGGTGGCTTCCTCACCGGCGCGCGCCGACAGCATGATGACGGGGATCGATGCGGTGCCCGCCTCGCCACGGAGCGCCCGTAGCAGGCCGAAGCCATCGAGACGGGGCATCATGACGTCGGTCAGTATCAGGTCGGGCCGCTGACGACGCACCGACTCCAGGGCTTCGATACCGTCCGGCACCGCCACGACCACGTAGTGTCGCTCGAGCAGGCGCCGCAGGTAATCGCGCATGTCGGCGTTGTCGTCGGCCACGAGAATGCGCGCGCCGCGGGTTGCACCGATCCTTGGCGCCGTGCCGATGGCTTCATCACCGCTCAGGGCGAGCGGTGCCTGCGACCTGCCGGGCGCATCGTCCGGCAACCAGCGGAGCGCTTCCTCGACGTAGGCGTGGGTGCGGGCGGCGGTTGCAGTGCCCGCGTGCGGCTCTTTTATCCGCTCAGGCGCGAGATGTTCGTGGCCCAGCGGGACACGGACGGTGAACGTCGTGCCGGATCCCATCTCGCTTGCCGCTTCGATGCTGCCACCGTGTAATGTCACCAGCTCCAGGACCAGAGCCAGGCCGATGCCCGTGCCCTCGTGCGTACGCGCACGCGTGTTGTCAACGCGGTGAAATCGTTCGAAGAGTCTCGGCAGCTCTGGCTCCGGGACGCCCACGCCGGTGTCTGTCACCTCGAGTACCGCGTTCTGCCCCTCGCGCCGGATAAGTACCCTGACGCTCCCCTCCAATGTGAACTTGAATGCGTTGGAGAGGAGGTTGAGGACTATCTTTTCCCAAAGCTCCTGGTCTACGTACACCGCTTCGCCCAGATCCGGGCAATCCACCACGAAGTCCAGGCCGGCGCGCTCAAAGGCGGCGCGGAAGGAACTCGCAACGTCCCGGGTGAGCCCGGCAAGATCGGTCGCCTCGAACGATGCGTTGAGTCGCCCAGCCTCGATGCGCGAGAAATCCAGCAGACTGTTGACCAGCTTGAGCAGCCGCATCGAATTGCGGTGCGCCAGCTCAAGCTCGGTTCGTATACGCGACGGCGTGGCGTCATCCCGGATGGCCTCCTCGATGGGCCCCAGCATCAGGGTCAGCGGGGTGCGCAGTTCGTGACTAACGTTCGAGAAAAAGACGGTCTTGGCGCGATCAATGTCCGCCAGCTCCCGTGCACGCGCGCGCTGATGCTCGAGCGCACGGGCGCGCGATATCGCGTGGGAAATCGCCGCGGCGATGCGCTCCAGAAAGGCCCGGTATTCATTGTCGAGCGACAGACGGGGGCTGACTCCGGCGACCAATCCGCCCAGGAGGTCGGGAGTGCGCCCCAGGGCGAGAACCATGGCCGTTTCGCAGGGCTCCGGCCACGGCCCGCCAGTAAAGGTCATTCCGAATCGGCGCGATAGATCGTTGACAATGATCGCATTACCCTGCTGCGATGTGTCATCGAAGGGCCATGCGGCTCCATCATTCAGCTCTAGCCGGCGGGGCGAAGCCCGCCCACCGGCGTCGATGGAAACAGCGGCCGCGAGATCCAGGCCATTAGTGCCGCCGTCTGTGGCGTTCAGGTAAATGAGGCAGAAGGGCAGGTCGGCACTGCAGCCAGTCAATACCGTCTGCGCCGCAGCACATACGTCACTGACACTCTGCGCTGCCGCGAGCTGCTCCCCCAGGTCGCGCAGCAGCCGGGTGCGTCGTTCGCCGATGACCCGAAAGGTGGTCTCCACGACGGCATTGAAGATTCCCCCCACCCGTCCCGCTTCATTGCGTATCGGGCTGAAGGTGTAGTCGAAGTAGCACTCCTCCGTGAATCCATGGCGGTGCATCGCCAGCAGCGAATCCTGCGAACGAATCCCTTCTCCCGACTGAAACACCTGCTCGAACATGGGCCCGATCGTCGGCCAAATCTCCGGCCAGACATCGTGCGCAGGACACCCGAGAGCGCTGGGATGCTTGAGACCCAGAATAGGGCTCCACGCGTCGTTGTAGAGCAACGATAGATCGTCACCCCAATAGATCGCTATTTGAAAGCTCGCCCCCAGACAGATGCTGAGTGCCGAGCGCAAGCTTTGCGGCCAACTCTCCGGGGGACCGAGCGAAGTCTGCTCCCAGCGGTGCGCGCGTATGAGCGCCCCCATGGTCCCGCCGCCGCTGAGGAACTCCAGTGCGCTGCCTGGGCCAGGGTCTGCTATCGCGGCGGTCCTGCGGGGCGCTCCGGCGACATCAGCGGACGAGGGGCTGGCGGACATCATCTTAGTGTTTATCAACAGGTAAATGGAAAGCTGTCGGTGCGGACCTACAACAGCGCTCTTAAGTACAGTTGACGGTGCCCCAGACGGGAACCGCCCTACGGAGACCCGCCGAGGGCTCGCGGCTGAGCTACCGGCGCGCCGCTCAGCGGTCCAGGAAGGGTAGTCCAGGCGCGCAAGGGGGTACAGGAAGGAATCGGCGATGCAACGGGCTTGGGCAGCCCATCAGACATGATCTCGGGAATCGAGCGAACCGCGCGTAGGGGCTGCAACGAAGTTGCTGACCCTCGTGGAAGCCTCTGCTAAGCGAGCAGCTTGCTCAGCGGCTCCCAGTAATTGCCCTTCCAGCCGGCCGCCAGATCCTCGGCGGCTCCGGCAGGAAATCCGGTGTGATCGAACAGCAGCCTAGTCTCCTGCCCTTGCGCGCGCAGTTCGAATCGAGCGATCGAGAAAACGCCCGGAGCCCAGTCCCCTGCCCGCCACGCCTGGACTATGCGTTCGTTGGGCACTAGCTCAATAATGCGCCCGGTAATGAGTCCTCCGAACAAGGCAAATGCGCTACCGACTTCCGGCCTTATTTTCGCGACCACGTCCGGTTTCGCCATACCGGACTTCACGGCGGCGCCTAGCAGCGTAAGTTTCTGGAATTGCCGCGAATCCGTGAGCGCGAAATATACGCGCGCCGGAGCGGCGCGCAGCCAGATCTCCTGATGAATCGATTCCTGCGTGCGAGAGATCTCCTGAGCTGCGGCGTTCGCAGTCTTACCAATCAATCCCAGGCTCCCGACGCCGATCGATGCGGCCGTGAGGAACTCACGTCTCGTGGCGACAGATCGAGTCGCCCGCGCCACATCCCCTCGAGTCATGGTCCGATTTCAACACCCGGATCAAAAATGATCAAGAGGCGCAACGCTGGCCGGCCCAAGGTCGCAGTCGCGCGCAATGTGGGGCAACGCAGGTCCCCTCGACCGATCTGATGTTCGCAGGCCCGTAGTCTGGGATAGTATTTCCACATGCGCGCACAGCCACTCCTCAAGGTGCCTTCGCTGGGTGAAGCCGAACCCGGGTTTCCGCTGTGGATTGGCGGCCGGTGGTGCGCTGCCCAGAGTGGCGCTTGCTTCGCGGCGCACGACCCTTATACCGAGACGGATTGGGGATGCCTCGCTGATGCCGGGGCCGTGGACGTTGACGCCGCGGTGAGCAGCGCCACCCGCGCATTCGACGACGGTCGATGGTCGGGCCGGCTGGCGGCCGAGCGGGCGCGATGCCTGCTGCGCGTTGCGGACCTGATCGAGCGCGAATCCGAGATTCTAGCCCGACAGCAGGTCTTCGAAAACGGCAAGCTCTGGTCGGAAATGTACCCCGGGATGGCCGCCGTAGCCGCTGATTGCCGATTCTTTGCGGGCCTGGCGGAAACGCACAACGGACAGACCGTGCCACCCTCGCGCGCCGGCTTCACGACTTTCACGCTGCGTGAACCGTTGGGTGTGGTCGCAGCGATCACGCCGTGGAACACGCCGCTGGGACTGCTCGCCTGGAAATTGTTCCCGGCGCTCGCCGCGGGCAACACGGTGGTGGTCAAACCCTCAGAGGTCACGCCGTCCTCCACGCTGCTGCTCGCCGCCCTCATGGCCGAGGCGGGGATTCCGGACGGCGTGGTGAATGTCGTGACCGGTGGCAGCAAAGCCGGTGCGGCCCTGGTCGCCCATCCCGGCATCGCCAAGATCGCCTTCACCGGATCGACCGCCACCGGCCAGGCGATTGCCTCCCAGGCGGCCCTGCGCAGCGTCAGGGTGACTTTGGAGTTGGGGGGCAAGTCACCCAATATCATCTTTGCCGATGCCGATCTGGATAACGCCGTGAACGGCGTGATGGCCGGTATATTCGCCGCCACGGGCCAGACCTGCATTGCCGGATCGCGAGTACTGGTGCAGGCGCCGGTGTATGAGCGCGTGTGCGAGATGCTTGCAGAACGCGGCAGCCGCATGGTCGCGGGCGACCCGCTGGATCCGGCCACCCAGCTCGCGCCCCTGGCCTCGCGCGGACAGCTGCAAAAGGTGCTTTCTTACTTCGCGATTGCCAGGGAGGAAGGACTGCCTTGCATCGCCGGTGGCAGTCGGCTCGAACGCCAGGGCTACTTCGTGGCACCCACGGTGTATCGGGATGTGCCCGCCGACAGCCGCATCGCCCGTGAAGAGATATTTGGCCCGGTCGCTGCGATGATCCGCTTCGATGGGGAAGATGAGGCGGTGCGAATCGCGAACGACACGCGCTATGGTCTTGCCGCGGGTCTCTGGACGGAAGACCTGCGGCGCGCGCACCGCCTGCTGCATCGCATCCGTGCCGGCACCATCTGGGTTAACAACTATCGCATCATCGGACACACACTGCCCTTCGGCGGCTACGGCCAGAGCGGCATCGGGCGGGAGATGGGCGCTGCGGCGCTCGATGCCTATACCGAATCGAAGAGTGTGTGGATCGATACGGGCAACAGGGTCGAGTTTCGGACCGGCCCGGCCAGGGATCCGCATGCAGTATGACCTCGTCGTGATTGGCTGCGGCGCCGGGGGATTGGCCGCGGCAGTGGCCTATGCTGATCACGCAGGTCGCGACGCCCGGGTTGCCGTCCTGGAGAGGGCGACGCGCGAAGGCCGCGGAGGCGCCACCCGCTGGACCAGTAGCTGGTTTCGCATTACCGCGGACCGCCAGCTCGACCCGGCATTCACGGAGACAATGCGGCGGGTGAGCGGGGGACAGGCGGACCTTGAATATTGCCGCGCCTTTGCCCGTGAGGTGCCGGGCACTCTTGATTTCCTGGACCGCCACGCGGTGCCCTGGATCTACTTCAAGCAGCCGTTTGCCAACCGCAATACCGGCGGCGGCCTGGGCATGCCGGTATCGGGCGGCGCCGGGATCGTGGACGGTTTGGCCAAAATCATTGACGGACTGCCGCATTCGCGGGTCCTGTACGAGACCGAGGCCATTGAGCTCAGCACCGATCAGGACGGAGCGGTGAGCGGGGTCCATGTGCGCACCCCCGAGGGCGGCGAACATCTTAGCGCCCGCGCCGTAGTGCTCGCCTGTGGTGGTTTCGAAGGAGCGCCCGACCTGCTCAAGGCGCACCTGGGCCCCAGGGGCGCCGAGTTGCCGCTGATTGCCCCCACGCTCGCCAACAATCGCGGCGATGGCCTGCGCCTCACCGAGCGCCTCGGCGCTGGCCGCGCGGGGCAGTTCGACATGTTTCACGGCGAGCCGGTCGACCGACGCTCGTCCAAGCCTGATGCGGTCGTCTACGCCTATCCCTACGGCATTGTCGTCAACCGCCACGCGCAACGGTTCTTTGACGAGGGCGCCGACAGTTTCGACTCTACCTTTGAACAACTCGGCTACGAAATCTGGGCACGCCAGGACCAGGAGGCCTATTTCGTGGCCGAAAAGGGCATTCTCGACTGGCCGGGCGTTCGCAATATCATCTTGTCGGACCAGCCGCCCATTGAGGCGGAGACAATCGAGGACTTGGCCTCCAACCTCGGTCTCGAGCCCGCGGCGCTGGCGGCCACCGTGCGGCAGTTCAATGCCGCGCTCCAGCCCGGTGACACCGATCGCTCGGTTCGGGACGGCAAGTGCACCCGCGGCATGCATCCGCCAAAATCGAACTGGGCCATGCCCATACAGGTGGCCCCGTATATCGGCTTTCCGCTGACTTGCGCCATCACCTTTACCTTTGGCGGCATTCGCAGCGATGCGCGGGCGCGAGTCCTGCGGCCGGACGGTAGGGCGATTGGCGGGCTGTACGCCGCGGGCGAAGTGGCCGGTCTGTACTACAAGGAATATCCGGCCGGCACCTCGGTGCTGCGGGCGCTGACTTTCGGGCGGATTGCGGCGCGGGAAGCCGCGGACGCGAAATAGCGCGATGGACGTAATAGACGTCGCGCAGATGCCGTGGGGCGAGAGCCTGGTTGCGCAGCGCGGTGGTGGCGAAGTTGCCCACAAGCGGCTGTTCGAAGGCGTGGAAGGCAGTCCCGATAACTACATGCTCGTCATGTCCAAGGAGCCCAGGAGCTTTTTCTCGCCTCGCCACCGGCATCCCTGGGACCAGGTACGCTTCTGTCTGGAGGGCAAGATTCCAATTGCCAAGGGGCTCTTTGTCCAGAGTGGTGAAATCGCCTATTTCCCCGAGGGCGCACATTACGGTCCACAGGAGGGCGGCGAGGACCGCGTTGTCCTACTGCTCCAGTTCGGAGGCGCCAGCGGCCTGGGATATATCGGTCCCGATCGGGTCAAGCAGGCACGCATTGAGCTGGCAGGGCAGGGCCGCTTTGAGGGCGGGGTGTATATCCGGGAGCAGGGGGAACGCCGCATAAATCGCGATGCCTACGAGGCGATCTGGCTCCATGTCTCAGGAGGAGAGCTCTCGTATCCTGCGGCGGCTTACCGGACACCTATAGTCATGCGGCCGCAGGCACTCTCGTGGCTTGCCACCACCGAGCAGGGCGTCGGCGTAAAGAACATCGGGGTATTCCCGCACCGCGGTCTGGTCATTAATGCTATGCGGGTCCAACCGCCTGCCGTATACCGCATTGCCCCGACCCAATCGTTAAGATTTTTGTTTATCACTGAGGGTGCCGGAACGCTCGGTTCGCAAGATCTGCCGCGCTGGAGTGCGGCGCGCCTGCTACCTGGGGAAGGCGCCGATCTCCGGACCACAGGTGGGTTGGAACTTCTCGAACTGACCGTGCGTCCGGTTGCCGATCTGCACATGCCAGCAAATGTCCTGACAGGCTGGAATTGAACACAGGTCACTTACAGGCGTCTGAGAACAGCCCGATTGCCGCGTACTGCGCACGACGACGGTTGCGCCGTTGACCAGAGTTAACAAACCCCGGAGGTCCCGGACTTGATTGAACGTCATGCGCGTCAGCGCTGCAGTTGGGCTGGCGACGATCCATTGATGAGGCACTACCACGATACCGAGTGGGGCATCCCGCAGCGCGACGGGCGTATGCTCTGGGAGATGTTGATGCTGGAGGGTTTTCAGGCGGGTCTGGCCTGGATCATTGTGCTTCGCAAGCGCGAGGCGTTCCGCAAGGCGTTCTCAGGTTTCGAGCCGACGAAGGTTGCTCGCTATGGGGAAAAGGACGTCGTGCGGCTAATGGCCAACGCGGGCATCATCCGCTCCAGGGCGAAAATCGAGGCGACTATCCGCGGGGCGCAAATCTACTGCGAGATGCAGGACAGCGGCGATCGGTTTGGCGACTTCTGCTGGTCCTTCACGGGGGGCAAACCGCTGCTCGGCAACGGGCGAAAGTGGGTTGCCAGCTCTGCGCTTTCCGAGCGCATTTCGAAGGAGTTGAAGCGGCGGGGCTTCAAGTTCGTCGGTCCCACGATCGTCTACGCCTGGATGCAAGCGGTCGGGCTGGTGAACGACCATTCCTTGAACTGCTTCAGGCGAAGGCAAATGGGGAGCGGCAGGTCACCATCGCGCGAGTGAATACCCAACTGCGCAGCAATGCTTTTGCCTCAGGGCGCCGAGGAACTGGATGTGGCGAGCGCGGTGGCTTCGCTGGCGCAGTCGCCTGGCGGCGCTGCGCCACGCTTGCGTTCGCTCGACATCTCTGCCCGCGCGGCATCCAACTGCTCCCTAAACAGCGAGTTTGATTGCAACCGTGCGAATGTGGCAGCACCGATGAGTCGGCCCGCCTCGATATCGCTCTTCCAGTGCACACCACAGATTCCACGACTCTGACCGAACGCGCGCCCGCGCTGCAGGATGGCGTCCGCGTGGTCAGGTGCGATCTCGGTCAGCGCCAGTGCCCAAACCCAGCCAATTGACGAGTGACCGGAAGGATACGAACCATTCGTCCTCAGGTAACCTTCTTCGGCCGGAGTACAGCTTGTGACGCCATACATCGCGAAGGGCCGCGTGCGCTGGTATTTGTCCTTCGCTTTGGCGGTCGCCAGTGCGGCATCGGTCAGCGTCCGCTGCAGGAGCATATTCAGGTTTGGCGTCGCCTGTTCGGATATAGGAACACCAAGAGCGCACACGAAGACCTCGTTGGCATGCGGAAAACTGAGGTCGGCGTCTTTTACGGCAAGGGCGCCTCGCGGCGTTGCTTGTAACTTGGCCAACTCGTGGAACGTGCCCTCATCGTCGGCCTGCGCAGGAGAGCCGGCGGCCGGTGGCGCCGGCAACAGAGCCAGGCTGTCTGGCAGCTCCGCTTGCGTGAGGTAGCCATTAAGCATGCCATGTCGGAATTCGCCGACCTGCGCCGCAGAGGTGGGTGCAACTGTGCGAGTCGGCGTGGCGCACCCGCTTGCAACGAGCATGGCCGACACCGCCACCGAAACGAAATACAATCTATTTGGCGAGATCATTTGCATTTCCCAATTGTCCGAATATTGCCGATATGGCGTTAAAGTCTGGTGACATTGCGATAGCGAGGAGGGGAGTCTTAATTGAATCGCCATCCCCGTCCAGGGTTGTCGATCTTTCAGCGGAATTAACAACGAAGCAAGGCCCACGCTGGCTTCCGGGCACACGGGGATCCGCGGCTGCTGCGCGGGACCGGTAGAGTGTACCCCTCCGGCGACCTGCCAATAAACCCTGCGACACGCATGGGCAGGCTTCCGAACGAGTCACTCTGTGATAGCATGCGCACCCCCCGGCAGCAGGCCCGATAGGCGGCTGGCCGACGATGGGTGGTCGGGTGGGGGTAGCTGGCTCAATGTGGAAATCTCCGCGAGCCGGCGGGAAGTTCGGATCATTTGCAACGCGCCTGTAGCTCAGTTGGATAGAGTGTCTGGCTACGAACCAGAAGGTCGGGAGTTCGAATCTCTCCAGGCGCGCCAACTTTCCAATTTTCATCAATCAGTTAGCGCTGCGTTGCTAACTCGCCGTCGACCGAAGCCATGCGGTTGCGGGAGTTTTGTGGGACTCTGCGTCGCACACTCGCTCCGCCGCCGCGATCAGGCTCGACAATTCCGCCTGGGAGTAGTGCGTGGTGATCCGACTACTCTTGTGGCCGAGCAGGTCCTGACGATCCTCATACGACACGCCTGCAGCCCGTAGGCGCCGCCCAAAGGTGTGCTTGAGGTCATGGACCCGCACGTGTCGAAACCCGACCGGTGCCGTCTCCTGCTTCTGCTCCACCCATTTATCCGCCGCCCGCTCACGCGCCCCCTTCCAGGCCGTGTTGTAGATCTTGGTCAAGGGCTTCGGTGCCTTGCCCTTGGTTGCGCGAACGAATACGAACTCAGGATGCAGCCCCCGCAGGCTCTCCACCACCGACCTGGCGATTCGATTCAGCACGACCAGGCGATCCTGGCCATTCTTCACCTTGTCCCCAGGGATGATGAAGACCGACGTCTTCAGCTCCGGTACCTTCACCTCGTGGCCCCACTTGAGACCACACACCTCCTGTTCCCTGCAGCCCGTGTGGACCTTGAACAATGCCATTCGCGTCAGATGATCAGGCAGCTCCCTAAAAAGCATCGCCTGTTCTTCTGCCGAGAGCGGATACGGCCTTCGGGCATCGGTGATTGGAAAGAGCTTGATTCTCGGCGCTCGTTCCAGCCACGTGAGTCCCTGCTCGTCGATCCACTCGGTTGAGGCCAGGTTCAGGATTCGACGCGTCGTCGCCAATGCGGCGTTGATCGTCTTGGTCTTGACCCCATCCTCGCGGCGCTGGGCAATGAACTCCTGCAGTGTCCCCATATGCACATTCCGAAGATCGGCCCCACCGATGTGGGCGTCCAGTTGTCGGAGCACCAAAGCATCGTTGGCGATGCTTCGTTTGTGCTGGTTTTCCAGCAAGTATTTCGTTGCCGCGGCGCGAAACGTGCGGTCCGTTCGAACGCCGTAGAGTCGAGCTTCCCGAATCTGATCGATCCGTTTGACTAGCAGCTCTTGGGCTTTCGCTGGATCGCCTGTTCCAGTGCTTTCTCGAATGCGTGTTCCTCGGTACAGTTTGTCAATGTGCCAGGTGCCACCTCGCTTGGTGAGACCTGGCATTCTTTGCGTTCCCATGGTGTTCTCCTTTGAGAGTTGACCGCGGGACGCCCGTTGCGGCTCTTATACTCGTCTGCCCAGCAATCCAGATCAAGCCGATCGAAGGCCACACCCTGCGCGCCGATCGGAATCGCGATCAGGTGTGGCCGTACCAGGGCATTGAAGCGGTTCTTGTCCATGCCCAGGTAGGCAGGCGCATCCCGCAACCGAATGAAGCGCGAGGGCGCCCCAGGCCCTTTGGAAGCTGAATCGAGCGAATAAGCAGACTTAGCCATGCCACGCACGTCCCACAGGACCGGGCAGGGCGGGGTCAATCTGGAGGGGAGCAATACCCGTTCCTGCCTGGTCATTTGTTCAATGACTCAATCAAGAACGGTCCGCGGGGCAAATCCGAAGACTTGCCGCGACAGGCGAATTCCGCGTCAACTGTGCCTGTCGCTTTCGCCCCGCTGGCCAATACCGTTGTGGATTCAGCGGTGGGGTTCGAAGGGCTAAACTAGCGCTCGGCAACGGCTGAGTCAACCGCACCGCCCAGAGGAGTTCATGGAAGGCCCGATGGCCTGGACGGTGGGGTAATCAGAGCGATTATAGTGGGCGTTACAGTGGCATTTACAGTGGATTTGAGTGGCGGTTGAGTGGCGGTTGAAAGGCGGTTGAGTGGCGTTTCAGTGGGTTTTCGGTGGGTTTTTAATGGTTCCCTACACGGCACCATCGCAACCGCATCTAGCATCTTAGGCTACAGCAACATTCTTTCTGTTCATTGCGCTAAATTGACTCACCTTGATGGCGAAGCGCACAGTCCTTGATAACCCAGCTGCAGTAACGAGCAAGAATGAAAATCTGGCGCGAGTGTTTGATGCGTTTGCGTGGGTGCCCGGCGGGCGTTGCGCTGATTTTTTTTGCGCAGACAACCGCAATCGCGGATGATCTGGGAGCGGGTGACACAATAGTGGTGTACGCAGAAAAACGCGCCGCGCCGCTGCAGGATGTGCCGATGTCAGTATCGACGTTGACGGACATCGATCTTGCCAATGCAGGTATCCATGACATTGAAGGCATCGCCGAGTCCATGCCGACTCTGGATATGCAACGCAGCGTGAGCCCGCTCACGACCACGCTGCGTATTCGCCGCGTCGGCAGCCTGGGAAACATACCTACCTTTGAACCTGCCGTTGGACTGTTCGTTGATGGCGCATACCGGTCGCGGTCGCTCCTCGGCACTGGTGAACTGCTTGATGTGGATCACATCGAAGTTCTGAGCGGTCCGCAAAGTTCCCTGTACGGCAGAAGCGTTTCTGCAGGGGTTGTGTCCATTTACACTCGCAGGCCCGACAAGTCGTTCCGGGGCGATGCCGAATTTACCGGCGGTGTCGTCGATTCTGCGCGGTCAGTAGCGATGGGAAGAGCGAAGATCGGCCTCAGTGGCCCACTCTCAGAAACACTAGGCGGCAGCATTGCAGCAGCCTATTCGGGTCAGGGTCTTTCCTTTAAGAATGCCCTTCCTGGAGCGCCTGATGGCAACGGTGTGGCGCGCACGACATCGCGGGGTCAGTTGTTATGGTCGCCGAATGAAAAGTTCGAACTGCGCTTGCTCGCAGGCTACCTGCAGGAACGGGACGCACAGGGCGAGTCGGATGTGTATTTTGCGCCAGGCGCTGGCTCTACCGCTGTGGCCGGACTTCTGCAGCAACTGGAATCAGTGCCTTCGTGCCCTGACAATATTCCGCATAACCTCACCAGTTGTTCGGTTGCGACTAATCTTCTTGATCTCAAGGCAGCGGATCTGACACTAAACCTCAGTTACCGGCTGGCAAATGGCTGGACCTTCAGCTCCCTAACCGGCTGGGATCGATACAAGGACCAGCGCAGTGACGATGATCTGGCGCAGCTCTTTACGCCCTTGCTCTTTTATCACGACAGCGAACAGGGCACGAGTGTACAACAGGAATTGCGACTGGCATCGGCCGACACGGCGCACCTTCTCTGGCTGGCCGGCGTCTCGTATTACGGCAACGAGTACCGCCGAGGTATGGGAGGGAAGCGCCCGATGTTCGGCCCGAACGGACCGCTCGCATTCATTCCGCTCTGGCAGTCACTGCTTCACATCCCGCTGGCGCTGCCGGGCCAGTTGGGTATTCATGATTCCGGCGTGGACACCGACTACTACAGCGCTTTCGGTCAGGTAACTTGGTCGTTTACCAGCCATTTATCCGTGACGGGCAACCTGCGCTGGCAGATGGAGGAAAAACACGCATCGATCAACAATTCGGTAACACTGCCGGGCGTATCGCTGATCTCGAGCGTGCTGACGCCGACTGTGAGTCCGGACGGCGAACCGGTCAATGGCACCGTTTCGCGGCACACCGACTATTTAACCTGGTCCCTGACTCCGCAGTACCGCTTCAACGACGCTCTGATGACATACCTGACAGTAGCCCGCGGCGGCAAGTCAGGCGGATTCAATACCGGATTTGGCAACGCACCGCTCTCTGACCGCGAATTCGGTGACGAAACCATCGATAATATCGAGATCGGTGCACGCACCTCCTTTGCCAACGGGCGAGTGCGCGCACGCGTCGCCGCGTTCCACTCTGAATACCGCGACTACCAGGATGCTGCCTTTATCTCCGGCCAATTTTTGGTCGGCAACGCCGATCGCGTGGAACTTAAAGGTGCTGAACTTGAAGGCGTAGCCGATGTCGGCGCCGGAACGACGTTCAACCTGGCGGTGTCTTACGCGGATCTTACCTATGCTTCGAATACGACCGGTGTGTGTTATCCAGGACGCGTGCCGGATGGCAGCCTGCCGCGCTCCTGTAACCTGACGGGTGAACACCCAATCGATGCGCCGCCCTGGATGATTAATGCCTCGCTGCAGCGCGAAAATCCGGTGAGTTGGGGGAAACTGTTCGCGCGGATCGATGCGACATGGAACGATCAATACAACACGAGCTTTTCCGCCGATCCTCGCCTGACCCAAGAACCGCGTTTCGACGTCGGGATGCGTCTCGGCGCAACGATCGGCGAGCAATACGAATGTGTGCTTTGGGTCGACAATGTGCTGGATGAGAAACTAGCGCAAATCGACGCACTCCTGAACCTTTTCAACGATGCCAGCTACCAGTCCTTCATGTCCGCACCGCGCACATATAGCGCGACATTGCGGATTCGCCTGTGACCCCTCTGCGACTGTTGGCACCTGTCATGGGGCTGGTGCTGCTGACTGGCCTCAGCGTTCTGGCGTCACCGGTTACCTCACCCAAGCGCGTCCTGCTGTTGCAATCGTACGGCCAGGACTTCGCTCCTTACATCGATCTGTCAGGGGCCTTCCGGGACGAACTGACCCACAGACTTGGGGAGTCAGTGGACCTGATTGAAGTTTCCCTCGTGACGACCGGGCTCGGCGCCTCGGTGCCAGATGCGCCCTTTGTCGAATATCTGCAGGCCCTTCTGGTGGGTCGAAGACCGGATCTGGTAGTGGCAATAGGCGGCCCCGCATCTGACATTTGCGCAGCGCCAGCGACAGCATTTGTTCCCGGACACTCCGACGGTTGTACGCGGCCTTGGACGATCGAACCCTTGGAAGATACGTACTGACCGACAATGACACCGTTGTGGGGACCCACCTCGATGTGCGCGGATTCGTCCAGAACATACTCGACGTGCTGCCGCAGACAACCCACGTAGCCGTGATAGTGGGTGCCTCTCCGGTGGAGAAATACTGGAAGGAGGAGTTACGTCGCGAGTTCCAGCCTTTTATGAGCCGGATCGAGTTCACCTGGTTCGATCAACTGACCTTCGAACAGCTAAAGCAGCACGTTGCTAAATTACCGCCCCACTCGGCAATCCTGTATGCGCTATTTGTGGTAGATGCTGCAGGAATACCGCATACCGTCACGCGCGTCCTCCAAGACATTCACTCGGCGGCAAATGCCCCTGTCTTCGGAGTGTTCGCCTCCAATGTGGATCGCGGTATTGTGGGTGGCCGTCTCGTCTCAGATCAGGAGCTGGGTCGGAGCGCTGCCCGCGTGGCCATCCGCGTGCTGAATGGGGAGTCGCCAGGCACCATCAAGACGCCGTCATTGAGCCCGGGAGCCCCGGTTTACAACTGGAAGGAGCTGCAGCGATGGGGTATCAGTGAGGCCGGCCTCCCAGCTGGCAGCCAAGTGCGATTCCGCGAACAGACGGCATGGGAGCGATACCGGTCGTACCTGGTGGCTGGCATTACCGTTGTGCTGCTGCAGAGTAGTCTGATTACGGCGCTCTTCTGGCAGCGATTCCGGCGTCGTCGAGCCGAACGCGAGAGCGCCTCTTTGAGTGGAAGACTGCTGATGGTGCATGAGGACGAACGGCGCAGAGTCGCACGTGAGCTGCATGACGATGTCACCCAGCGGCTGGCGGCGCTCGCCATCGAAGCGACCCGAGTGGAACGGCCCGGAGCATCTGCTGACGTGGCAACTCATTCGATCCGTGACGGGTTAATCAAACTGAGCGAGGATGTACATGCGCTCTCGTATCGGCTGCACCCTTCGGTAATCGAGGATCTGGGTCTGGTGGAGGCACTCAAGGCCGAATGCGAGCGCGTTAGCCGTTCCGGAGCCGTCACTGTGCAATTTCAGGCGAGCGAGATCCCTCGGAAACTGCCTCAAGATGTGGCACTGTGCCTGTTCCGTGTCGCACAGGAGGCGCTGCGCAATGTCGTCCGACATTCCGGGGCGAATTCCGTCGACGTTTCCGTTTCGCGGGTGGGCGAGGGGCTGCAGCTTGCGGTCAGCGACGACGGCACAGGTTTCGACTTGGGCAGGCACTCCGCACGGCCGAGCCTCGGACTGGCAAGCATCAGGGAACGGGTACATCTGCTTCGGGGCCGGGTTGATATCGACAGCGCTCAAGGGCAAGGCACGACTGTGCTCGCATGGGTGCCCATGCCGGAAGTTTCGAAATGAGCCGCGCCCGTGTGCTGCTTGCGGACGACCATCGACTTGTCGCAGAGGGACTAAAGAACATCCTAACGGCCGAGTTCGATCTTGTCGGCGTCGTCGAGGACGGGCGCGCCTTGATTGCTGCAGCAAAGACGCTTCGGCCTGATGTCATCGTCTCAGACATTACGATGCCAAACCTGAACGGGATCGAGGCCTTGGAGGAATTGAAGAAGATCGATCCGGGCGTGCGGATGGTTTTCCTTACAATGCACCGGGACGTTGTCTATGCGCGCAGGGCCCTGGAGGCGGGTGCGTACGGCTTCGTGCTAAAACACTCAGCGCCCGCAGAACTGATCATGGCGGTGTCGGCGGCGCTCGAGGGCCGCACATTCATCACACCGATACTGGCAGGTGAGGTGCTTGAGGCGATGCGGCACGGCCCGACGCAGGTCGTCGACAAGGCTGCATCGCTCACGCTTCGCCAGCGGGAGATCCTGCGACTGCTCGCTGAAGGGCTCTCGGCCAAGCAGATAGCACAGAAGCTCGGTATCTCGCAGCGGACGGTGGAGTTCCACAAATACCGGATGATGGAATCGCTGGGCGCCAAGTCCAGTAGCGATCTGATTCACTTCGCCATCAAACACGGCATCGTAGAGGCCTGACCCGGCACTTGCCCCGGTAGTTTTATCCGGCCTACCTCGGAATACTACGAGGTTCCAAGCGGCCGCGCATGCGTCACCCTACTCCTCATTCCCCGCACGATGCGCGGAACCTCAGGGACGACTTGGCGTGTGCGAAACTTGTAATGAGCAAACAACTCCCGGACTGCGTATTGCTGGCAGACCGTCATCACGGGCTGAGCGAAGGCATCCGCGGCCTGCTCGAATCGTCATTCAACAGCGTTTTTTTGGTGGCGGACGAGACCTCGCTGATCGAGGGGGCCGGTTTATTGCGGCCAGCCGTGGTGGTTGTGGATCTTTCCCTGGGTGCCGGCGACGTGGTGGGCCTGTTGCGCGAACTACGCGCGAGGGCTCCGGGAGCGAAGGTGCTTTTGCTCAGCGTCCACGACGAACCGAGCGTCCTTCGCTCGGCGGTGGCAGCGGGTGCGGACGGTGTCGTTCTCAAGCGGGCAATCGCCACCGATTTGCTGCCAGCTGTGGATGCAATTCTCGCCGGCCAGCGATTTATCCCTCTCTTCAATCCTCGTAAACCCGATTAAGGAAAGCAAGCATGTACTACACCGACGACTCACTACTTCCCGAAAACATGCCGCCACTCATGATCACCGGAGCACCCTATGGTCCCGTGTGGATGCCGGAGGATTGCACACCGGAGAATAAACTCCCCATCACCTGGGAGGAACAGACCCAGGCTGCCGTGGATTGCTACAACGCTGGCGCCACGCGCCTGCACATCCATGTGCGCGATCCCAAAACGGGCCACATCTCCAAGAACTTCAAGGAGTACAGCGAACAAATCGCGCGCCTGCGCAAGGCCGTGCCCAAGATGATCCTCGAGATCGGTGGATCCATATCGTTTGCGCCGGAGCCCGGGCAAAAGGCGGAGTTCGGCAGCTACGACGCGCGCCACAAGTTGTGCGAAATCGATCCCAAGCCGGATCAGATCACCGTCTCTTGCGGCACTACGCTGTACGATCACACGGCGATCAATCGCCTGGACGACGCTTGGGCGGGGACGCGCTACACCAATCCGCAGCTGGCCGAAGCCATGTCCAACCTCGTGGCTGATGCGACGCCTGAGTTTTACCTGGAGAACATCAAGCGCTGTGTTGCTCATGGCATCCAGCCCTGCTTCGCGCTCCCTCACATCCACGCACTCGAACTGGTAGAGCGGCTGATCCGCAGGGGGTACTACAAGGGACCCGTAAACGGCTTCTTCAGCATGGGGGTAGGCGGTGCCTGCGGGGTGAATCCGTTCGACATGATGGAACTGGTCCGGCGCACGCCGCATGGTTCCACCTTCGCCTACCAGAGCACGTTCCGTCATACCTATCCGGTGTCCATGATGATGATCGCGCTCGGGCAGCACACCCGTGCCGGCATCGAGGACAACCTCTGGGGTCCCAAGAAAGGCGTGCGGTTCAGCACGGTCCAGATGATCGAGAAGCAGGTCAAGATGGCCGAGCTAATCGGACGCCCGATCGCCACGGCCGAGCAGACCCGCGCGATGCTGAAGATAGGCGTCACTTACAAGACCACCGAGGAGACGCTGGCCAACCTCGGCCTGCCGCCCAATCGTGAGAACGGCAATGCGGGATTTCACGTGCATGTGACCGACGGAAAACTTCCGGGCAAGCGGATGCTTGGCTCGGACGGCCACATGATCGCAGGGGAGTAGGTCACGGAACGTCTGTAGGTGCGGTCGCAGGGTCTTGGCCCGATGTGGCGGGACCAGCGAGTAGCGGCAAGACTATGAGGAAGAACAATGACCGAAAAGGCATGGGGAGTCCACCTACAGGGTTCGATCCTCCACGAGCGCACGGAGTGAGATCTGTGCCTCAAAAGGAAGAAGCCACATTAAGCCTTAATCGGCAACCTGAAGGCACCTCATCCGGTCCCTGGGACAATTCCGCGCTTGCCACGTTTCGCGCCTGGGAGCCGGTTTGGACCGATCAATGCCTCAAAATGTCCGAAGACCCGTGGAGCAGCGGTGTACTGCCGCGCAAAGACGTCGAACTGATCAGCATTGCGGTAAACGCTGCCTGTACGAACTTGAGCGCCGAGGGAACGCGCCGCCACATTCGCGGCGCACTTGAGTCCGGCGCAACCCGCGAAGAGATCCTGGTGATCCTAAAGATCGCGTCTCTGCTGTCGATCCACACGTGCAGTCTGGGCGCACCCATACTGTTGGAAGAGGCGAAGACGGCCGGCGTAAAACTGGCGGCGCACGACGCGGCGACGCCGGTATGCGACCAGATGAAGGCTGCGGGCCAATGGAATCAGGCGTGGGACGCGTTCTCTGAGATTGCCCCGGCATGGACGGAAGCGATCATTGCCGTGAGCCTCCCGATTTATGCCACCGGCATACTCTCGCCCAAGCTGGCGGAACTACTGAGTATCGCCGTCGACGCGTCTATTACTCACATGTACGCGCCCGGAACCCGCCGGCACATCCGCACGGCCCTGAAGCTCGGCGCGACAACAGACGAAATCATGGAAGTCCTCAAAGTCTGCGTCGCCCAAGGAATCCAGGCGAGCAATCTGGGCGTCCCCATCCTGGCGGAGGAGCTGCAGCGTGCTCAGCTGATACAAAAGAGCGGGAAACAGCGTGACTGACTATATCGAAGGGGCGTGGCGTGATCTGGCGCCGACGGGCACAGAGACCGTCGTCACGACGGTGGGCAGCAGCACGGCGCTGTTCAACGTTTGCGAACCGATCTTCGCAATGGCAGATACCTGGTGCCCTTCCGGCTTGTCCTTAGAGGCAAGCAAGAAGGGATGCACGGTTGGCACGCAGCGTGCTTACGCTTGGTCGTACGACCTGTCGACGAGATGCAAACCATGATTTCAGGAAGTCATGTGATCGAAGTGATTCGCCAGTTAATTGAGTGGGCAGCCCTGGGAGTCGAAGTGCTCGCCGTCTCGGTCATTGTGGCCGGCGTCGTCATCGTTGCGCTTACACGTGGAACCGTCCGCTACCTCTGGCGCCTGAAGGATGCCGGTGCGTACGAATCCTATAAGCAACAGCTCGGCGAGCCCCTGTTGCTGGGATTGGAGCTGCTAGTGGCGGCGGATGTGATCCGGACCGTAGCTTCAGAGCCGACTCTGGCCAACGTCGCTGTGCTCGGCTTATTGGTGCTCGTGCGTACCTTATTGAGCTGGTCGTTGACGGTCGAGATGGAAGGACGCTGGCCGTGGCACAGCACAACTGATGCCTTCAAATCCGGGAACCGTCGCAGAGAGACAAATGACCTCACATGACTTTCTCAGCCGCGTGTGGGAGATGCTGGTCGGCCGGTTCCATGGACCGTTGACCCTGCGCCTGCTGATCCAGCCCTCAGTAGCCGCCTTACTCGCTATCCGTGCCGGGTTGAAAGATGCCCGCGAGCATCGGCCACCCTACATGTTCTGGGGAGTGTTTACGAACTCCGATAGACGCCATGAGCTGTTGCGACAGGCGTGGCAAGACGTGGGCAAAGTATTCATCATCGCCAGCATCCTCGACGTGACTTACGAAATCATCGTTTATCACTGGGTGTATCCGGTGCAAGTGCTGATCGTAGCAGCAACGTTGGCGATCATTCCTTATCTGGTCATTCGCGGTCCGATCACGCGCATTGCGCGGCGTTGCTTGGACAGGAAAAAGAACCACGAAGGCAAACCACATTTGACACCGCGCGGCTGTTTCATGACATGAGCCGGCCGGCTCACGATTGCAACGTTTCTGCGAGGAAAGTTCGTACGACCTGGATAGTAATGGCAATGAATCGACGATAAGCAACAACGAACCCCCTAACTTCATCACCGCGATGCATACGTCAATAGACCCGAAGGTTTCCGTCGCTCCTGCTCGGCAGAACACTGAGCTCGGCTGGCGTTACCCGATACTGCTCGCCACGCAGACGCTCGGTGTGCTTACTCTTTACTGGAACGGACTTCCCTGGTATCGGGAATTGCTGGCGGACCCTAGCGTCTACGAACCGCGACAGGACACGTGGATCTGGGCGCTTTCAGCCATCGTGCTGATTCAAGTTGGCTACTGGCTTTGCTACAGAGTTAGCCCACCGCGTCCCCGACTCACCAACGTGCTTCTTGGCCACGTCGTGTTGTTCGTGGCACGCCTGAGTTTCCTCCTGGCAACCACGGTGTTCTCGTTTGTGTTCTTTGCGCAAAAACTGGCATCCAGAATGCCGCCCGGCCGCTACGTCCTCATGATTATTGGACTGTTTTCGCTCTTCTGTTACATGCAGGAACTTCAACGTTTGGGAAAACGCCTTATCGGGCAAAAAAGGGACCGGTCAGATGTACCCGCGCCCTGAACGCTCTGCGCGGCGGCTGCGCCACGGTCGACCCGGGGCTTTGTCAGGCAGTAAACGCGAGACGCCGGCCGGCTTGGGAGATCGAGGATTGTCGACGCGTACGCGCGCGACGCACTCTGCCACTAAAGACGAAATCAGGAGTATGAGTTTATGAATTCACGAATTGCACTCAAAGTCGCAGGGACTGCCGCCATGGCCATCGTGGGCACCGCTGCCGCCACGTTGAGCTTCGCGCAGACCTCTTCGTCGGGGGTCATAGTCGAAAAATCCGAACTAACGCCGGCGCAGCATTTACTGCATGACAAGTGGGTCATCAGCGCAGGAACATTCATTCTAACCTCGAAGCTCGACGGCGACTTGAATGGGAACGCCAACGCGAACGGCAAGCATGTTGATTTCGACCATGACTTCGGTACGGGGTCGTCTATCAACGTGATTCGGGCCGGAGCCTTGTGGCGATTCAAGCCCAAGCACCACTTGCGTCTTGAGTACTTCCACAACCGCACGACGCACACGCGAACGCTTGACAAGGACATCGCCTGGGGCGACTACACCTTCTTGGCGAACGGCCAAGTGAGTGCAAAAAACGAGTTCAGCGTCTACGTAGTGTCGTACGAGTACTCGCTTATGCGCAGGCCAGATTACGAGATTGCAGCATCTGCGGGCGTTAATTTCATCGACCAGCACTTGCAAATCTCTGGGAACGCCACGTTGACGCAGCCGGATGGAACGGTGCAGTCCGCCAGTTTTCAGACCAAGTCGAGTCAGTTGCCGGCCCCGCTCCCGGTCATCGGAATCCGCGGTGACTGGGCGTTCGCGCCGAACTGGCAATTCGATGCCGCCGGGCAAGTCTTCAAGGTCAAGATAGGTGACCTCGACGGTAATTGGTGGGACTTACGGGCGGGCGTGACTTGGATGTACAACCGCCACGTCGGACTAAGTGCCGGCTATGAAAAATTCATTACTCACGTTGATGTCAACAAGCCCAACTTCAACGGCAGTCTCAACCTTGGCTATTCGGGCCTGCTGTTTAACGTGACGGGAGTCTTCTAGATGTTATGCCCATTACTACTCCGTGGTTTGCCGAAAGTCCACGGCGCGAGTTCCGACCACTCCTTCTTGCTTTAAGCAACAAGTGCGGCAGGTTTGTGCTCAATAAGAAGAGTATATCGATCACTAACGGCGGGGGAACTACTATGCTCGCATCCTATTTGTGCCGGGGGAAGTGGCGGCCGTTATCTTTGATCACGATCCTTAGTGCCTTGGCCGCCTTGCCAGTCCCTCTTTGGGCCGCCGCGACATCCGCACCGACGGCTGCAATCCAGGCACGGGAAAATCTCAATATCGACGTCAATTCGATCAATAAGCCGTGGAAGGGTGACCTCGACGCAATGATCAAGCGGGGGGCGATACGCGTGCTGGTCGTACCAAGCAAGACGTTTTATTTCGTCGATAAGGGCGTCGAGCGTGGGTCGACGCACGACTTTGTGCGACAGTTCGAGGACGACCTGAACAAGAAGCTGGCGGCAGAGAAAAAACTCAGCCATAAGAATCTAAAGGTCAAGGTGTTCTTCGTTCCGGTCGGCAGGGAGAGCGTGATTGCCGCCCTCAACGCGGGGAAAGGAGACATCGCCGCCTCGGCTCTCACAGTCACTGATAGCGGCCGAAAGATTGTCGAATACTCCGTACCGGTCTATCCGGGCGTCGATGAGGTCGTTGTGGCCGCACCCGGTACGATGGCCATTAATTCCGTCGAGGATTTATCGGGGAAGGTCGTCTACGTACGCCCGTCCTCCAGTTACCGCGAGAGCCTGCTGGCCCTGAACCAGCGCCTCGCGGCGCAGAAACGCGCGCCCGTACTCATCAGGGACGCTTCAGAAAATCTCGAGGACGAGGATCTCATCGAGATGGTGAGTGCCGGCCTGATCCCGCTCACCATCATCAACGTGCCCGTGGCGAAGTTCTGGAAGCAGGTGTTTCCAGCAATCACAGTTTACGACAACGTTGCCGTGCGGAAGGGAGGCGACATCGCTTGGGCTATCCGCAAGAGCAGTCCGCAGCTCAAGGCTGCTGTGGACGACTTTATCACCCACAACGGCAAGGGCACGGCAATCGGCAACATGCTCCTGGCGCGCTACTTGAAGGATGCCAGGTACGTGAAGAACGCGGCGTCCGCCGAGGACCGTAAGAAGTTTCAGGCACTAGTGGGCTATTTCCAGAAGTACGGTCAGGAGTACGACGTCGATTGGCTTTTGATGGCGGCGCAGGGGTACCAGGAATCCCAGCTGAACCAACAAGCTAAGAGCCAGGTCGGGGCGGTCGGTGTCATGCAGTTGATGCCAGCGACCGGCAAGGAGATGAAGGTCGGTGACATCACGGAGACGGAAGCAAACATCCACGCCGGCGTAAAGTACATGCGCTGGATGATGGACAATTACTATGGCAACGAGCCAATGACCAAGTTGGACAAAGCGCTGTTCGCTTTCGCGTCGTATAACGCGGGGGCGGGGCGGGTCTCCGGGCTGCGAAAAGAGGCCGCGAAGCGGGGACTGAACCCCAACATCTGGTTCCACAATGTCGAGTATGTCGCGGCGGAGAAGATCGGCGCGGAGACCGTCACCTACGTCGCCAACATCTACAAATACTATATTGCCTATCGACTGATATTGGACCAAAAGGCTGTGAAGGCTAAGAACGCCACAGCGTCGCAACAGCATGTGAAGTAAGTCCCGACCTCATGGACAAGGCCATGAGGTTTATGCCTCAAAACTGTCGCCTTGAGGTTGTGGGGGATCTGCGGGAGTAGACCCTGCCAGGTTGTGCTTTGTCGTGACAAATGCAACGGGCGTCACGCGGAGAAGTGCCTAAATATCAACAACCTAAAAGATGAGCCATGCGCCTACGAACCAGAACGCCTACGTGGAATCGTTCAATGGGCGACTGCGAGACGAGTGTTTGAATGAACGTAAGCGTCATTTGAAGGCCGTCTGGTCGTAGTCCGTAGTTGCGGCGAGGATGGCGTCCACTTACTGAGTAGGTGGACACCTATGTTGGAGACGGCCGTGGAGTTGGTTCCGAACTTGGTGCGTGGGCAGCGGCGCGACGGTCGATGCCTGTACAACAAGGCGGCGAAGCGGGAGCTGGCCCGTCGTTGCCAGCAACCCGGGGTGTCGTTATCACGCTTGGCCTTGGCACACGGGCTAAACGCGAACGTGTTGCGTCGCTGGGTGGATGAGTTGAGCGGCAAGCCGCGGCGAGCCCAGCGAGCTCTTGGCGCCTCGGGTACTGCCGTGACGTTATTGCCGGTGAGCGTGGAGCAGCCGAAGCCCGTGCGTTCGAGCGTGGCCGGCAATGGGTATCTGGAGATTACCGTGGGCCGCTCGATGGTCCGCGTACACGGGAAGATCGATGCCGAGTCCTTGCGCGTGGTGCTGGACTGCCTGGCCTCGCGGGCGTGATCGGACCGCCCGGGGACACGCGGATCTGGCTGGCGGCCGGTGTCACGGATATGCGCCGCGGGATGTTCGGGTTGGCCGCATTGGTGGAGACGAAGCTGGCTGAGAAGGCCTACGGTGGTGATGTCTTCGTGTTCAGAGGCCGCCGCGGTGATCTGGTGAAAGTGCTCTGGGCCGATCGCGATGGCCTGTGCCTGTTCGCCAAGCGACTGGAGCGCGGACGCTTCATCTGGCCGCAGAGCACCTCGGGCACGGTTCATCTGACACCAGCGCAACTGTCGATGCTGCTCGAAGGCATTGACTGGCGAAGACCGCAACGCACGTGGCAAGCGTTGCATGTGAGCTAGAAAATAATCTGCGCAAAGAGCTTCTTGTTTGCTGCACATGTGAGCAAACCCTAGTAAAATAGGGTTGTGGCGCTCGAGTACACCCAGTTACCCGATGATGTCGAAGAGCTGAAGCAACAGCTCCTCCAGCATGCCGCCTGGGTCGAGGCGCTCAAGGAGGAAGTGATCCGACTGCGCCGCTGGCGCTTCGGTCGTTCCTCGGAACTCATCGATGTTCGTGTCGCCCCGGAACTGCCGCTGGCCGGTGGGGCGATGCCAGAAAAACGCGAAGTGGCCGACTTAAGTCCTTCGCCTCCCAAGTCTGACCCGATCGCGAAGCTGATGGCGGTGGACTCGCCCCGTGCTACACGCATCAGCCGCCGGCCGGCGCGCGCGCTGCCGCCGGAACTGCCGCGCGTAATCCTCGAGCATATCCTCTCGAACTGTCACTGCCCGGACTGTGGCCAGCGCTTGAGTCGCCTGGGTGAGGACAGCTCCGAACAACTGGACTACGTTCCGGGCTACTTCCAGGTCATCCGCCACGTCCGTCCGAAACTGGCGTGCAAAGCCTGTGCGCGGATCGTGCAGGCGCCGGCGCCGATGCGCCCCATCGAGCGGGGCCTGCCGACGGCAGGCCTGCTCGCTCAGGTGATCGGTGCCAAATACGCCGATCACTGTCCGTTGTATCGCCAGGAAGGCATCTATCGGCGTGCGGGCGTCGAGCTGCCGCGCTCGACGCTCGCCTCCTGGGTCGCTGAGAGCGCTGCACTCCTGGATCCGCTGGTCAATGCAATCGAACGGTACGTGATGGCGGCCGAGAAGCTCCATGCCGACGATACCCCGGTTCCGGTGCTCTGCCCCGGAAAGGGAAGAACCCAGACGGGTCGACTGTGGGCGTATGTGCGAGACGATCGAGCTTCGGCCGGTCCGGATCCTCCGGCGGTGGTGTATCGCTACTCCCCGGATCGGAAAGCCGAGCGACCTCAGGCTCACCTCAAAATGTTCAGCGGCATCCTGCAGGCCGATGCCTACAGTGGCTTTGCGTTCCTGTACGCGGATGGGCGCGTGCGCGAAGCGGCCTGCTGGGCGCATGCGCGGCGCAAGTACTACGACGTGTACGCCGTGGATCGCTCGCCGACGGCCGCGCAAGCGCTGATCCGGATCGGCGAGCTGTATGCGATCGAGCGGGAGATCCGCGCTCAACCACCCGTGGTACGGGCTGAGGTGCGAGCTACTGAATCCGCGCCACGGCTGTCAGCACTGCGCGCCTGGCTCACCACCACCTACGCGTCCTTGTCCGCCAAATCCCCGCTCGCCGGTGCCATCCAGTACACGCTGACGCGCTGGACCGCCCTGACAAGGTATGTGGATGACGGGCGCATCGAGATCGACAACAACGCCGCCGAGCGCGCGATCCGCGCGCTCGTGCTCGGGCGCCGTAACTACCTGTTCGCCGGCTCGGATGCGGGCGGGGAGACGGCAGCCCGTCTTTACAGCCTGGTCGGCACCTGTCGGCTCAACGACATCGACCCGCACCACTACCTGCGGCACGTCCTCGAACGGATCGCCGAACATCCCATCAACCGCATCGATGAGCTCTTGCCATGGCGCGTCGCCGTGCTGCTACCCCTCGCGCTGTCGCGCGCCGCGTAGCCCAGCTCACCGCAATGCAGGCGCAGCTGCGGGTGGAGCTGCAGGGTGTGGAACCGCGCGTATGGCGGCGGATCCTGGTCCCGGAGAACATCACGCTGGCCAAGCTCCACGGGGCGTTGATCGGTGCAATGGGCTGGCATGGCGGTCACCTGCATGAGTATGAGATCGGCCGGCAGCGCTACGGCATACCGGATGAGGAGTGGCCAGAGCCCGAACCCGTGTTCGACGAGCGGAAAGTCCGACTGAAACCCATGCTCGAGGCGGGCCTGCGGCGGTTCACGTATATCTACGACATGGGCGACCACTGGGAACATCTGATCACCGTTGAGGATCTGGTGGTTCCCACTCTGGGCACAAAATCCGTGCGCTGTACTGCTGGCGAAAACGCCTGCCCACCGGAAGATGTCGGCAGCGCGAGCGGTTACGGCGAGTTCCTGGCCGCCATCGCTGATCCCGCCCATGAAGATCACGCCAATATGCTCGAGTGGATCGGCGGCTCGTTCGACCCCGCTGCGTTCAGTCTCGAGGATGCCAACGAACGGCTCGCAACCATCAAGGTCTGAACGTCAAGATGGCCTCCGCGTGACGCTTACCCTCAGTTCAAATCTCAGCACTGCGAAACTTAATAACGAGCTATGTGTAAGGCCTCTATATACACTTTTGCTCGGAGGCTCTAAGTGTGCGACGTTGATTGGGCGCGGGAGCACGCAGAGGCAAATCGCGTAAGTGTAGTGGAGCGACCACAGCTAGAGGAAATGCTGCGCACACACCCGATAGACAACTCCGAGCTCGACATTGGAATTGAAGAAGCGGCACCACGTATGAACGCGGAATGGCTCCAGGCGACATCGTCAATTCCAATTTAGGTTTGCGCCTTCAGGGTTGTGCATCGGCGTGCTCACTTAAAGACCCGTCTTCCTTCGCAAAGATTTATCAAGTCTTTCAACACAAGAACCTGTGCTCTCCTGCCACTTGCAGCGCGGATAACTTTGAGTATCCCGTCCCCCTTAAGTCTACCGATCATGTTCATTACCATTGGCATGCTTGGCATGCCCTTCTGTTTCGCAATTTCGCTACTGCGAATAATTGGGTGAACAAATAAAACATCCAGAAGTGGTACCGCAAATTGAGAATGGGTGAGCTCCAAGACACGGTCCTTCAAGCGCGCATACAGGGCCATAATGTCTCTAGCTTTGTTGGCATTCTGTTTGGCTTGTTCGATAAGACCTGTCAAGAAGAACGTAATCCATTCATTCCAAGCTCCGGCCGCTTCTCCTAAACGTCGCAAGTGTTGGACATATGAATCACGGTTCTTTTCTAGGTATTCAGACAAATAGAACATTGGGCGACTAAGTACTTGCCGCTCGTACAAGTACAAAGGGATTAAGATGCGGCCCAATCGCCCGTTCCCGTCCAGGAACGGATGGATGATTTCAAATTGCGCGTGTACGACGGCAAGCTGGACCAGAGGGTCTGGTCGGTCCATGTGATAATACTTTTCCCAGTTATCCAATAGTGACGCCAGTAGTGCCGGTTCTGGAGGCACAAACAACGCCTGTTCAATAGGGGTACCAGGAGCACCAATGTAATTTTGAATTACGCGGAAGGCACCGCGAGCCTTGTCACGGCCGCGAACGCTGTCCAGCAATATGGAATGGAGCTTTAGTAGCAAATTCAAATTGAAGGGGCGGGTTTTGAGCTCCTGTTCAGCGGCGCGCAATGCTTTTCGGTAATTGGTTATCTCTTGAATATCTAGTCTTTGGGCTTCGTGTTTGGGTTCCTCTCCAGCCTCAAACTTTAAGACATCCCCAAGAGTGGCCTGGGTGCCCTCGATCCGGGATGAAAGAACAGCCTCCTGTGTTATCAGAGGAGAGAGCAAGACCGCCGGATTTGGCACGCCGTGAAGGACTCCGTCGTAATGGGCCAACGCCCTGTTAGCCTGGCCCATCAGCGGAATCAGCGGTTCCCAATGGACATCGGTATGCGGAAGCAATTGAGGAACAAAGGGTTTTTTCATTGCTTAAATTCGAAGATAGACAACATCCGTTGTGTAAAGTATAACGAGATTTACTTTATACAACCATAAACGAGACAAGCCCACTTAACCCAATGAATGATTCACGCCAAAAACCGCATACAAAACAACCCTATAGGTGGTAATCCGCACATGGGCCAAGCCGCAGTGCCGGGGGGGGGCTAACTCCAAATTCTGGCATAAAGCGAACGGACGCAAGCTCGTTTTGCCGACCGTCGAGCACTAACGTGTAAGGCATAAGTATCCGCCAAAACCATAGCCATAAGGTTGTGGGAGATTTGTGGGAACAGGCCCTGCTCAGTGGTGCTTCGTCGTGACCAATGCAACGGGCGTCACGCGTGGAAGTGCCTAAATATCAATAACCTAAAAAATGAGTCATGCGCCTACGAACCAGAAGGTCGGGAGTTCGAATCTCTCCAGGCGCGCCACTAAATCATTAAGTTAGAGCTGCGCAGGTCGCCGACCAGTTGCCGAAGTCACCATAGAGTCACCAGGCGCGGAATGTCCAGCGGTTAGGTGGCGACACTACATACTCCGACAAGCCCATCCAACGCGAAGCTTGTAATGACACTGCGCACTAGGTAGCAACTTAACGCTCCGCATGAGCGCCGCAAGCACTGGCGCTTTGCAGTTTATGGCTTACGCGGGCGCTCGTTGGGGTTGTTAGGTTGCTCATCGGTAAACGCCGCGCGGATGGCTGCGCTGTCCGGTAACGCCCTTACGTGCCAACGTATCAGGCGTACACCTGCCGCGGCGGTGGCCCGGTTTTTCTTTTGATCTGTGGCAATGCGCGATTCTGAGTCGTGCGACGCATCGTCGAGTTCAATGGCAGCGATAACAGTTGAATCTCGTGTGCACACGACAAAGTCGTAGCTCAAACGATTAATGCGGTTATTCCATTCGTGAAAGGAGTAGCCCTTCTTAACCCCAAGCACACGTGATACTTGAACCTGTGCCAACACGATACGTTCGGGCAATGACTGAACCAAGCGGTGATAAAGCACCTGCTCAGGTTGTGAAAGTGGCCTTTTCCGGAAGTAGGGCCACGACTCATTCGTCCGTGAGCCAGAACGACGCTTTCGGAGAATGGCCACAACAGCGGCCACTGCTAGTACCAGAATGAATATGGTTGTCATGGGCGGCTCCGCTGATTCCTCATGAGCGCCGCGGGCAGCCACACTGGAGCTTGGAAGTTCGCTCCATGCTGTACTTAGGGGACATAGATATATGCGACGGAATTAAACAAAGACAGATCGTCAGCAGACGCTAAAAACCCTTGAAGGTGAACTACGCGATCGGTCTCCTCGGGAAAGACCGCAGGATGTCAGTAGTAATGCCAATCGTTCACACGCCAGAGTCCGTTCGCGTCCTGACTGAAGTGGATATTCAGCCAGCCGCCGATCCAGTTGTTCCTGTAGTCATACTGCTTGCACTGCCAAGGCTCGTCCGTTTTGGTCCCGCATGTCGACAGAGAAACTGATTGCGGCTCGGAGCCAATAAGGGTGATGACGTCCTTCTCCGTCATGCCCACGTCAAGCTTGCGACTGGCATTGCTCAAGCTGACGCACCCACTCAAAACCATGACGAGGGTCGCGGCGCAAGCGGCGGAAATAGTACGGGGCATATCGGGGCCTACTACAAGGCGATGCGGGAATTTTGTTACAAAAGCCCGCTAGGGGCCGTGTAACTGCGTCACAGTGTTGCGCAAGTGGCGGATAGACCCGGTGGAAGCGGCAGCTTCGAGGGCTGCGTTTTGTATTCTTGGGAGATGTTATCCCGGTACCCTCCGTGTGTGCGCCCTGTCACATAGAAGCAGGTGCCCTGGCCGTTAACTTATGAACTAATGCCAGACTCGGACAGTGCTATCGAATTAGGGTAGACCGTCATGGATATCAACCCTGCAGTTGCTCAAAGAGCGAGTCGCGCGTTCCGCCATGTCGTTGGGCTGGTGGAAGACTTCCCAACTGAATTGCAGAACTCATTGGCAAATGTCTTCTATAAATTCTATGCGAGTGCTGCTGATGGACCGGGGTACACAGCTCGCGAGTTTATGCTCAATGTGAAAGAGGCGGTAAAGAGTACCGCGGATTTCGAAGGCATAATGACCTGGATCAAAGCTGTGAGATATGCCAAGGAGAAGGACGTACGGCTTTTTCAGATTTTGGTTCGTATGGCGATTGATGACTTTACCTACGGCATCAGAAATGTGACGAAGAAGTCCGGCATCCGACGAGCAGTGGAGCGGCTGTTTAAGAGGAACTCAGATATCCCAGGACTGTACGCTTATCTGGTAAATCTCAGTGCCGTGCCGGAGGCGAACTAGCAATGATTCTGCTGCTCTGCTTCGACCGGTAGGCAACCGACACCTGCATGCCCCTCAAAGATTGCGCATTGCTCTTCTGATGAGGCTATATGAGCGATCAGCCAGATCCTACTCTAGCGGATAGCCTCTATGACGACGAGTCGTACGAGAATCCCTGGCGACTCGCTCCGCTGGGATTTACTGTGGAGATTGACAGCCTCCGACTGTATATGTACGCCGACAGTGTTAGCTCCCGTCGAGAGATTGAGGCGCAGGGCAACCGCGAATCCCGAGGAGACTGGGAGCTCATAAATAGGGGTGGCGATTACGTCACTTTTCCCAAAAGGATCAGTATCACGCTTAGAAGTCGCGTCGCGGCGGACGCCGACAAGCTCGCCAAGGGATTTTGTGGCTACGCCAATCTATTTCCGTGGGACGGCGTGGACTGGATGTCGGTCGTTGTCTCGCTTGAACCGGCGGAATTCGAGGGACTGGTTCAGAGTGTCGGAAGTGAGCATTCAAAACACATACTGATCACTTTATATAGCAATGATCTGGCGTCCGTCGGAGACGGCAACACCACGCGCTGCAATCTCCAACGAAGGCCGGGCCTTCACGTGCAATCACTCCGCATTTCAGTTGGCGAGAGGCCCCCAATTAGCGTTGATAATGAAGCGCGTGATGACGCAGTCGGTACTCCAATACCTGCCCCGATGGAGATGTGCCCTACTGTGAATGAGGGACACATAGTTCGCGTTGTTGGCACCCTTCTATCGCTGAGGAAATGCCTGCTGGCGCTTTGTGCTTTGGGGGTATTGGTACTCCTAACGTTGTGGTTTCGATAATGCAAGGTGTCACGGTGGTCGGGACCTGCGCGCCTCAGCTCAGATCCGGCAATTCATCACCCGACCTGAATGTCGAACCAGAAGGTCGGGAGTTCGAATCTCTCCAGGCGCGCCATTAAATCAGTTTGTAAGGTCTCAGGACTTCGGTGACACACTGGCGGAGGCTTTTCTGGCCAGGAGCCGCTCGTAGGGGGTCTGCCCATCGAGGGCTCCGTGGGGCCGGTGGTAATTGTAATAGTCCTCCCATTCGCGCAGCTTGTCGTTGAACAGGTGGATATCGTCGGCGATGCCGTCCTTGTCGAGCAGCTGGTAGAACTCCTGCTCATCCACGCGGTGTGAGCGTTCGACCTTGCCGTTCAGGCGGGGGGTTCTGGGCCGGATGTAGACATGGCGGATGTCCTGTTCCTCCAGGTGCCAGTGGAAGTTGGACTGGAACTCGGCGCCGTTGTCCGTCTGGATGACGAGCACCCTGAAGGGAAGTCGACGGATGACCTCGTCCACGAAGCTGATCGCTGACTTCTGGTTGCAGACGTCGTAGATCTTGAGCACCCGGATGCGCGTGCAGTCGTCGATGGCGGTGAACTGATAGAGGCGTTTTCTGGAGCCTGCGATCCGCTCAAGGAATTTCACGTCGATCTGCAGGCGGTGGCCGGGTTGTGGTTTCTCGTATCGATGCCAGGGACGGCCTGTCGGCTGGCGCTTCTGATTGGCCGGCAGTCGGTTCATGCCATAGCGGATCAGGATGCGGTGTGCTGTGGAGCGGCGCCACATCGATATGGTGGAAGCGATGTAGATAGCTGGCGATCCGGGGGCCCCGAATCGATAACGCTCCCGCAAGTACAGGATTTTAGAGACGACCTCGCGAGGTGTGGTGGTGGGAAGTGAAAGGAGCCCGGGGCCGATCGCACAGACCGGCGTCACCGTGGCTTTTGTACCTAGCCCGCCATTTATAGAAGGTTTTGCGAGAAAGACCGAAATGCCGGCAGGTCTGAGCGACGCCTCTGAGGCAGTCTCGTCGGCCTGCCGGATGAGCTTTAGGCGCCAGGCAACCACCCGGTTCTGTTCAGTTCTTGTCATGGTGCTCTCTCCAAGGATGGGATGAGAGCCAGAATGTCACCTTAGATCTGGGACTTCACACTCGTTAAATCAGTCATTTGGCGCCTCCGTCGTCACCTGGGTTCTGGTGCATCTGCGGACATGCGCCACTTGCTAGCATGAGGCGGCGCGTAATCTGACCAGAGTGACCGTTGCGCGTCATGTCTGCTCAGCTCCCGTCAAAATTCTAAATAGCGGCGCATTGATGTAGTAATTGCTCCTTCCGATCTTGCGTTTTCGCAAGATGCCCCCCGCAACTAGCGCGTCCAAGTACTTCGTCGCCGTTAGGCGCGAGACATCGAGGTCGCGCTGAACGAATTCGATCTTTGTGTAGGGGTGACTGAAAAGATTATTGAGCAGGTCTTGGCTGTAGAACTTGTAGTCGGCGCGAATCGTCTGCTTAGTCTTCATCAAGAGCGTGCGCATGGACTGGATCGTGTTGACGGTTTCCGCGGCAGTCACGTCAATTGCGGTCAGCATGTACAAGACCCAGGCCTCCCAAGCGTCCTGCTCACGCACGCTCTGCAGCAGCCGGTAGTAGTCTGCCTTGGTGCGGACGATGTGTCGGCTGAGATACAGGACCGGGATGTCCAGGAGCCGTTCTTTGACGAGGTACAGCACATTGACAATACGTCCGGTGCGGCCATTGCCATCGTAGAACGGGTGAATGCTTTCGAATTGGTGATGAATGAGCGCCATGCGTATGAGCGGGTCAACGTCATAGGCCGGCTCGTCGTGCCAGAATTTTTCCAGTTCGCCCACCAGGCGTTTCACTTCGCTGGCATCCTGTGGAGGTGTGTACACCGTCCGGCCGGTGGCATCTTTGAGTACTGTACCCGGGAGTTTTCGGAGCCCTGCCTTATTGGCTTCGAGCTCTCGTTGAATGTCGATGACGGTATTCAGCGTTAGTAGCCCAGTGGTGCGCACTTTCTCGTACCCGAGCTTTAACGCTTGTCGGTAGCGCAGTACTTCCTTCGCTGTCGCGCCGACTTGGCCGGGCGTAGGATCGTCCTCGCGATAGAGCTCATCGTGGGTCGTGATGATGTTCTCGATCGCGGAACTGTCCTTCGCCTCCTGCAAGCCAAGGGTGTTTATGAGAATGGCCTGGTTGGGAATGGTCGCTGCCACGCCCTTCAACTCAGCCAAGCTGCGACTTGCCGCCGCGAGTTTCTTTAGAATGGCGGGAGTCTCAAAGCGTGTCGGCTTAAGACTGTGAAGGGGAGGCAAGATCGTCATTTGCCGCTTTACCAGTGCCGCCGGATATGTATAGGAAAATGGCGTTTACTATACACGTTCTACGGACATGTAGAGTAACTTGAATACCCATATGCAGGTCGTAGCAGCAGGGAAGTGTGTATTTCGGGCGGCTTTCAGCGAGCCAGCGGGTTCTGGTGCATCTGCGGACATGCGCCCACAATTCTGGCTCCTTTTAGGAGTCCGGAATGACCCGACCCGCAGCCCGTGACGCCATGTACCGCGGTCGTGTCATTGACGCCGAGATCATCGAGAGCTCTGCGCGCATCTGCGGAATCCGCCGCAAGATCCCGACCTGCTGGTCCAAACCAGAGGATCTCCCATCCTAAAATGACCAGGAGGTTGCGTGACTTTTGCGTGAGTGGGTGATGCTTAGTAGTGCTCAGTGGTGCTGGTAGTGCAACAATGTCCCGGCGGCGTGGTTTCTAACTTATTGATTCACAAGACGCTCAATTTTCAAACTGGTGGCGCTAACGAGCTACGAACCAGAAGGTCGGGAGTTCGAATCTCTCCAGGCGCGCCAACTTCCCAATCTTCATCAAACAGTTAGCGCTGCGTTGCTGACTTGCCGCCGACCGAAGCCATATGGTTGCGGGAATTTTGCGTGCGAATTCCGACCACCATTTGGCATATGGTAACGATAATGTTACCATATGCCAATGAAGATCCGGGTGGAAGAATACATTCGCCCTGATGGCTCGAGTCCATACGCGGATTGGTTTGACAGCCTCGACGTGCAAGCCGCGGCGAAAGTCACGACCGCGAAGCTGCGCATGGAACTCGGCAACACCTCCAATGTGAAGTGGTTTGCGGGCATCGGAGAATACGCCATCGACTGGGGTCCGGGTTATCGGATCTATCTGGCGAAAGACGGTGAATCGCTAATCGTTTTGTTTGGCGGTGGAACCAAGCGGCGGCAACAAGCGGACATCGATCGGGCGAAGGCCCTACATGCCGAATACAAGGCGCGAAAGGCGCCTCCGCCGGCTGATCGTAAGGACAGGAAGCGAAAGAGGTAAAGACTATGGCGCTCACACGCGATTTCAAGAAGACCGTTGTTGCTCGTGTCGAGAGGGATCCTGCGTTCGCTAAGGCGCTCCTGGACGAGGCGGCAACTCTGTTTCTGAGTGGCGAACCAGAGACGGCACGTCTTATTCTGCGCGATCTCGTGAACGCGACGCTCGGTTTTGAACGGCTCGCCAAAACAACGGCCATGCCGAGCAAGAGTCTTCATCGAATGCTGTCACCCAAAGGCAATCCAAGCATGGATAATCTGGCGGCAATTTTCGACGCTGTACGAAGATGTCTTAAAGTGGGCCTCAAGGCGCATACGGTGAATTTGCAGAAAGTGGCGTAACGATCGATGGCGCTCGCTGAGTTCGAGTTGGCGCGAGTGCGAAAAGCGATGGATGGCTTCATGGAGAAGCGTCGGCCCCCGCCAAACGTTCGCGCCAAGCTCGATCTTGGATTCCGCATTTCCGGGCAAAGCGTTGAGATTTTCGAGATCCGACCGCGCTGGCGAGGACCCCCCGACGAGAAGGACGAATCGCCGGTAGCGAAGGCGACCTACGTCAGAGCGCGCGGTGTGTGGCGCGTGTTCTGGCGGCGAAGTGACCTGAAGTGGCACAGTTATGAGCCAAAGTCGGAAGTAAAATCTGCGGAGGAATTCGCGACGCTGGTATCCGAGGACGCGCACGCCTGCTTCTTCGGGTGAGCCGACCGCTCACAGGCTGGTCGGTTTGTCCATACCTTAGCCATGAGGTCGAAATTCCCGACCTCATGGTCAAGACCATGAGGTTTATCCTCCAAACCTATAGCCTTGAGGTTGTGGGGAATCTGCGGGAATAGGCCCTGCTCAGTAGTGCTTTGTCGTGGCAAATGCAACGGGCGTCACGCGGAAAAGTTCCGAAATATCAATAGCCTAAAAAATGTGCCACGCGCCTACGAACCAGAAGGTCGGGAGTTCGAATCTCTCCAGGCGCGCCAACTTCCAAATTTCTATCAAACAGCTGGCGCGGCACAGCCAACTTGGCGTTTGCCGAAGCCATGCGATTGTGGCTATTTGCGGCTGCTGGCGGGATGTTGCGCCGCCTCGAGCGTTGTTTTGCACATATCGGCCTCGCCCTTGATGCGGTCTACGAGCCCCCCAGCGACCACCGTAGCTCCGGCAGTCGCCACCGCCAGTGCGCCGGACGTCGCGCCCTTTGCTCCCGTGCCAAGTCTGGGGCTTGTCAGTGTGCCGCGCAGTTCCAGGAATGGATTTGTAAACATGCCAGGGCTCACGCCGATGCCGCTGCGCGGCCGCGTATTGAAATTGAACGCGAGAACCTCAGTGCCGAGATCGACCGTGCCGTCGGCCGTCACGGTGACCTTGTCGGTTTGCAGTAGTACTGGCGCGATCTTAGCCTTGCCATTCAGAATATCGATCCGCGCTACGGTGCAATCGACCTGTGTGAAAGGATCTTCCTTAGCGAACGGATTCAGCTTGCTGAGCAGCTGGCCAACCACACCACTGCCGACCACGTCTAAGGCACCGTGTCGGGTCTTGCCCGGCCCTGTGGACAGGAGAAGGCTGCCGCTCGCGCCCGATGCCAATTGCCGGGGAGAGGCGCCCGTGGCAGTGATATCCGTCGCCATGCTCACCGGCGGCACTTCCTCGTCTCGGACCTTGTCGCCGCCTGCGAGGAGGCCGGCGCGAAGGTCTTGCAGCTTCATGTCGACCTTCAGTGTTGCCGCATTACCGCCGGAAGGCATGAGGCCGACCGAGCCTTCGACGTTGCCGCCGTAGCCGCCGTTGGCGTGCACCTGTGCTAGCAGTTTGTCGTTGTCGACGATTATCGTGCCGTCGACCCTTTTCAAGAGCATCGTGTCGGCTCGCATTTCGCCCGCACTGAATTTCAGGCGGGCATCCAGCCCCTGCAGCCGCGCAAGCGGCAGGGGCGTCGTCGGGAACAGGTACTGCTTTTTCGATGAATGCGGGGCTGGTTTGGCATTTGACTTGGCCGGCGCGGGCTTGCTGACGAGAGGCGTGAGGTCGAGCAACGGCGCGCTGACGTCAGCTTCGATATGCCGGTGCGCGCCGCCCTGGAGCATCGCCTTGCCCTTAAGGTCAGTCTTGCCAACGTGGGCGAGGAGGTTTGTCAATTCGATCCGATCGGGTCCGCGGGTCAAGTCGCCGCTCACCTCTAGAGGAAGCGGGGGCAGCGTTCCCTCCAGTTCAGCGAGGCTTTTTGCCGAGACACTAAAGCGAACTTTTATTGGCTGATCGCGTTTCACAGGAAACGTGCCGTTGATCCGGGCCTGTGTTCCTCCGAGGCTGACCGTGACGCCGTCGAATTTAAGTTCCGTACTCGAAGCGGCCATGTGACCGGCGACGTCCAACTTTGCGGCCGGAACACTCTTGACGTCGAACGCGGCCGCAAGTCGCGCGGCATCCTGCGCGCTGAGGCTGAAATTCAGGTCTGAGTCGCGCAGCCCGAGCGTTGCTAAGGTTCCAGCAATGCTCGTCGTTATGTCTCCAGCCTTCCCCTGCAGTTCGACCTGCGTTCGTTGGCCGGCAGCCTTCAGGCTGGCGTCGATGTGCATCGAACCATCGGCAAATTCCGGAAGTTCGAGTCTTTGGAGCATTGTGCCCAGTTCCGGATTATCGACTATCAGCTTTAGATCTGCGCCAGCCAACGGATACAGTTGACCCACTGCGCCCTTCGCAGTGACCTGCAGATTGCCAAGTGAGGCTTGGATCGACATGCGGATATCCCGCCCTGAAAGCAATGCGTGCAGTGGCCCAAGTTCTCCGGCGAGGGTCGCGGCGTACGCGTCCACTGAGCCTTTGCCGTCGACTGCCAGCAGGTCGTCGGATCCAGGCAGGACCGTCAGGGATTCGACCTGCGCGGTCCGGTCCTCCTTACCGGGCACGCGATACAAGACGCGCAGGTTACTGAGCAAGACGTGCTGAAATGCTATCGGGAGTTTCTTCAACTCGGCTTCGGACTCCTCCTTTGGAGGTTTGGGCGCGTTCGGGTTACCCAAGGTCCAGTTGTTGCTGCCGTTGCGGTCACGCTCGAGGGTGAGCGTCACGTCGCGCAGCTCCAGTTTTTTGACGTCGACTGGTCCGGAGACCAGGGACCACAGGTCGATCTTCGCCTCGACGTGTCCGACCTGCAGCATTTGAGGCGTCGAACTCCACGGGGCATTGGCAATGCGCACCTTTTCGGCCTGCACCCAGATCGCGGGGATCAGCTTTAGCGATAATGGGCCATCGATGGCGAACTCGCGGCCGATGCGCTGCGTCACGAATTGCTCGATCCGCCCCTTGTGCAGCCCCAGATCGCCAAACGCGAGGTATAGGCACAGCGCTACCAGCAATGTGACTACAGCTAGGGCAACGGTGGCGAGCACGCGCGGCAGTATTTTCATTCGAATCGGAATCCCGAGAGCATCGTCCGAAACAGCTGTTCGTTGAAGATACGCCATTCCGGCGCATCCGTCCGCTGTCTAGCACCTAACTGCGCGCCCAACGACTGGCATACAGAGGTTTCACGGTGGTCATTCGATCGCTGTCCAGCACGGTCCGACGCCGCATGTGCCGAACTCAGACTGAATGTGCCGCATTCGTGCCTTGGATAAGCTGCATTTGCTTTTGGCAAGCGCTGCAAGTGCTTGATTGGTAAATACCCGTAGTCATCAAAATGTACCTACGAGCCAGACGGTCGGGAGTTCGCATCTCTCCAGGCGCGCCAATTATTGTTTTCTAACACGGTCGCAATTAGCCCCGAGCGGCCCCTCGTGACTGTCCGCCCTCGGGCCGGGCAATTGGCCAGGGAGAGAGGCGCACGAAACCATAGCCGTGCTAGCCCCCGAAGGCCCTAGCCCTGAGTTGCTTAATGTAGTTCCTGGCGAACTGTTCAGCGAGTTCCGGGTCGGGAGGTAGGCCGCCCTGCTCCTTTGATGCTTTTCCTATTTCGTCCCGGCTGTTAATTCGCGGGAAAGGCCCATCTGGCACCGCGATACCGAGAAAGGAGCACAGCGGCCCCCAGCCTTCCTTAGGCGAATAGACCAATAGGCGATGGGCGGGCAGCGCATCGATTACCGCCTGATTTCGACTTTTGAACCAGTTGGTCATGAATCCGCGGTCCTTCACGTGGCCTCGAAAGGAGTCGAATATTACACCCCGCATCATTTCTTCGAGGGGTGTACCCGCAAGCGATCCCAGCATCTGCTCGGAGAAGATGGTCTCGGAGACAGAATCGAACCAGCTGTCAGCATCCCGGACCGTTAATACAACTTTGGCATTCGGATAATGCTCAGCAAGCTCATGCCAATAACTACATGCCGGATAGTCCGTGGTGGACTGGAAACCGTCGAAGATCGAGCCCCAATCAGGCCTGCCCCTGACGACATCGAGCCACAGCGGAACATTCCGACGGGCACCGGCAAACACCTCGGACATGTGGTAGCACGGACCCAAACCGAGATGCTCGAGTGCAAACTTCAATGAAAATGTCGCAGTCCGTCCGAGACCGGCGCCGATGACTTTAAGCGGCATGAATCACCTCTTAACTGACAAGTGTCTCCCGCTGAATGTTAATTCTTTGGCGGATTTGTCGCATCGAGATGGAAAGGGTAGGAGGGCGGCCAATTGACATGTTGACTCAATTGGTCAAGAAGATAGCGGGTATCAACGACCTTTGTCCTCCACGACGCTGTTGCCGCCATCGATAACGATGAGTTGCCCAGTCACGTACGATGCGTTGGGCGAACACAGGTACGCCACGCAGCTTGCGACCTCCTCTGGCCTACCGGAACGACCGATAGGCGTTGCAAGTCCCGCGCGCGCCCCGGACTCGGCTTGGGACCCAGTCGCGATCCACCCCGGCGCGACAGCGTTCACGGTAATACCATCGCGAGCAACTTCCAGACACAGCGCCCGCGTCAAGCCCAGAATCCCTGCCTTCGCTGCGGCGTAGGCGGCATCGTACGCAATTCCAGTAACGGGACCCGTGGTCGACGCCACACTGACGATGCGGCCTGATTTACGCATTTTCATGCCGCGCAAGCAGGCGCGCGTGACGTAAAAAGCCGTCGTCAGATTGCGCTCCAGGGTGATCGCCCACGTCGCCGTTGCCATATCCTCCAGCGGGCCGGTCGGGTCAGAGACACCGAGCGATGCCATACCAGCATTGTTGACCAGTATCTCGACGTCGCCAACCTCAGCAACCAGTGCAGACACTCGCTCGGTATCGGTAAGATCCGCCGCGAATCCAACCGCATCGATGCCATCGGCCCTGAGCTCACCGGCGCGATCCTCGATACGCGCGCTTGTGGACGTGATGGCAATGCGGTGACCCGCGCGCCCAAGCGCCATAGCGATGGCAAAACCGATGCCTGTGGGGCTGCCGGCTCCCGTTACCAGGGCAATAGGCTGTCGTCTCGAATCGCTCATCTTTTTCCACTCAGGTTGCACAGGAATGGTGGCCCGGGACCGGGCCGTCAAGTAGCACTCAGTCCTATCTCGCGGGCTGACGGTTTGGTCAGAACCCCCAGTTCAAGGGTTAAGGGAGCTTTTGCAGCCAATCCACCACCTCAGCTGCGAGCGCGATTCGATGATCCTGAAAGCTATGATCACTTGGTAGTGTGAGAGCAGAGACCTTGCCCCCGTCGCGGGTCACGGCTTGAGCCAGTGCGCGGTTTTCTTCTCCACCTGCCTTCGATGCCCCAATCACCAGCAACGGACAGCGCGTCAGGTCCTTAGCCCATGACATGAAGTTCCACTCCGTGCGGTGCGCAATAACCTCCGCGGCTGTACTCGTCGCTGTCGCTCCACGTAGTGAATTGCCGATGTCATCGAATTGCTTATTGATCAATGCCGCCCGCGCGGACCCACTTACTTTTGCAAACTCCTCACCAGTATTCCCGACATTCCAAGCGTCGATGAGAAAGACTCCAAGCAGATGCCCATCAGTACGCGCATGCGAGGCGCTTGCAAAGCCACCCATGCTATGTCCACCAAGAACAATGCGGTGCGTGTCGATGCGAAATTTCTCGGCTATGTCTGGTCGCCGCACAAACTCGACCGCGGCGTCCGCATCCTCTAACACATTGTGGATAGAAAAGATTCCGGGGCTGCCCCAGGCCCCGCGGTAGTGCAAGGTCAGCACATTCCACCCGGCACGCCGGATGGCCTGAGCCAAATCAAGGTTTTGCTCGTTTCCGGGGAATCCATGTAGAAGAACGACGGTCGGATGCGGTCCCACACCACCTGCGAGGTAGAACAGGGCGTTCATACCCATCCCGTGGCTGGGTACGAGGACCTGCGCCGAGCGGGGCGGATAGTCCGGATCTGGTGCCGGGTCGCTTATAACGGATGGTGGAATTGGCTTGGCAATGCCTTCGGCGTGTGTCGCGCCGAACAGAAGAAACGTCGCCAGTGTCGCAAATAAGACTTTCAATTCGAGCTCCGGATTCAAAAGTAACGTGACAACTGGTATCGATGATATCAAGTAATGGACGGAAATCGACCCGGAGGTGCCATGGTGCACTGTCACACACATTGGCAGTAGTGGTTATCGCAACGCGGCGCGGAACATCGACCAGCCGTAAGTCGCCAGGTAAATTGGTGCTGGTGCCGATGTTGCTTGCCATGACCGTGCACGTAGCGGCTGACCTGGCCCGGGGGACTGCCGTACAGGCGATGAACGGCAATACCGCCAGCAACTCAGGCATACAGTGCCCGTACAAGGATGAGGCGCAGAAGTGGCGAGGACCTCGCCGCATCATATCCAGCCTCCCCGAACCGACGGTTCGCGGCGTTAGGTGCCTTTTGTGGAGTTCGGATGCCTCTTAGCACCTCGCGCGTGCATCGTCTAGATTTCATGAAAATGAAATGACTGCGCGTCAGAGAGCACTGTTCCGCGGGGCCGCGAGGTTGCGGTGGATTCGATTCATATCCGGATGAGGAACCTGCGGGTTCGGCAGTGCGATCTTCCCTGGTGCGTCGACAATGAATCGCACGCGCCGGCGCGATGCGTCCGTCACGCTCGCATAAGTTGAAGGCCATCCGACGCTACGAGTTCTTATGAATTACGTCTTGCAGCACTTCGCACGAGGCGAAGGGCGAGTTCGACGCAGATGTCCAAGCACTACGAGAGCTGTTACACCCTGCGAATAAGCCAAACGATGAGAAGGACGACAAGAATGGTTCCGAGAATGCCGCCGATGTACATGGAAATCTCCTGTGAGTGAAATCAGACGCTGATTGGAGCATGACCAGCGTGGGGTGTCGGGGCGATACCGTACACAGCGGCGCTGAAGTCGCACCTGTTCAATGCTCGGGTTCTGTCGATGCCGCGAGCAGGCCTATGATGTCGCTCAGTGGTCCGGCAAAGGGAATCGTTAGGTCGTGAAGGAGGCCATGCTGCCTGTCGAATATAGATCACCGATCAGCGCGTCTGGTCCGTCCAACCCTCACCAGAATCACCTGATCGATGCGCGACCCGAGCGATGATTGCGAACGGGCGGCATCGCGCTTGGAGCTGCTAACTCTGAAGCTCAGGATCCCTGAAACGTGATCCGAGCAAAAGTCAGTTGTCAGGCCCAGACAGGGCAGACGACATCAACCACGATGCACAGGTTCTGGACACCGGTGAGATGTCTTGCGCAAGGCCGCCGATGATCTGATCTATGGGGGTATTCAGCCCGAGCAGCTGTTCCTCCAGTGCCCAGAGGCGCTGGCGCCGTTGCGTTGCCGTCAGCGGTCCGTTGAGATCCCGACCCGCTTCCGCAAGTGCCTCCGCCATCTCGGAAAGGCCAATGGAGGCGCAGATTGCAACTACGGTGTGGAGACTCTCATCCACTCTCGATCGCCAGTGTGTGGCCAGATCTCGTGCCACAACCGCCGCCCAGAATTCACAGATCACGAACAGCGATCGCTCCGCCAACGCGAAGTCGTGGGTCCCGACTGCGGCGCGTTCCAAAATCGAAAGCAACCGCCGCTGCGTGATGGGGAGATGCCCGGACCACGTTTCCTCGGGCGGGTCTACAACGCGGTTCACCCGAGAACTGGAAACGCGATCCCGAGACTTGGCAACCATCGCACGCCCCAGTTTTATTGTGCATCACAGCACATTGCTCGCCCGAAGTTACTGTAGAGCGCCAGACTGTTCTGTACGGTAGCGAACATACGAGGCAAAATCCCTTGGGCGCTGGCGCGTGAGATGACAAGGCATGCGTCGATTCTTCGACCAACCAACGTTAGGTGCTAACGCGCAATCGGAATCTGAGGCCAGCCACGGACGGGTACGGCGCGCCCCTAAAGTATCCTGGAGCTATGAATAGTAACGAATTATTCGCACGTAGCCCGCGCAGTTGGTGCCGCCCCAAGCCTAGAAATCTGCCGGCCTTTGCCTCAGTTGGACTTGGCAGCTTTAGCTTTGGCCTTCACCGCATCCAGATGCGCATTTGCCTCGTCTTTGCAGGACTTTTGAGCATCACCCTCCAGCGCTTCGCACTTCGCTAGTGCGATCTTTGTTTCACCCTCCGCTTCAGTGACCGCAGAGTCCGCCACGGCGTCGACATTCTTGTCGGTCACCTTGGCCAACGCATCCGCCCGGTCCTTGGGGGCCTCGGCCTCGACCTGTTTCACTTTCTCGTCCGCCTTGGCGTTCTCTTCGACTGCACTGCTCTGCGCTTTGGCGACGTCCGCTTGAACGTCCTCGGGAGATTTGGCCTTACTGCAGGCGGACAGGCACAGTACTGCGCTGGCGAGCAACGCGCAGCTTAATGGTAGTTTCATTTGAGTTCTCCGGTCTTCCACTCGACAAGGTGGAGTGTTATTGGTGGAGCATACGCAGTGCCTAACCCGGCTTGCTGTAGGACAAATGCTATACCGCGCGCCAATATGGCCTTACTGCTTGCCATGATCGCTTTGCTGCAGGCAACTCTGCCCGACGACGGGCGGGTCCGGGCGGTCGACGGTCAGCCGATCATCAAGCACCTCGATTCGACGGCAGATGTACCGAATTCAAACTGGGCGTGCCATGGACTGCCTTAGATAGACCGGATCTACAATCGGCACGCCCTGCAAATGATTGACTGATTGATACTAGTAGTTTTCGAAATGCACCTACGACCCAAGAGGTCGGGAGTCCGAGGCTCTCCAGGCGCGGCAGCTTTCGAAGGTCTACTCCTGTTGGCAAGCTGACTGTGAAGTCCCGCGCCTAAGGTGGCACTCCGACTGTGAGCTCGCATCGCAGACCTGCTCCGCTGCTGCCACCAGGCTCGACAGTTCCGTCCGCAAGCTATGCGAGGCGATCCCGAATTATCATGGCTGAGCAGGTTCTGATGGCCCTCAACGGACACGGCAGCGGCCCGCAGGCGCACACCGAATGTATGTCCCGGCAATAGCATGCATCCGTTCTCATGCTGTACGCGAAAGGCATGCCGTCGCCCGGCAAAAAGGAGAGGGTGTGGTCATGGTTTAGCTCAGTCTAAGGGTATGATCTTGGGTACATCATAGGCCACCGTGGAAGCAATCTATGGCTACCGTAAAAGGCGGCGAGCTGGTGATGCGAACGCTCGCTCGCGCTGGGGTAACGCAGGCGTTTGGCATCCACGGAGCGCACCTTGAGACCCTATTTCAAAGCTGTCTCGACCTGGGCATCGCGATTACTGATATGCGTCATGAAGCGGCGGCCGGTCATGCCGCGGAAGGCTATGCCCGCGGGGGTCGCAAGCTGGGCGTGGCCCTGGTGACGGCTGGTCCCGGATTTACCAACGCGCTGACCTCGATCGCCAATGCCTATATAGACCGGACACCGGTGCTTTATCTCGCAGGTTCCGCCGCGACGCGCGATACGGAAACGAACACCTTGCAGTCCGGAATAGATCAGTTGGCTATCGCTCGCCCAATCACCAAGTGGGCGCAGCGCGTGCTCGCGACCTCGGAGCTACCCCGGCTCGTTGCTCACGCAGTTCGGGTAGCGACCAGTGGCCCGACCGGTCCGGTGCTGCTCGATTTGCCTATAGACGTGCTGAATGGCGAGATAGAAGAAACTGCGGTACGAATCCCCAAAACGGTGCCGGTCGACGCGGGTCCGGGACCCGATCCGGCTTCGCTCGAGGCGGCTCTCTTGCTGCTGGAACGGGCCGAACGGCCGGTCATCATGGCGGGTGTCGGGGCCTTTCAGGCGGGCATTACCGCGGAACTGACAGAGTTCGTCGAGGCGACCGGCGTACCGGTGTATTCCGACTTTGCGGCGCATGGATTAATTCCATCCAGCCACGAGGCTTATGGGGGCACCTTTCACAAGATGGACGAACTGAACGGTGTGGGTGCTAGGCCGGATGCCGTGCTTGCTCTCGGCGTGCGCTTTGGCTTGTTTACCCTCGGTGATGGTCTACGATTCTTTCCAGCGCAAGCGAAGCTGGCTCACGTCGAGATCGATGCAGCGGAGATTGGGCGGCTCCGCGACGTCGACGTGCCGATTGTTGCGGATCCGCGGGCCTTCCTGGTCGCTGCAAATTCTGTGGCTCGAACTCGAAACTGGAAGGATCGCAAGAGCTGGCGCGAGACGGTACGCAACGCGCGAACGCAACGCCGTACAAGGCTGTCCTTGGGTTTTGAGCGTCAAGCAGCTGCGATTCACCCGCTCGCGGCGGTTCAGGCCATAGTGCAGCACCTGCCTGCAGGAACGATGGTAGTTGCCGACGGGGCGGAGGCCTACCATTGGCTTAACGAAGTCATTGCTCAGGAAGAACCGGCGAGTTATATCACGCATGGATTCCTGGGCGCCGTGGGCATGGGGCTCGGCCTCGCTGTCGGCGTGCAATCGGCGCGACGGGATAAGCCGGTACTGCTGCTGATCGGAGATGGGGCAGTGGGCTTCACCATTGCCGAATTCGACACGCTCTCGCGCCATCAGCTGCCGGTTGTCACAGTCGTGATGAACAATCGCAGCTGGGGCGCATCGCAGCACTTCCAGGAAATCGTCTCGGGCACCGACCGTGTAACCGGCACAAGGCTCGGCGGCGCGAGCTACCACGATGTGGCGCGCGCCTTTGGTTGCGATGGCGCACATGTCACCGAAATTGCGACGCTGGGCATCGCGGTGCGGCGGGCATTCGAGAGCCGTAGGCCGACCTGCCTGAATGTTGAGGTCGATCTCGGGCCCATACCGCCGGAGGTCGCGATGCTGATGTCGCCGCGCTCCTAGGGACGCCTCACAGATAAGGAGGCGCTATCGCTGCGTCGGTGTTGAGGTCTGCGGTCGTGGCGGGGGAGCACGCACGGGCTCTTCGCCCGGCCCGATGGCGCTGGCTGCATCGAGTGATAGCAGCGCCGCCGCGTCGAGGTCTAGTTTGACTGATCGCGCGAGCTCCTCTAGCTGCTCTAGCCGCGTTGCGCTTGCGATTGGCACACAACCCTTGGCCCGCAGCCAAGCCAGGGCAACCTGGGAGCATTTTGAGCCAAGTTGCACAGCCACTTTGTCGAGTGCCCCGAGTATTCGCAGGCCGCGCGCGTTCAGCATGTCCCGGACGCGATAGGCGCGCGCCGAACCCGCCAGGTCCGATTCGCTCCGGTACTTGCCGGTCAGGAACCCAGAAGCAAGTCCAAAGTAGGCGATCACGCCGAGTCCCTCGCCGCGCGCGAGATCCTGCAGCGGGCCCTCGAACAAATCACGGTCATAGAGGTTGTACCAAGGCTGCAGAGTCTGGTAGCGCGCCAGGCCGGTTTGCTTGGACACTTTCAGGGCCTCCGCCAAGCGTGACGCACTGAAGTTGGAGGCGCCGAGGACGCGTACCTTGCCGGCACGAATGAGGCTATCAAAAGCGCCGAGGGTCTCCTCGATGGGTGTCGCACTATCGTCGATATGAGCCTGCAACAGGTCGATGCGGTCAATGTTCAGGCGCTTGAGTGAACGCTCGACCGCGCTGGCGATGTACGAGGGCGAAAGCCCACCTCCGTCCGGCGTAGCGACTCCCAGCTTGGTAGCGATGACCACTTGCTCTCGCCGTCCCCCTCCTTGGGCGAGCCAGGCGCCGATGATCGCCTCCGAGGTTCCTGTGGGTTTCCCGGGAGGGTACACATCCGCCGTGTCGATCAGATTAAAGCCAAGTTCGACGAACCTGTCGAGTAGTGCGAATGCAGTCGACTTATCGACGGTCCAGCCGAAAACATTGCCGCCGAAGGCCCAAGGCGTGACCATCAGGCCGGATTGACCGAGTTGTTGCCGAGTCATTGCAAATTGGTATCCCCAGACCGCGATGTGGAAGCAACTGCCGAAATCATAAGCCTAGTGAGCCGAAGCCGTCGTTCCGTCCGACCAGTTGGACACCGGCACCATGAAAATCGTCTGCGGCTCCGGAACCGCGCGGTCGTCGAGGATCACCGGAGACCCGGGCAGGTTTGCTCCCCAGCTTGCGCCTGCCGCTCTTGGTACGTGGAACATGAGGTGCGGGTGCCAATGGTCGTCGGCATCACTGAGGTATCCATCCTTCGACATCATGTAGGACATCGCTCCCGGCTCGGGCGAGGGAAGCTCGTTGCGCGCGAGTGCGGCGCGAACCTCGTCGAGAATCTTTTGCTTCGAGTCTCCGGCGAGTGCGAGTTTCGTCCGCCGCAGTGTGTACACGAGGGCGGACCCGGACGCTGCCGGGCTATAGCAAACCGGGCCCCTGACCTTCGGATTCCAGAAATCGGGGCTGTCAAACGGCGACATCCACGACCTCTCCACGAGACAGGTGAATCCATTGGTGCCGCGGACGGCGGTCTGGTACCCCTGCGAATCGAGCGTCAGGACCGTGGCCTTGTCGGAGATCGCGGGTGGCGCCGCACTGCGCGCAAGCAAAATCTCGGAATCGAGAGGCATCAGGTATTGCCCGAGAGGCGCCATGCGCTCGTACGGGATCGCATCAGCCGCCGCGATGCCCACGAGCGCCGATAGCACCGCTGCCCGCGTGCAGGCTCCGGCCCATCCAGCCGGGTGTCTTGTCTTCATGCGGACGCTCCTTTCGGATATGCCTCGTTGCCATTCACTCGCTCAGGCGCAATAAATCACCTGCCGCCTGGTTCGTCAAACCTCATTCGAATGACCGCTCAATGGCGATGATTGCCATGTAAGTGACTACCCCGACGGGCCAGCAGCGCTCATTCCATTAACAGGCAACTCTGGTCGATAGTATTTGTGCTGCTCTCAGACCGAATGTGCCGTAGGCGTGCCCTGGATAGACCCGGTCCTGCAATTTGCAAGGGCTGCAAGTGATTGATTAATAAATGCCCGTAGCTATCAAAATATCACTATGAACCCGAAGGCCGGAGTTCGAATTTCTCGAGGCGCGCTAGCAAGGTCAATTTGCGAACCGGTACGTGCCGCAGCTCAATCAGCAAGGTGTGGTTCTTAAGTGACACTGCAGTGTCCCGTGCCACCGATGACCGGGGAGACGCCAATCGTGGCTGTCATCTGTCGAGGCGACTAAGCACTGGCTCGGTGTCGCCTATGCAAGTGTGTGCGCCGGAAACCCCGGGGCCCCTTACCGGCGGGACGTTGCAGGCCGACTTCGACTGCTCAAATTGTGCCGAAGTCCTGCGCGACGGCCCGCATGAACGTGCGCCGCGCGTATGTCCGCGATGAAGCCGTCGCGATCTTCGGCAAGACGACGCATAAAGTGCGCGGGCGCGGCTGTATTCGGGTCGTACTTCATACCCCAACGGATGAGTTCAATCATGACCGGCAGGAGATCGAGAGCCTTCTCAGTCGCCTCGTAGATTACGCGTCTGGGCTCGCCAGGATCGCGCCGCCGGGTAATCATCCCCGCGGCTTCGAGCTGCTTCAGTCTGCTAGCGAGAATATTCGACGCGATCCCCTCGTTGCCCGCCAGCAACTCCTGGAAGTAATGCCTGCGCACCATGACGATGTCGCGGAGCACCACGAGTGTCCATTTGTCGCCGACGCAGTCGAGCGCACAGGCGATCGGGCAATTGGAGCGCCGCGACGGTAACGTTTTCTTCATGACCCGAGAGTAGATTGTCCACTTGCATTGTGCAAGCGGCCGAATATAATCACTTGCAGACTGCAAGTCGTTTCCAGTAATCGCGAGGAGATGTAGATGACAAAGCTCAAGCTGACCTATTTTGATTTCGATGGCGGACGCGGGGAGCCGGCGCGCCTGGCGCTGCATATCGGAAGTGTGCCTTTCGAGGACGAACGCATCAGCCCGAAAGACTGGCCACAGTTCCGGGATCAGACACCGTTCCAGGCACTGCCGACACTGGAGGTCGACGGAAAAATAGTCACGCAGTCCAACAGCATCAACCGGTACGTCGGCAAACTCGCCGGCTTGTATCCGAAGGACGACGTGAATGCGTTGCTGTGCGATGAGGTCATGGACGCAGCCGAGGACATTGGTACCCGGATTGCCAACACGATGGATTTGCCGGCGGATGCCAAGAAGAAGGCGCGCGAGGAGCTTTCTAGCGGGCGCATCACGCGTTACCTGGAGCAGCTGCAGGCGCGGCTGAAGACGGCGGGTGGAGAATATTTCGCCGACAAGCGCTTGACGGTCGCGGACCTCAAGATCTTTATGCTGGTCCGATGGCTACGGTCGGGAGCACTCGACTACATTCCCAAGGACCTAGTGGACCGCGTTGCGCCTCTGATGGTCAAGCACTTCGAACGAGTTGCCGGCCGTCCCGAGATTGCGGAGTATTACGAGCGCCGCAAGGCAGCTTAGTCACCTATCTCTGGAACTCGGGTGTCCACATTTCCCCTTCCCGTGCGGTTAGCGCGCGCGGGGAGGGGGATGACTATCGCTTCGCGCCGGTGCCCAGATTCATCGCTTTTGGCGCGCCAATATAATAAACAGCGATTGGTACGCTTGATCGGGATTAGACGGCCGCAAATCAGCGGCAGTGCGCCGATTTATGCGGCCAAAGTGAGTGCTGCACGCCGATCTTAAAATCGATGAAACACTCCAACACGCGCGCCGCTTCGTTGCTGCTGCCTATGGCCATTCTGATATTCGCGATGGCCTGTTTTCAGGTCGGCGCGACGCTTGCCAAGGGGCTGTTCCCGCTGGTCGGCGCTGTGGGTGCCACAGCGCTGCGCACGGGTATCGCCGCCATTGTGCTGGCTATCGTATGGCGACCGTGGCGGATGCGCTTCACTCGACACGAAGCGCGGGCAGTGATCATCTACGGCATCGCGCTCGGCTGTATGAACCTCTCGTTCTATTCGGCGCTGGACAGCATCCCGCTTGGCATTGCCGTCGCCATCGAATTTACCGGGCCGTTGGCGGTCGCGGTGGCCGCTTCGCGCCGTACCCTAGACTTCGTGTGGATTGCACTCGCGGCAGCGGGCCTGTTGGCGCTATTGCCACTGACCCGCGGCGCCCGACCACTCGCGCCGCAGGGCGTGGCATTGGCGCTCCTCGCCGGTGTGTGCTGGGCGCTGTACATCATTTACGGCAGGCGAGCCGGCTCTATACACGGCGGCGCCCCCACTGCGCTTGGTATGTTGATCAGTTCCCTGTTCGTCGTGCCGCTCGGACTTGCCAAGAATGGCGTCGCGCTGTTGTCACCAGCGATCCTGATGACGGGCACGGCGGTGGCGATAGTGTCCAGCGCGCTGCCGTACTCGCTGGAAATGATTGCCATGCCCAAACTTCCGACACGAGTATTGGGTGTGCTGCTGAGCCTCGATCCAGTGCTGGGTGCACTGGCAGGATTCGTGCTGCTCAACGAGCACTTGAGCTGGCTGCAATGGACCGCCATTGCTTGCGTCATGATTGCCTCGGCTGGCAGCACGTCCAGCCATCGGGCAGAGGCGCTAACGAACTAAACCAATTACAAAATACGTCGCTGCGGCGCCCCGCGCCCGGGACTTCAGGATCACCGCGATAGCGATCGTCAGCGCCATGGCAGTTCACGTCGCGGCGCGGCTCTTCCGAGCCCGCGCCGCGACGTGCAAGAAGGGCACGACTGCGCCGAGATCCGCTGCCTTAGTCGGGCACTACAATGCGCAGGATTTCCCCAAAGGGCGGGCCGAACCCCATGTTAGATACATACAGGGCCCCGTCGGACCCGAACGTCATGCCGGTCGGGAAGAACAGACTGCCGCCCGTGTCGATCACTTCGCGCTTCGTGCCATCGGCCGAAAACCGGATCAGGCGGCCGGTGAAGGGTTCAGGGCCTGGGTCGGTCGTTGAGTACGAGGTTTCGAGCGCATATATCCGGCCGCGGGCGTCGAAGGCCAACCCGAGCACTTTGCTCAGGCCTCGGGCCACTACTTGAAACTGGCCATTCGGCGAAATTCGGAAAATCTTCTGCTTGTTGAGCTGGTCGGGATCGAAGGTACCGAGGTTACTGACGTAGAACGCCCCGTGAGAGGTGATCGCGGTCGGCACGATGTGTCCCTGCGAAGCCGAGATGTCAAGCACGCGGTCAATCTGGCCCCCGGTCGTGACCTTCACCAACTCGCCATGGTTCGGCTCAACGGCGTACAGATCGCCGCCCTTAACTACCATGCCCCACCATGTGCCATCGGGCTCGAAGTCACCTGGGTTCGGATTCTTGACCGGGTGGCTCTTTTGATACGCACTGAGGTTGGCGACCATGCGCCACGAGCCATTCGGGAAAACCCGGACGATTCCGTTCGGAATGTGGCTCACCCCGTGGGAGCAGCCAGCGCCGGCAAGGAGCGCGTACAGCTTGCCGTTAACGAAGGCGACGTCGGCAACTCCACTGATAAGCGGAGTGGGGATGGGGGCCGTCTGACTCGACGGCAGCGAATCAGTGACCGTAGTCCGATTGCCCTTTGCATCAATGCGCGAAATTCGTCCGCCCTTTTGGCTGCCGAGATATGGACCCGCTCCCGGCACGTCCTTGCAGCCAACAACGGGATTCACGCCGCCCGTACCGCCCTCCGCAACATACAGGTGCCCGTCCGGACCGAATTTCAACCCGCGGGGATTTTCCAGTCCCGTGGCGAATACAGTCACGCTCGCAACAGGTTGTGCAGCGGCGGCAGGCGGAGCAGCGAATCCGGCTTGGGTGGCAAGCGCCAAGCTTGCGGCGGTGAAGCAAAGAATGGCAGGGTGTGGAGATCGCAGCGAAAAATTCATGATGCACCTCTTCTCGCTTGATGATTTGTTATGGCGCGCGGCGTTGCTTTAAGGCGCTCGCACGAGTTACCTCGAATGAGCAACACGTACGTGGAGTGTACGCGCGGGCACGGGTCTGTGAAACAACCGCGGCCGGCCCAGACAGGCGGGCTGAGTCTATGCGTCCGACGGTGACCAGCAGATGACACGACCGATCAGGGATGCGTGGCAAGCGAGCCCCTGGCTTATCAACTGGTTGTAAGGCGATGTTATGTAAAGTACTGCGCCAACCTTTTCACCCGGGTGCGCGCACACGGTACTCTGCCCTAAAGGAATTCGCAGAGCGAGAACGTGCCCCAAGCGACTAGAACCGTAGGAATGGCCCGTCCCCGGAGCTGCGGCAGGATGTTTCTTGCCATCTGTGAGAATCGACACCCGGAGCATCCGACCGGCTGACTTCCTCGAAAAGCTCAATACGGCACGACGCCCCTCTCGAGGCGCCCGGAGGCGACATCGCCGCGCAGGTCGCAAGGAGCGGGATACCACGACACCACAGCAGCGTCCGGTTTAATTTCTTTCACCGCGATCATGGAAGCTCCACCAAGTGGCGTGAAGGGTGACCGGAGGGCGACCGGATCGGTGCGGCGCGCGCACGTGCCTGGGCCGGCACGGTGCCTGCCGCGGCCGTTGCAAAGCTACCGAGTCGGCTTAGCGGTTCGACCCAAGAAAGGCTCCCCGGTCGTTGGAGAAGATAATCTCGACGCGCCGATTTTGCTGCCGCCCACTGGCCGTGCTGTTACTGGCCACGGGGGCATCTTCTCCTCGGCCCACCGTGTCGATCCGATCGCTTGGCACGTCACTCTTGCGCAATTCGCGTGCGACGGCATCGGCGCGTCGCTGCGAAAGAGCTTGGTTGTAGTCGTTTGTCCCCGTGCTGTCAGTGTATCCCTCGACGCGGATATTGACGCTCGGATTGCTGCGCATGAATTCGCCCACTCTATGTAGGGTTTCGATGCCACCGGGCTTCAGGGTATCGCTATCGGTATCGAACAATACGGAGTTGCCCAGCGTGAGCACCATGCCGCGGTCGGTCTGTTTGGCCTGGAGAGCCTGCAGTTGCGCAGCCATTTCGGAGTTCTGGGAATTCATCGCCTGAAGTTGAGCCTTGGCTTGGTCGGCCTCCTGCTCGCGCTTCGCGAGCAGCATCTGATCGCGCTGGGCTTGTGCCTGCTGCATTTCAGCCCGCGCGCGACCTTCCCGCAGCGCCGCCTGTCCGACATCCGCATTCCGCGAGGCCATATACGACCAGTGGATGACCTCGTCGGCCGAGCGGTGCTTGGCATTGGCGTCGTCCGCCTTAACTAGGGCGGCCCGAGCGTCTTCCAGAGGCTTGCCCGCCACCTGAGCCGCCATCGGGTCCGCCTCGAGTCTTTGGACGGCCGCGTGAGCGTCGTTGAGCGCGGGCGCTGCGGCCGGTGAGGTGGTGGCACAGGCCGCCAGCACGCAAGCGAAGAGCATGGCACTCCCGACTATCCGAAATGGATGGAAGTTCGGAAATGCTGGTTTCTGAGGTTTTCATCTTCGATGACCCTATGCGACTTTGCGAATGGGGATTGCTCTTGAAGCTGCTAGTGCTCGGGGAGCGTCGCAGCCGGATCGAGCGATGCCGTGGGCGCCGGCGTGACCTCGGGTGCTGCGGGCGGTACCGTAGAATTTCTATCGGCCTCCGACTGCAGGGCGCTCGTGCCGGCCTTGACTTCATTCAGCGCCTGGCGGGCCTTCTCCGCCTGCGCGTTGGCCATGGCCACCTTCGCGTCTACGCCAGCCTGCTGCGCAAGCCGCGTCGCCTTTTCGGAATCGCTGTCCTTTAGCTTCTCGGCAGCCTGGTATTTGGTCCGGGCCCGTTCCAGATCCGCGGACGCGTATTGCTGTGCGGACCCCGTCTCCGCCTGCGTGATCAGTGCATGCGCGGCAGCCAGGTCGGGAGTGGCGGCCGGAGTGGTTGCACATCCGACTATGCAAAGGCAGGCGGCGGACGAGATCGAGCCCGCTAGAAGCCGTCTTAATTGAGCCATCAGATTCTCCTTGAGGACAACTGCGGATCTGACGGAAGAAGAGTAGCGATATGGCACAAGCGCGGAACATGCGCCGGCGTCCAATGTCGTCGTAGGTAATTCAGCCAACAGCATCGTAGGTCAATGATTACATTGGCTGAAATGTCCCGCGTCGAGCCCGCAGCAGCAAGGGGGTCGGAGCCCGATTTCGTTGCGCGGCAACATCAGGCGTCGTCGGTCACACCGTGGCTGACTCCACGCTCGGTAGTTGTTTGCTTACGACGGTTTGCCTGAAACGCTGCGTTGAGACCGGTCGGTCGATGCCCGCCTCACTCACGTGCGACTCGCCCTCTATGGCGAGGGAGCTGAAACGGTGAACTGCTGTCGGAGGCTGCGTGCCATTCCCGCTACAAGGCAGGATCATGGCTGAGGGGTTCGATGGCGAGTCGAAGGAGGGAAGCCATTGAATTCACACGGCGGCCGGGATGGGTTCAAAGGCTGCCCGGATTCGTGTCGCGGCCGACAGCCGCCGCCTGCAGGTCGGGTTGAACGCATGCGCTCTGCCCATTATGTGAAAGGAGCGCACCTCGACTACCGATAATTGCCCACGGTGTAAGGCAAAACCCGAATTACTTCTTTGTAATGCATCGGGATTTAATTAGCGGTCATACGATAGTCTTGGGAAGACGTGTCCTATAATGCGTTCAATAACTATTTAATCAGGGGACGGGTCATGTGCTATCTGCGCCTTGCGTGCCGATCCGCTGCCAATGCTACGCACGCGCTGTTAAGGCTTTGCCTGAAGGGGTCCGCGAGTCGGAGTAGCGTGTTTCAAAATTTGTCGGCGACGCGGCTGCGGCGCAAACGCGTGGTCATCTGGCCTGCGGCCATCACCCTGGTCCTGGCGACTTCCGTCGCTGCTGCGCAAACCGCGTTTACCGACGTGACGGATGCATCCGGGCTGGCTCATTTCAGCGAGACCTACGGTGCCTCGTGGGGGGACCTGAACGGCGACGGCTTCCCCGACCTCTACGTCAGCAACCATCGCACGATGAAGAGCCTGTTCGTCAACAAGGGCAACGGAACGTTCGTCGATATTGCCTCGACAATCAATAACTTCGAGAATCGGCCCATGGCCGACACCCACGGCGGGTCCTGGGCCGATTTCAACAACGACGGCAGCCAGGATCTGCTGGCGAGCGTAGGCACCGGCAATCCCAGCGAGTGGTACGTTAATAAGAAAGGCAAGCTGACATTTGAAACGATTGGTTCAGGGATGGATGTCTCGAACCTCGGCGGTCGTCTGCCCGTTTGGCTTGACTACGACAATGATCACCTGTTGGACGTGCTGTTGGCGCAGTACGGCGGTGTGGCCAAGCTGTTCCACCAGAACAAGGACGGCACGTTTACGGAACTGAGCGCCTCCGCCAAGCTACTGTGCATACGCTTTCATTATGCGCAGCTGGTGGACGTGAACGGTGACGGCCGCCTGGATGTCCTGTGTCCGGACGAACAGACCTTCCCCCAGAAGATCTACGACACGTCGAGCTTCCCGTGGAAGAAGATATTTGACAGCGCAAAGCCTGCGGCATTTCTGCCCGTTGTCCACAGCGTCGTGGACTCCGCGATCGCGGATTTCAACAACGACGGGCGCATGGATATGTTTGTCCTGGGCGGCGTGCAAAATCGCCCGTCTTCCGTGGTCCAGGGAGGCACCAACCGGATCGAAGCCTTGCTGGCCGGCGGCAGCAAGGGCTTCAAATTCGTGAGCTCGGGTAAGGTGACCTTTACGGTTGACTGGAACAAGGCCGCCGAAGGCGGCGCGACCGACATCAAGAATATACAGATTGGCTCAAAGGGCAGCCATCCCAGTGCCGCCACTTTTTCGCTCGATCCGTCCAATTCCGCCGTGTGGGGCATGCCCCCGGCTCCTAAATCCGTATCCGATTTGCCGCTCATGCAGATCGGCTACAACACATCAAGCCATCTATGGACGCTGGCGATCGTGACCAAACTCACACCGACCGGCAACAGTATTTTCAGCCAGGGTTACATCCAGGTCTTCGCCAGCGCCCCGATCACGGGACTCCAGGCGACTGGCCTATGGCCCACCGATAAGGCGGGCCGGCCCACGTTACTGATGAATCGCAACGGCACATTCATGGACGAAACGGTCGCCGCGCACCTCGACGCGCTGGTGCAATGCGGCAGCGTGACGGCGGGCGATTTTGACAACGACATGTACGTCGACCTGTACCTGGCCTGCCGTACAGGCGCGAGCAATATCGCCAATATCCTCTACCACAATAACGGCAACGGCACTTTCACGGCCGTTCCAAACGCAGGTGGCGCGGCCGGCCCCATCGGGCTGGCCATCTCCGACGGTGCGGGTACAGCTGATTCAGCGGTCACGGCGGACTACGACGAGGACGGATTCCTGGATCTGTTTGTGACCAATGGATTCAACTTGCAGCCCAGGTACATCGGTGGACCTAACAGACTGTTCCACAACAACGGCAATCACAATCACTGGATTGAATTGGATCTGATCGGCGTCAAGTCCGACCGCGATGCCACCGGCGCGCGCGTCTACGCCACCGCGCTTGGCGTGACACAATTCCGTGCCCAGGACGGGCGGTATCACCGCTGGTCTCAGGACTCGAAGCGCATTCATTTCGGCCTGGCGAGCGCCACCTCGGCCTCACTCACGGTCAAATGGCCGAGTGGGCTGGTGCAGACTTTCCCGAACGTGGCCGCCAACCGGTTGTATACGCTCACCGAGGGTGCCTCGCCCAAATAGCCAAGTGGGCCTGTGCCGACTCGGCCGTCCGCCAGGCTACGTTAAGGCAGGCTTGAAGGGGCGAGTGTGAGCTGGCCGCCCTGATTGAGCGGTATTCCACTGCAAGGGGATGCGGGCGGCGACTCGCCCAGCCCACGCCTCGCGATTGCCATAAGGATCACAGCCTTCCGCTCGCCATTGGTCCGCATCACAGCAGCCAGTCGATCGGGAGCAGTGACACGAGGTCAACGGTAAAGCGACGCCAGCCCGACGTGCCGGGCTCGGTATGGTAGGTGACCGTGTCCCCCGCCTGACGCTCGAGCCACTGCAACTCGCCCTCCGGCGTAAGTTGCACCTCGTAAGCCGAGGACGGAATCGTGTCGTCAAACGCCTTTACGACCCGGCCGGCCAGAATCGGAGAGCGGATTACCAGGCCCATCTCGGTATTCAAGGCGGCGGAGCGCGGGTCAAAATTGAACGAGCCGACGAATACCTGTTCACGGTCCACGGCAAACGTCTTCGCGTGCAGACTCGCACCGTGGCTTTTGCCGCTGGTGCCGGAGTCACCGCTGCTGCCGGAGCCACCGCTGCCGCCGAACGCCACATTGCGGGGCGACGCGGCCACCGCTGCGCCAGTGGCGCTGCGCTTGAGCTCCCAGAGCTTCACTCCCTGACGTAGCAGGTCCTTACGCCATTTCGCATAGCCCGCGTGTACAACCGCGGTGTCCGTTGCTTCGAGTGCGTTCGTCAGAATCGAGACCTGCACGCCGCGTGCGCGCATTGAGGTGAAGCCCGCCATCCCTGCTTTGGTCGGCACGAAGTATGGCGAGACCAGCAGCAACTCGCTCTTGGGTGGGCCCATGACGTGCTCGAGGCTCGACATCAGGTAGTCCTTGCGCTTGGCCCGGTCTAGGGCTTTGGCGGGATCGTCGACCACCAGCCGCGCCTCGGCCCATTCCCAGTCCATCTGCCGCGTGATCATATCGTGCACGATCTCGGTCTTGCGGACGGCGTCCATGTACTCCTGGGCTCGCGTGCTCTGCGCGGTCTCGATACCCTGGTTGGCGAATTTCTCGAGCTGCGCCGGTGTCGCTGCGGGTAGCAAGCGCTCGACTGGATACGCCGAGGCGCTGTCCCAGTATTTATCGAACGCTTTCTGCACGTCCACGACCGCCGCGCCAATGGCAATCACGTCGAGATCAATAAACCCGATGCCCCCGCCGGCGCCAAAGTACTCATCGCCGATGTTGCGGCCACCGACAATTGTCGCCATGCCGTCCGCCGTGAATGACTTGTTGTGCATTCGCCGGTTCAGCCGGGAGAAATCGGTCGCGTAATTCCATACGCGCGCCGAGCGGTTCTGAAATGGGTTGAACAGCCGCAGTTCCACGTTCGCGTGGGCGTTCAGTGCCGCAAGGGTCGGGTCCATGCCTTTGGTGTTGTTGTCGTCGAGTAGCAAGCGGACGCGCACGCCGCGGTCGGCCGCGCGGCGCAGCGCGTCCAGCATCAACTTTCCGGAAACATCTTCGTGCCAAATGTAGTACTGCACATCTAGGGACCGCTCCGCCGTTTCGGCGAGCGCTACACGCGCGGCGAACGCCGCGCGGCCTTCGCCGAGCGCGTAGATCCCGGTGAGCCCGGGGTGCTGCTCGGTGAGGGGGGTGAGCGAGTCGTGCAGCTTGGTGCCGGCCTCAGCGCCAATCGCGGAGGTCATCGTGCGGCCCTCAAGCGTCGGCAGCGAACTACAGCCGGTAGTTCCGGCTCCGAAGCAGGCGGTGACCAAGGCCAGCGCGATCAGGAGGGGAAGCCGAGGAGGAGGGCGCCTTAGATCCATGCACGAGGGCTTGCGCTGGTGGGCGCGCTCGTCCATCGCCTTGTCCCGCACAGGCCGGAGGACGTACGCGACTGAACTACAGCCGGGCGGCCAGCGTTTGGGCATTACCGGAAGCGCTCGCGCCCGCAGGATTCGGCACCAATGCGCTGGGGATGTTGACGACCGGATGTATTCCGGGGAGCGTAACGGGCAACTCGGTCCCAGTTCAGTGATTCGTGGCATCCGGCAACACATGCAGGTAGCTATAAAGGGCGGAAATTTCCGAATCAGTGAGGTGTGACAGAAGAATTCGTGCCCATGGACTCATCGTTGGAAGGTTCCGACCCCCGAGGGCAATGCCGTCTCTTAACAGGTGCGCAAACGCCGCCGGCGAGTAGGCCGCCACGACCTGCAGACTCGGACTGGCAAAATCAGGCGTCGAGGCGCCGCGCAGGCTGGTCCCATGACACTGTACGCAAGTAGTCCGCGCAAGGTACCGTCCGTAGGCAGCTTCCTCGTTCGATGCCTCGGGTGGGGGCACAGTTTCGCCGATGAGCTGCGCCACTGTCTTATATTGGCCAACTGCGACGCCTATACGCCCGAGTGGTCCAAGTGAGACGCTGGGACCCGGTCCGTCGATGGCTGGCAAGGACTTCAGAAACGCAATGATGCGGCCCAGGTCTTCGTCGCTAAGCAGTACGAAGGCCTCCGAAGGCATCACCACCATGCTGCGGCCCCCCGGCCGCACGCCATGGCGGATAATGCCGACAAGCTCCGCATCGCTGTAGTGGCGGGCCGCCGCGGTGAGGTTGGGCGCCACGACCCGCCCGATCAGCGGTTGGTCAAACATGACGACTCCCGCGCCTTCCTTCCCATGGCATCCGCCGTAGCAGCCGCGAACGGTCGCCAACCGCCGCCCCTCGATGATTGAGGCGGAATCGGTCGGAATGGAGATCGCGACTGACGGAACCGGGTAGGTGCGTCGCAGTACGCGCTCAGAGAGTATGTACACCACGGCGTACGCAACAAACCCAACTGCAACCAGGGTCCCCACGGTCAGGCCGAGCCAGCGCGACAGTCGCCTAATCATCTCTGCTCCGCGATTTCGAAGGCGCGGCAGTCCGGTCGCGCCAAAAATTTGCCGCCACCGCACTCAGGTGAGCGCGCGTGCGCTCCGCTATTGGACATCAGGTTGCCCCGCAGGACAGGTCGAAAGCGGACGCATCGAAGTGTTTTCAGGTGTGCCGTCGACGGGCCACCAACGGACTTCTATGGGAGGCCGGAAAGTCCTGCATGGAATTGATTCGTATAAGCCCATACTTGTCAGAAGGCGCACGCAAAACCAGCAGCCCGCCCTCGCAGCTGTTGGTGCTCCAAAACTCGGACCGCCATCACGGATCCCAGAACGGCACTGCGGGATACTTATGGAAAATGGGGTGTTCGTCAATGACGACGGCTTGCTTCGAAGGACGCCCGTGGTTGAATCGCGATCGTGGAACGATGAGCGGAGTGCACGACGTATGAGCCGTTCGCGACAGTTGGGCCTGATACGGGCGGCAGCGGTGCTCGGCCTATACGCGGGCGTCGCTGGCTGTGGCGGCAGCGATAGCGGCATGGGTAGCGGTATGGGGCAGATGAGTCTGGCGGTCGCCGATGCGCCCGTCGACGGGGCGCAAGCGGTGGTCGTGAAATTCACCGGGGTTGAATTAACCGCCAATGGCGGCAGTCCCACGACGATCACCCTGGCCCAGCCGAAGACCATCGATCTGCTCAATCAGAGCGGAACGGCTTCCGCGGTACTCTTCGACCAACCGATTCCCGCTGGATCGTACGGCCAGATTCGCCTGATGGTGGTCGCGGATGGCAATCCGAGCAATTCGTACATCACGTTTTCGGATGGCACGATGCATGGCCTGCTGGTGCCGAGTGGGTCGGAAACGGGATTGAAACTCGTGTCAGGCTTTGTCGTCCCCGGCGGTGGAGTGGTGAATTACACCATCGACTTTGACCTGCGCCACGCGATCACATGCCCTCCTGGCCAGGCCCCCGCGTGCATCCTCAAGCCCGCGCAGCGTTTGGTCGAGAATACCAAGGTGGGCAACATCCAGGGTGCCGCCAGTCCTGCGCTGGTACCGGATGGCTGCACACCCGCCGTCTATTTGTACGCCGGCACGGTGAGCGTGCCGGAAGACATGAACAGCGCCTCGCCCGCGACCGATGCCAATCAGCCTGTGGCCTCCAAGGCGCTGATCGCGAATACCGCGACGCCTTACTACTACCAGTTCACGTTCCTGAAGCCGGGGACCTACACCGTGGCGCTTACCTGTCAAGCCGCGCAGGACGATCCCGACCAATCCGACAGCGCCGTGACGTTCGGCCCTGTCAAGACCGGACTTATGGTTTCCGCGAACATGACGACTGCCGCCGACCTGCCGTAATGTGCCGTCGACGGGACCGCCAGTGCTCGCTCGTGCTACTGATTACCCCGCATTCACAACCGACTGAGGCGCGCCGATATGATCAAGAAGATTCTGTGTATCACATTGCTCACTGCCGGCATCAGCGGCGCTAATGCAGCGGACGTCGGCGTGTCCATCAGCGTTGGACAACCCGGATTTTACGGGCAGATCGACATCGGTAACTTTCCGCAGCCACGCGTGGTGTACGCGCACCCGGTCATCATCCAGCCTCCCCCGGAGGTCGTCGCGGTTGCGCCGATCTATCTGCACGTGCCACCAGGCCATGAAAAGCACTGGAGCAAGCACTGCGCCAGCTATCACGCCTGTGGTCGGCCCGTCTATTTCGTGCGCGATGACTGGTACAACACCGTGTATGTGCCGCGATATCAGAGCAACCACCATGGTGACCACGCCAAGGGCGGCGATGGTGATCACGACCATGGCCACGATCAGGATCACGGTCACGGCAAGGACCATCAGCAGGGGAATGGTGACCATGACGACCGATAAGCGCACAAGGCGCGCTTTGGATCTGACCGGCGCCTGAATTACGTAGGCTCTGCGGCGGGCTCTGACGTCTGAGGTCGTAACGCGGAGCGGCGCTGCTCCCTGAGGTCGCTATGCGCGGTCCATGGTGCGCAACTCAAAGGCCGAACTAGGGCGCAACAGGGAAGCCAGGGACCGTAGCACTGATGCGGGCGCGCCCACCCAGCGCTCCACCTGCGGGCTGCGGCTCTCACCGTAACGGGACCACTCTGCAAAGTGCTCGCAGTTGTTGGTGAGCAGGTGGTACCGGTTCTCGCCCAGGCGCGAGTGGGCCCGTTGCAGGATGTCTTGGGCGTCAAGTGTCGGCGTACCCCGGCACACAATATCGACCGGCTTGCCTTGCGCAAACGCGGACAGGGCGATGGCCTCCACGGGACCGCGACGAATTCTGCGGGACAGCCCGGCGTAATGTAGTACCGTTCCGTCACCAGCGTAGATACCGTGGTGCCAATAGCCGCGTCGCGGCGTAACCAAATGGGCCCCGGGCGGGGGATCGGCAACCTTCGCCGCGTGCGGGCAAGTGTGGCTGCGCCATACCCGCAGACGTCGTGCGGAACCTGCACGAGGACGCTGCTGTCGCGTATCGAGAACTGCCGTTCCCTCCGCGTGCTTTACAACCTCCGCGTGTCCGGCAGGGTTCCGATTACAGAAGCAGAGGTCGCATTGGCAAAGGTGGTGCATCGGGGTGGTCGCCGTGGTTGAATTCGATCGGATCAGTGATTGGCAGTAAGGAAAGTACCCGGGCCGCTCTTTAGCTGACCCGGGTGGGGCGCCGCCGGTCAGGCGGCACAATTGCAGCTGGGCGTGCAGGCCGCACCAGGCCGGCACTTGCACGTGGGGCCGCACTTGCACGCGGGTCCACAAGCGCACGAGGTCACGCTCTTGCCGGTGGTGACGCCAGTTGGGGTCGATTTCGCTTCAAGGCCGGTAACCTCAGTGTTCATTGGATGCTCCCGTGGATTGGTGATTGGGCGAGAGCCACTCTATCGATCCACGGGAGCTAACGATTGAACGAAACGGCTATTCGGGCTGAACGCTCGCCGGCGCGATTCCGAACATCCTTCTGAAGGTGCGTGACAGATGTGCAGAGTCCGCAAAGCCACCGGTATGGGCAGCCGCCGTAAGTGTCGCCCCGCCGACATAGGCAGCGAGCGAGCACTCGAGGCGCTGCCACAGCAGGTAGGCCCGAAAGCTTATCCCCGTCTCCCGCATGAACAGATGCCGGAAGCGGTCGGGGGAGAGGTGCACCGCGGCAGCCATCACACTTAGCGGAATCGCGCCGCTGAGCCGCTCGCGTATCAGCTCCAACGCGCGCGAAATTCGTGGGTCAGGGGCGTTGGCGGACTGTGGAATCGACCCGCAAAGCTTGACAACCGCGGCGCGGGCCCGGGCAATGAGCGCCGCATCGTGGGCGCGTCTTTCGTACGCAGTAGCAAGTGCCGCAATCTGCTCCCCAAGCGGTTCGGAGGGCAGCGCGACGATGCCCTCGTCGCGGTAGCGCCGCTGCAATTGCCGTCCCTCGTGCGACTCCGGGTCCACAAAAATCTGCGCGACGAGCTGCGCACGGGCCTCAAATGCGTGAGGCTGGTGGGCTGTCACGAGAGCCGCCGTGTAACTCGCCCAGTCACCCGCCGGTTCCTTAAATTGCACGCGACCGCGGGGGAAAGGCAGCGCAATCTGGACGGCGTGGTGAGCGTGTGAAACGGTCGGTTCGCCCGCCCGGCCGATCCACAGGCTACCGCCGCGCCAGAATAGAATGCGCCCGGTGGCCGTTACTTTCATCGGCCCTCGCGGGCACTGGCGTCAAATGTGCCACGGCCGTACTTGGGACAGAACTCCGGTGTCCTTGGTTGTTCCGCCCGCGATGATCGTGTCGAGGGCGGTCCGCTCATTTAGCGCCCAACCTCATTTGCTCCAGGTGGACTCGCACCTTATCGCGATAACCTTCGCTGCTGGACACCGTCGTGCCACCGCGGAGCACCAGAATGAAGTCACCCCGCGGAGTTCTGCTGACCTCCTGGATGAGCTGGGTATTGACCAGGCAGGAGCGACTGATGCGCAACATAGGCTGCCCCTTGAGGAGATCCTCGGCCTGCTGCAGGGTACTGCGGGCGTGAAAGGTCTCCCGGCCTACGCGCAAGGTCACATAATTGCGGTCCGCTTCGACCACCTCGATCGCGGCGGCATCGAGCATGCGCATCGTGCCACCGGATTCGGCGAGCAGGCGCGTGGCGGCGGGAGCCAGACCGCGGGCACTCTGCTCTAGGGTGGCGAGTACGGCCGTAAGCTGCGCGTAGCGTTCCTCGAGAGTGGGGGCGGCGCTGAAGCGCCGTCGAATGCGCGACAGCGTGGCCTTGAATCGCACCCGGTCGAAGGGCTTGAGCAGGTAGTCGATGGCGTTGACCTCGAAAGCTTGTATGGCGTAGTTGTCGTACGCCGTCACGAACACAATCAGCGGCAGCGCCGTGGCATCGAGCGCGCGGGCGAGCTCAATTCCAGTCATGGTGTCCATCTGGATGTCGAGAAACAGCAGCTCTGGGCGTTCCCTGGCGATGGCTGCCAGCGCTGTGGCCCCGTCGCCAAACTCACCGATGACGTCCAAGTCCGGTTCCACCTGGCAGTATTCGCGCAGGCTCCGGCGCGCCGCAGGCTCATCGTCGACAATCATGACCTTCATGGTTTGAGCTCAGCGCCAGCCGGTGCGCGCCGATCCAGCGGCGAATCCCGAAGCGCCGGCAGCCGCACCTCGGCGGTCCAGCGGTTTGCGGATTCGAGATTGGTCCGGAGCTCGGCCCGCGTGCCGAAGTGCACCTGCAGGCGTTCGCGCACATTGGAAAGTCCTATCCCCGCTTGGTTGACGACACGAGAGGGAGACACGGTATTCGAGATGTACAGGATCAGCGTTTCTTCTACCGTCCGGGTCTCGATGCTGATGAGCACCGGACCTTCATGGCCCGAGAGGCCGTGGACCACGGCATTTTCCACCAGGGGTTGGAGGATCAGGCTGGGTACCCAGACTGCCGGAATCTCACCTGCCCCCGGGAGTGCGATCTTTAGCCGGTCCGGGAAGCGCCGCATCTGCAGCTCAAGGTAGAGGCGCGCGAATTGCAGCTCGTCGGCCAAGCGGGAGAATTCGCGCTCCCCGGCATTCAGCAGGCGTCGCAGCAGATCGGCGAGCTGGATGACCATCGACTGCGCCAGCGGCGGGTCCCACGCGATCTGAGCGTGAATCGTATTCAGCAGATTGAAGAGTGTATGCGGGGACAATTGCATCCGCAGTGCGGCCAGGCGTGCGGCGTGCCAGTCGCTCTCCAGGGCGGTAACCCGCAGCTCCGCGTCCCGGTATCTTTGGTACCACGAGAAGCCGTTGATGGCCGCGAGGCCAAACGCATAGGCAAAGAAGAAGCTGGTGGCGCTTGCCAGCCAGAGTGCAAGCGATCCCGGTGACAGCATTGAATCGTTATCCATGGAGTGCGACGCCTGGTGGACGTACTCCTGGGAGAACAGCCGCTCGCCGAACCAGAGCGCAGGCGCGGCGGCCACTGCGAAGCACGCGGCGAGCAGCAGCTGTAGCGGCACGGCCCGCCAGAGCGGTTGCCACCCCCGGCGCAGCGAAAGCCACAGGCATCCGACCAGGGCGGGAAACAGCGCGATGTGTTGGGACAGCCGCGCATTCCATGGCACAAACAGCTCTACAGGGGTGATTTCGCTAAAGCCGACGCGCAGGCTGTTCGCGTACAGGATGTCGGAGACTGTGACGTACAGCCAGTAGATAGCCGCTACCGTGAGCAGCCGCCGAAAGCTCAAGGCGGCGGGCGCGCGCATCGGCGAGCTCGCGCCCGCTTGTAGGGAGGCGCTCGGGGCTGCGGCTGCAGTGCGTGGATTGGGCGTTTCAGTAGGCGGCATGTTCGTTGGCACGGTGTGGTTCAGTCCGGCCAGGCCCTAAGCCTACCGCAGCCGCAGGGTCAGTGAGCGCGTCGGGGCCGCGCGCAGGGACAAATGCGTTGGGCCGGGGGACGGGTTCGCTGACCGCACCCGATGCCCCTGGTGCAAAGCAGGGCGGATGCGTCTGGGGAGGGGGGACTTTGGCGGCTGTCCAGTGGCCAAGGGCGCGCGTGCCGGTACCAGTACGGGGTTTGCAGGGACGAACTCGCCGCCGGGTAGTTTCATCGGTCGGCCGCCTGTTGTCTGATGACGGGGTGCGAGGAAGCATAGACGACGATGGCCCAGTAACCCCAGGAGTCCAGAAAATGAACATCTACGGAAGACTCAGCGCCGCTCTCGGATCCCTTGCCCTCAATGGCGTGTTGGCCCTGGTATTGGCTCAGGAAGCCGGGGCGGCAACCCCGGCTGCGAACGGGTCCGTGCAGAGTCCACAGAGTTACACCGTGTACGTCGGTGATGAGCAGCATCAATTGCATGAGCGCTGCACTAGTGGCATCCAATCGCGCGCGATTCTGGCGGTGCTGCTGGCCCTGATCGTGTGAGTGCCCGCCAGTGATTTAGGTCGGACCAGCCCCGGGTGGCCACGGACCGCGCACCCTTGGTTCAGACTTTACACAAACGTCGGGCGCCTTCCTGGAGCGTCGCCTCGTCCTTCGCGAAGCTGAGCCGGATTACCCCATGATCCGTGCGGTCGCTGTAAAAGGCCGATAGGGGGATGGTGGCCACCTTGAATTCCCGGATCAGCCGCAAGACGAAGTCGCTGTCGCTCTCGGCGGAGAACCCACGAAAACGCGCGAGCATGAAGAATGAGCCCGCACTGGGCAGCAGTTCGAAGCGCGACGCCGCCAGGGCGCTGGCCAGCACATCGCGCTTCTTCTGGTAGAAGGCCGCCAGACCGAGATAACTGTGCTGGTCCGCCAGCATTTCGGCGAACGCGTACTGCATCGGCGTGTCGGCCGAGAACATCATGAACTGATGCACCTTGCGGATTTCCTGCATGAGGTGCTGGGGTGCCAGGCAGTAACCCACGCGCCAGCCCGTCACATGGTAGGACTTGCCGAACGATGAGACGATGACGCTGCGCGCGGCGAGCTCAGGACTGGTCGCCATGCTTTGGTGCACGACGCCGTCAAAGATGACGTGCTCGTAGACTTCGTCGGACAGAATCACGACCTGGGTTCCGCGAGTGAGTGCGGCCAGGCTCTCCAGATCCTGGGCGCGCAGCACCGTGGCGGTGGGGTTGTGGGGCGAATTTACGATCACCATCCGGGTGCGCGCCGACAGCGCCGCGGCCACCTGCTTCCAGTCCACCCTGAAGCCGTCCGGGGCCAGCTTGATGGCGATCGGAGTGGCGCCCTGGAGCCGAACGATGGGCGCGTAACTGTCGAAGGCCGGCTCGAAATAGATGACCTCGTCGCCCGGATGCACCAGTGCGCTGATGGCGGCGTACAGTCCCTGGCTTGCGCTACCGACCACCGTTACCTCGTCCTCGGTGCTGTAGCGAGTGCCAGTGAGCCAGAAGCACTTATCTGTGATGGCTTGTTTAAGCGAGGCGACGCCGCTCATGGGTGCGTACTGGTTATGCCCCGCGCGCATCGCACTGGCGGCGGCGTCCACCAGACGCGGATCGCAAGCAAAGTTCGGGGCGCCCTGGCACAGGTCCAAGGCCTGATGCTGAGCGGCGAGCTGGCCAATGACCGTAAAGATGGTGGTCCCGACATCGGGGAGTTTGGAGCGGGGAGTCAGGGCGCTGTCCATCGAGAGGCTTCCTTCTTTATGACGGCAGGGGCATGCCGCCTGCCGGTCCCGGGGGTGGGCACTCGCGCCTTCGCTCACCGGCTTCCGCCTTCCGCTGGTGTGTGCCTCCAAGCGTCTGCGGCAGGCAAGTGTCGCTCGACACACCCTTTACCACAACCGGCGCGGCGCGCTGTGCTGGCGTTCTTTGATTTCCCCGTCATGAGAAGCGCGAATGCCACCCGCGCGGTGCCCCCTTAGTAATATCATAGCTGCGCCGCTGCGCCACCCGGAGACCCTATGCTCAGGTTCACTGCCCTGCTGGCGCTGTCGATTCCGTGCATCGGCCTTGCGGGCTGTGCCATGGAATGGAGCAGACCGGGTACGACCGAGCAGGAGTTGAACGCGGACAAGCTGACGTGCGAGCAGCAGGCTGCGCAGCTTTATCCCGTGGTGCACGATCCGTCCTTGACCTACCGGCCGGCGGCGTCGAGCAAACTCGACACGAGCTGCGTGCAGCAAACCGGATTTAACAATTGCGACGCCGCCGGCAACGCTGGCCCGGCGGCGGCCGGGGCGCCCAATGACGCGAACGGATACGACCGCGCAGCGGCTGTCAAGGCGTGTCTGGTGTCCAAGGGTTACACTTACAAGAGCGTCACGCACTAGGCGGTACTCGGCACGGTCTCGTGCGCGGGCCGAGGCCACGCCCAATCGCGCCGGTCCACGGTGGAGCACTGGCCGTACCCGCCGGCCTTGATGCATCATTGCGGCCCCACGCGTCTAATACCTGGAGAGCTGCTATGGTCGGTTACATCACGCTTGGTACGCGCGACCTCGCACGGGGCGCAAAGTTCTACGATGCCCTCGCTAAGGAACTGGACGTCGGTCGCATGATGGAAACGGAGCGGTTCATCGCCTGGGGCAAGCCGGGTGGGGGAGCGGGTCTGGGTCTGACCCTGCCCTACGATGGCAAATCGGCTACCGTTGGCAATGGCGTCATGGTGGCGCTCGAAGCCAAGGACAAGGCGCAAGTCGATCGCATCTACAAGCTCGCGCTTTCGTTGGGTGGCACCGACGAGGGTCCGCCGGGTCAGCGTGGCGAAGGATTTTATGCGGGCTACTTCCGGGACCCCGACGGCAACAAGCTCAATGCCTTCGTGATGGGATAGGGCCGCCAGCCGGTGAAACGCACGCGCGCATCAGCACGCGCGTGTCAGGGAGATTGGTCCGAGCTCGTCCCGTCACGGAGTTCGTGACCGGAGAGACTGCCCATCGGCCGCGCGGTCCGGGAACTGCCGCGCGCGAGCCGGCGCACGCGCGAAGTAAGGCCTAGCGCTTGCCGAGCTGGGCAGGCGGTGCGCCGTCCTTGAACAGTTTGCGTAGCTGGGTGCGCATCTCCGGCGAGTCCTTGTGACCGTGTACCGCCACCGCGTGCTGCGTGGCGGCATCGAGTAGCTCCGCCTCCGTGTCCGCGGCGATCGCGACGCTGCATTTCGAGTCGCTCGGGAACTCCCGGCAATCAATGTACTTGCGTGACATGTGGGTCTCCTGCTCTGGTTTTACCCTGCGCCCCCGCGGGCGAATCTACCAACTAGTAGGTAGAAACGCAAGCTGCTGCTAGAATCGGCCCATGGTGCGAACCGCACAGCAGCCCGGCACAGCGGCGACGGCCAGCCGAATTCTCGAGGTCGCCGAACGCCTGGCGCAGACGCGCGGATTCAACGGCTTCAGCTATGCGGACATCGCCGCGGAGCTGGGTATTACCAAGGCGAGCCTGCATTATCACTTTGCGACCAAGGCGGACCTCGGATGCGCCCTGATCGCGGGTTACAGCGGCCGGTTCGAGGCGGCGCTCGCACAGATTGAGAGCGCCGATCCGCAGGACACGCTGCGCCGCTATGTGCAGCTGTACGAAAGCGTGCTGGTCCGGGACCGCATGTGCCTGTGCGGCATGTTCGCGGCCGAAATCGCCACGCTGCCGGATGCGATGCGCGCGCAGCTGCGGGAGTTCTTTGACAAGAACGAGTCCTGGCTTGCCAGCCACCTCGAGCGCGGCCGCAAGGCCGGCGCTCTGCGGTTCGAGGGGCCGGCGCTTGACCTGGCACGCATGCTGACCGCCGGATTGGAGGGAGCGATGCTGCTGGCGCGCTCTTACGACGAGCCGGCGCGCTTTGGGGTGACTGCGAAGCGGCTGCTGGCAGATGTGCGGGCCGCGCCTCAGCGCGCCGGCCGCCCCGCGCCGGGTCACGGTGCCGGTCGACCTGCGTCGAGAAAGCGCACGGCTGCGCGCGGATCGCGTTAGGCGGCGCGTCGTCGACGACTTCGCACATCGACGAGCGCAGCGTCTGGAGCCCTGGCCCGTTGCAATTCGGCTGAGTGCGGGGCTCGGCGAGCAGCGGAGCGAACCCAAGGAGGGTGTGAGGCGCGATGAGTAGCTACCAGCTGGTGAGTCACTGGCATTTCGCGGCGCCGATCGATTGCATCTGGGACGCTCTCTACGAAGTGGAGGCGTGGCCCAGATGGTGGAAGTATGTGCTGGCTGTCGAGGAGCTGCAGCGCGCTGACGCTGCCGGTGTAGGTGCCGTGCGTCGCTACACCTGGGGCAGCCGGTTACCGTACCGCCTGTCGTTTTCAATGCGCACTACGGTCGTGAACAGGCCGCACCTGCTGGAAGGCGTGGCGCAGGGCGAGCTCAGTGGCATAGGCCGTTGGACACTGATCCAGGAAGGCGCCAATACGCGCGTGCAGTATGACTGGCAGGTATCGACGTCGCGTGCCTGGATGAATGCCCTCGCGCCTTTGCTGGCGCCCGTGTTCCGGTGGAATCATGGGGAGGTGATGGCCGAAGGGGCGAGGGGTTTGGCTCGGTACTTCGGCGTTCGTCAGCTCGAACCGTAAGCCCTGCGGGGTGCCGGGGCCGCGGTGCGACAGCGCATGTGCGGCCTGGGATACCGCGCTAGTGCTCCAGGCCTTGAATGTTCAGGTGGAGGATGCGTCATGCGAGAGACACAGCAACACAGGCGGGCGTTGGCAGGGAGGCGCAGTGCGCGCGGGCGCAGGCCCTCCACGGCACTGGCGCTGGCGGTTTTCTTGGCGGCGTCGGCGGCGGCGATAGCGGACCAGGCGAGCGAGGTAGCCGCGCTGGAATCGCGGTGCGACGCCGCGCGCGAGGCCAGGATCAAGCCGCTACGGGAGGCGGAGATCGCCAAGTGCAAGGCGTCTCGGCAAGATGACCCGGGGTATTGCGAGCGCTACTGGAGCGACTACGGCAACGCACGGCGGCTGCCGAACGGGACCATGAGCGCGCGCATGTTCGACGACCTGCCGGTCTGCGTGAGCGCTGCCCAGGCCCGGCAGGCGCTGAATCAGAGCTCGCGCTAGCGCCCGGCGGGTGCTGCCGGTTACGCGGACCGCCGCAACACCTGGTCCAGATTCTGAAGGATCGTGCCCCACCCGCGCCGATGCGCTTCGGTCTTGTCCTGCGGTAGCCGTCGGTGGGTGAGTACCAGCTCGGTGGCCTGACCGCGCTCGAAACACTCCACGGTCACCTCGGTGGGGATCTGGTGCGTGTGTTCCGAGATCCATGTGAAGGACAGCCGGCTCGGGGGCTCGATGACCAGATACTCACCGGTGTGTTCAGTGACGCCGCCACTGTGCTTCATGACGATCCGGAAGCGTCCGCCCACCCGGGGATCCACCTCGGCCGTTGCCGTGGCGTCGGCGCCCGGGCGCATCCAGTGCACCAGGCTCAGTGGATCCAGCCACGCCGCGAATACGCGCTCGCGCGGCGCGGGCAGCAGGCGGCGAATGACGATCTCTTCGGGTTCAGCCACGTGAATGACGCTCCTTCCGGGCTCTCTTCGCGCCTCGTCCCTTGCCGGCCCGGGCCGCCGGCTCGGCAAGGTGCCGTTCCAGGGCGTCGAGCCGAGCCGTCCAGAAGGCCCGGTAGTGCTGAAACCACTCCTCGGCCTCCCGCAGGGGCTCCGATCGCAAGCGCAGCTGGTGTTCACGCCCGCAGACTTCGCGGCGCAGCAAACCCGCCCGCTCCAGGACCTTGATGTGCTTGGACACGCCATTGAGGGACATGGGAAAGCGGGCGGCCAGCTCGCCCACGTTGATCTGACCCTCGGCGAGTTGCGCGAGGATCGCGCGGCGGGTCGGATCAGCGATCGCCGCGTAGACGCGATCCAGTGCTGGACTGTTGCTTGCGGCCATTGCATTCATTCAACCATACGGTAGAATAAAAGGGAAGGGTTTGACGCCTGAACGGGCGAACAGGTTGGGAGAATTGCCATGAGCAAGGTCACGGACCAGAGCCTGCAACAACACCGGGTCGTATCGCGCCAGCAGTGGATCAGCGAGCGGGCCGCGTTCCTGAAGAAGGAGAAGGCATTCTCCAGGCAGCGCGAGCAGCTGGCCGAAGAGCGGCGCTCGCTGCCGTGGGAAAAGGTGGACAAGCGCTATGTGTTTGACGGCCCTGCGGGGCAGGAAACACTGGCGCAGCTGTTCGGCGCGCAACGCCAGCTGGTTGTCTATCACTTCATGTTCAAGCCGGAAGCCGAGGCGGGGTGCATGCATTGTTCATTCTGGGGAGACCATTACAGCAGCGTCCCCGTGCACCTTGAACATCGCGACACGTCGTTCGTGGCCGTTTCGCGGGCGCCACTGGCCAAGATCGAAGCCTTCCGCAAGCGCATGGGCTGGACCTTCAAATGGGTGTCGTCCGGCAACACCGACTTTAACTACGATTACCAGGCGTCGTTCACTCCCGCGCAGCTGCAGTCCGGTACGGTGTTTTATAACTACGCCGACGTCCCGGCGGGGCCGGCGGACCGCGAGGGCATCAGCGTCTTCTATAAGAACGACGCGGCCGAGGTCTTCCACACTTATTCCAGCTACGCCCGCGGCATCGACATGGTCAACGGCACCTACCAGTTGCTCGACCTGACCCCAAAGGGCAGGAACGAAGCGCCAGGTAACGGCATGGACTGGCTCAAGTACCATGATCGGTATTAGCGCCACGATGCGCCGATGCGGGGGACTCGATTCCGGACATCGGCGCGCCTGCCGGCGCCCCGACCTGTCGGGCGATTCCTAATCCTCAGCGCTGGGGCGCTGGCACTACCGGCAGACTGCGGTGACCTGCCGCGTCGAGCGCGCGTACCGCAAAGAACACGTTGTCCTTGCTCAGCGGGAGTGTCGTCCGGGTGGCCGCGCCGGCCGACTGGGCGTGCTCCCAGTAAGGGCTGGTGGTGGCGCGCCACAGGACTTCGTAACCGGTGGCGCCGGGTGATGCCGTCCATTCCAGCGTGGAATCGTTCTCCAGCTTCGAGGCCAGAATGCTGACCTGCTTGGGGGGCGCGGGCGCGCTGGCGAGCTCTGCCAGCGTCGCCGCGTTCACGCGCGCCACGCCGGCCACGTAATCCGCGTCGACAAACTTCAGCAGATCGCCGTACTCCACTCCCGCCTCGGTGCGCACGGTTTGGTGCTGGCGCGTGAAATCCTCGCGGTATTCCGTGAAGCGCACCGCCGCATAGCCCTGCTCGTTGAACGACAGATGGTCGCCACCGCGCAGGAACCGGTCCGGCCGGAAGATCAGCAGTGGCTGCACCGCGAGCGCGTACTGTGCGGCCGTCTCAGCGACATAGCGCGCCAGCTCCCGCGAGTTCGAATCGTTCTCACCCCCCACCCCGCGTATCTGCTGCAATTGGTGGTCATCCGCGGTGCTCGGCAGGCCCTCCGAGAATACCCGAACCACCTTCGGATCCTGCTGCGCACTGCGGTTGCCACCGACGATGTCGTTGTTGAGGACCGCCTCGATGTTCCAGGTCTGCTCGTGCGCCATGTGTGCGAAGTGCTCGCTGCCATACAGGCCCTGTTCCTCGCCGGCGACGGCCAGGAAGATGATGGTCGCCGGAAACCTCAACTTGCTCAGCACCCGGGCGCATTCGAGGCTGACGGCCACGCCACTGGCGTCGTCGTTGGCGCCGGGCGCGTCGTGAGCGGTGTCGAAGTTGTCGCTGTTGCGCGAGTCGTAATGTCCGCTCACCAGCACAATGCGCGCTTTCGGCCCCGGCTCGGTGCCCTTGAGTACCGCGTACACATTGCTGATGACGGTGGGCTGCGACAGCCTCTCGCCGGACTGCTGCGTGTAGGAGTCGAGCTTGACCTCGAGGCAACCGCCGCAGTCCTTCGAGTACTGCTCGAACTGGGCTCTGATCCACTCGCGCGCCGCGCCGATGCCGCGTCCCGAGGTGACGGCCGCGGGATCCTGGGCCGACAGCGTCGAGCGGGTGCCGAAGCCCACCAACGCGGCAATGTTCGCCTGGATGCGCGCGCTCGAGACTTCGTTCAGCGCCGCGGCAATCCGGGCGTCCGGCGCGCTCCCCTGGGCGGCGCCCGCCAGCAGCATCGCCAGCACCCCTAGCGCGCCCCGATGATGCAAGCGCTTGTAATTGTGATTCATGACCGTCCCCTCGCTGCGCCCCGTTGACCCGACCTGCGCCGCCCGTGGCAAGCAGTCTGGCTCGATGATAGCAAGCTACGCCAGTGCCTGACCGGAAGCTCTTTCATCCTGCCGACGACAGCTCAATGGACGGCGGGCCGCTTCCCGGAGCATGCCCGGCGCAGGCGCGCAATATGGTGGTGGCTGCCGATAGGTTGGGCGCCGGCCGAGCCACCGCCCGCGATTGCTTAAGCTTTGGCAACCCGCTAACTTGGGTTGATGACACCAATGACACCGTTGTTCGGGTTGCGCTCGCTCCGCTGCACGCGCCTTGCCCGCCCCCTGCTGCTGATGTTGCTCTTGCCGGCGGCCACGGCCAGCGGCGCCACGCCGGATTTCCCGCACGCGGCGGTCGCGGCACCTGACGAGTACGGAGCGCACGCCGCGATGGACGTGATCAAGAGGGGTGGCAACGCCGTGGATGCGGCCGTAGCGACTGCCTTCGTACTTGCGGTCACCTATCCGGAGGCCGGCAATCTCGGCGGCGGTGGCTTCATGATGATCTATCTGCACCACAAGCCGGCGTTCCTCGACTACCGCGAAACGGCGCCGGCGGCGGCCAGCCGGGACATGTACCTGGATGAGAAAGGCGCGGTCATCAAGGACGCCAGCGTGATCGGGCCGCGGGCCGCGGGGGTTCCGGGTACCGTGGCCGGACTGTGGGCGGCCCACCAGCGCTACGGCACGCGCACGTGGCGTGAACTGCTCCAGCCCGCCATCCGCCTGGCGCGCGACGGCTTTGTCCCCTCGAAGGCCATGGCCGCCCGTATTCAGGAGGCCCGCGGCAGTTATGCGGGCGTGACGAACTTCGACCGGTACTTCGCCAAGGTGGAGGCGGGGACGCTGTTCCGCCAGCCGGAACTGGCCGCGACCCTCACGCGCATCGCCAGCGGTGGCGCGCAGGAGTTCTATCGCGGGCAAACCGCGCGGCTCCTGTCCAAGCAGATGCAGCACGGCGGCCTGATCACCGCGCAGGACCTGGCGGGCTACCAGGCCCGGTGGCGCGAGCCGCTCACGGCCGAGTGGCGCGGCATGACGCTGCTGACTCCGCCGCTGCCGAGCTCGGGCGGGTTCGCGCTGATCGAGCTGCTCGAGATGCACGACGCGCTGAGCGCGCAGTTTGCAGGTCTGGCGCACAATTCGACCCAATACGTGCACCTGATCGCGGAGATGGAAAAGCGCGTCTTTGCCGACCGCGCGGAGTACCTGGGCGATCCGGACTTCGTGCACGTGCCCATCGAGCGCCTCATTGATCCGGCCTATATCGCCCGGCGCGCCGCCGAAGTGCGACCGCACGAGATTTCCCCGGTCGGCAGCGTCAAGCCCGGACTGCAGGAGGGCATGCACACCACCCACTTTTCCATCCTGGACGCGCAGGGCAATGCGGTCGCCAACACCTACACGCTCAATGACTGGTACGGCGATGGCGTCGTGGTCGAGGGCGCCGGGTTTCTGCTCAACAACGAGATGGATGATTTCAGCATCAAGCCCGGGGTGCCGAACATGTACGGCGTGGTCGGCGGCAATGCCAATGCCATCGCACCCGGCAAGCGCATGCTCTCGTCCATGGCCCCCGCCATCGCGCTCAAGAACGGTGCAGTCGCCCTGGTGGCAGGTTCGCCCGGCGGCTCGACCATCTTCACCTCGGTGTTCCAGGCCTTCTTGAACATCTACGATTTTCACATGACCCCCCAGCAGGCCGTGGCCGCCGGGCGCTTCCATCACCAGCTGCTGCCGCCGGACCGCATCATCTATTCGCGGTGTTGCCCGCTGCCGCCCGACACCTTGGCAGGATTGCGCGCCCTGGGTTACAAGCCCGAGGCGAGCCCCTGGGAGTTTGGAGACCTGCAGGTGATCGAAGTGGGCGAGGGCGGCCGGGTCAGCGCCGGATCGGACCCGCGGGGACGTGGCCTGTCGATTGTCGAGGACCACTTGCCGGCAGTGGCCGCGCCCCGCCGCTCCGGTGGCACGATCGCGCCGTCTGCGAGTCCGAACTGAACGATCGGGTCCGCGCCGAGCCGCTCGCCGGTCAATCCGTCGGCAGGTCGCGGGGCGGCCCGCGCCTGAAGGCCCGATCGATGGCGGCGATTTCCGCCGCGCTGAGCTCGAAGTTCGCGGCACCGGCGTTTTCGGCCACGTGCTCCAGCTGCGCCGCCTTCGGGATCACGAACACACCGGGCGCGCGCAGCAAGAAGCGCAGCGCGACCTGGCGGGCCGTGGCGCCGTGCGCGGCCGCAATCTGATGCAGGACGCGCCCGCCCGACGTGCTGGCCTCATAGACCTGCGCCGAGGCGCCGAAGGGCGTGTAGGCGACCACCGCCGTGCCGTGAGCAGCACACCAGGGCAGGACCGCGTGCTCGATCGCCCGTTCGGCCACGTGGTACAGCACCTGGTTGCAGGCCGGCGCGCCGGCGATCGCGCTGACTTCCTCGAGGTCCGCCACGTCAAAGTTGCTGACTCCCCAGGAGCGGATCTTGCCCGCGCGCTGCAGGGTGGCGAAGGCCGCAACGGTATCGGCCAGCGGATAGCGGCCACGCCAGTGCAGGAGGTAGCAATCGAGATGGTCGGTGCCCAGGTTCCGGAGGCTCTGCTCGCACGCCAGCACCGTGCCGCGCGTCGAGGCGTTGCTGGGCAGGACCTTCGAGACCAGAAACACTTCGGCGCGCCGCCCGCGAATCGCCTCGGCGATGACCTGTTCCGCCGCGCCCGACCCGTACATCTCGGCGGTGTCGATATGCGTGAGCCCCAGGTCCAGCCCGGCGCGCAAGGCCGCGACGGCCTCGGCTCGGCGCGGCACTTCGATCTTCCAGGAGCCCTGACCGATTGCGGCGACCTGGCGTCGTGTCGTACCGAAGCTGCGCAGCTCCATGGCGCGACCCTACCGGCGCAGCAGCCAGACCAGGACGCTCAGCACCACGCTCAGCAGGAGCATGGTGGTTATCGGCACGAAGATCTTGAGGCCGGGCCGATCTATGAGCAGATCTCCCGGGAGCCGGCCCAGGGGGAGCCGTGAGACCCAAGGCCACAGCAGACCCGTAAGTAGCAGCAGGGCGCCGGCGAGGACAAGTAGGCGTTGCATGGCTCCGGGCACCATAAATCGTTGACTGAGCCTGGGCGCGCCGTGCGGCGCGAGCTGGCGATCATAGAATAGAGCCTCATGCCCCGGCTTACCAAATCCCGGTTTGCTTTGACCTAAGGTGCCGGCAGCCGCGCCGCTCAGTACCGCAAGCGCGGCACCTGAGGCGGGCTCGTGTTGAGGATATTGGCTTGCGGTGAGACCATGCACCGGGGCCCGGTGAGGTGGACAGCGCGGTGGCCATGACGCCTAAGGACATCGATCTCCTGTACGGTCTCGAGCCGGTGTTCGAGCCCGGCGAGACTGCCGGGAGCGATGCCCTGGAGCGCTTCGTTGAGCTCGAGTGTCCTTACTGCGCCGAGCCGATCACGACGCGCATAGACCTGTCGGCGGGCTCTCAAAGCTACGTCGAGGATTGCCAGGTGTGCTGCCAGCCGATCACACTTTCCGTCCCCATTACTGACCAAGGCGAGTTGCTGGAGGTGACCGCGCAGCGATCCGATCAGTGAGGATGCCCGCATTGCGAGTCGAGCATGCGCTCCTGGCCCGCATGTTCGGCGGAGTCCTCTGTCCGCGGGCACCGCCGGCGCCCCGGGGCGCGCAGGGTGGCGCGGCCCCCCTTGGGTCGGCGAGCGTTGAGTACGGGCAGCCGGGGAACGATAATCAGCGGCCGGCACCGCCAGGGCCCGACGCGGCGTGAATCATTAGGGCGCGCTGAGCAACGAAGATCGGGCGCCTCTGCGGGCGCAGGGCAGCGCCAGGGGGTTGCCACGCCTCATCCTGGCGAACCGAAGTTGTGCGCCTCTGGAGTCAGCTGCCATGTCCGCAACAAGAGCAAGATCGATGGCGGTGTGGGGCAGCTCCGCCCTGCAATGCCTGGTGGTCGCCGGCATTCTGGCGGCGTCCCGCGCGTCCGGCCACGACGCCGTCATCCACGCCGGTACCCTGGTCGACGGAAGCTCCGCGGACGCACGTCACCAGGTCTCGATCCTGATCCACGATGATCGCATCAGCGCGGTGACGCCCGGGTTTGTTGCGCCGGCCGGCGCGGAAGTGATCGACCTCTCGCAGGCCACGGTCATGCCGGGATTTATCGATTGCCACGTGCACGTGTCGGCCAAGTTGCCGAGCGCCACCAACCGGACCGAGGACTGGCTGACTCATTCCGACATCGACCGGGCTTTTGACGGCGCGCGGTTTGCTGCCGCCATGCTGCAGCAGGGATTTACCAGCGCCCGCGATGTCGGCGGTGGCGATGATACGGTGGCGCTGCGCAATGCCATCAACGCCGGCAAGGTTCCCGGACCGCGCCTGTGGGTCTCGCTCGAGCCCCTGGGCCCCACCGCCGGCCACGGCGATATGCGTTACGGCCTTGATCCGGGCCTCAGGCACGAGGGTTGGGACAACGGCCTCGTTGATACGGTCGATCAGGCCCGCTACCGGGTGCGCGAGCACAAGCGGCGCGGGGCTGACCTGATCAAGATCATGCCCTCGGGCGGGATCGCCTCCACGGGAGACGATCCGCGCCAGCAGCTGATGACCAATGAGGAGATGGCCGCCGTGGTTCAGGCGGCGCACGCCCTGGGCATGAAGGTCGCCGCGCACATCTACCCGGCGGGGGCCATCGAGAATGCGGTCCGGGCGGGCGTCGACTCGGTGGAGCATGGTTCGTTTGCGAGCGCGCAGACCTTTGCCCTCATGAAGGCCCAGGGTACGTACCTCGTGCCCACGCTTACCGTGTACGAGCTGTATTACGCGGTCGCGAAGCAGCATCCGGAGCTGCTTACGCCCGGTACGGCGGAGAAGGAACTGGCCAACGATATGCTGCCGAAGAGGAATTTGCCGCTGGCGGTACGCTCGGGCGTGAAGATCGCCTACGGAACGGACATTGGCGAGGGCGATCACGCCATGGAGTTCGGGCTGCTGATCGCCAACGGCATGTCAGCCGGCGATGCGCTCGCCGCCGCGACTCGCAACGCCGCGACACTCATCGGCGCCGAGGATCGCATCGGCTCGATCCAGCCGGGCCGTTTCGCCGATATCGTGGCCACCGCCAGTGACCCGCGCGCCGACCCCGCGCAGTTCGAGCAGGTGCAGTTCGTGATGAAAGGCGGCGTGGTGTACCGCCAGCACGGCACCGTCGTCGCTCACTGAATCACCGCCGCGGCCTGCATCGACCGGGCCAGCGCCGCCCGCGCGCAGCGTGCTCCGGCCCGGAGCGGCCGAGGGGCGGGTCTGCTGCGCGGCCTGACATGGTGCCGGCTCAGCCGCTGATCAGGCCGCGCGCCTCGCCGTAGGCGAGCTGCCCTTTGGCGCTGTTCTTCGCCCCGAGCGTGCGCTCGTAGCGGAGGGGGACCGCCGTGCTCTGGGCCGCCGCAGAGGTGTCCACCGCGAGCAGCGTGGCTTGGCCCGCCGTAACCAGGATTGCAGCCAACAATCCCAGGGCCCGGTTCGCGTTCATACATTTCTCCTTTGCCAGTGTCTTTCAACCGAAGCGGAGCCGATCCGGGCGCCGGTTCTGTTTGGCGCTGGTGTCTGGATCCTCGGGTGGCATTCTGGGTGCGCGTGCACACACCAACAAACGCAATGGCTGAAGCGCACATCAGTAAATCTGACCTCTCCGTGGCGCCTCAGACAGCGGGTGTCGGGCGCGAGTCCACGCCCGGCCAAGAACAGCCGGAAATGGCTTAAAAACAGGCCTGCGCGCTTAGGCCGGCGGCGGCGTACACATACCTATCCAGAGCGCCAGAGGGATCCGTCCATATCGCTTGAGGTATAACGAGATAGCCGGACTTGGCTTCCATCGGCGGCCACGTTCTGCGTACGCTCAAGCCCATGTCGAATGCCCTGCGACAAGCACAATTGCCGGAAGCCGAGTGGCGCGGACAGCTCGACCGCCTGACCTCGGGACTGGATGCGGCGGCCCTCAATTGGATCTCGGGCTACACGGCCGCGCTGGCGCGTGAGCGCGGCGCGTTCGGACGCCTCGAGCCTCGCGCGGACGAGCTGGCCCTCGATTTGGGCGAGAGCGCGGCCGGCGCCGAAGCCCAGGCCCGGGCCACCGTGCTGTACGGATCGCAGACCGGTCACGGGCGCCGGCTCGCCGAGCAGCTGGGCCACGCGGCCGAGCGCGCCGGGCTGTCGGTGCGTGTGCAAAGCACCCTCGATTACAACCCGCGCGAACTTGCCTCCGAGAGCCTGCTGTTTGTGGTGATGAGCACGCACGGCGACGGCGACCCGCCGGACGAGGCCCGCGCCTTCGTCGACTTCCTCAATGGCCGGCGTGCGCCGAAGCTTGGGAAGCTGGCCTTCTCGGTGCTGGCACTGGGCGATTCCAGCTATCCGAAGTACTGCGAAGCCGGGCGCCTGATCGACGAGCGCCTGGTGGCCCTGGGTGCGCGCCGGTTGTCGGCGCGGGTGGACTGCGACGTGGACTTTGAGCGCCCCGCAGCGGCGTGGCTGACCCAGGCGGTGAGCGCCGCGGGCGCAGAGCTGGGCGTGGCCGCCGGTGGCGGCACGCGCCTGCGCGTGCTCGCGCCGCTGAGCGCGGTTTCGAGCGATCCGACGCGCGAGCATCCGCTCGAGGTCGAGGTGATCGCCAACCAGGTGATCACCGGTCGCGGGAGCCTGCGCGCCGTGCACCATCTGGAGCTGGCGGTGCCCGCCGGGCGCCTCGACTATCACCCCGGGGACGCGCTCGGCGTGGTGCACGAAAACCCACCCGAAGTGGTCGAGCGCGTCCTGGAACTCAGCGGCCTCGACGGCCACGCGCCGGTGAGCTTCGAGGGGCGGGAACTCCCGCTGCACGGCTGGCTGCGCACCGAGCGCGAGTTGACGCGCCTGACGCGGCCGTTCATCGACGCGCACCGCACCCGTGCGCGGGCCGGCGGCGCGCCCTTGGCGGCCGCGGACCTGCCGCAGAGCTGGCAGGTGGCCGACCTGCTCAAGAACGTGCCCGCAGAATGGACCGCCCCTGAGCTGGTCGCGGCGCTGCGGGCGCTGACCCCGCGCCTGTACTCGATCGCCTCGAGCCGCGCCAGCGTGGCGGACGAGGTGCACCTGACCGTCGCCGCGCTCGACTACCAGGCCGAGGGCGAGCGGCGCTATGGCTCCGCCTCGCGTTACCTCGCCGTCCACCGCGAGGACAGCCGGCTGCAGGTCTACCTCGAGCGCAACAAGCGCTTCCGCCTGCCCGTGGACGGCTCACGCGATGTCATCATGATCGGGCCCGGCACCGGGGTCGCGCCGTTTCGCGGCTTCGTGCAGGAGCGCGCGGCCAGCGACGCCTCCGGGCGCAACTGGCTGTTCTTCGGCGCGCGCCACATGGACCGCGACTTCCTGTACCAGACCGAGTGGCAGCACGCGCTCAAGCACGGCGCCCTGCACCGGCTGGACGTGGCCTTCTCGCGCGACCAGGCCGAACGCATCTACGTGCAGCAGCGCATGCGTGAGCAGGGCGCACAGTTGTTTCACTGGCTCGAGTCGGGCGCGTTCCTGTACGTCTGCGGGGACGCCGCGAACATGGCCCCGGACGTGCACGCGGCGCTGCTGGACATCGTCGGTGATCACGGCGGGCGCACTCCCGAGGATGCGGCGGCCTATCTCAATACGCTGATCGGCGAGCGCCGTTACGTGCGGGATGTGTACTGATGGCCGAGCTCTCGGCGGTGGAACGGATCAAGGCGGCCAGCCGGGGCCTGCGCGGCACGATCGTGGAGAGCCTGGCCGACCCGATCACCGGGGCCCTGCACGAGGATGACGCGCAGCTCATCAAGCTGCACGGCAGCTACCAGCAGGACGACCGGGATCTGCGCGAGGAGCGCCGGCTGCAGAAGCTCGAGCCCGCCTACAGTTTCATGATCCGCACCCGCCTGCCGGGCGGGGTCTGCACGCCCCAGCAGTGGCTGGCACTGGATGAGATTGCGCGCCGCTACGCCAACGGCTCGCTGCGCCTCACCACGCGCCAGGCCTTCCAGCTGCACGGCGTGGTCAAGCGCGAGCTCAAGACCACCATCGCAGCGATCAATCGCGCGCTCATCGACACGCTGGCCGCCTGCGGCGACGTCAACCGCAACGTCATGGCCAGCGTGCTGGTGATCGAATCGCCCGCGCACGCCCAGGTGCAGCACTGGGCGCGGCGTCTGTCGGAGCACCTGCTGCCGCGCTCCCGGGCCTACCACGAGATCTGGCTGGATGGCGTACGCCTGGAGGACACGCCCGGCGCGCTGCCCGAGGACGAGCCGGTCCTGGGCCGCACGTACCTGCCGCGCAAGTTCAAGTGCGGCATCGCGATTCCGCCGAGCAACGACATCGACGTGTACTCGCAGGACCTGGGCTTCATCGCCATCATCGAGGACGGGGTGTTGCACGGCTTCAACGTGTGCGTGGGCGGGGGCCTGGGCACCACGCACGGCGAGCCGGCCACCTACCCGCGCCTCGGCGACGTGATCGGCTTCGTCGCCCCGGAGCAGCTGCTCGCTGTGGCCGAAGCGGTCGTGACGACGCAGCGCGACTTCGGCGATCGCAGCAACCGCAAGCACGCGCGGCTCAAGTACACCATCGACACCCGCGGCCTCGAATGGTTTGCGGGCGAGGTGCAGCGGCGCGCCGGCTGCACGCTCGCGCCCGCGCGCCCGTTCCGCTTCGTCACCAGCGGTGACCAGTTTGGCTGGCGCAGCAGCGCCGACGGGCTTGCCCATCTGCTGCTCCGCATCCCGTCCGGGCGCATTGCCGATCGGGAGGGCGCGCCCTGGCTCAGCGGCCTGCGCGCGATCGCGCGCCTGCACACTGGCGATTTTCGGATCACGCCCAACCAGAATCTGTTGATTTCCGCGGTGAGCGCCGCGCAGCGCGCACCGATCGACGAATTGGTGCGCCAGCACGGGCTCGATCTGTACGCGCGCGCTCTGCCGGTGCACCGCGATGCGCTGGCCTGCGTGGCGTTGCCGACCTGCCCGCTGGCGATGGCCGAGGCGGAGCGCTACCTGCCGGCACTGCTCGGGCTCATCGAGGCGCGCCTGGCGGCGCACGGCCTCTCGCAGCTGCCGCTGCTGCTGCGTGTCTCGGGCTGCCCGAACGGCTGCTCGCGCCCCTATCTGGCCGAGATCGGCCTGATCGGCAAGGCGCCGGGACGCTACAACCTGCACCTCGGCAGCGACGCCCAGGGACAGCGGCTTAACGTGCTGTACCGGGAAAATCTCGACGAGGCGGCGATCATCAAGGTCCTCGACGGGCTGTTGGCGAAATACGCCAGCGAACGGCTCGAGCAGGAACGCTTCGGTGACTACCTGTGGCGCGCCAGGCATCTGCCGCTGCGGGCGGGCGCATGAAGGAACAGATCAAGCAGGCCGCCCAGGGTGATGCCGAGGCGCTGGCCGAGCTCAACCGGGTGCTCGGACCCCTCAGCGCCGAGAGGCGCGTGGCCTGGTCGCTGCAGAACCTCCCCGGCGCCCACGTCCTCACCTCCAGCTTCGGCGCCCAGGCCGCCGTATCGCTCCACCTGGTCACCCGCCAGGCGCCGCGCGTGCCGGTGATCCTGCTCGACACTGGGTATCTGTTCCCGGAGACCTACGCCTTCGTCGAGACGCTGACCGAACGGCTCAGCCTCAACCTCAAGGTGTACCGCAGCACGCTGTCCCCCGCCTGGATCGAGGCCCGCTTCGGCAAGTTATGGGAGCAGGGCGTGGCCGGCCTGGAGAAGTACAACGACCTGACCAAGCTCGAGCCGATGCGCCGGGCGCTGCGCGAGACCGGCGCGCACAGCTGGTTCTCGGGCCTGCGGCGCTCGCAGGCGCGCACCCGGCGCCACATCCGTCCGCTCGAGTGGCGCGAGGGGAGCTTCCGCATCTACCCGATCGTGGAATGGACCGATCGCGACGTCGGCGCGTACCTCAAGAAGCACGATCTGCCCTACCATCCGATGTGGGACCGCGGTTACGTGTCGATCGGCGACTGGCACACCACCCGTCCCCTGCATGAGGCCGGAGACGCGGAAGCGACGCGCTTCCTGGGCCTGAAGCGCGAGTGCGGGCTGCACGGGCTCAGCTAGCCGCTCCCCGCCGTGCGTTACTTTCCGCTGTTTCTGGACCTGCACGACCGGCCGGTGCTCGTGGTCGGCGGGGGCGCCGTGGCCGAGCGCAAGGTCACTCTCCTGCTGGCGAGCGGCGCGCGTGTCACGGTCGTGGCGCCGGCGCTGTGCACCGCCCTGGCGCGGCGGCTGGCGCGGGGCGAGATCGCGCACCGCGCGGGCGATTTTGTCGAGGCGGACCTGGCCGCGCAGCGCTGGGTGATCGCGGCCACCGACCGGGCGGACGTCAATCGCGAGGTTGCGCGCGCCGCCGAGGCGCGCGGCCTGTTCGTCAATGTCGTCGACGATGCCGAACTGTCCAGCGCGATCATGCCGGCCATCGTCGATCGCTCGCCACTGATGATCGCGATCTCGAGCGGCGGCGGCGCCCCGATGCTGGCGCGGCGCGTGCGCGAGCAGCTGGAAGCCCTGCTGGACCAGTCCTGGGGACGGGTGGCGCTACGGCTGGGCGCCTGGCGCGCGCGCATCCGGGCGCGCTACGGTAATTCACGCCAGCGCCGCGCCTTCTACCGCGAGCTGCTCGATGGGCCGATCGTGGGACTGGTGCGCCGTGGCCGCGAGGCCGAGGCCGAGCGGGCGCTGGCCCAGCGGCTGGCGGGAGCGGCGGAGGCTGAGCCTGCGGGCCGCGTGATCCTGGTGGGAGCGGGCCCGGGTGACCCGGGACTGCTGACGTTGCGCGCGCTGCGCGCGCTGAACGAGGCCGACGTCGTGCTGCACGATCGGCTGGTGTCGGCCGAGGTGCTGGCCATGGTGCGGCGCGACGCTGAACTGCTGGATGTCGGCAAGGTGTCGGGCGGCGCCAGCGTCAGCCAGGACCTCATCAATCGAATGCTGGTGAGCCAGGCACGGGCCGGGCGCAAGGTGGTGCGCCTGAAGGGCGGTGATCCGTTCATCTTCGGGCGCGGCGGCGAGGAACTCGAGCACCTGCGCGCGGCGGGCGTGCCCTACGAATGCGTCCCCGGCGTCACCGCGGCGCTGGCCTGCGCGGCGAGCTCGGGCATCCCCCTGACGCATCGCGAGCACGCTCGGGCGGTGCGCTTCGTCGCCGCGCATCAGCGCGAGTCCATGACGGCGGGCGATTGGGACGCGCTGGCCACCGGCACCGACACGCTGGTCGTGTACATGGTGGTGGCGGCGCTCGAGGAGTTCTGCACCCAGCTCGCGCAGCGCGGGCGCGCCCCTGGCACGCCGGTGGCCGTGATCGAGAACGGCTCGCGCCCCGAGCAGCGCGTGTTGCTCGGCCGGCTGGACAACATCGCGGCGCTGGCCGCCGCGCACTCGCTGCAATCGCCGGCGCTGTTGGTGGTCGGGGAGGTCGCGGCCCTGGGGCATACGCTCCATTGGTTCGGGGCCGCACCGATCAGCGCCGAGTCCGGGCGCCCCGCCGAGCCGCTCCGCGCGCTCGCTTCCTAGCCCCCACGGGTCCGCGCGCCCTGGCGCCCGCACGTCGGCGATTTCGCGCCCGAGGCGCAGCGAAAGTTCTGCCAGATCGCCAGTCACATCGAACCGATGACACTTTTCGCGCATTTCTACTGGTTTGACCATGAAGCAACAGGACGTTGCGACCCCATTGCGACGGGTGGCGCAGCCGAGGAGCTATGGAAAGTGATTGGACCAAAGGCCACCTCGTTGACGCGCACTACAGGGACAGAAGCGGCGTAGGTGGCGGCATGAGCACCGGGCCTGGATGGAACACCAGCCCGATGCCAGCCCGGTGCGGCGCGGCGCGCTGCTCAACAACATCTGGGACTCGCGCTCGGAGGGCATGGCCACGGCGATGGAGGAGCTGAGCCTGCGCGCCGGTTACTACGACGACAATCCGCGGGCGCGCGAGATCGTCTACATCGTGCTGGCGCAGCGCTGCGCCCGCGCGTGGAACTTTAAGGGTTGATGGTCGGGTTGGCTGCGATCACCGGCAACGCGTCGAGCCAGTCGTAGGCGCCCACCACGGGCGGCTGCGGCAGATGCACCCAAAACATGTAGTGCACGTGCAGCTTCGTCTTGGCGAAGTTGAACAGCTCGGTCATGGTCCAGTACTTGGTCGGGTACCCGCTGGTCAGGTGCGGCTGGTCGTAGCAGGTGCCCTCGACCTGCGCGAACAGCATCATCTTCGACTGGAACTGGGTATAGAACGGATACACCCGGCCCAGCAGGTGGGGGTTTTCGGGTTCCACGTCCGGGCCGCCCATAAACACACCGAGCGGTGCCACCGCCGTGGCGACCGTGGCGATGTAGCTCTGCTCGATGGGGAAGAAATTCATGAACCAGAAGATCCGCGAGGTCGGAAAGTTCTTGGACGCGGTGGTCAGCAGGTTGATGTACATGTCCCGGTATTTCTCGGGCGTGTAGCCGTAGGCCTTCTCGACCTTGTACCCGTAGCCGGGCGCGGTCTCCTGGGTCGCCATGCCCTCCAGGCCCGGGCTGGAGTCGAACTGCCTGCCGATGGCGCTGATCAGGGCGTTGAAGCGCTTCATGACCACGGGCGCCCAGCGCACCACCGTGTAGCCGCCGCCCTTGTTGCGCACCGAGTAGGCGTCCAGGTCCGGGGGCGTCGGCAACTCCTTAACAAAGGTCTTGTCCTCGACCATGATGATCAGGTGCACCTTATGAGCCGCGGCCCAGGCAAGGTCCGACTTGATCTCCGCGAACTGGTAGTTTCCCGGAGTGGGCTCCAGCACCGGCCAGCTGTAGCGCTTCATAAAGCCCGCCACGCCGGGCTTGATGGACTGGGCCATGACCGTCTGCGAGTCACCGCCCCTGAGCATGGCGATGTAGTGGCCCGGGTGGTATTTCCGCGAGCCCACGTTCGTGACCTGCGAGAGGGCGTCGCCGCAGGCGTCCGCGCCCGTGAGCGCGACCGGCCCGCTGACCGGGATCGCGCCGCGCAACTGTTCGCCGCGGTACATCTGTATGCCGGAGCTCCCGGTGTCGCGCAGGCACAGCTGCGCGTCGGGGCTTGCCGTAAAGTCCAGGCGGTCGAGGCCGTCGGGTCCGGAGCTCAGGTTGGCGCCGAGCCTGGTGGGCGACCATAACTTCACGCTGTCGGCGCCGCGTGCCTGGGGTCCAGTGACGGAGGCAAACGGAGTGCTTGATTCGATCACACCGTTGAACCGCTGGCCATCGCCCGCCTGTATCAGGCGCAGTTGCCACTGCTGGCTGTTGAGCTGCGTGATCAGCAGGGCGCTGTCCGAGCGCGTGCTGGCCGTCACGGCGAGCGAGGTTATGAGAGATGCGACAACCGGCGCGACCAATCTCGAGAATTTCATGCTTCTTATTCCTCGCGCAGCGCCCGCCGGTCCCGTCTGCTCGGGATCTGTAGTGCGGTGGCTCCACCCTCTTACTTAATGTCGCATGCCCGCGCCGTACGCTCTTGCGAATCAGAGCGCGGGATTCATGGACAGTTCCGCAGGCGGCAGTCTATGCCAAACCGCCGCCTGCGCCAGTGAAACTCGCGTCAGGCACGGTAGTACTTTCCGGTATTGACAGTCATGGGGCCGGGGCGTAGAAAAACTCAAACCTGCGTCTGCCGGCAGGCGGAGTGCCTAAACGGCTGGCAACCCAATAAAAACAATCGGAATTTTGTAAATATCAACTGGGGGATGCTCCATGACGTTCAAGTCCACGCCGGGCCCGTGGTGGCCGCGCCTGTCCGCCATTGGCCTGGTATTGGCGCTGTGCGCGGCCGCGCCGCAGGCCGGCGCGCAGATCACCTTCACCAACGTGTCGGCGGCGGCGGGCATCACCTCCAAGAGCGTCTCGTACGGGGCTTCCTGGGGCGACGTTGATGGCGACGGTCATCCGGACCTGTTTCTAAACAACCACGCGCGCAAGAGTTCGATCTACCTGAACAACGGCAGCGGCGTGTTCAAGGACGCGATCGACTCGCTCGATCCCGAGCATTACTTGACGGGGACCGGCATACACGATGACACCCACGGCGCGGTGTGGGTGGATTTCGACAACGACGGCGATCAGGACCTGGTGGTGTCGACCGGCATATGCTGCAACATCCAGTTCATGGTCAATCAGGGTGGCAAACTCTACAACCGTCCCACTCAATATGGCTTTACCGGCGACGCCGACCAGGGCGGACGCATGCCGATCTTCTTTGATTACAACCGCGACGGTTTGCTGGATGTCTCGCTGCTGACTTTTTATGGCGCTCCCCTCTATACGCAGGCGGGCGGCAAATTCGTCGATGGCAAGGCGGGCACCGGCTACACCTGCAACGACGATCAGTTCGCGGTGCTGATCGATATCAACGGCGACGGAGTGCTGGATCTGGTGTGCGTCCACACCGGCGGCCCGTTCGCCCAGGCCTGGGACATGTCGGGCAAGCCCTGGAAGAACATCACCTCCAAGCTACCCCCCACCGCCAGCGTCAACGATGTCGTGATCGGCGATTTCGACAACAACCAGCGCAACGACATGCTGCTGCTGCACGGCTCGCTGCGCCCCTCGCAGGTGCTCGTCTACAACGGCAACCAGATCGAGGCGCAGTTCATCAACTCTGACCGTGGCTTCAGTTTCAAGTCGGGCGGCGTGCTGCAGGTGGAACTCGACTGGAGCAAGACCTTCGTCAACAACACCAACATCTACATCGGTGCCGGCGGCGTGCATCCGGCCTCGGTCAATTTCACGCTCGATCCAAGCAACGCCAGCACGCACGGCATCAAGCCCAAGAACCCCAATGCCAGCAACGGCGAGCTGCACGTGGGCTACGATCCGGCGACCCAGACCTGGACCTTCAATCAGTACTCGGGCGGCAAGTTCATTTACACCTACATCCGCTTGCAGAGCGCGGCGGCGATCAGCGGCCTCGTGACCACCGGCATCGGGGCGATCGACGGACCGCAGGTGCCGGTGCTGCTGTCCAACATGCCCACGGGAATGGTCGATCGGACCGTGGCCAGCGGCCTGGGGGCGAAGATCAACTGCGTGAGCGGCGTGGCCGCCGACTTCAACAACGACATGTACCAGGACCTGTTCCTGACCTGTCGCAATGGCGTGGAGAATATCGCCGACATCCTGCTCATGAACGACGGCCACGGCAATTTCACCGCGGTTCCCAACGCCGGCGGCGCGGCCGGACCGATCGGCATGGCCATCGCCCAGGGCGCCGGAGTCAGCGAGTCGGTGGTGGCGGCCGATTACGACCTGGACGGCCGCGTCGATCTGCTGGTGACCAACGGATTGAACCTGCGGCCACAACACCTCAACAACGGGCCCTATCAGCTGTTCAAGAACACCACCGCCCTGCGCAACTGGATCGAGCTCGACCTGGTGGGCACGAACTCCAACCGCGACGGCATCGGCGCACGGGTCTACGCGACCGCCGGCGGGGTGACCCAGTACCGCGAACAGAACGAGGGCTACCATCGCTGGTCGCAGAACCAGCGGCGCATACACTTCGGTCTGGCGAGCAACCCCACGCTCAACCTGACCGTGCGCTGGCCCAGCGGTCGCGTCGACACCTACAGCAACGTCGCCGCCAACCACATCTACAAGGCCACCGAGGCGGCCGGTATCCAGCAGGCCAACTACTGAGCGTGGCGGGCTGATTCCCGATGGGGGACGCGCGCGGCGGAGAGCTGTATCACGGCCAGATGGTGGCCATGCTGCAGGTCGTCTGGGGCGAGGGCTTCCTTTCCCCGGGTGGTCCGCAAGAGGTGGCGCGGCTGATCGCCGACGCCGACCTGACCGGACTGTCGATACTGGACATCGGCTGCGGGGCGGGCGGGATTGACCTGGCCCTGGTCCGCAATCACGGCGCGGGCTACGTGACCGGGCTCGACGTGGAAGATACCGTGCTGGCGCGCGCGCGCGAGCTGATTGCACGCGCGCTGCTGACCGGCCGCATCGGCCTTGTCAAGGTCGCGCCCGGACCGCTCCCGTTCCCGCCCGGCACTTTCGACGTGGTGTTCTCCAAGGACAGCCTGGTGCACATCAGTGACAAGCAGGCGCTGATGGCCGAAGTGTTTCGCGTGCTCAGGGCCGGTGGCCGGTTCATCGCTTCCGACTGGCTGATCGGCCATGACGGTGCGCCCTCGCCGGCGATGGCGGCCTACATCGAGGCCGAGGGCCTGGACTTCGGCATGGCCTCGGCGGCGCGCTATCTGGAAGCGATGCGCAGCGCGGGCTTTGTCGAGGTCTCCGCCGTAAGCCGCAATGCCTGGTACCGCGAGCGGGCCAAGGAGGAACTCGAGCGCCTGCGTGGACCGGTGGGCGCGGCCGCCGCCCAGGTGGTCGGCCGGGACTTCGTCGATCACAACATCGCCATATGGTCGCGCATGGTGCCGGTGCTGGACAGCGGCGAGCACTGCCCCACGCATCTGCGCGCCCTCAAGCCGCGCTAGGCCTGCGGCGCGGCCGCGCCGTCAGCAGGGACCGAGCGTGTCCAGCCGGAACGGCATCGGCACCGGTGTCATCGACGCCCCCAGCAGCGCCTGCGCGCCGCCCGGCGCCGAGAGCGAGAAGCAGGCCGACGCACCGCTCGGCAGGGCGAAGTTAAATCCGTCCTGGGCGGACTTGTTCACCTTCAGGGTGAAGTTGATGAGCGCGGGATTGGAGGTGTCGAAGGTGTCGAAGGACTCGATGCTGTAGGGCGCGACCGATGCAAACGGCGCCTCGGCCTGCACGGCACCGACGTAGCTGATGGTGGCGGCCGAGCCGCCCGCGGCGACGCGCGCCGACCACTGGCCGGTGGTGCAGTTCTTCCACACGATAAGCGCCGCCGTCACGCCGGCGTTGTAGGCGGGCGTGCCGCAGGGCGAGACTTCGTCGTCCTGGATGGTGCCGATCGCGTGGTTGCTGGCGGTGAGCACGCCGTTGACGGGATTGCTCAACGTCAGGGTGAAGGTCTCGTTACCCTCGGCGAGCGAGTCATCCAGGATCGTCACCGCCGCACTCTTGCTGGTTTCGCCGGGGTTGAAGGTGACCAAGCCCCCGCTGACCGCGGTATAGTCCTGGCCCGCCTTCGCGGTGCCGTCGGCCGTGGAGAAATTCACGGTCACGACCTGCGTACTGGCCGGGGTCAGCGTCACGGTGAAGTTCGCCTGGCCGGCATTCTCAAGCACCGTGACCGGCGAGACCGCCAGCTCCGAGGGCTGGTTCACGCACGCGCCCTGCGTGTCGAGGTCAAAGGGCTGGGTCACGGGGACCCGGAACGGGCCGAAGTAGACCTGCGTGATGGCCGGGGCATCGACCTTCAGGCAGTTGTTGCTGCCGTCCTGGGGAATGAAGTTGACGCCATCGGTGCCGCCGCCCGTCGTGTTGAAGGTAAACGCGATCTGCTTTGGATTGCTGGAGTAATCCACGACGTCGCTGCCGCTGAGGGCGACCGGCGTCACGCTGCTGTAGGTTGCACTCGAAGTCACCTTGCCGCTGTAGGTGACGCTGCCCCCGGCGGCGGCTGTTTTAAGTCTCCACTGGCCCGAGGGGCAGTCTCTCCAGATGAACACCCCGGAATCGGTCGCGCCGTTGAGGGCGGGCGGGCCGCAGGGGTAGGCGGGCGCGATGCCCAGTGCCACCGGCGCCATGCCGCCGCCCTCGGTAATCTTGTACAGCTGGTCGGCGGCTACCGCCGGATAGTTCTCCACCGTGCCGCTCGGCCAGACGACCTTCAGATCCACCGCGGTGGCGCCGGCCAGGCCGAAGTGAGCGCGCCGCGCGTCCTGCGACCAGCGGTGGTAGCCGCCGTTCTGCACGCGCAGCTGCGTTATCCCGTTGGCGGTGGCGTAGACACGCGCGCCGGTGGCGTCGCGGTCCGAATGGGTGCCGACCAGATCGAGCTCGATCCAGTGGTTCGAGTTTCCATTGTTGTGGTAGAGCTTGTGCGGACCACCGATGTACAGCGGACGCAGGTTGAAGCCGTTGGTCACGAACAGGTCCAGAAATCCGTCCACGTCGTAGTCGCCCGAGATCACCGAATCGGCCGTGCCGGCGCCGCTCCCGATGGCAATGCCGACCGGGCCCGCCGCTCCGCCGGCGTCGGGCACGGCCGTGAACGTGCCGTCGCCGTTGTTGTGATAGAGGATGTTGGGGATGTTGCTGGCCCCGGTCCGGCAGGCCAGATACAGGTCCACCCACATGTCATTGTCGAAGTCGCCCGCCGTGACGCTGACGCACTGGACCGGCGCAGCGAGGCCGGCCGCCACCGTGGCGTCGGTCCAGCCACCGGAGTTGTTCATCAGCAGCGTGGGCCGGGCCGGCTTGTCGCTCGGCCACAGGCCGGTGGACACGAGCCCCGTGACCGGCGCGTTGGTGCTGACCTGCAGGTAGGCCTCGCTGAAGACGCTGACGCTGGTCGAGGTCAGCTTGGTCTGAATGACGAGCGTCCACAGGTGGGTGCTCGGATCAAAGCCGATCTGCATGATCGGCAGCACGGTGGCAGGGCCGGGAAGCGGGGGCATGCCGATCACGGTGGGATCGGTCGGATCCAGCGTAAAGGTGCTGGCGTTGGGGTGGCGGCCAGTCGCGCCGATCATGATCTTGGTGATGTCGGTCCCGGTCCCCTCGTCGGCCTTGTTCCAGTCCATGTTGAAGGTGACCTGGCCGTTGCACACGAACTTGAAGCCCTTGGTGCCGCCGGTCAGCAGGGCCTCGAAATTATTGGGCCCGGCCTGGACCACCGACGAGGGACGCAGCTGCACGCCGCCGAGCAGGAACATGTCCATGCGACCGTCGTTGTTGAAGTCGGCGATGACCGAGTCGGCCACTTTCGGGACGATCGGGAAGACCGAGGTCGGATTCGCGTTGTCGAACAGCTTCTTCCACGGGAAGGTCGTGGTGTCGTAGATCTTCTGCGGGAACGCGGTCTCGTCCGCGCACAGGAAGTCCAGGCGCCCGTCGTCGTTGACGTCGATCAGCTGCCCGTAATGGAAGCGCTTGCACAGGAGCTTGGCGGCGCTGGTCGTTTCCGTGAAGGTGCCAGTGGCGTTCTGATGGAACAGCTTGGCGATGCCGCCGTACTGCGTCACGACGAAATCCAGGCGGTGATCGCCGTCGTAGTCGAGAAACACCGGCAGGCGCCCGCCGAGGTTGGTGATGCCGACGCCGAGCGGGATGGTCTCATCGACGAGCCGCCCGTACTGGTTGACGAACACCTGGCTGAGGTTGCCGGTGCCGGTGGAGACGATCAGATCCTGGTCGCCGTCGTTGTCCCAGTCCGCAAAGCTGCCGCCGTGCGTGTCGGCGGCCGAGCGGTTCTGCCAGGTCAGCACCTGCGCTCCGGTGTCGACAAAGGTCCCATCGCCCATGTTGAGGAACAGGCTGGGCTGCGTGCGGTGGTTGCTGGTAAAGATGTCCAGGTAACCGTCGCCGTCCAGATCGCCGAACGACGCCCCGTAGGTCTCGCTCATGTGGCTGACGCCCGAGGCGGCCGTGACATCGGTGAATGCGATCTGTGCGGCGGCGACCGACGCGCCCACGCTCAGGCCGATGGCGGCGAGCCAGGGGAGCAATTTGCACGATGCATCACGCATGGGGTTACGGTTCCAGGTCGTTGGCCAGCAGTGGCGAACATCTTAGTGAGGCGCGCGAGCGCACTGTCCGTACCAGACAAAATCCGGCCCGGAGGCGTCGCTCAGGACGAGGCGGAGATAGGGGCCTGTAACCCCTTGGTTATATTGGGAATAACTTAGGCAGCCGCGCGCAAGCTGTGCGGCTGGCCGACGGGCTCGGCCGAGCCCCTGTGATTGCTATCACAAATCCTAGCGACCGATGCCGCGGACATATTCGCCGATCGCCGCCGGTGCGCTCTGGCGGGCGGGTACGCGGGCAGTGACCGTTCCGGTCAGAGGTTTCGCGGCGGGCCGAGTCGCCTCGGCCTCAGTGAGTGTCGGAGCCCCTTCAGAGGCAGCTGGTTTGCGTGTCCAGGTCGAAGGGTTGGTTGACCAGAACGCGGAAGGGCCCGAGGTGCACTTGCGAGATGCCCGGTGCCGTGATCTGCAGGCAGGTGCTGGCGCCGTCCTGCGGCACGAAATTAACGCCGTCCGTGCTCTTGCCGACGGTCTTGAACTTGAACACGATCTGGCCCGGGTTGCTCGTATAGTCGAGCGAATCGCTCGCGGTGAGGGCGACACCCGCCACGCTGGTGTAGGGCGCGCTCGAACTCAGCGTGCCGCTGTAGTTGATCGTGCCCCCGGCGGCGGCCGTCTTGAGTCGCCACTGGCCTGAAGGGCAGTCTCGCCAGATGAACACGCCGGAATCGGTGGCGCCGTTCAGAGGGGGTGGTCCGCACTGGTAGGCCGGTGCGAGGCCGAGGGCCACCGGGGCGATGCCGCTGCCCTCGGTGATCCGGTACAGCTGGTCGGCGGCCACGGCCGGATAGTTTTCCACCGCGCCGCTGGGCCACATGACCTTTAGATCCACGGCGGTGGCGCCCGCCAGGCCGAAGTGGGAACGCTTCAGGTCCTGCGACCAACGATGGTAGGCCCCGTTCTGGACCCGCAGCTGCGTCACGCCGTTGGCGGTGGCATAGACGCGCGCGCCGGTGGCGTCGCGGTCGGAGTCGGTGCCGACCAGGTCCAGTTCGATCCAGTGGTTGCCATTGCCGCCGTTGTTGTGGAAGAGCTTGTTCGGGCCGCCGATGTACAGCGGGCGCAGATTGAATCCGTTGGTGACGTACAGGTCCAGGAACCCGTCCACGTCGTAGTCGGCGCTCACCACCGAATCGGCGGTGCCCGCGCCGTCGGCAATGGCCAAGCCCACCGGGCCGGCCGCGCCGCCGGCGTCGGGCACGGCGGTGAACGTTCCGTTGCCGTTGTTGTGGTACAGGATGTTCGGGATGTTGCTGGCCCCGGTCCGGCAGGCCAGGTACAGATCGACCCACATGTCGTTGTCGAAATCGCCCGCGGTGACGCTGCCACACTGCACCAGCGCATCGAGCCCGGCCGCGACCGTGGCATCGGTAAAGCCACCCGGGTTATTCATCAGCAGCGTCGGGCGCCCGGGCAGGTCACCCGGCCACAGGCCCGTGGCCACCAGCCCGGTGATCGGTGCCGTCGAGGTGACTTCGAAGTAGCCCTGGCTGAATATGGCCGCGCCGTTCACGTCGAGCCGGGTCACGACCGTCATGGTCCACTGTTGAGTCGCCGGGTTGTAGCCGATTTCCAGAAAGGGCAGGGGCGTCGTATCGGTGGGCGGCGGCGGCATGCCGGCCACGCTCGGATCGGAGGGGTCCAGGCTGAAGGTCGTCGCGGTGGGGTGCTTGCCGCCGGCGCCGATCAGTATCTTGGTGATGTCGGTTCCGCCGCCTTCGGGCGCCTTGTTCCAGTCCATCTTGAAGGTCACGACACCGGTCGAGACGAACTTGGCGCCCTTGCTGCCGCCGGCCAGCAGGGCCTCGAAGTGATTGGGGCTGCCCTGGACCACCGAGGAGGGGCGCAACTGCACGCCGCCCAGGACAAACACGTCCATGCGACCGTCGTTGTTGAAATCCGCGATGGCGGAGTCCGCGACGTTGGAGACCAGCGGGAAATAGGGCGCCGGGTTCGCGCTGTCAAACAGCTTCTTCCACGGTGCCTGTGAGAAGTCGTAAATCTTCTGCGGGAACATGGCTTCGTCCGGGCAGACGAAGTCGACCTTGCCGTCGTTGTTGACGTCGAGCAACTGCGCATAGTGAAAGCGCTTGCACAGCAGCTTCACCGTGGTGCTGGCCTCGGAAAAGGTGCCGTCGGCGTGCTGGTGGAACAGCTTGGCCACCCCACCGTACTGGGTCACGACCACATCGAGCAGATGATCGTGGTCATAGTCCAGCCACACCGGCAGGCGTCCGCCGAGGTTCGCCAGGCCCAGGCCCAGGGGCACGGTCAGGTCGACCAGACGCTGGTGCTGATTGACGAGGAACTGGCTGAGATTGCCGGTGCCGGTGCTGACCATCAGATCCTGAGCGCCGTCGTTGTTGTAGTCCGCCCAGGAAGCGCCGTGGGTGTCGGCATGCTGGCGGTTCTGCCAATCCAGGGTCTGCGCCGCGACGTCCACGAAGCGGCCGTTGCCCATGTTCAGGAACAGGCTCGGCTTGGTGCGATGGTTACTGGTGAACAGGTCGGGGTAACCGTCACCGTCCAGGTCGCCCCAGGAGGCCCCGTAACTTTCGCTGAAGTGGCCCGCGCCCGACGCATCGGTCACGTCCGTGAATGCGATCTGTGCGGACGCGATCGACGCGCCCATGCCCAGGGCAGCCAGGGCGGCCTGCCATCTGCACGTGAAATCTCGCATGGTGATCCCCGCCATCCCCGCTCGTGTAAGTGGCGCTATCTTATGGAGGGGCGCCGCCCAAGTCTGTAAGTCGGCCCATTAGAGCGGCCAGGACCACAAACGTTCAGTACGCGCGTACGTCCGGTAAGCAGTTGTTTTCAAGGCGAATTATGGGATCGATGCCGGCCGCCCTCGCGGTGGAGAGAATCCGAGCAAAAGTGAGCTGTGCGCCACGTCACAGATCCGGGCAATCCCGCGGGCGACCTGCGCCTTCGAAGTGGCTGCGCTTGGTCGGCGTGGCCCTATTTGCGCTCGGGCTCGCCTCCTGCGCCACGCCGCCGGAGCGCCCGGCCGTTTCCTCCTACAGCTGCATGGTGGCGGTGCGGGACTCGATCCCCCCGCAGCACTACGATAAGCGCGCCCACTGCCTGACGGCGGGCCGCATCGCGCAGCGCTGCAGCGTGTTCGAAGCCGACCTCGCCGGGATCGGCAAGGAGCTCAGCGACATCTTCAATCACGGCGATCCTTCCTGGGCGGACTGGCGCGCCGACCGGGCCGGCATACGCTGCGCTCGGCACGGGCGAGATCCGCAGCAACTGGCCGACTGCTGCACGAGCGAGGGTTACTGAGGCGAGCTGGCGTGCCATCCGGCGATGCCGGCAGTATCCGCCGATCCTGATCGCGACCGGCCCGAATGACCCGCGGGTCGATCCCTGGGAGCCGGCGCAGCTCGCCGCGCGCCTGCTGGCTTCCGGCAACAAAGCCCCCGTGCTGCTGCGCGTGGTGGAGGACGCCGGACACGGGACCGGGTCGACCAAGACCCAGGACGACGAACTCCCGGCCGACATTGCGACATTCGTATTCTGGCACGCCGGGCTCAAGGCCTGGCAGCCCGCGCGGCGGTCGATCGCTGCACGCGCGGCGGCGCGCAGGGCAGGGGCGAAGGCGGCTGCGACGGGGCGCGTACCAATCGCCCCTGGTGCGTGGCCCAACGGGCGCCCGCGACTTTCTCAGTGGTGGCCGAATTCGTAGGCGTAGCTGACTGCGTAGGCGCTGTCTATTTTGTGGCCGTTGCGACCCATGAGGTCGGTCGAATAGGAGAAGGAAAATTGCGAATGGTCCGAGTACGACCACGCGGTGGAGAAGCCGACGGCGGTGAAATTGGCCCGGCCGAGTTGATCGTGATACCAGTACAACGGGTCCGACTTCGGTACCGCCAGCTCGATACCCCCCAGTGTCTGCTGCCAGTGCCAGAAGCCCTGCACGCTGAGGTAAGGGGTAAAGAAATAGCCCAGATCGATCTCGACGTTCTCCTTGTCGTGGAAAATGTGCTGGACCGCCTGCACGAAGGCATAGGTGAAGCGCGCGTCGACGTAGGTGCGGGGGATCCATTGGTCGAGCGTCTTGCCGAGCGCCACGCCCACCCAGGTCTCGTCCAGGCCGCGTCCCGGGGCGGCATGCCCGAGCGTCTCGTAATTGTGTGTCGGGAACACGTAGGCCACGTACGGGGCGATCGCGATGGGCGTCAGCGCCAGCTGGTAGTGCATCTCCATCCGCAGATCAGTGAAGGTCGCGTGATAGGCGCCGTCATCGACCTCGGTCGGGTGCGGAAATGCCCCGTGATACCCGGATTCCACCAGCGGGAGCGATGCACTGAACATCAGGCGGTCGGTCGGGCTGTATTCGGCGCCCAGAGCGTAGGTGAAGGTTCGGATGTGGCCGGCGTCAACCTCGCTGCCGTCCGAGACGTAGTGCTGCGTGACCCAGGTATCGACGTACGTCAGTGACACATCGCCGCTGCCCGCCGAGGGCAGCCAGGCCTGGGCGTGCCCAAGTTCGGCCCACAGCAACCCCGCCGTGAGCGCCAGCCACGGCGCTCCTCGCCCCCCCGTGTTATGCACGAAGCTCAGCCGCTCGTGGCCGCCAGGGATCCGGCGCAGCTGGAAGCCAGCGTGGACTGATTCTCAAGCAGCGTTTCGACCTCGTGCACCATCTCGCGGCTGTGACGCTTGTTGGACTGCACCACGCAGCCCGAGCGCGTCTGCGCCAGCGCGCGACCGGCGGCATCGTCCTCGTAGGTCACCGGGACGACCGGCACGTTGGCCGGCACACTCGCCTGCAGTTGCTTCGCCTCGCTCAGGTCGATCAGCACGAAGTCGACCTGGCCCGAATCGAGCGCCTGCTTCAGCTCGGCGCTCGACTGCACCAGCCTTACCTGGTGGCCGTCGCGCGTGAGCGCCTGGTCCAGGCGCGTGTCGCTGTTGGTCGCCGACAGGCGCGAGTCCGGACTCAGGTACATGACCAGGGTGCCGTGGCGGTGGCTGGTGTGAATCTTCTCGAACGGTATGCCGCCGCCCAGCACCGTGAGTTTGTCGCCGCAGGCGCGGGCGACGGGCGCACTCGCCAGGGCGAGGGCCGCGATGGCCAGAGCGGTGACCGCGGAAATTAGCTTGTCCATTGGGTCTCCCGGGAGCTCCGAACCCCCCGAGACTACTCCTACTCGGCCAGCGGCATCAACTTTGACCTAAAACGGGCATTTGGGGGCTGGGGCAGGCGATTTGGAGCTCTGGGGTCCACGGACACCCCGAGCTCATTTTCTGGCACGCCGGGCCTAAGGCCTGGCGGCCCGCGCGGCGGCGCGCACGCGCAGGGCAGGGGCGAAGGCGGCTGCGATGGGGCGTGTGCCTATGGCCCCTGGCGCGTGGCCCAACGGGCGGCCGCGACTTTCTCAGTGGTGGCCGAATTCGTAGTCGTAGCTGACTGAGAAGGCGCTGTCTATTTTGTGGCCGTTGCGCCCCGCTATGTCGGTCGCATAGGAGAAGGAAAATTGCGAATGGTCCGAGTACGACCACGCGGTGGAGAAGCCGACGGCGGTGAAATTGTCCCGCCCGAGTTGATCGTGGTACGGGAATAGCGGGTCCGTAGGCGGCCTCGGATTATTGATGCCGCCTAGGGTCTGCTGCCAGTGCCAGAAGCCCTGCACGCTGAGGTAAGGGGTAAAGAAATACCCCGCGTCGATCTCGACGTTTTCCTTGTCATGGGCAATGCCCTGAACCGCCTGCACGAAGGCATAGGTGAAGCGCGCGTCGACGTAGGTGCGGGGGATCCATTGGTCGAGCGTCTTGCCGAGCGCCACGCCCACCCAGGTCTCGTCCAAACCGCGTCCCGGCGCCGCATGCCCAAGCGTCTCGTAATTGTGCATCGGGAACAGGTAAGCCACGTAGGGAGCGATTGCGAACGGTTCCAGCAGCAACTGGTAGTGCATCTCCATCCGCAGATCGGTGAAGGTCGCGTGATAGGCGCCGTCATCGACCTCGGTCGGGTGCGGAAATGCCCCGTGGTACTCCGATTCGATCAGCGGGAGTGATGCGCTGAACATCAGGCGGTCGGTCGGGCTGTACTCGGCGCCCAGACCGTAGGTGAAGACCCGGACGTGGCCGGCGTCGATCGTGCCACCGTTTGTCAGCCAGTGCTTCGTGGTCCAGGTATCGACGTACGTCAGTGACACATCGCCGCTGCCCGCCGAGGGCAGCCAGGCCTGGGCGTGCCCAAGTTCGGCCCACAGCAACCCCGCCGTGAGCGCCAGCCACGGCGCTCCTCGCCCCCCCGTGTTATGCACGAAGCTCAGCCGCTCGTGGCCGCCAGGGATCCGGCGCAGCTGGAAGCCAGCGTGGACTGATTCTCAAGCAGCGTTTCGACCTCGTGCACCATCTCGCGGCTGTGACGCTTGTTGGACTGCACCACGCAGCCCGAGCGCGTCTGCGCCAGCGCGCGACCGGCGGCATCGTCCTCGTAGGTCACCGGGACGACCGGCACGTTGGCCGGCACACTCGCCTGCAGTTGCTTCGCCTCGCTCAGGTCGATCAGCACGAAGTCGACCTGGCCCGAATCGAGCGCCTGCTTCAGCTCGGCGCTCGACTGCACCAGCCTTACCTGGTGGCCGTCGCGCGTGAGCGCCTGGTCCAGGCGCGTGTCGCTGTTGGTCGCCGACAGGCGCGAGTCCGGACTCAGGTACATGACCAGGGTGCCGTGGCGGTGGCTGGTGTGAATCTTCTCGAACGGTATGCCGCCGCCCAGCACCGTGAGTTTGTCGCCGCAGGCGCGGGCGACGGGCGCACTCGCCAGGGCGAGGGCCGCGATGGCCAGAGCGGTGAGCGCGGAAATCAGCTTGTTCATTGGGTCTCCCAGGAGCTCCTGCTCGTAAGGAGCCTACTCCTACACGGCCAGCGGCTTCAACTTTGACCTAAAACGGGGAATTGGGAGCCGGATCGGGCTAATTCGAGGTCCACCCTACCGCCGCTACGGGCGGTGCGCGCTTGGGTATACGCCCGTCTGCGCGCATCTGGTCCAGCAAGCGCCGTTCCCGGACGCGAACCTGCAGGAAGGCTTGAAGTATCGCCTGAAATTCGGGATCGCCTCGCATCGCGGCTAAGGCAGGATCAAGCTCAATGGGCCACATATCATTGAGGCCCCCATTGCCCGCCACTTTGCGCAGCGCGGCCAGACTTCCTTTGCGGTCGCCCAGCAGGGCGAGCGCAACCGCCTGGTCGTTCAGATACCAGAGTTCGCCGCGTTTGAGGTCGTGCATGATGTGATTCATATCCGCCAGGCTGGCGCGCAGCAGCCGCTCACCGCGCGTGCGATCACCGCTCGCGATCAGCACGTCGCCCAGAGCGACGGAGGCCGTGGCGAGGCCCAGTTGTGGCGGCAGCGTGGGAATCCCACTCGCGCTCCACGTCACTTCGCTCACCTTTTCGAGCACCGCGCGCGCCTGGCGGTAATCACCAGTCTTGCGGGCGTCCATGCGCAGCGAGAAATAGGCCCAGGGTTCCGTGAGCGGCTGCATCGTGCCATCATTCAGTGCCGCGTAGGTCATCTGCGCCGCCTGGTGCCAGTCGCCCTCGTGCATCACCAGCAGCAGACGCTGGATCGGCAGACGGTGAGGCGCCTCGTCGGCCACCTGGCGCGCTGCATCGAGATATCCGGTTTCCACGTAGGCCCTGATCACCGTCCGGCGCGGCCATTCCTGCAGCGGATCAAGCTTGATGGCCTGCTCGTCGTACATCGCGGCGTCTGCAAAACGTCCCTCGATCAAGCGGGCATCGGCCAGGCGTATCAGAGCTGGCAAATAGGTAGGATGGTGCGCGACGACGTCGGAGAGCAGGGCGTCGGCACCGCTGACATCGCTATGACCATAGAAGAGTTCCAAGGCCTTCTTGACGTCATAACTCGGCGCCAGCGGATCGAGCTGGCGCGCCCGTGCAATTAATGTCTGGGCTTCACCGCGTCGTGTCGGGTCTTCAAACAGCATGGTGGCCAGAGCGTCATAACCGCGTGCCGAGTTTGGATTCAACTGAATGCCGCGCCGATAATCCTTCTCGGCGCCGACCGGATCGCTGAACGCGCGCATGTTACCTCGTTCGATGTAGGCTTGAGCGTTGTTGGGATCGAGCGCCAGAGCCTGCTCGATCAGCACCTTGCCTTCCTCCATGGCAGCATCGAAGACCGCCTCGCGGTTGTCGGTGACTTCAAATTCGGCCAGCTGCAATTTCGCGGCGGCCAGCTCCACGTAGGCCGGGCCATAGTTCGGGTCGAGCTTGATCACGTGTGCAAAATCCGCCGCGGCGGCATGCGCATCCGCCAGGCGCTCGGTGGCCATCTTGGCGCGCCCCTGGAGGAACACGAGATACGCATCGGGACTTTGCGTGCTGGTGCTGTGCGGCGGCGCGGCGCCGAGCAGGGAGACCTTGAGTGCCTTGACGACCGCGGCGGAGATCTCGTCCTGGATGCGGAGCACGTCGCCAAACTCGCGGTCGTACGTCTCCGACCAGATCTGATAGCCGTTGTCGGCGCGCTCCAGTTGCGCCGTGACGCGCAGGTGATTGCCGACCTTGCGCACGCTCCCTTCGAGTACGTTGGCGACCCGCAGTTGACGGCCTATCGTTGGCACGTCCACGGCGTGGCCCTTGAACGAGAAGGCCGAGGTTCGCGCCGCCACCTGGAGCCCGGGCACTTTGCTCAACAGATTGAGCAATTCCTCCGCGAGGCCGTCGGAAAGGTATTCCTGGTCCTTGCGCGCACTCAGGTCGGCGAACGGGAGCACCGCAATCGAGTGTTCGGGGATCACCGTGGCCGCGGCCGCTACGACCTTTTGGACCACGGTACCGGGTGCTCTCGTCAGCTCGCGCCACGCAAGCAGAGCGAAGGCGCCGACCGCGAGCACCGCGATCGCGGCGATGGCCACGGTGCGCCCAGGGCGAGGTGGCGCCCGCGTTTGCAAAGCAGTACCGCCCGTGCGCGCGGGGCCTGACTTCGCAGTGCCCGTCAGCAAGGCACCGACGCGTTGCGGAAACGCCGCTGGCGTCTCGCCTGCGGGCAAGCGCGTCCACTGCACGGCGCGAAACTTCTCCGGCACGCGCGCCACCGCATCGGTGGTGTCGTCGATGACCACCGGAAACAGGAACGCGGCGTCATCGGCCATCAGATAGGAGCGATCCACGGCCAGCTTCCACTCCAGGCGGAAGTAGCCTTCGGTGCGTGCGTCCGTGTGCGCGGAGATGATCGGCACGAACAGGGCGCAGTCGTGGATCTGCTGGCGGATCTTGTGGTCCCACACGTCCCCGCCGCGCAGCTCGCTCTGGTCGAACCAGACCTCGATCCCAGCCGCTCTCAGCGCCTCGCAGATGCGCCGCGCCGCCTCGGCATCCTGCGAGGCATAGCTCAGGAAAACAGCCTTGGAAGGCTCGCTCATCGACCGATCGCCTGTCGCCCGCGCGGGCAGTTACCGATACAACGTGCGCACCTTAGCCTGATCCGGGTCAGCTTGCACATGGCCCACGGGCAGTTGGCGGGCCGCGGCGACGGTGGTTCTCTCCAACGCCATACCGCCGCCGGACACGTGACCTCGGCGACTCGAGCTAGGGTGTCCCGGCAGGCGTTCTTGCCGCCGCGGGTCCGGCCGTTGTCGGGCCGCCGCGATCCGGCACTCGACCGTCGGCCCGCATCTGCGCAAGGATCTGCCGCTCGTGCGCCGCCTTGGATTTTATGGCGCTCATCAAGCTCTGGAACTCGGCATCACTGCGCACAATGTCGAAAGCCGGGTCCAGTTCGATCAGCGACCAGGTTGAAAGATAGCCCGCACCCACGGCCTTGTGGAGCGCGGCCAGGGCCGCCTTGCGATTGCCCAGCAGCGCGAGCGCCGTGGCCCGGGAGATCTGGTACCAAACTTCGCCTCGCTTGAGGTCGTGCGCGACGTGATCCATGTCTGCGAGGCTGGCTCTGAGCAGTCGCTCGCCTCGGGCCCGCTCGCCGCCGCTGATCAGCATATCGCCGAGTGCCACGCAGCCGTAGGCAAAGTTGAGCTGCGGGGGCACCGTGGGAACCCCGCCGGTGCTCCATGTGGCTCCGCACAGCGGCTCGGCAAAGACACGCGCGCGCCCAAAATTATGGGTACGGTGGGCGTCCATGCGCACCGCAAACACAGAATCCGGCTCGCTGGCCGAGTCCGTGCTGCTATCGGCGGCGGCGGCATACGCGACCTCGGCGGCCTGGCGCCAGTTGCCCTCGGCGATCAACACGGGCACGTGCATGACGGGCAGCCGCTGCGGGTCCTCGTCCGCCACCTGGCGCGCGGCAGCGAGCTCCGCGATATCGCAGTAGTCCAGGATCAACAGCCGACGGGTCCAGTCGTCAGGCGGATCGAGCTTGAGGGCTTGCTCGCTGTACATGATCGCGTCGGCGAAATCGCCTTCGGCGCGGCGGACAAAAGCGAGGCGTGCGTGGCCGGGGGCGAACAGCGGATAGCGAGCCACGACATCGACCAGTATGGCGTCCGCGTCTCGGAAATTGGCGCGCGCCAACATCAGGCAGACGGCTTTGAGGACCGCATACTCCGGATGCAGCGGGTCGAGCTGCTGCGCCCGGGTGATCATGGCCAGGGCCTCGTCGCGCCGCATCGGGTCATCAAAAAGTAAACTGGCCAGGCTGGCAAAAGCGCGCGCCGAGTTCGGGTTCAATTCAATGCCGCGCCGGTAGTCTTTCTCGGCGTTTGCCCGATCGGTGTAGGAGCGCAGATGACCGCGTTCGACGTAGGCCTGCGCGTCGTTGGGGTCGAGGGCGAGTGCCTGTTCGATCAGGAGCTTGCCCTCGCTGACGGCGGAGCTTAACGCCGCCAGATGACCGCTCTTGCCCTCAAAATCGGCGACTTGCAATTTCGCGCTGGCGAGTTCGACGTAGGCCGGGCCATAGCTGGGATCGAGTTTGAGCGCGCGCTCGAAGTCCGCCGCTGCGAGCTTGTAGTTCGTCAGGCTGTCGGTCTCCATTTTCGCGCGACCCTGCAAGAATACGAGATAAGCCGCGGAATTTCGGGTGCCAAGGCTCTGCGGTGCGGCGCTGCCGAGCAGCGAGACCTTGAGCGCCTTGACCACCGCGCCCGCGATCTCGTCCTGGATGCGGAACACGTCGCCGAGCTCGCGATCATAGGTCTCCGACCAGATCTGGTAGCCGTTGTCGGCGCGCTCCAGCTGCGCCGTGACCCGCAGGTGATTCCCGACCTTGTGCACGCTGCCCTCGAGCACGTTGGCCACCCGCAGCTGGCGGCCAATGGTGGGCACGTCGACGGCATGACCCTTGAAGGAAAAGGCCGAGGTCCGCGCGGCCACCTGCATGCCGGGCACTTTGCTCAACAGATTAAGCACGGCCTCCGACAGTCCGTCGGAAAAATATTCCTGGTTCTTGCCCTCGCTCAGGTCGGCGAATGGCAGCACGGCGATGGAGTGCTCGGGAACGGCACTCGTGCTGACGGCTGCCGGTTTCTGCGTCGTGGACGTGGCGCCGGGCGCGCGCGTCATCGTGCGCCAGGAGACTAAGGCGATCGCCGCGATCAGCGCCGCACCTAACGCGGCAATAGCAGGCCAGCGCAGTAAAGTGCGCCGTGGAATCGCCGCGGCGGTGGCGCTCGGCGGGTGCGCGCGGCTGGGCTTGGCCGTGCCGGCCAGCAATGCGCTGACCCGTCGGCAGAACTCGGGCGGCGCCTCGCCGGCGGGAAGACGGCTCCACTGGACAGCGCGAAACTTGTCCGGCACGCGCGCGGTGGCATCCGGCGTGTCGTCGATGACCACCGGAAACAGGAAGGGGGCATCGTCGGCCATCAGGTGCGAGCGGTCCACCGCCAGCTTCCACTCAAGCCGAAAATACCCTTCGCTCCGTTCATCGGTGTGCGCGGAGATCACCGGAATGAACAGGCTGCAGTCATGAATCTGCTGGCGGATCTTGTGATCCCAGACATCGCCGCCGCGCAGTTCGCTCTGGTCGAACCACACTTCTATCCCGGAGGCCCGCAGTGCCTCGCAGATTTGGCGTGCCGCCTCGGCGTCCTGCGAGGCGTAACTCAGAAAGACAGCCTTGGAAGGCTCGATCATCGACGGATCGCCTGTGGCCCGATAGGGCGGTTATCCACTATTGGGATACACCTTAGCCTGATCCCGAGCCAGTTGCATGCGACATGCCGCATGGCCATGCTTCCGCAAGCGGCCGGGACAGCGACCGGCGGGTGAGTCCAATTGCTTGCTGGCGCGTTCGTATTGCGCCTGGAGTCGGCCGCCACCGGCATCGATCGGCGCCAAAACTATCGCTTCAGGATCCAGGCGCCGGGCGCGTGGCTGCCGGTCCGTGCCCGATCCCAGGGGCGCCCCGGTTGGGCACCTGACCGGATGCTCGCAGCTGCTTCAGAATCTGTAGTTCAGAGGCCTGCTTCGCCTGCATTTCGCGCATCATGTTCTGGAATTCGGGGTCGCCCCGGAAGGGGTCGAAGGCCGGCTCAAGCGGCAGGAGCTCCCAGGTGTTCAGATACCCGTTGCTTACGGCTTTGTGCAGTGCCGCCAGGGCAGCCTTGCGATCGCCCAGCAGTGCAAGCGCTGTGGGCCGGTCGAGCAGGTACATGAGATCGCCGCGTCTGAGATCGTGGGCGACGTAGTCCATGTCCGCCAGGCTGGCTCGGAGCAGCCTCTCGCCGCGGGCACGCTCGCCACTTAGTATCAGCATGTCGCCGAGTGCCACGCTCGCGTAGCCGAAGCCAAGCTCCGGCGGGAGGGTCGGAATTCCAGTCGCGCTCCAGGTGACGCCGCACATGCGCTCGAACGTGGCGCGGGCGCGTTCAAATTCACGGGTGCGGCGCGCCTCCATGCGCAGTGCGAATACGCCGTGCGGCTCGCTGGTGTCCAACAATGTGCCGTCGGCATAGGAGGCGTAGGTCACCTCAGCGGCCCGTCGCCACTCGGCACTTTGGATGAGCAGCTGTATGCGATGGATCGGGAGTGGATTAGGCGCCTCGTCGGCCACGTGGCGCGCCGCAACCAAGTCTCCGACGTCGACGTAATTCCAGATCAACATCCGGCGCGGCCACTCCTGCAGTGGATCGAGCTTGAGGGCATGCTCGTCGTACATGATTGCCTCGGCAAAATGCCCCGCGGCGCGGCGGACGTCGGCGAGCCACACCCAGGCAGGTTGATAGGCGGGGTGGTGCGCCACGACCTCGCTGAGCAGGGAATCCGCCTCCTTTAGATTGCTGTGACCCATGTAGTAAATCTTGGCCCTGAGGACGTCGTACTTCGGCTCTAGAGGATCGAGCCGACGGGCGCGCACCAGCATCGCAAGCGCCTCGTCGCGCCGTCGCGGGTCTTGGTAGAGCACGGTGGCGAGCCCATCGTAGCCACGCGCGGCGCTCGGGTTCAGTTCGATTGCGCGACGGTAATCCTGCTCGGCACCGCTGATATCGCTGAACGCCCGCAGATAACCGCGTTCGACGTAGGCCTGGGAGTCATTGGGGTCCAGCGCGAGGGCCCGTTCGATCAGCAACTTGCTCTCTTCGACCGCGGTGTTGAAGGCGGCCTCGTGATTGCTCTGAAATTCGAATTCAGCCAGCTGCAGTTTTGCGGTGGAGAGCTCGACGTAGGCGGGCCCGTAGTTGGGATCGAGCTTGAGGGCACGCTCAAAGTCCGCTTGCGCCGCCTTCGTATCCGCGAGCCGCTGAGTGGCCATCTTGGCGCGACCCTGCAGGAACACCAAGTAGGCATCGGAATTCTGTGTGCCGAGGCTCCGTGGAGTCGCGCTGGCCAGTAACCTGACCTTGAGTGCCTTGAAGACCGCCGCAGCAATTTCATCCTGCATGCGGAACACATCGCCCAGCTCCCGATCGTAAGTTTCCGACCAGATCGGATTGTCATCACTGGTGCGCACTAGTTGCGCTGTGACGCGCAGATGGTTTCCGATCTTGTGCACGCTCCCTTCCAGCACGTGGGCCACCAGCAACTGGCGACCGACGGTGGGAACATCGACGTCTTGTCCTCTGAACGAAAAGGCCGAGGTTCGGGCGGCCACTTGCATCCCGGGTACCTTGCTGAGCAGGTTGAGCAGCGCCTCGGCCAGGCCGTCGGAAATGTATTCCTGATCCTTGTGCTCGCTCAGGTCCGTGAATGGGAGCACCGCAATGGAGTGCTCCGGGATGCTACTGGCGGGTGCGGCCGCGACCTCCTGCGGCGGGAGCGCGACATTGGGCGCCCGGCTCGCCGTGCGCCAGGCGAAGATGGCGATTGCACCGATCAGCAGCGCAACGGCGCCTGCAATCAGTGGTCCGCGGCGGAACCGACCGCCACTGACGGTCGTGGCCTTGGCGCGCTCGGGCCGTGCAGTCCCGGCCAGTATCGCGCCAACCCGCTGTGGAAACGCCGCTGGCGTCTCGCCTGCGGGCAAGCGCGTCCACTGCACGGCGCGAAACTTCTCCGGCACGCGCGCCACCGCATCGGTGGTGTCGTCTATGACCACCGGAAACAGGAACGCGGCGTCATCGGCCATCAGATAGGAGCGATCCACGGCCAGCTTCCACTCCAGGCGGAAGTAGCCTTCGGTGCGTGCGTCCGTGTGCGCGGAGATGATCGGCACGAACAGGGCGCAGTCGTGGATCTGCTGGCGGATCTTGTGGTCCCACACGTCCCCGCCGCGCAGCTCGCTCTGGTCGAACCAGACCTCGATCCCAGCCGCTCTCAGCGCCTCGCAGATGCGCCGCGCCGCCTCGGCATCCTGCGAGGCATAGCTCAGGAAAACAGCCTTGGAAGGCTCGCTCATCGACCGATCGCCTGTCGCCCGCGCGGGCAGTTACCGATACAACGTGCGCACCTTAGCCTGATCCGGGTCAGCTTGCACATGGCCCACGGGCAGTTGGCGGGCCGCGGCGACGGTGGTTCTCTCCAACGCCATACCGCCGCCGGACACGTGACCTCGGCGACTCGAGCTAGGGTGTCCCGGCAGGCGTTCTTGCCGCCGCGGGTCCGGCCGTTGTCGGGCCGCCGCGATCCGGCACTCGACCGTCGGCCCGCATCTGCGCAAGGATCTGCCGCTCGTGCGCCGCCTTGGATTTTATGGCGCTCATCAAGCTCTGGAACTCGGCATCACTGCGCACAATGTCGAAGGCCGGGTCCGATTCGGTCAGCGCCCACGTCGTGGGATAGCCTGCGCCCACCGCCTTGTGCAAGGCAATCATTGCCGCCTTACGGTCGCCGAGTAGGGCAAGCGCCGTGGCCCGGTCGATCAGGAAGAAGAGTTCGCTGCGCTTGAGATCGTGCACGGCATAATCCATGGCCGCCAGGCTCACCTTGAGCAATCTCTCTCCTCGATCACGATCGCCGCTCGCGATTAGCATGTCGCCGAGTGCCACGCCGGCATAACCGAAGCCCACCTGCGGGGGCAGCGTGGGTATCCCACTCGCGCTCCACGCCACTCCGCTTATCCTTTCCAGCGCCGCGCGTGCGCGCCGATAGTCACGCGTGCGGTGGGCGTCCATGCGCAGAGCAAACACCACGTACGGCTCGCTGGCGTCGGTATCAGTACCGTCGGCCAGGGCGCGGTACGCGACCTGGGCGGCCTGTTGCCAGTTGCGCTCGGCATTCAGCAGCGCTATGCGCTGGATGGGCAGCCGCTGCGGTGCCTCATCCGCCACCTGGCGCGCAGCCGCTGGATCCGCGATGTCGCTGTAATTCTGGACTAATTCCTGTCGGGCCCAGCCATACAGCGGATCGATCTTAAGGTCCTGCTCGTCGTACAGGATCGCCTCCGCATAATTCCCTTCGAAGCGACGGACATCAGCGAGCAGACCGGCTGCAGCATGGTAGCGCGGGTAGTGGGCCAAGACATCCATCAGTACAGTACCGGCCTCTCGCAGATTTCCGCGACGGAATGCGAGAAATTTCGCCCTGAGAGATTCGTAAGCGGGATCAAGCGGATCGAGCCGGTGCGCCCGCTCGAGCATGGTGAGTGTCTCGTCACCCCTCTGCGGGTTGTTGTAAAGCACTGCGGCCAGTCCGGCATAACCACGGGCCGAGTTCGGATTCAGCTCGATGCCGCGCCGCAGGTCCTGCTCTGCGCCGGCCGGATCGCGGAACGCGCGCATGTAGCCACGCTCGATGTAGGCTTGCGCGTTCTTTGGATCGAGCGCCAGCGCCTGCTCGAGCATCAGCTTGGCCTCATTGCTGGCGGACTCGAACGCCGCCTGGCGCTTATCGCTGATATCAAACTCGGAGAGCAGCAGTTTCGCGGCGGCGAGTTCGACGTAAGCGGGGGCGTAGTTCGGATCGAGCTTGAGCGTGTGCACGAAGTCGGCTGCCGCTTGTTTGGCGTCCGCGATCGTGTGGGTCTGCATCTTAGCGCGACCCTGCAAGAAAACGAGATAGGCGTCGGAATTCTGCGTGCCCAGGGTCCGTGGTGCTGCACCCCAAAGCAGCGAGACCTTGAGCGCCTTGACGACCGCGTTGGCGATTTCATCCTGGATGCGGAACACGTCGCCGAGCTCGCGATCATAGGTCTCCGACCAGATTTGGTACCCGTCACCGGCGCGCTCGAGCTGCGCCGTGACACGCAGGTGGTTGTCCACCTTGCGCACGCTCCCCTCAAGCACGCTGGCGACCCTAAGTTGGCGGCCAATGGTGGGTATGTCGACGGCGTGACCTTTGAACGAAAAAGCTGAAGTTCGCGCTGCCACTTGAAGTCCCGGCACGTTGCTCAGCAGATTGAGCAAATCCTCGGCGAGGCCGTCGGAAAGATATTCCTCGTCTGCGCGAGTACCTACGTTGACGAACGGCAGCACCGCGATGGAATGCTCCGGGATGGCAGTGGCCGGCGAGGCCGCGATCGTCTGGGGCATGCGCGCGACACTGGGGGCTCGGTACATGGTCCGCCATGCAAGTGCGACTATCGCAGCGATCAGCAGTGCACCGACGCCAGCGATCAGTGGTCCGCGGCCGGTCCGGCGGCCTGGGAGGTCTACGGGGCCGACTCGCGCACGCGCGGGCCGCTCGGTACCGGCCAGCAGTGCGCCGACCCGTCGGCAGAACTGCGGCGGCGCTGCTCCGCCGGGGAGCCGTGTCCACTGCACCGTGCGAAACTTGTCGGGCACACGTGCGATTGCCTCTATCGTGTCGTCGATGACCACCGGAAACAGGAACGCGGCGTCATCGGCCATCAGATAGGAGCGATCCACGGCCAGCTTCCACTCCAGGCGGAAGTAGCCTTCGGTGCGCGTGTCGGTGTGCGCGGAGATGATCGGCACGAACAGGGCGCAGTCGTGGATCTGCTGACGGATCTTGTGGTCCCACACGTCCCCGCCGCGCAGCTCGCTCTGGTCGAACCAGACCTCGATCCCGGCCGCTCTCAGCGCCTCGCAGATGCGCCGCGCCGCCTCGGCATCCTGCGAGGCGTAACTCAAGAACACGGCCTGCAAAGGCTCGGTCATGATCAACTCGCCTGTGCGGTGGGCGGGTGGTTATCGACCTATAAGGAGGGCACCTTAGCCTGATCTTCGCCGACTTGCCTATTCCCTCGGGCGACGCAGACCCGCATAGTTACGGGAGTGCACCGGCTCGTGAGATTATTGCCAGCGTTGCCGCTCTTCTCAAATGCTCCAGGAGGCGCCGATGGGTTCCCGACCGCTCCATGCTTTTCTGATCCTGTGCAGCGCACTCGTCTGCGCCTCCCCGACCGGGCGCGCCGCCGCGGTGCCGCCCTTTGATCTGGTCATCACCAACGGACATATCATCGACGGCACCGGCTCGCCCTGGTACTCGGGCGATGTCGGCATCCGCGAGGGCCGGATTGCCGCCATCGGCGTGCTGAGTGCCGCGGCCCGTGCGCGCACCATCGACGCCAAGGGGATGGTGGTGGCGCCGGGCTTTATCGACATGCTGGGCCAGTCCGAGTATTCCATCCTGGTCGATCCGCGCCTGCCCTCGAAGATCTACCAGGGCATCACCACCGAGATTACCGGCGAGGGCGAGTCGGTGGCGCCGCTCAACGACACTATAAATAAAGCGCGTGAGCTGAAGTATCGCAAGTATCAGCTCAAGGTGGACTGGCAGACTCTCGGGCAGTATTTCACCCGTCTCGAGAAGCAGGGCATGGGCATCAACCTTGCCAGCTACGTCGGCGCGGCGCAGGTGCGCGAGATGGTGCTGGGCTACGAGGATCGGCAGCCGGACAGCGCACAGCTGCAAAAGATGCAGGAACTGGTGCGCGAGGCGATGCGCGAGGGCGCGGTGGGCGTGTCCAGCGCGCTGGAGTATCCGCCGGCCCCCTACGCGCACACCGAGGAATTGATTGCGCTGGCCGCGGAGGCGGCTGATTCCGGCGGGATCTATGCCACGCACATGCGCAACGAAGGCGTCTCGGTACTGCGGGCCATCGACGAGGCGGTGCGCATTGGGCGCGAGGCGCACATCCCGGTAGAGATCTGGCACCTCAAGGTGGGCGACCGCACGGCCTGGGGGCGCATGCCCGAGGTGGTCGCCAAGATCAATGCGGCGCGGGCCCAGGGCGTGGATGTCTCGGCCAACACCTACGCGTACACCGCATGGTTCAATGACATGACGGCGTTCCTGCCGCCGTGGGTGAGCGACGGCGGCAATGCCAAACTGGTCGAGCGCCTCAAGGATCCGGCGATACGCGAGCGGATCCGCAAGGAAATGCTGCAGCCCTCGACCGTCTGGGACAACGAGTGGCAGGAGATCCCGGGGCCCGAAGCGGTCATGATCGGCGTGGTGCAGAACCCGCAGCTGCGCCAATTCCAGGGCAAGAGGCTCAGCGAGGTCGCCAAGACCTGGAACAAGGATCCCATCGACGCGCTGTTCGATATCCTCATTGCCGATGGCGCCTTCACCCAAAACGCCGTGTTCGGCATGTCGGAACCCGACGTGGCGCTCGCCCTGCAGCAACCGTGGGTGTCCATCGACAACGACTCGCAGGGCACCTCGCCGGAGGGGATTCTGGGCATGGAGCATCCGCATCCGCGCGCCTATGGCACGTTCCCGCGGATCCTGGCCAAGTACGTGCGCGAGGAGAAGCTGCTCACCCTGGAAGACGCAATCCGCAAGATGAGCGCGCTGCCGGCCCAGCGCATGCGCCTGGCCGACCGGGGAGTCCTCAAGGAGGGCATGTGGGCGGACGTCGTGGTGTTCGATCCGGCCACCATCCGGGACCTCGCGACCTTCGACAATCCCAACCAGCTCTCGCAGGGCATGGAGTACGTGCTCGTCAACGGGGCGGCGGTCATCGAGCAGGGCAAGATGACCGGGAAATTGCCCGGCAAGGTGCTGCGCGGCGCGGGCTACAAGCCGGGCCCCTAGGGCCGCGCAGAGGAATTCCTGATGATCTCGGACCCGGCGCTGGAGCCTGAGCAGCTCGATGAGGTCACCGAGGGTACGCTCGCGTACTACGAGCAGCACGCCGCGGTGTTTCGAGATGCGACGCGCGATCACGACGTCAGCCAGAACATCGATGCGCTGCTGCGCCATATCCGCGGCCCCACGCCCCACACGATCCTGGACTTTGGCTGCGGCCCGGGGCGGGACCTGCGCAGCCTCGCGCGCCTCGGTCACCGGGCGATCGGACTGGAGGGCGCGGCCGCCTTTGCCGCCATGGCGCGCGCCGACTCGGGCTGCGAGGTCTGGCAGCAGGACTTCCTCAAGCTCGAACTGCCGCCGGCCTATTTTGACGGCGTGTTCGCCAACGCCTCGCTGTTCCACGTCCCGGCCCAGGAACTGCCGCGTGTCCTCGGGCAACTGCACGACACGCTCAAGCCGGGCGGGGTGCTGTTCAGCTCCAACCCGCGCGGCCAGAACGAGGAAAACTGGCGAGGCGGGCGCTACGGCGCCTACCACGACCTGCCCGGGTGGAGCGCGCACATGACCGCCGCCGGCTTTCGCGAACTTGAGCATTTCTACCGGCCGACCGGCCTCAGGCGCGAGGAGCAGCCCTGGCTGGCCAGCGTCTGGCGGCGCTAGCCTGGCCGTGTCGTCCGTGCGCTGAGCCCTGCTATGCTAGGGCAGCGGGGCTGAGTCGCGCCGACGATGATGCCTCGCACCTACACCGACGTTTTGGGGAGTACCTCTGTGAAATTAGCCACCGTGTTCCTGTTGGCCGGCTTCGCCGCCGGCTGCACCACCTACCAGCCGGCCGGGTCCAAGCCGGATTCGGAGCGGACCGAGAGTTGCAAGGCGACCTCGAGCGAGGAGATCGCGGCACTGTTTGATCGCTGGAACCAGTCACTCCAGACCGGCGACCCGCACAAGGTGGTGGCGAACTACGCCGAGCACTCCATATTGCTGCCGACCGTCTCGAACAAGCCGCGCCTCACGCCGGCGGAAAAAGAGGACTACTTCGTGCACTTCCTGGAGAACAAGCCTTCGGGAAAGATCGACTTTCGCGACATCGAGCTGGGCTGCAATTCCGCCGTCGATGCGGGCCTGTATACGTTCACCTTTGCCAAGACCGGGGACGTGGTGCACGCCCGCTACACCTATACCTATCACTGGGACGGGTCGCAGTGGCTGATCACGAGCCACCACTCGTCGGCCATGCCCGAGAAATAGTTCCTGCAATTTACCAGGGCGATTGCCAGGGTTCCGGGCCGCAGCTACGCGCAGGGCCTGACCACTTCTGCTGCGCAAGGGCGACCGGACCTGGGCCTCGCCCTCGCCCAGCACGCGGCGTACTGCGAGGCGCTGCGCTCCTGTGGACTGGAGCTGACGGTGCTGGCGGCGGACGAGCGCCATCCGGACGGCACCTTCGTGGAGGACACGGCCGTGGTGGCCGCGGGCGTGGCCGTCGCGTCCCGGCCCGGGGCCCCGACGCGCGCCGGCGAGGTGCCCGCGCTCGCCGCCGCGCTGCGGCCATTCAGGTCCGATCTTGAGGCGATCGAAGCACCGGGAACGCTCGACGGGGGCGATGTGTGCCAGGTCGAGGAGCATTTCCTGATCGGCATTTCCGAGCGCACCAACCAGGCCGGCGCCACTCAGCTGGCCGCCATCCTCGAGCGGCACGGCTATTCCTGCTCGCTCATCGACATACGGGAGCATCGGACGCTGCTGCACCTCAAGTCGGGCATCGCCTATCTGGGCGAGCATCGCTTCACGGTGTCCGCCGATGCACCCGCTCTGGGGGCACTTCAGGGGTACGAGCGGATCGTGGTCGATGAGGCCGAGTCCTATGCCGCCAACTGCGTGCGCGCCAATGGTTTCGTGCTGCTTGCGGCCGGCTACCCGCGACTGGCGGCGCGGCTCGATGCGCTCGGCTACGCGGTGCGCTGCCTGGAGGTCTCGGAATTCCGCAAGATGGACGGCGGCCTGAGCTGCCTGTCGATACGCTTCTAGAGCCCGCGGCGACTGTCGCCGGATGGCGTAAGTGAGGCGCGCGCGGGCCCTTCCTATATGATGTCCGGCATGGTCCTTTCGAGTACAGTCATTTGACCGAATCCCATCGCGCGGTTTTTCTCAGCTACGCCTCGGAAGATGCCGCGGCCGCCCAGCGGATCTGCGCGGCGCTGCGCGCGGCCGGGATCGAGGTCTGGTTCGACCAGAGCGAGCTGCGTGGCGGGGACGCGTGGGATGCGCAGATCCGCCGCCAGATCAAGTCCTGCGCGCTGTTCATTCCGATCCTATCTGCCAATTCACACGCCCGGGCGGAAGGGTATTTCCGGCTCGAGTGGAAGCTCGCGGTCGACCGTTCCCACCTGATCGCCGTCGACAAGCCCTTCCTGGTGCCGGTCGTGATCGATCAGACCAAGGACGATGATCTGCGGGTGCCGGAAAGGTTTCGGGAACTGCAGTGGACGCCGCTCCCGGCCGGAGAGACGCCTCCGGCCTTCGTGGAGCGGATTGCGCGGCTCCTGTCCGCCGACCAGCCCCAGGCAGCGGGCTCCCCGGATCCGTACGCGGCGGCGGTGGCCCTGGTGCGCGAGCGCCGCGCCCAGTCGCTGCAGCAAGCGGTCGCCGATCCCGGGGCCTCGCGGCGGGCGCGCCTGTCGCTGCTGCTGGTCGCCGCCGTGGCGATCATCGGCCTTGGCTATGTGACCCTGGATCGCTTCGTGCTCCCGAAGCGCGCCGCCGATGCGGCAGGCCCGGTAGCGCCCGCCTCACCCGCCCGGCCGGCGGCCGCGAGCAAGGACAAATCGATCGCCGTGCTCCCGTTCCTCGATCTGAGCGAGAAGAAGGACCAGGAGTACTTCTCGGACGGGCTGACCGAGGAGCTGCTCGACCAGCTGGCGCAGGTCCCGGACCTGCGGGTGCCGGCGCGCACCTCCTCGTTCTATTTCAAGGGCAAGCAGGCGACGATTGCGGAGATGGCACGCGCCCTGGGCGTGACCCACGTGCTGGAGGGGAGCGTGCGCAAGGCCGGCAACACCATGCGCGTGAGCGCGGAATTGATCCGCGCCGACAACGGCTATCACCTTTGGGCGCACACCTACGACCGCGACGTCAAGGACGTGTTCAAGGTCCAGGACGAGATCGCCGCCGCCGTGGTCGCGGCGCTGAAAGCCCAGCTGCTGCCCACCCCGCCGGCCGTGGCCGCGCGTCGCAGCAGCAATGCCGAAGCGTACGACCAGTACCTGCTGGGCCGGCAGCTCCTGACCCGCAACAGCGGCGATGATTCGAAGCACGCGGCCCTCGTGTTCCGCAAATCGATCGCACTGGATCCGGGCTACGCGGCGGCCTGGGCAGGCCTGGCCGACGCCATGTACTGGGTCGCCGACAGCGAGGCGGCTTTGCAGGCGACGCTGGCCGACCGCAACGAAGCGCGCGCCGCGGCCGACAAGGCCGTCGCGCTGCAGCCGGATCTGGCCTATGGCTACCTCACGCGGGCCGCATTGCGCATCGCCAACGACCTGGATTTCGCAGGCGCCCGCGAGGACTTGCAGCGCGCGCTGTCGCTGGAACCGGAGAACGCCGAAGTGCTGGCCTACTACGGGGCGGCCCTGCTGACGCCGCTCGGACAGCTTCCCGAGGCCATCGCCACGCTGCGCAAGGCGACCCAGGCCGATCCGCTCAACGCGCGCGCCTGGGCCTTCCTGGGCCGGGCATTCTATTTTAAGGGCGACTTCAGCGCCGCGCACACCGCGCTGGAGCGCTCGCTGGACATCAGTCCGCAACAGACCTATGCGCCCAACATATTGGCGGCGTGCTACCTGCTGGAGGGCCGCCCGGCCGAGGCGCTCGAGATCTCACAGCGGTCGGTCGGTGAAGCGTTCCGTCTGACCGGTGGGGCGCTCGCGCATTACGATTTGGGGCATCACCCCGAGGCCCAGCAGCAACTGGACACGCTGATCGCGAAGTACGGGACCATCGCCGCCTACCAGATCGCCCAGATCTACGCCCGGCGGGACGACAAGCTGCGTGCGACGTTCTGGCTGGAGCGGGCCCACGCGCAGAAGGACGCCGGCTTCCCCAACCTCAAGGTGGACCCGCTGCTGCGCAACCTGCACGACGACCGGCATTACCGTTCCATGCTGGCAGTCGCTAAACTCACCTAAAATCCAGCATCGACAATCATACGGCGTCCAAGCCGAGGGGTATTCCATGAGATCAGCGGTCACCGTCCTGGCGTTGTGCGCGCTGCTCGCATCGGCGGGCGGCTACCCGGCGGACAGTGCCGGTCCACATGCCTTGGCGCCCGTCCCACCCATTGCGGCGCCCAGCGACCGTCCCTACCCGGGCGAGATCCAGCTGAGCGTGGATGCCACCGACGTGATCCGGCGCATCGTCCGCGTGCACGAAACCATCAGCGGCATCGCCGGCGAGACCGTGCTGCTGTATCCGAAGTGGTTGCCCGGCACGCATTCTCCGGAGGGGCCCATCGAGCGCGTGGCGGGGCTGCGCGTGAGCGCGCAGGGCGCGAACGTGGCCTGGACACGCGATCCCGTGGACGTGTACGCGTTCCGGGTGCACGCGGGGCCCGGCGTCAAGTCGATCGAAGTCGACTTCCAGTACCTGTCACCGCCCAACGAGGCCGCCGGCGACATCGAGATCACGCGCGATCTGCTGTTCATCCCGTGGAGTGACGTCGTGCTGTACCCGGCGGGCTATTTTGCGCGGCAGATTCCGGTGGTGACCACGCTGAAACTCCCGGCCGGCTGGCAGTCCGCCAGCGCGCTGGAGTCCGCCGCGGCCACCGGCGCGCAGACCACTTACAAGCGTGTCAGTCTCGAAACCCTCATCGACAGCCCGCTGTACGCGGGCCGTTACGCCAAACGCCTCGAACTCGATCCGGGCAGTCCCGCGCCGGTGTACCTGGACCTGTTTGCCGACCACCCGGAGTCGCTGGAGGTCAAGCCCGAGCAGCTCGAGGCGCACCGGGCTCTGGTGCGCCAAGCCTACAAGCTGTTCGGTTCGCGTCACTATGCGCACTATGACTTCCTGTATTCGCTGAGCGATCAGGTCTTCCAGGAGGGACTCGAGCACCAGCAGTCGAGCGAAAACGGCACCGACCCGGAGACCTTCACCGAGTGGGACAAGACCGCCTGGGAGCGCGACCTGCTGGCGCACGAGTACACCCACTCGTGGAACGGCAAGTTCCGGCGCCCGGCCGACCTGTGGGTCCCCAATTACAACGTGCCGATGCAAAACAGCCTGCTGTGGGTGTACGAAGGCCAGACGCAGTACTGGGGCACGGTGCTGGCCGGGCGCTCCGGCCTGCGCACCAAGCAGCAGAGTCTGGATGATCTCGCGCAGACCGCCGCCTACTACGAAATTCAGAGCGGCCGCCACTGGCGTTCGCTCCAGGACACGACCAATGATGCGATCATCGATCCGGGTCGCCGCCCGCTCGGGTGGGAAAACTGGCAGCGCTTCGAGGATTACTACAGCGAGGCCTCGCTGATCTGGCTGGACGCGGACACGCTCATTCGCCAGAGATCGCAGGGCAAGCGCTCGCTGGATGACTTCGCGCGCGCTTTTTTCGGCATCAATGACGGCAGCCTCGTCACCGTCACCTATACCTTCGCCGACGTGGTCAAGGCGCTCAACGCCGTAGAGCCGTACGACTGGGCGGCGTTCCTGCGCGAGCGGCTCGACGCCATCGGCAAGCCTCCGCCTCTCGATGGTCTGCGGCGCGGCGGCTACAAGCTGGTGTATAGCGACACGCCGAGCGAGTATCAGCGCGCGAGCGAAGGGCAGAGCAAGCGCACCGACCTGCTGTTTTCGATCGGCCTTTCGCTCAAGGACAAGGACATGCCCGGTACCATCTCAGAGGTGGTCTGGGACGGGCCGGCCTTCAAGGCCGACATCACCGAGGGGATGCAGATCATTGCCATCAACGGCGTGGCCTACGACGCCGACGTCCTCAAGGACGCGATAGCGGCCGCGAAGAACCCGGGCTCGCCGATCGAGCTGATCCTCAAGCGCGGCGAACGCTATCTGGTCGCCCACATCGATTACCACGATGGACTGCGCTACCCGCAACTGCAGCGCGATCCGTCGGTCCCCGCCATGCTCGATGAGATTCTCACGGCCCGTTGACGCGGGGCGCCCCCATCGGCAGGGTTGAGCGCTGGGCGGTATAGACGCTGATCCGCCGCTGTGGATTCGCCGCGGGGTAAGCGGGGCGGCCTGAGCCGGTTGCCGGCGTCCTCAGGCTACGGTGTGGCGCGGGCAGGCGTATCGGCCGGCACCAGGTTGCATGGCACCCAGGTGCCGGCCGGGCCAGAGTAATCCACCGGTCGCGGTTACTTGCCGATGTCCTTGCTCACCACGTTCTCTTGCTGGTTGAGCGCCTTCTGATCGAGCTTGGTGATATGGCCGTTATCCAGTTTGGCCATGTCGCGCTCTTCCTGGCGAATCTGCTGGTCGTCCGTGTGGAGCGCGGCGGCCTGCGTCTTGGTGAGGTCGCCTTCCTTAACCTCCGTGCGGATGCGCTGGTTCTGATTTTCCAGCCGATCGTTCACCTCGTCGCGGCGGGGATGCTGCCGTTCCCAGGCGCTTTCGGGCTTGCCGATCTGCTTGCTGACGACGTTCTCTTGCTGGTTGAGCGCCTTCTGATCGAGCTTGGTGATATGGCCATTATCCACTTTGGCCATGTCGCGCTCTTCCTGGCGAATTTGGTGGTCGTCCTTGTGGAGCGTGGCGGCCTGCGTCTTGGTGAGATCGCCGTCCTTCACTTCCTTATGGATGCGCTTATCCTGATTCTCCAGCCGATCGTTCACCTCATCGCGCCGGGGATGATGCTTTTCCCATGCCGTGTCGGCCATGGCAACGCCCGCCAGGCCTGCTGTAAGGATCGCCGCGGCGACCGCATTCAGGGCGACTCTTGAGGACTTAGACATAACAGCTCCTTGAGGTATGGGGTAAACCACTGGCTGATTTCAGCCGAAATCCGTGGACTTCTGGTGTGGATAACGTCGCATTCCATGGGGCGCTGACAAGGATTACCCGGATGTAATCCTAAAGGGCGGGCTGCGCCCGTGCGGTCGCCAATTGGCGTCAGTCGTACGCCGCGAAGCTGCAGCGCAGCACCGGCCGACTGTGAAGCGTGGAGTCGCTCCCTACGCCGCGCAATTCGCGCTTGTGACTCCCGCGGGCCCGGGGCGTCGGGCCATTGATTGCCGCCCGGGCGCTCGTCCGCGGCACCTCGCTGGGCTGCGACGCCACGCCGAGCAGTGCGCGCCGCCGCCGCGAGGGCTACTCTACTTCTGCTTTTTCTTCTCGGCCTTGGCGGCCCGCTTCTGCATCAGAGTCAGGGCCGGCTTCTTCTTGGCCTCTTTCTTGCGATCCATTCCTTTGCTCATATCATCGCTCCTGAGACGTTTTGATCCTGATCGTGTCCCGATGCACGGCGCGGTCCTCCGTCGTTGCCCACAGGGTGCCGCGGCTGCCGAGCGGGCTAGCGCGTGCCGGGCAGAAGTACCGCGGCGCGCGTGACGCTGCCAAGCTTAGTGCCGTCTCCAGCCTCACCGATGTGCACATAGAAGGTGCGGGCGGTGTTGCGCGTCGCATCCTTGATGATGGGCACCAACAAGGTGGTGCTGCTCTGACCGGCGGGAAGGCGCTCGACGCGCTTGCCCCACGCCACAAAATCCAGATCGGCCGAGGCGCTGGCATTTTCCGTCCACCAGGTAAAGCGCACCTCGCCGCGCGTACCGCCCGTGCGACGCACCAGGATGTGCGCCGCCGAATCACCGGGCTGCACGGTGTAGCCCTCGGCCGAGAACTCAATCCGCGCAGGTCCCGTGGCCGCCTCGGCGGCGGCCTTGGGCGTCGCCGCAGGTTCGCGGGGCGCCCTCGTGCTCGCCGCCGGCGTGCTGGCCGGCGCGGGCTTGGGCACCGATAGTGCGGGCGCGGGTGGCGGGGACGGAGCCTGTGCCGCGGGAGCGCTCGTCATCTTCGCGCTCGCCGCAGCGTCGCTTTGCGCACTGGCGGATGCCGCCGGAGTGTGCGCGGGCGCCGGCGCAGGCGGTGTCGGCGCGGCGGTCTCGGCCGGCGGTTCGGACGCCGGTGCCAGGGCTTGGGCGTCCGGCGCGGGGTTGGGCGCCGGCTGAGCCGCGGCCGACGGCTCCGGCGCGGCTGCATCGGCTACCGGCGACGAGGCGGGGTTCGCAAGCTCGCTCGCGGGGGCCGCAGGCTGCGTGCGTGCGGCGATGGCTGCGCGCAGCGCGTTCCAGCTGCCGGCGACATCGATCCGGCCCGGCGAGCGGTACAGCGACACGCCCACGGCCGCAGCGGCCGCCAGCGCGCCGAGCAGCAGTACCGCGGGCCACCACGAGCGTCGCGGCGGCGGCATCGCCATCAGGTCTTCCAGCATCGGCAGGCGCTTGCTGGCGCCTTTCAGCTGCATGCGCCCGATCCAGCGCGCGATGCTGAGGTGGCGTCCTTCGCGGCGCCACGCCAGGCCCGTGCGCAGGGCGTGCCACTGCCGGCCGCTCAGCCCGAGGGGTCGGGCGGCACTCATTCCGCGGCCGCGCGCAGTGGAGGCGTTCTGGCAATGAAAGGGGTGGATGCCGTGCAGCAGTTCGTAGCTGATGCAGGCCAATGCGTACAGGTCGTCGCGCCGATCGGGAGGCCGGTTCTCGAGCTGTTCGCCGCTGGCATAGCAGGAGCTGGCACGCTGGGCGCCGAAGCCGCGCACGCGCAGTTCGCCGGCGGGGGAGATCACGATGCTCTGCGGCTGCAGGTTGCCGTGCACGACGCCATGGTCGTGGGCATAGCTGAGCGCGTCCCCGACCTCGCGGATGATGGCGAATGCGACCGGGCGCGCGAGCGCCTTGCCCCGGCGCCGGTCGAGCAGCGCGGCCAGCGTTTCGCCGCGCATCCAGTTCGTCATCAGGTAGATGTACACCCCGTCCTGGTCCAGTTCGCGCACGCTGAGCACGTTGGGGTGCGTCAGGGGCTGCGCCAGCTGGAATTCGCTGCGGCGCTCGGCGAGCACGGTTTCAAAATCGGCCGGATCGGGCTGCATGCAGTGCACAGCGACCTGGCAGACGGCCGCGGGCTGGCCGGCGTGCTGCAGGTCCTGCGCCTGGAAGTTCCGCCCGCGGTCGTCGCTCTCCAGCTCGGCCTCCAGCCGATAGCGGCCACCGATCACGCGGCCCACCGCCACCGTCCGCGGCGGCGCGGCGGGCTCGGCCGCGGCCTCGCGCTCGGGCGGCGCCGTTAGCGCGGCCGGTGCCGGCGGGGGGGCGGGCGCCGCTGCGGCCGCCGGCGCAGCGGCGGGTTCGGGTGCGGCCGGTGGCGGTTGCGCGGCAGGTCGCGGCGGCGGGGCCGCGCTCGCACGCGGGGCCGGGGCGGGCGCGGCGGGCGCCCGCGGCTTCGGGGCTGGATTCGGGATGTAGGGCTCGCGACGCACCAGGCCGTTGCGCTCGGCCGAAGCCTTGAGCGCGCGGAACAGTTCGGTCGGCAGGCTCTCCAGTCGATGGTACTGATCGAGCAGCGCCAGCAGGGTCCAGATTTCGTCCGGGTCCTGCCGGCAGATGCGCACCATGTCCGCTTCGAACTGCTCGATGGTGATGGCGTGCTGCACGAGCAGGTCGAGACGCGAAGCCAGCGGCGAGGCGGATGCACCGTCTACATACGTCTGTCTTTCTGTCGCCGGACTCATCGTGATAGCTTCTGCAATTTCGCGGCGCAGCCTTGGGGCCCACGCGTGCTCACCGAGCAGTACTTGTTCTACGCAAGCGCGAGGCGCTTGGCAACTCCGGCGTAGCGGAGCGCCCGGGCCTGCGAACCTATCCGATTCTTAATTATTTGGGGGCCGGAACGGCCGCCGGCGCCATCGCCGGCTCGGGACCGCCGGGCAAGGGGGTGCCCGACCGCATCGGCGCGACGCCGTCCACGTAGTAGGGCGTGTCGCCAAAGCAACTGCTGGGGACGCCCAGATGCTGGGTGTAGTGCAGGCGGACGCGCTCGCCCAGCATGGTGTTGAGCTGCCGGGCCACCTGCGCGTCGCGCACGGTGAAATTCCAGATCTGCGGGGCCATGCCGGCGATCACGTAGAGCGCCAGTTCGCCCTCGGTGGTCTTGCAGACGTAGCCCTTGTGCGAGAGCTTTTGCAGAATGCCCACGCGCTCGCCGTCCGAGTAGGACCAGCGCAGCACGAAGGCGGTGTAGGCCGCGAACCCCAGCAGCAGGATCAAGATCAGGTACGGCCATCTGCGCCGGCGGCGGGGTTTGAGGGGCGTATCCATCAGTACGCGCTGTGCCCGGTCAGTTCGCGTCCTACAGCCAGCTGATGCACGGTTTCGGTACCCTCGTACGTGATTACGCTTTCCAGATTCAGCATGTGGCGTATGGGAGCGTACTCGGCGCTTATTCCCGAGGCCCCCAGCATATCGCGGCAATCGCGGGCCACGTCGATCGCCATGCGGCAATTGTGCCACTTGGCGAGTGACACTTGCACGGGTTGCAGCGCGCCGCGCTCCTTGAGCCGGCCCAGTTGCAGCACCAGCATCTGCGCGGTGGTGATGCCGCGCGCCATCTCGGCGAGCCGCACCTGGATGGCCTGGTTCTTTGCCAGCGGCCGCCCAAACAGCTCGCGCGTCGCGGTGTACTCGAGGAGCTGCGCCAGGCAGGCCTGGGCCGCGCCTATCACCCCCCAGGCAATGCCGTAGCGCGCCTGCGTCAGGCAGGACAGCGGGCCCTTCAGTCCGGCCGCATCCGGGAGCCGCTGCGAGTCGGGCACGCGCACTTCGTCCAGGAACAGCGCGCCGGTGGCCGAGGCGCGCAGCGAAAATTTATGCTCGATCTCGCTGGCCGTGAAACCCGGCGTGCCCTTGTCGATGATGAAGCCGCGGATCCCTTGCTCGGTGTCGGCCCAGCAGACGCACAGGTCGGCGATGGAGGCGTTGGTGATCCACATCTTCGATCCGCTGATGAGCCAGTCCCCGCCGCTGCGGCGCGCCCGGGTCTTCATGTTGGCCGGATCCGAGCCGCCGTGCGGCTCGGTCAGCCCGAAGCAGCCGATCAGCTCGCCGCGCGCCATGCGCGGCAGGTAGTGCTGCTTCTGCGCCTCGCTCCCGTAAGCCCAGATGGGAAACATCGCCAGCGAGGACTGCACGGACACGAAGCTGCGCAGCGCGGAGTCGCCCCGTTCCAGCTCCTGGCAGATCAGGCCCCCGGCGGTGGCGCTCAGGCCGGCGCAGCCGTAGCCTTCCAGGGTCGCACCGAGCAGGCCCAGGGCCGCCAGCTCCGGCACCAGCTCGCGCGGAAAGCGGTGATGCTCGAAGCATTCCTGGATCAGGGGCAGCACGCGCGAGTCCACCAGGCGCGCCACGCTGTCCTGCACGAGCTGCTCCTCCTCGGTGAGGGCACTGCGCAGGTCGAACAGGTCAAGCGGATTCATTCAGGTCCTTGGGGCCGGGGCGGCGTCAGTCGATCGTGAACTGTACGCCCTGCGCCAGCGGCATGGCGGTGGAATAATTGATCGTCTGGGTCTGACGGCGCATATAGGTCTTCCACGCGTCGCTCCCCGACTCGCGCCCGCCGCCGGTTTCCTTTTCCCCGCCGAAGGCGCCGCCGATTTCCGCGCCGCTCGGGCCGGTGTTGACGTTGGCGATGCCGCAGTCGCTCCCGGTGGCCGACAGGAACGTCTCCGCTTCCCGCATGCTGTTGGTGAATATGGCCGAGGACAGCCCCTGGCGCACCTCGTTCTGCAGGGCGATCGCCTCCGCAAACGAGTCGTAGGGAATGACGTAGAGGATCGGTGCGAAGGTTTCCTCGCGCATCATGTCAAAGGGGCGCGCGGACTCGACCAGCGCCGGGCGCACGTAGTATCCGCCATCCATCCCCGGCACCTTGACGCGTTCACCGCCGGTCACCGTGGCGCCGGCCTGGCGTGCCGCCTCGAGCGCCGCCTGCATGTGCTCGAACGCTTTGCCGTCGATCAGCGGCCCGACCAGCGTCGCGGCCTCGAGCGGCGAGCCGATCGGGAGGCTGGCATAGGCCTTGCGAAGCATGGGGCTGAGCTTGTCGGTGAGGCTGCGGTGCACGATCAGGCGTCGCAGGGACGTGCAGCGCTGACCGGCCGTGCCCGCGGCCGCGAACACGATGGCGCGCAGGCTCAGGGCCAAATCGGCCGTGGGGGTGACGATGGCGGCATTGTTGCCGCCGAGCTCGAGCAGCGCGCGTCCGAAGCGTGCGGCCACCCTGGGGCCGAGCGCGCGGCCCATCCCGGTGCTGCCGGTGGCGCTGACCAGCGGGATCGCCGCGTGGTCGGCGATCTGCTCGCCGGCTGAGCGCCGGCCCATCACCAGTTGTGAGATATCGGCCGGTGCTGCGGGAAACTCCGCGATCACCTCGGTCAGGAGGCGATGCAGGGCGAGGGCGCACAGCAGGGTTTTTTCTGAGGGCTTCCAGATGACGGTGTTGCCGCACACCAGGGCCACGGCCGCGTTCCACGCCCACACCGCCATCGGGAAATTGAAGGCCGTGATCACCCCGACCGGACCCAGCGGATGCCAGCGCTCGACGAGGTGGTGGCCGGGACGCTCCGAGGCGATGGTCAGGCCGTAGAGCTGCCGTGACAGGCCGACCGCGAAGTCGCAGATGTCGATGACTTCCTGCACCTCGCCTAAGCCCTCGGTCAGGATCTTGCCCGATTCCAGCGAGATCAGGCGCCCGAGCGCGGGCTTTTCGTGCCGCACGCGCTCGGCGAAACGCCGCACCAATTCGCCGCGGGTCGGCGCGGGCACAGCGCGCCAGTCGCCGAACGCGCGCATGGCCGCCTGGATCTTGGCTTCGACCGCCGCGCCATCGTCCATCGCCACCCGGTGGATCACCGATCCGTCGATGGGCGTGTGCGTCTCGACAAAGTCCCCGGCGGTCGCCGCCGGCGGTACGCCGGCCTCCTGCAAGATGCTCGCGTAGTTCATGCGGCGTGGGCCTGGAGGTGCGGGCGCTGGGGCGGGGCGTAGATCCGGCCGAAGCGGTTGGCGAGGAACTCCTGCAGGGGCACGTCCTCCTGGCGCAGGAACCCCTGCTGCGGGAGGCGGCGCTCGGCCAGCAGATCGAGCACGCCGCATATGCCGGCGGCGGTGGTCAGCTGGATGGCGCTGCGCTCCACGCCGTTGATCGGCTGGCCGTAGATCTTATTGGCGTAGGTTTCCTGCACCAGCTGGCCCTTCTTCTTGCCGGTCACCGTGACGAACACGATGACCACGTCCTGCAGTGTAGTGGGCAGCGCGTGCTCGAGTATATCCTTGAGCACGTCGCGTCGATCGCGCAGCCGCAGGTCCTGCAGCAGCGCCTTCATGATGGCAACATGCCCGGGGTAGCGGATGGTGCGGTAGTTGAGATTGCGCACCCGGCCGCGCAGCGTCTCGCACAGCGTGCCGACGCCGCCCGAGGTGTTGAACGCTTCGTAGGTGACGCCGTCGAGCGAGAATTCCTCGCGTTCCTCGAGGGCGGGGGCGGCCACCAGCTCGCCGTTGGCGATTTCCTCGCACGGCTCGCAGTACTCGTTGATGACGCCGTCGGTGCTCCAGGTCAGGTTGTAGTTCAGAGCGTTGGAGGGGTACTGGGGCAGGGCGCCGACGCGCAGCCGCACGTCCTGCAGCTCGTCGAACTTCTTCGCCAGGTCGTATCCGACGATGGTGATAAAGCCCGGCGCCAGGCCGCACTGCGGTATGAACGCGCTCTTGGCGTTCGCCGCGAGCGCGCGCACGCGGCGCGTGTTGGCCACATCCTCGGTCAGGTCCAGGTAGTGCACGCCGGCCATGGCGGCGGCCTCGGCGATCTTGCCCGTGACCTGGAACGGTGCGGCGCTCAGCACCGCGAAGCGGCCGCGCAGCGCGCCGGCCACCGCGTTGGGGTCGTTGACGTCGATCGCCAGGCACTCGACCGGCGTCGTCGCGTTGAGGCGCTGCAGCTGCTCGGCGGATTTGTCGATCACGGCGATCTGGTAATCGCCGCAATGGCCGAGCATGTCGGCGATCATCTGGCCGATCTTGCCGGCGCCCACAATGGCAATGCGTTTCATAGGAACCTCGTGGAAGTCTGGCGTCTATGATCGGGGGTGGCTAATCAAAATGCAGCCCTAAAAGTGCCATAATGACGAGGATTTTTCGTCAATTTGATGTACAATTTCGTCACTATGACGATAGATGCCACCGATCAGGAGATTTTGGCTCTGCTGCGGGAGGACGGCCGGGCCTCGACCGCGCTCATGGGCAGGCGCCTGGGACTCTCGCGCACCACAGTCCACAGCCGGATCGAGCGGCTCCTGGCGCAGCGGGTCATCACCGGATTTACGGTGCGCATGGGCGCCGAGACCGAGCGCGAACAGATCCAGGCGCACGTGCTGATCACGGTGATTCCAAAACTGCAGGCGCGTGCCGAGGCGGCGCTGCGCCGGCTCCCCGAGGTCCGCAAGCTCTACGCCGTCAGCGGCCAGCACGACTCGATCGCGATCGTGATGACGGAAACGGTGGGTGAAATGGACCGGGTGCTCGATCAGATCGGTTCCCTGGACGGGATCGACCGCACGGTGTCCTTTATCGTGCTGTCGACGCGGATCGATCGCTAGTTGGGCTGAACGCCCTCGTTCTTGAGCGCCGCCAGCCCGGCCATGTCGACCCCGCCGAGGGCGCTCTTGAGCTCGTCGATGCTTCCGCCGCTCCCCTGCACCTTGACCATGTAGCGGTCGGCGACCACCGCGCTGTATTCGCCTTCCTTGCTCGCGTTGTCCCACTGTTCGTGGATCAGGTGGCCACCCTGTTGGTAGGTCTTGACGTAGCCGGTGTCAGTCTGGCGATCTTCTTCGATGTTGGCGTGACTCGCCACCGCCAGCACGCCCTTCGCCCCACCCATGTCGGTGACCTCGAGCTTGAGTGAACGACCACCGCTCTCATCGCCATAGCGCGCGGTGGCCGTCGCCACCTGCATCCCCAGGGCCCCGTTCCGTTCCGCGCTGGCTTCGGTGCGCTTCAGTCCGCCCAGCGTATCGGGCAGGAAGCCCTTGAGCCGGTCGGGGGCGAGGGCTTCGACCTTCTGGCCGCCCGACACGGCACTGGTCATCATCTGGCCGACCGCGTTGGCGGCGGCCTGGCTGTCCCCGGATTTCTGCGCGGCCTCGAGCTGCTTGCCGGCCTGCGCCACGCCCTGCGCCCACTGGTTCAGCTTGCCGGCCGGACTGTTGCTGTCGAAGGTCGCGTGGCTGGTGCGATCGAAGCCCATGCCGCCCATGCCCATCTGCGATCGCAGGCCCAGCACGGTGCCCAGCACGTACATCAGCAGCACGCCGAGGATAATGGCGCAGACCAGCGTGACCGCCGTGTAGGCGCCCGCCTTTTCGGGCGGGCACTTCATCGTGGGCGGCAGGCCCAGGTACAGCAGATAGATGCCGTAGATGAGTCCGGCGATCATGATCAGGAATCCCAGGGCCGGCAACAGCACCGCGATCCCGGCGATCCACGAGGCCGTGTACGAATAGGCCACGACCTTGAGCGCCTGGACGCTGTCCTTCTGCCCGCCGAAGGTGGGTGCCAGGGCGTTGACGATCAGCGCCATCACGAAACAGCCGATGACCGAGCCCAGATAGAGTCGCACCGCCATTTCCACCGCGAAGGGGATGCTGATGTGCATGGTGCCGAGGAGCGGCACGCTGTAGCCGAACACGGCCAGCCTGATGAATTGGCACAGCGCCGGGAGCGCCGCGAGCAGCAGGATGTAACCAGTATAGATGCCGAGCGTGGTGGCCGGCTCGGCGGCGATGACCGGCCACTCTGTCTTGGGCGTGAGCAGTATTGATTTAACCCTGGTGATCAGCCGGCTGGAGTCCATGGCGTCCCCCTGATGGTTAGTTGTTATCGGAGCCGACCCACAGTTTGACACAGGCGCGCCGGCGCTGACAGGTGCCGCTCAGGCCAGCGTGTGGAACACCCGCTGCACGTCGTCGTCCTGCTCGAGCAGGTCGATGAGTTCGAGCACCTCGGCCGCCTGCGCTTCGGGCAGTTCGGTCGGCTGGACGCAGACGTACTCGTGCTCGGCCGACAACGGGCTCACGTGGCGGGCTTCCAGCGCCTCCTGCAGGCGGCCGAAATCGGCGAACTCGCAGCGCAACACCAGCTGCGGCTCGCCCTTCTCCCCCGTGCTCTCGCCCATTTCCTGCAGGCCGTGGTCGATCATGTCCAGTTCCAGCGAGTCCTGGTCGATGCCGGCCGGGTCCAGGCGGAACACCCCCATCTTGCGAAACTGGAAAGCGACGCTCCCGGTGGTGCCCAGGTTCCCGCCGTGCTTGCTGATGATGTTGCGCACGTGCGCCACGGTGCGCGTCGGGTTGTCGGTGGCGGTCTCGACCATCAGCGCGACGCCGTGCGGTGCGTAGGCCTCATAGATCGCCTGGTGGTAGTTGGTGGCATCGCGGCCGCTGGCGCGCTTGATCGCCGCCTCGACCTTGTCCTTGGGCATGTTGACCGCGCGCGCGTTCTGGATCACGCGGCGCAGGGCCGGATTGGAGGCCGGATCGGGTCCGCCGGACTTGACCGTCATCGCGATGTCTTTGGCGATGCGCGCGAACTGCTTGGCCATGCGGTTCCAGCGCGCGAACATCGCGTGCTTGCGAACCTCGAAGATGCGTCCCATGCCGAGTGCTTCCCGATCGGGCCCCTGGTGCGCGCTAGGGCCTGGGCGCGGCGCGCACCGGCAGGGGCGCGCTGCACAGGTCGATGTAGCCCGCCGGCCGCAGGTACCAGGCGTCGGTCCGGTTGCGGCGCGCCTCGACCACGGCCGCGTAGCTGGGCGAGTCGGTGCGCAGCACCTCGAGCCGGGTGCGCTCGGCGGCCGGCAGGTCGGCGGCGAGGCTGATGCGGCGGATCGGCACATGCTCGGCAGCGGTCGCGTACATGCCGAGCGCGTCGCCCGTGCCGCGCGGCAGGGTGGCGAGCAGTTCTATCCCCTGGCGGACGCGGCCGACCACGGTGACGTTGCGATCCAGCCAGCGTGGCGCGTGGCCGATGACCGCGTACAGCTCGCTGCCGTTGCCGGTGGCCGGATCGTCATCGCGCCCGACCCCGACCGAGCCGTAACAATGGGCGAGCCAGGCGCGGCCGGCCGCCGGATCGCGCGCGGCCGGAAAGCTGTCTATGAATCCCACCTGCGGTGCGTAGCCGTCGCGATCCGCGAGTTCCGTGAACGTTCCGGCACCCAGCGGCGCGGTAAATTCCGGAGCCAGCAGGCGCATGGCCTCGGGGAGCTTGCGGGTGGTGTCCGGATGGCTCCACTGGGCGACGAAGTTGTCCTGCACGCGCACCACCGCGGCGCCGTCGAACCAGTGCATCCGCACCAGCGCTTCGATGCTGGCCACGGTGTGCGGTGCGAGTGCCGGTTCCAGCTCGATGATCACGCGGCCGGCGGGCAGCTCCATGTACAGGGTGTGCTCATCGGCGAGCGGCCGCCAGGCGCTGGCCGGTGAGGCGGCCAGGATCTCGGCGGTACCCGGCGCGGGTTGCTTCGCCGGCGTGGGCGCTGCGGCCGCGCCGGCCACGGTGGCCGCGGCCCAGAGCAGGCCGACACACCATATCCAGGCACCGCGGCGGTCGGGCATCATGCACATCTCCTGCACGGGAGTCTGAGAGCGTCGGGATGCTAGCAGCCGCGGCGCATTTGCGCCTATCTTTGCGCTCCGGAGGCGCACGATGAAAGAGGGCCCGGGGGCGCCAGTCCGCTGGTACGCCTCCTTATATGTGCAGGTGCTGATCGGTGCGGGCCTCGGCGTGCTGCTGGGCTATCTGGCCCCGCATCTGGCCGTGAGCCTCAAGCCCCTGGGCGATGGCTTCATCAAGCTCGTCAAGATGATCATCGCGCCGGTGATCTTCTGCACCGTCACCAGCGGCATCGCCGGGGTCAACAGCCTGGAGCGAGTCGGTCGCGTGGGCCTCAAGGCGCTCGGCTACTTCATCGTGGTCTCGAGCCTGGCGCTGTTGCTGGGGCTGGTGGTGGCCAACGTGGTGCAGCCGGGCGCGGGCCTGAACGCCGATCCCGCGCTGCTCGATGCCGGCGCGGTCGCCAGCTTTGCGGCGCAGGCGCACAGCCGCACGGCGGTGGAATTTCTGCTGCACGTCATTCCGGACACCGTCGCTTCCGCATTTGCCAGCGGCGATATCCTGCAGGTGCTGCTGGTCTCGATCCTGTTTGGCTTTGGTCTCGCACTCGCCGGTGAGCGCGCCCGATCGCTCCAGCGCGGGATCGAATCGCTCGGCGTGGTGGTGTTCAAGGTCGTGCACCTCATCATGCGCACCGCGCCGCTCGGGGCCTTAGGCTCCATGGCCTACACCATCGGCCAGTTCGGCATCGGGGCGCTCGCGCATCTGGGCGGCCTGATGCTGTGTTTCTATCTCACCAGTGCGGCGTTCGTGTTTGGCGTGCTCGGCGCGATCGCGCGCCTGAGCGGCTTCTCGCTGCTGCGGCTGCTGCGCTACATACGCCAGGAATTGCTGCTGGTGCTGGCCACCAGTTCCTCGGAGGCCGCCCTCCCGCTGCTGATCGACAAGCTGGAGTATGCTGGCTGCTCGCGCTCGGTGGTCGGGCTGGTGGTGCCCGCCGGCTATTCGTTCAACCTCGACGGCACGAACATCTACATGACCATGGCGGCCCTGTTCATTGCCCAGGCGACCAACGTGCACCTGGCGCTCGGCGACCAGCTGCTGCTGTTGCTGGTCGCCATCGTCAGCTCGAAGGGCGCCGCCGGCGTGACCGGCTCGGGTTTCATCACGCTGGCCGCGACCCTCGCCGTGGTGCCCACGGTGCCCATCGCCGGGCTGGTGCTGATCCAGGGCGTGGACCGCTTTATGAGCGAATGCCGCTCGCTCACCAATTTCGTGGGCAATGCGGTGGCCGCGATCGTGGTGGCCCGGTGGGAAGGGCAGCTCGACGCGCCGCAGCTGCAGCGCGCCCTGGAGGGCAACGGTCGTGTTTGAGGCCGACCTCGGCAGTGTCCTGCGGCTCTATCGGGCGTCGCTGGCGCGCTGCTGGTTGCCGAGCCTGCTGCTCGCCGTGGGCTGGGGCTGGGTGGCCACGCTCCTCGACCGGCGGCTCGGATCGAGCGACGATCTGATGGTGTGGCTCGCCCAGGTGCAGGCGCTGATGTGGTCCGGGTACTTCTGGCGCCTGCTGCTCGCGGCCAGCGCGCTCTCGGCGTTTCTGTACAGCGCCATGGTGGCAGACATCTACGCCGCCGCGACCGGCGGCGCCACGCCGGCGGCGGCCGGCTTCGTGGCGGCGTTGCGGGCGTTTCCCGGCGTGGTGGTGGCCTCGGCCATCTTTCTGGTCGTCACCAGCATGGCGACGGCGCTGTTCATCATCCCGGGCGCCTATGTGTGGGGCATGTGGCAGCTGTGGCTGGTCGTGCTGGTGGTGGAACGGTGCGGACCCCTCGAGGCGCTGCGCCGCAGCTGGCAGCTGATGGCCGGGGCCTGGTGGCGGATCAGCGTACTGATCACCATGGTCACCCTGATTTCGGTCGTGCCGCCGCTCCTGTTCGACACGGTGGCGAGCACGGTGCTGGTGCTGGGCGGGCGCGATGCCGTGCATGCGCCGCCGGTGGTCAGCGCGCTGGCCGTGGCCCTGGATGTTTTTCTGCTGCCGCTGATTCCAGCGGCGCTCGTCGGCGCCTATCTCGATCGGCAGCGCGCCCCGGTGGTGCACGGGTAGAGGCGCGATGTTGAACCGGGCACTGCTGGTCCTGACACAAGCGCTGCTGTGCGGCTGCGCCGCGGTCCCAGCGCCCGTGGCCGTGGATATGCCCGCCATGGATATCCAGCCGCTGCAGGTCACCACGACCTACATCGCGGCGCGCGCGCCGCACTACGCGCGCGGCCAGTACGCGATCGTCGAGATCTGTGTCGCTCCCGACGGCGCGATCGACAGCAGCCGCGTGACCCAATCCTCGAGCGACAAGAGCTTCGATGCCGAGGCCATGGTGTGGGCGCGCCAGGCGCGCTACCGCCCTCAGCTTGAGGACGGCCGGCCGGTGCACGCCTGCCAGGAGGTGCGCGTGGAGATCAACCGCAATCCGGGCTCGCGCACCGGCGGCGGCACCGACAGCGCCCTGGGATAGCCGATCGGCGCGGTGCGAAACGAGGCTACTTGGGCTGCATGCGGATCGCGCCGTCGAGCCTTATAGTCTCGCCGTTGAGCATCGCGATCTCGAAGATCGATTGCACCAGCCGCGCGTACTCTTCCGGGCGCCCGAGCCGGGCGGGGAAGGGCACCTGGCGCCCGAGTGAATCCTGAACTTCCTGCGGCAGGGCCGCGAGCATGGGCGTGTGAAAGATGCCCGGCGCGATCGACATCACGCGTATTCCATAGGCCGCAAACTCGCGCGCCAGCGGCAGCGTCATGCCGATCACGCCCGCCTTGGTGGCCGAGTAGGCCGCCTGGCCGATCTGTCCCTCGTAGGCGGCGACCGAGGAGGTGTGCACGATCAGGCCGCGCTCGCCGTCCGGGTTCGGGACGTTCTTCTGCATGATCGCCGCGGCCGCCTTGTCGCACAGGAAGGTGCCGATCAGGTTGATCTGGATGACCTTGGCGTACAGCTCGCCGGGCATCGGGCCGTCCCTGCCCAGCGTGCGGGCCGAGCCGCCGATGCCCGCGCAGTTGACCAGCAGATTGAGGCCGTCCATCGCCGCGGCCGCGGCCGCCATCGCGGCCGCGACCGCGGCCTCGCCCGTGACGTCGCACTTAAAGAAGTACGCCCCGGCGCCCAGTTCCCTGGCCGCCTGCTGACCGGCGGCCTCCTGCACATCGAGCAGCGCGACGCGGCCGCCCTGCGCGATCACCAGGCGGGCGACGGCGTAGCCCAGGCCCGAGGCGCCCCCGGTGATGACGGCGCGTGCCTCAGCAATCTTCATACCCGCTCTCCCTGAATTCGCGCCGATGCCCGGATCATCACGCCATTTCGATGGCCACGGCGGTGGCCTCGCCCCCGCCGATGCACAGCGCGGCCACGCCGCGCCGCCCGCCGCGTCTGGCCAGCGCATGGATCAGCGTGGTGATGATGCGCGCGCCAGTGGCGCCGATCGGGTGGCCGAGGGCGCAGGCACCGCCGTTGACGTTCAGGCGCTCATGATCGATCTTAAGATCGTGCATCGCCGCCATGGCGACGACCGCAAAGGCCTCGTTGACCTCGAACAGGTCTACATCGCCCACGTTCCAGCCGGCCCGCTGCAGCACTTTTTCAATCGCCGCCACCGGCGCGATCGTGAACCACTCCGGCGCCAGCGCGCTGCTGCTCCACGCCACCAGGCGCGCCATCGGCCTGAGCTTGGCCTGGCGCGCGGCGTCGGCGTGCGCCAGCACCAGCGCCGCGGCGCCGTCGGAAATGGAGGACGAGGAGGCCGCGGTGACCGTGCCGTGCGCGCCGAACGCCGGCTTGAGCTGCGAGATTTTGGACAGATCGCAGTTGCCGGGCGTCTCATCGCGCGCCACCACGCTCACGCCCTTGCGGGACTTGACCGACACGGGCGCGACCTCGGCATCGAACTCCCCGGCCGAAAGCGCGCGCAGGGCGCGGCGCACCGACTCGGCGGCGTAGGCATCCTGCGCCACGCGCGTCATGCCGTACTTTTCCGCCGTGGCGTCGGCGAAGCAGCCCATGAGCTTTCCGTCCCAGGGACTCTGCAGGCCGTCGTAGAACATGTGATCGAGCAGCTCGCCGTGACCCATGCGATAGCCCGAACGCGCCTTGGGCAGGAGATAGGGCGCGTTGCTCATCGATTCGAGTCCGCCGGCCACCAGGATCTTCGCGCCACCGGCGGCGATCTGGTCGGCGCCGATCATGACGGCCTTCATCGCCGAGCCGCACATCTTGTTGATCGTCGTCGCCGGCACCTGCGCGGGCACGCCCGCGCCGAGCGCCGCCTGGCGGGCCGGGGCCTGGCCCAGGCCCGCCGGCAACACGCAGCCCATGAGCGTTTCCTCCAGGTCGCTCGCCTGGATACCGGCCGCCTCGATGGCGGCGCGGATGGCGACCGAGCCGAGCTGCGGGGCGCTCATCGGGGCGAGCGCTCCCAGGAAGGCACCGACCGGCGTGCGCTTGGCGCTCAGGATCACTACGGCGTCGGACATGGATCAGAGCCTCTAAGGTTGAGAGCGTCGCGCACTTCAGCCCTCGCGCGGCTGCAGACCACGCTCGAACAGGTCGACGAAGGCGCTGGCAATCTGTGGCGCGGATTGGGGCTGGTTGTCGCGATACCAGTGGGCAATCCAGTTGAGCGCGCCGGCCAGCGCGAAGGCGGTCATCTTCGGATCGCAATCAGCGATCGAGCCGTCGCTGATGCCCTCGCGCAACAGGCGGCGTATGCCCTGGTCGATTTCCGATTTGAGCGACTTGACGTGCGCGCGCATCTGCGCGCTCAGGTCCTGGTCCTCGGCGCGCACCATGCACCAGCCAAATTCGGAGGCGATGGCCTCGGCGTAGCGCAACAGCACGCTGCGCAGCCGCGCGCGCGCCGGTTCGTCGCTGGCGCGGGCGTCGTCAAACGCGGCGCGGATCGGTGCGAGCCCGGCGCAGAAGCAGGCGAACAGCAATTGTTCCTTGTTCTCAACGTAGTAATAGATCGTCGGCTTGGTCACTTCGAGGGCCGCGGCGATGTCATCGAGCGAGGTGTTGTGATAGCCGCGTTCGTTGAAGGCGCGGGCGGCCGCATGGATGACGGCCTCGCGCTTAAGGCCGCGATCACTGCGGGCCTTGCGACGGGTCCGCCACGGCGAGGGCGCTTTGGAGGGACTGGGGGTGATGGCCATGGCCTGCAAGATCATACCCTCGAGTAACATTTGAGGGAAGCGCTCAGTTAATCGAGCGCCGCGTCGCGGATGCAGCAAAGTGGCGAACGGCAGCGAGCGGCGGCGCGGGCTGAATGCCTGGCTGAGGCGGCGACAGCAGGAGTGCCCGTCGGTTGCGGTGGGGATCGAGGGCGGGTGGTTGATGCCTATGACTCGCTCAAAGGGGGCGAGAGTTGATTTATCGCTGCAGTTCGACGCGCGCAATTCACCGGCGCACATGTGCGCGGGTGTTGCCCGTGAACTACGGAGGCCGCATGGCGCTTGGTTGCACAGGGATGAACGCGTACGCAGACCATGGCCGGTCGCGAGTCTTTACCGCGCGGTGTTGGGCATCTACACTTTGTCGCACGAGCGCCGCTGTGCGGCATTTACCTATGGCCAGCTCACCGGGTTGTGGCTAAGCTAGCCATGATCGTCCATTGGAAGCCTGTATGGGCGGGAGTAGCGATGCGGATTCAAATTTTGCACAAGGTCGGAGCTGAGTTGCGCCAGTGGCCAGCGACGATTCTCATGGCGACGTCGCTGTCACTGGGATGCGCGGGCATCGCCCGGGCGGCTGACACACCCTTCGAGATTTACGGCGCGCTGCAAGCCGACTACATCCAGGACTTCAAGCGCGTGGATCCGGCCTGGGAATCGGCATTCCGTCCCTCGAAAATCGAGACGGTTGCGGGCCAGTACGGGAGCGACGGCCAGGCGCTGATCAGCGTGAAGCAGTCGAACTTCGGCGTTAAGGGCAGCACCACGTTGGAAAACGGCGAGACGATCGCCTTCAAGTTCAATTTCGACATGTACGGCGTGGGCGAGAATGCCGGCCAGACGACCTTTCGCCTGCAAAATGCCTACGGTGAGTGGCGCCAGCTGCTGGCGGGCCAGACCGATACGGTATTCATGGACCTCAGCATCTTCCCGGACACCATCGACTACTGGGGACCGGCGGGCATGGTCTTCGTGCGCACGGCCCAGCTGCGCTGGACGCCGATCAGTGGTCCGACCACCTTTGCGATCGCCGTGGAGAGCCCGAACAACGACATCGATCCGGGCAAGGTGCGCGAACTCGATCCGGGGATTGCCGACAACATCCAGGATGACTCGACGCTGCCGGATTTGACCGCGCATTTCCGTATGGACGGGGACTGGGGTCACGTGCAGCTGGGATCGATCCTGCGGCGGCTCGGCTACGACACCGCCGGTACGCCTGACAACGCGCCCAAGGGCCACCAGACCGGCTGGGGATTGAACCTCACCGGCAATATCAAGTCCGTGGGCGACGATATGGTTCACCTCGGGCTGGTGTACGGACATGGGATCGCCAGCTACATGAACGATGGAGGCGTGGACCTCGCGCCCGAGTGCACACTGGACGCCCAGGGCGGCTGTGTCGTCGGCACCGTCCGCGCCCAGGCGGTTCCACTGCTGGGCATCACCGCATACTACGACCACTACTGGGCGAACGGTCTGAGCACCGCGTTTGGATACAGCCAGACCCACGTAGACAACACGAGCGGCCAGACGGCCGACGCCTTTCAGACCGGTGAATACGCCTCGGTAAACCTGTTGTGGCGGCCGGTCAAGAACGTCATGACGGGCGCTGAGTTCCTGTGGGGCCAGCGCAAGAATCACGACGGGACCTCGGGCGATGATTCACGCATACAGATTACGGTGCAGTACAAATTCTCAAGTCTGTCTAGCAAATAATTACGCGATGGGCGGGCAAGGCGCAACGCCTTGCCCGCCACACCGCGGAACCACCTTTGGTAACGTCGCGCGATCCGGAGGGCTCAAGATGTCCGCGAATGATCCCAGTCAAGGGTCCGGCGCCGCCGGTTCTCCCGCCAGCGCGGCCGGCAACAAGCCCCCGCGCAGTTTCCCCACCGCCTTTACGATTTTATTTGGACTGATCATCTTCGTGGCGGCACTTTCCTGGGTGGTCCCCGCCGGGGAATACACCCGCGTCATGAACCAGCAGCTGGGCAAGGAAGTCCCGGTGCCGGGCACCTACCACCTGGTACCCGCCAATCCGCAGCGCCTGCGGCACGTGCTGCTCGCGCCGATCGCCGGAATGTACGATCCGACCACTGAAAAGGCGCGCGCGATCGATGTCGCGCTGTTTGTGCTGATCATCGGTGGGTTCCTGGGTGTCGTGACCAAGACCGGCGCAATTGATGCGGGAATCGGACGCGTGACGACGGCACTAAAGGGGCACGAAATCTGGATGATTCCGATCCTCATGGCGCTGTTCGCCGCCGGCGGCACCACCTACGGCATGGCGGAGGAATCGCTCGCGTTCTATGCGCTCATCATCCCGGTGATCATTGCCGCGGGCTACGACGCGGTGACGGCGGTCGCCATCATCATGCTCGGCGCCGGCATTGGCACCCTGGGCTCAACCATCAACCCCTTCGCGACCGTGATTGCCGCCAACGCGGCGCACATCCCCTTCACCGAGGGCATCGGCCTGCGCCTGCTCATTCTGGGCCTGGGGTGGCTGGCGTGCGTGATCTACGTCATGCGCTACGCGCGCCGGGTCAAGGCCGATCCGTCCAAGTCGCTGGTCGCCGACATGAAGAAGGCGAACGAGGATCATTTTCTCAAGGGCGGCAAAGACGTCGCCACCGTGGAGCTGACCGGTACGCGCGTCGTCATACTGATCATCTTTGGGCTGACTTTCGGGATCATGATCTGGGGCGTGTCCTCCGCTGGCTGGTGGATGGCGCAGATGTCGGCGCTGTTCCTGGGTGCGGCCATTCTCGTGGGCCTGGTGGCGCGCATGGGGGAGAAGCAGCTGACCGGCACGTTTGTCGACGGCGCCCGCGACCTGCTGGGGGTCGCGCTCATCATCGGCGTGGCGCGTGGCGTCGTGGTGGTGATGGACGAAGGCAAGATCACCGACACGCTGCTCGAATGGTCCGCGCGCTCGGTGGGACACCTCTCCTCGGTCGCCTTCGTCAACGTCACCTACTGGATCGAGGTGCTGCTGTCGTTCTTCGTGCCCTCGTCCTCGGGCCTTGCGGTGCTGTCGATGCCCATCATGGCGCCCCTGGCGGACCTGGCCGGCGCGGGCCGGCACCTGGTCGTGACCGCGTACCAGTCGGCAAACGGTCTGGTCAACCTCATCAACCCCACCTTTGCGGTGGTCATGGGGGGGCTCGCGATCGGTCGCGTGGGCTACGACCGCTGGCTCAAGTTCATGTGGCCGCTGCTTATCATCCTGACCGTGCTCATTGCGATCATCCTGAGCCTCGGGGCAGCCTGAATGGATGGTCATGGTCCTGCAATCGGCGCGGCATAGTTTACTGGCCCTATCACAGTCCGGAGAGCGAGCATGCGTGAATTCGGCGTCCACTCAGAAGTTGGCAAGCTGCGCACCGTCATGGTCTGCCGCCCGGGCCTGGCCCACCAGCGCCTGACCCCGGGCAACTGCAAGGATCTGCTGTTCGATGACGTGGTCTGGGTGCACGAGGCCCAGAAGGACCACTACGACTTCGTCCTGAAGATGCAGGAGCGGGGCGTGGAGGTGCTGGACCTGCACGAACTGCTGGCCGAGGCCCTGGAAGTCGCCGACGCGCGCAAGTTTGTCCTCGACCGTCGCATCACGAAGAACACCGTGGGCGTGGGGACCGCCAGTGCGATCCGCCCGTGGCTCGATGCCATGCCGGCCAAGCAGCTGGCCGAATTCCTGATCGGCGGCATCGCCATCGCCGACATCCCGGACAGCGCCCTGCGCAAGATGCTCGTGGAAGTGTTCGGTGAAACCGACTTCCTGACACCGCCGATACCGAACACGCTGTTCCAGCGTGATCCGTCCTGCTGGATCTACAACGGCGTCACCTGCAACCCGATGTACTGGCCGGCGCGCAAGCCCGAGACCCTGTTGCAGCGGGCGGTCTACAAGTTCCACCCGACCTTTGCCGGTGGCAAGTTCAAGATCTGGTGGGGGGATTCCGACGAGGATTTTACCGGCGCCTCGATGGAGGGCGGGGATGTCATGCCGGTCGGCAAGGGCATCGTGCTGATCGGCATGGGCGAGCGCACCACGCGCCAGGCCGTCCTCCAGGTCGCCCAGTCACTGTTCGCTGCCAAGGCGGCCAGCCGCGTGATTGCCTGCGTGATGCCCAAGAGCCGCGCCGCCATGCACCTGGACACCGTGTTCAGCTTCTGCAACCGCGACGTCATCACGGTGTTTCGCGAGGTCGTCGACCAGATCCGCTGCTACAGCGCCTACCCCACCGACAAGCCGGGCGGGATCGATCTGAGGAAGGAAGACAAGCATATTCTGGAGGTGGTCTCCGCGGCGCTGGGCATCGCCAAGCTCCACGTGGTGGCCACCGGCGGCAACGCCTACGAGGCGGAGCGCGAGCAATGGGACGACGGCAACAACGTCGTGGCCATGGAGCCGGGCGTCGTCGTGGCCTACGACCGCAACACCCACACCAACACCCTGCTGCGCAAGGCAGGTGTTGAGGTCATCACCGTGCGGGGCGCGGAACTCGGCCGCGGTCGTGGCGGTGGGCACTGCATGACCTGTCCGATCTGGCGCGATCCCGCCTACTAGATAGAGCGCGGGCCCATTACCAATACCGGGAGCATAAGCCCATGAGCTTCAACCTTCGGAATCGATCCCTGTTGACCATCCAGGATTACACGCAGCGCGAATTTCGCTACCTGCTGGACCTGGCCCGCGACCTGAAGCGCGCCAAGTACGCGCGCACCGAACAGAAGCACCTGGATGGCAAGGAAATCTGCCTGATCTTCGAGAAGACCTCGACGCGCACGCGCTGCGCCTTCGAGGTCGCCTGCTACGACCAGGGCGCCAACGTCACCTACCTCGACCCGGCCGGATCGCAGATCGGCCACAAGGAATCGTTCAAGGATACCGCGCGCGTCCTCGGGCGCATGTTCGATGCGATCGAGTACCGCGGTGCGTCCCAGGGGGGTGTGGAACAGCTGGCGAAATTCGCCGGGGTGCCGGTCTACAACGGCCTCACCGATGAGTACCACCCGACGCAGATGCTCGCCGATGTCATGACCATGCGCGAGCACAGCGACAAGCCGCTCAAGGACATCAAGTACGCCTACATCGGCGACACGCGCTCGAACATGGGCCACTCGCTCATGATCGTCGGTTGCCTGATGGGGATGGACGTGCGCATCTGCGGCCCGAAGTCGCTGTGGCCGGCGCCGGAGTACCAGAAGATCGCCCGCGATCTGGAGGCCAAATACGGCGCCAAGCTGACCATCACCAAGGATCAGAAGGCGGCGGTGAAGGGCGTGGACTTCATCCACACCGACGTCTGGGTGTCGATGGGCGAACCCAAGGACGTGTGGAAGGAACGCATCAAGCTGCTGATGCCCTACCAGGTCAACGAGGCGCTGCTCAAAGCCAGCGGCAATAAGCAGGTGCGCTTCATGCACTGCCTGCCGGCGTTCCACGACACCGAAACCACGATGGGCAAGCAGATTGCCGCCACTTACGGCATCAAGAACGGACTGGAAGTGACCAACGAGGTGTTCGAGTCCGAGGTCAACGTGGCCTTTGACCAGGCCGAGAATCGCCTGCACACCATCAAGGCGCTGCTCGTCGCCACCCTGGGCGATTGATCCCATGCGCATCGTCGTCGCACTGGGTGGAAATGCGCTGCTCAAGCGCGGGGAGCCGATGACGGCCGAGGTGCAGCGCGCCAACGTGAAGGTGGCGGCCACGGCGCTGGCCCCGGTGGCCATGGAACATCAGCTGGTGATCAGCCACGGCAACGGCCCGCAGGTCGGGTTGCTGGCGCTGCAGGGCGCGGCGTACAAGCCGGACGAGGCCTACCCGCTGGACGTGCTCGGCGCGCAGACCGAGGGCTCGATCGGCTACATGATCGAGCAGGAACTCGGGAACCTGCTGCCGATTGAAGTGCCATTTGCCACCCTGCTGACCATGGTCGAGGTCGATCCGGACGACCCGGGGTTCAAGAATCCGACCAAGTTCGTGGGCCCGGTCTATGAGAAGGCCGAGGCCGATCGCATCGCCGCCGAGAAGGGGTGGGTCGTGCGCGCGGACGGGGCGAAGTGGCGGCGCGTGGTGCCTTCGCCGCTCCCGAAACGCATCTTCGAGATCCGTCCGGTCAAGTGGCTGCTCGAGCACCGGACCATCGTCATCTGCGGCGGCGGCGGAGGCATACCCACGATGTATGAGAAGGGCGCCAAGCGCCGGCTGGTGGGCGTCGAGGCCGTCATCGACAAGGACCTGTGCTCCGAACTGCTGGCCCGCGAGCTCCAGGCCGATCTGTACGTGATGCTTACGGACGCGGACGCGGTCTACATCGACTGGGGAAAACCGACGCAAAAGGCCATACGCCGTACGTCGCCTGCGGCCCTGAAGGGCATTGCCTTTGCGGCCGGCTCGATGGGCCCGAAGGTCGCGGCCGCCTCCCAGTTCGTCAGCCTGACGGGGAAACGTGCCGCCATCGGCGCGTTGCCGGACCTGGCCCGGATCATCGCCGGGGAAGCCGGCACCACGGTTCAGGCCAGTGGCGCGACCGAGTACGCCTGAGCGACCAGGCCGGGGCGTGCAGGCGAGCCTTACTGCGTGAGACATTAGACGGCGCGAGGCCGCAGCGCAGCCGGGGGGCCCGTGATGGCAGATCCGCAGAAGAAGATGAGCGTCACTCAGCTGACGCTCATCGTGATGGTCAACATGATGGGCTCGGGCATCATCATGCTGCCCGCGAACATGGCACAGATCGGGGCGATCTCGCTGCTGTCGTGGATCGTGGCGACGGTGGGCTCGCTGGCCATCGCCTACGGCTTTGCGCAGGCGGGCATCTTTAACCAGCGTCCGGGAGGGATTGCCGCCTACGCCGAAGACGCGTACGGGAGGCCCGGATTCTTCCAGGTCTTCTTCCTGTACTTTCTGGCGACGGCGATCGCGAATGTCGCCATCGCGATTTCGGCGCTGGGCTACATCGCCGCGTTCTATCCCGTGCTCACGGCCACGCCGATGGCCACCTGCCTGGGCGTGATCGGTCTGCTGTGGATCACCACCGTCGCCAACTTCGGCGGCCCGAAGCTGACCGGGCGGCTGGGCGCGGCGACCGTGTGGGGTGTGCTGCTGCCGATCGGGTTCATTGCCGTCGCCGGCTGGTTCTGGTTTAAGGGCGCCACCTTCGCGGCCGCCTGGAATCCGCAGGGCCTGACTCTGATGAAAGGGATGGGTTCGAGCATTTCACTGACGCTGTGGGCGTTCCTCGGCATGGAGTCGGCCGCGCAGAACTGCTCGGCCGTCGAGAACCCCAAGCGGGACGTCCCGCTCGCCTGCATGTTTGGCACGCTGGGTGCCGCGGTGGTCTACATTCTTTCGACCACAGTGATCCAGGGCATCGTGCCGGGCGCCGAGCTGGCGCTCTCGACCGGACCGTTCGGGCTGGCCTTCGCGTACATGTTCAATCCGACGGTGGGCGCGATCGTCATGGTGCTCGCCTCGATCGCCTGCGTCGGCTCGCTCCTCGGCTGGCAGTTCGTGCTGGTGCAGACGGCCAAGGATGCCGCCGACAACCGCATGTTCCCGGGCATATTCGCCCGGACCAACAGTCTCGGGGCGCCGATTGCCGGCATGATCATCATGGGGATCGTCCAGTCGGCGCTGGCGCTATCGACGATTTCGCCCAGCCTGAGCAAGCAGTTTGGCGTGCTGGTCGACCTGTCGGTGGTCACCTGTGTCGTGCCGTACATCATCTCGCTGTCGGCGTTGCCGGTGATGATGAGCAAGGCCGCGGTGGAGCGGGGCACCTACCAGCGCAACGTCATCGTGGCCGTGATCGCCATGCTCTATTCAGGCTACAGCCTCTATGCGGCCGGCAAGGACGCGGTACTCGGCGGCATGGTGGTGATGGCGCTCGGCTTCATCCTGTACGGCCTGATCGCGCCACGTTTCATCGCGGCGCCGGCCGCGGCTGCGGTGCCGGGCGGCACGGCCTGATCCGGTAGCTGCGCGCTGAACTTTCAGAAGAGGAACGACCATGCATCACCCCGCCGCGCCAGACTCGAGCTCCGCTCCTGTGCGTGCCGCGCAGCTCGCCGCGCTCCTGCTCGCATGCGTGGCTGCGTTACCGGCCGTGGCGCGCGGCACGCTCGATCAGATCCGCGAATCGGGCCGGCTGACGATCGGCTATCTCGCCGACGCGGCGCCCTTCGCCTACACGGACGGATCGGGCAAACCCGCAGGTTACGCCGTGGCGCTCTGCAGCAAGGCCGGCGAAGAGGTGAGGAACGAGCTGAAACAGCCGGCGCTCGCGGTGAACTTCCTGGTCGTGGCCTTCGACGAGCGCCTGCACGCCCTGGAGCAGGGCCGGATCGACATTCTCTGTGGCGTCGAGCCGACCCTGGGGCGCCGGGCCACGATGGATTTCTCGATCCCGATCCTGCGCAGTGGCACCGGGGTCATGATTCGCGCCGATGCGCCGGCGCGCCTGGTACAGGCGTTGTCGGAGAGCACACCCGCCCAGCGGCCGGTGTGGCGCGCCACGCAGGGCCAGGCGCCCGAGCGCCACGTCATCGCCGTGATCAGCGGCACGACCGTGGAAAGGGCGGTCATCGACCGGCTCCGGGCGGCGCGCATCATTGCCGACGTGGTGCCGGTCAAGAGCACGGCGGCGGGCGTGCAGATGGTGCTGGAGCGGCGGGCCGAGGTTTTCTTCAACGATCGCGGGCTACTGCTCGAGGCCAAGAAGCTCAGTCCGGCGAGTAAGCAACTGGCGGTCCTGGATCGGCTGTTCGGGCGGAATCAGATTGCGCTCGGTGTAAGAAGGGACGACGACACTTTTCGGCTGGTCGTCGATCGTGTCCTGAGCCGGCTCATGCGCTCAGGGGAGACCGCGAGCCTCTATGCGGGCTACTTTGGCGCGCCCGACCGCGCGACGCTCGACTACTTCCAACTCGTGGCGCTGCCGGACTGACGCGCCGCGGGCCGGTGGCGGCCGCCGGTGCGGTTGACGGTCTCCGTGCCAGGGATCATACTCCCCGGTAACATTTGCTGGAAGATCCTATGAGCGCCCGACCCCAAGGTCCCGCGGCCGCGCGGCGTGATTCCCCCGTGGTCAGCCCGCCGCCGCTGCGCTTCGTGAGCGCGGCCTCGTTGTTCGACGGCCACGACGCGGCGATCAACATGATCCGGCGCCTGCTGCAGGCGCATGGCGCCGAGGTCGTGCACCTGGGCCATAACCGGAGCGTCGCCGACATCGTGCGCGCGGCCATCCAGGAAGATGCCGACGGCATCGCGGTGAGCTCCTACCAGGGCGGCCACAACGAATACTTCGCGTACATGGTGGACATGCTGCGCGAGCTCGGCGCCAGCCATATCCGCGTGATCGTCGGCGGTGGCGGCACCATCTCGCCCGAGGAGATCGCCGCGCTCGAGGCCCACGGGGTCGAGAAGATCTACACGCCGGAAGACGGCCGCCGGCTGGGCCTCAACGGCATGATTGACGACGTGTTCGCGCGCGTGGGCGCCGCGCGACGCCCGGCCTACGCGTTCGGCCCGCTCAATGCCCGCGACCACGCGCACATCGCCCGCAGCATTACCGTGCTGGAGGGCGGCCACGATGACGAGCGCGCCGCCGAGCAGATCCGCCAGGCGCTTGCCAAGGGCAAGCGAGCCGCGCCGGTCATCGGCATCACCGGCACCGGCGGGGCGGGGAAGAGTTCGCTCACCGACGAGCTGCTGCAGCGCTTCGTGCACGCCTTCCCGGACCGGCAGATCGCCGTGGTCGCCATGGACCCGACGCGGCGGCGGTCCGGCGGCGCCCTGCTCGGCGATCGCATCCGCATGAATTCGCTCAGCGCCCCCTCGGTGTTCATGCGCTCGCTGGCGACGCGCCGCGAGCACCTGGCCACCTCGGCCGTGCTGCAGGATGTCATCAACCTCTACGCTCACGCCGGCTTCGACCTGGTGCTGGTCGAGACCGCGGGCATCGGCCAGAGCGACACCGAGATCACCGACCTGGTGGACCTGCCGCTGTACGTCATGACCAGCGACTACGGCGCGGCGAGCCAGCTCGAGAAGATCGACATGCTCGATTACGCCGAGATGGTGGTCCTGAACAAATTCGAGAAGCGCGGCGCGCAGGACGCGCTGCGCGACGTGCGCAAGCAGTGGCGCCGCAATCACCCCGATCGCGCGCGCCTCGCCGACGCCGAAGTGCCGGTCTATCCGACCATCGCCAGCCGCTTCAACGATCCGGGGGTCAACCGGCTGTTTGGTGCCGTGCTGGCGTGCCTCGAGAGCAAGGGCATCGGCAAGCTCCACTGGACCCGCAACGCGGGCGGCGCGGTGGGGCTGGGGGCGACCGAGTTCCGTACGCGCGAGCCGCTCATTCCGGGCGCGCGCAGCCGCTACCTGGCCGAAATTGCCGGCGGCGGCCGGCGCGCCCGCGAGCGCCTGGAGCGAGCCGTCGAAGGCGCGCGCCTGGCGTACTCCGTTTACGAATCCCTGCGCAGCCTCCACGACGCGGCGCTGCCCACGCCACTGGAGCGCTACGCCGATACCGCGTTGGCTGCCGGCGCCGGCGATGACACGCGCCTGGCACTGCGCCGCGCCTACAACCAGGCGCTGGATGCGATCGGCCCTGAGGGCGTGGGGTTGCTCAGATCCTGGCCGGCACGGCGGAGCGCCACCCAGGCCGACCACTACCAGTTCCAGGTGCGCGGCCAGGAGCTCGCCGGCGAAAACTACACCGAGACCATGAGCCGCAACCGCGTGCCCAAGCTCGCGGTGCCCGGCGCCAAGGACTGGGGCGAGCTGCTGCACTTTCTCGGCACCGAGAATCTGCCCGGAGCCTTCCCCTACACCTGCGGCGTGTATCCGTACCGCCGCGAAGCCGAAGACCCGATCCGCATGTTCGCCGGCGAGGGCCCGCCGGAGCGCACCAATCGCCGCTTCCACCTGCTGGCGCGGGGCCACGCGGCCACGCGCCTGTCCACCGCCTTCGATTCGACCACGCTCTACGGCGAGGATCCCGACACGCGCCCCGACATCTACGGCCGCACCGGCAATTCCGGGGTGTCGGTGGCGACGCTCGATGACATGAAGAAGCTCTACTCGGGCTTCGACCTGTGCCAGCCGACCACCTCGGTGTCGATGACGATCAACGGACCGGCCCCGATGATCCTGGCCATGTTCATGAACACGGCCATCGATCAGCGCGTGGAGCGCTTCCTCAAGGGCGCCGGTCGCTGGGACGCCGCGCAGCGCCGGATCGACGAACTGCACGCCGGAGTGCGCGCGCGCGGCCTGCCGCTGCCGGGCTACCGCGGCGAGCTGCCGCCCGGGCACGACGGCAGCGGGCTGGCGCTGCTGGGCATCGCCGGCGAGCAGCTGGTGGCCCCCGGGGTCTTAAGCGCGGAGGAATACGCGCGCATCCGCGCCGAGGCGCTCTCCCAGGTGCGCGGCACGGTGCAGGCCGACATCCTCAAGGAGGACCAGGCGCAGAACACCTGCATATTCTCGACCGAATTTGCGATGCGCATGATGGGCGACGTGCAGCAGTACTTTATCGACCACAAGGTGCGCAATTTCTATTCGGTGTCGATTTCCGGCTATCACATTGCCGAGGCAGGCGCGAACCCGATCAGCCAGCTGGCCTTCACGCTCGCCAATGGCTTCACCATCGTCGAGTACTACCTGGCGCGCGGCATGCACATCGATGAATTCGCGCCCAACCTCTCGTTCTTCTTCTCCAACGGCATGGACGCGGAATACGCGGTGATTGGCCGCGTGGCGCGCCGCATCTGGGCGCGGGCGATGCGCGACCTGTACAACGGCGGGCCCCGCAGCCAGATGCTGAAGTACCACATCCAGACTTCCGGGCGCTCGCTGCACGCGCAGGAAATCCAGTTCAACGACATTCGCACCACCCTGCAGGCGCTGTACGCGCTGTTCGACAACTGCAATTCGCTCCACACCAACGCCTACGACGAGGCGCTGACCACCCCGACCGAGGAGAGCGTGCGCCGCGCGGTGGCGATCCAGCTGATCATCAACCGCGAGCTGGGCCTGAACCTGAACCAGAACCCCTGGTCGGGTTCGTTCCTCATGGAGTACCTCACCGATATGGTCGAGGAGGCCGTATACAGGGAGTTCGAGGCGATCTCGGAGCGCGGCGGCGTGCTCGGCGCGATGGAGACCATGTACCAGCGCGGCAAGATCCAGGAGGAGAGCCTGTACTACGAGACCCGCAAGCACGACGGCACCTTGCCGCTGATCGGGGTCAATACCTTCCTGGCCGAGCACGACGCGGCGGCGCAACGGGCCGCCGTGCCGCTGATCCGTTCGACCGAAACCGAGAAGCAGGATCAGGTCAATGCGGTGCGCGAGTTCCAGCAGCGCAACGCCGAGCACAGCGCGGCGGCGCTGGAGCGGCTCCAGCAGGCCGCCGCGCGCGATGGCAACGTGTTCGGCGAGCTGCTCAACGCGGTCCGGGTCTGCTCGCTCGGCCAGATTTCGCACGCGCTCTACGAGGTGGGCGGCCAGTATCGACGCGGCGTGTGATGTATCCGCAGCGCATCGTCTGCCTGACGGAAGAGCCGACCGAAGTCCTGTACGCGCTCGGCGAGCAACGGCGCATCGTCGGCATATCGGGCTTTACGGTGCGGCCGGCTGAGGCGCGGCGCGAGAAGCCGCGGGTGTCGGCGTTTACAAGCGCCAAGACGGCCAAGATTCTGGCCCTCAGGCCCGACCTCGCGATCGGCTTCTCGGACCTGCAGGCCGACATCGCCCGCGACCTGATCGCACACGGCGTCGAGGTGTGGATCAGCAACCACCGTTCGGTCGATGGCATCCTCGGTTACGTGCGGCGCCTGGGCGCGCTGGTCGGCGCGGCCGAGAAGGCCGAGCGCTATGCGCTGCGTCTGGAGCAGGGACTGGCGCAGCTCAAGGAGGTGGCGGCGGCGCTGCCGCGCCACCCGCGGGTGTACTTCGAAGAGTGGGACGAGCCCATGATCAGCGGCATCGCCTGGGTCTCGGAGCTGATCGGGCTGGCCGGCGGCGCGGACATCTTTCCGGAGCGCGCCGCCTGCGGCCTGGCCCGGGACCGGATTATCGCCAACGGCGCCGAGGTCATCGCCCGCCAGCCCGACATCATCCTCGGGTCCTGGTGCGGCAAGCGCTTCCGGCCCGGGACCGTGGCCGCCCGCGCCGGCTGGCAGGACATCCCCGCGGTGCGCAATGGCGAACTGCACGAAATCAAGTCGCCGCTGATCCTGCAGCCGGGCCCCGCGGCGCTCACCGACGGCGTCGCGGCGATGCAGAGGATATTTGTGCGCTGGGCGGAACGGGCGCATCAATGAACGCCCTGCCACCCGAGCCCGTGCCCTCGCCCTGCCGGGATATCTGCCGGCTGGATGCGGCCGGGATCTGCATCGGCTGCGGCCGGAGCCTGGGCGAGATCGAGGAGTGGTCGCGCGCGGGGCGCGAGCGCCGCCTGCAGATCTGCGCGCAGGCCCGCGTGCGCGTCAGCGCGCTACTGGAAGCCGCGGAAGGTGGCAAACTCGTCGACCGCGACCCGCGATGATCGCAGCCGGTTGACCGGCGCGCCCGGATCGGGGTGCCCGAGCGCCATGCCGCAATAGACCATGTCGGTATCCGGCAGCGCAAAGTGCCGGTGGAGCGATTCGCGCACCAGGGCCCAGAACTCCTGCATGCAGGTGCCGAGGCCCCGTTCCACGGCCACCAGCGCGAGCGACTGCATGAACATGCCCAGATGCGCCCACTGGGCGCGACCGAGGCGCCGGTCGATGACAAAGAACAGCCCGACCGGGGCCCCGAAGAATTCAAAATTGCGCGCCACGTGCGCCAGGCGCCCGGCCCGGTCCTCGCGGCTCACGCCCATGAGCGCATACATGTCCTCGCCCACCTGGTAGCGTCGCGACCGGTACGGCTCCCACAGGTGCGGCGGGTAGACCGGATCGTTTCCCTCCTCGGACGTCTTGCCCAGCGCGACCTGGTTCCCGCGGGCCAGGGCCCCGACGGCGGCGAGCTCCGTGCCGGCGAGCGCGATTACTTTCCAGGGCTGCAGGTTGCCCCCGGAAGGTGACCAGCGCGCGGCTTCCAGCAGCTCGCGCAGTTGCGACTCGGGGACCGCAGTCGGCAGGAACTTGCGGATGGATATGCGCTTTTTGAGCGCGGCAGTGACGCTAAGCATGGATTTCAGGACCTCGTCCGCCACGCGGTGGGCGGGCAGTTCTGGCTTCGGCGCGGGGATTATGCAACGGAATTGGCGTGCGGCGTGGCCTGCCGGCCCAGCCAGCGCGCCGCTGCGATATTGGCCACATCCTTGCCGGTTGCGATATTCTTCGCGCCCGGCCGGCTCGCCCCGGTCCGGCCAATCCACACGTTGCTCAGGGAACTGATCTTGAAAAGCAATATTGAAATCGCTCAACAGGCGAAAATGCGTCCGATTATCCAGCTGGCCAAGGACCGCCTCGGTATCGCCGAGGAGCACCTCGAGCCCTACGGCCGGTACAAGGCCAAGATTTCCCTGAGCTACCTCAGTTCCCTGAAGAACCGCCCCGACGGCAAGCTGGTGCTGGTCACGGCTATTTCGCCCACTCCCGCGGGCGAGGGCAAGACCACGACCACGGTGGGACTGGGCGATGCCCTCAACCGGCTCGGCAAGAAGGCCATGGTGTGCCTGCGCGAGCCCGCGCTTGGCCCGGTGTTCGGCATGAAGGGCGGGGCGGCCGGCGGAGGATACTCCCAGGTCGTGCCGATGGAGGACATCAACCTCCACTTTACCGGCGACTTCGGCGCCATCCAGCTGGCCAACAACCTGCTCGCCGCGCTGATTGACAACCACGTCTATCACGGCAACGCGCTCGGCTTCGACGTGCGCCGCATCACCTGGCGGCGCGTGGTGGATGTGAACGACCGGGCCCTGCGCGACATCACCGTGGGCCTGGGCGGCACTGCCAACGGCTTTCCGCGCCAGGACGGCTTCGACATCGTCGTGGCCTCCGAGGTCATGGCGATCTTCTGCCTGGCCACCAGCCTCACCGATCTCAAGGAGCGTCTCGGCAACATCGTGGTCGGCTACACCCGCGACCAGAAGCCGATTCGTGCCCGCGACCTCAAGGCCCACGGCGCCATGACGGTGCTGCTCAAGGACGCCATGGCACCCAACCTGGTGCAGACGCTCGAGAACAATCCGGCGCTGATCCACGGCGGGCCGTTCGCCAACATTGCCCACGGCTGCAATTCGGTGATCGCCACGACCGCGGCGCTCAAGCTGGCCGATTACGTGGTCACGGAAGCCGGCTTCGGCGCTGATCTGGGGGCGGAGAAATTCATCGACATCAAATGCCGCAAGGCCGGCCTGCGGCCGGCCGCCGCGGTCATCGTCGCCACCGTGCGCGCGCTCAAGTACCACGGTGGGGTGGAAGTGGCCGACCTGCCGCGCGAGAACGTCGAGGCGATCAAGAAGGGCATCGCCAATATCGAGCGGCACATCGACAACATCCGCGATCGCTTTGGCCTGCCGTGCATCGTGTCGATCAACCACCGGGCGGAGGACACCGACGCCGAGGTCCAGCAGCTCATCGAGCGCGCCAGCCATCACGGCGTCAAGGTCATCAACGCGCGGCATTTTGCCGAAGGCGGCGCCGGTGCCCTCGAAGTCGCCAAGGAAGTCGTGCACCAGTGCGAGCAGCCCAACTACTTCAAGTTCCTGTACGATGATTCATTGCCGCTGTGGGACAAGATGAAGGCGATCGCCGTGAAGACCTACGGGGCTTCCGACATCACCGCGGACGCCAAGGTGCGCGCCAGCATTCGCACGCTCCAGGACTCGGGCTATGGCCACTATCCGGTGTGCGTCGCCAAGACCCAGTACTCGTTTTCGACCGACCCGAAGCTGCGCGGCGCGCCCAGTGGCCACGTGGTCAATATCCGCGAGGTGCGCCTCGCGGCCGGCGCGGAATTCATCGTGATGATCTGCGGCGACATCATGACGATGCCCGGACTGCCGGCGGTCCCGGCCTCCACCAACATCGATCTGGACGCCGAGGGCAACATCGTCGGCATGTTCTAACGGCGGCTCGGCGCCCGACGCCCTCGACACCCCCCACGATCCTCTGCCAGAGAGCGATGAGGGACTCGAGGCTCTCATTCGCCCCTGGAATGGAGGCCGGCGCTAGTGTGGCGCGAGTTTGGCTGCTGTCGCGGCTGCGGGCGCCTCGGCAAAATGCAGAGTGGCCAGCGGCGCCAGAGCAATGCTCACGGACTGCGCGCTGCCCTCGCTCCGGAAGTCCAGCTCCAGGCGCTGCGGGCCGGGAGTAATCGGGAAGAACAGGCTCCCTTGGCGCGTCTCGCCGGGTTGCAGTTCCAGGGGCAGGGGGAGCCGGCGCCGGTTGAATTCCTTTTGAATCGCGTAAGGGGCGGTAACTTCGCGAATACCTGAGCCGACCACAAATACCGGAAGCGCAACCACTGCGACGGTCGCTCCGGCGACTGCTGCCGCAGAACCGGTCGCCACTGCGGCCGCTCCCAGAGCGACAGCGCCCGTTTCGAGCCCGAGCACAGCCAAACCAGGGCCGGCGTCCGCGACCAGCCTTCGATCCAGGGTCTGATCCTTCAGGATCTTGTGGCTGTGCTTTTCGATCGCCCAGGGGTCCGAGCCTGGCGTCTGCGCAAGGATGGCCGATGAGTCAAGCACGGCGCCATCGACAGCGATGGCTGACTGGCCTTGATTGACCAGGGAGACCACGTATTCGTCCCAATAGGCCTCGCGCTTCCAGGAACCCGCACCATGGAAGACGATCACGGTATTGAGCTCGGCCGTCAACGGCGGCTGCTCGGCTCTAAGGTTTAGTGCCACTGCCGGCGGAGTCTTCTTGGAGGCGCTCTGATAGCGCTTCGACACGCACCCCAGCAGACTCAGCCACGCCACCAGCGCGACGGCCACGGCGCAGAGTTCCAGCCGCGCGGTGGGGCGCTGACCTGTCGCACTGGGCATGAGCCATTGCGCGTTCATTTGGATTCCGGCCAACGTTGTCGAGGCCACTTCCGCTGCAGCCTACTCCCGCCTGTCCGTAACACGCAAATGACTGCCGGCGATCACATCCTGGCCCAGAATCCGTGCACTGATGTGCGCCGCGACGGCCTCCGCCGATAGCTCGGTCGCCAGCAATGATTCGCTCCCGGTTCTGCGCGGTCTGTATTGCGAGGGTGCGGTGGTCTGGAACAGGGCGAGGACCGAGGCCCCGGCCGCATCCGCCAGGTGCATGATCCCGCCGTCTGCAATGACCACCAGTGAGGTCGCCGCGAGCTTGGCTCCGAGCATCCGCAGGTTTGGCGTGAAGGTGCCCGGCACGATGCCATCGAGCCGGCTGCGCGCGTCATCGGGCAGAAACTCCACCAGGCGGATGGAGGGTGCGCGCGCCTGCAGGCATTGCACCAGCTGACGCCACCATTCCGGCGGCAGGCACTTGGCGCCGGTCGCGTGCGCAAACAGGCCGAGCGTCGGCCGCGGGCCGCCCGGCAGCTCACCGAACACGGCTTCGAGCTCCCGCGCGCCGTCGCGCCGTTCGGCCTCGCTCAGGCGGATGTCCATCGGCCGGTACACGGCGGGGGTGGGCGCCGCGGACGCCGGCGTTGGATGCATTGCCGATTGCAGCAGGTAGACCGGGATCTCCGCATGATGGGCAGGCGCCCGCGCCGGATCGACGGGGTCGGTCAGGACGCGATCCTTCCCGCGCTCGCCCCAGGCGTAACCGATGCGCCGGCGCGCGTGCACGAAGCGCAGCAGGAAGCGGCCGGCGCGCGAGCGCAGCGTGGGGTCGATGGCCAGATCGTACGACTCGCACCGCAGCTGCCACAGCACGCTCAGCACCTTCCCGGGATGCTGGTACGACTTGGCGGGAAAGGCATGCAGGGCCGTGACCTGCGGGTAGCGCGCAAACACGGCCCGCGCCACGCCACCAGCAGTGACCAGCTCGATGCGGGCGTCCGGAAATCGCGCTTCCAGTTCGCCCATCAGCGGCGTCAGCAGCAGGGTGTTGCCGATCCTGTGGTTTGGGCGCAGTACGGCGATGCGGCGCACGGCCTCGGGCTTTGCAGACGTCTCCGGATCGCGCATGCTCTGAACCGACATCTTCCCGCAGAGGGCCGGCAGTATGTGGTTGGCGAGCGCGCTACGCAATCCAGTGGCCGGCCGGCGGGCGCGGTCGGGCGGCCTGCGTCCGCCATCGCTCGCCGGCCTGTCAGCGGGCTGCTAGGCGCGGCGGCATGGCGATCGAAACCAAGTCCATTGACTACGTCGCCGCGCACGAACGGCACGGGCGGGTGATCGACCAGGTGCCGTTCTGGTTTCTGGGCAATTTCCAGTTCTTCACCATCGCGATCGGCTTCGTTGGCCCGAGCATGGGACTGGGCTGGGGCTACACGGCCGTGGCCGGGGCGCTCGGTATCCTGTTTGGCACCCTGTTCGTCGCCTTCCATGGTTCGCAGGGCGTGGAGCTGGGCCTGCCGCAGATGATCCAGTCGCGGGCGCAGTTCGGATTTCGCGGGGTGGTGATCGTGCTGGTCGGGACACTCCTGACCTACATCGGCTTCAACGTGGCCGACACGGTGCTCACCGCGCACGGCCTGCGCGCCATGCTCGGCTGGAACGAGACCGTGGTGGCACTCGTCGCGGCGCTGGCCGCCGCGCTGCTGGCCATCTACGGGCACGACTGGCTGCATCGGGTGTTCCGCTGGTGTTTTGTATTGAGCCTGCCCGTCTACACGCTGCTGACGCTCGCGATCATGGACGGCCGGGTGCCCGCGATTCATGGCGGAGCGGGAGCATTTTCGTGGGTGGCCTTTGCCGCGCAGTTTGCCACCAGCGCGAGCTACAACATCACCTATGCACCGGCGGTCTCGGACTATTCGCGCTACCTGCCGCTCAGGACCAGGCCGCGCGCGATCATAAGCGCGGTGTTCGTCGGCGCCGCCTCCTCGGCGATCTGGCTGATAGCGCTCGGCGCCTGGCTCGCGAGCCGTCTGGGGGCGACGGACGCCCTGCTGGCGCTGCATGACGCGGGCAATGCGGTGCACGCCGGGTTCGGCGCCGTGCTGGCCGTGGTCTCGGTGATCGCGCTCATTGCCACGATGGGCCTGAATGCCTACAGCGGCATGCTCACCATCGTCACGGCCCTCAATTCGCTGTTCGGCACCCGCCCCTCCGGGCGACTGCGGATCGTCGCGATCGTTGCGCTCACGAGCGTGTGGCTGGCGCTGTCGCTGGTCCTGAGCGTGAATTCAATCGCGCTGGTGTTTGCCGTGCTGACGATCATGCTGTACCTGCTGGTGCCTTGGACCGCGGTCAACCTGGTGGATTACTTCTTTGTGCGCCGTGGTCGCTATGCGATCACGCACCTGTTCATGCCGCAAGGTATCTACGGTGCCTGGGGAGCGCGGGGGCTGATCGCCTACAGCGTCGGCTTCCTGGCGATGCTGCCCTTTGGCGTGTTGCCCGAGTTGTACACCGGACCGGCCGCCCGCGCGCTCGGCGGCGTCGACGTGGGCTGGCTGGTGGGACTTGTGGTTTCGGCGAGCGTGTACCTGGTGCTGGTGCGGGACTTTGATCCGATGCATGAGGCGCGCGCCATCGCCGAGAGCGAGGCCACGCTCAGAAGCAGCGCGCACGCCCGCTGAGGTGTTGCGGCGGCCGGCCGCCTTGGGCGCCGGCCCGTGCCTCAGTGGGCGCCGCCGCGCAGCTGCTGCCAATACTTCCGGGTCTGGCTGGCGACGCGGCGCGACAGATTGCGGGCGCGTATCCGCAGGCGCCGGCCGGCGATGCGATCGCTCAGGTTGTCGATGTACTTGGTCTCGGAATGAACCTCATCCGGCCGGCCGAAGCAGCGGATGCCCCGCATCAGCGCCAGGTTGGTCAGTATGGACTGGTCGTGCCGGTGATCGACGAAATCCGGGTACTCGCGCACTGCGGGCAGCAGCTTCTCGTCATTCAGTGCCTCCGGCTGGACGCACCATTGCAGCCACTCGGCCGCCAGATCCTCGGCCCGCGCGCACTTCTGCCACACGGAAAATGTGGCCTGAATCTGCGGCTGGCGCCAGTAGGGCTCGGAGTCGCAGTGCATCGTGACGAAGCACTCGTGCTTGGTCCACTTGCGGTTGGGCCCGTGCCCGGGGACGTAGACACCCGGCAGCACGCCGCCGTTCCGGGTCGCGCACCACTCGAGGAGCGGCTGCAGGGACTGGCGGATCACCAGCGGCCGCCACGGATAGCCGCAATCGGAGTAGACCAGGAAATCCCCCGGGTCCAGGCGTTGCAGCTCCCGGTCGATGAGGTAGGGCTTCCACAGCCACAGGCCGCCGCCCTTGCGCCGGTCCAGCACCTCGCGATGCCCGGCGTAGAAGTCGGTGCGTTCGAGCATGCCACGATCCCAAGCCGCGATGTCGGTGACGCCCGCCTGGCGGGCGCTGGCCACGACCGCGCGCTGCTGCGCGAGGTAATCCGGCGTTGCGTAGGTCAGCAGCACCACGCGGCGCTCGCGCAGCGTGGCGCGCGGCGCGCGATTCTTCGACCTGCGCGGCCGGCTGTGATTTAATTCAGGGTAGTACAAATTGAAAGGGGCGCATCATGGAAGCGGTCATTATAAATCTGCTGAACCAGTTTGAACGCGGCGCGATCTCGCGCCGCCAGCTGGTGCAGGGCCTGACATTCGGCGTGGTGAGCATGGCCGTGGGCGGAGCGGCACACGCCGCCGCCACCGCCGCCGCCACCGTTGCGCCCAAGGGCTTCAAGGCCACGGGGGTGAATCACATTTCGCTGGAGGTCGCCGACTACCGGCGCTCCCGGGACTTCTACGCGGACCTGCTGGGCATGGCGGTCAGCGCCGATGACGGCAAGCAGTGCTACCTGTCCTTTGGTGACACGGTGCTCATCGCCCGCAACTCGCACCAGCCGGGCAGCAAGCCAGTGGTCGATCACATTGCCTATACGATCGAGAACTGGCATCAGCAGGACGTCGAGCAGGAACTCAAGCGTCGCGGCCTCGACCCGAAGGTGGACTACGATAGTTTTCACATCGCCGATCCCGACGGCTATGATGTTCAGATCGCCAGCAAGGACCTGATGACGACACCGCCATGAAGCGATCAGCAGCATTAACCACGTTGGCGGCACTGGCGCTGCTGGCACTGCAGGCCGTGGCCGCCCCACCGGCCGAGCACAGCGACGTGATCGATTACCGGCAGCACATCATGAACAGCCTGAACGAGCAGGCCGGGGCGCTCGGCGAGATCCTCTCCGGAGCCGTGCCCGACGACAACGTCATTTCGCACCTGGACGCGCTGGCGCTGATCGCATCCACCGCGCTGAAGGCGTTCGAGCCCAAGGTGCCCGGCGGGGAGGCGAAGCCGGAAGTGTGGTCGAACTGGGCCGACTTCTCGCGCCGCATGAACGAGTTCGCGCAGAACAGCGCGGCCATGGCGAAGCTGGCCCATGAGCAGGGAAAAGAGGCGGGGCTCGCCAAGGTGATGGACGCGCTCAGCTGCAAGAAATGTCACGACACCTACCGCCGGGAAAAGCAGGCGTCGTAGCCGGCTGGCGGCCGCACGCGGCGGTGCGGATCTTACTCGGCCTGTGGTGCGCAGCCGCCATGCTCGCCCCTGCGGCACGCGCGGCGCAGGCGGTCGGCGGCGCCGCCAGCGAGATCGCCGCGAGCGCCGAGCAGGGGCGCTACCTCGCCGCGGCCGGCAATTGCGTGAGCTGTCACACGCGCCCGGGCGGGGCGCCGTACTCCGGTGGCGTGGCCTTTCCGACGCCCGTGGGCGTCATCTACTCGACCAACATCACCCCCGATACGCTCACCGGGATTGGCGCGTGGAGCGCAGCGGACCTGCGCCGCGCCATGCAGCGCGGCGAGGCCCGCAACGGCGCCCACCTGTTCCCGGCCTTTCCATACACCGCATTCACGAAGGTCAGCGACGCGGACATCCGCGCGATCTACGCGTACCTGCGCACCGTGCCGGCGGTGCGCTACCGCCCGCCGGACAACGGGCCGATGTTTGCGATGCGCTGGCCGATGGCGCTGTGGAACGGCCTGTACTTCAAGCCCGGCCGGTTCGGAATCAACCTGTCGCAATCGGCGGAATGGAACCGCGGCGCCTACCTGGTCGCGGGACTGGGGCACTGCGGGGCCTGCCACACCCCGCGCAACCTGCTGCTCGCGGAGCAGGACGACAAGGCCTACCAGGGCGGAGTCCTCAAGGCGGCGGTGAGCAAGCAGCAGGCGCGACGCTGGTCGGCCGTGGACCTGACCAACAGCGGCCGCGGGCTCGGCGCCTGGTCGGTCGCGGAGCTGACGCAGTATTTCCAGACCGGCGTCAGCGCGCGCGCCGGCACGTTTGGTCCCATGAACGAGGTGATCGTCAACAGCCTGAAACTGCTCTCGCCCGAGGACCTGCACGCGATGGCGGTGTACCTGAAGAGCCTGCCCGCGCGCGCCTATACGGACGAGCCGGTGGGAACCGCGCTCGTGAGCCAGGGTGCCCCGCTGTACAAGGCGCGCTGCGAGAAGTGTCACGGGCGTTCGGGGCGCGGCGGGATGTTCGCCGGACCACCGCTGGCCGGGAGCGCCGTGGTCCAGGCCGAGGATCCCGCCTCGCTCATCAACGTCATTCTCTACGGACCGGAGCTGTCCCCGCAGGTCTCGTACGGGGAGTGGGACACGATGCCCGATTATGCCAGCATCCTCAGCGACGCGCAGATCGCGGCCGTCAGCAACTACGTGCGCGGCAGCTGGGGGAACCGCGCCGGTGCGGTGAGCAGCGCGTCGGTGGCCGCGCAGCGCTGAGCGCTACTTGAGCGGCTTGCGATAGGTGTCGTGGCAGCCCTTGCACTTGAGGGTGGACTGGAGCTTGGCAGCGACCGCGGCGAGGCTCTCGTGTTGGGCGGCCGTGGCCAGGTCCGACGTCGTGGAGACCAGTTCGTCGAGACGCTTGGAGAAATCCGCCCAATTGGCCCAAACCTCGGGCTTGGCATTGCCGCCGGGGACTTTGGGTTCGAAGGCTTTCTTGGCCTGCGTGGCCGTCACCGCCATTACCTTGAGGTGCGTGGCGAAGTTGTCCGGAGGCGCCTTCTTGTCGAGGATCATGCCGATCGCACCCATCTGCTCGCCCAGGGTCTTCATGACGTGCGTGCGGTAGTCAATGGCGTCCTGATCATCGGCGCGCGTGGGCAGCGCGGCACACACGAGCATGCCGACGGCCAACAGAGTAACGAGTCGGATCATGTCAGCTCCTGGCGCTCCACGAATCGCAGTGGCCGGTCGCATCGACCGGCCCGCTCATCATCTCACACTTGCCGCATCCGGCCGGGCTGCTTGCGGGCGTGAAGAACGCGCAGCCACTGCAGCTCTGGTTGGCGACCGGGGACACGCTGGCATAGTGGAGCGAGGCGCGGAGCGATTCGGACTGCGGATCAACGCAGGACTCGGCCGCGGCGGCGACGCTGACGAGGCGCGGCAGGCTCGCCACGCCCAGAGTGAACTGCAGCGCGCGGCGCAGCAGCAATCGACGGGATGGCTCGGACATAGGCTTAGGTTACCTCTAATGGGCGGCGGCCACAGCCGGCGTGGCCTGCGGCGTTGCGGCGGTAGGTTGCGGCGGGGGGCGTGGAACCGGCGGTCCGCGATACGGATCGGCCGCGGGCCGGGCCGCCAGCATCGCCGCCGGCGGACGTGAGGAGGGGACGATGACGACCTGCGTGAATTCGGCGCGCAGCGCCGAGGAGATCGCCGTGTTGGCCCCCGTCTTGGGATCCGGATAGGCGTCCGCCAGCCGGCGCATCGCCCGGTACAGGGACGGGGCCGAGGTCTGTCCGTAATTCTGATGGTGCGTGGACCAGGACTTCATCATCTGCAGGTACCAGGTTTCGACGTCCGTGTAGCCGCCGATCAGGCCCTCGGCGGTGGTCGGTGTCAATTTGAGCTGCAGGCGCGCCGCGCGCATGTACTCGTCGGTGGCCAGATAGAAGGGGCTCCACGGGTACACGATATCCGCGGGCTCGGTGCTCAGCACGCCGTCCTTGATCGAGCCGTGCAGCCGCCGGATATAGCGGGTGCCCCAGCGCACGTCGATACGCTGCGAACCGCCGGGCACGACCTTCTTGCCGGTCGCGTCGAACAAAAGCGGGTCGCGCCCGCGATAGAGAGTGACCTGCACGTCCGGCGAATTGGCCAGGTTCTCGACGCCGCTGAGCTCGATCAATATGCGGTTGTATTGATCCTTCCCGATCATCTCGTCGTCGAAGAACTGAATGGCGCCTTCCGGGCCGCGGTAGTTCTTGATGCATCCGAGCGCGCGGTACAGCTGGTTGTCGATGCCCGGCTCGCCGCCCGGGCTGCTGAAGTCGTGGGGACCGACCTTGCCGTCGAGGTTGAGGCCGAGCGCCGTCGGCCCGCGCGCCTCCAGGAACTTGAAGCCGTCGTCGGCCAGCGTCGGGTACCAGCTCTCGACTTCCCACTGCAGCTGCGTGCCCAGCAAGGTCCGCTTGGGACCGGATTCCGGATAGAGCTTCTTGAACTGTTCGCGGTTGCCTTCGTTATAGCCCTCCGGACACTCGGCCTTGCCGTCGGGGGTCTGGTAGATCGCCCAGTGCAGATTGGTCAGGGCGTAGGCAATGGTGCCGCCAGGGGGCACGGCCGCATCCTCGGCACGGGCGTAGCCTGCCAGCAGCATTGCGATTCCGATTCCCATCAGGGAGCGTGCCAGTGCCATCATCCGCCTCGTCCAAAGTAGTCGTCGCGCAGCCAGAAGGCATTGTAACCCTCACGTTCTGCACGAAACTCGCCGTGACCGTCGCCGTTGACATCCCCCGGCCGCTGATCGCCGGCGTAGACGTACACGGGACGATCCCGGTAGGCCCACACGTGCAGCGTATTGCCCCCGGGCTTTGCGGCGCGCCGGCCCGTCCTGGGGTCGATGTCGATGATGCTCCAGGTACGGCTGGAACTCTGGGCGCCGGTCGGCGCGATCACGTAGGGGAAGGTGCGCAGGCACCGTGCCCAGTCACCCCCGCCGCACATCGCCAGCCGATACACCTGGGTGTCGCTGGGATGATCGCAACCGAGCTGGTCCACGGCGTCGTCACCGCAGGTATAGGAATAGAGCGTCATGCCGTGCCGGTCGGCGAGCACCTGCCCGGCGCTGGTGTCCTGCACCGTAAACTCGGGCGGCGGGGAAGGGGCCCGCTGCGTATAGACGTTATGCCAGCCGGGCACATCGCTCCCCTCCAGGCTCCGGGCGCGCGAATCGAGCGCGTAGCGGTACAGCGGCTTGCCCCGGAACACCCACTGCCGGGAGCCCGGCGAGCGCTCGATGATGGTCCAGTCGCCGTGCGGTCGCACCGACTGGGGCGCGCTCATCGGCAGCCAGGTCTTTGCGCAGCTGGCGTCGCAATTTGATCGGCCCGGCGGGTCCGCATCCGAGGCGTACACGGAGAAGCCGCGCTCGGTCTGCAGCAATCGACCTACGACGGTCGTCGACACCTGGAAACCCGGGGGCACGTCGGGCGGCGGACCGATCGGATGGCGCAGGGCCGGCTCGTCGCCTTCGTGGTCGTAGCTCTCGCCACCCAGCACGTCGCCGGGCTGCCGGTCGAGCGCCGAGGTGTAGACCGGCAGGCCGTCGTAGGCCCACTGCCGGGCGCCGTCCTGGCGCGTGATGATCGTCCACTTGCCGATGGGCTTTGCCCCGGCCGCCGCCACCACCGCCGGCCACACCTGCAGGCAGCTTGGGCGGCTTTCCAGCTCCGGCATTTCCAGGCCCCCGGGATACGGACTCATGTACCCGGAGCTTTCGGTCGTCTTGACGGCGGTGCAATGGGACTGGCCCTTGGAATCGCCGGTATTGCCGACGCGCATGACCTTGAACGGCCAGGTGTACAGCGTATGCCCGCGCGCGTCGGCGAACACCGGGCCGTCCAGTTCCGTCGCCTCGACGCGAAACTGCGGCGGCATCGGCACGTGCACGTAGGGCTCGGTGAGCGACGGGGTCGCCGCGCCGGCCGCCACGGCCAGCAGGCCGATCGCCGCCGGTGCCAGGCGTATTCCCACGGATCCGGCCCGTCGCACGCTGCTCAAGCCAGAATCTCTCCTATCTCCTTGGAGGTCGCGTTGCTCTTGGTGCCCCAGGACGCCACGTCGAGGCCGAAGGCCTTCAGGGCCGTGTAGCCCACGCGCGCGCCCGGGCCCGCGGCGCCGTCGATGTGCAGGCCCGTCTTGACGCGCCCGCCGGCGCGTCCCGCCGTGAACAGCGGAATGCCGTCGAGCGAATGGATCCGGGCCCAGGCGGTGTCGCTCGAGGCGTAGATCAGCATGTTGTCGAGCAGCGTGCCGTCGCCTTCCTTGACCTTGGTGAAGGCCTCGACGAAGTAGGCCCAGGATTCCATCGACCGGCGCAGGAACCACGAGGCGGTCGGCTGGTAGCCGATGCTCTGATCGATCGGCTCCTCGTGCGTGCAGGTGTGGTGCGGCTTCTCGTAGCCGGCCTTGGTGGTCGAGGCGAAGGCCGCCGAATAGGCCATGTTGCACACCCGGGTCTGGTCGCAGGCGACCGCCATCACCATCAGGTCGGTGAGCATCCGGTGGCGCTCGGCCACCGCGGTGGAATCGACGCTCGCCTTCGGTTCTTCCTTCGGCTCGGCGACCGGATGGCAGGCGGCGATGGGCTCGGGCTTGGTGAGCTGCAGGTCCATCTGCCGCTCCAGGTCCCGCAGGTCCGAGTAATACTGTTCGAGCCGGGTGCGATCCTCGGTCCCCACCAGCTGCGAGAGCTGCTTGGTCTGGTCGAGTACGCCCGACAGCACGCTCTTGCGGGCCATGACGCGCGGGTCCGGGGTGAAGGTGCTGGCATTCGGGTCCTGATAGGTGGGTCCGAACAGCTTCCGGTAGAAATCGAGCGGCGAGGCCTCGGAGGCGTTGATCGAGTTGGCGTTCTCGTAGCTGAAGCTGGTGCGCACGTCGCCGTTCGCGGTCGCGGTGACCGTCTGAAAACGCGTGGTGCGGCTGATGGCCCGGGCGATGGTCACATCGATGGTTTCTCCGGGCCGGTCTTCCGGCCCGATCGGAGCCGCCCCGGTCCGCAGAATGATCCACCCGGTGTAGTGACACAGGTTGGGCGCGGAATCCCGGAACGCATTGAAGTTGGTGTAGAGGTTGATGTGCTGGCGCACCGCCGCGAGAGCCGACAGTTCCTCGGGCAGGTCGTAGTTCGCGCCCACGGTCTTGGGCACGAACACGCTCGAATTCATCCCCAGGCCCCAGAACCAGGTGCCAAAGCGCAGCGGCAGGGGCGCCCCGGAGGCCAGCGCGGTGCCGCTGCTGTTGAGGAAGCAATTGAGCAGCGGCAAGCCGAGCGTGACGACGCCGCCGTTGAGCATGCCGCGCAGCACGCGGCGGCGACTGAGGCTGGCGAGGCGACTGTGGTGTTTCATGGGCGGGCTCCTGGCCGTTCGGCGGCCGGCACGCGCGCCAGCGCCGCGGGCGCCTCGCTCGTGACCGTGGTGAATGCTTTGCTGAGGGCGACGGTGCGCAGCAGTGCGGGCAGCTTGTAGCCCTGCTGGGCGAACTGCGCTCCGAAGTACGGCAGCATCTGGGCCGCGCCGCCCGTCGGTGCCTGACCGACCGCGTAGCCGTAGACGCGGCTGACCAGGCACGCGGGCAGGGCGGGATTGTCGTGCACGGCCTGCGCGAGCCCGGCCGCATCCGCAAAGGTTTTGCCGTCCAGATTCCCGCTCGTGTCGATCGGTGCGCCGCGCTCGGTGGCCCGGTACTGGCCGGCGCCGTCGAAGTTCTCGAGCGCCAGTCCGATCGGGTCGGTCAGCTTGTGGCAGCCGGCACAAACCGGATTCGCGCGATGCGCGGCCAGACGCTCGCGAGCCGTGCGCAGCGTGGACTTGGGATCTTCGATGAGCGAGAAGTCCACATTGGGGGGTGGTCGCGGCACCTTCTGGCACAGCAGCAGCTCGCGCAGGGCCTTGCCGCGCAGTGTGGCTGAACTGCGCCCGGGGTGCGCGTGCGAGGCCAGGAAGGCAATCTGCGTCAGCAGTCCGACGCGCTGGCTGTCCTCCGGAACCCGGTACGGCGTCCATCCGGGCGGGGCCGGCACCCCGTACAGCGGAGCGAGCGCCGGGGAGATGAAGGTGTCGCGCGTGGTGTACAGGTCGCGGTAGTCGCCGTCCTTGGCAATGAGCTGATCGACGATGATCCGCAGCGTCTGCTCGCGCGCGTCGCCGACCGTATCGGCGATGAAGGCCGGGTAGATGCTCGGGTCCTTGGCCAGTACGGCGAAGTCGTCGAAGCCCAGCATGTCGTCAAAAAATGCCCGCACCCCGGTCTCGAGCCGCGGACTGCTGAGCATGTAGTCCACGGCGCGGGCCTGGCCTTGCGCCGAGCGCAGCTCCCCGTGCTGGGCCCATCGGAGCAGCTGATCGTCGGGCGAGGCGTTCCAGAGAAAGAAGCTCATCCGGCTCGCGAGCGAGTACGCATCGAGCCGTCGCTGGCCCGGATGCTGGGGATCGGCCTCGGAACGATCGACTATGAACAGCGTCTCGGGCGATATGAGCAGACCCTCGAGGGTCACGGCCAGACCCGCGTAGAAATCCTTGAGGCGCGTGGCGGCCGCGCTGGCCTGGCCGACAAAGACCGCCTGCTCGGCGGGGCTGAGCGGCCGTCGAAACAATAGGCGTCCCACGAGGCCGATAAAATGGCCGGCACAGGCGTCGTCGGCCCTGGTTTCGGAGCGTGGCGTGCACGGAATCAGGAAGTTGCGGTACGCCGGGCTGACGACCTTGTCCGCGACCGCGCCGGCGGTGCGCTGGAACTCCTGCATCTGCCCGAGGGTCACGCCCGCGGAGGCGCCGCCGATAGCGAGCAGGCCGTCGGTGCGGCGGAAGGGAGCGAAATGCGTCGCCACGGCGACGTCCGGGCCGAAGATGTACGCCAGCGAATTGAAGTACTGATCCTGCGAGATCAGCCGTACGCGCGCCGCCGAGGAGGCATCGGCCGGCTCGGCCTGTGCGTAGGCGGCCGGCCGGGCGAGCGGGGCCAGCGCCAGCACGCACAGACCCAGAATTCGCAGCATGGATCGCACGTTGTAATGTCCTGATCGCGGCGGATCGAATGCGGCGGAGTTGCACTCCCCGAAAAGAGGCTGGATGGTGACCGCAGCCGCTGATTATAAGGGAATTAGCAGTCCTTCACCGCGCCCTTTTGGCGCAGGTCCCATGCCCTACGGGCAGCGGAACTACGGGGCGGACGAGCTGCTAGCCAATTGCGCCGGCGCACTGTCGTGCGTCGGCGGCGAGGGTGCGCGGCTCAGCGCGGACTTTTGATCAGGCGTCGATTCCAGCTGCGCACGGTGCTGATCCTTGGCGAGTCCGGGGTCCACGAAGGCCAGTATGGCCGCGAGCGGAGTGAGCACGGTGCCGAGCGCTCCGTAGCCCACAATTCTGCGCCATTTCACTCTCTGCCAGCCCGAAGCTACGAAACACCAAGCTCGACCATAAGCGAGCCACGGCCGCGACGGCGTCGGCAGGCAGCGCAAGGAAACGTAGGAGGAGTGCGGGGCGGCGACGCAGAGGCTCAAAACCCACGGCCGCTTGGTGGACCGCAGGGCCGTTGGTCGCGTGGGCGCGAGGCCCGCTCCGCCCGACTCGCCTGCCCTTGGGAGGGCGAGTCGGACGGAGCGGTGAGCGGGGGAGGGTTTCTCCCCCGATAGCGGGTTAACTCCTGAAGATGACGAGGGCCAGCATGACCCCGGCCAGTGCCGCTATGCCCGTGGACTTCCAGGGATTCTCATTCACGAAATCGTCGGTCGCGCCGATGGCGCTGCGGGCGACATTGGCGATCTGCACGCCCTGGTTGCTCAGAGTCTCTTTGGCGCTTGCAATCTTCTCCTGCAACCGTTCGCGTATCTGCACTACTTCCGTGTCGGCGATGTACCCGACTTTCTGCAAAAGGTCCTCCACGTCCGCAATCAGATCGGCGACGTTGGGTGCAGTGCTGCGCCTGCTGCGTTCGGCAGCACGACTGGCGCTTCTGCCCATGCGGCGCGCTCCATTAGTGCCTTGATCAGCGATGTCATCCCTTGCTGTAGCTGTATTCATGCATTGCTCCTGCGTTGTCAGGTTCTACGGGCCAATCCCACGGCAAGCGTCGTCGCCGCCACTATGAGAAACAAGAAGAAGAGTATTTTGGCGATCCCGGCGGCACCGACGGCAATTCCGGTGAATCCAAATAGGGCCGCGACCAGCGCTATGACAAAAAATACGACGGCGTAGTAGAGCATGGTGATTCTCCGTGGGTGGCGCCTAAGCGATGATTAAGCATCCGGTCTGTGATAGGCGCGAAGTTTCGCGCCAATGGCCGCGCTTTGCAGTCAGCTGCCCACAGAATCCCACGTAAGACAGGGCTCACATCCGCACTCGAGCGCGACCGGGGCAGCGTGCGCCCGGCGTCGCACTGACAACCGCCGCTGGCTTGAATGGTCCAATTTCTGGCGTTGACGCGCGCATGCCTCACTACGGCGCCAGCTTCTCCCTCTTGGGCTGCAGCTCGCCTAGATCGGAGTACCCCTCTGGCGCCGAGCGGGGGTTGCCGTGGTCTTCGCTCGACCCTTGGCGCGCGCGCGTCCGCTCGCCTCCGCCTGCTGCAGTTCCCGCGCCTCGCTTTTCGAACGGGGCGCGGCCTGGCGCGCGAGCTTGGCGACGTCATGCCTCGCGATGAAACTCTCGCTGCGCTTGCGGAAACGCCGGGTGGCCTCGTAGTCACCCTCTCCGTGTGTGCGCGATTTGGCAGTTTTCACATTTGTACTCCCGGCTCGTGGCAATCAGGGCTACTACACTAGGTAATATCCACAGGTCGCCATCGGAGCGCGTCCCCTGCTCGGCGTAGGTCGTTTCTGACTCCCGCCGCACAGGGCACAGGCACCGGGACCACAGGGCCCATGGCAGCTGGAGAGTGCAGTGGACGGGCATCGCCACCGTGGACCTTCCGCCTCAGGATCGGCCGCAGTTGGCAGCCAAGGATCGAGCACACCTATGCCATGGTGGCGAAAGCCCGAACAGCGCCGAAAGCTCGCCTTCACTTGGGGGTTGCGCCGATCCGCCCTCACTGGGGTTATCGCCCTCGCGCTGGGCGGTTGCGGCGGCGGTTCGTCGACCCCGTCCATGACGGCAGCGACGGCGACGCTCGCGAGCTCGAGTGCCGCCGTCCCGACCCACGGGTCCGTGACCCTGAGCTGGTCCTCGACCAACGCGACCTCGTGCACGGCGTCCGGCGCGTGGTCCGGCGGCCTCGCGACTTCCGGAACGCAAAGCGTCGTGGTCACGCGGACTTCGACCTATGCGCTCTCCTGCAGTGGTGCCACCGCCTCGGCCACGGTGACGGCAGCACCCATGATGCTGGCCGTGACGGTGCAGTACCAGAGACCCGGCACGCCCGTCGTCAATGCGGCGCAAACCTTTTTTGTACCGGACTGGGCGCATCCGGTCGTCGCCCCTGTGCCGTACGTCTACGTGGAGCTCGACGATCCGACCGGGCGCGCGGTGCAGACGACCTACGCGAACGCCAATGGCGTCGCAACCTTTTCCGGTCTGGATCCACGGGTGCGCTACACCCCCCAGATCCGCTCGCGGATCAACTATCCGCCGCTGGCCGTGGACTTCGAGGTGCTCAACAACACCGCGCCACTCGACACCAGTCAGGGGTCTTTCCGCTCGCGGTACCCCGCCTACTCGACCTCTTTCCCTGCGTACACCCCGACGAATGCGGTCCAACAGACGCTGACCATTACGGCCCCCGACGGCTGGGATGCCGCGAACGGAAAGCTCGTAGATGCCAACCGTGTCGCTGCGCCCTATGAGCTGCTGGCCTATGCCTACCTGGAGGCGGTGACGATTTCGGACGCTGCCGCCGGCGCGGCCTTGCGACCGCTGACCATTTTGTGGAGTGTCGCGAATAAGGGGGGCCTGGCCGCGCCCCCGGACAACTACGATCTGGGCACGGTGACCGGATCGGGCGGCTTCTACGCTTCGGATCACGGCTCGATAGACACGAACGGTACCGATTCCGGGAGCAATCTTGCGGAGGATTACATCTTTCTGTCCGGAGATCAGACGACGGAGGCCATGGACATCTATCCGACCGTCATGACCCACGAGATGGGGCACTTTGCGCAGACACTGTTCTCAACCGGGCAGTCTCCCGGGGGTCAGCACTCCTACAATGACTACCAGGATCCCACCCTGGCCTGGGTGGAAGGCAGCGCCAGCGGAATCTCGGCCCTGGTGATGAACACGCCGAAGCAGGACCGGCTTGGGTACGTTTCGGGGGAAATCGTCGTTGGTGTCTATGACATCTCCAACAACACCGTCAGCGGCAACCCCCAACCGTGGCCCATCGGCTGGTACCAGGAGACCACCACGACTGCGCTGATGTGGGCCGCCTACGATCCCCAGGGCCCGATGCACTTGTCCATCGCCGCCGCGCTGGCGCCCATGTTCTCGGCGTCCTGGGATCAGGGACCGTACCTCAATACGATCTGGCTCTATCTTTATCTGCTCAAGCAGGCCAATCCCCGCATTGCCTCCGCCGTAGACGCGTGGAGCAGTGCGCACAACGTCGTCTCTGCAGGCAACGACGCGTGGGGCGTCGCCGAGACCCACACGGGCAATCGCAACGCGCAGGACTCCTTGCCGCCCTACACCACGATCAACATCGGCCAGACCGTGCAGGTGTGCTCGGCGGGTGCACCCCTGGAATACAACAAGGAAGGCAACAGTCGTTATATCTTTCTCAAGGGTGACGGCGCCTCCCACAAGCTGAGCGCGCAGGGACCGGCCGGAACGGTGCCGCTCCTGTCCGGTATCATGTACACGGCGGGCAGCACCTCCACCTCGCAATCGGGCGTCGTACCGCCCGAGGGCGTAGTAACTACGGTAGGGGACTGCAGCGTGTCCTATGGGCAGTTTTCCTCGGACACCGCCGCCTGCTCGGAACCTGCCGCGCCGCCGGCCGAGCAGTGCTGGAGCGTCACGTGGCAGTAACGTGGGAGCGGCCCGGGCCGCGTAGCCACCGGGGAGACGCGAGCATGACTAGCGCATTGAGGCGGCAGACTTCGGGCAATACGTTCCGGCGCCGCCTTGACCCTTGGATGGGGGCGGGGCTGTCGCTGCTGATGGCCATCGGTGCCGCCACGGCCTCGGAGCCGATGAGCAACGACCTGGGGGTTCAGTTTAAAGTGCTGAAGATGGGACCCACGGCAAGCGTCGAGATACGCATGACACCCAGGCGGGACTTTGATTCCGTCACGGTCGAGGCGGCCAGCGGGGTCGCGTCGCTGAGCCCGCCGTGCGCGTTTACCCGGGTCATTGCAGGGGCGGGCGGATCCTACGTGTGCAGAATGGACGTCACCGGCAAGCCGTCGGAAGCGGCCATGACCCTGAATGTCCTCGCGCGTCGCGCCGTACCGGGCGGCACGGTTCCGGTGATGGAAGTGCACCACCTGTCAGTCAGGAACTCTGCCTTTACGCGGTCTCAAAAGAGCGCCGCGACATCGCACCACGACGTAGCCGATGCAGCGGCGAGCCACCAGTAGCAATATATGCCGCAGTCAAGCTGATCACCGTTCAGTGAGCTCAGGCGAGGATCGCGCACGCAAGCGCGCGCCGCAGCCGAGCCACCATGGCAACTCCAGGGGGTAATACATGTTGCGCGTTTCCGGTGTCCGTCCGCGGCAGAGCTCGCTGATCTCTCTTTGGTTGGTCGCGCTGCTGGTTGACCTTGCGCTTAGTGCCGTTTGCCAGGCGAAGCCCCCACACGTGACTCGGCTGCGCCTCTATGTGATGGATTGCGGCACCATCGCGGCCATGGACCCGGCGCTCTACGGGCTCAAGGCGGAAGAAATACATGGCGACACCGCGTTCGTAACCCCTTGCTACCTGATAGTCCATCCCAAGGGCGTCCTCGCCTGGGACGTGGGCCAGATACCCGACCAGGACATCCCGGACGACGGGACCGTGGTGCAACAGACGGTGCTGCGGGCCACGCGCCGGTTGTCGACGCAGCTGCTGGCGATTGGCTACACGCCGCGGGACGTCAATTTTCTGGCCATGTCGCACTACCATGCCGACCATACCGCCAACGCGAATGCCTTTGCCGGTGCCGTGTGGATCGTGCAGCAGGCGGATTACGACATGATGTTCAAGCCGGGAGACGTCGCCATACGCGCGCCGGAGACCTACCAGGAGTTGAAGAACTCGAAGCGCATCACTTTGCACGATGAGGACCATGACGTCTTTGGCGACGGCACCGTGCTCATCAAGACGGCACCGGGCCACACGCCGGGTCACCAGATGTTATTCCTCAGGCTGGCGCGGTTTGGCCCGCTACTCCTGGCCGGCGACCTCTATCACCTGCCCGAGGAACGGACGCTGGATCGGGTCCCGACCTTCGACTTCAATGCCGACATGACGCGCGCGACACGCAGGCGCGTCGATGAATTCCTGGCCAGGACCCATGCCACCCTGTGGATACAGCACAACCCGGCGATCTACGCGACGCTGAAGAAGGCGCCCGAGTATTACGAGTAACCCGGGATTATCCGGGCGCGCAGCCATCGCCTGAGTAGCCTGATAAGCGCCCCGAGCTAAGGGGCGCGGCCGATTTGCCGCCGGGCGGTTATTCCTCGAGGACGCGATGGACAAACGAGACGGCAATCGATCCTTCGCCAACCGCGGAGGCCACCCGCTTCACGTTGCCGGCGCGCACATCGCCCACGGCGAACACGCCAGGCGCGCTGGTCTCCAGCAGGTAAGGAGCGCGGGGCAGGGGCCACTCCGCCGCGGTCAAGTCCTCAGCGGACAGTTCCGGGCCGGTCTTGATGAACTGCTTGGCATCGAGCTTCAGGCACCCGTTGAGCCATTCGGTGGCGGGTCTGGCGCCGGCCATGATGAACACGTGGCGGATGTCGTGCCCTTCGATCTCACCACTCTGGTTGTTACGCCACTGCACGCGCTCCAGATGGGCATCGCCCTCCAGGGCGGTCAGTTCGGTGTGGGCGTGCAGGGAAATCGCCGGGTGCTGCTCGATCCGCCGGATCAGATAGCGCGACATCGTGTCGGCGAGGCCCTTGGAACGCACCAGTATATGGACGTGCCGTGCGGTCTGGGCCAGGAATACCGCCGCCTGGCCGGCGGAGTTGCCGCCACCGACCACGACTATATCCTCATTCATGCACAGCTGGCTTTCCATGAAGGTCGCGCCGTAGTACACCCCGACGCCCTCGAAGCGCCTCAGGTTTTCAAGCGGCGGCTTGTGGTAGTCGGCGCCGGTCGCCAACACGATGGCCCGGGTGCGCACGGGAGCCGAGTCGCCGATGTCGATCGCGTACGGTCGGGCATTGCAGCCGAGTTGCACGGCGCTCTTGGCGATCAGCACATGGGCACCGAACTTCTGCGCCTGCGCAAACGCGCGGGCGCTGAGTGCATGGCCCGATATTCCCGTCGGGAAGCCCAGGTAATTCTCGATCTTGGAGCTCGAACCGGCTTGCCCGCCCGGCGCGTTGGCTTCGATCACCACGACGTCCAGTCCCTCGGAGGCCGCATACACGGCCGCTGCCAGGCCCGCGGGGCCGGCGCCTACCACAACCAGGTCGTGCACTTGCGATGCGTCCAGGGCTTCATTGAGTCCCAGGCATTCGGCGATCGCGCGGTTGCTGGGGCTGCGCAGCACGACCTCGCCGCGACAGATCAGCACCGGCACGTCCCGGGCGGTGACATGGAACCGATCGAGCAGTTCCTGAACGTCGGGGTCGTGATCCAGGTCGATGTACGTATAGGGCTGCACGTTACGGGTGAGGAACTCCTTGACGCGCAGTGTCGCGGCGCAGTAGCTGGAGCCGATCACGACGGCATCGCCCAGCCCGCGCGCCAGCAGGTTCCCGCGACGCAGTATGAACGCGCGCATCAGGATTTCACTGATCTCGGAATCGCCCAATATCAGGGACAGGAGCCGTTCACGATCCATCTGGAGAACTTCGCCGGCTTCGGTCACACGAGCGCTGACCAGGGAGCGCCGGCCCGCGAGCAAATTCACCTCGCCGGTGAACTGACCGGGCCCATGCACCGTCACCAGATCACCACCCGCCGCTGACGGCCGGACGATTTCGACCAGGCCTGCGGTAATCACGAAGAACGGGGAGTTCGGGGCACCGGCCTCAAACAACATCTCTCCGGGCTGGACGGCCCGGCGCTGGCCGTGCTGGGCGAGGCGTGCGATCTGCGCGGCGGTAAAACTCGGAAACATCCGCTCGGCTGTGGTTTTAGGAGCAAAGGGCGCCCGCACGGTCTCCGATACGGCGCTCATGGCACCAACCCGTGGAGCAATCCGTCACCACACACTGCCATGGTCGCCTCCTCAAGCGGCATTGTTCTGGGGCGTCGATTCGCTCAGGAACTGCGCCACCGCGGCGCGCGCGGCTGCCGATTCATCGAGCAGCAGATGCCCTGCGCGCTCAAAAATCTTGACCGTCGATCCCGCGATGGCCGCCTGCCAGGCCCGGGCATTGCCGGCGGGCAGCATCCGGTCCTCGCTGCCCCAGGCAATTAGCGTCGGCGACTTTACGCGATCGAGCGAATCCGCGAAGGCCGCCGAGTCAGCAAGCAGGCGGCCGACAGTCTGCGCCTCGCGGGCACGTGCGGCAAGGAATGCCTGGTCCGGATCACTGAGCCAGTGGCGTTCGATGACGCTGGGATCGTGAACGAAATACCTGGGCCGGTCGTGGTGGGCGATCCGCGAGAAATCGGGCATCGGAAACTCGGGCAGCGTGATGCCGGCCGGCGCGACCAGTACCAGACGACGCAGCTGTTCGGGGTGTGTGATCGCGTACTGCGCCGCCAGCCGGCCGCCCAGCGAGGCCCCGACCAGGTGAATCCTGCGCAGGCCCAGCGCATCGAAGAGCGCCCGGCAGTGGCGCACGTAGTCCTCGATGGTGTGCAGTGCCGGTGCATCGTCCGACTCGCCAAAACCCGGGTGATAGGGGAGCAGTACGCGAAATTGCGGCAACCATTCGCGCGCAAATTCAAAACCGTGGAAGGTCCCGCCGCCATGCAGATAGACGACGTCGGGCCCCGATCCCCCGACGTACCCCACGGTCCGCACCCCGCCAACAGTCAGCTCGCATCGTTCAAAGCCCGCGGTACTGTAGGAGCGCATGACCGACTGGGGGCGCTCAGACGGGCATCGGCTGGCCTTCGACCAGCTTGCTGAGGGCAGTGGACAGCGAGCTGCGCTCGGGGTCTTCGGCCTGGCGGCGGAATTCCTCGAACTGCTGCCGCTGACGGTCCGGGTCCGGCTCGGACATGCGGCGCTTGAAATCCGTGGCGATGGGTGAGCTGACCTCGAGAAACACCCGGCGTCGCTCCGTCGCATAGAAATCGAGCACGGAATCGGCAGCCCGTCCCGCGCACACGGCGCTCAGCACCTCGACCAAGGCCGCCGCATCGATGATCCCTCCGGTCAGTCCCATGCCACCGCAGGGGTTGCAGACGTGCGCGGCGTCCCCGGCGAGCAACGCACGACCGACGCGGAACGCGGGTGCGCAGCGTTCATGCACTCGATACGGCGAAAAGGCGGCTATTCGGTACGGAGCCGCCGGATCGGGCAGCAGGACGGCGTAGCGCTCGCGGATGCGCTGCTCGAGGTTCGCTTCGGGCAGGTCTGCATCCTCGGCGAATGTGACCCGCCATAGGTCCTCCCGCCCGAGTCGGGCAACGACGGCCCAGTTCACGGCATCCGCGATCATGTTCGCGGGCTCGTAACCATGGCGCTGGAAGTCGTACTCCACGTTGGTCGCAACGAAGCGCTCGGGCCAGGTGTGGCCATCGAAGCCCAGCGAGAGCAGATTGCGTACTGTACTCCGTCCGCCATCAGCGCCCACCACCCATTGCGAACGGATCTGCTCGCGCCCCTGCTCCGTGTCGACCGCCAAGGTGCATCCGGAGTCGTCCTGCCCGAGCCCGACCAGCCGGGTGCGCCAGCGCATGAGCGCGTTAGGCAGCGCGCTGAAGTGCTTGAGCACGAGCTGGGCCAGCAGATGCTGGCCCAGATGCAGGTTGAACGGATACGGCGAGTCGGGAGGAAAGGTGTTGGCAATCCGCGCCACCTCGCGCGTGGCCAGCAGATGGAAGCAAAAGCTCTCGCTCGGATAAGCGATGGCACAAGTCTCCTGGAGCATTCCCAGCCGATCGAGAATCTTGATGGTGGTCGGAAAGTAGACCGCCGCGCGCGGCGAATCGTTGATGCCGGGGGCGGCGTCGATGACAGTCACGGACAGTCCCTGCTGGGCGAGTCCCAGGGCCGTCAGCAGGCCCACGGGCCCGGCGCCGACCACTACGACGTCTACGCGGTTTGGCATGGACTCATTTTCCCGTGCTGCAGGCCGGCCAATCAATCCGATGCCATCGTGACAGGAATCGCCACCCTCGGGGTGGCCGAAAGAGGCCGGAGCTCCAGGCGACGGCCCGACCTCAGGCCGCGGACCGGCATGGGTCAATCATCGATGTTGCACCTGAACTCGCCGACCAGACAATCTGGCGCCTGGATACCCACGATAAGGGATGCCTGTCATAGGCGGTTGGAAGGCGCCACCGTCTACAATAGAAAGCACGCCGGCGGCCAGCACCCGGTATGGAGTACGCCATGGCAAAGCGTCGTGATTTTCTCAAGGCAGGGGCCTGGGTAGCGGCCGGCGCGGCGCTGCCAGGCGCCTTTGCGGCCGGCGCCGGACCGGGGACCTTGCTGATACTCGGGGGCACGGGGTTCATTGGGCCGCCTCTGACCCAGGAAGCCTTGCGCTTGGGCTGGAAGGTCACACACTTTAACCGGGGAAGGACAGCCAGCGATGGCGTGGCGGACGTCGAGACGCTCATTGGTGATCGCAAGGGCAAGCTCGATGCGCTGCGCGGGCGCAGCTGGGACGCGGTCGTCGATGATACTGGTTTCATTCCCAAATACGTGCGGATGTCTGCCCAGTTGCTGGCACCGAATGCCGGTTATTGCCTGTTCATCTCGAGCATCTCGGCGTACGCGAGTTTTGCCCAGCCCAATGATGAGCATTCCCCCACCGGCAAGCTCTCCGATCCGGCGACAGAGGAGATCACGGACGACAGCTACGGCCCCATGAAGGCGCTGTGCGAGCAATACACGGTCGAAGCTTTCGCCGGGCGCGCCAGCATCGTCAGACCCGGCTATATCGTCGGGCCGCTGGATCGCTCCGATCGATTCACCTACTGGCCGGTCCGCGCCTCGAAGGGTGGGGTGATGCTTGCTCCGGGCACGCCCCAGGATCCGATTCAGATCATCGACGTCCGGGATCTGGCGGTGTGGATGATGGCACTGGTGCAGTCGCGCACCACGGGCTACTTCAATGCGGTGTCGCCCCCCGGCGCCTTCACCATGGGTGATCTCATTACGGCGAGCTTGATGGCTTCCCCTAAGGCTGGCACCACCGCCCACTGGGTGCCCGAGGATTTTCTGGCCAAGCACTGGAAGCCCGAGGACCTGGATCTGCCGCCGTGGTCGCCGATCAAGGGCGATTCGGCGGGCGCCTCGCTCACGTCGGTGGCGGCGGCTGCGCGCACGGGCCTGCGCTCGCGGCCGCTGGACGTCACCGTGCGCGACACGCTCGCATGGTTCCAGACTCTGCCCGCGGACCGGCAGGCGAAGCTGCGCGCCGGCCTGGATGCGCAGAAGGAAGCCGAGACGCTGCGTGCCTGGCATGCGAGCCGGCAGCAGGATCCCGCATCACCCTCATAGGCTGAGCGCGAGTGGGGCGGCGTCCCTGCTCGCGGACCGGGATCTTGGCTTTGTATGGCGTCCGGTCCGGTTCCTGAGCCGCGTGAGGCGGCGGGGCGAGCGACCCGCCGGTCAGGGTGGGAGGCCGGCCAAGCGCAGCGTCGAAGCAAGCCGCTCGGCGTCGGCCGGAATCTTGAACGGCTGCTTGCCAACGAACTTGCTCACCGAAAAGTCCGGCTGCAGGATCAGACACTCAGCAACTCGGGCGCCGGCGCTCGCCTTGTCACCCAGCTGCGCGTGACATCCGGCCATCAAGGCGGCATAGGGGAACGCGCGTACCCGCGCATGGCTGAGGGCCTCCAGAGCATCCGAGTAGCGACCCACGCTCATGTAGGCCAGACCCGCCGCGCGCCAGTACCAAGGCTCATCGAAGTAGGGGTCGATTTCACGTGCCCTCGAAAACCAGCCCAGGGCCTCTTCGTGCTGACCCAGGTAGTCCAGGATCGAGCCCAGATCAGCCGCGTTCCACTGGTTATTCGGGTTGATCTGCACGGCGCGCCGGGCATAGCGCAGCGCGAGGTTATAGGAGCGGCGCTGCACGTGGATGTTGGCCAGCAGTGCGTGGCAGGTGCTTTCGCTGTCGTCGAGCTCGGCGGCCCGCATCAACAATAGGTAAGCCTTCTCCATGGCGGCGTCCGAGCTTCTCGGGCCGTCGTCCCACCTCGAGTAGGTCAGGGCAGCGAGCAAGGTGTGCGCGAGCGCATAGCGAGGGTCGAGTTCGATCGCTTTCTCGACCAGTCCCGTGGCCTCCGCTGCGCCAGCCGGGTCGTCCCAGGGCAGTGCACTGCCCTTCAGCACACATTCGTACGCAGCCAGGCTGGCCGGCGGCTTGCGGCGTGCCCGCTCGTTTACCGAGACCTGTACACGGCCGACGAGCGTGCTGACGATGGTTTGCACGACCCGGTCCAGGACCGCAAAGACCTCGTCCTGTCGGCGGTCGAACTTGTCGCTCCAGATATGGCTTCCCGTCTCGACATCGATCAACTGGACTGTGATCCGTATACGCTCGCCCATCCTTCGGATACTGCCTTCCACGACAAAGCGAACCGCCAGCTCGCGCGCAACCTGCTGCAGATCGATCACATCGCCACGATTGCGAAATGACGCCGACCGCGAGCGCACCTCAAGACTGCGCCAGCGCGAGAGTTCGGTGATGATGTCCTCGGTGATGCCGTCACTGAAGTATTGCTGGGCCGGATCGCCGCTCAAGTTAAGGAAGGGCATGACGACGATCGAGGGCTTGTCCGGGAGCGCGGGGACCGCGGGCACCGTCGGCCCGGCCGGCGATTCCGGCCACGCGGATACCGGCGCGATCAGCCGATAGCCCCGACGGACGACGTTGGCCACATACCTGGGCTTCTTCGGATCGTCCCCAAGCGTTCGACGCAGCGCCGCTACCGCGGCATACACGGAATCCTGGCTGACCACCACGTCCTTCCAGACCCGGTCCAGAAGCTCCCCGACGCTCACCACCGCGCCGGCGCGCTCTGCCAGACACATGAGCAGCTGCATTGCCTTCGGTTCGAGCTTGAGCGTTCGCCCGTCCTTGCGCACTTCGTCGAGCGCCGGGTCCACCCCCAAGTCTCCGATTCGAAGCGCGGAGTGAGCCGGAAAATTCATCAGCAAGATTTTACCTCAGCGATCAGAGGAGAGTTGTTATGAGCCAGGCGCTGTCGGTACGCGGCGACAGTCGCCGCCGTGCTGCGCCCGGCGTAACGCGCAGCGGCTCGGGCGATCTGCATGAGTACCCGGTGCGGCCATTTGCGTTCAAGGTCAGTGAATCCCTAGGAGACTTTCATGCCGCCATCAGGACTTAGGCTTCGGCGCGGGGCACTGTGGCCTCCGCGCCGGCGAGGCCAATGCGGAAGGTTGGACGCGCCGGACACCTTGAACGCTGTAGCCCCAAATCCAGGAGATTCTTATGAAAGCTTTGAGCATGGCCGCCCCACGGTCCAATCTGTACACCACGGCGATCTTTGGAGCGCTGGCCTTGACGTGCGGATTGCCGTCAATGGCGGGTGAGTCCGCCGACGTGCGTCAGATCGTCGTCAGCTACGGGGATCTCAACCTTACGAACCCGCGCGGCGCCGCCACTCTGTACGGGCGCATCAGCGCGGCGGCGCGGGAGGTCTGCGACGCCTCTGACGTCGTTAGTCGTGATCCTGGCTCGCGGGCCAGCGTGGATGCCTGCGTCCGCAAGGCGATCGGCGACGCCGTGGCCGAGGTCGGTCGACCGGAATTACTCGCGATATACAATGCGAGAAATTCTGTACCCCTCGGAATTCCCGTTGCGTCCGCCCGGAATCGCTAAGCGCTGCGTTGGGCGGTGGCCATCGCCACCGCCCAACGGGCAACGCTCGCTCGCGGGCACGTTGCCGGAACCCAAAGCTTGCTCCGAGGCAGGTTAGAATCCTTCCCGGGGGGCCACGCCAGCTCGATGCCGGCGCGTAGGCCTGACAAGGTCCATTCATCCGCTCGGGGCAAACATGAATACGCTCACCAGACGCGCGCTCCTCAGGACTGCCGGAGCGCTGCCGCTGCTCGGCGTGACCGCAACTCGCGCCGCTACCGCGCCCCCGACGGCCAGCATCCTGAACATTCGGCCGATCACCGGCGCTGCCAAGCCCATCGCGCCCGCCGAGCGCCGCGCCCGAGTCGCCAAGCTCCAAACGCTGCTGGGTGAACGGAAGATGGGCGCGCTGCTGGTCGAATCAGGCTCGACGCTGGAATACTTCACGGGAATTCGCTGGCGTCGGTCAGAGCGTACTACCGCCGCGATCATCCCGGCGCGCGGCGACGTGCTCATCGTGACACCGGCCTTCGAGGAGCCATCGGTGCGCGAGACGCTGGAGGTGGCAGGCGATGTGCGCCCCTGGAACGAGCATGAGAGTCCCTTCGACCGGATCGCGCAGGGTCTGCGCGATCGTGGCGTGACCTCCGGCGCCGTGGCCGTCGAGGCGACGACGCGCTTCTTCATCGTCGAGGGCGTGCGGCAGGCCTCGCGAGCGTATGAGTTCGTGTCGGGGGAGGCACTGGTGCGGGCGTGCCGCCTGCTCAAGTCGCCGGATGAATTGGCGCTCATGCAGCTGGCCAACGACGTGACGATCACGGCGCTGCGCTACATGCAGACCCACGTGGAGACCGGCATGAGCCCGGCCCGGATCAGCGCGCTCATGGACGAAGTCACCGCCGCCTTGGGTGGCTCGCCTGAGTTTGCGCTGGTTTTGCTTAATGAAGCCTCCGCCTATCCGCATGGTTCGATGCAGCAGCAGACGGTGCGTGAAGGATCCATCGTCTTGATGGACTGCGGCTGCACCGTGCAAGGCTATCAGTCCGATATCTCACGCACCTGGGTCCACGGCGAGGCGAGCGGCCGGCAGCGCAAGGTCTGGGACACCGTCAAGCGTGGGCAGCAGATCGCACTCGAGACGGCGAAGATCGGCGTCCCCGTGGGCCGGATCGACGATGCGGTGAGAAAATACTACGAAAGCGAGGGTTGGGGACCGGGCTACAGGCTGCCCGGCCTGCCGCACCGCACCGGTCACGGCATCGGACTGGACGGCCACGAGCCCGCCTATCTCGTGCACGGCGACGCGACGCCGCTCCAGGCCGGGATGTGCTACTCGGATGAACCAGGCATCTATATTCCCGGCGAGTTTGGCGTGCGGCTCGAGGACTGTTGGCACATGAGCGACGCGGGGCCGGTATTGTTCACGCCGTTGGCCAAATCGCTCGACGAGCCTATCTAGATCGCGGCTGGGCAGCGCGGGACTCGCCCTGCGGTACACTGGTCCGGGCTGTAGGCGCGACGCAAATCAGGGACCGGTAGCCGGCGGTCGCGCTCGATAGGAGGATGGAATTGAACAAGCTACGTGGAATGGTCGTTGTGGGCGCCGCTCTTTGCTTGGCGGCGGGCGCCGCGCTGGGAGAAACGAGCGCCGTGTCGCCCGCGGGATTTCTCGTGACTCATCGGCACGAGGTGCGGGGTACGCCACAGCAGATCTATGAGGCGATCGGCCGTATTGGTCAGTGGTGGAGCGACGTCCACACCTATTCGGGTCACGCGACAAACATGACGCTCAGCCTGGATGCCGGCGGTTGCTTTTGCGAGAAGTGGGACGGCAACAGCGTGCAGCACGCTGTGGTCATTAACGCCCGCCGCGGGTCGCTGGTGCGCCTGCAAGGAGCCTTGGGCCCTCTACAACCACTCCCGGTCAGTGCGATCCTGAGCTTTGCGATCGCCAGTGTCGGTGACAAGACGCAGCTTACCGTGACCTATGCCGTGGCCGGCAATGCCGACGCGGCGCTCGATAAGCTTGCCGGTGCGGTTGATGGCGTGATCGGGGAGGCGACGGACCGGCTGGTGGCCTACGTGGAATCGGGAAAGCACTGATCCCAGGTGCGCCGCCCTAAGCCGAGCCCGTACGACCGTGGGTCCTGCTCCCCACATCGCTGGCCGGCAGTGCGTACCGTAGCGCCCTAAATTATCAAATAATTCAAGGAGATAAGCGGTCATCAGGTGGCGCATTGGCGCATCCCGTACGGCCGCCGCCGCCGCCGGTTTGACTCGCCGCGCTGTTGCCCAGTACCCGCGCGCCGCGATACCTTGACCGGCACAGGCTCGGGGATTACCGAGCCCGGCAGCCTGCGTCGACCGGAAACTACCGATCGGTGGGATCGGCAGCCTTGGTGTTCGCACTCGCCTGGTGCAAGGGTCAGAATTTGTTAATCAGAATCAACGCGGTACTAATTGTTGCGTTCGCCATCGCAACCTTCGGGATCGCCATCGCTCTCAAGTCGACGCTGGAGGCCAACGCCGCTCACGAGGTACTAAATGAGGCCGGTCTCATGATGGATAGCGCGGCGGCGATTCGCGCCTACACCTCGACGGAGATCGTGCCACTGTTGAGTGAAAAGATGAAGGAAGAATTCCGGCCGCAGAGCGTGCCTTCGTACGCCGCGACCCAGAATTTCCTCAAACTGCATGAGCAACACCCCGACTATTCGTACAAAGAGGCCACGCTGAACCCGACCAATCTGCGCGATCGGGCCGCCGACTGGGAGTCCGACATCGTGCAGAAATTCCGCAACGATCCGGGTGCGCGTGAAGTGACCGGCGAGCGCGATTCATCGATGGGGCCGACGCTGTACCTGGCACGGCCGATCCGGGCTCTCGATCGGTGCCTCCCGTGTCACAGCCTGCCGGCTAACGCGCCAGCGACGCTGATTGCACGCTATGGCAGCAACAATGGGTTTGGCTGGCAGGCGGGCGAGGTGGTCGGTGCCCAGATCGTGACCGTGCCGGTATCCAGTGCATCTGCCAGGGCTGATCTGGTCTTGAAGACGCTGATCTACTCGCTGGTGGCGATGTTTGTCGCGGTGATGGCGATCATCAATGTGGCCCTGTATGTGCTGGTGGTGCGCCCGGTCAAGGAAATGGCGCGGGTGGCGGATCAGTTGAGCCTGGGGAACACGGCGGTGCCCGAGTTTTCCACCCGGGGCGGCCATGAGGTGGCAACGCTCGCGGTGTCCCTCAATCGGATGCACAAGAGCCTGGACAAGGCCCTGCGGCTGCTGGAGCGCTGATGTGAAGCCGCGTGATGTCTTTGTGAGCTACTCGCAAGCCGACCGCGAGTGCGCTTTTGACATCGTGGCGTGGATCGAAGCCCGCGACATCGGCGTATGGATTGCGCCGCGCGATGTTTCACCGTCCGCGGAATGGGCGGAAGATGTCATCGCCGCCATTTCCGCCGCGCGCATCATGGTGCTTGTGTTCTCGGCAAGCACCAATGAGTCGGTGCAAGTGCGTCGTGAAGTCGAGCGGGCGGTTCACAAGGGGCTGGTGGTGCTGCCGTTTCGCGTGGAGGACGTGCTGCCGGTCAAGAGTCTCGAATATTTCCTGAGTTCGCAACATTGGCTCGACGCGTTTCCCCCGCCGCGCGAGCCTCACTACGAGCGGCTATGCACGTTCCTGAAAGCAGCGTTGGCCGCCCCACCGTCTGCCCAGCTCCATCAGGCGTCGGGCGCAGCGATCGGCTCGGGAGGGTCGGCCGGAATCGCAGCGCTCAGCGTAGCCGGTGGCATCGGCTTGGACCCCGCGCCGCGCCCGCACTACGCCACTCCCGAGCAGCTCCACCAACTCGAAACTGAGCTGGCGCGTTACATTGGTCCGGTCGCCAAGCATCTGGTGCGGCATGCCGCCGCAAGTGCCGGTGACCTGCACCAGCTGGCGCTCCGGCTGAGCGCCGAACTCGACTCCGAACAGGATCGCCAGAAGTTCATGGGCGCTTGTCGCCTGCTCGGCGTCTCGCCGTTCTAGGCTGCAGGGCGCGCGCGGCCGAGTGATCGCCCGGCCGGCGCCTTGCCGCTGTCAGCAACGCGCGACGCGTAGCTCTGCGGGCGCGTAGGCCAATGATTGCGCAAGCTGCTCGGCGTGGACTCGGAGTTCTCCGACGGCCGTGGTTTCCCAATACTGCGCCCGCAGCATCGGGCCGAGATAGTGCAGGTGGCCGTTGGCCTTGCCGTCTCGGCCCACCAGGGCGCCTCGCCGGTCAGTGCGCAGACCGATGCCAAGCGGGTCGGGAATGGCCAGTCCGGTGCCGAGCAGACTGCTCAACAGGGGCTCGCTGCATTGCTCTAAAGGCCGGTGGGCGCCCGTGCAGTTCACAACGCAGTGCGCCCACTGCTGGACGGCGTGCGCGGTGCCACGCGGACGCCAATGCACGCGCAGTCGCTCCCCCTCGCTCTCGATTTCTAGGATGCGCCCGGCGTGGACGCGCAGCTGATTGCTTGCACGTAGCGCGCCGAGCCGGGCTGCGACGGGAGGCGGAAGCCGATGGCGATGAATGTCCCAGTGCGTGCGCGCATGGCGCAGGAATCGTTTTCGCTCGGGCAGCGGCAGTTGTTCCCAAAGCCGAGGCGCCGCGTGGCGCGCCATCGTCATGGCGTCGCGCCAGTCACGGCCGCGCCGTTCCAGTTCCTGCGCCAGCGACCGGAACTTACGCAGGAGCCGCCGCGCTGTGAGCGGTTCGATATCCATGATCGATGCCATATCCAGGTCGGTCGGATTGAATGGGGCACTGACCTGAACCGCCGGCAGCAGGCCGCGGCGTGAAATGGCGTGGATAGTGATCCCGGGACTGAGGGTTGCCGCCCTGACGATCGTATCGGCCGCCGTCAATCCGGTGCCGAGTACCACCATGCTGGGGGTGTGCGGTTGAATCGCGCCCTCGCGGTAGGGGTCGCAGACATAGCCAGGGTGATGTTCCACGCGCCGCGCAAATGGCGGACAGGACGGTGCAGGATCTCCGCAGGCCAGCACCACGTCGTCAGCATGAATACGCCCATGACCTGCCACTTCCACAAGGAGCGAGTCCGCGTTGTCAATTCGGCGGACCGCACGGGCCTGACCTCGGACAGTCTCGAACTGGACGTGGCTCGGCATTGCTTTCGAGGCGGTCTTGAGCAGATCCTGCAGGTAGTCGCCGTAGAGCCGGCGCGGCAGGAAGTCCTCGGCCGTGACGTTGCTCACGCGGCGTTGCGCGTATCGAACAAATTGGTTCGGGTCCCGGCTGTCGGCCGACATCCGGCCGGCCGCGACATTCAACAGGTACTGGCCGGCACTGCACGAATAGGCCAGGCCTCGTCCGACCTCTGTCCGTTGCTCCACCAGTACGATGTGGGTCTGCTGCCGGGGCGGGCTGCGCAAAAGATTGCTGGCCAGCACCGTGCCGCAAAAGCCGCCACCCACAATGGCAATAGTGCGCGTTGGCGACCGCATGTGTCCCGCCTGTCCAGGTTGCAGACGCTTACGTTAGTTGGGTAGCGGTAAGCTTGCGGTCGCGCGGAGGTAACATTTTTGGCTCCCGCCATGGGTGCTGGGGCCCGGCAGTGACCCCCCTGCCGGCGCCGGTGCCGCGTTCTGAGACGCGGCGCAGCCGCCCTTGTGGGAGCTGGCCGGTAGGCGCATAGTCCGCAGCCCGCGCCCGGGCCAGCCGGACCGGCTTGGCAACCAAACAAGAGCAAGATAACGAAGGGAGATCACTGGTATGAAGAGAATTTTAGCAATCGCTGCGCTCAGCACGATTTTCGTGGGCGTAAGCGCGTTCGCGGCCGATGCCGTCGTGGGCAACTGGAAGCTGAATGTGGCGAAGTCCACGTTCAGCGACACGGCCCCGAAGAGCGGCACGCGCGTGTACGCGGAGACAGGCGACGGCACGGTCCTTGATCAGAAAATGGTCGGTGCCGACGGCAAGGAGACGTCCATGCACACGGCCATCACCTATGACGGCAAGGATTATCCGGTCAGTGGCAATCCCGACGCCGACTCCGTTTCGGCGAAGGTGATTGACACGCACACCACCCATTTCACTATGAAGAGAGGCGGCAAGGTGGCGGGTACCGTGCATCGTGTTGTCTCGGCGGACGGCAAGACGCTGACCGTCAACAACAAGGGTACGCACCCCGATGGCAAGGCGTACGACGATAAGCTGGTTTTTGACAAGCAATGAACTAGCCTGTGAGGGCGACTGGGGCGTGAGCCATGCTCACGCCCCGTCTCCATGAGGCATGTGCATGCAGCAGCATGCCGCAAATACTTGATCATCGGGCAGCGCTAATCTCAACGTCGCGGCTGCGAACGGTACTCGCCAGGCGCGTCGTGACGGGAGCAATGAATCAGCTGACTGTGCCGCGGCGAGTCCAGCCCAGTCGGTCGCGCGCGGCAAACTGGGCTGCTCCCAGTCGCTATCGTTCTTGGCGGGACGCCGCGCTGCTAGCGCAGCGACGCGTTCGAACTACTTCGACCCGCCGCTTTCCTGCGCCCTCAGGATACGGGTCCAGGTACCAAGATTGACGCGCTGCCGGCTTACGGGCGACCATGCACCCCGAGGGGGGCCGGGTGGCTCCCATTGATCATGGACGACTCGGCGCCAGTGAAAAGTTGCCGACTAGGGGCATCGCCTGACCAACCGGCGTGAATTTCTGCAGGCTGCGAGCTGGATGGCGTTGCCCGTCGCGGTCGGCGCGCCGCTGCGGTCCATCGCGCGTCGCGCTGCCGTGCCGGCTACCGTTCCCACGGTGCTGATTGACGATCGACACGCCGAGGGGCGCGCCTTCGGTAGTGCATTCGCGGCCAGAGGCGCGCTTGTGTATGCGCTGTCCGAAGGCGACGTCACGGCATTGTGGCGCGAATCGATCGGGCCCGTCTGGCGGCAGGCTCCGATTGTCCTCGCCGGACTGACGCGGCCGCCGGCGCTGTTCTGCCTGGAGCAACTGGGCTGGGCGTTGGGGCGGCGCGTGGTGTTCTACGCCGAGCACCTGGTCTCGGTAAGCCGCGCGGTGCGCCACCAGTTCATTCGCACGACCTCGGCCGGCCCGACGGCAAATACTGTTGAATGGTCGAATTGCAGCCAGCCGTGGCCCAGCCAGCTGGCTTCGCTGGTCGCCAGGCATGCTGCGGTGGCGAAAGGCCCGAGACCGGCGCCGACCGGTGTTGACCTGGCGCCATCGCTCCCCGCCGATGCGCAGTTGCTGACTTCCTGGATCATCTCTCCGGCTTGAGGACATAGGAGCCCGTCGATGGCCGTGCCACCCCACGTCAGCCCTGCGGATTTTAACCTCGCCCTGGCGTCCTGGCGCACGGCGGTCGGCGGGGAATGGGTGTTCACCTCGCCAGAGGACGTGGCTCTGTACCGGGACGCCTACTCGCCCTACTGGGGAGAGCCCGAGGAGCGCCTGGCCTCGGCGGCGGTCGCCCCCGCCACGCTCGAACAGGTGCAGGCCGTGGTGCGCACCGCGAACCAGTATCGCATTCCACTGTACGCGATCTCGACCGGCCGGAACCTGGCCTACGGCGGCTCCGCGCCGGCGCTCTCCGGCAGCGTGGTCCTCGACCTGAAACGCATGAATCGCGTGCTCGAGGTCAATGAGCGCAATGCCTACGCGCTGGTCGAACCCGGCGTCAGTTACTTCGATCTGTACGATCACATCACCAAGTCTGGAGCCGATGTATGGATCGACGCGCCGGATCCGGGCTGGGGGAGCCTGATCGGCAATGCGCTCGATGGCGGGGGAGGGTGGACCGCCTCGCCATTCCGTGACCACTTCGGTTCCCACTGCGGCATGGAGGTGGTGCTGGCCAACGGCGATGTGGTGCGCACCGGCATGGGGGCCCTGCCCAACGCCAAGTCCTGGCAGCACTACAAGTGGGGCCACGGTCCCTGGGTCGACGGCCTGTTTCGGCAGGGAAACATGGGGATAGTGACCAAGATGGGTTTCTACCTGATGCCGAGACCCGAAGCCTACATCTCGGGCACGGTCCAGGTGTTCCGCGAGGAGGACGTGGTCGCGCTACTCGATACGATGAATCTGCTGGAGAACCAGCACGTCGTCAACGGCTCGACGGCGCTGTACTACGGCGATCTCACCAACATTTACGGCAGCGTCCGCGACCAGGTGACGCCGGGCGCGCCCGCCTGGAGCCTGATTGTGCCGATCTACGGCCCGGAAAAGGTCATACGCGCCCAGCTCGAGTACGCGCGCGACAAGTTCGCGCGGATCCCGGGCATGCGCTTCACCGAAGGCGAAGTGCTGCGGACACCGCTCTCGCCCGAGGCGCTCCAGGGAGTGCGGCAGGTGAATTTTGGCATTCCGAATCTGGCCATCTTCTCGATGCTCGGGCGCTCGGCGGCCAATCCGTCCCCGGCCGGCGGGCACATCGGTTTCTCGCCGGTCATCCCGCGCACGGGTGAGAGCGTCCTGGAGTACCAGCGGTACTACCGCGAGAACATGGCGGCGATGTCCGAAGGCCAGGATCTGGGCATCGTCGGACCGGTCTTCCTGACCAACTGGGAGCGATCGATGGTCGCGCTGATGATGTTCCCGATCGGGCGCGATAAGGCCAGCAACCGCAAGATGCGCGTGGCGTTCGAGCGCTGGGTGGCGAAGGCCGCGGAGCACGGCTGGGCGGAATACCGCGCGCCCACGCCGTTCCAGGACCTGGTGGCCCAGACCTATTCATTTAACAATCACGCTCTTCTGCACCTGTGCGAGACCATCAAAGACGCCGTCGATCCCAACGGCATCCTGTCGCCTGGCCGCTACGGCGTGTGGCCGAAGCACCTGAGGAAAAGCTGAGATGACGCGTACGATCAGCGCGTTCTGGGCATGTCTGGCGTTCAGCGGGGCTGCCCACACGGCAGCGCCGAGTTCCACGCCGCCCACGCCGGCGGCTGTGCCCGGGCTCGGGCAAGCGGTCTATGCTCACTGGTGTGCGCCCTGCCACGCGCCCGGTCCCGGTCACCCGGGCACCGAATCCCTGCAGCTCAAGTACGGTGGGCAGCGACCGGCCGTGCTGCTGGATCGCACCGATCTTGCGGCGCCGACCGTGGCGGCGGTCGTGCGCCAGGGCGTGCTGCTGATGGCGCCGTTTCGCAAGACCGAAATTACCGATGAGGAATTGCAGCTTCTGGCCGCGTATGTCGCCGGAAATTTCGGCAAGACCCCGTAAGAAAGCAGCCATCGCCGCACCGGGCCATCCCACCGCCATGTTCGGTGCGCCGCGGTGCCCGTCGGCGCTCGTCCTCAGCGGCCGGCCAGCCGCTCGCTCTCCGCGCGGGTGGAGGCGGGGCCCGTGTTGCGGGAGGCTAGGCCGCTTGCGGGCGAGACTTTGATGAAGGGCTCGGGATCCCCGGGACCCCGCTTGAGGCCAAAGAGAGTGTGCATGCCGGGGTGGCGGCCGAGCCCGCCGTACAGATCGAAGCCGCGGTCGAGCCAGGCTCGCAGCGGATCGTCGTCGGTGAGCGGAGGCGTAGTGGCCACGGACCCCAGCCACAGGAAGACAGCGAGCGCGCGGTAGTCGGCGTAGTTGGGGCCTTCGCCACCCAGCCACGGGCTCTCGGCGAGCAGCTGGCGCAACGGCTCGAGGAGCGGGGGCACCTGGGGCAGACGCGCCTCCCGTCCGGCCTGCACCGCCTCGATCTTGCGCCCAAGCATCTTCTCGCGACTGGCCGTGACGTATTCGTGGTCCACCGGGAGCGCGAGATCGCGATAATCTTTGATGTAGCAGCCGAACCACGGTGTGATGGCCGTGCGCCACAGCCAGCCCTCGAGGAATTTACTCAGCAGCTTGATGCTTGTATGGCCAATCAGGGTCGGTCGCTGCGGGTAGCGCTCGTCCAGATATTCGGCGATCAGCCAGCTGTCCAGCACCCAGCGCCCCTGGTCTTCGATCACCGGCAGGCGCTCCGAGCGTCCGCCGGTGCGCTCGAGAATGCCCGTGAAGCCCCCGGGCACCAGCTCGACCTCGAAGCCCTTGTGCGCCAGTGCGTACCGGGTCGCCCACACGAACGGGCTGATCGTGCAGCCGGAAGCCAGCTGCAGGTCGTAGAGCCTGATGCGATGGGAACCGGTCATGGTCATGCTCCTGCTCTCTGTCGGCTTACTTGGATGCGCCCGGCATGGCGCGCCCGAGCTTGAGGCGCCGCTGGTAGTCAGGGTCGTCTTCATAGCGGCGCAGAGCCGCGATGACTTCGGCGTGCTGTTTCTCGAGCGTGGGTATGAATTCCGGGTAGGGCAGAATCCAGAACTCGTTGCGGCGCACGGCCGCCACCACGATGCGCGCCAGATCCAAGGGATCAATCCCGCTCTCGATGACGGCCTTGAGGCGCTTGAACACCTCCGGGTCGGCGCCGTAGTAGCCCGTGTGCCGATAACGATCGGGCCGGGAGAGCACCGATTCGTGGATGTTGGTGTTGACGCCGCCCGGGCACAGGATGGATACGCCGATGCCGAGCTTTTCGAGCTCGGCGCGCAGCGATTCCGAGTAACCCCGCACCGCGAACTTGGTGGTGCAATACACACCCGTCTGGGGGAGCGCCACAAAAGCCGACATCGAGGCGGTATTGACGATGTGTGCGCCCTGGGCCGCCCGGATCATCCGCGGTAGGAAGGTCTGCACCCCGTTGATCATGCCCCTGAGATTGACGTCGATCTGCCAGTCCCAGTCGTCATCGCTGGCCTGCTCGATCGGCCCGAACTGGCTGACGCCCGCGGTATTGCACAGCAGCTGCACCGGCCCGAAGACCCGCTCGGCTTCATCGGCGGCACGGGCGTAGGCCGCGCGGTCCGTGATGTCCAGCCGGATGGCATGGACGGGCAGTTGCTTGGCGGAGAAATACGCGCTGGCCTGCGCCAGGTGGTCTTCGCGTACATCGACAATAACTACGCGCATGCCGGCTTCCTCGGCCAGCACCTTGGCCTGGCCCAGCCCCACTCCGGAGCCGCCGCCGGTTACGAACGCCACTTTGCCTTGTATTTCCATCATGTTCCCCGCTCGGAGTTTCGGCGATGGCCGACCGGTGGTTCAGCGTGCGCCACCTCAGGCATTGTACGGGTTGTCAAGTGGACCGCGACCATACCTCGGCTTGAACGCCACGCGTGTGCAGGAGTTCGGGCCAATTATCGGGCCATATTCCGGATATTGCGCTTATTCGCACAGCCCGCCGGATATGTGCGCTATCGAACCGACCCGAGCACCGCCCCCGTCTAGTCTCAATCTTATATATGCAATCCAGTCGCCGGAATTCCTCGTGACGCCCCCGAAAATGAACCGCTGGCAGGGTCATCTTCCGGTCGCCAGCGTGGCGCTGTCCGCGTTGCTGGAGCGGGCCGCTCGCGGCGGCGTACAATTCACGGCGCCGGAACGCGCGCTGTTCACGGCGTGTGAATTCTGGGCGGCCGTGGAAACGCGCACGCTCCACGCCCATCTCGGTCCGCACGCTGCCGATTCGATGCGCACCCTGAGCTTCGTGTATTCCGCGATGGGCGCCCACCACGTGGCGCGCACGCTGGTCGCGGGAGTCGCTGAGATGGGCGAACAGACAACGCCGCTAGGCCGCCACAAATGTCTCGAAGCGCTGCAGCAGCGCCTGGCCCGCACGCAGGATCCCGTGGACCAGCTGATCGCCGACCTGGCGCACAGCCTGGGTTTGAGTGCGGTTCCGCGTCCCTACCGGGTCGTGGCACCGGGCGCTGAACTCAGCGCCGCGGCGAGCATGACCTGGAGCCGCGGTGGATCCTCGCGTGGGTGGTGGGCGATCACTGCGTAAGCCGGTTCTGGCCGCCGAATTCCCGCCCGACGAGTTGCCCAACGACCGTGTTGAGAGTCGACGCGCCATCTGTGAGGCTCGGATGGCAGGCGAGGGCGGCATGAGCAAAGGCCGGGACCGCTGGCATGCGGCCGCTGGCCTGGGCCATCTCCAGGGGGCCGCACCGGCATGTAGGACGGGGAGGGCGGAAGTTCGCACTCTCCGCTGGCATCGGGCCCCCACCCGCGTGGTGCCAGATAGAATATCGTGAGCGTGAGAGTGCACCCCAAGTCCGTCGATTCAATCGCGTTCCTGCTGGATGTCGACAACACCCTGCTCGACAACGACCGTTTCGCGGTCGAGCTTTCGGTGCGCCTGGAACAGGGCTTCGGCAGCGCCGGGCGCGATCGTTATTGGGCCGCCTACGCGCAACGGCGCACCCGGCTGGGTTACGCCGACTATCTCGGTGCGCTGGAGGATTTTCGCGCCGGCCAGGCCGCCGGAACTGAGCTGCTGGAGCTGTCCGCTTACCTGCTGGACTATCCTTTTGCCCAGCTCTTGTACCCACAGGCGCTCGAGGCGATTGCCCGGCTGCGCACCCTGGGCTCCGTCGTCGTGCTGTCGGACGGCGACGTCGTATTCCAGCCGCGCAAGGTGCGGCGCTCCGGAATCTGGGACGCGGTTTCGGGTGAGGTGCTGATCTGCCTGCACAAACAGCAAGCGCTGGATGTTGTGCAGCGCAAATATCCGGCCGCCCATTATGTGGGCGTCGATGACAAACCGTTGCTGCTCGCGGCGATGAAGGGGGCGATGGGCGAGCGCTTGACTACCGTGTTCGTGCGCCAGGGGCATTACGCGCTGGAAGCAACGGAAACGCCGGTGGAACCCTCGGCCGATCTCGTCCTGGAGCGGATCGGTGGGCTTATCGGCCTGGAGCCGGCCCTATTTCTCAGCGGAGCCAGGAAGGCCTCATGACGCGCCTCAGCCCCCTGGCCGGCACGCCGGCCCGCGTCGACCAGCTCGTCGATCTGCCGCGGCTGCTGGCCGCGTATGCGGAGCTCCGGCCCGATCCCGCAATTCCCGCGCAGCGGGTGGTCTTTGGCACGTCGGGTCACCGCGGCAGCTCGCTGGAGCGCAGCTTCAACGAATGGCACGTGCTGGCCATCTGCCAGGCCGTATGTGAGTACCGCGCGCAACAGGGGGTGGACGGCCCCTTGTATATCGGGATCGATACCCACGCACTGTCGATGCCTGCCGCAGCGAGCGCGCTGGAGGTGCTTGCGGCGAACGGCGTCACCGCACTGATCGCCGCGCGCGGCGAATACACGCCCACGCCCGTGATCTCGCACGCCATTCTGGGCTACAACCACGGTCGCAGTGCCGGGCTGGCCGATGGCATCGTGATCACACCCTCGCATAACCCGCCCGAGAGCGGCGGGATCAAGTACAACCCGCCGCATGGGGGCCCGGCCGATACCGCCGCCACCGGAGTAATCGAGGCGCGCGCCAACGCGTTGCTGGCGGCAGCTCTGAGCGGCGTGCGGCGAGTGCCTTACGCGCAGGCGCGTGCGGCCTCCACCACCCATGAGCACGATTTTGTCGGACCGTATGTCGCCGACCTGGACCAGGTGCTCGACTTCGGGGTCATCAGGGATTCCGGTATCCACATGGGCGTCGATCCGCTGGGCGGTGCGGGCGTGCACTACTGGCCGCGCATCGCGGAGCGCTACCGCTTGAATCTCACCGTGATCAGCGAGCAGGTGGATCCCGCCTTTGGCTTCATGAGCCTGGACTGGGATGGGCGCATCCGCATGGATCCCTCCTCGGCCTATGCGATGCAGCCCCTGATCGCGGCGAAGGATCGCTACGACATCGCCTTCGCCTGCGATACCGACCATGACCGGCACGGCATCGTCACGCGCGACGCCGGCCTGCTGCCTGCGAACCACTACCTCAGCGTCGCGATCGACTATCTGTACCGGCACCGGCCGCGCTGGCCCGCGAGCGCGGCCGTCGGCAAGACCGTGGTCAGCAGCGCCATGATCGATCGGGTCACAGCCCGTCTGGGCCGGCGCCTGTACGAGGTGCCGGTAGGCTTCAAGTGGTTCGTCGAGGGTCTGCTTGACGGATCACTGGCCTTCGGCGGGGAGGAGAGCGCCGGCGCCAGCTTCTGCCGCTTCGATGGCGGAGCCTGGACCACGGACAAGGATGGCCTCGTGCCCGCGCTGCTCGCCGCGGAGATCACCGCGCGCACCGGCCGCGATCCGGGCCAGTACTATGCCGATCTGACACAGGCGCTGGGCGCCCCGCTGAGTTCGCGGATCGACGCGCCGGCCAACGCCGCCCAGCGCCAGCGGCTGGCCCGCCTGACACCCGGGGCACTCTCGAGCACGCAGCTGGCGGGCGAGGCCATCAGTGCCGTGCTTGATCGCGCCCCCGGCAACCACGCGGCGATCGGCGGCATCAAAGTGATAGCGCCCAGCGGCTGGTTCGCCGCACGCCCCTCGGGAACGGAGGACATCTACAAGATCTACGCCGAGAGCTTCCAGGGCGAGACTCATTTGCAGGCGCTGGTGCGCGAAGCGCAGGGCATCGTCGATGCGGCGCTGTCGGGGGCCTAGAGGCCATGACCGAGGATGACTCATGACGGATTCAACCCTCTCCGCGGCACAGCTGGCGCTGATCGATCGCTACTGGCGCGCGGCCAACTACCTCTCGGTCGGACAGATCTACCTGCGCGACAACCCGCTGCTGCGCCGGCCGCTGGCGTTGTCCGACATCAAGCACATGCTGCTCGGGCACTGGGGGACCACGCCCGGGCAGAACTTCATCTACGCGCACCTCAATCGGGTAATCGTGCAGCACGACCTGGACATGATCTACATCTGCGGACCGGGCCACGGCGGGCCGGCGGTGGTCGGCAACACCTATCTCGAAGGCAGCTACAGCGAGATCTACCCGGACGTCAGCCAGGACGAAGCCGGGCTGCGGCGGCTGTTCCGGCAGTTCTCGTATCCCGGCGGCATTCCCAGCCACGCCTCGCCCGAATGCCCCGGATCGATCCACGAGGGCGGGGAGCTCGGTTACTCGCTCAGCCATGCCTTCGGGGCGGCCTTCGACAATCCCGGATTAATCGTGGCCTGCGTGGTGGGCGACGGCGAAGCGGAAACCGGCCCGCTCGCGACCGCCTGGCATTCCAACAAGTTCCTCAATCCGGTGACCGACGGTGTGGTGCTGCCGATTCTGCACCTCAATGGCTACAAGATCGCCAATCCCACCGTGCTGGCCAGGATCAGCCACGAAGAGCTCGAGCAGCTGCTGTCTGGCTATGGCTGGACGCCCTATTTCGTCGAAGGGCATGAACCCACGCTGATGCACGCGACGATGGCGGCGACGCTCGACCGGGCGCTGGCGCAGATCCGCCACATACAACGCGACGCCCGCGTCGACGGCCAAAGGGAACGGCCGCGCTGGCCGATGATCGTGCTCAACTCACCGAAAGGATGGACCGGCCCGCGGCAGGTCGACGGCGTACAGGTCGAGGGCACCTTTCGCTCACACCAGGTGCCGCTGTCCGACCCGGCCACGCATCCAGGTCACCTGCGGCAGCTCGAGGACTGGCTGCGCAGCTACCGGCCGGAGGAACTCTTCGATGAGCGCGGCCGGCTGTTGCCGGAACTGGCCGCGCTGGCGCCGCGCGGCGAGCGGCGCATGGGGGCCAATCCGCACGCCAACGGCGGCGCCTTGCTGCGCGAGCTTCGGATGCCCGACTTTCGCGCCTACGGAATCCCCGTCGACGCGCCGGGCGTGCGCGGTATCGGTGACACTCACGTGCTCGGCGGCTTCCTGCGCGATGTGGTCAGGCTGAACAGCGAGCAGCGAAACTTCCGCGTGTTTGGCCCCGACGAGACGATCTCCAACGGCCTCGAGTCGCTGTTCGAGGCCACCGAGCGGCAGTGGCAGGCAGCCACCGTCGCGAATGACGAGCACCTCGCGCCCGACGGCCGCGTCGTGGAAATGCTCAGTGAGCACCAGTGCGAGGGCTGGCTCGAGGGCTACCTGCTCACCGGGCGGCACGGGCTCTTCAACTGCTACGAGGCCTTCATCCACATCGTCGACTCGATGTTCAATCAGCACGCAAAATGGCTCAAGGTGAGCGCCCGGCTTCCCTGGCGCCGTAAGATCGCCTCGCTCAACTACCTGCTCGCCTCGCACGTCTGGCGCCAGGACCACAACGGCTTCACCCACCAGGATCCCGGCTTCCTCGATCACGTGGCCAACAAGAAGGCCGAGATCGTGCGCGTATACCTGCCGCCCGATGCCAACTGCCTGCTGTCGGTCATGGATCACTGCCTGCGCAGCCGCCACTACGTCAACGTGGTCATTGCCGGCAAGCACCCGGCGCCCCAGTGGCTGGACATGGACGCCGCGAGCCGGCACTGCGCGCGCGGCGCGAGCATCTGGCGCTGGGCCAGCAACGACCAGGAAATCGCCCCCGACGTGGTGATGGCCTGCTGCGGCGACGTGCCGACGCTCGAGACGCTGGCGGCCGTCGCGATCCTGCGCGCGCACCTGCCCGAGCTCAAGGTGCGCGTGGTCAATGTCGTCGACCTGATGAAGCTGCAGCCGCAGAGCGAGCATCCGCACGGGCTCAGCGACCGGGAATTCGACGAGCTGTTCACCCGCGACAAGCCGGTGATCTTCGCCTTCCACGGCTATCCGTGGCTGATCCACCGGCTGACCTATCGCCGCACCAATCACGACAATATCCACGTGCGCGGCTACAAGGAGGAGGGCACCATCACTACCCCGTTCGACATGACCGTGCTGAACGACCTGGATCGCTTCCACCTGGTCATGGACACCATCGACCGCCTGCCGCAGTGCGCGGAGCGCGGCGTGTACCTCAGACAGCAACTGGCGGACAAGCTGATTGAGCACGGTCTATACATCCGCGAGCACGGTCAGGACCTGCCCGAGATCCGCAACTGGCTTTGGCCGCAGCCTACGCGCATCGCGCTGAACACGGCCTGAGCGCAGCGCGCGCGACCCGACAATGCGCCGAGCCCTGCCATCACACGGATAATCCCATGAGGACCAGTTGGCACACGGAGTGGAGATGAAAGCGTTGGCAGCCGCGGCCGTCGGAATACTAGGCGGCCTGCTGGCACTTGCTCCCGCGAGCGGCAGGGCCGCCCAAACCCCGCCGCAGGCCGTCGCCGAGGTCAATTACCTGCTGGCCGCGACGGGAGCCTCGGGCTGCGAGTTTTACCGCAACGGCAGCTGGAACACTGCCCAGGAGGCACAGTCCCACCTGAACATGAAATACCAGTGGCTGGCGGCTCGCGACAAGATCAGGACCGCCGAGGATTTCATCGAGCTGGCCGCCACCCGCAGCAGCCAGAGCGGTCAAGAGTACAAGGTGCGCTGTGGGGGCGAGACCCCGGTGAGCAGCAACCGCTGGCTAAGCGAGCTCCTGCATCGCTATCGCGACGCCGGCGGAGCACCACGCCTTGGGAGTGGTGCTCCGGCCGTTCAATCGCCAAAAGACTGACGGGTCAATCGGATTTCTTGACCGACAGATCGTTGTGCACGCTCTTGACGCCTTCCGTGCCGCGCGCAATCGTTACCGCCTGGTCGATGGCTGCCTGCGTCTGGGCGGTACCGCTCATCCACACCACGCCATCCTTGTCCGTATCGACCGAGATGTTTCCCAGGCTGGTGAGGTGGTCCGCTGCCAGCTTGGTCTTGATCTTGGTGGTAATGGTCGAGTCCTTCACGAACGCCGTCGGATTTGAGCGATCGGCATCCGTATCGCCCGCGGCCATGACCGCGGCCGAGCCGAGCAGAGTCGACATGGTGATGAACGCTGCAATTGTCTTGGTCTTCATGTGCTGTCCTTAGTGTTGAATCGGCCGCGATGATGCCAGTGGCGCCGCCCGGGCGCGGTTCGCTGGCGCACATAGGACCCGCGTCCACGCATTTAGAGGAGCTATGTGCGGCTGCGCACCGACCGGAATCGCGAGCTGCGGGCAGCATCAAACGCCACTCACACGGGGATCACTATGAACAGCACCATGGTTCTGACCGACGTCAAGACGCTCCGTGTCCAGGCACGCAAGCACATCGAGGAAGGCGCGGTTACCGCGGGCTATTCCGCCGACCGTTCCGAGGTCCTGCGGCTGCTCAACGAGGCCCTGGCCACGGAGATGGTCTGCGTGCTGCGTTACCGGCGGCACCACTTCATGGCGCGCGGCATCGACGCGAAGAGTACGGCCGACGAGTTCCTGGTGCACTCTAACGAGGAGCAGGGCCATGCCGACCGGATTGCGGAGCGTATCGTGCAGCTGGGTGGTGAGCCCGACTTCTCACCCGACAGCCTGGCGAGCCGCAGTCATGCGGAATACGTGGCCGGTGGTTCGCTGGTGGAGATGATCAGGGAGGACCTGGTGGCCGAGCGGATCGCGATTGACAGCTATCGCGAGATGATCCAGTACCTGCGCGATCAGGATCCGACCACTAGCCAGATGCTCAAGGGTATCCTCGCGGTTGAAGAGGAGCACGCCGATGAACTCGCGGACCTGCTCAAGGGCCTGCCAGATCGCAAGATCGAGCCGGCCGCGCCAGGGCGGCGCTAGCCACAGTCTGCGGAGCCCCGTTAGCGGAGTCGAAGGAGCCTCGCCAGGCCGCCGACTGCCTGGATGACGAGCTCCGGCTGCTGAGTCAGCAGACGCATGGTCTTGCTGCGGGGATATGAGCGGCCCAGAACGACTTCGCCACCGAGCTGCTGGGCAATGATCTGCCGCTGCGCCTGCAGCCGGAGGCACAGCGCCATGCGCCGTGCGTCCCATGCGCGTTGCGCGAGCACAGTCACAGTCGGCTCCGCAGCAGCTGCAGGTCGGCGGCCAGTTCGGTACGGCTGGCGGCAAAACTCCCGGCGCCCAGCTCGGCCTGCATCTGGAACTGTCGCCAGGCGAGCCCCGTGGCAACGCCGTACAGGGCGACCAGGGCCGCGACCGCCGGCACGCGGTAGGGCGTATCCCAGTACAACGACAACAGCAGCGCACCGAGCGCGAACAGCAACCCCAACAGGCAGGCGAAGCCCAGCAGCAGAGCGCTCAACATGCTGCGCAGGCGGCACTTCTCCTGGCTCCACTCTAGCTCCAGCAGCTCGCCGTGCAGGCGTGCCTGGTCCAGCAGGGCACCGCCCGCACTGCGCACGCTGCGCAGTACGCTCATGAGCCGCGGCGGCCGAGCAGCAAGCCGATCAGCAATCCGGCGACCGCACCAATACCGACGGCCTGCCATGGCTGATCGCGTACGTAGCGATCCGTAGCCTTGGCGCCGCTGCGGGCCCGATCGGCCACTGCGTGGCCGGCGCCGCTGACCGTGCTGCGCGCCGCACTGATGCGCTCGCTGAGCTTGGCCTTGGCAAGTGCGAAGCCTTCGCCGGTCAGCGAACTTGCCGACGCGACCAGGTCCTCGAGGTCGCTTAGCAACGCGTGGTACTCGCGCGCGATGCCGGACTGCGCGCCTTCGCCGCTGGGGCCGCCGTCGATGGTCGGGCCGTTTGCGGCTGTCTGTGCCCCCGCTGTGGCGCTGACTGACTCGTGTTTCATGATGGGTTCCTGTGCTAGTGGGCCGTGGTGGAAAATCGGGGCTCAAGGCGCAGGATGCGCCGGCGCGGCTGACGCTTCTGTTCGCTGCCACACGCATCGGCGTCATGAAAAAGCCCGCCACGGCATATGCGCCGTGGCGGGCGAGGTCTGAACGGGCCGGCAGCATCGTCTAAGGGGGAAGGGGCACTATCGCTACCGGTGGGCCTTTTTTGGTCCGAGTTCAGAGTGGGACATTGCCCAATCATCAACCTAGCACCGCTCCTCCCGAATGTCAGTTCGGTACCGAACACAACGGCCATTCCGTCGCCATGCTTCCAGGGCAGAGGCGGCGCCACTAGGTCGCCCCGGAACCCGGCCGTAACGGTAGTTCGACGCGGGCTACGTCGTCGGACCCCCGGCCCGATCGCGAAGGCGCGTGGCGTGCGATTCGGATCCGGCCAGTGCTAGCCGCAGGGCCCCAGTGCGCCACCCCCGGCGCCTTACTGGCGCTGCGCGCGAGCGAACACCTCGTTTACAAGCTGATAGCAGGTACAGGAGGCGCGCTTGAGCGCCGGCACGTCCAGGATCCGTAGCCGTCCGCGCGTGTAGGCGATCAGCTTGCGTTGTTTCAGCTCGCTCGCCGCCTCGGTCACACCGACCCGCCTGAGCCCGAGCATGTGCGCCAGGAATTCCTGCGTCAGTGAAAATTCATCGGCGCCGATTCGCTCGCGCGTCATGAGCAGCCAGCGCGCAAGCCGCTGGCCGGTATCGTGAAAGCGGTTGCAGGCGGCGGTCTGGGAGATCTGCGCCATCAGTGCATAGGTGTACCGGTACAGCGCCTGTTGCAACGCCGGATTCCGGTCGAATTCAGCGCGGAAGGGGGCCGAGCCCATACGCATCGCCTGGCCCGCACCTTGCACCAGCGCGCGTACCCCGGAGACGCCGACGCCGAGGATGAAAGGCATGCCGGCCATGCCTTCATTGCCGACCATTCCTACCTCAAGCGTGCGCTTGCGGTCGACCGATGTGAGCAGTGACACCAGGCAGTCGACCGGAAAATAGACGTAGCGAATCGCCTTGCCCGGCTCGTACAGCACCTGCCTGAACCTGAGTGTCACCGGCTCGAGCTGCAGGCTCAGTCGCCGGTACTCCTCGTCCGGAATGCTGGCCAATATCCGGTTGGAAGGCGCGGAACGGTTGGTCATTACGGGAGCCCTGCGCGGCGCACGCGTTGCGGAGCGGTACGGAACGTCCGATCCCTTCGCCGGTAGCCATAGTGCGAGTCTGCCGCGGCGCTGTATGTGCGCCATCCCACTTAGCGTGGATGCTTACCGCTGCGGTTGCTAATTTACCCGGTAGGGCAATAGGCGGTCGAACTCCTTCTTCACCACGTGGTAACACTCGCACGACCGGGCTTCCAGGCCCGCTCGATCGAGCACCGTGATCTTGCCGCGGCGGTAGCTGACCAGCCCGGCCGACTGCAGCTTGCCCGCGGCCTCCGTGACGCCCTCGCGGCGCACCCCCAGCATGTTCGCGATCAGCTCCTGGGTCATGCTCAGCTCGTTCGATGACAGCCGATCCAGGCTCAGCAACAGCCAGCGGCAGAGCTGCTGATCGACCGAATGGTGCCGGTTGCAGACCGCGGTCTGTGCCATCTGTGTGATCAGTGCCTGGGTGTAGCGCAGCAGCAGGTGCATCAGCACGCCGAAGCGGCCGAATTCATCCTGGAGCAGCGTCGCTTTCATGCGGTAGCCGTAGCCGGCGCTCTGCACCACGGCGCGGCTCGGGGTGCTCTCCCCGCCCATGAACAGCGAGATGCCGAGGATGCCCTCATTGCCGACAATGGCGATTTCCGCCGAGGCGCCGTCTTCCATGACGTACAGCAGCGACACGATCGCCGTGGTGGGGAAGTAGACGTAGCGCATGCGAGCGCCCGGCTCATAGAGCACTTCGCCCAGTTTGAGGGCCACATGTTCGAAGTGCGGCCTGAGGCGCTCGTAATCCGCGGCCGGCAGCGCCTCCAGCAGGTGGTTCTGGTGAGGATCGACAGGGAACGGGAACGGCTTGCCCCCCGCCAGCGCCATGGTGCGCCCGGTGGCCCTGGCTTTTGCACTGCGGGGGCGAGTCGTTCCCATCGGCCCACTCTACCCCGAATCCGCGCCTATGTCCGACACCGAACACACAGAGCCAGCAGTTGAGCCTTAGGGTGCCCCGTTGCCCGGCCCCGGGCCGTTCCGTCTGCCCGACCGCTGGCGGATCGCCCTTGCCTTCCGCCTTGCCAAGCGTTGATCATGGCCCGGTCAGCACGACTCCGGTCATGGGCCCTACGACCCTTGCCGGCGTGCGTGCGCCGCCGTACCGAATTTCGGGGCGGTCCTGACTAATATCCATAGTTGCCGCCGCAGCCCGCATGTGGCGGCCGGCCGGGCAAGGAGCGCACCAGATGCCGCGGGTTGCTGAACACTCTTGAATACCCTGGCCCTGTTGCTGGCCGGCTTGCGCAGCCCGGCTTCGCCGTGGAATACGGACGAACTCATCCGCGCCGAGTTGTTCAGCCTCGAGCGGCTGGAAGAACACGCGGCCAGCCTGGCGATGGCGCAGCCGGTGGCCGCGCAGCGACGCTCGCGCAGCTCGCTCGTGGTGCGCCTGCGGCACAACGAAGCGGCACTGCTGGCGGCGTATCGCGATATCGCCGCTACGGTGAGCGCGGGTCGGGTCATCACGCCGGCGGCGGAATGGCTGCTCGACAACTACCACCTGGTCGAAGAGCAGATTCGCGAGATCCGCGAGGACCTTCCGCCAAGTTTCTACCGGCTGCTGCCCAAGCTGGCTGAGGGGCCGCTGCAGGGCTATCCGCGGGTCTTCGGGCTCGCGTGGGCCTTTGTCGCGCACACCGACAGTCGCTTCGAGCCCGAGGCCCTGACCCGCTTCGTGCGTGCCTACCAGCTGGTCCAGCCGTTGACGATTGGCGAACTGTGGGCGGTGGCCATCACGCTGCGTATCGTGCTGGTCGAGAACCTGCGTCGGGCCGCATCACGCATCGTGAGCAATCGCATCGCGCGCCAGGAAGCCGACGCGGTGGCCGATCGGCTGCTGGGCGTCAGTGGGTCGCCGGGCGAGCCGGACATGCCACTGGAGCGCGACCGGCTGGGCCGGGAATTCCAGCCGGCCTTCGTGGTGCAGCTGGTGCAGAGGCTGCGCGATCAGGACCCGCGGGTTACCCCGGCACTGCGCTGGCTCGAGCAACGCCTGAGCGCGCAGGGCCAGACTCCCGAGCAGATAGTGCGCGACGAGCATCAGAAGCAGGGCGCTTCGAACGTGACGGTGCGCAACATCATCACCAGCATGCGCCTGCTCTCGGATCTGGACTGGCCCGAGTTCTTCGAGAATGTCAGCCTGGTCGATGAGCAGCTGCGCGCCGGGAGCGACTTCGCCGCGATGGATTTCGCCAGTCGCAACCTGTACCGGAGCGCGATCGAGGAACTTGCCCGCGGTTCGAAGTTATCGGAGCTCGAGATCACCCAGGCCGCCATGCAGGCGGCAAAGCAGCACGGCAACGCAACTTCCGGCGGCGATCCGGCTGAGGGTGAACCGCCCCCCGCCCCGGAAAGCGACCCGGGCTATCACCTGATCGCGGGCGGCCGCCCGGCATTCGAGGCCACCGTCGGTTATCGCGCCTCGGTCTGGAACGGGGCGCGACGCCTCAACGTCACCAAGGGGGCGCGCCGCTACATCGCCGCCATCGCGCTGCTCGGCACACTGCTGCTGGGCGCGCCATTGCTGGGCGTGCACGCGCGTGGCATCGTCGGCTCACCGCTGGCATGGCTGGCACTGTTCGGGTTCATCCCGGCCCTGGACGTGGCGGTGGCGCTGGTCAACCGTGCGGTGACGCGCGGCATCGGCGCGACCATCCTGCCCGGGCTGGCTCTGCGCGGCGGTGTCCCGGACTCGCTCCGCACCCTGGTCGCCGTCCCCGCGCTACTGAATTCGCGCGAGGACATTGAGATCCTGCTGGAGAATCTGGAAGTTCACTACCTGTCCTCGCCCGATGGCGAACTCTACTTCGCCTTGCTGACCGATTGGCCTGATGCCGCCAGCGAGCGGGTCGCCGGCGACCAGGCGCTGCTGCAGGCCGCCGCTGCGGGCATCGGAGAGCTGAACCGGCGACACGTGGCCGCGGCGGCGTGCCCGCGCTTCTACCTGTTTCATCGCCACCGGGTCTGGAGCGCCAAGCAGGGATCCTGGCTGGGCTGGGAGCGCAAGCGCGGCAAACTGCACGAGCTCAACCGCCTGTTGCGCGGCGCGAGCGACACCAGTTTCGTTGCGGCCGACGGCGGCAGCATCGCCGTGCCGCCCGCCGTGCGCTACGTGATTACCCTGGATGCTGACACGCGGCTGCCGCGTGACAGCGCGCGGCGGTTGGTCGGCAAGATAGCCCACCCGCTCAACCGGCCGCGCTTCGATAGGGCCAGCGGGCGGGTGACCGACGGCTATGCCGTCCTGCAGCCGCGAGTCGCTCCTTCCCTGCCCACGGGCCGGGAAGGATCACGCTTCCAGCGCGTGTTCTCCAGCGCCAGTGGCATCGATCCGTACGCGGCCGCCGTTTCCGACGTCTACCAGGACCTGTTCGGGGAGGGCTCCTACACCGGCAAGGGCATCTACCACATCGACGCCTTCGAGGCCGCGCTGGCCGGGCGCGTGCCCGACGATGCGCTGCTCAGCCACGATCTGTTCGAGGGCATTTTCGCGCGTGCCGGCCTGGTCACCGACATCCAGCTGGTCGAGGAGTTTCCTGCGCGCTACGACGCGGCCGCGGGACGCCAGCACCGCTGGGCGCGCGGCGACTGGCAGCTGCTGCCCTGGATCCTGGGCCGTCGCGATGCCGCGGCGGCGACGGGCACGCGCGCGAGCGCCCGCATACCGCTGATTGGCCTGTGGAAAATGCTGGACAACCTGCGCCGTTCGCTCGGCGCGCCCACCAGTGTGGCGGCACTGCTGGTGGGCTGGCTGCTGCTACCGGCGGGTGCCGCGGCTCTGTGGACCGGCTTTGTGCTGGGCACCATTGCGCTGCCGGCCTGGCTGCCGGTGTTCGCTGCCATCGTGCCGAGCCGCGCGGGCATCACGCTGCGCAGTCATTTTTATGCACTGCGCCAGGACATCGGGCTGGCCGCGGCGCAGAGTGCATTCCTGGTGACCTTCCTCGCCCACCAGGCGTGGCTGATGAGCGATGCAATCGGGCGCACGCTGTTCCGGTTGCTGGTGACCCGACGCAATCTGCTGCAGTGGGTGACCGCCGCGCAGCTGAGCCGGCGGCCCCAGCTCGAGCTGCGCGGTGCCTATCGACACATGGCCGGCGGCGTGGCATTGGCGGGTGCGGCCGCGATCCTGGTGTGGTCACTCAATCCGGCGGCCGGCGCACTGGCCGCACCGATCATCGCCCTGTGGCTCGTGTCCCCGGCGCTGGCCGTATGGATCAGTATCTCGCCGAGCGTCTCCGGCATGCAGCAGGCGTCCGTACACGACGCGAAGGTGCTGCGGCAGGTCGGGCGTCGTACCTGGCGATACTTTGAGACCTTCGTGACGGCGGAGGACAACATGCTGCCGCCGGACAACTTCCAGGAGGACCCGCACCCGGTCATCGCGCACCGCACTTCACCCACCAACATCGGCCTGTACCTGCTGGCGGCGGTCAGCGCCCGTGACTTCGGCTGGGCGGGAACGGTCGAGACCGTCGAGCGCCTGGAGGCGACCCTGGCCACGCTGCAGCGGCTGCAGCGATTTCGTGGTCACCTGTACAACTGGTACGACACGCGCGATCTGCGCCCGCTCGATCCGCGCTACGTATCGACCGTGGACAGCGGCAACCTCGCGGCCCATCTGCTGGCGCTGGCCAATTCGTGCGGAAACTGGGTGCTGCCGGAGACTTCTGCGCAAGCGCCAGTCACCGCGGACGCCTGCGATGGGGCCCTGGATGCAGTGGCGCTCGCCCGTGAGGCCCTGCAGGCGATCCCCGAAGAGCGCAGCACGCAAAGCAACCATTCGCACCACCTCGCCGCCGCGCTGGCGGTGCTGCGCACGGCGCTCAGCGTGCGCGATGCGGCCGCCATCGCCCCGGCGGCGGCGACCATGATTGACGTGGCACGCGGCCTGGCCAGCGAATTCGGCGATGACTCCGGCCTCGACATGCTCTATTGGGCCGAGGCGGTGTGCCGGAGCCTGGCCAGTGCGCGGCGCGACGCCGAACTCACCGAGCAGTCGGCCCGTGACATCAAGCAGCGCATCGCCGCGATTGAAGCGGCCGCCCGCTCGCAGGCTCTGGCCATGGAGTTTGGCTTCCTGCTCGATAAGCAGCGCCGGTTGCTGTCGATCGGCTATTCGGCGACCGACGGTGCGTTGGACCCCAACTGCTATGACCTGCTGGCTTCCGAGGCACGCTTGGCCAGCTTTGTCGCCATCGCCAAGAACGACGTGCCGGCGCAGCACTGGTTCCGGCTGGGGCGACCGGTAACGCCGATCGGTAACGGCGCAGCGCTCATTTCCTGGTCCGGATCGATGTTCGAATACCTCATGCCCTCGCTGGTGCTGCGGGCTCCGGCCGGTAGCCTGCTGGATCAGACCAATCGCCTGATCGTGCGGCGCCAGGAGAGCTACGCGGCCGAACTGGAGGTGCCCTGGGGCATTTCGGAATCGGGCTACAACGCGCGCGATCTTGAGCTCACCTATCAATACTCCAATTTCGGTGTGCCTGGCCTCGGCCTCAAGCGTGGGCTGAGCGAAAACACCGTGATCGCGCCGTACGCGACCGCGCTTGCGGCCATGATCGATCCAGTGGACGCGGTGACCAATCTGGCCCGGCTTGAAGCGCTGGGGGCACTGGGCCGCTACGGTTATTTTGAGGCGCTGGACTACACGCGCAGCCGCCTGCCGGAAGGGGCGCAATACGCGATCGTGCGCGCCTACATGGCGCATCACCTGGGCATGACGCTGTGCGCGATCGCCAACGTGCTGCACGATGGGCTGCTGCGCGCCCGCTTCCACGCCGAGCCCTTGATACGGGCCACCGAGTTGCTCCTGCAGGAGCGCACGCCGCGCAACGTCTCGGTGAGCCACCCCCGGGCCGAGGAGGTCACCTCGGCGGCACGCCTCAGCGACACCCTGGCCCCGGTGCTGCGGCAGCTCCATACCCCGCACGATGCGACTCCGCAGACCCACCTGCTGTCCAATGGACGATACGCCGTGATGGTGACCGCTGCGGGCTCGGGCTTCAGCCGCTGGGGCGAGCAGGCGCTGACACGCTGGACGGAAGATGGCACCCGCGATGCCTACGGGAGCTATTTCTATCTGCGCGATGCCGACAGCGGCCGCGTGTGGTCGGCCGGCTACCAACCGAGCGCGGTCGAGGCGGATCGGTATGAGGTGACCTTTACCGAGGATCGGGCGGAATTCGTGCGCTTCGACGGGACGATTACCACGACGCTGGAGGTGCTGGTCTCGCCGGAAGATGACGCCGAAGTGCGCCGCATCTCCTTGGCCAACAACGGCAACCGGGTGCGGAACATCGAAGTCACCTCCTACAGCGAGCTGGTGCTGGGGCCGCCGGCCGCCGATCAGGCCCATCCTGCGTTCTCCAAGATGTTCGTGCAGACCGAATTCCTCGATAAGCCCGGGGCCCTGCTGGCGACGCGGCGGCGTCGCACCCCGAGCGAGCCGGAGATCTGGGCGGCGCAGCACGCGGTGGTCGAAGGCGAGAACGTCTGGCGGCCCGAGTACGAGACCGACCGCGCGCGCTTTATCGGCCGCGGCCGCGGTCTGCGCGAGCCGGTTTCGGTACTGGACGGTCGGCGACTGTCCAATACCGTGGGCACGGTGCTCGATCCAATCTTTTCGTTGCGCTACCGCGTGCGTGTTCCGCCCGGTGGCACGGTGCGGATTGCCCTGTGGACCTTCGTATCGACCACCCGCGAAAGCGTGCTGCAATTGCTCGATAAGCATCGGGACAGCAACGCCTTCGTGCGCGCCGGCACGCTGGCCTGGACCCAGCGCCAGGTGCAGCTGCGGCACCTGGGCATCGAGGCGGCCGAGGCCACGCTGTTTCAGCGGCTGGCGGGCTATGTGTTGTACGCCAATGCCGCCATGCGGCCCGCGGGTGCCACCATCTTGCGCGGAGCGGCCGGCCCGGAGGCGCTGTGGGCCCTCAGCATTTCGGGTGACCTGCCTATCGTGCTGGTGCGGATCGACGACGTGGACGACATCGCCATCGTCCGCCAGATGCTGCGCGCCCAGGAGTACTGGCAACTGAAGGGGCTGGCGGTCGACCTGGTCTTTCTCAATGAGCGCGCCTCCTCGTATGTGCAGGATCTGCAGAACGCCCTCGAGACACAGCTGCGCATGAGCCAGTCGCGCCCGCGTCTCGGGGGCGACAGCAGCAAGGGAGCGGTCTCCATTTTGCGCAGCGATCTCATCTCGGCGCCGGCGCGCGCGCTGCTGTTCTCGGTGGCGCGGGTGGTGCTGTCCGGCCAGCGCGGGAGCCTGGCGGCGCAGCTGGATCGGCACCGCGAACTGGTGGCCGAGCCGCCGCCGGACTCGCCCCGAGCCGCGGCGCCGACCGTGCTGCCGGAGATCGCGCCACCCCCTGGCGTGGAATACTTCAACGGGCTGGGCGGCTTCGCCGCCGATGGGCGCGAGTACCTGACGCTGCTGGGTCCAGGTCAGTTCACGCCGGCACCCTGGATCAACGTGGTCGCCAATCCGCAGTTCGGCTTCCTGGTTGCCGCGGAGGGGAGCGGTTACACCTGGGCGCGCAACAGCCGCGAGAACCAGCTGACGCCCTGGTCGAACGACCCGATCAGCGATCGTCCCGGCGAAGTGCTCTACGTGCGCGATGAGGACTCGGGCGAACTCTGGGGCCCCACGGCCACGCCGATCCGCGACCCCGATTCGACTTACAGCGCGCGGCATGGACAGGGCTACAGCCGATTCGAGCACGATACGCGGGGCATCGAACTCGACCTGCTGATGTTCGTGCCCGTGGAAGATCCGGTGAAGATCTCGCGCCTGCGGATCCGCAACGCCTCGGCCCGGACGCGTCGACTCTCGGTCACCGCCTACGTCGAGTGTGTGCTGGGTACGGCCCGCAGCGCCACGGCGCCCTACATCATCACTGCTCTGGACGCCACGACCGGTGCGCTGATGGCGAGCAATCCCTGGAGCGCCGCCTCCGCCGGTCACGTCATGTTCGCCGATCTTCGCGGCCAGCAGAGCGACTGGACCTGCGACCGCCTCGAGTTTCTGGGCCGGCATGGCACGCTGGCCCGGCCCGCGGCGCTCGCTCGCAGCACGCCGCTGTCGCAGCGGGTGGGCGCGGGGCTGGATCCGTGCTGCGCCTTGCAGACTTCGATCGAACTCGAGGTCGGCGAATCGCGCGAAGTCGTATTTCTGCTGGGCGAAGGGGCCCACCTCGCGGATGCGCAGGCGCTGATCGCCCGCTACCGTGCGGCCGATCTGGAGCTGGTCCACGAGCAAGCGGTAGCGCTTTGGGACGACGTGCTGGGCAAGGTGCAAGTGAAGACCCCGGACCGACCGCTGGACCTGGTATTCAACCGCTGGTTGCTGTACCAGACGCTCTCCTGCCGCGTGTGGGCGCGGTCGGGCTTTTACCAGGCCAGCGGGGCCTACGGTTTCCGCGATCAGCTGCAGGACGGCATGGCTCTGGCGCTGGCCCGGCCGGCGCTGACCCGCGAGCATCTGCTGCGCGCCGCAGGCCGCCAGTTTCCCCAGGGCGACGTGCAGCACTGGTGGCTGCCCAACACCGGTCAGGGGGTGCGCACGCGCATCAGCGACGATCGCATCTGGCTCGCCTACACCGCGGCCCACTACATTGCCGTGAGCGGTGACCTGGCGCTGCTGGACGAGGCGGTGCCGTTCCTGGAGGGCCAGGCGCTGCATACCGGCGAACAGGACGTCTTTTTCCTGCCGGTCACCTCCGATGAGACCGCTGTATTTTTCGAGCACTGCGCGCGCGGGCTCGATCAGAGCCTGCAACTCGGGGCGCACGGGCTGCCGCTGATCGGCACCGGCGACTGGAATGACGGCCTGAACCGCGTGGGTGAGCTGGGCCGGGGCGAGAGCGTCTGGCTCGGCTGGTTCCTGTATACAACGCTGCAGCGCTTTGCCCCCCTGGCGAGCGCGCGGGGCGAGACGGCGCGTGCCGCGCGCTGGCTGAAGCATGCCTCGGCGCTGCGTACCGCCCTGGAAGCCGCCGGCTGGGACGGGCAATGGTATCGGCGGGCCTACTATGACGACGGCACCGCGCTCGGTTCGGCAGCCAGCGACGAATGCCGCATCGATGCCATCGCGCAGTCCTGGTCGGTGCTGTCAGGGGCCGCCCCGGCGGAGCGCGCGCGGCAGGCCATGGCGGCGGTGAGCGAGCAGCTGGTACGGCGCGAGGCCGGCCTGGCGCTGCTGTTCACACCGCCCTTCGACCGCACGGCGCTCGATCCGGGCTACATCAAGGGCTATCCGCCGGGCCTGCGCGAGAATGGCGGGCAATACACGCACGGCGCGCTGTGGAGCGTCATGGCCTTTGCCGAGCTGGGGCAGGGGAGCCGCGCCGGGGAGCTGCTGGCCATGCTCAACCCGGTCAATCGCACCGCGACGCGCGCCGACGTGCATCGCTACAAGGTGGAGCCCTACGTGGTGGCCGCCGATGTCTATTCGGTCGCGCCGCACGTCGGTCGCGGCGGCTGGACCTGGTACACGGGCTCGGCCGGCTGGATGTACCGGGCCGGCCTCGAGTACATCCTGGGCCTGCGCGTGCGCGGCGAACGCCTGCAGCTGGTCCCCTGTCTGCCGGAACACTGGCCGCGCGCCGAGATCAGCTATCGGCATCGCACGGCGCGCTATGAGATCCTGATCGAGAATCCGCAGCACGTGAGCGGCGGCATTGCCAGCCTGGAACTCGATGGTGTGCGGCTGGCGGACGGAGTGGACAGCATCGAGCTCATCGACGATGGCGGCGAGCACCGGGTGCAGATCACGCTCGGGCCACGATCCGCCGCTGCGCCCTAGGCGCGCCGAGCAACGGGCAAAAAAAGGGGGACAGACGCCTCCGCCATCCGGAGCGGCTGTCCCCACGCGTCGATCGCTAACGGGCCGCGACCGCGCTGTTGGCGATGATGACTTCCACGCGCCGGTTCTGCTGGCGGCCGGTCGCGGAACTGTTGTCCCCTACCGGCGAGCTCTCGCCCTTGCCCGAGGCCGTCAGGCGCCCGGTACCGATGCCCTGGTGGACCAGATAGTCCTTCACCGCATCGGCACGCCGCTGCGACAGGCCCTGGTTGTACTCATCGCTCCCGACGTTGTCGGTATAGCCGTCGATCTGGACCGTACGATCCGGATGCGCGTTGAGGAATCCGGCCAGCTTGGCCAGCTGGGTGCCCGCGCCCGTGTTCAGGTTGGCGGTACCGGTGGTGAACAACACGTCGCCCAGCGTCAGCACCAGGCCGCGGTCGGTCTCCTTGGCCTGCAGATCGTTGATCTGCTGCTGCAGTTCGGCGGCGTTGCGCTGGCCGTCAGCCACGGCGGTGGCGGTATTCTGTTTTGCGACGTCTGCTTCCTGCGTACGTTCCTTAAGCTGCATGGTCGCGCGCTGCTCGGTGATTTGCTTGCGCTGGTCTATGGCCAACTGACTGTGCGCATCCGCGGTCGCGATGTCGATCTGGCGATCAGCCATGTATTGCAGGTGCGCGTTGATCACCGGATCGGTCTGCGGCTTTTCCGCGGCGGTTACGGCGACGTTGGCCTTATCCATGGCCAGGGGCGCGCGGCCCGCCAGTTGCGGATCGGCCTGCAGGGCGGTCAGGCGCGTACGCAGCTCCGCGGAGCCCGCGGGCTGGGTCGGCACCGAGGCACAGGCGGCCAGCAAGGCCGCGGCCACGGCGGCGGCGATCAGCGGATGGGTGGATGTATGAGTGGTGCGGGTATTCATGGCGTGCTTCCTGTATTGCGCTGCATTTCGTCGGACAGTGTCTGGGTGCTATGCAGCATCTCGTCGTTGACGGCCTGGTTCTTTGCGGCGCTGCTCTGTGCGAACGCGAGTTCGGCGTCCACACGCGACTCCTGCGCCAGGCGTTCCGCCTCGCTCATGCGCTTGGCCTGCACGGCGGTGTCGGCGGCGGCCAGCTTGGTGCGGGCCTGGGCGAGGTGCGGTGAGGAGGCATCGGAGATGTGGGCCTGGTCAGCCACCGCGATGGCCTGCTTCGCCTCGCTAAGAGCAACGGCGGGGGGCGGCGTGGAGGCACAGGCGGCGAGCATCAGCACGCCTCCCAGGCCCAGCACGCGGACGGTCGGCCGGCGCAGGCCTTGGCCGTAGGGGGTTAGTCGGGTCATGGTGGTCTCCTTCGCAAGCCGGCATAAGCCGCCTGATATTGAGCGGCCGATCGACTGTATGCAGAGTGTGTGCCGATGCCGTCCGGAAGTCGGTGCGCTGGCGTACGCACCGCCCCCGCGGACAGCGCGGCTACGTTCGGTAGCCAACAGATGGGCCGCACCCGACGTGCGAACCTGCCATCCGTGGCATGCGGCCCATCGAGGTTCAGCGAGTGAAAAGCCAGTGGGGCGGACATTCCGCGGTGACACGCCGGCGGTTGCTGACGATCCTCGAGCGCGCGGCCGGCGGCTTACAGGACTTCTCGGTGGCGGAGCGCGCTCTGCGCATGGCCTGCGAGTTCTGGGCGGCCGTCGAATCGCAGACGCTCCAGGCATTTCTCGGTCCGACGCCCGCGAAACAATTGCGCTATTTCGCCATCATCTACGGTGCGATTGGTGCTACTGAAGTCGCCCGTGAGGTGGAAGCGTCGGCCGAGGCCCTGCGCCTCGCCGGCTCCGGCAGCCGGCGTGCGGCGGGTATCGCGCAACTGCAGGAGCGCCTGCGCGACAGCGCCGATCCTTTGAACGAGCTGATCACGAGATTTGCCCAGCACCTGCACTGAGCGCAGGGCGGGCGGGCGACGCTTCAGTGATCCCGTTGCCGCTGCGTCACGTCCATGCCGATGCCGCGGTAGCCGATATAGCGACCGGAGCTGCTGAAGATGGGCTCGCCGCTGACCTGGAAATACTGCAATAGCCCGTCGAGGCGGGTTCTGCTGTAGATCAGGTCGAGGAACGGACGTCGCGCGGCGATGTTCGCTTCCAGTTTGGCGCGCCCGGACTCGGCGCCACAAGGCTCGCCGCCAATGCCAAGCATTTCCAGCGCCGGCCCGGACACCTCGGTGTACTTGCCGCTCGCATCCTGCTCCCAGTACCAGTCGGACGAGAGCTCCGTGAGCCGGTGAAAGCGTTCCTCGCTGGTCCGCAATTCGGCGGTCCGTTCCAGCACCGTGCGTTCCAGCAGCTGGTTGTGCAGCTCGACCTGCCGGTACAGGAGCCGCACTTCCAGCATGTTGTGGATGCGTGCCTTGGCCTCGGTCAAGTCGATCGGCTTGCTGATGAAATCCTTCGCGCCGGCCTGCAGCGCGCGCAGCTTGTGGCCGGGCTGCGCGGTGATCACCAGCACCGGAACGTAGCGGTTGGCCTCAATCGCCTTGAGCTTCTCCAGGACCGCGAACCCGTCCATGCCGGGCATCATCAGGTCGAGCAGGATCAGGTCGTAGTGATTCTGGAGATGCAGGGCGCAGACCGTGCGCGGGTCCATGGTCGAATCGATATGCGTGTAACCTGCTCCCCGCAGCATCTGCTCCAGCAGTCGAACGTTGGCCGCCAGGTCGTCCACGATGAGGATCCGGCCGTTCAGGATGTCACTGGCGCTGATCATTGCAGGGCTCCCTGTGAGGAATCGGGCTGGTGCGCCGCTAGTGAGGCTTCCAGCGCCCCGTCCATAGCGGTCATGAAGGCTTCCACCCGGATGGGCTTGGTCAGGTAACGGAAAAATCCGGCCTCGAGACCCTTGCGCACGTCGTGAGCCATCGCGTTGGCACTGATGGCAATCACCGGGATGTGCCGGGTCAGCGGATCTTCGCGTAACAGGTTCAGGGCCCGGATGCCACTGATCCCGGGCAGGTTGATGTCCATCAGGATCACTTCGGGTCGGTGCAGGCGTGCCAGGGCAATGCCGGCCGTGGCGTCGGCAGCGCTCAGCAGGCGGGTATTGGCGCGTCGGGCAATGAGCTGTTCCACCAGCATCAGGTTGGCCGGATTGTCCTCCACATATAAGAGAGTGTGCGCGACCGGCTCGCCTGCCGACAGCACGCCGAGCGACGCAACGTTTAGTGTGCTCGCCACCAATTGCGGCCTGGGGCCGCGGATCAGTTCGACCCAGAAGATACTGCCTGCGCCGACGGTGCTCTCGACCCCGATGACCCCACCCATCAGCTCAATCAGGCGCTTGGTCATGACCAGGCCGATGCCCGTGCCCTCTTCGCCGCCCGCCTGCTGGCCGAGGCGATTGAACGGCTGAAACAGCTGCGCCAGCTTGTCCGCGGCCAGTCCCGCGCCGGTGTCGGTGACGCTGATGCGGATGCGTTCCGGTGTACGCAGCGCACACTCGACCGTAACCGTCCCGCCGGGGCGGTTGTACTTGATGGCATTGCTCAGCAGGTTGAGCAGGACCTGCTTGACGCGGGTACGGTCGGCGCGCACGAAGCAGGGTTTGGGCATGGCCCGGAAATCCATCGACACCTGGTACTTTCCCGCCTGCGGCTCGATCATGCTCCGGCACTCGAGCATCACCTCGTCCAGCGACATCGACTCCATCGACAGCAGGAGTTTCCCGGATTCGATCAGCGCCAGGTCCAGAATCTCGTTGATCAGGTCCAAGAGGTACCAGCCCGCCTGCAGGATCTGGCCGGTGCTTTCCTTCTGGTTCTCGGTCTGTGGTGCGGCATCGGAGGCCAGCAGTTGCGCGAAGCCGAGGATCGCATTGAGCGGTGAGCGCAGTTCATGGCTCATCGTGGACAGGAAATCGGATTTGGCGAGATTGGCCCTCTCGGCGGCGGCCTTGGCCTGGGTCAGCTCGGCCTCGAACTGCTTGCGCACCGAGTTATCGGCGCCGATGAGCAGGTAGCCGATGAGCTCGTCGTAGTCGTCGCGCAGCGCCGTGATCGATACCACCGCCGGGAAGCGGCTCCCGTCCTTGCAGACGTAAGTCAGGTCGTAGATGTCCTCGATGCCGCGCGAGGCCTTGAAGGCCAGCGCCTCGAAGCCCGGCAGGATCGGCGTGGCCAACTCGGCGCTCAGTGCCTCGGCGCGCGCCTGGACTTCCAGGGGATCGTGCATGTCGCTGGGGGTGATCCTGTTGACCACTTCGGCGGCCGTGTAGCCCAACATGCGCTCGGCCCCCACGTTGAACAGCTGGATGATGCCCTTCTCGTCGGTGGCGATAATTGAGAAGTTCGCGCTGTGGAGGATGGCGTTCTGCAGCGCGCCGGTCTTGAGCAGCGCCAGCTGGCGGTGGGCCTCGCTCAGGCCCTCGAGTGCCGCGGCATTGGTGCCGGCGACGCGTGTATCGGATTGTCCGCGGGTCATGGCGCCGTCCTCAGTGATGCTGCACATCGCGCAGCAGCCGGTCGTATTCGGTCTTGACAACTCCGTAACACTCGCAGACGTGGGCTTCCAGGCCGGCCCGGTCCAATACGCTGATGTGGCCGCGCCGGTAGCTGATGACACCGTGTTCCTTCAACTTGCCGGCGGCCTCGGTCACGCTTTCGCGGCGCACGCCCAGCATGCTGGCGATCAGTTCCTGGGTCATGACCAGGTTGTTCGACGGCAGGCGGTCCAGGGTCAGCAACAGCCAGCGGCACAACTGCTGGGCCACGTTGTGATGGCGATTGCACGCGCCGGTCTGGGTCATCTGCGTGATCAGGGCCTGGCTGTAGCGCAGCAGCAGACGCAGCAGCGCCCCGCCACGATTAAACTCCTCCACCAGGCGACGCGACGCCAGGCGGTAGCCCTGGCCGCCGGTCTGGATCACGGCGCTGCTGGGGGTCGTGTCCCCGCCCATGAACAGCGAAATGCCCAGCATGCCCTCGTTGCCGACGCCGGCGATTTCAGCCGACATGCCGTCCTGGCAGACGTAGTGGAGCGAGACGATCGCGCTGATCGGAAAATAGACGTGCGGCAGCCGGCCGCCGGGCTCGTACAGCACTTCGCCGAGCAGCATCGGCGTGAGTTCGAGATGCGCGGCCAGGCGCGCATAATCGGCCGGGGGCAGAGCCGCGAGCAGGTGATTCTGCAGAGGGTCGGGCGCCAGGCGAGTGCGGTCGTCCGCACCGGCGAATTCGGAGTCGGCATGCGGCGCATGCTGCGCCGATGCGAGATTCTGCGGGCTGAAAGTCACCGTGGGGCCGCGGTCCGGGCTATCTCAGGAAAAGTGCTTGTCGTAGAAGGTCTTGACCTGCTTTGCCGCTGCATCACGCGTCAACGCGTAGCGTTCCTGCACCAGGCCGGTCAGCTTCTCGGCATGTCCCTCGATTTTGAGCAGTTCGTCGTCGCTCAGTCGGCCCCACGCCAGCTTTGCTTCGCCAAGCTTCTGCTGCCATCGGCCCTTCAGGGCCCCGAGGCTGGGCATCGGGGAGGGGGTGGGCCTGATGCCATCCGGGCTCAGGTTGCTGTCGTCGCTCATGGCGTACCCCGCGCCCGACCTGCCCACGACTGCGCGGGTGATCGGGATGGTCTAGTGTTGACACGCACCCTAGGCAATGCTGACCGGTTGTGTCCGTGCGCTAACACACGTAAGGGCAACGCATCGCAGGAACCCCCGGCGGCGCCGTTGCGCTCTCCCCTCAGCGTGTCACTGCCTGAGGGCGGCACACGGTTCGATCGAGGCGCGCGCGATCCGTCCACCCAGCGCTAGCTCTTCCGACCCGTCGCCAGCAGCAGGCCGCCTGCGACCAGTGCACCGATGCCAGCCCAGACCGGAACGTTGACGTGCCGGGTCTCTTCGAGCGACAGGTGCAGCGAGCCGACGTCGGCTTGATGGGTTTCCTTCGGATAGCTGAAGCCGCCGTACATAAGCGCCAGCCCGCCGGCGATCAATAGCACGATGCCTAGCAGTTTCTGTGTGTTCATGAACTTCATTCCTGTGTGCGGGATGCCCCGTGTGCGCCGACGCCATCGCTCGGTGGATTTTGAGCCCTAGAGTAATTGCAGGGCGGGGCGCGCTTCTGTGCGGAAGCGTACGTAGGCGGCGCAGCGCACTGTTCGTGGGCGCCAATGTCGGCCGCACGAGCGGTTCATGTACGCTAGGAAACGGGGCCAGCCGAGGCTCGGAGATCGCCGCCGCCTTTGTTAAGAGGCCCCGGGATTCAACATGGCGGGACAATGGCACTTGGCGGCAGTGCCCACGCGCAAACTCCAGCCGTTCGCTCCTGGGATGCCAACGCACTTCCAGGCCAGACCCATCCATCGGGCCAAAGACAGGCGACATGCCACTCTTGATAATAATGGCAGGAGCGGCCGGATCTGAACCTGCCGCCTTGAATCCACCGAAGGCGCCTGCGGGAAGGGCTGGCTATGACAGCGAGGAACTGGGCTGCACTTGCAAACCTGTCGTTCCGGCCTATCCTCGAGGCAATATTGAGGCCATGTGCGGATGGTGGGAATAGATCGGAACAGCCGCGAGTCTTATACCTCTGGTAAGGGTTGGTTGGACACGCCCGCTAAGGGTAGGGGTGCAGATTGGGTCGTACTACGGTGGCCGGCGCCCGGTTGCGGGACTCGGTGTGGTCCGGTCGCGTGGCCTCGGTGTTCGTTCCGACGCCGAGCTGAGGGTCTGGGTCAGCCGGTGCGCACTGACGGATCGCGAGCGGGCACGCATTCGGTTTATCATGGATGCGGTTACTGCCTGAGTACCCGGGACTAGCTAGCGCCATCCTATGTCACGACCGTCGACCCACTGGGCTCTGATCATTTGCGCTGCCAGCTTTGCCGCGATGGGACAGGCATCCTCGTCGGGTCACTACATGTTTGCGTGGGCGGGTGATGTCGCGCAACAGGGCAACGACTTTCTTGCCGTCATCGACGCCGATCCGCGATCGGCGTCCTACGGTAAGTTGGTGGCTACGGCGGTAACCGATCAACAGACCGGGCAGGTGCATCACACCGAATATTCAATGCCGGAAGGCGGCCTGCTGTTTGCCAGTGACCACGTGGCGGGCCGATCGTTCATCTTCGATTTGCGCGACCCACTGCACCCGAAAGTTGCCACTTCTTTTGGGGATATGGGCGGCTACAGCTACTCACACTCCTTCCTGAGGCTCCCAAACGGGCACGTGCTCGCAAGCTTCCAGCATACCTCCCATCCGGGCCTGCCCATGACGGCGGAAGCCATGGGAAGCACCGGTGGTCTGGTGGAAATCGACGATCAGGGCCATTTGATTCGCGCCGCGAGCACGGCCGACCCAGAACTCCCGGGAGCGATGTTGATGCCCTACAGCCTGCTGCCGCTCCCCGACCTTGACCTCGTGCTGGTCACAAACTCCTCCATGCACGACGTGGACCCGCACGGCCACACCTATCAGCTATGGAAATTGTCGAGCCTCAAGCTGCTCAGGACCGAGTATCTCGATACCGGCGGGGATCAGGAGGGCGACCTCAATCCGGAGGAGCCACGGCGTGGGCCCGACGGATCGATCTTCGTGCAGACGCTCAATTGCGGGATCGAGCGAATCACCGATGTCGCCACCGACCACCCCAGGTCACAGCTGGTGCACATGTTTCCGGGATCCCATTGCGGTGTCCCGACGATCGTCGGCCATTACCTGATTCAAAGTGTCCCGATCGTCAACGGCCTCATCGTGCTCGACCTGAAAAATCCGAGCCAACCCGCCGAAGTGTCGCGCCTGGAACTGGGCGACGGGTTCACACCGCACTGGACCGGATGGGATGCCAAGACCGAGCGCCTGGTCGTCACGGGCATTGGCGACCTGCATCGCCTTTTTATGTTGAAGCTGGATCAGAAGACCGGCGCGATCACGATGGACACGGCCTTCCGTGATGCGGACGGGAAAGTCGGTTTCAATTTTGACGATCGCCATTGGCCCGGTGGCTGGACCGGGTCGGCAAATCCGCATGGCGTCGTGTTCTCGCGCTGATAGCCGGGATCGGCGCCCCCCGAAACTTCCGGGGCTAGGCCTCCGATCGGGCTGCCGCTTCCCGGCCCAGGCGCAGGGCACATTCGTGGGTCAGGATTGCAGGGAGGGGAACGCATGAAGGCACTATTCTTGTCGATCGTTGGCTCAATAGGGCTGTTGCCGGCATGCGCCCTCGCGCACGCGCACTTGGTGCGGTCCAGCCCGGTCGAAAATGCCGTCCTGGATCAGTCGCCCCCCAGCGTCACGCTGGTGTTTGCCGAGCCGGTCACCCTGACCGCAATGAAGATCGAATCTACGAACGGCGTCCAGACCGCGGTGAAGCCGTTGCCGGCCAATCCGACGGCGGAAGCTACGCTGGCGCTCCCGACGCTCGCCCTGGGGCGCTACAAGATCAGCTGGCGCGCGGTCAGTGACGATGGCCACGTCATGTCCGGGGTGATTCATTTCACCGTCGGCAAGAAGGGCGGCCAATAGCCGTGACCCGGTCGCCCGCGTAGCGCTAATGGAAAGCTTCGATGCGGTTGCCGTGGGAATTCGTGCCGCAGCGTTCGTCGCCGCGCTGCAGGCCGCGGGCATATCGCTGTTCGTGGCCGTCCACCGAACCGTCCTGGCGGAAAAAGCCGCGCCGCTGATCTCACTGGCTCGTCCGATGGCGCTGCTCGGCCTTGCTTTGGTTCTGGGTCATCAGGTGGTCGAAGGTGCGCGGCTCGCCGGCGATTGGTCCGGGTTGGCCGACCTTGACGTGCAGAGGGGCAACTGGCACCGCTCCCCCGGGCTCTCCGCAGTGGTCGGCGCGGCGGCACTTGCGATCGAGTATGCCGGATTGTGCCTGCCGGGCCGCGCGGGTGGCACACTCACGGTGCTGGGGGCGCTCGGGGTGGCGGGCAGTTTCGCGCTGACGGGCCACACGACCGCCTCGACGGTTTCGCCGCTGATCAGGGCGCTGCTCACGGTGCACGTGACGATTGTGGGCTATTGGCTCGGATCGATCGTGGCGCTGGTGCGGCTGACACGGGTGGCCACGACCTCTACTCTAAGTAGTGTCAGCACGGCATTTTCGACCTCGGCCGTCTGGGTCGTGCCAGCGATCTTTCCCCTTGGGGTCGGAATAGCGGCTGGCCTGCTGCCCAACCTGGCGGCGCTACGGACCACTTACGGGGCCTTGTTGATATCAAAGGTTAGCGGTTTTGTGCTGTTGCTGGCACTGGCGGCGTTCAATCGATGGCGCGCCGTTCCCGCACTGCAGCGTGCGCCACTCGAGGCTACGCCGCGGTTTCGGCGAATGCTGCACGCCGAATACCTGCTATTGGTCGGCGTGCTCTCCGTCACCGCCGTGATGACATCCCTTTATTCATGGCATTAAGGTCGGGATTTGCCATGCGCCGGTACTTGAATGATTGCAATTAATGGCTTGGTGGCCGAATAGTGACAAGGACTAAAGCAGTTTGGCGCCGGTGGATGCAACGTAAACTTGCGCGCGACATCACGGTTGCGATGGCCATCAAACTGGTGTTGCTGGCAGCGCTGTTTGCGCTGTTGGCCCGACCAGGGTTTCGGCCGGCCAGTGATGCGGCGGCCACGGCCACGGCGGTGGTGGGGCCCAACGCAACCGGGGCGGTCGGTCAATGACGCAGTCGACGCTGGTGGAACTGTCGCGCTGGCAATTCGCCGTGACGGCGATGTATCACTTCCTGTTCGTGCCGCTGACGCTCGGGCTGTCCATCCTGATCGCCATCATGGAGAGCGTCTTCGTGATGACCGGCCGAACCATTTGGCGCGACATGACGAAGTTCTGGGGCACGTTGTTCGGCATCAACTTCGCGATGGGCGTGGCCACCGGCATTACGATGGAATTTCAGTTTGGGACCAACTGGGCTTACTACTCGCACTACGTAGGCGACGTCTTCGGAATACCCCTCGCCATTGAAGGACTCATGGCGTTCTTTCTCGAGGCGACGTTTGTCGGCTTGTTCTTCTTCGGCTGGGAGCGCCTGTCGCGGCTGCAGCATCTGATGGTCACCTGGCTGGTAGCGATCGGCAGCAACCTGTCGGCGTTATGGATACTGATAGCCAATGCGTGGATGCAAAGCCCGGTGGGCGCCAAGTTCAACCCAGAATCGATGCGCATGGAGCTGCAATCGATCTCCGAGGTGATCTTCAATCCTGTTGCGCAGTCAAAATTCGTGCACACCGTCAGTGCCGGGTACGTGACGGGCGCGGTGTTTGTACTTGCAATCAGCGCGTGGTTTCTGCTCAACGGGCGGCATAAGGAGTTCGCGCGGCGGTCGGTCACCGTGGCGGTCAGTTTCGGCCTCGCGTCCGCACTGTCGGTCGTCGTGCTCGGCGATGAGAGCGGCTACATGGCCACCGAGCACCAGAAGATGAAGATCGCTGCGATGGAAAGCATGTGGCATACGGAGCCGGCGCCGGCGCCATTTGAGGTGTTCGGGCTGCCCGACGAGCGCACTCGAACCACGCGCGACGAGATTAAGGTGCCGTGGGTCCTGGGCCTGATTGCCACCCGTTCCACCGACCAGAAGGTTGAGGGCATCTACGAGCTGGTCGCCGACGCCCGCCGGCGCATTGAGCACGGGATTCCCGCCTATGCGGCGCTGCAGGCGTTGCGTGCCCATCCCGACAATGCCGCGGCCAAGGCCGTGCTGGAGGCCCGCGGCGCGGACCTCGGCTACGCGCTGCTGTTACGTCGCTACGTGTCAGATCCGGCGCGGGCGACACCTACCCAGATTGACCAGGCGGCCTGGGACACCGTGCCCCAGGTGAGCTGGCTGTTCTGGTCGTTCCGCGTCATGGTGGGTCTCGGCTTCTTCTTTATTGCGCTCTTTGCCTACGGTTTTTTCCAGACGATGCATCGCCGCTACGAAGCCCGGCCTGGGTTCCTGAAGCTCGCGGTATGGAGCCTGCCGCTACCGTGGATTGCTGCGGAACTCGGCTGGTTTGTGGCCGAACATGGCCGGCAGCCCTGGGCGATAGAGGGCGTACTGCCGACCTTTCTGGCCGTCTCACCGATCGCCACGGCGAACGTCGTAATAAGCCTGTGCGGGTTTGTGGTGTTCTACACCGTACTGGCGGTCGTTGACGTGTTCCTGCTGGTCAAATACATCCGCCTCGGGCCCGCTGAGCTATCTCGGGGGCTAAGCCATGCTGCTTGAGTTTGCGACGCTCAAGGTCATCTGGTGGCTGCTGCTGGGCGTGCTGCTGATCGGCTTTGCGGTGATGGATGGATTCGATCTGGGGGTCGGCATGTTGCTGCCGTTTCTGGGACGGAACGATTCCGAACGACGGGTGATCATCAATACGGTGGGCCCCGTCTGGGAGGGCAATCAGGTATGGCTGATTCTGGGCGGGGGCGCGATCTTTGCGGCGTGGCCCGCTCTGTATGCGGCCAGTTTCTCCGGCTTCTACTTGGCGATGTTTCTGGTGCTTGCGGCGCTGATCGTGAGGCCCGTGGGATTCAAGTTCCGAAGCAAGATGCCCCAAGCCGGGTGGCGCAAGCTCTGGGACTGGACGCTGTTCACCAACGGACTGGTGCCCTCCCTGGTATTTGGTGTCGCCATGGGCAATCTTCTCGAGGGCGTACCCTTCAGCTTTGATTCGGAACTGCGGGCCTCCTACGCCTACGGCTTGTTTGACCTGCTCAACCCGTTCGCGCTGTTATGCGGTCTGGTGGGCGTGTCGATGCTGGTTACCCACGGTGCCGCGTATCTTGCAATTAAGACCGAGGCGTCCATTGCGGACCGGGCCAGAGCGGCCTCGCGAATCTTCGCACTCCTGTGGACAGTATTATTCGCGCTCGCCGGCCTCTGGTTGTGGCGCAGCGGCTTTGGCATGTCCATAACCGGTGGAGCACTGCCGGGGGGCATCCCGAATCCACTCGGAAAGCGGGCGGTGCTGTCGGCCGGCGCCTGGCTGGCGAACTACGGGCGGTGGCCATTGACCATGCTGCTTCCCGTGATCGGGCTTGCGGCTCCGTTGCTGGTGGCCGCGCTGGCCGGTACCGGGCGACGGCAGCTCTCGTTCGTTGCCAGCAGTCTTGGTATTGCCGGCGTGATCGGAACCATGGGCGTGAGCCTGTTTCCCTTTCTGCTGCCTTCATCTTCGGATCCCAGCAGCAGTCTGACGGTCTGGGACGCTTCAAGCAGTCACCGGACCCTCGGCATCATGCTGATTGCGGTAATCATCTTTTTGCCGGTCGTGCTCGCCTACACGGGGTGGGTGTACCACGTCCTACGTGGACCGGTCACGGCCGAGCAGATCCAATCCAATCCCGAAGGAAATTATTGAGGACGCAACCATGTGGTATTTCAGTTGGATCCTGGGACTTGGGCTGGCGTGTGCTTTCGCCGTGCTCAATGCGATGTGGTTCGAGCTGGACGCGGACCGGCTCGCGCGCGAGCGACCCAGCGACTCGAGCAACGTGTCCTAATTATCGAGCGCAATCCGCACGGGCTCGACGGATCGCCGTCCGGGCGCTCGTTTAGCTCCTGAGCCTTGCCCTGACGATCTGAATGCGACCCGTTGGTCATCGGGACGCTACGCATGCCTTACGCTTGACATGCAAGTAATCACCTGCCTAATATATAGGCAATAAAGTACTTGCATGTGGCGATCCATGGCCAAACGCATCGCTGACGCTGACCTGCTGTTCAAAGCTCTCGCCGATCCGAGCCGGCGCACGCTCCTGGACCTGCTGCACGTGCACGACGGCCGGACCCTCAACGAGTTGTGCGAGCCCCTGGACATGACGCGGCAGGGAGTGACGCAGCACCTCGGCGTTCTGGAGGCCGCGAATCTCGTGGTCATCTTGTGGCGGGGCCGCGAGAAGCTGCACTTTCTCAATCCGGTGCCGCTGCAGCAGATCTATGAGCGCTGGATTGCCAAGTTCGAAAAGCCGCGCCTCAAGGCGCTGGCCGACCTAAAGCGACAACTGGAGAACGCCAATGGCTAGATCGACTTTCGTGTACGTGATTTACATTCGCACCACACCGCAGAAGCTGTGGTCCGCATTGACCGAGGCGGATTTCATGAAGCAGTACTGGTTCGGCGTGCGGGGCGAGAGCCAGTGGACAGCGGGAGCTGCCTGGAAGCTTGTGTCTCCCCAAGGGCAAATCCTGGACGCCGGCGAGATCGTCGAGGCCGACCCGCCCCGGCGACTGGTAATCCGCTGGCAGAATCAGTTCAAGCCTGAACTTAAGGCCGAAGGGGCTTCCTTATGCACGATGGAACTGGAACCGAGTGGGTCGGCGGTCAAGCTTTCGATCACCCACTCCATCGAGTGCGAACCCTCGAAATTCATCGAGGCGGTGTCGGGCGGCTGGCCCAAGGTCATTTCCAACCTCAAGTCCCTGCTGGAGAGCGGCTCCGCGGTCCTGCAGGATCCCTATCCAAACTGAGGCGCCACCTCTGGTGCCTGGGCGCTCCAGGGGGGGCGCCGAGGGGCAACGGGTCGTCTGGCTGCCGCTCGTGGCGACCTCGACGTCACTAGCCACACTCGGTCCGGAGCGCCGGTGCTGGGCTCATCCCCCAGTTTTCTCCGGACCGTGTTCGGATTAACCTTGCACCGACCCGGGCCGGACAACAGAGGGTATGGGCATGATTCGCCTCCAAATTGTCGAGCACTATGGGGCTGGTCTGCACCGCAAGTTGTTGGACTATATGAGATCGGGGTCGCTGCAGACCTTTTCCTCCAGCAAGCGCGGACGCAAGATCTCGCACGTGAAGTATCCAGGATGGATCAACTGGTCGAACTCGGACGGCGCCATCACCTGCGAGGTACTGAGTCCCCGCAAGCCAAACGAGGAGTGGCAGCTGATGCACGCGTTCCTGGGTCGGCTGGCCGCGCGATTCGCACCGAGCATCATCGCTATAAACGTCCAATTCCCGACCGATCGCGATTCCGGAGCGCGCGCACCGAACAAGAGGCGCAGTCCTAGGACCACGAAACGGCGTTTGCGCAAGAAGCGCTAGCTCGTTGATTGGAAGCTGCCCACTGCGCCAGGCTCTGCGCGTACATCCAGGGGCGATAACACAAGCCACTCGGCCGGCGCTGGCGGACGCGGTGCCCGTGGGGACAAGCATCGCCCATTTTTGGGTTGTGCTGACGCTGGTATAACTCGCCCAAAACGACGAGTTGTAGTAAGGCAAAGACTGTTGTATAATTCGTCTTATCTGGCGAAATTAGTCATATATATGCTTAATATCGCCTAAAGAGACGATTTATGAAATTTAGCACAGATCTGACCGACACCGCCATCTTGCACGAAATCGGCGAGCGCCTGGAGCGCCGCCGCATCGACGCGGGATTGACGCAGGCCCGGCTGGCCGGGGAAGCGGGCGTTTCCAAGCGTTCGGTGGAGCGGCTCGAGGCAGGTCAAAGCACCGACCTTGCCATCCTGCTGCGCGTCTTGCGGGTGCTGAAACTTCTGGAGGGACTCGATCAGGCGTTTCCCGACTTGCCGCAAAGCCCACTCGTGCTCCTCAAGAGCCGCGGACGCGTACGAAAGCGTGCGGTACATTCGCGGCGGCGACCCGACGAGACCGCGTCCCCCGAGCCACCGCGGACCTGGAAGTGGCGCGAGTAGCGTGTGGCCAGCGTAGCGGAAGTACGGCTGTGGGGCCGAACCATCGGAGCGGTTGCTCTGGAGGAGGGCTCCCGCACGGCCGCATTCCAGTACGACCCCGCCTTTGTCGGCAGTGGCATCGAACTCTCGCCGATCACCATGCCCCTGTCGCAGCGGCTCTATCAGTTTCCCTCACTGGCGCAAGCGTCCTTTCACGGTCTCCCAGGCCTGCTTGCCGACTCGCTGCCGGATAAATTCGGCCACGCCCTGATCGACGCGTGGCTCGCCACCCAGGGCAGACGACCGGACAGTTTTGATGCCGTCGAACGGCTCTGCTACATCGGGGTTCGCGGCATGGGTGCGCTCGAGTTTGCGCCCGCGAAAGGCCCGCCGCTGAGGCGATCGGCCAAGCTCCAAGTCGATGAGCTGGTCAAGGTCGCTTCGCAGGTGCTCACCCATCGCACCTCGCTCCAGGTGTCATTTGCCCCTGGTCGGCGACACGAAGGGCTGCAGGAGATATTGCGGGTGGGCACCTCGGCGGGCGGCGCGCGGGCCAAGGCCATCATCGCGTGGAACCCCAACACGGCAGAAGTGCGATCAGGGCAGGTCAGGGCTCCTACCGGATTTGAATACTGGCTGTTGAAGTTCGACGGGGTCAGCGCAAACCAAGACAAAGAACTCGAGGATCCCAAGGGGTACACGGTCATTGAGTATGCCTACGCGCTCATGGCCGCCCAGGTCGGCATAGACATGTCCGAATGTCGTCTCATGGAAGAGGGCGGTCGGCGCCACTTCATGACGCGACGGTTTGATCGACTGAACGACGGCGGCAAGCTGCACATGCAATCCCTGGCCGCGCTCGCCCACTTCGACTTCAATGCCGCCGGCGCCCATTCCTACGAGCAGGCCTTCGACGTGATTAAGCGCTTGGGTCTTTCCATGCGTGACCGCGAGCAGCAGTTTCGCCGCATGATTTTCAATGTCGTCGCCCGCAACCAGGACGATCACGTGAAGAATGTCGCGTTCTTGATGGACAAGGCCGGGGCCTGGTCACTTTCGCCGGCGTACGACGTTAGCTACGCGTACAACCCGGCAGGCCTTTGGACAAACCGCCACCAGATGACGATCAACGGCAAGGCCGACGACTTCAGCCGGGAGGACTTCAAGGCGGTCGCGCGAGTGGCGGGACTCAAGCGTGGTACGGCGGACGAAGTTCTGGCCGCGGTTATGCAAACGGTGAGGGAATGGCCGCGATATGCCGACAGTGCGGGTGTGCCGGCCCCACAGCGCGACGGGATTACTCAGAACCTGCGGTTGAATTTTGACCGCCGCGGTATCCTTGCGTCGCAGCATTGAGGCCTCGGCAGCAATTTCGCACATTGCGGTCCGGAGGGCGCCGTGCGCCCCGTTTGCTCACCAGTTCACGACATCAGCCGCTTGCGGATAGCCTGCAGTTCCTGCTTGCGCGCCTTCCCGGTCTTTGGATAGCTCATTTTGAGTCCGTCGAAGGTATCGAGGATCACCCGGGATACAATCAGCCGGGCATTCTCTTTATCGTCGGCGGGCACGATGTACCAAGAGGAGTCGCTCGTACTCGTCGCACTGAGGCACTCCTCGTACGCCTTCATATAGTCCTTCCAGAAGTTCCGCTCCTCGATGTCGCCAAGGCTGAACTTCCAGTTCTTCTCAGGCTCGTCAATGCGTTCGAGGAAGCGCTTGCGCTGCTCGCCTTTCGACAGATGAAGAAAGAACTTGACGATGCGCGTTCCATTTCCGGAGAGGTGCCTCTCCAAATTCGTGATCGAACGAAAGCGGTCGTGCCAGATGCGCTTCTCATCGAGCGCAGCGTCCGTCAGCCCTTCACTGCGGAGGATCTCCGGATGCACGCGGGCAATCAGAACTTCCTCGTAATAGGATCGGTTGAAGATTCCGATGCGCCCGCGCTCCGGCAGGTCGCGGGTGGTGCGCCAGAGAAAGTCATGTTGTAATTCGGCGGCGGTCGGATGCTTGTAGCTGAACACCTGGCAGCCCTGTGGGTTGACCCCCGACATCACGTGCTTGATGGCGCCATCCTTCCCCGCGGCATCCATCGCCTGAAAGATCAGCAATACGGCAAATTGGTTGGATGCATAGAGCAGTTGCTGTTGTGCACTTAGTTGCGCAACGTGCTCGTGCAGAAGTCTGCGGTATTGGCCTTTGGACTTGTACACGGGCGCCACGTTTGTGGGCCACTTGCGCAGATCGACTTTGTCTCCTTCCCGCACGCGGAAGTCCTTGGAATTAATTCTTGTCATGTCCTAAGCCGTCCAGGCATCGAGGTGGCTCATTTCCGCATGCCCCTCTCCTCCAGGTCAAATGGTGCGGCGGCCGTGATTTGCGTGGGGCCCGGCCGGGCCGCGGATTCGGGCCTGGGCCCGATCGCCACGCCGCCTGCCTGGATACAATCCCTTCGCGCTTTCGCCACCGCATCGCCGCACGTGCAACGGTTATGGTAGGCTTAAGTTAAATTACAAGGCCACTGCAATGGCTCGAGCTGGGCGCACTCCTATGTTCCGATCCCATTTCTACGGGGGGCAACGCTGGCCCGTACTGCTGGTGTCGTTGTTCGCCGCCTTTATTGCAGCAGGCCGGCTTTGGGCCGCCGATGCGGCCGCACCGGTGGCCGAGGCACCGACTCGCGAGGCCCTCACCATCGACGCGAGCACCATGAACAGGCCATGGAAGGGCGACCTCGACGCGATGATCAAGCGGCGCGTGATTCGCGTGTTGGTGGTGCCGAGCAAGACTTTTTATTTCGTCGACAAGGGGGTCGAGCGTGGCGCGACCGTCGACTTTGTGCGACAGTTCGAGGACGATCTCAACAAGAAACTGGCGGCACAGAAACAGCTCAGCCAGAAGAACCTCAAAGTTAAGGTGTTCCTCGTCCCGGTCGGACGCGAGAGCGTGATCGCCGCTCTCAATGCGGGAAAGGGCGACATCGCGGCCTCGGCCCTCACGATCACCGACAGCGGGAAGAAGCTCGTCGACTACTCAGTGCCGATCTACCCTGGAGTCGACGAAGTGCCTGTGGCTGCTCCCGGCACGCCCGCCCTCCGCGCCGTCGAGGATCTCTCCGGAAAGGTCATATACGTGCGCTTGTCCTCCAGCTACCGCGAGAGCCTGTTGGCATTGAACCAGCGGCTCGCCGCGAGGAAGCTCGCGCCCGTCGTCATCAAGAACGCCTCAGAATACCTCGAAGACGAGGACCTGATCGAAATGGTGAGTGCCGGCCTGATCCCGATGACCATCATCAATGCCCCCGTCGCACAGTTCTGGAAGCAGGTGTTCCCCGCAGTGACCGTGTACGACAACCTTGCCGTGCGCAAGGACGGCAACATCGCGTGGGCGATCCGCAAGGGCAGCCCTCAGCTCAAGGCCTCCGTCGACGATTTTATCAAACGAAACGGCAAGGGCACCGCGATTGGCAACATGATCCTGGCGCGCTATCTGAAGGACGCCAGGTACGTGAAGAATGCGGCCTCGGCCGCGGAGCGCAAGAAATTCCAGGCACTGGTGGGCTATTTCCAGAAGTACGGGCAGAAATACGACATTGACTGGCTGCTTATGGCCGCGCAGGGATACCAGGAGTCCCAGCTGAACCAGCAGGCCACGAGCCGGGTCGGGGCGATCGGCGTCATGCAGCTGATGCCGGCGACCGGCAAAGACATGAAGGTCGGCGACATCACGCAAACGGAGGCGAACATTCACGCTGGCGTCAAGTACATGCGCTGGATGATCGACAATTATTACGGCAACGAACCGATGACTAAGCTGGACAAGGCGCTGTTCGCCTTCGCCTCCTACAATGCCGGCGCCGGTCGGATCGCGGGCCTGCGCAAGGAAGCCACGAAAAGGGGACTGAACCCCAATGTCTGGTTCCACAACGTCGAGTACGTCGCGGCCGAGAAGATCGGGGCGGAGACAGTCACGTATGTTGCCAATATCTTCAAATACTACGTTGCCTACAGACTTATCCTGGACCAGCAGGCCGTGAAAGCGAAGGAATCCAAGGCTCCGGCGGCGCTCGCGCATTAGGAACGCGATCACTGTCGACCGTTCCGCCTATTAGTCCCAAGAATGCAGCGCCCAGCTGACACCGCCCGGAGCCATGAGCAACATGCGGCCACGATGGTTGGGAGCTGCGCCGTGACGGACAGTAACGTGGCCGCTGCATAGAAGATTCGATCAGCGATCGTCTCTCCAGACACGGATTTCGGGTCCAGAATCCCGGATTCACATATCATTCGCCCTCTGGATTGACAGGTGCTTTGGGATTTCCGCCTCGTGCCACTGACAACGATCGCCCGTACCTGGCCCCTCCTACTGGGAATGGGCGTGCTGATGCTCGGGGCCGGACTGCAAAGCAGTCTGCTCGGCATCCGTGCCACGCTTGAGGGATTTCCGACGACGGTCACTGGCATCGTCATGGCGTGCTACTACGTCGGTTACCTTTTCGGCACCATCGCCACGCCGCGTCTGATCCGCAACGTCGGCCACGTTCGCGTGTTCGCGGCATTTGCGGCGGTCGCTTCGGCGACGGCTCTCGGCCAAGCCATCTTCGTGCACCCCGTCTCGTGGGGCGCCATGCGCCTGGTGACCGGACTATGCTTTGCGAGTATCTACGTTGTCGCGGAGAGCTGGTTGAGCGGGCTCGCGACCCGGACGAACCGCTCCAGGCTGTTTGCCGTCTACATGGTGGTGCTGTACGTAGGACTTGGTTCGGCGCAGTTCCTACTGATTGTCTCGAGTCCCCGAACTTCCACGCCATTCATGCTGGTGTCGGGGCTCATCTGCCTGGCGATGGTTCCGACCCTGCTGTCGTCCCAAATAACCCCGGAAGTGGTCCTGCCTCGCGGCGTTCCGTTTCGGGAGCTGTACCGAATTTCGCCCCTTGGCGTCGCGGCGGTCACAATAGCTGGAGTCATTAGCTCCATCACGTTCTCGATAGGCCCGGTGTACGCGCGGCTTAAGGGCCTGGACACGCCGTCGATCGCGACGTTCATGGCCGTCAACATATTCGCCGGGGTCACGACGCAGTACCCAATAGGTGCGCTGGCCGATCGCTGGGATCGCCGCGCCGTGCTTGCTGGCGTCTGCGCAATTGCGACCGCGGCGGCTGGGAGCATCGTCGCTTTCCCCCAAATGCCGCATGCGCTCTTTCTGGCACTATCGGCCACATTCAGTGGGCTGGCGCTGACGATTTATTCGCTCGGCATCTCGCATGTCAACGACAGGCTCGAGCCCGCGCAGATGGTTGCGGCAAGTAGTGCGCTATTGCTGCTTAATGGCGCTGCGGCCATTCTCGGGCCTGTGCTGGCCAGCGGCCTGATGGCCGCCAACGGACCAACCGCGTATTTTGCAGCCCTCGCAACGCTTAGCGGCGTACTGACGCTCGAGTGCCTCTGGCGTAAAAGTCGGAGCGCGCCGGTGCCCCAGGACCAAAAGGGCCATTTCATCAGCGCGCAACCCCAGCCCTGTGCGTCGGTCAGCGAGCCGCCATGGCTTGAGTCTCGACCGGAGGGGTCACCCCTCAAGCTAAATTAGATGGAGGCGGCGTTTCCCTGGTCCGCACGGGCAAGGTATCCAGGGCCATAGCCTCACACGCAGCTGCACCTTACAAAGGAATCAAAGTGCGGAGGGCCACGGAGCCAGCGCTTAGCTTGACTCCATATATGCGGTCGCGGCAACGGCGTACGCAATCAGGCTGGGATCAGGGCGAGTCCCAGATTGTCTGGAGCGTCCAGGGGCTGCCTTCTATTGTCCAGAACTTGCCGTCAATCAGCCGACAGTTCTGATCAAGAGCCGCGATCCGCTGCATTTCGGCCTGGCTCAGCACGATCTCCGCCGCTGCCAGGTTCTCGCGCAGTCTTGATGGCGTCACGGACTTGGGGATCGTTGAAATCCCGCGGTTGACGTGCCACGCAATCAATACCTGGGCAGGCGTGCAGCCGCGCCCCTGGGCGATTGATTTGATCACCGGATTATCGAGCAGCACTGGGGCATCAACAGTCTTGACGGAAGCAGGGCGATCTGAAGATCCCAGGGGCGCCCACGCTGTCAAGTGCATGCCCTGCGAAGCGCAGAACTTCACCAGTTCTGGTTGCTGCAACAGCGGGTGCATTTCCACTTGATCGACCTCGGGCTTGATCTTGCAGTGGTCGAGAATGCCGCGCAGCTTTTGGACGGAGAAATTTGATACGCCAATGTGGCGCGTGAGCCCGGTGGCCACGGCGGCTTCCATTCCCTCCCAGGTCGACTGGATCGGCGCCTCCGCAGGTGTCAGGAAATCCGCGCCAGAGCTCGGAAATATCGCGCTGGGCTTGAGAGGAATCGGCCAGTGGATCAGGTACAGGTCAAGATATGCGAGCGCGAGGTCATGAAGCGACTTCCTGAGCGCGCCCGCAACGTTGTCGCGGCCATGGGAGTTGTTCCACAGCTTGGAGGTGATCCACAACTCGTTGCGCGTCACCTGACCCTCGCCAATTGCATCGCGGAGTGCGTGGCCGATCTCCGCTTCGTTGCCATACACCAGGGCGCAATCGATATGCCGATACCCGATCCGGATCGCTTCCCTGACCGCGGCGTAGACCTCGCCAGGAGCCGACTTCCACGTGCCGAGGCCGACGATCGGCATTTGATCGCCGCCCGAGAATCTGAGTGTCTTCATAGACCTTCGCCCTCCCGCGACCATAAGCATACATTCGACTGCCTAACGTGACGAGCAGAATACACCCGCAACCCGCCAACTATGCGAATCCAACGAGGGAGGCGGCGTGGCTGGCTTGGGCAGCCGCCGGGCGGAGCTCGCCGACTAGATCCCTAGGCGGCAAGGTCCAGGTAAGAACTCCCCGACGTGGCAGAGGGGTGGCCACTCTCAATAAGTGGACTCACATCGGATCGCCTGTTTGCCAGGGATACCGCCTCCCCAGCCCCCTGGAGTTCGAGCCGCAATGGCTCACTAAAGGGCTGCACTTCGTCACGCGTGCCGCACTGCGAAATGACGCGCGCCTGCCTTGCGCGGTGGCGCTGCCACCACCAGTAGAGCACGGCCAGTACGGTTCCGCCGGGCAGCAGCAATTCGATGGCGGCGTAGGGTCCGAGGGCGCGAACAAAGACCAGCAGTCGGCCGCTGAATTGAGTGAGCAGTACTTTCATGTGGCTATCTGTGCGCTGGAAGTGCAGCGGCGAGCTCGCCCCGGTAGTGCGCAACACCGTGGCGGGCGTCGTAGCAGATGGCCACGAATTGAACGGCTGCTAGCAGCAGACCGACGGATAACACCACAAAATTGCGCGCTTTCATGAGTTGATCCCTGGTGTGATTCATGAGCGCGCAGTGTTGCGCCGCCGCCTCCGACCAGCAAACGGGAGGTCTGAACCGCACGTAAGGAAAACTGAAGCGACGCCCGGGCAATTCGTCGGCGTCTCAGGTGCGCGCGGATTTCACGCAGATGCGGGCTGTTCGATGGCGGCCGGCTCCGCGGCCTCAAAATGTCAGCTTGGCTGCAAAATAAGGGCCTTCCCGAATAGCGGCTCCGTGCGGCTGGCCTAGCCTGCCAAGCTGCCTTGGAAGCCGGGCACAGACGTGCCTTAAGGATGATCACGGTGGCCAAGGCACGCTACTGTGCCCGGACGGCTGGCGAAGTGCGCGCGACGGGCGCTTCAGGCACACTTGCTTTATTGGTCAGCAGCGCCTGTAGGACGCAGCTCTGCCGAACGATTTTTCCGGCATCCCGGAGTTGTCCGGCCTGCCAGCGCCTGAGGGGTTGAAATGCGGCGATTGTTCTTCGGCTGGACGGTGCGCTGGGGGCGCCCGTGCCTTGTGGCCATAGCCGCCACGCTGGCCGCCTACGGTGCGTCCGCGCAGGTGCCGGCGGCGTCCAGCGCGGCAGCCACGCGGCCACGGATCGGCCTCGTGCTCGCGGGCGGCGGTGCCCGGGGCGGGGCACACGTGGGCGTGCTCAAGGTCCTGGAGGAAATGCGGATCCCGATTGACTGCATTGCCGGCACCAGCATGGGTGCGCTGGTCGGCGGTGGCTACGCTTCCGGCATGCCCGCAAGTGCTATCGAGCAATTCGTCCGGAACGTCGACTGGAAGGCAGTCGTCGGCGGAGCGGGCAATCGGCCGATGGAGTCCCCGGAGCAGAAGCGCTACGACGCCAACACGGGGTCCTTAGAGCTGGGTATGAAGGGCGGCAAGCTCATTCCACGCAGTGGGGTGATCGCGACCAGCGGGATCGACGATCTGCTGCGTGGCTACGTCGCGCGGGCGCGCCTGGTGCCGGATTTTGACAAGCTGCCCATTCCCTACCGCGCGGTGGCGACCGACATGCTGACGGGCAACATGGTGGTGATCGACCACGGTGACATCGCCACGGCGATGCGCGCCAGCATGGCGGTTCCGGGTGCCTTTGCGCCCGTGGTGACTGACCAGTACGTACTCTCGGACGGCTTCGTGGTCCGAAACCTTCCAATCGACGTCGCGCGCAACACCTGCGCCGACGTGATCATCGCCGTGAATCTGGCCAAGGAACCCGTCACGCGCGACCAACTGTTGCGCCCCGCGAGCCTGATTTCGCGTAGCAATGACGTCATGTCCGAGGCCAATGAGCGCCTGCAGCTGCAGACGCTGACGGACCGGGACGTGCGCATCGATGTCCACCTCGGCGACATCGGCGCCGGGGATTTCGAGCGCACACCGGATACTATCGACCTTGGAGAGAAGGCCGCCCGAGCGGCTGCAGACCGCTTGGCGAAGCTCTCCGTCTCTGAACAGGACTATGCCGAGTGGCGACGCCGCGTCACCGTGCGCCAGGAGATCAAGACCCGAGTCGCCGGCGTGGAATTCGAGGGACTCGAGCGGATCAATCCAGAGTACCTGCGGACGTTAACGACCGTGCATGCGGGCGAAACGGTGGATATCGCCGCGATCAGCCATGACGCCTCGCGCCTGGCCGTGGTGGACGGTCTGGACAGTGTGGAATACAAGCTCAAAGGTGACCCCAATAATCCCGTCCTGGTGTGGCAGCCGAGGGAGCAGCAGAACGGGCCGGATTACCTGCGGCCGAGTGTGGGGCTGTACGGTGCCGGCGGCGGCGACCTGGCGTTCGAGCTGAGCGTGGAGCACGTGCGCCGCTGGATCAATTCCTACGGCGCAGAGTGGCGCAACCGGCTGCAGTTCGGCTCCGACTCGCTGGTGCAGACGAGCCTATACCAGCCGCTCAACATCGCCCAGACTTACTTCGTCGAACCCGGTGTGCTCGCACGGCGGTCCCTCGAGGACGTCTACAACGATGACCAGCGCATCGCCCGTTACCAATTCTACGATCTGGGTGGACGGTTAGACTTCGGCGTCAATCTGGGGCACGACGGGCAGATCAGGGCCGGCTATTTTGCTGCCAAGCGCCGCACGGCAGTGGACATCGGGACTCCATTGTTGCCGGAAATCGACAGCACGGATGCCGGACTGTCCGCGACAGCAACCTATGACAGCCGCGAGGCTGAGAGCTTTGCAGTCCATGGTTTGGCCGCAGAAATGCAGTATTACCAGTCGGACAGTTCCCTGGGCGCGGCGCGCGACTGGCAGCGGATCGAGGCAGCGGCGCGCAAGAGTGTCGCCGCGGGAAAGATGAGGCTATGGTTTACGGTTGCGGGTGGCACAGACCTCGGCAGTGCACTGCCCAAAGACCGGGCGTTCGCTTTGGGAGGACCCCAGAGCTTCCCCGGCTTTGGCCCAGGCGAGATCCGCGCAGGCCGCTACTGGACCGTGGACGGCTCCTTTCTCTGGAAAGTGGCAGACATATTTCCGATACTGAGCCAGACGCTTTACGGCGGGTTCAAGCTGGAGGGCGGCCGTGTTTACGAACGCGTGGATCCGGTGCCGGACGGGTCGCTGTACGGTGTGGCGGCCTTCCTGGGAGGACGCACGCCAATAGGAACGCTTACGGTCGGTGTCGGCTGGGCGGATCCCTCGACTGCCTTCTGGGTCACGCTGGGTACTCCGGTGGGCACCGGCACAGGCTCGATGCTCAACCAGCCGCTGTTCCGCTGATGGCTCAGCCCTCCTCGAATGGAATTCTCAGGGTCGTGACCCGTAGCGTCTATGACGTGCGCGCGCGGCGAGGGCGACCACAAACTCCGGCCGCTGGCAGGCTATTCGTTCTATTTGCATTGCTGGCCGCTTCGTTTCCGGCTGCGCAGGCGGGCCGCCGCGGTGAAGGCTATCGGACCGTGCCCATGCCGCCGGGCGTGCGCGTGGAAGCCACCGAACTTGACGGGCCAGTCTATGCCGACACAAACGGTAAGACGCTGTATCAATGGCCTCTGCAGCTGCTCCGAAACGGGCCGGCCGGCGATCCGATCGGCATCTCCGCGTGTACGAACACTCGCACCGAGGTCAGCGCCGGCCTTATGAGTCCCTATCCGGGCGGGTTGCGACTGCCGGAGCTTGATCAACGTCCGAGCTGCACGCAGATGTGGCCGCCGTTCCTGGCCGATGCGCGCGCGCGTCCCGTCGGCAAATGGACCATCATCAAACGCAAGGACGGCGCGCTGCAGTGGGCCTACGACGGCTTGCCGCTGTACACGTCGTACCTGGACCGGAACCCCGGCGATGTCCTGGGGGGCCGGTCCGACAAGCGGCATGGCGATTCGCCTGCCATGCGCGCACCCGTGGGACCTCCGCCCGACGTGCCTCCGGGGTTCGCCGTAAAGACGATGAGTACCGGGCGACTCTTGGTCACGGCGCAAGAGGGGTTCTCGGTCTACGTTTCTGATCGTGACGGTCCAGGCAAATCAAATTGCGACGCCGCCTGCGCCCAAACCTGGATGCCGCTGCTGGCGCCGGCCGTGTCCGCGCCACCCCATGGGGAATGGTCCGTGCTCGAGCGCGCCCCCGGCGTCAAGCAATGGGCATTTCGCAATCAGCCGCTCTACTGGTATCGACTGGACGGGGAAGCGCACCGACTCAAGGGAAGCGACGTACCCGGCTGGCACAACGTCTACACGCAGCGCGCGCCGCCACCGCCGGCAGAGTTCACCGTCCAGGACACGACCGCCGGCCAGGTGCTGGCCGACTCGCGCGGCATGACGATATACACCTATTTCTGCGGTGACGATGCCCTGGATCAGCTGGGGTGCGATCACCCCAGCCAGACGCAGGCGTACCGTCTGGCGATTGACGGCGGAAACGACCCGCAGCGATCGCTGCGCGCATTTCCGTACGTCATTGCGTCCAAGGACGCCAAGGCCAACAGCCGCTCCTGGAGCATCATCACGATCGATCCCATGACCGGGCGCCTCGCCAGTCCTGACCAGCCCGGGGCTCTGCGGGTCTGGGCATACCGGGATCGCCCGATCTACACCTATGCCGGGGATCGGCGCCCCGGCGACGCCTTTGCCGATGCTTATGGCGAGTTCAGAGGTTTGCGCAATGGCTATCGGGCCTTCTGGTTGCGCGACGATTTCTTTGGCTGGGATCAACCCGGGCCAGGTTAGAACGCCAGGGCAGACGGAACCCTTCGACAAGGATAGTAAGTAGACATGAACGGAGCAGGAGGCCGGGGATACTCGTGGCTGTTAGCGATGCTGCTGGCAATCTTCTTGCCTCCACTGAGCTACGCCGAGGGACCCGAGACCCCGGTCGCCCCAGAGGACGTCAAGGGTGGGACGATTGCATACGCCGTGACGAGCCTTCGTTGGGCGACGTATCTCAAGCCGGATACGCCGGTCGACTGTCCCGATGGCGTCAATGAGGGGCCGCGTGAGCAGTTCGCCGCTCTCTTTCCGGACGACGGCCGCACCAGGAATCTGGCTGATACACAATTGAAGCGGGAGATTCAGAACTGGCTCCCGACCACCGCACCCGACTACTTCCCATTCCGGGAACCCCGGGGGCGGTACGCCATCGGCCTGAACCTCGATGGCAAGATCGGACCCAACGATTTCACCAGCCCTGAGGGCGAACCCGGCGTCGACAACCAGTTGTACCGGGCCCTGGGCTGCATCAACAGCTACCGGGACTCGCACGGTGCCAACGATGAATTGAACAGTCTTGAAATAATCAAGGAGAACTACAACCGCCTGCTGATCGAGCTCAACGGCGTGACCAGCCTAAAGAACAGCGACCACGTTGTAGTCATGGTGTACCGGGGACTGGATCGGCTACATATGGATGCGGGCGGTAAGGAAGTGGTGCCCGGGGGCACCCAGAGGATCGACGTCCGGTGGGGCGCCAGATTCATCCGCCGCCTGGAGGGCAGGATCGTGGATGGCGTTTTGATCACGGATCCCGCGGACCTTGCCTTTCCATGGGCGGTGTTTGGTTTGGCCGCAGACGAATACATTCGTGGCGGCCGCCTGCGCCTGGAGATTTCTCCTACGTCGGCCCACGGTCTGATCGGCGGCTACGCGGACATCGAGAGCTGGTACCTGCAGCTCATGAAATCACAATCGACGCACTGCCAGAGCTACGGCCAGCTCGCGTCCATGTCGCTCTACAAGGCGCTGCGCCGACTTGCGGACGGCTACCCCGATCCCAACACGGGCCTCAATACCGCGATTTCATCCGCTTTGCACGCGACCTTTACGCGGGTCTATATCCTGCCGGAATCGAAGGCCGAGCTTGCGGCTGCCGGACCTCATGAGTACGCAACGCCCTACCTGGGACCGCCGTATCCGCGCGTCCCGGCCGACGATGAACGACTCTTCGGTGAACACAGCTTGCCCGCGGCCGTCGGCAGCACCTCCCGATAATTAGGCAGGCTTGGCCGCCGCGCAGCAGCGCGGTTCATCCCATAGCACGTCGGCGCAGTAACTGCATCTAGTATGCTTGCGCCGTGCGGACTTCCATTCCGTCGATCGATATAGGCGCATTATTCGGCGCCGATCCGGTCGCGCGCGCGCAGGCAGACCGCGCCATCATGGCGGCAGCGGCGGGTAGCGGGTTCATGCTGATTCGTGCCTTTCCCGACGATGTGCCGATGGGTGCCGCCGCGCGCTCCCAATTGCTTCGCTTGTTCGACCTGCCGTTCGAGGAAATCCGGCCCCTGTGGCGCCAGAAATTCGACGGGACGCACCGCAACGTCTACCGGGGCTGGTTCCCGTTGCAGAGGGGATTTCCGACGGCGAAGGAAGGGATCGATATGGGCGCGGATATCGCCTACGGGGACAGCGTCGTTGACGCGTCTGATCCGCTCCGGGAGCCGACACCACTGCCGGCAGAGAAGGCCTTACCCGGTTGGCGTGCCGCCGCAGCTGCCTATTACCGCGCTATGGAAATGGTTTCCAACGCACTGATGCGCTCGATCGCCCGCGGGCTGGGGCTTCCGGAAGGGTACTTTGATGCTTTCTTTGAGCGGGGATTGTCGACGCTGCGGCTGATCCGCTACCCGGTGCGCGGGGATATCGATTCGGCGGCCAGATTGGACCCGCAGCTGTGGGTGACTCATGCCGGCGAGAGGCGGTACCTGACTGGTAAGCCGCACGTCGATTCCGGATTTCTGACGTTGCTTGCGCAAGACGACGTGGCGGGCCTGCAGGCGCGCCAGTCCAATGGCGACTGGGTCGACGTGCCGCCGCAGGATGATGCCCTCGCGGTGAACTTCGGCAAGGTGCTTGAACGCTGGAGTGGCGGCCGAATCATGGCCACCGAGCATCGGGTAATCGGGGCAGGGCGGGTGCGTTACTCGATTCCCTACTTCCATGAAGCGCGCGCCGATGCCGAGATCGCGCCCCTGCCGCTAGCCGGCGCTGTCCCGTTCGAGCCATTTCTGTATGGGGATTACCTGTGGGCGACGACGACGCAGTTTGTCGAGTTCCAAGGGATGGAAGGACTGCGCAGCCCGCAGCGCGGGCAGCAGTTCCCGGTTCCCATGTGCATCCCGAGGGCGGATCGTTAGCCCCGGGCGACGGCGTGGCTTGTTGCGCCGCATCACTCGAGCGCTCTATAAGCTATAGAGCCTACAGCGCGCGCGAATCGCTCCCCCGGGAGTTTGGTGTTGAAGCGCCGGCCACTCCACCAGCGCTCGTCCGATTCGCTCGTGTGCACGCGCCACGAAGGCTGGCTTTTTACGGCCAGCGGCGCGCCCTTCCCCATAGGCGCTGTGCGGCGAAGAGTATCTGAGGGAAAGATGGGTCCGTGCCCGTGGTGCGAAACCCTGCAAGTTGCGCTCGCGAACGGTCGCCGCAACCCGGGTCCGCTCGCGGCTCTTGCCTACAGACCGATCAATCGATCTGCAGCAGGCTCTCGCGATAGAGCGCTGCCGAGCGTCGCGGATCAATCAGCAACCAGTTGGAAGACGGAGAACGCCATGATTGCGCACACCTCGTTGCCCGTCCGACATTACCAGGTCTCTAAGAAGTTCTATTCCACTGCGTTGGCTCCGTTAGGCTACAAAAACAACATGGAGTTCGAGGACGCCGCTGGCTTCAATGACGGCAAGAATACCGACTTCTGGATTGGCAAGAAGAAGACGGTGGTGCCGATGCACCTGGCGTTCGAGGCGAAGAATCGACAGGAAGTGGAGGCGTTCTACAACGCGGCACTGGGTGCGGGCGGCAAAGACAATGGCGGCCCGGGTTATCGTGATTACTCGCCTGGCTATTTCGCGGCGTTCGTGCTGGACCCAGACGGCCATAATATCGAAGCCGTTTGGTACGATCCGGTCAGATCGAAGTAGCCGCGAGGCGCGCGGACCTCCAATTGCGGTTCGAAATATTTGGCAAAGCCGGATGGCTGTTCTCAAACAACAATGTCAAGGTATATCTAACCAACCCGGTCAGCAGGTCATCCAATCCAGCCACTCGTCAAGTGACTTCATATGGGGTGGAGGTCTCGGCGTCACGCTCGGCCGTCATTTCAATATCAACGCCGAGTACAATCGCATAAAATTGGAGAATGCTCACGATTCAGATGCGCTCTGGCTTGCAGCGCAGTGGAGATTCTGGGCTTCCCACAAGGCAGCGGCGCGGCGCAACAGTACAAGGTCGAGGTCGCGCCGGGCGTCGCCACGGTACATTCCATCAATTAAAGTGGCTCCAGCGGGATCTACCTCCAACGGCGCGAAGGATGGACTCGATCGCCTCGTGACAATGCTAATCTAGGCAGCATGAGATCACTGGGCGCGAAAGCGAGCGGGGTCCGCCTGGAACGGATGAGGGCATCGCCGAGGTGGGCTGGCGAAGCCTTCCGCAATATGCATCCCATCCTGCCGGGCCTGCGTGACCCGAATGTGTCCATGCCCACCTGGAGCGAATTTCTGCGCGGGCCAGCACGGGGCAACCCCGCGCGACCGCTTCCCGCCATGAATCCCCTCGATGCGTGGCGCCGCGCGCCCGAGACCGAGCTGCGCGTTACCTGGCTGGGGCATTCGACTATTTTGATCGAAGTCGGCGGCATGCGTGTTTTGACGGACCCCGTGTGGGGTTTGCGTGCCTCGCCGTTGTGGCTCGCCGGCCCGAAGCGCTTTCAGCCAGTGCCCGTGGCGCTGCGCGAGATGCCGCCGGTGGACGTCGTGATCATCTCGCACGACCACTACGATCATCTCGACTATCCAACGATTCGCGCACTGGCGAAGAGCGATGTGCCCTTCGTGACCTCGCTAGGCGTCGGAGCTCACCTTGAGGCCTGGGGGATTGCGCCAACGCGCATCACCGAGCTCGACTGGTGGGAATCGATCGATCTTCCAGCCGGTGGCGTTCAGGTGGTTGCGGCACCATCACAGCATTTCTCGGGTCGCACGCCCAAAACGCGCAATGCCACGCTCTGGTCGTCATTTGTCGTGCGTTCCGAGCGGCATTGCGTCTTTTTCAGCGGCGACACGGGGCTGACGACAGAGTACCGCGACATTCGCGAACGACTCGGGCCGTTCGATCTGGCGATGCTCGAGGTCGGCGCTTGGCATCCGGCGTGGGGTGACATACATCTTGGGCCAGAAAACGCGCTCAATGCGCTTGCGCTCTTAGATGCCGAAGCATTTCTCCCCATCCATTGGGGGACGTTCCGCCTTGCGATGCACCCGTGGGACCAGCCTGCCGAGGTCCTTTACGCGCAGGGTTCAAAAAGTCGCGCGCGGCTCGTCATGCCAAGGCTCGGAGAGCCGATCGAACCTGGGCGCGCCTCGGGCACTGTCGAACCGTGGTGGCGAAGCGTCGACCGCCTACCTGCACTTGGGGAGACCGTCACTCCCGATTCAACGGAAGGCGCGCTGCCGCAGTCGGTGCCATGGCCAATCGACTAGAGTTGCCAGTACTTAGAATGCTTGGTCGGGGGGAGTGAAACGATTGGTACTGTTCCTGCGGTATCGGTGCGGGTGCAGGTGAAGGCGGCAAATTTTGGACGTCGTCCAGCCAGCAGCGTCCCGACCACCGACCGCCCTGAATACCACCCAGCTGGAAAGCCCTAGCTGCCGCAAGGCTCTTTTCGCACCGGAAGGGGAGGGTGAATACGTGGCAATAGACGACATTCAGTGCTAATGCGTCCAGGAAAATCCGATAGCATAAACGGGCTAGCTAGTTCCGTAGCCTGCCTTCCGCAGGCGTGGCGTATGCGTCCAGGGGGCCCATAGATGTATTTACGGAAACCAAGGTGGTTCGCGGTATTCCTGTCGACTTCGCTCTTCCTAACGCAAGCAACGACCCCGGCTGCGGCGGTTGACCGGCTCGTGCTATCCGACGGATGGGAGTTGCAGACCTCGAACAAAGTCCAACAAACGGGCGTTCAGATTTCGCAGCCCGGGTTCGTGACCAGGAACTGGATGAACGTCACTGTCCCGACCACCGTCGTGGCGGCGCAGGTGAAGCTCAAGGTCCTGCCGGATCCGTTCTTCGGCATGAATCTGCGGCAGTACCCCGGCATGAGCTATCCCATCGGTGCCAGCTTCTCGAATCTCCCGATGCCGCCCAATAGCCCTTACGCGGTGTCCTGGTGGTACCGCAAGTCCTTCGCACTCCCAGCAGGCGATCGGGGCAAGACAATCTGGCTATATTTCGCAGGCATCAATTACCGCGCCAATATATGGCTGAACGGCAGGCAGATTGCGAAGGCAACCGAAGTTGCCGGAGCATGGCGCACGTATGAGTTCAATGTGACGGATGTCGCGAAGGTCGGTGCGGAAAACGCCCTCGCGGTACAGGTCATGGCGCCGACCGATACCGACCTCGCCATCACCCTCCATGACTGGAACCCGGCGCCGCCCGACAAGAATATGGGATTGTGGGGCCAGGTCTATGTGTCGACTAGCGGCCCGGTGGCCGTGCGCTATCCGGCCGTGGTATCGCACGTCGACGCCGGCCGCGATGCAAATCTCCTCGTCACGGCGCAACTCAAGAACGGCAGCACTCAGTCCGTGCATGGCACGTTCAAAGGCGCCATCGGCAAGATAGAGTTTCAACAGGATGTGGATCTTGCGCCGAACGAGAGCAGGGACGTGGTGTTCGATCCCGCCCGCGTTCCGCAACTGAATCTCAAAAAGCCGCGGCTGTGGTGGCCGGCGCAGATGGGATCGCCGCAGCTCTATCCATTGTCGTTGCGCTTCCTGGTCAACGGCGTTGAATCCGACCGGCAGGACACACGCTTCGGAATTCGCGAGGTGACCTCGGAACTCAACAAGGACCAGTGGCGGGTATTCGCGATAAACGGCACGAAGCTCCTGATCCGTGGGGGCGGCTGGTCAACGGACATGATGCAGCGGGAAGACCCGCAGCGCTTGCGCGATGAATTCCGCTACGTGCAGGACATGGGCCTCAACACGATTCGCCTTGAGGGCAAGCTCGAAACAGAGGACTTCTACAACCTGGCCGACGAGCGGGGAATACTCGTAATGGCGGGTTGGTGCTGCTGCGACTTCTGGGAGCAGTGGGCAAAATGGAAACCGCAGGACCACGTCATCGCCAAGGCGTCGCTGATCGACCAGATCTACCGGCTGCGCGGCCATCCGAGCGTCATGGCGTGGCTGAACGGAAGCGACAATCCGCCTCCGCCGTCCGTCGAGAAGAGCTACCTCGAGGTGGAGAGGCGGCTGCGCTTCCCGAATCCCGTCCTCTCGTCAGCGACTGCGGCGTCCACAGCGGTCACGGGGCACAGTGGCGTCAAGATGACCGGACCGTACGAATACGTGGCACCCCAGTATTGGACCGAAGACAAGATCAGCAGCGGCAACCACTGCAACCCGGGGGGTTGCGGCGGGGCCTATGGCTTCAATACCGAGACCAGCCCGGGTCCGGCGGTGCCTCCGGTAGAAAGCCTGCGCGCCATGTTGCCCGCGGAACACCTGTGGCCGATCGATGACTGGTGGAATTTCCACGCCGGCGGCAACGAGTTCAAGAACATGCAGATCTACACGACGGCACTGAACGCCCGTTACGGGAAGGCCACCGGGCTCGAAGACTACGCCACCAAGGCGCAGCTCATGAATTATGAAGGAATCCGGGCAATGTTCGAGGCGTACAGCCGCAGCAAATACACGTCGACTGGCGTGATCCAATGGATGCTGAACAATGCGTGGCCTTCGACCATCTGGCACCTATACGACTATTACCTGCGTCCGGGCGGCGGGTACTTTGGCGCGAAGCGGGCCATGGAACCGCTGCACCCGCTGTTTTCGTACGATGATCATTCCGTGTACGTGGTGAACAGCCGCTACGCGGATGTGCACGGACTAAAGCTCACGACCAAGGTGTATAACCTGGATGCGAGCGAGAAGTTCTCGCGCGACACAGCGCTCGATGCGGCCGCCGACAGCACCAACAGGGTGTTGACGCTGCCCGATATCCAAGGCTTGACCGAGGCGTATTTTCTCGTCCTGCGGCTTACCGATGCGAGCGGCCGCCAAGTGGGCTCCAACTTCTACTGGCTATCGACCAAGCCGGAGAAGCTCGATTGGCAAAAATCGAACTGGTACACGACGCCGACTACCGAATTCGCAGATTTCAGCTCGTTGAGCCGACTGCCCAAGGTGAAGCTCAAGGTGACGAGCCGGCACGGCCGCAACGGTGAACAGTCACAGACGACAGTCACACTCGACAATGCAAGCAAGTCGGTGGCTTTCTTCGTGCGGCTCAAAGTGACGAAGGGCGCGGGTGGGGCGGAGATCCTGCCGGTGATCTGGCAGGACAACTACATTTCGCTGCTGCCCGGGGAAAAGCGCGACATCACGGCCTCGTACCGTACTGCCGAACTCGGAACGGCGCAGCCGGAGGTGGAAATCAGCGGCTGGAACCTGCCATGAACTGTATCTAGTTCGCGCCCGGTGCAGCTGTGGGCCGCCGCAGGCACCTCCTTCCAACTACAAATAGTGAAGCAGAAGCACAAGTGATGACTCGATGCACTGTTTGGGGCACGCCGGTGGCGCTGGTTGCTTCCCGCCAAGCGTGGCGTAATCACGTGCCGGTGCAGAACAGATTAGAGGCGAAGCGACCTTGAACAGAATCATTGCTCCGGCGCTGGCGACATTCGTAATAAGCGCCACGTTGCCGGCAAGTGCAGCTGCGCCGACGCCGGACGCGTGGCAGTTCGACGGTCAGCTGTACGTCTATCTCCCGACAATCGATGGCACGACCACGTTTCCACCACCTGCCGGGGGCAGCAGCGTCACCGTTGACGCAGAAAAGATTCTCAACAACCTAAATATGGCATTCATGGGCTCCTTCGGAGTGCGCAAGGGGTCCTGGGGTGCATTTACAGACGTGATGTACATGAATTTCGGGCACACACAATCGGCAACCCGGAACCTCAGCGTAGGGGGTGTCCCATTGCCGGTAGGTGCGAGCGCAGACGCAACTATGGAAATCAAAGCTACGGTGTGGACTGTGGCGGGGAGCTACGGCATCTCGGACGAGCCGAGAAGGCTGGCGGACGTGTTCGCAGGAGCGCGCCTACTCGACATGAAGGAGACGCTGCGCTGGCAACTCAGCGGGAACATCGGTTCGATCCCGCTTCCCGACCGCGCAGGAGACCAGGGCGTTAGCTTGGCGAACTGGGACGGTATTGTTGGACTGAAGGGTCGGTTCGCCCTCGGTGCTGACAGGAAGTGGTTCATTCCTTATTACGTCGATTTCGGCATGGGCAGCTCCGATCAGACAGCCCAGGCGGTGGTTGGGGTGGCCTACGCATTCAAGTGGGGCGATGTCACCACAGCGTGGCGCTACCTCGATTACACGATGAAGGGTAGCAGCAAGATTCAAAGTCTCAACCTGAGCGGGCCCGCCATTGCCGTCGCCTTCCACTGGTAGCGTCGCAAGCAAAGTCAGTGAGTCAGGAAAGGCGGCAATTACTAACCGCGGAGTGGCCGCGGGTCAATGCCGTAGGCGCCAGCCGCGGCGGATCATCCATGAGGTGATCGCCAGGCAGGCGGCGAGGAACGTCGCCATGAAGGTGAGGCTCGTGGCGAGGCTGACATCCGAGATCCCGAAGAAGCTCCAGCGAAAGCCGCTGATCAGATAGACCACGGGGTTGAACATCGTGACCGTGCGCCAGGCGGGCGGCAGCATGTCGATCGAGTAGAAGCTGCCGCCGAGGAAGGTCAGCGGCGTGACCACCAGGAGCGGGGCGATCTGCAGCTTCTCCCAGCTGTCAGCCCAGACGCCGAGCATGAAGCCGAACAGGCTGAAGGTGAATGAGGTCAGCAGCAGGAAGGCGAGCATCCACAGCGGATGCAGCACGCTGAGCGGCACGAAGAAGGTCGAGGTTCCGAGGATGATAAGGCCAATTAGCACCGACTTGGTCGCCGCCGCTCCGACGTAGCCGAGCAGGATCTCGGGCGTCGAAACCGGCGCCGACAGCAGCTCGTAGATGGTGCCCGCCCACTTCGGCACGTAAATGCCGAATGAACCATTGCTTATGCTCTCGGTCAGGACCGAGAGCATGATCAGACCAGGCACGATGAACTCGCCGTAGGGTACGCCACCGATCTGGCTGATGCGAGAGCCGATCGCCGCGCCGAACACCACGAAATAGAGCGATGTCGTGATGACCGGGGCGCCGATGCTCTGCACAAGCGTGCGGAAGGTGCGCGCCATCTCGAAGCGGTAGATGGCCCGGACCGCGTGCCAGTTCATTGGCGTGCGCTCACGAGCGAGACGAAGATTTCCTCGAGCGAGCTCTCGCTGGTCTCGAGATCACGGAACGGCAGGCCGGTATCGTTGACCGCGCGCAGCAGCTCGGCAATGCGCTCCTGTCCGCCATCCTTCTCGTAGTGATAGACGAGCGCCGTGCCGCCTTCGCTCAGCGTCAGCCCGTAGTGGGCCAGGGGTGCGGGAACCTCGCTGACCGCTTCGGCCAGGCGCAGCGTCAGTTGGCGACTGCCGAGCTGGCGCATCAGGCGCGTCTTCTCCTCGGCCAAGACGAGCCGCCCGTGGTTAATGATGCCGATCCGGTCGGCCATCTGCTCGGCCTCCTCGATGTAATGCGTCGTGAGGATGATGGTTACCCCCGCATCGCGCAGCCCTCGGACGACATTCCACATGTCGCGCCGCAGCTCGACGTCGACCCCCGCCGAGGGTTCGTCCAGGAACAGGATGCTCGGCTCGTGGGACAGGGCCTTGGCGATCAGCACCCGGCGCTTCATGCCGCCCGAGAGCGTGGCGATCTTGGCCTCCTTCCGGTCCCACAGCGACAGGCTCCGCAGCACGCGTTCGAGGTGCGCCGCATCGGGAGCGCGGCCGAACAGTCCGCGGCTGAAGCTGAGCGTGGCCCAGACTGTCTCGAAGGCGTCGGTGGTGAGTTCCTGCGGTACGAGGCCAATGGAGCGGCGCGCGGCGCGGAAGTCGCGCACCACATCGTGCCCGTCGGCGATGACGCGCCCCGAGGTTGGATTGACCAGCCCGCAGACGATACCAATCAGTGTGGTCTTGCCAGCGCCATTGGGGCCGAGCAGCGCGAAGATCTCTCCGCGCCGGATCTCGAGCGAGACGTTCTTGAGTGCCTCGCGGCCGCCGGGGTAGGTCTTGCACAGATCGTGGATTGAGAGGATGGCGGACATGGCTCGCCTGCGCTGCAGAAAGGCGGCGATCTTACTATTCGTTGATGAGATCGTCGAACAGTTTGGCCCAACGTGGCACCGGCGCGCTTGGGATCGTAGTGCCCGACGGTGACGCCGCGCGGGGCGTGCTGGAACCCACGTGGCACCGGCGCGCTGTGGTGTCTTGGTCGACCTGTCGTGGCCGGCGCTGGATTTACATTGACCAACATCTCCTTTAGGACAACCCCTGGGGCTCCCGGTATGGTATGTATTGCTGCCTGACATGCGCCGATACATCCATTCAGCAGCGCGGATTGTGAAGCCCGATTGGCAGTTTGTCCCAAGTCTCGTCGCAGCCATGACAATGGCCATTGTGTCATTGGCGCCGCAGGGCTGCGCGACGCTGCACGGCCGCGATCCACTAAACGTGACGCTTGCCGGCATTGAACCGCTGGAGAGTCAGGGCTTGGAATTCCGCATGCTCGTTAAGCTTCGGGTGCAGAATCCAAACGACGCACCGGTTGACTACAACGGCGTGGCACTCGAGATGAACGCGGGTGGGAAAACCTTCGCTACCGGTGTCAGTGATGCCGGCGGGAGTGTGCCGCGCTTTGGTGAAGCTGTCATTAGTGTGCCCGTCAGCATCTCTGCATTTAGGATTGTGGGCCACGCATTCGACATGATCCGGAGCGACAGCACCGGCCCAATCACGTATGAGATGAAGGGCAAACTCAATGCCCCGGGCTTCAACACCACACACTTCCGGACCCAGGGTGAGTTCGAGTTACCTGCAACGGGAGCCGCCGATCGTGCGAACTGATGGCAGACGCCGGCTTCTGCAGCTTCATGCACTACACCTTAGGCTCCGTCGATCACGGGTCCGGGCGCGCCGGATGCGCCCCGAATCCCTTCGGTGCTTGAAGTGTCAGCCATGTCTCCGGTATAGAACGTCAGTTCATTGCTCCTCGCTAGCCGCTTCTGCCGGCTCGGGCGCCGAGAGCGGCGCCATGCCCGCCGCACGCAGGTGCTCATTGAGGGAGCCGAGCGCCGGCCGCGTCGAGGTCCGCCATGCCTGCAGCGCACGGCTGAACTCTGCGGTGTAATAGGCAACCACCTGCCGCTGCGCAGGAGTCGGCGTCAGATCGGCGAACTCCACGTCTGCCTTGACGGCGACCAGCCGCTCGCTGATCGGGGCGAGATCGGTATCAGAGTTAAAGCGGCCGAGCAACTCCCGCACCGAGAACGCTTCCTGTAACAGCGCGGCGTGCGCCGCATCGCCTGTGAGGCGGTTCGTGAGGCTCTCGAGCTGCTCCTCGAGACTGCGGCGAGCCTCGTTCGCAGCACTAATGCGCTCGATCGACTGGTCCAGCTGGCGGCTGAAGGTCAACAGCTGGCCAAGAGCCGCAATGTTGGTAGGCACGCGCGGATCCATGCTGAGCGTGAGCGGCACCTGCCGCGTCTCGCCGCCCGTGGACAGTGTGATGGTGTAGTTGCCCGGCAGCACGAACGAGCCCTCGACGCTGGTCGGTGTATCCTCGCCGAATACCTCGGCGATGCTGTACTCGTATTCGATCGCCCGCGGCCGGGGATAGCGCAGATTCCACATGAACCGGTGCGCACCTGGAGCAGCAGAGAGCTGCGGTGCGGGCCGCAGCCACTCACTTGCGAAGTAATCATTGCTCGCCTTGATCCGCTCGGCTTTGTCGTCGGAGCTGAAGCGCCGCACCAGCCCGCCGCCGGAGTCGTGGATCTCGAGCGTCACGGGCCCGCGCACGTCGGGCCCCAGCCAGTAGTCGATGGGAACTCCAGCCGGAGGATTGGTTCCCATCGGCATCTCCGGCGGCAGCGGCGTGTCCCTATTGTTGTTGGGCTGAACACGCCACGCGTGAGCAGGGGTGAACAGGTGCACGCGCTCACGGCTGGTCGAGGGTGCGAGCTGCCGCAGCGCGCTCACGTCATCGAGGACCCAGATGGCGCGCCCCTGGGTGGCAGCGATTAGATCGTTGTCGTGCACCAGCAGATCGCGCACCCAGGCGTGAGGCAGGTTGAGCTGCAGTCCCTGCCAGTGCTCGCCGTCATCGAACGAGACGGAAACTCCCTCCGCCGTGCCCGCGTACAGCAGCCCCCTGCGTTTCGGATCGGTGCGCACGACCGACACGAACTGCGCAGGCGGCAGCCCGGATTCGATCGCAGTCCAGGTCGCGCCGAAGTCGCGCGTGCGAAACACGTGAGGGCGCAAGTCGTCCTGGCGCTGGTTGTCGATCGCGACGTAGGCCGCTGCCGGATCGAAGGGTGACGCCTCGATGTAGCTCACCTTGCTCCAGGGCACGACCTTCCGGGGCGTCACCTCGCTCCAATGCTTGCCACCATCGCGCGTCAGCTGCAGCAGACCGCTGTCCGTTCCGACCCAGATGACCTCGGCGGACCTCGGCGACGGCGCGATGCTCACAATGGCGCCAAACCCGCAGCCTCTCGCCGCCTCAATGCTCACGTCGTCTTGGCAACCCGTGGCATCGGCGCGCTTACCGGTCAGATCGGGACTAATAACATTCCAGTGCGTTCCGTGGTCCACCGAGCGGAACAGCACCTGTGCGCCGAAGAGCAGCGCGTGCGGGCGGGTGGGGGTGAACACGAGCGGCGTAATCCAGTTGTAGTGATACCTGAAGGTCGTGGGCCGAGCGTTATAGGCGCCTGCAGGCCAGGGCGAGATGTTCGCCACCTGGCCACTGCGGGCGTCCCAGCGCGACACGTGGCCGCCCAGTCCGCTGCCGTAAACGATGTCCGGCGCATCGGGATCGGGCAGCATAAAGTCCCGTTCGTCGCCACCGACCGGATGCCAGTCCCGGAACGTGAGCGAGCCGTAATCGCTGCGGCTGGCGGCGCCGACCGTGCCGCTGTCCTGCTGCCCGCTGTAGATCCAATATGGGAAGCGCGCGTCGGTCGCTAGATGGTAGAACTGCCCGGTCGGCTGGTTGTACCAGTCGCTCCAGGTGCGTCCGTCGTCCAGGCTGATCACGGCACCCTGGTCGCAGGCCGTAATCCAGCGCTCCGGGTGCGTGGGATTGATCCACACGAAATGGTAGTCGTCGCCGCCGGGAGCGCCCTTGATCGGCGTCCAGGTGACGCCCGCGTCGGTCGAGCGGCGGAGCGACCGCCCAATCCCATAGACAACGTCGGGATTGCGGGGATCGACAGTGATGCGTCCGCCGTACCAGCCGCCGAAGCCGACCACATCGTCCTTCTCGGCCACACGCCCGTGCACATGCGACCAATGCCCTCCGCCGTCGTCTGAGCGCCAAACGCCGCCGTCTTTCGCGCTATCGACGGTCGCATAGATGCGCACGCCTGCGCTGGTGCGCGTTACCGCGAGGCCGATGCGCCCGAGCGGAGCGGCCGGCCAGCCCTCACCGCCCAGGCGTTGCCAGCTCGCGCCGCCGTCAGTCGAGCGGTAAATCCCGCTTCCGGGTCCTCTGACCGGCAGGAAATACGACAGCCACGGCCAGACACGTGCCTGCCACACGGCGGCATACAACAGATCGGGACTGGCCGGATCGCCAGCGAGGCTCACCGCTCCGGTCATCTCGTCGATCGCCAGCGTGTGAGTCCAGGTACGCCCGCCATCGCGAGAGCGGAAGATCCCGCGCTCGGGGTTGGGACCGAATAGGTGCCCAAGCGCCGCGACTACTACGACGTTAGCATCCCGCGGATCGATCCAGATGTCGCCGATGTGCTGCGTCCCCTCGAGGCCTACGGCACTCCAGCTGCGCCCGCCATCCGTCGACTTGTACATGCCGCGGCCTGCGATCGTGTCGTAGCGCGGTTCCGGCTGCCCGGTTCCCACGTAGATCGTATCGGGATTGGAGGGCGCCACGGAAAGGGCGCCCACCGAGGCTGGCAACGCATCCCCAACCGATACCCAGGTGCGACCGGCGTTCACGGTCTTCCATACGCCTCCGCCGGCTGCGCCGAAGTAGAAAGTGTCCGGCTGAGTCGGAACACCTACGGCCATAGTCGCCCAGCCCCCCCGAAATGGACCAAGCAAGCGCCACTGCAGCTGGCCATAGGCGCTCTCCGGGATGAGCGGCGGTTGCGCGCGCCCCGGGTCCGTGAAGAAAAGACAGATCGAGAAGATCAGCGCACCGCGCAGCTCTCTGGTGATGTTCACAGGTCGACCTCTTTTTTTGATTGTGGTCCCGGAGCGTGATGGAATCGAACCGTCGACCAGCGGATGATAGACATGATTTTGCGCATTGCTAGCACTACAGAGCAAGTGCGAGCTTCAGGGAATTCAGCACGGGCGTCCGATACAATGCGCCGAAGGACCCTGGTTGAGAACCCAGCAAGGTTCCCCGGATTCTGAAGCGCCCAGAGGCCGAATTGCTGCCGCTATTGCGGAAGCTCGGAATTGGCGGTATTTGTGGCACTGGGCGGTACTGGTACCACGATTGCCGAATCCGGCGAAAACGGGCCTTCGCAAATTATCCGCCAGACTATTCGTCAAGGGCGGTTTGAGGTCGATAATCGGAGCATGTCATGGGGTTCACAGTAACGATTACGCAGAAGCCGACGTATCTGCATGCTGTTATAACCGGCGAAAACAGTGCCGAGAATGTAAGGAGCTATCTCAAGGAAATCCAGCGAGAGTGCAAGACGCGTAAGTGCTTTCGGGTGATGATCGAAGAACGACTCGAAGGGCCGCGCCTCGGTATTGTCGACGTTTATCGCATTGTGTCGGAGGGAACCGTACGAGCGCTGGGACAAATTGAGATGATTGCTTACGTTGACGTGAATGCCGAGGGCGATTTAATGAAGTTTGCGGAGGATGTGGCGGTCAACCGCTTCCTGCGCGCTGGCGTGTTTTCATCGGTGCCGGACGCCGAGCTGTGGCTGCAGCATGTGCCCAGTCATCGCAGCAAGAAATAGCCCCTGACGCTGCGCGGTATCTTCGGAAATTCAGTAGAGTCGAGTAGAGGTCACAATGGACAAGCCCATCTTGGCGAGCCTAGCGCTCGCGGCCATTGCTTTCCTGCCCGCGCCGTCAAGGGCGAGCTACGCGATCTTCGTCGGCAGTCATCTCACCGCCGACGGCAGCACATTTCTCGGCGGCGCGGGGGACGAGCCTTCGAGCCACTGGCTGGGGGGGTGAAGCGATTTGCGCTGTCCCTGTAATCCCCGTTAAGGTCCGCCTCAGCCAGGGGCGACGCCCGGCCGGGACAAGGGGGAAGATATGAGCCTAAGGACACATTGGGCCCGCGATTCTCTAGCGGCTGTCGTACCCCTCTTGGCAATATCTGGAATGGGTGCAGTCTCGGCGCCGTCATCGCGCGCGCCCGATCTGATTTTAGCGCACGGCACGATCCTGACCGTCAATCCGCGCGATGCGGTGGCCCAGGCGATCGCGATCCGGGATGGCAAGGTACTCACGGTCGGTACGGATACCGAGGTTCTGGCTTTGGCAGATCCTCATACTACGGTCGTCGATTTACACGGTAGGACAGCGACGCCCGGGTTGATCGACACGCATGCGCACATCGCTGACGGAGGAATCGAGGAAGTCACGGCGATCGACCTCGGCGATGCGACCAGTGTGGCCGAGATCGTCCAGCGCGTGAAAGTGAAAGCCGCGCAGCTCGAGCCCGGAGAGTGGATCCAGGGGCACGGCTGGGATGAAGGCAAGCTCGCCGAGCACCGCTACGTCCTGGCCGCCGATCTCGATGCCGCTGCGCCCGGCAATCCCGTGTGGCTGGTTCACACTACCGGACACTACGGCGTCGCCAACAGCTATGCGCTGCGGTTGGCGAAAGTCAGCGCGGACACGGCGAATCCGCCCGCCGGGACGATCGACCGCGATCGCATCGGGGCGCCTACCGGAGTGCTGAAGGAAGGCGCTCAGGCACTCGTCACTAAGCTGATTCCGGCGCCGACACCTGAGCAGTGGCGCGAAGGAATCCGCAGGATGATCGAGACTCTGCACCGTGAGGGCATGACCGCATTTAAGGACGCCGACGACACGCAACCGATGTGGGATGCGTATCGTGGGCTCCTGGATGCAGGAGAGCTGACCGTGCACGTGTGCGTGCTGTGGCACGCTGGGGCGAGCGTCGCCTCCGCACAGCAGGCACTCAAGATCATTCAGGCGTTGCCCCGGCCACCGCAGTCGCTGGGTGATGGGCGCCTTCTTTCGTGTGGCGCCAAGATCTATATGGATGGCAGTGGCGCTGCTCGCACCGCCTGGATGTACACGGAATGGAGGAAGAACCGGACCGAGGTCGACCACGGGAACTACGGCTACCCGGCGGAGGATCCGGAGGTCTACCGGCAGATGGTACGCCTCCTGCATCGTGCAGGTGTCAACGTCGGCACGCACGCCGTGGGTGAGCGGGCGATCGATTGGGTGGTCGATACCTACGCCGAAGTGTTGCGCGAGACACCGACGCGCGGGCTGCGGCACTCGGTCATTCATGCCAATCTCCCAACCGACCATGCGATCGAAGTCATGGCTATGCTGCAGAGTCGCTACGATGCCGGTATCCCGGAGATGCAGCCGCCTTTCATATGGTGGATCGGCGATAACTATGCAGCCAATTTGGCCCCCAATCTGATGGAGCGCCTCGAGCCGCTCAAGACAATGCTGTCCCGCGGGGTGCAGTGGACCGGTGGCTCTGACTTCGACGTCACGCCCGTCCCGGCACGCTACGGTCTATGGTCGGCGGTTGAGCGGGAAACACTGAACGGAACCTACGGATCGCATCCGTTCGGTACGACCGAAGGCGTCGACGTGCATGCGGCGCTACGCGCTTACACAGCGGCAGCGGCGCGCCAACTGTTCCTGGAGGACAAGATCGGTTCGCTGGAACCCGGCAAGGAAGCGGATATCGCTGTCTGGGACCGGAATTTCTATTCCGTACCTGCTGCGGAGCTCAAGGAGGCGAAGTGCGAGATGACCTTGTTCGACGGTAAGGTGGTCTATGAATCAGTGCCGGGCCCCTGAATCTGGAGTTGAGTGCTATAAGCAGCAAGCCCTCCTGCCAACATGCCCGCGTTATTCGTGCAGCAGGGATTCCCAATTCCGCGGCACGCGGCCTGCGGGGCCCGGGACCGTCTGATCGATGGGATGTGAGTGGGGTGGTGGCAATTCCGCACCGGCGATTTCGGAATCGGTTTCGAAGTCGTAAAACCAATCCTCATCCGGCTCGAAGCTGGCAATAACTGGGTGTCCCGTCAACTTGGCATGGTGAGAGGCGTGCTGCGCGGGTGAGCTGTCGCAACAGCCGATGTGACCGCACTCCGCGCAACGCCGCAGGTGGAACCACCACCCGCCCGTCGCCAGACATTCCACGCAGCCAGTTCCGCTCGGCTTCGATTCCGGGTTAATGCCGCGGCGATGCGGGGATTGCTTTTTCATCACGCTGCTCCAGTTTTGCGTGTTCCCAGACCTCGGAAATCACGACCGAGCCTTCGCCCACCGCCGATGCTACTCGCTTTACCGACCCCGCGCGTACGTCGCCGACGGCAAAAATACCGGGATAGGAGGTTGTAAACGGAGAGGCCGGCAGGCCGAGGCCGGTGACGACGAATCCCTTGTCGTCGAGCTTTACCAAACCCGATAGCCATTCGGTGTTTGGCAGGGCGCCCGCCATGATAAAAAGCGCCCGCGTAGCAACATTCCGCGACTGGCCGGTCTCGGCGTCGTGGATGGTGACGCTTTCCAGGTGATCGCCACCTGCAAGCGCCGTGACCTCAGATTTGTACTCGACCGTGATACGCGGATCAGCCTCGAGGCGGCTCGTGAGATAGCTCGACATCGAAGCGGCGAGCGAGGAACCCCGTACCAGCACGCGGACGCATCGTGTATAGCGGGACAGGAACATCGCAGCTTGACCGGCAGAATTGCCACCCCCAATGATTACGGCCTCGGTGTCCTTGCAATATCGGGCCTCCATTTCGGTGGCCGCATAGTACACGCCGGCGCCCTCGAAATCGGTGAGTCGCTGCAGCGGAAGCCGCCGATACTGCACTCCGCTCGCGACCACGATTGCACCCGCACGGACCCGCTGGCCGTTATCAAAGCTGGCGCAGAAGGCGCCGTCGTCTTGCGCCTCCAGCGCCGTGACTCGGCAGGGTATCGCAAATCGGGCACCGAACTTCATGGCCTGCACTACGCCACGCCACAGCAGGTCCGCGCCGGAAATGCCGGTTGGAAAGCCCATGTAGTTCTCGATTCGGCTCGACGTCCCTGCCTGGCCCCCTAACGCGATGTCCTCGACGACCAGTGCGCACAGACCCTCGGCGCCGGCGTAGACGGCCGCCGCCACGCCGGCCGGTCCCCCACCGACGATGAGTACGTCGAAACGCTCGTCGCCGCTGAAGTCGATATTGAGCCCGAGGAGTCGCGCTATCTTATCAGGCGTCGCATCCGTGATCGGTACTTTGCTACCGAAGATGACCGCAGGGGTTCTAGCATCAATTGCGCAACTCTTGGCCCATGCCTCGGCTTCCGGGCTGTGCAAGGGCACTGATATGTAAGGTAACCGATTGCGGTTCGCGAACTCAGCGATGCGACGCACGTTGCGATCGACCTCCTCGCCTATGAGGTAGAGGCCGCTGCGGCGATCATCGAGTTGCCTACGGCGTCGGGCCGCAAACACGGTGATGATGATGTCCGACATCTCGGGAATCTGCGACAGGAGCGTGAGGAAGGCCTCGCGCGGTACTTCGATTACGCGTGTGTCGACGACCGTGCGCATCGGCAAGGAGGCAGTACCGCCGTACAGCAGGCTGATTTCCCCCATAAACTGAGTCGGCCCAATGGTCGATGAATAATGGCGCTCGCCAGTGAAGGGATTGACGGCTTCGATCTCGCCTTCCTCGACATACACGAAGCGGATCGCCTTTTCGCCCTGCTGGACCATGATCGTGCCCTTCGGATACGTCGCGACTTTGCCCGCCGCCCGCAACGCCTCTACATGCGAGCGGGCAAGCGGTGTCCGTATCATCTGGCGCAGATCTTCGCCTATCGTTTCCACGGAGGCCCTCAGCGTTGTGCGCAATGGCACATTGAATATCTTGGTCGGGGTGAAGCGATTTGTGGCGCCCCTGTGGAGAATATCAGGATCCGCATTAAGCCATCAAAAGCAGTTGCTTGGCCGGAACTAAATGGTCAGCGTCCTGGGTCACTAGAAAGCTCAAAAGTTGGGCGAGGGCGGGATTTCTCGCGCGACCATAATGGTATACAGCAGAAGGTCGGCGCGACGGAAGCAGGATCTCGCCGCGCGCCGACTTTGTGGTCGCTTACGCCTTCAACGGGGTACCGACGGACGCGACGCACTGCCATTTACCGTCAGGCATTTTCACCCACGTGTCCGTTACTCGGGAACGCGTGTCCATTGGCTTACCGGCTGAGCTCGTGCCCTTGACCGTCATCGTGTACGTGGCCACGGCTGTTCCCGGGTACGCATGCACAACAACGTCTTCGATCGCCACGTGCGTATACTTCGTGGCCTTTTCATCCGCAAGGAACTGTTCCTTATTGAGCATTCTTCCGTCCAATCCGACGAAGACGCCCGTATCAGCAACAAAAACTGCCTCCGATGCGGAGTTGTTGGAATTTTGAACCTCCGTCCACTGTTGCTCCAAGCTTTGAACTGCCTTTTCCGTGTCGCCAGTAGCCGGAGCTGCCTGTACCAGCACTGCACTGCTCAGTACCAGAACACCAATCAAAATGCTTCTTCGAGTCACGGTGATCTCCTTGTTATTGGTTTTGATGCCGCGGCGCTGACGGCCGCTTAACGGCAGCCTATAGTCCCTTTGGAGGCAATTGGCAAGTGCCCACCATTAAACGGAAATGGATCTCGCCCCGACAGGGCTTCGGACGGATGCCGAGTCGGATTATCACAATTAGTTCCTTGATGATCTATGTGCCGATGTAGGGCTCATGGTTATAGGCACGCCGCGGTGATAATGGCTGCCGCTCTGGGATTAATTCAAAAGTCTTGGTCGGGGTGAAGCGATTTGTGCTGTCCCTGCGGTACCGGTAAGAGTACAAATAAGGGCAGCAAATCAACGAACGTAACCACACTCATTCTCTAAATTGCGTGATCGATCCAAATCCTTCAAGCTCTCGACTGATCCGTTTTTCATAGAGAAACTGCGCGATGTGGTCGGGCTGTATCTGAATCCGCCAGACAATGCGCTGATGTTGTGTGTCGATGAGAAAAGTCAGGTTCAAGCTCTGGAGCGCACGCAACCGATGTTGCCAATGGGTCTGGGCTACGTGGAAGGCATCACGCACGACTACGTGCGTCATGGAACGACGACGCTTGTTCGCCGCTTTGGACGTGGCCAACGGTCAGGTAATTACGCAGTGCAAAGCGCGACATCGACATCAGGAATTCCTGAGTTTCCTGCGTCACATCGAGGCCAATGTCCCTGAGCATCTGGATGTGCATCTGATCGTGGATAACTACGGCACGCACAGACACGCCCGAGTCAAAGCCTGGCTGGCTAGACGACCGCGCTTCCATGTGCATCACACGCCGACCTACGCGTCCTGGCTCAATCAGGTCGAACGCTGGTTCGGACTGATCACGCAGCGAGCTATCCGCCGCGGCTCCTTCGACTCCGTGACCGACCTGAAACGCAAGATCAATGAGTTCGTCGAACACTACAACCAACACCCGAGGCCTTTTATGTGGACCGCTACCGCCGACTCCATCCTCGCGAAACTCGAACGACTCGGTAAAGTTATCAGCGGGACACGACACTAGATGTCCCCTGCAGTATGCGCCAGTGCTCAACTACAAATCCTCCCTACTGGAGTGAGAAATGATTGTTCAATTCAACGGTTTGAGCGCTGAACCCGTTTCCGGTAGGGCAGCGAGTGCCACTGGCGGTGACACCGCGCCTGTAGCGCGACCCGGCGGATTCTCGTCGGCTGATCGTACGTTTGGGCTGTTATCCAGCCTCTTGTGCGGCCTCGTTTTCAGCACGCTGCTCGCCAGCGTGGGGCGTCCCGCCTCGCTCGAGCGTGCGCGCGACATTGGCGTGCCATTTGAGGGCACGCCCGGCCTGCTTAACGCGATTACCGACGTACCCGGCGTTGAGGTCGGACAGGTGTCGCTCATCAGCGGGGAGGGGCTTCGCCAGGAGGGCATCGGGCCGGTCCGGACGGGAGTCACAATTATTTTCCCACGTGGTCGCGCCAATTCTCACAGCGTATATGGCGGCTTCTTCGATCTGAATGGCACCGGCGAGATGACCGGCCTGTCGTACCTTGAGGATTTCGGTGTTATTCAAGGCCCGATCGGGATCACTAACACGAATGCAATTGGACAGGCCTATGCCGGCATCCAACAATGGGCGCAACAACGCTTTGGCATCGCGACATGGCCCATTGTCGCTGAGACCTACGATGGCCGAATGAACGATGATGGTGGTTTCCACGTCCGGCCAGAGACGGTGATCGCGGCAATCGAGGCGGCAAAATCCGGGCCCGTCGCCGAGGGCAACGTTGGCGGTGGCACCGGCATGGGCTGCTTCGCCTTCAAGGGTGGCATCGGAACGGCTTCGCGCAAGATCGTGCTCGGCGATCACGCCTACACCGTCGGAGTACTCGTCCAGTGCAACACCGGAGATCGGAGGGTCTTGCGGATCGCGGGCGTTCCAGTGGGCCAAGAGCTGTCCAACCGCTGGTTGCCATGTTACGACCCGGCCGTTGCCCCAAACGACAAACGGCCGAAATGCGCTGCGGACGTCACCACAGGAGCTGCACCGCCTGATGTGGGGTCAATTATTATCGTTGTCGGCACGGATGCGCCGTTGCTCCCTACGCAACTCAATCGAGTCGCGAAGCGGGCGGCGATGGGGCTCGCGCGACTCGGCTCTTACTCTGGCAATGGTTCAGGAGATCTCCTCGTTGCCTTCTCGACTTCCTCCGCCGCGGCCAACGATCCGGATCAGACGGCGCCGTCGGCGATCAACCCAGTAGCCAATAAGGCCATTGACCCGCTGTTCCAAGGTACCGTCGAAGCGACTGAAGAAGCGATCGTAAATGCCATGATCGCCGCGCAATCGATGACTGGTGCCGATGGCTATCGCCTATTTGGTTTACCTCACAATGAGTTGCGCGAAATCCTGAAGCAATACGGGCGGCTTGCCGCGCAAGGCGGTCGATGACCAAATTGAACAGGATTACTGCAGATGTTCTCTTTGGTCGGGGTGAAGCGATTTGTGCTGTCCCTGTAGTGCCTGTCAAGGTGCAGGTGAGGGGCCGGGGGAGGCCACCAATGACCGGTTGCAGGTTGCTCAAGGTGCCCCCGCATAAGTGGACTCGGACTCATCTTGTTCTTTCGATGTCCGGCAGCACTTTAACTTTGGCCCGATCTCCGAGGCGGCAGGAGCAACAGCGACCAAATGCGCTAGCATCCACTTCGATGGACCGCCGCGCAGCCTTTCCAGACCATGACCACACCGCGCTGTGGCGATCACCGGTGACGAACCTGCTTGCGCAATTCCCGAGAGCACATGCCGCGCTGTCCGCTGTAGGCGCTTTAAGAAACAAGTGATAGGGGAATACAAATGAAACTGAGGTTTAGCGTGGCACGAGATACCTGCCCAATTCCCGAGGGCGCCCGCCGCTTGCGGGTCCGCAGCGCTACGGCAGGTCTGCTGGCAGCCTTCAGCATCGCCACCGCGACGATGGCCGGTGCGGCGGTGACGGCGTCAACGCCAGACACAAGCGTCCATAGTTATGTCGGGCTTGTGCTTTCGCCCGACGGGGCGCAGGTGGTGGCCATCGAGTCGGACGGGCGCAGCGAGGCGCCTGATGGGGTGGTGGTGCGCAACGCTGTCGATGGCAAGGTGATGGCGATTTTCCACCCGTGCAACACCTGCAGCTACGCCGATCCCGTGTGGTCGCCGGACAGCAAGTCCTTGGTCTTCGTCGGCTGGGATGCGAAAGCTCGGACAAGCTGGTTGTGGATCGCTCAGGGACAGAGTCTGCATCAGACCGCCCGTTTCGACGGCCTGCTGGCCAAGCCGAGCTATTCACCCGACGGCAAGACACTCGCAGCACTAGCCACCGAGCACCCGCGCAAGCTGGCCGGCCCCACCAGCCCAGCTGCGCCGGTGGCTGACGGCGACCAGGACGCCCAGCCCACGGATAAGCGGCGGATCGCGGTACTGGACGCTGTGGCCCAGAGCTTCCGCCTGGTCTCGCCGGCCGACCGCTACGTCTACGAATATGACTGGACGCCTGATGGCACGGGCTTCGTTGTCACCGACGCCATCGGCGATCCCGACAACGAGTGGTACGTGGCCAAGCTCGAGGCGGTGGATCTTATCAATGGCACCGCACGCACCCTTGCCGCGCCCACACTGCAGATGGGCTATCCGCTGGTTTCCCCGGATGGAAAGAGTGTGATGTTCATCGGCGGGCTGATGAGCGATGAGTCCCTGATCGGAGGCGACATCTGGACCGTGCCCCTCGCGGGCGGCGAGCCGCGCAATCTCACCCCCGCCTTCAAGAGTAGCTTCAATTCCCTGCAACGGCGCGCAGGCAAGCTCTACGCCACGGCCGTGGTCTTCGACCGCTTCACCCTGTTCGTGATGGGGAAGGACGGAAGCCTGAAGTCGCTGTGGTCAGACCCGAACACTATTCGGGCGGGGGATGGACGGGTTTCGCTGTCAGCCGACGCTGGCAGATTGGCGACCACCCAGCAGAGCTTCACCATCGCGCCGCGGATCGTGGCCGGCCGGCTGAGGGACGTGCGTCCGATCACTCACGAAAATGACAGTCTTGTCGCCAACACCGACGCGCGCAGCATCCGCTACACGAATGAAGGCCTGACCATCCAGGGTTGGCTGCTCGCGCCGAAGAACCTGCAGCCGAGCAAGACCTATCCCTTGGCGGTGTATGTTCACGGTGGGCCGGCCAACTTCCAGGAAGCGCGCTTCCACTGGGGCTACGACGACGACGAGTACGCTCTTCTCGACCACGACTACTTCATCTTCATGCCGAACCCGCGCGGCAGCTTTGGGCAGGGCGAGGTCTTCACCCGGGGCAATATCATGGATTTCGGCGGTGGCGATCTGCGGGACATCCTGGCGGGCGTCGACGCGGTTGAGAAGATTGCGCCCGTCGACGACCAGCGGCTCGCCATCTTCGGCCACTCCTATGGCGGCATGATGGTTTCGTGGGCGATAACTCAGACCAACCGCTTCAAGGCGGCGGTGGCCTCGACCGCCCTTTCCCACTGGTACAACCAGAGCACGGCAGGCGTCAGCAGGTGGCAGGACCCTTACTTCCACGGGATGCTCCCCTACGAACATGTGGACGTCTTCGATCGGATCTCACCCATCCGCTTCATTACGCGGGTGAAAACGCCCACCTTCATCTACAACGGAGAATTGGACCTGGAATCGCCGGCAACCTCGGCGATCGAGCTCTGGAACGCGTTGAAGGCGGTGGGCGTCCCGACCTCGCTTGTCATCTATCCGGGCGAGGGCCACTCGTTCTCAAACCCCGCGAACGCGCGAGACTCCACGGCGCGGACAGTTGCTTGGTTCGATAAATACGTGGGCGGCGACGCGCGTTAGACGCGCCGCCCAGGTCGTCGCGGCGCACCCCGGCCGCGCGGACAAGGCTCCATGCTCGACCCTCGCATCGACGAATATTTGATTTATATTCAGTCCAGGCTTCGAAAGAGGGCCGGAAATGAAACTGCTGATGAGCGTGGCGGGGGATACCTATCCAATCCCCCAGGGTGTTCGCAGCCTGTGGGTCCGCAGCGTGATGGCAGGTGTGGGCGACGCTTCGGGGAAGATCGCTGGCTTGCCGCAATAGCTTCAAACGCCAGGCAACCACTCTGTTCTGTTCGTTCTTGTTCATGGGCTCTCTCCTACATCAAGAAGGGAGCCAGAATGTCACCTTGTCGCGGGAGTGCACAAGGAACAACTGGTCGGGGTAAAGCGATTTGTGCTGTCCCTGCGGTGCCTGTCGGGGTTTGCGTCAAGCAGGGGAGCCGCCGGTAGGATTGCTGAATCCTGCGACGGAAGGTTGACGCGAGTTGCACGCCAGGTCAGTGCTGCAGCGGCTCCCGCCTGAATGGGGCTGGTGCTCCCGGATGGCCGCGCAGGGGCAAGTGCGGTACCTCAGGGGCGGATAGGACAAATACCTCCGGAAGTTCAGTGGTTGGATGCCCGGCCTTGGGGAGCCTGACCGTCCGGGTTCGGCTGTGGACTCAACCGGTCGACGCAACATCTATTCTCTGACTATAGAGGGGAGGATGTTGAAGATGAAGCAGCGAACGAGGATCTATTACAGCGAGACCCAGAAGGCCATGATGTGGGATCGGTGGGAGCGAGGCGAGTCGCTACACAATATCGCGCGGCTTTTTGAGCGCAGTCATTCTTCGATTCATGGGATATTGGTTCAGACCGGTGGGATACGCCCACCGCCCAAAGTGCGCTCAAGGCGGATGCTGACCTTAGCTAAGCGCGAAGAGATCTCCCGCGGCGTGGTCGCACGCCGTTCGATGCGTTCGATCGCTGCCTCCTTGGGCCGTGCACCCTCGAGCGTTAGCCGTGAGCTCAGGCGCAACGGCGGCTGCCCAGGCTACCGAGCGAGCCATGCGGATCAGGTGGCCTGGGACCGGGCGCAGCGCCCCAAGAGCTGTAAACTGGCCCGCAACCGTGCGTTGGCCCGTATCGTGGCGCAGAAGCTTAAGAGGCTTTGGTCTGCAGAGCAGATCGCCGGCTGGCTCAAGAGCACGTATCCGGACGATGAGAGCTACCAGGTGTCCCACGAGACCATCTATCGCACGTTGTTTATCCAAGCCCGTGGGGCCCTGAAGAAAGAGCTCTTGCAGCACCTCAGGCGCACCCGAGTGATGCGTCGCTCGCACCACTACACGCAGAAGCGGGATACTCACGGCCGGATCAGCCACACGATCCCGATCAGCGAGCGCCCGCCATCGGTCGAGGACCGAGCCGTACCGGGTCATTGGGAAGGGGATCTGATCTTCGGTACCCGCAACAGCCAGATCGCTACCTTGGTGGAGCGGCAAACACGTTACGTGATGATGGCCAAGGTGAACGGCAAGGACACCGAGACCGTGATCAATGCCCTCGTTAAACACGCTCACCAGCTGCCCAGAGAGCTTTATGCCTCTCTGACCTGGGATCGGGGCAAGGAAATGGCCGATCACCAACGCTTCACTCTGGCCACCGACATCAAAGTGTACTTCTGTGATCCGCAGAACCCCTGGCAACGCGGATCGAACGAGAACACCAATGGCTTGCTCTGGCAATACTTCCCGAAGGGAACGGATCTATCGGTTCACTCGCAGGCCAAGCTCAACGCGGTGGCGCGACAGCTCAACGAACGGCCACGCAAAACACTAAACTATGAGACGCCGGCCCAAAGATTTGGCCAATGTGTTGCATCGATCGGTTGAATCCGCAGCCCAGTCCGGTCATTGACCGCCTAAAGTTGGTTCCCACAAAGCAGTCGCTCTTTCACCAATATCGTCGGCGACAAAATCGCTGGTTAACAATCGACATACATGGTACTGAGAATGAGTCGCTCTGCTCAGAGGCTAAGCATGAGATCTAGTCTATTTCGGCGTCAGGTGTTACTGCCTTTCCTATTTCTAGGCCTAATTCCTATGTCGAGTTCCGCGATTGTCGTGCGCGACGATCGAGAGCAGGCGCTCTTTGTAAAGTTGGCGCAAGAATTTCCCTCGACAGTGATGCTGTGCCATGGTGATGGCAGCGATGGATCCTGTGGTGAGGGCACTCTGATTGACCGCTATTGGGTGCTGACCGCAGCTCATGTGGCCAACTACGTGGGGCCCGGAGATCCTGTGACGATTCTCGGGAAGATCCACAAGATTGAGCGAATTGTGATCTACCCAGACTGGCGTCGCGACGCCGATATGCCGGTTGATATCGCGCTCGTGCGGCTCGCCGATTCAGTTACCGATATCGTGGCAGCGCGTCCATATACGGGCACCGATGAGCTGGGCCTGGTGGCTACGTTCGTAGGTCGAGGCTTACAAGGGACCGGTCTCACTGGTCCGGTTCCTCCTGATGGGATTCTCATGGCCGCTACGAACCGCGTGGAAAGCACTCTGGACGTGTTTCCCGGCACCGCTGCACGTGGTCAATACCCTGCAGAAGGCTTCCAGCTGCGATTTAGGTTCGATGCGCCCGGCGACCCCAACGTGACCGACCTTGAAGGTATAAGTGGCGGCGGGGATAGCGGAGGCCCCGCCTACATCAGGCGAGGCGATGTGCTCTACGTGATCGGTGTAAGTTCGGGCCAGGACGCCCGGCCTGAGGGTAAAGTGGGACACTACGGCGTATTCGAATACTACACACGTGTATCGCATTTCGCCGGATGGATACAAAAGGTCATTGGAAACTGACAGACGACAGAGCCAGCCTAGCAATCATCTATCTTTGGCAGACATTGCCGACCGTCAGCTACTCGTCCGTGAGCCGTATCGTGATATTTGCCAAGGAATATTGCATCGTTGCGCTGCGTCGAAGCGGCCACTTGCGAAGGTCGGCTCCGGGTAAAACTCGGAAGTTCGAGCGGAAACCAAGAACAAATTTACGGTGGATTCTTCGGCCTTAGCTTGAGTTCGCCAGAGAGCCGAGATCTTTCAAGTGCCTAATCTGATCGGGGTGAAGCGATTTGTGCTGTCCCTGCGGTGCCCATAAGGCCACGGGTAAAGGCTGCCAGGACAGGCGATTTGGCGTGCCAGATCATTTGACGCAGGTTGCCTCGCTACCGCCGACGATCGCTCCCAAAGCTGACGCTAGGCCACATTGGTCGGCCCCCGGCCGTTGGACGCGCCATCTGCCGTGCTGCCTATAAGCAGAAGTGCGCAGCCGCTAGCGAGCGCAGCCGATCCCGCACCGATGAGCGCTGCCATCCGGAACCCCGATACGAACAGTTCAGCCGATCCCTGCAGCAAGAACACGTAACCCAACAACGCAGTTGCAATCAAACCGGCGATGCGAGCAACCGCGCTGTTGAACCCTGACGCGGCGCCAACATGATCAACGTCTACCGAGACGATTACAGTCGTAGTCAGCGGCGCTACGCAAATACCCATCCCGACAGCAGCCAGAAGGGTGGCGGGTAGGATGTCGCTCCAATAATCGACCCTTTCAACGCCGACGCGTGCGTACAGCACAAGTCCCATAGCGACCAGCGCCGCGCCGATCGCCAGGGGCAGCTTTCCGCCGATACGTGCTGTTACCCCACCCATCAGTGGAGAGCCGAGACCGATCAAGATCGGTAGCGGCAAAAGTGCCGCGCCGGCAGCGATCGCCGAATAATGCGCTACGCGGATCAAGAAGAACGGCAGCAGTACGAGAAGCCCGCCAAGGCTGCCGTAAAGAAAGAACGTTAGGAGCGTAATGCCGATGAAAGTCTGCGTGCCGAACATCGCTAGCGGCATGATCGCGTGCTGACCGCGCCTTCGCTCCAACGAAAGGAACACGCCGAACAGGGCAAATCCGGCGATCGCGGCCAGCCAGCGCCAAGTCGCTGGGGCGCTCCGCGTGGCTGCTGCCGTCAGGGACCAAGTGAGAAGGCCCAGCGCCACCGTCGCGAATCCAGCACCCGCCCAATCGAGCGATGGTGACCGGCGTCGATCCTTGCTCTCGGCGACGTACGCCCAAGTCAGGTAGGCCGCGGCGGCGGCGATGGGAATATTAATGAGGAAGATCATTCGCCACCCGATGGTGTCGACGAGCCAGCCGCCTACGAGGGGTCCGAGCGCGCCGGCGACCGCTCCAGCTGCGGCCCAGATGCCAATCGCCCGGCCGCGTGCCTCGCGGGTGAATGCTGAGCCGAGGATAGCCAGGCTGTTTGGCATGAGCAGCGCGGCGCCGAGCCCCTGCACGCAGCGGGCCGCTAGCAGCCACGCGAGGGTAGGCGCCGCGGCGCACAGGATCGACGCCAGGGTGAAAACGGTGATTCCAATCGAGAATAGGCGTCGTCGCCCGAAATGGTCTCCGGCGCCTCCGCCCAACAACATTAGCGCACCGAGCGGCAGGAGATAGGCGTTGATAGTCCAAGAGAGTCCAGAGGAGCTGGTACCGAGATCGCCCGCAATCGCGGGCAGCGCCACATTCACGACTGAACCGTCGATGAATGCGACACTCGAGCCGAGAATAGTGGCGGCCAGCGTCGCGCGGGGATGCGGCGTGCTACTCTGAGGAGTAGCGACCGCAATTCCAGTGTCGCAGGGACCAGCGATGGCGCCCGGCATCGTACTAGTACCTTAATCTTAAGTGGCGCCGATGGCCCATGAAAGTCAGCATTGTCCTAAATGTCGCAACCCACGCCGGCGGTCGCGCTGCCGCTGAATCGCTGTCTCGCCCGACAGCAGACGCTTCACACGCTCTACGAAGGCGGGAGGTGTTTCGCCGCCGGGTAGCCGAGTCCACTGCCGGTTTGCTCGACTCCCCCGTCATCCTTATCCTTTTTGATCTTGTAAGGGCCCCGCGAGAATGCGCTGTGCAGCCGATCTAAGGCAAGGCCGCGGTGATAATTGTCGCGGCGCTGGACTAATTATTGGGATTCTTGGTCGGGGTGAAGCGATTTGCGCTGTCCCTGTGGTGCCTGTCAGAGTGCGGGTAAAGGCTGCCAATACAGGCTATTAGGCGCAGTGCGCCATTGTTTCACGGGGGTTGCCAGGTTGTCGGCGACGGTCGCTCCCAAGGCGGACGTTCGGCCACCAGGGCGGACCCAACGACGGGGCGCGTCATCTGCTACGCGTGCAGCCAAGCGGCGCCGTGCTCTACATTGCGCCCGAGGCGCGCTTCGACCACCTGCTAACGCTGCCCGAGGCGGCCGACATCGACCAGCGTGATGCCGAGGTCGCCCTCAAGGGCGGTGATCCGCAACAGCGCGTCCCCGTATCGTGCCCGTCAGGGCAACGTCAGCGTCGTGAAGGTCGCACTGGCCAGTTCGGGCTGCGCCCTGAGCTGCGGCAGCACGGTCTTGAGGTCGCCGACCACCACTAATGTCATCCTGTCGAGCGGCAGCGTGGCGCGCGCGGCGGCGCTGATCTGGGTCGGCGTCACGGCCAGCGCCCGGGGGACATAGTTAGCGATATAACTCGGCGGCAGGCCGAGCGCCTCATATTGCGCCAGCAGGCCGATCAGGCCGCCGGGGGTCGAGGCGTTGTAGATCGGGTCGGTCGCGCGATAGGTGCGCGACCCCGCGGTCTCCTCCATGCCGGGGGGCGTCGCTTGCAGGGTGCGGATCTCGCTGAAAATCTCGTGCAACGACGCGCCAGTCGACGCGCTGGTGACGTCGGCCTGGAACACCCACACGGTCTCACCGGGATGGAACGCCGCCACCGATCCGGGCGAATAGGTATAACCCTTGTTCTCGCGGATGTTGCGGGTGATGCGCGAGTTGAACGAGCCGGACAGCAATGTGTCCATCACGCGCAGCGGGAAGTCGCCCGTCGTGCCCACCACCGCGCCGGGGAAGGCGAGGCGAAGGGTCGATTGCGGCGCGCCGGGCCGGTCGACCAGGATGAATTGCGGCCCCGGCTTCGGCGTCGGTGGCAGCGACAGGCGGGCCGGGCCCTTCGCCCAGCCGCTAAACGCTTTGGTCACCGCTGCGCGCACCGCCGCCGCGTCGAAGCGGCCGGCGATATAGAGATGCGCGCGCTCGGCGCCGAAAGCGGCGGCGTGGAAGGCTCGCACATCGGCCAGCGTGTAGCCGTTGAGCTGCTCCGCTTTGGGGTAGGTCGCGCCATAGGGATGGTCGCCATAGTAAGCATGGCCGAGCGCGAGATCGGCGACCGGCTGCGCCTGCGACAGCGCAAGCGCGAGTGAGCGGACGCGATTGTCCTTGACGCGGTCGAACTCGCTCGCCGGGAAGGTCGGACGCTGGGCGAGGTCGGCAAGCAGCGCGACCGCATCGGGCGCATGTTCGCTGAGCACGGTCAGGTTGAGCGCGGTGTTCATCGTGCCGGTGCCGACCGACACATTGCCGCCCATCGCGGCGGCGGCGGCGGCGATCTGCGCGGACGTTTGCGCGCCGGCGCCTTCCTTGAGCATGTCCCCGGCCAGTTCTGCCAACCACGGCCGGCCGGCGGCGTCGATGCCGCCGGCATAGATGTTGAGCCAGACCACCGCCTGCGGCACCGAGCCGAACGGGATCAGCGTAACCCGCATCCGGTTGGGCAAGGTGAAGGTTTCGGTGGCGGGGAGCGTAAAGGGCTTGAGGTCTCCCATCGGCGGGGCGGGCGGATAATCGTCCGCGATGGCCGGCGCGGCGAGCGACAGGCAGGCGAGCGCGGTGAGCATGGAGCGGATCATTGCGCGCCTCCCGCCGGGGCGGCGCCCGGAACGATGAGATAGGTGGTCCGCTGTTCGGGCCGCAGATAGTCCCGCGCTACCTTGAGCATCAGTTCGGGGGTGACCTTTTCGAAACCGTCGGCGAGTCGGTTGACCGCGTTGGGATCGTTGTCGAACAAGGCATAGACCGCGAGCAGATCGACCAGCCCGATATTCTCACCCTGCGCGACATAGCCGTAGAGCGACGAGCGCATCTTGACCTTGGCCCGGGCCAGTTCGCCGGCGCTGACCGGATGGGCGCGCGCCTCGTCGATCACCTGATCGATCGCGGCGGCGATCTCGGCGTCGCCGCGGTCGGCGTCATGGGTGAAATATACGTCCCACAGCATCGGCCCGCGATAGTTGAACATGTTGCCGAGCCCGTCATTGATCCCGCCAGACAAGTCACCGGCGATCTTCGTCTCCTGAGTCAGCTTGTGGTAGAGGCGGCTGTCGTCGCCCTGCACCAGGATCTGGTCGAGCAAGCCCATCGCATACCATTCGGGCGTGCCGCGCGGCGGGACGTGATAGCCGATCGAATAGCCCGGTTTGGGCGCCAGCGGATCGACCCGGCTCTGCTTGCGCGCGGCGGTCTGCGGCGGTTCGGCGATGTCAGGCTGGACGACCTGCGCGCCGCCGGCGATCGGCCCGAAATATTTCGCCACCATCGCCCTGGCCGACGCCTCGTCGAAATCGCCGGCGATGACCAGCACAGCATTGTTCGGGCGATAGAAAGCGGCGGCGAACGCCTCGGCGTCGGGGACGGTGGCGGCCTCGATCTCCGCCAGTTCGCCGTAGAAATTGTGGCTGTTGTACCAGTTGGTGTTGGCCGCCATCGGCAGGTCGATCCACGGCCAGCTGCCATAGGGGCGGTTGATGACGTTGACCTTGACCTCGTTGGTGACGACACCCTGCTGGTTCTTGAGCACGACATCGTCGATCACCGGGCGCGCCATGCGATCGGCGTCGAGCCACAGCATCCGCTCAAGCGCGTTCGACGGGACAGCTTCGTAATAATTCGTGAAGTCGAAGCGGGTCGAGCCGTTGAGCTCGCCGCCCGAATTGGTCACCGCGCCGATCAGCGTGCCCTTGGGGGCATGGGCCGATCCCTGGAACATGAGATGCTCGAACAGATGAGCAAAGCCAGTGCGGTCGCGCGGCTCGACGCGAAAGCCGATGCCGTAATAGACCGACACGGTGACGATCGGCGACGTCGTGTTGCGCGACAGCACAACCTTCAGACCGTTGGGCAAGGTGTAGTAGGTGACGGGGACGTCGAGCCGATCGGCGGGGGCGGCACTAGCGGGCGGGGCGGCAGCGGTCAGCGTCAGGACCGCAGCGAGCGCCGTAGGCGAAATCCATCGCTTCATGTTCTTACCCCCCAATTCTCCAAGGCGGCTCGGCGCCGGTGCGCCCAATCCGCGGCAAATAGGACGGGCTCAATCAGAGGAAATTCTGCGGGGCAAAGACTCGCAAGATGCTACACCCGCCGGATTTCCGCCGACCGCATCGTCCGAGAAAGCCGCAATCCTCAATAACTTCATGCACCATTTCCACTGACGGTCTTCGAACCTGAAATATACAAGACAAGATTGCTCGAGGACTACTCGGCTAATTGTCGCGGCCCCGGAATAAATATTGGCAAATTCTTGGTCGGGGTGAAGCAATCTGTGCAGTCCGTGCTATTGCGGTTGGGGTTTGCGTTAAGCAGGGGAGCCACCGGTAGCTGTCCGGGCGGCAGGTTACCGCGCGGACGACGGCCAGAAACATAGTCAGGCTGGTGGGACCTCGAGCGTAAGCTGTCTTGCTGCAGATGCCAGCCGTTTGTCCAGGGTCCAAAAAGGGATCCTTGCGAGTTGCGCGGACGCCAACAAATGCACGTCGATCCAGCCCAATCCGTGTCCGGATAGGTGATGTGTCGTCACAAAGTCCAAGACTTCCTCGTGATCGACCATTGGCACCTTTGGCAGCGCATTGAGTAACTCGATAAGTTGCGAGCGATGCGACAAATTGCCGCAGGCCAATTCGCCAATCACAAAGGGATGAATCCAGACATCTGTAGATTCGAGCAACTTGGCTAGCTTGCCATTACGACTGCGCAGATGATCAACCCACACTGACGTGTCGACAAGCACGCTTGGCTATCGAGCTGCCCGACCGCGCCGACGCGGCACTGGCTTCAGTCTGCGCTCGGTCCCACCCAATGCCGCCAGCCGGCGGGCACTCTCACGCGAGATTAATGCCTCCAGGCCCGCTCTCACTACGGCAGTCTTCTCGGTAAAGCCACTCAACTTTAAGGCCTTACTTAACAATGTATCGTCAATGATCAGCGTCGTTCTCATATGCATCAATATGGGCTTGTTATGCATACGTGTCAAGAGTTTCCGTATGCCGAACGTGATAAAAACACACTCGTTTGGCGGCCGCAAAATGGTCGTCGGTCATCGGCCGGAACCGGTCAAACCCTGAAGTTCGAACGGAAACCAAGAACGAATTTGGGATGGATTGTCGGCCTTTGCGAAAGTTGGCCAGGGAGCCGAGATCTTCTAACTGGTTCGATTTGGTCGGGGTGACAGGATTTGAACCTGCGACCTATACGTCCCGAACGTAGCGCTCTACCAGGCTGAGCTACACCCCGAAAACCCAAGAACTCAATGCTTGCGATCGATCGCGAAGCGGGCCAGCGCGGCGAGTCCGGAGCGGAAGGGCGTTTCCGGCAACACGGAAAGTGCGGCTAACGCCTGATCGGCCTCGGCATGCGCGAGCCGCGCAGTGTACTGAAGGCCCCCGGTTGATTCAATTGAATGCAGGATCGCACTAAGTTGCTCGCGCCCGCCGCCTTCGATGGCCGCACGAATGAGCTTCTTGGCGGTCGCATCGCCTACGCGCAGGGCGTGAATCAAGGGCAGCGTAGGCTTGCCCTCGGCGAGGTCATCGCCGAGGTTCTTGCCGCGGGTTTCGGGGTCGGACTGGTAATCCAGGACGTCATCAATCAGCTGGTATGCCGTCCCCAGGTGTTTCCCGAAGCGCGCCAGCGCCTGTTGGACGGCACGCTCGGCCCCGCTGACCACCGCGGCAACTTCGGCGCCGGCCTGAAAGAGCTTGGCGGTCTTGCGGTGGATCACTTCCAGGTAGCGCTGCTCGGTCGTGTCCGGGTCGCGCGCGTTCATCAGCTGCAGCACCTCGCCTTCCGCGATGACATTGGTGGCCTCGGCCATGATCTCGATCACGCGCTCCGAGCGCACCGCGGCCATCATCTGGAAGGCGCGCGAGTAGACAAAATCCCCGACCAGCACGCTGGCCTGGTTGCCGAATACCTCGTTGGCGGTGTCCCGGCCCCGGCGCAGCGCGGACATGTCCACCACGTCGTCATGTAGCAGGGTGGCGGTGTGGATGAACTCGATGAAGGCCGCGGCTTGAATGTGCGTGCGCCCGGCCGCGCCGCAGGCGCGGCCGGCGAGCACCACCAGCAGCGGCCGCAGGCGCTTGCCGCCGCCCGCGATGATGTGCTCGGCCACCTGGTCGACCAGGGGCACAATGCTCTTAAGGCCCGCCCGGATGGCATCGTCCACGGCGTCCAAATCGGCCCTTACGAGGGCGCGTATGGCCTCCAGGGCGGCCGCTGAGCCGGGTTCGGCGTTACCGCCCTCCGGGACGCCCTTTGCCATGGGCCTGGGTACACTATTCAACTCGCTGTTTCTCCGAGGAAAATCCGGTTTGACCGTTACACCAGCGCCTGAGTAGAATGCGCGTCCTTTCGCACCCCGCGCACCCCAATACGGTAGTGCGAATCATACGGAGCTTTAGTTCAATGTACGCGGTCATCGCCACAGGCGGCAAACAGTATCGGGTGGAGAAGGACGGCGTGCTCAGGGTCGAGAAACTCCTCGCCGAACCCGGCAGCACGGTCGAATTCAACGACGTGCTCCTGATCGCCGATGGCGACCAGATCACCGTGGGCAAGCCCCTGCTCAAGGGCGGCAAGGTTCTGGCGACGGTGGAATCGCACGGCCAGGGCGCCAAGGTGTCGATCGTCAAATTTCGGCGCCGCAAGCACTACCTGCGAATGAAGAACCATCGGCAGAAATACACCCAGGTGCGCGTGACCTCAATCAGCGCGTCCTAACAGCTAACAGGTTTAGTCCCATGGCACACAAAAAGGCAGGCGGCAGCACCCGGAACGGGCGCGATTCCCACAGCAAGCGGCTGGGCGTCAAGGCCTTTGGCGGCGAGCAGGTGCTGGCCGGCAACATCATCGTCCGCCAGCGTGGCACGCGCGTGCGCGCGGGCGCCAACGTCGGCATCGGCACCGACCACACGCTCTTTGCCCTGACCCACGGTCGGGTCACCTACAAGCGCAAGGGTGCGGCGCAGCAGATGTACGTCAGCGTGCAGCCCGAAGCCCCCAAGACGGCCGAATCGGCCAGCTAGACGCGCCCGGCCCCGATTTGGTCCGAACCCCGGCCGCAAGCCGGGGTTTTCGTTTGTGGGCACCGCCGGCTCGCGTTGGAGGTAAGCTGGCCGGATGAAATTCGTCGATGAAGCGACCCTGCGCGTCCAGGCGGGCAATGGCGGGCGCGGGTCGGCCAGCTTCCGCCGCGAGAAGTCGGTGCCCTTCGGCGGCCCGGACGGCGGCGACGGGGGGCACGGCGGCAGCGTCTTGTTGCGCGCCGCCGAGGGCATCAACACCCTGGCCGATTTTCGCATTGAGCGCACCTATCGGGCTGAGGTAGGCGAGGGCGGCTCGGCCAACGGCTGCACCGGGCGCAGCGGCGAGGACCTGTACGTTACCGTGCCCGTAGGCACGGTCGTGAGCGACTCGGAGACCGGTGAGGTGCTCGGCGACCTCAAGAGCGCCGGCATGGAACTCAAGGTGGCCCAGGGGGGCAAGGGCGGCTGGGGCAACGTGCGCTTTAAGAGCAGCACCAACCGCGCGCCGCGCCAGTTCGGGCCGGGCCTGCCGGGCGAGAAGCGAACCCTGGCCCTCGAACTCAAGGTCATCGCCGACGTGGGGCTCCTCGGCCTCCCCAATGCCGGCAAGTCGACGCTGATCCGCGCCGTCTCGGCCGCCCGCCCGCGCGTGGCCGACTACCCCTTCACCACCCTGTATCCCAACCTCGGCGTGGTCTATTGCGGGCAGCAGCGCAGCTTCGTGATGGCCGATATCCCGGGCCTGATCGAAGGCGCGGCCGAGGGCGCAGGGCTCGGGCACCGCTTCCTCAAGCACCTGCAGCGCACCGGCGTGCTGCTGCACCTGATTGACATCGCGCCGAGCGACCCGGACGCCGATCCGGCGCGCGATGCGCGCGCCATCGTGGCGGAGCTGAAGAAGTTCAGCAAAGACCTCGGCAGCAAGCCACGCTGGCTGGTCATCAACAAGCGCGACCTGTTGCCGGACGCGGAGGCCGAGGCGCGGGCCAAGCAGATCGTGCGCCGCCTGCGTTACACCGGTCCGGTGCACCTGATATCGGCAGCCACCGGGCGCGGTACGCGTGAGCTGGCCGAGGCGGTCATGAATTTCCTCGAGACCAGGCAGTCGCAGAAGCGGCCCGCGGCTCATGCGCAATAGCAAGGTCAGGCAGCGCATTGCCGCCGGCAAGTTGAAGCTCCGGGTTCGGGATCTGCGCAATCTGGGCGTCAAGTCGGAGCGGATGCTGGCCGAGATTGGCATTTACACCGCCGACGAGCTGCGCCGCCAGGGTGCGGTGCGTACCTTCGCCGAGCTCAAGCGCGCCGGTCAGGCGCCCTCGTTGAACCTGCTGTGGGCGCTGGCTGGCGCGCTCGATCCCTGGCCCGAAGGCACGCACTGGCGTGAAGTCGCGCGCGGGGAGGCGCGGCTGTCGCTGCTGCTGGCGATCGACGATCTGGAGGCCGCGGCGCAGGGCCGGGGCGGTGGGCTCAGCCCAGTGACCTGACGCGCGCGGCCAGGCGGCTCTTGTGCCGGTCGGCCTGATTGCGGTGGATGATCTTCTTGTTGACCAGCGTGTCGATCAACGGCACGGCCGCGAGGTAATTGGCCTTGGCCTCGTCCTTCTTGCCGGCGGCCACCGAATCGACGATCTTGCGGATGGCCGAACGCATGCGCGAGCGCATCGCGACATTGCGCTGCCGGTGCGCCACCGCCTGCCGTGCCGCCTTTTCCGCCGATTTCGTGTTTGCCACGCGCTCGCTCCACCGTTAATAGAATGCCGCTTGGGCCCCCGAAGGGCCGCGTAGTTTGCGTAGCGGACCTCTCGTTGTCAATTGCCCTCCGGTATAGTCCTAGAGCCGCCTCATGAGCCCCAAGATTCCTACAAGTGCTGGCCCAGAACGGCCGCTGCGCCTGTTCCGTGGCCTGACACCCCGGGCGGTCGCCCCGTGCGTGCTGACCATGGGCTCCTTCGACGGATTGCACGTGGGCCACGCGGCGCTGATCGCCCGCGCCCGGGCACGCGCCGACGAGCTCGGGCTGCCCGCGGGGCTGCTGAGTTTCGAGCCCCTGCCGCGCGAGGTGTTGCAGCCCGCGCAGGCGCCGGCGCGCCTGACCAATTTCCGTGAACGGTGGCGGCTGCTCCAGCCCAGCGGCCTGCAGCGCCTGCACCTGCTGGCCTTCAACGCGAAACTGCGCGCCATGTCGGGACTCCAGTTCATGGACGTGCTGCGCGCGCTGGGCGTGCGTTTCCTCGTCGTCGGTCACGACTTCCGCTTTGGCCACAAGGGCGAGGCCAGCGCGGAGTGGTGTGCGGGCGAGGCGGCCAGGTTCGGCTTTGAGGTGGAGATTGTCGCCCCGGTCACGATCGCCGGGGTGCGCGTCAGCAGCGGCCTGGTGCGCAGCGCACTGGCCGCGGGCGACCTGGCCCGCGCCGCGCAACTTCTGGGCCGGCCCTACAGCATGCGCGCGCGCGTTGTCGGCGGTGCGCGCCTGGGCCGGACGCTCGGATATCCGACCGCCAACCTGCCGGTGCATCGGCGCCGCACCGCGCTCTCGGGTATCTTTGCCGCGCGCGTTCGTGGCGTCGGCCTGGCGGGCGCGGCGGAAGGCTGGCCCGCCGTGGTGAGCCTGGGTACGAGGCCCGCGGTCCGTGGCGTGGAACCGCTCCTCGAGGCCCACCTGTTCGATTACCAGGGCGAGCTCTACGGTGCGGAACTCGAGGTCCAATTTGTGGCGCGGCTCCGCGATGAGCTGCACTTCGAGTCCCTCGAGGCCCTGGTGGCGCAGATGCATCGTGACGCCGCTGCGGCGCGGGCGGCGCTCGCCGCGCTCGTCTAAGATGGCGAATTGGGCGTTGAATCCCCGGACTCATGGATAGGTTGCAGTGACCGATTACAAGAACACGATCAATCTGCCGCAGACGGATTTTCCGATGAAGGCCGATCTGGCGCAGCGCGAGCTCAAACAGCTCGAGCGCTGGGCGGCGCAGGACATCTACGGGAGCATTCGCGCAGAGGCCAAGGGCCGGCCGCCCTTTGTGCTGCACGACGGGCCTCCGTACGCCAACGGCGCGATTCATCTTGGCCATGCGCTCAACAAGGTGCTCAAGGACATCGTCGTGAAGTCGCACCTGTTCGCCGGCTACGACGCGCCCTACGTGCCGGGCTGGGACTGCCACGGCCTGCCGATCGAGATCGCGGTCGAAAAGAAGTTTGGCAAGCCCGGCCAGAAACTCGACGCGCGCGCTTTCCGCGCCGCCTGCCGCGAGTTCGCTACCAAGCAGATCGACAACCAGCGCGCCGACTTCAAGCGCCTGGGTGTATTTGGCGACTGGGAGAATCCCTACCTGACGATGGACCCGCGATACGAGGCGCAGCAGATCCGCGCGCTCGGCAAGCTGATCGATAACGGCCACCTGTATCGCGGTCTCAAGCCGGTGCACTGGTGCCTGGACTGCCGCTCGGCGCTGGCCGAGGCGGAAGTGGAATACGAGGATCGCACTTCAAATGCCCTCGACGTCGCGTTCCGCTGCGTGGACGTCACCGACTTCGTGCGCCGCTTCAAGGGCGGCGTACCCGCGATCGGGTCGCTCCCGGTCTCGGTCGTCATCTGGACAACCACGGCCTGGACGCTGCCGGCCAACGAGGCGGTAGCGGTGCGCGCGGACTTCGAGTACGCCGCCGTGCGCGTCCAGGGCATGCGCGGCGCGGAGGTTCTGGTGCTCGCCGCCGAACTGGTGCCGGCGTGCCTCGCTCGCTACGGACTGGAAGGGCAGATCCTGGCCCGCTGCAGCGGCGCGGCGCTCGAGGGTCTGCAGCTCGAGCACCCGTGGCTCGCCAAGTCGGTGCCGGTGATTCTGGGCGATCATGTCACGCTGGAGGCCGGCACGGGCGCCGTGCATACCGCGCCGGCACACGGCCAGGAGGACTTCGCGATCGGCAGGAACTACGGCCTGCCGGTGATCAATCCGGTCGGGCCCGACGGGCGCTTTGCGCCGGAGACCGAGCTGGTCGCGGGCCTCAGGATTGATGCCGCCGTTCCCGTGATCATCGCCAAGCTGGAGGAGCGCGGGCGTCTGGTGCACCAGGCGCCGTATCCGCACAGCTATCCGGTCTGCTGGCGCCACAAGACGCCGGTGATTTTCCGCGCCACCTCGCAGTGGTTTATCAGCATGGACAGCCACGGCCTGCGGGCCGGGACCCTGAGGGACATCAAGAAGGTGAAGTGGACCCCGGAGTGGGGCGAATCACGCATCACCGGGATGATCGAGAATCGCCCCGACTGGTGCCTGTCGCGCCAGCGTACCTGGGGCGTGCCGATCACCTTGTTTACGCACCGCTCCACGGGGGCGTTGCACCCGCGCACCGGCGAGCTCATCACGCAGGTGGCCGCGCGTGTCGAGCGCGAGGGGATCGATGCCTGGTTTGCGCTCGATGCGGCGGAACTGCTCGGCGCCGAGGCCGAAGCCTACGACAAGTCCACCGATGTCATGGACGTGTGGGCGGACTCGGGCCTGTCGTTCGAGTGCGTGGCCGCCATGCGCAGCGACTTCAGCGCGCCGGTGGACCTGTATCTGGAGGGCTCCGACCAACACCGCGGCTGGTTCCACAGCTCGCTCCTGATGTCCGAGGCGCTGTATGCGCGCGCGCCCTATCGCGGCGTGCTCACGCACGGTTTTACCGTCGATGAGACGGGCCGCAAGATGTCCAAATCCCTGGGGAACGGCATCGAGCCGCAGGACATCACGCGCACGCTCGGGGCCGACATGCTGAGGCTGTGGGTTGCGGCCACGGACTTTGCCAACGAGATGAGCCTCTCGCAGGAAATCCTCAAGCGCATGAGCGATTCCTACCGGCGTATGCGCAATACCGTGCGCTTCCTGCTGGGCAACGTGCACGGCTTCGAGCCGGCGCAGGCGCTGCCGGCCGGACAGCTCCTGGCCCTGGATGCCTACATGCTCGAGCGCACGCGCGCATTGCACGCCGAGGTCTCCGCCGCCTACGAGGCTTACCAGTTCCACCTTATCTACCAGAAAGTGCACAACTTCTGCGTCGTGGACCTGGGCGGCTTTTATCTCGACATCATCAAGGACCGGCTGTACACCACGCCGCGCGCCAGCCAGGCGCGCCGCTCGGCGCAGACCGTGATGTGGCACATGGCCGAAGCGATGGTGCGCTGGCTGGCGCCGATCCTGTCGTTTACCGCCGAGGAGATCTGGCACCAACTCCCAGGCCCCCGGGCCGCCTCGGTGTTCCTGACGACCTGGTACCCGCTGCCGGCGCCGAGCGGGGCCGCCGAACCAATCGACTGGCCGGCGCTGATCGCGCTGCGCACGGATGTGGCGCGCGAGCTCGAGCGCCTGAGGATCGGCGGGGAGATCGGCGCTCCGCTCCAGGCCGAGCTGGACGTGTACTGCACTCCGGCCCAGTACCCGCGGCTCAGCGCGCTCGGCGACGAGCTTCGATTCCTGATGATCACTTCACAGGCGCGCGTTCACCGTGTCGAGCAGCCCCCCGAGCAGGCGGTGGCGAGTGCGTCGGTGTCGGGAGGCGGGGTGTGGCTGCAGGTGCGGCGCACCACGGCACCCAAGTGCGTGCGTTGCTGGCATCATCGCGAGGACGTGGGCTCGACTCCGGAGCACCCGGAGCTGTGCAGCCGCTGCGTCGCCAACATCACCGGGCCCGGCGAAGCCCGCCGCTACGCCTGATGGAGCGGCCGTTGAGCACTGCGCCGGGTACGGGACAGCTGCGCTGGCTGGCATTGACCGCCGCGGTCATCGGGGCGGACCAATGGAGCAAGCGACTGATCGAAGGCGCGCTCCAGCTGTCCGAGACTCGTTATTGCCTGCCGGTGTTCAACCTGGTGCGCGCGCATAATCGTGGCGCGGCCTTCAGCATGTTCGATGCCGCTTCGGGCTGGCAGCGCTGGTTCTTCAGTGCGCTGGCGGCGGTGGTCAGCGTCACGCTGATCGTGTGGCTGGCGCGGCTGGAGCGTCGCGCGACTCTGATCGCCGCGGCCCTGGCACTGATACTGGGCGGTGCGCTGGGCAATGTGATCGATCGGCTGCGGCTCGGCTATGTCGTCGACTTCCTGCAGGTGCACTGGCAGCAGCATTATTTTCCGGCCTTCAACGTGGCCGACTCGGCGATCACGGTGGGCGCCGGTTGCCTGCTGCTCGATGCCTACCTGAGCAGCCGCCGCGCCTCGCGAGGATAGGGATGCGTATTCTTCTCGCCAATCCCCGCGGGTTCTGCGCCGGAGTCGACCGGGCCATCGAGATTGTCGAGCGTGCCATCGAGCTGTTTGGGGCGCCGATTCATGTGCGCCACGAGGTGGTGCACAACCGCAACGTGGTCGAACGCCTCCGGGCGCTCGGCGCCGTGTTCGTCGAGGAACTGCACGAGGTGCCGGACGGCGCCACGGTGATCTTCTCGGCGCACGGGGTCTCCACCGCCGTGGAGCAGGAGGCACAGCGACGGGGCCTGCAGGTGTTCGATGCCACCTGTCCGCTGGTGACCAAGGTGCACATGGAGGTCACGCGCTTCGCGCGCGAAGCACGCGATGTCGTGCTCATAGGCCACGCCGGCCACCCCGAGGTCGAGGGCACGATGGGGCGGTTCGATGCCAGCCAGGGCGGGCGCATCCTGCTGGTCGAGAATATCGCCGACGTCGCGCGGCTGGAGGTGCGCGACCCCGCGCGGCTCGCCTTCGTCACGCAGACCACGCTCTCGGTGGACGATACCGCCGCGATTGTCGAGGCGCTGCGGCGACGGTTCCCGGCCCTGCAGGCGCCGCGCAAGGAGGACATCTGCTACGCCACGCAGAACCGGCAGGATGCGGTCAAGCAGCTGCTGGAGCATTGCGACGTGCTGGTGGTGGTGGGCTCGAAGAGCAGCTCGAACTCCAACCGCTTGCGTGAACTGGCCGACCGGGCCCAGGTGCCGGGCTACCTGGTCGATGGCGCTGCGGACCTGCAGCGCGAGTGGTTTTCCGGCCGGAACACGGTCGGCGTCACTGCCGGGGCCTCGGCGCCCGAGCAGCTGGTGCAGGAAGTGGTGGCGCGACTGCGCGAGTGGGGTGGAGCGCCGCCCAGCCGAGTCCTACGGGCGGCCCGAGCACGTTGTTTTTGCGTTGCCGCGCGCACTGCGGTAAAAGTGCCCTGTGAGTAAGAAGGTGGAATCGACTCGCAGGCCCATGGCCGAAGATATCGCCGCGCGCCTGCAGGACTGCGGCATACGCGCAACCGCGCCGCGCCGGCAGATCGCGGAGCTGCTGCTTGCTGCGCCGCAGCATCTGTCCGCGGAACAGATCACCGAGGCCCTGCGCCAGCGCGGGCTGGCCGTGTCCAAGGCCACCGTGTACAACACACTGAACCTGTTCGCCGAGCACGGCCTGATCCGGCAGCTGGTGGTGGACGGGGTGCGCAGCTGCTTCGATTCGAACGTCGCAGTCGCACTACCATTTTCACGACGAGGACTCGGGCGCCTTGACGGATGTGGCGCTTCCCGAGGTGCAGTTCAGCCGCCTGCCGGATCCACCGGCTGGCATGGAAGTGGCCGGCCTGGATCTGGTAATCCGGCTGCGCCCCGTCCGTTGAATTGACGCGTTGCCTGCCACGAGCGGCTTCTCTTAGAATGCCGCGCCTTTTGCAGGATCCCCCGAAGACCCTTGCCGGAGTAGCTCAGTTGGTAGAGCGGCGCATTCGTAATGCGTAGGTCGTAGGTTCGATTCCTATCTCCGGCACCATGAATTACTTCGACTTTTTTGCTGCCGGCTGCATGGCCGTTTTTAGCGCTGTGCCAGCAAATGTGCCTACTGCATCAGCCCACGGCCTAAGCTCCTCGCTTCTGAGGTGACTATAGCGAGCTGCCATCTTTGGAGAGGCCCAGCCGCCCATTACCTGGAGAACGCGGTCTGAAGCGCCTCTAGAAGCCAACCAGGACGCAAACGTGTGGCGAAGATCATGCCACCGCACCCCCGGAAGCCCTGCGCGCAAGAGCGCCTTACGAAACGCCTTGGTGTTGAAGGTCCCGGTTACTTGCTTGCCCCGGTATTCGAAAACCGCCGCCCCCGTCTGGGGAAGTGACCGCAGAAGGTCCACAGCGGCCGCCGATAACGCGACGCCATGAGAACGCCGCGTCTTGTAATGGCTGGAGGGCACCCAAGCATGCGCGCGATCCAGGTCCACTCTGTCCCAGGTGAGATCACGGACGTTGGACATGCGTAACCCGGAGAGTACCGAAAACAGGGCAGGGGCCCGCAGGTGCGTCGGCAGCTCTCCGAGCAAACGCTCACATTGCTCTGGCGTAAGCCAAAGTGGCTCTTTGTCAGGTACATAGACCATCGGCACCGGCGGGCAATGCGTTAGCCAACCCCACCGAACACACGCCCTCAATACACCCCTAAATACAGCCATGATGCGGTTCGCGGATGCGGGCTTCTGCGAGCGCTCTACGTGTTCCCGAGCAGCCCGGGCAACGTCGGCATTGACGGCCGCTACGGCAACTGAGTCCATCCGCTCGAAGAACTTGAGTGCGTATTCATTGCGCTTCCGCGTTGACGCTCGCCAACCGGCTTCCCGCTTGAATCGGGCAACGGCCTCTCGCCAGAAATGGACGCTTTCGCCTAAATGTCCCTGGCGCCAGTAACGATGCCTAAGGGCGGTTTCGTACTCTTCGGCAAGTTGGCGGTCTGTGGTGCGGCAGGAGATGCGAATAACGCGACCGCGTACCGAGAATCGAGTCCACCAGGACCCGCCGGCTGATCGTTTGTAGAGTGCCATTCTCCCCTCACGTAAGCCTTAATTTGATCCGGATCGAATAGCCAGCGTCGACCAACCTTCCGAGCCGGGAGTCTTCCTGCCGCTGCCAATCGCCTTGCGGTGTCGGCATTACAGAAAAGAACTGTGGCGATCTGGTCGGCAGTCAAAAACACTAGGGGTTCTCCATGCCTTTCATTGACACCTTGGGCTCGGTCTAATGCGCCTACGCCGACAACACATCCACAAGACACGCATACCCTCGATGTTGGGCTCGCATGAATGCTCTACCAACCATCCTTCCGCCTCATTCATGTTTCGCAGCATCAACATCTCACCACCCATAGAGAGAGGTAACGTCCTCCGACTTAAGGTCGGATGCCGAATGCCCTTTGAGCATGCGTATCGCCGCCGCCCGCGATTGATGTTCGCGTCGAAAGTCTTGCCAAGGTATTTGGCGAGGTAGCGAGCAAGTGCGCGGCATGAACCGCGCGCCCGCTTGATATCTACGTTTCCTGGGGACTCTTCCCCGCGCAGGGCGGTCATCAGACGGCGACCGGTCAGGCACCGATGCCACAGCGTTCTCAATACAGTCACGTCATAGAAGACGTTTAGACCCAGGTGAAGATGGTAGGTCCCACTCTTATGAAGTTCGGGTACGACAACATACTGAAAGCCGTCGGCATTACTACGATGAAAGCGCCAGTTCACCAGCCTGACGAATTTCGCGAATAAGTCCCAGGTCTGATCCAGACATGCGATTCCGCCGCGAGTGGTAAGCGTTAGAAGGCGATCCCCACGGAGACCCAACATTCTCCATCTAAGCTCACGTTTGGATCGTCTGACGGCCCGCTCCAAATTCTCCTCTTCCCGCGACGCCGCATCATCGTCCCCCTCAAGCTCCTCGTCCTCCGATGGTACTTGGGATGCTGACTTCCTTGAGGTATGGGGCGTCCTGGCCTTTAGTTCCTTGAAGACCGCTGAAACCTCTCGATAGTCGTCTAGTTCCCGAACGTAGACTCCCCAGTGAGGATTGGAGTCTGTAAAAACAGTGTTGGTAAGTGTCCGAGAATCAAGACTAGGCGGCAGGGTGGCGCGCGCTTCGCGCGCTGCCACCCGTGCCTCCCAAACCTCCTGACGATTGCGTGCCTCTTGCGCTACTCGCTCCGCATGCGCGCCACGCCATTGCGGGCTTGAGCTGCTCGCGCACACCAGAGAAACGGTTGCATTGAGGTAAGGGCATTCCATGTGCCCTTAGAATGCGCCGAGGCAAAGGATAGTACAAGTCCCCTTAGGGGGAGTTACTATATCCTTATGTTAGATGATTTCTTTCCGGCTGACCCGGTCTAGGGCGGAATCTTCCCCGCTTACCGCCTTCCAGAAGTTACTGACCTTGCTGGCGATTCGAAAACCCGCGCTACGGGACGCACTGGGGCCTTCGGCATCAAATTCGTCTCGAAACTTGATGCCCAATATCTTCTCGTATTTGGCCACGGTCGCCTTGCTGTGACCTAGGACTACGGGCTTCCAGCCAAAGTGCGGGGCGAGCCTCAGCAGCCCCAGAGCCCGCTCAAGGTCGTCCATTGACCCTTGAAATTCCAAAAAGGCTTGCTGCTCAACGTGTTCTAGCCACTTCCGCAGTTCTTCATTGCCTTTTCTGTGGCCGAGATTACGCATCGGTACCTTTGAACCGCCTGTCCGCTTGGCCATGCTTTGCTCCTCGGGAGCGCAAAGAGGGTGGAAGGATACTTCAAAACGCCTCAAGCCCGGTGGGGAAGGGCGCCCGGCCTAACTCTGCACCCTCGCAATTGCTTGCACGGGGCCCCTCGCGACCGTGCGCCGGCCAGATATCGGCCACCTGGGCGGCCGGGGCCAATGGCTAGCACGGTCGCTCCCCGTGCAAGCAATTCCGTCATTGAAGGTCGTCGGCCAGCTCAGGTTTGGGTGGATGACGGAGCAGAATCGGCGGCGCTAATTTTCTTTTCCATTAACTCGGCCCACTCGCCATCCTCCTGCATGCTTATCACGAGGCGGCCAGGAGAATTTGCTGTGAATGGGACAGATTGAAGAACCATGATGCCAGAGGTTGCTTTAGGAGGGGGAACCTCAATTGTCGCCTCTATTAAAACTGGTGTGTTTTCTTCATCTGCCTGACCGCGCACCTCAATCTTGAACTGAGCGGTTCCAGGTTTAGCGTTAGGGCGCACACGACCCTGCAGCCAATAGTTTAGACGCATGCTAATTGGGAACTGACTGACTACTATGTCGCCGTAATACACGCCAATGAGTATTGCTTTGCCATTGTCCTCGCGGCGTATGTCATCGCACACGAGGACTTCTCTAAATTCAAGCGGAATCGTCATGCAACTTCTACTGCCTGCCACGCCGGATCCCTTGTTGTACGCGTCCTTGGCTTATCGGAATCCCATTCCAACTGAACCTTGGATTCAGCACTTCCAAGATGAAGCGGCTCGATCCTGCAGTCGAGTTCGCTATCCATGGCAAGTAAGAGGTCACTGACAGTCTCCAAAGTCCAATTGCCAGGACCGGAAAACCATCGCGTTATCTGCGCTGGGTCCTTGCTCAAGCGAAGCGCAACTTCACGTTTAGTGAGCCCTTGACTCTCGGCTTTCTCGGCGAAAAAGGCTATAGCAGACTGGAAAATCCGATTCTTCAATCGCTGACGAAAGTAATAGAGTTCGCGTTCACTAACTGGGTTTCTACCTAAAATATTTGCCATTGATAGCTCCGGTAACCAAATGTTGTACATTCGTATCGCGCAGTGGATCGTAGACTTGAAACAGATTTCTCCATTGCGTTTGGGCGTGTCTTTTAGCTTCCTTCCATGCCCTGGAGTTCCATCCAGGAAGCTGATCCCTCGATACGTAGTGCGTAGCTACAAACACATCCTTGCTTGCAAAAAGACCCATTGTTCTTATCCCTGGGTTTGGGCGCACTGTCCTGATTTCCCAGACTGATTCGCGAGTCGGACTAAGCAAAAACAGATATTTCGGGTCAATTGTCGGGCTCGTAACAAAAACGCCGAGGTCCGCCTCCAACTGTGCGTATCGCTCTATTTCTGCTGAATCCGTCCGTGGTTCATTGATAGCCGCGTACACATAAGTCGATAGGTAGATCGACCGGATCCTTGGGGCACTGGTCGCCAGCGGAACTAACGGATACAAGCGACCTTCTTGGACTCTCCAACGTATGTTCTGAAGGATTGACATTAAAGTCAATACTAACAAGATAGATGCGTGACGGAGCGCATAGTTCCCATAATCCCGAGTAACGGATCCGGGTTCCCTTCCCGCTGGGTTAACCGCGCCTGTGCTGCGTCCATGCGCCCGAGTGCGCCAATTTGCAGCCCTCCAACCGAATGAGGCGACATAGTTCTTTGAATAATAAAGATAAATCCTGTGGGCATCGGTTTTGCAATTCGAGGTCGGAACCTCGGGTACATTTGGCGTAGTAAGGCATTGTCCAGGCACTTATGTGTTTCCGGCGCTTTGGCATAACGGTCTGTGGTCTATCCGTCTTAGCGCTCGGCATAGGCGGCATTGCGTCCATCGCCGCTGAGAGCCCTAAACCCAAGTTAATTGCGTTTACGTCGGAGTTCGCAGGACAACTCCTCGTAATGGACGTTGCCACGCGCGCCGTTAAAGAGACCTCCGTGAGCCTAGGACAAGTAGACGAATTGGCTTACAGCCCAACTCTCGGCATGCTGGCTTTTTCAGGTTCGCCGGATTCGGGAGCGTCCGATGACGTTACAACGCATGATCTTTATACATTGACGGTCCCCGGAGGCGTGTTGACGCGCCTTCCCACTGCCCAATCTGGACACAATGAACTTTACCGGCCGAAGTTCGATCCGGCCGGCGAGTTTCTTTATGCCGTTAACTATTTCGCAGGGATTTACCGCTATTCCCTGAGCCGAAATCTATGGACGCAGGTTAAGGTAGAAGGAGCTAATGACTTTCATCCACAGGGACTATCGTTCTCGCCCTCGGGAAAATTGGTAGCTGTATCTCCAGGGGACTTCAAGGGGTTCCTAATTGGTGACGTCGAACCCGACCGACTGACAATTAAAAGAGCAGTCTTGGATAACTTCGATTCGTGCATCTCGGCGAGTTGGATAAATGAATCCACGCTCGTGTTTGCCGGAAGGCAGAAGCCAGGACTGCAGTTCCTGTGGACGCTAAATCTTGCCAGTGGGGAGCTACGGCAGCTTACGCATCCACCCATGGGTTCCCGGGATTTCTTGTCACTCTCGGCTGACCGCTCCCAAGTCGCATTTACAGGCAGCCGGGACGGCGAACCGTTGGACTGGGGGATCTGGGTACTTCCCCTGGATAGTTCTGAACCAATCAAGCTCACGACTAAGAAGGATGATGAATCCTTCCTGTTTCCAGCTTGGCTTGATTGACAGGCCGCCTTCGTAATTCCTCCAGTTGGGCTATCAGGAAGCGCAAAGCGTTCTTCGGGAATGGGCTTGTGCCCAATTATGTGCGCTTGAGGTCACTTACAGAGACCCGGATGCTCCGCTCCGAAAGCAATAACCGCTTGAATTTTATGTTCGTGATAACGGAGAGGCTGCTTTCGTAATGCGTAGGTCGTGGGTTCGATTCCTATCTCCGGCACCATTTTTTCTGGCCGCGCGTCGGCCTGGAATCGACGCGCTGCTTCAGGTGCGCCACTAGTTCGATGGCGTCGGCGACAGCTTGCGCATGACCTCGTCGAGGTTGAAGCTTGCAGGCTTTGCGCGGATGGGGAATTCCTTAAAGCTATCCAGCCACTTCGCGACGATTGCCTGAGCGGGAACGATTAGGAACATGCGATGTGCCTGCCAGTCGGCGTACCACGACGAATAGGTGGCCCTCTCAAACGGGTCGGCACGAAGGTTATAGAGGCCCGGAACGCGCAGCCGCGTGTAGTCCTTGGTCCAGATGGCCAGCCCCTGCTCGTATTGTTCGATAAAGGAAATCTTCCAGTCTCGCACTCGGATCGCGAACAGATCGCCATCGTCGCTCCAGTACAGAAATTCCTGGCGGGGTGATTCCTTGACCTCGCCCTTGAAGAAGGGCAGCAGGTTGTAGCCGTCGAGATGGACCTTGAACGACTTCTTTCCCAGCTGACAGCCCTTCTTGCAGCTTTCGACAATGTCCGGATTGCCACCTGCGGCTGCAAAGGTGGGTATGAAATCTTCGTGGGCAAAGAACTCGTTGTACACAGTCCCGGGCTTGATGACCCCGGGCCAACGGATCATCGTCGGTACGCGGTAGCCCCCCTCCCAATTAGTGGCCTTCTCCCCGCGGTAGGGTGTGCTGCCGGCATCCGGCCAGCTCATCATCTCGGCGCCGTTGTCGCTCGTGTACACCACGATCGTGTTCTGCGCGACCCCCAGTTCATCGAGCGCCTTGAGCAATTCGCCCACATGGCCGTCGTGCTCGACCATGCCGTCCGCCTCCACGCCAAGGCCCGTTTTTCCTTGTGATTCCGGCTTTAGATGCGTGAAGACGTGCATGCGGGTCGAGTTGTAGTAACAGAAGAACGGCGTGCCCGCCTTGACCTGTTTCTTCATCCAGCCGACCGCGGCATTGGTAAATTCGTCGTCGATGGTCTCCATGCGCTTTGCGGTCAGCGGACCGGTGTCTTCGATCTTGCCGTCGCCGTAGGAGTGAATCACACCACGCGGGCCGAAGTGTTTCCGGAATTCTGGATTCTTGGGATAGTCCGGATTCTCCGGCTCTTCCTCGGCGTTCAGGTGATAAAGATTGCCAAAGAATTCGTCGAATCCGTGATTGGTGGGCAGCATGTCGTCCCGGTCGCCCAGATGGTTCTTGCCGAATTGCCCGGTCGCGTAGCCGAGCGACTTGAGCGCTTCCGCCACAGTCAAGTCCTCAGGCTGCAGGCCTTCCTTGGCACCCGGCAGACCGACCTTAGTTAACCCTGTACGTATCGGCGACTGGCCGGTGACGAACGCCGCGCGGCCTGCGGTGCAGCTCTGCTGCCCGTACCAGCTCAGAAACAGTGCGCCCTCGTTGGCGATGCGATCAATGTTGGGCGTCCTGTACCCCATGTCGCCGCGGTTGTAGGCACTCGTGTTATACCAGCCGATGTCATCGCCCATGACCACGAGGATGTTCGGCTTTGCCTTCCCCGTCGAAGCCGCCGCTTGGGCGGCCATCAGCGCCGGCGCCACGGCGGTAGTGGCCGCACTAACGTCGGCGCCCGCCGCACGCGGAGTGGCGCTCAATCCCGTGAGCAGGGCAAGCGCCCAAATGAAGAATCCCTGCTTACCCAGTTTTTGAAAGTTCATCGGGGTTGCTCCCATATTATTGAACTGGCTGGTCGATTATAAGAAGCTAATACCCGGGCCACAATCATGGTCTGGTCCTCTAACAAAACCCGGTGCCTTCCTGTGAACTACAGCAGTGTGGCGCCGTTGTCGTTCGCTCAGATCTTGCGGTCAGGGAATTTCAGGACGGTGCCGCCGAACGGCGGTGGACGCCTTGCCGCGGCCGATCAGCCGACCGACTCGCAGGCATCGTTCGTTGATCACGGTCGAATGTTTGTCAACGCACTGTGGAACAATACCGCGACCGATGCTTGGAACAGCTTGCACATTCGTAGCTTGTGTCTGCGAACGTGCGCGTAAGCCCACGGTTTCTCGTGGATTCGTGCGTGCAGCAGGGGCGTAACTTATTGATTTCACGACGCCAATCTAGGTGATTGGAGCTTTCGTAATGCGTAGGTCGTAGGTTCGATTCCTATCTCCGGCACCAGCTCTTTGTAATGTGGGCTAATGGCAATTCCTCTCGCTGCATTTTCCTCACTTGTACTCAACGCGTTGCTCTTCGCCGCGGGCGCTCCGGTGTCCGCGGGTGATGCCTCCTCGGCGCTCCCTGATCTACCGATCGCCGATTGCGGAGCAGAGACAGCACACACCGCTTCCTGGCACGCCAATCGCTTGCTCGCTGAGGCCGCTGAACGCTGGGCCCAAGGCGCGGATTTAAGCGACGCGGTGGCGCGCAGCGGCTACACCGCCACGGCTGTCTCCGGGCTGCGCTTCTACGGCCTCGACGCCCCGGACAGACGGCGTCTGGACGCAGCGAGCTGCCGTGTCCTGCGCGACCGGTCTTTACACGATATGGGTGCGTTTCGACGAGCCGATGAGCTTTGGGTAGTGTTCGCAGCGCAGGCGATGCTACCGAATATCGAAGACGCGGGAGCGATGGCTCATCGTGCTATGAATCTTGTGAATCGAGGCGCGCGAGCAGGGACACCGCTGCGGGAACCGCTCCTGGCAACGCGCGAACCCGGTGCGACTTTCCGCAATGCTGTCTGAGATTGCCCGCCAGCACGCGCTCGACATGGCCCGTCATCACTATTTTGACCACCTGGACTTAAACGGACGCTCACCGGCCGATCGGGTGAAAGCAGCGGGCTATCGCGAACAGCGTATTGCCGAAAACATTGCTTATGGCACTTTGTCTACAGAGGACACCATCGCTGGCTGGCTCAGCAGCCCCGGGCATTGTGAGAACCTCATGGACCCTCGCATGAAGGAGATGGGCATCGCGTTCGCCCCGGCCAGCGGAGAACATGGCGAACTCTACTGGGTCCAGCTGTTCGCCGACCCTAAATGACCTCACTGTACTCCGTCCGTGGCATTTGCAATCGACAACGAGATCTTCGATTTAGGGGGAGGAGTGCTTGCGAGGATTGAGTGTGGAGGACCGGCATGTGAAGCGCTGGCCTTCGGTGCGGGCCGATAGCCGGGTTTCGGATTTTCCAGGATCTATTGGGCCGGCGAGACTGCACAGAAAAGTGAGGAGGGAGTAATCAATGCTGAAATACACCATTGAGGCCATCGGATGGGGGGCCGCGGCCCTGATGTTGTCGGCATACCTTCTGTTGACAGCGGGTAAGATCAACGGACACTCTCGTTTTTATCATTGGCTAAATGTGCTGTCTGGCGCTGGCTTTATCATCAATAGCGGCTGGAATGGCGCGTACCCCTCCGCGTTCATAAACGTTGTGTGGATGTTGATAGGCCTGTATGGTATCTTCGGCCGATCGATCAGAAAAATTCCGGCAACTCCATCATCGGAAATGGAGAACGGTCTGAAATAGGCGGAGCGGTGGCGCTCGACCTTATCAATCCGAGCGTCGCGCCGACCCGCCGAAATGCCCCAGGACCGTGCGTGCGATGACGCTGAGCGCAAGAATGAACAGCGTGATCAGCAGCGCGCCCGCCCAGGCGAGCGACTGCCAGTTCTTGTAGGGACTCATCGCGAACTGGAAGATGACCACCGGCAGGTTGGCCATCGGCCCATTCAGGTTCTTGCTCCAGAACTGGTTGTTCAGTGCCGTAAACAGCAGCGGTGCCGTTTCGCCGCTGATCCGCGCAAGTGCCAGCAGCACGCCGGTGATCAGGCCGCTGTGCGCCGCGGGCACGACGACGCGGCTGACCGTGCGCCACGGCTGCGCGCCCAGCGCCGCCGACGCCTCGCGCATGTTGGGCGCGACCAGACGCAGCATGTCCTCGGCGGTGCGCACCGTGACGGGCACGGCGATGATCGCCAGTGAAAGCGCGCCGGCCAGCGCCGAGAAGTGGCCCATGGGCACCACCACGACGGTGTACACAAACAGGCCCACGATGATCGACGGCGCGCTCAGCAGCACGTCGTTGACGAAGCGGGTAGCGAAACTCAGCCGCCCCCGGCCGTATTCGCTCAGGTAAATCCCGGCGAGGATCCCCACCGGTGTGGCAATCGCGATGCCCAGCCCGGTCATGATCAGGCTGCCGACGATGGCGTTGAGCAGTCCGCCCTGGCTGCCCGGAGCGGGCGTCATTTGCGTCAGCATCGTCAGGTTGAGCGAGTGAAACCCTTCGCTCACCAGTTTCCACAGGATCGCCGCCAGAACGCTCAGGCCGATCAGGGTGGCCACGCCGGACATCAGGAACCCCAGGCGGTTGACGACGCGGCGCCAGGCGAGGTGGGTCATGGGCGACTCCGTCCGCCGCCCGCCTCGAGCCGCATGATCAGCAGCCGCGCCGCGGCAATGATGCTGACGGTGAGCACAAACAGCACCAGGCCCAGGGCGACGAGCGAGGAGGTATAGAGGTTGCCGACCGATTCGGTGAACTCGTTGGCAATCGTGGCCGATATGGTGGTCCCGGGGGCCAGCAGCGAGCCGCTGATGCGGTGCGCATTGCCGATCACGAAGGTGACGGCCATCGTCTCACCGAGCGCTCGCCCGAGGCCGAGCATGATGCCGCCGATCACGCCCACCCGTGACCACGGTAGCACCACGCCGCGCACGACGTCCCACTGGGTGGCGCCCAGTCCGTAGGCGCCCTCCTTGAGGGACCTCGGGGTCATCGAAAACACCTCCCGCATCACCGAGGAGACGAACGGCAGCACCATGATCGCCAGTACCAGTCCGGCGGTGAGCATTCCGATGCCGAAGGGGGGTCCCTGAAACAGCGCGCCGATCAGCGGCCAGGGGCCGATGTGCTCGATCAGCCAGGGCTGGACGTACTGCTGCAGGAGCGGCGCCAGCACAAACAGTCCCCAGATGCCAAACACGATGCTGGGGATGGCGGCCAGCAGTTCGATCGCGGTGCCCACCGGCCGCCGCAGGAACATGGGACAGGTCTCGGTCAGGAAGATGGCGACGCCGAAGCTGATCGGGATGGCGATCGTCATGGCGATGAGCGAGGTGATCACCGTGCCGTATACGGGCGCCAGCGCGCCGTACTTGTCGGTGACCGGGTTCCAGACTTCCGTGGTCAGGAACGACCAGTGAAACGCGCGCAGGGCCGGCAGGCTCCCGTGGATCAGGGCCACGACCACGCCGAGCAGCACCGTGAGTACCAGCAGTGCGCAGCAGCGGGTGAGCGAGTGGAACAGCCACTCGATCCGCGCGTCGCGTCGGAACTGCCGTCGCGCCTGCTCGGCCAACGCCCGCATCAACTGATCCCCCTTCGTGTCCGCCGGGCCCGGATCCCTTAGCGCGGCCCGCTAAGCTCCGGCGGCTAGTGCGCCGGCCAGAGGGCCTTGCCGGCGGATGTTATCTGCTTGTGCCAGCTGTCTTCCACCAGCGTGACGACTTTGTCGGGGAGCGGTACGTAATCGAGTTCCTGCGCCTGGGCATCGCCCTTCTCATAGGCCCAGTGAAAGAATTTGAGCGCCGTCTGCACCGGGGCCGCGTCGGTATTGTCCTTGTGCATGAGGATGAAGCTGGCCCCGGTGATCGGCCAGGTGGTCGGCCCCGGCTGGTCGGTCAGGATCAGGTAGAAGCCCTCGGCCTTGGCCCAGTCGGCATTGGCGGCGGCCGCCTGGAACGACTTGATCTCGGGGGCCACGCTCTTGCCGTCGTGGTTCTTCATCAGGGCGTAGCTCATCTTGTTCTGCTTGGCGTAGGCGTACTCGACGTAACCGATCGCCCCCCCGGTCTGGGTGGTCATGTTGGCCACGCCCTCATTGCCCTTGGCGCCGATGCCGACGGGCCAGTCGACCGAGGTGTTCGCCCCGATCTTCGAGCTGAAGGTCGGGCTGACCTTGGAGAGGTAGTTCGTGAACAGGAAGTTCGTGCCGGAGCCGTCGGAACGGTACACGGGCGCGATCGCCAGCTGCGGCAGTGCCAGCTTGGGGTTGAGCTGCTTGATCTTGGGATCGTTCCAGTTCTTGATCTCGCCCAGGTAGATCGCCGCCAGCGTGGGTCCGTCCAGCGTCAGGGCCCCTGGGGCCACGCCCTTGACGTTGACTACCGGCACCACCCCGCCAATGATCATCGGGAACTGCACCAGGCCGGAACTCTGCAACTCCGTGGCCTCCAGCGGCTTGTCGGAGGCGCCGAAGGTCACGGTGCCCTGCTTGATCTGCTTGATGCCGCCGCCCGAACCGATGGACTGGTAGTTCAGGCCGTCGCCCGTGGCGGCCTTATAGGATTCCGCCCACTTGGCATAGATGGGGTAGGGGAAGGTGGCGCCGGCGCCGGAAATCTCCGCCGCCTGGGCGACCGTGGCCGCGAGCGCCACCGCGGTGGCGTATCCCAGTACCCTGCTGACCCGAACTGTTGCTGACATGAGTGATCCCCCGCCAGTTATCGTGGAGCTACAGGTTAAGAACGCCATGTTGCAATGGTATGACAGCGCTCGCGGCGTGCGCAGATTGGCCCGCATTTGGGCGCCAATTGGGCGCGGGCTCCTATACCCGCCTCAAACGCGCGGGCTTTTGCCCAGCGGCCCGGCCAGGGCTCACTCAGGCGGTCTTGCGGCGCCGGTCGCCACGCTCCTTCGTTCCCGCCTTGGTTTCCAGGCTCTTCTTCAGAAGTGCCATGAAGTCCACGACGTTGGTGGTGGCGTTGGCCGCCGGGCCGGCCTGGTCGGACTTGATCCGGCGTTTCTTACCATGGGCCGCCACCTGCTCATTGATGATCTTGCGCAGCTTCTCGCGGAAGTCGTCCTTGTAGTCGGAGGGCTTCCAGTCCACGCTCATCGAATCGACCAGCGTCGTCGCCATCTCGAGTTCCTTGGCCGAGATGCGGTACTTGGCCGCGGACTCCTGCGGGAGCGAATACTCGTCCGGGGCGACCAGTTCCTGCGGGAAGCGCATGAGATTCAGGATCAGCGCATGCTCCAGGGGCATCACGGCGGCCAGGTACTGCCGCGTGCGGATCACGACCTTCGCGATGCCCACTCTGTCGGATTTCTTCAGGACTTCGCGCAGCAGCACGTAGCCCTTCTCGGCTTTCTTGCCGGGCACGAGGTAATACGGCTTCTCGAAGTATCTTGGATCAATGGAGGCGCGGTCCACGAAAGCCTCGATTTCGACCGTTTCGGTGGCTTCCGGATGGGCCTTGCGCAGATCCTCCTCGTCCACGACCACGTAGTTGCCCTTTTCGTATTCGAAGGCCTTGACCACGTCCTTCCACGGCACTTCCTCGCCCGTCTCGGCGTTGATGCGCTCGTAACGGATCGGGCTCTTGTTGCGCGAGTCCAGCATCCGCAGGTGCAGGTCGACGCCGCGCTCTCCGGGCAGCAGCTGCACCGGGACATTGAGCAGACCGAAAGAGATCGTGCCGTTCCAGATGGGTCGTGCCATGGCGCTATCCTCCTGTCACACTTTGGAGCCCAATAGTTTCCTGGCCGCCGCGTCCAGCGAGCCGCAGCTGGCCTGATAATCGGCCCAGGGCCGGGCCTTGGCCAGGCGCGCGGGCGCCGTCTTCAGCGTGTAGACCGACGGATCCAGCCGGGCGCTCAGCTGCGACCAGTTCAGCGGCATCGACACCGGCGCTCCAGGCCGCGCCCGAGGCGAGAGGGGAGCCACCGCGGTCGCCGTGCGGTCGTTGCGCAGGTAATCCAGGAAGATGCGCCCCGCGCGCGCGGCCTTCGAGGCCGTGATCAGGTACAGGCGCGGACGATCGGCGGCCATCTGCGCACAGAGCGTCTGGGCGAAGAGCTTGGCGCTGGCCCAGCTCGGCGGGCCGGACCGGCGTGCCTCGGTGAGCAGCGGAACCACCACGTGCAGGCCCTTGCCACCCGTGGTCTTGCACAAACTCTCCAGGCCCACCCGCTGCAGGCGTTCGCGCAGCTCCAGGGCAGCCGCGATGACCCTGGAAAAATTCACCCCAGGGGCCGGGTCCAGATCGAAGACCAGCCTGCCGGGGCGCTCCGGCGTCCCGGGTACACAGTTCCATGGATGCAGCTCCACGCCCGCCAGCTGCGCCACCGCGAGCAGGGCCTCGGGCGTATTGATCATCAGGTAGGGCTTGCGATCGCCCCTGACCTTGACCAATTCCAGCAGCGTGGACTGTCCGTCCATCGCGTGGCGCTGGAGGAAATTCGGCCCCGTGATGCCCTCGGGCGTCCGGAGCAGCGAACAGGGGCGTCCGCGTATGTGTTCGAGTATCCAGGCGGACATGTGGGCGTAGTATTCGGCCAGATCCTGCTTGGTCAGCGCAGGCGCGCCGCGCGTCGCCGGCCAGAGCACCTTCTGCGGGTGGGTAAGAGTGACCGCCGGGCTCGCGGCGGGAGCGCTCGTGGCCGGGCCCGGATCGGGCACTTCGGTCTTCACTTCCCGGGCGGGCTTATCGGCGCGCAGGCCCTTATAGGCGGCCTGACGCAACATGCGCTCGCCCGTCCAGCCGGCGAATTCGACTTCCGCCACCAGCTCGGGCTTGAGCCAGTGCACCTTGGATTCCTGCCGGGGCACCGGCGGGACGGTAAATGGGTTCCGTGATCGGGTCAGCGCCTTGAGGCGGGGCAGCAGCTGCCGGCTGGTGCGCGCGCTGTATCCCGTGCCGATCCGTCCCACGTAAGCGAGCTTTCCGTCCCGCATCACGCCACCGAGGAGCGAGCGCAGATGATGGCCGTCGCCCGTCCAGCCCCCGACGATGATTTCCTGGCCCGCGCGGCACTTGGTCTTGATCCAGCTGCGCGTGCGCTCGGAGATGTAGGGGGCATCGACGCGCTTGGAAATGATGCCCTCCAGCCCCAGCGTGCAGGCCGAGGCCAGCACCTGGGCGCCATTGCCGGTCACGTGTTCCACGTAACGAAGCGCGCCGCTGGAGGGCAGGGCTCCGAGGAGTTCCTTCAACAGTTCCTTGCGCTCGAGCAGCGGCCGGGAGCGCAGATCGCGCCCGGAAGCCCACAGCAGATCGAAGGCGTAGTAGACAAATCTCTCTCCGTGTCCTTCCGCGAGCGCCGCTTGCAGCTCGGAGAAGCTGGGATTCTGTTTCCGATCGAGCACCGTCAGTTCGCCGTCCACGATGCAGTCCGGCAACGCGGCGGCCGCCGCGGCGATGCTGCGAAATTTGTCCGTCCAGTCCAGTCCCTTGCGCGTCTTGAGCGTCACCTGGCCCTTGGCAACGCGCAACTGAACGCGGTAGCCGTCGAGCTTGGCTTCGTGCACCCAGGATTCCCCCACCGGGGGGGCTTTCTGCAGCTGGCACAGCTGCGGCTCGATGAACGCGGGAAATCGCGCCGGCTTGATCCCGGCGGCACGGGCCACCCGCTTCACTTTCGCGGCCGAGGCCATGAAGGGTGTGGGCGCGGGCGCCTTGCCCGCGGAGATCTGCGCCATGCTGCGCCCGGAAGCGACCGACTTGTCTTCCGCCATGAGCCGGGCGGTCGCCCGCGCCCCGCCATGGCCCTTGTTGCGATGCTTGATCAGCAGCCAGTTGGTGCGTTTGCCCCCGTTCCGGTCGTTGCGCATGCGCACCAGCACCCAGCGGCCGTGCAGGCGCTCGCCTTCCAGCGTGAACTTGAGTTCGCCTTGCTTGAGGCTCTTGGCCGGCGATTGATCCGACTCCGGCCGCCAATAGCCCCGGTCCCAAAGCTGCACGGTGCCCCCGCCGTATTGGCCCGCGGGGATGGTGCCTTCGAAGTCGCCGTAGGCGAGCGGATGGTCCTCGACCTCGACCGCCAGGCGCTTGTCCGCCGGATCGAGCGAGGGCCCGCGCGTGACCGCCCAGGACTTGAACACGCCACCCAGTTCCAGGCGCAGGTCGTAGTGGAGGCGGCGGGCCGCGTGCTTTTGTACTACGAACCGGTGCTGTTCGGCGCGATCCGTGGGGCTACGGCCCTGCGGCTCCGCGGTCTGGGCGAAGTCGCGTTTGGAGTTGTAGCGCGATAGTTGGCTGGCCGGCATGCGCTGACTTCTGTCATAGCTATCTTATATTTTCAACAGCGCGACGCGATCGCGCTGTCAGCAGGCGATGCGGTATCGCGCCGGAAAGTGACTACACGCCGGGTGGCGGGCTGCGGCGGGCCCACAAACAAAGGCAGGGAGCAGCGCGGGGCGGCGCTCGGACTAGCGTGCGCGCAGCGCGCGCCGCACGCCCGTGGTGGCCGCCCTGAGGCTTTCGTCGGCCACCCGGACGAGGTTCCGTCCGTCGCGTTTCGCTTCGTAGAGAGCGACGTCGGCCCGTACGATGATTTCATCGAGCGAGGCGGCGCCCTCGTAGCTCGTGGCCATGCCGGCGCTCAGGCTCACGCGCAGGCCCTCGGCCTCGCCGCTTTCGGGCAGTTTGATTTCCAGCGCCGCGGCGCGCAGCGCCTCGACCCGCGCCATGGCCAGATCCAGCGGCAGGCCGGGCAGCAGCAGCAGGAATTCCTCGCCCCCCCAACGGCCCATGACCTCGCCGTCGACCAGGATGCGGCGGGTGACCGTCGCCAGGTCCTTCAGCACCCGATCGCCCACGGCGTGGCCGCAGGCGTCGTTGATCAGCTTGAAGTGATCGAGGTCCACGAGGGCGAGGGTCAGGGGCTCGTTGCGCGCGCGTGCGTCGGTCAGGGCGGCCATGGCCAGCTCGGCGATACGCCGCCGGTTCGGGAGCCTGGTGAGGCTGTCCTCGGTGGCCAGCCGCTGGAGCTGGCGCCGGTGGATCTGGGTGGCGGTCAGGATGTAGATCAGCAGCGCGATCAGCGCCACGCCGCCGGCCATGACCTCGGTACGCCGCTGCAGCTGCTCGCGCTGCAGGTCGGAGCGTTCCTTGCTGAGCGCCAGTTCGCGCTTCAGCGAGGCGTTGCGCTCGATCTCGTTGTCCACCCGGAAGCGTGCGCGCAGCACCCGCCCGCTCCGTGCGCGGTCGGCGTCGGTCGCAGCGCGCGCCCGCTGCACGTAAGCGCGCAGGTCCGCGTAGGCCGCGGCATAGTTGTGCAGCCCGGCATTGGCGCGCGCGCGCAGTTCGTAGAGCTCGGGCACCCAGCGGGGCACGATGTCGGCGCCCTGGTGGTCGAGCACGCCGTTGAGGATGGCCAGGGCCGAGGCGTACTTGCCCTCGTCCAGGTCGGCATGCGCAAGCAGCGCCTGGGTCTCCTTGATCATCTGGCTCACGCCGGCAGCCTCGAACCCCGCTTGGGCTGCGCCGCAGGAGGTGCGGGCGGCGGCGGTCTGCCCCAGTCCGATCTTGCTTTCACAGATGCGCAGGTCCGCAAACGCCACACCCTGGTGATCGTCCAGTTGCCGGGCAAGCCGGCGCGCTTCGCCGAACTCGGCCTGCGCGGCCAGGTACTCGCGCTTCTCCAGCAACACCTCACCGCGCGCGTAGCGGGTGCCGGACAACATCTGATCGGCGTGGTGAGCCTTCTCCCATTCGATCGTCTCGCGGGTCAGGTCCAGCGCCTGGTCGAAGTCGCCCATGCCGTCCATGACCTTGGACAGCGCCTCGGCCGCGAGCGCGCGCTGCCGGCCGAGCGCGGTCTGCGCGCTTTCCCGATAGGCGGTGGTCAGCGTGCCGACCGCCAGGTCATCCTGGTTGAGCCGGTGTTGCAGCCAGCCGGCCGTGGTCAGCAGGCACACCTCGCTCTGCGAACCCTTCGGTTGCCTGGCGGCCGTCGCGGTCAGCTTCTGCACTTCGCGCTTGAGGCCGGCCAGGTCGTAGACGGTTTCCGCGTAGGAAACCATGAGGCTCAGGCGCACCGGACTGTCCTGCGGGGGACCCAGTGCCAGCCCGCTCAAGGCCGCGGCCCGCGCCGGAGCGTCCAGCTCGAGGATGCTGTTGCTCTGCGCGGCGACCGCGTAGAGGGCGGCGAGGTGCAGGGGCTGGGTGTCGGCCGTGAGCTTCGCTGCGGCAATCTGGGCCTGGGCCCGCGCGACCGCCTGACTGGCATTGGTCAGATCGAGCGCGGCGAGGGTCTGCAGATCGTCAAACGGCAGGTCGATGCAGCCGGCGCGCACGCCGCCGCCGGCGGGCAGGAACGCGAGAAAAAGCCCCGCCAGGCACAGCCTTGCGCAGGTGCCACGGCGTATCGGTGAAGCAGGACCAGAGCTTGCCATATGGTGTGGGAATCTAGCGTTTGGTCAAGTTGTCGGTATGAACTGCCGTCTCAAAAGTAAGGGCTGGTGGCGGGCCGTTTTTTGTGCGTTAGCTCACGGAAATTTGCCGGGCCGGCCCTGCGGCCATGACGTCCCCGTGACAAAACCGCCCACCGCCGCGGTTAGCCTGCGGGCATGAAATGGGCCGAACTTCAGGTGCTGCACCTCGACGGGGGTGGCGTGAGGCTGGCGCCTGCCGAGCTGGCGCTCGTCCGTGGGAGCCACCTGGCCTGGGTGATCGAGACCTGCCAGCGCACCGTGATCGTCACCCTGGGGCGCAGCGCCCGCGCCCAGATCGCCGAGCGCCTGCCGCCGGCGGCCGGCGCACGGGCCATGTCCGGGAACGAGGCCTACGCCTTCCTGCTGCGCTTCGCGTGCGGACTGGAAAGCCGCATGGCCGGCGAGACCGAGGTGTTCGGGCAGATCAAGGAATCGTGGCGCGAGCTGAGCGCCGTACCCGGCCCGTTGTCCCGCCCGCTCGATGGCCTGGTGCAGTCGCTCTTCCAGGACACCAAGGCCATACGCGCCGCCCACCTGTCCAAGCTGGGCAGCGCCTCCTACGGCTCGCAGGTCCGTCGCCTGCTGGGCGCGGCCAGCAGCGGACCGACCTTGCTGGTGGGCGCCGGGCAGCTCGCCAAGGCGGTCGCCCCGTGGCTCGAAACCGGCGAACTGTGGCTGTGGAACCGCACCGTGGACAAGGCCCGCGAACTGGCGCGCCGCGTGCAGGATCGTCATCCGCAGCGCCTGTGCCGCGTGCTCGAGGGCACGGCCGATGCCGAGCTCGCGGCCTGGTCGTGCACGGGCGACGTCATCCTGTGTGTGCCGGCCGATCCCGCCCGCGATGCGGCGCGCATTGCCGCCTGGCGCGCGCGCACGGGTCACGGCGGGCGCATCGTGCACCTGGGGCTGGGCGAATCGTGCGCCTCGGACTGGGGCGCGGTACCCGGCCTGACCAGCCTCACGGCGCTCTACGACATGCTGCGCGCGCAGTCCGAGCTGCGCGGCACGCAATTGGCGCAGGCGCGCCGCAGCTGCGAGGAGAAGGCCGCGCAGCGCACGCTGGGTGCGTCCGACGCGCAGGCACGCGGCTGGGAAGATATCGCCGCATTTGCGACTATTAGCCCTTAGCTCACTACCGAGAGGGGCCGGATCCGGATGTCGCAGCGGCCATTACGGCTAGGCACTCGGCGTTCGCTGCTGGCGCGGACGCAGAGCATGGCGATCGCGCGCGCGCTGGAGCACGCCCACCCCGGGCTCCAGGTCGAACTGACCGGCATCGAGACGCGGGGCGACCGGATCACCGATGTTCCCCTGAGCCAGGTCGAGGGCAAGGAATTCTTCACCGCGGAGATCGACGCGGCGCTGCGCGCGGGCAGCGTCGACCTGACCGTGCACTCTTATAAGGACCTGAGCCTGGAGCGGCCCGCCGGGCTCCATCTGGCGGCGGTGCCGCGACGCGAGAATCCGCGCGATATCGTGGTGTTTGCCGCCGACGTGCCCGAGCGGCTGCTCGCCGGCGGGAGCCTGCGCATCGGCAGCTCATCGCCCCGGCGCCAGGCCTTCGTGCCCGAGTTCCTCGAATGTGCCTTGCCCGGGCGCGGCCCCTCGGGCGCCGCCCGGATCAGCATGTGCGAACTGCGCGGCAACATCGACACGCGCCTGCGCCGCCTGCGCGAGCCGCGCGGCAGCGAGCGGGCGCTCGACGGCGTGGTGCTCGCCTTCGCCGGCCTGTCGCGCCTGGCCCAGGATGAAGCGCTCGGCGCGGGCCGCGTGCTGCGCGAGCTCCTTGAGGGCCTGCCGCGCATGGTGCTGCCGCTGACGCGCTGCCCCACGGCGCCGGCGCAGGGCGCGCTCGCGGTCGAATGCCGCACCGACGACGCGCCCACGCGCACGCTGCTGGCGGCCATTGACGACTGGACCACGCGCGTGGCGATCGACGAGGAGCGCGCGCTGCTCGCCGAGCGCGGCGGCGGCTGCCACCAGCGCTTCGGGGCCACACAGGTGCAGGTCGAGGGCTTAGGTGCGCTGCTGTACCTGCGCGAGGCGGACGAGCAGGGGGCAGGGCCGCCCGAGCTCCGCTGGCACCCCCCGGCACCGCCGCGCGCGCCCGTGCGCGCCTGGGACGGGAGCGCCCAACCCGCGCCGGCGATCGAGAGCCTGCCGGGGGCGAGCGCCGAGTGCGCGCGCCGGCTGGCGGCGGCGCCGGCGGCCTTCGTCGCCCATCGCCGTGCCCTGCCGGAACTGGCCGCGGCCGAGGTCAACCGCTGCCCGCACCTGTGGGTGTCGGGCACCGAGACCTGGTTCGCGCTGGCCGCGCGCGGCGTCTGGGTCGAAGGCTGCGCCGAATCGCTCGGCTTCCGGGAGCTGCAGACGACCCTGAACTCGCCGCTCCTGGGGCTCCCGCCGCTGCGCGAGTGGCTCGCGCTCACCCACGCCGACGCGGTTTCCGGCTGGGGCGAGGTGCCGGTGCTGGCGACCTACCGCCACCTCGCCGCCGCACCGGGCGGCGCGGCGGCGGAGCCGGCGAGCTCGCCCGCCGGCGCCGCGCAGGTCTGGTGGCACAGCGGCGTCCAGTTCGAGCGCTGGCGCGGCCAGACGGCGGCGGATTGCCAGCACGCCTGCGGGCCGGGCAAGACGGCCGAACTGCTGCGCCGCGCCGCCGTGGGATCGCTGACGGTATTTCCTTCGGCGCATCATTGGCGCGAGTGGCTGCGCTCGTGAACCTCAAGGCCGGACAGGGGAGCCTGAGCGTGGTGCCGGCGCGGCGCGCGCGGCTGATTGCCCTGCTGGCCTTGCTGTGGATCCTGCTGGTGACGGTGCTGGGCGCGGGCTGGGTCGTGCTGGTGATCCACCAGGCCCACCAGATCAGCGAACTGCAGGCGCTCACCGGCAGCACCGACAGCGCGGTCGCGGCGCAATGGGCCAGCACCCGGCGGCGCATCGTGGGCGAGTCGGCGGTGTTCCTGATGCTGCTGCTGGCGGTGAGCGCGCTGCTCGCCTGGCTGTACTGGCGTGAGAGCCGCCGGGCGCGCGCCATGCAGGCCTTCTTCGCGGCGGTGACGCACGAGCTGCGCACGCCGCTCACCAGCATGCGCCTGCAGGCCGAGGCGATCGCCGAAGGGGATCAGCGCGCCGAGCTGGCGCGGCGCTTGCTCGAGGACTCCCACCGCCTGGAATCGCAGATCGACAAGACCCTGGAGCTGGCGCGCATCGAAGGCGGCGGCCCGCTCGCGGAACAGTCCGTGCCGCTGCGCGGCTGGCTCGAGCGGACGCTGGCCGGCATCGGCGCGGCGCACGGCACGCGGCTGGAGCTGAGCGTGCAGCTGGACGAGTCGCTCCCGCCGATCCTGGCCGATGCGGCGGCGGTGCAGATGATCCTGCGCAATCTGATCGAGAACTCGGTGCGCCACGCTCACCTGGAGCGCGTGCAGGTGCGCGTGAGCGCACGCACGGTCGGCGACCAGGTGCTGCTGGAGTACCGCGACGACGGCGCGGGCACCGCCTTGCCGGCGCGCGAGCTCGGCCGCATGTTCGGGCGCGGTGCCAGCTCCGGCGGCACCGGGATCGGGCTGTACCTGGTGCGCGCGCTGATGCGGCGCATGGGCGGGTACGCCGAATTCTTCAGCGCCCCGGGCGCCGGGTTCCGGGCCGAGCTGAAGTTTGCGGCGAGCCGCGAGGAAGCCGGCTCGTGAGCACCGGCGCACAGCTGCTGGTGGTCGAGGACGAGCGCAACGTCGGGGAGACGCTGGCCGAGCGGCTGCGCGATGCCGGCTTTCGCGTGACGCTGGCTGCGAGCGCGGCCCGCGCGCGCCAGGCCTGGGAGGCGCAGCCCCCGCAGCTGACCGTGCTGGACGTGGGGCTTCCCGACGGCAACGGCTTCGAGCTGGCGCGCGAGCTGCGCGGCGCGGTGCCGCAGTCGGCGATCATCTTCCTGACCGCGCACGCCAACCCCGAGGAGCGCGTGCGCGGCCTGGAGCTGGGCGCGGACGACTACCTGAGCAAGCCGTTTCACTTCCGCGAGCTGCTGCTGCGCATCCAGAACTGCCTCAAGCGCGCCCAGGACCTGGCCGAGCTGCCGCGGGAAATGCGCGGCGTGGTGCGCATCGGCCGGGCGCGCGTCGACTTCGAGCGCTTCAGCGCCGAAGTGGCCGGCACCCATCACGCGCTCACGCACAAGGAGTGCGCGGTGCTGCGCCTGCTCGCGGGCCGCGTCGGCAAGGCCGTGAGCCGCGATGAGATTCTCGACAAGGCCTGGTCGGCCGACGAGTTTCCGACCTCGCGCACCGTCGATAATTTCATCGTGCGACTGCGGCGGCTGGTCGAGCCGGACGTCGATGAGCCGCGCGTGATCCGCAGCATCCGCGGCGTGGGCTACCTGCTGACCGAAGCCGCCCATGAGTGAGCCGCTGCTGCTCGCCGCGCTCGCGCGGCGCAATGCGCGGCGCCCGCCGGTGTGGTTCATGCGCCAGGCGGGACGCTACCACCGGCATTACCAGGCGCTGCGCGCGCGCCATGAGTTCATGGCCCTGTGCAAGCAGCCGGCGCTCGCCGCCGCGGTCACCCTGGGCCCGATCGAAGAGTTCGGGTTCGACGCGGCGATCCTGTTCTCCGACCTGCTGTTCCCGCTCGAGGCCCTGGGCATGGGACTGCGCTACGAGCCCGGACCCAAGCTCGATTGGTACCTGCGCAGCGCCGCCGACCTGGCGCGCCTGCGCGCCCGCTCGCAGGCCCTGCCGCAGCTGGAATTCCAGGCCGAGGCGATCCGCGTGCTGCGGCCACGCCTGGGCGCCGAGCGCGCGCTGATTGGCTTCGTCGGCGGCCCCTTCACGCTCTACGCCTACGCGGTGGCCGGCTCGCACGAGGGCTTTGCCCGCCAGAGTCTGGCAGGGCTGGAAGACGGTCTGTACGAGGGCTTCTGCGAGCGGCTCGTGGAGCTGCTGGCCGACAACATGGTGCTGCAGGCGCAAGCCGGCGCCGACTGCGTCGCCCTGTTTGACACCGCCGCAGGCGCGCTCGATCCGGCGCGCTTCGCGCGCCACGCGGTCCAGCCGCTGGCACGGGTGCTGGCGCGCTTTCGCGCCTCCTGCCCGCGCACGCCGCTGATCTACTACTCGCGCGACACCGGCCCCGATCACTGGCGCGCGCTCGAAGCACTCGACCTGCAATGCCTCGGCGTGGACTGGCGCCATGACCTGGCCGATACGCTCCGCGCGCAGACCCCGCGCTGGTGCCTGCAGGGCAACCTCGATCCGGACTGGCTGCTGCTCCCGGCCTCCGAACTCGAAGCGCGCGTGCGCGCGGTGTTTGCCCGCGTCGCCGCGCTCCCGCAGGCGGCGCGGGCCGCCTGGGTCTGCGGGCTGGGTCACGGCGTGTTGCCGCAGACGCCCGAGGGCAACGTGCACCTGGTGCTCAGGCTCCAGCGCGAAATGTTCGCCTAGGCGCAGTGCCCCTGTCCTAGCCCGTCGGCTTGACGATCGCCATGATGAGTATGGGCACCACCAGCAGCAGGCCCGCCTCGTTGAACAGCCGCAGCGCGAGGCTCCTCGGCATGGGCGTGCCGCGGCGCAGGCGCTGCACGAAATAGCGGCACACCAGGTGGTAGCCGATCAGGCCGAGCACCAGCAGCAGCTTGATGCGCAACCACAGTCCCGCGTAGCCGTAGCCCTGCCACAGCCAGACGCCCAGCCCCATCGCGAACAGCGCCATCAGCGTCATGAATCCATACAGGCGTCCGGCCATGATCACCAGCCGCCGCACGTCCTCGCCGGCGGCCTGGCCCTCGGCGTAGTGCACGAAAATGCGCGGCAGATAGAAGATGCCGGCCATCCAGGCCATGACGGCGAGCACGTGAAAGCACTTGATCCAGAGCATGGGGTTCTCCGCGCCCGCCAGCGGGCGCTGCTAGACTGCGCGCCCAGTGGATTCTAACAAGGATAGGCCGGCGCCCGTCTGGTGGCTGCGCGCCCTGGGGCGCGTGCCCCTGCCGGTGATGTACGCGCTCGGGTCCGTGCTCGCGGTGCTCATGCGCGACGTGCTGCGCTATCGGGTGGGGGTGGCGCGCGACAATCTCAGCAAGTCGCTGCCCGAACTGGACGCCGCCGAGCGCCGGCGGGTGCTGCGGGCCCACTACCGGGTGTTCGCCGACGTGCTGTTCGAACTGCCGCGCGTCGCCGTCATGGGCCCCGAGGAACTGCGCGAGCGCATGCGCTTGCCTGATATGTCAATGCTGCGCGCCGACTTTGCGCGCGGCCATGCGGTGCTGCTGCTGGTCGGTCACCAGTGCAACTGGGAATGGCTCCTGCAGGCCGTGGCGCTCGATGTCGGCGTGCCGTTTTTGTGCGCGTACAAGCCGCCGCACAGCGCCCGCGCCGACCGGCTGATGCTGGGACTGCGCAGTCGTTTCGGTGTGCGCATGGTGCCGGGCAAGCGCCTGCTGCGCGAAGTGCTGCGACGACGCGGCACGGTGCACGTGATCGGCATGGTGGCCGACCAGATGCCCACCAGCAGCGCCGGGCGCGTATGGCTGCGTTTCCTGGGCCGCGATACGGCATTCTTCCCCGGGCCGGCCGAAGTGGCGCGCGCCGGCGCGTACAGTGCGTACTTCCTGGCGCTGCGGCGCACCTCGCGCGGTCACTACGAAGCACGCTTTGAACAGCTGGCGGTGGCCGGCGAAAATCTCGGCGTGGAGGAATTCACCGCCCGCTACGCCGCGCGCGTCGAGGCGCTGGTCCGGGAGTCCCCCGAGGATTGGGCGTGGACCCACCGTCGCTGGAAACTGGAGCGGCCGCCCGCGCCGGCGAGCGGCGCACTGGTCTAGAACGTCACGACCGCCGAGCCCAGTCCACCAAAGTGCGCGGTGGCCGTTTGTTCCGCGCCCACAGACTGGACCCCGCAGCAGCTCCCGGTGGTGACCAGCTCCCCGGCGCGCAACCCCCGCCCGTAGGTCGAAAGATGATTGGCGAGCCACACCAGCGGAATCAGCGGATCGCCCTGCGGATGGCTCCCGCGGCCCTGGAAGACCGGGTGGCCCTCGACCCGCACCTCGAGCGGCAAGGCGCTCAGCGGGAGCGATTGCCAGTCCGGGCAGGAAGGCCCGACCACCAGCAAGGCATTGATCAGCTGGTCGGCGACGCGCTCGAGCTTCGAGACCGCCTCCGCATCGACGTAGCGGCTGGCGACCACCTCGATGACCGCGTGCGCGCTGACCACCGCCGCACACACCGCGGCGCGATCGTAGCGCGCACCCTGGGCGAGCGGCGGCAGATCACGGCCGAGGCGGAACGCGACCTCGGCCTCGATGCCGTAGGGCGCCAGATCCAGGAGCGGGGGCCTCAGGACCTGGGTGTAGGCGGGGGCATCGACCACCGCGTTGGCCGGAAGCGGCGCGCAGGCGCCGTCCTCGCCTTCAAACAGCGTCGCCTTCCAGCCGGCGATGTCCGAGGACATCTCTTCCAGGAGCGCGAGCTGGATGGCGTAGGCCGCGCTCAGCGTCTGCGGGGCGAGCGCCGCCGGGAGTCCGGCCACGCGCGGTGCGCCGCGCCGCACCGCCAGCAGCAGGCGGGCGGCCTGGGTCGCGCTCGAGGATTCTGGTTCAACCATGTGGCTTGCCGCTCCCTTCGCGCCGCGCCTCGATGAGCCGCGCCAGTTCCGCAATGCTGGGATGATCGAAGATGTCGGTCACGTCGACCGCGCCCGGCCAGCGCTGCTCCACCTGCTCGTGTATGGCCACCAGTTTAAGCGAGCTCACGCCGACGTCGAACAGGCTGTCGTGCGGCCCGATGCGCCGGCCGGCCAGCGCGGCGTCGCAGATCGCCTGGAGTTCGGCCTCGACCGTGCTGGCGCCCTCGAGCGGCGCACCCTGCTGCATCGCCAGTTCCCGCAGCACCGCGAGGTCGGCGGCGTGCGCACCGGACAGGTACTCTTCCTCGAGCAGATGGCGCTGGACCTTGCCGCTCGTGGTCTTGGGGATGCGGCGCACCGGCACCACCGCGCCGACTTCCAGCCCCGCGTGCTCGCCGATGCGGCGCGCCACCTGCCGGGCCAGGGGCAGAAAATCCGCCAGGTCGCCGCGATGCAGGACAAAGACCACCAGCTCGTCGCCTTCGGCGCCCGCGGCGCGCACCCCGCTCACCACGATCTTGCCCAGCTCGATGCCGGGCACGTCCAGCGCCACCGCCTCGAGGTCGTGGGGGTAGTAATTCTGGCCGTTGACGAACAGGATTTCCTTGTGGCGGCCGGTGATGTAGAGCTCGCCCTCGTGCACCGCGCCCAGATCGCCGGTGCGCAGCCAGCCGTCGGCCGTGTGCAGCGCGGCGTTGGCCTCCGCGGCGTCCAGGTAGCCGGCGGTGACGTTGGCGCCGCGGATCTGGATGTGGCCCACGTGCTCGGGCGGCAGCGCCTGGTCGGCGTCCGAGGCGATGCGCAATTCGCAGTTCGGAATCGCCCCGCCGACCGCGACCAGCGTCAGGGCGCTGCGATCCTCGGCGCCGAGCAGCGCGATGCGCTGACCGGGGTTGAGCTGGTGACGGTCAAAATGGCCGGCGTGGTAGGCCGAGCCCAGCGTGGGGAAGCTCACCGCCACGCAGGCCTCGGCCAGGCCGTACACCGGGAACATGGCGTTGCGGGCCAGGCGCGCCGCGGCGCAGCGGTCCATGAACTCATCGCACAGCGCCAGGCTGATCGGCTCGGCGCCATTGAAGAGCAGCCGCACGCGGCTCAGGTCCAGCTCCGCAAGGCTGCGCTCGCCGAGCACCTTAAGGTAGTGGCGATAGCCGAAATTGGGCGAACACAGGATGGTCGCCTGGCACTCGGCGGCGAGCTGGAGCCAGAGCACCGGCCGGCGCACGAACAACTCCGTGCTCATCTGGTGCATGTTGGCGCGGCTGGCCAGCAGAAAGATGTGCATGCCGATCAGGCCCATGTCGTGCGTCAGCGGCATCCACGACAGGCCGACGTCCTGGTCGGTGTAGCGCACCGCGCTGGTGGTGCCGCGCAGGTTGGCGATCAGGTTGGCGTGCGTGAGCACGATGCCCTTGGGCGCGCTGGTCGAGCCTGAGGAGTACTGGATGAAGGCCACGTCCCCGGGGCGCACCGCGTGCACCCGGCCGGCGCGCCCGATGTCGAGCAGGTCGTCGGTGAGCAGGCACCGCTGCGCCAGCCGCTCATAGTGCGCCTGCTGCTGGTGTTCTTCGGCAAAATGGCGAATGCGCTCGAGCAGGCGGCGTTCGGTGTACAGGAAGGGCGTGCCGAGCTGGGCCGCGATGCGCAGCAGTTTGTGGCGATGCTCGTCGCTGATGCCCGGGGCCACCGGCACCGGAATGATGCCGCCGAGTATGCCGGCCCAGAACGCGTCAATGAACGCCTCGTTGTTCGCCAGGAACAGCAGCAGGCGGTCGCCGGGGCGCGCACCGAGCTGCTGCAGGTGGCGCAGGATCCCGAGCGCGCGTTCGTGCAGTTCGGCGTAGCGCACCACGCGCCGCTCGCGCTCGCCCTCGTAATAGGTAATGGAGCGTACGGCGCCGCGGTTGGCCTGCAGCAGCTCGCTCAGCGTGTTGGCGTTCATGCGGGGCGTGGCGGTTGACGCTGCCTTGCAAACCAAGGATTGTTATGCGGATGAGGAACCAGGTCATTCTAGCCTACTCACGCCTCCCCCGGCAGTTGCCGGCCGCGCTGCGCGCGCGCTGGCGCGCGCGGCTCGATCCCATGCGCGCCGCGCGCCTGAGCGCCGATACGCGCGCGCAATCGCAATCGCTCCTCGGCGTGGCGCTCGCCTGCCGGCTGCTCAGCGGCGCGAGCGGCCGGCGGGTCGAGCCCGCGGAACTGCGCTACACCACGGCGGGCAAGCCGCAGCTGCCGGGCCTGCCGCAGTTCAGCATCGCGCACGCCGGCGCGTGGGTGCTGTGCGCGCTCGCGAGCGCCGGGGCGGTCGGCGTCGACATCGAGGCGCTGGCGCCCCGCGCCACCCTGCCGCGGTGGCTGCAGGTATTTGACCGGCACGAGCGCGCCGCGGCGCGCGCGGCGCGCGCGGCGCTTTCGATCTGGGCCACCAAGGAGGCCGCGCTCAAGGCGGCGGGCGCCGCGTTCGCCGAGCTTGCGCAGGTGCGGGTGCGGGGCCGGCGGGTCGAATTTCGTGGTCGGCGCTGGTACTGTCGCGCGCCGCGCATTGCGCCGCGCATGATCGCCCGCCTGGTGACCGAGCAGCCAGTGACGCGCCTGGTGCTGCGCGCGGTGCCTGCGACCGAGGCCTGGCTCGCGTGAGCGCTTCGCCACCGCCGGGCGACGGCGGGCTGCGCGGCGGCCTGTACGGACAGGTGTCGATCTCGGGCCAGCGGCTCAGCTGGTCGCGCCGCCTGCTCTACCGGCTGGCCGCGCCCCTGGCGGCGGGCCTGGTGCGAGCGTGGTGGTGGAGCTGCCGCGTGGTGGTGGTGGTGGGGAGCGAGCATCTGGACGCGGTGCTCGAGCGTTATCCGTCCTTCCTGCCGGTGTACTGGCACCAGCATCACTTGTTCTGCGCGCAGTTCCTGCTGGCGCAGCAGCGCCTGCGGCCGCTGCGCACCGGCTTTCTGATCAGCCCCTCGGCGGACGGCGAACTGGGCGCGATGATCATCCGGCGCCTCGGCGGCCACGTGATCCGCGGCTCCTCGACCCGCACCGGCGCCATGGCCATGAAGGAATACTTCCAGGCGTTGATGCGCGAGCGGGTCTCCCCGGTGCTCAATCCCGACGGCCCGCGCGGCCCGCGCTTCGTCGCCAAGCCCGGCGCGATCATGCTGGCGCAGATGTCCGGACGGCCGATGCTGCCGCTGAGCTATGCGGCGACGCGCGCCTGGCTCATCCACTGGGACAAGTTCGTGCTGCCCTGGCCCGGCTCGCGCATCGCCATCGCCGTCGGTGCGCCCTGCGCCGTGCCGCGCGGTTCCGATGCGGCCGGGATCGAGCGCATCCAGGGCGAGCTGGCGGCGCAGTTGCATAACACGTTCAAGGAGGCGAGCCAGGCGCTGGCCGCGGCCCGAACCGGACAATAACCGGCCGGTAAATTGTCCGTGCTGGTGCGCACTTGGCTTGCCTTCCTGCGGCAGTGTGGGAGAATCCAGCGCTCATGAGCAAACTGCCGCCGGCCGCAAGTGGCGATTTCACCGCCTCCGACGTGCTTGCACCGCAGTTCTGGACCGGGCGCGCGGAGCGTCCGCCGCCGGGCCTGGACGTGGCCTGCACCAAGATCGCGGTGGATTTCCAGAACCTGCAGCGCGCGAGCGCGGATGAATCCATCCGCCGGAGCTTAGGGATACTGCGCGAGGCGGCCTCGGCCGATTCGGCCTTCAGCGCATTCTTCGACGCCACCGGTACGCACATCGAGTCGGTGATGGTCGCCGGCGGCGCCTTCGCGCAGGTGCACCCCGAGGCGCTGCGCGGCGTCACCCTCAACCGCCTGCCGTACCTGTCGGCGCGCAACGAACACCTGCGCATGACGGAATTCCGTGACACCGCGACGCCGCGGCAGGAGCAGGCCCAGGACGCGGGGCTCCTCGCGGAGCTGTCGATCGGGGCGGTGCTGCTGGTCGCCTTCCGCATCCGCAACAGGCCCGCAGGGCTCCTCGGCCTGGCCTTCGGGCTGCCGCGCGCCGGCTTCGACGTCAACCTGCAGCTGCTGTTGAAGCTTCTGGGCAGCAGCCTGGCGGCCGGTCTGGAGCGCGTGCGCCTGAGCCTGTCGCTCGAGCGGCTCGAGGCGCGCACCGAGCTGGGCGAGCTCGCCGCCAACGACGGGCTGTGGGACTTCGACGTCGAGGCGCAGGAAACCTACTTCTCGCCCCGCTGGCGCACGATGCTGGGCTACGACACGGTCGAGCTGCAGCGCAACTTCGACTGGCGCACGCTCGTGCATCCGGAGGATTCGGTGCGGGTGCAGAACGCGATCCGCGACCACGTCGCGGGCAAGACCGCGATGTTCGAGAGCGTGCACCGCATGCAGCACCGGAGCGGGGAGTGGCGCTGGGTGTCGAGCCGCGCCAAGGCCACGGTCGACCCGCACGGCCGCCTGCTGCGGCTGGTGGGCGTGGAGCTCGACGTGACCGAGCGCAAGCTCTACGAGGAGGCGCTGTTCCGCGAGAAGGAAAGCGCGCAGATCACGCTGCAGTCGATCGGCGATGGCGTGGTCACCACCAACGCCGCCTCGGTGATCGACTACATCAATCCGGTGGCCGAGGACCTGACCGGCTGGCGCCTGGAAGACGCCATGGGCAAGCCGGTCGAGGACATATTCCGCGCCTTCCACGAAGAGACCTGCGAGCCGCTCGAAAATCCGCTGACCGTGGCCATCCGCCGGGCGCGCGCCATCAAGTCGGTGCGGCCGATGCTGCTGATCCGGCGCGATGGCAACGAGCTGTACGTCGACAGCACCGCGGCGCCGATCCGCGACGGCGCCGGGCGGACCGCCGGCGGGGTGCTGGTGTTCCACGACGTCAGCGAGTCGCGCGAGCTCAACCGGCGCCTCAGCTACCACGCCAGCCACGACCTGCTGACCGGCCTGGTCAACCGGCGCGAATTCGAGAACCGGCTGGAACGCGCGCTCAAGAGCGCCAAGGCGCGCGAGTCCTCGTACGCGTTGTGCTACCTGGACATCGACCAGTTCAAGATCGTCAACGACAGCTGCGGCCACAGCGCCGGCGACGCGCTGCTCGGCCAGGTGGGGGCGCTGCTGAAGTCCAAGGTGCGCTGGCGCGACACGCTCTCGCGGCTCGGGGGCGATGAGTTCGGGATCCTGCTGGAGAGCTGCTCGCTCGACGAGGCCATGCGCATGGCCGAGACGCTGCGCGAGGCGGTGCGCAACTTCCGCTTCAACTGGGAGGAGCGCGTGTTCCGGCTCGGCGCGAGCATCGGCGTGGTGCCGCTGACGGCCGAGAGCGAGGACGTGGCCTCGATCATCTCCGCGGCCGACAGCGCCTGCCAGTCGGCCAAGGAGCAGGGCCGCAACCGCGTGCACAGCTTCGCCGACAACGACATCGAGCTGATGCGCCGGCGCCGCGAAATGCAGTGGGCCGCGCGCATCAACGCCGCGCTCGAGGAGGGGCGCTTCGAGCTGTTCCGCATGACGATCCTGCCGCTGCAGAAGCCGGTGACCGGCGCGCATTACGAACTGCTGCTGCGCATGCGCGATGAGGCCGGGCGCATCATCTCGCCGGATAATTTCATCGTCGCCGCCGAGCGCTACGGCATCACGCCGAACATCGACCGCTGGGTGATCGAGAACGCCTTCCGCTGGCTGGTGTCCGAGGCCGACGAGCGCGAGCGCCTGGCGCTGTGCTCGATCAACCTGTCCGGCCAGAGCCTCGGCGACGACAAGTTCCTGCCCTTCGTCATCGATCAGTTCCAGAGAAGCGGCCTGGATGCCAGCAAGATCTGCTTCGAGATCACCGAGACCGCGGCGGTGGCCAGTTTCTCGCAGGCCAACCGCTTCATACAGGCGCTCAAGGAGCTGGGCTGCAAGTTCGCGCTCGACGACTTCGGCACCGGCCTGTCCTCGTTCGGCTACCTCAAGCACTTTCCCGTGGACTTCCTCAAGATCGACGGCAGCTTCGTGCGCGAGATCCTGCACGATCCGATTGACCGCGAGATGGTGCGCTCGATCAACGAGATCGGGCATCTCACCGGCAAGCAGACCATCGCCGAGTTTGCCGAGAATGCCGAGATCATCCAGATGCTCACCAGCATCGGCATCGACTACGCGCAGGGCTACGGCATCTCGCAGCCCACGCGGGTGCTCAAGGCGGCCAACGGCTAAGGGCGATTCGTGCTGGCGTCCTGCTGACCTGAGTAGTTTGCACTCGTGTGGGCACTCCCCCCATGGTGCCGCACGCGGAGCGCGGAGGTGTTACCGAGCCTCCGTCGGCGGAGGCTCCCACCAGGCAAGTCCGCCAACTACACCAATGGCCGTCGATGTCCACTGCTCTGTCTTGAAGAACGGGCAGTACAACGATGCCGACGCCTGTCCGCTTGCCATGTCCAGGACTGAGAACAGAGCACCTTGTTCGTCGCGGTGAAATTCGCACCCTGCTGCGGCGAGGTTCGTTGCCCGGATCTTGCGGGTGACCATGCAGCGCGAATTCGGCCGCAGCTCAACTTCGACGAGGTTGCCTCGCTCGACCGGCACACCGGCCTCGACCAGGGTCCACTCCGAAAAGTCGAATAGCATCCCGGACCGGCCTACCTGGAAGTAATAGAAACGTACCAGGGCAAACTTGGCGTCCGCATCGTGCGCACCGCTGCAGGACTCGATTGACCGCTTCGCGGGTGGCTGGTGCTTTGGCTGCGGCACGACGCCGTTCAGCGCCTCGTCCGGTTGTGCGACGTGTTGGAAGCCCTTTACCGCCTCGTCGCCCTGCGCGACGTAGGAGACCTGCGCGAGCAGAACGGCTCGTGCTGGAATGCTCGGTGTCGTCGTGCATGCACCGAGGGCCAGCAATCCGACAACGGGAATGAACTGCGTGGTTTTCATAGCTGCGACGGCGTCGTCGGCCGCTCCTTAGGTGGTGATGGTCGTTGACTTCCCGGGACCCAGCATCCGTCAGCGCGAGTTACGCAGGGCTTGCAACGCCGATACAGAACACTTACAGAAGGTCGGCGAGAGTCCATCCTCACCGGCCGCGATGGCTGGCATCGGGATGCGTCGGAACACGCGATCGATGCACCCGTCGGCCACTCCCCCGGGCGCCGGCGGCGGATGTGGAATGCGCAAGATCGGGCCCGCCGGGATTGCGCCCGCGCTGACGCGCCGGGAGCTTCCCCCTTGCTGAAGCGCTATCCGAAGTCCGGTACCGATCGCCCTATGCTCCGCAGGTACGCGGCCATGGCCCCGATCACCGGGCGTACCGCCGGTCGCTCGGCCACACGCTTGCGCCAGGCCAGCAGCCGCGGCCGCTCTGCGCTCATCGGCACCGTGTGCCGGGCGGCGAAGAACTGCGCCATGTAGAAGGCGATGTCGGCGTAGCTGTAGTGGCCGGCAAGGTAGGCGCGCCCGGCCAGCGCGCGTTCCATGCCGGCGTAGTAATCCTCGATGCCCGCGCGGGACTGGATCCACTCCGGCGCATCGACCGGATCAGGCTCGGCGCGCAGGCCCATCAGCCGGATCACGTTCGGAAAGAACACCTCGTCCGAGCAGTGCTCGAGCCGCCGCGCCTCGGCGCGCTCGGCCGGCGTGCGCGGCCAGAGCGGCGGCTCGCGAAACCGGTCCTCGAGGTACTCGAAGATCTGCGTGGAGTCGAAGATCTCCACGCTCCCGTCGAGCAGCACCGGGACCTGCCGCTTCGGATTGACCCGCAGCACTTCCGGGTGCTTGGGCAGATAGCCACGCTCGCGGTCAAAGGCGACCATCTCCAGGTCGAAGGCGAGGCCTTTTTCGCGCAACGCGATCTCCACCTTGGCCCCGAACATGCTCAAGGGTCCCGAATAGAGCTTCATGCCAGCCTCCCGGAGAGTGCGCAGGCGTCAGCGGGCCGGGTCAGGGACGCACCGGCGCTCACGACGTGCCGTTCCGCACCAGCCGATAGGCCTGTTCATCGCGGCGCGTCAGGCCGCGCCTCTGAAAGCGCGGCTCCTCCCCCAGGGCATCGCGACTGGCGAGCTGCTGCACCGAAAAATCGCGCCCGTACAGCGAGCGCACTTCCGCCTCGGCCACCGCGAAGGGCGGCCCGGCCATCTGTTGCTGCGGGTAGTCCATCGTCAGCAGCAGGATCCTGCAGCCGGCAGACAGAGTCGCCGACAGGTGCTGCGCATAGCGCACCCGGAGCGGCGGCGGCAGGGCGATGAGCGCGGCGCGATCGTACACGCCGCGCACCGCGGCGAGCGCGCCGGCCCCGAGATCGAAGAAGTCGCCGACGTACAGCGCGTAGCCGGCCGCGCTCCAGCGCTGCAGCGGCCCGGCGCTTTCACGCACCGGCTGCAATCCCTGTTCCTCGAAGAATGCGGCCACCGCCACTTCGGACAGCTCGATCCCGATCACTTCGTGGCCCTGCGCACGGAGCCACGCCATGTCGGGGCTCTTGCCGCACAGCGGCACGAACACCGGCGCGGACGCCGGACATTGCAGCCGGGGCCACAGCGCGCGCAGGTCGGGGTTGACCTGCGCCTGGTGAAAGGCGGTCTCACCGGTTTGCCAGCGCTCGCGCCAGAACTGTGGATCCATGGCTACTCCGGCAGCGCGTAGGGCAGGGGCAGGGGCGTGCACGCGAGCCGCGCGTGGACATCCGGGGGAGCCGGCGCGGTGGCGGTGGCCCCGGCCTCCACCACCAGGAGCGGGGCGACGGCCAGAAATTCGCTCCGGCCATCCGCGCGCGCCACCGCATCGACAATCTGCGCCGCGCGCCCGTCGCTCAAGGTGACGCCCTGGCCCGGCGCGAGCGCGGCGGGGCCCTCGGTCACAAAGCGCTGCATGCGGCGCTTGATGCGTCCGCGGTAGTGGGCGCGGGCGATGATCTCCTGGCCCGTGTAGCAGCCCTTGGTGAAGGAGATCGCCTCCACGCAGTCCAGGTTGAGCATCTGCGCGACGAACATGCCGCTGGTCGCGGTGTACACCTGCGGCACCCCGGCCGCGACGTGCTGCGCGTGGGCGGCGGGCGCCAGGAACGACGCGAGCGCGGGCAGCCGCGGTGCGAGCGCGGCGAGCGCGTCGGCGGAGGACTCGTGCGTGATGGTCACCTTGGCGCGCAGCACGTAGCGGCGCAGCGCGCTCATCGTGGGCTCGGCGAGCTCCGCGGGCAGGATCGCGATGACCTCCTCGGCCTCGGGCGCCAGCAGGCGCAGCAGTGCGAGCACGCGGCCCTGGGGATTGTGATACCCGGCCAGTATCAGGCGGCCGGGGGCGAGCGTCGCCATGTCGTTCGAGAGCTGTCCCTGCAGGAACTTGCGCGCCTCGGCGCCGCGGAAGCGCAGCACGCCGAGGTCCTGCGCCGCGTCGCGCTGAGCCTGGTCTACCATGCCGTTGACACGCCTGCACGCTTGCGCATTTGGCAAATCCGGTGGTCGCAACAGGGGGATTCTGGCACACTCGCGCGCCATGCCGGTTCCGCCAGACCCCAGCCCAAAAAACACCGGGCGAGCCGCTCCCGCGCCCCCCGCGGGCGACACCGCGCCGCCTCCGGCGGCCTCCGCCGCGGATCCCGTCGCGGAAATCGGCGGGCCGGGCGGGCCCGATCCCACGCGCTTCGGTGACTGGGAGCGCGCCGGGCGCTGTATCGATTTCTGATGGGCGCGAGGAGCTAAGCGATGCCCGAGCGACCGCTGTCGCCGCACCTGTCGGTGTACCGGTTTCTGTACACGCTGGCGCTGTCGATCGTGCACCGGATCACGGGGCTGTGGCTGGCCGTCGGCCTGTGCGCCCTGGTCTACTGGCTGGTGAGCGCCGCGGCGGGCGAGAGCGAGTACGCGCGCGCCAGCGCGCTGCTCTCGGCCTGGTACGTGCGCGTGCTGCTGCTGGCGTGGCTGGGCGCCTACTGCTTTCACTTCGCCAATGGGCTGCGGCACCTGGCCTGGGACGCCGGCTTCGGACTCGAGAAACGGCAGGCGCGGCGCAGCGCGCGCGTGGTGGTGGCCGTGGCCCTGATCGGATTCCTGCTGCTCGCCTACTTGCTGTTCTGCCCGCGCGCGGGTGCGCCGTGACGCTGCGCTCGGCTCTGGGCGTGGTGCTGGGCCGCGGCGCGGCGGGCGAGGGTGTGGGCCACTGGTGGGCGCAGCGCGTCTCGGCGCTGATGCTGGTGCCGCTGAGTCTGTGGTTCGTGCTGGCCCTGGTGCGCCTGCCGCTCGACGATTACGCGGCCGTGTCGATCTGGATCGCGAGCGGCTGGAACCCGGTGTGGCTGGCGCTGCTCCTGCTGGCGCTGTGCTGGCATTCGCGCCTCGGGGTCCAGGTGGTCATCGAGGACTACGTGCACGCGGCGGGGCCGAAGCTCGCCGGGCTGCTGCTCAACAGCGCGGCCCACCTGCTGTTGCTGGCCGGCGGCCTGTACGCGCTGCTGCGCCTGGCGTTGCGGGGCGCGACATGAAGGGTTATGAGTTCATCGACCATACCCACGACGTGCTGGTCGTGGGCGCCGGCGGCGCCGGGCTCCGGGCCACGCTCGGCCTGGCCGAGGCGGGCCTGACCACCGCCTGCATCACCAAGGTCTTCCCGACCCGCAGCCATACCGTCGCGGCCCAGGGCGGCATTTCCGCGGCGCTCGGCAACATGGGCGAGGACGACTGGCGCTGGCACATGTACGACACCGTCAAGGGCTCGGACTGGCTGGGCGATCAGGACGCGATCGAGTTCATGTGCAAGCAGGCGCCGGGGGCGGTGATCGAACTGGAGCACTACGGCGTGCCGTTCTCGCGCACCGAGGCCGGGCTGATCTATCAGCGGCCCTTCGGCGGCATGACCACGCACTTTGGCAAGGGCGTCGCACAGCGCACCTGCGCCGCGGCCGACCGCACCGGGCATGCGATGCTGCACACCCTCTACCAGCAGTCGCTCCGCGCGGCCGCGCAGTTCTATATTGAGTACTTCGCCGTGGACCTGATCATGGAGGAGGGCGCCTGCCGCGGTGTCGTGGCCATCGACCTGGCCACCGGCAGCGTGCACCGCTTTCGCGCCCAGGCCACGATCCTGGCCACGGGCGGCTACGGCCGCGCCTGGTTTTCCTGCACCTCCGCCCACACCTGCACGGGCGATGGCGGGGGCATGGCGCTGCGCGCCGGCCTGCCGATGCAGGACATGGAATTCGTGCAGTTCCATCCGACCGGCATATACGGCTCGGGGTGCCTGATCACCGAGGGCTCGCGCGGCGAGGGCGGCTACCTGACCAATGCCAGCGGCGAGCGCTTCATGGAGCGCTACGCCCCCAACGCCAAGGACCTGGCCTCGCGCGACGTGGTCTCCCGCGCCATGACCATCGAGATTCGCGAGGGCCGCGGGGTTGGGGAGCAGCGCGATCACATCGACCTGCATCTGGAGCACCTCGGACCCGCGGTCATCCATGAGCGCCTCCCGGGAATCCAGGAGACCGCGCGCATCTTTGCCAACGTGGACGTCACCAAGAGCCCGATCCCGGTGCTGCCGACCGTGCACTACAACATGGGCGGCGTGCCCTGCAACGTGCACGGCGAGGTGGTCACGCGCCGCAACGGCGCCGACGTCGTGGTGCCGGGACTGATGAGCGTGGGCGAGGCGGCCTGCGTCTCGGTGCACGGGGCCAACCGGCTCGGCTCGAACTCGCTCCTGGATCTGGTGATCTTCGGGCGCGAGGCGGCGCGCCACTGCGCCGCCACCCTGCAACCGGGCGCGGCCCAGAAGCCGCTGGCGCGTGCGGCGGGCGATGCGGCGCTGGCGCGGATCGACCGCCTGCGCCACGCGCATGGCGCGCGGCCGACCGCCGAGATCCGGCTGGAGATGCAACGCACCATGCAATCGGACGCGGCGGTGTTCCGGACCGGTGAGACCCTTGCGGCCGGCTGTGCCGCCCTGGCGCGCACCGTGGAGTCCTTCGCCGACGTGGGCCTGAGCGATCGGGGCATGATCTGGAACACCGACCTGATCGAGACCATGGAACTGGAGAACCTGCTGCTGCAGGCCACCGCCACCATCCATTCGGCCGCCAACCGCCAGGAGAGCCGCGGCGCCCAGGCGCGCGAGGACTTCCCGCAGCGCGACGACGTAAACTGGCTCAAGCACTCGCTTGTGCTGGGTCGACGAGGCGGGCGGGGTCCGCATGGACTACCGGCCGGTGCATCTGGACACCCTGACGGACGAGGTCGACAGCGTGCCGCCGCAAGCGCGCTCCTACTGAAGGTGTTGCACTGACATGGTCAATCTCACTCTGCCGCCCAACTCCCGCATCGATGCACGCGCCGGCAAGATCCACCGCGCGCCCGCGGGGGCCAGCCGGGTGCGCACCTTCCGCATCTACCGCTACGACCCGGCCAGCGGCCAGAATCCGCGGATCGACAGCTACGAGCTCGACATGGCGCAGCTGCGGTCCCATGGTGCTCGACGCGCTGCTGAAGATCAAGAACGAGGTCGACGCGACCCTGTCGCTGCGCCGCTCCTGCCGCGAGGGCATCTGCGGCTCGTGCGCCATGAACATCAACGGCGTCAACACGCTCGCCTGCACCCAGTCCTGTGCCGACCTGGGGAAGGGTGACGTGCGCATCTACCCGTTGCCGCACCTGCCGGTGGTCAAGGACCTGGTGGCGGACCTGAGCAACTTCTACGCGCAGTACGCGGCGGTCAAGCCCTGGCTCCAGACCCGCAGCCCCGCCACCCCCGGACCGCGAGCGCCTGCAGTCCAAGGAGGACCAGGAAAAGATCGACCGGCCCGCGGCGTGCATCCTGTGCGCCTGCTGCTCGACCGCCTGCCCGAGCTACTGGTGGAACGGCGAGCGTTACCTGGGCCCGGCGGCCCTGCTGGCCGCCTACCGCTGGATCGTGGATTCGCGCGATGAGGCCACCGGCGAGCGGCTCGATGAGCTCAACGATCCGTTCCGCCTGTACCGTTGCCACACGATCATGAACTGCACCGAGGCCTGCCCGAAGGACCTCAACCCGGCGCGGGCGATCGCCGACATCAAGCGCCTGATGCTCGAGCGCCAGCATTGAACGCCCAGCCGCCCGGACGGCTCCTGTGGCGCAGCCGCCGCGGCATGAAGGAACTCGACCTGATCCTGCAGGCGTGGCTGGAGCGCCGTTACGCGGGCGCGTCGATGGCTGAACGAACCCTGTTCGCACAATTGCTCGAGTTGCCCGATCCCGAGATCGCCGGCTACCTGCTGGGCAGCGACCGGCCGCGCGATCCGGCACTGGCGGCGCTGGTCGCGCAGCTGGCATCGAGCTAGCCCCCTCCAGGCGAGGAGCGCGTGGTTATGTTCAGCCGCGGGCCCCGCCGGAGGGTTCGCAGTGCACAGATCGGGCGCCACGAGCGCCCGCGGCACCAATATTTTCCCGCCCGTGCTCCGGGCGTGGAACCGAAGCCCCGGCGCGCACTCAAAAGCAAGGTGAAATCTTCCGGCCCCGTCAGGCAGCGAAGGTCCGCATGAATCCGGCCGCGGACGGTGCTGTTAGACTGACCGGCGATGGCGCCAACGACAGAAAGTGAGCAGCTCCGATGTCCCGAACCGTGGCGAACTTTCCGATGCCCATGGGGTCTGACAGTTTGCTCGCCAGCGCTGCGACGGTGCGGTTTCCGGCGCTTACGGAGATGAGCGTGGAGAACGGCGACCTGAGCCTGGTGCGGCGCGTCCAAGCCGGCGAGCGGGCCGCCTACGACCTGCTGGTGCTCAAGTACCAGCACAAGGTCGTCAAGCTGGTCATGCGTTACGTGCGCAACCCTGCGGATGCGGAAGATGTCGCCCAGGAAGCGTTCATCAAGGCCTATCGCGCGCTGCCCCAGTTCCGGGGCGACAGCGCCTTCTACACCTGGCTCTACCGGATCGCCATCAACACCGCCAAGAATGCGCTGGTCTCGCGCGAGCGCAACCAGGCGGCGTACGAGATCGACGCCCACAGCAGCGAGGAGGGCGCGGACATGAGCGGGCGCCTGAAGGACCCGGACACGCCCGAGGGACTGGCCCTGAGCGAGGAGATCCGCGACATCGTGCACGCGGCCATCGGCGCCCTGCCCGAGGACCTGCGCACCGCGATCGTGCTGCGCGAGCTTGAGGGCCTGAGCTACGAGGAAATCGCCGCCACCATGCAATGCCCGGTCGGCACGGTGCGCTCGCGCATCTTTCGTGCCCGCGAGGCGATCGACGGGCGGTTGCGCGAAGTATTTGACGGCGGCCTAGGCCGCACCCAGGAGATGTTGTGAACGAATACGAACGAGCCAGCCAGCTATCGGCCATGTTCGACGGCGAACTGCCCGCCGCCGAGTGCGAACTGCTCTCGCGCCGACTGGCGCGCGACGAGCAACTGCGCGCCACCTGGTCGCGCTACGCGGTGATCGGCGCCGTATTGCGCGCCGAACCGCTGGCCCAGGTGCGTCCCGACTTTGCGCGCCGCGTGAGCGCCGCACTGGCCGGCACTCCGGCCGCCGCGGGCGTGCGCCGGGCGCTGCGCGGGGCGGCCCTGGGCTCGGTGATCGCGGCGGGTGTGGCCGGCGCGGCGATCTGGTTGCTGCGTAACGACCTGCCGGTGCAGGAACAGCTCATGGGCACGGCCGCCCCGGTCGTGGCGCGCGCGACGGCCCCGATGCCCGCGCCCGCGGCCCCGGCAGCGGGCCTGAACCTGCGGGTGACCGACGCGGCCGCCGTGAATCCCAGCCATGAGATGTTCAGCTACGTGGTTCCGCCCCTGGGGAGCGAGAACAGCGGCGCGGTGCCGGCGGCACTGGCCGATTATGTCGTGGCGCACAGCGAAGTGCCCTCGTCCCTGGCGCGCGCCAGCCTGTTGTCGGTGCTGGTCGGCAATCAGCCGGTGGTGCCTGCGCCCGACAATCTGCTGATCGATGGCGGGCATTAGCCAAAGGCTGCTGACGGCGGTGGCGGTGGCGGCGGCGGCGCTGGCCGCCAGCCTCGCGGCCGTGGCCGAGGATGCGCGCGGCCTGCTGGAGCGCATGGAGCACGTGCTCGCAACCCGCAATTACCAGGGCACCTTCGTGCACGAGCACGACGGCCAGACCGAAACCATGAAGATCGTGCACCGCGCCGAAAACGGCGACTTCGCCGAGCGCGTCGCGTCCCTCGACGGCTCGCGCCGCGAGGCCGTCCAGCGCGACGGCGAGCTGCGCGCCTACTTTCCCGACCAGCGCGTGGTGCTGGTCGAGGGCGGCCCCAAGGGCGGCCTGCTGCTGTCGGGACTGACCGGGCTGGACAGCGCCTCCGAGCAGATCTATCGCATGAGCGAGGAGACGCCGACCCGCGTCAGTGGCCGCGAGGCCCGCGTGATCGCGGTCGAGCCGCAGGACAACCTGCGCTACGGCTACCGGGTGTGGATCGATTCGGCCACCGCCATGCCGCTCAAGACCGAATCGCACACCGTGTCCGGCAAGGTGGTCGAGCAACTGGTGTTCACCGAGCTCTCGCTCCCGTCTCACATTGCCGATGCGGCCCTGCAGCCGGCCCCGGCCACGCGTCAGTACCGCCTGCTGCGCCACACGGATGCGACCGGGAGCGCGCCCAACCAGGGCGGGGACACCACCTGGGATGCCTCGGAATTGCCGGCGGGCTTTCGCCTGATCGGCAATTCCACCCAGATCCTGGGCGACAACCGGAACTCGGTGACGCACCTGGTATTCAGCGACGGGCTGGCCTCGGTGTCGGTGTTCGTGGAGCCGCGATCGCCCGAGCCGGCGGCGCCGGGCGCGGCCCCGGCCGCGCCGCGCGTGACCAACATGGGCTCCTCCACGGCGCTGTCCACCGAGGTCAACGGCCACAAGGTCACGACGATCGGCGAAGTGCCGCCCGATTGCGTGCGCGCCATCACGCGTTCGCTCCGCGTCGGCTTCGCCCCGGGCCCGCGGGCCATGCCGGGCAGACCCTGAAGCGCCGTGCGGCGGCGCCGGGGCCCCCGTTACAGAGCATGAACGAGCCACGGCCCACGCCGCGCCTGACCTTGCTCAGCCGGGCCGAGTGCGAGCTGTGCGAGCGCCTGCTCGCCGAGCTCACGGCCCTGCGCTCGCGCGCCCCCATACCGCCCGTGGAACTCGTGGACGTCGATGCCGACCCGCTGCTCGCACGGCGCTGGGGACTGCAGGTGCCGGTGCTCCTGCTGGACGGGGCGCGGGTGTGCGGGCCGCGGCTTGACGCCCCGGAACTGCTGCGGCTTTTGCGGCTATAATCCCGCGCGCTCCGGGCCCCAGGGCCCAAAATTCCCTGCGGGCCGCGGACCGTCACTGAATGCAACGCATACGTAACTTCTCGATCATCGCGCATGTGGACCACGGTAAATCGACGCTCGCCGACCGGCTGATCCAGCTCTGCGGCGGCCTCGAAGAGCGCGAAATGCAGGCGCAGGTGCTCGATTCGATGGACCTGGAGCGCGAGCGGGGCATCACCATCAAGGCCCAGAGCGTGGCGCTGCACTATGCGGCGCGCGACGGCGAGCGCTACCAGTTCAACCTGATCGACACCCCCGGGCACGTCGATTTCTCCTACGAGGTGTCGCGGAGCCTGGCGGCCTGCGAGGGCGCCCTGCTGGTGGTGGACGCCTCGCAGGGCGTGGAGGCCCAGAGCGTCGCCAACTGCCACACCGCGGTCGAGCAGGGCCTGAGCGTGCTCCCGGTGATCAACAAGATCGACCTGCCGGCCGCCGATCCGGAGCGGGTGCGCAAGGAGATCGAGGAGATCATCGGCATCGAGGCCCACGATGCGGTGCTGGTGAGCGCCAAGACCGGCGCCGGGGTCGCCGAGCTGCTCGAGGAAATCGTGCGGCGCATTCCCGCGCCGCGCGGCGATCCGGCCGCCCCCCTCCAGGCGCTGATCATCGACTCCTGGTTCGACAACTACGTGGGCGTGGTCTCGCTGGTGCGGGTGATGAACGGCGTGCTGCGCACCGGCGAGAAGATCCGCGTCATGTCCACCGGCCGCAGCCACACGCTCGACAAGCTCGGACGCTTCACCCCCAAGTCGGTGGTTATGCGCGAGCTCAGCGCCGGCGAGGTGGGCTTCGTGGTCGCCGGCATCAAGGAGATCGACGGCGCGCCGGTGGGCGACACCATCACCACCGAGCACCGGCCGGCCCCGGCGCCGCTCCCGGGCTTCAAGCAGGTGCAGCCGCGGGTATTCGCGGGGGTGTTTCCGATCAACTCGGAGGACTACGAGAGCTTTCGCGACGCGCTCGCCAAGCTCAAGCTCAATGACTCCGCGCTCCACTACGAGCCGGAAGTGTCCACCGCCCTGGGCTTCGGGTTCCGCTGCGGGTTCCTGGGGCTGCTGCACATGGACATCGTCCAGGAGCGGCTCGAGCGCGAGTACCACCTCGAGCTCATCACCAGCGCACCGACGGTGATCTACGAGGTCGCGTGCAGCGACGGCACGGTGCTGCGCATCGACAGTCCGGGGAAGCTCCCGCCGCCCAACCAGGTGGCCGAGATCCGCGAACCGATCATCAGCGCCAACATCCTGGTGCCGCCCGACTACGTCGGCGCGGTGCTGGGCCTGTGCAGCGAGAAGCGCGGCGTGCAGACCAAGCTCCAGTACCTGGGCACGCAGGTGGCGATCCAGTACCAGCTGCCGCTGGCCGAGGTGGTGCTCGATTTCTTCGACCGTCTCAAGTCTGCGAGCCGCGGCTACGCCTCGTTCGACTACGAGTTCAGCCACTTCCAGGCCGCGCCGCTGGTCAAGCTGGACGTGCTCATCAACGGCGACAAGGTGGACGCGCTGGCCCTGATCGTGCATCGCGACAACTCCTACCAGCGCGGCCGCGAGCTGGTCGACAAGATGCAGGAACTGATTCCACGCCAGATGTTCGAAGTTGCCGTGCAGGCGGCAATTGGCACGCACGTGATCGCGCGCGCCACCGTCAAGGCGCTGCGCAAGAACGTGCTCGCCAAGTGCTACGGCGGGGACATCTCGCGCAAGCGCAAGCTCCTGGAGAAACAAAAGGCGGGCAAGAAGCGCATGAAGCAGGTGGGCTCGGTGGAGATTCCACAGGAAGCCTTCCTGGCCGTGCTGCAGGTCGGCCGCAAATGAAGGACCAACCATGCTGATGCAAATCACCACCGCCCTGGCCTGGCTGGCCGGCCCGCTGGCGCTGCTGGCGATGATCGACGACTGGCTGCTGCGCCCGCGCCGGCGGCTGGCGGCGCTCCCGGCCGCGGCCGCCGATCCGCCGCTGATGCGCGCGGTGTACCTGGCGCTGCCGGTGGTGGTGATCGGGGCCATCGCCCGGCTCCTGATGTCCGAGCAGCTCGATTTCAGCCTGGTGCTGGTGCTGGTGCTGCTGGCTTCGCTCCTGGTCTGGGCCCTCGACCGCTACCTGCTCGCGCCGCAGCGCGCCCGCGCCGCGCGGGCCAAGGGCGTCGAGCCCTCCGCCCAGCCCCTGCCGGTGACGGTCGATTATGCGCGCAGCTTCCTGCCCGTGGCGGCGCTGGTGCTGGGCCTGCGCTCGTTCATCTTCGAGCCGTTCCGCATCCCTTCCGATTCCATGATGCCGACCCTGGAGGAAGGCGACTTCCTGGTGGTGAACAAGTACGTCTACGGGCTGCGCCTGCCGGTGCTGAACAAGAAGATCCTCGAAGTCAGCGAGCCGCAGCGCGGCGACGTGGTGGTGTTCCGCTATCCGCCCAACCCGGCGGTCAACTACATCAAGCGGGTGGCCGGGCTCCCCGGGGACACGGTGCGCGTGCGCGATGACCAGCTGATCATCAATGGCCAGCCGGTGCCGACCAGCGACGATGGCCGCTACAGCGACGGCTGCTACCTGAACATGCGCCTGTCCACCGAGCTGCTCGGCACGCACCGCCACCAGACCCTGTCCTGCCATACCAGCGATTACCTGCAGGCGCCGCCGGTCGCGGGCTGTAACCGCCACATCCAGCAAAGCTACCAGTGCGACGACGCGGTGCGCGGGCATGAGTCCGACCGCAACGACACCCTCGCGGACATGGTGGTGCCGCCGGGGCAGTACCTGATGATCGGCGATAACCGCGACAACAGCCTGGACGGCCGGTTCTGGGGTTACGTGCCCGAGGACCATCTGGTCGGCAGGGCCGCCGGAATCTGGTTAAATCTGCCCCTCGGGCGTTCGGGATGGCCGGACTGGCATCGAATTGGCAAACGTATACAGTAGGGGCGATTTCCAAGGAGTGCGACCGATGCGTAATTCTCAGCGCGGCATTACCGTCCTCGGCTGGCTGCTGCTACTGATCCCCGTGGCGATCATTGGCTACGCGGGCATACGCGTGGCGCCGATCTATATGAATTACTTTAAAGTGGTGAAGGCGCTCGAGCAGACGGCCTCCGAAGCGAAGGGCGAGACGGTCAGTCCCGTCGACGTGCACAACTCCCTGGACCGGCGTTTCAACGTCGAGTACATCGACACCCCCAATGCCAAAGACATCGACGTGCACCGCGACGGCGATCACTGGGTGGCCGTCGCCAAGTACGAGGAGGTGGCGCCGCTGTTCGGCAACCTCTCGCTGCTCATGGAATTCGACAAGCAGGTGGAGTTGCAGTGACCGGCGCGCGGGCGTGCCCGCGCGCGCCGGCTGAGAGCGTGGCCCTATGTCTGCCGGTGATTCCCACGCAAGCGTGCCTGCCTCGGACTGGGTGCGCCGCCAGCTGCAGTACGAGCCGCGCGATACGGCGCTGTTCGAGCAGGCGCTCAGGCACCGCAGTGCGGCGCGCAACCACAACGAGCGGCTCGAATTCCTGGGCGACGCGGTCCTCAACCTGATCGTCGCGCGCTACCTGTACCGGCAGTATCCCGACGCCGACGAGGGCGCGCTGAGCCGCCTGCGCGCCGCGGTGGTCAGCGGCGAGTCGCTGGCGCGCGTGGCCGCAGCGCTCCAGCTGGGCCCGGCGCTCGCGCTGGGCGCGGGCGAGCTGAAGACCGGCGGATTCCGGCGCGAGTCGATCCTCGCCGACGCCCTCGAGGCGGTGTGCGGGGCGGTGTACCTGGAAGCGGGCATGGAAGTGACGCAACGGGTCTTCCTGCGGGCGCTGGGCCCGGCGCTGGAGGCCGTCGAGGTCGCGGCGGTGAGCACCGCCGAGGATCAGAAGGACGCCAAGACGCGCCTCCAGGAGTGGCTGCAGGGTCGCGGCCTGCCGCTGCCGCGCTATCAGGTCGTGCAGGTGGCCGGCGAGTCGCACGCCCAGACCTTCCGCGTCCAGTGCGCACTCGATGGCATGAATAAGAGCGCCGAAGGCGAGGGCCTGAGCCGCCGCCGCGCCGAGCAGGCGGCCGCCCAGCAGCTCCTGACGCAGCTCGGCGAATGAGCAGCTTCCGCAGCGGTTACGTGGCACTGGTGGGCCGGCCGAACGTCGGCAAGTCGACCCTGCTGAACGCGCTGCTCGGCCAGAAGCTCAGCATCGTCACCTCGCGCCCGCAGACCACCCGCCACCGCGTGCTCGGCATCAGCGAGTCGGCGCAGGGACAGATCGCCTTCCTCGACACGCCCGGCATGCACCAGGGCCCGAAGCGCGCCCTCAACCGCGCCATGAACCGCGCCGCCGGCGCCGCGCTCGGCGAGGCGGACCTGGCCGTGTACATCGTCGAGGCGCTGAAGTGGACCGACGAGGACGAGATGGCGCTCGAGCGCGTACTGCAGAGCGGGCGGCCGGTGATCGCCGTGATCAACAAGGTCGACCGGGCGCGCCCGCGCGAACGGCTCCTGCCCTATATCGCGCAGCTGGCGGAACGGGCGCGAATTCCTGGCGGTGGTGCCGGTCTCGGCCCTGCGCGCCGACAACCTCGAACCGCTCAGGAACGCGATCCTCGCGGCCCTGCCGGAAGGCGAGCGGCTCTATCCGCAGGGACAGCTCACCGACCGCAGCGAGCGCTTCCGCATCGCCGAGCTGATCCGCGAAAAACTCACGCTCGAGCTGGTCGAGGAACTGCCCTACGGCGTGGCGGTGGAGGTGGAAAGCTACGAGGTCCTGGAGGACGGGCGCGTCGAGGTCGGCGCGGTGATCTGGGTCGATCGCGAGGGCCAGAAGCCGATCGTCATCGGTGCGGGCGGCGCGCGGCTCAAGCGCATCGGCCGCGCCGCGCGCCTCGAGCTCAACGCGCTGTTTGCGCGCCGTTACCATCTCACGCTCTGGGTCAAGGTGCGCGAGAACTGGGCCGACGACGCGCGCGCGCTGCAGCAGCTGGAGGTCGAATGAGCCGTGGCAGTCAGCGGGTCGAGTTCACCTGCGGCTATCTGCTGCACCAGCGCCCGTACCGCGACACCAGCCTGATCGTCGAGCTCTACACGCGCGAGCACGGGCGCCTCAGCGCCTTCGCCCGGGCCGCGCGTGGACCGCGCTCGCGCTTTCGCGATCTGCAGGCGTTCCGGCCGCTGCTGCTTTCCTGGGTGGGCCGGGGCGAAGCGCCCACGCTCACCGGCGCCGAGGGCGACGGGCCGCCGCCGCTCCCGCTGCCGCCCGACCGGCTGCTCAGCGGGTTCTACCTGAACGAGCTGCTGCTCAAGCTGACCGTGGCGCACGACCCGCAACCCGAGCTCTACGCCCACTACGCCTCGACACTCGCTCGCCTGCGCGCGGGCGAGCCGCTCGAAGCACTGCTCCGCCGCTTCGAGAAGCGCCTGCTCGACCTGCTGGGATACGGGAGCGAACTGAGCTTCGAGGCCGGCGGGCGCGCCGTGAGCGCCGATGCGTATTATCATTTCCAGGCCGGCACCGGCCTGGCGCCCGCGGCCGCCGACGCCGAGGCGGTGCAGGGGCGGGTGCTGCTGGCGCTGGCCGCCGACGAGCCGCTGCTCGACCCGGATGCCCAGCGCCAGGCGCGCGCGCTGTTGCGCGCCGCGCTCGATCACTGTCTGGATGGCCGGGAGCTGAGTGTGCGCACGGTGGCGCGCGCGCTCGCCAACATGGAGCGGTGTGGCTGATGGGAATGCAACTCGAACTGGGCGTCAATATCGATCACGTCGCGACGCTCCGCCAGCAGCGCGGCACGCGCTATCCGGACCCGGTGCACGCCGCGCTGATCGCCGAACAGGCCGGCGCCGACAACATCACGCTGCACCTGCGCGAAGACCGCCGGCACATCCAGGAGCGCGACGTGCGCGCCCTGCGGGGACTGCTCGCCACGCGCATGAACCTGGAGATGGCGGCCACCGAGCCGATGCTGGCCTTCGCCTGCGAAATGCAGCCGGCCGACTGCTGCCTGGTGCCCGAGCGGCGCGCCGAGCTCACCACCGAGGGCGGGCTCGACGTGCGCGCATCGCCTGGACAAGGTCCGCCCCGCCTGCGAGCGGCTCGCGGCCGCCGGGCGTGCGCGTCGCGCTGTTCATCGACCCGGAGCCGGCGCAGATCGACGCGGCCGCCGACAGCGGCGCGCCGGTCATCGAGCTGCACACGGGCGAGTACTGCCGAGGCGAGCGGCGCCCGCCAGGTGCAGGAACTCGAACGGCTCCGCCTGGCCGCGCGCCACGCGATCAGCCGGCGGCTCGAGGTGCACGCGGGTCACGGCCTCAACTACCGCAACGTCGGTGCGGTGGCCGCGATCAGCGAGATCACCGAACTGAACATCGGCCACGCGATCATCGCCCAGGCGGTGTTCGAGGGCCTGGCGGCGGCGGTGCGGGAAATGCGCGCGCAGATGCAACGCGCGCGCCGATGATCTACGGCATCGGCGTCGACGTGCTGCAGCTCGCGCGCATCGAGCGCTGCTACCGGCGCTATGGCGAGCACTTCGTGGAGCGCCTGCTGCTGCCGGCCGAGCGCGCGCAGCTGGCCGCCACCAAGCGACCGGAACGTTTCCTGGCCATGCGCTTCGCGGCCAAGGAGGCCGTGGTCAAGGCCATGGGCACCGGCTTTGCGCACGGCGTGTGGATCCGGGACGTCGGCATCGTGCAGAACCCCTGGGGCAAGCCCGAGGTGGTCTACTCGGCGCGCGGGGAGCGCCTGCGGCGCAAGCTCGGGGTGGGCGAGGGGCACGTGACCCTGACCGACGAGGCCGGCCTGATCGTGGCGGTGGCGGTGCTGATGACCTCCGCCCGCCGGCGCGCGCCCAAGCCCGCGGCGCGCAAGCGCTCGCGCCGCGCAGCCAGCAAGGCGGCGCACCGATGAACTGGCTGGTGTTCGACATCGAGACCGTGCCGGACGTGGAGCAGGGCCGCCGGGTACTGGGCATCACGGGCCTGAGCGATGCGGAAGTGGCCAAGGCGATGTACACGCGTGCGTCGCCAGCAGAGCGGCAACGACTTCCTGCCCCTCGAGCAGCACCGCGTGGTGGCGATCTCCTGCGTGCTGCGCAGCCGCGAGCAACTGCAGGTCTGGTCGCTGGGCGATGAGCGCTCGAGCGAAGCGGAACTGATCACGCGCTTCTTCGACGGCATCGACAAGTACACCCCCGACCTGGTGTCCTGGAACGGCAGCGGCTTCGACCTGCCGGTGCTCCACTACCGCGCGCTTAAGGCCGGCGTGCAGGCGCCGCGCTACTGGGAGACGGGCGAGGACGACACCAGCTTTCGCTACAACAACTATCTGAGCCGCTATCACTGGCGCCACCTGGATCTCATGGACGTGCTCTCCAGCTTCCAGGGCCGGGCGCGCGCCTCGCTCCAGGACATGGCCATGCTGCTGGGACTGCCGGGCAAGCTCGGCTTCTCGGGCGCGCAGGTCTGGGACGCGGTACTGGCCGGCCAGCTCGGCGCGGTGCGCAACTACTGCGAGACCGACGTGCTCAACACCTACCTGGTGCTGCTGCGCTTCGAATTGTTTCGCGGGCGCCTGGACCCGGCCGGGTACCGACAGGAGCTCGAGCGCCTGCGGGAATGGCTGCGCGCCTCCGCGGCGCCCCATCACCAGCAATTCCTCCAGGCCTGGGAGCCGGGCGGGTGAGGGCGGCCCGGCCTGCGCTCGTCGAGACCGGCCGCGTCGATTCGCTCACCCACGAGGGCGAGGGCGTGGTGCGCGGGGGCAAGACCGCCTTCGTCGGCGGCGCGCTGCCGGGGGAGTCGGTCAGCTTCGTGCGCCGCCGTCACCACCGCCAGCACGACGAGGCCGAACTGGTGGCGGTGCTGGAGCCGGCCGCCGCGCGGGTGGCGCCGCGCTGCGCTCATTTCGGCGTCTGCGGGGGCTGCACGCTGCAGCACCTGGACAGCGCCGCCCAGCTGGCGATCAAGGAGCAACAGCTGCGCGATAGCCTGAGCCGGCTCGGGCGCGTCGCGCCGCGCACCTGGCTGGCCCCCCTGCAGGGTCCGCAGTGGCAGTACCGCAGGCGCGCGCGCCTCGGGGCGCGCTACGTGCAGGCGCGTGGCCGTTCCATGGTCGGGTTCCGCGAGCGCTACTCGAGCCGCGTCGCGGAACTTACGCGCTGCGAGGTGCTTGCCCCGCCAGTGGGCGCGCTGGTCGCCCCGCTCGGTGCGCTGCTGAGCCAGCTTTCGATCCGCGAGCGCGTGCCGCAGGTCGAGGTCGCGATCGCGGAAAACGCCGTGGTGCTGGTGATCCGGGTGCTCGAGCCGCCCTCGGCGCAGGATCGCGCGGCGCTGCTCGAGTTCGAGCGCGTGCACGGCCTGCACGTGTTCCTGCAGCCTGGGGGGCCGAGCACCGTGAGTCCGCTGGCGGAGGCGCCGCCGGCGCTGGAATACACGCTGCCGGAGTTCGCGCTCCGACTGCGCTTCGAGCCGAGCGATTTCATTCAGGTCAACGCCGAACTCAACCGGGCCCTGGTCGGCCGCGTCGTGGAGCTGCTCGAGCTCGACGCGCGCTCCGAGGTGCTCGACCTGTATTGCGGCCTGGGCAATTTCACCCTGCCGCTCGCGCGGCGTGCGGCGCACGCGGTAGGCGTCGAGGGCGAGGCCGCGCTGGTGGCGCGGGCCCGCGACAACGCCGCGCTCAACGGCATCGCCAACGTCGAATTCCACAGCGCCAACCTGGCCGGCGATGAGGTCGGCGCGGCCGCGTGGGCGCAGCGCAGCTACAGCCACGCGCTGCTCGATCCGCCGCGGGTCGGGGCGCGCGAAGTCCTGCCGCTGCTGGCGCGCCTGAATCTCAGGCGCCTGGTGTACGTTTCCTGCCATCCGGGGAGCCTGGCGCGCGACCTGGGGCTGCTGGTGCACGAGCACGGCTTCGAGCTGCTGGCCGCCGGCATCGCCGACATGTTCCCGCAGACCAGCCACGTCGAGTCGCTGGCGGTGCTGGCCCCGGCCGGGCGGTCATGACCGCCGGCTGGGAATTGCGCTCCGAGCTGAGCGACAATCCCTGCGGTGCCAGCCGTGGGAGGAGTGCGCAATGACGCTGGGACCGCTGATGGTCGACGTCGCGGGTCAGGAGCTTACCGCCGAAGATCGCGAAGTGCTGACGCACCCGCTGGTGGGCAGCGTGATCCTGTTCACGCGCAACTACGCCGATCCCGAACAGCTCCGGCGGCTGGTGGCGCAGATCCACGCGCTGCGCAACCCGCGGCTGCTGGTGGCGACCGACCAGGAGGGCGGGCGCGTGCAGCGCTTTCGCGCCGGCTTCACGCCGCTCCCCCCGCTCCGGCTCATCGGGCACCAGTTCGACCTGGACCGCGCCGCGGGCCTGGAGCTGGCGCGCCGCCACGGCTGGCTGATGGCCTCGGAGCTGCTCAGCTGCGGGCTCGATATTTCCTTCGCGCCGTGCGTGGACCTGGACTACGGGCTTTCGGAGGTGATCGGCGATCGTGCCTTCCACAACCGCGGCGCGGCGGTCGGCGAGCTGGCGGTGGCCTACATGCACGGCATGCGCGATGCCGGGATGGCGGCCACCGCCAAGCATTTTCCGGGCCACGGCGCCGTGGTGGCCGACTCGCACCTGGCCCTGCCCGTCGACCGGCGCGAGTTCACGGATCTGAGCGAAGAGCTGACCCCGTACCGGCGCCTGATCGCCAACGGCCTGCCGGCCGTGATGGTGGCGCACATCCTGTTTCCCGGCGTCGACGACAAGCCCGCGAGCCTCTCGCGCCACTGGATCGAGGGGGTGTTGCGCGGGGAGCTGCGCTGCAACGGCGCCGTGTTTGCCGATGACCTGTCGATGGCCGGGGCGGCCAGCTTCGGCGACATCGTGGCGCGCGCCGCGCAGGCGCTGGCGGCCGGCTGCGACGTGCTGCCGGTGTGCAACTCGCGCGCCAGCGTGCTGCGGTTGCTGTCCGGGCTGCAGGTGGCCCCGGATCCGGCTTCCCACCTGCGCCAGGCGCGACTGCGGGCGCACGCGCATCCCGACCGGGCGGAATTGATGGCCTCGAGCCACTGGCGGGTGTGCCGCGAGGCGCTCGAACAATGCGCGCAGCCCCCGCCGCTGAGGTTCAACTAAGGTATGGAACAGTGGACTGCCCCCGTGTTCAGAGCCGTCATCGACGCCGCGCCCGAGGGCATCGTGGTGTGTGCCGCCGGCGGCGCCGATCAGCCCGTGGTCTACGCCAACGCGGCCTTCGAGCGCCTGACCGGGTACGAGGCGCGCGAGCTGATCGGCACCGACCTGCGCCGCTTGCAGGGCGACGATCGCGAGCAGGAGGGCCGCAGCCGGCTGCGCCAGGCGCTCACGCAGGGGTCGGCCACGCGCGCGCTGCTGCGCAACTACCGCAAGGACGGCACGCAGTTCTGGAACGAGATCTTCCTCGAGCCGGTCCGCGATGCCGCCGGCGCGCTGACGCACTTCGTCGGCTTCCATCGCGACGTCGGCGAGCGCGAGCGGGCCGCCGGCGCGCAGAGCACCGTGGGGCTCCCGACCTGGATGCGCGAGGACCGGCTCACCGGCCTGTACACGCGCAACTACTTCGAGGAGCTGTTACGCCACGACTGGCAGATCGCACGCCGCGAGGAGCGCCTGCTGACGGTGATGATGTTCGACGTCGATGCGCTCGATGCCTACACCATCCGCTTCGGACAGCAGGCCGCCGACGCCTGCGTGCGGCGCCTGGCCGGACGTCATCAGCGCGTGCTTCCGCCGCGGCTCGGACCTGGTGGCGCGCTGGGAGGGTGGCACGCTAATCGCGCTGGCACGCAGTACCGGGCCGGCGTCGCTGGAAGGCTTCGCGCACATGATCACGCAGCGGGTGCTTGATCAGTGCATCCACCATCCGCGCGGCGCGGCGGGCAAGTACGTGACGGTGAGCGTGGCGGTCGCGAGCCTCTTGCCGACGGTGAAACTTCAAGCCGACGCACTGCTGCGGGGCGCCGAACGCGCACTGGAGCGTGCCCGTGCCCTGCAGGCCGGCCGCATCGTGTTGGCGGGGGGCAAGGACTTCTCATGACGGCCGAAGAGCCCGGCCCGACTGGTGTGTACACGAGCCGCCACGCACCATGGCCGTTACCGCCACCTGGCGGCTCGATCGGAACGGCTCAGGGCCCTAGACCGGACCGCGCCCGGCCGGGCTGACGATGGCGATGACGCCAAAGCCCGGGTGATCGAAATAATTCTTCTCGTTGAACCGGATCTTGCGCAGTTCGCTGAGCGACCAGGCCGGATTCTCGCCCAGGCGCAGGTCAAAGCCCAGGTGCAGGAACTGCCCGCGCTCGACGAACACGCTGCCCGATAGCCCCGGGACGTTGATGCCCAGCTGCTCAAGCGTCACGCCCACGTGCTTGGGCCAGTCGGTGGCGCCCTGCACCCAGCCGGCGTGCGCGAGCACGCGCCAGTTGCCGCTGGCGCGCAATTTCGAGGCCAGGGCGCCCAGCTGCATCTGCGCGGCCTCCAGGGTCCGATAGACCGGCGGCGGGGTCGCGCTGGTATCGATCTGGCGATTGAAGCCGCGTCCTTCGGCCGGGACGCTCAGATCCTCGCCCACGGGCGCATCCACGGCGCGGAAGATCACCATTTCGACCTGGTAGGCGCCCGCGCTCGCGCTGGCGGCGGGGGCGGGCGCGGGGGCAGCGGCGCTCGCCGCCTGCAGCGGAGTGGCCGGCGCCATCGCCAGCGCCAGCAGCGCGCCTGCGGCCGCGCGAAGCAGGATTCGGGAGAGCCTCATGCCCCTATGTTAGCAGCCCGCTAGGCACCCGAGCCGGCCAGCTGCTCGAGCAACCGCGCGGCGAATTCGAAGCGCGCCGGCAGGGCGCTGAGGCCCCGGCTGAAGCGCAGCTTGAGGGGCCCCTCCATGCGGTAGTCGTGGGCGGGGCGCTGGAGCAGCGCGATCACGGCGGAGGCATCCACCCGGTTCTGCGCCTCGAACAGCACGCTCCCGCCCTGCGGCCCGACATCCAGGCGCCGCACGCCCAGCTCGCGCGCCCGCAGGCGGATGGCGGCCAGCTGCAGCAGGTGCCCGGCGGGCGGCGGGAGCGGCCCGAAGCGGTCGATCAGCTCCCCGCCCATGTCCGCGAGCTCGGCGGCGCTGGCCGCGCTGATGCGCTGGTAGAGCGCCAGTCGCAGGTGCACGTCGGGCACGTAGTCCTCCGGGAGCAGGGCGGGCACGTGCAGCTCCACCTCGCTGATCGCGGCGAGCGGACGCTCCAGCGAGGGCGTGCGGCCGGCGCGGAACGCCTTGACCGCCTGCTCGAGCATGTCGAGGTACATGGTGAGCCCGACCTCGGTGAGCTCGCCGGTCTGGCGTTCGCCCAGGAATTCTCCCGCGCCGCGGATCTCCAGATCGTGCGTGGCGAGCAGGAAGCCGGCGCCCAGGTCCTCCATCGACTCGATGGCCTCGAGGCGCTTGGCCGCATCCCCGCTCAGCGCCCGGCGCGAGGGCACGATGAGGTAAGCGTAGGCGCGGTGGTGGGAACGGCCCACGCGGCCGCGCAGCTGATGGAGCTGCGCCAGGCCGAGGCGGTCGGCCCGGTTGATGAGTATGGTGTTGGCGGTGGGCACGTCGATGCCGCTCTCGATGATGGTGGTGCACACCAGCACGTTGAAGCGCCGGTGATAGAAATCCACCATCAGCTGCTCGAGTTCGCGCTCGCGCATCTGGCCATGGCCGATGCGCACCTGCGCCTCGGGAACCAGCGCGGCGAACTCGGCCGCGATCCGCTCGATCCCCTGCACCTCGTTGTGCACCAGGTAGATCTGGCCGCCGCGCCGCAACTCGCGCAGCGCCGCGTCGCGCAGCATCGGGCCGTGCCACTCGCACACGAAGGTCTTGATGGCCAGCCGCGCGGCCGGCGGCGTGCTGATCAGCGACAGCTCGCGTAAGCCCCCCAGCGCCAGGTTGAGGGTGCGCGGGATCGGCGTGGCGGTGAGCGTGAGCACGTGCACTTCCGCGCGCAGCGCCTTGAGGCGCTCCTTGTCGCGCACCCCGAAGCGGTGCTCCTCATCGACGATCAGCAATCCCAGGTTGCGGGCGCGCGCGTCGGCGTGCAAGAGCTTATGGGTGGCGATCAGGACGTCGACCGTGCCGCCCTCAAACCCGGCCAGCACCGAGTCGGCGGCCGGGCGGCTGCGGAAGCGCGACAGCGCCTCGATGCGCACCGGCCAGTCGGCGAAGCGATCGCGGAAGCTCTGCGCGTGCTGCTCGGCCAGGAGCGTGGTGGGCACCAGCACCACGACCTGGCGCCCGGCCTGCACCGCCACGAACGCGGCGCGCATCGCCACCTCGGTCTTGCCGAATCCCACATCGCCGCAGACGATGCGGTCCATCGGCGTGCTCTGGGCGAGATCGTGCAGCACCTGCTCGATCGCCTCGGCCTGATCGGGCGTCTCCTCGAAGGGGAAGGCGTTGGCGAAGGTCTGGTACTCCAGCTCCCCGGAGCGCAGGATCGGCGCCTGGCGCGCCGCGCGGCGCGCGTGCAGGTCGAGCAGTTCCGCGGCGACGTCGCGCACCGCGGCGGCGGCTCGCCGCGCCGCCTTCGCCCACTGCTCGGTGCCGAGCTTGTGGAGCGGGGCGCCCTCCGCGGTACCGCCGGCGTAGCGGTTGACCAGGTGCAGCGCGTGCACCGGCACGTACACGCGATCGCCGTCGCGGTACTCGAGCACCAGGAATTCCCCCAGCTCACCGCCGATCTGCATCACCTCCAGGCCGCGGTAGCGACCCACGCCGTATTCGGCGTGCACCACCGGCGCGCCCGGCTCGAGGCTCTGGAGATTGCGCAGGATCGTGGCCGGATCGGCCGCGCTGCGCCGCCGCCGCCGCTCCTGGCGGGCGCGCGTGCCGAACAGTTCGCTCTCGGCGAGCAGCATCAGGGGCGGTGCGCGCAGGCTCAGGCTCCGCACCTCGGGGGCGACCAGGATGGCCAGCCGGGCATCGCCGCCGACAAACTGCGGCCAGTCGGCCAGCTGGCGCGGCGTGCGGCCGTGCGCGCCGAGCATCTGGCCGATCACCTCGCGCCGCCCGGGCGAGTCGGCCGCCAGCAGCACGCGCCCGTCGTAGCCCTCGAGGAACTCGAGCAACGGCGCCAGCGGTTCGGTGGCGCGGGCGTCGAGCTGGAAATTGCGCGGCGGCAGGCTCCCGAGCGCTGCGCCCGCCGCCGCCTCCGGCTCGCCCTGACCGAAGCGCTCGAGGTACACGCGCGCGTGCTGCGCCAGGCGCGCTTCGAGTTCGGCCACCGGGACGCAGATCTCCTCGGGCGCGAGCAACGGGCGCTCGAGGTCGTGGCGGTACTGCTCGTAACGCGCGCCGATCGCCTCCCAGGCCGCACCCAGCGCGGTCTCGAGCCCCGGATCGGTCGCGAACACCAGTTCCGGCGGCAGGTAGTCCAGCAGGCTCGCGGTGCGCTCGAAAAACAGCGGCAGGTAGAACTCGATCCCCGGCGGGGCCAGGCCCTCGCTGACGCCACGGTAAATGCCGAGCCGCGCCACCTCGCCGCTGAAGCGGAGCCTGAAGCGGCGCCGGAACTCGCGCACCGCCTCGGCATCGAGCGGCAGCTCGCGCGCCGGCAGCAGCTTCAGCGACCCGATCGCCTCGTGGGAGCGCTGCGTGTCCGGATCGAAGCGGCGGAGCGAGTCGATCTGATCGTCGAGCAGGTCGATGCGCACCGGCGCCTCGGTGCCCATCGGCCACACGTCGAACAGCGAACCGCGCAGCGCGAATTCGCCCGGCCCGCTGACCTGGCTGACGCTGGCGTAGCCGGCCGCCACCAGCCGGTGCCGGAACGGCTCGATCGCCAGGGTCGCCCCGCGCTCGAGCGCGAAGCTGCGCGCGCTCACGTAATCCACCGGCGGCAGGCGCGTGAGCAGGCTGTCGGTGGTCAGCAGCAGAATGCCGCGGCGCAGCTCGGGCAGGCGCGCGAGCGTCGCCAGGCGCTCCGAGACGATGTCCGGGTGCGGGGAGAACTGGTCGTAGGGCAGGATCTCCCAGTCCGGGAGCGTCAGGATCTCGAGCTCCGGGCCGCCGAAGAAACGCAGTTCGACCGCCAGGCGCTCCAGCTCGCGCGCGTCCGCCACCACGCAGCTCCACGGGCGGGTGTCGGCGCTCACCGCCTCGGCCAGCGCCAGGGCGCGCGCGCCCGCGTGCAGCGCCGGCCAGTGCAACTGGGAGGCGCCTGGCGCAGGCAGCGTGGGTCGAAGCAGGGCGGGCATGCAAAAGGCGGCCGTGCCGGCGGCGGTGAGGCCGGCTTCGAGGCTCAGGCGCGGGAGCTTACCGGGCTAGGCGGTGATTACAAAGCCGCCCGTGGCCCTAGGGGCCGACGGCGACCGCGTCGATGACGCGGTCCTTCTCGAAGAATACGCTGAACCCGCTGTAGTCCCAGCGCGTGATCGGCGGGATGCCCACCGCGTCGTGGCGCGCCTGCGGGGCGCCGAACTTCGCCTCGACGGCCGTCATGGTCAGGCCGCGGCCCGGGCGATCGACCTTGGAGGGCAACACCTGGACCTGGTCGTCCACGACAATGGTTTCGGCCGTCGCCAGGCTCCCCCAGAGGGCGGCCAGCGCCAGCGCGATCTTCAACGTGCCCGTCTTCATGGAAGGCCTCCTCGAGGCGCCCGCCGCGGCCCGGCTGACCGCAGCGGCGACTATAGCACCGGGGTCGGCGCCGGCCCCGCGCCCCAAGGCCCGCGCGCGCCGGCGGGGGGCGCGGGTGCTCAAAACTGTGATGCCGGTCCGGTTTCGTCGCGGGAGCCGGGGCCGGCATGATGTAATGCGCGGCGCATGTTCCAGCCGCTGTCACTGTTCGTGGGTCTGCGCTACGTGCGCGCCCGCCAGCACACTTTCTTCGTCTCGTTCATCACCTGGGTGTCGCTCGCCGGGGTGGCCCTGGGCGTGGGCGCGCTGATCGTGGTGCTCTCGGTCATGAACGGCCTCAAGGGCGAGCTGCGCGACCGGCTGCTGACCCTGACGGCGCACGCCCGCGTCGTCGATGAGCGCCCGGCGCAGTACGCCGACGACGCCGCCCTCGGCGAGCGCCTGGCCCGGCTCCCGGGCGTGGTCGGGGTGGCCCCCTACATGGACCTGCAGGCGCTGGCCATGCACGGGGCCGACATGGTGCCGGTGACGCTGCGCGGCATCGACCCGCGGCGCGAGTCCGCGGTCACCGACCTCAGGCCGCTCCTGCTCTCGGGCTCGCTCGCCTCGCTCCGCGAGGGGAGCAACCGGCTGATCGTCGGCGAAGCGCTGGCCGAGCAGCTGGGGGTCGTGATGGGCGATGCGATCACGCTGCTGGTGCCGATCGCCAGCGCCGACGCGCCGCCCGAACCGCAGCTGCGGGTGTTCACCATCGCCGGCACTTTCTCGGCGGGCATCCAGGACCACGACTCGAGCCTGGCGCTCGCGACGCTCGCCGACGTGCGCGCCTTCGCCCCCAAGGCGGTCGGGGCCAGCGGGCTGCGCGTGCGCTTCCGCGACGCGCTGGCGGCGCCCCAGTACGTGGGCGCGGTGCGGGCGACGGCCGGCCCGGGCATGCTGGTGCGCGACTGGACGCAGGACAACGCCAACTACTTCCGGGCGGTGCGCATCGAGAAGACGATGGTGGCGCTGATCCTGCTGCTGATCGTGGGCGTGGCGGCCTTCAACATCGTCGCCATGCTGGTGATGGTGGTGACCGACAAGCGCACCGACATCGCGATCCTGCGCACGCTCGGGGTCGCCCCGGCCACGGTGCTGCGCATCTTCATCACCCAGGGACTGGTGATCGGCTGGTGCGGCGTGGGCGCCGGCGTGGCCCTGGGCGTGCTGGTGGCGCGCAACGTCGCCAGCATCGCGCCGTTTCTCGAGCGGCTGTTCCGCTTCCACTTCTTCGACGCGGACGTGTTCTACATCACCGCGCTCCCTTCCGAGCTGCAGGCCCCGGACGTGCTGTGGATCAGCGCCGCCGCGCTGCTGCTGACGCTCGCCGCCACCGTCTACCCGGCGCTGCGGGCCGCCGCGACGCCCCCGGCCGCCGCCCTGCGCTACGAGTGAGGCATGGCCGCACCCTATGAAGTCCTGATCGGCACGCGCTACCTGCGCTCGACGCAGCGGCGCGGCTTCCTGTCGTTCATCTCCGTGGTCTCGATGCTCGGCCTGGCGCTGGGCGTCGCGGTGCTGATCGTCGTGCTGTCGGTCATGAACGGCTTCGAGCGCGAGCTGCGCAGCCGCATCCTCAGCGTCACGGCGCACGCCACGCTGGTGGGAATCGACGGGACGCTGCCCGACTGGCGCGCGGCCCAGCGCCTGGCCGAGGCTCACCCCGAGGTGAGCGCGGCCGTGCCCTACGTCGAGGTGCAGGCCATGCTGGTGCACGGCGCGCGCTCGGCGCCGACGCAGCTGCGTGGCGTACTGCCGGCCCAGGAGCGGCGCGCCGTCAGCCTCGCGCAGCGCATCCGCGGCGGCAGCATCGAGCAGCTGCAGCCGGGGAGTTTCCGGATCGTGCTGGGGGATGCGCTGGCCGAGTCGCTCGGCGTGGCGGTCGGGGGCGACGTGGTGCTGATCGCGCCGCGCGGCAGCGTCACGCCGGCCGGATTTGCCCCGACCATGCGCCGCTTCCGGGTCAGCGGCCTGTTCCACTCGGGCATGTACGAGTACGACAGCGCCCTGGCGCTGGCCCCGCTCCAGGACTGCGCGCGCATCTACCGGCTGGGTGACAAGGTCACGGGCCTCAGGCTCGCGCTGCGCGACCCGCTGGCCGCGCCGCGGGTGGTGCGCGAGCTGGCGCAGCAGATCGGCGGCGGCTTCTACATCAGCGACTGGACGCGCAACCACGCCAGCTTCTTCCGCTCCATCCAGGTGAGCAAGACCATGATGTTCATGATCCTGATCCTGGTGGTGGCGGTCGCCGCGTTCAACATCGTCGCCACGCTGGTGATGGTGGTCAAGGACAAGCGCCCGGCGATCGCCACCCTGCGTACGCTGGGGGCGCTGCCGCGCAACGTGCTGGCGATATTCACCGTGCAGGGCATGCTCATCGGCCTGACCGGCACCGTGGGCGGCGCGCTGCTCGGCTGGTTCATCGCCGAGCACGTGACCGCACTGGTCGCCGCCCTCGAGCGCCTGAGCGGGCAGCAGTTCCTCGACGCGCGCGTCTATTTCATGAGCGAGCTGCCGGCGTACGTGGAATGGCACGACGTGCTGCAGGTGTGCGCGCTGGCGTTCGTGCTGTGCGCGGTCGCGACCCTGTATCCTGCGTGGCGGGCGGCACTTACCCAGCCGGCGGAGGCCCTGCGGCATGATTGACGGTCAAAGCGAGCCGGCGGGCATCGTGCTGCAGGCGCTGGGCGTGGAGCGTCGGTTCCAGGAAGGCTCGAACACGCTGGAAGTGCTGCGCGGCCTGGACCTCGCGGTGCGCGCCGGCGAGCGGCTCGGTGTCATCGGCGCCTCGGGCTCGGGCAAGACCACCCTGCTGCAGATTCTGGGCGGGCTCGACCGCCCCGACGGCGGGCGGGTGGAAATCGACGGGCGCGACCTGCACGCGCTCTCCGAACCCGAGCGCGGCACGCTGCGCAACCGCACCATCGGTTTCGTCTACCAGTTTCACCACCTGCTGGCCGAGTTCAGCGCGCTGGAGAATGTCGCCATGCCGCTGCTGGTGCGCCGCATGAGCGCGGCGGACGCACAGCGGCGCGCCGCGGCGCTGCTGGAGCGCGTGGGCCTCGGCGGGCGCCTCAAGCACCGCCCGCACCAGCTCTCGGGCGGCGAGCGCCAGCGTGCCGCGGTGGCTCGCGCGCTGGTGACCTCGCCGCGCCTGGTGCTGGCCGATGAGCCCACGGGCAACCTCGACGGCCGCAATGCCGAGCAGGTGTTCGCGCTGATGCTCGAGCTCAATCGCGAGATGGGCACGAGCCTCGTCATCGTCACGCACGATGCGCGGCTCGCCGCGCGCATGGACCGCGTGCTCGAGCTGGAAGAGGGCGTGCTGCGCTAGCGAATCGCCTTAGCGAATCGCCTTGGCGGTGGGCGTGAGGCGATGGCGCGTGCGGAACCGGCGCCGCACGGCCGAGCGCCACACCAGCTCCAGGATCCAGCGACCGAGCAGGCTGAAGACCACCGCGCTGACCAGGCAGCCGAGCAGGAACGGCTTCCACAGCGGCCCGAGCCCGTGCTCCAGCCAGCGCCAGCTGAGCTGGAACGCAAAGTGGCGCGGCGTGCCGCGCAGCAGCAGGGTGCCGAGGCGGTACGCGCCGTAATAGAAGGGCACCATCGTGAACGGGTTGACCACCCAGGTGCTGGCCAGCGCCACCGGCAGGTTGATGCGCCAGTACAGCGCCACCAGCACGGCGACGATCGTGTGCACCGGGAGCGGTATGAAGGCGATGGCGATGCCGGCGCCAAACGCGCCGGTGATCGAATGGCGGTTGAGCGACCACAGCAGCGGATCGGTGATGCGCTCGCCGAACACGCGCAGGTACCAGCGCTGCCTGCGCGCGGTCACCCACTGGGACAGTTGCTTGACGAGTCGGCGTGGCATGGAGGCCGCACTCTAGCAGCCGCGGGCGAATTCGCGCAGCCGATTTGCGCTGCATCTGCCGATCCCCCAAGGGGCGCGCGCCGCGGAGAAAGCCTTAAACCGGTGCGCGCATCTTGGGTATCATGCGTCTTCAGCATTAAGGCGGGGTGGATCAGGCGATGTGGGAAATCGTGCGTGCCGGCGGCTGGATGATGGGTCCCATCATCCTGGCCTCGATCATCGCCGTGGCCATCATCCTCGAGCGCTTGTGGACACTGCAGGACCGGCGCGTGTTGCCCACCGACCTGACGCGGCGGGTCTGGCAGCTGATCGAGGCCGACCAGGTCAGCGACAAGGTGATCGCCGCCCTGGCCCAGAACTCGCCGCTGGGCAAAGTGCTGGCGGCGGGCCTCGCCAACCGCCACCGCTCGCGCGAGGCGCTGATGGAGCGGCTCGAGGACACCGGTCGGCACGTGGTGCACGAACTCGAGCGCTTCCTCAACACCCTCGGCACCATCGCCGGTGTCTCGCCGCTCCTGGGGCTGCTGGGCACGGTGGGGGGCATCATCAAGGCCTTCAACGCCATCACCGCCGGCAGCATGGGCGATCCGCGCCTGCTGTCCGGCGGCATCGCCCAGGCGCTGATCACCACCGCCGCGGGCCTGTGCGTGGCCATTCCCTCGCTGATTGCCTACCGCTACCTGCGCGGGCGCGTCGATCGCATCGTCATCGAGATCGAGAAGGACGCCATCCTGCTGGCCGACGCGCTGGAGAGCTCGCGTGCGGCGGCGCGGGCGGACACGCCGTGAACCTCAAGCCGCGCCGCCACGAGGAGCCCGAGATCAACATGGTCTCGCTGATCGACGTGGTCCTGATGATGGTGATCTTCTTCATGCTGTCGGCGCGCTTTAACGGCGAGGGGCGCCTGCGCATCCGCCTGCCGCAGGCCTCCGTGGAGGCCGAGGCCAGCGCCCGGGCGCCCGCGCTGGTGGTGACGGTGACCGCCGGCGGGAGCTATCTCGTCAACAACCGCGAGCTGGTCAACTCCAGTCCCGACACGCTCCGTAGCGCCATCGAGAAGGTGGCGCCCGCGCAGCGCGACCAGCCGGTGAGCCTGCGCGCCGACGGGCGTGCCACGCACCAGTCGGTGGTGACGGCGATGGACGTGCTCGGCCAGCTGGGATTCGCGCAGCTGAACTTCGTCACCACGCGCCAGGGCGGAGCCCGCGCTCCTTGAACCCGACGCCGAGTCTCACCGATGCCGCGGCGGTGTACCGCCGGCTGCTCGGTTATGCGCGCCCGCACTGGCGCATGTTCATGGTCGGCGTGCTGGGCATGGTGATGTACGCCTCGGTGAGCCCGCTCACCGCCTGGTTCGTCAAGAACTTCCTCAACGCCGCGTTCCTGACCAAGAACCTGCAGATCCTCAGGTACGTGCCCGCCGGCATCGTCCTGCTGTTCCTGTTTCGCGGCGTCGGCGACTACCTGGCGAACTTCTTTCCCGGCTGGGTCGGCCGCCAGATGATCAAGACCATGCGTGCCGAACTGTTCGCCAAGTACCTGCAGCTGCCGACCTCCTGGTACGAGCGCGAGTCCTCCGGCCCGATGCTCTCGCGCCTGACCTACAACGCCGAGCTGGTGGCCGACGCCGCCACCAACTCGGTCACGGTGCTGATCCGCGATTCGCTGGCGATTGCCTGGCTGGTGGGTTACCTGTTCTGGCAGAACTGGCGGCTGGCGATCTTCGCGATGCTCGCCGCGCCGCTGATCGCCGGCCTGATGCGCAGCGTCAACCGGCGCTTCCGCCGCTACAGCACGCGCATCCAGAACTCGATGGGGGACGTGACGCGCGTGGCCAAGGAGGCGATCGAGGCGCACCGGGTCGTCAAGGTCTTCAACGCCCAGGCGCACCTGCAGGAGGCGTTCCGCGTCGCCAACGAGCACAACCGCCACAGCAACATGCGGCTGGTGGCCGCGCGCGCCGCCAGCAATCCGATCGTGCAGCTGATCGCCTCCTTCGGGCTGGCGGGCGTCCTGTACGTCGCCGATCGCCAGGTCGCGGCCGGCACCATGCAGGTCGGTGATTTTCTGGGCTTCCTCACCGCGCTGCTGCTGGTGACCGAGCCGCTGCGCCGGCTGGTGAGCATCAGCGGCCCGCTGCAGCAAAGCATCGCCGCCAGCGCCAGCTTCTTCGAGGTGCTGGATGCGCCCATCGAACCGCAGGGCGGCACGCGCCGCCTGGTGCGCGCGCGCGGCGAGGTGGAATTCCGCGGCGTGAGCTTCACCTACGACCTCGACAAGGGCAAGGTGCTGCACGACATCAATCTGCGCGTGGCGGCCGGCGCCACGGTGGCGATCGTGGGGCGCTCGGGGAGCGGCAAGTCGACGCTGGTATCGCTCCTGCCGCGCTTCTACGATCCGGGCGCGGGCCTGGTGCTGCTCGACGGGGTGGACATCCGCGAGTACCGGCTGCACGACCTGCGCGCCCAGATCAGCCTGGTGAGCCAGGACGTGGTGCTGTTCAACGACACGATCCGCAACAACATCGTGTTCGGCGCCACCGGCATCGACGCGGGCGCGATTGCCGCCGCTGCGCAGGCGGCCTACGTGAGCGAATTCGTCGCCGAGCTGCCGCTCGGACTGGAGACCGAGGTGGGCGATCGGGGGCTGCTGCTGTCCGGCGGCCAGCGCCAGCGCATCGCGATCGCGCGGGCGCTGCTGCGCAACAGTCCGATCCTGGTGCTCGATGAGGCGACCTCGTCGCTCGACACCGCCTCCGAGCGGCACATCCAGGCGGCGCTCGATCAGCTGGTGCGCAATCGCACCACCTTCGTGATCGCCCATCGCCTCTCGACCATCGAACACGCCGACCTGATCGTGGTGATGCAGGACGGGGCCATCGTGGAATCCGGCACGCACGCGGACCTGGTGGCCAAGTCGCAGGTGTATGCGCAGCTGCATCAGCTGCAGTTCAACGTGTGAGGCGCTCCCGGTGCGCACGCTGAGCGCTCCGCCGGCGGACTCGTGAGCATCGAGCTCTGGCTGCAGCGCGTGTGGTACGCGCCCCGCCCCGCGCCCTGGTGGCTGCGCGTGTTCTCGCCGCTGTACGGGGCCGGGGTGCGGCTGCGCCAGTGGCTGTACGCGCGCGGCTGGCTGCGCACGCAGCGCGTACCTGGGGCCGTGATCGTGGTCGGCAACGTCACGGTGGGCGGGACCGGCAAGACGCCGCTGGTTATCTGGCTGGTCGAGCGCCTGCGCGAGCTGGGCCTCAGGGTGGCGGTGGTCACGCGCGGTTACGGGCGCGATCGCAGCCGGCGCGTGACCAACGACATACTGCGCGTCGATGGGAGCTGCCGCGCCGAGGATGTGGGCGATGAGGCCCTGCTGATCAGCCGCCGCGCCGAGTGCCCCGTGTACGTGTGCCGCGACCGGGTGGCCGCGGCGCGCGCGGCGCTGGCCGACGGCGCGCGCGTGGTCATCGCCGACGACGGCCTGCAGCACGCGCGCCTGGCGCGCGATGCCGAGATCGTGCTCGTCGATGCCATGCGCGGCTGGGGCAACGGCGCGCTGCTCCCTGCCGGACCCTTGCGCGAGGATCCGGCCCGCCTGGCGCGCGCCACCGCGGTGGTGCTGACCGGCAGCGGCACGCCCGCCGTGGCGCTCCCGGGTCTGCTCGTGCGCATGGAGCTCCAGGGTGCGGTGCTGCGGCCCGTCAGCGGCACGGGCGACGGGCGCGCGCTGGTGGCGCTGGCCGGGCAGCGCGTGCACGCGCTGGCCGGGATCGGCAACCCGGCGCGCTTCTTTGCGAGCCTGCGCTCCGCCCGGCTGGAGCCCATCGAGCATCCGTTCCCCGATCACCACCGCTACGCGCCGTCCGAGCTGCGCTTCGGGGACGCACTGCCGGTGATCATGACCGAGAAGGATGCAGTAAAATGCCAGGGGTTCGCGCCAGAGAACTGCTGGTATCTGCCGGTCACCGCCAGTTTTTCGGCCGCGGAGGGGCGGGCACTGTTAGGGAGAATTCTGATGGACGCACGCCTGCTCGACATCCTGGCCTGTCCGGTATGCAAGGGGCCGGTGCGCCTGGTGCAGGACAGCGCCGGCCCGGTGCTGCTGTGCCGCGCCGACCGCCTCGCTTATCCGGTGCGCGATGGCATCCCGGTGATGCTCGAGGAGGCCGCGCGCCAGCTGCCGTCGACCGACCCGCTGCTGGAGCGCTAGCTTTGTTCAAGGTCGTGATCCCGGCGCGCTACGCTTCGACACGACTTCCCGGCAAACCGCTGCTGGCGCTCGCCGGCCGGCCGATGCTGCAGTGGGTGTACGAGCTCGCCTGCGCCGCGCAGGCCGAGGAAGTGTGGATCGCCACCGACGACGAGCGCATCGCCGAGCGCGCGCGCCGCTTCGGCGCGGCCGGCGCGGTGCGCGTGGCCATGACTGCCGCCGCGCATGCCTCGGGCACCGATCGGGTTGCGGAACTGGCGCGCGCGCGCGGCTGGGAGGAGCGGCAGATCGTGGTCAATGTGCAGGGCGATGAGCCGCTGCTCCCGCCCCAGCTGATCCGCCAGGCGGCGCAGCTCCTGGAGCGCTACCCGCAGGCCGACATCGCCACGCTCGCCACGCCCCTCGAATCACTCGAGGACTTTCTCAGTCCCCACGTGGTCAAGGTCGTGGCCGACGCCCACCAGCGCGTGCTGTATTTCTCGCGCGCGCCGATTCCCTGGACCCGCGATGGCGCCGAGCACGGCGGTGCGCGCTGGCAGGGCGCGCGCCGCCATGTCGGGCTCTATGCCTACCGTGCCGGCGCGCTGCAGCGCATGGCCGCACTGCCGGTCTCGCCCCTCGAGCAGGCCGAAAAGCTCGAGCAGCTGCGCGCGCTCGAGGCCGGCTTCGAGATCCGGGTCGCCGACGGCGAGGTGCCGCCGGGCCCCGACGTCAACACCGACGCCGACCTGCAGCGCGTGGGCGCCTTACTCGTCCAGTCGCGGCTCGCTGTGCCAGCTGTCGGGCGCCGGACCTGAGGACCACACCACCTGGCCGCCGGCCGGCGGCGCGGCGCGCGGGGCCGCCGGAGCGCTGGCCGCCGGGCTAGGCGCGGATGGCGGGGTTGCCGGCGCGCCGGCGCGCTCGGCGTCCGGGGCTTCGAACAGCTGCGCCTGGCCGGCGCTGGGGCGCGCCGGCTGCGTCCAGCTCATGGCCGGCTCCTGCCCGGCGCCGCCCTGCGGCTCCGGAGCGGGTGCCGGTCCCGGGGCCGCGCCCTGCGGCGCATTTTGTCCTGAGGGGTTGCCCGAGCGCTCGGCCCCGTCGCGATTGCCGCCACCACCACGGCGGCGGCGGCCACCGCGCCGCGAGCGGCCCGGCCGGTCGCCGCGCTCGCCCTCGGCGCGTCGCGGCTCGCCGTTCACACCCTCGGGCGTCGGCTCGCGTCGCGGCTCGTCACGCCGGGGCGGCGCATCGCGCGGCCCCTCGTTGGGCCGCGCCTCGCCGCGCGGCGCCTCGTTGCGTCGCGGATCCCGGTGACCCTCGTCGCGCGAGCGCGACTCGCGGCGCGGCTCGTTGCGATTGCCCTCGTTGCGGCCACCGTGGCCGCGGCCGCCGTCGCGGCGGGCGCCGGAGCGGTCGCCGTAGGGCCCGCGCCCCGCACCGCCGCGCCGATGCGCGTGGCGCTCGCGCCCGTCGCGGTACTCACGCGGCTCGCCGCGGCCCGCCGTGGCGCTTGCGCTCTCGGGCTCCCTGGGCATATCGCTGCCGACAAAGAAGCGCTTGAGGTGGCCCCAGAAGCCGCCACCGCCGCCGCCACCACCACCACCGTTGGCCGCCGCGGGCTCCGCGCGGGCCGGCGCCGCCGGGGCGCGCTCCGGGACGCTCACCACGGGTGCCGCGGTCGCAGGCATGAACGTAGCCACCGCGGGCGCCTCGGCCACCGGCTTGTCCCGATCGAGCGTCGGGTCGGCCAGCACCGGTGCGGCCGGCATCTGGTAGCTGACCTGGTTGTGCTCGGGCAGCGCCGCCTCGTCCTCGCGCACCCGCCGGAAGGAGTACTCGGGAGTCTGGATGTGCGGGTTGGGCACCAGCACGATGGTGACCTTGGTCTTGTCTTCGGTGTCGCGCAGCCAGTCGCGCTTCTCGTTCATGAGGTAGGTGGCCACGTCCACCGGCACCTGCACGATGATGCGCGAGGTGCGTTCCTTGCGGGCGTCCTCGCCGATCAGGCGCAGGATCGACAGCGCCAGCGATTCGACGCTGCGGATGCTGCCGATGCCGATGCAGCGCGGGCACACCAGGTGACTGGATTCGCCGAGGCTCGGGCGCAGGCGCTGGCGCGACATCTCCAGCAGTCCGAAGCGCGACAGCCGGCCGATCTGGATGCGGGCGCGGTCCATGCGCATCGCATCGCGCAGCCGGTCCTCGACCGCGCGCTGGTTCTTGGTGTCTTCCATGTCGATGAAGTCGATCACGATCAGCCCGCCGATGTCGCGGATCCGCAGCTGGCGGGCGATCTCGTCGGCCGCCTCCAGGTTGGTGTTGGTGGCGGTCGCTTCGATGTCCGAGCCGCGGGTGGCGCGGGCCGAGTTGATGTCGATCGACACCAGCGCCTCGGTGTAGTCGATCACCAGGCTCCCGCCCGAGGGCAGCTGCACCTTGTGCGCGTAGGCGGACTCGATCTGGTTCTCGATCTGGTAGCGCGTGAACAGCGGGATGTCGTCGGTGTAGATCTTGAGCTTGCGCTGCGCGTCGGCCGGCATGAAGCGCTGCATGTATTCCTGCGCCTTGTGAAACGCGCCGATGTCGTCCACCAGCACTTCGCCGATGTCGTCGCCGAGGTAGTCGCGCAGCGAGCGGGTGACCGCATCGCCCTCCTGATACACCAGGAACGGCGCACTGCGGGCGGTGACCGCCTGGGCAATCGCGTCCCACTGGGTACGGAGGTTGTCCAGGTCCCACTGCAGTTCCTCGACCGCGCGGCCCACCCCGGCGGTGCGGATGATCGCCCCCATCCCTTCGGGCACGTTCAGCTGGCTCATCACCTCGCGCATCTGGTCGCGGTCTTCGCCCTCGATGCGGCGCGAGACCCCGCCGGCGCGCGGACTGTTGGGCATCAGCACCAGGAAGCGGCCGGCCAGGCTGATAAAGGTGGTGAGCGCCGCACCCTTGGTGCCGCGCTCCTCCTTTTCCACCTGCACCAGCAGTTCCTGGCCTTCGCTCACCAGGTCGCGGATGTTCATGCGCCCGCCCTGGGCCGGGTTCTTGAAGAATTCCTTGGAAATTTCCTTCAGCGGCAGGAAGCCGTGGCGGGCGGCGCCATAGTCAACGAAGCAGGCTTCGAGTGACTGCTCCACGCGCGAGATGCGCGCTTTGTAGATGTTGGCTTTCTTCTGCTCTTTGGACGGGATCTCGATCGATAGGTCGTATAACTTCTGGCCGTCAACCAGTGCGACGCGCAACTCTTCCTGCTGAGTTGCATTGATTAGCATTCTCTTCATTTGTCCCTACTACGTTTGCGTGAGGGACCGACCGGACGGCGCCAAACCTGCATGCAGGCGGAGCCGCGGCATCAAGCAGCCAGCGATGGAACCCGAAGATTGATTGTCGGCGCGTGCGGTGGGGCATCGATTTTTATACTGCCGCCGTCAAAGGGCAGCGCCGGAAAACCTTGAGGTTCGCTGACCCTTGGGGGGCGCTCGCCTTCAGGCTCTACCCTAACGGGGAGCAGCTTTGAGTGGCGAGGGCCAAGTGACCCTGGTCGGTCGAACTCTTGCGATGGCCTCGATTTCGAGGACCAACTACTATGCGACCGCTGTTGGGGTCGCGAACTTGCCGCCGCGCGTGGACTTTGAGCCCTGTGGGAGCCTAAGGCCCGCTGCGGGACCCCGACAGTATAGCGGTAGCAGGCTTTAGAAACAACGATTTACGCTCATTCCCGGCGAGGTCTATTTCCCTTGGAAAAGCCTAAGGTTGGCCACGGTGCGCGCTCCAGCGTGCAACAGCACCTCGTTGCGGCCGAGGACGCCGGGCAGCGGCTCGACAAGCTCCTGGCCACCCTCCTGCCGGCGGTGCCGCGCACCCGCATTTTCAGGCTGATCCGCAAGGGAGAGGTGCGCGTCAACGGCAAGCGCGCGCGCCCCGAGCAGCGCCTGGCGCCCGGAGACCGCGTGCGCGTGCCCCCGGTCCACGAGCGCTCGCTGAGCGCGCAGGTCCAGGCCAGCGGTGGGGTGGCCCGCGTGCCGCCGGCGCTCATCGCCCGGGTGCTGGCCTCGATCGTCCATGAAGATGAACGCGTGCTGGTGCTGGACAAGCCCGCGGGCCTCGCGGTGCACGGCGGGAGCGGGCTCAGCTACGGCGTGATCGAGGCGCTGCGCGCCGCGCGTCCGGAGGAGACCCTGGAGCTCGCGCACCGTCTCGATCGGGACACGAGCGGCCTGTTGATGATCGCGCGCAAGCCCGCGGCGCTGCGCATCCTGCACGCACTGCTGCGCGAAGGGCTCGTGCAGAAGAGCTACCTGGCACTGGTGGTGGGCCGCTGGGAGCTGGGCCGCAAGCTCGTCAACGCGCCGCTCCAGACCGACGCGCGCCTGAGCGGCGAGCGCACGGTGCGCGTGGGCGAAGGCGGCAAGAGCGCGCGCACGCAGTTCCGGCTGGTGCAGCAATTCGGAGCGCGCGCCTCGCTGGTCGAAGCGACGCTCGAGACCGGGCGCACGCACCAGATCCGCGTGCACGCCGCGTACTGCGGGCATCCGGTGGCGGGCGATGCGAAATACGGCGACGCCGCGGCCAATGCCGCGCTGCGCGAGGCGGGGCTCCAGCGCATGTTCCTGCACGCGCACAGCGTGTCGCTCGACTGGCCGCAGGGCGGCTCGCTCACGCTCAGCGCACCGCTCCCGGCCGAGCTCAAGGCGGTGCTCGATCAGCTCGACCCCGGGGCAGGGCGGGAGCGCGCTCAGGGCAGCGCGTACCCGCAGGCCCGCAGGCTCGCGGCGAGCCTGATCAGCGGCAGGCCCAGCAGCGCGGTCGGATCCTGCGATTCGATGCGCTCGCACAGGCTGATGCCCAACGCCTCGCTCCGCAGCGATCCCGCGCAATCGTAGGGCGCGTCGGCGGCGAGGTAGGCGTCGATCTCCGCGTCGCTGAGCGCGCGGAACACCACCGTGGTCAGATCGAGGAAGCCCGTAGCGTACCCACGCTCGGCGTGCACCAGCGCGACGGCGCTGTAGTACTGGACCGCGCGGCCCGACTGCGCACGCAGCTGCGCGCGCGCGGCCCCGGCCTGCCCGGGCTTGTCGAGTATCGCCCCGTCGCAGGCGGCGACCTGATCGGCGCCGATCACCAGCTGTGCCGGGTGCGCCCTGGCCACGGCCTGCGCCTTCTCCAGGGCCAGGCGCTCGGCCCGCGGCCGCGGCGCCTCGCCGGGGCGCGCGGCCTCATCCACCGCAGGGGGCCTGACCGTATAGGGCAGCCGCAGCCGGTCGAGCAGCGCCCGGCGGTAGACCGAGGTGGAGGCGAGGATGAGTCCGGGGGCGGTAGGCAAGCGCGGGATCCCAATCAGCGGAATAGAAACAAGGGCTTAACAGTCACACGGGTTTTGACTTGCCGCGTAGGCCTACCTATCATACGCGCCCCATGCCGAACGGCTGGTCCAAGGCGCGCGACCTGGCCAAACTGGCCGAGCTGCGCGCGAAGTTCGAGTTCGAGATTCCGCTGGGCGACCTGCCGGGTATTCCAGAAGAATTTTCGCTCGCCTCGGAACCGGTGCGGCTGTGGGTGCAGTTCGGGCGCGAGCAGGGGCTGGCGGTGGCGCACGTCAGGCTGCATGCGGTGTTGACGCCGCTGTGCCAGCGGTGCCTCAACCCGATGCGGCTGCCGATCGCGGCCGATTCGCGGCTGGCGGTGGTGGACAGTGAAGCGCAGGCCGCGGGCGTGCCGGAGGAGTTTGAGACCTTCCTGGCCGCCGACGGGCACTGCAGCCTGGCGGCGCTGGCCGCCGAAGAGCTGCTGCTGTCGCTGCCGATCGTGCCGCGCCACGCGACGGGCGAGCGTTGCGAGCCTGCGGGCGCGGGTGCGGGCCCGGGCGCTGCGCCCCCGGGGGCGGCGGAGGCGCCGCGTCCGGCCGAGGAGACGCAGCGGCCGTTCGCGGATCTGCGCGCGCTGCTCGAACGTGCTAAAAGTTGACCGGGTTGGATCGTATTAGTCAGGAGTGTTCAGGACATGGCCGTACAGAAAAGCCGCAAGACCCCTTCCAAGCGCGGCATGCACCGCTCGCATGCTGCATTGACGCGCCCGGCGCTGTCGGTCGATGCACAGACCGGTGAGACGCACCTGCGCCATTGCATCACGCCCGACGGCTTTTACCGTGGCCGGCGCGTGATCGAAAAGACCGGGACCGAAGACAAAGCCTAAGCCGGCCTGATCCGGCGCCAGCTCAGGGGTAACTACGCCCATGCGTTCAGCCATCCTCGGCACTGGCAGCTATCTGCCGGCCGCGGTACTTACGAACTTCGATCTCGAAAAGCGCATGGACACCAGCGACGCCTGGATCCGTGAGCGCACCGGCATCGAGCGCCGCCACATCGTGGCGCCGGGCGAAACCACCGTCGACATGGCCGAACACGCCGCGCGCGCGGCACTGGCGGCGGCCGGGCGCGAACCGAAGGAAGTCGACCTGATCGTGGTCGGCTCGTGCACGCCGGATCTGCTCTTTCCGAATGCCGGAGTGATGCTGCAGGCGCGGCTCGGAAATTTCGGCGCCCCGGCGCTCGGCGTCGAGGCCGCCTGCAGCAGCTTCATATACGCGCTGTCGATGGCCGACAAGTTCATCCGCTCGGGCGAGGCCAAGCTCGCGCTGGTGGTGGGCGCCGACTCGCTCTCCAAGATCACCAACCAGAAGGATCGCGGCACGGCCATACTGTTCGGCGACGGCGCGGGCGCGGTGGTGCTGGGTCCGGCGGCCGAGCCGGGCATCATCTCCACGCACCTGCACGCCGACGGCTCGCAGCTCGAGCTGCTGCGCTGCACCGGCGGGGTCGCGACCGGCTTTCACGCGGAAGGCGACTACATCACCATGGCCGGCGCCGAAGTGTTCAAGGTGGCGGTGAACATGCTCGCGCGCGCCGTGGAAGAAGCGCTGGCCGCCAACGGCCTGACCAAGGACGCGCTCACCTGGCTGGTGCCGCACCAGGCCAACATCCGCATCATCCAGGCGACCGCGCGCCGGATCGGCCTGCCGATGGAGCGGGCGATCGTCACCGTGGCCGATCACGGCAACACCTCGAGCGCCTCGGTGCCGCTGGCACTGGACGTGGGCGTGCGCGACGGGCGCATCAAGCGCGGCGACCTGCTGCTGCTCGAAGCCTTTGGCGGTGGCTTTACCTGGGGATCGGCGCTGATCCGCTACTAGCGCGGCCCATGCACCCGTGGCCGGGGCCCGCTTCGTGCCGCTGACCGGCTACCCAGTTCATCCTGCCGATTTCATGCCGCAGCGCTGCAGCGCGCGCATCAGCGCGGCCGTTTTGCCTCCGCCCCGCAGAGCGCATCATGATCGAAACTGCCCGCTCGCCGCAGGCACCGCGCCCTGCAGCACCCGCGAACCACGTCTGGGCGCAACGCCGTGGACTCATCGGCCCGCGCGGGGAGGGGCTGTTCCACCGCCAGCGCCCGATGTGCCCCCGGATGCGTGACGCCGGCGCGAGGATTACGCTCGCGAATATCGCTAGCGTCGGCGCTGATCGCCGACGCTAGCAATAGTGCAGCGGATGTCTACTGCTTGACGTACGTGAACGATCCGTGCGTGCCGTGCAGCACGTCCTTCCAGGCGACCCTTATGATCTTGCCATCGTCAGACACGGTCAGGTGCGCCGTGCCGATGACCTTGCCGTCGCGTTTGTCGGTTTCCTCGAGCGAGCGGTTGTCGAGGCGCTTTATCGACACGCTGGTCTGGCCCGGATCGCCGAGGAAAGGCGAGTCCGTTCCGTCCACGGGTGCGGAATAGGACTGTCCGGTTGGCGTCGTCATGTGGAGGGTGGAGCCGCTGAGGGCAAAAGTGACGAGCAGCCCATTGTCCGAGACGTTCTCGAATTTGGTGGCCCGCCAGCTGCCGGAGATCGCGTGAGCGTCGGCAGGAGCCTTGCCCACCCGATGGGCTTCGAGCTTGAAGATGACCGGGGCGCCGTTGCTGTTGCTGCTGTCGGTGGTATCGTACGTCAGGGTCTTGCCGTCGCTGGCAGCCTTGGTGGTGGTGACGGTGACTGTCTTGCCCGCCTTCTTTTCTGTCTCCTCGACGGTATTGGCATCCACGATCTTGACGCTCGCTGTGTCAAAGTACGGGTGCCCAGCGACCTTGTGATCCTGGCCGTCCGCCGGAACGCTGTACGGTGGCACGCAGCTCTGGCATTGGTAGGTCCCGTGACTGAGCAGGAATTGGTCGGGTTTTTCCGGCAGCTGAAGGTTGTGGTTAAGATCGGCCTTCCAGGTGCCGACGAATGCGCTCTGCGCCATGGCCAGCGCCGGCAGCAGCAGCAATACGGGCAAAGCCCACGGCAGATTTCTTTTCACGGTGATTCTCCCTGATTGATTGTTGGTGTTAGGAAATCACAGACTCGAGCCGGGAAATCTAGCAGCGCTGCCCGTGCCGCGCAAATGCGCGCACCGCCACCGCGCCGGCGGGATCTGGTCCTCCGTGAAGTCACGCCGCGCAAAAAAAACGCCGCGGTCACGCGGCGTTCTTTTCCGGCTCGCAGCCGGAGAAACCAGGCGAAGTAACTTACTTCGAGACTGACTTCTTGAACATGCGATCGATCTTCTCGTTGGTCGCGTCCACGCCCGACTGAGCAGCCTGAGCGGCGGCCAGGGCCTGGTTGGCGGTGCTCTGAGCAGCAGCGGCAGCCGAGGAAGCGGCGGCGGCGTCAGCGGCAGCCTTGTTGGCCGTGGCAGCGGTCTTGTCGTCTTCCGCCTTATTGGCGGCCAGGTCGGTCTGCAGGGCAGCCGTCTGCGACTTCAGCGTGTCCACTTGGGCCTGGAGCGGCTTGAGGTCTACGCAGCCAGCAAGTGCGACGACAGCGGCGGCGGCAGCCAGCTTGACAAAAATTGCCTTATTCATTGGATAAATCCCCATTAGAGTTCATGTGTGTGAGTACGAACCGCGCCACGCCGGCACAACATCACTGTCGCGGGAGATCAGCGGAAGCGCCACTTGACCAAATCTGACGCCATTTTGCAAGCGTAAAGATGTGTATGTCGGCGCATTGCGACAGCCAGATCAGGGTGTTAGGGGCCAAAGCGGCCGGCGGGAAATCCGTTGCAACCATACGACAGCTGTATATAATTACAGTCATGTCCGACCTCACTCCCCGCCAGTCGCAGGTGCTGCACCTGATACGCCAGGCCCTGGTCGAGACCGGCATGCCGCCGACCCGCGCGGAGATCGCCGCGCAGCTCGGCTTCCGCTCGGCCAATGCCGCCGAGGAACATCTGCGGGCCCTGGCGCGCAAGGGCTGCGTGGAGCTGGTGCCGGGATCGTCGCGCGGCATACGCCTCAAGGACACGCTGCGCGAGCAGCTCGGGCTCCCGCTGATCGGGCGGGTCGCGGCCGGCCGGCCGATCCTGGCCGAGGAGCACATCGTCGATCACCTCAACGTCGACCCGGCGCTGTTCCAGCCCCGTCCGCACTACCTGCTCAAGGTGGTCGGCATGAGCATGAAGGACGCCGGCATCCTCGACGGGGACCTCGTGGCCGTGCACCGCACCGCCGAGGTGCGCAACCGTCAGATCATCGTCGCGCGGCTGGAAAACGAGGTGACCGTCAAGCGCTATCGCCAGCAGGGTTCGGTGGTCTGGCTGCTGCCGGAGAATGCGGAGTTCGAGCCCATCCAGATTGACCTGCAGCACGAGCCGCTGCTGATCGAGGGCGTGGTGGTGGGGGTCCTGCGGCGCGGAGCCTAGCGGCTGGTCTTTGACTTGCGCGCGGAACGCTGCGGCTGGCCGTCGCCGATGTCGTAGTCCTCGAAGTCGCTGATCAGCTCGGCGGTGTGCTGCTGTTCCATGCGCCGCTCGAGGCGGCGCCAGGCCGGCTCGCCGCCCTTGGCGGTGCGCCGCTTGGCGATTTCCATGTCCTTGATGACGCGATCGACGTCGAGCCCGTCGTCATCGACGCTCTCGTCGCCCTCGTCATCGGCGTCGAACTCTTCGCTCTCTTGGCTTCCGGTCATGGCGGCATTCCCTTGGGGGTGGGGCAACCGTTCGGAGCCGAAAATAAATCCATCCGGGCGCGGATGCAATGGTGCCGCTTCACATTTCCGTCATCGAATGAGCGAATTCATCTCGAAGATCGGCAACAGCATTGCAAAAACTATGCCCATGACGAACAGGCCCATAAAAACGATCAGCAGCGGCCCCAGGAGCCCGGTGAGCGCCGTCACCAGCCCCTCGAGCTCCTGCTCCTGGCTGAGCGCGGCGCGCTCGAGCATGCTCTCGAGCTTGCCGCTGGACTCGCCGCTCGAGATCAGGTGGATGGTCATGGGCGGAAACAGCCGGCTCGAGGCCAGCGCGCGCCCGATCGGCGCGCCCTCGCGCACCCGCGCGGTGGCTTCGGCCACCGCATCGCGCATCGGCAGATTGTTGACCACTTCCCCGGAGATGCGCAGCGCGTCGAGCACCGGCACCGCGCTGTGCGTGAGGATGCTCAGGGTGCGGGTAAAGCGCGCCGTGTTGAATCCGCGCAGGAGCTTGCCCACCAGCGGGAGCGTCAGCAGCCCGCGGTGCACGCGGCGGCGGTTGTCCGGGTTCTTCTGCCAGCGCACGAACAGCACCACCGCCAGCACCAGCCCCAGCAGGATCCAGACGCCGAAGTGACGGATCAGGTCGCTCAAGGTGACCAGCGCCCGGGTCATCAGGGGGAGCTTTGCGTGGCTGTTCTCGAACACCTGTACCACCTTGGGTACCACGTAGGCGAGCAGGATCGAGACGATGGAAAAGCTCATGACGGTCAGCACGATCGGGTAGAGCATCGCGCCCAGCACCTTCTGCTGCAGCGCCTGGCGGCCTTCGGTGTAATCGGCCAGCCGCTCGAGCACCGTGTCGAGGTGGCCGGACTGCTCGCCGGCGGCCACCGTGGCGCGGTAGATCTCCGGGAACACGCGCGGAAAATCCGCCAGCCCGGCCGCCAGCGTGTGGCCTTCCATGACCCGCGCCCGCACCCCGAGCAGGATGCTCTGCACGCGCGCGCGCTCGGTCTGCTGCGAGACCGCCAGCAGCGCTTCCTCGAGCGGGAGCGCCGCGCGCACCAGCGTGGCGAGCTGGCGGGTGAGGAGCGAGATTTCGGCCGTGCTGACGCGCTTGAGCAGGCTGAAGGAGCCGGCGCCGCGCTGGCTGCGTGATTCCTGCGCGGCGACCTCCGCCACGGTCACCGGCAGGAGCGACTTCTCGCGCAGGAGCGTGCGCACCTGGCGCGCGGTGTCGCCTTCCAGCACGCCCTTGTGCGGGCGGCCGGCGCTGTCGAGTGCGGTGTAGGCGAAGGCGCCCATGGCGTGCAGGCCCGAAGGCGGGCTGGCCTAGTCCTCGCGCGTCACGCGCAGGACCTCTTCGATCGTGGTCACGCCGCGCAGCACCTTGGCCAGCCCGTCGTCGCGGATCGAGGGCGTGGTCAGGCGCGCGCGCCGCTCGAGCTCCTGCTCGCTGGCGCCGTCGTGGATCATGGTGCGCATCGCATCGTCGACCACGATCAGCTCGTAGATGCCGGTGCGCCCGCGGTAGCCGTTGGTGCCCGCCGGGCGGTACAGGGTGGGCGAGGGCTGCTCGCCCGACAGTCCCAGGAGCCGGCGCTCGTAGTCGCCGGCCACGAACGACTGGCGCGAGTCGCTGTTGAGCACGCGCACCAGGCGTTGCGCCACCACCCCGATCAGGCTCGAGGACAGCAGGAACGGCTCGATGCCCATGTCGCGCAGGCGCGTGAGCGCACCGGCCGCGGTATTGGTGTGCAGGGTCGAGAGCACCAGGTGCCCGGTGAGCGAGGCCTGCACGGCGATCTGCGCGGTCTCAAGGTCGCGGATTTCGCCCACCATCACCACGTCCGGGTCCTGGCGCAGGATCGCGCGCAGCCCGCGCGCGAAGGTCATCTCCACCTTGGTGTTGACCTGGGTCTGGCCGATGCCGTCGATGTAGTACTCGATCGGGTCCTCGACCGTCATGATGTTGCGGGTGTTGTCGTTGAGGCGCTCGAGCCCCGCGTACAGCGTGGTGGTCTTGCCCGAGCCGGTGGGCCCGGTGACCAGCAGGATGCCGTGCGGCTTGTGGATCAGCTCATCGATCAGCGCCTGGGTCGGCGTGTCCATGCCGAGCGAGCCCAGTTCCAGGCGCCCGGCCTGCTTGTCGAGCAGACGCAGCACCACGCGCTCGCCGTGCCCGGAGGGAATGGTCGAGACGCGCACGTCCACCGAGCGGCCGGCGACCTTGAGGCTGATGCGCCCGTCCTGCGGCAGGCGCTTCTCGGCGATGTCGAGGCGCGACATGACCTTGATGCGCGAGACCACCATCGGCGCCACCGCGCGCTTGGACTGCAGCACCTCGCGCAGCACCCCGTCGACGCGGAAGCGCACCACCAGGCGGTTCTCGAACGGCTCGATGTGCACGTCGGAGGCATTTTCGCGCACCGCCTGCGTGAGCACGGCGTTGATCAGGCGGATGATCGGCGCGTCGTCGTTGCTCTCGAGCAGGTCGGCCTGCTCGGGCAGCTCCTGGACCAGTTCGGCCAGGTCGGTGCCGCCCTCCAGCCCTTCCACCGCCTGCATCGATTCGTTGCCGGCTTCGTAGGTCTTCTGCAGCAGCGCGTCGAACTCCTCGGGCCCGATCGGCCGGTAGCTCAGCGGCACGCGCAGGAACCGGCGCACCTCGGCGATCGCCGAAGGCGCCGCCGGCGCGCGGTACAGGCATTCGGCCGAGCCGTCCGCTTGCGCGCGCACCAGCAGGCCGTGGCGGCGCGCGAAGGCGAAGGGCAGACGCACGGGCGCCGGCGCCGTGGCCGCGGCGCCGCTGTCGTTCAAGGCGGGCTCCCGGAGCCGGTGGAGCTGCCGGGCGCAGGCGGCGGCGTGCTCGTGGCCGGAGCGGCGCCGGGGGCGCTGCCCGCCGGGGCGGCCGGTGCCGCGGGCGGGCGGTAGAGGCGTCGGCGGCTGCGCCGGGCGCTGCCGTGGACGAGGCCGGCCGGTGCGGCGGCGGCACCGGGCGGTGCGCTGGCCGGCGCCTGGGGGTCGGGCGGCGAAAGCGCAGGATGCTTGAGCGCCGGCATCGGCGCGACGTTCTGGAACGGGGCCAGCGGCAGCACCGCCGTGTCGTGGCCGGCCTTGTGCTGCTGGTCGCGGATGTATTCGTACTTGGCGTCGGTCTCGAGGGCCGCCTCGCGATCGTCATGCAGGATATGCGGCTGCATGAACACCATCAGGTTGGTCTTGCCCTTGCTGGTGTCGCGCACGCGGAACAGTTCCCCGATGAGCGGAATGCGGCTCAGGAACGGCACGCGCTGCTCGGCGTTGGTGGCCTTGTCCTCGATCAGTCCGCCGATCACCAGCGTGCCCCCGTCGGGAATCAGCACCGTGGTCTTGACCGTGCGCTTGTTGGTGATCAGATCGACCGCGCCCGCGGAGCTGGCGGCCAGGCTCGAGACCTCGATCTCCAGCTTGAGCACCACCGAGTTACTTTCGCTGATCTGCGGCGTCACGCTCATGATCGTGCCGACCTGCTCGCGCTGGATGGTCTGGAAGGCGGTGGCCTGGCCGGTGTTCGAGGTGTACTGGCCGGTCAGGAACGGCACTTCCTGGGCCACCTCGATCTTCGATTCCTCGTTGTCGCGCATCGTGATCGTCGGCTTGGAGATGATGTTGGTGCGCGAATCTCCCTGCAGCGCGCGGGCGATGGCCGCGAAATTCACGCCGGTCGTGGCCAGGCGCCCGATCGCCACCGTGGTGCCGGTGACCGGCCCGTTGGCCGGAACCGTGCCGGTTTTGGCGGCGTTATACAGGTCGACGATTGACGCGCCGCCCACCGGTTCAATAAATCCGCCAACGGCCAGCCGGCTGTTGGTGCCATCCACGATCCAGTTGATGCCGAGGTCGGCGGTGTTGTCGGCCGAGACCTCGACGATGATCGCCTCGACCACCACCTGCGCGCGGCGGATGTCGAGCTTGTCGATCACGGCATTGAGCGCGCGCATGGTGCGCTGCGGCGCGGTCATGATCAGCGCGTTGGTGTCCTTGTCGGCCCAGATCGTGCCGGTGCCGCCGGCGAGCGAGACCGTGGCGGCGGTGGCGGCGTTGGTCGGTGCGACCACGCGCGTCGCGGCGGCGTTGCCCACGTTGCCGCCGCCCCCGCCGCCGCCGCCGCCCCCGCCCCCACCGCTGGAATTGCTGGAGATCTGTTCCTTGAGCTTGGCGGCCAGATCCTCGGCGCGCGCGTAATTGAGGTAGCGCACCAGCGTCTCGCCGCCGGTGTCGAGCGGAGTGTCGAGGTTGGCGATCAGCGCGCGGATCTTCAGGCGCATGGTCGGATCGCCGCTGATCAGCACGCTGTTGGAGCGGTCGTCGGCGACCAGGTGCAGGTTGGGTCCGCCGGCGTCCCCGCCCTGGGCGACGAGCGAAGAGAGCACGCGCACCGTGTCGGCCGCCGTGGCGCTCTGGAGCGGGATCACGTCGATGTCGGAACCGCCGCTCTGGTCGATGCGCCCGACGATGCGCATCATGCGATTCACGTTCGAGGCGCGGTCGGAAATGATCAGCATGTTGGCGCCGGTGACCGCCGAGAGCTGGGCGTTCTGCGGCATCAGCGGGCGCAGCACCGGCACCAGCTGCGCCGCGCTGACGTTGGATACGGCGATGACCTGGGTGACCACGTCGTCCGAGGTGGCACTGACGTGGTTGGGCAGGTCGCTGCCGGGAATCTGGCGCATGTTGGCGTCGGGCAGCACCTTGATGATGTTGCCGGCCGGCACGGCGATGAATCCGTGCACCTGCAGCACCGACAGGAACCCCTGGTAGAACTGCTCCGGGGTGAGCGCGGTGCTGGCGCCCGACAGCCAGGTGACCTGCGCCCGGACCCGCGGATCAATGATGAAATTCTTGCCGGTCGCGGCGCTCACCGCCTCGATGAGCTGGGTGATGTCGGCGTCCTTGAAGTTCGGGGTGATGCGCGGACCCTTCTGCTGGGCGCCGGCGCTGGTGGCCAGCAGCAGCACGGCGCCCAGCGCGCTCAGCGCGCCGGCGCGGCAGCAGACAGGGGCAGGCGGCGTGTGCATGAGGCAGGTTCGCTTCTATTGGTCGCTGGACGCGTCTTCGGCCGGATCCTCGACGGGCGGCGTATCGCTCTCGTCGGGGTCCGCCACCACGGGTGGGGCGAGGTTGCCGTTCGCGCCCGCCGGACGCGGCGGGACCGCCCCGCCCGAGGGCGCTTCGTGGCGCAGCTCGGCGGCGGCCACGTTCTCGGCGTCGCTGGCCACGGTCTCGAGATTGAGCGTCAGCTCCTGGGACTGGCCGTTGCGCTGTATGGTCAGGTTGGCGCTGGCCATCGAGGAGAGGGTCTGCAAGATGTCGTTGGCGCGCGCCGGGTCATCGAGCGGCGTGCCGTTCACGCCGGTGATCAGATCGCCGGGACGGAGGCCGAGGTGTGTGAAGGCGCCGACGCTGGTGCGCCCGCCCGGGTAGATGCGGTAGCCCGACAGCTTGGTGCCGACGAACACCGGCTGCGCCCGCACCAGGCCCCCCAGCACCGCGCTGTTGCCCTGGGCGAGGGTCGCGAGGCGCTGTCCGGGGCTGGACTGGGCCGTCTGCGGCGCAGTCGTACCGGCCAGCGGGGCCTTGCGGGGCAGGAACAGCGACTCGATCACGCCACCCCGATCGAGCAGCACGCGGTCGGAGTACACGGAATACAGGTTGACGCCTCCCGGCACCGCGCTGCCCACGGTGTAGAGCTTCGCGGTTCCCGCGCTGGGTCCGATGATCGCGAGGCCGCGCTTCGGGTCGGGCACCGCCAGTACTCCTGCCAAGACCAGTTGGACGCTAGTTTGCGGTGCGTTGGCGTCATCGACCGTGCTGTGCGTCTCGCCAAACAGGTGTGCCGAAGTGATTTCCGACACGTGCAGGGTGCTTAAGTTCGCGTCGGCGGGGCCGGCGGCCCCGGCAGCGGCGGCCGGCGGGCCGTGGGAGGGCGCCGGCGGGGCCAGGCCGCGGTTCTGGCTGGTGACGAAAAACCCGGCCTGGACGGCGATCAGGGCCGCCATGAGGCCCGCGAGCAGGCGCGGACCGTGCTGGACCAGCGCCGCCTGCCGACCCGCCGCCGTCTTGAGTTCTTCGGTCCAGCCCATATCTAGCCATGATACGGCGCGGTGCTTGTATCGCTCAACTGTCTGTTTTGTCGGACTTCTTGGTTCGCACGGCGCCTGTGATCCCGGCCACGCCCGCCGGGCCTAACTGGCTCTATAATTATGGTGACATGAACACGCGCAACGAACGGCCGGAGCAGGGCATTGCGGTGGCCGAGGCGACACCCAAGACCAAGGTGCCGCCGCTGTTTCGCGTGGTGCTGCTCAATGACGACTACACGCCGATGGAGTTCGTCGTGGACGTGCTCGAGCGCTTCTTCGGCATGGCCCGTCACGCCGCCACGCGGATCATGCTGGAGGTGCACACTAAGGGGAAGGGCGACTGCGGGCTCTTCACTCACGAGATTGCCGAGACCAAGGTGGCGCAGGTGACCCAGTTCTCGCGCGAGCACCAGCACCCGCTGCTGTGCACGCTCGAGCAGGCCTGAACTCAACGGAGCTATTGCGCACGTGCTTTCCAGCGAACTTGAATTCTGTCTCAACCAGGCGTTCCGCGAGGCGCGCACGCGCCGCCATGAATTCCTGACCGTCGAGCAGCTGCTCCTGGCGCTGCTCGATGCCCCCAAGGTGCGCGAGGTGCTCAGCGGCTGCGGGGCGGCTCCGGACGAGCTTGCCGGCGAGCTGCGCGCGCACATCGAGGCCAACACCCCGCGCGTGCGCGAGGGCGACGAGCGCGAGGTGCAGCCGACGCTCGGCTTCCAGCGGGTGCTGCAGCGCGCCGTGTTCCACGTCCAGTCCAGCGGCCGCAAGGAAGTGGGCGTGGTCAACGTGCTGGTGGCGATCTTCAGCGAAAAGCAGAGCCACGCGGTGTTCCTGCTGAACCGGCAGAACATCACGCGCCTGGACGTGGTGCATTTCATCTCCCACGGCCTGGCGCGCGGGAGCGAGGCCAAGGGCGAGGCGGACGAGGCGGCCAGCGGCGAGGGCGAGCGCGACGGCGGAGGGCGGCCGGGCGCTGGAGAAGTACGCCACCAACCTCAACGCCCAGGCGCAGGCCGGGCGCATCGATCCGCTGATCGGGCGCGGCGGTGGAGGTCGAGCGCACCATCGAGATCCTGTGCCGGCGGCGCAAGAACAACCCGCTCTACGTGGGCGAGGCGGGCGTCGGCAAGACGGCGATTGCCGAGGGGCTGGCGCGCCTGATCGTCGAGGGCAAGGTGCCCGACGTGCTCAGCGACTGCACCCTCTACGCGCTCGACCTGGGCGCGCTGATCGCCGGCACCAAGTATCGCGGCGATTTCGAGAAGCGCCTCAAGGGCGTGATCGGCGAGCTCAAGAAGCAGCCCGGGGCGATCCTGTTCATCGACGAGATCCACACCGTGATCGGCGCCGGCGCGGCCTCGGGCGGCGTCATGGACGCCTCCAATCTCATCAAGCCGGCGCTCACCAGCGGCGAGCTGCGCTGCATCGGCTCGACCACCTACCAGGAATACCGCGGCATCTTCGAGAAGGACCATGCGCTCGCGCGCCGCTTCCAGAAGATCGACGTCACCGAGCCCTCGGTCGCCGAGACCATCGAGATCCTCAACGGCCTGAAATCGAAATTCGAGGAGCACCACAGCGTCAGCTACGCGCCCGAGGCGCTGCGCGCCGCGGCCGAGCTCGCCGACCGCCACATCAACGACCGCCGGCTGCCCGGACAAGGCCATCGACGTGGTCGATGAGGCGGGCGCGCGCCTGCGCCTCAAGCCCACGGGCGAGAGCGTGCAGCGCGTCGAGGTGCAGCACATCGAGGACGTGGTGGCGCGCATCGCGCGCATTCCGCCCAAGACGGTGTCTTCATCCGACCGCGACGTGCTGCGCAATCTGGAGCGCAACCTCAAGCTGGTGATCTTCGGGCAGGACGCGGCCATCGGCACGCTGGCCTCGGCCATCAAGATGGCGCGTTCCGGACTCGGCGACCAGCGCCGCCCGGTGGGCAGCTTCCTGTTTGCCGGGCCCACCGGCGTCGGCAAGACCGAGGTGACGCGCCAGCTGGCGCTCACCATGGGCGTGGAGTTCGTGCGCTTCGACATGTCCGAGTACATGGAGCGCCACACCGTCTCGCGCCTGATCGGCGCGCCGCCGGGCTACGTGGGCTTTGACCAGGGCGGGCTGCTCACCGAGGCGATCGCCAAGCATCCGCACTGCGTGCTGCTGTTCGATGAGATCGAGAAGGCGCACCCGGACGTGTTCAACCTGCTGCTGCAGGTCATGGACCACGGCACGCTCACCGACAACAACGGCCGCAAGAGCGATTTCCGCCACGTGATCATCGTGCTGACCACCAACGCCGGCGCCCAGGAAATGAATCGCCCGTCGATCGGGTTCGTGAGCGCCGACAATTCCAGCGACGGCATGGAGGCGGTGCGGCGGCTGTTCTCGCCCGAGTTCCGCAACCGCCTGGACGCGATCATCCAGTTTGCGCCGCTCGATGCGCGCACCATCGAGCGGGTGGTCAACAAGCTCCTGGTCGAGGCGGAGATGCAGCTCGAGCAAAAGGGCGTCTCGCTGGTCGTCAACGAGGCGGCGCGCGGCTGGATCGCGGCCAAGGGGTACGACCCGAAGATGGGCGCGCGGCCGATGGCGCGGGTAATCCAGGAATACGTCAAGCGCCCGCTCGCCGAGGAGCTGTTGTTCGGCAAGCTCTCGCACGGCGGACAGGCGCTGGTGACGCTCGCCGCGGACGGCAACGGGCTCGCGATTGAATGTGTGCCGGCCCCGGAGCCGGAAGTGGCCGCCTAGTCGCAGCAGCCCGCTCGGGGCCGGGTGCCGCTTCAGCGGCCGCGGTAGACGATGCGCCCCTTGGTCAGGTCGTAGGGGGTCATCTCGACCGTCACCGCGTCCCCGGTGAGGATGCGGATGTAGTTCTTGCGCATCTTGCCGGAAATGTGCGCCGTGACCATGTGCCCATTTTTCAGCTGCACGCGAAACGTGGTGTTGGGCAGGGTCTCGGCGACCTCACCTTCCATCTGAATGGCGTCTTCTTTTGCCATGCCGCTCATTGTTGACCCAAGGGGCGCGAATTCTGCATAAAGCCCGCTCGCATTGCAATTAACCCTCGCCCAGGCCCTGCGCCAGCCGGTCCAGGAACTCGGCACGCGGAATCGCCCGGCTGCCGAGCGTCCGCAGGTGCGCGGAGGGCAGCTGGCAGTCGATCATGGCCACGCCCTCCGACAAGGCCTGTCGGACCAGTCCGTCCAGCGCGGCCTTGGAGGCGTCGTGCTCCCGGCTGAACATGGACTCGCCGAAGAACACGCGCCCCAGCCGCACCCCGTACACGCCGCCGACCAGCCGGCCGGTGCGCCAGATCTCGGCGCTGTGGGCGATTCCCAGCCGGTGCAGACTCAGGTACGCCGTGTGCATTTCGGGCGTGATCCAGGTGCCGGGACTGGACGCGCGCGGCGCCGCGCAGGCGGCGAGCACCGCCTCAAAGTCCCGGTCGACGTGATACTCAAAGCCGCGGGTGCGCAGCGCCCGCGCCAGGCTCCGGGAGCGGTGGAATTCCTGCGGGAACAGCACCTCGCGCGGATCGGGCGACCACCAGAGCACCGGCTGTCCGGGCGAATACCAGGGAAAGATCCCGCGCCGGTAGGCCGCCACCAGGCGCGCGCTGGACAGGTCCCCGCCCGCGGCCAGCAGGCCCGCAGGCTCGCGCAGCGCCCGCTCTACCGGTGGAAAACTCTCGGGCGGATCGCCCGGCGCCAACCAGGCGATCATGCTCAGGCGCGAAACGGCGTGTGGCGGGCCGCGGCCTCGGCGTACTCACCCACCGCCGCGGCCTCGCGCCCGAGGTAGCGGGCCACCGCCAGGCGCAGCTCCCGGTCGGCGAGCCAGTGGGCCGACCAGGTGAAGGTCGGCTCGAAGCCGCGCGCCAGCTTGTGCTCGCCCTGGGTGCCGGGCTCGAAACGCTGCAGCCCGTGACGAATGCAGTACTCGATGCCCTGGTAGTAGCAGGTTTCGAAATGCAGGCTGTGCAGTTCCGCCGCCGCGCCCCAGTAGCGTCCGTAGAGGGTGTCGCTCGAACGGAAATACACCGCGGTGGCCACCAGCACGCCAGCGCGCCGCGCCAGCACGGCCACGAAGGCGTCGCCGAGCGCCGCGGCCACGCGCCGGAAGAACTCGAAGTTCAGATAGGGCAGGTGTCCGTGGCGCAGGTACGTGGAGGCGTGCAGCTGGTCGATGTGCCGGAGCGTGGCCGCCTCCAGTGTCGCACCGGTTCGGGTCTCGAATTCGATCCCCTGTTCGGCAATGCGCCGGCGTTCGCGCCGCGCCTTCTTGCGCTTGTCGGCCGAAAAGCCCGCCAGGAAGTCCTCGAAGTCGGCGTAACCCCGGTTGTGCCATTGGAAGTGGCAGTCGCGCCGCAGGAGCCACCCGGCCTCGGCCGCCGCCGCGCGCAGCGGCTCGTCGATGAACAGCGCGTGCGCCGAGGAACGACCGCGGGCGCGCGCGTGGGCCTCGATCGCGGCCAGGGCGGCGAGCCGCAGGCCGGCCGCGTTCCCCGCGTCGGGCGCCGCGCACAGCAGCCGCGGACCGGTGGCCGGTGTAAAGGGAATCGCCATAAGCAGCTTCGGGTAGTACGGCAGGCCGCGGCTCTCCCAGGCCCGCGCCCAGGCGAAATCGAACACGAATTCGCCCCACGAGTGCGCCTTCTCATACAGCGGCGCCAGCAGCTGCGGCTGGTCGGGCGCGCCCAGCTGCAGGTGCTGGGGCGTCCAGCCGTTGGCGGCCCCCACGCAGCCGGTGTCCTCGAGCGCCGCCAGAAATTCATGGCGAAGAAAGGGATAGTCGCCGGCGAGCCGGTTCCAGGCCGTGGCGTCCAGTTCCGCCATGCCCGCGTGAAAGCTCACCGGCAGCCTGGGCCTCATGCCGCCCCGTCGAGTTGCTCCAGGTAGCGGTCGGCGTCCAGCGCCGCCATGCACCCTGAACCGGCCGAGGTGACGGCCTGGCGGTAGACATGGTCGGCGACATCGCCGGCGGCGAAAACGCCGGGGACGCTGGTGGCGGTGGCATCGCCGGCGGTGCCGCTGCGCACCTGCAGGTAGCCGCCTTTCATCTCGAGCTGCCCCTCGAAGATGGCGGTATTGGGCTTGTGCCCGATGGCGATGAAGACTCCGGTGACCTCCAGGTCGCGCGGTCCGCGGCCCGCCACGGCGCGCACCCGCAGCCCGTTGACGCCCTGCGCGCTGCCGAGAATCTCCTCGACCGTGTGGTTCCACAGCAGCGCAATCCGGCCGGCGCGTTCGCGCTCGAACAGCCGGTCCTGCAGGATCTTCTCGGCGCGCAGCCGGTCGCGCCGGTGCACCAGCGTGACGTGCGCGGCGATGTTGCCCAGATACAGCGCCTCTTCCACCGCCGTGTTGCCGCCGCCAATCACGGCCACGCGCTGCCCACGGAAGAAAAAGCCATCGCAGGTCGCGCAGGCCGAGACCCCGCGACCGCGGTACAGCTCCTCGGAGGGCAGCCCCAGGTACTGCGCCGAGGCGCCCGTGGCGATGATCAGCGCATCGCAGCTGTAAGTGCCGCTATCGCCCACCAGCTCGATGGGGCGTTGCTTGAGGCGCACGGTGTGGATCTGGTCGGCGAGCACCTCGGTGGCGAAGCGCTCGGCGTGCTGGCGCATGCGTACCATGAGATCGGGGCCCTGCAGGCCCTCGACGTCGCCGGGCCAGTTGTCCACGTCGGTGGTGGTCATGAGCTGGCCGCCCTGGTCGGTGCCGGTGATCAGCAGCGGGTGGCGATTGGCGCGCGCGGCGTACACCGCGGCGCTGTAGCCCGCAGGCCCCGAGCCGAGAATGATCAGACGACGGTGTATGGCCGCGCTCATGTACAATTTCCGGATGACTTGCAGCGACCATAACAGCTGGTCGTTTCGGCCATGGTATGTAACGCGACGCGCGCGGCCAAGTCATAAATTGATAAGGATGGCGTATTGACAAATTCTCCGGCATCGCCTGCGTCGCCGCCGCGTTTCTCGGCCGCGGTGGCCCGTGGGCTGCGCGAAGGCGCCGCGATCAGCCTCGGCGTGATCGCGCTGGTGGTGGTGGTGGCGTTGCTGAGTTTCGATCCGCGCGATCCGGGTTTCTCATCCACCGGCGTGGGGGATGTCATCCACAATCGTGTGGGCAGCACCGGCGCCTTCGTCGCCGACCTGCTCTACTTCCTGTTCGGGCGGCCGGCGTACCTGCTGCCGCTGGCGCTCGTGGTCACGGCGGTGCGCCTGGGGCGCGCGCGCGCTCCGGCCGAAGCCAGCTCACGCACCAATTTCGCGGTGCGCGGGCTCGGCCTTGCGGTGCTGGTGATGAGCAGCTGTTCGCTCACGGCCCTGCACTGGAATCCGGGCGTGCTGCCGGCGGGCGCCGGTGGCGTGGTGGGCACCGCGGTCGGCACCGGCTTGTCCAACGGCATGAATCTCCTGGGTGCCACCCTGGTGCTGCTGGCCGCCTGGGCGGCAAGCGCCGCGGTCGCCTTCGGGATCTCCTGGCTGCGGGTCATCGACGGCCTGGGCGCGGCGGTGTGGCGCGGCCTCAGGTATCTGCGCGAGCGCCGCCAGGCGACGCGCGAGGTGAATGACGGGCGCGAGCGCAAGCAGGCGCGGATGGACGCCGGTGAGGCCGAGACCAAAAAGCTGCGCGCCCGGCCGCCGCCGCGCATCGAGGCCCCGGCCCCGGTGGTGGCCAAGAGCGAACGGGCCGAGAAGGAACGCCAGGTGCCGCTGTTTGATCCGCCGCAGGCGGGCGAGCTGCCGGCACTCGGGCTGCTCGATGATCCGGGAGCGCGCGAGGCGTCGTATTCGGCCGAAGCGCTCGAAGCCATGTCGCGCCTGGTCGAACTCAAGCTGCGGGACTTCGGTGTCGAGGTGGAGGTGGTGGCGGTGCACCCCGGGCCGGTCATCACCCGCTTCGAGATGCGCCCGGCGCCGGGCGTCAAGGCCAGCCAGATCACCGCGCTCGCCAAGGACCTGGCGCGCTCGCTCTCGACCACCAGCGTGCGCGTCGTGGAGGTGATCCCCGGCAAATCGGTGATGGGCCTGGAGATCCCGAACGAGAAGCGCGAGGTGGTCACGCTCGGGGAGATCATCAAGAGCAAGGCCTACGACGAGGTGGCCTCGCCGCTGGCGCTGGCGCTCGGCAAGGACATCGGCGGCGCGCCGATGGTGGCCGACCTGGCGCGCATGCCGCACCTGCTGATCGCCGGCACCACCGGCTCGGGCAAGTCGGTGGCCCTCAACGCCATGGTGCTCTCGCTCCTTTACAAGAGCACCGCCGAGCACGTGCGCCTGATCATGATCGATCCGAAGATGCTCGAGCTGTCGGTCTACGAGGGCATCCCGCACCTGCTGGCGCCGGTGGTCACCGACATGAAGCAGGCCGCCAATGCCCTGCGCTGGTGCGTGGCGGAGATGGAGCGGCGCTACCAGCTCATGTCGGCGCTGGGCGTGCGCAACATCTCCGGCTACAACCGCCACGTCAAGGACGCGAGCGCGGCGGGCAAGCCGATCAAGGATCCGATACTGCTCATGCGCGCCGCCAACGACCCGTCGATCGACCAGCGGCAGATCCCGGATCTGGGCCCCTTGCCCTTCGTGGTGGTGATCATCGACGAGCTGGCCGACCTGATGATGATGGTGGGCAAGAAAGTCGAGGAACTGATTGCCCGCCTGGCGCAGAAGGCGCGCGCCTCAGGCATCCACCTGATACTGGCGACGCAGCGCCCGTCGGTCGACGTGATCACCGGCCTGATCAAGGCGAACATCCCCACGCGCATCGCCTTCCAGGTCTCGGCGCGCGTGGATTCGCGCACCATTCTTGATCAGATGGGCGCCGAGTCGCTCCTCGGCCACGGCGACATGCTGTACCTGCCCCCGGGCACCGCCATTCCGACACGCGTGCACGGCGCGTTCGTCAGCGACCAGGAAGTGCATCGCGTCGTCGATGCGCTGCGCAAGGGCGGCGCGCCGCCGACCTACATCGAGGCGGTGCTGGAGGGTCCCTCGCAGCCGCTGGTGGGCATATCCGGCGAGGAGGACGAGGTGGGCGGTGCGAACAGCGACCCCGAGCAGGACCCGCTCTACGATGAGGCGGTGAATATCGTGACGCGCGAGCGCAAGCCCTCGATCTCCTACGTGCAGCGTCGCCTCAAGATCGGCTACAACCGTGCGGCGCGCCTGATCGAGGCGATGGAAAGCGCCGGTCTGGTCGGTCCTCTTCAGTCTAACGGGGCGCGCGAAGTGCTCGCACCGCCACCGCCGTGAGCGCGCGTCCCGCCCACGCGCACTGGCTGGCCGCAGGGCTGGTCGGCGCCGCGCTCCTGCTGCTCGCGCCGGCACCCCTGCGCGCCGCCGGCGGCACGGCGCTGGATCAGTTTCTCGAGAACCTGGACAGCCTGCGCGCCGGTTTCTCGCAGGTCGTGGTCGACGCCAAGGGACATGAGCTCGAGAGCGGGCAGGGCACTTTGCTGGTGCGCCGGCCGGGGAGATTCCGCTGGGAGTACACGCCCGAGGGCGCGGGTCCGCAGCTGTTGGTGGCCGACGGCACCAACCTTTGGTTCTACGATCGTGACCTGCAGCAGGCCACCGTCAAACCTGCCGCCGCCGCGCTCACCACCACCCCGGTGATCCTGCTGTCGGGAACGGCGGCGGAGATGCGCGCCGCCTTCGTCATCACCGACGAGGGGACGCGCGATGGCCTCGCCTGGGTGCAGGTCGCACCCCGCAGCGCGGCCGCGGAATTCAGCAGCGCCGAGCTGGGGTTTCGCGGCACGCAGCTGACGCGCCTGATCATCCACGATCGCCTCAACCAGACCGACACCCTCAGTTTCACCCACAGCACGCGCGATGCGCGCATCGAGGACTCGGAGCTGCGCTTCACGCCGCCGGCCGGCGTCGATGTGATCGGCACTCCGCAGGTCCAGGGCGCCCAATGACCGCCGTACCGCACGCGCGCTTCTGGCATGTCGTCGGGTGCGGCCTGGTGCTGATCGTGGTCGTGGCCAGCCTGGTGCCGGCCGGCAGCCTGCCGCACCTGGGCATCACCGACAAGCTGGAACACATGATCGCCTACGGTGGGTTGGCGCTGTGCTACGGCGGGCTGATGGCGCCGCGCCGCTACGGGTACCTGGCCCTGGCGCTGCTGGCGCTCGGGGGCGGAATCGAGATCGCGCAGGGCCTCATGGGCTGGGGGCGCGAGGCGGACTGGCGCGATTTCTACGCCGACGCCATCGGCACCGCGGTCGGGCTGGCATTGTGCATGGCGGGTCTTAGGCATTGGACCCGTTGGGTCGACCGATGGCTGATGCGGCATTAAAGGGCTGGCGCCCGCTGGCCGATCGCATGCGCCCGCGCACGCTGGCCGAGTTTGTCGGGCAGCCGCAATTGCTGGCCCCGGGCAAACCCCTGTACGAGGCGATCGCGGCGCGCGCGCTGCACTCGCTGATCCTCTGGGGGCCGCCGGGCACCGGCAAGACCACGCTGGCGCGGCTGATGGCCGGCGCGTCGGGTGCGGAATTCATTCCGCTATCGGCCGTGCAGGCCGGCATAAAGGACATCCGCGAAGCCGTCGCCCGCGCACGGCAGGTGGCGGCAGCGGGCCACGCCACGGTGCTGTTTCTGGACGAAGTGCACCGCTTCAACAAGGCTCAGCAGGACAGCTTTCTGCCGCACGTTGAGGACGGGACCCTGGTGTTCATCGGCGCGACCACGGAGAACCCCTCGTTCGAAATCATCGGCGCGCTGCTCTCGCGCGCCCGCGTGTACGTGCTCAAGGCGCTCGAGCCCGCCGACATCCGCGGCCTGCTCGAGCGGGCGCTCGCCGATCGCGAGCGGGGCCTCGGCGAGAGCGGCCTCGCGATTGAACCTGAAGCGCTCGAGCTGCTGGCGCAGGCGGGCGATGGCGACGCGCGGCGCGCTCTGGGCATGCTGGAACTGGCCAGCGGGCTGGCTGCGGCCAGCTCCACGCGGACCATCACGCTCGCGCAGGCGCGCGAGGTGGCCGCCGGCGGTCGGCGGCGGTTCGACAAGGGGGGAGAGCAGTTCTACGACCAGATCTCCGCGCTCCACAAGGCGGTGCGCGGGTCCGATCCGGACGCGGCGCTGTACTGGTACGCGCGCATGATCGACGGCGGCTGCGATCCGCACTATATCGCGCGCCGCGTGCTGCGCATGGCGAGCGAGGACATTGGGCTGGCCGACCCGCGCGCGCTCAGCCTCGCGCTGGAGGCATGGCAGGCCTACGAACGCCTCGGCAGTCCCGAAGGCGAGCTCGCCATCGCCGAAGCCGTGGTCTACATGGCCGTGGCCGCCAAGAGCAATGCCCTGTATGCCGGGTTGGGCGCGGCGATGGCCGATGTTGAGCGTTTCGGCTCGCTGGCCGTGCCGCTGCAGCTGCGCAATGCACCGACTAAGCTCATGAAGGAACTCGGCTACGGCAGCGGCTATCGCTACGCGCACGACGAGCCCGACGCCTTTGCCGCGGGTGAGCGCTATTTGCCGGAAGGATTGCCCGCGCGGCATTACTATGAGCCCGTGCCGCGTGGGCTCGAAATCCGCATCGGCGAGGCGCTGGCGCGATTGCGCGAGCGCAATCAGACTGTACGTTCCGGAACCCCGGCCGAGGGACAGAAGTGACGCCGCCATGATCGATCCGAAGCTGCTGCGCTCATCCACCGAAGAGGTGGCACGCAACCTCGCGCGCCGCGGCTACCGGCTGGACGTGGAGGCGCTCAACGTCCTGGAGGGCAAGCGGCGTCAATGGCAGCTCGAGAGCGACCGGCTCCGTGCCGAGCGCAACAGCCATGCCAAGGCCATCGGGCAGGCCAAGGGGCGTGGCGCTGACATCGCGCCGTTCCTGGCGCGGGGCGAAGCCCTGGCGCGCGAAGTCGAGGCCGCCGATCAGGCGCTCGAGGCCATACAAACGGAGCTGGGCGATTGGCAGCTTGGAATTCCGAATCTCCTGCACGCTTCCGTCCCCGAGGGGAGCGACGAGAGCGCCAACGTGGTCGTGCGCCAATGGGGCGAGCCGCCCCAGCAGGGATTCGTGCCGCTCGATCACGTGGCGGTGGGCGAGAAGCTCGGTGGCCTTGATTTCGAGGCGGCGACCCGGATCTCGGGCGCGCGCTTTGTGGTGATACGCGGGGCGCTGGCGCGCCTGCAGCGCGCGCTCGCGCAATTCATGCTGGACCTGCACACCGGGACACACGGTTACACGGAAGTGTACGTGCCCTATCTGGTGGCCAGGTCAACGCTCGAGGGTACCGGCCAGTTGCCGAAGATGGAGGAGGACCTGTTCGCGCGTGCGCGGCGCGCAGGACCTGTTCCTGATTCCCACGGCCGAAGTGTCGCTCGCCAACCTGGTGCGTGAGCAGATCATCGATGCCGAGTCACTGCCGCTCAAATTCGTGGCCCACACGCCTTGCTTTCGCTCCGAAGCGGGCGCGGCCGGTCGCGACACGCGCGGCATGATTCGCCAGCACCAGTTCGAAAAGGTCGAGCTGGTCCAGGTTACGCGACCGGAGGAATCGTATCGGGCGCTGGAAGAGCTGGTGGGACACGCCGAAGAGGTGTTGCGTCAACTGCGGTTGCCCCATCGCGTGGTCGCGCTGTGCGCGGGCGATATCGGCTTTGCCAGTGCCCGTACCTATGATCTCGAGGTCTGGCTGCCTGCGCAGGGCAAATATCGGGAGATATCCTCCTGCAGCAACTGCGAGGCCTTCCAGGCCCGCCGCATGCAGGCACGCTGGCGCAACCCGGCGACCGGCAAACCGGAGCCTCTGCACACGCTCAATGGTTCTGGCGTCGCCGTAGGCCGGGCGCTGGTCGCGATTCTGGAGAATTACCAGAATGCCGACGGTTCGCTCACCGTGCCGGAGGTACTGCGCGGATACATGGGCGGATTACAGGCGATTCCCGCGGTGTCTTAGCGGCGTCGCGGATTATTACTAGAGGGCGGGCAGCGTTACTTCGAACAAGAAGAATCGGAACAGCCAGACGATAAAGAAGAACGACCACGCGATTACTGAGCGCCACCACCGCGCAGTACCAGGCGCTTGCCGCGTATGTTCGCCGCAGCATGAGATAAAGATACGCGGCGAAGATGAGTTGCAGCACATACGATACGGTGACATCGTTAATGATACGGCCGGTCGGCAAGCCCATCGCGACTGAGAGATAGATCGCGGGCACCAACACGGCCGGCAGCAGTACGCCAATCAGCAGCAGCGTGAACGCCCAAAAATGTGTGGCGATAACTAAGGTGCTCCGCGATGAATCTGCGCTTCCGGAAAAAAAGCGCTCCAAATAACAGCGCGATCACCGGAATGAGCACGAACACCAGAGTCTTCGACAATACCGTAGTCTTTTCGTTATAGCGGCGTTCCAGATCCGGGTAGCCGATCTGGTCGCGGCGCAGCTTCTGCTCCACTTGCCGCGCCGCATATGCGCCGTAGAAGTCGTTGCCGTGGAGCTGCGTGGAAAGGGGCGTTGCGAAGGTGTTGAATTGAATATTGGGTGCCTTGGCAAGCGGGATCGCGTGCAGCAGCGTGAGCGACACGAAATAAACTATGCTGACGAAGACAAACAGTCGCAGTGGGCTTACCAACGGCACACGTCGCCCGCGCAGGTAATCCACGGACAGCTGGCCAGGCCTCCTTACCAGCAGCCACATGCTGCGCAGGAGTTTGGAGTCCAAGTGCGTAACTGCATCGAATAGCTCTTCCAGGTAATGGCGGCAGGAGAGGTCATGGGCCAGCGGACGCTGTTCGCCACAGTGCGAGCAGTAGCGCTCGTCTGATCGCAGCCCCACACGTTGGGCAGGCTAGATCTGAAACAATTTGGAATACCCCCGCGGCGCTGAAGATAGCACGATCGGCGGTGAGATCAAAGCATGGGGACCGCTCGTGCCAGGATTGTCCAGCGCCAACGCCCCCTTAGCGGAGGACGAGGGCCATACGTCGTGGGGGGCAGGTGGGATAAGATACAGTGTAGAACCGACAGCCGCGACGCCGTCAAGTTGGAGAGGTGGCAGAGCGGTTGAATGCACCGGTCTTGAAAACCGGCAGTCCTTCACGGGACTCGTGAGTTCGAATCTCACCCTCTCCGCCAAAAACAATCAGTTGAGCGGCGCTCCTGGAATTTTCGGAGCGCGCGCAGTTCCCTTGTTACACCACAAGCAGCAGTGGCGGTGCGCTATGAGTGGTTCGTACCTCCTGGATCAGCGGAAACACAGCGGCTCGTTTGATCAGATCAGCGGTGGCCCGATGCGCAGTAAACACTAGGCTCGCAACGACCGCTGAATTAGCACGTCTCGAAGTGCGAAAGTGCAAATTCGCCATGCGCGACGCTGATACGTTAGTGGGTTACGTGCCCGTTCCCGTGAGTTTCACCGAACGGCCCCCGCCCCCCCGTTCACGTCCAGATAGGCGGTTTTTGCGCCCTCCGTGGTCGGCCTGAAAATCGCCTCGAGCGCGCAGGTTCTATAGGCCGCCAACGATTTGCCGCAATCATCGGTAAAGGCGAACTGCCCTGGAGCCGTACCCCTCAGCGCGATGCTGGCGATGGCCACGGCTTTGGCGCTGGTGTTCGTCACGGTCACCGACTGCGCGGCGCTCGAGGTGTGGATCGGAAGGTTGCCAAAGGCGAGCGAGCGCGGCGTGAGCGTGAGCACCGAGGTTGTATGGGCCTGGCCGGCGATCGCCACCGAGATAGGGTTGGTCCCGGCCGCGAAGGGCGAACCGGCGACCGCGCTCAAGGCCCCGGTGGAGCTGTTGATGGTGTAGGCCGAGACGTCGCCTGCCGAACAATCAGGGGAAGAGTCGCACGCATTCGCCACGTAAGCGAACCGGCCCGAGGGGTCCACTGTCACCGAGTTAGGGTTGTTCCCGGCCGCGAAGGGCGAACCGGAGACCGCGCGCAAGGCCCCCGTGGAGTTGTTGATGGTGTAGGCCGAGACGTTGCCTGCTGAACAACCGTCGCAATAATTCGTCACGTAAACGAACCGGCCCGAAGGGTCCACCGTCACCGAGTTAGGGCCGGGCCCGTCCGCGAAGGGCGATCCGGAGACCGCCCTCAAGGCCCCCGTGGAGCGGTTGATGGTGTAGGCCGAGACGTTGCCTTGTGAACAAGGGAAGCAATAGTTCGCCACGTAAGCGAACCGGCCCGAGGGGTCCACCGTCACCGAGTGAGGTTCGATCCCGGCCGCGAAGGGCGAACCGGCAACCGCGCGCAGGGCACCCGTGGAGCTGTTGATGGTGTAGGCCGAGACCGTGTCATCTCCCGCATTCGCCACGTAAGCGAATTGGCCCGAGGGGTCCACCGTGACCGAGTAAGGTTCGATCCCGGCCGCGAAGGGCGAACCGGCGACCGCGCGCAGGGCACCCGTGGAGCTGTCGATGGTGTAGGCCGAGACGTTGCCTGCTGAACAAACAGGGGAGTTGCAGTTATTCTCATTCGCCACGTAAGCAAACTTGGGTGTCGGATTGGCGAAGGCGCGGTCGGCAAACGCCAACGGGAAGGCCAGTAGCAGCGTTAGGCCCCCGCCGAGCATGATCAGTTTTCTCACGACGATGCTGTGATGTGCCCTCTTCATGGTCGGCATCCCCCAAAAATATTTTGTAATTCAGCGCGCAACAGGCTCCGCGAGACCCACTATCGACGCGCCGCAAACTAGGTTCAGATATACGCCCATTTACGGATCAAGCGCAAAATATTCTCAAGCGGCAGATCTGATCCGTAAGGCACTGTGGCGGATCATTTCAATTGCACGAACTCGCAATCCAGCGTTAAGTCAATTCTCGCCGAGCCTCCTAAATTAGTAGGTTCCGGGACGATGTGTGTGACTGCGCGCGGGAGCGAAACGTGCGCCTTTGTTCAGGCGCATTTTCTACGTCGCGTTTGGCACAGGACATGGCCAAGGACTGCCGCCGTGTTACACCTGTGTACACAGTGAGCGCGAAATTCCGGGAATTACAGCGCCTGGACCTGAATTCGCACCACGGCGAGTCAAGCATTTACGTGCGACTGCGATGCGTGTACGCGCGAATTCACGGACTTGAAAACCGGCAAGTCCTTCACGGGACTCGTGAGTTCGAATCTCACCCTCTCCGCCAAACTAGATGGGGCCCATTCAATCCGCAGGTGCCAAATGCCCGCGGCAGCTTTCGAAAGTGCGTGCCGCCGTCGCCAAGCCCTGTGGCCGCTCTGTGCCGCTCCTGAGGCGATGGAATCGACATCGAGAAGTCACTGGATTCAGCGCACGAGGTGCGCTACAAAGCTGGTCCATCCCGGGCTTGTGACCATGACGAGTGCCGCACGAGAAGACAGCACGACCAGCGCACCACCCCACCCAAAGGCGGGATGCAGGCGTCGGTTCCAAGCCGTGTCGATTGCCACCGGCACCAGAATAATCAGATTGCTGGCGAGTACCGCGGACTCGTCGCCCACCAACCGAGCTAGTGGAGGCCCGAGTAGGCTGAATGCCGCCAGCGTCATAAGGCGCTTGTGAATATCGGTACGACGCCGCCAGCCGAGCGCGGTGCCTACGAGGATCGCGAAAACCGCAAGAACAACAGCGTCGTAGCCTGCGATTGCTGCCGCGATCGGAAGGAGATTGGGATCGTCGAGCGACCGAACCACGAACTGGCGCGCTGTCGCGAGTGCGATAGGTAAGAGCACAAGCGCAAATACGGCGCCTGCGACACCGACCAGGCGGTGTAGATCGACGCGCCGTGCGCGAATCAACGCCGCCTGAGCGACGAACAGCAAGAACCAGGCTGTCATGACCGCACCGTGCAAATGCAGAAGCAGCGGCAGCGACGGGGCACTGAACAGCCCCTTCAGGAAGTACGTTCTCGCAAAACCCAGCAGCACAACACCGAGCGCGAGGCCGCTCATCCCCGCGTAGAACCGCCGGTCAAAGGTTTCAGAAATCGAATTGCTCACGAATCACCCCGGGGGACGCGGCAAACTCTCGCACGATGCATTCTAGCTCTCGCGCTGAACCGAAGCTGAAAGAAGGATCAGGTTGACTGTGAAGGTCCGCTAATGCGGCAATTGACCCTCCCAGTCACGGTGAGCGGTAGGTATCCGACATGGAAGCAGATTTCGAAGCTGGCGACGGCTACTTGATCGGCTTCCAAAGGCGAAGGGAGCAATGCTTCGCCGCCAACACGAAGTCTCCGTCGGTGGTAAGGAGGATGAGGTCGTGCCGAACGCAAAGCTGTGCAATTAACGCGTCAATCGTCCCTATTTGGACCCCGGCACGCCTGCAGCGGTTGCGAAGCTCGGCGGCATCGATGTGATCCTTTCGATCTGGGACCAGCATCGGTAAAGCGGAAAATTTCTCGACTAGCTGTTTATGGGCCGTTGGGCCAGCAAAGCCCTGCAGCAGTTCCTGCAGAATTAGCCCTGTGGTGACGATGGTGTCGCCTCCATCGAGCGCGGCACGTAGGGCCCCAACCTGCGGCGCCTCTAGATCAGCGTCGCGGCGAAACGCAAGCGACCATACGCTGGTATCGACAAGAATGGTCACCGCCGGGAGCGCTCGACCTTATAGTCGAACGACTCGTCCCACTCAAGCTTTCCCATGAGGTCTGCCAGGCGTTTCTGCTTTCGACGTGCGACATATTCCTCCAGAGCGCGGGTCACGGCGGCCTTCTTGGTTCGCTCACCGCCAACCTTGACGGCCTGTTCTATTAGTTTCGGGTCCAGCGAGAGATTTGTCGCCATGTGTCACCTCTTACACATGATACTACACAGTGACGGCCAGGTCCGCAACTGAGCTCGATGACATTCGCGCGAATACGGGTATGCAGGCAATTGACAAACTTGACCCGCCGGGCGAGCGGCCGTCCGACTGAACGGTTAAGGATCACTGCCTGGGGGCGGGCCGGCTGTACCGCGTATCTATGCACACACTAGGTAAAAGGATAGGTCCCCCTGCCCATCGCTAAAAATTCATGGGTCCTCTTCTTGCTCACCGCACTCTATATAAGGGTGTGCTTGACTAAAGTTAGAGGCCGGCGCGGATCATTACGTGTCCGCAATATCTATCGGGAATGGGGCCGCGTACGGTCGAACTCACGGGCAGGGGGCGTAACAGCGATGCCGGGCGATAGTCCATCTATGTCGTCGAAAGAATTCTACAAGTTTAGGAGAGGAGTTACTTCACGTGAACAAGTCTTTGGCATTATTCGCGTTGATATGTGCACTCGGGTTTGGCGCAGATATGGCACTCGCTGACACACCAACTGCCTGTTCGCTCTACACGCTGCGCGGTACGTACGCATTCGCCAACACAGGAACGGATGGCGCTGTTGCCTAGACGACAAGTGGCAGAGAGACTTACGATGGATACGGCCACATTCACTATTTTCAACTGTGGGACGAGGCTGGTGTCACGACTCCCTATGAGGGAACCGGCACTTATACTATGGACAGCAACTGTGTGGCCCACGCAGCTTACGGACCCAACAATCATTGGACCTATTTTCATGGCCCCGGCGGCGATGTCTTCTACTTCAACAGCAACAACGATTCAGGCGTCATGTCATCGGGACACGAGGACCGGACTTCCTGGACACTGCTATTTTAGGGATCCTCGAGACGTGGGCTTCTTGACGCACCGTATCGCCGTCGCGATCGCGTTCCTGTTGGTCGCCTCATGTGGCGGTTCGACGTCCAAACCCGACTTCACTTTCGCTGTCAGCCCAACCTCGGTCACGGTCGGCCAGGGCACGATATCGGAGGCCGTAATGACCGGCGCTTCGGCCCTGAATGGGTTTCAGGGTTCCGTCGCGGTGACCCTATCCGGCCTTCCCCCCGGCGCCACCACGCAGCCTTCGTTCCCGCTGCAGGTCGCCGCCTGTGCGGGGGATCCCAATATGATGGTTGACTGTGCGCAATTCAATCCGCAGTTCACGATTACGACGACGGACGCGACCCCGCTTGGTAGCGTTACGCTGACCCTGCGCGCGAGCAGTGGCTCGCTGGCCCACGAGGCGACGCTGACCCTGGTCACGGTCCCGGTGGTGCGGACCTCACAGCAGGGCACGATGCTCTACCTCGAAAGTCACGCTAACGGTCATACGGCGCGAATCGGGCTGGACACCGCCTGGGGCGGCGCGATCGTGGAAGTGAGCATGGACGGCACCAACTTCGTCAACCGACACGACACGGGTCGTGAGGTGCAGCCCGCGCTGTACGACGGCGCGGCGTCATACCCGGACTGGGGTCCGGGGAGCGCGTATGGCTGGGATCCCGTGCTGGCCGGCGATGCCTATGGCCGGGGTAGTGCGGTGCTAACGCAGACTGCATCGGCTGACTCGCTCTACACGGAAAGCGTACCGTTGCAGTGGTGGCCCGATAACTTTGGCGGCGGCGCGAGCGCGGCCGCCGCGGCGGACATGACCATCGAACAGACCGTGACGGTAGCCCCGAACGCTCCGCTTGCGTTCAAGGTGCATTACAAGCTCACCCACAACGGCTCGGACACGCATTACAACAGTGGCCAGGAATTTCCGGCCGTCTATGTGAATTCGACGTATACGACATTTGCTTATTACGGTGCAGACAGTCCCTGGTCGCATGGTCCTATTACGATGACACCGACCATTCAGATTCCCACCAGTCCCGCTCCCGCCGCGAGCTATGCGCCGGAGCAGTGGGGTGCCCTCGTCGACGGCGGAGGCCAGGGCTTGGCCGTGTACGTGCCGGGCCAGTACCCGTACGAAAATGCCTGGGGGTTTGCCAACCAATCAGGCTCCGGTCCGCTTGGCAACTCGACGGTGTACATGTTGCCGACCGTCTACTTCACGGTTGCACCCGGCGCCGTGATCGAGGGTGATATCTACCTGGCGCCGGGAGACCTACTTGCGGCTCGCGATGAGATCTACGGGATCCACCAATCAGTGGCGCCCGCGGACATTTCGGCGCCATTGACCAGCATCGACCAGCCCGTTGCCCACGCCATCATCGGCGCTGCCGCTACCGTTTCCGGCTGGTCCTTCGACAACGTCGCCATGGGCGACGTGAGCGTGTACGTCGACGGAGTCGCGGTCGGAAGCGCAACCACCGGTGTCTCACGTCCCGACGTCGCCAGCGCGTACCCGCACGTGGCGCCGGCCGACTCGGGGTGGTCCTACGTACTTGATACCACGAAGCTCGCCAACGGCTCGCACTTGCTCACCATCCACGCGACCGATTCGGCAGGTAACACGGCAATCAATGCGCCCATCCCGGTGACCGTCAGCAATTGATGGTGGATTGTCCGGACTTGCCGCGCTGAGATCGCTGGCCGTCACACCCATGTAGACAAGGAACACGAAAGTCAAAAAATGCAGCGTTTGCACTGGAGTTCGCACCGCGGCCTGTCAGGCACTTACGTAAGACTGCGACGCCTGTACCTGCACTTGGGACGCGATTGGTCCTGACAAGAATCGCTCGACGACTGGGCGTGTCCGCTCGCGGAGTCCACATTTGCCTTTAGGCTCCGAAGCGAAGCGGGGACTGGAGTGTGCGCGCCAGCAATGATTCCCGGGGGGCGGTAGCCAGGTGGAGGCGGTTCCTGGCGCGCTAGAATTGGCCATGGCCTATGCACCGACCCCGGCGCCCCTGCTCCTGTGGCTGACGCCAGCGCTGCTCGCGCTGCTGCTCTACGGCCTGGGCCAGGGCTTCGTGAAGATGTGGATTACCGAAGTGCCGCCGGCGCGGTTCTGTCTATATTTCGCGTTTGCCCGCGCCGTGGTGATGGTCTGCTATTTCTTCGCGAGCCCGCATACGCCCGTGTTCGCGGCGGAGGGCCGCCAGCTACTTATCATAGGCGTGCTCGCTTATCTGCTCGACGGCATAGGCTGGATCCTTTACTTCCAGTCGATCATCGCTGGACCCATCACGATCGTAGGTACGCTTTCAGCCGCCTATCCGGCGCTCACCATCGTGTTCGCGCATATGTTCCTTGGCGAGACGCTCTCGCCAGCCCAATACTGCGCCGTGGTGTTGGTGATCGGCGGGTGCATAGGACTGGCCTACCAGCCGGCCGACGCCGCCAACAAGGTGACCGGGCGCGCCTGGATCCCGCTCGCGTTCTCGGCCCTTGTGTTGTGGGGTGGCGCCCAGACAGTCGTTAAGTACGACTACAGCCTGGGTGCTACTGACGCCAACATGTCGCTCTACAGCGTATTCGGCGCGTTGCTCACGCTGGGCACCTACGGCATGTTGAAGGGACGGGCCGGCACGCACTCTGTAATTGAGTGGACGCGTTCGTTCCTGCCCATGGGGATGATGGCGGCGGGAGACTTGGGCGTGCTGATCGCCAGTCGCTACGGCAAGATCTCGATCGTGACGCCGTTGACGGCCGCTTACCCGCTGGTGACTCTGGCGTTCGCGGCGCTTGTGTTGCGGGAACGGATCAAGCTCCTGCAGTGGGGATGCATCGCTGCGGTCTTGGCCGGTATGTACCTCTGCACCTCTTGAACACGCATCCACGGCGAAACTACCGCATCTGCCGAGGGAGGTCCTGACCCAAGGCCTCCCACCTTAGGTAACGGATCGGTAGCGTTTAGGCTGGCCCAACGCCAGGCCTTACATGAGTCGGGCAGCAATGCTTATGGAGGACGGACGTGGATGCGCGGTGGTACGCTAACAATGCAAAAGGCCTGCTCGGGCAACAGACAACAATAAGTTAAATGAAAATTCTCGCGGTGACGAACATCAAGGGCGGCGTCGGCAAGACGACAACTGCGATAAACCTTGCCTACCTGTGTGCCGCCAGCGGCCGAAAGACGCTGTTATGGGACCTCGATCCGCAAGGGGCGGCCACCTACACGCTTGGTATCGAGGCGCAAGAGCACGAGGCGGCCTCGGCCAAGAAGCTGTTGAGCGGCAAGCGGGAGATTCCCGAGCTCATCGTGCCGACCTTGTACGAGGACTTGGACCTCCTGCCGGCGAGCTTTTCCTACCGAAAATTCGATATCCACCTGAACGAGCGGGCGAACCCGACGGAGCGCTTGCTGAAGATGAGTCGATCGGTGCGCGAGGCCTATTCGGCGCTGTTCCTCGATTGTCCCCCCGGTATTTCCTTGCTGTCTGAAAATGTGCTGCGCGCCGCAGATGCGGTGATCATCCCGGTGCTGCCGACGCCACTCTCCGTGCGCATGCTGATCCAACTGCGCGATTTCCTCGCCGCGGAAGGATGGCAGGACTTGCTGTTGTTGCCGTTCTTCGCGATGGTCGATGTCCGAAGGTCGCTGCATCGCGATCTGATGGACAGCACCCGCGAGCAGTTTCCGCTGATGCTCAAGACCGAAGTCCCATATTGGAGCGAGATCGAGCGCATGAGCGTGCGCCGCGCGCCGCTCCCCGCCTTCGCGCCCAGCTCCCTGGCGGCGCAGATCTATGGGACGCTGTGGGCGGAGGTGCTGAAGAAGCTCGGAACGTGGCCGCGAGATGTGCGGGCGAGCTGAATAGTACGCTCATCGGCCGGGCATTCGGTAGCGATCGCCCGCTGTCGCGCACCTACAGTGGATCCGCCGCGAGCCACACGACTGGAATACCGGAGCGCTCCTTCACGGTGCTCGTGAGTTCGAAATTCAGTCACTCCGCCAATGTTAAGCTTGCCGACCAAAGCCACGCCAATACGTGTCTGGCCCGGCATCCGTCATAGTAAATTCGGGAGGGGTTTTGATGGGATTGCTTCCTGTATCAACCGATGACCGCCTGATTTGGGATACTTGGCTTTCCATGTACCGACTGCCGGTGCTGACGGTCGCTGACGAAGTCGGTACCTTCTCGGCCCTCAGCGCGCGCGCGCTGACGACACCTGAACTCGCGCAATCAATCAATGTCGACGCGCGCGCGGCGGCCATCCATCTGGGACTGCTCGCGGCGCTCGGCTTTGTGGAGCGCAGAGAGGGACGATGGCGGGCGAGCGCACCCGCACGCACCTGGATGCATCCGTCCGCGCAGGGCTACGTCGGGCCGCTCCTGCACCAATTCCGGACGACCCAGCCACTCCATGCGCAACTACTCGCCACTCTCAGGCCCGGGACCAAGGCCACGGCTTATACCTCTGCGGTGGGCGAGTGGGAGCGCGGCGAGATGTCGCCGGATCTCGCGCGGACAGTCACAGCCTTCATGAACGCACACAGCCGGGCGGCAGCCAAGTCTGCCGCGCGTCAGTCGCTGTTTGCGGACGCGAAGCGTGTGCTCGATGTCGGCGGAGGCTCGGCCGTGTTTGCTATTGAATTTGCGCAGGCGTGGCCGGCGTTGCAGGCGACGGTGATGGAGATCGCGGCTGTCTGCGCCGAGGCCGATCGCTACATTGCCGCGGCCAATGTGGCCGCCAGAGTTCGAACCGAGACGGTAAACATGTTCACGCAGGACTGGCCGACTGGCCACGACGTGCATTTTCTCTCAAACATATTCCATGACTGGTCCGACGATACCTGCCGCCTGCTGGCCCGACGGTCATTCAATGCACTGCCCGGAGGCGGTCGAATCGTGCTGCATGAAATGCTTATGGACGACGACGGCTGCGGGCCGCTCACGACCGCCGCGTTCTCACTGCTGATGCTCCTGGGAACGCGTGGTCGGCAGTACACCCTGGCCGAACTCCGCGGGTTCCTGGAGGGCGCCGGATTCTCCAGCGTGGAGGCATTCACGACCGGGGGTGGCTATTACTCTTGCGTTGTAGCGACCAAGGGCTCGCGCTAGCCGAAGGCCTCCGGCTTCCGAGGGCGCCAGTGCGCGCGCACCGCCTTGCTTATGGCGGCCCGGTGGCGCCGGCGCACTGCCTATACCAGTCCGGGCCGTACGGATTCGAAGCGATCACCGGCAACGCGTTCTTCCAGTCTAGACCCGTCCGGCTTTTTCTGGCCCGGTCATTCCAGAAGAAATACGAGTTGACGCACAAGCCTCCGCTCAGAGGCGCGGAGGCCGGAAATGCGCCCACTGTGCCACTGACCGCAAAATTGAATATGCAATTGAGTGCGCATCCGCGAACCTGGTACGAGTCGTTTTGTGCGCTGTTGGAGCGACAGCCATGATGTCGGGCGATGACCTGGTAGACGGCGTCTCTGCCGCGGTATAGCGTGGGCTCGTTGGGCAGCAGGTCGGGCCCCGAAATGCATACCTGATTGTCGGGTATTGCCGAGATCGCCGCAGAGATATCGTTGAGATAGGACTGGTTACCCTGAATAAAGTTTAAGAATGACACGCAGCGACTGTTCCTAAACGTCGCCGCGCATTCGCTAATGATATTGATCAGGGCGTTACGCCACGCCGTCGGCGTATACGTACCGCCGCTGCCCACGTTTTGCGAATACTCACCCCTGAAGCCCAGGGACGATTCCTGAATGATGAACCCTTCGATGCGTGGGTTGCGATCGAAGTGGGCCGCCGCGGCCCGCATCATCGCAATGTAGGCGTTGGATACGACGGACTCCCACATGAAGCAGCTCGCCGCCTTGCCTCCGATGACATTCGAGGCAGAATGCTTCGCCTGCAGATACTGCGGGCATGGATTTTTGACCGGAGTGTTTCTGTAGCTCTTAAACTCGATGAAGAGCCACATTTGGCAACGCGGATTGCGCGAGGCGGCAATCGCTGCCAGCACCTTGTCAAAGGCCTTGAAGTCGTAGACGCCGGGCGCCGACTCCACTTGGCTCCACGTTTGGTGCCATACGATGCCGGTCACACCGGCCTTCTCACACAGCATCGCGGCGGTGGCTGGAGTGTCGGAATAATGGGTGGAGAAATAATGTCCGTAGTGACTCTTGCGTGCCGGCGTCCCCTTGGCTGCGACTTGTGAGGTAGTCGCGAGCGCCTCCGCTGGTGTCGGCACCCTATCGGTTACGGCGTTGCTCGCTCTGCTCCATACGACAAGCGAGAGCGTCATGAATAGCGCTGCGATTCCGCCTATACCCGCCTTGGCTCCGTCGTGCATTCTCGTCTCCCTAGCGACTCAGTGAGGACACCGGGGCAGGGCCGAGATGCAGGGCGCACGCAGATAATCGGAAAGTCAGCAACCGTTGCAGCCTCCCAATTGATCACGAGATGTTCATCCATCTCGGCAACTCCGCTGCGACGCCCCTCGTACCTTTAGACCGGTGGTGTGGCGCCCGCCTTGCGGCGGGTCGACCATTACTGAAAAGTTATCATTCGCAATTCTGAATCATCAACGTGCGCGCAATTTGCGACATGTCTGCAACACACGACAGGCGGGACCTCAACGGGGACGCATTAGTCGTGTATCTGCTGCGAAGGCGCCGGGGCCGCCAACGCGGTAGAGGCGGAAATCGCTAGAGCGAAATCATGAGCGGTAAAGCGCGGTACCCGGCAATTGAAGCTTGAGGGAATCACTGACTGGCCCGTGGCGGCCAGCGATGGCGGCGGAGTCCGGCGGCCCGGACCGGGCCGCGCGAGGCTCCTACAGTCCTGCGGCAAGCCCGATCAAATCAAGTGCTCCTTCACCGTGGCGTCAAACCTACGCGCTGGCTCGCCGTAAAGTGTCCTACCTATGTGCTGCGCCTTCGCCTGGAGGCGACGGCGCCTCGCCTTGATGCGATGTTCCAGGCGCTCGAGGTGTCGGACAGCGGCAGCCGATTGTCGGGGCGTTTCCCACTCACGCAGCTTGCCGCTTAGCAACGCAAGATCGTGGTCGTCGCCGAGGGCCGATGCCACCCGGGAGGCGCGTCGATGCGCCTCTTTGAGGGGTGGCTGCAGCAGGTCCTGCGCCAGCTCGAGCTCATTCGCCAGATGTTTCGCCTGCTTGCGCCACTCATGCAGTAACGCGTTACTTGATTTCTGCCGTGTTCTGGCAAACGCCTCGCGTCCGCTCTTGTAAGTTTTCACGATCCCGCGACGGACCGACGGCGCGTCAGGCAAGCGAGCCGGCAGAATCAATGTTTGTCGATTCAATATCCGCACTTTCTCGGCAATTTCACGACAGGATTTCCGTGTGAGGCGTTGGCGCGCCGCCCCGTGTGCCCGCTGCAGGCGGTAATGCAGCCGCTTCACGTACGCCTTGAAGGCGCTCTTGTCACTGGGCTTTATCAGCTTTGCGAGTACAGTCAACAGTACTGCAGCATCGCGCAGCGCTCTCAATGGCCGTGCGGCATCTCGCAGTTGTCGATTCGCGCGCCGGTACGCCGTGTCCCCGATCGCAGCCCGCATCAGCCGGAGTATGGCGCGCGCGCGCTTCATTGTCTTGCGTGCGGCATGCACCGACCGGTCGCCGAGTAGGGGGTCGGTCCGCGCGATCCGGTCGAGCAGGATGCGAAGCGTCTCCTGGTTCGAACGCGCCGCCGGTGAGTCCGGCAGCGGTGGCGAGTGCCCTGTCACCTGAGGCCCCATCGCAAAGATACGCACGCCACTTTGGCACCCTCCCGTCGCCCGGGAAGAAATTTACGGCCCTGAAGTTGGCCATATATTACAAAGAAACTCTCCAGGGCATCGATCTTGCCCACGAGTATCTCTCGCGACGGAACAGGCCGGTTGTCGTGTACCGCGCCGTGGTGCGGCCGGAGATTACAGCGCAGCGCGCGACGGGGCGACCAACGGCGGCCATTCCTGCGACACACCCTCGTAGAGGCTTACGGTCTTCTCGAGTCGGCCGGTCCCGTCGTGCACGGCTATCCCGTGCGGTTTGCCCGGCTCGTAGCCCGTCCAGAGCGAGACTCCGGCATAGGCCCCGTCCTTGCGCAGGATGTAGTAGGTCATGTCGACGTACTTGAGTCGCTCCATGTCCCCGTCGTAGTTGCGCACAATGCGCTTGAGCGCGTCCATGCCGGCCTCGAGCGGCGCCATGCCGCGGCGCATGTTCTCGACGATGGTGTGCGCGCCGCTGACCTTGATGTTTTCCTCGCCACTTCCGGTCGCGCCGGCCGAGCCGATTTCCTGGTCGGTATAGCAGCCGGCGCCGATGATCGGGGTGTCGCCCAGCCGCCCGGGCAATTTCCAGGCCAAGCCGCTGGTCGTGGTGCAACCCGACATTTCGCCGTGCGCGTTGAGCGCTGAGCAATGAATCGTGCCGGTCGGCGGAAACAGCACTTTGTGGACGGCGGCGCCGCGAGCGGCGGGCTCGACGCCGAGGTCTGCGGCCAGCGCCAGCAGCCGTTCGTAATGACGGTCGAAATCGCCCGCCCGCCCGCGCTCGCGCAGTCGCTCGCGCCACTTGGGATCCGCCAGGCCCGGCCCCCACCAGTCGGCGTGAGACTCCTTCCACAACAGCCACACTTTGCGCGATTCTTCCGTGAGCAGGTCTTCACGCTTGAAGCCACGTGCAACTGCGAATCGCTCCGCGCCCTCGCCTACGAGCATCACATGGCCGGTATGCAGCATCACTTCCCTGGCGAGCTGGGCGACGCTGCGGATATTGCGCACGCCACCCACCGCGCCGGCCCGGCGCGAGGGCCCATGCATGCAGCTGGCGTCCAGTTCGACCACACCCTCTTCGTTCGGCAATCCGCCGAGCCCCACGCTGTCGTCGTTCGGGTCGTCCTCCGGCCCGCGTACGACGCTGATTGCGGCCTCCAGGGTATCGGCGCCCGCGCTGAGCTGCTGATAGCCCCGGTCAATGTACGGAAAGCCGTTTCCGGCTGAGACAATGATTGGCAGCCGCGCGGCGCGGCGCGGCTGCTGTGCTAGGACTGCCGTTGCTGCGGCCGAGGCGGAGCCGGCAGTGGCGCTAAGCGTGCCGAAGGCCGCGGCTGACACAAAATCGCGTCTGCTGAGCATATGGGTAACCCCCCCCGAGGCAAATGCCCCGTGGCGACTATAAGCGATCAAAGCGCCTTGTTCATACCCACAGGTAGCGTGCCGGGGGTAACGCCGGGTCCAGCGGCAAGCACGAGTCGTGCAGTTCCCGTTCCTATTGACTAGCTTGTGACTCCTCGGGTATCCCTAGGCAGTGCGCGCACCGCGGCTGTCGCGCTGGCGCAAGCCCGGGGAGTTCAGCTGACACATGCAGCAACGGAGCGCCGAGATCGGCTATGGGTCGGACAAGGATGGCCTGGTCTGGGGATACTTGTTCGAATCCGGACGAGCCGCCACGCCCGTCGATGTGGCCGCGGCGATAGGCAGCCTTGCCTCTAACGCCGGCAGCTTCTGTTGGCTGCATTATTCGCTGTCTAATGCGGCCACCGAGCGCAGCATGCGCGCGGCGCTGAAACTACCCGAACCGTTCTACGCGTCGCTGTCGGAGAGAATCGGATCCACTCGCCTCGAGCAAGAGGACGACAACCTGATCGCGGTGATCCACGACGTGTTGTACAGCACCAGCTTCGATTCAGCGAGCGTGTCCACGGTGTCGCTATGCGTCACGCCTCGTCTGGTGGTGAGCGCGCGGTTGCGGCCGTTGCGCTCGGTGGACCGCCTGCGCGAGGCGATCAAGTCCGGCCAAGGCTTCCACACGTCCGCTGAGCTGCTGGCGCACTTGCTGCGCGACCAGGCGGACGTGCTGGTCGGGATCGTGCGCGAGACCACGGCGCGCGTTGATTCCGTGGAAGATCAGGTGCTGGCGAACCGCGCGCTGATCAGCCGCGCAGAGCTCGGCACGCTACGACGGTCGCTCGTGCGGCTGCAGCGCTTACTGGCGCCGGAACCCGCGGCGCTATTTCGACTGCTGAGTCGCCCGCCTGCCTGGATTCAGGAATCCGACCAGCAGGACTTGCGCGAGGCCGCGGAGGAACTCACTCGCGCGGTCGCCGACAGCGTGGCGCTCAATGAGCGCGTAAAGTTGCTGCAGGAGGAACTGGCGGCGCTGGTCAACGAACAGACCAACCGGACGCTGTACATATTGACGCTGGTGACGGTGCTGGCGTTGCCAATTAACGTGGTGGCGGGGCTCATGGGCATGAACGTCGGTGGCATACCGTTCGCCGGTCACACACACGGATTCTTCGCGGTGGTGAGCATACTGATGGTGGTTACCGGGTCGCTGGGTTATCTGGTGCTGCGCCGGCGCGATAGATGACGGCGGCGCGGATCCGGCGCCGCTAACTTTCCTGATACCGCGCGCCCGGCGCTGATCCCGTGCCGATCGTTTCTGGCGGCCAAAGAAAGCGAGCGCATGCTGAGATGACCAGGCCCACCAGGAATATGTGCACCAGCAGGGTGCCATAGAGCATCTGGTGATCGGTGATCTTGCCGTCGGGTCCGCGCGGCCCGTCCGGTAGGGCGCCGCTCCCGTGGACGGCCGATAGCGGCAGTACCACCGTGTACATCACCACCATCACGACAATGCCGTAGCAGGGGCCGAGCAGCCACCAGTATCGGCGCAGGTCGGTGATGCGTTGCGCCGCAAGGATGTAGACGGAGGCCATGAGCAACGTGAGTGTAAATTCCAGCGCCACGCCGAGACTGGCGGAGCCCCAGCCACCCTTCATGGCGGCCACGCCAAGCACGCCGCGCGCGATCGATTGAAATATCTGCATCGGCGTCATCTGGTAATACCACCCGATGTGGATCGAGGCGTAGAGCAGATCGAGGGCGCCGGCAATCAGCGCGGCAACGACGATCGGCTTCCGAAGTCGTGCATGAGCGGACATCCGACTCTCCCCTGGCAAAGTTGGCGGCCTGCAGGCCCGGTGGATCATACCGCCACGACGCTGGCGGGCCGACAGTTCGCGCCGCCGTGCTACTCAGTACGGTGCTTGGGCGCGAAAAACGCCCAGGCTTGTTCCGCGCTCTCCAGGTCGCGGTTCTGCGTGCCCACGATCCTTTCGTAGAGCGGGCCGTAATGGAATCGCAGGCTGGGTTCGACGTGGCCGCCGTGTTCAATGGTGAGCAGCTCCACCTGGGGACCGGCATCGGGACCGTAGATCTCCGTCCGGGCCCGGGTGGCGTCGGCGCCGAGATGCGGTAAGGCCCTTTCGACCGGGGCCGCGTGCTGCAGGCCGTCCACCCGCAGCCAGTAGTCCCGCGTGGCCGCGGCACCGCTGACCTGGCCGCGTGGTCCGTGATCGCCGAAACCCACCGAGCCACCGCCGTAGGGAACGAGCGGATCCTCGGTGCCGTGAATAATCAGCACCGAGACGGGACGGGGCGGATCGCGGCACTCGCCGCTCAGTGCCATGGTGCCGGCCACCGCCGCGATCGCGGCGGGGACCGGCTGCATCTCAATGGCCAGACGGTGGCTCATCATGGCGCCGTTGGACATGCCCATGACGTACAGGCGCCCCCGGTCCACCCGTCCGGCGGCGCCAAGCTCGCGCACGACGGCGTTCGCGAAGCCCACGTCGTCGCTGCGCGGATTGCCCGGCGCATCGGCGCGGCAGTCGTGCCATCCCGTATGCCCGTCGGGACCCTTGAGGCCCTGCAGGGCCACTACCAGAATCTGCTCGCGATCGACGATGTCGAGCCAGGCCGACAAGGGTGATGGCCGGGCCCCCGCGCCGAGGGCGTTGCGGGCGGTGCCCAGATGGCCATGCAAAACGATAACCAATGGCCGGGGCTCGGCATGCGAGGCGGCGGGCGAGGCGAGGAGGTACTCGCGCGTCTGGCCATCCACGACGATGGTCCGGGCCTGCAGGCTCGCCCCGCTCGCCACACTCGCCAGCAGTGCCGCGAGCATGGCAAAAAGGCGCCGTGAGCCGCGCCTGGAAATCCGAAGCATGGACCGATGGTAGCGCAGCGCCGCTGGAGCTCGCCATAGGGCGCGAGACTCAAGCGCACCGGCGGGGTGCAGGGCAGCCTCCGATGGCATGGCTCGCGCCACGACTGGCATGACAGTCCGGTACGACAATGGTAGGTTTGCGGCCAGCCACGCCACGCACAGCCCTCCATGTCGCTCGAACAGGTCGCTACCCTTGCGCAAATTGCCGGCTCGGTGGGCGTTGTCCTGTCATTGATCTTCGTGGGCCTGCAGGTCAGGCAAAATACCGCGGCGCTTTACCGCAACGAACACAACTCCACCATGGCGCAGTGGACGGTGATCCGCATGGGGATTGCCCAACATCGCGACCTCGCCGAGTTCATGACCACCGGGCTCAGCGGGGAACGTGCCCTGGACGCGGCCGACCAACTGCGTCTGGAGCATTTCCTTGCGGAGCAGCTGTGGGCCTGTTTCCACATCTGGGACCGCGAGCAGCGCGGGGTGTTCGTACAGGGAACCCACGAGTGGTCCTGCGGCTCCTATATCCAATCGCTCCTGAGCACTCCGCTCGGCGGCGGCTGGTGGCGCCGGGCCAAGAAGGCAGGCTTTTTTCCGCCGTTCGTAGCGGTCGTCGACGCGCTGCTTGCCCGGCCAGTCGCGATGCCGGCCGCGGCCAGCGCTGCGATCGCGACTGGCCATGCCGGCCAGACGTCGTGAATGCACACGTCTTAGGCTCCGGCCACGGGCTAAGGCGGGGGCGAACCGGGTGAGCGGAGCGGCAAGGCTATCCTGCGAATGCGCCCACCGTGCCAGGACTCGCTGATTGTCGTCCCTGCCGGGATGAGGGCGGCCGGAATCAGGCACGGGAGCCGCCCCGGATGTCCAGACTCACGGCAGGGCGCTCCATGAGCACAGGATGTTCCCGATGCGCGTGGCTGCTCCTGATGGCCCTTGCGATGGCGGCCTGCGGACCATCCAGGCAGGCCGCGGCACCGGCCGCGGCCGCGGCCACCCGCAGCGGAGGGGCGCTTGCCGACCCGGAGAAGGTGCTCAACGTCTACAACTGGACCGACTACATCGCTCCGGACATCGTGCCGGCGTTCGAGAAGGAATACGGGATCAAGGTCAACTATGACTTCTACGATTCAAACGATGTCCTGCAGACCAAGCTCCTCACCGGCCACACCGGCTACGACATCGTCGTGCCGACCGGCAGCTTTGCGGCCGGACAAATCAAGGCTGGGGTCTTCAGGAAGCTCGACAAGGCGCTGCTGCCAAACCTGAAGTACGTCGATGCCGATCTTGCCAGGCGCATGGATCCCCTGGATCCGGGTCTGCAGCATTCAGTGAATTACTTCTGGGGCACTGAAGGCGTGGGCTACAACGTCGCGAAGATCAACGCCGCCATGGCCGATGCGCCGGTGGACAGCCTGCGTATGTTCTACGACCCGCAGGTGATCAGGCACTTCAAGGACTGCGGAGTCATGATGGTCGACGAACCACGTGAAATCGTCAGCACGGTGCTGTTGTACCTCGGTCGCGACGGAACCAGCGAGAAGCCCGAGGATCTGGCGGCCGCAGAGCAGGTGCTGATGGCCATCCGTCCGTACATCCGCTACATCGACAATGAGCGATACCTCAATGACCTGGCCAACGGCGAGATCTGCCTGGCGCTGGGCTGGAGCAACGACGTGCTGACCGCGGCGGCACGGGCCAGGGAATCGGGTAACGGCAACGTGATCCGCTACAACATCCCCAAGGAAGGCGCGGTCATGTTTATCGACATGATGGGGATTCCGGCCGACAGTCCGCACCCGAGGAACGCGCACCTGTTCATCAATTACCTGCTGCGGCCCGAGGTGTCTGCGAGGAACTCCAGCTTTGTGCACGCCGCGACCAGCAACGCGGCGGCGTACCCGCTGGTCGACCCGGCCGTGTACAACGACCGCGCCATCTATCCCTCCGCGCAGACCAAGCAGCGGCTGATCGCCGATCTGCCGCGCTCGCAGGCTTATACGCGGTCACTGACGCGCATGTGGGCGCGGTTCCGGGCCGGCCGCTGATCGCGCCCGCTTACCTGGGGCACCGTGAGGCTTGTCTGCCTGCCTTCACCAGCCGACGGCTGCGCCATCCTTGCGGTGATCCGAACCCCCCCGATACACGCGCGCCTGATCAGGGCCTGGCCGGGCCATGCCCGCAGGCGGCTGGACCATGATGGCCTGAAAGCCGCCCATGTCCGCGCCGTCGACCGATCGGACCTCGTGCCCCATCGTGGCGAGCGCGCCACCGACCAGATCGTACAGGGGTGATTCCAATGTCAGCACGTTCGGCACCTGCAGATGCCGGAAGCGCGCCATGTCGCTCGCGGCCTGGAGGTTCGCTCCCAGATCGATAATGTTGACGAGCGCTTGCGCGTGGCCCTGGGCCTGCATGTCGCCGCCCATGAGCGTAAGGGTCATGAACGGCTTTCCTTCCCGCATTACGAATCCCGCCGACAGGGTATTGAACGGGCGCTTATGCGGCGCCAGGGCATTGGGGCTCTTGGGGTCGAGCGAGAACAGCGCACCGCGGTTGTGCAGGATGAATCCGTATCCGGGCACCGTGATCCCGGAGCCGAACTCATAGTAGTTGCTGCTTACCCACGACACCATGTTGCCCGCACGGTCCGCCGTGGCCAGCACAATCGTGTCGCCTTTTCCCGCCGCGGCACCTGACTGCGTGGAGTGCGCGGCCAGTTTCGGGTTGACGCGCGCGCATTGCGAGCGGGCATAGGCGGGCGAGAGCAGTCGCTCGAGTGGCACGGCAACGTGGTCGGGATCGGCGTTGTGCTCAAACAGGTCGGCATACGCGAGCTTCTTGGCCTCAACCAGCAGGTGCCAGTAGAGCGGCGAGCGCGGTCCGAGCGTGCCCAGTGACTGCCCCGGGGCCCACTGCGGCACGCACTCCTGCAGGATGTTGAGCATTTCCAGCGTCGCCCAGTCCTGTGAGGGCGGGGGAAGCTCGAACACGTCGTAGCCGTGGTAACGCGTGCGGGCAGGTTCGCCCCATTCGCCCCGGTACGAGGCGAGGTCCGCGAGCGTCATGGTGCCACCCAGCGCGCTCGACTTGGCCACGATCGCGCGCGCCACTTCGCCCTGATAAAAGGCCGCGGCCCCGTGCTGCTGGAGCAGCTCAAGGGTGTGCGCCAGGTCGGGATTGCGGAACACCGTGCCCGCCGCCGGAGGCCGGCCCCCGAGGTACCACGCCCGCACCGAGTCCGGGTCCGGGCCGCTGGCCTTCTTGCCTGCGGCCGCGACCTGCGGCAAGAGCCAGTCGCTGGCGATGCGCTCGGAGATCGGCACCCCCTCGCGGGCGTAGCGGATGGCGGGTGCCAGCAGATCCTTGAAACTGCGCGTGCCGAAGCGCCGGAGGATTTCCTGCCACCCCCACACCGCGCCGGGCACGGTGACCGGCAGTATCCCGAACAGCGGCATGCCCGAGCCGGGTCCCCAGTTCTGGGGGTCCCGGTCGTAGCCGAGCTCATGCAGACGCTCAAGGGTAGCGCCCGTCGGTGCCATGCCACTCGCATTGAGTGCATAGAGCTTATTTTCCTTCGCGATGTAAACGATCGCAAAGAAGTCGCCGCCGATTCCGGTCATCATGGGTTCGACCACGTTCAGCACCGCCGCGGTCGCCACCGCCGCATCAATGGCGTTGCCGCCCTGCATCAGGACCTGCAGGCCGGCCTGTGCTGCGAGCGGTTGGCTGGCGGCCACCATGCCGTGCTGGGCGATGACTTCCGAACGGCTCTGCGCCCTCCAGCCCTCGGCGCGCTCGCCGCGCACCGCCTGGCAAAACGGCGCGGGCGCGGCCACGTCACACACGGTGGGGACGGCGGGCGGTTCGGCGGCCTGCGCACAGCCGCCACCAATGCCCGCCGCAAGCAACGTGCAGACCGCGCCGCGCCGCGTTCTCGTCCATAGCGAGCGCCGATCCCTCGCGTTCACGCTTCGCATCGGAGTTTTCCCCCTATATGTCCCTCAGTCCACGTTCAGTCGCAACGGAACGGCGGCCCGCCATCCGCCGGGTCCGGCCCGCCTGTGCCCCGGCCTCAGTTGGCCGTGTGCGTGCGGCGAATAAAGTCCGCCACATTTTCGTGCAGAGCGAGGCGTGAAGCCTCGTGCAGGTAGACCATGTGACCGGACTGGTAGCGCCTGAACTCCAGATTCTTTGCGATGTCCGGCGGCACCTGCAGGTGCCTGAGCTCGAACTCGGCGGCAAAATAGATGGTGGCCAGGTCGAAGTAGCCACTGTTCAGCTGCACCTTGAGGTTGGGGTTGGCCTTCATGGCGTAGGCCAGGTCCGGCATCACGTTGGTCGAGATCTTCAGCTTTTCAGTGGCACCGGGCGGCTTGTGGCCGTAGTCCCAGCTCTCGCCGATGCCGGCGTAATTGTTGGGTTTGAAGCTCTTGCCCTGGCCAAACTTGAGATCGCGCCGCACGTAATCGTTGAAGCTGGAGACGTACGCCGATGTGATCGCCGCCGCCTGCGGATCGTATATAGGTTCCTTGGCGAGCAAGTCGATCGTCGGGCCCGAGAAGCGCGTGTCGATGCGCCCGGTCGTGCGATCATCGAGCAGGTGCTGCTCGAAGACTCCGCCACTGATCCGAAGATCGGCGCGCGAAATGTACTCCGCCGGCAGGCCGGTGTAGGTGTGCAGCTTGTCCACGATTGCCGCACGGCGTTCGGGTGCGAGCGCAGCGCCCTGCGCCAACGCACTCAGGTACTCGCCCAGGGCGAAATCCTCGACTTCCTTGATGAAGGGCTCCAGCGCTGCCGGCTGGTTTGGAAGGCGCTTGTGGTACCAGGCGGTCGCGGCGTAGGTCGGCAACGCCAGCGCGTACGGCTGGTCGACGCTCGGATTGAATTCCGGACCGTCGGCGCTGTCATCGAAAGAGAGAATCTGCGAGAGCAGGATCACGCCGTTGAGGTCGATGGACTTCTCGTCCTGCAGGACCCTGGCGAGCACCGCCGATCGCGTGGTGCCGTAGCTCTCGCCAAACAGGTACTTGGGGGAGTTCCAGCGCCCGTGCCGCGACAGGAACTGCTCGATGAAGTTTGCGAAGGCGTGAGCATCCTGGTCGACGCCCCAGAACGCCTTGTCCTTGTCGGTGCCGCGCATGTGGCCGAATCCGGTGCTCGGCGCGTCGATGAACACCAGGTCCGACTCCGGGAGCAGGGAAGCGTCGTTGTCGACCAGACGGTACGGTGCCGCCGGGGTGTGTGAGTCCTCGAGCGTGACCACGCGCTTGGGGCCAAACGCTCCCATGTGCAGCCAGACGGTCGAACTGCCCGGGCCACCGTTGTAGATAAAGGTAATCGGCCGGGCCGGATTGGGCTCCTTTCCCAGGAAATAGGCGTAATAGGACATCCCGGCCTCGGGCTCGACGCGGGGGCGCGGCTTCGACTCCTGCGTCGTCGCCTTTTCGTTGCCGGGCGCAGGGTTATCGTTCGCGGATGGCGGGTCGCTGTCCATCGGATCCTTGACGTACACCACCAGGATCCCGGCTTCGGCACCGTAGCTCAGCGACTTGCCGCCGATCGTCAGCGTGCCCGTCGTGAGTGAGACCTCGTCCTTGAGGTGTCGCGGATCGGGAGGGCCCCCATCCTTCTCGTCAGCGGGCTCGCCTGCGAACGCCGCCAGCGGCAGGCACGCCAGGAACGCAATAAGGGCAGCGGGAATGCGGATCATCTCGTGGGACCTCAGGGGAAAGTGACAGCGCGCGCAGTCTCACATTAGGGGGAGAGTTCGGCAAGCGCGGGACCGGAGTCGGTCCGTGGCCGCCCGGCAACGCGGCGCTGGCGCTCGGATCATCAATTACTGGACACTGGCAGTCATTTTTTTGACAATGTCAGTCAAAGTGCGGGGGGACCAGGTATGAACATGCATTCTCGGAGCTCGGGTATTCGTGGCGCCATGGCTGCGGTCTGTATCGCCGCTGTCGCAGTTGCCGGCGGCGCGGCCCTGGCCGCTGCCGCACCACCACCTGCGATACTCACGCCCGAGCAGGCCGCCAAGCTCCTGGAGGACGGCACCAACATCCTCAACCAGGGAAATGCGGAACTGGCCCTCAAGAATTACTTCGAGCCGGTCAATCAGAGCTTCATGCGTGCCACGGCCAAGGCCGGTCCCGATGATGAGATCTATGCGACGCACAACGCCACTGAGACTGCGGCCTATACCGCGAAGGTGGCCAAAGAGAACGAAGGGGCGGCAAAGCCGCTCAAGCTGGTTACCGTGGATGGGGCCTGGGCCGATGCGCTGGTGCTCAAGGCGCGCGCGCTGGCCAAGCTTAACCGTGCCAACGAGGCGATGTCGGCCTTGAACCAGGCGAGCATCATCTCGCCGGCTTATCCGCTGGTGTGGATTGAAATGGGCGCGCTGTACCGGGACCAGAAGGACTGGGAGAGGTCCTTCAAGGCCTATAAGAGCGCCGAGAACAATGCCGGCGCGATCGAAGACAAGGCCAAGCAGACCCAGGCGCTGGCCAGCGCGCTGCGCGGTCAGGCGGTGGCGATGACCGAGCTCGGCCGGCTCGACGATGCCGAGACCTTGTACAAGCGCTGCCTCAAGATGGACCCCGGCGATACCGCGGCCACCGATGGACTGGCTCAGGTGCAGGCGCGCCGGGCCGCCGCCGCTCCGGCCGCGGGAGCGGCCGCGCCGCCGGCCGGCAGCGCACCTCCGCCCGCTCCGCCCTCACGCTGAGCCGCCCGGCAAATCCGGTGCCCCTGCGCTGAGCGACGGCCGGGACCGGCCGCGCTGCAACGTGCCCCTTTGGATGGCGCGCCGGCGCTGGCCTACTCGGCCGTGAGCTGACGCAGCCTCTCGGTGCGCGTCAGCTCCGTGTGCTGGGCCACGCGGCGCAGCAGCGCTTCGGTGTCGGCGATGGCCAGCGGGCGACTGAACAGGTAGCCCTGCGCGGTCTCGCACTGCTGCTCCTGCAGATAGAGCATCTGGTTGAAGGTCTCGACGCCCTCGGCGACGACGGTGATCCCCAGGGTGCGCGACATCTTGATGATCGCGCTGGCGATCGAGCGGTCACGCACGCCGGTTTCGAGATTACTGACGAACGAACGGTCCACCTTGAGGCGATCGACCGCGAGGTTGCGCAGCCGTCCCAGGCTCGAGTAGCCGATGCCGAAGTCGTCGATGGCCAGCGACACGCCGACCGCACGCAGGCTGGCCAGAGCCTTCTCCGACCAGGCCTCATCGCGCATCACGACCGTCTCGGTAATCTCGAGCTCGATCAGTTGCGGCTCGATGGCGGCCTCCTGGATGCAGCGGGCCACCGTCTCGGGAAAATCACGGCGCAGAAACTGAACGCCCGACACGTTGACCGAAATGTGGCCGAAGGGCAGGCCCTGGTCACGCCATAGCCGTGCCTGAATGCAGGCATTGCGCAGCACCCACTCGCCGATCGGGACGATCAGCCCCGTGTCCTCGGCAATCTCGATGAACTCCAGCACCGGCACCGGGCCCAGTTCCGGATTGTTCCAGCGCAGCAGCGCCTCCAGCCCCGAGAGCTCTCCGGTAGCGAGTTCGAACTGCGGCTGATAGTGCAGGCTGAGTTCGTTGCGCTCCAGAGCGCCGCGCAGCCTGCCCTCGACCGTCATTCGGCGCAGCGCGCCGTCGCTCATGGACCCGTCAAAGAACGCGTGCGCACCGTGCGCGCGCCGCTTGGAGAAATACATCGCCAGGTCGGCGTTGTGCAGGAGCGTTGCGGCCTCGGTGCCGTCGTCGGGACTGAGCGCGATGCCGATGCTCGGGGTCATGACGATTTCGTGTTCGCCGATGTGCATGGGCTCGTGCAGCAGCGAGATGATGCTGTCCGCGGTGGCGGCCGCGGCGGTGCGTGAACTCACCTGCGACAGGATGACCACGAATTCATCGCCCCCGAGGCGTCCGATGTCGCCGATTCCCGGGCGTTGCGCGCCGGCGCCGGCGGTCGCCTGGGTCGCCGCCCGCAACCGCGAGGCGCATTGCGAGAGCAGCTCGTCGCCGGCGCTGTGCCCGAGTGTGTCATTGATGCGCTTGAAGTTGTCGAGGTCGATGTACAGGACCGCCGTGGCATGCCCCGCGGCCGTGGCGTGCTCCAGGGCCGCTGAGAGACGCTGCATCGTGTGCTCGCGGTTCGGCAGGCCGGTCAGTGAGTCAAAGTAGGCCAGCCGTGCAATGTGCCGCTCGGCGCGCCACTTGCTGTGCAATGCGACCGCCATCTGCCGCACCTCGTGCGGGTGGAATGGCTTCTGCAGGAATGAAATCTTGTCCTGGGGGGGCACCTGGCCGCCGATGTTGACCGGGTCGACGTCGGAATAGGCCGTGCAGATTGCGATCTCGATGTCCGGGTCCAGCTCGCGGATGCGCGCGGCCGCCCAGGCCCCGTCCTCCCCGGGAGGCATGCGCATGTCCAGGAACACGACCGGGTAGGGGGTGCCTGCCGCCATCGCCTTGGTGACCGCGTCGACCGCTTCCTGGGCGCTGCTGGTCAGTGTGACTTCGAAGGTGGCGCGGCGGGCCGAGCGCGCCGTGGCCGGCGCACCGCGCTTGAACAGGCGTGCCCGCAGATCCTGGATCGCCTCGAGGTCCTCGCGCAGGTCGGCTTCGCCGAACACCTGTTTGTAGGCCTCGCGTATGGCGGGCTCGTCGTCGGCCACCAGTATGCGAATCGGGTTCTCGGCGTTCTGCTTCGCGTTCATGCCGCTCGCTCCTCGGTTTGCGAACTGTGTTCGCGCAGGGGCACCAGGATCTCGAACCGGGTGCCGCGGCCCAGTCCATCGCTGTGCACGCTTATGCCACCGCCCAGTGCGCGCAGCGTGTTGGCGCACCAGTGCAGGCCGAGGCCTGAATTGGTGGCCCGCGACTTGGTTGAGTAGCCTTTCTGGAACAACTTGGGCAGGTCTTCCGGGGCCACGCCGATCGCATCGTCGCTGATCTCGATGCGCAACGTCCGCTGCCCGTCGGCCTCGAGCAGATCCGCCCCGATCTGCAGCCGCGTGCGCGCCTTTCCGGCACAGACCGCCGCTTCGGCCGCGTTCTGGATCAGATTCTGCAGCACCATGCCCAGCGTGGTGCAGGGCAGTGACAAGGTGCCCAGGGCGGCGAGCCGCGGCGAAATATCAAGCTCGAGCCGCTCGCGGTGCGCCGGGGCCACCTGCTGGAGGCTGCGCGCGAGCAGCTCGGCGGGCGTCATGGGCAGCAGCACCGGACCGTTGCGCTGGTGCTGGCGCTGCTCGGCCAGCACGGCCTGAATGACCCCGGCCTGCTCGGTGATGTCGCGCAGGCGTTCGGCACCGCGCCCCAGAGTGTGGGCCAGTTCGACCGCCGAGAGCTGCACGAACTGCTGCAGGTCGCGCCGTCGTTCGTCGTCGGGCGCGCCGTGCTGCAATTCATCCAGCGCGGCGTGCAGATCAGCGGTGCTTACCGCGCCCAGTTGCTGCTGCAGCTTGGCGACGTTGACGGCCAGTGGGGTCATGGCGTTGCCGAGGTTGTGCAGCACGCCGCTCGCGTTCTCGGCGGCGCCCGATTCGAACGAACGGTCAATGAGCTCGCGGCGGGTCTGTGCCAGCCGCTCGACCATGTTGTCAAAGGCGTTGGCGAGCGTGCCCAGTTCGTCGGTGCGCGCATAGGCCAGGCGCGCCGACAGATCGTCGGCGGCGGCGATGCGCTGCGCGTGGTCGGTCACGCGCGCGAGCGGACTGAGCACGATACGGCCGAGCAGAACGAGCAGCGTGGCCAGCACCACCGCCGCGGCGGCGCCCAGCAACAGGGTCGAGTAGCGGACCGCGACCGCGCCGTGACGGGTGATGTTGCGCGGGACGGTGATGCCGAAGGTCAGCAGCGGCTGGCCGGACAGGTTCGTGAAGACTTGCTCGATGCGGGTCACCGCGTCCGTTTCGGTCAGGCGGGCGCTGCTGGTGCCGCGCTGCACCAGGAATTGCCCGTCGATACTGGGGTTCTGCCCCCACGGACGCATGTCCAATCGAACCTGGGCCTGGGTGCTGAGGCGCAGCAGCTCCGGACCATTGAGGAGACGGCCCATGATCACCATGCCGCGCGCGGGCCCGTGCCCCATACCGTCCAGGATCGGGGCACCCGAGGCGACCAGCACGCCGGCATCCGTGGTGATCAAACCACTGATCGGCTGTCCCTGAGACAGGGCCCGTGCCCAGGCCGTCTCCAGCGTATTGGTCCCGTTCAGGTGGATCGCGAGCGGCTTCCTGGAATTGGCGCTCAGGCCATCGCTCCAGGTGAAACTGCCGTTGCTGGCGATGACGGCCATGTAGTCAATCTTGGCGGTGTGGAATGAGATGTCCGTCAGGCTGGCGTCGGCGAACGCCCGGTTGTGGTCGCGCATGTAGCGCCAGAGCTCGCGCCAGTTTCCCCAATCGGCCGCCTGCGCACCCAGCGCCTGTTGTTCGCGCACCACGGCGAAGGCGACGCGCTGCATGTCGGTGTGGGCGCTGGCGCGTTCGAGTTCGACGAACTTCGGCAGCATCAGCCGCTGCTCGATGGCCCATTGCGCTCCGATCAACGCGACAAAGAGCAGGGCGAGTACGATCGTAACCTTGGCGCGAACACGCATAGCAACCTATCCGATAGGCAAAGTGTGAACCGCGTTAGCCTAGCGACGGGCGCGGATCACGAATGCTATGGAAGTCACATAATCGGGGTGCCGGGCAGTGTCATGCTTGGCAGGCCGGGCAAAAAAAGGCTGCGCCGGGTCGGTGCGCCGCGCGCGCCAGCCCGCTTGCGCGACGGCATGTAGGAGTCAGTACCGCCCCGGGCTCCGGGGTTACGTGATACAGTCGTTCGCGACAAGTGAATACAGCTTCTGACAGTTCCGACGCCGGCTCGCGCTCGCGGGCAGCACGCATCAAATCCGTCATCGACCGATTTCGGCAACCATCGCACCCGCGCGCCATCTGGCAGCTGACCAATACGCTGATCCCGTACCTGTTCCTGTGGTTTCTCATGGCACGGATCATCACCGTCTCTTACTGGCTGATCCTGCCCGTGGCGCTGCTGGCGGCCGGCCTGCGGGTGCGGGTGTTCATCTTCATGCACGACTGCGGCCACGGCTCGTTCATGCGCTCGAAGCGCGCCAACACTCTGGTCGGGTACCTGACCGGCCTGCTCACCTTTACGCCCTACCATCACTGGACCTGGGAGCACGCGATTCATCACCGCACCTCCGGGAATCTTGAGCGCCGGGGCAAAGGCGACATCTGGACCATGACCGTCGAGGAATACCTGCACGCCCCCTTCTGGCGTCGTTGCGCCTACCGGCTGCTGCGCAATCCCGCGGTGCTGTTCGCCGTGGCGCCCACCGTGCTGTTTGTGGTGCTCGAGAGGTTTCCTTCCCCGCAAGCGGGGCGGCGCGAGCGGCTCTCCGTCTGGCTAACCAACCTGGCGTTGCTCCTGATGGCGGTGGGTTGGAGCGCGCTGATCGGATTTAAATCGTGGTTCCTGATCGAGCTGACCCTGATGCTGCTGGCCGGCGGCGCCGGAGTCTGGCTGTTCTATGTGCAGCATCAGTTTGCGGACGCCTATTGGACCAAGCACGACGAGTGGGACTACACCGAGGCCGCGCTGCAGGGCAGCTCCTTCTACAAGCTGCCGGCCGTCCTGCGCTGGTTTTCCGGGAACATTGGCTTCCACCACATTCATCATCTCAGTCCGCAGATCCCTAACTATCACCTGCAGCGCTGTCACAACGCCGAGCCTTTGTTCGGCAGGGCGCCTACGCTCACTCTGGGGGCGAGCCTCAGGTCGGCGACGCTGCGGCTCTGGGACGAGCAGCGCCAGCGGCTCATCGGCTTTCGACTGCTAAGATCCCAGCGCAGCGCCTAGGGCGCGCTGCGAGGCGCGCGTCCATGCGGCTATAATGGCCCCGTTTGCCATTACAGCGTCGCACGGGGGCTCTCGATGATACGCAATGCACTAGTCAGCTGCGCACTCGCGCTCGCGGGCGCGGCCGCCGTGGCCGCGCCGGCCGCCACTGACCCTGCGGCCGCAGAACGCGTACTGCACGCGTCCTGGATGGACAAGAGCATTGATCCCCTGCGGGATTTCTACATGTACGTGAATGGCAACTTCATTCGCGAAAATCCCATCCCGGCCGCCTACTCCAGCTGGGGCCAGGTGCAGATCCTCAACGACCGCAACCAGGATTTCATCCACGAGCTGTTGCAGTCGGCCGCGGCCAATACCGCGGCGGCCCCCGGCAGCGAAGAGCGCAAGATCGGCGACTTCTACGCCAGCGGCATGGATGAGGCCGCGGTGGAGAAGGCGGGCATCACGCCGCTCAAGGACGAGTTTGCGCGCATCGCGGCGCTGCGGCGCCCCGCGGACCTGAGCGTGGCACTGGCCCACCTGCAGGTCATCGGCGTCGATGCCGTGTTTTCCCTGAGTGAGATGCAGGATTTCGCGGACAGCACCAAGGTGATCGCCACGGTCGCCCAGGGCGGACTGGGCCTGCCCGACCGGGACTACTACCTTAAGGACGACCCGAGATTTGTCGGCATCCGTAAGGCGTATGAGGAGCACATCGCGCGGATGCTGCAGCTGCTGGGCGACGCGCCGAGCGCGGCCGCGACCGCCGCTCGCGAGGTAGTGGCGCTGGAAACGCGGCTCGCTGAGGCGTCCATGCCGGTCGAGGAGCAGCGCGATCCACACGCGATCTACAACATGCGTGACCTGGCGGCACTGGCGCAGGGAGCTCCGGCCATCGACTGGCCGCGATTCCTGGAAACCAGCGGGGCACCGCAGGTGACGCAACTGAACATGCAGATGCCCAAGTTCTTTGCGGCCGCCTCGCATGAGATGGCCACCGCGCCCATGCCGGTGTGGCGCGACTACCTGCGCTGGCATCTCGTGCACGCCTATGCCCCGTACCTGTCCAGTGCCTACGTCGCCGAGAATTTCAAGTTCGTGCAGGCCGTCAGAGGCACCAAGGAACTGCTGCCGCGCTGGCGCCGGGTGCTGAACACGGAAAACGGCGCGCTCGGCTTCGCCGTGGGCCACGAATACGTGAAAAAGCGCTTTCCGCCGGAGGCCAAGGCCAAGGTTGTCGACGTGCTGCACGGGGTCCGCGATGCGCTGCACTCCGATCTGCAGACACTCCCCTGGATGAGCGACGCCACGCGCGCCAAGGCGCTGGAGAAGCTGGCGCTGATCGAGGAGCGCATCGGCTATCCGGACGTCTGGCGCGACTACAGCAAGCTGACCGTCGATCGCGGCCCCTATGTGCTCAACGTGCTGCGCGCCAACGCCTTCGAGACGGCGCGCGAGCTGGCCAAAGTCGGCAAGCCGGTCGATCGCACCGAGTGGGCCTACGCGCCACAGGTGATTAACGCCTACTACGACCCGTCGATGAACAACATCAACTTCCTCGCAGGAATCCTGCAACCGCCGTTTTTTGATCCCAGCGCGCCGGCGGCGTTCAACTACGGGGCCGTGGGGGCGGTGATCGGGCATGAAATTACGCACGGCTTCGATGATGAGGGCAGTCAGTTCGACGGTCACGGCAACCTGGTCAACTGGTGGACCAAGGAGGACAACGAGAAATTTCAGGTCGGCGTGGACTGCATCGCCAATCAGTTCTCCGGCTATACCGTCGATGGCGAATTCCATATCAAGGGCAAGCTGGTGGCAGGCGAGTCGATTGCTGATTTGGGTGGCGTGCTGCTCGCCTTCCGGGCCTTCCAGGCCTCGCCCGGCTATGCCACCGCTCCCAGCGTGGGGGGCTACACCCCCGACCAGCAGTTCTTCATCGCGTATGCTCGCATGTACGGCGAAGACGTCCGGCCGGAGCAGGCGCGTGCGTGGGCCGCCTCGGACCCGCACCCGCCGGGCAATTATCGAGTCAATGGCACTCTGGCCAACGTGCCGCAGTTCGCCAAAGCCTTCGGCGCCACCGGCGCGGACACGAAGCGCTGCGTGATCTGGTAACGGCTTACCGGGGAGGGCGTTCCGATGGTGGCACTGATCATTCTGCTCGCAGCGGCGGCCGTACTCGTGGTCTATTTTGTGGGCATCTACAACAGTCTCGTGGCGGTTCGCGAGCGCATCAAGCAGGCCTGGGCCAACATTGACGTGCTCCTCAAGCAGCGGCACGACGAATTGCCCAAGCTCATCGACACCTGCAAGCAGTACATGCAATACGAACAGGAAACCCTCGACAAGGTCATGCGCGCGCGCAGCGCCGTGTACAGCGCGAGCAGCGGGGGCAACCTCGCGGCGCTGGGAGCCGCGGAGCAGCAGTTGCACGGCGATCTGGGCCGCCTCTTTGCCGTGGCCGAGAACTACCCGCAGCTCAAGACTAACGAGTCATTCCGACAGTTGCAGCAGCGCATTACCGGCCTGGAGGAAGCAATCGCTGACCGCCGCGAGCTCTACAACGATGAGGTCAACATCAATAACACCCGCATTGAACAGTTCCCCGACGTGCTGATTGCGCGCCGCTACGGCTTCACCCCCAAGCCCCTGCTGGAGATTGCTGCGGCCGAGAAAACCGACGTCGACGTGGGCGCGAAGTTCAGGGGCTGACTGCCGTCGCGATGGGGGATCCGCAGTTCTGGAAGCTGGCGCTGGCCGTGGCGGCGCCCCTGTGCTGGTACTTTGGCTTCCGCAACTGGCGCCTCGCCCGGCTCATCGAAGATACGCCCCGGTCGCGCATCCGCTCGGCGGCCCAGGGTTACGTGGAGCTCGCCGGCGTTGCACGCCGGACCGACGGCCAACCCATTCTCGCGCCCCTGAGCCGGCTTCCATGCGTTTGGTGGCAGTTCAGGATCGAGCATCACACCGGATTGGGCCGGAATCGACGCTGGGCTACCGTTAATCAGGGCGGCAGCGTGGCGCCGTTCCGCCTCGAGGACGACACCGGCGAGTGTCTCGTCAATCCGTCCGGAGCGGACGTGCGACCGGGCAGTACCATCTGCTGGCGCGGTTCGCTCCCCTGGCCCGTTCCGCCGGGTGAGGGCCGGCGTTTCACGGGTCTCGATGATGGCGATTATCGCTACACCGAGTACCGGATCGATGAGCAGGCGAGCGTAAATGTCATCGGCGAGTTTTGCAGTGTCGGTGGCGTCGAGGTCGCCGAGGTGACCGCGGAAGTGAGCCGCCTGCTGTCGGACTGGAAACAGGACCAGACCGCGCTGCTGCGGAATTTTGACACCGACCGCAACGGCATCTTGAGCCAGTCGGAATGGGAGCGCGCGCGCGCCGTGGCGCGCGCGCAAATCGAGCAACGCCCGCCCGCGCCGCTTTCACCCGTAGCGAACGTGATTATTCAGCCGCAGGATCATCGGCCATTCCTGGTCGCGGCCTGCGACCTCAAGCGGCTCGCCTGGCGCAGCCGCTGGGCTGCTGGCGCGTTGCTGGCGGGGTTTTTGGTCGCCGTAAGCGTGCTGGCGATGCTGATCGCGGGGCCGGGATAACGCGCCCCAGGCTCGATCCGCCGTAGCCATTTGCGGCGCACGGCAGGCTTGCACTAGAATCGCGCGCCTTGTGTGGGGCGGTAGCTCAGCTGGGAGAGCGTCGCGTTCGCAATGCGAAGGTCGAGGGTTCGATCCCCTTCCGCTCCACCATTTATCTTCGCCCCGGGCCACCGGCTCCAAAGCAGCGCCACCTGTGGCGCGAGCGCCGGATCAGGCGCAACAGTCCAGGTCAGCGGGCCTGCTCGAGCGAGGCCGTGAGCGCCACTGCCAGCGCCGCGTCGCCGGTGACGAGGTCCACCCAGGCGAGTTCCTGCCCCTTGCGGTGGCCCTTTACCGTCAGCTTCAGACCTTCCGGAGCCAGCGTCACTATGTAGGGCTTGCCTCTGACGTTGATTTCGCGCCGCAAGTTCTTGTCCAGTTTTGTAATCATCCGGGTACGCGCATCCTTTGGTTCGTCCTGACGGATCTAGCAACCTCGATTTGATTTTGCGGTTCCCTTGGATTCGCGGCGAATCCGCAGGCAATCTCCATTATATGAATAAGACACCGGCCGGATGTCGGTGCAGGGCCGTGCAGGTAGTCGGCGCGCGCTGACAAGCCTGTTGGCGGGTGCAAAGCCGTAGGCGGCCGATTGGGTGCGGTCTGGGCCCAGAGTCCGCACGCTCATCATCGGAACTCAGTTTGGATCCGGCCTTTCCGCCGGGCGATTGCCACGGCCGGGATCATTGGGCGGGCGGGACTGGTGTGGATCGCCCGTCCGGGGCTTTCTCCCCAGGTCAATGTTCTCGGGATTGACCTCCACGGCGGGCGAGGCAGGATCGTCCTCGTCGACGGGCGGTGTGTCGCGTTGGTCCATACCGGCTCCTATCCATCGCCAAGGCGGCAACTTGCCATTCTTCAATGCTACTCATCGCGCGATTGAGGGGATGTCGGACGCCACCGGACTAGGAGAGTCGGCAGCGCGTCTCGGCAACGGGGCGGTACACCGCTCGGTCCGGCTGGACTCAGGTATTGCCGACGATGCCGGGTCGGTGCCACGCGAAAGGTGCCTGCAAGCGGATTTCCTCCATTCAACGATCGGGATATTGACGGATACCATGCCGGACTGGCGTCCACAGCCGCGGCCTGCGGGCTGTGGGTACCCCTGTAGGTAGGGCGAGGACCCATGCGCTAGTATTCCTTTGCATGAAGAATCGCTCCGTCGCTGCCGTGGCTTGTGCCGCGCTCTATGCCGGCTTGGCGTTGGCTGCGGACACGGCCCCCGGCTCGGCGGGCAGACCGGCCCCGGCCGAAACGCTCGCGCGCCTGCGCGAGGCCGCAATGTCCAGCGATTGGGCGTGGCAGCGGCTGGAAGAGCTGACTGATCGGATCGGCCCGCGACCCGCCGGCTCGGCCGGGCAGGCGGCCGCCATCATGCAGGTTGCCGCCACGCTGCGGGCGCTCGGCGCGCACGTAAGCTTGCAACCGACCATCGTGCCGCACTGGGTGCGCGGGGAAGAACGCGCGGATCTGACCGAATACCCGGGCCGGCCCGCAGGTTTGGCCCAGCCCCTGCACCTGACCGCCCTGGGAGGCTCGGCGGCGACGCCGGCGGCCGGCCTGGAAGCGCCGGTCATGGTGGTGCACGATTTCGACGAGCTGCGCGAGCGCGGGGCGCAGGTACGCGGCAAGATCGTGGTGTTTGATTCACGCTTTGACCAGCGCTTGGCCGACAACGGCTACGCCGACGCAGCGTATAAGGAATCGGCTCGATATCGGGTCGACGGACCCGCCAAGGCGGCCGCACTCGGAGCGGTGGCGGCGCTGGTCCGCTCGATTGGCGGGGCCGACTACCGCTTGCCGCACACCGGGGTGACGCGTTGGGGTGATCGCCAGCCGCCAATTCCGGCCGCGGCACTCGCGGCCGAGGACTCCGATCTGATCTTGCGGCTCGCGACGCAAGGCGCTGTCTCCGTGAAATTGTGGCTGACGCCGGTCACTTTGCCCGACACCGACAGCTTCAATGTCATCGCTGACTGGCCCGGCACCGAGCGACCCGACGAATACGTGATCGTCTCTGGGCACCTCGATTCCTGGGACCTCGGCACGGGGGCCACGGACGACGGCGTGGGCGTCATAGCCGCGGCAGGAGTGCTGCAGGTGCTGCAGCTCTTGCAGTTGCACGCACGCCGCTCGATTCGCTTCATCGGCTGGGCTGACGAGGAGAATGGTGGTCATGGCCCTACGGCGTACCTGAATTCTCCCGGCGGCGCGCTGGCTAGTCAATGCGCCGCCATCGAGAGCGACATGGGTGCGGGACGTGCGCTCGGCATCGAAGCGGCCGTCGCGAAGGGGACACTTGCGGCCTTGCAGCCCGCAATCAACGCGCTTGCGCCGCTGGGCGCCTCGGTACTCCAGCCGCGCGAAGGCGAAGTGGGCTCCGACATCGGACCGCTCCAGGCGGCGGGGGTGCCGGGATTTGCGCCATTGGTCGATACTCGACATTATTTTGACTATCACCACACGGCCGCGGATACCTTGGACAAGGTCGATCCGCGCAATTTGCAGACTCAGGTGGCCACCATGGCGGTCTTGGCCTACTTCCTGGCCGACGCCGATACGTGCTTGCCCCGCGTGCCCGTCGCCAAGAAATAGTCGTTGCCCGCGATTTGCGCGGGATGTGCAGGGGGCGTCGCGCGCCGCTCGGGCCGCGGCGCCACGGCAGTGAACGCCGTCGCGCTATTTGTTCCGGACCTGGGCTGCTATATAGTTGTGCGGTGCTGGCCGCGACGCCGGCGCTGGCCTTAAAAACAAAGACACTAAGGGGCAAACGATGAAATTCATGACTATTTTGGGGCTTATTGCAGTGGCGCTCGCTATCGTGGGGGCCTTCGTCACCATACCGAGCTTGGCAGCGATACTGGTCATTCTCGGGCTAATTGCGGGCTACATGATCGACGGGCCCGACCATGTGCGGGTCATCGTCTCAGCGCTCGCCCTTTCGGCATTGGCCGGGACCCTGAATGCCATTCCGTCCGTGGGTGGTTACCTGACCACCATCGTCAGCAACTTCGGGGTCATCCTGTCGGGCGCGGCGATCATGATCATTCTGCGGAATATCTACGCTCGCGTTAAGCCATAAGGCCAGCGCGCCCGGGCATGGGCGCACTTAGGCCATTGCCACTAGGGCAGCGGCCTGGCAGACGCCCGCAGCGATGCGGGCGTCTTGCTTACTGCCCCTCCGACGCCCGAATCCACGCGACCAGGACCTTTGCGCAGCCGCCGCAACAGGCCAATGGGCGCAGCGGGCGTGCGCCGGGTTGGGGTCTCGCTCGCGAATCTCGTGTCCAATGCGCCGCTCTTCGGCTGTCTGTCGCGCACCGATGTGAGTGCTATTACAATCATCGGACTCGGAGGAGGTGTCGCCGTGAAAAAGCAATTACTTAGCCGACGTGAATTCAGCTTGCATTGTGCAGCCTTCGGCCTGACGCTTCCCGCCTTGAGGGCCTTGACGGCAAGCGCAGCCACGGCAGAGGTCCTCACCAGCGGCGCGGCGCCGAAGCCGCCTGCGCGTTCCGTAAAGTTTCCGGACGGCACGAGTGTCCCGCCGCTCGGTCAGGGCTGCTGGCACCTCGGTCAGGGGAGGCACCCTGTGGCCGTCGAAGAAGAGGCGCTACGCACTGGCCTCGCGCAGGGCATGACGTTGCTTGATACGTCGGGAAATTACGGTAATGGCCGCTCGGAACAATTTTTAAGTCACGTAATCGCCGGTCAGCGCGATCGCATATTCCTGGTCTCCAAGGTTGAGGGCAATGAGATATCCGGCGACGGCATCGCGCGTGCTTGCGCGGCGAGTCTCGCGCGGCTGGGAAGCGATTATCTGGATCTCTATCTGCTGCATTGGCCGGTTCCCAGCGCGCAATTCTCTGGCGTCGTGGCGGCTTTCGAGCAACTGCGCGCGGCGGGGAAGATTCGCGCGTGGGGTGTATCGAATTTTGACGTTGGCCAGATGGAAGACCTGTTCCGTGTTCCAGATGGCCGTCGGTGCGCGACCAATCAGGTCCCTTACAGTCTCAACAACCGCAGCATTGAGCGCGACCTCCTGCCGTGGTGCCAGCAGCACAACATGCCTGTCATGGCGTACTCTCCGCTCGGGGGCGACAAGAACCTCGTCGTCGGCGATCGGACGCTGGCGCAACTTGGCGCAGCGCACGGGTGCTCGGCCGCCGCGGTCGCGTTGGCGTGGGTTATTCGCAACGGGAACGTAATTGCCATACCTGAATCTGGCGCGCCGGCGCATGTTAAGGAAAACGCCGTGGGGCTTTCGCTAACCCTCACCGCAAGCGACCTTCAGACTTTGGATGCGGCGTTTCCCGGACCTGCAGGCAGGACCTAATCAACTGGTCACGAGCCTGGAATTCCGCAGAGCAATCCAGAAGTGCGGCGACCTTGCATTGATTGATTGCTTTCTGCTGCGGGTAGTGAGCTCCCACGCCGTCGGTACTGGTGGCTAATCTGTGGTCTCGTGTTGTGCATGTTGTGAGCGAACAGGCCAAAACGGACTCACAAGAACATCACCGGGAGCAGGGTGGGGCCCAGGACTGCACTCTGGCCACCAAGGGTATCCACCATCCGCCTGTCCCCTGCGGCTCAGTGGATTTGTCGCCGAGCACAAGTGACAGTAATTCATGCGCTTGAGACGGTTCGGCGCCGCCTTTGCTGCCAATCTGTGACGCTAGACCGAGCCCGAGATGTACCGGTTTTCTAATCTTAGGAGGTTGTCGGACATCACGGGGCAAGGCTATGCGCGAATTTGTTCGGAGTGCCTTCAGTTTCCGCAAGCTTCAAGGGCTATGTGTCAATACTGCCGTCGGCAACTTCGTCGGGTATGTCGCCGGATCTTTGGTCACGATGCTCACAACCTACCATACAGTCGAGCGCCGAGCTTTGAGAAACCTGTTTGGAATTCTGCCGCGACACACCGTCGTGGTGCACCGATTGCCCGAGCGGCTTGAATGGGCCTTATCCATTCTCCTCGGATACCTTGTTATGGAATTTGTGCGATACATCTTTAGGCATTACTGTCAATTGCCGAACCCCGACTATGCAACACGCACTCGAGACTTTCGTAGCGGTCGGCAAGCGACGGGCGGCTGATGCCAATGGCCCGAGTTGGCTAATCTGAAGAGCGGTAAACCGCTGCGTCACCGCTGCGCGCGCTGTGGGCAAACGACGGCATCCAAAAAGGCGTTACAATTCAATCACGCCCCCGTAGCTCAGTGGATAGAGCGACCGCCTCCAAAGCCGCCGCCGCGGGCGTCGTTGATCGTAAGTGACTGAACGCGCTGGGACGCCTAAACGTAGACGGCTCTAGAAGAACACAGAAAGCGGTAGGTGCCGAACGGCAAACCGCTGCGCGCAGCGGTGGTAGAAGTGGCGAATTACGACGGCTCTGGGGCCAGAGAGATCCTTGACTCGACTGGTGCGGCTCCCCGTTAGTTACCTGACTCTCAGCCAGTGTGATGATTCAGATTCATGCGTTTCGTACATTTATCCCGGTGGCACCGCTTGGCAACACAAGGTCTCCGCCTCCAGCAGACGGCACCAGCCCACGCACGTGAATTACATTGCGCGGCAATTCCGGGGTAATGAGCTGCGTCGCCGCCATGAACGGTGAGCAAATGACCGGCAAGGTCTGTGCCAAACGCTGTGTGAGCTGCCTCCGTCGACTGCCAGCGTCTTTTGACTAACCAATCACAAATGAGTCATTCCGCAAGTGCCGTCTCCGCCGCTTGCGCGGGCCGGGTGATGTCGTAGGCGGCAATGAAGCAGATTCCGATGGAGACAAACACGAACCACACACACATGTAGCTCAACCCGAGTCGCGTGAGAACCGACCCTGGAAGCGTCGCGACTGCGGTGCCCGTCGGGTAATGAATCACGGTGAGCAGCAGGCCGGCAAACAGTGCGCCGAGCGCTGCCGCAACCTTGTCGACGAACGTCTGGCACGCAAATATCGCTCCCTCCAGGCGCTTGCCTATCCGCAGCAGGACGTCATCCGTAACGTCCGCGTACAGGGAATAAATGATCGAAGCCGCTACAATCCAAATCAGCTGGCTGAGGAAATCATATGTGGTAAGGAAATACCAGAGGCCAGCGCTGCCGCGCTCCGGAAGCAATTTCAGCGAAAGCAGCGGTGGCAGGATCATGCTGATGGCTACGGACGCCACCAGAAAGCGGATGGCCATGACCTTTTTGTCGCCTTTGACTACGAACTTCCTGACAACGGGAGCGACCGCCAAGGATGCGAGCGATTCGACTACGGTCAGCTTGGTCATTTGCGAGCTGCGCATTCCGTAGAACACGCCGTACTGATACATCCAGAGCGCGGCGTTTACGCCGAGGCCGGTCCCCACAAATAGACTGGAGAGGAGCAGTGCCCGCATGGAGCGGTTCTGAAAGAGTTGGATGAAAGAGCGCGCCATGTCCTTGAGGCTGGCGGTTTGTTCCGAGGTCTTCGCGTGAAGGCGCGGAATCTCCGGGTGAAGTCCGATAGAGGAAAATAGGAGCGTCGCCAGGATTATTGCCCCGCAGACGATGGCGGCGTGCTGATATCCGGCGAGATGGATCTGGCCGTTGCCGTATTCGGCGGAATCCCTGAGCCAGACGCCGTACATCGCAATTGTCATCACGGATCCGACAAACCAGCTCGCGGAAATCGGCAGCGATCCGAGCCGGGTTCGCTCGTCATAGTCTGCGGTCAATTCCGCCACCAACGTCCGGACGGGCACATCGAAGGTCGCCATCGACAGCCGCAGGAGAATCAGCACCGTCAACAGATAGCCAAACAGTACCAATTGCGAGCTCGCATTCCCGGGCGGATACCACACGAGCACATACAAGACGCTCAACGGCAATATCGATGCGTACATGAACGGGTGGCGCCGACCCAGTCGGGATCGCCAGTTGTCCGAAACGTATCCGATCATTGGATTGGATATCGCGTCCAACGTGAGGGCGATCGCGAGCGCAAGACCAGTCAGTGCCGCGGACAATCCGACGACCTGGCTGTAAAAGAAGAACAGGAAATAGTCGATCCCGTTACTGACGATTCCTATGGTCGGAATCCCGCTGCACGCGAATGCCGCCTGGGAAAGAGCCGCAACCTTTTTGGTCAAGCGCACACCTTGGCGAGAACTTCAGATTGCCGTATGAGCCACTGGCGCTCCGGCAGTCGCCGGTCACGCCAACGACGATTGGCGCGAATCCGAGCTTCCCGGCACCTGGCCGCGCGCCACCGCCCGAGCTTCGTCCTGCCGCACCCAGACTGGATCGTCTCCGCTGTAGTAACCGAGCTGGTCGTGACCGGCACCGTGAGTTGTATATCCCAGCAAACGCCGAACCCTTTCGTCGTACCGACGAGCTGACTGCGGCGGAACCTCGAGAATGTGGCACTCCTCCGAGCGAAGCCATCCCAGACAATAAGTATTGATCAGTCCGGTCCGAGGAAACTGGCTCCGATTTGCGCCGCCGCCGTGCCAGGTGGATCCCAGATAGAATACGGCGGAACCCTTTGGCATGATCGCCTGTGCCCACTGTGTAAGGTCGGGTTTGTGCCAGGCACGCAAGAAGCGATGGCTCCCGGGCACGATGCGCGTAGCGCCGTTCTCGGCCGTGAAGTCGTTGAACGCCCACAACACACCGATCTGCAGCTCAAGTCCCGCAACCTGCAGCGGATAGGGAGTGTCGTCCCGATGCATCTGCTGGTCGCTCTCTCCGGGCAGTATCTCGATCCCAGTGGTGCTCCCGATCTGGTAGTCCGCGCATGAGGGCAGGAGAATGGCATCGACAACCTCGAGTACCGTGCGGTGGGCGATTAGCGCGGCACAGCTCGGGGCGTAGCGCAGTACGCCGCCACACCGGAGAGTCTTCGCACCACTGAAGTCGGTGCGTTGGCTTTCATCGTATGCGTCGAACGATGTGCGCAGTTCAGCGGCGCACGCGTCGATCACGTCGACCGGGGCCAGGTTCCGGACGATGACCCCGCCATCACGCCGCAACAGAGCGACGATGGCTGCCCACGAGACTTCCGCGTCCAGTGACTCGAGTACCATGCTCGCCCTCCCTCCCACGACGCCGCAGAACTCCACGGGCTGACGCAAGATCTCGCGCACCACGATAATCCAACGGCTGGCCTTCCTCAATGCAGCGACAGGGCCCGCCGAAACAAGGACGGCATCAAGGGCTCCCCAGCATTCGTGCGTTCCTCGACCGCTGCGCCGTCACCGGTAGCTTGCGCGAGATTCGCGACAGCGTACGGCCGGATGGTCACGATCCGCCGACCAGAGTCCGGCATGATGCCGACAGAGTAGGGTTGGCGAGATTTGAGAGCGTCCGTACGCGGCTAACAAGCCTCCTGGGCGGGTGCATAACTGCTGCGGCACCGCTGCGCCTATTGCCTAGCTAAGCGAGCCCACCAAAAAAAGCGTTACAATTCAAGCACGCCCCTGTAGCTCAGTGGATAGAGCGACCGCCTCCTAAGCGGTAGGTCGCCGGTTCAACTCCGGCCGGGGGCGCCATCAAATCATCAGGTTGCGCCGAATTCGCTTGGTCCTGGGGATCTTCGAATTCAAGCACTTTCAGAATTGGTTTCACGCCGCGTGCTCAGGCTTCAACGCGCTGAGCCACGGACGCCGTGCCGAACTGCAAACCGTGTACAGACCCTTGGGTCACCCGATAACCTTTCCAGCAGCGGTGGCGGAAGTGGCTGCATAAGAGGTTTTCGGCCCATACCGGCCGTATACGAGGCCAACTTGCCTGCCGGATAGCAGATATTTGCGGCTGGGAAGTGTCGTATACCCGCCAGTGCTCCCTGCACTGAAGCTTCCGGGAAACATCACCCAACCTTCAGGCACTGTTCATGCGCAACGAAACTCATTGAGCGACAAATGACCCCCATCGTCAAATCACTGCAAGGGGATCCTCATGTTGCGCTCAATCGGATCTGTGACGGTTCTGGCCCTGCTCATGGTCGGGTGCGGGGGAGGCGGCGGCGGTAGCGCCTCGAGCCCACCGCCACCCCCAGCCAATTACACCGTCGGCGGCACGGTCACCGGACTCACCGGCTCCGGCCTGGTTTTGATGTTCAGTGATTCCGCCTTATCGGGGCCCCACTCGATTAGTCTCGCAGTTTCGGCATCAGGTGGGTTCACTTTTTCACCGGCCGTCCCTCAGGGGAGTGGTTACACGGTGTACGTCGGGACGCAACCCAGCTCACCGACACAGAATTGTGTGGTCACCAACGATACCGGCTTTGTCGGGACAGCAAACGTGACCACCGTGGCTGTCGCTTGTTCGACCGTGGCGGGTTACACGGTCGGCGGCACGGTCTCGGGGCTGGTGGGCTCAGGGTTAGCGCTCGCAATTTGCAGATATCACGGAGTTCCATGGCAGCGCGGAGGATTTACGTTTGCGGGAGTTCGCTGCAAGTCAGTGCCAACGGCGCTTTTACCCTGGGCTTGGTTATCGCGATTACTCCGGCGATCTCGTCGAAGTCACCCAGCAGCCTTCCTCGCCGACGCAGCAATGCGTGATCGGCAACGCAGCAATCAATACTCAAAACGCCAATGACACCAGCGTCACGGTGTCCTGTGCGCAGAGTATTCCTACGTCACCAATGCCGCGGACAATACGGTCTCGGCCTATAGCGATCGATGCGACCACCGGCGCGCTCGCGGTCGTCGGCACGCCGATCGCCACGGGCGCATCCCCTTACGCAATTATCGGCTTAGCTCGCGAGGACAAGAGATATATGTTCGTCGCCAACGAAGGCAGCAATGATATTTCCGCTTTTACCGTCAACACCACAACCGGCGCATTGACCGCGGTTCCCGGTTCGCCCTTTGCCGCGGGTACCGACCCCCAGGCCATGGCTGTCTCAATCGGACGCTACCTCTTCGTTGCGAATGCAGGCTCTGACAATGTTTCCGCCTACAACATCGATGCGCACCGGAGCGCACTGGCGCCGTGACGTCCCGACACCCCCTTCGCCACGGGCAAGGGCCCGACGTCGATTGTTGTTGACCCCGGACTGGCATTGTCTTCGTGGCGAACCACGGCGGATCGAACGACATTTCGGCTTTCATGTCGGACTTGACCCCAGTGCCCGGATCGCCGTTTCCCGCTGGCGGCAACCCGCTCAGTCTGGCGTTCGGGGCGCGGGGGCATGTTTCTCTACACGGCAAATCCCGACGCCACGAACCCGAGCATATCGGGCTTCAGTGTCGACCCGAGCAGCGGGGCATTTGTCGCCGCTCAGCGGCTCGCCATTTCCGCTGCCGGTGAGCCATTACATGGCCACCGATCAAACGGGCTCCTACCTGTATGTCACGTCGGGCGCAAGCATCGTCGGCTATGCCATCGATTGGACTACCGGCGCGCTTACTGCGCTGCCGGGATTCCCGGTTGCTGCCGGCGCGAATGCCTATTCGGTAAGCATCGATCCGACCAATCAGTTTCTCTATGTCGCCAACGACGGCGTGGCGAATATTAGCGGCTTCAGATTGGACGCCTCGACCGGCGCACTGACCCCTATGGCCGGCTCACCCTTTCCGGCAGGTAACCACCCGGAATTCGTGGCGACGTTTTGAAAGCCTGAAGAAAACTCAATTATGGAACCGCGCATCGATCACGGGCCGCCTGGCTGGCTTGGAGCCTGGCTCCGGGATCGTTATCGCCAGGGTCTTGACGTCCCGGAGGCTGAGTGTCTATGCCTGCGGATGTACTACAGGTTTGACGGCGTACCGATGGCTTTGCGTCACCAGCTGTCGCGGGTCACCCTTGCCAGCACCTTCGCTGAGCTTGCCCGTCGAGGTTGGGTGCGCACCGCCGATGGTGCCGCCTGCGACGACCTGCTGACACGGCAGTATTGGCGGCAGCTATTGACGCCGAACTATCACCGCAGTGGGCCATTCTATGGGCGATCAGACGCGAGAATTGATACACCGGGCATCTAATGGCTCTCTAATGTCCCGGCAGAAGCGGACACCTGCGAGAGTGATGCCACACAAGCTATATTGTTGATTGACCTGGCGTTCGCTGACCCTCAGTTGTGCTCACTTGTGCTTTTTCGTTCTCCTAAGCGGTAGGTCGCCGGCTCAACTCCGGCCGGGGCGGTCCAACCCAAATCGAGTAGCTGCAACGGATAACCAACCCTCCTAAAGGCCTCTATCTCAATGAAGTACGCACCCGCGTATAATGCGCACGTATCCCGCGCGCGTGCATACGTGATGCGCTGACAGGCACTTAGAATCCGCTCCAGATCCGGCGGGGCGCGCAACCTATCCAGGCTTCATTGCCGGGAGGGCTGCACCCAGTTGAAGCCGTCACATGCAGTGAGGAAGAGGCTAATGAAAGCTCTGCGACCCCTATCAATCGTTGTCACCTTGGCGGCGGCACCTGTTTTTGCCGAATGCGTTGCGCCGCTCAACGACGTTAGGATTCCCAATGGCAATAAGGCGACCATGGACGAGATAATGGCGGCCAACCACGCGTTACAGGAACACACCACCGAGGTCGAAGCGTATAGGCATTGCCTGAAAGCCGAACAGGAAGCCAAGATCGCCGCCATCGGGCCCGACATCACCGACGAACAGAAATCCAAGATCGCCTCCGAGTACGTCAATCGCCAGAACGTGGAAGCCGAAAAACTCCAGAGTCTGGCCGACTCGTATGACGTTGCAGTGCGCAACTTCAGGGCCAGACAGGCAACTGCGGAAGCCACCGAGCAGACCAATCAGCAGGCCGCCGCTGTGAATGAGGCTGAGCAGGACGCCGCCGCGAAGGCGCGTCGCGACGCAACCGCTGAGAAAGCCGACGAAGGGGCCAAGACGCCGGCGGTGCCCAAGAGTAATTAGCTGCTGGAGCTGCGCCCAGGCCGCGCAGGTATCGCGGACTTCCAGTCTGCGGCCGTCGAATCCGCGCTAAGAGCAACTCTGTCGCCGATCGATGGAGCCATGCAGCGCTCGCCAAAAGTCGAACGCCACAGTAGCGGCGCGACATTCCGCCACGATAAACCGGAGCCAATGCAGCGCCGAAGCCCGGACGAGAGGATATTTGCTATCTCGAGCTCACCGCGTCTTCTTACGAAAATAGGCATTTCATACCGATCGCGCCTCCAGTCGGGGGCGCAGCAAAATCGATGGTTTGGCGCGATCGGTACACGACCGGTTGATTACGTACTGGCCCCGTGTGCTCGCGGCCTTAGTCGGTGGGCCGATCCGTTGTCGATATACCTTGATTCGAGGGCAAGGTGAACCACACGCCGCCGCCGTCACCGAAGATGTTCCCAGTAGGACCGAACTCGATGTTGCCCGCCGGACCCGCGGCATTGCCTCCAAAGGCAACCATGACGAACCCGTTGGCATCCGCAGTAATGGCTGAAACTGTGGGATTGTTGGAAATCCCTGCAAAGGAGGCTAGGGTAAGCCCATTTTTTGCCACCCTCACGACAGACGTACTCTTGTCGGTGCCAACGAAAAGAAAGCCAGCGTTGGAGGCAAGAGAGCAACGCACGTTGGTTCCACCCGTGAGCGGCAGAGTAATCTTCTTCGACAGTTTGTAGGTTACCGCGTCATTGGGCGGCTGCACTGTGTTGGTCAGCGCATAGCGATACAACAGCGCGTCGGTTCCGCTTGCACCACCGCCACATCCACGACGTAAATGTTGTGAGTGACTACATTTCCCACTGTGTGGGCGCCACTCTCGACCATCGCACCCACGTGCCCGAACGGACCCAGCTCTCCCGAGCCGTAACAACCTTCGGTTCCTGGAACCGATCCACAGACGAAAAGTGTTACGCTTCTATAGCCGTTGGACAAGACATATCCGTTGAATAAGCCGGCGTCCGGTGGTGGAGTAGCGGCCGCGATCGTTGCAAGGACACAGCCCACAAGCACGGTCAGCGCTTGGAGGGCGGGTCGACGTGGGAAGGTCGTTGCGGATCCTTGGAGTTGTGGGTCACATAATCCAATTGCGGCGACCGATCACCACGGTGCGCATGCAGCAATTTAGTCGGAATAAAGTCGCGCTCTGGACGCTGATGCGCGGGCAGAGTCATCAAAGATGTGGCCTGAATCACAATATTGCGACGACCGAATCGGCAAACAGGTCATTCCATTACATATTCGGGCTGGCTCCAGCGCGTTCCTTGAACGTATCGTGGAAGTGCGCCAGCGGCGGAGGCGAAGACCCAAATTGGGTCTCGCTACGGCGGCTGGTGATGATTGACCACCATCGACGGTGCATCCCAGCCAGAGGTCTTTCGATGACCACGCGGCGTCGATCACCCCAGATCAGAACGTATACGACAGAAGCAGCATCAGCACTCGCGGACGCAGGGGAACCGTCGCCTTGATGAACTGGGCAGAGGATATGTTGGTGGGGGCGCTGGCATTCGAGAGGTTGCTGCCGGTGAGCTGCGCCTTCCAGTTGTCCCCGGACACGCCAAGGGCCGCATCATAGGTCGTGTAGGCGGGTATCGTGTACCTTAGCACTGTCGACTCGACAGGTCCGGGAGCGTTGCCGTCCGGAAAATTCTTCGGCTCGTTGCTTAAGCCGGCGGTATGGCTGACGCCGATCCAGGCGAACGGACGGTAGTCACCGACATACCAGTCGTAGTGGGCCCGCAGGTTGAAGATGACGGGCGGTGAGAACGGCAGTGAGCTACTGAGTACGCCGAGTGCGAATGGTTGCCCTGCGACGATAGTGATGCACTGTCCGGCGGGAGTCGGATTTTTCGGAGTCAATGGTGTGACCCCCGCCGACCTGAGGCAGGGGACGTTCGACTGATTCGGACTGTTCCATGAACCAATACCGTCGAGCGTCAACCCGTCAGTCACTCGCGCCAGCAACTGCAGCTCGAGGCCCCTGACGGTATAGCTGGGTCCGTTGACGAGATTGGTAAAATTGAGCACAGCGGTCGTAAAGCCTTGAGCAATGGACTGTACGTTGTCCCAATGCATCAGATAGGCCGACCCATTCACCCGAAGTCGGTGATTCAGGAATTCACTCTTGATTCCGAACTCGTGGTTGGTCAGATTATCTGACGCATAGCTGTATGGCTTGACTTGTTGCGCCGTAGCCGCCCCAGTGTGGGGATCGTAGAGGCTGCCTCCGGGCCGACACCTTGGATCGACCGAATCGATCGCGTCCTGGGTCCCGCAGTAGTAGGCGACCCCCACCAGTACAGGCGCATGACCTGGAAGCGATTCGGTTCTATTGAAGCCACCGGGCCGGAAGCCCTGGGAGAAAGTGTAATAAGTCATGATGTCCGGAGTAATGTGCCAGGTCAGATTGGCGCGGCTTCGATACCCGCTCTCGCTCTTGGACAGGTAAATCGGAAAACCGCACCCGCCGACGGCCGTGCAGGCTCCATTGGAGTGATTGAGGATAAGCGTATTAGTGGTAACGGTGTCCCACACCGAGCCCTCCTCGAACTCATCATACTGATAGTGGCGAGTACCCGCGGTCAGCGTCAGTACCTTCGGAATGATGTCGAGATCGACGGACGCAAAAAACGCGAATTGCTTGTAACCGCGCTGTATGTCATCGCCGAAGGCATTGTTCAAGTTTTCGCGCAGGCCCGGGTTGCTCGCGTGGGTGCCGGGAAGCGGCCCGAGGGCCGACAGGCAGGCCGCTCCGCCGGCGAGCGCTATCGCCAGGTTGGCCGCAGAGCACTGTGGTATGCCTAGATAATTGAAGTCCATATCGTCGTTGACAACGTACTTCTCCCAGTAAACACCAAAGAGGCCGCGCACACGGGACTGCTCGGGCGTGCTGAGGCGGAGCTCGTGGCTCTGGTGATTGTTTTCCACGATGTCGTGCCAGGCGCCTACCGGCGCATAGCACTGCAGCGGTTTGGCCGCCAGCTGCGTGGAAAAGTACTGATTGAAGTAGCTCGCGCCCGCTCCGATGCAGTCGTAGTACGGGCCGGCTGAATTTCGTAGGTAGTTGGAATAGTCCTGCTGTGCATCAACATGTCGGTGCATGTAGCTGCCGGCGTAGATGGCCCTCAGGTCGCCAAATCTGCCATTGAGGGTCCAGGCCGTGCTCTCATAGCGATCCTTGGTGTACGCCGGCATAAAGGCGGTGATCTGGTCGGTCTTGAGCGCATTGCCATTCGGGTCGAAAGGATAAGCGTAGAAATAACCCTCCTCGTCCATCTGCTGGTAACTCTGCTGGATCAGCAAGTCCCAGCCGTCGGTGAAATCATAAAGGCCGGAGAGCCGGAATCCGCCGTAGGTCACAGGATTGGTGTTGGGCCCTACCAGATCGGTGTTGTTGGCCACGGGACTGATCTGCCGTACGCTTGGATCGGAGAGGGTCGAGGGGAAATTGAAGGAGATCGTCCCCGGCACGTTGTCGATGTAGCCGCCTCGACGGTCCACGAAACCGACCGCACGCACGGCGAACTTGTCGGCGATCAACGGCAGGTTGAGCGTCGCATTGGCAAGGTAGTTGGGGGCACCGCCTGCCGTCACGCCGTAGCCGGCATTGACCTCGGTCTTTATGGCATCCATCCTGGGCTTGTTGGTGATGTAGCGGATCACGCCGGCCTGGGCGCCGCCGCCAAACAGCGTACCTTGTGGCCCCTCGAGTACTTCGATGCGCTCCAAATCGACCACGTAGACGTCATTGTTGCGCGCCGGGAACTGCATCGACTGCTCATCCAGGTACAGGGCCACGTTGGGGAAGGGCGCTATGGTCGATTGCGACTGGTTGCCGGTGCCTGGAGAACCCAGACCGCGGATGAAGATATTGCCTGTCCCCGGGCCATTGCCACTGTAAGTGACGTTTGCGGTGTACTTCATCACATCGTTGAAAGTATTGATGTTGAGTTCCGTCAATTGCTCACCGCTCAATACCTGGATCGTGATGGGTACATTCTGAAGCTTCTCCTCGCGGCGCGTTGCGGTGACAATCACTTCCTGCAGTGCGTCGTCGGCAGGGCTGTTGGCCATCGCGGGCGGTGGTGCTGTGACCGCGTCGCTGATGCGGATGCTGCGCGGCGTAAGGTAATCAAACCTGAGTCCAGTCCCCGCGAGCATTCGCGAAAGCGCAACTGGGGCACCCAGACCGGCAGGCACGGCGCGGGATTTCTGCTCGCGCACAACCTCGGAAACGTAGACGAGTTGCAGACCTGTCTGGCGCGCGAAGGCTTCGAGTGCCTGCGCCAGAGGTTCGGCGGGAATGTCGGCGGTCAGCACCGTGGACTCAGGAGCCCCGGCCAATGCCCGCGGAGCATCTAGGATCGCCGCGGACGTACAAATCGACGCCGCGCGCAGAATCCCAAGCACCACAGTTGCGATTCCCTCGGATGGGCGGCGCGATTGACTCCCCATACGCTCACCTTTCAGGCTTTTTTGGCGCGCACTGACCTAAATCATAGCGCCCGGCGGCAAAGTTAGCCGCGCGGCACAGTTAACCTACCCCTTTGACACGCGAATGCTCGTCTCGGTCACCTCGACCCGCACACCCTTGAGGCTGCGCAGGAAGGCAAGGAATGCGTCAGGGTCATCGGTGGCGAAGACTCCGCTGATCTTCAAGCTCCGCAGGGCGGGAGTGGCGATTTCGATCGGCTTGGCTGTATAACGATTGTATTCCGCCGCGACCCGCTCCAGCGGCTCGTGGTCAAAGACAATCTGTTGATGCAGCCAAGCCGTGGTGCGTGCCGCATCGACCGTCACGGGTGTGGCCGGCCACTGTCCCTCGGCCACGCGGATTTGCTCATTGGTGTTGATTTCAATAGATTGTGGCGAGCGATTCTGGCCCAATTTCATGGGTTCGACGGCCACCCGACCCTCGACCACGGTGACCACCGTAGAGCCCTGCTCCAGGTGCACATCGAATTTAGTGCCAAGGTCGGTGACTTCAGCCGGCCCTGCGCGCACACGGAATGCGCGTTGCGCTTCGTGGGCGACTTCAAATTCCGCCTGCCCGGATCTGAGAATGACAAGCCGTTCATTTCTGCTGTAACTGACGCTGACCGCACTGTCGGTATTTAGGTGCAGAACGGAATTATCTGCCAAGCGCTGTGTCAGCTGCGCGCCGTGCCGCGTCTGGAAGTGAAGTACCGCGACGTCATCGGACGCCGACGGCCGCTGGATGCGGCTGAAGTTCCACATCAGCATTACGCCAACAGTCAACACAAGGAACCCAGCCATCGTCACGGCTGCCCGGGACCAGGGACGTGACGTCTGGAACCGGACAGTACTGACAATACGCGACCAAAGAGACTTGATCGCAGTGTCTTCCTTGACCTTTGCTCGCGCGAGAATCGCTTCCAGGGAGTATTCAGGATCGGTGCGCGCCTGCTTGAAATCGCGCGCGATCGCCGACACGCCGAGGAATTCCTCGACGTGGACTGGCGACGTTTGGAGCCACGAAGCCAACGCCGCGGCGTCTTGCGCGTTCAGCGGTCCCGCATCATTCGCCACGAACCACTTTCCGGCCTGTTCGGCGATTGCGGTGCGAATCCTTTCCTCGTCGGAGTTCATGCTTTCAACCCCACCTTGCCATGCGGCGTCGACAGTGACCGAGCGCCTGCGCCACATACTTCTCGGCCATCTGCCGGGACACCCCGAGGTGCAAGGCGATTTCGCGATAGCCGAGTCCCTGCATGAAGCGCAACTCCACTGCGGCACGACACTTCGGGCGCAGCTGACTCAGGACGGCGCGGAGACGTGCGGCTCGCTGCGTCGCATCGAGTTCGGAATCGTGCGCTGGCAGCGTTCCGAGCTCCTCCTGCAGTGAAACCTCGTCGATATCGACACCGCTCGCCTGCCGACGGTCAAGTAAAGCGTGTTCCTTCACCAGATTGTTGGCAACGGTGTAGAGGTACGCCACCGGGTTGCGGATCGCCTCCAGATCGCGGATCCGCAGCATTCGCACGTACACCTCCTGCGCCAGGTCCGCTGCGTCGGCTTTGGTGCGGATGCGCCGCAGGAAGAACGATTGCAAAGCCGCCCGGTGTTCCCCGAACAGCCGCCCGACCAGCGATGATTTGGGCTCATCGGCAGTCATAGTGACGCGCGCATTGCCTTCTCATCTTGTATACGAGTCCCGGGCTTCGAAAAAGCAACCAAAAAATTCCAAAACGCGGCGCCGCATCGCCTTCCGATGGATCAGGAAGGCGTCATCCCAACTTAGAGGTGGCGAAATTGCACTAGGCGCACTCGTTGTCAATGTACCGAGCCATTTTAACCAATTCATAGGAGATTCACGTGTACACCAAAAGGGCTTTTGCGAATGCCTGGTCCGCATTTGGCGCCGCCATCGTCGCCTGTACGCTCTGGGCGGGGGACGTTGTGGCGCAGGGTCATGACGTGACAGTGGCCTATCCGGTAAGTAGCCATGGACTCGATCTCAATACGTCCGCCGGAGCGCGCGAGTTCTATCTTCGCCTGAAAAGCGCCGCGTGGTTCGTCTGCACCCGCACCAAGCGCATCGGCTTGCAGGACCTTCCCAACCCGGAAGCGTGCTCTGAGAAGGCGCTGGGCGAGGCGGTCCGTTCGGCCCACGTGCCGCTGGTTGTGCAGGCGTATCTGGAGACGCATACGCTCGGGCAAGCCGCAGCGCACGGCATCGATGTGTCGCAGGTGGCCGCGAAGTGAAAACGGCTGATGCCAGCAGACTACAAGGCACCACGGGGCAGGAACCGCGGCCACAATTCATCCAGGAGGATGGCATCGGACTCACAGTCACCTGCGCTCTGACTGCAATGACCCCGTTAGCTGCGCCGAGGGCACCTGCAGCAGACTTGATCCTGGTTTAGCCGAGCCCGGCACCAGCCGGGTTCGCCTTGGATCAAAAAGCCACCACCGGCTGCGCTGACGCCTTCCTGGCCCAGCAGTGGCCCAGAAGCTCGGCAGGGGTGCGCATCGTCAGGGTGGATTGGCAACCCGCCGGTGGGCGCCCGGTGCATGGAATTGCTTTGGGCGCGACTTCGGCGGTCTCGCTGCGCTAGCCCGGTTCCAAGTACACTTGCGGCGTGCCGATCGACGGTCGTCTTAGTACATTGACTTGACTCTCGCGGTCCTAGGGCGGCTCGCCACACTGTATTACGGAAACCGGCGCATGAGTTTTAGTCGATGAACGCGACGGATTACTGCCGCTGGCCCGTGGAGCCACGCTTACAGGTCTGGATCATTACGCTGATCCTGACCCTATGCCACGCCACCCTGGCGGTGCCGGCGTCCGACAAGCCCTTGTTTGCCTCCGAGGCCGTCCTCAAGCTGCGTATCGAGGCTCCGTTTGACGAGCTGATCCACGCCGCACCGGACTCGACCAAGCCCTACGACGCTAACTTGAGGCTGCTGGAGCCGAACGCCGAGGCCTACCCGATATTCTTGAGCGCGCGCGGCATTTCGCGGCGCAATCCCAGCGCCTGCGACTTCCCGCCGCTGCGGATCGAATTCAAGGACAGGCCCGGCGACGCTTCGGTGTTTCGTGGCCAGAAGTCCCTGAAGCTCGCCACGCATTGCCGCAGCACCGGCGACTTCCAGAGCTACAACCTGCTGGAGTACGCCGCCTACAAGCTGCTCAATGTGCTGACACCGGTGAGCTTTCGCGTGCGGCTGGTGGACGTCGAATACGCTGAGGCGCGAGGCAGCTGGGTGCGGATTCACCGCCTGGGGTTTCTCATCGAGGATGTCGGCGAGCTCGGCGCGCGCAACGGGCTCAAGGAGGTCAAGACCGACAAGATCGAACGCGCGCAGCTCAACGCCAGCGCGGTCGCAAGATCCGATCTGTTCCAATACCTGATCGGGAATCAGGATTGGTCGGACCGGCTGCCTGTCGCTGGCCGGATTTGCTGCCACAACATCAAGCTGCTCGGTGCCTCGGCCGGCGAGTCCGCACGATCTCATCCCGGTAGCGTATGACTTCGATTCGTCCGGATTCGTCAACGTGCCCTACGCGCTGCCGCCCGTAGGGGTACCGATCCCCACCGTGCGCGTGCGCAATTATCGTGGTCTATGCCAATTCAACGACCAGGTGATCGAAGCGGCGCACGCCATGCTGGCCAAGCGCTCCGAGCTGCTCGCCTCCCTGGACAGCACGCCTAACCTCGGCGAGCACAGCAAGAAGTCGGCCAGCGCCTATCTCGAGGGGTTCTTCGCCGAGATCGCGGATGCCGACCAGTTGAAGCGCCACATCCTGGATAAATGCCGGAGCTAGGCGCTTCCCACCGAGCCAGGTCCACAGCGCGGGCAGCACTCTTGTAGCGGCCGCCGACCGGCGGCCGCCCGCCGGCGCGGCGCACGCAGGGCGGTGCGTGGCCGATCCCGGCGCTGCCAAGAGCCGCGGCCCGGCCGCGCCGGACGAACAATCTATGTGAACTGCGTCGAAGTCCTGCACTCGGCGGCTAACCGGCGCCGAATTTTGTCGCATAGCATCGGCATGGATTGACTGGAGCGTTGGTTGACAGTGCAGGGCGCGGCGGTCTCGTGCCCAGCCGACGCGCACGCCATAGCCACGGTCCCTGCGGAGCGCACGATGCAACTCGGATCCTACCCACGATTGCTGATTTTGGCCTTGTCACTGCCCGAGATGTCGCACGCGCTCGGGCTCGGCAACATCCGGGTCGAGTCCAGGCTCAACCAACCGCTGTCGGCGCAGATTGACATCATTGGTGCCACGCCCGATGAGCTCAAGGCCATCAGCGCCTCGGTGGCCGGGCCGGAGCTGTTCCAGCGCTATGGCGCCGAGCGCCCGACGTTTCTGTCCTCGGCGAGCTTTTCGGTCGGGAGCGACGCGACCGGCAAGCCGGTGCTCAATATTCGATCGACCGAGGCGTTCACTGAACCGCTGGTGGAATTGCTGATTGATCTGCGCTCGGGAAAGCAGGAGCTGGTGCGCGATTACTCCTTGCTGCTCGACCCGCCGGGCGTCACGCCGGCGGTGTCCACCAGCATAGCGGCGGATTCGAGCGAGGCGGCGCCACCGCCGGTCCAGGCCGCGGCGGAAACCTCAAGTATCGTGTGGCTGCCCACCACCATCAGTATTCCGGAGCCTCAGGTGGCGTTCGCCGCCGATCCCGTGGCGGCCACGAGCGAAATGCAGTATCGCGTCGCGGCTAACGACACCCTGCGCGGCATTGCCCGCCAGGCCGGCGCGCGTTCTGAAGCCGAACAGCAGCGCCTCATGTTGGCAATCTATCAGTCCAACCGCGATGCCTTCGCGGGCAACATCAACCTCCTGCACCAGGGCGCGCTGCTGTGGATTCCCCCAGCCACCGAGGTCCAGGTCTTCGACAACGCCGATGTGGAGCGGGAAATTCGCGCGCAGACGACGGCCTGGCGGCGCGGAGCCCGCCCGACCTACCGGCCAACGGCCGCGCCAATCGCGCTGGCCCGACCCGAGCCGGCCGAGGGCAAGCCTGCGCTCCCGAACCGCGATGTGTCGGCGGTCTTGTCAAAGGTGAATGTACTGGAAGGGCAGGTGCAGTTTCTCCAGCAGACGCTGGGCGATGCGAGCCGGCAACTGGCCACGGCGACCGCGCGACTCGCAGACGCGGAGCGGCGCGCGGCGCAGCCTCCGGAAGTCCATGGCAATCCCTTGGCGGGTCCGGGCCAGCCGGCCGAGTCGAGAGCTTCCTGGAGCACGATGCTGGGCGCGCTTGCGCTGCTGCTCGGCGGCCTGGCTTATGCCCTCTGGCGCTTCCTGTCGGGCCGCTCGCGATCCCGCCCGCCGGTCCGCGCGGCGGAGCCGACGGTGGAAGCCCCGCTTATGGATCCGGTCTCAGTGAGCGCGTCAGCCGAAATTGATGAGGCCGCTGCCGCCTATTCGGTCGAGGAGTCGGCGCCAGAACCGGTCGCGGCGGGCAGTGCGGCCGAGCCCGATGCGGCCGTAGGAAGTGATGCTGCCGACGGCGGGGTCACGGTGGAATTGACTCAGGTGATGGATATTGACGTCGATACGGTCGAGGAGCGCGGTCTGGCGGACGGCGAGGAGGCGGACACGATCGTCCTGGAGAACCTGCAGCCACCGCCCACGGATGCCACCAGTACCGCTCTGGACTACAACCTCTCCGACCTGGACGGCCACGCCCAGCACGTGGAAATGCCCGGCACCCTGAAAGATCGCCCGGTGCTGGTCGAACGACGCAAGAACGTCGTGGATACACTCATGGCCGCCATCCAGCGCGATCCGACCCGCAACGATCTGCGCATGAAGCTCCTGGAAACTCTGTACACGGCGGCGGCGACCAATTTGCGCGCCTTCAAGGAAGTGGCCCGCGACCTCGCGCGCCACCCCGAGCGCCTCAACGCGGAACAGTGGGAACAGATCATGATGATGGGGCGGCAGATCGCCGCCGACGATGCCCTGTTTGCCGAGCAGCTCGCGAGCGACGACATCGCCGACTGCGCCTGATTCGGCGCGCTCTTCGCCGTGGGCCGGCCGAAGGGCCCGGGTGCTACGGCGATCGGCAACGACCGTGATCCACGGCGTGACCGGGCGGCTGGACGAGGGACAATGGCGGGCTCAGACGCCGGGGTTCGAGCGGATTGCGACCCAGTGCGCAGCCCATAAATTCGACCGCGAGCGCAAACGAGACCTATATCCCATCCCGCGAGCGACTGCCTTGCCCGGTGTCGGCGCCCGACGCATTCTGTAACGTGGCGATAAACGCATCCCTGACCTAATGGTGTGCCAGGTGTACGAATCACTTTCGGGTGGCTGAGTTGGCCTTAATCCCAGCATCCTCGCGAGACCAAAACGGCGCCGGACCGCCGCGCTGGATCGACAAGGTCTGCATAGCGCTGGCGGTCTATGTCGTCGTCTGCGCGGTGCTGATGCTGACCGGATTCGGGGGTGAGCAGGTCCGCCATTACGTCGGCCTGCTGGGCGATTCCCCCTCCTGCCTGATCGCGGTCATCGTCACCGCGGTGACGACCTGGCGGATGCCGCGCGGCACGGTGCGCACGGCCTGGACGTGCCTGTCGGTGGCGCTGGCCCTGTATTACTGCGGCACCGCTATCGGCGTGTATTCCTGGATGCACGACCGCGATCCGTTTCCGGGCCCGGCGGATGTGTTCTTTCTCGCCTTCTACCCATTCTTCATGGTCGCGGTGGGCTTCATGATCCGTGCCGCCGCCGTGCGCGTGCGCTGGAGCCAGTTCCTGCTCGATGCGGTGATACTGGTGGCCGGATTCGGCGCCTTCTTCTGGTTCCTGATCATTCGGCCGGCCGAGGCGAGCATGGAAGTCGACGTGCTCAAGAACACGCTGAGCCAGGCCTACATCGCGCTGAACTGCATCCTGGTGCTGTCACTGGGCATGCTGCTGCTGGCCGGCGCCGCCAATCAGAGCGGCCGCAGCGTGCCGCTCCTGCTTTCGGTGGGCTTTACCACCATGTTGCTCGGCGACGTCATGTGGTCGGTCGCCAAGATCACCGGTCACTACCTGTCCGGCGATCTGCAGGACGTGCTGTACGTCGCCTGCTACCTGCCGATGGCCCTGGCGGGCCGCGAGCAGATGCGGGTGAGCGCGACCGGCGTGGGCTGGAACGTGCCCAAGTCGCTGGCCCAATCGATTCCCTACGCGGCGATGCTCACGGCGCTGCTGGTGCTGGTGTCCATGACGCACGGCGACCTCGCCAATCCGGCCACACTGATGACCATCATCGTGTTCGGGATCGGCCTGCTGGTGATGGTGCGCCAGTCGCTGGTGCTGCGCGAGGATGCCCTGATCCGTGAGCGACGTGCCGCCCGCATGGTCGAGGAACGCTATGCGTCGCTGATCAGGAATGCCTCGGACGTCATCATGACTGTTGCCGTGGACGGATCGCTCATGTTTGTCTCGCCAGCGGTGGAGCGCACGCTGGGCCTGCACCCCGAGGATCTCGTCGACAAGAGCCTGCTGGACGTGTGGGGCGGCGATGATGGCGAGCGCTTGCGGGCGTTTCTGGTCGAAGTGGCGGCCTCGGGCGGCGAGCCGGTCGGCCCCGTCGAGGTGGCCATCGAGCGCGGCAGCGATCGCGCGGTGCTCGAGATCGTCGGGAGCAACCTCACCAACGATCCGGCCGTGCAGGGACTGGCGCTCAACTTCCGCGACATCACCGAACGCAAGCGCCTCGAGGAGCAGCTGCGCCAGCTCGCCTTCCACGATCCGCTGACCTTGCTGGCCAATCGCAGCCTGTTTCGCGACCGCGTCCAGCATGCCCTGACGCTCGTGCAGCGCGGCCAGAGCCAGGTGGCGGTGATGTTCCTGGACCTCGACAATTTCAAGAGCGTCAACGACTCCCTGGGTCATGACGCCGGCGACCGGCTGCTGCAGGCCGTGGCGCAGCGCCTGGTCCAGTCCACGCGTTTCTCGGACACGGTGGCGCGCCTCGGCGGCGACGAGTTTGCCATCCTGCTCGAGGGCGTGACCGCGAACGGCGAGGTCGAAGGCCTGGCCGCGGCGCTGATCGAGGTGCTGGACCAGCCCTTTGCCATCGGCGCCTCGGAAGCGCGCGTCTCGGCGAGCATCGGCGTGGCCTTCTCGAACCTCGAGACCGGCGCCGAATCGCTCCTGAGCAAGGCCGACATCGCCATGTACTACGCCAAGGCGGCCGGCAAGAACCGCTTCGTGGCGTTTCAGCCGCCCATGCAGGAGATGCTGCAGGAGCGCATGCGCCTGGTGGCCGACATCCCGCGTGCGGTGGCCAACGAGGAATTCTTCGTCGAGTATCAGCCGATCATCGACCTGGGAAGCCGGAGCCTGCTGGGTGTGGAGGCGCTGGTGCGCTGGCGACACCCGGAACTGGGCGTGCTGATGCCGGACCGCTTCATCCAGATTGCCGAGGAATGCGGCCAGATCGTCAAACTGGGCCGCTGGGTGATGGGGCGGGCGTGCAGCGAGGTGCGTGCCTGGCGCGGCACCATCGCGGGGGGCGCGGGGCTGCGCGTCGCCGTCAACATTTCCGCCCGCCACCTCGAGCAAGGCGACCTGGCGCAGGATGTGGCGCAGGCGCTGGAGGAGTCGGGGCTCGAGGCCGGGAATCTCGTGATCGAGCTGACCGAGAGCACCATCATGCACAACACCGAGGCCAACCTGGCGCGGCTGGTGCAGCTCAAGGCGCTGGGCGTGCGCCTGGCGATCGACGATTTTGGCACCGGCTATTCCTCGCTCTCGTACCTGCACCGCTTTCCGATCGACATCCTCAAGATCGATCGCTCCTTCGTCAGCCGCCTCGCCAACACCTCGACCGGCTCGGAGCTGGCGCGCGCGGTCATCACGCTCAGCGAAACCCTGGGCCTCGACACCGTGGCCGAGGGCATCGAAATCGAGGCGCAGGTGGACGCGCTGGTGGGCCTAGGCTGCGTCGCCGGACAGGGCTTCCTGTTCGCCAAGGCCGGCTCGCTGCAGAACCTGTACGGCAGCGAATTCGTCGCGCGCCGCAACGAGCTGTGGACCGCGCAGGCCGGACAGGAAGGCCTCTCGCCCTCGGGCCGCTACGCGGCTCTCAAGGAAATCTCCGGCGTCGCCTAGCCGCGGACGGCCGGCTTCCTCCCCCAGACCGCTCACGGCCCCGTGCGCCTGCGCCCGTGAGCGCCGGTGCGCGCATGTATCATGGTGCCGGCCCGCACGGCGCGGGCCCGGGAAAGACGGCCGGGTGGGGGGTGTAGGGTGGTGGGCATCGAGGGCCTGATCGCGCTGAAGACGGCGCCGCCGCAGCTCAGCGCCGCGGACGCGGAACGGCTGGCGCGCGAGCATTACGGGATCGAGGCGCGTGCGCTGCCGCTCCCCGGTGAGCGCGACCGTAACTTCCGGCTGCGCGCCGCCGACGGGCGGGAATTCGTGCTCAAGGTGGTGGACCCCGCGGCCGACACGGCCACCCTGGACTGCCAGAGCGCCGTGCTGCGCCACCTGGCCGACACGGCCCCTGGCCTCCCGGTTCCGCGCCTCATCGAGGCCCGCGACGGGCGGGCCCTGGCCCGCGGCCTGATCGCGGGCGTCTCCCATTACGTGCGCGTGGTCCCGTTCATGCCGGGCGAGCTCGCCGCGCACCGGCCCGCCGAGGCCCGCTCGCTGGATGCCATCGGCCAGGCCCTGGGGCGGCTGGATGGGGCGCTCGCGGGTTTTTTCCATACCGCCCTCGGGCAACGGATCGTCTGGGACGTGCGCGAAGCACCAGCCCTGCTCCGGTACGCCGATTACCTGGACTCGGGCAGCAGCCGGCGCCTGGTGCGCCTCGCCCTCGAGGGCCTCACGGCGCGGCTCGGCGCGCTGCGCGCGCTGCGCGCGCAGGCCATCCACGGCGATTGCCACCCGCGCAACCTCCTGCTCAATGGCACCGGCGATGAGTGCGTGGGGATCCTGGACTTCGGCGACATGATCCACGCGCCGCTGGTGCTGGAGCCGGCGGTGGCGATGGCGGAGTTCCTGGCCGAGGGCGTCGCCGGGCGCGAGCTGATCGCCGAGATCCTCGCCGGCTACACCACGGTGCAGCCGTTGCTGGCCGCGGACGTCGAGCTGCTCTACGAGCTGGTCACGGCACGGCTGGCCACCAACCTGCTGATTCACGCCTGGCGCACCCGGCACGATGCCGCGGGCGCGCAGGAAGTGGCCGATTCCGTGGCGCTTGCGACCGAGAGCCTCGAGACCCTGACCAGCCGCGGGCGCGAGCAGTGCCGCGCCGACTGGCACCGCGCCGCCGGCACCTCGCACGGCGCCGGGCTGACGCTGCCCGCGGCGGCCGGCGAGCGCGACGGCTCCGAAACGGAACTGCTCGCGCGCCGGCGGCGTCTGCTGGGCGCGCACGCGGAACTGTTCTACGCGCGCCCGCTGCACCTGGTGCGCGGAGCGGGCGTGTGGGTGTACACGGCCGCGGGCGAGCGGTTCCTCGACGTGTACAACAACGTGCCGCACGTCGGCCACGCGCACCCGGCGGTGGTGCGGGCGATCCATGCGCAGTCGCGCCGCATCGCCAGCAACACGCGCTATCTGGACGAGACGGTGCTGGAATACGCCGAGCGCCTCACGGCCACGATGCCCCCGGGCCTGGACACCTGCCTGTTCGTCAACTCGGGGAGCGAGGCCAACGACGTGGCCTGGCGCATGGCCCGCTCGCACACCGGGCGTGCCGGCGCGCTGGTCATGACCCACGCCTACCACGGCATCACCGAGGCCGTGACGGCACTCTCGCCGGCCCTGCAGCCCACCAGTCCTGCGCACGTGGAACGGCTCGCGGCCCCGCCCGGCGCCGCGGAGACGGCCGCGCTGGCCGCCACCGGACTCGCGGCCGCGGCGGGCCGCGAAGTCGAGCGCGCCCTGGCCGCGCTGGCCGCGCGCCGATTTGGGCTGGCCGCCTTTGTGATCGACAGCGGCCTCACCAGCAACGGCATATACGATCCGCCGCCGGAGTGGATGGCGCCGATCGCCCGGGCGGTGCACGCCGCCGGCGGCCTCATCATCGGTGATGAGGTGCAGTACGGCCTGGGCCGCTCGGGCTCGCACTTCTGGGGCTTCTCGCGCCGCGGCTACGTGCCGGACATCGTCACGCTCGGCAAGCCCGTGGGCAACGGCTACCCGCTCGGCGTCGTCGTTACCCGCCGCGCCATCCTCGAGGCCTTTCAGGCGCAGACCGGATTCTTCTCCACCTTCGGGGGCAACCCGGTGGCGGCGGCCGCCGGGCTGGCGGTGCTCGAGGTGCTCGAGGCGCGAGCGGCTCATGGCCAATGCGCTGGCGACCGGCGCGTACTTTCGGGAGCGGCTCGGCGAGCTGGCGCGGGCGCACGCCTGCCTGGGCGAGGTGCGTGGCCACGGCCTGCTGCTGGGCGTGGAGGTCCTCGGCGCCGACGGCGCCGCGGCGCCGGCCCACGCCCGGCTCCTCATCAACGGCCTGCGCGAGCGTGGGGTGCTCATCGGCAGCGAAGGACCGGCCGGCAACGTGCTGAAACTCCGTCCGCCGCTGTGCTTTGGGCGCGAGCACGCCGAGCGCGTCGTCACGACGCTCGAGGCGGTCCTGGCCGAGAGTCCCTGAGGGGCACGATCCGCCGGAATCAGTGCGCGCCGACTTGTCGCTGGCCGGCAAAACTCGCAAGATCTTCCGGCCGCGGCGCGGCAGATCGCGCGGCTCGGATACTTAAAGCCTAGTGAGGAGACGGCCATGAGGATATTTCTGTGCGCGCTGGTGTTCGCAGGGGCCGTCGGCGCCGCGGCGGCGGCGGACTTCCGCCTGACCAGCACCGACTTCAAGGCGAACGGCGAACTCGGCAACAAGTTCGTGTACCAGGGCTTCGGGTGCCAGGGCGAGAACGTGTCGCCCGCCTTGAGCTGGAGCGGGGCGCCTGCGGGTACGAAGAGCTACGCGCTGCTGGTGCACGATCCGGACGCCCCGACCGGGGGCGCGGGCTGGTGGCACTGGATCGTGTACAACGTTCCGGCCAGCGCGCAGGCGATTGCGCAGGGCGCCGGCACGGCCGAGGGCAAGGCCCTGCCCAAGGGTGCGGTGCAGGGCCGGACCGATTTTGGCACGGTGGGCTGGGGCGGCCCCTGTCCGCCACCGGGGCATGGCCCGCACCACTATCGGTTCACCTTGTATGCCCTCAAGGTCGAAAAGCTCGACGTGCCCGAGGGTGCCAGCGCGGCCCTGATCGGCTACAGCGCCAACGCCAACGCGATCGGCAAGGCCGAGCTGACCGGACTGTACGGACGCTGACCGGCAGGCTCACTCGGCCTGCGGCCGGGCGGCCGCCTGGCTCGCGAGCCGTGCCAGCGCGGTGGGCGACAGGGCCTGGCCGCAGCGCTTGGCGGCGTACAGCGCCGCGCCGATCACGGGCGCAAAGCGCGGCGCGACCAGATCGTAGTGCGGGCCGGCGGCCTGCAGCGCGCGCGTGAACGGCCCGGTCACCAAGGGCCCGATGCCGAACACGCCGCCGGAATAGGACACCGGCACGCGCCGCGCGGCCGGGATCTGCAGCGAGCGGCGCGTGGCCTCCACCAGCTCCGCCAGTTCCTGCGCGGCGCGGGCAAAAATCCCGGCGGCCTGCGGATCGCCGCGCTCGGCCGCCAGGTGCACGAGCCGGGCCAGCGCCGCAAAGCGGCTGCGCCCGAGGTCCAGTTCGGCCTGCACCCAGGCGGTCAGTTCGAGGTCGCGCCGCTCGCCCAGACGCTCGCGGACCAGGGCGTACAGCGGCCCGCGCTCGGCGCGACCGTCGCTCATGCGCGAGAACAGCGTCAGGCCGCTGCGCGCGACCCAGTAGGCCGACCCTTCGTCGCTGAACAGCTCCCCCCAGCCGCCGCAGCGGGCGCTGCGGCCGGCGTATTCCCCATAGCAGATCGATCCGGTCCCGGCGACCACGTTGATGCCGTCTTCGCAGGCCAGCGATCCCGCCCAGCCACAGACCATGTCGTTCCCGCAGTGGTAGCGCTCGTTCGGCAGGAGCGGTTCGGGCAAGCGGTCCAGCTCCGCGGTGCGCTCATCCTCGCCGTGCACCGGCAGGCCGAAGTAGGCGTACTCGAGCTCGCTCACCGCCACCCCGGCGGTGCGCAGCACCGCGCGCACGCCCTCGTGGATCAGCGCGCGCAGCGCCTGCATGCCGGTTTCCGGGTAGTAGGCGCTGCCGGCCTGGTGGCTCGCGCGGATCGTGCCCTGGCGGTCGAGCAGCACGAAGGCCGTCTTGGTCCCCCCACCGTCCACGCCCAGGTACATCGCGCAGTCCCCCTTAGAGAGGATAGATCGCCACGCCCTTGACGATACGGCTCACCCGGCCCGAGGCGCAGGGGGTGTCCGGCGTATTGCCCAGGTGCAGCGAGCGATGCAGGGCGTACATCTGCGCCACGATCACGAACAGGAGCGTCAGGTCGGCATCCTCCGCGGCGTTCATTTCCGGGACCAGCAGCCAGTCGTAGGGCTGCGATGCGGCCGGCGGCTGCGCGGCGACGGCGAGCAAGCCCCCGGCGGCCCCATCGGCGTGGAGTTCGCGGAGCAAATCGATCTCATACTGGCGTGCCAGCGGGTCGTTGGAGACAAACACGACCACCAGAGTAGCGCGGTTGACGATGGTTTTGGGGCCGTGCCGGAAACCCAGCGGCGTGTCGGCCACGCTGACGACCGCGCCGTCGGTGAGCTCGAGCAGCTTGAGGGCCGCTTCGGCCGCGAGCCCCGCGAATCCGCGGCTGCCCAGAAAGACCACGCGCTGGAAGTCCTGCTCGGCGAGGGTCTTGAGGGCCGCGTGGTGTCGCTCGATGAGGGTCCCGGCCGCGTGCGCCAGGGGCTCGACGCGCCCGGCGTAGAGTCCGATGCCGCGGAAGATGGCGAGCGCGGCGTACAGCATCGAGCTGAAGCTGGCGGTCATCGCAAAGCCCAGGTCGTGGGTGATCTCGGGCAGCAATACCGTCAGGCGCGCGGGCTCGGTGAGCGAGCGCCGGTACAGCGCGCCCTCCGCGTTGCAGGTGATGATCAGATGACGGCAGTGCCGCAGGCACTGATCGGCCAGCCCGATGGCGGCCAGGCTCTCGGGACTCGCGCCGGAGCGCGCGAAGGACACGAGCAGCGTCGGTACCTCGCGCTGCAGGTAATCGCGCGGACCGCTGACCAGGTCCGTGGTCGCGATCGCCTCGACCCGCTTGCCGAGCGTGCGCAACAGCACCGGGGCCAGGCACTGTCCGATGTAGGCCGAGCTGCCCGCGCCGCTGAGAATGACGCGCAGCCCCTCGGTCGCCAGGAGTGGGGCTAGGAAACGCTCGATCCGCGCCTGCTCCGCCGTCAGCAGCGCCTGGGTCTGCTGCCAGGCCTGCGGCTGCAGCGCGATCTCGCGCGCGGTCCGCTCGGCGCCGTGCGCGACCAGGTACGCCTCGCTGAGTCCGGGGTAGGGCACCGGAGTCATGCCGCCTCGTCGGGCTCGATCGCCAGCAGCACGGCGGCGATACAGGCGAGCACGATGCCGGCGAGCTTGAGGGGCTGGGGCACGAGCCCCAGGAGCGCCAGCGAGATGACGGCGGTGATGAGCGGCGCGCCCGCGTTGGTGAGCGGGGCGACCACAATCGCCTTGCCGTAACGGAATGCGAACACCAGCGTCAGGGCACCGATGGAATTGAGTATCTGCGTGATGGCGGCGAGCCCGGGACCGCTCCAGCCGTAGTTGACCGGCTGTCTGAAGTCGGTCATCCACAGCGCCAGCGGGATCAGCAGCAAGGCGGTGAGGGTCATGTACAGAAAGATGAGCTCCGCGCTCATGCTGCGGTTGGCCAGCTTCATGTAAAAGGCCTGCAAACCCCAGGCCGCCAGGATGATCAGCGCATACAGGAACCAGGCGACCCCGTGCGTGTCGGGGGCCCCGCCGGGCGCATAGTCGAACGTGGGCAGCGCCAGCAGCGCGAGGGCGATGCCGAAGGCGCCGAGCCGGCTGACGCGCTCGCCCAGCAGCAGCAGGGACAGCGCGATGGTCACCACCGGCGAGAGCGCGATGATCGGGAAGATCAGGTAGGTCGGTCCCACGTGTACGGCATGGAACAGCAGCATCTGCCCGCCCGCGCCCAGCAGCCCGATCATGCACCCGAGGTAGAGCGAGCGGCCGTCGGCCTGGAACTTCCAGCCGATGCGATGCCAGGCGTACAGCGCCGGGGGAATCATGGTGAGCGCCCATACCACGTACACCAGGGTTTCCGGGAAGCCGTGCTGGGTCGGAAGGCCCGCGTAGGCACCCCAGACCCCCCAGAATACCGTGGTGAGCAGTGCGTACATCAGCCAGGGCTTGCCGCTCACTCGTCTCTCCGTGTGGCGTCGGCTCGCGGACGCCAGTCCATATTGTGGCAGCCGACAGCGCTGCGCCGTGGATCCGCCTGGCCCGTCTCTAGAGTCGGAAGGCCAGTCCTGCCACGTAGCTGCGTCCGTACGCGCTGTAGCCCGCGCCCACGCCGCTCGAGCTCTGGCCGATCGACTGGCCGGGGGCCCAGGGCAGGAGCGGGTTGCCGTTGAGGTAGGTGCGCGCGATGGAATCGGTGAGGTTCTTGCCTTCCACGTAGACCTCGAAGCCCTTGCCGAACTTGAAGTGCACGCTGGCGGTCATCCAGTCGAAGGAATCGGAGATCGCCGGCCAGCCCGAGATGTCCGTGCACTCCGAGCAGGCAAAGGTGTAGCTCGAGGTATGGTCCCAGGTGACATCCGCGCTCAAGGGGCCCTTGTCGTAGATCAGGCTGATCGATGCCGTCGTCGGCGGCGCGGCGTTGACCGGCCCGGTGGAGGCGCCGAACTGGTCGTAGCCCTTGCTGGTGGTGTGGGTGTACTGCATGTACACGCCGAAACCGTTGGGCAGCATGTGCTGCCAGCTCAGCTCGTAGCCGGTAAATTCACTCTTGGCGCCGTTCGCCGGTGCGCTGATGGTCCACAAGAAGGGCGAGGGCGTTCCCGAGCCGGGCGGACCGCCGACGTATTGTATCGTGCCCAGATCAACGTTGGTCTGGACCGCGTCGTAAATATCGTCCCGCAACCGCTTGCCAAACAACGCCACGGTGAGCGCCGAGTGCGGCGCGTAGTACCACTCCAGCGAAATATCGGCCTGGTAGGCCTTGATCGGCCGCAGGCCCACGGCGCCAGAATAGAAGAGCGACGGATCGCCGTTTATAGCGTCGTTGGTGGCATTGGGCGCCAGTTGGTTGAGATTCGGGCGCGACATGGTCTCGGCCGCGGCCACGCGCAGCTGCAGCTGTTGGGGCATCAGCCAGTAGCTGAGGTTGGCCGAGGGGAGCACCAGCGTGTAATCGCTGTTGGTGGTGACGGCCTTCGAAGTAGCGTACTGCACGTTCCAGGTTTGCGTGGCGCCTGCCGTGGTCGGCGTCCACAGCGATACCGGTACCGACTCCGCGTAGGTGGCCGAGGTCTTGGTGCGCACCACCCTCACCCCGGCATTCCCCGACCAGTTGCTGCCGGCAAATTCGAGTTCGAGGTAGATCGAATTCGTTTTCTCGGTGACGTCGTAGGAATTGAAGGGATTGGGCTGGGGCAGGGTGTCGGCGAAGTTAAACGGCGTGTAAGGGGCCGTGCAGGTGTCCGGGTAGCTCTGGCAGTAAAACGGATTCGGCTTGCCGTCGAGGCTCTTGAGGAACGCCATCAGCGCCTGCGAATCGAGCTTGGGCAGGGTGGTGGGGTATGAACCGCCCGCGCCGTGCATGAAGTTGGGCGGATTGGTCATCGAAATGACGTTGAAGCCCTGCGAGGCGAAGGAGTACGGGTTGGGCTGGATCGTGCCCCCGGCGGTCTGGTACAGGGTCCCGTACTGGCCCGAGCCATTGGTCCAGTCATTGCTGCTGTCGGTGCGCTGCTTTTCGCGCCGGCTGTCGCCCAGTCCGAACAGCAGGCGCGTCAGCGGCCCCTGGTCGAGCATGTAGATGCCGTCGAGGGCAAAGCTGTTGATCTGGTCGGTGACCGAGTAGCCGTTCAGTCCGACGTAGTGCGTGGACCAGTATTTGTTGTCGTTGAGGAAGCCCGAGTCCTGCAGGGCCGTGTATGAGCAGGAGCCCGGATTGGTGCTGCTGGCGGTGCCGCTCGGGCAGGCCGTGAGGCCCAGCTGGCTCGGAGGGATCAGCACGTTCAGGCTCGGGAGGCTGTGCGGCAGGTCCTGCATGATGAGCGTGTCGACGGCGTAGGGCTGGTCCGTGACCAGGCCCGCGGTCACGAACGTATCGGTGCCGCCCTCGGGACGATTGGCGGTCGAACGGTAGGCGTCGAGGATCAAGGTCAGCTTGGAGTTGGGCTGCCAGCGGCCATTCAGGCCGTACAGCCAGGTGTCGACGTTGCGATTGATCGTGTTGTTCACCATCTCGGGCTGAAACTCGTTGACCGTCGTCCCGGTGATCAGGCCGTTGTCGATCGTCGGGTTGACCCACGCCGGGTTGCCGTTCTCATCGGTGGTGTAGTCAAAGTAATAGGACTCGTTGTAGCCATACTGCGGATCGCGCAGGCGCGTGTAGATGACGTCGCCGGTCAGCGTGAACGCGGAATTCGGCCGCCACTGCAGGTTCCCCGAGACGGCGTCGCGCTTCTTGTTGTCGAAGATCGATCCGAAGGTGATGCAGCAGGGAATGGCCACGAGCGGTATGGCCGGGGGCCCGCCGTCGAAGGGATAGGAGGGCGGGCCGTAGTCGGCCTGGTTGTAGGCGTTCAGCGAATCGGTGCGCAGGTGATCTTCCGAGTGCACGGCGCCGATCAGAAAACCCAGCGTCCCGTCGGCAGTGGTGTCCTCGACGAAGGCCGAGTACTTGCTGCCGTGGAGCTGCGACATCTGGTTGGTGTTGCCCTCGGCGTGCACGCCGGCATGGAAGCCGGGGTTGTCGAAGGGACTGGCGGTGCGCAGGTTGACGGTGCCGCCGATGCTGCCCTCCAGCGCCGAGGCCTGCGGCGACTTGAGCACGTCGGCGCCGGAGATGACTTCGGAAGGCAGCACGTCGAAGGCCAGATCGCGCGCGTCGTCGTCGGTGGCCAGGATGCGGTTGTTGAGCGAGACGATGTTGTACTGCGGCCCCAGGCCGCGCACGTTGACCTTCACGCCCTCGCCTCCGGTGGTGCGCGTGAGCGTGATGCCCGGCAGGTGCGCCAGGGAGTCGGCGACGTCCGCGTCCGGGAAGCGGCCGAGTTCAGTCGCGTTGATGGAATCGAGCACCACCGCAGCGTTCTTCTTGATGTCGAGCGATTTCTCGAGGCTGGCCCTGAGGCCCGTAACAACGATTTCCTCCAGCTCCGTCGACACGGCCTGGGGCGGGCTGGCGGCCGCCGTGGGCGGAGGCGGGGTGGTTTGTGCGTGGACCGGCACGGCGATCCATGCCGCCATCGCGGCGACCAGAAACAGGCGGTTCGGCGCGTGTGAATTTCGCATCGCTGTTCCCCTTTTGCCCTCGATTTACGGTGGCTGCGCCACTCTGGAAGGCCTCTGAACGGCAAGGTAAACGAAAGACAGTGAGCGTTCAAGAAGTATAATTAGCAATAATCTGCATTGAATTCTGAAGGGCCTGGGACTACAGTGGGACAGCGTTGCAAAATGATCTTTAATGAAACTTACATATGTTTCACTATTTGAGGCTCTGCCGGTCCGCCCCTTCGCAAGGCTCCGGGGATAGTAGGGAACGCCGATGGTGATCGTGCGTCGCGACACCAGCAGCCGGCGCGAGCGCATCGTGGCGCTGCTGCGCGAGCAGAACAGCGTGCAGATCCCGGCGCTCGCCGAGCAGTTCGGCGTCTCGACGCAGACCGTGCGCAAGGACCTGAACTTCCTCGATTCCAAGGGGATCTGCACCCGCTCGTCCGGCGGGGCGCTGCTGCGGCTGGGCGCGCTCTCGCCGACCGAGGAGACGATCGACGTGCGCAAACGTCGCTACGCCGAGGAGAAGGCGCGCATCGGAAAAGCGGCCGCCGGGCTCCTCGGCTGGGGCGAGTCGATCCTGCTGGACTCGGGCACCACCACGCTGCAGGTCGCGCGCCACCTGCATCCCGCCCAGCCGCTGGTGGTGGTGACCAACGACGTGGGCATCATGAACGAGCTGGCGGCGCGCGAATCGGTGCAGCTGGTGTTCCTCGGCGGTACGCTGCGCCGCAAGAACCTGTCCTTCTACGGCACGCAGACCGAACGCGCGCTCGAGGGCCTGCACGTGGACAAGCTGTTCCTGGCGGCGGACGGTTTTGACACGCAGCAGGGCATCACGACCCACTTTGAGCCCGAGGCGCTGCTCAACCGGCTGATGTGCCGCGCGGCGCGCGAAATCATCGTGGTCGCCGATTCCTCCAAGTTCGGACGCATCTGCCTGCACAAGATCCTCGAGCCGCGCGGCATCACCAAGCTGGTGACCGATGAGGGCATCGGCGAGGCCACGCGCGCCGAGCTGGCGCGCACCGGCGTCGAGGTGCTCATCGCGTGAAGCCGCTGCTCGAGTTGATCGCGCGCGCCAAGGCGGGCGAGGCCGTGGGCTGCTACTCGGTGTGCTCGGCGCATCCGCTGGTGCTCGAGGCGGCGCTGCGGCTGGCCAGGCGCCATGCGGGCTACGCCCTGATCGAGGCCACCTCCAACCAGGTCAACCAGGAGGGCGGCTACACCGGCATGCGGCCGGCGGACTTCGCGCAATTCGTGCGCTCGATCGCCACCCGCGTGGGCCTCCCCCAGGAGCGCGTGTTGCTGGGCGGGGACCACCTCGGCCCCAACTGCTGGCAGCAGCTGGCCGCCGAGCAGGCGCTGCTGCGCTCCGAGCGGCTGATCGAGGACTACGTGGCCGCGGGATTTCGCAAGATCCATCTGGATTGTTCGATGGCCTGCGCCGACGATCCGGTTCCCCTGGGCGATGCGATCGTGGCCGCGCGCGTGGCCCGACTGTGTCAGGTGGCCGAGCGCACCTGGGCGCGCGTGGGCGGGGAGGCGCCGGTGTATGTCGTCGGCACCGAAGTGCCGGTGCCCGGCGGCGCCCACGAGCCGCTGAGCGAGCTGCACCCGACCGAGCCGGCGGCCGCGGCCGCGACAATCGACGCGCATCTCGACGCGTTCGCGCTCGCGAAGCTCGATCGGGTCTGGCCGCGCGTCATCGGCCTCGTGGTGCAGCCCGGAGTCGAATTCGATCATCACAAGGTGATCGATTTCCGTCCCGAGCGCATCGGCCCGCTCGCGGCGGTGATCGCGGGCCACCCGCACCTGGTCTACGAGGCGCATTCCACCGACTACCAGACGCCGGCGAATCTGCGCGCTCTGGTGCGCCATCAGTTTGCGCTGCTCAAGGTGGGTCCGGCGCTGACCTTCGCATTGCGCGAGGCGCTGTGGGCGCTCGCCCAGGTGGAACGCGAGTGGCTCCCGCCCGAGCGCGGCTCGGCACTGCGCGAGACGGTGCTCGCGGCCATGGCGGCCAACCCGCGCCACTGGGAAAAGTATTACCTGTCCACCGGTGCGCAGCGGGTTTTCGACCAGCAGTACAGCCTGAGTGACCGGGTGCGTTACTACTGGCCGGTGCCCTCGGTGGACCAGGCGCTCGCGCGGCTGCTGGCGAACCTCGAGCAGCACCCACCGCCCCTGACGCTGCTGAGCCAGTACCTGCCGCAGCAGTACGCGGCCGTGCGCGAGGGCACGCTCGCGCCCAGCGCCCGCGAGCTGGCGCTGCACCACGTGGCGCTGGTGCTGCAACAGTACGCGGCCGCCTGCGGCGAGACGCCGGGCTGAGGATGCGCGCCGCTCGGCAGGGCGCGTACGCAGGGCCGGTGTCGGCCCGCGCGCGGCGCCCGTGCGCGCTGCTGTGCCTGCAGCTCGCGCTGGGATGGGCGCTGTGCTCGGGTGCGCTGGCCCAGGAACCGGCCGAGACCGGTCCGGAGGACGTACCGGCCGATAACCGCTTTGACACCGGGCGCATGCATTCCTCCCTGGTGGTGCCGTACACCCCGCTCACGCGCTTCCGCTATCCGGTCATCGATGCGCACAGCCACGACAGCTACGCCCACACGCCCGCGGAGGTGTCCGCCTGGGTGCAGCTGCAGGAAAAACTCAACGTCGCGCAGTGCTTCATATTCACGGGCAAGTCCGGCGCGGAATTCAAGGCGGCGGTGGCCCGCTACGCCGGTCGCTTATCCGAAGCGTTTTCTGATGTTCGCCGGAATTTCCGCCGACGGCATCGGCACGCCGGCCTATGCGGGGCTCCTGCGCGAGCGGCTGCGCGCGGACGTGCAGGCCGGGGCGCGGGGCCTCGGCGAGCTCACCGACAAGGGCCTCGGGCTGGTGCGGGTCGGGGACAAGGCCTACTACATCGACGATCCGGTGTTCGATCCGCTCTGGGAGGAAGCCGCGACGGCTGCGCGTGCCGGTGTTCGTGCACATCGCCGAGCCGGCCGCGTTTTACCAGCCGCCCGATGAGCGCAACGACCTGCGCCGCTCGCTGAACTGGTCGCTGTACAACAAGGGCACGCCCGGGTTCGAAGACATGGAGGCGCGCTTCTATAAGGTCATTGCGCGCCACCCGCGCACCCGCTTCGTGGCCGTGCACGCCTTCAACCTGAGCAATGACCTGGCGCGCGTCGGCGCGCTGCTCGACCGGTACCCCAACGTCCAGGTGGACTTCGCGGCGCGCATGTGGGAGCTGGCGCGGCAACCCTTCAGCGCGCGGCGCTTCTTCATCAAGTATTCCGACCGGATCCTGTTTGGCACCGACAACGATCCCACGCCGGCCATGTACCTGGCGCACGTGCGCCAGCTGGAGACCGAGGACGAATGGTTCTGGCCGGCCGACAGCGGAATGGTGGCGCGGCTACGGCATGCACCTGCCCGAGCGGGTGCTGCACCGGATCTACCGCGACAACGCGCTACGGCTCCTGGGGCAGCGCCTCGATCAGCAATGACTGGGTGAAGTGCACCGGCAGCGCGCCGAGCGGCCCTTGCACCTCGCCCAGGTCGCGTTCGTGCACGTAGTCGCGCACCCGGTAGCGCTTGGGCAGTAGCCCGCGCAGCTCCACGCGCCCGTCGTAGCGCTTGGCGTAGAACGCGTAGTAGCGCGCCTCGCCCTTGGCAATCACGTGCGTCTCGGGCTTGTCGAAGCCGATGTCGTACAGGGTGCCGAGATAGACCCCATCGACCAGCCGCAGCTTGTTGTACAACTGCGTCCACTTGGCCCACAGCACTTCGCGCTGCGGGGTCAGCAGCAGTTTCGGGTCCTTCTTGCCCGGGGCACCGGGCCAGGCGAAATTGGTGCCGATCACGCCGCCGACGCCGAAGGTCGAGGCAAAATCGGTGCCGCCTTCGCTCATCTCCACGTGGTCGCCGAAGTACGCGGTGCGATCTCCCAGCAGCGCCTTGATGGTCTTGCCCTTGAGCCGCACTTGCCAGGAACTCTCCGGATCGGAGGCGACCGTCATGTTCAGATAGGGCATCGTGAAGAAGGAATAACCGGTGCCGCAGGGGCAGATCTCCACCACCGCGCCCGGCTTGACCGACTGCGCCGCTTCCCAGATGGCCTTGAAGAACAGCGGCACGCCTTCGGCCGCCTCTTCGGGCGCCGCGTGCCCGTGGGCCTTGTTGAAGCAGGGCGGTGCGGCGTTCAGATGCTGGCCGTCGATCTTCAGCCCGTCGAAGCCCCACTCGCCGAGCGCCTTGCGCACGAAGGCCGCGGCGTCCTCCTGCACCGGCCGGTAGGCCGGGCACAGGTAGAGCGAATCCCACTAGGTGATCTTCTGCGGCGAGCCGTCGACATTCTGCAGCAACCAGTCGTGGTGCTCGCGCTCGGTGCGCGAGCCGGGATCGGCGGCCAGCGGTGTCCACCACAGCTGCGCCTTGAGGCCGGCGGCGTGGATGCGATCGACCATCGCCTTCATGTCGGCATCGCCCGCCGGAAACTTCGCTCGGGATCGGGCCGCCAGTCGCCCTGGGCGACCTGCCAGCCGTCATCGACCACCGCCCAGCGGAATCCGAGCTGCTTGACCACCGGCAGGCTGTCGAAGATCTGCTGCGGCGTGAAGGCGCGCCCGTATCCCCAGGCGCACCAGATCGGTTCGAACGCGTCCGCGGGCGCGGCCGGGATGCTCAGGCCCTGGCCCTGCATGATCGTGCCGTAGTCGCGGAGCGTGGCGAAATGATCGCCGTGGTGCACGCTCACAAAACTGCGCAGCGACTCGAAGCTCGCGCCGGGCGCGAGCGTGAGGGTGTGACGCGCGCTGAGCGCGAGTTCCGCGTTGCCGCGGCCGTCCCGGTGCACGGGGAGCGACACCAGCTTCGGGCTGAGTTCCACGTGGCCGATCGCCAGGCCCACATCGCGCCGCCACACGTCGAGCACCGGCGTGCCGCCGCCGTAGTCGCTGTCGTTCATGCCGAGGAAATTGCCGCGCTGGTAGCCGGGCCGCAGCGGCAGCACCCAGTCCGGCCGGCTCTCGTAGGAGGCGGACTGGTACGACCAGAACGCGGGCTCGGGCTTTCCCGGCGCGGGTTGCAGCTCATAGCGCTCGTTGCTGTAGCCCAGCACCTGGAGCGGCGTGCTGCCGGTGTTGGTGTAGCGCACGCGCAGGAACAGCCAGTGCGGATGCGCCGGGTAGGAGGCCACCTCGACGCGCTTGAGCGACCGGCCCGCTTTGCCCGGTGAGAATGACCGCATGGCCGGTGCCCAGGGCGTCGCTGAGCTCGGACCTCCTCGCGGTTCTGCAGCTCAAAATCGCGCAGCTCCCCGCCGCCGGTGAGCAGCGTCTCCGAGTACGTGTAGGGGCCCAGCGGCACGTCGCCGTCCAGGGAGGCGACGACGCGGCTGCGCATGTGCTGGTCAAATTCAAGCCGCAGCCCGTCCCCGCCGACCGCGGTGAACGATGTGAGCAGCAGCAGACCCAAGCCGATCATGCGCCGATCATAGCAGCGCCGATTCGCGGCTTATTTCGGCGTTGCGCGGCCGGTGGGCAAGGAGGCGGGCATCCGCTAGACTGAACGCCGGTGCCGATTTGGCGTCTACCCCTTTGAGTAGACAGCTATTTTTGCCAAGTAACCGCAGTCGATATTCCGGCATACTTTCCCCGATGGACCCCACCGCCCCTGACCCCGAAGTTTCCACGCCGCTGTCGGGCGGCAACGCCCCGTACGTCGAGAGTCTGTACGCCGACTATCTGCGCGAGCCGGGCAGCATCGCGCCGCGCTGGCGGGCGTTCTTTGACGCGCTGAAGAGCGGCACCGGGCCGGCGCCCGCCACAGCCGCACCCGCGGCCGGAGCTTCCGGCGGGAGCAGCGAAAAGCAGGGCGCGGTCTCGCGGCTGGTGCAGACCACGAGCAATCGCGGTCACCTGGTGGCGCGCATCGATCCTCTCGGCCTGATGCAACGCGAGCGCCCGCGCGTGCTCGATCCGGCCTATGTCGGCTTGGGGCGAGGCGGATCTGGACACCGAGTTCTACACCGGGAGCCGCAACGCGTGGATCCCGAAGCGCGCCACGCTGCGCGAGATCCTGGCGCGGCTCGAGCAGGTGTACTGCGGCACGATCGGTGCGGAATTTGCGCACGTGTCCGATACCGACGAGCGCCTGTGGCTGCAGGACGAGTTCCAGCTCGGGCGCATGGAGCAGCGCTTCAGCGCCGAGGAGCGGCGCAGCCTCCTGCGCCACCTGACCGCGGCCGAGGGGCTGGAGCGCTACCTGCACACGCGCTTTGTCGGCCAGAAGCGCTTCTCGCTCGAAGGGGGCGAAGCCTTGATCCCCCTGCTCGATGAACTGGTGCAGGAGAGCGGCCGCGGCGGCGTCGAGGAAGCCATCATCGCCATGGCGCATCGGGGGCGGTTGAACGTGCTGGTCAACGTGCTGGGCAAGTCTCCGGCCGACCTGTTCTCGGAGTTCGAGGGTCAGAGCCGGCAGGACGCCGGCTCGGGCGACGTGAAGTACCACAAGGGATTCTCCGCCGACCTGCGCACCCCCGGGGGCAACGTGCACGTCGTGCTCGCCTTCAACCCTTCGCACCTGGAGATCGTCAATCCGGTGGCCGAGGGCTCGGTGCGCGCGCGCCAGGAACGGCGCGGCGACACGCTCGGCAAGAAGGTGCTGCCGATCCTGGTGCACGGCGATGCGGCCTTTGCCGGCCAGGGCGTGGTCATGGAGACGCTGCAGATGTCGCAGACCCGCGGCTTCGGTACCGGCGGCTCGATCCATCTGGTGATCAACAACCAGGTGGGCTTCACGACCAGCGAGCTGCGCGATGCGCGCTCGACCGCCTATTGCAGCGACGTCGCCAAGATGATCGAGGCGCCGATCCTGCACGTCAACGCCGACGATCCGGAGGCGGTGATCTTTGCGGCGCGCTTCGCGCTGCGCTACCGGCAGACTTTCCGCAAGGACGTGGTCATCGACCTGGTGTGCTACCGGCGCCTCGGCCACAACGAGGCCGACGAGCCGGCCGCCACCCAGCCGCTGATGTACCAGGCGATCCGCCAGCAGCGCCCGGTGCGCGCGCTGTATGCCGAACGGCTCCTGGCCGACGGGGTGCTGCAGGCCGGGGACGCCGAGCAGCTCGTCGAGCAGTACCGCCAGGCGCTCGACAGCGGCCGCCACCAGCTGCACCCGTCGCTGGGCATGATCGGCAACAAGTACACGGTGGACTGGTCGCGCTACCAGAACGTCGATCCGCAGCGAAATAGTCCGCACCGCCGTGCCGGCGGCGCGGCTGGCGGTGCTGGGCCGCAGAATCGTCCAGTATCCGGAAGGCTACACGCTGCACCCGCGCGTGGCGCAGGTGGTGGTCAACCGCGCCAAGATGCTCTCCGGCGAACTCGGCATGGACTGGGGCTGCGCGGAGACCCTGGCCTACGCCTCGCTCCTGGAAGAGGGCGTCGCGGTGCGCATTTCCGGCCAGGACAGCGGGCGCGGCACCTTCTTTCACCGCCACGCCGTGCTGCACGATCAGAACAGCGACCGGCTGCTACGTACCGCTGCAGCACATCAGCGAGTCGCAGCCGCGCTTTGCGATCATCGACTCGCTCCTGTCGGAGGAGGCGGTGCTCGGCTTTGAGTACGGCTACTCGAGCACCAGCCCGGACTGCCTGGTGATCTGGGAGGCCCAGTTCGGCGATTTCGTCAACGGCGCGCAGGTGCTCATCGACCAGTTCATCAGTTCCGGCGAGGCGAAGTGGGGACGGCTGTGCGGCCTGACGCTGTTCCTGCCGCACGGCTACGAGGGCCAGGGCCCGGAGCATTCCTCGGCGCGCCTGGAGCGCTTCCTGCAGCTGTGCGCCGAGAACAACATGCAGGTGTGCGTGCCCTCGACGCCCGCGCAGATGTTTCACATGCTGCGCCGGCAGATGCTGCGCGCGCTGCGCAAGCCGCTGATCGTCATGACCCCGAAGAGCCTGCTGCGCCACGAGCTGTCGGTCTCCTCGCTCAGCGAGCTGACGGACGGCGGCTTTGCCACCCTGATCGACGAACTCGACCCGCTGCCCGCCGCCGGCGTGAAGCGGGTCGTGCTGTGCAGCGGCAAGGTGTACTTCGATCTGCTCCAGGCGCGCCGCGCCGAGCAGCTCAAGCACGTGGCGATCGTGCGCGTCGAGCAGCTCTATCCGTTCCCGGCGCTGGAGTATTCCACCGTGCTGGCGCGCTACCCCAACGCGCGCGAGCTGGTCTGGTGCCAGGAGGAGCCGCAGAATCAGGGCGCCTGGTTCCAGATCCGCCATCGCCTGCAGGAGCTCTCGGGCGAGGCGCGCCCGGTGTACTACGCCGGGCGCGCGCCGGCCGCGGCGCCGGCCACCGGGCTGGCGCGCATCCATCAGGCCGAGCAGCGTCAGCTGGTGCACACTGCGCTCGCGGGCGCCACCGCCGAGCCCGCGGCGCGCCCGGGCGCGCACAGCGCTCCGCTCCCGAGTCCGCAGCCGGCCGCCAAGCAAAGGAACAGTTAATGAGAGTCGAGATCCGCGTGCCGCAACTGCCCGAGTCGGTCGCCGACGCGACCCTGGTCGCGTGGCGCAAGCAGCCGGGCGATGCCGTGAGCCGGGACGAGAACCTGGCCGATCTCGAGACCGATAAGGTGGTGCTGGAAGTGCCCGCACCGGCCGCGGGGATACTGCAGGAAATCAGCGCGCCGGCGGGCACCACGGTCAAGAACGGCGATCTGCTCGCCGTGCTCGAGGCCGGAGCGGTGCAGCGCGCCCGGTCCCACGGCGCCGGCGCCGACCGCCGCTACGCCCGGCGCGCCGCGCGCCGCGGCCCCCGCCGCCGCTCCACGGCTCGGCCCGGCGGCACAACGCGTGGCCGATGAGCTCAAGCTCCCGGGCACCACGATCGCGGCGGCGGCCCGGGAAGGGCGCGTCGCCAAGTCCGACCTGGTGGCTGCGGCCGCGGCCGTGCGCACGGCCCCCGCGGCCGCTCCGGCGCCGCCGCCGGCGGCGGCGGCGCCGGGGGTGCGCTCCGAGCGGCGGGTGCCCATGTCACGCCTGCGCCAGCGCATCGCCGAGCGTCTGGTGCAGGCGCAGTCCACGCAGGCGCTGCTGACGACCTTCAACGAGGTCGATCTCGGCCACATCATCGAGCTGCGCAACCGCTACAAGGAGGGCTTCGAAAAGCGCCACGGCGTCAAGCTGGGGTTCATGTCCTTCTTCGTCAAGGCGGCGGTGGCCGCGCTGCAGCGATTTCCGCTGCTCAACGCGGCCGTGGCCGGGACCGACATCGTCTATCACGATTACTACGACATCGGCGTCGCGGTGTCGACCGACCGCGGCCTGATGGTGCCGGTGCTGCGCAACGCCGACGCGCTGGACTTCGGCGCCATCGAGCGTGGCATCGCCGACTTCGCGCAGCGCGCGCGCGAGGGCAGCATCGCGCTGGAGGACCTGAGCGGGGGCACCTTCAGCATCACCAACGGCGGCGTGTTCGGTTCCCTGCTGTCGACGCCGATCGTGAACGCGCCGCAGAGCGCCATCCTCGGCATGCACAAGACTCAGCAGCGCGCGATGGTGGTCGACGGACAGATCGTGGCGCGGCCGATGATGTACCTGGCCCTGAGCTATGATCACCGCATCATCGACGGCAAGGAGGCGGTGCAGTTCCTCGTGGCCGTGAAGGAAGGCCTGGAGGATCCGGGCCGCATGCTGCTCGGAGTCTGAATATCATGAGCGAGAGCTTCGATTATGACGTGGTGGTCATCGGCGGCGGGCCAGCGGGCTACCCGAGCGCGATCCGGGCGGCGCAGAACGGGCTCAAGGTGGCCTGCATCGACGCCTGGCGCAACCGCGACGGCAGCAGCGCCTTCGGCGGCACCTGCCTGAACGCGGGCTGCATTCCTTCCAAGGCGCTGCTCGAGTCCTCCGAACTGTGGTATCGCGCCCAGCACGAGTTCGCCGTCCACGGCATCAAGGTCGGGGCCCTAAGCCTGGACCTCGCCGCCATGCAGAAACGCCGGGCCTCGATCGTCAAGGGCATGACCGGCGGTGTCGCCGCGCTCCTGCGGGCGGCCGGGGTCACGCCGCTGTTTGGCAGCGGCAAGCTGCTGGCCGGGCGCGTGGTCGAAGTCACGGGCACCGACGGGAAGCTCAGCCGGCTGCGCGCCCGCCACGTGGTACTGGCGAGCGGCTCGACGCCCACGGCGCTGAAATCCTTGCCCTTCGACGGCCAGCAGATCATCGATTCCTGGGGTGCGCTCGAGCTGGACGCCGTCCCCAAGCGCCTGTGCGTGATCGGCGCGGGGGTCATCGGGCTGGAGCTGGGCAGCGTCTGGCGCCGGCTCGGCGCGGAAGTGATCACCCTCGAGGCCCTGGAAGCGCTGCTGCCGATGGCCGACGCGCAGCTGGCGAGCGAGGCCGCGAAGCACTTCAAGAAGCTCGGCCTCGACATCCGCCTGGGCGCCAGGGTGAGCGGCGCGCGCCCCGGGAACGAGGGCGTGACGGTGAGCTATACCGACGCCAAGGGCGAGCAGTCCGTGCTGGTCGACAAGGTCATCGTCGCGGTCGGGCGACGCCCGTACACCGCGGGCCTGCTGGGCGAGGGGAGCGGAGTGCAGCTCGACGAGCACGGCTTTGTCAGCGTCGACGAGCATTGCGCCACCGGCGTGGAGAACGTCTGGGCCGTGGGCGATGTGGTGCGCGGGCCGATGCTCGCGCACAAGGGCAAGGAGGAGGGCGTGGCGGTCGCCGACCGGATCGCCGGCAAATACGCGCACGTCAACTACGCGGTAATCCCGGCGGTGATCTACACCGCGCCGGAAATCGCCTGGGTCGGGCAGACGGAGGCGCAGCTGCAGGCCGCCAAGATCGACTACAAGGTCGGGGTATTTCCGTTCGCCGCCAGCGGCCGCGCGCGGGCGATGGAAGCGCCGGCCGGATTTGTCAAACTGATCGCGGCCCGGGCCACCGACGACATGCTCGGCGTGCACATCATCGGGCCGATGGCCGGCGAGCTGATCGCCGAGGCGGTCTTGGCGATGGAATTTCGCGGCAGTGCCGAAGATCTGCAGCGCACGATCCATGCGCACCCGACGCTGGCCGAGGCGCTGCACGAAGCCGCGCTGGCCGCCGACAAGCGCGCCATCGATAACGTCAACCGCTGAGGCGCCGGGCGCGGCCGGGCCTAGCCCGCGCGTACCGCACGCAGTACGTTGCTCACGGCGCCCAGGCGCTTGAGCACCTGGCGCAGCTGCGCGGCGTCGCGCACCGCGGTGCGCATGTGGATGGTCGCGACCCGGTCGGCCGGATCGGTGCTCGATTGCACGCCCTCGATGCTGAGGCGTTCCTGCGCCATCACGTCCGAGACATCGCGCAGCAGGCCGCGCCGGTCGAAGGCCTCGACTCGGATCTGTACCGGCATCAGTTGCTCCGCGTCCAGGTTCCACTCGACCTGCAGGACGCGCTTCGGGTGCAGCGCGCGCATGCGCCTGAGGCTCTTGCAGGCGGCCAGGTGCACGGTCACGCCGCGCCCCAGCGTCAGGTAACCGGCGATGGGCTCGGGAGGGACCGGTGCGCAGCAGCGCGCCATCGTGGTGGGCATGTCGCCCACCCCCTCGATATCGACCGCCGTGGCGCGGCGCGCCGGCGCGCGCCGGGGCGTGACGGGCAGGGCGGGGACCTCGGGGGCCGGCGCCGGAACCGGCGGCGGGAGCGCGGTGGCCGACTCCATGGTGTCGATCTGGTGAAACCAGGCGCGCACCTTGGCACGGCTCCGCGCCGAGGCCAGAAATCCGCTCTCGGGCTTGAGCCAGTCGCGGCTCGGACCGCCGCTGCGGCCGCTGATGATCTCCACGATCTCACCGTTGGCGAGCGGCTGGTTGAGGGGCGCGATGCGCCCGTTGACCTTGGCCCCGCGGCAGCTGTGCCCGAGCTGGGTGTGCACGTGGTAGGCGAAATCGAGCGGCGTCGCGCCGCGCGGCAGGTCGATGACCTCGCCGCGCGGGGTCAGCGCGTACACGCGATCGGCGAACAGTTCGTGCCTGAAGCGGTCGATGATATCGCCGCTGGGCTCCTCGGCCCGGCTCGGATCCAGCATGCGCCGCACCCACTCGATCTTGCGCTCGTAGCTGGCATCGCGCGCGCCGCCTTCCTTGTAGCGCCAGTGCGCCGCAACGCCGAGCTCCGCGTGCTCGTGCATGTCGCGGGTGCGGATCTGGATCTCCAGCGACTTGTCCTGGGGGCCCACCACCGCCGTGTGGATGGAGCGGTACTGGTTGTCCTTCGGGGTGGCGATGTAGTCGTCGAACTCGCCGGGCAGGTTGCGCCACAGTCCGTGGACCACGCCGAGCGCCGCGTAGCAATCGGCCACGGTCTCGACCACGATCCGCACCGCGCGCACGTCGTAGAGCTGTTCGAAGGCGAGCTGCTTGCGCTGCATCTTGCGCCAGATGCTGTAGATGTGCTTCGGCCGCCCGTAGACCTGCGCCCCGATGCCCGCCGCCGCGAGCTCCGCCTGCACCCGCGCGCACACCTCCTCGACGTAGTGTTCGCGCGCCACGCGCCGTTCGATCAGCGCGGCGGCGATGCGCCGGTACTCCTCGGGCTCGAGCTGGCGGAACGCCAGATCCTCCAGCTCCCACTTGACGCTCCACACCCCGAGGCGGTTGGCGAGCGGTGCGTAGACCTCGCGCGCCTCCAGCGCCAGCTGGCGGCGCTCCGGCTCGGGCAGCGCGCGCGCGTGGCGCAGCCGCAGCAGCTCCCAGGCCAGCCGCGCCACGATCAGGCGCGGGTCGGCCGCGCTCGCCAGCAGCATATTGCGCAGCGTCTCGGTCTGCTGCGCGTTGAGCCCGCGGCTCGCGGTCCAGCCGACCGGCAGGCTGATGTCCCCGAGCTGCTCGAGCTGGCGGGCGAGCCGCTCGCTCGCGCTCCCGAAGCGCGCGCTCGCCGTGGCGGCGCTGCACTGCAGGCCGGCGCCGCGCGCCAGCGTGATCCACGCGGCCACCGCCATGTCGGGCTCCTCGGTGAGCTCGCCCACCAGCCGCGCCAGTTCGGCGCCGGACTGCAGCGCCGCGGCGGACAGCCCGAGTTCCGCAAACGCCGTGTGCGCCGCGCTGATGGCGGCCGCGGGAGCCGCGGAGGTTTTTGCTGCAGTTTCCACTTTAAGAGGGGCGCGTATAGGGCGTGTGGCCGGCGGGTCTTCGGGCTATCATTCTAATAATGAGCGTTTACAGCAAGGGGCGACATGGCGCGCTACTCCGGCAGTTCCTGGCGCAGCTACCGGCCTGAGGCGGGCAGCGCTGCGCCCGGCCCGCCCGCGAGCACCGCCCGGCTCGGCACGTCCGCACCCTGCCGGATACTGGGCCTGGACCCGGGATCGGTGCGCACCGGGTATGGCCTGATCGATTGCACGGCCGCGGGCGAGCGCCACGTCGCCAATGGCTGCATCAACGTCCGGGGCGCGGATTTCCTGCACCGGCTGCCACAGATCTTCGCGGCGATCGCGGTGCTGATCAACGAGCACCGCCCCGACGAGATCGCCGTCGAGCGCGTGTTCGTGCATCGCAATGTCGACAGCGCGCTGAAGCTGGGCCAGGCGCGCGGCGCGGCGATCTGCGCGGCCGTGGCGCTCGGAGCGAGCGCCTACGAGTACGCGCCGCGCGCGATCAAGCTGGCGGTCAGCGGCTTTGGGGGCGCCGATAAGCTGCAGGTGGCGCGGATGGTGGCCGCGTTGCTGGGTCTGGAGCGCCGGCCGGCGGCCGATGCCGCCGATGCGCTCGCCGTGGCGCTCTGTCACGCGCAAAGCCGCCGGCTCGCGGCCCTAAGGGCCGCGAGCCTGGCGCCGCGCGCCGGGACGCGCCGCGGATCGCGGGCCGGTGGGCGGATAGGCGTGCGGCCATGATCGGCTCACTGGCCGGGACGCTGGTGCACAAGGCACCCCCGGCGCTTACGGTCGAAGTCGGCGGTGTCGGCTACGAGCTGGAAGCGCCGATGTCGACCTTCTACAGCCTGCCGCCGCTCGGTCAGCCGGTGCGGCTGCTCACGCACCTGGTGGTGCGCGAAGACGCACAGCTCCTCTACGGCTTCGCCACGGCGGAGGAACGGCAGTTGTTCCGGAGCCTGCTGCGGGTGTCGGGCATCGGACCGCGGATCGCCCTGGCCATCCTCTCCGGATCCACGGCCGGGGCGTTTGCGGCCTGCGTGCAGGCGGGCGATGCCGGCGCGCTGACGCGCATCCCCGGCGTCGGCCGCAAGATCGCCGAGCGCCTGATCGTCGAGATGCGCGATCGCCTGGCCGCGGTCACCGCCGACGGCCACGCCGCCATCGCGGCGGCGCCGGTGGGCGTGGCCGCCGAAGCCTTCAGTGCGCTGGTCGCGCTGGGCTACCGGCCCAATGAGGCCACGCGCCTGCTCAAGAACGCCGATCCCGGCGGCAGCATCGAGGAAGTCATCCGGGGCGCGCTGCAGGGCGCGGCGCGCGAATGAACCGTCCGGTGAGCGATGAGCGCCTGGTCGGCGCCGCCGGGCGCGGCGACGACGAGTTGGTCGACCGGGCCATCCGGCCGCGGGCCTTCAGCGAATATGTCGGCCAGGAACAGGTCAAGAGCCAGATGGCCATCTTCATCGAGGCGGCGCGCCGGCGCGCCGAGGCGCTCGATCACGTGCTGATCTTCGGCCCGCCCGGGCCTGGGCAAGACCACGCTGGCGGTCATCATCGCCGCCGAACTCGGGGTGAGTCTGCGCCAGACCTCAGGCCCGGTGCTGGAGCGGCCGGGGGATCTCGCGGCCATCCTCACCAACCTGCAGCCGCGCGACGTGCTGTTCGTCGATGAGATCCATCGCCTCAGCCCGGTGGTCGAGGAAATCCTCTATCCGGCGATGGAGGATTACCAGCTCGACATCATGATCGGGGAGGGGCCGGCGGCGCGCTCGATCAAGCTGAACATCCCGCCCTTCACGCTGGTCGGGGCCACCACGCGCGCCGGGCTCCTGACCTCGCCGCTGCGCGACCGCTTCGGCATCGTGCAGCGCCTCGAGTTCTACAGCGTCGGGGAGCTCGAGCGCATCGTCATGCGCTCGGCGGGCATCCTGCAGGTGCCGATCGAAGCGGCCGGCGCCGCGCGCATCGCGCAGCGCGCGCGCGGCACGCCGCGCATCGCCAATCGCCTGCTGCGCCGGGTGCGCGATTACGCGCAGGTGCGCGGCGAGCGGCGCAGGTGGACGAGCCCGATGGCCACCGCGGCGCTGGATCTGCTCGAGGTCGACCCGCTGGGCTTCGACACCCTGGATCGCAAGCTCCTGCTCACGATCATGGAGAAATTCGACGGCGGCCCGGTCGGCATCGAGAGCCTGGCGGCGGCCATCGGCGAGGAGCGCGGCACGCTCGAGGACGTCATCGAGCCCTACCTGATCCAGCAGGGGTTCCTGGCGCGCACCGCGCGCGGACGCATCGCCACGCGCGCCGCCTGGCAGCACTTCGGCCGCAAGATGCCCGAGCGCGCGGCCGCCAACCTGCCGCTGTTCGGTGAGACCCCGTGAGCCCGTTCCACTGGTCGGCGCGCGTGTACTGGGAGGACACCGACGGCGGGCGGCGTGGTCTATTACGCCAATTACCTGCGGTTCCTCGAGCGCGCGCGCACCGAGTGGCTGCGCGCGCGCGGCCACTCGCAGACCGCGCTCGCCGCCGATCCGGGCGTGCTGTTCGCGGTCGCCGAGGTGAACATCCGCTTCCACCGGCCGGCGCGGCTCGATGACCTGCTGGTGATCAGCTGCCAGCCGGCGCTCGATGGGCGCCACGACGCTGCTGTTCAAGCAGCAGGTGCACCGCGGACGGCGAGCACGGCGAACTGCTGGCGGCGCGCGAGCGTGCGCGTGGTCTGCGTGGGCAGCGGCAGCTTCCGTCCGCGGCGGTTCCCGCACTCGATCATCGAGGGTCTGCACTGATGGTCGGCGACCTGTCGATACTGCGGCTGGTACTGCAGGCCAGTCCGGTGGTGCAGTTCGTGATCGCGCTGCTGCTGCTGGCCTCGCTGATGTCCTGGGCCATCATCTTCGACAAGCGCATGATCGTGCGGCGGGCCCGCAGCGACGCCGAGCGCTTCGAGAACAGCTTCTGGTCGGGCGGCGACCTGTCGGCGCTGTTCCGCGCCATCGAGTCGCGCGGGCGCGCCACCGGCATGGAGAGCATCTTCGAGTTCGGCTTCCGCGAATTCGCGCGCCTGCGCCAGCAGGACGGGGCGGCCGCCGACCTGTTGCTGGAGGGCGCGCGCCGCGCCATGCGCGTGGCGCAGCTCAAGGAAATCGACCGGCTCGAGCACAATCTCGCCATCGCTCGCCACGGTCGGCTCCACCAGTCCGTACGTCGGCCTGTTCGGCACCGTCTGGGGCATCATGAGCGCCTTCACTTCGCTCGGTAACGTGCAGCAGGCCACGCTGGCCTCGGTCGCGCCCGGCATTGCCGAGGCGCTGGTCGCCACCGCGATCGGCCTGTTCGCCGCCATCCCGGCGGTCATCGCCTACAACCGCTACGCCGACCAGATCAGCCGCCTGGAAATGCGCTACGACGCCTTCATGGAAGAGTTCTCCACCATCCTGCAGCGTCATGCGACGCGCGGTTCGCCCGGGAGCTGAGCATGGCGGTATCCGGCAGGCCAAAGCGTCGGCTGATGGGCGAGATCAACGTGGTGCCCGTACATCGACGTGATGCTGGTGCTGCTGATCATCTTCATGATCACGGCGCCGCTGCTCACCCAGGGCATCAAGGTCGAGCTGCCCAAGGCGAACGCGGAACCGCTCAATGCGCGCGCGGTCCATAACCTGGAGCCGCTGGTGCTGTCGGTCGATGCGCGCGGGCGCCTGTACCTGAATGTCGGGGCCAACCCGCAGCTGCCGCTGGACGATGCCACGGCGCTGGCCCGCGCCACCGCCGCCCTGCGCCGCGCGCCGCAGCGCGTGGTGCTGGTCAAGGGCGATCGCGCGGTCCCGTACGGGCGCATCGTCGCGGCGATGGTGATGTTGCAGCAGGCGGGCGCGGCCAAGTTGGGGTTTCTTACCGAGCCGCCGCCCGCGCCCAAGCGGCCATGAGTCCGAGCGACCATGGTGACGGCCGCCGCAAGCGGTGGCTCGCGGTGCTGCTGTCGATTCTGGTGCACGGCCTGATCGTGGCGGCGGTAGGCTGGAGCTGGTGGACGCTGCGCGCACCGCTCCGCGCGCCGCAGCAGCTCGCCATCGAGGCGACCGTGGTCGAGCAGCGCACGGCGAGCGCGGCGCCGGCCGCCGGCCCCCGCGCCGGCGCCGGCGGCACCCGTCGAGCCGCCGCATGAGCCGGCCGCGCCGCCCCAGGACGCGCAGCGCGCCGCCGAGCAGGCGCGGCGCGAGCGCGAGCAGGAAGCGGCCGCGGCCGCCGCGGCCAAGCAGGAGGCCCAGGCGGCCGCCGAGCGCGAGGCGAAGCAGGCCGAGGAGCGCGCCGCCGAGGAGCAGGCGCAGCGGGCCGCGCGCGACAAGGCCAAGCGCGAATCGGAACTGCGCGCGCAGCTGGCGGCCGAGGAGCGCGTCAACGCGGCGCGCGGCAGCACCGAGGAGGTGGCGTGGCTGGCGCTGATTCGCGACAAGGTGACCCGGGCCTGGATTCGCCCGCCCAGCGCGCGCGCTGGGGTAAACTGCGAAGTGCACGTGACGCAGGTCCCCGGCGGGGTGGTCACGGGCGTGCAGATCGGCAGCTGCAACGGCGATGCGGCGGTGCGCGAGTCCATCGAAGCGGCGGTCTACCGCGCTTCGCCCCTGCCGACGCCTTCCAATCCGGACCTGTTTGATCGCAACCTGAGGTTTAACTTTCATCCCGATGACTAGGCAGAACCCGTGAAGATGTCGATGTCCCTGAGCGCACGAGCGGCCGTGGCGTTGCTGGCCGGGTTGGCCTGCGCCGGCGGCGCGCGCGCCGAACTGCAGATCGACATCACCAAGGGCGTGACCGACCCGATCCCGATCGCCGTCGTGCCGTTCGCCGCGCCGGCCGCGGGCGGGGCGGGGTACGATTTTGCGGCCGTGGTGCAGCACGATCTGGACGGCAGCGGACGATTCAAGACCCTGGCGCGCAGCGCGCTGCGGGTGCAGCCCACGCGCGCGGCCGAGGTCGTGGCGGCCGACTGGCATGCCGATGGCGTCGATTACGTGCTGGTCGGACGCGTCAGCGCGGCCGCGGGTGCGCGGGTCACCATCGATTGCGAGCTGGTCAACGCGCTCACCGGAGCGCAGCTGGGCAGCACGCGCGTGCTCGCTGATCCGGCCAGTCCGCGGGCCGCGGCGCACCGCGTGAGCGACTTCGTGTTCGAGAAGATCATCGGCACGCGCGGCGCCTTCGCCACGCGCATCGCCTACGTGGCGGTCGACGGCACGCCACCCTCGCAGCATTTTCAGCTGATCGTCGCTGACGCGGACGGGGAGAACTCCCAGGTGGTGCTCGATTCGCGCCAGCCCATCATGTCGCCGGCCTGGTCGGCCGACGGGCAGTGGCTGGCCTACGTGTCGTTCGAGAATCGGGTGGCGGCGGTGTTCGTGCAGCAGCTGCGCAGCGGCGAACGCCGGCAGGTGTCGGCGCGCGCCGGGGTGAACGGCGCCCCGGCCTGGTCGCCGGACGGGCGGCACCTGGCGCTCACGCTGTCCGGCTCGGGCGGCAACCTCGATATCTTTGTGCTCGACCTCACGACGCAGGCCTTGACGCGGATTACCGACGATCCGGCGATCGACACCGAGCCGGCCTGGAGTCCCGATGGCGCGAGCCTCTATTTCACTTCCGACCGCTCCGGTGGCCCGCAGATCTACCGGACCGATGTCGCCGGGCACCAGCGCGTGCAGAGAATCACCTTCGGCTCTTCTTACAATGCGCGGCCACGGCCCTCGCCCGACGGTCGCTCGCTGGCGCTGGTCTCGCGCGAAGGATCGGATTATCGTATCGCCGTGCAGGATTTGGCGAGCGGCAACGTGCGGGTGCTGACGCACGGCAGTCTCGACGAGTCGCCGAGCTTTGCCCCCAATGGCATGAGCCTGATCTATGGCGGCCGGGTGGGAAGCGCCGCGACGCTGGCCACCGTGGCGGTCGACGGCCAGGTATCGCAGCAGCTCAAGTCCGATCGCGGCGACGTGCGCGAGCCGGTCTGGGGCCCGTTCCTAGGTCCGTAGCCTTACTGGAGAATGCCGCTATGTACATGAGACTGCTGGCCGCCCTGACGGGCACCGTGCTGCTGATGCTCGCGGGCTGCGCCGGGAAGTCGGAACAACGGGTTCCGAAGACCGCCGAGGCGGTGGTGGGCGATGGCATCAGTAACCTGCCACAGAACGGTGCCCAGGCCAGCGGTGCCAACGCGGCCAATGCCGCCACCGTCGGTGACAGCGGGGGGAGCAGTGCCTCGGCGCCTGCCGGTGTGGCGCGCCTGATCTACTTCGACTTCGACAGCAGCGAGATCCGACCGGAGTTCGTCCCGGTCATCGCCGCGCACGCGCGCGCCCTGGCCCGCAACGCCAGCGTGCGGGTGCGGCTCGAGGGGCACACCGACGAGCGCGGCTCGCCGGAATACAACATCGGCCTGGGCGAGCGCCGCGCCCAGGCGGTGCGCCGCGCCCTGATGCTCCAGGGCGTCACCGATGCCCAGGTCGCCACGGTGAGCTACGGCGAGGAGCGCCCCGCGGCGCCCGGCCAGGACGAGACGGCCTGGGCCAAGAACCGGCGCGTCGAATTCATCTATCTGAACTGACGCGCGCGCGCACATGAAAACCTTGCTCATTGCGGCAGGCTGCGGGTTGCTGGCGTCGGGCTGCGCCACCGATCCGGCCAGTGACCCGTTGCAGGTGCGCCTCAACGACATCGACTCACGCTTGGGCAACGTCGAGCGCGTCATCAGCAACCAGAGCCTGGTGGACTTGTCGCGGCGCCTGGACGCGCTCGAGGCGCAGCTGCGCGAGCAGCGCGGCAACGTGGAGGTGCTGCAGAACAGCGGCGAGAGCGCGCGCAAGTCCGAGCGTGATCTGTACAGCGATCTGGACAAGCGCATCAGCGCGCTCGAAGGCGGCGCGCGCCCGGCCACGGGCACGGCGGCGCCGGCCGGGGCGGCCGCCGCCGTGGGCGCGAGCGCCGCGGGCGGCCCGGCCGCGGTCGATGACCAGAGCGCCTACAACGCGGCCTTCGACAAGCTCAAGGCCGGCAATTACAGCGAGGCCATCGCCGCGTTCCAGGCCTTCATGAACCACTACCCCTCGAGCAGCCTGCTCGACAACGCGCAGTACTGGATCGGCGAGGCCTACTACGTGACCCGCGACTACGAGCATGCGGCCCGCGCCTTCGGCACGGTCGGCGAGCGCTGGCCGACCTCACGCAAGGCGCCGGACGCGCTGCTCAAGCTGGGCTACACGCAGGCCGAGCAGAAGCACCTCGCCGCGGCGCGAACCACGCTGGCTCAGGTGGTCGAGCGCTACCCCGGGACCGACGCGGCGCACCTCGCGCAGGATCGCCTGCAGAAGCTCCCGTCGGAGGGGCATTGAGCTCCACCGACCGGCTCAAGCTCACCGAGATCTTCTATTCCCTGCAGGGCGAGGCGCAGTCGGTGGGCCTGCCGACCGTGTTCGTGCGCCTCACCGGCTGCCCGCTGCGCTGCCACTACTGCGACACGGCCTACGCCTTCCACGGCGGCCAGTGGTGGAACCTGCCCGACATACTCGAGCACGTGGCGCAGTTCGGCGCGCGCGATGTGTGCGTGACCGGCGGTGAGCCGCTGGCGCAGCGTGCCTGCCTGGGCCTGCTGCGCGAGCTGTGCGATCGGGGCTACCGGGTCTCGCTCGAGACCAGTGGCGCGCTCAGCGTGGCCGAGGTGGACCCACGCGTGAGTCGCGTCGTCGACGTGAAGACGCCGGGTTCCGGCGAAGAGGGGCGCAATCTGTACGCGCAACTGCACAGCCTCAGGGAAGCCGATCAGATCAAGTTTGTGATCACTTCGCGCGCCGACTACGAGTGGAGTCGCGGGAAGCTGCGCGAAATGGCGCTGGCGGAGCGCTGCGGCGTGCTGTTTTCGCCCAGCTACGGGCAGCTCGAGGCGCGCGAGCTGGCGGACTGGATACTGGAAGATCGCCTGGCGGTGCGCTTTCAGGTGCAGCTGCACAAGCTCCTGTGGGGCGAGGCCCGTGGCCGCTGAGCGCGCCGTGGTGCTGCTGTCGGGCGGACTGGACTCGGCGACCGCGCTGGCCTGGGCGCGCGCGCGCGGCTACGACTGCTACGCGCTGTCGGTGTCCTACGGCCAGCGCCATTACGCCGAGCTGGAGGCGGCGGCGCGCGTGGCGCGCGCACTCGGGGCGCGCGAGCACCGCACTCATGCACGTGGATCTGGGCACACTCGGCGGCTCGGCGCTGACCGATCCGGACATCGCCGTGCCCGAGCAGGCGGGCGCGGGGATTCCCGTGACCTACGTGCCGGCGCGCAACACCGTGCTGCTGTCCCTGGCCCTCGCCTGGGCCGAAGTGCTGGGGGCTGAGCACCTGGTGATCGGGGTCAACGCGGTGGATTACTCGGGTTACCCGGATTGCCGCCCCGAATTCATCGCCGCGTTCGAAAAGCTGGCGCGCCTCGCCACCCGCGCCGCGGTGCAGGGCGGGTCGCTCCGGCTGCACGCACCCCTGCTCGAGTGGAGCAAGGAGCGCATCATCCGCGAAGGGCTGCGACTGGGCGTCGACTACGCGCTGACCGTTTCCTGCTACCAGGCCGATGCGCAGGGTCGTGCCTGCGGCCGTTGCGATTCCTGCCGGTTGCGGCGCGCGGGATTCGAAGCGGCGGGGGTCGCCGATCCCACGCACTACGCCGCGGCTGGTGCCGCCCCGTACCCGTTGGGTATGATGCGCCCGCTTCCTTAACTACAGCGATCTTAGGTCGAGAGCTCCGCTCCTCGAGCTGTGGACTTCAGGATTTGGGGCGGGCTCATGAAAAAAACACTGGGAAGCTACCTGATCGAGTTGCTCGAGTCGCACGGCGTGCAGCACGTGTTCGGCATACCCGGCGTGCACAACCTCGAGCTGTACCGGGGTCTGGCGAGTTCGCGGATCCGCCATGTCGCCGGCCGGCATGAGCAGGGACTCGGGTTCATGGCCGACGGCTACGCGCGCGTCGCGGGCCGGCCCGGTGTGTGCTTCACGATCACCGGGCCGGGTCTGAGCAACATTGCGACCGCGCTGGGCCAGGCTTACGCGGACTCGATTCCGCTGCTGGTCATTTCCAGCGAGAACCGGACCGGGGAGATCGGCACCGGCCGTGGCTTCCTGCACGAAATGCCCGAGCAGCTCGGCCTCGCGGCCCGCGTGACCGCGATGAGCAAGCGCCTCAAGCAGCCGGCGACACTGCCGCGGCTCCTGGCGCAGGCCTTTGCCTGCATGACGGGCGGGCGCCCGCGCCCCGCCTACATTGAAATCCCGCGCGATCTCATGACCGCCGACGCCTCGGCGTTCCCCGCGGCGACTCATGCACCGCGCGCGCCCCGGCCGCGCGCGCCCGCAGCGACGATTGCCGCGGCCGCGCGGCAGCTCCGGGACGCCCGAGCGCCGCTGATCCTCGCCGGTGGCGGGGCGCTGGGCGCCGCCGCAGCCCTCCGCCAGCTGGCCGAGCATCTCGATGCGCCCGTGGTGATGACGGTCAATGGACGTGGCCTGCTGCCGCCCGATCATCCGCTGTGCGTGCCGGTGAGCCCATCGCTTAAGGCCGTGCGCGAGCTGATCGCCGCGGCCGATGTCGTCCTGGCGGTGGGCACGGAGCTCGGGCCCACCGACTACGACATGTACGGCTTGAGCGAATTTCCGCAGCCGCGCCATCTCATCCGCATCGACATCGACGCCGAGCAGCTCGAGCGCAATGCGCACGCGCACCTGGCGCTGCGCGCGGACGCCGCTCCGGCCCTCGAGGCCATCCTGGCGCTGGAGCTGGGGCCGGCGCGACCAAAGGCCGCTGCGGCGCAGGTACGTACAGCGCGGAGCGCGGCGCTCGCGGAACTTACCCCCGCCATGCGCCGGCAGCTTGAGTTCCTGGACGTCATCCGCGACAAACTTCCGCAGGCGATCCTGGTGGGCGATTCGACCCAGCCGGTGTACGCGGGAAACCTCGGTTTTGCGGCCGCCACGCCGGGCTCCTGGTTTAACAGCGCCACCGGCTTTGGCACGCTCGGTTACGCGCTGCCGGCGGCGACCGGTGCCGGGCTGGCGGCGCCCGACCGCCCGGTGGTGTGCCTGGTGGGCGATGGCGGCATCCAGTTCACGCTCGGTGAGCTGGCGGTGCCCCGGGACGTCGGCGCGTGGCTGGCGATTGTGATCTGGAACAACCGCGGCTACGGCGAGATCAAGAGCTCGATGCTGGCGGTGGACATCGATCCGGTGGGCGTGGATGTCAGGCCGCCGGACTTCGCTCAGCTGGTGCGCGCCTACGGCTATGCTCACCACATGATCGACAGTATCGATGCGCTCCGCCGCGCGCTGGAGGATTTTGCCCAGCGCCGCCAGGTCGTGGTGTTCGAAGTCAATGGGGAGAATTTCGAATGATCGGCACGGTGCGCCCGCGCTTTGCGCAGATGGTCGAGCGCGTCGCGCCTGACGGCACCGATCCGTGGGTGTTGCACTGGGAGGCGCGCAAGGCGGAGACGGAGGGGAAGGACGTCATCGTGCTCAGTGTCGGTGATCCGGATCTGGACACCCCGCCCCCGGTGGTGGAGACCGCCATCCGCACCATGCGGGGAGGCGATACGCATTACACCGAGACTTCGGGGCGGCCGGCGCTGCGCGCCGCGATCGCCGCCCGGCACCTGGCCCGCAGCGGCCAGCCGGTCACGGCCGACAACGTCATCGTGCTCGGCGGCACGCAGAACAGCCTGTTCGTGGCCTCTCTATGCCTCGCCGGGCCCGGCGACGAGGTGATCGCGCTCGATCCCATGTACGCCACCTATCCGGCCACGATCCGCGCCTCCGGCGCGACCCTGGTGCCGGTGGCCACACCGGCAGAGCGCGACTTTCACACCGACCTTGCGGCCATCGAGGCGGCCATCACGCCCAGGACGCGGGCGATCTTCGTGGCGACGCCCAACAATCCCAGCGGTGTGGTGCTGGGCGAATCCGAGGTGGACGGACTGGCCGAGATCGCCCGCCGCCGCGGCGTGTGGCTGGTCTCGGACGAGGTCTACGCCGGCATCGCCGACGGCGGGCGCGTGCCGAGCCTGGGTGCGCGGCTCCCGGAGCAGGTGCTCACCGTCGCGAGCCTGTCCAAGACGCACGCGATGACCGGCTGGCGCTGCGGGTGGCTGATCGGCCCCAAGGATTTCGTCGATCACGCCCACGACCTGGCGCAGTGCATGCTCTACGGCCTGCCGGGTTTCGTGCAGGAGGCCGCGGTCACGGCCCTGGGGATCGCGGAACAGTCCGAGGCCGCGATGCGCGAGTACTGCAACCGGCGCCGCGACATTCTGTATGAAGGGCTCAAGGACGTGCCGGGCATACGCGCCTGCCGGCCGCAGGCGGGAATGTTCATGCTGATCGACGTGCGCGGCACCGGCCTCAGCGGCGCGGATTTCGTGCCCAGGCTCTACCGGGCCGAAGGCGTCTCGGTCCTGGACGGCTCGGTGTTCGGCCAGGAGACGAGCGGCTTCGTCCGTGCCTCCTTCGCCGTAGAGGAGGCCCAGTTGCAGGAGGCGGCCGGGCGGATCCGGCGCTTCTGCGCCAGCTTAGGAAAGCGCCCCTAGACGCTGCGGAGCGCTTGCGCCTTGGTATGATGCCGCCCCCTTCATACGGGCTCTGAAGTGCCCAAACGGGTCGGTAGCTCAGTCGGTAGAGCAGCGCCCTTTTAAGGCGTTGGTCGTGGGTTCGAGCCCCACCCGACCCACCATCTTGCTACGGCGCTCTCAGGCCGTTCCCAACGGCATCCGGACCACGTTTGAGGCGTTGGTCGGGTGTTGGCGAGACACCCCCTCAGGGCCTGCTACTACACGGTTCCTACACGAGCTTTCGGCCCCAAACATGGCCTCCATTGCCGTAGAGCAGGGTGAAACCCGCTGCGGAATGACGTGGGCATAGACGCTCAAGGTGACATTGGCGGTCGAGTGCCCCAAGTGGGCGGCGGAGGCTTGCTCGACCCCAGCAAGTAACCAGCCCGTGGCAAATAAGGGCCCTCGTTGGTAAATTCGTGTCCAGGTGCAGAGGGGGTGGGAATGCGAACTGCGATCATTGCCGCCGTGGCGTTCATCGCCGGGTGTCAAGAGCGCGCGGCGATGCAGCCGAACAAGGGTGTATACGTAAACTCAGAAATCGTGTTCAGGGCCGCTTCGTGGGATGGACGCTTTTTACTCATGGCGTGCGAGACGTCTGCTAGCTCGTTTCGTGGAGAATTGTTGGCCTCGCGGGAGGAACTCTCACTCGCCGCCTTGTGCGCTGGCTACGTTTACGGATTTTTCGATGGCATGTCTACAACGGCGGCTGTGCTTCAAGTCCACGAACCTATGTGCTTTCCCAAAGATGACTATACGATCGATCAAACCATCCGTGTAATCGTCAAATATCTCCGAGAGAATCCCGAGACGCTGAATGAGTCTGCGGGAGTGCTTACGCTTCGCGCGTTGAGCAAGGCGTTTCCATGCAAGTGACCAGCGATCACGAACCCGCGTGCGCCCACGACCCGAAGGCACGCGGATATCGACCGAGGACGATCGCCGGTTCCGATTGTTCGGAGCGGCACAGCCCTGACCAAGTCGATCCAACTCAACAACTAGGCGTTACTACAGCTTTCCTACAAGACCCTAGGTAGCTGAGCATCATCGAACGTGTCGAAGGTGGGGTCCCGACGCGCCGGAAAGGGCTTCCGGACACGTCGAGGGTTACCGAGCGACCCCAACAACGGGTCACAATGGGCTTTTAAGGCGTTGGTCGTGGGTTCGAGCCCCACCCGACCCACGAATTTGGCGGCAGCGCGCACATTCATCCAGAATGAGGGCATGAACAGCGCCGCGGATCCCACCGGTACGATCGAGGTCGCCCTGGCCCATGCCGGACGGCTGATGGCGAACAACCCCGCCATGGCCCTGGAGCAGGCCACGGAGATCCTCAAGGTGGCGCCCAATCATCCGGTGGCCACGCTCCTGCTGGGCGCCGCGCAGCGCAGCACCGGCGATCTGGAATCGGCGCTGCGAACCCTGAAGGCCCTGACCGATGCGCAGCACCAATGGGCGGCCGCGCACTACGAGCTGGGCCGGTCGCTGGCCGAGGCGGGCCAGCACGAGGGGGCGATCAAGGCGTTGCGTCGTGCGGTGGCGCTCAAGTCGGACCTGCCCGATGCCTGGCGCCTGCTGGGCGACCTGCTGAGCATCCGCGGAGAGCTGAAGGAGGCGGATGCCGCCTATGGCCGGCAGGTCAACGCCTCGACCCAAGACCCGCGCCTCATGGCCGCCGCCGCGGCGCTGCTGGCCGGCGACATTCCGCAGGCGGAGACGCTGCTGCGCGTGCATCTGTTGCAGCATCCGACCGACGTGGCGGCGCTGCGGATGCTTTCCGAAGTCGCGGCGCGCCTGCAGCGTGATGCCGACGCCGAGCTGCTTCTGGAGCGTTGCCTGGAACTCGCCCCCAGTTTCAACGCGGCGCGCTATAACTACGCGTTGATCTTGCATCGCCGCAATAAGCCCGCGGCCGCCTTGCAGCAGCTGGAGTCCCTGCTCAAGGCCGAGCCGCGCAATCCCGCCTACCTCAATTCCCAGGCGGTGGTGCTGGCCAAGATCGGCGACTACCGGGAATCCCTCGAGATCTACGCCCAGGTGCTGGCCAAGAACCCCAAGAGCGCCAAGATCTGGATGAGCTACGGGCACGCGCTCAGCGCCGCCGGGCGCCAGAAAGAATCCATCGCCGCCTATCGGCGCAGCATCGGTCTGGCACCCAACCTGGGCGAAACCTACTGGAGCCTGGCGAACCTCAAGACCTTCCGCTTTAGCGCCGAGGAACTGCAGGCGATGCGCGCGCAGCTCGAACGCACCGATCTGGCCGACGAGGATCGCTTTCATTTCAATTTTGCGCTGGGCAAGGCGGCGGAAGACGCCGCGGACTACGCGGCCAGCTTTGCACACTATGCCGAGGGAAACCGGCGCCGCCGCGAGGGAATCTACTATGACGCTGCAGAGACCGATGCGCTGGTGAAGCGCACCCGAGGCGCGTACACGCCGGAGTTCTTTGCACAGCGCGCGGGGTTCGGTGCCCCGGCGACGGACCCCATCTTCGTGGTCGGCTTGCCGCGGTCGGGATCCACCCTGGTCGAGCAGATTCTGGCCAGCCACTCACAAGTGGAAGGCACGATGGAGCTGCAAAATATCATCAACATAGTGCGCGAGCTCAGAGGCCAGAAAGCCGACGAAGAGGACCCCAACTACATGCGGGTGCTCGCGCAGCTGAGCGCGGAGCAATGCCGCGCACTGGGCGAGCAATACCTGAGCGAGACACGGGTCCAGCGCAAGACCGACCGGCCCTATTTCATCGACAAGATGCCCAACAACTGGCTGTATGTCGGTTTTATTCACCTGATCCTGCCGAACGCAAAGATTATTGACGCGCGCCGCCATCCCATGGCCTGTTGTTTTTCCGGCTACAAGCAGCATTTCGCACGAGGCCAGCACTACACCTACAGCCTCGAGGAAATCGGCCGTTATTACGCCAAATACGTCGAGCTCATGGCGCACATGGACAGAGTCCTGCCGGGGAAGATTCACCGCGTGATCTACGAGCAGATGATCGAGGACACCGAGCGCGAAGTCAGGAGCCTGCTGGACTATTGCGGGCTGCCCTTCGAAGACGCGTGCCTGCGCTTCTATGAGAACGAGCGCGCGGTCCGGACCGCGAGCGCCTATCAGGTGAGAAAACCGATATTTCGTGAGGGCCTGGATCAGTGGCGGCACTTCGAGCCCTGGCTCGATCCGCTGCGAGGCGGCCCTGGGTCCGGTGCTTGCGGCCTATCCCGCCGTTCCGGATGTTTGAATTTTTCCAACTGTGGCATACACTCCACTCCGCGGGTGGACTAAAACGCTGAACAGGGGGTACGCGCGATGACTCGAAGCCGTAAGCGAAAGCTTCAACGCTCTGCTGCCAGATGGACCGGCATGCCACTGGCGTCTGCCGTATTTGCCTGCACCAATGTTGTGTACGCGCAACAACCGGCCGCTGTCGGGGCCGAGGTGGTGGGAGGGGGACTCGAGGAAGTCATCGTGACCGCCCAGAAACGCAGCGAAGACCTGCAGAAGGTGCCGATCAGCTTGACGGTGCTGGGCACCGACCAGCTGGAACAGCACCAGGTCTCCAATTTCGACGACTTCGTCAAGCTTCTGCCCAGCGTGAGCTACCAGTCGCTCGGCCCCGGTCAGAACCAACTCTTTTTCCGAGGCATCGCCAGCGGCGGTGACGGCTTGCACGCCGGCTCGCTCCCGGCCACCGGCATGTACCTCGATGAAACGCCGGTAACGACCATTGCCGGTTCGCTCGATATACACATGTATGACATCCAGCGCGTGGAAGCGCTGGCGGGGCCTCAGGGCACGTTATATGGCGCGAGCTCCTTGTCGGGCACTCTTCGCATCATCACGAATAAGCCCGATCCTTCCAAGTTCTCGGCTGCTTACGACGCCGAGGCCAATAAGTACGGCAAGGGCGGCAGCGGAGGATCCTTCGAGGGCTACGTCAATGTCCCGCTTACCGACCATGCCGCCATTCGGCTCGTGGGCTACTACGGGTACGACGGCGGCTATATCAGCAACGTTCCGGGCACCGTGACTTACCAGCGTATCGATCAGCCCATCACTTTCAACAATGACACGGTGGCGCATAACGATTTCAATGGCTTGACCACCTACGGTGGCCGCGCCGCACTCAAATTCGATTTTGCCGATACGTGGTCTATCACGCCGCAGTACCTCTACCAGTATGCGAACACCAAAGGTGCATTCATCTACGACCCGAAGGTGGGCGATCTCAAAATTACGGACTTCAGGCCGGATTCCAACAAGGACAGCTGGTACCAGACGGCCCTAACTATTCAAGGGAAAATAGGCAATATCGATGCCTTGTACAGCGGCGGTTACTTCCGGCGCCAGGTTAATAACCGCATCGACTACACCGGGTACACGATCGGCTACGACCAGAGTCCCACTTACTCATACACGACAGCGTTTTACAACGGTGGCTTCTACGGCGCCCCGAACCCCCTGGGCAATCAGGATCCGACGCAGTACACCGACAATTACGACACCTATACGAAGCTGACCAATGAGATCCGCTTCTCGTCGCCTTCCGATCAACGCTTCAGGTGGATACTGGGCGCCTTTGCCCAGCACCAAACCGATGACATTCGGGTCGAGTTCCGCATCGATGGATTGCCGCCGATTTACCAGGTCACGGGTCAAGGGGACGTGTTGTACCTATCGCAGCAGGACCGCACCGATCGTGACAGGGCGGTATTCGGCGATGTGACCTTCGACTTCACGGACAAGCTGAAAATGAGCGCCGGTATGCGCTATTTTTGGGTGGACAACACACTGTTCGGCTTCTTCGGGTTTAACGCGGCCAGTGGTTATTCATCGCATGGTGAGGCCGCCTGTTACGACGCCGCCGGGAACTTTGTGCCTTCCAGCAATGCGTCGAACCGTCCCTGCATCAACACGGATAAACGGGTGACCGACAGCGGCGAGACCCACCGGGTCAACCTGACCTATCAGATCGACCCGGACGCCATGGTGTACGCCACCTATTCGACGGGCTACCGGCCGGGCGGCAACAACCGCATTGCAATTGCACCTGCATTTACGCCCGACAAATTGACGAATTATGAGCTGGGATGGAAGACCAGCTGGGCCGGTAACACGGTGCGTTTCAATGGCGCAATATTCTATGAGGATTGGTCACAGCTTCAGTTGGGCATTCAAGGTCAGAGTGGCATTACCTCCATCCTGAATGTGGGTGACGCTGAAGTTAAGGGCATTGAAGGCGAACTCAGCTGGTTGGCGATGGACCATTTGACACTGACGCTTTCTGGAACCTACGTGGACGCCAAGACCACGACCCGATTCTGTGAATCGACCGCGACCTTAACAGTGACCTCGACTTGCACCGACGATCTCTTGGTTGCGCCCAGCGGTACGAAATTGCCGGTTACGCCGGATTTCAAGGGGAATTTCACAGCCCGCTACGCCTTTAAGGCGGGTGAGTTTGATAGCTTCGTGCAGGGAGCGGTCTTTCACCAGACTTCGACCACCTTTGGCCTCGAGGAAGTACATAATTTGCACGTCGGCGATACGCCGCCATTTACCACGCTTGATTTGTCCGCTGGCTTCGGCCGGAACAACTGGAAGCTGGAGGCGTTTGTCCAGAACGTCACCGACGAGCGGGGTCAGCTGGGCCGCTTCTCGCAGTGCAACGACGGGGTTTACTATTGCAACGACCATGCCCGGGTGTACCCGATCAAGCCGCAGTTCTTCGGGATCAAGTTCGGCCAAAACTTCTGAGTTTTGGGCCAGGGTAAGCGCCTAACGGCGCAACGTCCGGGCGCCCCGTTCGCGAGAGCGGGGCGCCCGGCGCTTACTGAAGGTTAGTACGTCGAGCAATGGCTCGCCGCCTCTGCGACGGGCACGCAATAGTCGTGCGCCGTCCCCGGCGCTGATCACTCCTCCGGAAGTTCCGGGCAATACGCGAAATGGTCGGCACCAGAACCGCGCATGCTTCTTGTAGGGTGTCCGCACCATAGCCCGCGACATGCCGTCCTTATGTATTCCGTACCCGCTGGGCCCGCGCGGAGCGGACTTAATGCCACTGACATAATTCCTACATACCGTCAGTATTGGCAGAAACCTGCCGCGGCCCGTTTAAAGTGGAAATTTAGGTGCTAAGGTAGACGCGTACAACGAACCGCATAACCGAGATTGTCTTGGCCGACAGAGGGCCGGCACTGCGTGTCGAGCAACCCGGTCCGCGCATAGCGACCGGGGCAGCCAGCTGCAAGGTGTTCCGGGCGGCGAACAGGCGGATGGGAGCCTGCGTTGTCACCGTAAGGATTGTTGAATGAATTGGCTCAATACCTTTGCCGGCTTTGGCGTAGGCATCATGGTGGGCCTCACCGGAGTCGGTGGCGGCTCGCTGATGACACCGATCCTGGTGTTGCTGTTCGGTGTGGCGCCGGCATCGGCCGTGGGTACCGACCTGTGGTTTGCGGCCGCGACCAAGATCGTCGGCGGCTCGGTCCACCAGCACAAGGGGAGCGTCGACTGGCAGGTGCTGCGGCGCCTGTGGCTGGGAAGTATCCCGGCCTCGGTGGCGACCTTGCTGTGGATGCACCATACCGGCATCGCCCAAAGCAAGCCGCGCTTTCTCCTGATTGCGTTGGGCGGTGTGCTATTGCTGACGTCAATCGCGATGCTGTTCATGGGGCGTGTGCACAAGTTTGCGGCGAGCTTGCGGACTTCGGCTCCGGAGCGATTTAAGTTTCTGCAGCCGGGCCTGTCGGTGCTGGCGGGGGCCATACTGGGCGTTCTGGTGACGCTCACTTCCGTGAGTGCGGGGGCCCTGGGCACCGCCATGCTGCTGTACATCTACCCGCTGCGAATGAAGGCGGCACGGCTGGTGGGTACGGACATCGTGCACGCCATCCCGCTGACCATCGTGGCCGGCACCGGCCACATGCTGATGGGCAACGTCAATTTTTCGCTGCTCGGCAACCTGTTGCTGGGATCCATACCCGGCATCATCATCGGCTCGATGCTGGCCGGCCGCACGCGCGAGAGCGTGCTGCGCACGGCCATTGCCACGTTGCTGGTCGTGGTCGGCGTCCGCCTGTTGATGACCTGATTCGCGTCCGGCGTGGCGCGCCACGAGTTGCACCGTTCCGGGCGGTCAGGTGGGCGCAGCAAATCTCTCCGGCCGGTAGGGCGCCAGCGCCTCGATCCGGCTCGCATCCAGCACCTCGGTGCTCATCCAGCGTCCCAGTATCGGCGCCAGCGTCACGCCGCTGTGCGTGACCGCCACGTGCACGTCGGGTGTGGCGGGGAGGGCCCCGACCACGGGCAGCTCGTCCATCGGCATCGGACGAAAGCCGAGCGATAGCCACTCGAGGCGCGCGTCGCGCACCGCCGGCAGGAACGCGGAGATCTTGCCGAGGATGCGGTTGCCGTGCAGGGCGCGCACCGCCTCGTCCGGAAAGTCGATGGCCCCGGCGCGGATCCCGGCGTGCACCGGCAGATCGGGGGGTTCCGGGGCGTCGGTGCCGACGATGCTGCCGTTGGCCATCTGCTTGAAACTCACGCCTCCCGGGGCGTCGTGAATGAGGCGGGTCATTTCAGGCAGGGCCGCGCTGTGCGCCAGGATCCCGGGGGCGTGCCGGAGCCGGAGCGTGTAGCCGCAAAGGGCCAGCACGCGGGGCGTGTCGACGCCGGCGGCCACCACCAGCCGATCGAGTGGAAAGGCGCCCTGGCTGGTGAGAGCACCGGTGAGGCGGCCGTGGCGAAACTCCAGCGCCTTGAGCTCGCAGGGGCAGCGCAGCTGCGCCCCCCGTGCACGGGCCGCGGCCAGGAATTGTTCGGTGACGTGGACCGGATCGAGGTGACCGTCAATCGCCGAATAAATGGCGGCACTCACGGGGCCCGGGGTGAGCCGCGGGTCGAGCGCGGCCAGCTCGGCGGCGTTAAGCGTGAGCACCGGGTAGGCGCTGCCCTCGAGCTGGGCGGCGTTGGCGCGCACCAGCGCGGCCTGCGCGGCGTCGTTGGCCCAGTTGAGGTAGCCGCCCCAGACGATCCCCAGCCCCAGGCGCCGGTCCAGGTCGTGATAGGCCAGGAGGCTACGCAGCCGCACCGCCCGGTAGTGCGTGTCGGCGACGAAGGCGTTGATCCACGCGAAGGAGTTGCGGGTCGCACCGGCGGCCGGAGCGGTCCTCTCGAACACGGTGACCTGGGCCCCGGCCTCGGCGAGGTGATAGGCCATGGACGCCCCGACAATGCCCGCGCCCACGACGCCGACGCGCAGCGGTCGTTCCCGTGCCCAAAGAGTTGGGGCGGCACTGCCTGCGGTGGTCGCGAGCGCCAATCCCAGGAACGTGCGACGACGCATCACACGCCCGGTGCTAGCGCTCGCCGCTCAACTTCGAGTGTTGCCGGCCGTAGCCAAAGTAGATGAGGAAGCCCAGGGCGAGCCAGATCGCCAGCCGCACCCAGGTGCTGATCGGCAGGAACACCATGAGCACCAGGCAGCTGATCACGCCGAGCACCGGTATCAGGGGCACCCACGGGGCGCGGAACGGGCGGTGCGCGTCCGGCATGCGCCGCCGCAGGATGATGATGCCTAAGCAGACAATCGCGAAAGCCATCAGCGTGCCTATCGAGATCAGCTCGCCCAGCAGATCCAGCGGGAAGAACCCGGCGATCAGGGCGGCGGCCAGCCCGGTCACCAGGGTGCCGATGTGCGGCGTGTGGAAACGCTGGCTGCAGCGTGAGAGCGCGGCCGGTAGCAGTCCATCGCGCCCCATCGCGTAGAAGATGCGGATCTGGCCGAGCAGGCTCAGCAGAATGACCGGGATCAACCCGAAGCCCGCGACCACGGCGACCAGCACCTTCAGCCAGCTGAGGTTGGCGTGCGCCATGCTGAGCGCCTGGTAGAGCGGGTCGGGCACGTTGAGCAGGCGGTAGTCGGCGATGCCGGTCACGGCCAGGCTCACCGCCACGTACAGCGCGGTGCAGATCAGGAGCGAGAGCCCCAGGCTCAGGGGCATCGTGCGCTGTGGGTTCTTGGCCTCCTCGGCCAGCGTCGAGACGCCGTCGAAGCCGATGTAGGCGAAGAACACGATACCCGCGCCGCGCAGCACGCCGGACCAGCCGAAGTGCCCCGTCTTGCCGGTATTGGGCGGAACAAACGGGTGCCAGAGGTGCGTTTCGAGGTGCGGCAGGCAGGCCACGACCAGCACCAGTATCGCCAGCACCTTGGCCACCACGATGACCGAGTTGACCATGGCCGATTTCTGCGTGCCCGCGATCAGCAGCGCCGTGCAGGCCAGCGTGACCAGCACCGCCGGCAGGTTGATCCACGCGCCGGTCATGATGATGTGATCGGAGGCGTCGGCGCGGAGCGGCGCGTTGGCCAGCATCGCCGGAATGTGCAGGCCCAGATCGCCCACCGCGGAGGTCACGTAGCCCGACCAGCTGATCGCGACCAGCGAGGCCGAGAACAGGTATTCGAACATGATGCACCAGCCGATGATCCAGGCGATAAGCTCGCCGAAGGTCGCATAGGCGTACGAATAGGCGCTGCCCGCCACCGGCACCATGGACGCGTACTCGGCATAGCAGAGCCCGGCAAAGAAGCAGGCCACGCTCGCCAGGATGAAGCACAAGGTCACGGCCGGCCCGGCGTTGAGGGCCGCGACGGTCCCCGTCAGCACGAATATGCCGGCGCCGACCGTGTTGCCGACGCCGAAGGCGGTGAGGTTGAGTACCCCGAGGGAGCGCTGCAGGGCAGGGCTGTCGCCGCCGTGCGCTTCGACGCGCAGCGTCTCGATCGACTTTCGCGACCATACCCCCATGTGCGCAGCCTAACAGGTGTGGGCGGCCGCGTGCACGGGGCCATGGAATCGTGACTTGAAAGATGCTCGGATCGGCGGACCGGCACTTACACGGCCGATCGTCGTACGAGCCGCGGCCAATTGCGAGGGTGGACGATTGGGCTTCGGTATATAGTAATTTTACTGCCGGTGGACTCGCCCTCAAGGGCACAGGAGTGGACGTTGCCGCTGCTTGATCCGTTTGAAATCGTACTGTTCGGGGGCACCGGCGATCTGGCCATGCGCAAGCTCATACCGGCGCTGTACCAGCGCTTTGCGGCCGGTCAGATCGACGCGCGCACGCGCATCCTGGCCGCGGCCAGCTCCGCAATGACGCGCGCGGAGTACCTGGGCCGCGCTCTCGAACAGGCTCGCGAGCACCTCGCTCCCACGGAATTCAGCGAACAGCGCTGGGAGCGAGTTTGCCGCCTGCCTGGATTATCAGAAAGTGGACGCGACCCGCGCCGAGGACTTCAGGGCGCTCAAGGCGAAAATCGCCGACCGTGATGCACAGCTGCGGGTCTGGTTTCTGTCGACGCACCCCAAACTGTATGTCGCGACCGCCGCCAACATGGCCGCCGCGCAGGTGGTGACGCCCAATTCCCGCGTCGTGCTGGAGAAGCCGCTGGGCACCGATCGCGCCTCGGCGGCGCGCATCAACGAACAGATGGCGCTGAGTTTTACCGAGCAGCAGATCTACCGCATCGATCATTACCTCGGCAAGGAGCCGGTGCAGAACCTGCTGGCGCTGCGCTTCGGCAACTCGCTGTTCGAACCGATGTGGCGCCGTGGCTATATCCGTCACGTGCAGATCACCGTAGCCGAGCAGCTCGGCGTCGAGGGGCGCGGCCACTTCTACGACGAGACCGGAGCGCTGCGCGACATGGTGCAGAACCACATGCTGCAGCTGCTGTGCATCCTGGCCATGGAGCCGCCTCTCAGTTCACTCGCCGACGCCGTGCGCGACGAGAAGCTCAAGGTGCTGCGCGCCCTGCGCCCGATCGACGCCTCCTGCGTCGAGGTCAAGACCGTGCGCGGCCAGTACCGGGCCGGTAACGTCGGCGGGGCCGCCGTGGCCGCCTACGCCGACGAACCCGCGGTCGCCCCCGGCAGCAACACCGAGACTTTCGTCGCCCTCAAGGCCGAGATCGACAACTGGCGCTGGGCCGGAGTGCCGTTCTACCTGCGCACCGGCAAGCGGCTGGCGCAGCAGCTGGCCGAAATTGCCATCACCTTTGAGGACGTGCCGCTGGCGATCTTTCCGGATCGCCCGCGCGATGCGCCCAACCAGCTGGTCATCCGCCTGCAGCCCGATGAGAGCGTGACGCTGACCATACTGGCGAAGGCGCCCGGGGAGGCGATGCGGCTGCGACCCGTCAACCTGGCGCTTGACCTGGCCGAGAGCTTCCGCGAGCGACCGCTGTCGGCCTATGAACGCCTGCTGATGGACGTGGTGAAGGGCAATCTCACGCTCTTCATGCGCCGCGACGAGCTGGATGCGGCGTGGGGCTGGATCGATCCGATTCGCAGCGGCTGGCTCAACAGCGGCGATGAGCCCAAGAGCTACGCGGCGGGCAGCTGGGGGCCTGCGGCCGCCACGGCCCTGATCGGCCGCGACGGTTACGCGTGGCGGGATGAGGCCTGAGCAGCGCGAGGTGCGCGATGCGGACCGTGCCCGCCAGGCCGCCAACCTCGCCGCGGCCATCGCGGCGCGTCTGGCCGACGGCCTGAAGGAACGCCCCTCGGTCAGCCTGGTGGTCTCAGGCGGTACGACGCCCTACCCGATGTACGCACAGCTCGCGCAGCACCCGCTGGAATGGTCGCGGGTGCGTATTACGCTCGCCGATGAGCGCTGGGTGGCGCCCGATCAGGCGGACAGCAACGAGCGCCAGGTGCGTGCCTCACTCCTGCGCCATGGTGCGGCCGCGGCGCGCTTTGTCGGCTTGAAGAACGACGCCCCGCGGGCCGCCGGGGGCGCCGCCGCCGCCTGGGCGGCGCTGGCCGACGTGCCGCGGCCTTTTGACGCTGTGGTACTCGGCATGGGGGAGGACGGCCACGTGGCTTCACTGTTTCCGGGCAGCCCCGAGCTGGCGGCCGGCCTGGACCCGACGGCTCAACCGGGCTGCATCGCCGTCCATCCGCCGCAGGCCGCGCATGAGCGGCTGAGCCTCAACCTGGCGGCGCTCCTCCAGTCGCGCCGCATCTACATCCAAATCATTGGCGCGCTCAAATGGGGCGTGTATGAAAGGGCCCGCGGCCCGGGGCCCGCCGAGGCCATGCCGGTCCGCTCGATCCTGCGGCAGGGCGCCGTTCCCGTGGAAGTGCACTGGTGCCCGGATGAGCCGGCCGGGAGCGCAGGCTAAGCCGCAGCGCTGGGCGGACGGATCTCTACGATGCCGGTCGCGCGCCACGAAACGCGCGCCGGGCGCCGCGGGCGCTCGTCGCGGTGCTGGTCGCCGGGGTCGCACTGCGGCAGAATCGGAAGCGATCGGGACGGCTCCAGCGCAGCCGCGCGAGCCCGGGCGCAAGGCGCCGCCCCGGCCACGCACTGACCCAGCAGAGGACACGCACGATGCCCAAGGCAATCAGGCTCTACGAACACGGCGGCAGCGATCGACTCAAGTGGGAGGAGGGCCCGGTCGGCGCGCCCGGCCGGGGCGAGCTGCTGATCCGCCAGACCGCGATTGGCGTGGATTACATCGACGTGTACGTGCGCACCGGGCTCTATCCGCGCCCGCTCCCCACGGGGCTGGGATTTGAGGCGGCCGGCGTCATTACGGCGCTGGGCCCGCGGGTCCGGGGCTTCAGGGTGGGCGAGCGCGTCGGCTACAGCCTCAACGCGCCCGGCGCGTACGCCGAGGAGCGGCTGCTGGCGGCCGACGAGGCCATCAAGCTGCCGCGGGACATTTCCGACGAGCAGGCGGCCGCGGTGCTGCTCAAGGGCCTGACCGCCTGGTGCCTGGTGCGCCAGACGTTCCGGGTCAAGCGCGGCCACGTGATCCTGCTGCCGGCCGCGGCCGGCGGGGTCGGGGTGATCCTGAGCCAGTGGGCCCATGCCCTCGGTGCGCGGGTGATTGGCGTGGTCAGCCGCGCGGACAAGGCGCCCGTCGCCCGGCGAAACGGCTGCAAGCAGGTGCTGGTCGGCTACGAGAATCTCGCCGAGCGTGTCCGAAAGCTTACCCAGGGGAAGGGTGTGGACGTCGTGTACGACGGGGTAGGCAAGGACACCTTCATGGCCGCTCTGGATTGCCTCAAGCCCCGTGGCCTGATGGTCACCTTCGGCAATGCCTCGGGCGCGGTGCCGCCCCTGGCCCCACTGGAGCTCATGCGCCGCGGTTCGCTGTTTCTGACCCGCCCCACCTCCGGTGATTATCTGGCAGGCCCCGGGGTGCGGCGCAAGGCGGCACGGGAACTGTTTGCGCTGATCAGGAATCGCAAGATCCGAGTGCTGATCGGGCAACGCTTTGCGCTGCGGGACGCCGCGCGCGCGCACGAGGCGCTCGAGTCGCGGCAGACGCACGGTTCCACGGTGCTGCTGACCTGAGTGGAGGGCGCCGCCCACAACTCCCGGACCTCAGCGCCGCAGTTGCGACTCGTTGGCGCAGAACCACTCGTACGTGGTGCGCAGCCCCGCCTCGAGCGTGGTGCGGGCACGCCAGCCGAGCGCGCCCAGGCGCCCGACGTCGAGGAGTTTCCTCGGCGTGCCGTCCGGCTTGGTGGTGTCGAAGACCAGATCGCCCCGATAGCCGATCACGGTGCACATCAGCTCGGCGAGCTCCCTGATCGTGATGTCGGTGCCGACACCGACGTTGACAGGTCCGGCGCCCGAATAACGCTGGGTCAGGAATACCACGGCGTCGGCAAGGTCATCGACGTACAGGAACTCGCGGCGCGGCGTGCCCGTGCCCCAGACCACGACCGACTTGCTCGCGGTCTGCTTGGCCTCGTGGATCTTGCGCATCAGCGCCGGCAGCACGTGCGAGTTCTCGAGGCTGAAATTATCGCCCGGCCCGTACAGGTTGGTGGGCATCAGCGAGATCGCGTCAAAGCCGTACTGACGCAGGTAGGCCTGACACATCTTGATGCCGGCAATCTTCGCAATCGCATACCACTCGTTGGTGGGCTCCAGCGGTCCGGTGAGCAGGCAATCCTCGTTCATCGGCTGCGGCGCGTGCTTGGGGTAGATGCAGCTCGATCCCAGGAAGGTCAGCTTGCGGGCGCCGTTACGATAGGCGGCGTCGATGACGTTGATCTGTACGGCGAGATTGTCCCTGATGAATTCCGCGGCGTAGCTGTTGTTGGCATGAATGCCCCCCACCTTGGCCGCCGCCATGATCACCACCTCCGGCCGGTGGCTGGCAAACCAGGCTTCGACCTCGGCCTGGCGCGTCAGGTCGAGCTCGCGGCGCTCCGCGAACAGCAGCTGCTCATGGCCGAGGGCGCGCAGCCGCCGCACCACGGCCGAGCCCACCAGACCGTGGTGCCCGGCGACGAAGATGCGCGTGCCGCTATTCATGGTGCCGGTAGGTCTTGAATCCTTCGCGCGCGATCATGGCATCGCGGCGCGCATGTTCGAGGTCGCCTGCCACCATGTCCGCGACCAGCTGCTCAAAGCTGGTCTGCGCGCTCCAGCCGAGCTTGGTGCGCGCCTTGGTCGGATCGCCGAGGAGCGTGTCGACCTCGGTGGGCCGGAAGTAGCGCGGATCCACCTTGACGATGGTCTTGCCGCTGACGGTGTCGATGCCCTGTTCCTGCACTCCCTTGCCGCGCCATTCGAGCTTCATGCCCAGCAGGGCACCGGCGCGGGACACGAACTCGCGCACCGAGTGCTGCTCGCCCGTGGCGATGACGAAGTCCTCGGCCTGCGGCTGCTGCAGCATCAGCCACTGGGCGACGACAAAGTCCTTGGCGTGGCCCCAATCGCGCAGCGAATCGATGTTGCCCAGGTACAGGCAGTCCTGCAGCCCCAGCGAGATGCGCGTCAGCGCGCGCGTGATCTTGCGGGTCACGAAGGTCTCGCCGCGCACCGGCGACTCATGGTTGAAGAGAATGCCGTTGCAGGCGTACAGGCCATAGGCCTCGCGATAATTGACGGTGATCCAGTAGGCGTAGACCTTGGCCGCGCCATAGGGCGAGCGCGGATAGAAGGGGGTGGTTTCGCGCTGCGGAATCTCCTGCACCTTGCCGAACATCTCGGAAGTCGAGGCCTGGTAGAAGCGCGTCTTCTTCTCCAGGCCCAGAATGCGGATGGCCTCGAGCAACCGGAGTGATCCCAGGGCGTCCGCGTTGGCGGTGTACTCGGGCGTCTCGAACGACACCGCGACGTGACTCTGCGCCGCCAGGTTGTAGATCTCGTCGGGCTGCACCTGCTGCACGATGCGGATCAGATTGGTCGCGTCCGTCAGGTCGCCGTAATGCAAAAGCATGTGCACGTTGCGTTCGTGCGGATCCTGGTACAGATGGTCGATCCGGTCGGTGTTGAAGCTCGAGGCCCGGCGCTTTATGCCGTGGACCTGGTAGCCCTTTTCGAGCAGAAATTCGGCCAGGTAGGCGCCATCCTGGCCGGTTATGCCCGTAATCAATGCGGTCTTGCTCAAGAGCCTGCCCTCGCTTTTCATCGCCGATGGGGCGAAGTTTACGTCGACATTTAACCCTGCGGATCGAAATCGTTGCACAATGAATCCCTACGGCTTGAGTCCCTGGGTGGCCCTGTGAAGGTTACGATCTATCTGGCGGTGATCTGTGCCCTGGTGGCCTGCTCGTCCACGAGCGCGAGGCGCACGGGCGGCGCCGGGCCCGGTGCGGCCGTGCAGGCCAATGGTGGGGCCGCAGCCGAAGCGCACCCCGTGAACAGGGCGTCGCTCAGCGCGCAGCATGCGGCGCTGCGCGCCTCGCTGGCTCCGACCGCGGCCGTGATCTCAGGCTCCGCCAAGGCTCTGGAGCTCTGGTACCCCGTCCGGCTCGCCTTCGCCCCCGATACCACCGAGCTGCTGGCGAGCGCCACGACCATGCTCGATCTGCTGGCCCGTTCGCTGGCGGAATATGAGCATACGGCCGTCGTCGTGGCGGTCTATACCGACGCGATTGGCAGCAGTGACTACAACCAGCAGCAGTCGCAGGCCCGTGCAGCGGCGGTGGTGGCCTACCTGGAGAGCAAGGGGGTCGCCGCGGCGCGGCTGGTGGCCAGGGGAGCCGGCGAGTCGGCGCCGCTGGAGGCGCCGAACACGCCCGAAGGGCGGGATTTGAACCGCCGGCTGCAGGTCGTGATCACACCTTTGTCTTAACTGCGGCCTTCCGTTAGGCTTGCGCGCTTTCCCAACCGGGCCGGAAACTTAACTCTCATGAAGGTCACAATCTTCGGGTCGGGGTACGTCGGCTTGGTGACCGGAGCCTGCCTGGCCGAGGCCGGCAATCAGGTCGTGTGCGTCGACATCGATGAAAGCAAGGTCGCTCGGCTTGAACCAGGGCGAGGTGCCGATCCATGAGCCGGGTCTGGACGCGCTGATCCGCCGCAACCGCGAGGGCGGACGGCTGGAATTCACCACGGACGCGGCGCGCGGTGTCGAGCACGGCCTGTTTCAGCTGATCGCGGTCGGCACGCCCCCGGGCGAGGACGGCTCGGCCGACCTCAGCCACGTGCTCAGCGTGGCACGCGTGATCGGCGAGAAGCTGGAGCGTTACGCCATTGTTGTCACCAAGTCGACCGTGCCGGTGGGCACCGCGGACCGGGTGCGCGCCGAAGTGGCGGCGGTGCTGTCGGCGCGGCAGTCCAAGGTCGAGTTTGACGTGGTCGCGAATCCCGAATTTCTCAAGGAAGGCGCCGCCATCCAGGATTTCATGAAACCGGACCGCGTCGTGGTGGGCACCGACAATCCGCGCACCACCGAATTGCTGCGCGCGCTGTACGACCCGTTTACGCGCAATCACGATCGCCTGATCGTCATGGACATCCGCTCGGCAGAACTGACGAAGTACGCCGCCAACGCCATGCTGGCGACCAAGATCAGCTTTATGAACGAGCTGGCCAACGTCGCCGAGCGCGTCGGCGCCGATATCGAAAGGGTGCGCGTCGGGATCGGCTCCGATCCGCGCATCGGCTACAGTTTCATCTATCCAGGGACCGGTTACGGCGGTTCCTGCTTTCCCAAGGATGTCAAAGCGCTGATCCGCTCGGCCCGCGAGGTCGGTTATGGCGCGGACATCCTGCAGGCGGTCGAGGCCGTGAACGAACGGCAGAAATCACTCCTGGTGCGCAAGCTCCGCAAGGTCCTCGGCGGCGCGCTGCGGGGGCGTCGGTTCGCGCTTTGGGGCCTGGCCTTCAAGCCGAACACGGACGACATGCGCGAAGCGCCCAGTCGCGTCATCATCGACGAGCTGCTCGCGGCCGGCGCCCAGGTGCGCGCCTACGATCCGATTGCCATGCCGGCGGCCGAGGAACTGTACGCGGGGCGGCCGGGCTTCGCGCTCGCCCGCGACGCCTACGAGGCCTGCGAGGGCGCCGAGGCGCTGCTGATTGCCACCGAGTGGCGGGAGTTCCGCAGTCCCGATTTTGAGCGGCTCAAGCAGTTGCTGACGACGCCGCGCATCTTCGACGGCCGCAATCTCTATGAGCCGGCGTTGCTGACGCGATTCGGCTTCGAGTACTACGCGACCGGCCGCGGCCTGCGCGCGCTGGCGGACTGACCCATGGCGGGCGCATCCTCCACGTTGATCCCGGTGGTGCTGTCCGGCGGCGCCGGCACGCGCTTGTGGCCGCTGTCACGCGAGCTCTATCCCAAGCAGCTGTTGCCGCTGATTGGCACGCACACCATGCTGCAGGACACGCTGCGGCGGCTGGATGGCCTGCCGGTGGCCGCGCCGGTCGTGGTCTGCAACGAGGCGCACCGCTTTCTGGTGGCCGAACAGCTGCGCGCCATCGACTGTCGTGCCCAGGCGATCGTGCTCGAGCCGGTGGGCCGCAATACCGCCCCGGCGATTGCGCTCGCGGCGCACGCCGCGCTGGCCGTCGGCAACGCCGAGGCGCTGCTGCTGGTGCTCCCGGCGGACCATGTGATCCGGGACGTGCCAGCCTTCCAGCGCGCGGTGCGCGCGGCCGTGCTGGCGGCGCAGGCCGGGCATCTGGCCACCTTCGGGGTGGTGCCGCGCACGCCGGAGACGGGCTACGGCTACATCCGCCGCGGAGCGCAGCTGCAGGGTGGGAGCTGGCGCATCGCCCGCTTTGTCGAAAAGCCCGAGCGCGCCGCGGCGGAGGAGTTCCTCGCCAGCGGCGATTACTACTGGAACAGCGGCATGTTTCTCTTTGGGGCGCGCCGTTACCTCGAGGAACTGCGCCGCCACGCCCCCGACATTGCCGCGGCCTGCGAGCAGGCGTACGCCAGCGCGCAGCGCGATCTGGATTTTACCCGCGTCGATGCCGACGAGTTCTCTGCCTGCCGCGCCGAGTCGATCGACTACGCGGTGATGGAAAAGACCGCCGATGCGGTGGTCGTACCGCTCGATGCACAATGGAGCGACGTCGGCTCCTGGTCGGCGTTGCATGAGGCCTGCGAGAAGGATGGCGACGGCAACGTGATCCATGGCGACGTGCTGGCCGAGCAGACGCACAACAGCTACCTGTACGCCGAGAGCCGGTTGGTGGCGGTCGTCGGCCTGCACGATCACGTGGTGATCGAGACCAAGGACGCGGTACTGGTCGCGCCGCGCGAGCGCGTGCAGGACGTCAAGGCATTGGTCACGCGCATCAAGCAGTCGGGCCGCAAGGAGCACGCCCTGCACCGCGAGGTGTTTCGTCCCTGGGGGAGCTATGACAGCCTGGACAATGGCGAGCGCTTCCAGGTCAAGCGCCTGACGATTCGCCCGGGCGGCGTGCTGTCGCTGCAAATGCACCACCACCGCGCCGAGCACTGGGTGGTGGTCTCCGGCACCGCACGCATCACCCGCGGGGACGAGGTCTTCCTGCTGGAGGAGAACCAGTCCACCTACATCGCCGTGGGCGTGCGCCACCGCATCGAGAATCCGGGCAAGGTTCCCCTGCACATCATCGAGGTCCAGTCCGGCGGGTACCTGGGCGAGGATGATATCGTGCGCTTCGAGGACCAGTACGGGCGCCAGGGGACGACCAAGTAACGCGCGCCGGCGAGTCCGTGGCACGGCGGAATCGCCGGCCCCGACAACGAGCGAGCGAGTGCCCGGCGCGTCCCCGACGGCCTAAAACGCGCGAGCGTGCCGGCGCGGCGATACCGAGGCGCGGCGGCGCATACTCGCGGGAATGGAAGAACTAAGGAGCACGATGACGAAGCTGAGCTGCTTTAAGGCCTACGACATCCGCGGTCGCATCCCCGCGGAGCTCAATGAACCGTTGGCCTACCAGATTGGTCAATCGTACGCCGCCTTCGTTAAGCCAAACCGTGTGGCCGTCGGCCGCGATATCCGCGCGACCAGCGCGACGCTGTCGGCGGCGCTGATTCGCGGTCTGAACGACTCCGGGGTCAACGTGGCCGATATCGGTCTGTGCGGCACGGAGGGCGTGTACTTTGCGACCTTTGCCGAAGCGCTGGACGGCGGCATCATGGTGACCGCGAGTCACAATCCCCCAGACTACAACGGCATGAAATTCGTCCGCGAAGGCAGCCGGCCGATCAGCGCCGACACCGGCCTGCTCGACATGCGAGCGCTAATTGAGGAGGGGCGCCTGCCACCGCGCGCCGCGCGGCCCGGTACGACCCAGGCGCGCGATATCACCGGCAAGTATGTGGAACACCTGCTCAGTTACGTCCAGCCCAGCAAGTTGCAGCCGTTCAAGGTGGTCGTCAATGCCGGCAATGGCGGGGCGGGACTGGTCATCGATCAACTCGAGCCGCACCTGCCCTTTGAGTTCATCAAGGTTCACCACCAGCCGGACAGCTCCTTCCCCAACGGCGTCCCGAACCCGATGATCGAGGCCAATCGCGCCAGCACCATCGAGGCGATGCGCGCGAGTGGTGCCGACATTGGCCTGGCCTGGGACGGTGATTTCGACCGCTGCTTTTTCTTTGACGAGCAGGGAGATTTCGTCGAGGGTTATTATCTGGTGGGGCTGCTGGCCGAGGCATTCTTGAAGAAATTCCCCGGTGCGCGCATCGTTCACGATCCACGGCTGACGTGGAACACGATCGAGATCGTGAAACGGCTGGGCGGGGAGCCCGTGCTGTGCCGCTCAGGCCACGCGTTCATCAAGCAGCGGATGCGCGAAGTCGACGCCGTTTATGGTGGTGAAATGAGCGCGCACCATTACTTCCGAAATTTTGCCTACTGCGACAGCGGCATGATTCCATGGCTGCTGGTGCTGGCGGTCATGTCCGAGACCGGCAAGAGCCTCGGGGAACTGGTGCGGGCGCGACAGCAACTGTTTCCGGCCAGCGGCGAGATCAACCGGGAAATCGCCGACGCCAAGGCCGTGACGGCGCGCGTCCAGGCCCATTACGCCAAGGCCGCGCTGCGGGTGGATTATACCGATGGACTGTCGATGGAATTTGACCAGTGGCGCTTCAATCTGCGGGGCTCGAACACTGAGCCGCTGGTGCGCCTCAACGTCGAGGCGCGCGACAGCGCGTCGTTAATGCAGCAGCGGACGGCCGAGGTACTGCGATTGATGGAGACCGCATGAATCCCCTGGAGATGTTGCTGTCGCGCCGGTCGATTCCGGCGCAGTGTCTCACCGAGCCGGGTCCCGATCCGGCGCAGCTGGCCGTCGCGCTCGATGCCGCCATGCGTGCCCCCGATCACGGCCGCATGCAGCCGTGGCGATTCAAACTCATCCGGGGACCTGCAAAGGCCAGGTTCAGCGATGTGCTGACAGCGGCGGCGCTGGCGCATGATCCGGCCACACCGCAGCGCCAGCTCGATAAGATCCGCAACCGGGTCCAGCATGCCCCGCTGGTGATCGCCGTCAGTGCGCGCTTCCGTGACAATCCCAAGGTGCCCGAGATTGAGCAGACGCTCAGCGTCGGCGCGGCGGTGATGAATCTGCTCAATGCACTGCACGCGCAGGGCTTCGGAGCCATCATGCTCACCGGCCCGAGCGCCTACGATCCGGCGGTCGCGCGCGCGCTTGGTTACGGTGCCGATGAGCGGTTGCTGGGCTTTATGTACGTGGGCACAATCGGCTTGCTCGTTCCCGCGGCTCCAGAACGTTCTACGCACAGCAACGTCGTGAGTGAGTATTAGCACGCCCGCGGCGGATGACGTTGCCTGCACGGGCAGCGGCGTGCGTCGCGGCGCGCTGTCGCCACTCGACGGCCGACCGGCGCTCAAGTAGTCTGCACCGGCATGTGGGGAATCAGCCGATATCAGTGGACGGTGCTGTTTGCAGCCTGGTTGGGCTGGGGCTTCGACGTATTCGACGGGCTGCTGTTCAACTATGTGGCGCCCAACTGCATTCCGGCCCTGCTGCACCTGCCGGTGGGCTCGCCCGAGGCGCGGGTGCAGACACTGCACTGGACCGGAATGCTCACTTCATTGCTGCTGCTCGGATGGGCGGCGGGCGGGGTGCTGTTCGGTACGGTCTGCGATCGGATCGGCCGGCTGCGCACGCTGATGCTGACCATGCTGCTGTACGCGGTCGGTACCGCGGCCTGCGCTCTCGCCACCAACCTGTGGATGCTGGCGATTTTCCGGCTGGTGGCCAGTCTCGGCATCGGCGGCGAGTGGGCGGCGGGCGCCGCCATGGTGGCCGAGGTCATGCCGGAGAAGCGGCGCGTTGAGGGCGGCGCCCTGCTGTACACGGCGGCGCCCTTCGGGCTGTTTCTCGCCACGTACATCAATTACCAGGTCGCCGGAGTCTGGTTCGCGAACAACACCGAGCAGTCGTGGCGCTACGTGTTTCTGTTCGGCTTGCTGCCCGCCAGTATCGCCTTCATCGTCCGGCTGTTTGTGCGCGAGCCCGAGCGCTGGGAGGCCGTGAAGGCGCACAGCCGCGCGCGGGTGCGCGAGATCTTTACCCCGCAGCTGCGCCGCACCACCTACCTGGGCACTATGACTGTGGTTATAGCCCTGGTGGGATGGTGGAGCTGCAGCGCGTTCATTCCGGTGATTGCCAGCGGGCTGGCGCGCACCACCGCCGAGTTGCGCGGCCTGGACAAGAGCGCTACGCAGAGCCTGATCGAGCATTGGAAGGTCACTGGCACGATGGCCTTCAATATCGGGGGCTTGCTGGGCACGCTGCTGACCATACCCATCGCCAAGCGCCTCGGCCGCCGGCCTATGTTTGCGCTTTATTTTGGCGCCTCGGCGCTTGCGTTCTTTACGACCTTTGGCCTCCACATGTCCCCGGAAACCCGCCTTTTCATGTTCTTCGTCATCGGCGTTCCGGTATTTGGCGTCTTTGGAGCCTTTCCCTATTACCTGCCGGAACTGTTCCCCACGCGACTGCGCGCCACCGGCGCCGGTTTCTGTTACAACATCGGTCGCGTGCTCGCTTCCGTGGGGCCCTTTCTGGTGGGTGCGGCTTCGGCCCGCGGGACCGCAATCCAGACTATCTTCTATGTGGGTATCGCGCCGCTCCTGGGGCTGTTCCTGGCGCCGTTGATCATCGAAACGCGCGGCGGCACGCTGAGCGACTAAAGAGGGCAATCATGGACTTTATCGATTTGAAGTCGCAATACCGCGCGTTGCGCACCGATATCAATGCGCGTATCCAGACAGTACTCGACCACGGACAGTTCATACTCGGTCCCGAGGTACGTGAGTTCGAGCAACGCCTCGCCAGTTACGTCAACAGCGCACATTGCATTTCCGTGGCCAGCGGCACCGAGGCGTTGCTGATTGCGCTAATGGCCCTTGATATCGGCCCCGGGGACGAAGTCATCACCTCGCCCTTCACCTTTGTCGCCACCGCCGAGGTTATCGTGCTGGTTGGAGCCAAGCCGGTATTTGTTGATGTTGAATCTGACACGGGCAACATGGACGCTGCGCTGCTGGACGCCGCCATCACGCCGCGCACCAAGGCCATCATGCCGGTGAGCCTCTATGGCCAGCCGGCCGACATGGACGAGATGAACGCGATCGCCAAGCGCCGCGGCGGGATCCCCGTCATTGAGGACGCGGCGCAGAGTTTCGGGGCAATCTACCGGGGCCGCCGGAGCGGGGCGCTCTCGGCAATCGGTTGCACGAGCTTCTTTCCCAGCAAGCCGCTGGGATGCTACGGCGACGGCGGGGCGATATTCACCGACGATGACGCGCTTGCCAAAGCCTGTAGCGAAATCCGCGTGCACGGCCAGAGCGGCCGTTACCACCATACCCGGATCGGCGTCGGCGGACGGATGGACACACTCCAGTGCGCGATCCTGCTGGCAAAGTTGGCGCGCTTCGACTGGGAGGTGGCACGGCGCATCGAGCTCGGCAACCGCTATGCCGAGGCCATTCGTGCCAGTGGCGCGAAGGTGGGATTACTGGCGGTCAGATCCGACCGCACGAGTGTGTGGGCGCAATACACGGTGTTGGTGGAGAACCGCGATGCCGTGCAGGAGAAAATGAAGCAGCAGGGTATTCCGACCGCCGTGCACTATCCGAAACCGCTGCATCGGCAGCCGGCCTACGAGAAGCTCTGCGATCCGAAGCCTATGCCGGTGAGCGATTCTTTGGCTAATCAGGTGATTAGCCTGCCGATGAGCGCGGATCTCAGTGACGAACAGGTTCAGACTGTGGTGGCGGCCTTGGTGCGCGCCACGACCTGAGCGTTAGCTCCCCACCAGCCACCGTGGATGAAAACCTCAAGTCCGCCTTGATGGCGACGCTGGATTTACTGTCAGGCGTGGATATCGTCTTCACGCCGGAGCAGCTCTTCCCCTATTCTCGAAAATTCTACCCGATGGAGTTTTCTCTGGTTGTTTCCACTCCTGCGGTAGCCTTTTGTGCGCGAAAGGATCTATTGCATCGTCTGGATCGCAGACTGGTCGAGGCGATAGCGGCCCCTGAGCAAGTCATTTACTCGAATGATGCGTTCTTCGTGGCCTGCCTGATCCCGCCCAAGAGCGTCAAGTGGCCATACTTCGAAGAGCGTCGATACCGCGACTACATGGATAAACGGGAATCGGTGTTGGCCAACGCCCAGGGCCGCAACTCGACACCATATTGGCGTGTAGAAGAAGGCAACGGCAATTGCAAGGCATTGGTTGTAGGCGCCACGAATATGGGGAATGTGGGTGACGACTTAATCGCCGTGTCCGTTGGCGGCTGGTTACGCGAAGTCAAGCCTGATTGCACGGTGTATTACAGCGACTTTCGTGTGTCCCGGCCGGACCTGGCCGACTTTGATTTGGTGATAGTGGGCGGAGGCGGGATCGTCTACGTCAGCCAGTTTGGCCAGAACGAAACCGACAATCTCGCGAACTATTTCAAGATACCGCTGTGGGCTGAGGAGCTGTCGATCCCGTGCTTGGTACTGGGGGTCGGGGTACAGGGACGGCGGGAACAGTTCTTCCGTGATCCGGTGGTTCGGAAATTCCTGAATCGATCTCTGCTCGCAGCGTCCGAAATCGTTGTGCGAGACAAGTCGTCCAGTGAGGTGCTCGGCGAGCTCACAGGACTAGCAATCGGAGTGCTGCCGGACCTTGCCTTCACTATGGCGGCGCAATACCCACATTTTAGGAGCGCGCGCGCCCCGGGGGCTGCCAAGTCAGTCGCATTCGTGGGTGAGGTGCTCGCGGGCAGGGTAGCTTTCTTCGGCCGATTACTCGAAAGAGAGGCGCAGGACATATATGCAGGTCTCGCTGGAGTTGAACTCCGATACTTCTTGATGTCCAACGATGACCTGCCCCATCGCGACCGATTGCTGCAGCTCTCGGCAGCGCACGGCAAGGCGTGCACTGTTCATGACCTGCGCGCGCTATCGATGCGGGAGGTTCTTGACGCCTTTAGGGAAGTGTCCGGCGTGGTAACGGCCCGCTTTCATGGCCTGCTGCTGTCGATCATTGCGGGCACCCCGGTGCTATCAGTCGATCTGAGCTTCGGCAAGCAGTCGGTGTTGATTAGAGATGATTTTCCTTCCATGGCCAACAATCTCATTGACGAGACGTCCTCCACCGATTCGATCCTTGAAAGGTTGCGGACACTCGTAGAAAACCCTTCGTTATTCTTGGCCGACGTTGCCGAAATAGAGTCCGTGACTTCGGCCACTCGCGGGTATGCGGACATACTTGTGAAGTGGATGAACCGTGAGAAGCGTGCGCCGGCCGGCGCCTCCGCGGGGCCGTCCTTTCTGGACTGGGTGCGCGGGATGGACGAAGGAAGTGAGCCTGCGACCGAAGCGCCTTTGACTGAGTCTGCCGCATCAAATGGAAACTCACAATTCCCGCGGGGCGAAACCCGCCCACGAATCACTGGCGACCTTGCGAGTGCACCTGTCGTCCAGGCGAAACGCATGCGACCGGTGTACTCCGGAGAAAACCGCTCCTTCGTCACCTTGGAGAGTGGTGAGTACGTTTGCGTCGACACGAACTCACTGGACTCTATCGACTATCTCCTGGATTTTGGCATGGAGCGCCATGTGGTTCCGGTCTTCCGCCGATTCGCCAAGCCAAATTCCTTTATTCTCGATATTGGTGCCAATTTCGGCCTGTACACGGCAATCGGAGGGCTGATTATCCGCGAGCACGGCCAACTGATCGCATTCGAGGGGAATCCGCATACCTTTGACTATCTGCGACGCACCGCCTACGCGAACAAGCTCTACCACAACAAACGAATGCAGCTCGTGAACGCCTTGGTGTCCGACCAGTCCGGGAGCGGAACGCTGCACTATCTGCCGACCGAGCTTGGTGGCGCCAGCATGATGCGCGAGCGCTCGCCGGGAAGTATCAGCATCGACGTGCCGAAGGTTAGCATCGATGAATTTCTGGGTGGGGATGCCAAAGTCGATCTCGTGAAGATTGACGTCGAGGGTCACGAGCCGCAGGTGTTAAAGGGCATGGAGCGTACGCTAGCCCGCTCGCCAGAGGTACGGCTGATTATCGAGGCCTTTGAGAACTTCATCAGGCCCGTATATGGCGATCCGGAGAAATACTTTGACTATCTGCAAGGCCTCGGCTTTGCGGTGTGCAGGATAGCGGCGGGAGGCGCCTTGGAGCTCCTGAATAAGGCCGCGAGTGGCGATAGCTACTACTTCCTGACCCGCAGCCCGGAGCTTGATATCCGCCGGCACTGCGAGTCGATCCCCATTGAGACCATGCACTTTCATCCGGAAATAAAGGCTGCCCTGCTCCACGAAGGCTCTCTGCATTTTGACCGGTCCCGCCACGGCAGCCTCAAGCAGGACGACCTATTCTTCGGGCCCTACAGCAACCTGGCGCCTGGCACGTATAGTATCCGCCTCGTCGGTGAGCTGTCGGGCACGCTAAAGGTCCGCCTGACGTCGCACACCAACCTACTGTCAGCCGCCGCGCTCAGCACGCTGGAGGAGCGGATCGCTCTTACAATCACGGAGCCCGTGGACCAGTTCGAAATCGTTGTCAGTCGGACGAACGATTTGGAGAGGCTTACGGTCCGTGAAATCGAGATCAGCAGGAACTGACGCCCGCGGTCAGCTACAGAAATCGGTCGTATAAGGCTTTCAGCCGCTCGAGATATCGTTCTTGCGAAAACAGCTGTGCCTGCCGTATGCCTTTCTGCGCCAGAGACAGGCGCAATCCCTCGTCCGCATCCACCGCACGGATGGCTTCGCAGATCTGCCCCGCATCGTAGGGGTCCACCAGTAATGCAGCTTCTCCCGCTACTTCGGGTATTGATGAGGTCGTCGCCGATATTACGGGCGTGCCCAAGAGCATTGATTCCAGCACCGGTAGGCCAAAGCCCTCGTAGAGCGACGGAAATACCGTGGCCTTGGCTCCCCGGATTAGACTCACCAGCAATGGGTAGGGGACATAGCTGAGCTGGATGACCTGCTTCTTGACGCGTGTCTCGTCGCCCACGCGCAGCAGGATGCGGATGTTATCGTCGTACAGCAATCTCAGCTCGTTCTCGGATTTCCACGCCTGGGCACCCACGATCACCAGAGGCGCCTTTACTCGGCTGGCTAGATAGCCCTCGATAATTCTGCCGATGTTCTTCTTGGGCTCGATGGCACCCCAAAACAAGAAATAGTCCCTGAATGCGAGTCCGAACGTGCCTTCTATCTCTCTTTGTACGACATCTATCGGTTTGTCAGCATACTTACGGGGTACCTGCACGGCTTGATAAGTGTTTGTGACTCGCTCAGGGTCCGCGCCCAGTATGGAGATGATATCGGCTCTGGAATTCTCAGAAACGGTAACAATATGGTCCGCCGTTCGGGCCAGTTTCTTCACCAGCCGATAATATCGACGCTTGTTGTCCAGAGTCGTATAGGGTAGGCGCAATGGAACCAGGTCATGGATGGTGTAGAGGTTAGGCGTGCGGGGGACCCGCAACGGCAGCGGGTAGGTCCAATGCATCAGATCAGGATGCTGGCCCTGAAAGCTGACATGGTGCATGTGCCCGAGAACGCCGTATAGCCAAATCGCCCGCTTGTACAGGTCCGTACTGTTGTAGAGCACGTCGAAATAGGGCAGACGACTGCGAAAGTTGTCGGTGATGACCGTGCCGGTAACGGGGATTGGGGTGGCGCGATGCCAGTGAAAGCGGGTCGCGCCACCTCTGATGTTTCTCATGAGCTGCAACCACCTTGGCACGTCACCAGCGTGGGAATCGAAGAATGAGATTTCCCTCATCAGAGCGGAAGTTCCTGGGGTCCCTGGGCCGCCGTAGAGAACCGCCACGTGGTGGCCGAGGTCATGCAATGAATAGCTCAGGTTGCGCGCGTATGTGGCAACACCGGTCCCAGCCTCCAAGGCGAGGTTCCGGCCATCTATCACTATGCGCTTCTGAGCCACGCCTGCTCTCCTATACCAGGGTCAATACTCGGTATCGCTTGCCGGGCCGCCGCTGGGCATGACCGCGTCAATGAGCAGTGCCCGCGTCAACAATTATCATTGTAAAAAGTGAACGCGCCTTCGACATTGTCGAACGCATGCAGTTGACCCTGATGCAGCACGCACGCCCTGTCGCAATGCTCGCGAATGTTGTGTGCCTCGTGCGAAACAATGACCATCGCGCGGTCCCGGCGCTTGTCAAACAGTTCCGCGGCGCAGCGCTCGTGGAAACGGGAATCGCCCACGGCTATTACCTCATCTATAAGGAAACAATCGAATTCAACGGCCATTGAAATTGCGAACGCCAGCCTGGCGCGCATACCCGAAGAATAGGTCTTGACGGGTTCCCGGAGGTAATAGCCCAATTCAGAAAACTCCTCAACGTACGGAATGATCCGTGACGCATTAACGTCGTACACTCGCGAAATGAAATGAATGTTATCGACGCCGGTGAGGCTGCCCTGGAAGGCGCTCGATAACGCCAACGGCCAGGACACCGACATCTGGCGATCGATCGTGCCTCGGTTGGGCAGTTCCGAGCCGCTGATGAGGCGGATCAATGTGGACTTGCCGGCACCGTTGCGCCCGAGGATGCCGACCTTCTCGCCCCGGTTAACCTCGAGATTCACACCGGCAAAGACCCGGTGCACGCCGTTGCGGACTTTGTAGTGCTTGCTCACGTCGCGCACGCTGATCATTCGCCTTCCACCGTCATCTGGACGTGCCTGACGAGCAACAAGCCCGGGATCATGAGCGATAAGTTGAGCGCCGTAATGTAGTAGAGGTTGTAATGGGCGGTCACAGTAGGGCCGAACAAACCGGCCCGAAGTAGCTCCGTGCAATTGACCGTCGGGATCCAGACGGCGACGGCCTGGAGACGAGCCGGCAGCATGCTGACGGCAAAAAAAGCCCCGGAAGCGGGGAGGAACAGGTAGGAAAAGACGTGCCAGAACCGCTCAAAGGGTTCGCTGATTGTGGCGAGCGGACCGACGATAAGCGCCATGCTGGCGCTGAACCACGCGAGCAGCGCCCATGCCAGAATCATCTTGGTGACGTCATCGGGAGGCGCAATGGCTCCCATCAAGATAAAGAACGCCAGCAGAAAAATAAACGATATTGACGCGCCGGCAACCTCCAGGACGATTCGTGCCAAGAACAGGTCGATGACCCGCACATTGCGATGATGCATGAGGGCCCGGTTGGGTTCGACCGCATTACCACAACGCCCAATAGTATTGCGCCACAGCAATACCGTCGCATAACCACTTACACAAAATGCCGTAAGCGGGAAGGGCGTGCGATTGGGGTGATACAGCGTCCAAATTCCCAAGACGCCCGTGGTAAACAGCATCGGTTCTGCGAACAGCCACAGAAATCCGATGTTGTGTCGGCCGAATCGCGTCAGCAGTTCACGGAGCACGAGCGCACCAACGATGCGGCGCTGGATCCTGGCGCTGGAGAGGAATGTGACGCTCTCGGTCATTGCCGGCCTAGTGACGATGCTCCTGGACGGCGACCACCAGGAGCGACGCCACGCCCCACAGAATCAGGCCGAGCAGGAGCGTGGCGGTTACGTTGCGTAGCCGGTGCGGCTCCATGGCGACATCCGGCTTGCTGGGCTCGGCGATGCGCTCAAAATACACCACCTTTCGTCGGGCGTCATTGCGGGCAGTTTCGAGTGCCGCTATGGCTCCGGCAAGAATGGTGCCGGCGACCTCCTTTTGCACTGAAAGGCGTGAGTATTCCTGGGCCTTGGCCGCCAGCGAGTCGTGCGGAGTGCCCACGACGCGCGCAGTCTCGTCCTGTATGGCCTTCTGCAGGAAGAGCGCCTGCTGACGCAGGGCCGGAAGCTGTGGATTGTCGCTGGCAAGCTTTTCGACCTGTGCGATGAGGGCCTGAGTGGCGACGAGCTGATTCTCGAGCTTGCCTATAAATTCGAGCTGTACGGCCGATTGCTTCTCGGGATCCATCACGTTTCTCTGGGCGCGGTAGCGCGCCAGCACGGCCGTGGCGGCGTCCTCCTTCGCCTGGGCCTCGGCCACCTCCGCGGCGGCGTAGCGGATCATGTCCTCGCGCGCATCCTCGTTGAGCTTGTTGATGCGGGCCTCGGTGAGTTCCAGCAGTCGTCGATTCATCGCGTAGGCGTCGCTGGCAGTAAACGCACGGGTGCTCAGTGACACTATCGAGGCCGAGCTGTCGCTGCTGACGTTCACCTTGCCGCGGTAGTAAAGCAGCAAATACTCAAAACCCGAGTGCCACGGCAGCCGCGCGAAGCGGCTGTACAGATCAATCTTGTGGCTGGAAAACGCCTGACCCAGGTGCAGATCACTGTCGAGCACCCGCAGGGCGTCGCGCGACAAGATGTAGGTTTCTACGGCGGATGTCGTGCTGTCGGTAGCCGATACGCCGGTGCCGTGCAGGAGCAGGCTCAAGGGCGACTGGGGCCTGTCCTCCTGGTTGCGCACCATAAAGCTCGACTCCGAGACGTAGACGTCGGAGGCGATCAGCCCGAAGTAGACAATCGCTAGGGCGGTGGGCAGCGCCACACACAGCAGAAATACTCGCGTCCTAAACAGCGCGGGCAACTTCTGCAGGCGAGATTCAAGCGCTGGCGGCAGCGCCGGTCGCCTCACCGCACACCCACGAGGCGCCTCAGAACCATCCGATAGGGTTCCTTCCACCACTCGGCGCCCGCCTCGCGGCTGCGGCGCTGAGCCAGCAGGGTGTCCAACGCCTGTTCGGGTGTGATCAAGCCCGTGCCATTGCGGTTCAGGTACAGCGGATAGTCGATAAGGGCGCCGGCCACCAGCTCGTCGAGGCTCAGGCGTCGCCGCCGCCGCTCGGTCGGTGGATCCAGGTCACGGGTCAGGCCCCAGCCCGAGTAAAAAGGGCGCCCGTAGCAGGTTACCGGGCGATCACGCAGCAAGGCTTCAAATCCGGTGAGCGAAGTCATCACGTGCACTTCATCGACCTTTGTCAGCAGCTCAGCCATGTCCACGTCCCCGATAACCTCGTCGCACAGAGCCCTAGCATCCGTCACCGACTCCTGCTGGAGGCGCATGCGCGCAATGATGTCGGGATGCACCTTGTAGACCACGTAGGCGTCGGGATTTTCCTTACGCACCGCGCTGAGCAGGGCCATGTTGGTCGCGGGTCGCAGGGTTGCAAAGGACATCGCCGCGTCGGTGGGCACCTGGCCGGGCACCAATATGACGCGTGATCTGCCGCGCGGACGCTGCCATACCTCGGAGCCCACGTTGTACTTCGTGACGTGCTCGGCGACGATGCGCTCGCGCAAGTCGCAAGCGCGGCGGCGCAGCGCGCCGTCGAAGGCCTTGGTGGCGAGGAGCGTTTCCAGGTCCGACGGACGCGTGGCATCGAAATGGATGCCCTGCCGGTCCATGACCCAGGAAAGCGGCCGGACCAGGTCCACGCCCAGGCCGACGGACCTAAGGAATCCGTCCTCGAGTCGCAGTACGGTGATCGTCGAGGGCAGATCTGCCGGGACCGGCGTCATTCCCCAGGCCACGACCCAGGCGTCGGCAGGCAGTATGGGGATCTTGTGCAGTCGGACGAGCCTTCGTCCCGGGAAGCAGCGGCGCAGGTCCGGCCACTTCACCAGCGAAATGCCCAGGGTATACAGCACTCCGGGCATGTCCGGATAGCGCACGTCCAGATCAGTGGCGGGGTACATAAGCCCACCCTGGCCGTGCAGTGTCTTGATCGGACCGCCGCTGCCACCCGTCCATCAGGAAATCCACCCGCTCGAAGTGCCCGCTCCAGCTGGGCGCTGAGAAATCGCGCATGCGCTCACACTGCTGAGGTCGCCGAACACCGTGCGGCAGCGTGTAATCCATGATTGCGCTCTGCCAGCCGACCTGATCGCACGGGTCGAGGTATTCGGGAATTGCGCCGGCAATCTCGCGAAACGCCGGCAGGTCGCTCGCAATAACGGGGACGCCCAGCGCCAGGGCTTCCACCAGCGGCATGCCGAAACCTTCCGCAAACGACGGAAACAGCAACGCCCTGGCGTGCCGGAGCCAGGTCGACAGCGCGCGATCACCGCAATCAGGTTCCCACAGGACGTGGCCCCGCAGGATCGGGCAGCCATGGAGCCGGTCAACGACTGGCTTGCACTCCCACCCGCGCCGGCCGATCACCACCAGCTTCGGGGCGGCGGCGCCGTGCTGCTGCACGAGTCGTTGCCACACCTGCAGCAGCAGGGCGTGATTCTTTCTGGGCTCGATCGTACCCAGTATCACGAAGTAGTCGTGCGCCAAGGGAGTACAGGTCGGAAGGAGGAGGGAGCGGCGCCGGGGCCAGAGGCGCCACCACACATTCGGGCAGGCGCAGGCCGTTCGCGCTGGCGTAGCCGGCGAAGGCTGCGCGGGTGGAGTGCGAATTTACGATCAGCGCCTTGCCGGTCTCGAACATGGTCTTGAGTCGCCGCACGTGCCGCTGCGTTTCGCCCGCTCGGCAGTATTCGGGGTGACTGATCGGGATCAGATCGTGTGCGAAGTACAGCGGAAGCAGGCGCCGGTTTCGCACCGCGCAGGAGTAGCCGGCGTGCTCCAGGCCGCTGTGTCCCGTGTTGATCAGCACCCGGTGGCCGGAACGGTGCGAGGGCCAGACCATGGCGCGGGCGATGCTGCCGGCCAGGCGCCGCGCCGATCCCGGGCCTGGCTCGAGGAGCGCGTCAAAGGCGCGCCTGGACTCGCGCGGGCTGAGCACCAGCCAGTGGCGCCCGATCCGGACCAGAGCTGCGGACCGATGGCCGTAATGCTCGACGTAGGCATGGCTGACACGGTCCACGCCGGTCGGCCGCATTCCCTTGAATGCGCGATGGACCATCCGGGTGACATCAATGAGCATCAGTTTCCAGCCGTTCTAAGTGCCAGTGCCTAAGGGGTAACGTGGACTACGCCATAAATAGAGTAGACCGCCGTCGACAGAATGGTAAGAAACTTCTGGAGTTCGGCGGAAGAGGCGTTGGAAACGTACATAACGTCCTTGTCATGCATCGGGAAGTCCTGCGCGATCAGGAAGCTGCGCGGATCCTTGAGGTCCAGGCGATAGACCACGGGGACCGTGCCATCCGGGGTGGTCGGGAGCGGTTGCGCGCCCGGGGTAACCAGGGCGCGCTGCTCAAAGCGGAAGATGAAGATGCCGCGTGCGTCCGAGCGGACGTCCTGCAGGCCGTTCACCCGGCCGAGGGCCTGGGCCAGCGTGATGCCCTGGGTCTCGAAATTGATCTCGTCGTTCTTGCCCGTGGCACCCAGTGCCGTAAAGCTCAGCGGCTGGTACAGCGCCGCCAGCACGTCGCCGCGCTCCAGGACCACGTTTTGCTTCGGGTCCTGGACAATCGCGTCCAAGGGCATCGTGAGCACCTGATCGGCGCGGCTCAGCTGAATGGTGATCTTGCCCAGCGGCTGGCGCACGCCGCCGGCCGCCGCCAGGGCGTCCAGCACCCGTTCGCCCTTGGCGGTCAGGGGCATCCGCAGGCTTTGCGTCACTTCGCCGACGACGGTCACGTTTGAAGTAACGTTGTGACTGACGCTCACCAGAACCTGCGGCTGATTGGCCTTGCCGTGGAGTCGGGCGGCGATCTCGGCCTCGACCTGGTGCGGGGACTTGCCCGCCGCCTGGACCAGACCCGCGAATGGAACGCTGATCGTGCCGTCCGCGGCCACCATCTGTTCCGGCAAGGTCGTCGAGCGGGAGCTGACGGCCCCGGCTGGCGTTTCGGTGCCGCCGCTGACCCCGAAGAGCACCGCCGGCGCCGCTTCCCAGATCGAAACCGCCAAAACGTCGCCCGGACCCAGCACCAGCTCGGACGAGGGCGTTCGCGGGGGCAGTGCATCGGCGAATGAGGCGCGCGCGCGCGCCGCGAGCAACTTCCGCGCGACCTCGTCGTTGACGTCGATCACGGGTATCTGCGGGGTGGCCTGCTGCTCATCGACCACCTGAGAACGGCTGGGGCCGCTCCCGGCGAGCCAGCCCGAGGAACTCACACAGCCCGATGTGCACGCCAGAAGCAGCATCATGGTCAGCGCCAAGCCACCGACCCGCTCACGGCGGGCGCGCGTGGCGAACGCCGACCTAGGCTGCGCTCCGTACGCGGGCAGCAAGCCGCGTCCGGAAACGAGACGAACAATGGCTGGGTGTCGAGTCAAGGGTCGGACAGGGAGCGGTTTTGAAGTCGACTGAATAACGTCTTCCCTAATCGGATGCGGTGGCCCACCGTGAAGTATGTGCCTGATTTTTAGGGGGCGCGCGGCTCTCCGGGGGCCGCCCGCGCTAGGGCTCACATCGCATCCAGCTTGCCACCAATAGCCGCTTTAGGCAACGGAGCCCGGCGCTGCTGGCGGCACCCGCAGGGTAACCCGCCCGGATACGCCAGCAGCGGGTTGGTTCCGTCAAATCCCGGCCAGCCGCAACGCTAGGCCGAGCAGCGCGCTGCAGCAAATCACCTGCATCACCGTGCGCTTGAATCGCAACAGCGCTGCGGCGGCGGCCACAGTCATGGCCGCCGATACCCAGTCGAAGCGGCCGTGCCATCCTTCGGGCCAGAGCACGTGATAGCCAAAGAACAGCGCCAGGCTCCCGATGACTCCAACCACCGCCGCGGTGATTGCTGTGAGGGGCGCCGTGAATTTGAGGTCATTGTGCGTGGTCTCCACGAGCGGGCCCCCGGCCAGAATGAACAGGAACGAGGGCAGGAAGGTGAACCAGGTGACCAGCGTGGCCGCGAACGCGCCCACGATGAGGGAACCACCCGCTCCGAGCAGCGGTTGCAGCTGGTCGCTGTGATGGCCGCCCACGAATCCTACGAAGGCCACGACCATGATCAGCGGGCCCGGTGTGGTTTCACCGAGCGCCAGGCCGTCGATCATTTGCGCGGGCGTGAGCCAGGCGTAATGCATGACGGCCCCCTGGTACACGTAGGGCAGCACGGCGTAAGCGCCCCCAAAGGTCAGCAGCGCGGCTTTGGTGAAAAACCATCCCATCTGAGTCAGGGTGTGATGCCAGCCCAGGCTCGCGGTCAATAGCCACATGGGTGCCACCCACAAGAGGCTCCCGACCAGCAGCACCCGGAGCAGTTGCGACCAGCGAAACAGTGCGTGCACGGGAGTGGGCGAGTCGTCGTCAATCAACGCCTTGGCCTCGGAGCGGCTGGCCGCGCCGTGCGCTTCTCCCAGCCGGAAAAAACCGGGCGCGAGGCGGCCGCCGACGTAGCCCAGCAGGGCGGCCGCAGCGATGATCGCCGGGAAGGGAATTCGTAGCAGGAAGATGCCAGCGAAGGCGCCCAGTGCAATGAGCCACAGCAGGGGATTCTTGAGGGCTCGGGTACCGATGCGGTGCGCGGCGTGGATTACGATCGCCGTGACCGCCGGCTTGACCCCGTACAGCAGCCCGGCCACGGCCGGCAACGCGCCGAAGGCCACGTATATCCAGGACAGCGCGATGAGAATCAGGAGCGAGGGCAGCACGAACAGGGCGCCGGCGGCTATGCCCCCGCGTGTACGGTGCATCAGCCAGCCGATGTAAGTTGCGAGCTGTTGTGCCTCGGGGCCGGGCAATACCATGCAGTAGTTCAGGGCGTGCAAGAACCGCCGCTCGGAAATCCAGCGGCGCCGCTCCACAAGTTCCTGGTGCATGATCGAGATCTGCCCGGCCGGCCCGCCGAAGCTGATCAGCCCCAGCTTCAGCCAGAATTGCACGGCTTGCCAGAATCCGACTGCGGCGGGCGGCGGGAGCGACTGGCGTTCGAGGCTGGGCGAGCCACTCATCGAGAATCGACGTCCTCGTTCCAATGTTTGTGCGCGGCGCCCGTGGGGTACGGGTCTCGATGCCGGATCTTATATGGTGGACGGTACTGGGATTGAACCAGTGACCCCTGCCGTGTGAAAGCAGTGCTCTACCGCTGAGCTAACCGTCCGCCGTTGCGTGGGGCCGGGAATTCTAAGGGCCGGGCTGCGGCGACGCAATCGCACTGCGGCTTCGCGCAACTTCATCCGTAGGGCACGATGCCGGGGGCTCGCAGACTTCTGCGGCCGCGAGCTGCCAGAAGCCGTGGCGGGGGTGCGCATGAGCAGATACCATGCGCGACCTCTATGAGCGCCGTCGTCACCCGCTTTGCCCCCAGCCCCACGGGACTCCTGCACATCGGCGGTGTGCGCACGGCGCTGTTCTCGTGGCTGTACGCGCGCCACCATGGCGGAAAATTCATCCTGCGGGTCGAAGATACCGACCGCGAGCGCTCGACGGAGGAGGCCGTAAAGGTAATCCTGGATGGCATGGCCTGGCTGGGCCTGGGCGCCGACGAAGGTCCTTATTACCAGAGCCAGCGCTACGACCGCTACCGCGCGGTGCTGGCGCAGATGCGCACTTCCGGGCACGCCTACAACTGCTACTGCAGCAAGGCCGAGCTGGAGGAACTGCGCGCGCGCCAGATTGCCGCGAAGCAGAAGCCGCGCTACGACGGGCGTTGCCGCGACCGGCAGCAACCGCGCCCCGGCGTCGAGCCGGTGATCCGTTTCCGCAATCCCGTCGACGGCGAGGTGGTGGTCGATGACCAGGTGCACGGCCGCGTGGTGTTCCAGAACAGCGAACTCGACGATCTGATCATCGCGCGCTCCGACGGCAATCCCACCTACAACTTCTGCGTGGTCGTGGACGACCTGGACATGGGCGTGACGCACGTGATCCGAGGCGACGATCACCTCAACAACACGCCGCGCCAGATGAACATGCTGCGCGCGCTCGGGGCCACGCCGCCGGTGTACGCGCACGTGCCGATGATTCTGGGCGCGGACGGCACCAAGCTCTCCAAGCGCCACGGTGCGGTCAGCGTGCTGCAGTACCAGGAGGAGGGCTACCTGGCCGACGCGCTGCTCAATTACCTGGTGCGGCTCGGCTGGTCGCACGGCGATCAGGAAGTGTTCACGCGCGAGGAGATGATCGCGGCCTTCGATATCCGCGACGTCAACAAGGCCGCGTCGGCCTTCAACGCCGACAAGCTCCTGTGGCTCAATCAACAGCACATGGTGCGCGCACCGCTACGCCAACTGGCCGACGCGCTGCGCCCGCAGCTGGCGGCCCTGGGCATACACACGGACGATGCGGGCCTGCTCGAGGGTGTCGCCGGCGCCCAACGCGAGCGCTGCAAGACGTTGCGGGAGATGGCGGCCAGCAGCCGGTATTTCTTCCAGGAGATTGGCCCCTACGAGGCCAAGGCGGCGGCCAAATTCCTGAACAGCGAGACTGAGCCGCTGCTGCGGCAGCTGAGCGCAGGCCTGGGGGAGCTGGCCGACTGGCAGGCGGCCGGGGTGCATGAGGTTATCGCGGCCGTCGCCGGCGGCGCCGGCGCGGGCCTGGGCAAGGTGGCCCAGCCGCTGCGGGTGGCCATGACCGGGGGCACCGTGTCACCGCCCATAGACCTTACGGTCGCGCTCATCGGGCGCGAGCGGGCCCTGGCCCGGCTGGGGCGGGCGATCACCCATGCCCAAGGGGCGCCGTAAGTTCGCGCCGGCCGGCCGGTCCGGTGGGCAACGGGGAAAGAACCCCGGCCCGGCTCGCGCAGGCTCTTTACCAAACCCTTGTTTTGCTTGACAGTGTCGGGGGCCTTGCGTAAGTTCGCGACCCTCTCGTGGGGCCATAGCTCAGCTGGGAGAGCGCTTGCATGGCATGCAAGAGGTCGGCGGTTCGATCCCGCCTGGCTCCACCATCTTCGATCAGTCGGTGTTTGTCTGCGTCCCCATCGTCTAGAGGCCTAGGACACTGCCCTTTCACGGCGGCGACAGGGGTTCGAATCCCCTTGGGGACGCCAACTGATGCGTGGATGCCCGCGTCCACGGGAGCGCTCACCCGGCGAGCGGCGCTCGCACCCCGGGGTCCGACGGCAGGGAGCGGGTTTCTCAGAAAAACGCGACCCACGGCGCAGGCCCGGGCATGACCCAGTTCACGTTGTCACCCGTAAGCTATTGAAAGTATGAACCTGACGTAGGACTGAGGGGTGGGCCGAGCTGTTAGAATCGCGCGGCACCTATTGGGGTTGAACGTCCGAAATGTACGAGCCGGTCGTCTTTAAGAATGAGGTCTCTCAGCTGCTCGCGATCGTGCGGGCGACGCTGCCCGCCGCCGTCGCCGTCGGCTGCCTGGTCGTCACCTGCTGGGTGTACGACGCTGCCCTTCGGCACCAATTTTGTCGCCCTGAGCATGTTGGTGGCGGCGCTCGCCGCGATGCTGCTCAAATCCTCGGTGCGCGTGTCGGGCGATGCGCTGGCGCAGTGGGGCGGGATCGCCTTCGACGTAATCACGCGCTGGACGATGCTGTTTGGCGGATTGCTGGTCATCGGCTACGTGACCAAGTTTTCTGCCGCCTACCCGCGGCGCGTCATCCTCACCTGGACCATGGTGACGCCGGCGGTGCTCATCATCGTGAACGTCATCCTGCGCGCCGTGATGCGCAGGATCTTTGCCGATCCGGCCAATTCACGACGCGTGATCATTGCCGGCTACAACGATATCAGCCTCTCGCTCGCGACGCGCCTGCAGGAAGATCACCTCTCGGCCATGAAGGTGGAGGGATTCTTCGATGATCGCAGCGCCGAGCGGCTCGGCGCAGGGGTCGGACCGCCCTTGCTCGGCAAGCTCCCGGATCTGCCCGCGTACGTGAAATCCAATTTTATCGACGTGATCTTCGTGGCCCTGCCGATACGTCACATCCGCCGGGTGCTCGATCTGATCGACGAATTGCGCGATACCACGGCCTCGATCTACTACATCCCTGACATTCTGGTGTTCGACCTGATCCAGTCCCGAACCCTGGAAATCCTGGGCATTCCTGTCATCGCCATGTGCGAGACGCCCTTTGCCGGCTACCGCGGCGTGGTCAAGCGCCTGACCGACGTCGTGCTGTGCGCAGCGGCGATGCCGCTGTTGCTGCCGCTGATGGCCCTGATATCCGTGGCGGTCAAGACGACATCGCCCGGCCCGGCGATATTCCGGCAGCGCCGCTACGGCCTGGACGGTCGTCCCATCGTGGTCTACAAATTCCGCACCATGGATGTCACCGAAGACGGCGACGTGATCGTCCAGGCCACCAAGGACGACGCGCGCGTCACCCCCGTCGGGCGCTTTCTCCGGCGTTATTCGCTGGACGAGATTCCCGCAGTTCTTCAACGTCCTGCAGGGCCGCATGAGCCTGGTGGGACCCCGGCCGCACGCGGTCGCTCACAACGAGTGGTACCGCAAGCTCATCAAGGGCTACATGGTCAGGCACAAGGTGCCGCCGGGGATCACGGGGCTCGCGCAGATCAACGGCTGCCGGGGCGAAACCGCGCTGCTCGAGCAGATGCAGGCGCGCATCGACTACGACCTGGAGTACCTGCGCCACTGGTCGCTTGATGCTCGATCTGAAGATCCTGGCACGCACCGCGCTGCGCCTGGTGCGCGACGCGCGCACCACGGCGCTCTAGGGCGCCGCCCGCGCCCGCCGGGCGCTCACCTTTCCTTGAAGTCATCCGGCACCAGCTGGTGCCGGCCGAGCAGCTTGTAAAAATCGGTGCGGTTGCGCTTCGCCAGGCGCGCCGCCTGACTGACGTTCCCGCCGGTGATCTGCAGTATCTGCGACAGGTAGCTGCGCGTAAATTCGTCGCGCGCCTCGTCGAAGGAGGGGAGCTTGGCCTGCGTGCCGCCGAGCGATTGCTGGACGAGCTCCACGGGAATGATGGGCGTCTGCGCGAGGGCGCAATTCTGGCGCACCACGTTGGCGAGCTGACGGACATTGCCGGGCCACTCGCTGGTGGCGAGCAGCTCGATCGCCTCGGGCGCGTAGATCTTGCGCTGGCCGGTCTGCTTGGAGATCTCGGCGAGAAAGTGCGCCACCAGCACCGGTATGTCTTCGCGGCGGCGGCTCAGCGGCGGCAGGTCGATGTGCACCACGTTGAGGCGGTAATACAGGTCCTCACGGAACTGCCCGCTGCTCATGAGCGACTGCAGGTCGTGATTGGTCGTGGAAATGATGCGCACGTTGACCGCGATCGAGCCGTTTCCGGCGGCGGCGTGCGCGGGGCTGTCCTGCAAAACCTGCAGCAGCCGCAGCTGCGCCGGCATCGGCAGCGAGCCGACCTCGTCGAGCAGCAGCGTTCCGCCCTCGGCGCTGTGGAACAGCCGTTCGTCCATTTGGTCTTCGGTCATGCTGCCGCAGTTGACGCTCACGAACGGCTGGCTGCGGCGCGGGCTCGCCTTGTGTATGGCGCGCGCCAGCATCTCCTTGCCGGTGCCGCTCTCCCCGGTGATCAGTACCCGCGTGTCGGTGCCGGCGACCATGTGCGCCTGACCGAGCTTCTCCTCCATGATGGCGCTGCGGGTGATCAGGCCGGCGCGCCAGTCTTCGGCCCCGTCCACGAACCCTGAGATCTTCAGTGCCTTCTGCACCTGTGCCAGCAATTCCTGCTTCTCGACCGGCTTGGTGAGAAATCCAAACGCGCCCATTTGCGTGGCCTGCACCGCGTCGGGAATCGTGCCGTGCGCCGTCAACAGGATCACCTTCAGTCCGGGCCAGCGCACCTGCAGCTCCTTGAGCAGGCCGATGCCGTCGAGCTGGTCCATGCGCAGGTCCGAGATCACCAGGTCGGGCCGGAAACGGCTGGCGGCCGCCAGGGCCTGCACGCCGTTTTCCATCGGCTCGACTTCGTAGTTCTCGGCACGCAGTCGTATGGTCAGAAGTCGCAGCAGACCCGGGTCGTCGTCGACCACCAGGATGCGCGCCTTGCGTTTGACGGCGGTGTTCACTTCTTGCGTACCTCCGGAGTGCTCTTGCTCAGATTAGGCTCGATGTTGGCGATCGTATCCAGCTTCGCCTGGGCCTCCTCCAGCTGGTGCCGGAGGCGCGCGTTGTCGTCGAGCTCGGTCTGCAGGCGCCGATTGGCCGCCGTCAGCCGGTCCTGATCGACGCTGCGAGCGGTGACGGCCTGCAGGCGCTCGTTGTCGCTGACCAGCCCGAGCTCACGATCGAGCTGCGAGAGTTCAAACAGCGACAGTGCCCGCTCCACCGGTGCCAGGCTTTCGGGCCGCGCGGCCAGCTCGCGCAACAGCACCCGTGAGTGCTCGGCGTCGCGCCCGGCGGGCCCCGGGGTCGCCAGCACCAGAGCATAGCGCAGCTGCGCGCTGCCGCCTGGCGAGCGCTCGTAAGCCTGCCGGGCCGCGTTGACAATGTCGGCCTGTTCCGTCGGACTCCCGGTGTTGAGGCGCTGCAGGCTCTGGATCGTGTCGGCCAGCAGCACCGCCACCTGCGTATCGCGATCGACACCCTCGCTGGGGCGACCGGCGTTCTGGTGCGTGGAGCCCCCGCCGAGCGTGTCACAGCCGGGCGCCAGCACCAAAATCGCGCCCAGCGCGGCCGCCAGGTAGAGCCGATCAGGCCGCATGGGCCTTCCTGCGCACCGTAGCGGACGGTGCCGTGGCCCCGTTCAGCGATCCGGCCGGCGGTTCGGCCCGCTGGGGCATGCGTATGCGGAAGTGCGCGCCGCTGAACTCGCCGTCCACGATCTCGATCGTGCCGCGGTGCGCCTGCACGAACTCCTGGACCACCGACAGCCCGATGCCCGTGCCGCGTACGTGACCGCCGGGCGCGCGGCCGGTATGGAACGCCTCGAACACGTTGCCGCGCTCGGTGGGCGGAATGCCCGCGCCGCCGTCGGCCACTTCCAGCACCAGGTCCGTGCCACTGGCCTGGGCCCGGACGGTGATGGTGCCGCCGCGCGGGGAGTACTTGATCGCGTTGGACAGCAGGTTCTCCAGAATCAGGCGCAGCTTGCCGCGATCGGCCAGCAGGGCGATGTCGTCGATCTTCACGTCCAGGCGCAGGCGCTGCGAGACCAGCGTCAGCTGCTGATTCTCGAGCACCTGCTTGACGACCGGGCGGATGCGGAATTCCGAGGGATCCAGGCCGGCACTGTTGCTCTGCCAGGCGCTGAAGGACAGCAGGTTCTCGATCATGCGCTGCAGCTTAATGCTGTTGTCCTGCAAGATGGCCGTGACCTCCCGCTGCCCGGCGCCCAGCGCCCCGACCGCCCCGTCCATGAGCAGCTCGGTGCCCTCACGGATGTTCGCCAGCGGAGTCTTCAATTCGTGCGACATGTGCCGCAGGAACCGGTTGCGCTCCTGGGCCAGGTCCAGCAGCCGGCCACGGAGCCATTCGAGCTGCTCCCCAAGACGACGCAGGTCGACGGGACCACTGACCAGTATTTCGCGGCCGAAGTTCCCGCCGCCCAGCTCGGTGATGGCCCGATCCACCTGCCGCAGGGGACGGCCGATGCCCAGGGCAAAGCTGAGCGTCGCGGCCAGGGCCAGCGGAATCAGCATGCTGGACTCCCAGAACAGTTCGAGCTGGGCGTGGTTGGTCTGCTCGCGGAGCGAGGCCAGCTCCGAGTCGATCTGGGTCTTGACCTGCGCGGCGATCCGGTTGGCCTGTTCATCGAGCGGCCCGAAGTCCGGCACCGGCGGCCGGCCGCCTCCGGTGCTCGCCTCGGTCCCCGGGACCGGCGGGGCACGCATCCGCTCGGCTATGTCGTGCTGCAGGGCCACGAAGGGTTCGAGCGCGCGGCGGGCGGCGTCGTTGCGCAGCAACGCCCGCAGATCGACCACCGTGACGCTCAGGGCGAGGTCATGGGCATTGAAGGCGTCCAGCAGCTTGTCGGTTCCCAGCACCTGGTACAGCCGGGCCGCCCGTTCCAGGGCGTTGCGCTCCTCGAACATGTTCTGCAGCACGCGGGTGGTCTGCACGCTGTCGAGCACCAGGCGCTGTCCAAAGGCCGTGAGCCGGCGCATTTCGATCGTGGCGTGCAGGATGGCCGCCAGGAGCGGCACGGTGATCACCCCGATGCCCAGCAGCAGGTATCCGTTGAGCGATTTTGGAAGGGCCAAACGCATCCAACCATTCTAAGACACTCTGGCGGCGGAGGCCCGTCCCAGGGCCGTTTGGCCCGGGGGCGGTCCTACCAGGGCTCGCGCAGGAGCTTTTCTTCCCAGCGCAGTGCGGTGCGCACGATCGTGTCCAGGTCGTCCAGCCGCGGTGCCCAGCCGAGCACCGAGCGCACCTGGTCCGCCGCCGCCACCAGCCGGTCCGGATCGCCCTCGCGGCGGGGTTCTTCCTTGACGCGGATGCTGCGGCCCGCCACGCGCTGGACGCTGGCGAGCACCTCACGGACGCTGTAGCCGTGCCCGTAGCCGCAGTTGAGGATCCGGGAGGCCCCGCCCGCGCGCAGGTAATCGAGGGCGTTAAGGTGCGCTTCGGCCAGGTCCTCAACGTGGATGTAGTCGCGTATCCCGGTGCCGTCGGGCGTCGGATAGTCGGTGCCGTAGATCGAGACGTGCGGGCGCTTGCCGACCACCGCCTCGCAGGCCACCTTGATCAGGAGCGTAGCCTTGGCGGTCGCCTGGCCAATGCGACACTGGGGGTCGGAACCGGCCACGTTGAAATAACGCAGGCTCACGTAGCGGAAGTCACTGACCGCCGCCAGGTCGCGCAGGATCCATTCCGACATCAGCTTCGAGCTGCCGTAGGGATTGATGGGCGCGAGCGCCATGTCCTCGCGCGCCACGCCGCCGGCGGGAATCCCGTACACGGCGGCGGTGGATGAGAATACCAATCGCCTCACGCCCCCGTGCATGCACGCTTCCAGGAGGTTGCGTGTGGCCGCGGTATTGTTGCCGTAGTACTTGAGAGGGTCGCGGACCGACTCCGGGACGATGGTGCTGGCGGCAAAGTGCATGACCGTGCCGACCTGGTTCTCGGTCAGGGTGCGGGCCAGAAGCTCGCGGTCACCCACGTTGCCCACGATCAGGGGCGTATCCCCGACCGCCTGTCGAAAGCCCGTGGACAGGTTGTCCAGCACCACCACGCGCTCGCCGCGATTGCGCAGCTGCAGGACCACGTGGCTGCCGATATAACCGGCGCCGCCGGTGACCAGCACGGTATCCTTGATGCCCATCGACTCTCCCAGCTGCCGCCCCGAGTGCGTACAAAGCTATGATAACCGGCCCGCCACGGGTGGCTGTGAACCAGTCTCCAGGTCCCGTGCCTTGAAGGAACGTCGCAATTTCACCCCGTTCGCGGGCCTGACTCCCGACGCGGTGCTCAATGCGGCCGAGGAAGTGGGCCTGGACCCCGACGGGCACGTCTTTGCCCTCAACAGCTACGAGAACCGCGTCTACCGCCTCGGGCGCCTCTCGCAGCCGCCGGTGGTGCTGAAGTTCTACCGCGCCGGGCGCTGGAGCGATGCGCAGATCCTCGAGGAACATGCCTTCGCGAGCGAACTGGCGGCGGCCGAGATCCCGGTCGTCGCGCCGCTTGCCCTGGGCGGGAGCACCCTGCGCCATTGCGGGGAGTTCCGCGTGGCGGCCTTTGCGATGCATGCCGGCGGCGCTCCCGATCTGGACCAGCCCGGTGCGCGCGAGCTGCTCGGGCGCACGCTCGGACGCATCCACGCCATCGGTGGCCTGCGCCCGTTCGTGCTGCGCCCGAGCATGCGCGCCGAGCGCCTGGGTTCGCGAGCGCGCCTCGTGGTGCTCTCATCGGGGCAGCTCCCGCCGCACATGCGCGAGCGCTACGCGCGCGTCAGCGTCGAGTTGCTCGCGCAGATCGACGCGGCCGGGATCGCCGACTGGCGGCAAATCCGGCTGCACGGCGACTGCCACCTGGGCAACATACTGTGGCACGCGCAGGGCCCGGTGTTCGTCGATCTCGACGATTGCCTGAACGGGCCCGCGATCCAGGACCTGTGGATGTTTCTGTCGGGTAATCCGGACGAACGCCGGCGTCAGTGGGCCGAGTTACTGGCCGGCTATGAGCGCTTTGCCGCGATCGATCGTGGCCAGGTGCGGCTGGTCGAGGTGCTGCGCGCCGTGCGCATGCTCAACCATGCGGCGTGGATCGCGGAACGCTGGATGGACCCGGCCTTTCCCCGCGCCTTCCCCTGGTTTGGCGAGGCGCGCTTCTGGGAGCAGCACGTGAATGATCTGCTCGAACAGTCTGCGCTCCTGAACGAGCCGTCGGAGTCCGTGCTCTGAGGGGCGCGGTTCGTGCTAAATTGCCGCCCGCATGGGGCGCGCGATGCTGATTCGATGGGCTATGACACTGACCGCGGCCGCGCTGCTGTACGCTTGCGGGCGAGACAGCGAGCCCAGGCCGCACCGCGTCGCGCACGGTCCGGACAACGACGCCGCCGTGGCCGCGGCGGCCGCGGCGGCCGAGGCCGACCTGGTAAGCGCCGTCAGCCAGGCGGGCTCGGTCGGCCCGGTGGGCCTCAAGTTCAGGGTGCCCGAGCCCCCGCGGGTTGGCCAGCCGTTGCGCCTGGAACTGGTGCTGACCCAGGAGCCGGGGCTCGATATCAGCCATATCCTGGTGTCGCTCCAGGCCGGCGACGGCCTTGCCCTGGAGTCCGATCGCAGCATCGAATTTGAAGCGCCCGCGGTGGGGGCCACGCAGCGGATGGTGGTGAACCTGCGGGCCCAGCAGCAGGGTCTGCTCGATCTGAACGCCACGGTGCTGATCGATGCCGGAAACACCTCGCTGACGCGCAGTTTCTCGATCCCCCTGATCGCCTCGCCCTGAGCCTTAGGGTCCGTCCGGGCCGCCGGTTTAAACCTATTCCGCGATGCGCCTCACGCGATCGGCGTGGGGCCCTCCGTATCATCACTCTGGTCGCCTCTGCTGCCAGGGTTATGTCAAGCGAATCCAACGCCAATCGTCCGGTGCCGACGCTGCAACCCGCCGCGGAACTGACCGCGGGCGGTGTGTTTGCCGCGGGCAGCAGTCTGCACCCCCGCCTGCGCGCGCAGCTCGACGCCCTCAAGGTCGGCCGCACCGTGAGCGCGGCCGCGGCCCTCAACGCGCTGCTGCCGCTCATCAGCAAGCAGTACGAGCTGGTGGACGAGGAGCGGCGCGGCGTGGTGCGCGCCATGCAGATGCTGGCCGAGGAAGCGCGCAGTTTCACCTCGGGCCTGAGCGGCGCCGATGCCGGTCAGCTGCGTGCGATTCTCGATCACATCAAGGACGTGGTCATCACGGTCACGGGCGACGGCGCCATCAGCGTGTTCAATCCCACCGGCGAGCAGCTGTTTGGCTATTCGCACGCCGAGCTGATCGGCGTGTCGATCGCGCGGCTGCTCCCCGATCTGGCGGTGCAAGGATCGCTGTTGCGCGGGCTCCAGGCGGTCACGGCGGAATTTACCGCGGGCGGTGGCCGGACCGAGGCACGCATCACGCAGGCGCGGCGCAAGGACGGCGCGTGCTTTCCGGTGGAGCTGGTGGCCAGCCCCCTGCACATCGATCGGCGCGACATGTACGTGATCTGCCTGCGCGACATGAGCGAGCGGCTGGCCACCGAGCAGGCCCTGCGCGACAGCGAGATTCGCTACCGGACGCTGGTCGAGTCCGCACCCGAGATGATCGTGGTCATCGACGCGCACACCGGCTGCTGCACCGACGCCAACGAGAATGCGCTGCAGTTCTTCGGCATCAAGCGCCCGCAGGTGGCCACCCTGGAGCTGCGCGACCTGCTGCGCGCGGCCGAGGCGGGGACCGGGGCCACGGCGGAGCCCGCTGCGGAGCGCGCGCCGCGCATCTTCGAATGGCGTCATCGGCGCGGCGACGGGCAGACCGTGGCGACCGAGGTGCGGCTCATGCCCCTGCCTGGCGCGCCCGGCCTGGTGCGCGCCAGCATCACGGACATCACCGATCGCCAGCACGCCCAGGCCATCATGGCCGGTGAGCGCAACGTCTTCGAGCGCATCGCCGCCGACGCGCCGCTCGCCGAGATCCTGGCGGCCACGGTCACCTTGGCCGAGTCCGTCAGCAGCGACTATGTGGTCAGCATCGGGCGAGTGGGTCAGGACGGCCGGAGCTTCGTCGAAGTGATCGGCGCGCGACTGCCCGCGGCGCTGCGCGCCGCCGAGGAAAGCACGCTCATCGACGTGCGCAACGGCTCCAGCGCCGCGGCGGTGTATCTGGGCCGCGCGGTGCTGGTGGGCAACGTGCGCACCGATCCCTACTGGCAGCGCCGCCGCGACCTGGTGGCGGCGGCCGGCTACAGCGCCGCCTGGGCGCTGCCTATCAAGGCGGCCGGCGGACGGGTGCTGGGGGCCCTCACGGTCTACCGGGCACAGCCCGGCAAGCCGCAGGAGCGCGAGCTCGAGCTGATCGGGCACGCCGCGCGCCTGGCGGCGCTCGCCATCGAGCGCTGCAACGCGGCCGAAGCGCTGCGCTCCAGCGAAGCGAAATTTCGCGGACTGTACGAGAGCGTGCTGGAGGGCGTGTACCAGTTCTCACCCGAGGGCAAAGTGCTGGCGGTCAATCCGGCGTTCGTGAAGCTGCTGGGCTACGCCAACGCCGAGCAGGTGTACGCGCTGCCCGGGGTCGGCTCGCTGTACTGGGATTCCGCCGCGCGTGCCGGCTTCGTGCAGGAGCTCGAGCGGGTGGGCGAAGTGCATGCCGCCGAGACGCTGCTGCGCCGGCGCGACGGCTCGCAGCTGGTGGTGCTCGAGAGCGCGCGCGTGGTGCGCGACCCGCAGCAGCAGGTGCTCGCCTACGAGGGAACCATCGCCGATATTACCGAGCGCAAGCGCGTCGAGCAGGCCATCTTCGATGAGAAGGAGCGCGCCCAGGTGACGCTGCAGTCGATCGGCGATGGGGTCATCACCACCGACCGGGAAGGGCGCATTGAGTACCTCAATCCCGTGGCCGAGCAGCTCTCGGGCTGGTCGGGCGCCGAGGCGCGCGGTGCCACGATCATGGAGGTGCTGCGGCTGCGCGATGAGTCGACCAACGCGGAGCTTGAAAATCCGCTGCTGCGCTGCCTGCGCGACGACAAGGTGGTCAATTTCGGCGAGCACAGCGTGCTGCGTAACCGCCTCGGCCAGGAAATTGCCATCCAGGATTCGGCGGCGCCGATTCGCGATCGCGCCGGGCGTACCGTGGGTGCGGTCGTGGTATTCCGCGACGTCACCAAGGAGCGGCGCCTCAAGCACGCCCTGTCGTTCCAGGCCAGCCACGACGCGCTCACCGGGCTCATCAACCGGCGCGAATTCGACAATCGCCTGACCAGCGCGCTGCACAGTGCCCGCGAGGGCGCCGTTACGCACGCGCTGTTGTACGTGGACCTGGACCAGTTCAAGGTCGTCAACGACACCTGCGGGCACATCGCCGGCGACCGGCTGCTGCGCGACGTCACCTCGATCCTGCAGCAGCAGGTGCGCACGGCGGACGTGATCGCGCGCCTGGGGGGCGATGAATTCGGCATCCTGGCCCAGCACTGCTCGCTGGAGCAGGCCGCGCGGATTGCCGAGCAGATTCGCGAGGCGGTGCACGAATACCGCTTCTTCTGGGAGCAGAACAGCGCCAGTATCGGCGCGAGCATCGGGGTGGTGGCCATCACGCACGAGAGCGACAGCGTCGCCAGCCTCATGAGCGCGGCGGACATCGCCTGCTATGCGGCCAAGGATGCGGGTCGCAACCGCGTGCACATCCACGATTCCAACGAGATTTCCGGGCGGCATCGGGAGATGTACTGGGTCAGCCGGGTGACGCGCGCGGTCGACGAAAATCGCCTGGAACTCTACAGCCAGCCAGTCATCGCCACGCGCGCGGATTCCCCGCAGCTGCCGCCGTTCCACGAACTGCTGGTGCGGATGCGCGATGACGACGGCGGCTTGGTCCTGCCGGGCGAGTTCATCCCGGCCGCCGAGCGGCACAATGTCGTCGGTGCCGTGGACCGGTGGGTGGTGGAGCGGGCCGCGATGGTGTTGCGCCAATGCCTCGCCGCCGGCCGCGAAGTGCCGCTGCTGTCCGTCAACCTGTCCGGGCAATCACTCGTTGAGCGCGAGTTCCTCGAATCCGTACTGACCCTGGTCAAGGATCCGCTGGTCGGACGCGGCCTGTGCTTCGACATCGCCGAGTCCGCGGTGGTCGGCAACATGGGCCCGGCCGTGACATTCATAGACGCCGTCAGGGCGCGCGGTTGCCGCGTTGCACTGGATGACTTTGGAGCCGGCCTGTCCTCGTTTCACAGCCTGAAGAAGCTCCCGGTGGATTTCCTCAAGATCGACGGGCAGTTTATCGGCTGCCTCAGCGATGATCTGGTCGATCGTAGCCTGATCGAGGCCATCAGCAAGGTGGCCAAGGCGCTGGGGATTGCCACGATCGGTGAGCGCGTCGAAAGCGCCGAGACCCTGGCCTGCCTGACCGAATTGGGAATCGATTTCGTGCAGGGGTATCAGCTGGCGCGACCCGCACCGCTGGCGGAGCTCGACCTCGGCGCCTGAACTGTCGGCCACGCGCCGAGCTGAGCTATGCTGCGGCGCAGAGGTACCCAGCATGAGAGCGATGATGGAGGCCGCCTGCGGTGCGCACCCGCGGGCGGGGCGGCCGGCGCCCGCCCGCCCTAGCCGTCCCGGCGGATTGGCTCGCGGCAACGCGACCATGGATGCGCCCGGCGCTGGCCGCGGCCGGATGGCCGGCGCGCCCGCGATCCTCGAACGCGCGTAGCGGCCCGTGCCGGGCGACGATCAAGCGCAGACGCTGTCGCGCGCCACCGGCGCACTGGCCGGACTCCGGGTGCTCGACCTGTCGAGAGTGCTGGCGGGCCCCTGGGCGACGCAGACCCTCGGTGATCTGGGGGCCGAGGTCATCAAGATAGAACGCCCCGGCCGCGGCGACGATACGCGCGAGTGGGGACCGCCCGAGATCGAGGGGGCGGGCTACTCAGCCTACTTTGCTGGCACCAACCGCAACAAGCGCTCGGTCACCATCGACCTGGCCAACGCGGCGGGGCAGCGCCTGGTGGCGGCACTGGCGCAATCCTCGGACGTGCTGGTGGAGAACTTCAAGGTGGGAGCCGCGGCCCGCTTCGGGCTCGACTACGCCACGCTCTGCAGCATCAATCCGCGCCTGGTGTACTGCTCCATCACCGGCTTCGGCCAGTTCGGTCCCTACGCCGCGCGCGCCGGCTATGACGCGATGATTCAGGGGATGGGCGGCCTGATGAGCATCACCGGCCGGCCCGATAGCGTGCCCGGGGGCGGCCCGCAGAAGATGGGCGTCGCCCTGGTCGATCTTACGACCGGGCTGTACGCCGTGATCGCCATCCTCGCCGCGCTGCATCAGCGCGAGCGGACGCAACGCGGACAGCACATCGATCTGGCGCTGCTCGACGTCTCGGCGGCCATGCTGGCCAACCAAGGCATGAACTATCTCGCCAGCGGGGTGGTTCCGGAGCGCCACGGCAATGCGCACCCCAATATCGTGCCCTACCAGGACTTCCCGACATCGGACGGCTGGCTCATGCTGGCGATCGGCAACGATCACCAATTCGCGCAGTTCTGTCGCCTCGCCGGATGTCCAGACTGGCCGCAGGACCCGCGCTTCAGCTCCAATCGGCAGCGCCTCGCGCACCGCGACACGCTGATACCCCTGCTGAGCGCACTGACGAAGCGGCGCTCGACGCGCGACTGGATCGCCGCGCTGGAGCCTGTGGGCGTGCCGTGCGGTCCGATCAACGACGTGGCGCAGGTCTTCTCCGACCCACAGGCCGTGGCGCGCGGATTGCGCGTCGACATTCCCTCCGAGGCATGCACCGTGCCTGGCATTGCCAGCCCGCTGCGCTTGTCGGCGGCGCCGGCGCAATACCGCCTGCCACCCCCGGCGCTGGGCGCGCACACCCGCGAGGTGTTGAGCGAGATCCTCGGGCTGAGCGCCGCGCAGCTCGACGCTCTCGCCGAGCAGGGTGTCATTGGAGCGGCGTCACCCGCGCACTCCTAAGCGCTCAGCACCTGTGCGACGCGACGTCGCACGGCCGGCAGCACCTCGCCTTCGAGCCAGGGGTTGGTCCGCAAGCAGCGATTATTTCTCGGGCTCGGGTGGGGCAGGGGCACCAATACGTATTTTCCGAAATGGCCGTCAGCGATTGTTGTCCGGTGTGAGCGGTCTGAATTTTTCAACTGCAATAGGTATATGACCGCATGCGGCCCATCGCCCGCGGCCGGATACTTGCTAGTGGCAAACCATCAGGGGGTCCTGTATGAGGCGCCTATCAATCGAAAGCTCCAGATCGCCGGTGGGCAATTGGTCGCTGCTAGGACCGATGCCCTATGCAGGTCAGGCACCTGCGGAAAAGAGGCACCTACCGGAAAACCGGGACTTAACGCGAGCACTACAACCATGCCAGAACGACGCAAACATCCTGGACAGCCCGGCAGTGGCGAGGCCAACTCCTGGTCGAGCGTGCGACAAAAGACTCGTAGATCGACGTCACGAGCTCCTGGAACGTGTGCGAACGGTAGAGAAGGACCTGGAGCGCGAGACCAATCCAAGCAGCGATAACTGGAATGAGCGAGCCTCGCAACGCTCCAACGACGAGGTCCTTGCGGCGATCGGCGAAGCGGGCGGGCGCGAGCTACGGGCCATCGATTTGGCATTGCGCAGAATCGAGCTGGGGACCTACGGAATCTGCACACACTGCGGGAAGCCTATAGCTCCGGCTCGCCTGCAGGCCTTGCCGCACGTGGACCGCTGCGGGACGTGTGCCGATTAAAGATCGGCTATGGTGCGATCCGAAGTACCGCACAGCCTGCCAAGGTCCCTGAACGCAAACCCTGCAGGGCCAAGTTCGCTTGCTCGAGAGGAAACACCTGGACGGTCGGCTCGAGCGTCATGCGCGAAGCGAGCTGCATGTAGTCCGCGCCGTCGGCGCGAGTGAGGTTGGCCACTGAACAGAGCGAGCGCTCTCCCCAAAGCAGCGCATAGGGGAAGGAGGGTATGTCGCTCATGTGTATGCCGGCGCACACCACGCGGCCGCCTTTGCGGGTCGCACGCAGGGCGGCGGGGATCAATGCGCCCACGGGTGCAAAGAGTATGGCCGCGTCGAGGGGCTCCGGGGGGGCTTCATCGGAGCCGCCGGCCCAGACCGCTCCGAGCTCGAGCGCGAAGCGCTGGCCCCGCGTGTCGCCGGGACGGACGAACGCGTGCACGCGCCGATCTTGTCGCACCGCCAGTTGGATGAGAAGGTGGGCGGCAGCGCCGAACCCATAGAGGCCAAGCGCTCTGCCCTCACCGGCGGCGCGGTAGGCCCGGTACCCTATGAGGCCCGCGCACAGCAGCGGGGCTGCCGCGACGTCCGAGTACCGCTCCGGAATGCTCAGGCAGTAGCGGGCGTCGGCCACCGCGTACTGCGCATAACCGCCGTCCACAGTGTAGCCAGTGAACTGGGGATGCTCGCACAGGTTCTCGGCGCCGAGCCGACAGTACCGGCAGCTCCCACAGGTGTAGCCGAGCCACGGCACCCCGATTCGATCACCGGGACGCAAGGCACTTACGCTTGACCCGCATCGGACCACCCGCCCGACGATTTCGTGACCGGGTGTGATCGGATAGCTAATGTCGGGCAGCTCACCGTCGAGCAGGTGCAGGTCCGTACGGCATACGCCGCACGCGGCGACTTCGATCAGCACCTGACCATCGCGCGGTTCAGGCACTGCAGCTTCCACGAGCGACAGAGCGGAACCCCGCGCCATTAAACGCATGGCGTGCATCAATCGACCTGCCTTCGCTGGATCAGCGGATTGACCCATTACAACTCCTTAAGGTCCCGGCGGTAAATGACTCTTGTCGGAGCGCCCCTCTTGCCAGTGCCCGGGCGCCCACGGCGATCTGTTCAACGGGCCCATTTACGGTCCTCACCGTAGAACCGCCCGATAGTCGTCAGGAATGCCTCCAGTGCCATACTGTGTTGCGGCAAACGGCGCTAGAATCGGCGCCGCAGCGGCCCAATGCAATAACGAACCGTTTTTCTCCGAAATGTTTACTGCTTCCCCCGAGCTGGCCCGAAGTGCCTTAGACGCGGCCCCGGACGCCATGATCATTATCGATGGCACCGGCACAATCCGCTTTGCCAACCGCCAGGTTTCGGCTTTGTTTGGTCATGCGCACGACGAAGTTGTGGGCCAGCCGGTTGAATTTCTGTTGCCCAAACGGTTCCGAGAGCGCCACGTCGCTCACCGGCACGATTATATGGACACTGTGCGCGTGCGCCCGATGGGGGAGGGACTGGAGCTATTAGGGCAGCGCCGCAGCGGCGAGGAATTTCTCGTCGAAATCAGTCTGAGCCCGATCAACAGCCAGGGACAGGTGCTAATTGCTGCCGCGATCCGGGATGTCAGCGAGCGCAAGCGGGCTGAGGCGGAGCTTATTGAGGCGCGCCGCACCGCCGAGCACTCCTGGGAGGTCGCGGAGGAATCGCGCCGGGCCGCCGATCTGGCGCGCGACAGCGCGGACCGTGCGAATCAAGGAAAAAGCCGGTTTCTGGCGACGGCGAGCCACGACCTGCGCCAGCCTCTGCAGACCCTATCGCTGCTCAACGGCGCGCTCCGGCGCGCAATTTCCGATCCCGAAGCCGGCCACGCGCTTGCGCAACAGGAACAGGCCATCGGTGCCATGTCGCGCCTCCTTAACGCACTGCTCGACATCAGCAAGCTGGAATCGGGTGCCGTAAAGCCCGATCCGTCCGACTTCGCCGTGAATTCGCTTTTTGAAGAAATGCGGCTGGAATTTGCCGGACTGGCGAGCAGCAAGGGGCTCGATCTGCAGGTGAGCGAATGTGACGACAGTGTCCACAGTGATCGCGCGCTGGTCGAACAGATCCTTAAGAACCTGCTGTCCAATGCCATTAAATACACGCGCCGGGGAGGGGTCTCGCTGCGCTGCGTGCATTTGGACCCGAATGCAATCCGCATCGAAGTGCAAGATACGGGCATAGGTATCCCGTCCGACCAATTGCGATTTATCTATGACGAGTTCTACCAGGTCGGCGTGGCGGCCCACAGCACCCGCGAGGGTTATGGCTTGGGGCTGAGCATCGTGCAGCGATTGGTTGCTCTGCTGGGGGCTAAACTCGAGGTGACTTCTGAACCGGGTAAGGGTTCCGTGTTCACCCTCTCATTGCCCGCCGGGCACAGTCCGGCTCCAGTGGCCGCGCCCGTAGTACCGCGTGCGGAACGAAAGAACGACGGGCAGATTTATGTGCTGCTGGTCGAAGACGATGCCAGTGTTCGAAATGCGACACGACTGCTGCTCAAGAGCGACGGTTATCTGGTGACCACCGCGGCCAGCCTTGCGGAGGCGATTGAGCGCGTGGCCGCGATGCCGCGGTTGGACATGATTCTCACCGATTATCATTTGCGCGAAGCGGAGACCGGCATGCAGGTGATTGCGGCCCTGCGCGAGCGCATGGGGAGTGTCATCCGTGCCGTACTCGTCACCGGGGACACTTCCTCGGCGGTGAACGAATTTACTGCGGACCCTTACTTGCGCCTCGCCAGCAAGCCGGTCAAGGCCGAGGTATTGCTCGACATGCTCAAGGAGCTAATGAGCATCCCCGCGGCCCGCTAAGGCTTGCCGGGCGGCGCTGTCCGAAGCTTCCTGCATGTCCAGCGCCATCCGCACGAGCTGCGCTAGCGAGGACGCGCCCATCTTCTCCATGACGTGCGCGCGATGTATCTCGACGGTTCTCTGGCTCAATCCAAGGTCAGCGGCCATCACTTTGTTCGCCTTGCCGCTGGTCACCAGATCGAGAATTTCCCGCTCGCGTGGCGTCAAGGATGCTCTTCGCTCAGCGATGCGGGCTCGTTGCGATAGTTCGGCGCGATTGCCCCGGTCTTTTTCCAGAGCACGCTGCACGCGGTCCACGAGATCCTGATCGCGGAACGGCTTCTGCAGGAAATCAAAGGCCCCCTGATGCATGGCTTCGACGGCCATTGGTATGTCACCGTGTCCGGTGATGAATATCACGGGAATTACCGCGCCACGTAAATTGAGTTGCTCCTGCAGTTCAATGCCGCTCATTCCCGGCATCCGCACGTCAAGGACCAGACAGCCAGGCTCTGCGGCATCGTAATTATCCAGGAAGTCCTGGGCGGACTGGAAAGTCGTGGCGTTCAGGCCTACGGACCTGGTCAGCAGCCGCAACGAATTTCGCACTGCGTCGTCGTCGTCCACGATATAGACCATCGGAGAAGCCTGTTTCGCGCTTTGCACGAGTCACCTCAGACTACGTGGATAGGATTGGCAACCGCAGGACAAAGCAAGCGCCGGTCGGGACATTTGGCCGGTAGTCTAAAGTGCCCCGATGGCGGCTGATTATGGTTCGGCTCATCGCCAGTCCCAGTCCACTACCTGTGTCCTTGGTCGTGGTGAACGGATCAAACAATGACGGTAGCATGTGCTGCGCCACGCCCGGCCCATTGTCGCAAACCGAAATCTCCACCATGCCGTCGCCGCCCTCCCGACTCCGGATGACGATCTCCGGGTCAAGCGTTCGAGACTGTGGGTAGGACTCGATGGCATTGGTGACCAAATTCAGCAGTACCTGCTGGATCTGGTCCGGGTGGATCTCGACAAGGGGCAGATCGTCGCCCAGTTCGAGTCGATAGCGAATCCCGTGTGCCTTAGTTGTGGATTTGACCAGGTCGCTGAGCTCCAGAATCAACTGGCTGGCGCTGGTGGCCTTGGATGGACCCTCGGAGCGCGCAACCAGGGCGCGGAGCTTGCGGATGATCGCGCCCGCGCGGACCGCCTGCTCGGTGATGTCCCGCAGTGCCTCACGAACTTCGGCGATGTCCGCATCCGGCCGTGCCAGCAGTCGATCACAGGCCTGGGCGTAATTGGCAATGGCGGCGAGCGGCTGATTGAGCTCATGGGCGATGCCGGTGGCCATCTCGCCCATGGTCGCGAATCGGGATACGTGCCAAAGCCTGTCCTGGAGCCTGCGCCGCTCTTCCTCGGCCACGCGGCGGGACGTGAGATCCTGAATGAATCCCACAAAGCGGATCTGATCGGTGCCGGCCACGGCGCCCACGGACAGCAGTGCCGGGAACGTGCTGCCGTCCCGGCGGCGGGCGGTCACCTCGCGGCCGCTGCCTATAATCTTCGGTATGCCGGTCCTCAGGTAGGAGGCGATATACCCGTCGTGATGCCGTGCATCTTCCGGCTGCATCAGCACCGTGACATTGCGCCCGACTACCTCCTGCGCGGGATAGCCGAACAACCGCTCGGCGGCCGGGTTGAAGTTCTGGATGATGCCGTGATGGTCGATCAAGACAATACTGTCGACGGCGGCATCCAGCAGCGCCTGCAGCGCGTCGGGCCCACGGCTTTCGCGCTTATTGGGGGCGAAGGTCACCACGTCAGCGCCGCGCCGGTGGAGGGCTCAGCTACGCGGCAAGCCGGTAGCATAGACGCGCCAGTGCGATTTGGACTCCCGGGACAGCGCCGCTGAAGCTGTTGCGAGATAGTGATTGCGACGTTGAGCATGGAATTCCATATGCGGACAGGCCTCAGTGGGTCAAGCTATCGTTTCTCAGCTCAACTTGGCATGCGTACTTTCCCCTACGGGGGCGAAACCTTGCAAACCAAATCATCCTAAGCGGCGAATCTAACGTGGTGCGCCCGATCGCCGCGTTGCAAAGGCGCGTAGCCATGCTCGCCCGGCGTACGCACGGACAACCCTGGCACGGGTCGCGGCGTCTATATGGACGGAAAGCACATGCCAATGGCGGCGAGGGTCATCAGCGCGGCCGTTACCCATCCCAAAGCCAGTATGGTGCCCTTGGCCCGATAAGGGCCCATCACCTCGCTGCGCGCGGCCAGCACCAGAATCAGCACGATCAGGGGTACGGCGACGAGCCCGTTTATTACCGCACTGTAGAACAGCGCCTTGATGGGGTTGATCGGGGTAAAACCCAGTCCGAAACCTATCACCATTGAGGCCGCGATCACGCTATAGAAGCGCCAGGCCGAGCGGGCCTCAGCCTCGAGGCCCCACTCCCAGCCCATGACCTCGGCGATCGCATAACCCGCGGAACCGGCCAGCACGGGCACGCCGACCATGCCGACGCCGAGGATTCCCACCGCAAACAGATAAAAGGCGAAGTCCCCCGCCAGGGGCCGGAGCGCGGCGGCGGCTTCGGCGGCGGTCTGCACATCGGTCGTCCCCGCGACGTGTAAGGTGAGGGCCGTGGTGAGGATCAGAAAATACCCGATCAGGTTGGAGTAGAACATGCCGAGCCACGTGTCCCAGCGAATCCGGCGCAACTCCCGCCGCGCTGCCGGAGCATCCTCCAGCAGTGGGGGTGCGCCTTGTGCCCGCATATCCTCTATTTCTTCCGAGCACTGCCAGAAGAACAAATAGGGACTGATGGTCGTACCAAAGACTCCCACGGCCACGGTCGCCGCGGCTCGGTCGAGTTTCAGGTGCGGCCAGACGGTTCGCAGGGCCACTTCGCTCCAGGGCACCCGCACCGTGAGGAGTACCCCTACGTAAGCCAGGAGCGACACGGTCAGCCACCGTAGCACCTTGACATAGCGGTGGTAGGGCACGAACACCTGCAGGAGCAGTGAGAGCAGTGCCAGCAGGCCGGTCATCAGGTGCCGGTTGCCGCCCAGGGAAACTGCAGCTACCTCCCCCATGGCGCTCACGTCGGCGGCAATGTTGAGGGTGTTGGCAACCAGCAGCAGCGCCACCGCACCCACGGCCACCCAGGGGGCAAAGCTCCGTTTCATGTTGAAGGCCAGCCCGGCGCCGGTGACGCGCCCGATGCGCCCGCAGATCGACTGGACCGCTGCCATCAACGGAAAGGTGACAGGCAGTGTCCACAGCATATTGAGCCCGAACTGAGCGCCGGCCTGCGAGTAGGTCGCAATTCCACTGGGGTCGTCGTCCGCTACGCCAGTGATCAGCCCCGGGCCGACCCGCGCCAATGGATGGGCGGCGATTCGCTTCCGAACCTCGCGCCAGCTGATCATGCGCCACGCCCCCGCATTGAATAATCCCTGGCGCGAGTAGTCAGGGGGTCATGGCGCGGGCAAAGTCGGCACCGGACAGCACGAGCCGCATCGTGCGCCCGTCGGCGGGGTCGGCGAATCTCACCCACTCCGGGCTCCGCGCTTCGTCGCGCAGGTAGAACACTCCGCCAGGCGCGGCCTCGAGTGGAATGACGCCGTTGAGCCACAGCCGGCCGCGCCTTGCCACCACGCGCAGACTGCCGAGCCACGGATCTTCGCTGCGGTAGTGGCCGCAGTAACCGCGCCAAGCGGCGGGCACCGAGAACTTCCGTGTCCCCGGGAAGTCGGCGCGCGCGTACCAAGACTCCGCGTGCCCGACCTCGATCACGGCACTGCTCGGGTCCTTCGGATCGGCGCGTGTAAAGAGCAGCAGGAAGAGCGCGAAGTCCGGGTGCGCCACGTGAAAGGCATCCGCAGTGTCCACGGCGGGCTCCAGCGCGACGCGCTCGTCCCCGTGCATGAGAAAGAGTCGCTCGCCTTCGGCGCCGATCTCGAGGCGGTGTCCGCCAGTGCCGGTGTAGCGGCCGGCATAGTCCGCGGCGCGTGCGACACGCAGCGGCTCATCGGGCGGCGGCAGGTCGGTAAGGGCCGCGCCATTGCGGCAGGCGCGCATCAGGCGCAGCGCGTATTCGGCGACCGGCGCCGGCCTCAGGCCCTGCATCGCGTTTACGGAGGCAAACACGCCAATGCCCTCGTCAAGGTCCACCTCGAGTGCCGAGGCGAAGGACACCATGCCACCGGTGTGGCGCAATCTTTCGTGGCCGTCGAGTCGATCGACCGCAATGCCATAGCCGTAGTACGCATCTTTGCCAAAGTCGTTGGCCTTGATGTGCGGCGTCGAGAACAGTCGAAAGGCCTCCTCCGACACCAAGCGTCCGCGCGAGGTCGCGCCGCGGGCCGCCAGCATGGACAGATATTTCCCCATGTCGGCAGGCGTCGCGGCGATGCAGCCCGCACCGCCGGTGTTGACAATCGATGGCGCGACTGCCAGCGGACCGCGGCGCGGATAAGGTCGGTCTGCGAGCAGCGGCACGTAGCTGGTCGCCATGCGGTCTCGGCTCTCGAATGCGATCACCGGCTCTGACGCGTTCATGCCGATCGGCGCGAAGATCCGCGTGCGGATCGAATCCCCAAGCGGCCGACCCTCCAGCGTCTCGATCAAGTGACCGAGCGCCACCCAGCCCATATTGCAGTAATGAAAGTTGCGACCCGGCGGGTTGCTCGGGCGGTAGCTGAAGCCCGGATCGGCGGGGAACAAGGGGCCGTCCGGCAGTCCGGCGCTGTGTGTCATGAGATCGTGCAGCGTGATCGGACCCAGGGTCGATGCGAATCGGATCCACGGCAGGTAGCTGGCGATCGGTCGCGCGAAGTCAAGCTTGCCTTCGTCGCGCAGTTGCAGGAGGCACAGCGCTACGAACGACTTCGTGATCGAGCCGATCTCGAACAGCTGTTCGGGCCTCAGCAAGCGCTTGCTGGCGAGGTCGTCGTACCCGTAGCAGGCAACGCGCCGGACGCCGCGAGCATCAGCGAGCGCAAGCGTGAGCCCGGGCGCCCCGATGTCCTGCAGGTACTGTGCGACGTAGCGATCGATCGAATCAAAGGACGGGGCGTACGGACCGGGGTCCTCCACGGGGTGATCGGTCACTGCAGCCAGCACCCTCCCGGCCACGGCGCTCATTCCCACTCCAAGCGCGAGCAACTGGCGTCGGTTCAACATCGAGGATTCCTCCGCGGCGAAAATCCGGAACACTGACTCGGAATGACGGCCGACACGACGCACGCTAGGTAGCAATCGCCGGCGCCAACGAGGGACCCCCGACCGATCCGCGGCCATTGTCGACGTGCGCCTGCACGGGCGGCCCAGTCATTTCAGTAGCCATAGCCGAATTTCAGATATACACCCGCATTGTCTCCCTTCCCCTTGGCGTATTCGAGGTTCAAGACCATGCCCTCATCTTTTTTTATGACGTATTGGACTCCCGCGCCCGCGTTTGGATAGATGTTCTCAGCGTCGGTACATACGAGGCTGGCTCCGTAGAGACATCCGACGCCGGCGAAAACTGTGGCCGTCCATTGTGTTGCGATACGCACCCGCTCCTCGGCTTCGATCGAGGACATGTATTGGCCGAGGTACTCTCCGAATTTGTAACCGCGTAATGTGATTGGCGCGTATGCGCTCTTCGGAGCATCGACAGTCCACTGATTGTTTAACCGAAGGGCCAGCACATTGCCATTCCTCTGTGGCCAGTAGTAGCGGACATCAGCCCGGTAGGCGTCGTAATTGTCGTTGCCCGCCATCCAGTCGCGGTAGGCGACATTGTTTACGTTTATGAGCCAGCCCTTGTGGGGACTGAACTCGCTATCGCGGGAATCAAGATTTGCGACTATGCCTACGCCGCCACCACTAAATCCAGTCAGCCCGAGCGTCTGTAGTGCTTCGTTATCGAGTTCTGATTCCCCGAGGATTTGATAATTAGTATTGACGGCCTGCACGCCAAGGAACCAGTTGTCCCAAATGCGATACAGATAGCGCAGCGCGATGGCACGCAGATGATCCTGGCTCTTGAGTGGCATCCCCGTACCCAAGAAATCATCATAATCATTCTTAATATTGCCGCCGGCGGCGAACACATTTAGCCGCTGATGATCAGCGGCGAACGACATCTTGGCGAATAACGCTGCAGTGACCGAGTCGGTCGACGTGTATTGTGCGGTTACACCGAAAATAGACACGCGCGACAGCGGATCAAAGTAGTGCATATAGCCGCCCATGCCACCGACGGATGCGCCTAACTTGGGATTTGACGACAGGCTCGGCACCAAGAGCCAGGGCGATTCTCCCTTATCGCTCTTTTTGGATTCTGCAAGCACGGAGCCTTCCGGGGCTGGTTCGCCATCTGCTCGGGCTACGGCGGCACAGGCCAGCAGCACGACCGTCAATGCCAGGGAGGGCAACCAAATCCGCGGCGCCGTACGCATCTGCCGCTGGCGGTTCACTTGCTATGCTGTTTGATCAAGTTACGCGGGTTCGACGTTCGGCCCAACTCGGTACCACCTATTTGCCCGAGCCTCTACTGACGGCGCTTCGCCAAGTCGTGCTACTGACGATTGCTATCGCTGGAGCAGAAGCGCGGCAGACGGCTGGCAGCCTAGCGAACACAGTGGGTAATGGCAACCAAACCCAGCTCCTCCACCCGCGATGGACCAGGTACAACCTGTGACCGATGGAAGATCCGTTTCAGCGCTGTTACCCGCCCAGCTTGAGAGACGCGGTCGGGCCTCGAAACCTCGCGCACACCTGGGCCAGAGACACCGATGACCCGACTGTCGATCCCCGGTGGGGCAAGGTGGGCAAGCAAAAGATCGAAGGTGAAGGGCCGCTCCCACCTCACCCTGTCACTGGAATGAAATACAACATGGAGACTGTGGACGATGCGATCCTCGACCAAACGTTGCAGCTCATCGACAAGTCAAAAGCCGCTGGGAAACTTTTTTTGTTTGGCTGAACCCGACGCGCATGCATGTCATCACGCACCTATCGGAAAAGTACGACAAGATGCGGACGCCGGAAAACGGTTGGACGATTTAATGGTCGCACCGGTCGCCCCCGTGCTGTTAGTCAGCTATCCAGCTACCGACGCTGGGCGGCCTCCTCAAGCACGGCCAGCTTCTGATCGACCGAGTAGCGTCGACGACGCTGGATCCCGGCCAACACTTCCACTTGTTCGACACCATTGGGCATAGTCGTATGACTAGGCTTACGCCTAGCCCCTCGCGATGCAGCGGTGTCCGGCTCAAATGGGGGCTGCTCCACACGCCAAGATTGGTATTTGGATGCATGATACGGTGAATGGGGCTGGAGGGAGAGGCACGCATTACTGCGCGCAGCGATTTCCGGAAGACCAAGCTTTGGCAATGTCTTGTGTAGGGAGCGAGCGATGACCGTCGATAAAACGCAATCGGTGCCTTCGGCGGCCAACTTGGAGTGCTATGACTCGGTTGCGATCGCCTTCCACTGGACTATGGTACTGCTTGTCGTTTGGGTGGGCGTGCTTGGGCTACTACACGATTCGTGGCCAAGGCGAACCCAGGGATTCTGGATAAACATTCATGCGCTGTCGGGACTGCTCGTTTGGAGCTTGCTCATCGCACGATTCTGGTGGCGCAGGCGCCACCCGCCGCCCGCCTTGCCACCAACGGTCGGCGCGATCACGCGCCGATTCTCCGGGCCTGTGCACCTGCTGCTCTATGCTCTGTTGTTCGTTATACCCCTGATCGGCATCGTGACCTTTATCTGGCACGGCCGCGCCTTTGACTTCGGTCTGTTCCAAGTAAATTTCGGAGTTCGTAGCAATCGCGCCATCTTTCATCCCACCGAGGACATTCATGGCTATTTGGCGTACGCCCTATTCGCGCTCGCGAGCATTCACGCTTTGGTAGCACTTTGGCACCACTTTGTCCGGCATGACGGGGTTCTGAGGCGAATGTGGCCGCGCCCCGATCCAAACTAGGACGCTCGGTGAAGGCCGAAAAGGAGCGTGCCGGATCACGGAGGCCGTGGAAATTCTGTTGAAGTCAATCAGCACTGCCTCTTCAAGCCCCGAGTCCACTTTCTTCCGCTTGCCACTTGCCCGGATCGACGTAATTCTTGCGACGCGCCAGCGCCGACCTAGTGAGCCATTCGTGCCTGCGCCCATTCATCTGCCGACGTGCCTTGATCGTTGTCATGATGGAATTGGAGGAGACAAACCGATCTTGTCTTCTGCATGTCTTCTCAGCAATCGATAAACTTCACAATATGGCCAACCATCCCGCAGAAACACCACACTCGCCGGGGGCTGAAAAAGTAGGTATGTCGAGAGACCTGCCGCGCAAAGACGTCGATCGAAAGATCTCCGTGGCCCCCATGATGGATTGGACCGACCGGCATTGCCGTTATTTCCTGCGCGGGTTTTCGCCGCGCACTCTGCTGTATACCGAGATGATCACCGCCGAGGCCCTGTTGCGCGGCGACGCGGCGCGCCTGCTGCGCCACGAGCCTGAAGAACATCCGCTGGCACTGCAGCTTGGCGGCAGCTCGCCTGAGCGACTCGCCGCCGCGGCACGCATTGGTGAGCAGGCCGGTTACATCGAGATTAATCTCAACTGTGGCTGTCCGAGCGATCGCGTCCACGCCGGGGCGTTCGGGGCATGTCTGATGGCGGTGCCGGCGCGTGTGGCCGAGTGCGTGGCGGCGATGCGCGCGGCCGTGGCGGTGCCGGTGACGGTAAAGATGCGCATTGGCGTCATTGAAAGAGGTTCGGGCGTGCCGCTGGGGCAGCGCCTGGCGACCTACGATGAGCAGGACTATGACCGGCTGGCCGGATTCACGGCCGCGGTCAGCGCCGCGGGCTGCTCGACCTTAATCGTGCATGCCCGTCAGGCGGTGCTCGGTGGCCTGTCGCCCAAGGAGAATCGCGACGTCCCACCCCTGCGGCCGCAGATCGTGAGGCGACTCGCCGAGCAGTTTTCCGGCTTGCAGTTCGTGCTCAACGGCGGCCTGCGCACCGCGGCCGAGGCCATGGCGGCCCTCGATTGGTGCGATGGGGTCATGCTGGGTCGGGAGGCCTATCATCGCCCGTACCTATTGGCTGAACTGCACCAGCAGGTGTACTCGGATGACTGGCCGCGCCCGCAGGAAAGCGCCTTGCTCGAGCGTATGGCGGCCTACGCGGAGCGTGAGCTGGCGTGGGGCACGCCGCTGGCGGCCGTGACGCGGCACATGCTGGGCCTGTATGCCGGCCAGGCCGGCGCCCGCAACTACCGCCAGCGCCTGAGCGAAGGCGCTCGCCGGCCCGGGGCGGGGGCGGCCATTTTGCGGACTGCCGGGGAGTTCGGGCCTGGCGGGGCGCCGCAGGCTACCGGATGACGCGGCGGGCCCCACGGGCCCGGCCGGCGGGTGCCTTTTCCCGCTGCCGATCATGGACTTATCCGGGCGATGAGGTAGTCACGAGACTTTGCTCGCGTATACTCTTAACTGGGGCCGGTCGCCGTCTTATGTGAAGTCGCCGGGACGACCGGGCAGGTGGCCGAAGCCAGACACCGAAAACATGGTCAAGGATATCGAACTCGCCATCCTATTCGCCGACGTGGTCGGCTCGACCCGGCTGTTCGACAATCTGGGCGATCAGCGGGCGCGCACCATGATTGCCATCTGCATCGACGTGATGCGCACCGCGACCGAGCAGCACAATGGCACGGTGATCAAGACCATCGGCGATGAGGTGATGGCGACCTTTCCGACTGCCGATGACGCACTCAACGCCGCCGGCCAGATGCAAAAGCAGATCAGTGCGCACGCGGAACTCCGCATGGAAGGGCAGCCGGTGGCCATACGCATTGGCTGCCACTTCGGGCCGGTGGTGCTCGAGGCGCGCGACGTCTTTGGTGCCAGCGTGCACACCGCCAATCGCATGACCAGCCAGGCGAAGGCGGGCCAGATCATCACCACCTCGGCGACCGTCGAGCGCCTCTCGCCCGAGTGGCGCGCCTCGGTCCGCCAGATCGACGTCGCCACCATTCGGGGACAGGGCACGGAGATCGCGCTCTACGAGGTGCTCTGGCAGACCGAAGATGTCACCAGCATGCTGCCCGCGATTGCACTGACGGCGCGCGATCAGCGTCGTACGCTGCGCCTGCGCCTGACGGTGGGCGATCGCGAAGTGACCATCGACCAGACGCATCCACAGGTGGTGATCGGTCGCGCCGATGAAAGCGACGTGATCGTCCGCGGCAACCTGATATCGCGCCTGCACGCACGCATTGATTTCAATCGCAACCGGTTCATGCTCACCGATCAGAGCACCAACGGGACCTTCGTGCAGATGCTTGGCCAGGAAGAGGCGTTTGTCAGGCGCGACACGATCCCGATTTCGGGCGAGGGCATGATCGGCCTGGGCAAGGTGCCCGACAGCGAATCGCCGCAGACGCTGCGATTCGTGTGCGAGGAAGCCTGAGCCGGCGCGTGGCGCGCTGACGCGCCGGGCTAGCGGTCCGCCGACCCCAGGCGACGCTCCACTTCGTCCAGTTCCGCGTACAGCGCCGCGGGCGTGGCAGCTCCGTAACCGTGCAGGTAGGCGCGGATATCGGCCACTTCGCGACGCAGCGCGGCCGGCGGGACCGTCGTCAGCTCGACCAGCAACGCCGGGTCGATCTCGAGCCCTGCCACATCCAGATCCTCGGGGCGCGGCATCAGCCCAATGGCGCTGTCTTGCGCGCCCACGCGCCCGGCGCAGCGCTCCAGCATCCAGTTCAGCACGCGCAGATTGTCACCGAATCCCGGCCAGAGGTATTTGCCGGCCGCGTCCTGGCGGAACCAGTTGACGTGGAATATGCGCGGCGCGCGCGCCAGCCGTGCGCCCGTCTGCAGCCAGTGCGCAAAGTAGTGGCCGAAGTTATAGCCGGCGAAGGGCTTCATGGCCATCGGGTCGCGACGTACGACGCCGACATCACCGGTGGCGGCGGCGGTGGTTTCGGAAGCCACCGAAGCGGCCACCAGCACGCCGTGCTGCCAGCTGCGCGCCTCGTAGACCAGCGGCGCCAGTTCGCGCCGGCGACCGCCGAATATCAGGGCCGTGATCGGCACGCCGCGCACGTCCTCGGCCGCCTTGTCGTAACTGGGATTCTGGGTGGCCGCGACGGTGAAGCGCGAATTCGGATGCGCGGCGGGGCCGTTGCCGGGAGCGTAGGGGCGGCCGCGCCAATCGACGGCGGGCGTGCCCTGCTTGCGGCCCTCCCACCAGGGCTCGTTGTCCGCGGTGACCGCCACGTTGGTGAACAGCGTGTCGTGGCGGATCATCTCGTAGGCGTTGCGGTTGGTCTTCTCGTTGGTACCTGGCACCACGCCGAAGTAGCCCGCTTCCGGGTTGATCGCCCACAGCCGCCCGTCCGGACCCGGATGGAGCCAGGCGATGTCATCGCCCACCGTAAACACCCTCCAGCCCGGCAGCGATTCGGGCGGAATCAGCATCGCCAGGTTGGTCTTGCCGCAAGCCGAGGGAAACGCCGCGGCCACGTAGTGGGTTTCACCCGCTGGATTTTGCAGCCCGACGATCAGCATGTGTTCGGCGAGCCAGCCCTCGGTTCTGGCCTGGTAGCTGGCGATGCGCAGCGCGTGGCACTTCTTGCCCAAGCAGGGCGTTGCCGCCGTAGCCAGAGCCGAAACTCTCGATCGCCAGCTCCTCGGGATAGTGCATGATGAAACGGCGGGCCGGATTCAAGTCGCCGGTCGAGTGCAGGCCGCGCACGAAGGTGCCATCGACGGCGATGCGCTCCAGCGCCGGGCGTCCCATGCGCGTCATCAGCCACATGTTGAGCACGACGTAGATGCTGTCGGTGATTTCCACGCCGCAGCGTGAATTGGGGGAATCAATCGGCCCCATGCAATAGGGCACGACGTAAAGCGTGCGACCGCGCATGCAGCCCCGGAACAGTTCGCGCATGCGCGCGTGCGCCACGGCCGGCGCCAGCCAGTTGTTGTTCGGCCCGGCATCTTCCTGCGTCTTCGTGCACACGAAGGTCAGGTGCTCGACCCGCGCGACGTCGGCCGGATCGGAGCGGTACAGGATAACAGCCGGGGAAGCTGTCATGATTGAGCTTGTGCAGCTCGCCCTTGCCCGCCAGCTCGGCGCGCAGGCGCTGGTACTCCTCGGCCGAGCCGTCGCACCAGTAAATGCGCTCGGGCTGCGTCAAGGCAGCCACTTCGGCGACCCAACTGGCGACGTTTTTAGCGATATCTGCCACAGAAGCCAGGGTATGGGGCGCGGTCGCCATGACGTATCCTTGAGGTCAGCGCCCGAGTGTAGCGGCGGTCGATGGGAGTCATTTTCTTGCCCACAATTGTAGCCTATTTTGGACCCCCGGCATGAGCCCTGTGGAGGAGGTATTCCGGCCCGGAGGGGCGCTGGCGCGTGCTTTTGAGGGCTTCGTGGCGCGCCCCACGCAGCGGCGCATGGCCGAGCGGATCGCCGAGGCCATGGCGCAGCGCGAGCATTTGCTGGTGGAGGCGGGCACCGGCACGGGCAAGACCTTTGCCTACCTGGTGCCCGCGCTGAGCTCGGGGCTGCGCGTACTTATTTCGACCGGCACGCGCACGCTGCAGGATCAGCTCTACACGCGCGACATTCCGCTGCTGGCCGGCGCGCTCGGTCGCCCCGTCACAACAGCGCTGCTCAAAGGGCGCGCAAATTACCTGTGCCTGGCGAAGCTCGGCGATGCGCTCGCGCAACAATCGCTCCTGGAGGGCGAGGAACCCGGACTCGGCGCCCGGCTGCGCGACTGGGCGGGCACGACCCGCAGCGGCGATCTGGCGGAAGTCGCGGCGCTCGGCGAGTCGCACCCGCTGCGCGCTCAGCTCACGAGCACGCGCGAAGCCTGCACGGGCGCGCGGTGTGCCGAGTTTTCACGCTGCCACGTATTCGCTGCGCGCCGCGCCGCCCTCGAGGCCGACCTCGTGGTCGTCAATCATCACCTGCTGCTGGCGGATCTGGCGCTCAAGGAGGACGGGTACGGCGAGCTGCTCCCAGGCGTCGACGCGCTGATCCTCGACGAGGCGCACCAGCTGCCGGACCTGGCGGCGGAGTTCTTCGGCATCAGCTGCTCCAGCCGCCAGTTCGATACGCTCCTGCTCGATGCCCGGCGGGAGCTGCAGGCGGCGGCGGTACCGCCGGCCGAGATATCACGCCTCAACGCGTTGCTAGAGCGGCCGCTGCGGATGTTGAGCGCCGCATTCGGACGGCAGGAACGGCGTGTGGCCTGGGAAGAGCTCGGCGGCGATGCCGTCAATGCCTGCCAGTCACTGCACAATGCGTTGCAGGAGTGGGCGAATGCGCTGGAAGTCCTGCCAGAGTCCGCCGGCATCGCCCAGTGCGTGGCGCGCGCGCGCGCCCTGGGCGCGGACCTGGCGCGGGTGATGATCGAGCCCGACGATCCGCAGTCCGGCGGCGCCCGCAGCGTGGCGGTGAACGCGCGCGGCTTCGTGCTGAGCCTGCTGCCGTACGACATCTCGGCGCGCTTCCGCGGCCTCATCGATCAGCATCCCAGCGCCTGGATCTTCACCTCGGCCACGCTGGCACTGGCCGGGAACTTCCAGCATTTCTCCACCCGCCTGGGGCTCGCCGACGCCGCGACCCTGTGCCTGGAAAGCCCCTTTGACTATGAGCGGCAGGCCCTGCTGTACCTGCCGGAGGGACTGCCCGATCCGGGCGATCCCGGTTACACGGCGGCGGTCATCGCGGCCGTGCGCCCGCTGCTCGAGGCCAGCGAAGGCGGCGCCTTTCTGCTGTTCACCAGCCACCGCGCGCTGCGGATTGCCGCCGGCGTGCTGCGCGCGGCCGACTGGCCACCCGAGTGGCCGTTGCTGGTCCAGAATGAAGCACCGCGTGAGCAGCTGTTGCGCTGGTTTCGCGAATCGGGGCGCGCCGTGCTGCTGGGCACCGCCAGTTTCTGGGAAGGCGTGGACGTACAGGGCGACGCGCTGCGCCTCGTCATGATCGACAAGCTCCCGTTCGCCCCGCCGGATGATCCGCAGGTGCGCGCGCGCGCGCAGTTCCTGCGTGCGCAGGGCGTGAACGCGTTTCGCGATTACCAGCTTCCCGAAGCGGCGCTGGCGCTCAAGCAGGGGGTCGGGCGACTGATTCGCAGCGAAGAGGATCGCGGCGTCGTGATGATCTGTGATCCGCGCCTGCTGACCCGCGGCTACGGGCGCGCGTTGCTGGCGAGTCTCCCGCCGATGCGGCCCACCCGCGAGGCGGCGGAGGCCATGGCCATGCTACGGCGCAGCGCGCGCGAGCGCGCGGCAGCACCGGGACGGGCTACGGCCGCGGCCAGCGGATTCACGCCGAGTGACGGCATGAGGCTGCTGGCGCTCGATACCGCGACAGACTGGTGCAGCGTGGCGCTCTGGCAGGACGGTCAGGTCACGAGCCGGGAGGCTAGCGCCGAGCGGGGTCACGGCGGCCAGCTGCTGACATTGATCGATGGGCTGCTCGCGGATGCGGGCATCGCGCTCGCCGGGCTCGACGCCCTGGCCTTTGGCCGCGGCCCCGGTGCGTTTACGGGGCTGCGCCTCGCGGCCTGCGTTACCCAAGGGCTGGCCTTTGCCGTGGGGCTGCCCGTCATCCCGGTTTCGGATCTGCGCGCCCTCGCGCAGCAGTTGCTCCAGCCCCCCCACCAGGATGCGCGGGTGCTGATCTGCCAGGATGCGCGCATGGGCGAGGTGTACTGGGCGGGATTTCACGGCCACGCTGGCTACGCCCGCGCCGATACGCCTGAAAGTGTGGCCGCGCCCGAGCACATGATCGCAGCGGCGCGCGCCTGGCTCGGTACCGGCGCGGCGCGTGGCGGCGGTTCCGGCTTTGCGGCCTATCCGGAGCTGTCGGCGCTCAGGCCACGGCTGGATTCGGTGCACGCCGAGATCCACCCCCGCGCCCGAGAGATCGCAGCGCTGGCCGCCGCCGACGGGCTGCAAGTCGCGCTGCCGCCCGAACAGGCGCTGCCCGTGTATGTGCGCGATAACGTGGCGGTGGTGCCGGGCGCAGCGGCAGCGCGCGCCTAGCTTGCGGTGGCGCTGTCACAGTTTCGTCATGCGCTCTCGCTAAGGTGGCGCCCGAACGTTATTACAGTCATATGACGCCCAAGCACATTCTAATCGTCGAGGACGAGCGCCCGATCCGCGAGATGATCGCCTTTGGGCTCAAGCGCGCCGGGTTTGAGGTGCACGAAGCCGAAGACAGCCGCGGTGCGCGCTCGGCGCTGGCGAATCGGCGTCCGGACCTGTTGCTGGTCGACTGGATGTTGCCGGACACCAGCGGCCTGGAACTCACGCGCTCCCTCAAGCGCGACCGGGCGACCCGCGATCTGCCCATCATCATGCTGACCGCGCGTGCCGGCGAGGCGGACAAGGTCGCGGGGCTGGACGGCGGCGCGGACGACTACCTCACCAAGCCGTTCTCGCCGCGCGAATTGCTGGCCCGGGTCAATGCGCTGCTGCGGCGGGTGGGGGGGGCGGAAGAGGGCGAGCCCATTGTCCATGGCGCGCTCACGCTCGATCGGGCCAGCCACCGGGTGAGCTGTGCCGATCGTCCGGTGTCGCTCGGGCCCACGGAGTACCGGTTGCTGGAATTTTTCATGCTGCACCCCGATCGTGTATACAGTCGCGAACAGCTGCTGGACCGCGTCTGGGGAGGAAACGTGTATGTGGAGGAACGCACCATCGACGTGCACATCCGGCGGTTGCGCAAGGCACTCGAAGAGTTCGATTGTGACCGCTTCATTCAGACCGTGCGCGGCACCGGTTATCGCTTCTCGGTGCGGGTAGACGCCTGATTATTCGATGACCGCTTCCGTCTGGTGGGGACTGTTGCTCAGTACCTTGGCGGCCGTGTCGGTGGCGGTCCTGATCGGCCTGTTGACCGGTCACCTCGGCATCGCCGTGGCGGTGGTGCTGGCGGCGCTGCTGCTGCGGCAGCTGTACCTGCTGCAGCGGGTGCTGTTGTGGCTGCGCAGCGATCGGGCCGACCAGGTGCCCGACGCGGGCGGCGCCTGGGGCGATGTCATCGGACTGATTGCGCGGCTGTTCCGCCGCAAGCAGTATCACAAGCGCCGCATGCGCCAGCTGCTGCGCGAGCTGCGCCACTCGACCGCGGCCATCCCCGATGGGGTGGTGATGCTCAATCCCGCGGCCGAGATCCTGTGGTTCAACCGCTCCGCGGCGGAGCTGCTCAACCTGCGCAGTCCCGGCGACATCGGCTTGCGCATCGACAGCCTGGTGCGCCGCCCGGAGTTCGTCAATTACCTGCGCAACGGCGCCTATCACTTGCCGGTGGTGGTGCAGGGCGCGGGGATATCGGAACAGCACCTGCATTTCCAGGTGGTCCCGTACGGCGCCGGCCAACTGCTGCTGATGGTGCGTGACGTGACCCGGGAGGTGCGGCTCGAGGCGATGCGCAAGGACTTCGTCGCCAACGCCTCGCACGAGCTGCGCTCGCCGCTGACGGTGATTTCAGGGTACCTCGAGACCCTGGCGCAGGAAGATTCACTGGAGCCGGTGCTGCACGGCCAGCTGGAGGAGATGCGCCGGCAGGCGCTGCGCATGACCGCCATAGTGCAGGACCTGCTCGAGCTCTCGCGCCTCGAAGCCGAGGGCGGCGTACCCAACGAAGAGCCGGTCGATGTCGGCAGCCCTGCTGGCACGTCTGCGCAGCGACCTGCTTGCACGCCACGTGCCGCAGCTGCAGGTGCGGATGCAGGTCGATACGGCCGACCGGCTGCGCGGCGAGCCGGCGCAGCTGCACTCGGCCTTTGCAAACCTGCTGGACAACGCCGCGAAATACACGCCGGCCGGCGGCACGATCCTGATGCGCTGGTGGCGCGATGAGCAGGGAGGGTACCTCTCGGTGACCGACACCGGCATCGGCATCGCCCCCGAGCATATTCCGCGGCTCACCGAGCGTTTCTATCGCGTCGATCCGGGACGGAGCCGCGCCAGTGGCGGCTCGGGGCTGGGTCTGGCGATCGTCAAGCACGTGCTGCAGCGTCACGACGCCACCCTGCAGATCGTCAGCGAGGAGGGGCACGGCAGCACCTTCACCTGTCATTTCCCGGCGGCGCGGTTGCTGCCGCCGGCCTGAGCAGCAGGCGCCCGGCGCACGTGCGCGCAGCAATTTCTGCCGCGGCTGGGCTATAGTTGGCATCACGGACCGTCAGGAACTGAACATTTATGGAAGCCGCCGATCTCTCCCACCACACCTCACGTCGCTTCAATGAGGATCTCGAGCGCGTGCGCACCAAGGTCCTGGCCATGGGCGGGTTTGTCGAGGAGCAGCTCAGCCACGCCCTCACCGCGCTGGTGCAGGGCGACAGCACGCTCGGCAAGGCGGTCGCGAGTCAGGATTACAAGGTCAACGGGATGGAGGTGTCGCTCGACGAGGAATGCAGCCGCATTCTGGCGACGCGCGCACCCGCCGCCGGGGATCTGCGCATGGTGGTGGCCACGATCAAGACCATTACGGACCTCGAGCGCATCGGCGATGAGTGCGAACGGATCGGCAATATTGCCGCACGGCTCGCCAACACCGAGCGCCCTGAGGACCGCTACCGCGAGGTCAAGCACCTGGGGCGTACGGTGCAGCTGATGGTGCACAGCATGCTCGATGCCTGGGCACGGCTGGATTCCACCCTGGCGCTGGAGACCGCGCGCAACGACCGCGTCGTGGACGAAGAATACGAGTCGATACAGCGCCAGTGCATCACCTTCATGATGGAGGACCCGCGCACCATACGTCGCGCGCTGGAAGTGATGTGGGTGGTGCGATCCCTGGAGCGGATCGGCGATCACGCCAAGAATATCTGCGAGTACATCATCTACATGGTGCACGGCAAGGACATACGCCATACCTCGCTGGAAGGCGTTGAGCAGGAACTGATCGGGCGCAGCGCGCGCGAGTAACGCGGTTGAGCCGGCGCCTTCTCAATCTCCTTGGGTTCCTGTGCTGCGCCGGGCTGCTGGGCTATGCGTGGTACGCGCAGGGGGTGCTGCGAGTCGAACCCTGCCCGCTGTGCATCTTTCAGCGCATCGGCGTCGCCTCAATGGGCCTGGTTTTTCTTCTGGCGTGGCTGCAGGCGCCGCGCGCCTGGGGGGCGCGAGTCTATGGCGCGCTGGTGGCGCTGGCCGCACTCGCCACGATGGCGGTGGCCGCGCGCCATGTGTGGATACAGCACCTGCCGGAGGGCGCGGTCCCGGCCTGCGGCGCGGGGCTTAAATTCCTGCTGGAGGAGTTCCCGCTGGCGGAAGTGGTGCGCAAGGTGTTGAGCGGATCGGGCGAGTGCCATGAGGTGAACTGGACTTTCCTGTCGCTGGCGATGCCCACGTGGGTGCTGCTGGCCTCCGGCGCATTGGGGGCGTTCGGGCTGTACGCCAATTTCAGCAAGCGCCCGCGTTAGGCAAACAACCCCTGCAGCACCCGCACGTACATCGCGTGCAGGGCGTCGATGTCGCAGAGCCGCACGCATTCGTTGACCTTGTGTATGCTGGGGTTGGGCACGCCGAGTTCCACGATCTCGGCGCCGGTCTGCACCAGGAAGCGCCCATCCGAGGTGCCCCCGTCGGTGGCATAGCGGGGCTCTATGCCACTTACTTCTCTGACGGCGGCACTGACCGTGCTCGCAAGTCTCCCAGGGGGGCAGTAGAACGGTGCGCCCGAGTCGCGCCACGTGAGGCTGTAGCGCACCTTGTGCCTGCGGAGTATGTCCTCGATCGTGGCCTGCAGTTGCTCGACCGTGTGCACGGGTGCGTAACGCAAGTTGAAGTGCGCCTGCAGCTCACCGGGAATGACGTTCAGGGCACCGGTGCCGGCGCTGAGGTTCGAGACCTGGAACGTGGTCGGCGGGAAGTGTTCGTTACCCTCGTCCCAAGCCCGGGTGGTCAGCTCGGCCAGCGCCGGCGCGAAGCTGTGAACGGGATTTTCCGCGATCTTCGGGTAGGCCACGTGCCCCTGCACCCCGTGTACCCTGAGGTGGCCCGACAATGAGCCGCGCCGGCCGATCTTGAGGGTATCGCCCGTCTGGCGCTGGCTCGAGGGCTCGGCGACGAGGCACCAGTCCAGACCGATGCCGCGGGCGGTCAGGTGCTCCACCACGCGCCGGGTGCCATCGATCGAGGGGCCTTCCTCGTCGCTGGTGATCAGAAACGCGATCGAACCGCGCGTGGGCCGACGCTGCGCGGCGAAGCTCTCCGTCGCGGTCACCATCGCGGCGATGCCGCTCTTCATGTCCGCCGCACCGCGCCCGTACAGGACGCCCTCCCGGACTACAGGCTCGAACGGGTCGGAATTCCACTCCGCCCGCGGGCCGGCGGGCACCACGTCGGTGTGCCCGGCAAAGCACAGCACCGGATTGCCCTCGCCGAGCACGGCCCACAGGTTGTCGACCTGACCATAACGCAAGCGCTCGATCCGGCAGCCGAGCCTTTCAAGTCGGGCGGCGATGAGATCCTGGCAGCCGGCGTCGGAGGGCGTCACCGAGGCTCGGGCCATAAGTTCCTGGGTGAGGGCAATGGTCGCAGACGTCGAATCAGTCATGTGGCGGCGGATCCCCGGAGGCTGGCGGCTTATACGGCGAAAGCGTCATCGGTGCAATGAGTTGGCAATGTCATTTGATGGCAATACTCAGGGCGATTTGCCGTGACACGAAACTGTCACACACCACAAGTATAAAACCGCAGCAGCCCTACCGGCTCTAACCAAAGGCGTCTTCTATGAATAAAGTTCTCATCGCGGTGGCGGTCGCTCTGACCTATAGCCTAGGCACGCCTGTTTGGGCGCAGACGGCCAGCTCCAGCGCCGACATGGCCGCGGCGCAGGCCCAGATCGACGCGCTCAAGCAGCAGCTGCAGCAACTGGAATCGACGGTCAATGGGATGAAGGCCAGCGCTGTGCCGGAACACAAGGAACCGGCGAAGGTCGCCGTCGAGGTCGACAACGCCAGCAGCACCACGGTGGGGGTGCAGTCGTTCATGGACTTTGGCCACATCTCCAATCAGCAAAATGGCGTGGATGTGAGCCCGACCGGCACGGCGTTTGACATCAAGCGCTTCTACCTGATCGTGGATCACAAGTTCGACAGCGTGTGGGCGGCGAACCTGACCACCGATGCCCAGTACCTGGCCGATAAGACCACCACGGTCGTGACCTCGGTCGGCCCCCCGCCCAAGACCGGCACGGTGACCACCAGTGCGGGCACGGCCGGTGTAACCGAAGTGTTCATCAAGAAACTCTACCTGCAAGCCACCCTCGATGACGCCTTTGTGGTGCACGCGGGTTCCTACACTTCGCCCTGGGCCCCCTTTGTGGAGGGCCTGTACGGGTACCGTTTCATCGAGAAGACCCAGACCGACCGCCTGGGCTACGCCAACACCGCCGACTGGGGGCTCAATGCCACCGGCAAGCTCGGCGGAGGGGTGTTCACCTACTCGGCCTCCATCGTCAATGGCGGGGGCTTTAAGAACCCTTCGCGCGGCAAATACGTGGATTACGAGGGGCGCGTGGGCCTGACCCCGGTCTCCTGGCTGACCATCGGGGCCGGCTTCTACAGCGGGCACCTCGGCCAGATCAACACCTCCAACCAGAACTTCCCGAAAAACACGGCTTCGCGCTGGGATGCGGTGGTGGGCGTGCATGCGGGGGGCTTCCGCATCGGTGGGGAGTACTTCGAGGCCAAGAACTACAAGAGCGCCAATCCCACCACCGGGGTGTACAACGTCTCGGCGATCACCAGCAACAGCACCACCGCCCCGCTCAGCGACAAGGGCGATGGCTACTCGTTCTGGAGCTCCTTTGACTTCAACGACAAGTGGTCGGTGTTCGGGCGCTACGATGAGGCCAAGCCCAGCAAGGATGTGGTCTCCGAACTCAAGGACACCTTCTTCCTCGTGGGCGTGGACGTCAAGCCCCGCAAGGGCGTCGATCTGGCCCTCGTCTACAAGAATGAAAAGGTCGAAAACGGCCAGTTGTCGATCTCGAGTGCCGATGCCAACGGCTCCTACACCATCGGCGGGACCGGTTCGACCAGCAACGGTTTGACCACCGACGGCAAGTTCGACGAGGTTGGTCTGTACGCGCAGTTCACCTTCTGACCGAACGGCGGCGGTGCAGGCACGCAGAGCCGCACGGGCCGCTAGTACAATGTGGACTAGCAGCCCGTGCCGCCAGACATTGAAATGAAGTACTCGAGCAAAGAGGCGCCCCTGCAGTGACCGCCGAAGGCCTAACGCACCATACCTCCAGCCGCTTCGACGAGGATCTGGAGCGGATCCGCGCCAGCGTCCTGGAGATGGGCGGTTTGGTGGAACGGCAGCTGCGCGTCGCGCTCGGCGGCATCGACAGCGGGGACTCGGAAGTCGTCGCCGCCGTGGCCGAGCAGGAACTGCGCATCAACCAGATGGAACGCTCCATCGATGAGGACTGCAGCCGGGTGCTGGCCACGCGCGCACCCGCCGCCACGGACCTGCGGTTATTGATCGCGGTACTGAAGACTATTACCGACCTGGAGCGGATCGGCGACGAAGGCGAGAAGGTCGCGACCATCGCCGTGCACATGGCCGGGGCCGAACGGCCGCGCACGCGTTATCGGGAACTGCGCCACATCGGCGCGCTGGTCACGACCATGGTGCGCGAGGCGCTGGACGCTTTCGCGCGCCTCGACGCCGTCCTGGCGTTCAGGGTGGCGCGTCGTGACCGCACCGTGGACGAGGAGTATGAGGCCATACACCGCCAGTGCATCACCTTCATGATGGAGGATCCGCGCACCATCCGCAGGGCGCTCGATGTCATGTGGGTGGTGCGGTCGCTGGAGCGCATCGGCGATCATGCCAAGAACATTTGCGAGTACGTCATCTACACCGTGCATGGCAAGGACGTGCGCCACACGCGACTCGAGGATGCGGAGCTCGACCTGCGCGAGGCGGCGGCAAAACTCTCCGCGGCCGGCGCCACCGAATTGCCGCCAGTCGGCAAGAATCTGGCGAGCTGATCCTCACACTTGCGGTCCAGTGCACAAGCTATGCGCACGTCGAGACGGTACCGCTCACTTGCCGCGGCGCTCGTGCGCTTGCCGCCCGGCGGCCAATGCGGCCCGAGTCCGGATGCCGGCCACCGCCGCCGCGGCAGGTGCCGGCTGCGCGCTTTATCGCGTAGGACGCGGCCGGCGAATGGCGCGCTCACCGATGTGTGCTATCGTTTCTACAAGAAGATCAGTTGGTGAAGCATGTCCAGCGAGGCCAAGATGTCCGGTCTGATGCCCGCCACCGACACTGACTCGGGCATCATCCCGGTGCGTGGCAGTGGCCGTGGTGCCGTGCACGTCAACGTCGACGAGGCCCGGCGCGCCAGCGCGGTCAACTCGCCGATCAAGGCGCGCGCCCAGGCCCTCAGCTTCTACTACGGTGACTTCCAGGCGCTCAAGAGCCTGAACATGGAATTTCGCGAGCGCCAGGTGACCGCGCTGATCGGCCCCTCGGGCTGCGGCAAGAGCACCTTCCTGCGCTGCTTCAATCGCATGCATGACCTGACGCCGCTGACGCGCTACGAAGGCGGCATCATGCTGTATCCGGAGGACATCAACCTGGTGGCGCGCGGCATCGATCCGATCGAAGTGCGCATGCGCATCGGCATGGTGTTCCAGAAGCCCAATCCGTTTCCGAAATCGATCTTCGAGAACGTCGCCTACGGGCTGCGCGTGCGCGGCCTGCGCTCGCGCGTGCGGCTGGCCGAGCAGGTCGAGCAGGCGCTGCGTGCGGCGGCGCTCTGGGACGAGGTCAAGGACCGCTTGTCCGAACTCCGGGCTGTCGCTCTCGGGCGGCCAGCAGCAGCGGCTGTGCATCGCGCGCGCGCTGGCGACCAATCCGGAGATCCTGCTGTTCGATGAGCCGACCTCGGCCCTCGATCCGATCGCCACGGCGCGCATCGAGGAGCTGATCACCGGACTGCGGGAGCGGGTCACGGTGATCATCGTCACGCACAACATGCAGCAGGCGGCGCGCGTGTCGGACTTTACCGCCTTCATGTACCTGGGCGAACTGATCGAGTTCGACGAGACCACCAAGATCTTCACCAACCCGAGCAAGAAGGCGACCGAGGATTACATCACCGGGCGCTACGGCTAGGCGCAGCGCGCGGGGCGCGCCCGCCTCAGTCCATGCGCAGCAGCTCGTTGATGGAGGTCTTGGCGCGGGTCTGCGCGTCCACGCGCTTGACGATGACCGCGCAGTACAGCGAGTGCGAACCGTCCTTGGCCGGCAGGCCGCCCGGTACCACCACCGAGCCGGGCGGCACGTGGCCCTGCAGATATCTCCCCGGTGGTGCGATCGAGAATCCGCGTGCTCTGGCCGATGAAGACGCCCATCGAGATCACCGAGCCCGCGCCGATCACCACGCCCTCGACGATCTCCGAGCGCGCGCCGATAAAGCAGTCGATCCTCGATGATCGTCGGGCTGGCCTGCAGCGGCTCGAGCACCCCGCCAATGCCGACGCCGCCCGACAGGTGCACGTTCTTGCCGATCTGCACGCAGGAGCCGACCGTGGCCCAGGTGTCGACCATCGTGCCCGAATCCACGTAGGCGCCGATATTGACGTAGCTGGGCATCAGCACGACGTTGGCGGCGACGTGGGCGCCGCGGCGCACGAGCGCATGCGGCACGACGCGCACGCCGCCGCGCGGCGAACTGCGCGGCATCCAGCGTCGGCGTACTTGAGCGGCACCTTGTCGTAGAAGCGTGCATAGCCGGCGTCGCTGACCTGGTTGTCGTGAGTCCGGAAGTACAGCAGCACCGCCTTCTTCAGCCACTCGTTCACGCGCCAGTGGCCGGCGCTGGGTTCCGCCACGCGCAGCTCGCCGCGGTCGAGCAGGCCGATCGCCGCATCGATCGCAGCGCGCAGCTCGCTGCCGGCATTGTCGGCTGTCAGGCTCTGGCGGCTTTCGAAGGCCGCCTCGATGACCGCCCGCATGGGCTGCTGGTTCATGCGGCCGCCCGGAGCGCGCTCACGCGTGATCCGGCGGGCTCAGCGTCTCGAGCAGGCGGGTGCGGAGCCGCTCGGCCGCCGCCTCGTCGAGGGGCCGCCGCTGCCCGTCGGTGAGGTAGAACACGTCTTCGGCACGCTCGCCCATGGTGCCGATCTTGGCGGCCGCCAGATCGACGTGTTCTTCCCACAGCACCTTGCCGACGTCACACAGGAGACCCGGCCGGTCGCCGGCCACCAGCTCCAGCACCGAGCGCGCGTTGCGCTCATCCACCGTGATGGCGATCTGCGTCGGGGTCCGGAACACGCTCAGCTGCCGCGGCGCGCGGCGCGTGACACGCCAGCGGCGCCTCCCCGGAGCGCTTGAGCGAAGACCACAGGGCGTATTCGATCTCGCCGAGCCGGTCGGCATCGACGATCATCGCGCCGTCTTCCTCGAGCACGTGGTAGGTATCGAGCGAGTAGCCCTCGCCGACCGGCGTGATGCGCGCATCGACGACGTTGAGCCCCAGCTGGTCGAGCACCGCGGTGGCGTGCGCAAAGCTGTGGGGACGATGCGGGGCGTACATCAGGATGGCGGCGGTGCTGGTGCCCGGCTGGGATTCCACGGCCACGCGCGCCACCGCGCCGCTGGCCTCCGGTCGCGCCAGGACCTGCGTGTGGTGGGCGATCTCCTCGGGCATGTACCGCAGGAAATAGGCTTCCGGGAGGCGCGACCAGGCGGCGTCGATCGCCGCCGGCTCCAGCCCCGAGGCCTGCAGCAGCGCGCGCGCGCCGGCCTGGTTCTCGCGCACCAGTTCTTCCTTGTCGATCGGCGTTTCCAGTCCGCGGCGCAACGCGCGCCGCGTCTTCTCGTACAGGGCGTGGAACAGCGAGGCCTTCCAGGAATTCCATAATTTGGGATTGGTGCCGCGCACGTCGGCGCAGGTGAGCACGTACAGATAATCGAGGTGCGCCTCATCACCGACCGCGCGCGCGAAGTCATTGATGATCTGCGGGTCGCCGATGTCCTGCTTCTGCGCGGTCACCGACAGCAACAGGTGGTTCTTGACCAGCCAGGCCACCAGGCGCGCGTCGTAGCGCGACAGGCCCTGTTCCAGGCAGAAGGCCTCGGCGTCGACCGCGCCGAGCTCGGAATGATCGCCGCCGCGCCCCTTGGCGATGTCGTGAAACAGCGCGCCCAGATAGACGATCTCCTGCTTGGGGAGCGTCTGCATGATCGGCGAGACCAGCGGCAGCTCGTGGTTGAACTCCGGGATCGCCAGGCGCCGCGCGTTGCTCACCACGAACAGCGTGTGCGCATCGACCGTGTAGGCGTGAAACAGATCGTACTGCATGCGCCCGACCACGCGCCCGAAGGCCGGGATGTAGCGGCCCAGCACCCCGTAATTGTTCATGCGCCGCAGTTCGTGCGTGACCCCGCGCGGCGCGCGCAGGATCTCCAGGAACAGGCGATGGTTGCGCGGGTTCTGGCGGAACTCCTCATCCACCAGCCACAGGCTGCGCGCCACCGCGCGCATCGTGCCGGCGCGCACGCCGCGGATGTGCGGGTGCTGCTGCAGCAGCACGAACAGTTCCAGCAGCGCCGAGGGCTGGCGGCTGAACAGGTCCTCGCTGACCGCCTCGAGCGAACCCTCGCGCAGCTGAAACTGCGGCGTCAGCGGCTTGGGCGGCGCGTCGTCGCCGAGGATCGCCTCGCGGAACAGTTGCAGCAGCAGTTCGTTGAGCAGCTGCACGTCCATCAGCGTGCGGTAGTAGCGCTGCATCAGCTGCTCGACCGCGAGGGTGTAGTTGCTGTCTTCGTACCCGAAGCTGCGCGCCAGCTTGATCTGGTGATCGAACAGCAGCCGGTCTTCCTGCCGGCCGGTCAGCACGTGCAGCCCGAAGCGCACCTTCCACAGAAACGCCTGCGCCTGCTTGAGTCGGCGGAGCTCGGAGGGGCTCAGAAACCCGTGCCGGGCCAGCTCATCGAGCGACTCGGACCCGAAATGGCGCTTGGCCACCCAGGCGATGGTCTGGATGTCGCGCAGTCCTCCGGGGCCGGTCTTGACGTTGGGTTCGAGGTTGTAGGCGGTATCGTTGGCCCTGCGGTGCCGCTCCTGCTGCTCGCGCACCTTGGCGGCGAAGTAATCGCGCACCGGCCAGAGCCGCTCGGGCGCCAGCGCGGCGCGCATCGCCGGCAGCAAGGCGGTGCTGCCCGCCAGCCAGCGGGCCTCGAGGAGCGTGGTCATGACGCCGACGTCCGCCAGGCTTTCGGCCGCGCACTCGCCGACGGTGCGCACGCTGTTGCCGATGGCCAGGCCGATGTCCCACAGGAAGGCGACAAACTGGGCAATCTGGCCGCGCTCGCCATCGGTGAGCGATTCGGGCGTCAACACCATCACGTCGACGTCCGAGCAGGGATGCAGTTCGCCGCGCCCGTAGCCGCCGACGGCGGCCAGGGTCAGACGCGCCGCCAGCTCGGGTTGCAGCCGCGCGTCGCCATAGCCCGGCCAGCAGCCGGTCGATGAAGGCGGCGCGCGCGCGCACCAGCGCTTCGACGGGCTCTTCGTCGCGGAAGCGCTGTTGCAGTTCCTGCTGGGCGCGCGCCGAGCAGTTCGCGGCAGCTGTCGCCCGAGTAGCGGCCGCTCGGCCAGCAGTGCGGGCAGGCGCTCGAGCAGGGGCCAGTCGATGCGCGGTGCCGGCGGGTAGCTCAGGTCCTCGAGCGCGGCAGGGTCGGCGATCATGCCGCGCCGGCTGCGCGGCGCTCAGCGGCCCCGAGCGTCAGCACTTCGTGGCCGGTCGGCGTGACGAGCACCATGTGTTCCCATTGCGCGGACAGGGAATGGTCCTTGGTCACCACGGTCCAGCCGTCGGGCATCACCCGGGTATGGCGCTTGCCGGCGTTGATCATCGGCTCGATCGTGAACACCAGCCCCGGCACCAGCTCCATGCCGGTGCCGGCCTCGCCGTAATGCAGCACCTGCGGGTCCTCGTGGTAGACACGGCCGATGCCGTGGCCGCAGTACTCGCGCACCACCGAAAAGCCGGCGGCCTCGGTGTGCTGCTGGATGGCGTGGCCGATGTCGCCCAGGTGTGCGCCCGGGCGCACCAGCTCGATCGCGGCCCACATGGCCGTCCGGCAGGTCTCGGTCAGACGCTGGCGCCTGGATCGGCGGGCTTGCCGACGTAGTACATGCGGCTGGTGTCGCCGTGGTAGCCGTCCTTGATGATGGCCACGTCGATATTGAGCAGGTCGCCGCTCTTGAGCACCCGCTCGTTGGGTATCCCGTGGCAGACCACGTGGTTGACCGAGGTGCACACGGTCTTGGGGAATCCGCGGTAGCCCACGTTGGCCGGGATCGGTGTGCTGGACCTGGACGATGTATTCGTTGCAGATCCGGTCCAGATCATCGGTGCTGACACCGGCGCTCACGTGCTCGCCGATCATGTCCAGCACGTCGGCGGCCAGGCGGCCCGAAATGCGCAATTTGGCCTGTTCTTCCGGGGACTTGATCGAGACTTGGGTGGAGCGGAGCATGGGAGTCCTGAGGCCTGCCTAAAGCGTTGTTCCGGCGAGAAGTTCATGGTATAAAGCGCGGCCTTTTTTGGCAACGCAATCCACACGCGTATCAGTAACTTGCAGCTGGGTGTCCCCACGCCCTTAAGGCCCTTAGCCGACCCCGAAGCGGGCGCGGCGGCCCGGAAGGAGTGGGAATCGCTGGCAAGGATGCGCGGAGGCCCTAACCCAACAACGAGGTATCGATCATGTCCAGCGTGTCTATGCGACAGATGCTGGAAGCGGGCGTCCATTTCGGACACCAGACCCGCTTCTGGAACCCGAAGATGGCCCCCTATATCTTCGGCGAACGCAACCGAATTCATATCATCAACCTGGAGCAGACGCAGCCGCTGTTTGCCGCGGCGATGACCTTCATCAAGCGCGTCATCGGCGACGGCGGGCGGGTGCTGTTCGTGGGCACCAAGCGCTCGGCGCGCGACGCCATCGCGGCCGAGGCCACCCGCTGCGGCATGCCCTACGTCAACCAGCGCTGGCTGGGCGGGATGCTCACCAACTTCAAGACCCTGCGCCAGTCGATCAAGCGGCTCGCCGACCTCGAGGAGCTCACCGCCTCGGGCGCGATCGAGAAGCGCGGCAAGAAGGAAGCGACCATGTTGCGTCGCGAGATGATCAAGCTGGAAAAGAGCCTGGGCGGCATCAAGCTGATGGAATCGCTCCCGGACGTGCTGTTCGTGGTCGACGTGGGCCATGAGCACATCGCGATCCACGAGGCGCGCAAGCTCGGGATTCCCGTGGTCGCCATCGTCGACACCAACTGCACGCCCGAGGGGATCGATCACATCATCCCCGGGAACGACGACGCGATGCGCGCCATCCAGCTGTACACCAACGCGGTCGCCGAGGCCGTGATCGAAGGCAAGTCCTCGGTGCCGCAGATGGCGGTGAGCGAGGACGAATTCGTGGAACTCGACGAACAGGGCAATCCGCGCCGCAAGCCCGGTCGCAGCGCACGGCCCGCCCGCCCGCAAGCGCCGATCCGCCATCGCAAGCCCGCGCGCCGCGGGCCGGTGGCACCACCGCCGGCGGCCGCGCCCGCCGCGGGCGCCGAAGCCATGGTTGCCGAGGGCGCTCCGGCCAGCGCCGTGCCGGAAGTCAGCGACGCCGAGCTCGACCTGGACGACACGGTGGATGTGGCCCCGGCCCCGAGTGCGACCGCCTCGGTGCGGCGCCGGCCGGCACCGGGCGCGGCCGGACCGCGACGCGGACAGCGCCAATGAGCGTCACCGCCGAGACCGTGCGCCAGCTGCGCGAGCGCACCGGCGCGGGCATGATGGAATGCAAGAAGGCGCTGGTTGAAACCCAGGGCAACCTCGACGCTGCCGCCGAGCTGATGCGCAAGCAGGGCCTGGCGAAGGCCGACAAGAAGGCCACGCGCGTGGCCGCCGAGGGCGTGATCGCGATCGAACGGGCCGCCGGCGGGCGGCAGCGCCGCGCATGGTCGAGGTCAACTGCGAGACCGATTTTGTGGCGCGCGAGCACGATTTCCGGGCGTTTGCGGCCGACGTCGCGCGCAGCGTGATCGCGGCGCGTCCGGCCAGCCTCGCGGCCCTGGAGGCCGCGCCCGCTGCAGGCGGGCGAGAGCGTCGATGAGCGCCGGCGCGCGCTGGTGGCCAAGATCGGCGAGAAGATCTCGGTGCGGCGCTTTGCGCGCATCGACTCCTCCGGCCCGCAAGGCGCCTACCTGCACGGCACGCGCATCGGCGTGCTGGTGGCGCTCGAGGGCGGCACCGCCGAACTCGCGCACGACCTGGCCATGCACATCGCCGCCAGCAACCCGCGCTATATCAGCGCCGCCGAAGTGCCCGAGGCCGAGGTGGCCAAGGAGCGCGAGATCCTGACCGAACAGGCGCGCCAGGAGGGCAAGAGTCCAGAGATCGCCGCCAAGATGGTGGCGGGGCGGCTGCGCAAGTCGCTGGCCGAAATCACCCTGCTGGGCCAGCCGTTCGTCAAGGATCCGGACCAGACGATCGAGGCCCTGCTCAAGTCCGCGGGTGCGCGGGTCACGCGAATTCCAGCGCTTCGAGGTCGGGCGCGGGTATCGAGAAGAAGTCAGAGGACTTTGTTGCCGAGGTCATGGCGCAGGTCAGCGCGGCCGGGCGCAGCTGAAGGGGGCGGGCGGCGGCAACAGGTGTTTGCGAGTATGCCCCGCTATAGCGGGGCATCTTTTAAGGAGTGCGCATGACGAGTGCTACGGGGTCGCCGCGCTTTGCGCGCATCTTGGTGAAGCTGTCGGGCGAGGCGCTGCTGGGGGCCGCGGACTACGGCATTGACCCGCTGGTCATCAAGCGCATCGCCAGCGAGCTGCGCGACGTGCAGGCCCTCGGCACGCAGGTGGCGGTGGTGATCGGCGGGGGCAACATCTTCCGCGGCGCGGGCCTGGCGCGCGCCGGCATGGATCGCGTCACCGCGGACCAGATGGGCATGCTGGCGACGGTCATGAACGCGCTGGCCATGCAGGACGCGCTGGAATCGCTGAATGTGTTATGCGCGCGTGATGTCGGCGATCCGCATCAACGAAGTCTGCGAGGACTACATCCGCCGCCGCGCAGTGCGGCACCTGGAAAAGGGCCGCATAGTGATCTTCGCGGCCGGCACCGGCAACCCGTTTTTCACCACCGACACGCGCCGCCGCGCTGCGTGCCATCGAGATCAGCGCCCAGCTGCTGGTCAAGGCGACCAAGGTCAACGGCATCTACTCGGCCGATCCGGTGCAAGATCCCAAGGCGCTGCACTATCCGCGCCTCACCTTCGAGCGCGTGCTGACCGAGCGATTGAACGTGATGGACGCCACCGCCATCGTCATGTGCCGCGATCACAACCTGCCGCTGCGGGTATTTAACCTGAATGCGGCCGGGGACCTGCTGCGCGTGGCCCAGGGCGAGGAGCCCGGCACGCTGGTGACCAATGGCTAACGCGGCCGCCCGGCCGTGAGCGGTGCGACGCGTATGCTAAGGGGACAATCATGATTGAAGATCTGAAGAAAGACGCCGCCGCCCGCATGCACAAGTGCGTGCAGGTGTTCCAGGCGGACCTGAAGAAGATGCGCACCGGGCGCGCTCACCCGAGCCTGGTCGAGCACCTCAAGGTCGACTACTACGGTGCGGACGTGCCGCTGCAGCAGGTGGCCAATATCACCGTCGAAGATGCGCGGACCCTGGCCATTTCGCCGTGGGAGAAGTCCATGGTCGGGCCGATCGAGAAGGCCATCCACAAGTCGGACCTGGGCCTCACGCCCATGACCGCGGGCACGGTGATCCGCGTGCCGCTCCCGCCGCTGACCGAGGAACGCCGCCGCGACATCACCAAGGTGGTGCGCCAGGACGCCGAGAACGCGCGCGTCAGCATCCGCAACGTGCGGCGCGACGTGCTCGCCGACGTCAAGGAATTGCTGAAGGAGAAGGACATCTCCCAGGACGACGAGCGCAAGGCGCAGGAAGAGATCCAGAAGCTGACGGATCGGCACATCGCCGAGATCGACCAGCAGCTGGGGGCGAAGGAGAAGGAGATCCTGCAGGTCTAGACCGGGAAGCGCCGATGAAATCTTCGTTGCACGCCAAGGCCGAGCCGCCGGCGCCCCTCCCGCAGCACGTGGCCATCGTCATGGATGGCAACGGGCGCTGGGCGCAGGGGCAGGGACGCGAGCGTTCCGACGGGCATCACTCCGGGCTCAACCCGGTGCGCACCGTCATAGAGGAGTGCGCGCGCAGCCGCATCGGCGCCCTGACGCTGTTCGCGTTCTCGAGCGAAAACTGGTCGCGCCCGGCCTCGGAAGTGGCGAACCTCATGAGCCTGTTCTGCGACGCGCTTGACCGCGAGTTGCCAATGCTGCACGACAACGGCGTGCGGCTGCGCTTCGTCGGCGAGTTATCGGTCCTGGAGGCGCGGTTGCGCGAGCGCATCGCCTCGGCCACCGCGGCCACCGCGGCCAACTCCCGGTTGCGGCTGCAGATCGCCATCAGCTACGGCGGCCGGCAGGACATCCTCGCCGCGGCGCGCAGCGTGGCGGCGCGCTGCGAGCGCGGCGAGCTGAGCAGTGCGACGCTGACCGAGGCCGACTTTGCCAGCGGCCTGGCGCTCGCGGGCCTGCCGGATCCGGATCTCTTTATACGCACCGGCGGCGAGCAGCGCGTCAGCAACTTCCTGCTGTGGAACCTGGCCTACGCGGAGCTGTATTTCACGGACACGCTCTGGCCGGATTTTAGCGCTGCGGACTTTGCGCTCGCCCTGCAGCATTTCGCCCGGCGACAGCGCCGCTTCGGGCTGACGGGCCAGCAGGTCGCGGGCTAGGCCGGCCGTGCGCGCGCGCATCTTCACTGCCATGGTGCTGGCCGCGGTGCTCTTCGCCGTGCTGCTGTACGGGCCGGCCTCGGGGGCGCGCGCACTGTTCGGATTGTTCGTCGCGGCCGGGGCCTGGGAATGGTCAGGGTTCCTGGGCGTGACGGGACGGGCGCTGCGGATCGCGTACATGGCGTTGGTCGCGGCACTCGCCGTCAGCGCGCGCGTGCTGCTTGCCGACCCTCATGACTTCCTCCGGTTGATGCAATTCAGTGCCTGCTGGTGGCTGCTGGCTCTGCTGTGGCTGCTGACCGCGCCGCGCCAGACGCGCGGCTGGGGCACGGCGGTGGCCGGGGCGTTCGCACTGGTGCCCGCCTGGGTGGCGTTGACCCACATGGTGGAGCTCTGGCCGCGCGGCGCGCAATGGGTACTGTTCATACTCACGCTGACCTTCGCGGCCGACACCGGCGCCTACTTTGCCGGCCACGCCTACGGGCGCGTCAAGCTGGCCCCGCAGGTTTCCCCGGGCAAGACCTGGGAGGGAGTGGTCGGCGGCATGGTCTTTGCCGCCGTGGTGGGCTACGCGGGCAGCCGCTGGTTCGATCTGGCGCCCGCGGGGTTCGTGCCGCTGTGCCTGGCGGCCGCGGCCTTTTCCGTGGTCGGTGACCTGACCGAGAGCATGTTCAAGCGCGCCGCGGGCCTCAAGGACAGTGGCCGCCTGTTTCCGGGTCACGGCGGCGTGCTCGACCGGGTCGACGGCGTTCTGGCCTCCGCCCCCGTGATGTGCCTGGGCCTGCTGTGGCTGGGGGTGGGCGCATGAAAGGCGTCGCCATACTCGGGGCCACCGGCAGCATCGGCCGCAGCACCCTGGCCGTGCTGGAAGCTCATGCGGATGCCTACCGTGTCGTGTCGCTGGCGGCGCGCAGCGACGTCGCGCGGATGGTGGAGCTTTGCCTGCGCCATCGTCCCGAGGTCGCGGCCATGGAAGAGGCCGCAGCGGCGGGCGAGCTCGAACGCCGGCTGCGCGCGGCCGGCGCCGCTACCCGCGTGGCGGGTGGCACGGGAGCGATTGAAGAACTGGCCGGCGATCCGGCGGCCGAGGTGGTGATGGCCGCCATCAGCGGCGCGGCCGGACTGCGCTCGACGCTCGCTGCGGCGCGGGCCGGCAAGCGGCTGTTGATCGCCAACAAGGAATCGGTGGTTATGGCGGGGACGCTGTTGCTGGCCGCGGCACGCGCGGGCGGGGCGACGCTGATCCCCATTGACAGCGAACACAACGCGATCTTCCAGTGCCTGCCGCCGGCCGCGCGCATCGGCGAGCGGCCGGCGGGCGTGCGGCGCCTGCTGCTGACCGCCTCGGGGGGGCCGTTCCTGGATTGGCAGGCGGCGGCCATGGGCGGGGCGACGCCCGAGCAGGCCTGCGCTCACCCGCGCTGGAGTATGGGGCGAAAGATCTCGGTGGATTCGGCCACGCTCATGAACAAGGGGCTGGAGCTCATCGAGGCCACCGTGTTGTTCGCGGTCGAGCCGCGCGAGGTCACCGTGGTCGTGCATCCGCAGAGCATCGTCCATTCCCTGGTGGAGTACGTGGACGGCTCGATCCTGGCGCAGATGGGATCGCCCGACATGCGCACCCCCATCGCCCAGGGCCTGGCGTGGCCCGCGCGTATCGCCGCCGGTGTAGAATTCCTCGATCTGGCCAAGGTGGGGTCGCTCGATTTCCGGGCGCCCGATCGTGAGCGCTTTCCCTGTTTGGGGCTGGCAGAAGCGGCGGCTCGCGCAGGGAGCCTGGCCTGCACCTGGCTCAATGCTGCCGACGAGGTCGCGGTGCAGGCGTTTCTCGACAAGCAGTTGAACTTTGGGGATATTCCGGGGGTCATTGACAGGGTCATGGACAGCGCGCCTGGTGGGCCGATGAATGATCTGAACGCCGTGCTGGGTGTCGATGCCCTGGCGCGCGAGCGCGCTCGGGCCGTGCTGGCCGAGCGCCATGTCGCGGCGCGCAGGACCCGCGCGTGATCGAGTCCCTGTGGTCGCTGGGCGGCTTCGTGGTCGCGGTCTGCATCCTGGTGACCGTGCACGAGTTCGGCCACTTCTGGGTCGCCCGCCGGCTGGGCTTCAAGGTGCTGCGCTTCTCGGTGGGCTTTGGCCGCGCTCTGTGGACACGTCTGGGCGGGGCCGACCGCACCGAGTACGTGCTGGCGGCGATACCGCTGGGCGGCTACGTCAAGCTGCTCGATGAGCGCGAGGCGCCGGTCGCCGCCGCAGACCTGCCACGCTCGTTCACGCACCGTCCGCACTGGCAGCGCATCGTCGTGTTGCTCGCCGGCCCCGGCGCCAACTTCCTGTTTGCCATCCTGCTGCTGACGGCCATGTTGCTGGTCTCGGGCAGCACCGAGCTGCGACCGCTCCTGGGTCAGGTGCGTGCGGATTCGCCCGCCGCGCGCGCCGGGGTGCGGGCGGGGGATGAAATCGTTGGCGTCAACAACCACCGCGTGAGCACGCAGCGCGAGGTGTGGCTCGGGCTGCTCGACGGGGTGACACAGCGCGGGCCGCTGACATTGCAGCTGCGCGGAGCCGACGGCCAGGAACGGCCGGCACAACTTGAATTCTCCAGTCCCGCCGAGCGCCGGGCCATGTCGGACCCGGCCACGGGCCTGGGCGGACTGGGCCTGCGGTTCCAGGAGCTGCCCATTCCCCCGGTGGTCGGTGCGGTCAGTCCCGACGGACCGGCGGCGCGCGCGGGCCTCAGGGCCGGCGATGAAATCCTGAGCGTCAACGGCGAGCCGGTCTCGGATTTCCTGGGACTGGTGGCGCTGGTGCGCGCGCACCCCGACGAGACCATCGCGGTGCAATACCGGCGCGACGGCCACGAGGCCTCGACGCGCGTGGCCGTGGCGGGCGTGACGCAGGACGGCGTGCGCATCGGCCGCATCCAGGTCACTCAGCCGCACACCCCGCTGTACCCGCCGGGCGTGCTGCGCCATGTGCGCTACGGCCCGCTTGCCGCGCTGGCCGAGGCGAGCCGCGAGGCCTGGAGCATGACCGTGCTGCAGGCGCGCATGCTGACGCGCATGCTCGCCGGGGAGGTCTCGGTCAGGAATCTCAGCGGTCCCCTGACCATTGCCCAGCTGGCCGGCGATTCCGCGGCGGCCGGGGTCGGTGCGTTTCTGAGTTTCTTGGTGTTAATCAGCCTCGCGCTCGGGTTTATGAACCTGCTGCCCATCCCGATACTCGACGGTGGTCAGGTCGTAATGCAGGCGATCGAATGGCTAAAAGGCAGTCCACTGTCCGAGCGCGTGTATGCCGCTGGGCAACAGCTCGGAATCGCGATGGTGGTGCTGCTGCTGGGCCTGGCCCTGTATAACGACATCACGCGTCAGTTTGGCTGAACCTCCCCCTCTGGTAATGGCAGTGTGCGCATGAGTTATCGCGCGGTCTTCGCGACGTTGGTATTGCTTGTCGCCAGCGTCGCCGCACTCGGCCAGCAGCCCAGCGCACTCGACCCGCAGCCCAGCGCACTCAGGCCCGCAGCCCAGTGCACTCGGCCCGCAGCCGGCGAGCGCACCCGCCCAGCCGGCGAGCGCACCCGCCCAGCCGCCGAGCGAGACCGACTTTACGGTCGGCGACATCAAGATCGAGGGCCTGCAGCGCATCTCCGAAGGCACGGTGTTCAACTATCTGCCGGTCAATATCGGCGACCAGCTCAATGCGCAGCGCCTGCGCGAGGCGCTGCGGGCATTGTATGCGACCGGCTTCTTCCGGGATGTGGCCCTGAATCGCGACGGCAACACCCTGCTGATCACCGTGCTGGAGCGCCCTTCGCTCGAGAGCGTGGAGATCAAGGGCAACAAGGACATCAAGACCGAGGACCTGCAGAAGTCGCTCCGCAACGTGGGCCTCGCGGCCGGCAAGACCTTCAACCGCTCGACCCTCGAAGAGGTCACGCAGTACCTCACCGACCAGTATTACAGCCGCGGCAAGTACGCGGTGGTGATCGACGCCAAGGTGGAGGACCTCTCGAACAACCGGGTGCGCGTCAACATCGACATCAAGGAGGGCGACCGCGCCAAGATCCGCCAGATCAACATCGTCGGCAACAAGGCCTTCAATGCCAAGGACATACTCGAAACCCTGACGCTGAAGACCCCGCAATGGAATTCCTGGTACAAGGACGACGACCGCTACTCGCGCGAGTCGCTGCAGGGCGACCTGGAGAAGATCGAGTCCTATTACCAGGACCGCGGCTACGCCAACGTGCACATCGATTCGGTGCAGGTGGCCATCGCGCCCGACAAGAACAATGTCTTTATCACGGTGAACATCACCGAGGGCATGATCTACAAGATTTCCGAGGTCAAGCTCGCCGGCAACCTGGTGGTGCCCGAGGCGCAGCTGCGACGCCTGGTGCTGGTGCAGCCCGGGCAGATCTATTCGCAGAAGGTGATTTCCGCCTCGCAGGACCTGATCAAGAACCGCCTGGGCGCGGAGGGCTTCTACTTCTCCAAGGTTGAACCCGTGCCGCAGACCGACGACGTCAAGCGCGAGGTGTCCCTGACGCTGTTCGTCGATCCGGGCAGCCGCGTCTACGTGCGCAACATCTCCTTCAAGGGTTCGGCCCGCAGCAACGACGAGACCATGCGGCGCGAACTGCGCCAGCTCGAGGGCTCGCTGCTGTCGAACCTGGCGCTGGAACGCTCCAAGCAGCGCCTCCAACAGCAGCCGTATCTCGAGACGGTCGACTTCGAGACCACGCCGGTGGCCGGCTCGGCCGACCTGGTCGACGTGGTCTTCAACGTCAAGGAGCGCCCGAGCGCGACCATCAGCGGCGGCATCGGCTATTCCGCGTCGCAGAAATTCATGCTCAATGCGAGCTTCCAGGACAGTGACTTTATGGGTTCTGGCAACAACGTTGCCCTGCAGATCGACGCCGGTCCGTACAACAAGATCTACAGCTTCTCGCACACCAATCCTTACGCCACCATCGAGGGCGTCTCGCGCACCGTCTCGGTGACCTACCGCACCTCGACACAGTTCGTGTCCGCGTCCTCGAGCTTCAAGTCGGAGAATTTCGCGGTTGCCCTCAATTACGGCTACCCGATTTCCGAGTACCAGCGCATCAGCGCGGGTGTGTCGCTGGGCCACTCGGACCTGGTGACCTATCAGGGGAGCAGTGCGCAGCAGGCCGTCGACTGGGTGAAGCAGAACGGCAATCCTTACCAGGAGGTGCTGCTGTACAACTCGGTGCTGGGTGATGGCACCTCGGTCACGGGCGCCACGCAGCTGTACGGAACGCGCTTCGATACCGTAGAGCTCAACACCGGCTGGCTGTTTGACTCGCGCAACCGCGGCCTGTTTGCCGACCGCGGCCAGCGCCATACGGTCGCGCTGTCGATCGCACCCGTCGGCCAGGTGCAGTATTACCTCGCCAGCTACTCCGGCACCGGCTATATCCCGATGTTCTTTAACACCACCCTGGCACTGAGCATGAACCTGGGGTACGGCAACAGCATAGGCAGCACCACGGAAATCCCGCCCTACAAGCGCTTCTATGCCGGTGGCCCGGACACCGTCAGGGGCTTCTACGAAAGCTCGCTGGGCCCGGTGGACACGCACGGCAATCCCTACGGCGGCAACCTGCTGACGGTGGCGCGTGCCGAGGTCATCCTGCCGTTGCCGGCCAAATGGCAGACCAGCGCCCGGGCCACCCTGTTCTACGACTACGGCAACGTGTTCTCCCAGGACAACACCAAATACGTCGGCCGCGACCTGCAGACCCCGGTGGAGTACAGATTCGCGTATGATCAGCTGAAGAGATCGACCGGCATCGCGGTGCAGTGGCTGGCCCCGTCGCTGGGCATATTCCGGTTCAGCTACGGCATACCGCTGAACAACTCTCACGGCGATTCGGTGCATTTTGCCGACCGCACCGAGTACTTTCAGTTCACAATCGGCGGTTCCTATTGATTTTTCAACCGGCAGCGCCTCGTACGGGCTGCCTAATTTCGGGAGCAAAACAGTGAAGCGTTCTTGGATAGTGTCTATTGCAGGGTTGCTGGTCGGCGCGTTGGCGGTGTTGCCGGCGCAGGCCGAAATCAAAATCGGTGTGGTCAATGCCTCGCGTCTGCTGCAGGAATCGCCGCAGGCCAAGGCCGTCCAGGAGGCCCTGCGCAACGAATTCGCGCCCAAACAGCGTGAATTGGCCGCGCAGCAGGCGGCGCTCAAGGCCAAGCAGGAAAAATACGAAAAAGACGCCCCCACCATGAGTGCGGACCAGCGCGCCAAGGCCGAGAAGGAGATCCGCGACGGCAACCGCGAATATTCGCAGAAGGCCACCGACTTCCAGGAAGACGCCAACACGCGCCAGAACGAGGAGCTGTCCCGGCTGCAGAGCGCGATCGTCGCCGAAGTGCAGAGCTACGCGCTCTCCCAGAAGTACGACCTGGTGCTGACCGAGGGCGTGGTGTACGCGAACAACGCGCTCGACATCACCGCGCAGGTGCTGGCGGGCCTGCAGGCGCATTCGACCACCCCGGCCGCGCCCAAGCCGGCCGCGCCGCCCACCAAGTAAGGACCAACGGCCTTAGCGCGGGCCTTGGGGGAGGGGCTGATGGACTGGCCGCTGGGCGAGCTTGCGGTACGCTTTGGCTGCGAGCTGCGCGGCGACCCGGGGCTGCGCGTCGCGCGCGTCGCGACCCTGTCGGGCGCCGGCCCCGGTGACCTGAGTTTCCTGGCCAACCCCCAGTACCGCCCGCAGCTGGCGCTGACCCGCGCGAGCGCCGTGGTGATCGACCGGGGCAGCGCCGCGCTCGCGCCGGTGGCGGCGCTGGTGCACTCAAATCCCTACGCGACCTACGCGCGCATCGCGGCGCTCCTCCATCCCGAGGCGGCGGTGGCGGCCGGCGTGCACGCCACGGCGGTCGTGGATCCGGCGGCGCAGGTGGCCGCCAGCGCCAGCATCGGTGCGCTGGCGGTGATCGGTCCGCGCACCGTGGTGGGCGAGCGCGCGGTGATCGGCGCCGGTACCGTGCTCGGCGCCGACGTGCGGGTCGGGGCCGACTGCCACCTGCACCCCAACGTGACGGTGGCGGCGGGCTGCGAAATCGGCGCGCGCACGCGGATCAGCTCGGGAGCCGTGATCGGCGCCGACGGGTTTGGATTCGCGCGCGATGCGGAGGGCTGGACCAAGGTGCCGCAGGTCGGCCGGGTGCGGATCGGTGCCGACGTGGAGATCGGCGCCAATACCACCATCGACCGCGGCGCCATCGAGGACACGATCATCGAGGACGGGGTCAAACTCGACAACCAGATCCAGATCGCCCACAACGTACAGGTCGGTGCGCACACCGTGATCGCGGGTTGCACCGGCATATCGGGCACCACGCGCATCGGCGCCCGCTGCGTGCTCGCGGGCGGGGTGATGGTCGCTGGGCACCTGGACATCTGCGATGATGTGGTGGTGACCGGCAGTTCCAACGTAACGCACTCGATCACCGCACCCGGCGTATATTCGGGCTGCATCCCCGCCACCCCGGCGCCCGTGTGGCGGCGCCTGGTAGGGCGCTTCAAGCGCCTCGAGGCGCTGCACGAGCGCGTCCGGGGGCTGGAGCGCGGTGCCGACGGACCACCACAACAGGACCAAGATTGATGAATGCACCGCTGCAACTGGACATCCACGCGATCCTCAAGCGGCTCCCGCACCGCTACCCATTCCTGCTGGTCGACCGCGTGCTCGAATGCGTGCCGGGCAAGAGCATCCGCGCACTGAAGAACGTCACCATCAACGAGCCGTTCTTTCAGGGGCACTTCCCGCAGCGCCCGGTCATGCCCGGGGTGATCATCATCGAGGCGCTGGCGCAGGCCTGCGGCATCCTCACCTTCGTGACCGCCGACGCCTTCCCGAACGACAAGACCGTGTTTTATTTCGTCGGCATCGACAAGGCGCGCTTTCGCCGGCCGGTGGAGCCGGGCGACCAGCTCACGCTGAACGCCACCCTGGAGCGCACCCTGCGCGGCATCTGGAAGATGTCCACCGTCGCCACGGTGGGCGATGCCGAGGCGGCGACCGCCGAGCTGATGCTGGCCCCGGGCACCATCATCAACCCGGGCTGGGAGCCGGGGAGGGCGCACGTCGTGATCGACGCGCGGGCTCTCGTCTCCCCCCAGGCGGAGTTGGCAGCGGACGTCACGGTCGGCCCGTTTTCGGTCATCGGCCCCCACGTGCAGATCGGCGCGGGCACGCGCATTGCCGCGCACGTCGTGATCAACGGGCCGACCACGATCGGGGCGGACAACGTGTTCTTCCAGTTTGCCTCGATCGGCGATGCGCCCCAGGACAAGAAGTACCGTGGCGAGCCGACGCGCCTGGAGATCGGCGATCGCAACGTGTTTCGCGAGTGCTGCACCGTCAATCGCGGCACGGCGCACGATGACGCCGTCACCCGCGTCGGGAGCGACAACCTGCTCATGGCCTACACGCACATTGCGCACGATTGCCAGGTCGGGAGCCGCATCGTGATGGCCAACTATTCGGCGCTCAGCGGCCACGTCGAGCTGGGCGACTGGGTGATCATGGGCGGCTATTCGGGAGTGCACCAGTTCTGCAAGGTCGGGGCCCACGCCTTCATCGCCAACAACGCCGCCGTCACCCGCGACGTGCCCCCCTACCTCATGGCGGTCGGGCAGCCGGCTACCCCGCACTCGGTCAACAGCGAGGGCCTCAAGCGCCGCGACTTCAGCGCCGCGCAGATTCGCAACATACGCGAGGCGTTCCGCATCCTGTACCGCCGCGACCTGCCGCTCGAGGCGGCGGTCAAGGAACTGACGGCGCTGGCGGAGACGCAGCCCGAGCTGCGCTCGTTCGTCGACTTCATAGCCGCATCGAACCGCAGCCTGATTCGCTAGAAGTGGCGACCGGCGCTTACCGGGTGGCAATTGTGGCCGGCGAGACCTCCGGCGACCAGCTCGGCGCCGCGCTCATCGGCGCGCTGCGCGAGCGCTGCCCGCAGCTGCAGGTGCGCGGCGTGTGCGGCCCGCTGATGCAGGCGCTGGGCTGCGAGCCGCTCGCGGCCGCCAGCGAACTGGCGGTGATGGGCCTGGCCGAGGTGCTCAGCCATCTGCCGCGCCTGCTGCGCCTGCGGCGGCGCCTGCGACGCGAGTTCAGCGCCTGGCGGCCGGACGTGTTCGTCGGCATCGACGCCCCGGAGTTCAACCTCGGACTGGCCGCACAGCTCCATGCCGCCGGCCTCAAGACGGTGCAGTACGTGAGCCCGCAGGTGTGGGCCTGGCGCGAGCGGCGGGTGAGCCACATCGCGCGCTCCTGCGACCTGGTGCTGTGCCTGCTGCCGTTCGAGCCGGCCTTCTACGCGCGCCATGCAGTGCGCGCGGAATTCGTCGGCCACCCGCTGGCCGACCAGATCCCGCTGGATGCCGATCGCGGCGCCGCCCGCCAGGCGCTCGGCCTGAGCGCGCAGGGGCCGGTCGTGGCCCTGCTTCCCGGCAGCCGGAGCGGGGAGGTTGCGCGGCTCGGCCCGGATTTCCTGGCGGCCGCGGGCCTGCTGGCCGAGCGCTGGCCGGCCGCGCAATTCGTGCTGCCGGTGGCCGCCCGGCCGCTGCGCGCGCTGCTGGAACAGAAACTCGCCGCCGCCGGCGCGGCGGCCACGCGCATCCGCCTGCTCGAGGGTCAGGCACAAGCTGGCGCTGCAGGCCGCGGACGTGGCGCTGGTGGCCTCCGGCACCGCGAGCCTCGAGGCGCTGCTGTGCGCCTGTCCCATGGTGGTCGCCTATCGGCTGAGCCCGGTGACCGCGTTCATGGTGCGGGCGCTGCGCCTGGTGCGCCTGCCCTACTTTTCGCTCCCCAACCTTTTGGCCGGGGAGCGCCTGGTGCCCGAATTCCTGCAGGAGCAGGTGAGCGGGCCGCAGCTGGCGGCGGCCGTGCAGGCGCAGTTCGAGGACGCGCCGCGCCGCGCCCTGCTCGCGCTGCGCTTTCGGGCCATCCACGAGCGCCTGCGGCAGGGCGGGGCGGCCCGGGCGGCCGCGGCCGTGCTGCAGTTACGGGGCGCGCCCTGATGCGCACGGTGCTGCTCGCCGGGGTGGACGAGTCGGGCCGGGGCCCGCTGGCCGGTCCCGTGGTCGCCGGCGTCGTGATACTGGATCCGAGCCGGCCGATCCGTGGCCTGCGGGACTCGAAGCTGCTCACGGCGGAGCGGCGCGAGCAACTCGCGCTGCGGATCCGCGCCCGGGCGCTCGACTACGCGATCGGGCTGGCGGAGGTCGAGGAGATCGACGCGATCAACATCCTGCAGGCGACGCTCCTGGCCATGCGCCGCGCCCTGCAGCAGCTGCGGCTGCGGCCCACCGACATCATCATCGACGGTAACCAGACGCCGCACATCGCTGATCTGTTTGAAGATTGCCGGATCCGGACCTTGGTCGGCGGCGACGATCTGGTGCCCGCCATCAGCGCGGCCTCGATCCTGGCCAAGACCTGGCGCGACGCCCTGATGGACAAGCTCGACCTGCTGTATCCGGGCTTCGGGCTCGCGCAGCATCGCGGCTACTGCACGCGGGAACATCTGCAGGCCCTGAGCCGGCTGGGGCCCACGCTGATACATCGGCGCAGCTTCGCTCCGGTAAGATCGCTCTTGTTCTAGGCCCCTCTGAAAGGCACCGGCAGCGCCGCATGACCGTCAACTTCGTCCACCTGCGCCTGCACACCGAGTTTTCGCTCGTGGACAGCGTGGTGCGCGTCGAGGAGCTGGTCGAGGCCGTCGCGGCGGCCGGCATGCCCGCGGTCGGCATCTCGGATCAGTACAACCTGTTCGCGATGGTGAAGTTCTACCGCGCCGCACTCGCGCGCGGCGTGCAGCCGATCATCGGCGTGGACCTGCACGTCCGGGAGAATTCCGATCCGCAGGGACCCTCGCGCCTGACGCTGCTGTGCCAGAACCTCGGCGGCTATCGCAACCTCACCCGGCTGGTCTCGCGCGCCTGGCTCGAGGGGCAGGTCAAGGGCGTGCCGCTGATCGAGCGTGAGTGGCTGACGCGCGCCACCACCGCGGGCCTGATCGCGCTGTCGGGCGCGCAGGGGGGCGATGTGGGACGCGCGCTGCTGCAGGGGCGCGGCGCCCAGGCCAAGCAGGCGCTGGCCAACTGGCTGGAACTGTTCGGCGACCGCTATTACCTGGAGGTGCAGCGCATCGGGGCGCCCGGGGAAGATCTGTACGTGCCCGCGGCGCTGGCGCTGGCGTGCGCGGAGGGCGTGGCGCCGGTGGCCACCAACGACGTGCGCTTCCTGCAGGCCGCGGAGTTCGAGGCGCACGAGGCGCGCGTGTGCATCCACGAGGGGACGCTGCTCGCCGACCCGTCGCGGCCGCGACACTACACGCCGCAACAATTCCTGCGCAGCCCCCAGCAGATGGCCGCCCAATTCCCGGAGGCGCCGGCGGCGCTCGCCAACAGCGTCGAGATCGCGCGCCGCTGCAGCCTGGCGCTGCGCCTCGGCGAGGCCCGCCTGCCGGTGTTTCCGGTGCCGCAGGGCTCCACCCCGGAGCAGTACCTGCAGCTCGCCGCCGAGCGCGGATTGCAGGCGCGCGCGCCGGCCACGATGCTCGACCCGCAGGGCTCCGAGCGCTACCGGGAGCGACTGGCGCAGGAACTGGCCGTGATCTGCTCGATGGGCTTTGCGAGCTATTTTCTCATCGTCGCCGACTTCATCGACTGGGCGCGCGGCCACGGGGTCCCGGTGGGGCCGGGGCGCGGCTCCGGGGCCGGCTCGCTCGTGGCCTACGCACTGGGCATCACGGCCCTCGATCCGCTGCGCTACGACCTGCTGTTCGAGCGCTTCCTCAATCCCGAGCGCGTGTCGATGCCGGATTTCGACATCGACTTCTGCATGGTGGGACGCGACCGGGTGATCGAGTACGTCGCCGCCAAGTACGGCCCGGAGCGGGTCTCGCAGATCATCACCTACGGGACGCTCGCGGCCAAGGCGGTGGTGCGCGACGTCGGCCGCGTGCTCGGGCACCCCTACGGCATGGTCGATCGCATCGCCAAGCTGGTGCCCTTCGAGCTGGAGATGACGCTCGACAAGGCGCTCGAGCGGGAACCGGAGCTCAAGCGCCTGTACGGCGAGGACGAGGAGGTGCGCACCCTCATCGACATGGCGCGCTCGCTCGAGGGCCTGACGCGCAATGCCGGCAAGCACGCCGGCGGCGTGGTGATCGCGCCCTCGGTGCTCACCGATTTCGCGCCGCTCTACTGCGAGGCGGGCGGCGCCAATGTGGTCACGCAGTTCGACAAGGACGACGTCGAGGCGGTGGGGCTGGTCAAGTTCGATTTCCTGGGGCTGCGCACCCTGACGGTGCTGGACTGGGCGGTGCACAACATCAACGCCGAGCGGCTCCTGAGCGGCGAGCCGCCCCTGGACCTGGCGCACCTGCCCATGGACGACGCCACCACGCTCGCACTGCTCAAGAGCGGGCGGACCACGGCGGTGTTCCAGCTCGAATCGCGCGGCATGAAGGACCTGATCCGGCGCCTCCAGCCCGACTGCTTCGAGGACATCATCGCACTCGTGGCGCTGTTCCGCCCCGGGCCGCTCCAGTCGGGCATGGTCGAGGATTTCATTGCCCGCAAGCACAACCGCAGTGACCGGCCGATCGATTATCTGCATCCGGACCTGCGCCAGGTGCTCACGCCCACCTACGGGGTGATCCTCTACCAGGAACAGGTGATGCAGATCGCGCAGATCCTGGCCGGCTACACGCTCGGCGGCGCCGACCTGCTGCGGCGCGCGATGGGCAAGAAGAAAGCCGAGGAGATGGCCAAGCAGCGCAGCGTGTTCACCAGCGGCGCGGTGGCGCGCAACGTGCCGCGCGCGCGTGCCGAGTACATCTTCGACCTGATGGAAAAGTTTGCCGGCTACGGCTTCAACAAGTCGCACTCGGCCGCCTACGCGATGCTCTCCTACCAGACGGCCTACCTCAAGGCGCACCATCCGGCCGCGTTCATGGCCGCGGTGCTCTCGGCCGACATGGACCGCACCGACAAGGTCGTCACCCTGATCGACGATTGCGCGCTGGTCGGGCTCAAGGTGCTGCCCCCCGACGTCAATGCCTCGGCGCACGCCTTCGCGGTGGCCGACGCGGCGACCATCCGCTACGGGCTCGGCGCCATCAAGGGCGTGGGCCGCTCGGCGGTGGACGCGCTGGTCGAAGAGCGCGAGGCGCGTGGCGCGTACGTCAGTCTCGAGGACCTGTGCCATCGCGTGGACCTGGGGCGCGTCAACCGGCGCGTGCTCGAGGCGCTCATCCGCTCGGGCAGCTGCGACTCGCTGAACGCCAACCGCGCCGCGCTCATGGACGGGCTGGCCGCGGCCATGCAGGCCGGCGAGCAGACCGCGCGCACCGTCGAGGCCGGGCAGGACGATTTCTTCGGCCTGCCGCAGGCGGCGACCCGCGGCGTCGCCCGGGCCGCGGCCCCCGAGCCGGTCTGGAGCGAGGCGCAGCGTCTGGCCGGGGAGCGCGAGACGCTCGGGCTGTACCTGACGGGCCATCCGATCGCCCGCTACGAGCGGGACCTGGCGCAGCTGGTGGGCACGCGCATCCGCGATCTGGCCGGGGAGGCGCGGCCGGCCGGCGGCGAGGGCGAACGCTGGAGCGAGGCGCGCAAGGTCAGCGCCGCGGGCCTGATCCTGGAAATTCGCCGCCGCGGTCCGCGCCTGAGCTTCGTGCTCGATGACCGGAGCGGCCGCATCGAGGTCACCATGAGCGAGGAGACGCACCAGCGCTTTCGGGACCTGGTGGTCAAGGACGCGCTGGTGCTGGTCGAGGGGAGCCTGCGGTTCGACGAGTTCAGCGACGCGTGGCGGGTGCAGGCGCGCAGCCTCCAGTCCCTGGCCGCCGTGCGCGAGCGCCAGGCGCGCCGCCTGCTGATCGACTGGCCGCAACGGGGCGAGCCGGGCGAGTTGCTCGGCGCGCTCGGCGAGCTGCTGTCCCAGTCACTCGGCGGGGAGTGCGCGGTGGTGGTCCGCTACACGGGAGCCGAGGCCCAGGGCACGCTGACGCTGGGCGATGAGTGGAAGGTGCACGCGACCGCCAAGCTGATCGAGCAGCTGGAGCGGCGCTACGGCGTGGTGCGCGTGGCCTACGGAGTGGCGACCGGCGCCAGCTCGGCCGCCTCGGCCTGATGGACCCTGCCGGTTGCGGCGCGAGCCGATGAAACGTAGGCTTGCGGGCGATGCCTAAGCAAGCCGACAGGAGCGGACCCGACGGTGCGGTACGGAGCGATCCCGCGAGCGCCGCACGCCGCCGCCGCGCCCGCCCGCCACACGCGCCAGGCTGAGCCATGGCCGTCAATTTCCTCGACTTCGAGCAGCCGATTGCCGAGCTTGAGGCCAAGCTGGAGGAGCTCGGGCACCTAGGCACCGACGAATCGGTCAACGTCGAGGAGGAGATCGGCAAGCTCCGGGCCAAGAGCCAGCAGCTGACGCGCTCGATCTTCGCCAACCTCAGCCCGTGGCAGATCACCCAGCTGGCGCGCCATCCGCAGCGCCCGTACGCGCTCGATTACATCGCCGCCCTCTGCACCGACTTTCAGGAGCTGCACGGCGATCGCATGTACGCCGACGACCTGGCCATCATCGGCGGTCCGGCCCGCCTGGAGGGGCGCACCATCATGGTCATCGGGCACCAGAAGGGGCGCGACACCAAGGAGCGGGTGCGGCGCAACTACGGCATGCCCAAGCCCGAGGGCTACCGCAAGTCGCTGCGTTTGATGAAGATGGCCGAGAAGTTCGGGTTGCCGGTGGTCACCCTCATCGACACGCCGGGGGCCTATCCGGGCGTCGGCTCGGAGGAGCGCAACCAGAGCGAGGCGATCGCGCGCAATCTGTTCGAGATGGCGACTCTCCGGGTGCCGATCGTCAGCGTGGTGATCGGCGAGGGCGGCTCGGGCGGGGCGCTGGCCATCGGCGTGTGCGACCGGCTGCTGATGCTGCAGTACTCGACCTACTCGGTGATCTCGCCCGAAGGCTGCGCGTCGATCCTGTGGAAGAGCGCCGATAAGAAGGAAGTCGCCGCCGAGGCGCTGAACATCACCGCCGCGCGCCTCAAGGACCTGGGGCTGGTCGATGAGGTGCTGAGAGAGCCGCTGGGCGGCGCGCACCGCGATCCGCCGGCGATGGCGCAGACCCTGGGCAGCGCGCTGCAGCGGGTGCTGCTCGATCTGGAAGCCATCCCGACCGAGGAGCTGCTGGCGCGGCGCGACGCGCGGCTGGCCGCCTTCGGAGTGTATTCCGAGAGCCCGCCGTGAAGCGCCGCGGGGCGGCGCGCGCCGGCGCGCCGGCGCCCGGCGCGTTTACGGCGCGTGCGCTGGCCCGCACCCTGCGAGAGCTCGGCGCGCCGCTCGGCGGGAGCCGGCTGTGCGTCGCGTTTTCCGGAGGAGCCGATTCCACCGCGCTGCTGGCGGCGTGCGCGGCGCTGCGCGCGCGCTACCGCTGCCAGGTGCGCGCCGTCCACGTCAATCACCAGCTGCAGCCGGGTGCCGCCGCGATGGCGAGCGCGGCGCGCGCCGGCGCACGGCGGCTCGCCGTGCCCTGCAAGCTCGTCAACGCGCCGGTCGTCGTGGCGCGTGGCGATTCTCTCGAGGCCGCGGCGCGGGCGCGGCGCTACGCGGCCCTGCGCCGCGAGCTGCGGCCGGGCGAGTGGCTGCTGCTCGCCCAGCATCAGGACGATCAGGTCGAAGCGCTGCTGCTGCAGCTGCTCCGTGGCGCGGGCGTCGCCGGGCTGGCGGCGATGCCGGCCCGGGCCGGGGCGCTGCTGCGCCCGCTCCTGGAGGTGAGCCGCGAGCAGTTGCTCCGCTACCTGCGACGCCGCTCGATCCGCTGGATCGAGGATCCGAGCAACGCGGACGAGCGCTTCGGCCGCAACTTTCTGCGCCGGCAGGTCCTGCCGCGGCTGCGCGAGCGCTGGCCGGGGCTGGCGGTGGCGATCAGCCGCAGCGCCGCGCTGGCCGCGGAGGCGCAGCAGCTGCTCGCCGCGCGCGCCGCCGCCCAGCTGCAGGACGCGCATGACGGCGCGGCGCTCAGCGTCAGCGCGCTGCGGCGCCTGCCGGATCTGGACCGGCGCAATGCCCTGCGCTACTGGCTGGAGCTGCGCGGGCTGACCATGCCCGACCAGCGTCGGCTGCGGGAAATCGCCGGGCCGGTGCTGCAACGCTCGACACGACGCCCAGCCGCTGGTCCATTGGCCCGGAGGCTTGGTGCGCCGACACGGGGAGTTGCTCCACGCGCTCGTGCCGGTCGCGCCGGGGGCGCCCCAGGCGGCGGCCGTGGCGGGGCAGAGCCTGCGCTGGGACTGGCGGCGCGAGCCGCGCCTGGCGCTGCCGGGCGGCGGCGCCCTGGAACTGCGCGAGGACCCGCGCGGCGAGTGGCTCCGTTCAGCGTTGCCCGCGCGCCTCACCGTGGCCTTCCGGCGCGCCGACGGCACGGTGGCGGGCCGCCCGGGAGGCCGCCGGCTCAAGCATGCGCTGCAGGCCGGCGTGCCGGCGCCCTGGCAGCGCTCGGGTGTGCCCCTGCTCTATGCCGGCCGGCGACTGCTGGCGGTGGGGGACTGGTGGCGCGCCCCCGGGTACGCGGCCGGCGGAGCGCCGCGCCGGGCGAGGCGCTGCCGGCTGCAACTGCACCACGGCGGTGCGGCATTAATTTGAGGCTTCCGGGCAGATTTGTTAGGCTGTCTGCCCGTCGTCAGTTCCCGGTTCCGCAACGGAGCCGCTGACAGCACATACGGCGGAATCCCTCGATGACCCGATTCGTATTCGTCACTGGCGGAGTCGTTTCCTCGTTGGGCAAGGGGATCGCGGCCGCTTCGCTCGGTGCGAACCTCGAGGCGCGCGGCCTCAAGCGTGTCGATGGTCAAGCTCGATCCCTACATCAACGTCGATCCGGGCACCATGAGCCCGTTCCAGCACGGCGAGGTGTTCGTCACCGCCGACGGCACCGAGACCGACCTGGACCTGGGCCACTACGAGCGCTTCGTGCGCACCACGACCGGGCGCCACAGCAACTTCACCACCGGGCGCATCTACGAGCGCGTCATTGCCAAGGAGCGGCGCGGGGACTATCTGGGCGCGACCGTGCAGGTGATTCCGCACATCACCGATGAGATCAAGCGCAGCATCCGCCTCGGCGCCGGCGATGCGGACGTCTGCATGGTCGAGATCGGCGGCACGGTCGGCGACATCGAATCCCTGCCGTTCCTCGAGGCCATCCGCCAGATGGGCGTGGAGCTGGGACGCAACCAGGTCGTGTACATGCACCTCACGCTGGTGCCGGTGGTCGGCGGCTCGCACGAGATCAAGACCAAGCCGACGCAGCACTCGGTCAAGGAGCTGCGCTCGATCGGCATCCAGCCGGACATCCTGTTGTGCCGCTGCCAGGCCATGCTCCCGGACGAGCAGCGCCGCAAGATCGCCCTGTTCACCAACGTCGAGGAGCGCGCGGTGATCTCGGCGGTGGACGCCGATGACATCTACAAGATCCCGCTGCTGCTGCACGAGCAGGGGCTCGACGACATCGTGGTCGACAAGCTGCGCATCGACGCGCCGCCCGCCGACCTCAGCGAATGGCGCCAGGTGGTGAACTCGCGCGTCAACACCGACGGCCAGACCGACATCGCCATGGTGGGCAAGTACGTGCAGATCCGCGATTCCTACATCTCGCTCAACGAAGCGCTGATGCACGCGGGCCTCAAGACCCGCACCCGCGTGCGCGTGCACTACGTGGAGTCGACCGACATCGAACGCCACGGCGTCGGCGCGCTCGCCGGCATGGACGCGATGCTGGTGCCCGGCGGCTTCGGCGAGCGCGGCATCGAAGGCAAGATCCAGGCGATCCGCTACGCGCGCGAGCAGCGCATTCCCTACCTCGGCATCTGCCTGGGGATGCAGCTGGCGATCATCGAGTTCGGCCGCCACGTGGTCGGGCTGGCCGGCGCGCACAGCACGGAATTCGACCGCGCCACCGCCCATCCGGTGATCGGCCTGATCACCGAGTGGCAGGACCAGGCGCGCGGCACGCAGCAGCGCAACGAGAGCTCGGCGCTGGGCGGCAGCATGCGCCTGGGGGCGCAGCAGGTGCGCCTCGGCGCCGGCACGGTGGCGCGCGAGCTCTACGGGCGCGATGAGATCATGGAGCGCCATCGCCACCGCTACGAATTCAACAATCGCTATCTGGAGCAGTTCCGCCAGGCGGGCCTGGTGTTCTCGGGATTTTCGCAGGACGGGCTGGTCGAGATCATCGAGTACCCGGCGCATCCCTGGTTCCTGGCGACCCAGTTTCACCCCGAGTTCACCTCCACGCCGCGCGACGGTCACCCGCTGTTCACCGGCTTTCGTGCGCGCCGCGCGCGCCTGCCGTGCCGCACAGCTCCCGGCAGTCGCGAGCGCATGAAGCTGGAGCGCTACCAGGTCGGCATCGACTGTCCGCTGTTCCTGATCGCCGGGCCCTGCGTCATCGAGTCCGCCGCGCTGGTGCAGGAAGTGGCCGGCAAGATGTGCGAGCTGACCCGCGCCCTGGGCATGCCCTACGTCTTCAAGGCCTCCTTCGACAAGGCCAATCGCTCTTCGGGCCAGAGTTTCCGCGGCCCGGGAATCGAGTCCGGCCTGAAGATGCTGGAGCAGGTGCGCAAGCAGTTTGAGGTGCCGGTGCTGACCGACGTGCACGAGGACACGCCGATCGAGGAGGTCGCGAGCGTCGTCGACGTGCTGCAGACGCCGGCGTTCCTGTGCCGGCAGACGAATTTCATCCGGCGCGTGGCCGCCGCCGGGCCGACCGGTCAACATCAAGAAGGGCCAGTTCCTCTCGCCCTGGGAAATGCAGCAGGTGGTCGACAAGGCCCGCGCCACGGGGAACGAGTCGATCATGGTGTGCGAGCGCGGCTTCAGCTTTGGCTACAACAATCTGATCACCGACATGCGCTCGCTCGCCGTCATGCGCGCCACCGGCTGCCCGGTGGTCTTCGATGCGACCCATTCGGTGCAGCTGCCCGGGGCGGGCGCCGGGGTGTCGGGCGGGCAGCGCGAGTTCGTGCCGGTGCTGGCGCGCGCGGCGGTGGCGGCGGGGGTGGCGGGCGTGTTCATGGAGACGCATCCGCGTCCGGAAGCCGCGCTCTCGGACGGCCCCAACGCCTGGCCGCTTGGCGCGCATGGGGAGCCTGCTGGCCACGCTCCAGCAGCTGGACCGCACGGTCAAGGCCGCGCCCTTCGAGGAAAGCTCGCTGTGAGCCGGATCGCGGACATTCACGCTCGGGAGATCATCGACTCGCGCGGCAACCCCGACGGTCGAGGCCGAGGTCACGCTCGCCAGCGGCGCGCAGGGTCGCGCCGCCGTGCCCTCGGGCGCCTCCACCGGCACGCGCGAGGCGGTCGAACTGCGCGACGGCGACAAGAAGCGCTTTCAGGGCAAGGGCGTGCTCAAGGCGGTCAAGAACGTCAACACCGAGCTGCGCGCCGCGCTGCTGGGCCGCGAGGCCAGCGACCAGGCCGGCCTCGACGCCTGCATGATCGAGCTCGACGGCACCGACACCAAGAGCCGGCTCGGCGCCAATGCGCTGCTGGCGATCTCGCTCGCCAACGCCCACGCCGCGGCGCGCGATGCCGCGCAGCCGCTGTACAAGTACCTCGGCGGCAAGCGCGCGCCGGTCCTGCCGGTGCCGATGATGAACATCATCAACGGCGGCGCGCACGCCAACAACAGCCTCGACATCCAGGAATTCATGATCCTGCCGGTCGGGGCGCCCTCGCTGCGCGAGGCGCTGCGCTACGGCGCCGAAGTCTTTCACACCCTGAAGAAGCTCCTCAACGAGCAAGGGCCTGAGCACCGCGGTGGGCGATGAGGGCGGGTTCGCGCCCGACCTGCCTTCCAACGAGGCGGCGCTGCAGACCATCCTGGAGGCGGTCGAGCTCGCCGGCTACAAGCCGGGCAAGGACATTTACCTGGGCCTGGACGTGGCGAGCTCGGAGTTCTTCCGCGACGGCAAGTACGAATTCGCGGCCGAGCACCGCAGCTTCTCGTCGGCGGAATTCACCCGCTACCTGGCCGGGCTGGCGGCGCGCTACCCGATCATCACCATCGAGGACGGCATGGGCGAGTCCGACTGGGCCGGCTGGTCGCACCTGACCGCGGAGCTCGGGCGCAAGCTCCAGCTGGTCGGCGACGACCTGTTCGTCACCAACACCAAGATCCTGGCCGAGGGCATCTCGCGCGGCATCGCCAACGCGATCCTGATCAAGCCCAACCAGATCGGCACCCTGACCGAGACGCTGGCGGCCATCGACATGGCCGACCAGTCGCACTACGCCTCGGTCGTCTCGCACCGTTCCGGGGAGACCGAGGACTGCACGATCGCCGACATCGCGGTGGCGACGGCGGCCACGCAGATCAAGACCGGCTCGATGTCCCGCTCCGACCGGGTGGCCAAGTACAACCAGCTGCTGCGCATCGAAGAGTCCCTGGGTGCGCAGGCGAAATACGCCGGCCGCGAGGCTTTTCCGGTGCGCCTATAATCGGCACATGAGAGGCCTGCCGTGAAATGGTTCGCCGCCGCGCTGGCTGCCGCGCTGCTGCTGCTGCAGTACCGGATCTGGTTCTCGGCCGACGGGGTGCGCGAGGTGCATGCGTCTGCGCGCGGCGGTGGCCGAACAGCAAAGCGACAACGAGCGCCTGTCGGCCCGCAACCGGCAGCTGGCCGCCGAAGTGCGCGATCTGAAGCAGGGCTACAGCGCCCTCGAGGAGCGGGCCCGCTCGGACCTGGGCATGGTCGCGAGCAACGAGACCTTCTTCCAGGTGGGGCCCGCGGAAGCGCCGGTGATCGCGCCGAGCACGCCCGCCGCACCGCTCCGCCCGCCAGCGCCGGTCCGCGCGGCCGCGGCGGCCGGCGCGCTGCCGGCGCGCGCCGCGGCCGTGCGCTGAGCGCACGCGGCCCCTCTCCCCCGAGCGCGCGGGTGGCTGCGCGAGATGCGCTACTGGTTGGTCATGCCGGCGGCCGGCGCCAGCCGCCGCTTCGGCGTGGGGCCGCCAAGCAGCACGCGGCCCTGGCCGGGCGCACGGTGCTGGAGCTGGCGCTGCAGCTGTTCTCCGACGATGTGCGCTGCCTGGGCATCGCCCTCGCGCTCGCGCCCGCGGCACTGGCCGATGAGCGGCTGCGCCGCGCGCTCGCCCCCAAGGTGGCGGCGGTCCCGGGCGGCGCCCGGCGCTGCGATTCGGTGCTGGCCGGACTGGCCGCTCTGGACGGGCGTGCGGGCGCCGACGACTGGGTGCTGGTGCACGATGCCGCGCGGCCCTGCCTGAGCGCCGCCGACCTGGAGCGGCTCCTGCAGGCCGGCGCGGCCCACCCGCTCGGCGCGCTGCTGGCCGCGCCCGTGAGCGACACGCTCAAGCGCGCCGACGGCGCGCTGGGGAGCGAGTGCACGGTGGATCGCGCGCCGCTGTGGCGGGCGCTGACCCCGCAGATGTTCCGCTACGGAGCGTTGTGCGCCGCCCTGCGCAGCGCCCTGAGCGCAGGGCGCGAGCCCACCGACGAGGCCCAGGCCATGGAGTGGCAGGGTGGGCGCCCCTTGCTGGTTGCCGGCCAAGACAGCAACATCAAGATCACCAGTCGCCAGGATCTGGCGGTGGCGACGGCGATCCTCGCCGCGCGTGCTGCCGGGTCGGCGGGGGCCGAGGGGTCTGCCCGATGAGAGTCGGATTCGGGATCGACGTGCATGCCTTCGGGCCGGGCGATGCCCTGGTGCTGGGCGGCGTGCGCATCGCGCACAACCGGGGCGTGGTGGCGCATTCGGACGGCGACGTGCTGCTGCACGCGCTGGTCGATGCGCTGCTCGGAGCCGCGGGCCTGGGCGACATCGGCGAGCACTTTCCGGACAGCGATCCGCGCTGGCGCGGCGCCGACAGCCAGCAGTTCGTCGCCGCGACGCTCGACATGCTGGCGCGCCGTTCCTGGCGGGTGGTCAACGTCGACCTCACGCTGCTCGCCCAGCAGCCGCGCCTGGCGCCGTGGCGCGAGCAGATCCGTCATTCGATCGCCGCGCTCCTGGCGGTGCCGGTCGCCGACGTCAACCTCAAGGCCACGACCACCGAGCACCTGGGGTTCCTGGGTCGCAACGAAGGGCTGGCGAGCGATGGCGACGGTGCTGATCGATCAGCTCTAGCACCTTAAGCGCGCGGACGGGCACGCAGCAGCACCAGCGTGGCGCCGGTGCCCCCGTCGCGCATGGCCGCCGAGGTGAAGGCCAGCACCTGATCCATGCGCCGCAGCAGGCTGTGCACGGCATTCTTGATCACCGGCCCGCGCTGGCCGGAGCGCAGTCCCTTGCCGTGCACGATGCGCAGGCACTGCAGGCGGCGCTCGAGGGCCGCGAGCAGGAACTCACTCAGTCGCAGCCGCGCCTCGGCGAGGCGCATGCCGTGCAGGTCGATCTCGGCCTCGATCCGGTACTCGCCGCGGCGCAGGCGCCGCAATACGGCCTCGGGCACGCCGGCCTGGCGGTATTGCATCGAGTCGCCGGGCTGAATGTCCAGTTCGGGCGGCGGGGGCGCCAGGCTCTCGCGCAGCACCGCGGCACGCTCGGCGCGGGTCTGGCGGGCGCGCGGCGGGGGCTGGCGCGCGCGCCGGGTGGGCGCGCTTGGGCGCGGCCAGCGGCCGCACGCCACGCATGGCCGCGCGGAACAGGTCGCGTTCGTCGTCCTTGGCGGCCAAGTCGCATTCCTCCGGAAGCGGGCTTTCAGTATATTGGCGCGCCTCTCACACGCGGGGCGCGGCACTCGAAAAATGAAAATTCTGGTCAGCAACGACGACGGCTATCGAGTCGGAGGGCATTGCCCGGCTGCGCGCCGCCCTCGCCGAGGTGGCCGACGTCACCGTCGTCGCGCCCGACCGGAACCGGAGCGGCGCGAGCAACTCGCTGACCCTCGACGTGCCGCTGCGCGTCACGCAGTCCGAGCCCGGCGTGCACTTTGTCACCGGCACGCCGACCGACTGCGTGCACCTGGCGGTTTCCGGCCTGTTCGACTTCGACTTCGACATGGCGGTGAGCGGGGTCAACGACGGGCCGAACCTCGGCGACGACGTGCTGTATTCGGGCACGGTCGCGGCCGCCATCGAAGGCCGCTTTCTCGGCCTGCCCACGCTGGCCGTGTCGCTGTGCACGGAGCCCCAGGGTCCAAGGCACTTCGAGACCGGGGCGATCGTGGCGCAGCGCCTGGTGACGCAGCTGCTCGGCCGGCCGCTCGATCCGCGCCTGATCCTGAATATCAACGTGCCCGATCTGCCGCTGGCCCAGCTGCGCGGGATACGCGCCACGCGGCTTGGATTCCGCCACCGCTCGGAGCCCGCGGTCCCGGTGCGCAATCCGAAGGGCGAGTACATGTACTGGGTGGGTCCCTCGGGAGCCGGGGCGGATGCGGGCGAGGGCACGGATTTTCACGCCGTGGCGCAAGGCTGGGTTTCCGTCACGCCGCTGTCGATCGACCTGACCCGCCATGCCGCGCTGCCCGAGCTGGGCCAGTGGCTGGCCGGCGTGCCGTTACGCGACGCCGTCAAGAAGTAGCGCTGCCCCGATGACCGACCCACGCTTTACGGGCATAGGCATGACCTCGCTCCGCACCCGCGACCGGCTGGTGCAGCGGCTGCGCGAGCAGGGGATCACCAACCTGACCGTGCTCGATCGCATCCGCAATCTGCCGCGCCACATTTTCGTCGACGAGGCGATCGCCAGCCGTGCCTACGAAGACACCGCCCTGCCGATCGGCTTTGGCCAGACGATCTCCCAGCCCTACATCGTGGCGCGCATGACCGAAGCGCTGCTCGACGGCCCGCCGCTCAAGCGGCTGCTGGAAGTGGGCACCGGCTGCGGCTACCAGACCGCGGTGCTCGCGCCGCTGGTGGAGCGCATCTACAGCATCGAGCGCATCGCGGGGCTGCAGAGTCGCGCGCGCGCGCGTCTCAAGGAACTCGGCGTGCGCAACGTGCGCTTCAAGGTGGGCGACGGTTCCATCGGCTGGCGCAGCCAGGCGCCCTTCGACGGCATCATCGTGGCCGCCGCGCCGCTGGTGGTGCCGGAGGAGCTGATCGAGCAGCTCGCGCCCAACGGGCGCCTGATCGTGCCGGCCGGTCCGGAAGGCAAGCAGCAATTGCTCCGGATCGTGCGCCGGGAGCAGGGCGTGGAGCGGCAGGTCCTGGGCTCGGTTTCCTTCGTGCCGCTGGTAGGAGGAGTGGGCTAAAAGCCATCTAAATAACATCAATAAAATTGTCTAATTCTTTGAATTATCAATTATAACTTTATGACACTTGTCAAGTCCGGAAGTGCGCGACTAGTATCGGCCCCTGTCGGTGCTCGCCGACAGGCCATTTTCAAGCGTGCACAGGCGCACCGGGAGAAGACACAGGGCAACAGGGGAAGAGCTGATTAGTCCACAGAAGAAGAAAAACAGTCCGAAAAACAAAAACAAGGCAGTGACAATTATTCGATTCTGTCAGCTTCGGATAGTTGGTTGGTTGAGCGATCTTTCCGCCCTGTGTCTTCTTCCGGTGCGCCTGCGGCGCACCGGCCACCGTAATCACCACCCCTCTTAAGGGAATAGCCCGGCGGCCACTTCGCGCCGCTCCTGCGCCAGCACGTTGTACGTGCGGCAGGCGGCACCCAGGTTCATGACCTCGAAGGCGACGCCGCGCCCTTCCACCGTCCGCCGCAGCGCAGCGCTGCCGGCCACATCGGCGCCGTCCGCGCCGATGAGCACGACGCTCGGGCGCAGCGCCAGCAGCGGCTCGAGCGCCGCCAGGTCGAGCGCGGCGGCCGAGGGCACGGCCCAGTCGGTGATCAGCCGCGTGCCGCTGACGATGCAGGGCGCGCGGATCTTCTGGCCGCCGATGTCGATCTCGCCGCGCGCGTACGAGCGCACGGTCAGTATCTGCGGATCAGAGTCGAGTACCAGTCGCATGCCCGTTACGATACCACCGTGCCACGACTCATCCTCGTACTCGCGCGATCTGTACCCGGCCTCCCTGAGCGAGGCCGCGCGCGCGGCGCTCCCGCGCCTGCCGCGGCTCGAGCAATGGCTGGCGCGCGGCGATCTCGAGCCGGCCGCCGGCGGGTGGCGTCCCTGGCTGCAGCGGCGGGCGGGACCCGGCCTGCTGCTGGCCACCCCGCCTGCCTCCGATCGCGGCCGCGGCGGTCGCGGGCATCGCGGAGGCCGCGCCGGTCTGGTTTGCGACGCCCGTGCACCTGGTGGCCGGCCTGGATACGGTGCGCCTGCATCCGGCCGGCCTGCTGCAGCTCAGTGGCGAAGAACAGCGCGCCCTCGCGCAGGATTTTGCCGGGGTGTTCGCCGGCTCGGGCTGGTCGCTCCATGCGACGGGGCGGCGTGAGCTGTTGCTCGCCGGCGGAGCGCCGCAGTCGAGGCGGGCGCCGTGCGCAGTCACGATCCGGTGCTGTGGCTTGGAGCCGATCCGCGCGCCGGGCTGCCCGCGGGCCCCGGCGCGGATGTCCTGCGCCGGCTTGGCAGCGAGATGGAGATGTGGCTGCATGAGCATCCGGTCAACCAGCAGGCGCCAGGCGCGGGGTCTGCTCAGTGCCAACGCGCTGTGGATCTGGGGCGGCGGTGCGCCCGCAGGATCGCCCGCGAGGCGAGCGCCGCGGCGCGCGGACCCGGGCGGCGCGGCGCTGGCCTGGGCCGAACGACCTGTTCGTGGACGGACTCGCGCAGACTTCGGCGGCATGCGACTCGAGCCGCTCCCGGAGCGCTGGCCGCAGGCCCGCGCGGCCGATCGCCCGCCGGCGCCAGCCGATCTGCTGGCGGTGTGCGAGCTGCGGGCCGAGCCGGACCAGACGCGCTGCACGAGCTGGAGCAGCGACTGGGTGGCTCCGGCGCTCGAGCACTGGCGCGGCGGCGGCACTGCAGCAGCGCCACGCTGTGGCCGGTGCGCACGCCGTGACGCTCGAGGCGCCCGGCGATCCGCGCGCTGTGGCGCGGCTTCCGACGCACCCGTCCCTGGTGGGAGAGCTTGCTGCAATGATGACGGTGATGCGACGCGTGGTCCCTGCGGGCGCCGATGCCCTGGGCGCCGACCTGCACCCGGTGCTGCGGCGCGTGTACGCCGCGCGCGGCTTGCGCACCCGCGAGGAGCTGAACCTGGCGCTCGAGCGCCTGGCGCCGGTGGGGAGCCTGGGAGGCACCGAAGCGGCCGCGCGCCTGCTGCTGCAGCACCGGCGCGGCCGGGTGCTGGTCGTGGGGGATTTTGACGCGGACGGCGCCACCAGCACCGCGCTGATGCTGCGAGCCCTGCGCGGCTTCGGATTCGCCGCGGTCGATTTCCTGGTCCCCAATCGCTTCGAGTACGGCTACGGACTGACGCCCGAAATTGTGGCCGTGGCCGCCGAGCGCGCCCCGACGCTGATCATTACGGTCGATAACGGCATATCGAGCCACGCCGGCGTGAGCGCCGCGCGCGCGCGCGGCATCGACGTGCTGATCACCGATCACCACCTGCCCGGGGCCGAGCTTCCCGAGGCCAACGTCATCGTCAATCCCAACCTGCCCGGCAAGGGATTTGCCAGCGGCGCTCTGGCCGGCGTCGGCGTGGCCTTCTACGTGTGCGCCGCGCTGCGCCGCGCGCTGGAAAGTCAGCGGCGAGCCTGCCGGGCCACGCGCCCGCCACCGCCTCGTTCCTGGACCTCGTGGCACTCGGCACCGTGGCCGACGTGGTGCCGCTCGATGCCAACAACCGCGTGCTGGTCGCGCAAGGCATGGCCCGGATCCGCGCCGGGCGCTGCGTGCCGGGGATCAGCGCGCTGCTGAGCGTGGCGCGCCGCGCGCAGGCGGACCTGGTCAGCAGCGATCTGGGCTTTGCGGTGGCGCCGCGCCTCAACGCCGCCGGCCGCCTGAGCGACATGTCGGTCGGCATCCGCTGCCTGCTGAGCGACGAGCCGGCCGAGGCGCGCCGGCTCGCCGTCGAACTCGACGCGCTCAACGCGCAGCGGCGCGAGATCGAGGCCGACATGCAGCTCCAGGCCCTGCAGGCGGTGCGCGCGCTGCGCGAGGGCGGCGGACGGACCGAAGCGCTCCGGGGTATGCCTGTTCGATGCGGCCTGGCACCAGGGCGTGGTGGGGCTGGTGGCCGGCCGCGTCAAGGAACAGCTGCGCCGCCCGGTGGTGGCCTTCGCGCTCGCCGACGAGCGCACGCTCCGCGGCTCGGCGCGCTCGGTGCCCGGCGTGCACATCCGCGATGTGCTCGAGGCCGTCGCCACGCGCGAGCCGGGGATGCTGGAGAAATTCGGCGGGCATGCGATGGCCGCGGGCCTGAGCCTGCCGCGCGCGCACCTGGATCGCTTTGCGCGCGCCTTCGATGCCGAGGTGGCGCGCGCCATGGCGCACAGCGCGCTCGGCGATGCCATCGAGACCGACGGGGAACTCGAGCCCGAGGACATCGCCTTGCCGCTGGCGAGCGCGCTGCGCGCGGCCGGCCCGTGGGGCGCGGCGTTTGCCGAGCCGCTGTTCGAGGGCGTGTTCGAGGTGCGCGGCACGCCGCGGGTGCTGGCCGAGCGGCACCTGAAGTTCCAGGTGTCGGCCCGCGAGGGGCGGGGCGGCTTTGAGGCCATCGCCTTTAACAGCGTCGATCCGCAGCATCCGGCACCGCTCCCGACCGGCAAGGTGCGGCTGATCTACCGGCTGGGCACCAACGAGTACCAGGGCGAGCTGCGCCTGCAGCTGGTGGTCGAGCACCTGCTGCGCGCCCTGAAGGGCGTCGAGCCCGTGCTACCATGTCGGCCCCCAAGCTTGCGGACCGGGCGATGGAAGTCACACAACTCAAACGGGCACTGGAAGATCTCGAGGAGCGCGCGCTGTCCTTGAGGGGGTTCCTTTGAGTACGACCGCAAGCGCGAGCGCCTGGAGGAAGTCAGCCGGGAACTGGAAGAGCAGGCGGTATGGAGCCAGCCCGAGCGCGCCCAGGATCTGGGGCGGGAACGCGCCCGCCTAGGCGCAGAGCTCGGCGAAATGGATCGCGTCTCCGGCTCGGTGCGCGCCGCCCTGGAGCTGTTGGAACTGGCCGAGGCCGAGAACGACGAGTCGACGGCGAGCGACATCGAGCGCGAGCGCACCGCAATTCGAGGCCAGCGTGCGCGCGCTCGAGTTCAAGCGCATGTTCCGCGGCGAGATGGACTCGCACAGCGCGTTCCTGGACATTCAGGCCGGCGCGGGCGGCACCGAGGCCCAGGACTGGGCGCAGATGCTGCTGCGCATGTACCTCAAGTGGGCGGTGGCCCGCGGGTATTCCGCCGAGGTGATCGACTCCAATCCCGGCGAGGTCGCCGGGCTGAAGTCGGCCACGGTCGAGGTCCAGGGCGAGTACGCCTACGGGTGGCTGCGCACCGAGACCGGCGTGCACCGCCTGGTGCGCAAGTCGCCCTTTGATTCCGGCAACCGCCGCCACACCTCCTTTGCCTCGGTCTTCGTATCACCCGAGATCGACGATGACATCGCCATCGACATCAACCCGGCGGATCTGCGCACCGACACCTACCGCTCCAGCGGCGCGGGCGGCCAGCACGTCAACAAGACCGAGTCGGCGGTGCGCATCACGCACCTGCCCAGCGGCATCATCGTGGCCTGCCAGAACGAGCGCAGCCAGCACAAGAACCGCGCCACCGCCATGAAGATGCTCAAGGCCAAGCTCTACGAGCTCGAGGTCAACAAGCGCAACGCCGCGGCCAAGGTGCTGGAAGACTCCAAGTCCGACGTCAGCTGGGGCAATCAGATCCGCTCCTACGTGCTCGACCAGTCCCGCATCAAGGACCTGCGTACCGGCGTAGAGGTGGGAAACACCGGCGCGGTGCTCGATGGGGCGCTCGATCAGTTCATGGAAGCCAGCCTCAAGGCGGGACTGTGAGTAATACCACGCCCACACCCCCGCCGGGCGGCACGAGCCCGGAGCCGCCCGACGAGAACCGCCTGATCGCGGAGCGGCGCGCCAAGTTGAGCGCGCTGCGCCAGCTCGGCCCGGCCTACCCCAACGAGTTCCGTCGCGACGCGCTGGCCGCCGACCTCCTCAGCGCCTACGCCGAGTGCGACGCCGCGTGGCTGGAGGCCAATCCGGTGCAGGTGCGGGTCGGCGGGCGCATGATGTTCAAGCGCGTCATGGGCAAGGCGAGCTTCGCCAAGCTCGCCGACCGGAGCGGCTCCATCCAGCTGTTCCTGCAGGAAAGTGCGCTGGGGCCCGCCTACGAGGCGTTCAAGGACTACGACGTCGGCGACATACTCGGGGCCCGCGGCCCGCTGTTCCGCACCCGGACCGGTGAACTGTCGGTCCGCGTCACCGGCCTGAAGCTGCTCGCCAAGTCGCTGCGGCCGCTGCCCGACAAGTGGCACGGGCTCAGCGACACCGAGACGCGCTACCGCATGCGCTACGTCGATCTGCTGATGAACGAGGGGAGCCGCGCGGTGTTCCGCACCCGCAGCGCCATCATCCGCTACCTGCGCGATGCGCTCGACGCCCTGGACTTCCTCGAGGTCGAGACCCCGATGATGCAGCCCATTCCCGGCGGCGCGGCGGCGCGGCCGTTCATCTCGCATCACAACGCGCTCGACCAGAGGATGTACCTGCGCATCGCCCCGGAGCTCTATCTCAAGCGCCTGATCGTCGGCGGACTGGAACGCGTCTACGAGATCAACCGTAATTTCCGCAACGAAGGGCTCTCGACGCAGCACAACCCGGAATTCACGATGCTCGAGCTGTACTGGGCCTACAGCGACTATCGCGAACTCATGGAGCTGATCGAGCGCCTGCTCCACGGGCTGGCCGACTCGCTCCTCGGCACGCGCGTGGTTCGTTACCAGGGGCGTGATTACGACCTGGGCAAGCCGTTCCGGCGCGTGACGGTCGAGGAGCTGATCGTCGAGCACAATCCGCAGCTGGAGCGCGCGCGCCTGCGCGAAGTGGCCTACCTGCGGGCGGCCTGCGAGCGGCTGGGAATCGCCTACACCCCCGGCGATGGCGCCGGCAAGCTGCAGATCGAGATCTTCGAGAAGACCGGCGAGCACCACCTGCTCGAGCCGACTTTCGTGCACGCCTATCCGGCCGAAGTCTCGCCGCTCTCGCGCGCCAACGACGCGGATCCTTTTCTCACCGATCGCTTCGAGTTCTTCATCGCCGGGCGCGAACTCGCCAACGGGTTTTCCGAGCTCAACGACCCGGAGGACCAGGCGGCGCGCTTCCGCGCGCAGGTGGTGCGCCACGACGCCGGCGACGACGAGGCCATGCACTACGACGCCGACTACATCCGCGCGCTCGAGTACGGGATGCCGCCGACGGCCGGGCTGGGCCTCGGCATCGACCGGCTGGTGATGCTGCTCACCGACTCGCCCTCGATCCGCGACGTGCTGCTGTTTCCGCAGCTGCGCCCGGAGAGCTAGGGCGCCGCAGGTGAGCGCACACGCAGGCAGGCCCTCGCCCGGGCGACCTATCGGTGTCTTTGATTCGGGCGTCGGCGGCCTGACGGTGCTGCGCGAGCTGCGCGCGACGCTGCCGGCCGAGTCCTTCATCTACCTCGGCGACACCGCGCGCCTGCCCTACGGCACCAAGAGCACGCACACGGTGGTGCGCTACGCGCTGCAGGCGGCCGACGTGCTGGTGGCGCGCGGCATCAAGTGCCTGGTGGTCGCCTGCAACACGGCCTCGGCGGCGGCGCTGCACGCCATGCGCGAGCGCTACGAAGGGCTGCCGGTCATCGGCGTGATCGAGCCGGGCGCGCGCGCCGCCTGCGCGGCCTCGGCCAGCGGGCGCATGGCCGTGCTCGCCACCGAGAGCACCGTGCGCGGCGGCGCCTACCAGCAGGCCATCGCGCGGATCCGACCGGATTCGCAGGTTTCGGCGATCGCCTGCGGCCTGTTCGTGGCGCTGGCCGAGGAGGGCTGGGTCGACGGGCCGATCGCCGCGCAGGTGGCGCAGCGTTATCTGGAACCGCTGCGCGCCGAGCCGGCCTCGAGGGTCGACACCGTGGTGCTCGGTTGCACACACTTCCCGGTGCTCAAGCCGGTGATCGCCGCCGCCGCCGGCCCCGGCGTGCGCATCGTCGATTCCGCCGCCACCACCGCGGCCACGGTGCGCACCGCACTGACACAGCTCGCGCTCCTGCAGCCGGCGCACGCGGGCGCGCACGGATCTGCGCCGATGCACTTTCTCGCCACCGACGGCATCGAGCGCTTCGCCACGGTGGGCGGGCGGTTCCTGGGCGCCGAACTCGGCGCCGGCAACGTCGAGCTGGTCGATTTCTAGGCCGGCGCGATGGCCGCGAGCAATTCCGTGCGCGCACCGCCCCTGATCGTGCGCTTCGCGGCCTTCGGCGACGTGGTGCTGATCACGACCATGATCGAAGTGCTGCACCGGCGCTACGGCCGCCGCGTCGACCTGCTGAGCTCCGGGAGCTGGACGCGCGCCATCCTGGCCGACGATCCGCGGGTCGGAACGGTCCAGCTGGTCACCAGCCGCAAGACACCTTATCCGCTGCGGCCCAGCCAGTGGCAGGCGGTGCGCTGGATGCGCTCCCGCGGGCTCGGTCCGGTCTACCAGTGCGACCCGGAACCCAAGGCCCAGTGGCTGGTCGAGCACGCCGGCATTCCGCGCGACTGGATCGTGCGCGCGCACGACTTTCCCGCAGCGCACCCGATGCACTGGACGGAGTGGTGGCTGGCCATCGCGCTGCGGACTCCGCCGGCTCTGCAACCGCCGCCGCCGCCCCTGGACGCCGCGCAGTTCGATGCGGTCCCGCGCCTGTACGTGGGCGCGCAGGCGCGCGCGGACTGCGAGCGCTGGCTTGCCGAGCGCGGCTGGGGCGAGGCGCCGCTGGTGCTGATCCAGGCGGGCAACAAGCGCACGCTCAAGCGCGGCCAGCGCACCGCGGCGAGCGATGCGAAGTACTGGCCGCCGCAGCGCTGGGCCGCGCTGGCGCGCGGCGTGCTCGAGCGGCTGCCCGAGGCGCGCGTGTTTCTGACCGGCGCTCCGGTCGAGCACGCCGTGGTCGAGGCGATCCGGCGCGCCGCGGATTCACCGCGCGTGCACAACCTGGCCACCGACATGACGGTGCCGCGCCTGCTGGCCCTGCTGGCGCGGGCCGACAGCATGATCTCGGTGGACACCGGGCCGGCGCACGCCGCCGCGGCGCTGGATTGTCCGCTGACGGTGCTGTTTGCCCATGCGGACCAGCGCTGGTGGCGGCCGCGTTCCCGGCTCGGGCGCGTGTGCGTGCTGGGCGGGACGTCCGGTGAGGCGAGCCGCCTGCTCGACATCGAGGTCCCGCAGGTGCTGCAGGCGTGGAGCGCCCTGGGCGGACGCACGCCTCGGCCGGGACCTGCGTTTGCTTAAAGTGGGGAAGTCGGGCAGGATTTTGCGGCCCACCGCCGCTCCGGCCGCGCCCCGACGCCCGCGCCGACCGCCAGGAAATCCATGAGCACGAAGTTTCAGCAGAACCTGGACGAGCACCGCGCCCTGTTCGCCGGCCTGGACCGCCTGTCCGAACCGGTCGCGCGGGCCGCCGGCCTGATGGTCGATGCGCTCTCGGCAGGCCACAAGCTGATGCTGTGCGGCAACGGCGGCTCGGCCGCTGACTCGCAGCACCTCGCGGCGGAGTTTACCGGCCGCTTCATCAACGACCGCCGGCCGCTGGCGGCCATGGCGCTGTCGACCGACACCTCGGCGCTGACCTGCATCGCCAACGATTATTCCTTTGACGAGGTGTTCTACCGCCAGGTGATGGGGCTGGGCGTGGCGGGCGACTGCCTGCTGGCCATGTCGACCTCGGGAAACTCGAAGAACGTGCTGCGCGCCGTGGAGGCCGCCCGTGGCCTGAAGATGCGGACCGTCGGACTGCTCGGCCGCGACGGCGGCCGGCTCGCCGCGCTGTGCGACGTGGCCATCATCGTGCCCAGCTCCACGACCGCGCGCATCCAGGAGGCCCACATCATGATCGGCCACACGCTGTGCGGCATGGTCGAAGAGTCGCTCCAGCTGGCCTGATGCCCGCCGGCCTCCCATGACCGACATGAAAGCGAAATTCCAGCGCGCGCGCGTGCTGGTGGTCGGCGATGCGATGCTGGATCGCTACTGGTTCGGCGTCGGTCGACCGCATCTCGCCCGAGGCGCCGGTGCCGGTGGTGCGCATCGACCGCGAGGAGGAACGCCTGGGCGGGGCCGCCAACGTGGCCCTCAACATCAAGTCCCTGGGCGCGCAGGTCTCGCTGATGACCGTGGTCGGCGCCGACGAGCCGGCGGGCAAGCTCCGCAAGCTGCTGGCCGAACACGGCGTGCGCTCGCTCCTGGGGAGCGACGCGCAGCTCAACACCATCGTCAAGCTGCGCGTCATCGGCCGCGCGCAGCAGCTGATCCGCCTGGACTTCGAAAACCAGCCCGATCACGAAGTGCTCGACGCCATGCTCAACGACTACCAGCGGGTGCTGCCCGAGCACGACGCGGTGCTGTTCTCCGACTACGGCAAGGGGGGCCTGACGCACATCCCGCGCATGATCGCGCTGGCGCGCCAGGCCGGTAAGCCGGTGCTGGTCGATCCCAAGGGCAAGGACTACGGCCGCTACGCGGGCGCCACGGTGATCACGCCCAACCGCGAGGAGCTGGCGCAGGTGATCGGCCCCTGGTCGAGCGAGGCGCAGCTGCACGAGCGTGCGCAGAAGCTGCGCCAGGCGCAGGGCTTCGGGGCCATCCTGCTGACGCGCAGCGGCGAGGGCATTTCGCTGTTCGACGAGCGCGGCCACCTGCAGGTGCCGGCGCTGGCGCGCGAGGTGTTCGACGTCACCGGCGCCGGCGACACCGTGATCGCCGTGCTGGCGGTGCTGCTGGCCTGCGGCGTGGGCCTGCGCGATGCGCTGCCGGTCGTCAACCGCGCCGGCGGCATCGTGGTCGGGAAGTTCGGGGCCGCCAATCTCGGCTACGAGGAGCTGTACCCATGACGGTGCGACCGGCGTGAAGGCGGTGGTGACGGGCGCGGCCGGCATGATCGGCAGCAATCTGGTGCGCGGCCTGAACGCCATCGGCGTCGATGACGTCATCGCGGTCGATGATCTGAGCGACGGTTCGAAATACCGCAACCTGGTCGGTGCCCGCCTCAGCGACTATTTCGACAAGGACGATTTCTACGGCCGCTTCGCGCGCCGCGAATTCGGCCGCGTGGACGTGGTGCTGCACCAGGGCGCCTGCTCCGACACCATGGAGCACAACGGCCGGCTCATGCTCGACAGCAACTACCGCTGCTCGAGGAACCTGCTCGATGCCTGCCAGTCGCAGGGCACGCGCCTGCTGTATGCCTCCTCGGCGGCCATCTACGGCGGCAGCGCCACGTTTCGCGAGCACGCCGAATTCGAGCGGCCGCTCAACGTCTACGGCTACTCCAAGCTGCTGTTCGACAATGTCGTGCGCAGCCGCCTGGGCAGCACCGCGCTGCAGGTGGCCGGATTCCGCTACTTCAACGTCTACGGGCCGCGCGAGCAGCACAAGGGCCGCATGGCCTCGGTGGCCTTCCACAACTACGGCCAGTTCCGCGACACCGGCAGCGTGCGCCTGTTCGGCGCCTACGGCGGGTACGCAAGCCGGCGAGCAGCAGCGCGACTTCGTGTACGTCGACGACGTCGTGGCCGTGAACCTGTGGTTCCTGGAGCACCCCGACCGGAGCGGAGTCTTCAACCTGGGCACCGGCCGCGCGCAGTCCTTCAACGAGGTGGCGCGCGCCACGGTCAACGCCTGCCGCGCGCTGCGCGGCGAGGGCGCGCTGGCCCTCGATCAGCTGGTCGCCCAGAAGCTCGTGCAGTACGTCGAGTTCCCGGCGGCGCTGGTCGGGCAGGTACCAGTGCCACACCCAGGCCGACCTGACGGCGCTGCGCGCCGCCGGCTGCGAGCTGCCCTTTGCCGACGTCGCCACCGGCGTCAAGCGCTACGTCGACTGGCTGGCGGCCAGGCCCGCTTGAACGCCGCCGGCTGCGCTGCTGCAAAAGTTCGCTGCCGGCCTCCGAGCTGGCGGCGCGCGAGTTGCGGCGGCCGCTGGTCTTTACCAACGGCGTATTCGACGTGCTGCACCGCGGGCACGTGTGCTACCTGGAGGCGGCGCGCCGCCTGGGCGCCGCGCTGCTGGTGGCGATAAATACCGATGCGTCCGCGCGGCGGCTCGGCAAGGGACCGGACCGGCCGCTCAACCGCGAAATGGACCGCGTGAGCGTGGTGGCGGCGCTGGCCAGCGTCGACTACGTGACGCTGTTCGACGAGGACACGCCCTGCGAGCTGCTGCGACGCTGCCGGGCCGAGCTCTACGTCAAGGGCGGCGACTACGACATCGAGGCGCTCGCCGAGACCGCCTTGGTGCGCAGCTGGGGCGGTCGGGCGGTGGCCATCCCGTTTGTCGAGGGCTACTCCACCACGGCACTGCTGCGGCGGATTCGCGCGGAGCGCTAGCTTGGTGGCCGCGCCCGCCACCGGAGGTCGCATGAGGGGAGCCTTCATCGATCGCGACGGCGTGCTCATCGAGGAGCGCGGCTACGCCTATCGGATCGAGGATTTCGCCCCGCTCCCGGGTGCCATCGGCGCATTGCGCGAGCTGCAGGCGGCCGGCTACCGGCTGGTGGTGGTGACCAATCAGTCCGGCATCGCGCGCGGACTGTACAGCGAGGCGGACTACCTGGCATTCAGCCTCCACATGGAGGCGCGGCTCCAGGCCGAGGGGGTGCGGCTCGACGCGGTGGAGTATTGCCCGCACCTGCCCGATGCGCCCGTGGCCCGCTACCGGCTCGACTGCGACTGCCGCAAGCCGCGCCCGGCGATGCTGCAGCGGGCGGCGGCGCGGCTGGGTATCGACCTGGCCCGCTCGATGCTGGTGGGCGATCGGCGCACCGACATCGAGGCCGGGCGCGCCGCCGGCGTGGGCCGCTGCTTCCTGGTGCGCAGCGGGCGCGCGCTGGACGGGCAGGACGAGGCGCTCGCCGACGGCGTGTACGCGGATCTGGCGGCCTGCGTGCGCGGCGTGCTGGCCGCGCGCGCCCCCGGCTAGGCGGGATTTTCCAGGGTAAAGCGCGCGCTCTCGTCCTCGTAGGCGAACACTTCGGCGTAGCGGCCCCAGCTGACGATGGCGCGCAGCGTCTGCTCGGCCGCCTCTTCGGTCATGAAGTCCTCGAGCTCGTCGATGAAGCGGCTCTTGCGCGCCACGTGCGAGGTGCGCTCATCCAGCACCCGGCGCACGTGCGCCGCCAGCGGTACGTAGGCGAGCAGCTGGCGGGCAAAGATGCGCTTGCGCTCGTCCCGCTCGGCGTTGCAGAAGGCCCGGCCTGCCTCGGTGAGTTTCAGGTCGCCGCCTTCCAGCTCGGCGAAGCGCAGCATCTGCAGGGTCTCGGCCACCGGAAACAGCTCGTCGATTTCCATCTGCAGGTCGGTGGCGATCTGCGGCAGGTCGGCCGTGCCGTTGTAGGGGGCTGCGGCTACCGCTTCGAGCAGGCCCGAGAGTTCGTTCGATGAGACGCGCGGTAGGACGCTGCCAATCCCCTGTCCGGGAAAGAACTCGGTGCGCGCGCCGCCCGGCGCGCCATGGGCCCGCGCGGTCATCTCGACGTAGATGCGCTCAACCAGCTCGCGGAACGAGGGGTCGAGCCGCTTACGCGGTTGCGGCAGCGTGACCTCGATCTCCGTAAGCACGCGGCCGGGATTGCTGCCAAACACCAGGATGCGATCGCACATCAACACCGCTTCTTCGATGTTGTGCGTGACCAGTATGACGCCCTTGATGGGCATGCGACCCTCGCACCACAGGTCGAGAAAATCCGTGCGCAGGGTTTCCGCGGTCAGTACGTCCAGCGCCGAGAACGGTTCATCCATCAACAGGATATTGGGATGCACCACCAGCGCGCGGGCGAAGCCGACGCGCTGGCGCATGCCGCCCGAGAGTTCGCGCGGATAGGCGGACTCGAACCCGTCCAGGCCGATCAGGTCGATGGCCGCGAGCGTTCGGCGCCGGATCTCGGCGCGCGCTACGCGCTGCGCCTCCAGTCCCAGGGCCACGTTTTCGTACACGGTGAGCCACGGATACAGTGCAAAGCTCTGGAATACCATGGAAATCCCGGCCGCGGGCCCGTCGACCGGCGCGCCCAGGTAGGTGAGCGCCCCGCCGCTGGGCTCGGACAGCCCGGCGATCAGCCGCAACAGCGTGGACTTGCCCGATCCCGAGCGGCCCAGCAGCCCGACGATCTGGCCGGTCGAGAGGCGCAGGTTCACGTCCTTGAGCACCAGCAGCTCCTGGCCGTCGGGCTTGGGAAACGACTTGGCGACCGCAGTAACCTGCAGCAAGGGTGCGGCTTCCACAACAGCGTTCATGGGCGAATCCTCGCGTCAGTCCAGCCGGTAATGGCGTTCGGCGTAGTAATACAGCGGTCGCCAGAAGGCGCGATTGATGGTGACGACAAACAGGCACATCGTGGTGATGCCGAGCACGATGCGATGATAGTCGCCGGCCGCGGTGGCCGTGGCGATATAGGTACCGAGGCCCCGAGCGCGCACCTCGGTGCCGCCCCAGCTGGCAATTTCAGCGACGATCGCCGCGTTCCACGAACCTCCCGAGGCCGTGATCGCACCGGTCACGAAATACGGCATGACGCTGGGCAGGGCGACGCGCCGCCACCACAGCCAGCCGCCCACGTGCAGATTCTGGGCGGCGTGCCGCAATTCGGCGGGCATGGCCGCGGCGCCGGCAATGACGTTGAACAGGATGTACCACTGGGTCCCGAGGATCATCAACGGACTGAGCCAAATATTCGGGCTCAGCTGCCAGGTCACGATGACGTAAACGACGAGTGGGAACAGCAGGTTGGCTGGAAAGGCGGCGAGAAACTGCGCCACGGGCTGCGCCCACTGGGTCACCTGCGGTCTAAGGCCGATCCACACGCCCACCGGCACCCATAGCAGGCTGGCCAGTGCGATCAGCACGACCACCCGCGTCATGGTGAACAATCCCAGCACGCCCACTTCGCGCAGCTCGGCCAGATTGGTGCCGGACCACAGCTCCTGGCCCAGCTTGCGCAGGGCGAGCGTGCCGAGCGCCAGCAGCAGCGTGAGCCAAAGGGCATCGCGCAGCCTCGAGCGCTCGCTCCGGCGGGCGCCCGCGCTCATCCGGGGCGCGGCGCGCACGGGCAACGCCCAGCTGGTCCAGCGCACCAGTGCGTAGAAGCTCACCGTCAGGCCCCTGATCAGCCGGGAGTGCCGCATCATGTCCAATGCCCAGGAGGACGGCGGCTCGGCGCCGGGTTCCTGCTCGACGCGAAAACGATCGACCCAGGCGATCATCGGGCGGAACAGCAGCTGGTCGTAGACCAGAATGACCAGGGCCATGGTGGTGATCGCCCAACCGATGGCGTGCAGGTTGCGCTGTTCGATGGCGAGCGCAATGTACGAGCCGATCCCGGGCAGCGCCACGTGGGTGCGCCCGACGCTGATCGATTCCGAGGCCACCACGAAGAACCAGCCCCCGGACATGGACATCATCATGTTCCAGGTCAGCGCCGGCAGCGCAAACGGCACTTCCAGCTGCCAGAATCGCATCCACGGCGTCAGGTGGAACGAGGCCGCGGCCTCGGCGAGCTCGGTGGGCACGGTGCGGAGCGATTGGTAGAAGCTGAAGGCCATGTTCCAGGCCTGGCTGGTGAAGATCGCAAAGATCGCCGCGAATTCCGCGCCCAGCACGCGCCCCGGAACCAACGCCATGAAGAACACCACGGTGATCGAAATGAATCCAAGGATCGGCACCGACTGCAGGATGTCGAGCAGCGGCACCAGGAAGCGTCCGGCGCGCGGGCTCTTGGCGGCCCAGGTGGCGTAGGTCAGGGTAAACAGGAGCGACAGCACCAGCGCCACGAACATGCGCAGGGTGGTGCGTGCCGCGTATTCGGGCAGGTGCGAGGGCGCGAGCGAGAGCGGAGTCGTGTCCAGTTGCGAGAGCGGCGCCAGCAGGCCGTGACTGGCCGCCGCCAGGAAGGTCACCACGGCCAGCACCACGAGCAAGGCGAGGGTGTCCCAGCGAGTCGCGAATTCGCGGATAAAGCCGAAGTATTGGGTACGGTTCGCTCGCCGCATGGAATGCCGGTCCGGCTGGTTTATAGTGGCGTGCAGTATACGGGTTCAGCATGGGCGCTCCGACCCTGGGGGCGCCGCAACGTGCAGGAGGCCAGCGTGAGCGCAGAGCGTTGCAGCGGTATGACTGCGCACACCCACGATTTCGACTCGACCAACCCGCTGGCCGAGCGCCGCACGCTTTGGGTCCTGATCCTCACGGCCATCACCATGGTGGTCGAGATCGTGGCCGGCTGGTGGTACGGCTCGATGGCGCTGCTGGCCGACGGCTGGCACATGAGTTCGCACGTCATCGCGCTGGGCCTCGCAGTCGCCGCCTATGCGCTGGCGCGCCGCCTGCGGCGCGACGATCGCTTTGCGTTCGGCACCTGGAAGATCGAGGTGCTCGGCGGCTACACCAGCGCACTGCTCCTGGTCGGCGTGGTGTTGTACATGGCCTTCGAGTGCCTGTCGCGCCTGCAGCACCCGGGGATCATTGCCTACAACCAGGCCCTGGGCGTGGCGGTGCTGGGTCTGCTGGTCAATTTGGCCTCCGCCGGCCTGCTGGCCGGGGCGGCCCGGAGCGAGGCGGGCGCCGGATCCTCGCACCGGCACGAGCACGGCCACGCGCACGCCCACCAGCATGCCGATCTGAACCTGCGCTCCGCCTACCTGCACGTGGCCGCCGATGCGGCGACTTCCATGCTGGCCATCGGCGCGCTGGCCGGGGCCAAGTACCTGCACCTGGTGTGGCTGGACGCGGCCGTCGGGCTGTTCGCCTCGCTGGTGGTGGCGGCCTGGGCGTGGTCGCTCCTGCGCTCCACCAGCCGGATCCTGCTCGATGCGGAAATGGGCGCGCCGGTGGTGGAGAAGATCCGCCAGACCCTGCGCGGCGCGCCGGTCCCGGCGGAGATCGAGGACCTGCACGTGTGGCGGGTCGGGAAGGGCAGCTACGCCTGCATCCTCAGCGTCGCCACCAACGCGCCCGTGCGCCCGGAATACTTCCGCACGCTCCTGCAGGAGCACGCCGAGATCGTGCACGTTACGGTGGAGGTCAATCCGAGCGTTGTCGCCCCCTCATAGATTGCGATATTGTCGGGACCTAGGGAGGCCGCTCACGGCTCCTCACCCGTCCGCACCGAGCAAGTTAAGGGGACCGACATGGCTCAGCCCAGCTACCAGGGACACTTCATCTGGCACGAACTGCTATGCAATGACACCAGCGCGGCGACCGCCTTTTACGAGCGCATTCTGCCCTGGAAGGCGCAGCCCTTCAGCCCGGGCTCGCCCTATCTGCTGTTCAGGTCGGCCGAAGGCAAGGCGATTGCCGGCGCCATGCGCCTGTCTGATGAAGCGCGCGCGGCCGGCACCGGTCCGCACTGGCGCGGCTACATCGGCGCGGGCGACGTGGATTCGATCGCCGGGCAGGCGGTGGGCCTGGGCGCGCGCATCCAGCAGCCCGTTCAGGACGTCCCCGGCGTCGGCCGCGTCGCTCTGTTGACGGATCCGGAGGGCGCGACCTTCGGCCTGTACTGTCCCTCCACGGACTCGGCCAGTGCGCCGGCCAGTTCCGGTTTTTCCTGGAACGAGCTGGCGGTGCGCAACCGGGAGGCCGCACTGGGCTTTTATCAGCGGCTGTTCGGCTGGCAGTTGCGCGCGCCCGTGGACATGGGCGGCGGCTTCTACTATCAGACCTTTGGCGTCGGCGACCAGGATTTTGGCGGTGCCTACACCATTCCGGCGGACCGGGCCATGCCGCCCGCGTGGTGTCCCTATGCCACCAGCAGCAGCGCCGACGATACGGCCGCCAAGGTGCTGGCCGCCGGCGGACAACTGGCCCATGGACCCATTGGGGTCCCGGGTGGCGGCCGCATCGTGCAATTCTTCGATCCGCAGCGCGCATTCTTTGCCGTGCATTCGATGGGCGTGGCCGCGGCGGCCGATGCCCGCCCAGCCAGGCCCAAGGTGGCCGCCAAGTCGGCCCGGCCGGCGGCGAAGACGGCAGCGCAACCCGCAGCCAAGAAGGCCCCTGCGAAGGCGAAGGCCACCATCAAGGCGAAAGCCAAGAAAAAGGCTGCAACGCGAAGTGCCGCCGGGCCGGCCAGAAAGTCCAAGCGCAGGCGGGTGGTGAGGCGGGTGCGACGAGCGAAGCGCAAGCTCGCCCGGAAGGTTGCGCGCGCCAGGCCGGTAAGAAAGTCCAAGCGCAGGCGGGTGGTGAGGCGTGTGGTGAGGCGGGTGAAACGAGCGAAGCGCAAGCTCGCCCGGAAGGTTACGCGCGCCAGGCGCAAGGCTGTTCGGAAGAAATAGCTACAGCAGGCGCAGCGACATGTCGATGGCCTGGACGTGTTTCGTCAGGCCACCGACCGAGATGAAGTCCACGCCGGTGGCGGCGATCGCCGCGAGCCGATCGAGACTGACACCGCCTGAGGCCTCGATTTTTGCAGGCCGCGGGCTCGCGCGGTTGAGGGCCACGGCGCGGCGCATGTCCTCGAGCGAGAACTCGTCGAGCAGGATGAGATCGCACTGCGCCGCCAGCGCGCTGGCCACCTCGTCCAGGTTCTCGGTTTCGACCTCGACAGTGAGTCCTGGCGAGAGCGCGCGCGCCTTCGCCACCGCCGCGCCGATCGAGCCGGCGGCCGCAATGTGGTTTTCCTTGATGAGCACTCGGTCGTAGAGACCCAGGCGGTGGTTCTGGCCGCCACCGCAGCGCACGGCATATTTCTGCGCGCTGCGCAGCCCCGGTATGGTCTTGCGGGTATCGAGGATCTGGCAGCCGGTGCCGGCGATGACGCGCGCGTAGCGCGCGGTGACCGTGGCCGTCGCCGACAGCAGCTGCAGAAAATTCAGCGCGGTGCGTTCACCGGTGAGTATCGCGCGCGCCGGGCCGTCGAGCTCACACAGCACGGTGTCCGCGGCCACCGCGGCCCCTTCGGCCACCTGCCAGCGCACCTGCACGCGGGTCTCGAGCTGCCGGAAGGTTTCCTCGAACCAGGCGGTGCCGCAGATGACGGCGGCCTCGCGGCACAGCAGGCGGGCCCGCGCCGTGGCATCGGCGGCGATGAGCTGCGCGGTGACGTCACCCGAACCCACGTCCTCGCGCAATGCGCGGGACACCTGCTCGGGCAAGTCGGCGGGAAGCGCGGGGCTCAACGCCTACAACGGCAGCCCGTGTGAGGCCGAGGCCATGCACAGCAGCATGGGGATCGAGAGCACGAAGTTGATGCGCGAGGCCGTCCCCGCGACCTTGCGGGCCCGCGCCTTTTCCTCGTCACTGGCCGGCACTATCCCCAGGATCTTCTTCTGGTTGGGCCAGATCAGCACCCAGACGTTGAACAGCATGATCGTGCCGAGCCAGGCGCCGATGCCGATCACCAGACCGTAGTAGTCCTGGCCGAAGTGGCCGAAGGTGAAGGCGTTGGTGAAGTTGGCGCCGCGACCCAGGTACCAGGCACCGGTGAGCCAGGTCGATACCGCGCCCCAGCGAAACCACCACAGGGCACGGGGGGCCACGTACTTCGTGATGCCCGCGCCCCCGGGGCCGCCCTTATCGGCTGCCGCCGCCGCCAGTGCCGGCGTCTGCGCCACGTTGAAGTAATACAGCAGGCCGATCCACATCACTCCGGAGAGCACGTGCAGCCAGCGTGCCAGGCCCAGTTCGTGAAACGCGGTCGGTTGGATCGCCAGGGTGATGACCAGGGCGAGGATGACGCCGGTAATGATCGAGCCGCGCACGGAATTGAGTGGATTCATGGTCTGGGCCCTTCTAAGTCGCTGTTTTGATTGGTTTGTTAAATTCGCCTAGGGTTTGAAGAATAGGCCAGCGCCCCCCATAATTCAACGTGGTCCTGGTGCAAGCCCATTCCCGGGCGGGCTCAGGGGCGGCGTGGCCGCGACGAGCAACTAATGGCAGGTGAGTCGATGGATGTTAAAGAACGGATCCGCAATGAGCTAGGTCGCGCCCCCGTGGTGCTGTTCATGAAGGGGACCCCCGATTTTCCCCAGTGTGGATTTTCCGCGCAGACGGCCGGCGCGCTGCGCAAGCTGGGCGTGGACTTCCACAGCGTGAACATTTTCGAGGACGCGGAGATGCGCGAGGCGCTCAAGCAGTACTCGAACTGGCCCACCTACCCGCAGCTGTACCTGAAGGGCGAGCTGCTGGGCGGCTGCGATATCGCCATGGAAATGTATCGCAGCGGCGAATTGCGCAAGACCCTGGAATCGGCGGGCGTCATCGGCACCGCGGCCGCCTAGCGAGCTAGATCGCTGGCGGGTCCGGTTCCGGATCCTGGTCCGCCTCGCCCCCGCTCCCGTCATACCAGCCGAGCTCGCGCGCGCGGCCTTCGGCCCATTTGAAGCGGCCCGACAGCTCGTTGCAGATATTGCAGAACAGCTCGGCGGTGCGCTCGGCGTCGTAGCTGGCCGAATGCGCCGAGCCGCTGTCCCAGCCGAGGCCGGCGATGGTCGAGGCCTTCGCCAGCACGGTCTGGCCGAAGGCCGCTCCGGCCAGGGTGGCGGTGTCAAAACTCGAGAATGGGTGAAACGGGCAGCGTTTCAGGCCGGTGCGCGCCACCGCCGCGTTCAGGAACGAGAGATCGAACCAGGCGTTGTGGCCCACCAGGATCGCGCGCTTGCAGCCCGCGAGCTGCATTCCGGCGCGAACCTCCTTGAAGATGCGCTGCAGCGCGTCGCGCTCATCGATCGCCGGGCGCAGCGGGTGCCAGGGATCGATCCGGTTGACCGCGAGCGAGGCGGCCTCGATGTTGGCCCCGTCGAAGGGCTTGACGTGATAGCTGTGGGTCGGGCCGCGCACCAGTCGCCCCGAGTCATCGACATCAATCATGACCGCCGCGACCTGCAGCAGCGCATCGCGCGCGCAGTTGAAGCCACCGGTCTCCACGTCGACCACCACCGGCAGAAAGCCGCGAAACCGGCGCGCCATGCGCCCGGCGCCTTGCTCGTTGCTCACGGTCGCAGCGCCCAGGCGATGCTTTCGCCGGCGCGCAGGGGCACCAGCTGCTCAGACCCGAAAGGAATGCTCGCCGGCGCGCTCCAGGCGCGCCGTTCGAGCGTGATCGTGCCCGGGTTGCGCGGCAGGCGGTAGAAGTCGGCACCGAAGCCGGAGGCGAAATCCTCCAGCCGCGCCAGCGCGCCCAGTTGCTCGAACGCCTCGGCGTACAGCTCGATGCCGGCATGCGCGCTGTATACGCCGGCGCAGCCGCAGGCGGACTCCTTGGCCTGGCGCGAGTGCGGCGCGCTGTCGGTGCCGAGGAAGAAGCGGGCATCGCCGCGCGCCACGGTGGCCAGCAGCGCCTGGCGGTCCGATTCCCGCTTGAGCAGCGGCAGGCAGTAGTGATGAGGGCGCAGGCCGCCCTGGAACAGTGCATTGCGGTTGAGCAGCAGGTGCTGGGGGGTGACGGTCGCGGCGATCCCCGGGCGCGCGTCGCGGACGAAATCGACCGCGGCGCGCGAGGTCACGTGCTCAAACACCACCCGCAGCTGCGGGCAGCGCGCCACCAGCGGGGCCAGCACCTGCTCGATGAATCGCGCCTCGCGGTCGAACACGTCGACCGCGGGGTCGGTGACCTCGCCGTGCACCTGCAGTACCAGGCCGCGCTCGCTCATGCGCTCCAGCACCGCATCGAGCCGGCGCACGTCGGTCACGCCGGCCGCCGAGTGCGTGGTGGCGCCGGCGGGGTAGAGCTTGCAGCCCACTACCGCCCCGCTGGCCGCGGCCCGGTCGATTTCCTCCGGTGGGGTCGCGTCGGTGAGGTACAAGGTCATCAGCGGCGTGAACTCGGCGCCCGCCGGGAGCAGCGTAGTAATGCGCTGACGGTACGCGACGGCCGCCGCCGTGGTCGTCACCGGCGGCGTCAGGTTCGGCATGATCACGGCGCGCGCGAAGCGCCGCGCCGTGTCCGGCAGCACGGCCGCGAGTGCCGCGCCGTCGCGCAAGTGCAGGTGCCAGTCGTCGGGACGGCGTATCGTCAGCTGTTCCATGGTCACCAGACTTGCGGGTGCGGCGGCGCTGAGGCACTGGGCCGGATCTGCGTATAATGCGCACTTTCCGGCCTCGCCGCGTAGCAGCGCATCCTAACACAGCGCCCCAAAGGTAATTTCCCGAGTCATGAGCGAAGTCACCGAGCCCGGCGATCTGGATCCCGTCGAAACCCGCGAATGGCTGGAATCGATCGACTCGGTCCTCAAGGCCGAGGGACCGGAGCGCGCGCATTTTCTGATCGACCGCATGGTCGAGCACGCGCGCCGCTCCGGCGCTTACCTGCCCTACAGCCCGAACACGGCGTACGTGAACACCATCGCCGTGGGCAAGCAGCCGCTGTACCCTGGAAATCGCGAGCTCGAACGCCGCGTCGAGGCGTGGATACGCTGGAACGCGGCGGCCATGGTGGTCGCGGCCAACCGCAAGTCCACGGAATACGGCGGCCACATCGCCAGCTACGCCTCCTCGGCGACGCTCTACGAGGTGGGTTTCAATCATTTCTGGCGCGCACCCTCGAGCCAGCACCCGGGCGACCTGATCTACATGCAGGGGCATTCCTCGCCGGGCATCTACGCGCGCGCCTACCTGGAAGGGCGGCTGAGCGAGGAACAGCTGCGTCGCTTCCGCCAGGAAGTCGACGGCGGGGGCCTCAGCTCCTATCCGCATCCCTGGCTGATGCCGGATTTCTGGCAGTTTCCGACCGTGTCGATGGGGCTCGGTCCGATGATGGCCATCTACCAGGCGCGCTTCATACGCTACCTCGAGCATCGTGGCATGGTGCCGGCCTCGGATCGCAAGGTGTGGGCGTTCTGCGGCGACGGCGAGATGGACGAGCCCGAGTCCATGGGCGCGCTGACGATGCCGGTGCGCGAGCAGCTCGACAACCTGGTGTTCGTCATCAACTGCAACCTGCAGCGCCTGGACGGGCCGGTGCGCGGCAACGGCAAGATCATCCAGGAGCTGGAGGCGGCGTTTCTCGGCGCCGGCTGGAACGTGATCAAGGTGATCTGGGGCTCGCGCTGGGATCCGCTGCTGGCGCGCGACGACCAGGGCCTGCTGCGCGCCGTCATGGAACAGTGCGTCGACGGCGAGTACCAGAATTTCAAGGCCAAGGGCGGCGCGTATACGCGCGAGCATTTCTTCGGCAAGAACCCGCAGCTCAAGGAAATGGTCGCGAACATGTCGGACGAGGACATCTGGCGACTCAACCGCGGCGGGCACGACGCGCGCAAGGTGTACGCGGCCTACAACGTGGCGATGCAGGCGAGCGGGCGGCCCACCGTAATCCTCGCCAAGACGGTCAAGGGTTTTGGCCTCGGCAAGGCGGCCGAAGGCCAGATGGTGGCCCACCAGCAGAAGAAGCTCGACGACGAGTCGCTGCGCCAGCTGCGCGACCGCTTCAACATTCCGGTGAGCGATGAGGACATCGCCAAGGTGCCGTTCCGCAAGCCGCCGCAAGACAGCGAGGAGATGCGCTACATGCTCGAGCGCCGGGCCGAGCTCGGCGGGTTCCTGCCGCAGCGCCCGGCGGGCGTAGTCAAGCTCCAGGTGCCCGAGCTCGCGGCGTTCCAGTCGATTCTGGACGGCACCGGCGAGCGCGAGATCTCCACGACCATGGCGTTTGTGCGCATCCTCGGCGTGCTGCTCAAGGACAAGAGCGTGGGCAAGCACATCGTGCCGATCGTGCCCGACGAGGCGCGCACCTTCGGCATGGAAGGGCTGTTCCGCCAGATCGGCATATATTCCTCCATCGGACAGCTCTACACACCGCAGGATGCCGACCAGCTGATGTCCTACCGCGAGGACAAGCAGGGCCAGATGCTGGAAGAGGGCATCAACGAGGCGGGCTCGATGTGCTCCTGGCTCGCGGCCGCGACCTCCTACACGAACCACGGCGTGCCGATGGTGCCGTTCTTCATCTTCTATTCGATGTTCGGCTTTCAGCGCGTGGGCGATTTCATCTGGGCGGCTGGCGACATGCGCGCCAGGGGTTTTCTGCTGGGCGCGACGGCCGGCCGCACCACGCTCGCCGGCGAGGGGCTCCAGCACCAGGACGGCCACAGCCAGCTGGTGGCCACGACGGTCCCGAACTGCCGCGCCTACGATCCGAGCTACGCGTACGAGCTGGCGGTGATCATCCAGGACGGACTGCGGCGCATGTACGTCGAGGGCGAGGGCGTGTTCTATTACATCTCGGTGATGAACGAGAACTATGCGCAGCCCGCGCTCCCGGCCGGCGCGGCCGCGGGCATCGTACGCGGCGGTTACCGGCTGCGCACCGGCGGCAAGGGGAAGCTGCGCACCACGCTGCTTGGCAGCGGCACGATCCTGCGCGAAGTGATCGCCGCCGCCGAACTGCTGGAATCGCAGTTCAAGATTCCGGCGGACGTGTATTCGATCACCAGCTTTAGCGAATTGCGGCGCGAGGCGCTCGACTGCGAGCGCTGGAACCTGCTGCACCCGGCAGAACCGCCGCGCGTGCCCTACGTGAGTGAGCTACTGAGCCAGCAGCAGGCGCCCGTGATCGCCGCGACCGACTACATGCGGACCGTCCCCGACCAGATTCGCCAATGGGTGCCGGGCGAGTACGTCACGCTAGGCACGGATGGCTTCGGCCGGTCCGACGCGCGTGCGCCACTGCGCCGGCACTTTGAGGTGGATCGTCACTTCATTGCGCTGGCAGCGCTCAAGGCGCTGGCCGATGCCGACCAGATCGACCGGCGCACGGTCATCGAGGCACTCGCGCAGTTTCGCATCGACCCGGCCAAGCCCAACCCACTCAACAGCTGATGTCGCCGCAGGAGTCGCCGCTTGGCCGAGCGTGAAATTCTGGTGCCGGACCTCGGTGGCTTTAAGGACGTGTTGATCATCGACGTCCTGGTCAAGCCCGGAGAGCGGGTCGGGGCGGACACGCCGCTGCTGACGCTGGAGACCGAGAAGGCGACCATGGACGTGCCGGCCGGCGCGGCCGGGGTGATCACGCGATTGTTGGTACAGAACGGTGGCGCGGTGTCCGAAGGCACGGCGATTGCGGTGCTGAACGAGGACGGCGAGGCGGCCCCGGCGGCCTCCGCGGCGCCAGCCAAGCCCGTGCCCGCCGCAGCGGCGCCGGCCAAGCCCGCGCCCGCCCGGTCCGCGCCCGTCGCCGCGCCCGCAGCAGCGCCGGCGGTGGTGCCGGCGGCGAGCAGCGCCATAAACGAGAGCGGCTTTGCGCTGGCGCATGCCAGCCCGGGCGTGCGCCGCTTTGCGCGCGAGCTGGGCGTGGACCTCGCGCGTGTGCGCGGCACGGGGCGCAAGGGTCGCATCGTCGAGAGCGACGTCAAGTCGTTCGTCAAGGGTGTGCTGAGCGCCGGCGCGGCGGGCGCCGGGACCGGCCTGCCCCGGGTGCAGGTGCCCGACTTTGCCGCATTCGGCCCCGTCGAGGTCCAGCCGCTCGGCCGCATCAAGCGCATCTCCGGTGCGCGGCTCCATGCCAGCTGGGTCAATCTGCCGCACGTGACGCAGTTCGACGAGGCGGACATCACCGAGCTGGAGGCCACGCGCGTCCGGCTCAAGGAGCAGGCCGCCGCCCGGGGCGTGAAGCTCACGCCACTGGCCTTCGTGCTGCGCGCCGTGGTGCGCACCCTGCAGAAACTCCCGCAGTTCAATGCCTCGCTCGATGCCAGCGGCGAGAACCTCGTCCTCAAGAAATATCTGCACCTGGGTTTTGCGGCCGACACGCCCAACGGCTTGCTGGTGCCGGTCATCCGCGACGCCGACAAGAAGGACGTGTACGAACTGGCGCGTTCGCTTGCCAGCCTGTCGGAGAAGGCGCGCGCCGGAAAACTCAGTGCCGCGGAGATGCAGGGCGGCTGCTTCACGGTCTCCAGTCTGGGCGGCATCGGCGGCACCGCCTTCACCCCGATCATCAACGCCCCGGAGCTGGCGATACTGGGCGTGTCGCGGGCCTCGCAAAAGCCCGTGTATCGCGACGGTGCGCTGGTGCCGCGCACCATGCTGCCGCTGTCCCTGTCTTACGATCATCGCGTCATCGACGGTGCCGACGGCGCGCGCTTCGGTGCGGCGCTGGTCGTGGCGCTCGCCGACGTCGCCGGGTTGCTCGAGGCCGTTCCGTGAGCGTGCGGGAGATCGCCTGCCCGGACATCGGCGATTTCAAGGACGTGCTGGTCATCGACGTCCTGGTCCGGCCGGGCGAGGAGATTGCCCTCGATGCGCCGGTAGTCACGCTCGAGACCGACAAGGCCACCATGGACGTGCCCGCGACGGTGGCCGGGCGCGTCGTTGAAGTCCTGGTCACGCGCGGCAGCAAGGTCTCGCAGGGCGACGTGCTCGCGCGGGTCGATGCGGTGGCGAGCGCCGCCGCGCGCGAGGGCCCGGTAGTCGGATCGAGCCCCGCGCCGGTAACTTCGGGCGCCGCCAAGCCGGCAGCGCCCGGCGCGCCGACCATACCGGGCGCCGCAAAGCCGGCAATGTCCGCCGCGACGGCCGGGCCGGAGCCGGCCGCCGATCGCGAGGTGCAGCTGCTGGTACTGGGCGCGGGTCCGGGCGGCTACACGGCCGCTTTCCGCGCGGCCGACCTCGGGCTCAGGGTGACGCTCGTCGATCGCGGGCCGACGCTGGGCGGAGTGTGCCTGAACGTCGGCTGCATTCCTTCCAAAGCGCTGCTGCACGCGGCCAAGGTGATTGACGATGCGCGCGCGATGAGCGCGCACGGAGTGACGTTCGGCGCGCCGCAGCTCGATTTCGGCAAGCTGCGTGCGTGGAAGAATCAGGTCGTGGGCAAGTTGACGGGCGGGCTGACGGGCCTGGCCAAACAGCGCAAGGTCGAGGTGGTGCGCGGCACCGGAAAATTCATCAGCCCGCACGTGCTCGAGGTCACACACCAGGGACAGAGCCAGCGGATCCGCTTTGAGCAGTGCATTATCGCCGCCGGCTCGGAGCCCATAAGACTGCCGTTCGTGCCGGACGACGCGCGCGTGCTCGATTCGACAAGCGCGCTGGAGATTCCGGAAAACCCCGGGCGCCTGCTGGTCATCGGCGGCGGAATCATTGGGCTTGAGATGGCGACCGTGTATGAAGCCCTGGGGGCGAAGATCAGCGTAGTGGAGCTGACGAACCAGCTCATTCCGGGGTGCGACGCGGATCTGGTGCGGCCGCTGGAGAAGCGGCTCCGGGCGCGCTACCAGCAGATCATGCTGGGCACCAAGGTCACGGCCGTCACGGCGCAGCCGGCAGAACTGCAGGTCAGCTTTGCGGCGGGCGAGAGCGTCAGCACCCAGGCCTTTGACCACGTGCTGGTGGCCGTGGGCCGCGTGCCCAACGGGCGCGCGCTCGGCGCCGAAGCGGCCGGAGTGGCGGTCGATGGCCGCGGCTACATCCCGGTGGACAAGCAGCAGCGCAGCAACGTGCCGCACATCTATGCGATCGGCGACGTGGTCGGCCAGCCGATGCTGGCGCACAAGGCCTCGCACGAGGGCAAGGTCGCCGCCGAGGTGGCGGCCGGGCAGAAAAGCCACTTCGACGCCCGCGTGATACCGTCGGTGGCCTACACGGATCCGGAGATCGCCTGGGCCGGTGTCACCGAAACCTCTGCCAAGGCGCAGGGCGTGACGGTGGAGAAGGCGGTATTCCCCTGGGCCGCCAGCGGCCGTTCGCTGTCGCTGGGGCGGGACGAGGGTCTCACGAAGTTGCTGTTCGATCCGGCCACCCAGCGGGTGGTCGGCGGCGGCATGGTGGGCCCGAATGCGGGCGAACTGATTGCCGAGGTGGCGCTGGCGATCGAGATGGGCGCGGACGCGCACGATATCGGTCTCACCGTGCATCCGCACCCGACACTGACCGAGACGGTGGCGATGGCGGCAGAGGCTTATGCCGGCACGCTCACGGACCTGTACCTGCCAAAGAAGCGCGCGGGTTCCTGATCCGGCGTGCGTCGCGAGGCGCGTCCGGCCCGGGCGTCCTCGCGGCTCCCCTATAGTCGGCGCAAGGCCTCGAGGTACTGCGCCTCGTCCGGCATGCGTGCCGCCCGTTGTGCCTCCCACAGCGTCCGTTCGAGCACTTCCATCATGCGATGTTCCGCGGGGTGGGCCCCGCGGTGACCGGCGCTGAGCCGCCGGTGGATTTGCGTGATCCCGCGCGGTCGATCGGTGGCCAGCTGCTCGCGCAGCGCCAGGTGCAATCCCAGGTGCAGGAACGCTGGTCCGGCGGCTCCGGAATCCTCCGCTGCGGCCGCCACGCTGTGGGTGTCGATCAGCTGGGCGTGATATTCCGGGTGCAGCGCCATCACCTCGACCATCTGCACCTGCAGGGGGGCGAGCGGCAGGCCGCCAAGATGGCGCCCCCACGCCGTGCGCCACGCATTGCGCATGGCGTCGCGATCCTGGCCGGCAAACAGGTTCACGGCGCCACCTTGTGAGGATAGCGGCACCAGCGGCGCACCGGGCAGTGCGGGCAATCCGGACGGCGCGCCCGGCAGGTATAGCGGCCCAGCAGTATCAGCCAGTGGTGGGCATGCTGCCGGAACTCCGGCGGCGTCACCGCCATCAGCCGGTCCTCGACCGCCCGCGGCGTGGCTCCGGGCGCGAGCCCGGTGCGGTTGGCCACTCTGAATATGTGCGTATCGACGGCTATGGTCTGTTCACCGAAGGCGACGCTGAGCACGACGTTGGCCGTCTTGCGTCCCACGCCGGGCAGGGCCTCGAGTGCCACGCGCTCGCGCGGCACCTCACCGCCATGCTGCTCCAGCAGCTGGCGTGAAGTGGCGATGAGGTGCTTCGCCTTGGAGTTGTACAGGCCGATGGTGCGGATGTGCCGCTTGAGGCGGGCCAGGCCGAGCTTCACCATCGCCGCCGGCGTGGGGGCCAAGCGGAACAGGTTACGGGTCGCCGCGTTGACGCTCTTGTCCGTGGCCTGCGCGGACAGTATGACCGCGACCAGCAGCTGGTAGGGAGACTCGTACAGCAGTTCGGTACGCGGCTCCGGATTCGCGGCACGCAGGGCGCCATAGAACTTCCGGCAGGCCGCCGGGGTCATCGCGGCGCGCTCTCATCGTGCGACGCCCGTTGTTTGAGTTGGCGGAGCTCATCCTCGCGCTGTTCGAGCGCGGTTGCGCGCCGCGCAAGGTGGGCGCGGTACCGGTCGCGGTTCTGCAGCACGCTCGGCGCCGGCGTGTCCTGCGGCCACGGCACCATGTGGATGCAATCCACCGGACAGGCGGGCAGGCACAGCTCGCAGCCCGTGCAGTGGGAGACGATCACCGTGTGCATCTGGCGCTGCGCGCCGAGAATGGCGTCGACCGGGCAGGGCGGCAGGCACCGTGCGCAGCCGATGCACTCCTCCGGGTCGATCCAGGCCAGCCGCGGCGGCGCTTCCACGCCGAACTGCGGATCGAGGGCGAGGGGTTCGCGCTCCAGCAGCGCGGCAAGTGCGCCGATCAGCGCGGCGCCCCCGGGCGGGCACTGGTTGATTTGCGCACGGCCCGAAGCCAGCGCCTGCGCGTAGGGCAGGCACCCGGGGTAGCCGCAGCGTGTGCACTGTGTCTGCGGCAGCAGCGCGTCGATGTCGGTGGCGTCAACTCGCCGCATTCGGGACCATCCGCAATGGCACAATACGCGGCCAATGGTAATGGAAAACTGCGAACCCCGATGTTTACCACTCTGACGCCGACGGTGCGGGCCCTGCTGATTGCCAACCTGGGCATGTACGCCGCCCAGGCGTTCCTGGGCCCGGAGCGCTTCGCGCCGCTGGAGCTCTGGCCGCTGCACAGCGACCTCGCCGACGGCGGCCTGCCGTTCGAGTCCTGGCAGCTGGTCAGCTACGCCTTCCTGCACATCGAGTTCTGGCACCTGTTTGCCAACATGTTCGCGCTCTACATGTTCGGGCCCGACGTCGAGCGGCTCCTCGGGGCCGCTCGTTTCCGCTGGTACTACCTGACCTGCGTGGTGGGCGCGGCCTGCGCGCAGCTGCTGGTCACCGCGACCATCCATCCGAGCCCGTACCCGACCCTGGGCGCCTCGGGGGGGATATTCGGGCTGCTGCTGTGCTACGGCATGGCCTATCCGCACCGCCGGCTGATGCTGATCTTCCCGCCCATACCCATGCCGGCGTGGCTGTTTGTGACCCTCTACGGCGTGCTGGAATTGTTTCTCGGGGTATTCGCGAGCAATCAGGGCGTGGCCCATTTCGCGCATCTGGGCGGCATGGCGGCCGGCTACGTCCTGATCCGCTACTGGCGCGGCCAGTCGATGCGCCGCTAACGCAGCCGGGTCAGCTGACCTTCATTCCCGGCTGCGCACCGCTGTCCGCGCTGAGCAGGAACACTCCGCCGTCGCTGCCGCTCGCACACAGCACCATTCCCGCCGACACGCCGAAGCGCATTTTGCGCGGTTCCAGGTTCGCTACCACGATCACCAGGCGCCCCACCAGCTGCTCGGGCGCGTAGCTGGAGCGGATGCCCGAGAACACCTGGCGTACTTCTGCGCCCAGGTCCAGATTCAGCTGCAGCAGCTTGTCGGAGCCTGCGACCAGCGTCGCGCTGACCACGCGCGCCACGCGCAGCTCCACCTTGCTGAAATCGTTGATGCCGATGGTGCTGGCCGCGACCGTCGCCGGTGCGGCCGGGGTCTCGACCAGGCGCGCGACCAGCGCCGGATCGAGGCGGGTCGCGAGCGGCTGGTAGGGGTGGAGCGCAACGCCCAGGAGCGGTTCGGCCGCCTCGCTCCACGCGCGGATCGGCTTGCCCAGGAACTGGCCGGCCGCTTCGCTGACACGCGGCAATACCGGCGTCAGGTAGATCATCAGCGCCCGGAACAGGTTTACGCCCTGGGTGGCGATGGCGCGCACCTGCGCGGCCTGGGAAGGGTCCTTGGCCAGCGCCCAGGGCTTGTGCCGGTCGACGTACTGGTTGGCACGATCGGCGAGCGCCATGATCTCGCGGATCGCCGTGGCGTATTCGCGCTGTTCGTAGAGCGCGGCGATGCGCTCGCCGGCGGCCGCGAACTCCGCGTACAGCGCCGGGTCCGGCAGCGTATCGGCCAGGCGCCCGCCGCCGCGCTCGATGAAGCCCGCGCAGCGGCTGGCGATATTGACGAACTTGCCGACCAGGTCGGAGTTGGTGCGCGCCAGGAAATCATCGAGGCTCATGTCGATGTCCTCGACGCCGCTGGTCAGCTTGGCGGCAAAGTAATAGCGCAGCGGCTCGGGCGGCAGGTGGTCCAGGTAACGGCGCGCGGTAATGAAGGTGCCGCGCGACTTGGACATCTTCTGGCCGTTGATGGTCAGGAAGCCGTGCACGTGCACCCCGGTGGGCCGGCGCAGTCCCGCCCCGTGGAGTACCGCCGGCCAGAACAGGTTGTGGAAGTAACTGATGTCCTTGCCGATAAAGTGATGCAGCTCGGTCTGCGACTCGGACTTCCAGTAGCTGTCAAAGTCCAGGCCGCGCTTGGCGCGCAACGCCTCGAAGCTGGCGATGTAGCCGATCGGCGCGTCGAACCAGACGTAGAAGTACTTGCCCGGCGCGTCCGGCACCTCGAACCCGAAGTAGGGCGCGTCGCGGGAGATGTCCCAGTCCTGGAGGCCCGCGGCAAACCATTCGTCGAGCTTGGCCCGTACCGCAGCCTGCTGCGAGCCGGAGGCGAGCCAGCCGCGCAGCATCGATTCAAAGTCGCCCAGCTTGAAGAACAGATGCGCCGATTCGCGCCACACCGGCTTGCTGCCGCTGACCGTGGACACCGGGTCGATCAGTTCGGCCGGCGTGTAGGTCGCCCCGCAGACCTCGCAGCTGTCCCCGTACTGATCGGCACTCTTGCATACCGGGCAGGTGCCGCGCAGGTAGCGATCCGGCAGAAACATCTGCGCCTGCTCGTCGTAGGCCTGGCGCACCGAGCGGCTGGTGATGTGGCCCGCATCGCGCAGCCGCGCATACAGCTCGAAGGTGAAGCGCCGGTTCTCGGCACTGTGCGTCGAATGGAACTGGTCGTGGGCCACCAGCAGCTCGTGATAATCCCGCTGGTGCTCGGCGGCCATCTCGGCGATCAGCTGCTCGGGGCTCTGGCCCTGCTGCTGGGCACGAATCATGATCGGCGTGCCGTGGGAATCCTCGGCACACACGAACAGGCAGTCGTTGCCGCGCAGCCGCTGGAAGCGCACCCAGATGTCGGTCTGGACCGCCTCGATGGCATGCCCGAGATGCAGCGAGCCGTTGGCGTACGGCAACGCATGGGTAACCAGGATCCGGCGCATGTTAGCTGGCGTCCTTCGCGGCCTCGAATCTGGCTTTGCTGATGCCCTTCTTGTACGCCTCGGCGCCCGATATGACGCCCTGGTCGAGCAGCTGCTGGATCGCCATGTCCATGGTGCGCATGCCGAGCGCGCCGCCGGACTGCATGACGGTCTCGATCTGGTCGAGCTTGCCCTGGCGGATCAGGTTCGCCGAAGCGGGCGTATTGATGAGGATCTCGAGGGCCGCCACCCGACCCTGGCCGTCGGCGCGCTGCAGCAGCTGCTGGGAAATGACGCCGCGCAACGAGGTCGACAGCATCGTGCGCACGTGCGACTGCTTGTCGGCGGGAAAGGCGTTGACCATGCGATCGACCGTGGGCGCGGCGCCGTTGGTGTGGAGGGTGGCCATCACCAGAATGCCCATCTCGGCCGCGGTGATGGCGGTGCTCATGGTCTCGAGGTCCCGCAACTCGCCCACCAGAATCACGTCGGGGTCCTCGCGCAGGGCCGAGTGCAGCGCCTGGGCGAAGCCGGGGGTGTGCGCGCCGATCTCGCGCTGGCTGATCAGGCAATTGTGGCGCGGATGCACGAATTCGATCGGGTCCTCGATGGTCAGGATGTGCCCCTTGATGCGCTTGTTGATGTCGTCGATCATCGCGGCCAGCGAGGTCGACTTGCCCGAGCCGGTCTTGCCCGTCACCAGGATCAGGCCGTTACTCGCGCGGCACAGCTGATGCACGGCCGCGGGCATCTTGAGCTGCTCGAGCGTGAGGGCGCTCGAGGGAATGGCGCGGAACACGGCACCCATGCCCGCCAGCTGGCGCAGCACGTTGACGCGAAAGCGCCCGTGTCCCGGCAGCGTGTAGGCGAAGTCCGCGCCGTCCTGGGCTTCAAAGCGTTCCACCGACTTGCGCGGCATGATCTCGTAGAGCGCGTCCTTGACGAAATCCGCCGTCGCCACCTCCGCGCGCAGCGCGGTCAGGTCGCCGTAGCGGCGACAGCGGGGTGGGTCGCCCGCGATCAGGTGCAGGTCCGAGCCCTTGCGCTTGAGGACCTCCTCCAGCAGTGCGTCGATCTGTGCCACGGTGCCTGCTCAGCTGGCCGGGGTGGACTGCGCCAGGATGTTCTTGGCGATGATGGTCGTGTCGGTGACGAACTTCTGCAGCAGCCGCTTCTCGGTCGCGTAGCTGAAGGCGTCGTCGGGATCGACCTCGCGCGCCTGCACCGCGGTGAGCAGCGCCTGGTCGAACATCTGCATGCCGAAGTCCTTGCCGGTCTGCAGCTGGCTGGGCAGCTGGTGGGTCTGGTCGCTCATGATCAGCTTGCCGATCGCCTTGGTCATCACCATGATTTCGCAGATCGCGCGCCGGCCGCGGCCGTCGTGCGACTTGACCAGTATCTGGGTAATCACCGCCAGCAGGCTCTGCGACAGGAAGCTCTTGGTCTGCTCGCGTTCCTCGGCGGGCAGCGCGTCGATCATGCGGTCAATGGTCTTGACCGCGCTGGTGGTGTGCAGGGTGCCGAGCACCAGGTGCCCGGTCTCCGCGGCGGTCATCGCCATGCGAATGGTGTCGGCATCGCGCAGCTCGCCCACCAGGATCACGTCCGGATCCTCGCGCATCGCGGCGCGCACCCCTTCGGCGAAAGTCGGGATGTGCGTGCCGAGTTCGCGCTGGATGATCTGGCACTGTTTGCTACGGTGCACGAATTCGATCGGGTCCTCGAGACTGATGATGTTGACCTGGCGGGTGCGGTTGAGCAGATCGATCATCGCCGCCAGCGTGGTCGACTTGCCGGTTCCGGTCGAGCCGGTCACCAGGATCATGCCCTGGTGGTAATCACAGAGCTTGTGGATCACCGGCGGCAGCCGCAGGGATTCGAGCGTGGGCACCTCCGCCGGGATGGCGCGGAAGGTGGCACCGACCCCGGTATCCTTGCGGTAGACATTGACGCGAAAGCGGCCGCCGTCGGCCGATATATAGGAAAAATCGAGATCCCGGCCGCGGGCGAACTGATCCGTCTGGTTCTGAGTCAGGATTTCCGCGACGTAGCTCTCCAGCTCCGTGTCGCGCAGGTCGCGGAACTTGATCGGCACCAGATCGCCGTGCAGGCGCAGCATCGGGGGCACGCCGATCGCCAGGTGAATGTCCGAGCAGCCCTGCTGAGTGCCAAGTTTAAGGAAGGCGTCGATGCGTGCCATCGTCAGTCTCGCGGGGTGCTATAGGAAATGCTGCAAAGCGGTGCGCAGTTCATCCATGTTCTGGAAGCGCTTGGTCTTGTCCACGGCCATGGCGCGCATGATCAGGTCGCTCAGCTCCGGTGACAGCGCCGGGTTGATCTCGCGCGGCGGGCGGGCGCGGCCCTGCACGTGCTGATACATGACCGCCATGTGATCGCCGCGCGCATATGGGGGCACGCCGGTGAGCATTTCGTAGAGCATGACGCCTATGGCGTACACGTCCGCGCGTTCGTCAACCTTTTTGCCAAGAATCTGCTCCGGTGCCATGTACTTGGGGCTGCCGATCACGTAGCCGGTCTTGGTCAAGGCCGTGTCGCCTTCACGGTGCGCCGCGGCCACGCCGAAGTCCACGATCTTGAGCAGCCCGACGTCGTTGATCAGGATGTTGGCAGGTTTGAGGTCGCGATGCACGATCCCTACCTGGTGCGCCACGAGCATGCCGGTGCACATGTCGATGCCGAACTGTATGGCGCGCTTGAGGGCCACCGGCTTCTCGTTGACGATTTCCGCCCCCAGGGTGTGCGAAGGGAAGTATTCCATCGAGATGGCGTAGTTGCCCTGGATGAACAGAAAGTCATAGATCCGGATCACGTTCTGGTGGGTGATCTTGCGAGAATAGCGCAGTTCGTGGACGAAGCGCTTCATGACCTCCTCGTCCTCGGCCACGTTCGGGTTCAAGAACTTCAGGATCAGGCGCTCATCGACCACGGTGTCTTCCATCAGCAGCACGGTGCCGAAGGCGCCCTTGCCGATCTTGTCGATGAACTTGTAGCGGCCCTCGACCATGTCGCCGGGCTTGAGGGTCGCGATGTCGAGCCGCTGCGAGGTCGATTGCGCCGCCGCCTGCAGGGTTTGCGCGATGTCCTTTTCCGGGATCAGCAGCGTGCGGGCCGTGCCTGGCGCGGGCGGCCGCGCTGCCGGCGCGCCGCCGGCGCGTGCCGGGGCCGGGCCGGCCGTCGTGCCCACCGCGCGGGTGCCCGAGACCGCCAGCAGCTGGTAGTTGGAGGCGAAGCGCACCTCGAGTTCGGTGAGGGCGCGCTGGGCGGCCAGGGCGACGGTCTGGTCGGCGTTATGAGTGTGGACCTGGAGCTGCGAGCCGATCTGGTCGGCCAGGTCCTCGGTGGCGAGCTTCGCGAGGGCCGCGATCGCCTCGACGCGGACCTCCTTCTCGTTGCGGCTCAGGAGCGGAGTGATCAGGCCGACCTGCGCGGCGCCCCCGAGCTTGCCAATCGCGCGTACCACCACCGGCAGGGCCTTGGCCGGCGAGGTCTTCAGCATCTCCACGATGCGGGGCAGGGCCTTGTTGCTGCCGATCTCGGCGAGCGCGTCGACGGCGCGCTCGCTCACCCACCAATCCTTGTCGCGCGTGGCTTCGATGAGCTGCGCGATCGCGCGTTCATCCTTGGTTTGGTTGAGAATTTCGATGGCGGTGCGGCGCACGTCCTCATCCGGGTCGCGCGCCAGCTGCAGCACCGAGTCGATCACCTTGGGCCCGCCGATCTTGCCGAGCGCATCCCCGGCGCGCGAGCGCACCCACCAGTCGGCGTCCTTGATGGCGGCGATCAGGAACTTGACCGACTTGGCGTCGCCAATTTCATTCAGGACCTCCACCGCGGCGCGCCGCGCGTACTCGTTCTCGTGCCCCAGGACCGGTATCAGGTGCCGGACGGTCTCCGGGTCGCGCGCCTTGATCAGCACCTCGACCGCGCGGTTCTGCACTTCGATCTCGGGATCGAGCAGCAGCGCGCAGATCCGCTCGACCTCGATCGGGCCGTCCATCTTGGCCAGGGCGCCCAGCGCCGCGGAACGCACCAGCTTGTTGCCGTCGCCAAGCTGACCCTGCAGGGCCGTGCGCACGTCGCCGCGATTGAAGCGGCCGAGCATGTTCAGTATCAGGAGTCGCGCCATCGTGTCCTTGCCCTGCAGCCGGCCGAGCAGCTCGGGCACGCTGGCGTCGTTGGCGACTTCGCCGATGATGCGGAACAGGGCGTTTTTTTCGTTGGCTTCCTGGGCGTAGGCGGCCGTCAGCAGCTCGCGCACGCTGAAGCGGTTGCGCTGCGCGTTGATCACCTCCAGCACCGCGGACTTGGACACGCCCGGCGTGGCCAGGGCCTGCAGCAGCAGACCCGGCGGGTAGTTGTGACTGCTGGTCAGGGCCCAGGAGACCCCGGCGATCACGCGCGGGCTGCCCTGGATGAGGGCATCGACGAAGACCGGAAAGGTCTTGGCGGTTGCCAGGGCCGAGAGCACGTCCACCAGCGCCACGGTGGCGTGCTTGTCGGCATCCGGGAGCGCTGCCAGGATGGCCTCTATGACCGCCGGGCCCATGTCCTTGAGCTTCGCCACGGCTTTCTGGGCTTCGGCGCCCAGTAAGTCATTGGACGACTTGATCTGGGTGATCAGCCGGTCCGAGCGAAAATTCGAAAAAAAACTCATGGATTGAACATTATGCCACGGTGGGGCGCATCGCCTGTGACCTGTGTCCGGTCTGCGGCGCGCCGCGCGACAGGCTAGAATCGGCGCCCCAAATCGCCCCCAGGCTCCCGGCAAAATGAGTGACGCGGTTCGAACTATTCGGGCATCCGTGGAGCAGTACACCGACCCGTACTTGCGCCAGACGCTGCTCGAAGCGGGGGCGCTCGAACATCTGCGCGTCACGGAACGTGAAGTGGGTGGCACCATCGAACTGGGCATCCCGGTGCGCGGATATGTGGACCAGTTCCGCTCCGCGCTGGCCGCCCACCTGGCGGCTGCCGGTCACCCGGACGTCGCGGTGCGCGTCGAGCTGCGCGGTGTCATCGTCGCGCACAGCGTACAGCGGCCCCTCAAGCCGCTCCCCGGCGTGAGCAACATCGTGGCGGTGGCCAGCGGCAAGGGCGGGGTCGGCAAGTCGACGGTGGCCGTCAATCTGGCCCTGGCCTGGGCCGCGGGCGGGGCGCGGGTCGGGATACTCGATGCCGACATATACGGCCCCAGCCAGCCGATCATGCTCGGTCTCCAGGGCCAGCGCCCTACGGCGCCGGACGGCAAGCATCTGCAGCCGCTGGAGGCTCACGGGGTCAAGGTCATGTCGATAGGTTTTCTGGTCGATGCGGCCCAGGCGGTGGTGTGGCGCGGACCCATGGTGACCCAGGCCCTGACGCAACTGCTGAGCGACACGTCCTGGGGCGAGCTTGACTACCTGGTGGTCGACATGCCGCCCGGGACGGGCGACATCCAGCTGACGCTGGCGCAGCGGGTGCCGGTGTCGGGCGCTCTGATCGTGACCACTCCCCAGGACATCGCCCTGGCCGACGCCCGCAAGGGGCTGGCGATGTTCGAAAAGGTCGCCGTGCCGGTCTTGGGAATCGTCGAGAATATGAGCCTGCACGTGTGCACGAACTGCGGCCACGTCGAGCACATCTTTGGCGAGGGCGGCGGGGCCCGCATGGCGGCCGAATGCGGCGTCGAGCTGCTCGGCGCCCTGCCGCTGGAGGCCCGGGTGCGCGAGGAGGCGGACGGGGGAGCCCCGAGCGTGGTGAGCGCACCGGGCACGGCGCGCGCCACGGCGTTCGTCGAGATGGCCCGCCACACCGCGGGCGCGCTGGCGCGCCGCGGCCGGGACCGGCGCGGGCAGTTTCCGCAGATCGTAGTCGAGGAAACTTAAGAAGATCTTTCATTCAAGAGGGCACATGAGCATCAAGTCAGACCTTTGGATCCGGCGCATGGTGGCCGAGATGGGCATGATCGAGCCGTTTTCCTCCGAGCAGGTGCGCGCGGTCGGCGATCACAAGATCATTTCTTATGGGACCTCGAGCTACGGCTACGACGTGCGCTGCGCGCGCGAGTTTAAGGTCTTTACCAACATCAATTCGACCATCGTCGATCCCAAGCAATTTGACGCGAAAAGCTTTGTCGACGTCAGCGCGGACGTGTGTATCATCCCGCCGAATTCCTTCGCGCTGGCGCGCACCGTTGAGTACTTCCGCATCCCCCGCTCTGTGCTGACGATATGCCTGGGCAAATGCGTCACCGGTGACACCCGTGTAGTGGATGCAGACACCGGCGCGTACCTGCCGATCACCGAGATGGCGTTTGGAAAGTCAACGCTGGCGCTGGACGACCGCTGGTGCCTCAAGTCGGCCAAAGTCTCGGCCTTCATTCCTCAGGGGCGGCGGGAGGTTTTCGAACTGCGCACGCGCGCCGGCCTGCGCATCCGCGCCACCGCGAACCATCCGTTCCGTAAGCTCGACGGGTGGGCGCCGCTGACTGAGCTACGCCCTGGCGACCGAATCGCCGCGGCGCGCCACATTCCAGTTTTCGGCAAGACGCCAATCCCCGACTGGGAAGCGTCGCTGCTGGGACTGATGATTGCCGAGGGACAATGCAATACGCCCGGCCACAGCCCAACTTTTACATCGGCTGATCCGGCCCTCGTGCGGCTGCTGGAAGCTTCAGTGGCTGGCTCGGGCCTGGGCGAGGTCACCTACAAGGGGCAGTACGGGTACCGGCTGGTCAACCGCAGGGGCCAGGGCGGCATGCCGCTGCGCAATCGTGCCCACATCTGGCTCCAGCAGCACGGCCTGAATGTCGGGGCCGGCGACAAATTCGTCCCGCAGAGGATCTTCACAGCTCCAGCCCACTCGGTGCGGTTGTTTCTTCAGTCGTTATTTGGTGGCGACGGGGGTCTATATCGGACGGAGGATGCGGTTGTTCTGGAGTACTTCTCAAAATCGCGGCGCCTCATCGAAGACGTCCATCACCTGCTGCTCAGGTTCGGCGTGTTCTCGGTCATCCGGGAGAAGACCACGGCCATTGGCACTCGCGCCTGCAGTATTAAGATTACGGACAAGGAGCAGGTGCAGCGCTTTGCAGAACGAATCGGGTTTTCACCTGGTTCAATAAAGCAGAAGCGTCTTGAGGATGAAATATTGCCGATGATTCGCGCGCAGCCGCGCGCGCGCAGCAACTTCGACACTCTGCCCCGGGAAGCACGGGCCGTTATGGCCTCCGCCGCACAGGGGGGTCGCATATCTCTAAACAGCCTCGACATCCATCCCACGTCGCGGCAGTCAGTACCCATGAGCGCAGCGGTCCGCTTGGCCCGGATGACAAGGAATCCGGAGGTCGGCGCGCTGGTCGATGGGCCCCTGTGGGACGTGGTCGAGCAGATCGAGCCGGCCGGGACCGAGGAAGTCTTCGATATTTCGGTCCCGAAATTGCACAATTTCGTCGCGAACGGCTTGATTGTCCACAATTCGACCTACGCGCGCTGCGGCATCATCGTCAACGTCACGCCGCTCGAGCCCGAATGGGAAGGGCACGTGACGCTGGAGTTTTCGAACACCACGCCGCTCCCGGCCAAGATCTACGCCAATGAGGGCGTCGCGCAGATGCTGTTCTTCGAATCGGACGAGATCTGCGCGACCTCGTACCGCGATCGCGGCGGCAAGTACATGGGCCAGCAGGGCGTGACGCTGCCCAAGGCCTGAACCGACGGCGCTAGTCGCGGTGGATGGAGCGCAGTTTCAACGTCCACTGCACTTCACCCTTATTCTTCTGCTCCACCTGCACGGGCACGTAGCCGAAGTCCGGCGCGCACCAATACCGGTTGCTGCGCTGCGAGTTGGTTTTGTGGCTGCGGTAGATGACGGTCGCCACGTCGCCGACCGGCGTGTGCAGAGTTTCCTCGCCGAGGCGCTCGAACTCGTAATCGCGGATGCCGTTGACGTCAAAGAGGGAGATGCCCTTGGGCACCTGGCCGTTCGAGAGGGCATAGATCATCGAGATCTGCATCGACAGGTCGTCCTGCACGCCGGGACGCAGGGCCAAGTCGACCTTCTTGCCCTCCGCCGAGCCGGTGGCGCGGTTGGCGTCCCAGTCGAAGTGCACCTCACCCTTCGAGGCGCCGCTGTCGGGCTCGGTCGCGGTGTACAGCAACGGGCGCACGCCGTCCGGCCCGATGCTCATGCGGCTGGACAGGGTCCAGGAGGCCTTGGAATACAATCGGGCCAATCCGTGCGGTTGGTTGCGCGAGACGTAGCTCCATTCCTGATCGGAGTCCTGGCGCAGCGTGAAGGTCGACACGCCGGCCGTGATCCCGTTCCAGATGAACGCGTAACTGGCCTCGAACGGGCGGGGCGGCACGGCGGGCGCGGCCGACGTGCCGCTGGCCGCCAGAATACTCAGCGCTACTGCGAGATATCGGTTCACGGCACGGTCTCTCCGGGGGCGTCGATCAACGGCTGACTGAGCGGCCGGTCGTCAAAATACACCACATCGCCGACCAGCCGCAGCCGCTGGGCGGCGATCCAGCCAATGACCTTGGGGTAAATGATGTGTTCCTGACGCTGAACGCGCGCTGAAAGGCGCTCCGCGGTATCGTCCTTGCGCACCGGCACGCGCGCCTGGAGCACGGTCGGGCCGGCGTCGAGCTCTCCGGTCACAAAGTGCACGCTGGCCCCGTGCACGGTTTCCCCGGCCTCGAGCGCACGCTCATGGGTGTGTAGCCCGGGGAATTTGGGCAGCAGCGCCGGGTGAATGTTGAGCATCGCGCCCGCGTAGCGCTGCGCAAATTCAGGCGAGAGTATCCGCAGAAAACCCGCCAGCACCACCAGGCGCGCCCCGCTCGCGTCGATCGCCGCGCCCAGGGCGCTTTCGAAGGCCGCGCGGTCGGCGAACTCCGCGTGCGGCACCACGCTGACTTGCAGTCCGAGCCGCTGTGCGAGCGCGATGCCGCCCGCGCCGTGCCGGTCGGCGATTACGCGCACGATGCGAGCGGCGATCTGCCCGCGCTCGCAGGCGTGGGCGATCGCCGCCATGTTGCTGCCACGGCCGGAAATGATTACGGCCAGCGGCAGGCTCGGGGCATTCATGGAGTGATGAGTACGCCGCCGCCGCCGCGCCTGACCTCGCCGATCCGCTGGGCGCTCTCCCCGGCGGCGCGCAGCACGCTCAAGGCGGCGTCCGCCTGCGCCGGATCGACGATCACCACCATGCCGATGCCGCAGTTGAAGGTCCGGTACATTTCGGCGTCGCTCACGTTGCCGCTGCGGGCCAGCCAGTCGAACACCGGGTCGCGCGGCCACGCCGAGCGCTGCAGCTGCACCTCGCAGCCTTCCGGGAGCACCCGCGGGATATTGTCCGAGAGGCCTCCGCCGGTGATGTGGGCCAGGCCGTGCACGGCGCCGCGCATCGAGGCCTGGCGGAGCAGGGCGAGCAGCGAGCGCACGTAGATGCGCGTCGGGGTCAGCAGCCGCTCGTAGAGGCCGCGGCCCTCGAGCTGGGTGCCGGCATGGGCGCCGCTGACCTCGATGAGTTTTCGAATCAGCGAATAGCCATTGGAATGCGGGCCGCTCGAGGCCAGCCCGATCACCGCGTCGCCCACGCTCACCTGCGAGCCGTCGATGATCGCCTCGCGCTCGACCACGCCCACGCAGAAGCCGGCCAGGTCGTAATCCGCGCCGTGATACATGCCCGGCATCTCGGCCGTCTCTCCGCCCACCAGCGCCGCGCCGGCCTGGAGGCAGCCTTCCGCGATGCCGCTGATGACGCTGGTGGCGACCTCGATGTCGAGCCGACCGGTCGCGTAATAATCGAGGAAAAACAGCGGTTCGGCACCCTGCACGACCACGTCGTTCGCGCACATGGCGACCAGGTCGATGCCGATGGTCGAGTGCCTGCCGGTGTCTATGGCCAGTCGCAGCTTGGTCCCGACCCCGTCGGTCCCCGACACCAGCACCGGCCGGCGGTAGCCGGCGGGTATCTCCACCAGGGCCCCGAAGCCGCCGATTCCGGCCAGCACTTCCGGGCGCTGGCTGCGGCGCACGATCGGCTTGATGCGCTCGACCAGTGCGTCGCCGACGTCGATGTCAACGCCGGCGTCGCGATAGGTGTAGCTGCGCTTGTCGTTCATTCGGGCTCTATAATTGGGCGGGTTATAGTAGCTGAACCCATGCGCCATCTGCCCAACATCATCTGCCTGTGCAGAATCGCACTGATTTGGCCGATCGTCGTCAGTCTGCTGGGCGGTTCCTATGTACTCACGCTGGTGTTGTTTGCAGTCGCGGCGCTCAGTGACGGCCTGGACGGCTGGCTCGCCAAGCGCTACGGCTGGACCAGCCGCCTGGGGATATGGCTCGATCCGCTCGCGGACAAGCTGCTGCTGGTGTCCGTGTTTCTGGTGCTGACCTGGCTCGGGCAGGTGCCGCGCTACCTGGCGGTGAGCGCCGTGAGCCGCGACGTGATGATCGGACTGGGCGCGCTGGTCTTCCATTTCGCCTGGGGCCCGGTGCGCGGCCGACCGATCCTGTCGAGCAAAATCAACACCGTGCTGCAGATCCTCTATCTCCTGCTGGTGGTCACGCACGCGGCCTGGGCGCAGCCGCCGGCCTCGGTGCTGCAGGCCATGGCTGCGGTGATCTGCCTGACGGTGCTCTACAGCGGCGTGGCCTACGTGCGCGAGTTCACTTTGCGGGCGCTGCACGTCGCAGCGCAGCCGTAGCAGGTCCGCCGCGGTGCGCCAGCTCCCCCTGAGCGTGCGCTTGCGCGACCGCGCCTCGTTCGAGAGCTTCCTGCCCGGGCCCAACGAGGCCGCGCTGACGGAGCTCAAGGCGCTGGCCGAGCACCAGCGTCCCGGCCTGGTGTGGCTGTGCGGGCCGGAAGGGAGCGGCAAGACCCACCTGCTGCAGGCGCTGTGCGCGCGCGGCGGAGCGGCGGCGGCCTACGTGCCGCTGTCGCAACTGGAATCCTACGGGGCCGCGGCACTCGGCGACTGGCAGGGCGCCCGCTGGCTGTGCCTGGACGACATCGCCCCGACCGTCGGGCGGATCGAGTGGGAGCGCGCACTGTTTGCGGTGTACCTGGACTGCGAGGAGCGCGGCGCGAGCCTGCTCATGGCGGCGCGCGAGGCACCCGCGCAGTTGCCGTTCGCACTGCCCGATCTCGCCTCGCGCTGCGCCGCCGGGCATCGCCTGGCGCTGCAGGCCCTCGACGAGGAGCAGCAATGCGTGGCGCTGCGACTGCGCGCGCAGCTGCGCGGTGTCGATCTGCCGGCCGAGACTGCGCACTACCTGCAGCGCCGCCTGCCGCGCGACATGTCCAGCCTGTTCGCGTTGCTGGATGAGCTGGATGCGGCGGCGCTGGCGGCGCAGCGCCGGCTGACGGTGCCGTTCATTCGCGACGTGCTGGCGCAGCGCGCCGCCCGGCAGAGGCAGGGTTAGGGCGGGGCTCAGCCGCGCCCGAGGTCGTCGGCGCCGTTCCAGTAGCGCGTCCAGCGCGTCACCACGCGATCGGGATACTCGCGGCTCCGGGTGCTGCCGTTGTAACGCCCGAGCGCGCGGCGCACGTCGTTGTGCTCGGTCTCGAGGTAGTGGCGCAGGATGGCGCAGCCCATGCGGATGTTCGGCTCCATCGCCACCAGTTCGCGGCGGTGCATCCCCAGCTGCTCGGGCCAGAAGGGCATGACCTGCATCAGTCCCACCGCGCCCGCACTCGATACCGCCCAGCGATCGAAGCGGCTTTCCACGTCGAGAACCGCGAGCACCAGACCGGGCGGCAGCAGCGCGGCGCCGTGCCGGTGGGTCTCGCAGTAGACCGTTTTGAGCAAGGCCACGCGCTGGTCATGATCGGCCATGTAGGGACGGAGCTTCGGCTCCATCAGCTTGTACCAGACGATCGCGTCGTACTGATCGCCGAAGCACTCGGTGGACTGGAGCGCCTGCTGCACCACGGCGCGCAGTTCCGGGTCGCGCTGCGCGTCGGACTCGAGCGTACCGCCGGCGGCCGCGGCCCCCGCCCAGGCACAGGCGGTCAGCAGCGTCGCGGCCGCCCTAGATCCTGAGCTGGTCCTTGACGAACGCGACGACCGATTCAAGCGGTACATCCTGGTTTTCCGTGGCGCGGCGCTGCCGGTACTCGCAGGTGCCGGCCTCCAGGCCGCGCTCGCCCAGCACCAGACGGTGCGGAATGCCGAGCAGTTCCGCGTCGGCGAACTTGACGCCGGGGCGCGCGTCGCGATCGTCGTAGAGCACCTCGATGCCGGCGGCGCCGAGGGCCGCGTAGAGCGCATCGGCGGCGCCCCGCACCCGGTCGGACTTCTGCAGATTGAGGGGAATGAGTACCACATGGTAGGGCGCCAGCGGATCGGGCCAGATAATGCCACGGTCATCGTGATTCTGTTCGATTGCCGCCGCTACGATGCGCGTCACACCGATGCCATAACAGCCCATCAGCATGGTCACCGACTGGCCCGATTCGTCGAGTACGGTGGCCTTCATGGCCTCGCTGTACTTGCGGCCGAGCTTGAATATGTGACCGACCTCGATGCCCCGCACAATCTGCAGCTTGCCCTTGCCGCTGGGGCTGGCATCGCCCGTGACCGCGTTGCGCAGGTCAGCCCCCGGGGGTTCGGGCAGGTCGCGCCCCCAGTTCACCCCCCGCAGGTGCCGGTCCGGGGCGTTGGCGCCGCACACAAAATCGGCGGCATGGAGGGCCATGTGGTCGGCGTAGACCGGGCACTTGAGCCCGCGCGGCCCCACGTATCCGGGCTCGCTCCCGCTGGCGCTGAGCACTGCCGCCGCGCTGGCCATGCGCAGCGGCGTGGCCACTCCCGGAATCTTCTGCGCCTTGAGGGCGTTGAGCTCGTGATCACCACGCAGCACCAGGGCGACCGCGCCACCGGTCGTGCTCTCGACCAGCAGGGTCTTGAGGCAGCGCTCGCGCGGGATGGCCAGGAAGGCGCTGACGGCGGCGATCGTCTTCATGTCGGGCGTGGCCACTTCCTCGCACGGCTGGCTGGGCGCGGCGCGCGCCGCGGTGGGCGGGGCGGCCGGCGCCAGTTCCAGATTGGCGGCGAACTCGTCCCCGTCGCTGACCGCGATGGCGTCCTCGCCGGACTCGGCCAGCACCTGGAATTCCTCCGAGGCGCTGCCACCGATCGCGCCGCTGTCGGCCTGCACCGAGCGGAACTGCAGGCCCAGGCGCGTGAAGATGCGCTGGTAGGCGCCGCGCATGAGCGCGTAGCCCTGCGCCATGGAGGCCTCATCGGCGTGGAAGGAGTAGGCATCCTTCATGATGAACTCGCGCGCGCGCATGACGCCGAAACGCGGCCGCACCTCGTCGCGGAACTTGGTCTGGATCTGGTAGAAGTTGACGGGCAGCTGCCGGTAGCTGTGCAGTTCCCGCCGGGCGATGTCGGTGATCACTTCCTCGTGCGTGGGGCCGACCACGAACTCGCGCTCGTGCCGGTCCTTGAGCCGCAGCAGTTCGGGCCCGTACGCGGACCAGCGGCCGGACTCCTGCCACAGCTCGGCGGGCTGGACCGCGGGCATGAGCATCTCGAAGGCCCCGGCGCGGTCCATCTCCTCGCGCACGATCTGCTCGACCTTGCGCATCACCCGCAGCCCCAGCGGCAGCCAGCTGTATATGCCGGCGGCGATCCGGCGGATCATCCCGGCCCGCAGCATCAGCTGGTGGCTCAGCACCTCGGCCTCGGCCGGCGCTTCCTTGGTGGTGTTGATCGGGTACTGGGACAGTCGCATGCTCACCGCGCTCTACAGGGCAAAGGCGAACAATGCTAGCAGAAGGCCGCGCGGCGGCGCGGGTTGGACGCGGCCAAGGCGGCCACCTATCATGCCCCGTACATGGAATATCAAGCTCCGGACCCGGTGGCGGTGCCGCGGCGGCGGGCTATTTACCTGCTGCCGAACCTGCTGACCACGGGATCGCTGTTCTCCGGTTTCTACGCCATCATTGCCGCGATCGACGGTAACTTCGAGCGCGCCGGCATCGCCGTGTTCGTGGCCATGCTGTTTGACGGGCTCGACGGACGCGTCGCCCGCCTGACCCACACCGAGAGCGCCTTTGGGAAGGAGTACGACAGCCTCGCCGACATGGTGGCCTTTGGCGTCGCCCCGGCGCTGGTGTCCTACCAGTGGGGCGTGGCCCGCATTGCCGAATATGGACGCACCTGGGGCCGGCTCGGGTGGCTTGCGGCATTCTTTTATGCCGTGATGGCCGCGCTGCGCCTGGCGCGCTTCAACACCCGCGTGGGCACGGCCGACAAGCGCTACTTCGAGGGACTGCCCAGTCCGTCGGCCGCCGCGGTGGTGTCGGGATTTATCTGGGCTTCCACCGAATGGCGCGCCCCCGGTTTGCCCGGGCTGATCATCGCCTTTACGGTCACGGCGCTGGCCGGCGCGCTCATGGTCAGCCCCTTCAGCTACCCGAGCTTCAAGAACTTCGACCTGCGCAAGCCGGTGCGGTTCGTGTGGCTGGTGGTGGTCGTGCTGGTCTTTGTGGTCATTGCCGGCGACCCCTCGCGCGCCCTGCTGCTGTGTTTCGGCAGCTACGCGCTCTGGCCGCCCCTCGCCTGGGCCTGGCGGCGCTTGCGCCGCCGGCAGCGCGCCGACCGCGCCGGGGCCTGAACATGGCGCGCGACATGGCTCGTCACGGGCAGTACCTGCAGGCGTTGGGCGTCGAGCGGTGGGTGCGGCGCAGCCCGCCGGCGGGCGCCCCGGTGGCGAGCGCTCCTCAAGTGCCGAGCGCCCCGGTGCTGCGCGCACCGGCGCCGAGCGCCGCGCCGGTGAGTACCGCGGTGGACAGCACCCGCGACTGGGACGAGCTCGCCGCCGAGGTGAGGGGTTGCGTGCTGTGCGGGCTGCACACCACCCGCACCCAGACCGTATTCGGCGTGGGCAACCGGCACGCCGAGCTGCTGGTGATCGGCGAGGCCCCCGGTGCCGACGAGGACCGGCAGGGCGAACCCTTCGTCGGCCGCGCGGGGCAACTGCTGAATTCGATGCTGCGGGCCACCGGCACGCCCCGGGAAACGGTGTACATCGCGAATCTGCTCAAGTGCCGCCCGCCCGGCAATCGCGATCCGGCGCCCGAGGAAGTCCGCTGCTGCCAGCCCTACCTGCAACGCCAGATCGCGCTGCTGGGCCCGCGCCTGCTGCTGGCGGTGGGACGCATCGCCGCCCAGAACCTGCTGGCCACCGATACGCCGATCGGCAAGCTCCGCGGCAGCGTGCACCGCTACGGGCCGCAGGGCACGCCGCTGATCGTGACCTATCATCCCGCCTATCTGCTGCGCAGCCCGACCGAGAAGCGCAAGTCGTGGAACGACCTGCGCCTGGTGCGCACGGAGCTGGCGCGGCTGCGCGCGCGGCCGCGCGGCGCCTGAGCGATGGTGGCGACGAGCGAGGCAACCGGTCTGCCGCAAATGCAACTGCGGGCCATGACCGAGGCGGATCTGGCGGCGGTCGTGGAGATCGAGCGCAGCGTGTATCCGTTTCCCTGGACCGCGGGGATATTCAGCGACTGCCTGCGGGTCGGCTACCACTGCACGATTCTTGAACTCGATTACCTGGTGATCGGCTACGGCATCATTGCCAGCGGCGCCGGCGAGGCGCATCTGCTGAATGTGTGCGTGCGCGAGGAATTCCGCAACCGCGGATTTGGCCGCGCGCTGTTGGCCAACCTGCTGGAGCTGGCCGCCCGCTCCGGCGCCACGGTGGTGTTTCTGGAGGTGCGCCCGGCCAACACCGCGGCGATACGCCTGTACGAAACCATGGGATTCCGCCAGTCGGGCCTGCGCCAGGGCTATTACCAGTCGGCCAGCGGCCGGGAAGACGCGCTGGTCATGCGCCGCGGCATCGGTCCGGCCTGATCCGCCCGCAATTCCAGCCACCCGCGACCATGAATACACTCGATCAGGAGATCCTGCGCCGGCGCACCTTTGCGATCATTTCGCACCCCGACGCCGGCAAGACCACGCTGACCGAGAAGCTGCTGCTGTTTGGCGGCGCCATCCAGATGGCCGGCACCGTCAAGGGCCGCAAGGCCGCCCGCCATGCCACCTCCGACTGGATGCGCCTGGAACAGCAACGCGGCATCTCGATCACGAGCTCCGTCATGCAGTTCCCGTACCGCGATTGCATCGTCAACCTGCTCGATACCCCGGGCCACGAGGACTTCTCCGAGGATACCTATCGCACGCTGACCGCGGTGGATTCGGCGCTGATGGTCATCGACTGCGCCAAGGGCGTCGAGCAGCGCACGGTGCGGCTGATGGACGTGTGCCGGCTGCGGGACACGCCGATCATGACCTTCGTGAACAAGCTCGATCGCGACGGGCGTGCGCCGATCGAGCTGCTCGATGAAATCGAGGCGGTGCTCAAGATCCACCCCACGCCGGTGACCTGGCCCATCGGCATGGGACGCGAGCTGGTCGGCATCTACCACCTGCTGGAGGACCGCATCTACGTCTACGAGGCGGGCGAGCGGGGGCGCGTCGGCGGCAACCGCGTGATCGAGGGCCTCGGCTCCGCGCAGGCACGCGAGCTGCTGGGCGAGAGCGCCGAGGCCTACACCGCGGAGGTCGAGCTGGTGCGCGGTGCGACGGTGCCCTTCGACCGGCAGGCCTACCGCGCCGGCCAGCAGACGCCGGTGTTCTTCGGTTCGGCAATCAGCAACTTCGGCGTGGAGGAACTGCTGCGCGCGTTCGTGGAGCATGCTCCGCCACCGCTGGCGCGTGCCACGCGCGCCCGCTCTGTCGAGCCGCTGGAGCCGGCGCTGACCGGCTTTGTGTTCAAGATCCAGGCCAACATGGATCCGGGTCACCGCGACCGCATTGCGTTCATGCGGCTGTGCTCGGGCCGCTACCAGCGCGGCATGCGCATCTTCCACACCCGCCTGCGCAAGGAGGTGCGGATTGCCGACGCACTGACCTTCATGGCGGCCGACCGCGCCCAGGCCGACGAGGCGTACGCGGGCGACATCATCGGCCTGCACAACCACGGCACCATCAACATCGGTGATTCCTTCAGCGAGGGCGAGGCGCTGGTCTACACCGGGATTCCCGATTTCGCGCCCGAATTGTTCCGCCGCGCCGTGCTCAAGGATCCGCTGCGCATGAAGGCGCTCGCCAAGGGACTGGCGCAGCTGTGCGAGGAGGGCGCCACGCAGCTGTTCCGGCCGCTGCGCAACGCCGACATGATCCTCGGCGCCGTCGGCCAGCTGCAATTTGAGGTGGTGGCCTTCAGGTTGGCCGACGAGTACGCTGTGCAGTGCGTGTTCGAGAACATCAACGTGCACACCGCGCGCTGGGTGAGCGCGGCCAGCGCCGCCAAGCTCGAGGAGTTCCAGGCCAAGGCGTTTGACCACCTGGCGCGCGACCACAGCGGCGCACTGGTGTTTCTGGCGCCTTCGCGCGTCAATCTGCAGCTCACCCAGGAGCGCTGGCCGGACATCCGCTTCAGTGAGACCCGTGATCACCTCGCCGATGCCGCCGCCTAAACATCGCTCGCGCGATGAAGTGGCCCGCGTGCGCGCGCGCCGCGCTTGGGCGCTGACCGCCTGGGCCAATCACGGATTTGTAACCACGGTGCTGGTCGGCTTTTTTCCGATCTTCCTGGGCAAGTACTGGGCGGCGGAGCTTCCAGCCACGCGCTCCACGCTCTACCTGGGGCTTGCCAATTCCAGCGCGAGTCTGGTGGTGATGCTGCTGGCGCCGTGGCTGGGTGCCTATGCCGACCGGCGCGGGCAGAAGAAGCTGTGGTTGGGCATCTTTACCTGCATCGGTGTCGCCGCCACGGCAATGCTGGCCGTGATCGGCCGCGGCGAATGGCAATGGGCGTTGCCGGTGTTTGCCGTGGCGTCGGTCGGCTTCTTTGCGGGCTCATCCTTCCAGGACGCCCTGATCGTGCAGGTCGCAACGCCAGCGGAGGCGCATCGGGTGTCGGCCTACGGATTTGCGGCTGGTTATCTGGGCGGCGGCCTGCTGCTGCTGATCAACGTGCTGCTCGCCTTGCACCCGGGCTGGTTCGGGCTGCGCGACGGCGTTGCGGCGACGCGGCTGGCTTTTCTTGACGTGGCCATCTGGTGGGCCTTGTTCACCGTGCCGCTGTTTCGCCACGTCACGGAAGCGGCGCCGACCGCGGAGGCGCCGGGATGGGCCGAGTTGTGGGGCACCATCCGCAAGGTGCTCTCCGACCGGACCGTGCGCGGCTTCCTGATTGCCTACTGGCTGTACATCGACGGCATCGGCACGCTGCAGCAGATGGCGGTTGATTTTGGCAGCAAGCTGGGCCTGCCCACATCGTCGCTCATTCAGGCCTTGCTGCTGGTGCAGTTCATATCCTTTCCATCGGCCCTGGTCTTTGGCAGGCTCGGGGATCGGATCGGCGCGCGGCCCGCCATCCTGATCGGGCTGGCGGTGTTCGTGTTCGTGAGCATCTGGGCCCTGTTCCTGCAGTTCACCTGGCAGTTCTATGCGATGGCCGTGCTGGTGGGCACCGTGCAGGGCGGCGTCCAGTCCCTGTCGCGCTCACTGTATTCGCATCTGATTCCACGCGAGCGTTCCGGCGAGTATTTTGGCTTCTACAACATGCTCGGCAAGTTCGCTGCGGTCCTGGGGCCGGTCCTGGTGGGCGTCATGGCGACGCTCAGCGGCAGCTCGCGCGTCGGCATATCGTCGCTCATGGTGCTGTTTGCCGGCGGCGCGCTGCTGTTGTGGCGGGTGCGCGTGCCGGAGCAGGCGCACTAGCGCACCGCTCACGTCACCAGGTTTCGAGGCGCACCCTCGGCCCAGGCATCGATGGTGTCGGTCAGCTGATCGGCGAGGATCCGCATCGCCTCGTCGGACGCCCAGGCGACGTGCGGAGTCAGAATGAAGTTGGGTTGCCGGAGCGAGAGCAGCACATTGCCCTCGACCGGCGGCTCCACGCTCAGCACGTCAAAGCCCGCACCGCCGATCCAGCCGCCACGCAGAGCCTGGGCGAGCGCCGCCTCATCGACCAGGCCGCCGCGAGCGGTGTTGATGAGGATGGCGGTGGGCTTCATCGCGCGCAATTCGGCGCTGCCGATCATGCCGCGGCTCGCCGCCGTCAGCGGGCAATGCAAGGACAGCACGTCGGCCTCGGCCAGCAACTCACGCAGGGCTACCCGGCCGTCCTGGCCGGCCGGCTGGGAGGGGCTCGCCGCATAGACCACGCGCATCCCGAAGCCGGCGCCCAGGGCTGCGGTGGCGCGACCGATCGAGCCGCTCCCCACGATCCCCAGCACCGAGCCGTGCAGGTCGCGAATCGGCGGGCCGTAGGCGCAGAATTGGCTCGAACGCTGCCACTCGCCCCCCTCGGCAAGCGCTGCATAGCTGGCGAGATTGCGCCGCAGTGCCAACAGCAACGCAAAGACATGCTCCGGTACGGCGTGCATCGCGTAGTTGCGGACGTTGGTGACGGCGATGCCGTGCTCGCGGCAATAACCGACGTCGATGCAGTCGTAGCCGGTGGCCGCGAGCGCGATCAGGCGCAGGTCCGGCAGCCGCGCCAGCGGCGCGGCGCCGATCGGCACCTTGTTGACGATGGCGATCGTCGCACCGATCAGCCGCCGCACCACGTCCTGCGGCGAGGTTTCGGCGTGCTCCACGTAGGGCGTCGCGCAGCGCGGGGGCCGGAAGCTGACCGGCAACGAGTCCTTGTCAAGAAATACCGTGCGCATGTGTCAGCTCGGACTCCCGCGAGCGCCCCCTTGGCGAGCGTCGGGCGCCGTTCGCCGCTAAGATCGCCCGAGTCTCATCATAGACGAACCGGGATTTTCCATGTCCGCAGGACCGGCCCTGTTGCGAGAGCTGTTCGACGTCGCCGTCGCGGCGGCCGATCCGGCGCGCCGCCTCGCCACCGCGCTCCCCGAGCGTCCTCGTGGCCGGACCGTGGTGGTCGGCGCCGGCAAGGCGGCCGCGGCCATGGCCCGCGCCGTCGAGGCCGAATGGTCCCAAGCCCTCGAGGGCGTGGTCATCACGCGCTACGGGCACGGGTTGCCGACGCGCACGATCACCGTGATCGAGGCCGGTCACCCGGTACCCGACGCGCGCGGCGTAGAGGGGGCGGGGCGCATTGCGGCGCTGCTGCGCGACCTGCAGCCCGATGATTTGGTGCTGGGCCTGTTCTCGGGCGGCGGCTCGGCGTTGCTGGCGCTGCCGCCGGTCGGCGTCACGCTCGCGGACCTGCAGCAGCTCAGCCGCGCGCTGCTCGGCTGCGGCGCGAACATCGACGAGATGAACTGCGTGCGCCGGCACCTCTCGCAGCTCCAGGGCGGGCGGCTCGCCGCGCGCTGCGCGCCGGCGCGGGTCGTCAGCTTGCTGATCTCGGACGTGCCCGGCGATGACCCGGCGACGATCGCCTCCGGGCCGACCGCCGCGGATCCCAGCCGCTGCGCCGACGCGCTGCGGGTTCTTGAGCGCTACGGCATCGAGGCGCCGCCGCGGGTGCGTGCCTTCCTGGAAAGCGGCCACGATGAAACGGTCAAGCCGGGCGATCCGCGCCTGGCGCGCGTCTCGCAACGCATCATTGCCTCGCCGCGCCTGGCGCTCGAGGCGGCGGCGCAGTGGGCCCGCACCCAGGGCGTGGCGGCGCGGATTCTGGGCGACAGTCTCCAGGGCGAGGCACGCGAGCTCGGCCGGGCGCATGCGCAACTCGCGCGACAGATCGCGAGCCGGCAGGAATCCCCGGAGCCGCCCTGCGTACTGCTGTCGGGGGGAGAGACGACGGTCACCGTGCGCCACGGCGGACGCGGTGGGCGCAACGCCGAATACCTGCTCGGGGCGATGCTGGCGCTCCAGGGGCTCGCGGGTGTGTACGTACTGGCGGCCGACACGGACGGCATCGACGGCACCGAAGACAACGCCGGAGCGCAGGCCGGCCCCGACTCGCTCGCGCGCGCGCACGCGCTCGGACTCGACCCGCGCGCCGCGCTGGAGGCGAACGACGCCTATCCGCTGTTTGCGGCCCTGGGCGATCTGGTGCTGACCGGACCGACGCGCACCAACGTCAATGATTTTCGCGCGCTGCTGATCGTCTAGACCCGTGCGGCGCGGCGCAGATTTCGCAGCCGTAAGGTGCGTCGCGGCGGCTTTTGTGGCAGCTTACCGCGATGTTCAGGAATGCGAACTTGCCCCGGGGCGTGGCGCTGGACCGGCGCGGCTTTTTACAAAAGCTGACGGCCGTCGGCTTGGGACTGGCGGCCACCCGCACGCTGCGCGCCGCCGCCGGCGAGCGCCGCACGCTCTCGTTCGTGCACACGCACACCGGCGAGCAACTGAGCGCCGCGTACTATCAGGAGGGCGCCTACAGCAGCGCCGTGCTGCAGCAGGTCAATGTGCTGCTGCGAGACTTCAGGAACGATGCCGTGTATCCCATTGATCCTGCGGTGCTTGACCGGCTGTATCTGCTGCAGTCCGTGGCCGGCGGGTCCGAGCCCTTTCAGGTGATCTCCGGCTACCGCTCCCCGGCCACCAACGCCGCGCTGCGCGAACGCTCCAGCGGCGTGGCCGAGCACAGCCTGCACATGGACGGGCGCGCCATCGACGTGCGCTTGTCGGGCGTGGCTACCGAGCGACTGGCGCGCCTGGCGCTGCAGCAGTCGGGCGGCGGCGTGGGGTTCTATCGCGTGTCGGACTTCGTACACCTGGACACCGGCCGGGTGCGCAGCTGGGGTGATCCGGTCTAGGCGAGCGCTCCTGGCGGCCGTGGCACCCCTGGCCCATGCCTGCCACTCCTGAGGCGCGCCGCGCCGCACTCAGCCCAGCTTCCCCCGGCCGAAGCGTCGTGCCGATCGCGCGAATTGCTCCACTTCGCCCGAAGCCGCGGGCGGGCCGAACCGGAGCCGCGCGTACTGGCGGGCCAGCGGCGCCACGGCCGCGGCCAGCGCCGGGTGCGTGCCTGCCAGGCGTTCGCAATACGCGAGCACCCCTTCATGCGCCGCGCGCGGTTGTCCGGCGCGCGCCAGGCGCAGGTCGATGCGACGCCAGGCGCGCGCCAGGGCGTCCGGTCGCAAGCCGCCGGCGATGCGGCGCAGCGACCAGCCGATCCACGCCAGCCACGCCGCCATGCCCGCGCCCAGTGCGACGGCCAGCGTCTGCCAGTCGCGATCGCCGAATCCCAGCCAGTCGGCCACCTTGAGCTGGCGCGCGAGGTTGAAGCCGACGACGTCGTCCTGCCACCAGGCATTGAGCGCGTCCCAGCTCTGCAGCATCGTCGTCAGCCAGCGCGCGCTCCCCCGCAGCCGCTCGCCCTCGCGGCCGGTATCGTCCTCGAACGCCAGCAGTTCGCGGCTCAGGCGCTGCGGGGAGACCACGGCGGTGGGATCGGCCCGCAGCCAGCCGCGACCCGGGAGCCACACTTCCGCCCAGGCGTGTGCGTCGGACTGGCGCACGATGAGGTAGTGGCCGATCGGGTTCCATTCGCCGCCCTGGTAGCCGGTGACCACCCGCGCGGGCACGCCGCCCGCACGCATCAGGTCGACGAAGGCCGCGGCGTAATGGCCGCAGAAGCCCTGGCGGGTCGAAAACAGCAGTTCGTCGATCGAGTCGCGGCCCAGGCGCTGGGGGGTGAGCGTGTACTCGAAGCCGCCGCGCCTGAAGTAGCCGAGCACCGCCGCGACGTACGCGCCGTCCTCGCCCGCCGCGGCGCGCAGCCGCAGCGCCAGCTCGCGGGCGCGGGGATTGCGATCGGGAGGCAGCGCCAGGTCGAGCTCGCGCATGGCGCTGCTGAGTTCTGCGGTCCGGGCGGCCAACGGGTAGGCGCTGAGCTCGTAGCTCTGGGCCTGGTTGGTCGGCCGGTGCGAGAGCAGCTGGAAGTCGTCTGTGTACAGGACTCCGGGACTGTCCGGCGGGCTGCTCATTTCCAGCGCAATCACCGTGCCGTGGGTGTTGGCCTCGATGGTCGCGCTGTAGCGATAGACGGGCCCGCGCAGTTCCAGCGCGCTGGCGGTCGCGTAGGCGGTCCGGTGCCGGCGCCAGGTGGCGCCGTCGAAGTCGTGCAGGACCGGGCCGCGCCAGTAGCGCTCGCGCGCCGGGGGCAGGGCGCCGGCGAAGCGCACGCGCAGCGCCGGCTCGTCGGACTCGACCAGGCGCGCGATGTCCCCCGGGGTCATCTCATCGCTCAGGCCCGTCACCGCGGCGCTGTCGCCGGGCAGCGCCCAGAACGCGCCGGGCAATCTCGGAAAGAACAGGAACAGCACCGCAGCCAGCGGCGCGGCGTACGCCAGCTGGCGCGCCGATTCGAGCAGCAGCGTGCCGGCCGGCAGCGGCGCGCCCCCGCCCAGGCCGCGCAGCGAGCTGGCGCTCAGCCACAGGCACAGGGCGTACACCGGCAGGCGCCACAGCTGCTCACGATCCAGGCAGGCGGCCAGCAGCAGAAACAGCGTCGCGCCGTTGAGCACCAGCCAGTCGCGCCGCGTGCGCGCCTCGAAGAGCTTCGCGGCCGACATCGCCGCGAGCAGGCTCGCGCCGGCGGACAGGCCATTGAGCGTGCGGTAGCTGAGCAACACCCCGCAGGTGATGATGAGCGCCAGTCCGACGCGCGCCGCGCGTCCCGGCAGCGCGTGGCCGCGCAGGGCGGCGCGCGCGTGCCAGGCAGCGGCCAGCACCAGCAAGGGCAGGCACCACCAGGCCAGATGGTGCCAGTTCACCGCCGCCGTGATCAGCAGGGCCGCCACCGCCAGCGCGGTGGCGGAGCGGGCCGGGGCGGGCTCGCTCATGGGGAGCCTCTCCCGTAGAGCGCGAGCGCGCGCAGCAGCTGGGTCCGGTGCTGCGCGCCGCGGCCCAGCGGTACCTGCGCCTCGGGCAGGTCGAGCCCGCAGGCGGCGCCGCTCCGTGCGCATTCGTCCGCCCAGGCGCACAGCTGGCTCAGGCGCGCCTCCAGGTCGAGCGAATCCAGTCCGGCAAAGCTCAGGCGATAGTCGCTCCCGGCGGCGCCGGCGTACTGGCCGACCATGAGCGGGCCGCCGCGCGCTACGGTCTTCCAGGCGATGCTGCGCGGGCTGTCACCGGGCTGGTACGCGCGCAGGCTCGCCCACTCGTCCTCTCCGGCCGCCGCACTGCTCGCGAACCGGGCCACGGGTCCGGCCGCCGCCGGCGGCAACGGGCGCGCGCCGAGCGGCTGCGGGTAGACGATGACCTCCAGGGGCAGGTGCAGCCAGGTCCAGCAACGGAACAGGCCGAACGGGGCGGTGCTGGCGAGCTCGAGCCGTTCCACCCGGTGCCGCCCGCGCCGCGCGCAGCGATGCGTAAGTTGCACACTCAGCTGCGCGCCCGCGGCCAGGTCGAAGTAAATGGCCGCGGCCGGCGGCGCGCGCAGCGACAGTGCCCGTCGCGGGGCGCGCGCGCCGTTCGCGAGGCACAGCTCGAGCGTGGCTGCGGCGCCGGCGTAACCATCGCTCGCCTGCGCGCGCACCAGCTCGAGCCCCTGCAGGGTGCGCTGGCACTCGTGCATGCCGACCAGCACAAAGCCCACCAGCACGAAGGTCAGGAGCAGTGCCAGGCTGTTGGAGTAGTTGAGCCCGGCGATCAGCATCACGAACAGCAGCGCGCCGGCGGTGTAGCCGGCGCGGGTCGGCAGGATGTACAGGCGCCGTGCGCGCAACTGGAGCGGGAGCGCGTCCTCTCCCTGGCGCTTGCGTGCCCAGCGCGCGATGCGCTCGGCGGTGCGGAGGCGCAGCGCGGCGAACACGGCGAGCGGCACCTACACCGGCACGGCTACGGCGGTGAGCAGCGTATCGGCGAGTTGCGCGCCGCCCGCGCTGACGGTGCCGTCGCGCACTTCGAGGCGGTGCGCGGCGACCGAGGGCAGCACCGCCTGCACGTGCTCGGGCAGCACCGCGCGCTCGTTGGCCAGCAGCGCCCAGCCCTGCGCGGCGCGCACCAGTCCCTGAGCCGCGCGCGGCGAGAGCCCCAGCGCAAAGGCCGCGCGCGAGTGCGCCACCAGGGCCTGCACGTAATCGAGCAGCGCGGCGCTGACATACACCGCGCGCACCGCGCGCTGTGCCGCCAGCAGCTCGGGGGGCGAGAGCACGGCGGTCGTGGCCTCCAGCAGCTCGTGGCGCTCGCCGGACAGGAGCAAGGCCCGCTCCGACTGGCGGTCGGGATAGCCGAGGGTGACGCGCATCAGAAACCGGTCGAGCTGCGACTCCGGCAGTCCAAAGGTGCCCAGCTGTTCGTGCGGATTTTGCGTGGCGACCACGAAGAACGGCTCCGGCAGCGGGTGGGTCACCCCGTCGATGCTCACCTGGCGCTCCTCCATCGCCTCGAGCAGCGCGCTCTGCGCCTTGGGACTGGCGCGATTGATCTCATCGGCGAGCAGGAGCTGCGTGAACACCGGCCCGGGCCGGAATTGGAACTGCTGCGTGGCCCGATCAAACACCGACACGCCGACGACGTCGGCCGGCAGCAGGTCGCTGGTAAATTGCAGGCGCCGCCATTCGAGGCCCAGCACGTGCGCCAGGGTATGGGCGAGCGTGGTCTTGCCCACGCCGGGCACGTCCTCGATCAGCAGGTGTCCGCGCGCGAGCAGGCAGGCGAGGCACAGGCGCATCTGCGCCGGCTTGCCGAGCACGACCCGCTCGATGGCGGCCAGCGCGTCGCCCAGGCGGCTCATGACTGCAGCGCGCGCACCTGTGCGAGCTGGCGATCGAGTCCCGACAGGGCCTGCTCGAAGGAGGCCAGCCGCTCGCGCTCCTGCGCCACGACCGCCGCCGGCGCGCTGCGCACGAAATTGTCGTTGCCGAGCTTGGCCCGGGCGCGGGTGATCTCCTCGGTGGTCTTCTTGAGCTTCTTGCCCAGGCGCGCGAGTTCGGCCGCCGGATCGATGAGACCGGCCATCGGCACCAGCAGGCTCAGCTCACCGACCAGTGCGGCGGCGGCCGGCGGGGGCTTGGTGCCCGGGGCCAGCGCCTGCGGCGGCTCCACGCCGGCGAGCCGCATCAGCAAGGCCTGGTGGCGCTGCGCCAGGGCGAGGTCCGCGCCGCTCGCGTTGTGCAGCAGCAGCGGGAGCCGGCGCGCCGGGCTGATGTCCATTTCGCCGCGAATCTGGCGCACGCCCAGCACCACGCGCTTCAGCCATTCGATCTCCTGCTCGGCCGCGGCATCGGCGGCAAAGCCGCTGGCCTCGGGCCACGGCGCGAGCATGATGGTTGCGCAGCTGTGCGCTCCGGGCACCAGCGGCGCGACGCGCTGCCAGATCTCTTCGGTGATGAAGGGCATCAGCGGGTGCAGCGCGCGCAACAGCGCCTCGAGCACCGCCAGCAGGGTGCTGCGCGCGCCGCGGCGCAGGGGCGGGGCGACGCCGGCGTCCTGCAGCACCGGCTTGGACAGCTCCAGGTACCAGTCGCAGTATTCGTGCCAGGTGAAGTCATAGAGCGCGGCGGCGGCGAAATCGAAACGGTAATCGTCAAAGGCGCCATCGACGGTGCCGATCGCGCTGCCCAGGCGCGAGCGGATCCAGCGGTCCGCGGCCGACAGTTCCACCGCGCCGTCGTGATCCGCAGCGCCGGAGGGCTCGGTGCGTCATCATGACGAAGCGCGCCGCGTTCCACAGCTTGTTGCAGAAATTGCGATACCCGGCCACGCGCTGCATGTCGAAGCGGATGTCGCGGCTGTGCGTGGCCAGCGAGGCGAAGGTGAAGCGCAGCGCGTCGGTGCCGTAGGCGGCGATGCCCTCGGGGTACTGCTTGCGGGTCGCGGCCTCGATCCCCGCGGCAAGGTGCGGCTGCAGCAGCCCGCCGGTGCGCTTGGCGACCAGCGGTTCCAGGCCGATGCCATCGACGATGTCGAGCGGGTCGATGACGTTGCCCTTCGACTTCGACATCTTCTGGCCTTCGGCGTCGCGTATCAGCCCGTGCACGTACACCTCGCGGAACGGCACCTCGCCCATGAACTTGAGGCCCATCATGATCATGCGCGCGACCCAGAAGAAGATGATGTCGAAGCCGGTCACCAGCACGTTGCTGGGGTAGAAGCGCGCCAGCGCGGCGGTAGGCTCGGGCCAGCCGAGCGTGGAGAATGGCCAGAGCGCCGAGGAGAACCAGGTGTCGAGCACGTCCTCGTCCTGCCGCAGCGCCACCTCGCGGCCGTGGTGGGCGCGCGCCTTGGCGGTGGCGCCCGCGGCATCGCGCGCCACGAAGATGTTGCCGTCTGCGTCGTACCAGGCCGGGATCCGATGCCCCCACCACAGCTGGCGGCTGATGCACCAGTCCTGGATGTTGTGCATCCACTGAAAGTAGGTCTTGTCCCAGTGGGCCGGCACGAAGCGGATGCGGCCGGATTCGACCGCGGCAATCGCCGGCACCGCCAGCGGCTGCACGCGCACGTACCACTGGTCGGTCAGGTACGGCTCGACCACCGCGCCGCTCCGGTCGCCCCGCGGCACCATGATCTTGTGCGCCTCGATGCGCTCGACCAGGCCCGCGGCGCTGAGCTGCTCGACGATGCGCGCGCGCGCCACGAACCGGTCGAGCCCACGTAAGTCCGCGGGGGCCGCATCGTTGAGCTGTGCGTTCGGGGTCAGCACGTTGATCAGGGGCAGCGAATGGCGCAGGCCGAGCGCGTAATCGTTGAAATCGTGCGCGGGCGTGATCTTGACGCAGCCCGTGCCGAAGGCCGGATCGACGTAATCGTCGGCGATGATCGGGATCTCGCGACCGACCAGCGGGAGCCGTATGGTCCGGCCGAGCAGCGCCCGGTAGCGCTCGTCCTGCGGGTGCACGGCCACCGCGGTGTCGCCGATCATGGTCTCGGGCCGGGTGGTGGCCACCACCAGCGCACCGCTCCCGTCGCTCAGCGGATAGCGCAGGTACCACAGTGATCCGGATTCCTCCTCGCTCAGCACTTCGAGGTCGGACAGCGCGGTCAGCAGCACCGGGTCCCAGTTGACCAGGCGTTTGCCGCGATAGATCAGTCCTTCCTCGTGCAGGCGCACGAACACCTCGGTGACCGCCGCCGACAGGCCCGGATCCATCGTGAAGCGGTCACGTGACCAGTCGACCGATGCCCCCAGGCGCCGCAGCTGCTGGGCGATGCTGCCGCCCGACTGCCGTTTCCACTGCCACACGCGCTCGATGAACTGCTCGCGGCCGAGCTCGGTGCGCCGCAGGCCCTCGGCGTTGAGCTGCCTCTCCACCAGCATCTGCGTGGCGATGCCCGCATGGTCGGTGCCCGGCTGCCAGAGCGCGGCCTCGCCACGCATGCGGTGGTAGCGCGTGAGCGCGTCCATGATGGTGTCCTGGAAGGCGTGGCCCATGTGGAGCGTGCCGGTCACGTTCGGCGGCGGGATCATGATGCAATAGGGCAGGGCGCGCTCATCGGCGCGCGGCGCGAACGCGCCGCTCGCTTCCCATTGGGCGTACCAGCGTTGCTCGATGTCGGCCGGCGAGTAGGTCTTGTCCATGGCGTTACGCGCCCGGCGCGCCGGGCTTGTGCGTCACCGGCTCCACGCCCAGCGCGCGGTAGTGCTTGAAACGCGCCCGCCCGCTCAGGCGCCGCGCGGCGTCGGCATCGACGATCTCGACGACGCGGGTCACGCGTTCCAGGCCGGGCGGGGCGGCGGCGGCGAGGTTGACGATGACCTGCGGGGCGGCGGGCGGCTCGCGGCCGGCGCTCAGCAGCACCGGCGTCTCGTCCCAGTCCGAATCAGCGCCCAGCGGCTCGTGGGGAATGAAGCTGCGATCGGCGAAGGTCCACAGCAGGTCGTCGAAGGCGGCGAGGTCGGCGTCGTTGTCGAGCCACACCAGGACCCGCTCTTCGGCCAGGAAGGCCTTCTCGATTTCCTGGCAGGCGAAGCGCCAGCGTTGCCGGGAGTCGGTGCCTTCCAGCACGTAGAAATCCGCGCGCTCCACGCACTGGCCTTGCGCTGACTTAGCCGCGGGCGCGCTGGATCAGAAAATCGGCCAGCAGCCCGAGCGGACGCCCGGTGGCGCTCTTGGCCGCGCCCGACAGCCAGGCGGTTCCCGCGATGTCCATATGCGCCCACTTCATTCCCTTGGTGAAGCGCCCCAGGAAGGCCGCGGCCGTGATCGCGCCGCCTTCGCGGCCGGCGACGTTGGCGACGTCGGCGAAATTGGTCTTGAGCTGCTCGCCATATTCCGGCGTCAGCGGCAGCTGCCAGGCGCGATCGTCGGAGCGCCGGCCGGCGTCGACCAGCTCCTGCGCCAGCTCGTCGTCATTGCCCATGATCCCCGTATGATGGGCGCCGAGTGCGACCACGCACGCCCCGGTCAGCGTCGCAATGTCGATGACGGCGGCCGGCTGGAAGCGGCGCGCATAGTTGAGCGCGTCGCACAGGATCAGGCGGCCCTCGGCGTCGGTGTTGAGGATCTCCACGGTCTGCCCGGCGGCACTGGTGACGATGTCGCCGGGTTTGACGGCCCGGCCGCCCGGCATGTTCTCGCAGGTGGCGACCAGCCCGACCACGTTGAGGCGCAGCTTGAGGCGGGCCGCGAGGTCGAGCGCCGCCAGCACGGTGGCGGCGCCGCACATGTCGAATTTCATCTCGTCCATGGCGTTGGCGTCTTTGATCGAAATGCCGCCGCTGTCGAAGGTGATGCCCTTGCCCACCAGCACCAGCGGCGCCGCGCCGCGCCGGCCGCCCCGGTATTCGAGGATGATGAAGCGCGGCGGCTCGGCGCTGCCGCGCGCTACGGCGAGCAGGCAACCCATCTTGAGGCGCCGAATCTGCGCTTCGTTCAGGGTGCGCACGCGCAGCGTGCGATGCGCGCGTCCGAGCTGCGTCGCCTGGGCGGCCAGATAGCGCGGCGTGCAGACGTTGGCGGGAAGATTGGCGAGATTGCGCAGCAGGGCGGCGCTCGCCGCGATCGCCTCGCCGTCAGCCAGGCCCCGGCGCGCATCGGCCAGCCCCGCCGCCGGGAAGGGCCCGAGCTTGACGCGCGCCAGCGCCGGTGCCGGCGGCCGCTTGCCGCTCTTCAGATCATTGATGCGGTAGGTGGCACCGCCACAGATCTCGGCCGCCGCACGCGCCAGCGTGTAATCGTCAAAGCCCTTGTCCGACGGACGTTCGATCGCCAGGTTGGCGGCACGGATGCGGGTGCGCGCCAGCGCGCCCACCGCGGTGGACAGCGCCCGCTTCCAGCCGCGTCGCTGGTAGCCGTCCTTGGCGCCCAGCCCCACGAGCAGCAGCCGGCTTCCCTTCAGGCCCGGCCAGTCGGTCAGCAGGAGCGACTCGCCCGCGCGGCCGGCGAAATCCCCGCGGCTCAGCAGGCCTTTGAGCCGGCCGCCGACCGCACGATCGAGCGCGCGGGCTTCGCTCCCCAGCTCGCGCTGCTCGTACACGCCCACGACGTGGCAATCGGTACGCTGATCCAGGGCCTTGCCGCTATAGGCTGAGAATTGCATGAGTGATCCTTAAAATTCCCTAACGTCGAGCTGCTGCTAAGCGCTTCAGTATAAGGTAGGGTAGCGAAAGGGCGGCAGTTTAGCCGAAACGGACCAATTCGTGAGGGTGCCTTGCGGATTTTGCAGCGCTATATCCTGCGTGAGATGACGCTTAATTTTCTGGGCGTCACGGGTGCGCTGGCGGCGATTCTGTTCATCTACCAGCTGGGCGCCGTGCTCAAGCGGGCGGCCGAGTACCAGTATCCGCGCGCGCTGGTGTTGCGTCTGTTCGCGCTCGGTGCGGCGGAGAACTTTTCCCTGCTCTTGCCCCTGGGCCTGCTCCTGGGCCTGGTGCTGGCGCTCGGGCGCCTCTATCACGAGAGCGAGATGACCGCCGCCCAGGCCTGCGGGTACGGGCGCGCTCAGGCCTGGCTGCCGGTGCTGGTGCTGGCGCTGCCGGTCGCGGCCCTGAGCGCCTGGCTCAACCTGCAGTTCGCGCCGCAGGCCGCACAGCGGCGCGTGGCACTGACCGCCGAGGCGGTGCGCGACGGGCTGGCGGTGCCGATCACGCCCGGGCGGTTTCGCAGCTTCGACGGCGGGCGCACCGTGGTCTACGCGCGCGCGGCGGATGCCGCCGGCGTGCTGCAGCGCGTGTTCATCAAGCAGGGGAACGGCACCACGGTGGTGACCACGGTGGCGCAGCGTGCCCGCCGCGAGATCGGTCCGGACGGGCTCAGTCAGAGCATCGTTTTGCTGGATGGTGAACGGAGCGAGGGCGTACCGGGTATGCGCCGCTTCCGCTTTCTCAGGTTCGCGGAACTGCGCGTGCCGCTGGCCGTCCCCGAGCCCGTGGCGCAGGGGCCGCGGCTCGATGAACGCGAGACCGCCGATCTGCTCGGCAGCCGCGCGATCCGCGATCGCGCGGAGCTGCAGTGGCGGTTCGGCTTCCCCGTCATGGTGCTGGTGGCCGCAGGCTGCGCCATGGCCATCGGCCGGCTGCGTCCGCGCCAGGGCCGCTACGAGCGCGTCTGGCCGGCGGTGCTGATCTTTGCGCTCTACGGCAATCTGGCCATCGCGGCGCGCACCTGGTACGAGCATGGCATATCTCCGCCGGCGCTCGGCATCTGGTGGGTGCATCTGCCGATCATCGCCGTGTGCCTGTGGCTGGCGAGGAGGTACGCGTGAGCGTGCTGAGCCGCTACGTCGCGCGCACCGTGCTCGGCGCCATCATCCTGGTGATGGCGGTGCTGGTGATGCTCGGGGCGCTGTTCAATTTCATCAGCGAGCAGGGCGCCATCGGCGTCGGTCACTACGACATGGTCGAGGGCCTCGTGCACAGCCTGCTCACGGTGCCGCGCTTTGCGCTCAACGTCTTCCCGGTGGGAGTGCTCATCGGCGCGATGCTCGGGCGTCGGTGCGCTGGCGCGCAGCCACGAGCTGACCGCCATGCGCTCCGGGGGCATGTCGAAGTGGCGGCTGGCTGCCACCATGCTGGGCTGCGGGGTGCTGCTGCTGCTGGCGGGCCTGGCGGTCGGCGAGTACATCGCCCCGCGTTTCGAGCAGCTGGCGGACGAGCGCAAGGCGCTCGCCCGCTACGACAACCTCAGCCTGGCGGGAGCCGGTGGCGCCTGGGTGCGCGACGGCAACCGGATCATCAACATCGCCGAGCGCTCCAGCATCAGTGAATTCGGCGGCATGCTGATTTTTGAGCTCACCCCCGACAACCGCGTCGCCGCGGTGGCGCACGCGCATCGCGCCACCCAGAGCGGGGGCACCAGCTGGGAGCTGGGCGATTATTCCGAATCGCGCTTTACCGGCGATTCGGTCGAAGGCCAGCACGAGGCGCGGCATCGCCTGGCCTCCGCGGCCAGCGTAGGCTTCCTGCAGCTGGCGGTGGTGGAACCGAGCGAGATGGCCTTCGGCGCGCTGTACCGCGCCATCCGGTACCTGCGCGCCAACGACCTGGACAGCCGCACCTACCAGCTGGCGCTCTGGTCCGGCCTGGCGCGCGCCCTGGCGATCCCGTTCGCGGTGCTGTTTGCCTTGCCGTTCGGCTTTGGCGTGATGCGCTCCTCGGGCAGCGGCGCACGCAGCACCATGGGTCTGGGCGTCGGCCTGGTGTACTTCTTCGTGCAGCGCACGATCGAGAGCGGCACCGTGGCCTTCAGCCTCAATCCGTTGCTGCTCGCCTGGGTGCCGACCCTGATGCTCGGCCTCGCCGCCGTGGTCCTATTGGTCCGTACCCGCTGAATCGGCGGCGGCCGCTTCGATGCGCGCGCGGTGCGTGCGCAGGATCCGCCGTGCCTCGCCGACCGTAGGCCGCTGCGGGAGACGCGCGATCAGCTCGCCGAGTTCGTGCCACTTGCGCCCCCAGCGCAACAGGCGCACCGCATCCTCGACCACCGGGCGCGCCACGGCGTTCAGCGGCGGCGCTGGCGGCGGCGCGGCCACCGCGGCGGCGGCCCGGGTCGCGCGCGCGGGGGCCGGATTCGCGCGGATGCCCCGCGCGCGCGCGCTCGCACGGATCGAGCGCGAGCGGCGCGTGTCGGCGCTGGCCGGATCGGGCGACGGCAGGACTTCGGACTGTTCATTCTGCGGGTCGGCGAGCGGCAGGTGGCGGCCGGCCGGTTGCAGACCCACCAGATTGGCCAGAAACAGCATCTGCTCGAGGCCCAGCGCGAACCCGAAGTCGCCTCGGCTGCTGCGCTCGGCCAGCGCCCGCGCCAGTTCCGCGACCTTCTGGCGCGCCAGCTGCACGATCCAGGCGGCGGGGCGTTCATGCGGGGGCCAGGGCTGGACGTGCCAGTAGTGGGCATCGTCCAGCGCGAGATAGCGCGTGTGCAGCTCGAGGCTGAGCTGCCAGCGCGACAGCAGGGCGCGAACGCGCTCCGCGTTGACCTTGGGATCATCCGGCGCCCGGTTCATGCCGCCAGCGTAGGCCCGCCGGCCGCAGGGCAGGTGTGAGCGGTTCACACTTCCTCAGCGTCGCATTCCGGCCGCTGGCACGAAGTCGCTGCCGGGCTCATCCAATGGCCCCTGCCGTCCGTATTAAAGCAAACGGGCCTTTTGTCCGGCCCAGGTGTTAAAGAGGATGCCGTTTGGAGGCATGGGCGCGCGCGTGGGATGGCGTGGCACAGGGCGCGGTCCCGGATTTTGTAATCCGGCGCGGGATCCGGGCAGCGGTACGCACGCGCCTCAGCGCCACGCAGCGCACCCGCAGGGCCCGCGCCGCAGGTTCCCGTGGCGCCTCGCTCATCGCGGCGTCGTATTCCATCGGAGCGGGGCGAGGCCCCCGCGGACCAGATCATGCTCCGGGCGCAGAAAGGCGCGGCGCTCGCCGAGCCATTCGGCCAGGCCGGGCGGCAGCATGCCGGACAGCGCCACGGGAATCCCCCGCGGCAGGGAGCCGCCCTCAGCCGGCACGAGGGTGTCGGGAAAGCTCCCGCCCCAGATCGAGCCGCGCTCGCCGGGGTGCACCTGCAGGCTCGGCGCGTACCAGAGGTAGGGCGCCTGGGACAGGAACGCCGCCCATTGGCTATAAGAAGAGATCGAGCAGACCAGCAGGTCGGCATCGGCCAGCGCCAGCAGGTCCGAACAGTCCGAATCCGGGATGTCCGCCGTCGTCACGCAGGGGACGGCCTCAAGGAGCGGGCGCAACTGCGCGGCGGTACCGTCGCTCACCACCAGGAATTGCGCCCGGGCGCCGAACTCGCGCTGCAGGCCGCGCGCCACGTTCACGTACCACTCCATGGGCAGAGCGGTATTCCAGAGGCCACGGTAGTCCTGCGCGCTGTCCGCCGGGCGGAAGTCACCGAAGCGCACGTGCATGCCGATGGTGAGGCGCGCCGGATCGAGGCGCGCGGCGAGCCGCACCAGATTGCGCGCGGCATAGCGGCTGGTCTGCAGGATCGCGCGGATGTGCATGCGCGCCGCTTCGATGTGCCGGTAGCCACCCCACATGCCGCTGGTGACGAAGACGTAGGCGTGCCGCTCGAGCAGGCGCTGCTCGGCGGCGAAGGCGCGCAGCGCCACCAGCACGTCGCCGGCGCCGTGCCGGCGCCAGTCCTCCTCGGTGAACTCCACGCGCGGCAACAGCCGCGGCAGGGTGCGGTTGCGCAGCCAGTCGTAGCGCGGCGTGCCGAAATGGCGCCAGTAGCGCCGGCGGTTCAGGCCAAAGGCGGGCGGGAAGCAGTAGGCGTCGAGGAGCGCGGCCGCGAGCAGTGCCCGCGCCCAGGGAATCAGTTCATTGCCCAGGCCGTAACCGCGATTGCGGACTTGAGCTATGCAATAGCGGATGTGCAAACGAGCGCTCCGACGCACCAGGCGGGCCGCGTGATCATAGCAGTCCACTCTGGTACTCTGATAACGCAGCCCGGGTTTGGAGCGTGGCGATGGGCATCTACGACATAGAGGTCCGCACTCTGGAGGGCGCGGCGCAGCCGCTGGCCAGTTACGCCGATCAGGTGCTGCTGATCGTCAACGTGGCCAGCCGCTGCGGCTTTACGCCGCAGTACGCGGGTCTGGAGGCGCTCTACGAGCGCTACCGCGGACGCGGCCTGGCGGTGCTCGGTTTTCCCTGCGATCAGTTCGGCCACCAGGAGCCCGGTGACGCGGCGGCGATCCGCGAATTCTGCACGCTCAACTACCAGATCAGCTTTCCGCTGTTTGCCAAGATCGAGGTCAACGGCCCCGCGGCACATCCGCTGTATAAGTTCCTGAAAGCCGCCCGCCCTGGATTGCTCGGGAGCGAGGCGATCAAGTGGAATTTCACGAAATTTCTGGTGGGGCGCGACGGCGCGGTATTGAAGCGCTACGCGCCAACCGACAAGCCGGAGAGCCTCAGCGCCGACCTCGAGGCCAGCCTGGGCGCGCCTTCAGCCTGAGGCGCCGGCCAGGGACAGCCAGGTGGCAACCACGCAATCCGGGTTGAGCGAGAGGCTGTCAATTCCCTGATCGACCAGCCAGCGCGCCAGGTCCGGGTGGTCGGAGGGGCCCTGGCCGCAAATGCCGATGTACTTGCCCTGCTTGCGACAGGCGGCGATCGCCATGGCCATCAGCGCTTCGACGGCGCCGTTGCGTTCGTCAAAGCTTCCGGCCACCAGCGCCGAGTCGCGATCCACGCCGAGGGTCAGCTGCGTCAGGTCATTCGAGCCGATGGACATGCCATCGAAGTACTGCAGGAAGCCCTCCGCCAACAACGCATTGCTCGGCAGCTCGCACATCATGATGAGCTTCAGCTCGTGCACGCCGCGCTTGAGCCCGTTGCTCTCGAGCAGTTCCGTGACCTGCTTGGCCTCGGCGACGGTGCGCACGAAGGGCACCATGACCTGCACGTTGCGCAGCCCCATGTCCTCGCGCACCCGCCGCAGCGCCTTGCACTCGAGTTCAAAGCAGGGACGGAACGCGGTGTCCACGTAGCGGGCGGCACCGCGGAATCCGAGCATTGGATTCTCCTCGTGCGGCTCGTACTGGGGGCCGCCGATGAGATTTGCGTATTCGTTCGACTTGAAGTCGGACAGCCGCACGATCACGGGCTCCGGTGCAAAGGCTGCGGCAATCTGCGCCACGCCTTCGCTGAGGCGGTCGACAAAGAAGCTCACCGGATCGGCGTATCCGGCGATGCGCTGGCGGATGGTTTCCTTGAGCGCCGGTTCCTGCCGCTCGAACTCGAGCAGCGCGCGCGGATGCACGCCAATCATCCGATTGATGATGAATTCCAGGCGCGCCAGGCCCACGCCCTGGTGCGGGAGCGCGGCGAATGCAAACGCCCGGTCGGGATTGCCGACGTTCATCATGATGCGCACCGGTGGAACGGGCAGGGTGTCGTGGGCAATCTGCTGCTGCTCGAAGTCCAGCAGCCCCTCGTAGACAAATCCGGTGTCGCCTTCGGCGCAGCTCACCGTAACTTCCTGGCCGTCGCGGATCAGCTGCGTGGCATTGCCGCAGCCGACCACCGCCGGCACACCCAGCTCGCGGGCGATGATCGCGGCATGACAGGTGCGCCCGCCGCGGTTGGTGACGATGGCGGCGGCGCGCTTCATCACCGGTTCCCAGTCCGGATCGGTCATGTCGGCGACCAGGATGTCGCCGGGCTGCACCAGGGCCATGCTGCTCGCGTCGCGCACCACGCGCGCGCGGCCACTGCCGATGCGTCCGCCGATGCTGCGGCCCTCGACCAGCACCTTGGAGCGCCCGCGCAGGGTGAAGCGCTGCACCACGCCGCCAACGCGACTGTGTACGGTCTCGGGTCGTGCCTGCAGGATGTAGAGCTGCTGATCGGTCCCGTCGTACGCCCATTCGATGTCCATCGGGCAGCCGTAGTGCTGCTCGATGATCAGCGCCAGGCGCGCCAGTTCCTCCACCGCGGTGTCCGCGAGCGAGAAGCGCGCGCGCTCGGCCTCCGGCACCGCCACGGTGCGCACGGCCTCGCCGCCGCCGGGCTCCGCGTACACCATCTTTATGGCTTTGGAGCCGAGGTTACGGCGCAGGATCGCGCGGTGCCCGGCGCGCAGGCCGGGCTTGTAGACGTAGAACTCGTCGGGGTTGACGGCGCCCTGTACCACCGGCTCGCCCAGCCCGTAGGCGCTGGTCACGAACACCACGTCGCGAAAGCCCGAATCGGTATCCAGCGTGAACATCACGCCGCTCGAGCCCAGGTCGCTCCGTGCCATGTACTGCACCCCGACCGACAGGGCCACCTCGCCATGATCGAACTTCTGGTGGACGCGATAGGCGATGGCGCGGTCGGTGTAGAGCGAGGCGTACACCCCGTGCAGGGCGCGCAGCAGCGCCGCCTCACCGCGCACGTTCAGGAAGGTTTCCTGCTGGCCGGCGAAGGAGGCTTCCGGCAGGTCCTCGGCGGTGGCCGAGGAACGCACCGCCACGGCGATGCCGGCGCCCCGGTCCATTTGCCGCCAGCTCTCCAGCACCGCCTGCTGCAGTTCCGGCGCGAAGGGCGTGGCGAGTATCCATTCACGGATCCGCTGCCCGCAGGCGGCGAGCGCCTTGACGTCCTCCACGTCGAGCTTGTCCAGTGCGGATCGGATGCGCTCGTCGAGGCTGCCCTGCTTCAGGAACTCGCGATAGGCCGCGGCGGTGGTGGCGAAGCCCCGCGGGACGCGCACCCCGAGCTGCGTCAGGGCGCGCAGCATCTCGCCGATCGATGCGTTCTTGCCGCCGACGCGTGCTACGTCGGCAAGCCCGACTTCGTCCAGGGAGAGAACGTATGCTGTCACCGTACGGGTCCAATCGGGGTGTTGGGCTTATTGTCCACGATTTCACGACGTGGGACACTGCCTTGTTCGATCCCCATCGACGAGCAGCAGGGCGGGCAGCGTGAGCAAGCGCACGGTTTTTTTTGTCTCCGACCAGACCGGCGTTACTGCCGAGACCATGGGTCATAGCCTGTTGACGCAGTTTGACGGCGCCGATTACCAGTCGATCACCTTGCCCTTCATCGCCACCGTCTCGCAGGCGGCCGAGGTCGTGCAGCGGATCGACGTGGCGGCGCGCGAGAGCGCGCTGCGTCCGATTGTGTTCGCGACCCTGGTGGACGACGCGGTGCGCGCCGTCGTGCAGCAGGCGAATGCCCTGGTGCTGGATTTCTTCGCCGCCTTCCTGGGGCCGCTGGAAAGCGAACTGGCCATGCCCTCGGCGCACGCCAGTGGCCGGGCGCATGGCATGGCCAATCTGGCGGCCTACACGGCGCGCATCAATGCCACAAATTTTGCACTGGCCAACGACGATGGCACCGGCGCGCGCGATTACGCGAGCGCCGACGTCGTGTTGGTCGGCGTATCGCGTTCGGGAAAGACGCCCACCTGCCTGTACCTGGCGCTCCAGTACGGCGTGTTCGCCGCCAATTATCCGCTGGCCGAGGAGGATCTGGACGCGGGTGGCCTGCCGGCGGTGCTGCTGCCCCATCGTCACAAGCTGTTTGGACTGACGATCCGCCCGGACCGCCTGCAGCAGATTCGCCACGAACGGCGGCCGGACAGCCGTTACGCTTCACTCCCCCAGGTCGAGTACGAGTTGCGGGCTGCGCTCGCACTGTTTGTGCGCGTGGGCATCCCCTACCTCGACACCACCGAGTGCAGCATTGAGGAGATCGCCAGCCGGATCATGGTGCGCCAGCGGCTGGAGCGGCGCGTGCGCCTGTAGTGCGCGCGAGCGCCGGCTCAGGCGGGCGGCGCCGGGTGCAGAAAGCCCCACGGCGAGCTCTCGCCCCCAGGCGGGCAGGCCACCTCGATGAGCACCGGCGAGTCGGCGGCGAGCGCGCGCTCCAGCGCCGGCCTGAGCGCCTGCGGGCTGTCCGCGCGCAGGCCGAGCACACCGAAGCTTTCTGCCAGTCTGACGAAGTCCGGGTTGCGCAGTTCGACACCCAGCAGCCGGCCGTGGTACTTGTCCTGCTGGTCGCGCCGCACGTTGCCGTAGCCCGAGTTGTTGAAGACGATGGTCACCAGGTTGATTCGGTACTGCACGGCGGTGGCCAGTTCCTGTACGCCGAACAGAAATCCGCCGTCGCCGCTGACGGCGACCACGGCCTTGTCCGGGTGGGCGACCTTCACGCCGAGGGCGGTGTTGAAGCCAAATCCGAGGTTGTCCTGATATCCGCAGGTCACGTACTGACGCGGCTCGTACACCGGAAAGCCGAAGCGCGCCGTGAATCCGACCTGTGAGATCTCCTCGCAGAAGTAGCCGTCGCGCGGCAGGACCTCGCGGATCACGTTCAGGTAGGCCATCTGGGGCGCGACGGATTGAATGGCCGCGCGGGCACGCTCCTTGAGTGCCGTGAGCGGCGCAACCTGCGAGGGCCGCGCGCCGACCGCCGGCTGGAGCGCCTCGATCAGGGCGCGGGTGCCGAGCGCGGCGTCGGTGACGATGCCGACCTCGGGCCGCAGGCGCACCATTTCGGTGGGGTCGATGTCCACGCGCACCACCTTCAGCCCCTTGGGAAACCACCGCCAGCGCAGGTACTGCAGCTCGAGACGGCTGCCGATGCCGATCAGCAGATCGCAGTTCGCCCAGTATTCCCAGGCGGCTACCGCGGACAGGCCGTAGGGCGAATCCTCGCTCACCACGCCCTTGCCACTGCGGTGCGCGGTGACCGGCGCCTGCAGGAGCTCGCGCGAGCTCCAGCACCGCCCCGGCGGCGGCCAGTGCGCCGCCACCGACCATGATGAGCGGTCGGCGGGCGGCGGCAATCAGCCTTGCCGCCGCGGCGATGCCGACCGGGTCGGGCTCCGGCGCGGGTATCGGCGCGAGCGGGCCGACCGGCGTCACTTCGGCTTGCATCCCGAACACGTTCCATGGCGCTTCCACCGCCACCGGCCGCACCCGCCCGCTGCGCAGCTGGCGGAAGGCCTCGGCCATGATCGCGCCCGCTTCGGTGGGATGGTTGATGCGCTCGGACCATTTTGTCAGGCCGCGCAACAGCGCGAGCTGGTCGGGCAGTTCATGCAGCTGCCCGCGGCCCTGGCCGATCAGGTGCGCCTGGATGTTGCCGGTCAGGCACAGCAGGGGGGTGGTGGCGCCGTAGGCGGTGCACAGCGCGGCGCCGGCATTGAGGACCCCCGGTCCCGGCACGACCGTGCAGACCCCGACGCGGCCGGTGGACTTGGCGTAGCCGTAGGCCATGTAGCCCGCGCCCTGCTCGTGGCGCGTGGTGATAAAGCGCAGTTGCTCCTGCCGCTGCGCCAGCGCGTCGATCAGATCGTAGGTGTGCGCCCCGGGAATGCCGAACACGGTGTCGACGCCGTGCGCCACCAAGGCATCGGCCATCACCTGCCCGGTGGTCCTGCTGCTCATCGGCTCTCGGGCGACATATAAGGAATGGCTAGCGGCCGGAGAATCGCGGCTCGCGCTTTTCCAGGAACGCCGCGACCCCCTCGCGGAAATCCTGGCTGTCGGCACATTCCATCTGCGCCGCGGCCTCGGCGCGCAGCGACCGGTCAAAGTCGACCGTCGCGGCCTGGCGCAGCAGCTTCTTGGTGTGCACGATCGCCAGCGGCGCGCGCGCCGCAAGTCGGCTCGCCCACTGCAGGGCGGTCTCGGCGGCCGCGCCCTTGGGCACCACGCGGTTGACCAGACCGAGCTCCCGGCAGCGCGCGGCCGGAACGCGCTCGCAGTCCACCGCCAGTTCGAACGCCCGGCGCGCGCCGAGCTGACGCTCCAGCAGCCAGGTGATCCCGCCGTCCGGGATCAGGCCGATGTTGTGGAAAGGCAGGGTGAAGTAGGCATCTTCGGCCATCACCACCAGGTCGCTGGCGAGCACATAGGCGCAACCGATGCCGGCCACCAGCCCTTCGACGGCCGCGATCACCGGTTTGCCCATGTCCCTGATGGCCTTGAGGCCCGCGCCGTACTCTTCTTCCAGCTGACGACGCACTTCCTCGCCGCTGACCTGGCGCGGATCCATGGCCTTGAGGTCAGCGCCGGCGCTGAATGCGCGCCCGGCGGCACCGAGCACCACCGCGCAGACCTTGGGGTCCGTTCCGGCGCGCGCCAGCGCCGCGGCCGACTCCAGCCGCAGCGCCTGGTTGAATGAATTCAGCACCTCGGGCCGATTGAGAGTGACCAGGGCCACCGCACCCCGCTGTTCGTAGAGCACGACCGGCGGCGGCGCGTTCATCGCTTCGCCCTCAGCTGGCGCAGGCTCGGTACGAAGAAGTCAGGGGTGATGTCGACATCCGCCACGCCCGCCGGCGCGTAGCGGGAAAGATCGGTGATGCCGTGGGCGGCGAGCAGTTCGTCGTCGATGTAGAAGTGCCCGGTCGTGGTGCGGGCGTCGCTGGTCAGTATCAGGTAGGCCGCGTCGGCCATGATCTGCGGCGAGCGCAGCGCGCCGACCGGCAGGTGCTCCTTGAGCATGGCCATCGCCGCGGTATCGATGGCGGTGCGCGGCCACAGCGCATTGACGCCCACGCGGCCCCGGTATTCGCCGGCCACGCCGAGCGCCACCATGCTCATGCCGAATTTGGCCATGGAGTAGGCCACGTGCGGGGCGAACCAGCGCTCCTCCATCGCCAGCGGCGGCGAGATCGACAGGATATGCGGGTTCGCGGCCGCCAGCAGATGCGGCAATGTCTTTTGCGCGACCAGGAAGCTGCCGCGCGCGTTGACTGAGTGCATCAGGTCGAAGCGCTTCATCGGTGTGGCGAGGATCGGCGTCAGACTGATGGCGCTGGCATTGTTGACGGCAATGTCGATGCCACCGAAGCGCGCCACCGTGGCCGCCACGGCCGCCTCAACCTGCTCCTCGCTGCGGATGTCGCACAGCAGGGCCAGCGCCTGGCCGCCGGCGGCCTCGACCTGGGCGGCGGCGGTGTGGATCGGTCCCGGGCAAGGTCGGATGCGGCACGTCGGTCTTGGCCGCAATGGCGATGTTGGCCCCGTCGCGCGCAGCGCGCAGCGCTATGGCGAGGCCGATGCCGCGCGAGGCGCCGCTGATAAAGAGAGTCTTGCCGCGCAAGGGCTGCATCGGTCAGCCGCCCCGAGTCCCAAGGCGGCGCGCGGCGTCGCCGAAACCGCGGCCTGCGGCCGGCTTGCCCAGCGGGCGCCGGATCGAATAGTGGCTCATGCCGCGACACCCGCGGTGGCGAAAAGGGGCGGCATTATAACCGCCGTGCCCGGCCGCTGCAGTCGCGCGCGGCGCCGGGCCAGTGGCGGGCCATGGCGGCAAAGCGCCTATAATGAGGACACTATGAGCACGCCACGCAGTGCCGGCGCGCAGTTTCGGCAGGTGTTGCGCGAGGAGCAGCCGCTGCAGCTCGCCGGGGCCATCAATGCCTACAGCGCGCGCCTCGCCGAGGCGGTCGGGTTTCGCGCGCTCTACCTGTCGGGCGGCGGCGTGGCCATGAATTCCCTTGGGGTGCCGGACCTGGGCATCAGCAATCCGGAGGATGTGCTCACCGACATCCGCCGCATCACCGACGCGGCTCAGGCCCCGCTGCTGGTCGATGCGGATACCGGCTGGGGCGGAGCGTTCAATATCGCCCGGACGGTGCGCGCTTTCACCAAGGCGGGCGCGGCCGGCCTGCATATCGAGGATCAGGTCCAGTCCAAGCGCTGCGGCCACCGGCCCGGCAAGGAAATCGTCTCCAAGGATGAGATGGTCGATCGGGTCAAGGCGGCGGTGGATGCGCGCACCGACGATCAGTTTGTCATCATGGCCCGCACCGACGCCCTGGCCAGCGAGGGACTCGAGCGTGCCGTGGAACGGATGCAAGCCTGCGTCGCGGCGGGGGCGGACATGGTGTTTCCGGAGGCCGTGACCGAACTGGCGATGTACCGGCGCTTCAAGGACGCCGTGGCGGTGCCGATTCTGGCCAACATCACCGAGTTCGGGCACACGCCGCTGTACACGCGCGACGAGCTCGGCGCGGCCGGCGTGGACATCGTGCTGTACTGCTGCTCGGCCTATCGCGCGATGAACGCGGCGGCTCTCAAGACCTATCAGATCATCCGCAGTACCGGCAGCCAGCGCGACGCGTTGCCGTTGATGCAGACCCGCGCGGACCTGTACCGTTACCTCGACTATCACGCCTATGAAAAGAAGCTCGATGAATTGTTTGCGGCCGGCAAGCAGTCCTAGCGGACCGGCGCTGCTCCAGGGGCGCCGTCCGATGAGTGCCCCGGGCGCGTCGTCGAATTTCAAGCCGAAGAAATCGGTCGCCCTTTCCGGGGTGGTGGCCGGTACCACGGCGTTGTGCACCGTGGGGCGCACCGGCAACGACCTGCATTATCGCGGCTACAACATCCTGGAGATCGCCGAGGCCTGCGAATTCGAAGAAATCGCCCACCTGCTGATTCACGGCAAGCTGCCGGCCGCGGGGGAACTCGCGGCCTACAAGCGCAAGCTGCGCACACTGCGCGAGTTGCCGCCGGCGCTCCGGGGCGTGCTCGAACTGCTGCCGGGCACCGCACACCCCATGGACGTGATGCGCACTGCGGTTTCGGCGCTGGGCTGCCTGCTGCCGGAGCCGGAGAACCAGAACCCGGCCGGCGCGCGCGAGGTGGCCGACCGGCTGATCGCCTGCCTGGGCTCGGCGCTGTGCTATTGGCACCATTACGTCCGCGAGGGCCTGCGCATCGAGGTGCAGACCGAGGACGACTCGGTCGGGGCGCATTTCCTGCGCCTGCTGCACCGTCGCCCGCCGCCCGCGGCCTGGGTGCGGGCCATGCACACTTCGCTGATCCTGTACGCCGAGCATGAATTCAACGCCAGCACCTTCGCGGCGCGCGTCATTGCCGGAACCGGCGCCGACATCTACTCGGCCGTGACCGGCGCCATAGGCGCCCTGCGCGGCCCGAAGCACGGCGGGGCCAACGAGATGGCGCTGCAGATACAGCAACGCTATCAAACCCCCGAGGAGGCCGAGGCGGACATCCGCAGGCGCGTGGCCAACCGGGAAGTCGTGATCGGCTTCGGGCATCCCGTGTACACGATTTCCGACCCGCGCAACGTGGTGATCAAGCGCGTGGCGCGCGCTCTGACCTCTGCGACCGGCGACATGGGCATGTTCCGCATAGCCGAGCGGCTCGAGACGGTCATGGCCGAGGTCAAGGGGCTGTTTCCGAACCTGGACTGGTACAGCGCGGTCGCCTATCACGCCATGGGCATCCCGACCGCCATGTTTACGCCGCTGTTTGTGATCTCGCGCACCACCGGCTGGGGCGCGCACGTGATCGAGCAGCGCGAGGACGGCAAGATCATCCGGCCGAGTGCCCAGTACACGGGACCCGAAGACCAGAAGTTCCTGCCCTTGGACCAAAGAGTCTAGGCCGGTCATGGGCGGCTACGACGCCAAATCGGCCCAGCGACCGGCGCCCGATGCGCTGCTGGCGGCCATCGCCGGTTACGCGCGCGATACGGCCGTCACGAGCGAGGTGGCCTACGAGACCGCACGCTACTGCCTGATGGACACTCTCGCCTGCGGCCTGCAGGCGCTGAAGTACCCGGCCTGCACCCGCCTGCTGGGACCGGTGGTCCCGGGAGCCACCCTGGCCGGGGGTGCGCGGGTTCCGGGGCTCGACCTGGAGCTCGAGCCGGTGCAGGCGGCCTTCAATATCGGCACCATGGTGCGCTGGCTCGACTTCAATGACACCTGGCTGGCCGCCGAGTGGGGCCACCCGTCGGACAACCTCGGCGCGATACTGGCGGTGGCCGACTACCGGGCGCGGCTGGGCGGGGCAGGCTCGGGCGCGACGCTGCGAGTGCGCGACGTGCTCACGGCGATGATCAAGGCGCACGAGATCCAGGGCGTTCTGGCGCTGGAGAACAGCTTCAACCGGGTCGGCCTCGATCACGTGCTGTTGGTGCGCGTGGCCTCCACGGCCGTGGCGAGCGCGATGCTCGGGGCCAGCCTGGAGCAGGTGATCAACGCGGTTTCCAACGCCTGGATCGACGGCGGCGCGCTGCGCACCTACCGTCATGCACCCAACACCGGCTCGCGCAAGAGCTGGGCGGCCGGCGATGCCACCGCGCGGGCGGTGCGCCTGGCGCTGATCGCACACAGCGGCGAGATGGGCTACCCGTCGGCCCTGTCGGCGCCGCGCTGGGGGTTCCAGGACGTGCTGTTCAAGGGCCAGCCGCTGGTGGCCGCGCAGGCCTTCGGCAGCTACGTGATGGAAAACGTGCTGTTCAAGATCAGCTATCCGGCGGAGTTTCACGCCCAGACGGCGGTCGAGTGCGCCATGCAGCTGCATCCGCAGGTGCGCGATCGGCTGGCCGAAGTGGAGCGGATCGAGATCGAGACCCAGGAACCCGCCGTGCGCATCATCGATAAGACCGGACCGCTCGCCAATCCGGCCGACCGCGACCATTGCCTTCAATACATGACGGCCGTGCCCCTGATATTCGGCCGCCTCACGGCCGGGGATTACGAGGATCGCGTCGCCGCCGATCCGCGCGTCGACGCCTTGCGCTCGCGGATGGTAGTCAGGGAAAATGCCACCTTCACCGCCGAGTACTACGAGCGCGCCAAGCGCTACATCGGCAATGCCGTGCAGGTGCATTTCAAGGACGGCACCCGCACTGCGCGGGTGCAGGTAGACTACCCGATTGGCCACCGGCGCCGGCGGGCCGAGGGGATGCCCCTGTTGGTCAAGAAATTCGAGGACAGTGTCGGCGCCCATTACACGAGAGCACAGGCGCAGCGGATTGTGTCCTGCTTTGCCGATCCGCAGGCCCTGGAGGCCATGCGCGTGGATGAATTGATGAGCCTGCTGGTCAAGCCGGGCCGCGAGGGAGAGCACGAGAAATGAAGATTCTGGTCGGTATCAAACGGGTGGTCGACTACAACGTACGCGTCCGCGTCAAGCCCGACGGCAGCGGCGTGGCGCTCGACGGCGTCAAGATGAGCATCAATCCGTTTGACGAAATTGCGCTGGAAGAGGCGCTGCGCATCAAGGAGCGAAATCAGGCGAGCGAGGTCATCGCCGTGGCCCTCGGGCCCGATGACGTGCAGACCCAGTTGCGCACCGCCCTGGCCATGGGCGCTGACCGGGCGATCCTGGTCAAGTGCGACGGCCCGCTCGAGTCGCGCGACGTGGCGCGGACGCTGCTGGCGGTCATCAAGCAGGAACAGGTGGGCCTGGCGATCCTCGGCAAGCAGGCCATCGACGATGACGCCGGGCAGACCGGGCAGATGCTGGCCGCGCTGTGGGAGCGGCCCCAGGCCACCTTCGCCTCGAAGGTTGAAATCAAGGACGGCGTGGCGCTGGTGACGCGCGAAGTCGACACCGGACTGGAGACCCTGGAGATTGACCTGCCCGCGGTGGTGACCACCGACCTGCGGCTGAACGAACCGCGCTACATCAAGCTGCCGGATATCATGAAGGCCAAGAAGAAGCCGTTGGCGGTGACGGACATGGCGACCTTGGGCGTAAGCAGCGCGCCACAGTTCAAGGTCATCAGGACCGAGGCCCCGCCGCAGCGTTCGCGCGGCATTCTGGTCAAGGACGTGGCTGAGCTGGTCGCGGAAATGCGCAAGCGCGGGGTGGTCTCGTGAGCAAGGTGTTGATCATCGCCGACCATGACGGTGCGCGCATCGGCACCGGTACGGCCCGCTGCGTCACGGCCGCCGCCCAGCTGGGCGCGGCGGAAATTCATGTGGCCGTGCTGGCCTCTCCGGCGGGGCCGATCGCCTCTCAGGCTGCCGAACTCGCTGGCGTCAGCAAGGTGCTGGCGGTCGATCGCGCCGAGAACGCCCATGCGCTGGCTGCGGTGCTGGCCCCGCAGGTGGTCAAACTGGCCGCCGGCTACGACTACGTGCTCGGCCCCTCCAATACCTTTGGCAAGGACCTGTTGCCACGCGTAGCGGCGCTGCTGGGCGTAGGCCAAGTCAGCGACCTGATGTCCGTCGAGGGGCCGCACATCTTCAAGCGGCCGATCTACGCCGGCAATGCGCTCATCACGGTGGAATCGCCGCCCGGCGTCACCCTGGTCGCCACGGTCCGCACGGCTTCTTTTGCCGCCGCGCCGGGCGGGGGCTCGGCCCCGGTAGAGTCGGTGAGCACCGATGCGGTATTGCCGACCCATACGCGCTTCGTGAGCCTGAGTGCGCCGAAGAGTGACCGGCCGGAGCTGCAGTCGGCTGCTCGGGTGGTCTCCGGTGGCCGCGCGCTGGGCAGCTCGGACAATTTCAAGATTATCTATGCTCTGGCCGATCGAATTGGCGCGGCCGTGGGCGCCTCGCGGGCCGCGGTCGACGCCGGCTACGTGCCGAGCGCCATGCAGGTGGGTCAGACCGGAAAGATCATCGCCCCGGCCCTGTACGTCGCGATCGGAATATCCGGCGCGATCCAGCACCTGACCGGCATCAAGGACGCGCGCACGATCGTGGCGATTAACAAGGATGCCGAGGCGCCCATATTCGAGGTGGCCGACGTCGGCCTGATCGGCGACCTGTTCAAGATTGTTCCCGAGCTGACGGAGTTGCTCGCCAGCCCCAAATCCTGACTTCCTGGAGCGTGGCTATGGCTTACGAACGGAATCGATGGTCGCCGCTGTGGGCAATCCTTACGGGCCTGGCGGGGTCGCTGAGCTGCGCGGCGGCATGGCCCAGCACGGCGCTGGCCGAGGAGCCGTCGGCCCCGGGACTGAAGATTGCCAACATGGATCCTGGCGTCAAGCCGGGGGACGACTTTTTCCAGTTCGTCAATGGCGGCTGGCTCAAACAGGCCGAAATTCCCGCCGACCGCAGCCGGTGGGGAGTGATTGACGAACTGCGGGAACTCAACCGGCAGCGGACCGCCGATCTGATTCAGGGACTGAGCGCGAAGAAGGCGAGCGCCGACCCCGAACAGCGCAAGATCGCCGACTTCTACGCCAGTTTCATGGACGAGGGCGCGATCGAGAAGCGCGGCTACGGGCCGGTGCGCCCGGCACTCGAGCGCATCAGGGCGATCCGGGATCGCAAGCAGTTGTCACACTGGCTGGGCTCCACGGTGCGCGCGGACGTCGACGTGCTGAACAACACCAACGTGCAAACGGACAACATCCTGGGCTTGTGGGTGGCGCAGGACCTGGACAACCCGGTGCGCTACCTGCCGTTCCTGCTGCAGGGCGGTCTGTCGATGCCCGACCGCGACTACTACCTCTCGGCGAGCGAGTCGATGCGCGATTACCGCCGCCAATTTCTCGAACACATTGAAAACGTATTCAAGCTGGCCGCTTACCCGGACCCGCACTCGGCGGCGGCCCGTGTGTACGCCCTCGAGATGCGCATCGCCGGGGTGCACAGCACCCGCGAGGAGACTGTCGATGTCGCCAAGGGCAATAACCACTGGCAGCGCGCAGACTTCGATGCGCACGCCCCGGGCATGGACTGGCAGCAGTTCTTCGCGGCGTCCGGCTTGGGCAAGCAAACGGAGTTCGTGGTCTGGCATCCGCGCGCCGTGACCGGAATCGCCGCGTTGGTGGGATCCGCGCCTCTCGATGACTGGCGCAGCTACCTCAGTTTCCACGCGCTCGAGCACTTGAGCCGCGTTCTGCCCCAGGCGGCGGTCGCCGAGAACTTCAACTTTTACGGCACGGTGCTGCAGGGCACACCGCAGCTCAGCGTGCGCTGGAAGCGCGCCGTCAATTCCACCAATGCGGCGCTGGGCGATGCCATCGGCAAGCTCTACGTCGAGCGTTACTTCCCTCCCGAAGCCAAGGCGCAGATCACCGCCCTCGTCGATGCGCTGCTCAAGGCCTTCGCGCAGCGCATTGACCATCTGGAGTGGATGTCGCCCGAGACCCGGGCGCAGGCACATGCGAAGCTTGCGGCCCTCAAGGTGGGCGTGGGCTATCCGGATCATTGGATCGATTACTCGGGCCTGCGCATCGTGCGTGGCGACGCGTACGGCAATGCGGACCGCGCCGAGCGCTTTGAACTGGCGCGCAATCTGGCCAAGCTTGGCAAACCCGTTGATCGCTCTGAATGGGTAATGACCCCGCAGACGGTCAATGCCGTCAACCTGCCCGCCATGAATGCCTTGAATTTTCCGGCGGGCATTCTGCAGCCGCCCTTGTTTGACCCGCACAGCGCGGCGGCGCTCAACTTCGGCGGTACCGGCGGCACCATCGGCCACGAGATCAGCCACAGCTTCGACGACCAGGGCGCGTTGTTTGACGCCGACGGTCGTTTCCGCAACTGGTGGACCGAGTCCGACCTGAAGCGCTTCCAGGCCGCCGGATCGCGGCTGGCCGCACAGTACGACCGCTACAGGCCGTTCGCCGATCTGGCGGTGAACGGCCGGTTGACCCTGAGTGAGAATATCGCCGACGTGGCCGGGTTGTCGGCCGCGTACGACGCCTATCGGCTGTCACTGAGCGGTGGCGAGGCGCCGCTCGATCACGGCTATACCGGCGACCAGCAGTTCTTTATCGGCTTCGCCTCAAATTGGCGCAACAAGGATCGCGAACCTGCGCTGCGCCAGCAGATCATTACCGACGGCCACTCGCCCGACGAGTACCGCGCGGACACGGTCCGCAACATCGACGCCTGGTACCGGGCGTTTGACGTCCAGCCAGGCCAAAAGCTGTACCTGGCGCCGGCCGACCGGGTCCCGGTCTGGTGAGCGGGAGCGCACGCTCGCGCCGAACCTAGACTGAGCTCAGATCGCCGACGGCGCGGCGCGCCTCGTCGATGGCCGCGTGGGCGTAGGCATCCCAGGCCGCGTCCGAGCCGGCAATCCCCAGCCGACCGATGCGGCGGCGCGCGATTTCGTTGATCGCGGGCACCTGTTCGCGATCGTACAGGGAGTTGAATCCGTAGGCGTAGCCATGGCCCCAGCGGTTGACCGTGATGGCGGCGATGTCGCGTCCGGCATCGAAACCGCCCGGCCCAAGCATGCGGGTCAGTTCGTCACGCAGCTGCGCTTCGAAATCGGCAAAACTCATCGCATACAGCTGGGCGCGGGCGGCGCGATAGGCGCCGCGCATGTCGAGGCCGCTGCCCGGAACGGTGGGAGCCCTTACCAAATGCAGTAGGATCGGTTCGCTCGGCGTGAGCGGGCAGTGATAACGGCCGAGACTCACGGGGTAGTCGAGTTTGAGCTGCGAATAAAATCCCATCGGGTTGCTGATCTCGTGGACCCCGAGCCTGACCCAGGGCTGCCAGTTGCGCACCGCGACGTTAACGTAGACAAGCGGGGAGCGGACCGCGGCGGCGAGGGCCGCGCGTTGGCGGGGATCGATGTCCGGGCATATATACGGCAGCATGGTGCTGTATCCGGCATAGACGGCGCGCGCCGCCTGCACGCGCTGCAATCGACCCGCGCGCACGTAACCCACGTCAACGTGGTTGCCGGCGTTGCTGATCGCCACCACGGTGCTGGACAGTCGCAACCGTGTCGGCGATCGCTCCTGATCGAGGCGCGTGTAATCGAACCTGGCCGTGACGATATCGCTCATGGTGGTGCCGGGCGCGGCGGCCGGGATCAGGCGCCGCACCAGGAGCCGGGCCAGCGACGCGTTGCCGTCCGGAAAGTGGTAGATGTAAGGCTCCTCCATCACCGCGCGTGATTCGGCGCTGGGCTTCAGTCCGAGACCCTGGAAGCCCGGAAATCCCGCCCCCATCGTATCGAGCGCGGGCAGGGCGTCGATACCGATCCCGAAGAAGTCGTTGCTGCGGCCCTGCAGGGTGTTGGCCGCCAGGTCGTCCAGACCCCAGTATTTCTTGATGAAATCGCGATAGCTGAGGCGTTCGAGCAGCGCGGTCTTGGCGCGTACCGACAGGCCCGGGAGCACGTCGCGCCGCTCGGTGTATAGGGCCAGCAGTCGCTGGCGGCTCGACTCCGGCACTGGATAGTCGGCAATGCATTCGGCCGGGGTGCGGGCATTGAGTCGCTGCTGCGGAATCTCGTCCGCCGCCAGGCGCATCGGATCGCCGCGCACCAGCCGATCGACCCCGAATGCTTCGCGTCCGAAAAATATGCCGCGCGACAGGCCGAGGCCCGGATACAGGGTGCGATTGAAGGCCGTTTCGAATTGCCGGAGCTCGACCCCGATGTCGCTGAGCAACCGGCGCGCACCGGCGCTCCACAGGGAGCGCGGGGACTGAATGGCCTCGCTCCCCCCGTATCCGATGAGCATTCGGCCATCGACGCTGAACTCATTGCGTCGGGCGTGACCGCCGAATTCGTCGTGGTTGTCGAGCAGCAGCACTCGGGCCGTGGGGTGCGCAGCGCGAAAGTAGTGCGCGGCGGCCAGGCCACTGATGCCGGCTCCAATCACTACCAGATCATAGTGTCCCTCGACCGGGAGGCCGGCGAGCGCATAGTGCTTGCCATCGCGCACCTGGTGCGCCGTCAGCAGGTCCGCAGGCGTGCTGCCGCGCCATCCGGTCAGCGCCGGAGGGTAGGGTGGATCAGCGTCCTGAGCGCGCAGCGCCCCCGGCAGCAGCCCCGCGGCGACGGTCACCGCGAAGCCGTCGATAAACTCGCGCCGTGTGATGCGATCGCCCACCAGGTACTCCTCGGTGCAATTCTAATGCAGGAGGTCGGCCTGAATTTGTATTATGGGGCCTCACCGCCCGCGGCCTTGCCGACGGGCCGCGCAAAGAGGAGGTCCTGGGCATGATCTATTTCCTGGCACTGGTGCCGGCCACGATGTTGACCATCGCCGGTTATGCCGTGCTGTATCTGGCGCACCGGTCCGAGGGCGGTCTCAGGTCGTTCGGCCGATACCTGGGGTTCTGGGCTTTCACGCTCGCCGCGCTGATCCTGCTCGGCGCGATCGTCGCAGCAGCCCGCGGCCCCCACATGCACGGCATGATGATGCCCGGCTGTGCGGGCGGGCAAGCGATGCGGGAGTGCCCCGACATGCACTCGTGGCGGCATTCGCCCCCGGGGGGTGCTCCGCCAGGGATGCCGGGGGCACCGCCCCCGCCACCGCCTGCTTCATCCGGGGCCGCGCCGCCCAAATAGCCCGTGGCTTGCCGCCACCGGTGGCGCGCGGCGAGCGCGCACAGGCCGCCGGTGGCACAGCAGGTCATATAAGAGAGACACATACGGCGCTCGCTGCGGGCCTCGGGCGGCCGACTCATCGCAGTCGCCCCTGTTATTCTGCGAACCTCGCAGGTCTCAAGGCCGGGCATGTCCAGTGATCTGAAGGAGCGCTCCTACTGGCGCGATACCGTGGCTGCGCCCTCAGCCGAGCCTGTGCCGTTGCCCAAGCGCGTGGATGTGGCAGTGATCGGTGGGGGCATCACCGGCCTGTGCGCGGCGCGCGCGCTCACCAAGCGCGGCCTCAGCGTGGCCGTGCTCGAGACCCATACGATCGGATGGGGCGCCAGTTCCCGCAATGGGGGCATGGTGCTGACCGGCCTCAAGCTTGGCGTGGATACGCTGATTGCGCGCTACGGTCTCGAGACGGCGCGCCGGCTCTACCAGGCGTCGGTCGATTCCGTTGCCATCGTCGAGCGGATCGTCGCCGAGGAGCGCATTGACTGCGACTTCCGGCGTTGCGGCCATTTGTCGCTGGCGGCCAAGCCGGCCCATTTCGAACACTTCGCGCGCGATGCCGAGCTGCTGGCGCGCAAATTCTCAGGCACGGCGCGACTGGTAGCGCGCGCGGACCTGCGCAGCGAGATTGGTTCCGATGTGTATTTTGGCGGCTTGGTGGACGAACTCAGCGGCGGCATCAATCCGGCACAGTATGTGGCGGGGCTGGCCCGTGCCGCGCGCGGCGCCGGTGCGACGCTGCATGAGCGCTCATGCGTCGAGCGCCTGATACGCCAGGGCACGGGCTGGCGCGTGATGACGACCCAAGGTGTCCTCGATGCCGGCGACATTCTGCTCGCAACCAGCGGCTACACCGGAACTGTGGTCGGCGCCGTTTGCCGCAAGCTCCTGCCCATCGGCTCCTACGTCATCGCCACCGAACCGCTCAGGGAGGAGCTGGCGCGTGAGATCAGCCCGCGCGGCCGGATGATGTATGACTCGTGGCACATGCTGCATTATTTCCGGCTGACCCCGGATCGGCGACTGCTGTTTGGCGGTCGAGCAAGCTTCGTGCCCGACACCGAGGCCACGATTCGCGAAAGTGCCGCCAAGTTGCGCGTCGGGATGTTGAAGATCTACCCGCAATTGAGCGCGGTCCGGGTGAACTATGCCTGGGGCGGGACCCTCGACTTTACTTACGACACCATGCCGCATCTGGGCCAGATCGAGGGCTATTACTACGCGCTGGGCTATGCGGGCCACGGCGTGGCACTCGCGAGCCTGTTGGGGACACAGGCGGGCGAAACGCTCGGCACCGCCGCCCTGCATGCGAGTCCCTTTGCCCAATTACCCTTTCCGGGGGCCCCCCTGGGATTGCACCAGGGCAAGGCCTGGTTTCTCGGTCTGGCCGCGGCCTGGTACAGATTCCTGGATCGGGTCGCGTAGCCTGCGCATCGGGCCGGAATCGCGCTACCGATTCTCGGTGCGCCGTGACATCAGCAACACGACGCCGCACAGCACGATCAGCACGGCCAGCCACTCGAAGCGGGAGACCGATTCCTGTCCTAGGGTCACGCCGAGCACCAGGGCGACGACCGGGTTGACGTAGGTGTAGCTGGTGGCCAGAGCGGGCGTGGTGCGCTCCAGCAAGATCAAGTAGGCGCTGTAGCCAATCAGCGATCCGGCGATGGCCACGTACATCCAGCAGGCCAGCGCCAGCGGGGCTGGCGGCCAGCCCGGCGTCTCGCCTATGGCGCGTGAGGCAATCAGCAACAGTGCACCGCCGGTCAGCATCTGGCTCGCGTGCCCCATGGGACCCGGGGCGGTAGCGAGCTTTGCGCCTCCTGGCAGACCGTGCACCGCCCATACGCTGCCCACCGTCCAAGTAGTGCACGAGGCTATGACGGCAAGCAGTCCGGCCAGTGACGCCCCGAAGCCCTGGCCCTGCGTCATCATGACGATACCCACCAGACCGAGCGCAACGCCTACGGCCTGCCGGCGATCGGGCCGCACGCCGTAGGGCCATTCGCCGAGCACCACCATGGTTGGCACGATCGCCGTGAAGGCCACCACCAATCCGGAGCCCACGCTCGTTTCAGCGACCGCCATGAAGCCGTAACCGCCGCTGATCAATAGGGCACCCATAATGGCGCCGCCGAGCCATTCCTTTGCCGTCGGCCAGCCGGCGCCACGCACTCGCGCCACGCCCGCGAGGACCGCACCGGCGACCAGGAACTGGCTGCCCATCTGATAGAACGGCGGAAAGCTGACCAGTGCCCACTTGATGGCCAGGTACATCGTGCCCCAGAGGAACCAGGTCGCAGCCAGGCACGCCACCACCACCGGCGACCAAGCAGTCACCGGAGCGATGGACGCCTCAGCCTTGGTTTGCGTTTCCAACGTATGTTCCCGCTTATGTGTTCGACGGACCGCTTCGACAACAGGCGATCGCAGTATCCCGCTCGCGATCCGCATTGAACGCCATCCGAATTATTTTGCCCCGGCCGCGCCGGCCAATTCTTCTGACGTCCAATCTACGCTGACGGGAGCATCGCTTCAACACTCTGCGCGCCGCGCGCGGGCGCCAACGCACCGGACGGAGCGCCGGCTCGCGCGAGCCGACGATCGATTTTCTCCTTGGCGCTGCCCGTAACCATGCGGCTTCGGGGCTGAAGTCGTTGCCGCTCACGCCCGTGATGGTGCGCCCGTGGTGGTCGCGCGCTGGCCCAATCGGTGCCCACTTCGGTGAAAAAAGGTTCGGGCGCGGAGTGATTGCGGAGTGTGCGGCACGTCACACGCGCACGCGTGTTGCTGGAACTGTGGGACGCGTCACACTTGTTCGGCAAGACAAAAAATGAATGTGCGGAAAATCACATGAGCTCTCGCGAGGCCGGTTTTTAAGGCATTTGCGGCGTGCCAATCATCAGGATCGGAGCGTAGCGCGCGCGACTGTCGCAACTTTTCGACACTGATAATGGTTGTCATCGCGCCGTATATTCGACGACGCAGGTTAAGGGTCACGTGACGTCGGGTAGGGTCGCGAGTCGAAATTCACCACTGGAAATAAATTCACGAGCGATGGTTGCAGCGCCGCCGTGTGCCGTTGCGGTCGTCGTGCCAACCGGATCGGTTAAGGAACGCTTATGAAACTCTCCGCACTGTTGGTTCTCGCCCTTGGTTTCGTGCTGGCACCATTCGCCATGGCGGCAAGTGCACCGCCGGACAGCGGGCTGCTGGTCACACACGTCAACAGCCAGCAGTGGCAGGTGCGCCTGATTTCAGGGACCACTGCCCAGCGCTTTAGCGGCGTCCTGCAATCAAGCGCGCCGATCACCGGCGTGCAGGCCGTCAAGCTCGAAGGCAACGACAGTGCGAAACTGTTGACGGCGACTTCGCTGGGCGCGACTTTCTCAGCGTGGCCGGGTCGTTCCGATGGCGTGAACTTCACGGTCGGCGCCGGAGCGACGCTGTGCCTGACCGATACCGGCAGTACCGGCGTGAAATTCTATGTCGGCGACTCTCTGCAAGATGCTGTGCTGGTGAACGCGCCGGTGGCGCTTGCCGGTACGAACGCTTGCGGGTCCACGACACCTCCGCCCCCTCCGCCGCCGGGCAACCGAAAATATCACACGGGCCACTGGATCGTGATGGGCCGCGGTGCGGACTCGCAGGCGCTGATGCAGCAAGCCGTGAAGCCCGGTGTCGTGGGAGTCGTGAAGCGATACTCGTGGCGTTCGCTTGAACCAGCCCAGGGCACCTATCAGTTCTCCGAGCTTGCGTCGGATCTGGCCTGGGCAACGGCCAATGGTATGCGGCTGATCATGATGATCGAGGACAAGACCTTCGTGATGGAGCGGCCTAATCCGGCCTATCTGGACGCCTACACGCCCCAGAACCGCTGTGGCGGCTACACGATGGTGCGCTGGAATCCGACCGTGGTTGCGCGCTACAACGCCCTGGTGCATGCGATCGGAGCGCAATTCGACAGCAATAAGAACTTCGAGGGCATCGAGACCCAGGAGACCTCCCTGAGCATGGATGGCACGACTCTCAACGCCTTTGGCTATACGCCCGAAAAGTATCGGGACGCGTACATCAACATGCTGACCGCGGCAACCGTAAGTTTGCCCACCTCCCGCGTATTCTGGTCCATGAATTTCCTGGTGGGTAACCAGAGCTACATAGGGGAAATCGCCAGTGCGGTCGCCTCCAAGGGCGTCGTGATGGGCGGCCCGGATGTATGGCCGGACAACAAGTCGCTGGAGAGCAAGACGTACCCGTTCTACACCCAGTTCGCCGGGAAGATGCCGATGTTCGGTCAGGTGGAGGACGTCTGCTACTCGGATCCGCACATGACCAGCGGTTACAAGACCAAGTACTGGACGATGCCGGAACTGTTCAACTTTGCGCGTACCACGATGCACGTGGACTATATGTTCTGGGTTCGCATTACCAAGCCCAGTCCCGCGGACGCCTATGACATCAACGATGCGCTGCCGGTTATCGCCGCCAATCCCGCCTTCTGATGTTTTGCTGAAGTCTCAGGGCCTGCACTCGCGCACGCCCTGAGGCTGATGGCGTGGCCCGGGCGCGGCCAGCATGACGCGGTCGAGCCTCCATGGTGCGCGGCCCAGCTCGCACCGTGGTGTGGGCAAGGCTCCGCCGTTCGCGCTCTCCCTAGACTCTGTGCGCGACCTCATCGGGGGGCGCCTGGACGCGCACTTGCTGCCTGTCAGCCCAATGCCGCGTTCGGGCGCGCGCAGTACCCCGCCGAGACTGGGCGTGCGGGTCGGCGATGCCAACGGGAATGGGCGCCGCAGGACCCAACGGCCCGACCGCCGGCTCCTCATTGACGTGCTACCTTCCTGGAGCAGCGGCCCGGCATTGCAGGGGAAGAGGGGCGATCACCGATGGGCTGGGGCGGTCTACCCCCCAATTCAATGGGTAGAAGACCAATCGTGACGGACAATGCTGGCAGAGAGCCTAGGTGGGCGCCTACGTACATCGCCCCGGAAAGCAACAATAATCGCCTCTGTCCCTTAATCTCTCCAGGAGAAGCTCATCATGAAGACCTATTTACTCCCGATCGCAATCGCCGCTCTGGCCGTTAGCGCCATAGCCGGCGCGCAGACGGACCCGAATGCGCAAACACCGCCCAGCAGCTCGTCGAGCCCGCCGAGTTCCATGCAAGCTCCCGCGAGCTCTTCGAGCTATTCGAGCAGCAGCACCGACAGCAAGCAGGCGCTGAAGGACTGCATCGCGAAGCAGAAGGCCACCACGCCTTCGCTGTCCGACGCTGACGCGAAGCGAGCCTGCGCGAAGGCCGACGTCAAGTAAGGGCGTGTAGTTCTCGGGATCAGCGGGGACGCAGGGGGGTAATGGCGCGGTGCGTCATTGCCCCCGTGTCCTTGTGAGTGCGCGTACCGCGGTCGGTGCGGTAACGCTCCAGTCGCCAACGGCGAGCTGACGGCGGATCCAATCGCTCGATTTCCCGGGAGCATCGATCAATAGTGTAAGTGGCGATATCCGGCGACCTTTGGTCGGCCGCCAAGGCCGTGGCCCACACTCGGCGCTGCCGGTACTGCAGCGGTGCAGTCAATGGATCAGCGGTTGGCCGCGACGGTCGCGCGGTAGGCTTCCAGATCTCGCTGGTAGCCCGCTCGATCCCGTTCCAGCTGGACAATCTCTGCTTCGATGCGGCCTTTCCGTTCCGCCAGCTGATTTGTATCGACCAGCGCGTGCGCACGATCCTCGGCCTTGGAATCCTCGGCGACCAGCACCGCCGCATCGCTGACGATGCCTTGCTCAATCCCATTGAGTTCATTGCGCTTTTCGGCCAGCTTCCGCGTCGCGTTGGTGGCGCGCCATTCAAGCGTATAGAGCTGGTGTCCGGAGTCATAGGACGCGAGGAAGGCGGGCTCCAACGGAGCAGGGCAGACGCCCTGATAGACATCGCCGCGGGCACCGACCCGGAATCCATTGCTGGGCTGGCAGTACTCCTGCAGGCCGGTCGCGCGGCCCGCCTGGTAGGCGCTCAGGTCCGTTCCGACGCCGTGCTTGGCGCAGGCCTTGCGATATTGGGCAATGTGGTTACCCGGCAGTCCCGCCACCCCGTCCTCATACCCGACGCTGCGCCAATCCAGCACGCTGCATTCTTCGGCGCTCATGCTGGTGCAGGCGCTGAGGACTAAAGGGACCAGAATCAAGCTGGCGGTTGCGCGCAGCGTGGACTGGATTGCTCGCGTATATCGCATGGCGCTGCCATCCCGAGGAAACAGAAAGTGCACGGCTACTCTCGTGCCGACCACCATAGCCCCGATGTGCACCATCCAGTGTGCGTGCCATCACAGACTCGGAGCGCCCTCAAGGAGTTAGGTCAAAGCTTCCGTAAGTGGAGGTGCCTTTGGCCGCGGGGCTCAGGTCGGACCGCTTCCCGGCACGCAGCGCCCGCTGCTGCGAGGCCGAAATAACCCCTCCCCTGGTTCAACGCACGCCCCCGCGAAGTCAATGAGGGGGGTTAAATCCGTCATGGCCTCCAAGCGCCAGCACCGCCATGTAAACGCCGCTTGAGCTGTTCTCAGGAAGATGAGGCACGCGCATGGAGACCAACAAAGCCGGGCCCTCACCACGCGCTCAGCCCTTTAGTGAACCTCGACAATTTTCAGGCCACGCAATGTGGATAACACCGAGAAGCGCGCCGGATCAACGGCTTAGCGCTACGCACTTTCCCTGATGTATCTGTCTCAAGTTCTGAGTGAAAGTGGTGCAATAGGCCGTTGTGTGTCTCTGAGAATGAGTGAGGGTGGCCGTTTGTTTCATTCCAGTCGAACGATACAGACTTTGCGTGCAAGTGTAATCACAGTGCTGTGCGCGGCATTGCTCACCACCGGGGCAATGGCTGCGAACCCCAAGTTACAGAGTATCGCCGTCACCCCGTCCGGAAAGTCGATCTCTGTCGGCCAAAAGCAGACCTTCACGGCAACCGGAACCTTCAGCAACGGGTCCACGCAGGTATTGGGACCGGCCATCAGCGAGCTCGCACCCGGCTTCCGTGACACCTGTGTGCTGCTGACCAGCCGTGGCGTGGAGTGCTGGGGCCACAACGCCGAGGGGGAACTCGGCGACGGCACCACCGGGAATGATTCACGCGTTGCACATCCGGTCAGCGGGATTAGGACTGCAACGGCCGTGGCGGTCGGAGGATTTCACGGCTGCGCGCTGCTGGCCAGCGGCGCGATCCGGTGCTGGGGTCTGAACAGCTATGGCCAATTAGGCAATGGAACTACCAACAATATCGCGACCACTCCGGTCGCGGTCACCGGGATCAGCACGGCGACCGCGCTGGATCTGGGTTACTGGCACAGCTGCGCGCTGCTGGCCAGCGGCCATATCCAGTGCTGGGGTTCGGGGTATCTGGGGGTGCTGGGCAACGGGTCCGCTGCGAATTCAAGTATCCCGGTGACTGTGACTGGGATCAGCACGGCCACAGCAGTGGGCGCGGGCCAGGATACTAGTTGTGCGCTGCTGACCAGCGGCGCCGTGCAATGCTGGGGGTCAAATTATTACGGTGGATTGGGCAACGGGACCAATACTGATTCCAATACGCCGGTGACCGTCAGCGGGATCAGCAACGCCACGGCTATTGCGGTCGGGGCGGATTCCGCTTGTGCATTACTCGCCAGCGGTGAGGTGCGATGTTGGGGTTTGAACGAGGTCGGCACACTGGGAAGTGGGACGAATTCGAATTCGAACATACCGGTCCCTGTGACTGGCATTGGCACGGCCGTGGCGATCACAGCGGGTCAACTTCATTACTGCGCCATACTGCATAGTGGTTCCGTTCTATGCTGGGGTGGCAACTCAAACGGCGAGCTCGGCAACGGGACGACGACCGATTCAAACATTCCCGTGCGTGTCAGCACGATCAGTACCCCCACTCGGCTGGCGGCCGGACTGTTTCACACGTGTGCGCTGTTCGCCGGCGGCGCGATGAAATGCTGGGGATGGAATCACAACGCTCAGCTGGGCAACGGGCAGAAGACCGACGCACCAAACCCCTTAGCTGCCACCGTCGTGGGCACGCCGGGTGTGGTCTGGACAAGCAGTAATTCCACAAAGGCGACGATCACTGACCGCGGAGTGGCCACGGGCCGTGCCATCGGCAACACCACGATATCGGCGACCACGGCTGGGTTCATCAACGCCAATGCGGTGCTGACCGTGAAGTAGAGCATCCTCCGGGGGGTGGAATCGCTCCACGGCGGTCATCCACAACCCATCAGAGCATGCCACGTCAACGCTTGGGTGGTTTGCGGCCGGCGGAATCGGCGCCGGCCGCTGCGAAGACTACCGTATGGTTTCCGGATGAGCGGTGGCGCTGCTTCGCAACCCATTGATTTAATGGCGCTCCCTACGAGATTCGAACTCGTGTTCCAGCCTTGAGAGGGCCGTGTCCTAGGCCTCTAGACGAAGGGAGCGAATCTCCGGCGGGCGAGGCGAAAAGGCGCGGTATTATAGGCGGCCTCTTTGTTTGCTCAAGCTAAATCAGGGTTGATTTGAACCAGAACCTGGATCTTTCCGCGGCGACGGGCGCGCCGCGAATCATTCCGCGCTCCGAACATCCGGTCTCGCGGTCCAATATTTCCCCCAATGCCCTGCGCGTCCTGTATCGGCTCAAAGAGGCAGGTTTCGAGGCCTTCCTGGTAGGCGGCTGTGTCCGCGACATCATCCTCGGGCGCCACCCCAAGGACTTTGACGTCGCCACCGATGCACTGCCCGACCAGGTGCGGCGACTGTTTCGCAACTGTCGCCTCGTGGGGCGACGTTTCCGGCTGGCACACATCGTCTACGGCCGCGAGGTCATAGAAGTGGCGACCTTTCGCGCCGCCAGCGCGCCACCCCCGAGCGAGGAGCCGGTGCCGAGCCGCGAGGAAGACGAAGCGGAGCTGCTGGAGGCCGAGCTGGGCGCGGGCGAAGACGAGCCGCTCGAAGCGCCAGCCCTGGAAGGCGCGGCGCCGCTCGAGTTGGGCGAGAGCGCTGGCCCGGCCCGGGCCGCCGGTCGCGACGGGGGTGGCGCCCGTCATCGCGTGCAGGACGATCACGGGCGGCTGTTGCGCGACAACATGTACGGCAGCATTGACGAGGACGTCTGGCGGCGCGATTTCACCGTCAACGCGCTCTATTACAACATCGCCGATTTCTCCATCTGGGATTACGTGGGTGGGCTGGCCGACATTCAGGCGCGCCGCCTCCGGTTGATCGGGGACGTCGAGACCCGCTACCGCGAAGATCCCGTGCGCATGCTGCGCGCGGCGCGCTTCGAGGCCAAGCTGGGATTCGAACTTGACGCCGATAGTGCCCGGCCGATCGCGCAGCTGCGCGGACTGCTGGCCAGCGTGCCCCCGGCGCGCCTTTTCGACGAAACGGCCAAGCTGTTCCTGACCGGTCACGGCGCCGAGAGCTATCGGGTACTGCGCCAACGCGGCCTGTTTGCGGCGTTGTTCCCGGCCGTTGAAGATTACCTGGCGAAGCATCCCGGCAGTCTGGTCGAGGAACTGTTGATCCAGGGACTGCGCAACACCGACCGGCGCGTCGAGGAAGACAAGCCGGTGACCCCGACCTTCCTGTTTGCGCTCCTGCTGTACGGTCCGATCGCCGCGGTGATTGAGTCGCTCCCTCCGCAGCGCTGGCACGAGCCGCACGCGATATTGGACGCCTGCGACCGCGCGCTGCGCGAGGCGCAGCAGCGGGTGTCCATTCCGCGACGCATCGCGCTGGGCGTGCGGGAGATGTACGCGCTGCAACCGCGCCTGGAAGGCCCGCGCGGCCGGCGGGCGTTGCGCCTGCTCGAGCAGCCCCGCTTCCGGGCGGCCTACGACCTGTTGACGCTGCGCGCGGCGCTGGGCCTTGCCGACCCGGGTACGGCGCAATGGTGGACCACACTTCAGGCCGCCGCGCCTCCCGAACGCGAGCAGATGGTGGAGGCCGCGGCCGGCACCACGCGCCCCACCGCGGCCGGCACCGGCGCGGGCGCGGGCGCTCCGCGGCGGCGACGGCGGCGCTCGCGCGGCGGCGCCTAGCGCCGGGAAACTTGGGGGTGCACGGCTTCCCCGCCTATGTGGGCATTGGCAGTAACCTGCGTGACCCGGTAAAGCAGGTGCGCGCTGCGCGCGCGGCGCTGGCAGCAGTGCCGAATACTTTGCTGGTGTGTTGCTCTTCGCTGTACGGATCACGACCTATGGGCCCCACCGACCAGCCCGATTTCTGCAACGCCGTAGCCGGGATCCTGACCGAACTCGACGCGACGGCATTGCACGCGGCACTGCGCGCGATTGAATTGCAGATGGGACGGGAGCCCTCGCGCGAGCGCTGGGGACCGCGCGTGATTGATCTGGACCTCCTGGCCTACGGTGAGGAGCGACGCGCTGACCCGGAGCTGACGCTGCCTCACCCGGGTATTGCCGAACGCCAATTCGTTCTGCAACCATGGCGCGAGATCACCCCCGACCTCATGGTCCCTGGACTGGGCCGGGTTGCGGCCCTGGCGGCTCAGCTGCCGACCGAAGGCTTGTGGAGAATCGAGTGAGCGCGGCGCCGAAGAAAAAGCACGAATCCGCCACAGCGAGCGCGCCCGCACACCGCTTCATCGTGCTGGAGGGTCCGATCGGCGTGGGCAAGACGAGCCTCGCGACCCGGATTGCCGAGAGCCTCGGGGCCGAGTTGCTGCTGGAACACGCGGACCAGAATCCATTCCTCGAGCGCTTCTATCGCAATCCGCGCAGCGGGGCTTTCCCGGCGCAGCTGCATTTTCTGTTTCAGCGCGCCCAGCAGCTCGCGGCGCTCAAGCAACATGACCTGTTCGCGCCGGTGCGCGTGGCCGATTACCTGTTTGACAAGGATCGCCTGTTCGCCCGCGTGACACTTGAGGACGAAGAATTCCGCCTGTACGAGCAGGTGCACGCGCGGCTGGCGGTTGACGCGCCGGCGCCGGACCTGGTCGTCTACCTGCAGGCGCCCGTCGACGTGCTGCTTGAGCGCATCGCGCGCCGCGGCATACGCTACGAGCATTACATCGAGCGCGCCTACCTCGAGCGCCTGCATGCGGCCTACGCACGTTTCTTTCACGAGTACTCGGGCGCACCGCTCCTGATCGTGAACGCGGCCGCCATCGACCCGCTGAACAATGCTTCCGACTACGAGGAATTGCTGGGCGCGATCCGGCGCATGCGACGCGGCCGCCTGTATTACAACCCGCTGCGCCATCACGCGATCTGAGCAGTTGCTTGTAATCGCCGAGTCCGTCATCCTCGCCACCCATGTATACGCAGCTGCAGCAGCGCGAGTCGCCCCATCCGCCGGTGACCCTCAATACCCTGGCGCAGATGTGCGCGGCCGGCGAGAAGATCGCCTGCATCACCGCGTACGACGCCAGTTTTGCCACGCTGGTCGATGCGGCCGGCGCCGACGTGGTGCTGGTGGGCGACTCGCTCGGCATGGTCATTCAAGGACACGACACCACCGTGCCGGTCACCATGGACCAGATGGTTTACCACTCCGCCGCCGTGGCGCGCGGGCTGCAGCATGCGTTCCTCATGACCGATCTGCCGTTCGCAAGCTATACCTCGCGTGACCAGGCGCTGACCAACAGCGTGCGGCTGATGCAGGAGGGCGGGGCACGCATGGTCAAGCTCGAGAGCGGTGGCTCGCAGTTCGAGATCGTGGAATATCTCGCCGGTCACGACATCGCGGTCTGCGCCCACCTCGGGCTCAAGCCGCAGTCGGTGCACAAGACCGGGGGCTTCCGCGTGCAGGGCCGCGAGGAACAGGCGGCCGCGCGGATGGTGGCCGATGCACGCGCGCTCGAGGCGGCGGGCGCGGACCTGCTGCTGCTCGAATGCATTCCAGCCGCACTCGGCGGGGAGATCACCCGCAGCGTCAACGTGCCGGTGATCGGCATCGGGGCGGGACCGGACACCGACGGACAGATCCTGGTCCTCTACGACGTGCTGGATATCACCGCCGGGCGCAAGCCCCGGTTTGTGCGCAACTTCATGGACGGCGCCGGCAACTGCGGCGCGGCGGTCGCCAGCTACGTGGCGGCGGTGCGCAGTGGCGCCTACCCCGCGCCTGAACATTGCTTCTGAACCGGCACCGGTCATGGATGTGGTAACCACCGTCGCCGGCGTGCGCGCGCAGGTACGCAACTGGCGCGCTGCCGGATTGCGCATCGCGCTGGTGCCGACCATGGGCAACCTGCACGCCGGACATATGAGCCTGCTGGCGCTGGCCGCGGAGCGGGCCGACCGCGTGATCGTGAGTATCTTCGTCAATCCGCTGCAGTTTGGACCCGCCGAGGATTTTTCCGCGTACCCCCGCACGCTCGATGAGGACCAGCGGCTCTGAAGGACGGACGCTGCGACCTGTTGTTTGCGCCGAGCGTCGAGCAGATCTATCCGGACGGCGGCGCGCAGCCCACGCTCATCACCGTGCGGGGACTGTCCTCGGAACTGTGCGGCCAGTTTCGGCCGGGCCACTTCGACGGCGTAACGACGGTAGTGGCGAAACTCTTCAACATCGTGACTCCCGATGTGGCGGTATTCGGCGAGAAGGACATCCAGCAGTTCGTGATCATCCGGCGTATGACCAGCGATCTGCTGCTGCCGGTGGAAGTGGTTGGCGCACCCACGGTGCGCGCACCCGACGGGCTGGCGCTGAGTTCGCGCAATCGCTTCCTGTCGGCGCAGGAACGGCAGGTGGCACCGGCGATTCACACGGCGCTGGCGGCCTCGGCTAAGCGGCTCGCCGCCGGCGATCGCGATTTCCTGGCCATTGAGAGCGCCGGCTGGCAAATGCTCGCCAAGGCCGGGCTCCGTCCGGACTATTTTGCGGTCCGCGACGGCCGTGAATTGCAGCTGCCCAGCGCGGCGAGCCGCGAATTCGTGGTGCTCACGGCGGCGCGGCTTGGCAAGGCGCGCCTCATCGACAATCTGCGCGTGGCGCGCTCCTAGACTCGGCGAGGCGCACCTCTAGGCCCGGCCGTGGCGGGCCAGCGCCCAGTGCGTGTGTTCGCGCACCAGCAGTGACGGGTCCGTGCGGCGCGCTTCCAGTGCCGCCAGTACCGGCGCGGTGCCCGGGGCGTTGCCGAGCGCGACGGCGATGTTGCGCAGCCAGCGCTCGTAGCCCAGCCGATTGATCGCCGAGCCCCGCATGCGCTCCAGAAATTGCTGCTCGGTCCAGCCGAACAGTTCGCTCAGGCGCGGTGCGTCGAGGCCGTGGCGCACCTTAAAATCCGGATGCGCCGCCTCGCTCGCATAGCGGTTCCAGGGGCACACCAGCTGACAGTCATCGCAGCCGTAAATGCGGTTGCCCATGGCCGGGCGCAGCTCGACCGGAATCGGCCCGTGCAGTTCGATCGTCAGATAGGAAATGCAGCGGCGCGCATCGAGCTTCCAGGGCGCCACGATGGCACCGGTCGGGCAGGCCGGCAGGCACGCGCTGCAGCTGCCGCAGTGCGCGCTGGCCGGTTGGTCGAGCGGCAACTCAAGGTCCGTGTAGATCTCGCCCAGGAAGAAATAGGAGCCGGCATCGCGCGCAATCAGATTGGTGTGCTTGCCGATCCAGCCCAGGCCGGCATTGCGCGCCAACGCCTTCTCCAGCACCGGGGCGCTGTCGGCGTAGACCCGATGCCCGTGTGGCCGGAGCAGCGCTCCCAGATAATCGGCCAGCTGCTGCAGCGCCTTGCGCATGAGCCGGTGATAGTCGCGACCCAGCGCGTACCGTGAGACGTACCCGAGCTGCGGGTCAGCCAGCACGGCGGCCGGCGCGCGCGCAGCCCCGGGCCAGTAATTCATGCGCGCACTGATGACGCGCAGCGTGCCGGGCAGCAAGAGCGCCGGACGGCTGCGCTTGGCGCCATGGCGCGCCATGTACTGCATCTGGCCGTGCCAGCCGGCCGCGAGCCACGCGTTGAGGTGGCGCTCATCCTCGTCCAGGCCGACACCGGTGACACCGATGTCGGAAAAACCAAGCGTGCGCGCTCGCTCGGTCAGCAAGACGCGGATCGCCGCCGGGTCGGGTGGCTGGCTCTGGGTGCTCATCGGTGTAATCCCGGGCCAGTATAATGACTCCATGGATCGACCTCAGGGACTGTATTCCGTGGCGCAGGTACGCGCGCTGGACCACTACGCGATCAGCGAGCTCGAGGTTCCGGGCTACACGCTGATGCGGCGCGCCGGCGAGGCGGCGTTGCGCGCGCTGCGCACGCGCTGGCCGACGGCGGGCCGCATTGCGATCGTGTGCGGAGGCGGCAACAACGGCGGTGACGGGTACGTGGTGGCGCGTTACGCGCGCGCGGCGGGTCTGGAGGTGGACGTGCTCGCGCTTACCGATCCCGCGCAGCTGCGCGGCGACGCGCTGCGCGCCGCCGAGGAGTATCGCGCCAGCGGCGGGCAGGTGCGGCCCTTTGCCGCGGCGCTGTTAGGCGATGCGGAGGTGCTGGTCGACGCGCTGCTCGGCACCGGGCTGAGTCAGACGCTGCGACCGGAACTGGCCACCGCGATCGCGGCGATCAACGGCGCTGGCCGGCCGGTACTGGCGCTCGATCTGCCCTCGGGACTCGATGGGGACAGCGGCCACGCGCACGGTGTGGCCGTGCGCGCCGATACCACGATCACTTTCGTGGCGCCCAAGACCGGCCTGTACCTGGGCGATGGCCCGGAATACGCGGGACGGGTGTTGCTCGATAACCTTGGGATTGAGCCGCCCCCCGGTGGCGCCAGTGTTCCGGTCCTGGAGCGATTGGACGAGAGTGACCTCGCGCGGGCCCTGCCGCGCCGGGCCCGCGATTCGCACAAGGGCGATTTTGGCCGCGTGCTCATCATCGGCAGCGCACCGGGCATGGCCGGCGCGGTGCGTCTGGCGGGCGAAGCGTGCCTGCGCTGCGGCGCCGGGCTCGTGACGATCGCCACGGCGCCCGAGCACGTGGTCGCGGTCGTCGGGGGCCGGCCCGAACTCCTCTGTCACGGGGTGCGCGACGCCGAGGATCTGGCGGCGCCACTTGCGGCCGCCAGCGTGGTGGCCATAGGTCCGGGGTTGGGCACCGGCGCGTGGTCACGCGCCTTGTTTGCCGCGGCTGTGGCGTGCGGGAAGCCGCTGGTCGTGGACGCCGATGCGCTCAATCTCCTCGCCGCGAGCGGTCAGCGTACGCTGGCGAACGCCATCATCACGCCGCACCCGGGCGAGGCGGCGCGACTGCTCGATTGGACCTCCGCGCAGGTGCAGGCTGACCGGCGGGCTGCGCTGGAGCGACTTATTGAGCGCACCGGTGCGCTGGTCGTGCTCAAGGGCGCCGGCACCCTGATCGGCGCCGCCGGTCGCGTACCCGCCCTGTGCACGCGCGGCAACCCCGGAATGGCCGCTCCCGGCATGGGCGATGTGTTGACCGGCGCCATCGCGGGGATTCTGGCCCAATGCCGCGATCCCTGGCTCGCCGCGCGCGCAGGCGTCATGGCCCACGCCCAGGCCGGCGACGAGCTGGCCCGTCAGGGGGCGGGCGCGGCATGCTGGCCCTGGAACTGGCGGAGACGATGGCGCGCTGGGTCAATCCTTGACGGAAGTGGAGCTGCCGGAGGTGGCCGACACCGAGCGCCTGGGCGCCGCCCTGGCCTCCAGCATGCGCTGGTCGAGCAGCGGGCCGCTGATCGTGTACCTGCAGGGCGAACTGGGCACCGGCAAGACGACGCTGGTGCGCGGGCTGCTGCGCGCCCTGGGCATCGCGGGCACCGTGCGGAGCCCCACCTACACTCTGCTTGAAAGCTACGAGTCGGCGGGCGGGCGCGTATTGCACGTCGACCTGTATCGGTTGGCGGGCGCCGCGGAGGTGCTCCCCCTCGGCCTGCGGGATGAACTGGTCCCAGGCATGCTCCTGCTCATCGAATGGCCGGAGCGCGCCGCGCAGTGCTTGCCATCCCCCGATCTCAGGATCACGCTGGCCCTGGCGCCCGCGGGCCGGACCGCGCAACTGGTCGCACAGAGCAGCGCCGGCGTGACCTGGCTGGCGGAGGCCCTGGCGGGCCTTAATCCAGAATTCAAAAGAGTTTAATGGGCTAGTTCCATGATTAGTATTGAATTATGTTTACTGCGAGCATAAAGTGCCGACCCATGTGCACAGGCTCAGGCGCATAGCGGTGTCGCGTTTCGCATCGAACGTCCGCTGGCCCATGGCTGCGATCCTGCTTCTGGCCGCGGCAGTGTGGCCCGTTGCGGGCCGGGCCGGCGCCAATCTGCGCACCGCCGCGCTGGAAACCGCATCGGGCGCCACCGTCCTCGTACTGGGCCTGTCCTCCGCCGTGCATCCCCGGGTATTTACGCTCGATGATCCGCGGCGGGTCGTCATCGACCTGCCCGAGACCCAGCGGGGGATCGCACTGAGTCTGCCGACCGGGGCCGGGCTCGTGACCTCGGTGCGCGGTGGCCCGCGCAGCTCCCGCGGCTACCGCCTGGTGCTTGAAGTGTCCGGCGACTCCGGCGCGCCGCCGCGCGTCGATTCGGCCCGCAACTCCTCCGGCTACCAGCTGCGCATCGCGCTCGGCGCGACCCCGGCAACGGGGACGGCCCCGGTGGTCCAAGCGCCGGCGGTCCCAGCGAGCGCGCTGCGCGCGGTGCGGGCCGCCCACGGGCCCGGCCCGGCCGGGCGCGACATCATCGTGGCGATCGACGCGGGTCACGGGGGCGATGATCCGGGCGCGTCCGGTCCGGCCGGCACCCACGAGAAAGACGTCACCCTCGCCATCGCCCGCACGCTCGCGGCGCGGCTCAATGACCGGCCCGGCATGCGCGCGGTGCTGACGCGCGACAGCGACCGGCTGATTGACCTGCGCGAGCGCTTCGAGCGGGCCCGCAAGGCGCACGCCGATCTGTTCATATCCATACATGCGGACTCGGTGCGCGATCGCAGCATCACCGGGGCCTCGGTGTACACGCTCTCGTACCATGGGGCCTCGAGCGAGGCGGCGCGCAGCCTCGCCGACCGAGAAAACGCGCGGCTGGGCAGCATGCCGCTGGCCGGCGTCGATCCCAACCTCGCCTCGGTGCTGGTGGATGCCGCCCAGTCGCAAATCATGGGTGAAAGCGTGGAGGCGGCCGATCAGGTGCTGGGCGCGCTCGATGCGGTCGGGGCCATACGCAAGAAAGTCGTCCAGCACGCGGGCTTCATGGTGCTGAAATCCCCCGATCTGCCCTCGATGCTGGTCGAGACCGCCTACATCTCCAATCCCGGCGAGGAACAGAACCTGCGCAGCAGCGCCTACCAGGAGCGCCTGGCGCGGGCCATCGAGTCGGGCGTGGTCAATTATTTCCAGCGCCACCCGCCGGACGGCACGAACACGGCCAGTGCGCGCGGGGTAGAAGCCAAGGACCCGGGCGACTCCGGCGTGTAGACTGCGCGGCCAGTCCCGAGGGGGCTGCGCGCATGCCGATCCGATTGTTGTCCGCCACCCTGATTGACCAGATCGCCGCGGGCGAGGTCATCGAGCGGCCGGCTTCCGTCGTCAAGGAACTGGTCGAGAATGCCCTGGACGCCGGCGCGCGCCGCATCGACATCGACATCGAGCAGGGCGGCCTCGCGCTGGTGCGCGTGCGCGACGACGGTATGGGCATCGCCGCGGAGGAATTGCCGCTGGCGGTGCAGCGCCACGCCACCAGCAAGATCGCCACGCTCGAGGATCTGGAGGCCGTCGCCAGCCTGGGGTTCCGCGGCGAGGCCCTGCCGTCCATGGGATCGGTGGCGCGCCTGCGCCTGTGCAGCCGCACCGCGGGCGCCGCGGCGGCGACGGAAATCAAGCGTCGAGGGCGGGCAGGTCAGCGCACCGCAACCCGCCGCGCACCCGCCGGGCACGACCGTCGAAGTGCGTGAGCTGTTCTACAACGTGCCCGCGCGGCGCAAGTTCGTGCGCACCGAAGCCGACCGAGTTCGGCCACATTCAGCGCACCGTGGAACGACTGGCGCTGGCGGCCCCGGCGGTAGCCTTCCGGGTGCGGCACAACGGCCGCCAGACCCTGGAGCTGCCCGCGGCGCACACGGCCAGCGAGCGCGATGCGCGAGTGGCGCGGGTTCTGGGCGCCGAGTTCCTGGGCCGCTGCCTGCCGATCGCTCAGGATGGCATGCTGCAGCTGCGCGGTTGGCTGGGCCTGCCCACGGCCTCCAAAGCCAATGCCGACGGCCAGTACTGGTTCGTCAACGGTCGCTCGGTCCGCGACCGGCTGCTGAGCAACGCCGCGCGGCTGGGCTACCGCGACGTGCTCTATCACGGCCGCTACCCATGCTACGTGCTCGACCTGCGGCTGGATCCGAAGCTGGTGGACGTCAATGCGCATCCGGCCAAGCTGGAGCTGCGCTTTCGCGACAGCCGTGCGGTGCACGACTACGTGTTTCGCGCCGTCGAGCGGGCCCTGGCGGCCAGCAACGCCGGGGCGGGCCCACCGGCGGCGCTGCTGCCCGTGCCGGCCGGTGAGCCGCCACCCCATACGCAGCGCTTCAGCTTCGACCCAGCGCCGTCGGCGGCCCACTGGGCCCGCAGCGCCTTCGCGGCCGCGGCCGCCCTGCGCGTCAATGAACCGCCGCCGGAGGCCGCGGACGACGAACGGCCGCTGGGTACCGCCATCGCACAGCTCCATGGGCTGTTCGTGCTCGCCCAGAACCGCACCGGGCTGGTGCTGGTGGACATGCACGCGGCGCACGAGCGCGTGCTCTACGAATCGTTCAAGGCCCAGCATGCCGCCGGGCGGCACGCCGCCCGCGCAGCGGCTGCTCGAGCCGCTGGCGGTGGCCGCGGCGGACCATGAGATCGACACGCTCCTGGCGGCGGCCGAGGACTTCGCGCGCCTGGGCTTCGAGCTTGAGCGCCTGGCCCCGGGGCAGCTCGCGGTGCGCGCGGTGCCGGCGCTGCTGGCCAGCGCCGACCTGCCGGCGCTGCTGCGCGCCGTGCTCAACGACCTGTCCGGCGATGAGGGCGCGCATCACCTCGACGGGGCCGCCCACCGCGTGCTCGGAACGCTGGCCTGCCGCAGCGCCATCCACGCCCACCGGCGCCTCAGTCTGGCCGAGATGGATGCGCTGCTCCGGCAGATGGAGGCCACCGAGCGTTCGGCGCAATGCAATCACGGCCGCCCGACGTGGACGCAGCTGTCGCTCGCTGAGCTCGACCGCCTGTTTCTGCGCGGCCGATGAGCCCGCCGTGCGCGCTGGTGCTCACCGGGCCGACCGGCAGCGGCAAGAGTGACTGGGCGCTGCGGCTGGCGCAGAGCCTGCCCATCGAGATCATCAGCGTCGATTCGGCGCAGGTGTATCGCGGGCTGGACATCGGTACGGCCAAGCCCACGGCCGCGGTGCGCGCGCGCGTGGCTCACCACCTGCTCGACATACGCGATCCGGCGGAGCGCTACTCGGCGGGCGAGTTTGTCAAGCGATGCGCGCTCCGCGTTGCGCGCGATACACGAGCGCGGTCGACTGCCGGTGCTGGTCGGCGGCACGATGCTTTACCTGCGGGCGCTGCTGAGCGGCATGGCCGAGATGCCCCCGGCGTCCGCGGCCCTGCGTGCCGAGATCGAAGCACGGGCGGCCGCGCGCGGCTGGCCGGCGCTGCACGCCGAACTTGCGCAGGTCGATGCGCGCGCCGCGGCCAGGATCCACGAGCGCGACTCGCAGCGGATCCAGCGCGCGCTCGAGGTCTATCAATTGACCGGGCGCGCCATTTCCGACTGGCAGGCGACGACGCAGGCTCCGCCCGACGGCATCCGCTGGCTGCAGTTTGCGCTGCTGCCCGGCGATCGCCTCCGTCTTAAGCGCACTCTGGAGGCGCGCTTCGACTCGATGCTCGAAGCCGGCCTGCTGGCGGAAGTGGCCGCCCTGCACCGGCGCCCGGAGCTGCACGCGGAACTTCCCGCCATCCGGTCGGTCGGTTACAGGCAGCTGTGGGCCCATTGCGCCGGGCAGATTGACCTGGAGCAGGCGCGACGCTTGGCGGTGACCGCCACCTGCCAACTGGCCAAGCGTCAGCTGAGCTGGTTGCGCGCACAGGCCGGCTACGTGTGCCTGGATCCTGCGGAGGATTCCGGGTTTGCGCGCATTTTGGAGGCAATTGATTCTGTAGGATTCATGGCCGCGGGCGGGCGCGGATGCTAGAATTGGCGTACGTCCCACGCTGACAGGCCCCCGGGACGGCCGAGCTCGCTGGAAAATAAGGAGAAGAAATCATGGCCAAAGGCCAATCACTGCAGGATCCGTTTCTCAACGCGTTGCGCAAAGAACATATTCCGGTGTCTATTTACTTGGTCAACGGCATCAAATTGCAGGGCCAGATCGACTCCTTCGACCAGTTCGTAGTGCTGCTGAAGAACACGGTCAGCCAGATGGTCTACAAGCACGCCATTTCGACCGTGGTCCCCGCCCGCACCGTGCAGCTGCCGAGCAGCGAGGGCGCGGAGAGTCCCGCAGAGTAATGCTGCCACGCTGCCCGCGGCATGTTTGAGCGCCCGCAGACCGGTGAGCGCGCGGTTTTGGTGCGCCTCGGGCTCGGCAAGCCCTTGCGCAGCGAAGATCTCGACGAGTTCCAGCAGCTGGCGCGTTCCGCGGGCGCCACTCCGGTAGCCACGGTCACCGGTCGCCGGCACCGGCCCGATCCGCGCTATTTCGTGGGCAGTGGCAAGGCGGACGAGATCAACGCCATCGCGCAGGCGCACAGCGCCGACCTGATACTCATCGATCACCCGCTCTCTCCCAGCCAGGAGCGCAACCTCGAGAAGCTGACCGGCCGGCGCGTGCTCGACCGCAGCGGGCTGATACTCGACATCTTCGCGCAGCGCGCCCGTACTTTCGAGGGCAAGCTGCAGGTCGAGCTCGCGCAGCTCAAGCACCTGTCGACGCGGCTGGTGCGCGGATGGACTCACTTGGAACGGCAGAAGGGCGGCATCGGCCTGCGGGGGCCGGGCGAAACGCAGCTCGAGACCGACCGGCGGCTGCTGGCGACGCGGGTGCGATCCCTGAGCGGAAAGCTTGCCAAGCTGCGACAGCAGCGCGACACCGGGCGCAGTGCCCGCGCCTCGGTTCCGGTGCCGGGCGTGGCGCTGGTGGGTTACACCAATGCCGGCAAGTCCACGCTGTTCCGGGCCCTTACGGGTGCCGACGCCTATATCGCGAATCAGTTGTTTGCGACGCTCGATCCGACGGTCCGCAAGCTGACGCTGCCGGGCGGCGCCGGCATCGTGGTGGCCGACACCGTGGGTTTCATCCGCGAGCTGCCGCACGAGCTGATCGCGGCCTTTCAGTCGACGTTGCAGGAAGCGCGCAGCGCGCAGCTGCTGATTCACGTGATCGACGCGGCCGACCCGCGCCGGGAGGAGTACACCGGACAGGTCAACGCCGTATTGACGGAAATCGGCGCGGGTAAATTGCCGCAGCTGCTGGTCTACAACAAGATCGACCGGCTGGGCGTGCAGCCGCGCATCGAGCGCGACGCGGCGGGCGATCCGACGCAGGTGTGGATCAGCGCCGAGCAGGGCCAGGGGCTGGAATTGCTCGCGCAGGCCATTGCCGAGCGTCTGCAGCTCCAGGCGCAGCGTGCCTGGGTGCGCATACCGGCCGCGGCCGGCGCGCTGCGGGCACAGCTCCTGGCCGGCGGCGCGGTGCGCGAGGAGCGCACCGAGGACGATGGCGCCATGCGCTTGCTGGTCGAGTTGCCACCGGCGCAGATGGCCGCACTGGCGCGCAATCCCCAGGTCGTGCTGTCCATGGTGTCGCCCGGACTGCCTTGTGCCACCGCGATGCCGTACCTAGAATCCATACGCTCAGCCGTCCGCAGTGCGCGGCGCCGGACCAATCCGCCGAACGGATAGCCGGCCCTAGGAATACGCATGGCCTGGAATCAACCTGATGGCGAACAAGGCGGCGCCCCGCGTCGCGATGGCGCACGTCCGCCGCGGGTACCCAGCTGGTGGCGTCGGCTGCGCCAGGGCTGGATGGCGCAGCCCCGGGCCCGCGGCCGCTACTACGCGGGCGCGGCCGCCGTGGCCCTGCTGGCCTGGCTGTTCACGGGGTTCTACCAGATCGAGGACGGCGAGACCGGCGTGGTGCAGCACTTCGGCGCCTACGCGGGCCTGCGGCCGAGCGGGGCGGGCTGGCACCTGCCCTGGCCGGTCGAGACCGTGACGCCCGTCAATCTGGGCCGGCTCAACAGCGCCGATTTCCAGGCGCGCATGCTCACCAGCGACGCGATGCTGGTCAATGTCACCGCCAGCATTCAGTACCAGTATGCCGATGCACGCGCCGCGCTGTTTGCCGCGCGCGATCCTGACGCGCTGGTGCGCGAGATGGGCGAGGCGGCCACGCGCGAGCTGGTGGGTGCGCGCAGCATCGAAGTGCTGATGGGCGGCGCGGAGCGCGTTGCCCTGACCTCCGCCCTGCGCGCCGAGGTGCAAAGGCCGCTCGATGCGCTGGGTCTGGGCGTGCGCGTGCTGGCGGTCAACCTCACCGACGTGCAGGTACCGCAGGCGGTGCTGGCCGCGCAGCGCGAGCTGGTCCAGGCCGGTGTCGAGCGCGAGCGTGTCGCCCGCGAAGCGCAGGGCTACGCCGCCGAGCTGGTGCCGGCCGCGCAGGGTCAGGCCCAGCGCCAGCGTCTCGATGCCGAGGCCTACAAGCTGCAGGTCGTGGGCGTGGCCGAAGGCGACGCGGCGCGCTTTGACCCGATCGCCGCCGCCTATGCCCGGGCACCCGAAGTAACGCGCACCCGGCTCTACATCGAGACCATGGAAACGATACTGGCGCGGTCCCGGAAAATCATCATCGACGGCAAGAGTGCGGGCAACACGCTGGTGCTGCCGCTGGACAAGCTCGGCGATGCCGGCGCACTCAAGGGCGCGGGCGTCAGCGGCGTCGTGAGCGGAGCCACGGGCGGGGCCAATGCCCCAGCCGCCGCGCCGGCGCCCGCCAACCCCGCCAACCCCGCGAACCCCGCCAATGCCGCCAATGGCGGGGCGCGCGAGGACCGTGGGCGAGAACGGAGCGAGCGCCAGTGAACCAGCGCCTGATTGCGCCGCTCGCCGCCGTGGCCGGCCTGCTGATGCTGTTGTCGCTCAGCCTGTTCACCGTCAGCGAGACCGAGTATGCGGTGCGCACGCGCTTTGGTCAGGTGCAGAGCAGCAATTACGCGCCCGGTCTGCACTGGTGCTGGCCGTTCGAACACATCGAGCGTGTCGACCGGCGGGTGCTCGGGCAGCGCCTGCAGGGCGAATCCTTTCTGGCCGGCGAGCAGCAGGGCCTGGTGGTGGACATCGACCTGAGCTGGCGGGTGCGCGACCCGCGCGCCTACCTGCGCGCGGGCGCCGGGGACGAGCAGACCGTCATCGCCCGTCTGGGCGATGCGGTGCGCGGCGAGTTGAAGACGGTTTACGCACAGCTGCCGATGGCGAAGATCATCTCCGAGCCGCGTGGCGGGCTGTCACCGGCGGTACTGGCACGGGTCAAGCCCGTGGCCGACGGCCTCGGCATCGAAATAGTCGACGCGCGCGTCAAGCGCATCGACCCGACCGAGGAGGTGGTCGGCGCCATCTACGGGCGCATGCAGGCGGCCTACTCGGCGCAGACCCGCCAGGTGCGCGCCGAGAGCACCGCGGAGGGCGAGCGGCTGCGCGCCGAGGCCGAGCGCAATCGCGCCGAGATCCTGGCGGCTGCCAATCGCGACGCGCAGCGCCTGCGCGGGGAGGCCGACGCGCAGGTCGCGGCCATCTATGCACGCTCCTATGGGGCGAATCCCGAGTTTGCGGCGTTCTACCGCTCCCTCCAGGCCTACCGCAACGCGCTGGCGCGCGACGGGGACATCCTGGTCATTGAACCGGATGGCGATTTCTACAAATACCTGCGCAGTCCTGCGCGTCACTAGGCGGTCGGCGTGCACCTGAACTGGCCCGAGCTGTGCGCCGCCCTGGCGATTGCCTCGGTGCTCGAGGGCATGATGCCCTTTCTCAATCCCGCCGCGATGCGCAGGCTGTTGCAGCGCCTGGTGGCGATGGACGATCGCGAATTGCGCCTGGGCGGGTTGTTCAGCATGCTTGTAGGCCTCGCCATCCTCTACCTGGTGCGCTAGGGAATCCCATGGGTCGTTTCGTGGTCGTGATCGGCACCCAGTGGGGCGATGAAGGCAAGGGCAAGATCGTGGATCTGCTCACCGAGCGCGCCAGCGCGGTGGCGCGCTTCCAGGGCGGCCACAACGCCGGCCATACGCTGGTCATCGGCGGCAAGAAGACCATCCTCTCGCTGATTCCTTCGGGGATCATGCGCGCCGGCGTGCAATGCCTGATCGGCAATGGGGTGGTGATTTCCCTGGAGGCGCTGTTTCGCGAAGCGCAGATGCTGATGGACCAGGGCGTGCCGGTGCTGGAGCGGCTGCGTCTGTCGCCCTCCTGCCCGCTGATCCTGCCCTCGCACGTGATGCTGGACCGGGCGCGCGAGCAGGCGCGTGGGGTCAATGCCATCGGCACCACCGGTCGTGGCATCGGCCCGGCCTATGAGGACAAGGTGGCGCGCCGCGCGGTGCGGGTGGCCGACCTGTTCCAGCGCGAACGCTTCGCCGCCAAGCTCGGCGAGGTGCTGGATTTCCATAATTTCGTGCTGCAGCGCTACTTCAATCTGCCGGCCGTCGACTTCCAGCGCACGCTCGATGAGCAGCTGGGCTTCGCCGAGCGGCTGCGGCCCTTGTTGGTGGACGTCACCGGGGCGCTCGCCAAGCTGCGCACTGCCGGAGCCAACGTGCTGTTCGAGGGCGCCCAGGGTGCGATGCTCGATGTGGACGTCGGCACCTATCCCTACGTCACCTCGTCGAATACCACGGCGGGCGGGGCGGCCACCGGCACCGGCCTGGGGCCGCGGTATTTCGATCACGTGCTGGGTATCGTCAAGGCCTACGCGACGCGCGTCGGGGCCGGGCCGTTTCCCACCGAGCTGTTCGACGAATACGGCGATCACATGTCCCGGGTCGGCCACGAGTTCGGCTCGGTGACCGGCCGCGCGCGGCGCTGTGGCTGGTTTGACGCGGTGGCCCTGCGCCGGGCGGTGGTGAATTCCAGCGTGTCCGGACTTTGCATGACCAAGCTGGACGTGCTCGATGGGCTGGACAGCATCCGCATCTGCACCGGCTATCGCATCGGCGCGGCGGTGAGCGACGAACCGCCGGTGTTTGCCGACGCGTTCGCGGACGTTGAGCCCGAATACGAGGAAATGCCGGGCTGGAAGGACTCGACCGCCGCGGTGTGCGCCTACAGCGGGCTCCCGCCCGCCGCGCGGCGCTACCTGGAGCGCGTGCAGGAAATCCTGGGCGTGCCCATCGACATGATCTCCACCGGGCCGGATCGCGACCACACGATCGTCCTACGGCCGCCGTTTGCGGACTGAGGCACTATAATTGCGCCCACAGGCCACAGCGGGAGCAGCTATGGACTCGCAGCAAAATCCCATGGGCACGGACGGGTTCGAATTCGTCGAATACACCGCACCCGACCCGGAGGCGTTGCGCTCGCTGTTCGCGAGCATGGGTTTCCGCGAAGTCGCCCGCCACCGTTCCAAGAACGTCACGCTGCACCGCCAGGGCGACGTCAACTTCCTGATCAATGCCGAGCCCAACAGCTTTGCGCAGCAGTTTGCCCGCGACCACGGCGGCTCGATCTGCGCGATGGGGTTCCGGGTCAGGGACGCGGCCAAGGCGTTCAAGCGCGCGCTCGAGCTGGGGGCGACGGCCGGACCGACCACGGCCGGCCCCATGGAGCTGAACATCCCCTCGATCTTCGGCATCGGTGGGAGCCTTATTTACCTGGTCGACCGCTATGGCGTGAGCAGCATTTACGACGTTGATTTTCTGCCGGTGGAGTCCCAGGCCGATCCGGACAGTCCCGGCCTGCAGCTCATCGATCACCTGACGCACAACGTCGCCCGCGGCCAAATGGACGTGTGGAGCGGCTTTTACGAGCGCTTGTTCAATTTTCGCGAGATCCGCTACTTCGACATCGAGGGACAGAAGACCGGCCTGCTGTCGCGGGCCATGACCAGCCCCTGCGGAAAGATCAGGATCCCGATCAACGAATCTCAGGACGACAAGTCGCAGATCGAGGAGTACCTGCGCGAGTACCGGGGCGAGGGCATCCAGCATATTGCTCTGGCCACCGCCGACATCTACCGCACCGTCGATCGCCTGCGCGCCAACGGGGTGGTCTTCCAGGACACGCCCGACGCCTACTACGATGGCGTGGCGGCGCGCGTGCCCGGGCACCAGGAATCGCTCGCGGAACTCAGCCAGCGGCGCATCCTCATCGACGGCTCGGCCAAGGAAGGCATCCTGCTGCAGATCTTTACCGCCAACGTCATCGGGCCCATCTTCTTCGAGATCATTCAGCGCAAGGGCAACGAGGGCTTCGGCGAGGGCAATTTCAAGGCGCTGTTCGAGTCCATCGAACTGGACCAGATCCGTCGCGGTGTCGTGTGAGCGGCCTGCGCCTGTACAACTACTGGCGCAGTTCGGCTTCCCATCGGGTGCGCATTGGCCTGCAACTGAAGGGCCTGAGCTACGAGTACGTGCCGGTGCACCTGGGGGCCGGGGAGGGCGAGCAGTTCAGTGCGGCCTACCGGGCGCTCAACCCGCAGTCGCGCGTCCCGTCCCTGGAAACCGCCGACGGCATTCTGACGCAGTCCATGGCCATCCTGGAGTGGCTCGAGGAGACGCATCCGGAGCCGGCGCTGCTGCCGGGAACTGCCCGCGAGCGCGCGCGGGTGCGGGCCATGGCGCAGATCCTGGTCGCCGACGTCCAGCCGCTCCAGAACCAGTCGGTGACGCGTTATCTGCAGGGCACCTTGCACCTCGATGAAACCGCGATCAAGAACTGGCTGCGCGCCTGGGTCGGACGGGGCCTGCGCGTCCTGGAAGAAATGCTGGGCCAGGAGCCCTCCGCCGGCCGCTACTGCCACGGGAGCCAGCCCACGCTGGCCGACGTGTGCCTGGTGCCGCAGTGCGCCAGCGCGCGGCGCTTCGGGGTTGACCTGAGCGGCTACCCCCGCATCGCACGCATCGATGAGCACTGCGGCGCCCTGGAGGCGTTTCAGCGCGCGGCGCCCGCGCAGCAGCCGGACGCGGTGCGCTAAGGCCCTTGGGGCCATGGAGCAAGCATGAAGAATTACATTTACTATCCGCGCGTCGAGGGCGTCGCCAGTCGCCAGGCGCACGCTGACCTTCCCCAGGGCAGCTACGAGCGCGAGATGGGCAAGGAGGGATTCTTCGGGCCGGCGAGCTTCTTCTATCACCGCCATCCGCCCACCGGCTGGATAAATTTCGAAGGCCCGCTGCGTCCGCACGCCTTCGACCTGACGCGGCTGGCGCGCGCGCCGGCCTCGCCGTGGGAGGCGCCGGTCATCCTCGCCAACGCCCACTGCCAGCTGCGGTACTGGGATTTTGCGGGGTCCATGGACCACCTGGTGCGCAACGCCGACGGCGATCAGCTGCTGTTTGTGCACCGGGGCACGGGCGAGCTGTATTGCGACTTCGGACACCTGCGGCTGGCGGCCGGGGACTACGTGGTGCTGCCGCGGGGCACCATGTGGCGGCTGGAAACCGCGGGCGGCGCGGCGCTGCTGCTGATCGAGGCGAGCAACAGCTCGTTCATGCTGCCGGATAAGGCGCTGCTCGGTCCGCACGCGCTGTTCGATCCGGCCATGCTGGACGTGCCGGTCATGGACGAGGCGTTCCGCGCCCAGCAGACGGACACCGAATGGCGCGTGCGCATCAAGTGCCGCGGCCAGCTGTCGACGGCGACCTTCCCGTTCAATCCGCTCGATGCCACGGGTTGGCACGGGGACCTGTGCGCGTGCCGGATAAACGTCAAGGACTTCCGGCCGGTGATGAGCCACCGCTACCACCTGCCGCCCTCGGTCCACACGACCTTTGTGGCCAATCGCTTTGTGGTCTGCACGTTTACGCCGCGGCCCGTTCGAGACCGATCCGGGAGCGATCAAGGTGCCGTTCTTCCACAATAACGACGATTACGACGAGGTGATTTTCTATCACGCCGGCGAGTTCTTCAGTCGCGACAACATTCACCCGGGCATGGTGACCTATCATCCCTCGGGCTTCACCCACGGTCCGCATCCGAAGGCCCTGGAGCACATGCTGGTGCAGAGCCAAGCCGGCGACCAACGAAGTGGCCGTGATGATCGACTGCCGCGATCCGCTGGAAGATCGGCGCCGCCGCCGCCGGCGTGGAGTGGGGCGGCTACGTCGATTCCTGGAAGGGCGGCTAGGCTCGATTGAAGCTGGCAAGCCTAAAGCAGGGGCGCGACGGGCGGCTGGTGGTCGTCAGCCGCGATCTGGCGCGCTGCGTCGCGGTGCCGGACATCGCCGCGACCATGCAACAGGCGCTCGATCGCTGGGAGGCACTGGCCGGGCCGCTCCGGCAGGTCTATGAGGCCTCAACGCGGGGCGCGACGGCGAGGCCTTCCCGGTGGGCTCGGGCGGCGTGGCGGCGCCGCTGCCCCGTGCCCATCAGTGGGTGGACGGCTCCGCCTACGTCAATCACGTGGAACTGGTGCGCAAGGCGCGCGGCGCGGACATGCCGGCCTCGTTCTGGACCGATCCGCTGGTGTACCAGGGCGGCTCGGACGATTTTATCGGGCCGACCGACGAGGCGCGCTTTGCCTCCGAGGACTGGGGCATCGATCTGGAGGCCGAAGTGGCCGTGGTCACCGGCGATGTGCCCATGGGGGTGAGTGCGGCGCAGGTGCGCGCGCGCCGCGACGTGCGCCTGTTGATGCTGGTCAATGACTGGACGCTGCGTAACCTGACGGCGGCGGAACTCGCCAAGGGATTTGGCTTCTACCAGTCCAAACCGGCCACGGGCTTCTCGCCCGTGGCGGTCACGCCCGATGAGCTGGGCGTGGCGTGGGACGGCGGCAAGGTGCTGCGGCCCCTGGTGAGCCGCGTCAATGGCCAGGCGCTGGGCGCGCCCGGATGCCGGTGTGGATATGACCTTCGATTTTCCGGCGCTGATCGCCCACTGCGCGCGCACCCGCAATCTCGGCGCCGGCACCATCGTGGGGTCCGGCACGGTTTCCAACACCGACCGCTCGCCGCGGCTCCTCCTGCCTGGCCGAGGCCCGTATGCTGGAAACCATCGCCCACGGGAGCGCGAGTACCCCGTTCCTGAAGTACGGCGATCGCGTGCGCATTGAGATGTTTGACGCCGCGGGAGCCTCGATATTCGGGGCTATCGACCAGCGCGTGGCGCGCGGTTAGCATGTGAGCTCATGCCGCACCTCCGACGTTAATCTTCAGTAGCCTGTTCAATCTGAAGCTCTGGGACGCCTCGGTGCTGGCCGGGATGCGCATCGTGCTCACGATTCTGGTGGCGTGGTTGCTGTATCGGGTGGTGATGCGTCTGCTGCGCGCCTTCGCGACGCGCGTGAGCTCGCACATCCACGACGCCGAGCAGATGCGCCGGGCCGAGACCCTCGCAGCGCGTGTTTCGCAATCTGGCCTCGATAGTCGCGGTATCGATCGCGGGCATGCTGGTGCTGAGCGAGCTCAACATTTCGGTCGCCCCGATTCTGGGCGCGGCCGGCGTCGTGGGCCTGGCGGTGGGCTTTGGCGCCCAGAGCCTGATAAAGGATTACGTCGCAGGCTTCTTCCTGCTGCTCGAGAACCAGCTGGCGCGGGGCGATGTGGTGGATCTGGCTGGAAAGTCCGGCACCGTGGAGGACCTAAGGCTTGCGCTACGTGCAGCTGCGCGACTACGACGGCAACGTGCACTTCATCCCGAACGGATTGATCACCACGGTGACCAACATGAGCCGCGGCTACGGCTATGCGGTGATCGAAGTCGGCGTGGTGTACGACACCGATCTGAACAAGGTTTACGCCGCCCTGCGCTCGGTCACGCAGCAGCTGCGTGCCGATCCGGCCTTTGGCCGCAGCATCGAGGACGATCTGGAGATCACCGGCGTCGAGCGGCTGGACGGCGTGACCATGACGGTGCGCTCGCGGCTGCGCGTGCGGGCGCTGGAGCAGTGGCGGGTGCGACGCGAGTTCCTGCATCGCCTCAAGCTCGAGTTCGACAAGCAGGGCATCAAACTGCCCTTGCCGCCACTGGCTCTAGCCAGCCGGTAGATCAAAAACCAGGATCTCGGCGGCCTCGCCCTCGCTGATACGCACGGCCGCCTCATCGCGCAGCATCGCGCCGTCGCCGGCCCCCAAGCGGACGCCATTGATGCTAGCCGCCCCTTGGGCCACGTGCACGTAACCCAGTCGTCCGCTCGCCAGGTCGTGTTGCGCCTGCTCGGGCCCGGAAAATAGCCCGCTCAGCACCCGGGCGTTCTGGTGGATGCGCAGCGAAGCGTTGTTCGCCGGTTGGCGAGGCGATGAGCCGCAGGCGCCCGCGCTTCTCGCCCTCCGGAATCGTGCGTTGCTCGTATTCCGGGGCGATGCCGCGGACGTCCGGAATGATCCAGATCTGCAGGAAGTGGACCGCCTGCGTGCGCGAGGGATTGAATTCGCTGTGCTGCACGCCCCGTCCCGCGCTCATGCGCTGCACGTCGCCAGGGCGGATGATTGAGCCCGTGCCCATGGAATCCTTGTGCTCGAGCTCGCCCTCGAGCACGTAGGAGATGATCTCCATGTCCGCGTGGCTGTGCGTGCCGAAGCCCTGGCTGGCCTGGACGCGGTCTTCATTAATAACCCGCAGGGGCCCGAAATGGACGTGCTGCGGATCGAAATAGTCCGCAAACGAGAAGCTGTGCCAGGAGTCCAGCCAGCCGTGCTGCGCGTGACCGCGTTCGGCGGCGGGGCGCACGCTCAGCATGGGACTTACGCGCCCTGAGCCTTGGGCTGTGCGGCGGGCGCCGGCAACAGGTTGACCGATACGCTGAATTGCCGCGCCTCGGCGGGCTGCAACACCCCGACGCCGACCACCTGGCGCGAGAGCTGCTCGCCGCGCTCATTGGCAATCGAGAGCACTACGCAGAATTCGCACGCCTCCTGGGGCTGCTTGTGGCGCACCGTGCCTTCGACCTGCAGGGCCGCATAACCGGTCGACGCCACGCCCAGGTTCGGCGCGCTGTAGCGCAGATGGTGCTGGCAGGCCGGGCATATGCTGGCACTGGCCAGCACCGTGGACTTGCAGTGCGGGCAGCTGCGCGTCGCGCCCGGTGCTGTGGGGCGCACGACAGTCATGTAGGCGTGCCGTTGCCTTTGTGTTCGCCGCGGACCGGCGCAACCGAGCCATCGCCCCAGCCAAATTCGACGTGGCCCCGCATGCGCGAACCCGACGCCACGGTGATGGTGTCAGCCTTGACATCGCCTACGATCACGCCGGTCGAAGTTACGTCGATGTGCTTGGCCCCGATATTGCCGGTAAGCTCGCCGCTCACCGTGACCGTGCTGGCGCGGACCTCGCCATGGTGCTTGGCGCCGGGCTCAATGCTCAGGTTCCCCTCGACGTGGGCGTCGCCCTTGAACTGGCCGGCGATGCGCACGTGGCCGGTGCCGCTGATCTTGCCCTCAATGGCCAGCCCGGAGGAGATGATCGACTCCTTGGGTTCGACGCGTTCTTTGACACGGGTCGGCGCGGGCGAGGGTACCGCGGCCAGCGGTTCTGGGGTTGCCCGTGGTGCGGGTTCCGCAGCCTGCTTGGGCATTATGTTAGCTGGCGCCGGCGGGGCGGACGGATTTGAGGCGGCATCTCTCCAAAGGGCCATGGCTTTGCTCCCGGTTTCTGGTGGCGACTACATACATTACCCCATTCACAAGCCCACGGTGGTATGTCTTACACGGCCGACAGCCGCTGCAACTGTGAGAGCACCGTATACGAGTTGCGCTGCATCACCGGTAGACTGTGATCCCAATGAACAATCCACCCGAATCAAAGCTCGCCCGTCGAGTGCGCCTGATCAAGGGCAAACGAGGCAATCGGGTGCGCAAACCTGCGGTTGGAGGCCATGTCCCGATCGACGCTGCCAGCCGCCAGGCGGCTATCGAGAAGGCCAAGTTCGAATGGGAAAGCACCGCTGACGCGCTCGCGGCCCTGGTGTGCCTGTTGAGTGGCGACGGCAAGGTGGTCCGTGCCAATCGCGTCGTTGAGGACTGGTCGCTGGGGACCGTATCTGGGGTGCTGGGGGTAGATGCCCACTCGCTTTTCCATCCGGGTTGCGATGACCACCGCTGCAAGTTGGCGGCCTTTCTGAAGTCATCATTGGCGCAGATCCGCCGCCGTGCAACCCGGCAGTTCGAACTAAAGCCAGTCATCAATTCGCGCTTTCTGCAGCTGACCATCCGGCCCATGAGGCGGCAATCGGGGTACGCGGCCGCACGAGGCGAGCCAGGCGCGGTGCTGGTGGCCACGGACCAAAGCGAGCTGCATAGGGCCCAGGACGCGCTTGAGTTGCTCAATACCAATCTCGAGACCCGTGTGAGTGAGCGGACCCAGGCGCTGGCCGATGCGAACCGCGATCTGCGCACCGAGATCCTCCGGCGCGAGCAGGCGGAAGTGGCGCTGCGCGCCTCGCGCAATGAACTAAGAGACTTGTCCGCCCAGCTCATCGGGGCGCAGGAAGGCGAGCGCAAGCGCATTGCGGTGGAACTGCACGACTCGGTCGGTCAATCGCTCAGTGCCGTCAAGTACACGCTCGAGCGCGGCGTAACCATGTTGCGCCAGCACCGCGGCGATCCGGGCGAAGTATTCGAACTCGCGGTGTGCCGCATCCAGGAAACGGCCGAGAGCATCCGCGCAATCGCCCGCAACCTGCGGCCCCGCATTCTCGATGAGCTGGGCGTGGCTTCGGCGCTGCAGTGGTTCTGCCGCGACTTTGCTGAGATCTATCCCCGGATCGCGCTCGCCGTGGAGGTCGTCGTCGACGACCGCGATGTTCCCAAACGCCTGGCTACCGTGATCTATCGCAGCGCCCAGGAGTTGCTGAACAACGTGGCCAAGCACGCCAAGGCGCGTAACGTGGTGGTCCGCCTCTTGCTCGAAGAGCGTGTGCTGACACTTCAGGTGCGGGACAATGGCGTCGGCGTCGACGCGGCCTCGGAGGAATCGCGCCGCCACGGCTCCGGCCTTCGGAACTTGCGCGAGCGCGCGCAGATGACTGGCGGGGAATTCAGCGTTACGAAGGCGCCAAGGCGCGGCACTCTGGCGCAGCTGAGCTGGCATCTCGCGGACGAGGACCGGCGCGCTTCCTGACAGCGGCCGGACTGTAGCGGCGGTCGCAACGCGTCTCCGCAGGCTCAGGCCTGATCGGCGGCCGGTGCTTCCAGGTAAATCAGGGTGTGCTCGCCGATGGCGACCTGATCGTTCGGCGCGAGCCTGGCCTCACGACGCGCAGCACCGTTGACGAGAATGCCGTTGCGGCTACCGAGGTCCTCGACGACTGTCTGGCCGGCGGTGGTTACGAACTGACAGTGATGGCGGCTTACGAAGCGATTGTCGAGACGCAGGCCCGCGTCTGCGGCACGACCGACCACGAGCCGTCCGGGCATGAGTGCGACGCGCGCGGGAGGCTGGTCCCGGTGGCGAACCTCGAGCTGAGGCACGTTGCGCGGGGCGGTTTCGGGCGCCACAGGCGGCGGCTCGGCCGGAGCCGAGGGACGCGCGGAAAATTCCACCCAGTTGAGTTCCTGCACTGCGCCGCGGATCTCCACCAGCCCGACCCGCGGCATGTTGTGGCTCGCGGCCAGCATGAGCGCGCTGTCACACAGGGTGTTGATGAGCGCCGGCGTGCCGCCGGTGTAGCGAACGATCTCAGGGAGCGTATCGGGCTCGAACATTATGCGGCCATCGCTGCCCGCCACGGCCAGGCGATGGCGCAGGTAACCGGCGAGGTGTGCGGCGTCGAGACACGCCGTTGTCAGGGTAGTCACCGGCGGCATGTCCGGGACTTCCGCGAGCAGCGGTGCGAGTGTCGTCGACAGCGCCGGCTCTCCGGCCAGCACCAGCAATGGCGCGGGGGTGAGGCGGGCGAGCCGCAGTAATTCGCGCAGCATCGAAGTGGAGCAGTGCTGCGCCTCATCGACGAGCACCAGCACGGTGCGGCTGCGCTCGCGCTCACCGACGACGAATTGCCGCAAGCGTGCCGCCGCCTCGGCCTTTGAAGTGTCGCGGATGGTGAGCCCAAATTGCTCGAGCAGGATTGCATCGAGCTCGGCCGCCGTGAGGTTGGGTTGCTGGATGCGCGCGATGGTCGTCGAGTCGGCGCGCTCCCGTGCCAGCGCATGGAGCAGTGTGGTCTTGCCGGTGCCAGTCTCGCCGAGCAGGCAGACGATGCCCTGGCCGCTGGCGGCGGCGGCGTGCAGCGCGGTGTAGGCAGGGCCGGTGGTGTCGTCGAGGTAGAGGAAATCAGGATCGGGGCGAAGCCGGAACGGCAACTTGCCAAGCCTGAACCAATCTGTGTACATGGATTGCCGCCCTCCGGCTACATGATACCTGCCGCCGGCGACAGGGGTTAAAGCGTGACCCAGTTCACGCTTTTAGATGATGCCGACACCGCGCGTCGCCTAATTGACTGATTCCTTACATATAAATGCCAGCGGCTACCGAGTTTGCCTACCTTAACGCTGGGGGTACCGTCCCGTAGAGTGCCCCTGTGTTTTACCGGACGGTCACTTTGGGGCTGGTCGTGGCACTGGGCGTTGCTGCACCCCTGTGTCGGGCGGATATCTATGCCTTCACGGACCAATCCGGCACCACGCACTTCACCGATCATCCAACCGATTCGCGTTACCGGCTGGTCCTGCGCACGCCGGCCGAAGGCAGCGGCCAGCAGACGGCCGACGCGAAGCGCGCATCGATGTGGCTGGCGCGCTCGGCCGACTACGACGCGGCGATCGGTCGTGCAGCGGGCGCGGCGCACGTGCAGCCTGAGCTTGTGCGCGCGGTCATAGTCGTCGAGTCCGGGTTCAACCCGCGCGCCATATCGCGGCGGGGTGCCGTCGGTCTCATGCAATTGTTGCCGACCACGGCGCGGCGCTATGGCGCCTTCAACGCCTTCGACCCGGAGCAGAACATCTTCGCCGGCGCTCACTACCTGGCCGACCTCATCACGCGCTACGGCCTCGACAAGCTCGAGCTCGTGCTCGCCGCCTACAACGCCGGCGAGGATGCGGTCGAGCGCTACGGTCGCCGCATTCCTCCGTACAAGGAGACGCAGGCCTACGTCCCCAACGTGCTACGCATGTACCACGCGCTGCGCGCACAGTCGGCCGGAATTGAATCGGGAGCTGAGTCATGAACATGAACGCCGCCCTGCGACGCACTCGCCACGCTGGATTCACGCTGCTTGAGCTGCTGGTCGTGATGGTCATTATCGGCCTCCTGGCCGGGTTCGTCGCGCCGCGTTACTTTGCCCAGGTGGGCAAGTCGCAGGTCAAGGCGGCTCGCGCCCAGATCGACGCGCTCGACAAGGCGCTCGAGCAGTACCGCATTGATGTCGGGCACTTGCCGACCACGGAACAGGGCCTCGCGGCGCTCAACACGCAGCCGGCGGGGGAGCAGAATTGGGCCGGCCCCTATCTCAAGAAAGAGGTGCCGCTCGACCCTTGGGGCAATCCTTACATCTATGCCGAGCCAGGCACGCACAACAACGACTACGACCTTGTATCCATGGGCAAGGACGGCCGCGCAGGCGGCACCGGCGAAGCGGCGGACCTCGGGAACTGGTGAGCTATGCGCTTTCGCGCCAAGACGATGGCGGGCGGGCAGGGCGTCGCGTCCTACGTGCTCGACGCCATCGACGAGGCCGACGCGCGCCGTCAGTTGGCGGGTGCGGGACTCGCCTGCATCGCAATCGCGCGCGAGCGCGGACTCCACCTCGGCGGTCGCAGCACGCGGCTGCAACTCGTCACCTTCAGCCAGGAGCTCGTGGCGCTGCTCGAGGCGGGGCTGTCGCTGGTTGAATCGATCGAGACGCTAGGGGAAAAGGAAGCGAGCCCGACAGTCCGGCGCACGCTCGACCAGGTGCTGGTGCGGTTGCGCGAAGGCCAGACGCTGGGGACGGCGCTGTCCGAGCACCCGCAAAGCTTTCCGACCCTGTACGTGGCCACCGTGCGCGCTGCGGAGCGTACCGGGGCGCTGCGTGAGGCGCTGACGCGTTACATCGCGTACCAGCAACAGGTCGACGTGCTGCGCAAGAGCCTGATCAATGCCGCGATCTACCCAGCTGTCCTGTGCGTGGCGGGGTTGCTCGTGGTCGCGTTCCTGATGGGTTACGTGGTGCCGCGCTTCAGTTCCATCTACGAGGACCTCGGCAGCGAATTGCCGCTCGCCTCCCGGATGCTCATGCATTGGGGCCAGTTCCTCGATGCCCACGGCTTCGCGGTGGCAGTCGGCACGGTCGCATTCGTCAGCGCGCTGGTCTATGCGTTCACCCGACCCGCGGTACGCGCTGCAATCGGCGGGCAGATCGCGCGCATCCCGGCGCTTGGCAGTCGGCTGCACATCTACCAGCTGGCGCGGCTCTATCGTACCGTTGGCATGCTGCAGCGGGGCGGCACGCCGATGGTCACGGCCATGCGCATGTCCGCCGGGCTCCTGTCCGCGAACCTGCGTCCGGCCTTTGCCAACGCCACGCAGGCGGTCCGCGAGGGACGTTCGCTCGGCGATGCCATGGAACGATACGGGCTTACGACGCCGGTCGCAGCACGCATGCTGCGCGTCGGCGAGAGCAGCGGCAACATGGGCGAGATGCTGGAGCGCATCGCCGCGTTCTACGACGAGGAGCTGTCGCGCTGGGTGGGGCTGGTCACGCGCCTGATTGAGCCGGCGCTCATGAGCCTGATCGGCATCGTCATCGGCGGCATCGTAGTGCTGATGTACTTCCCGATCTTCGAGCTTGCCGGGAGCATCAAGTGAACGCGGCGCTCGAAAGTCCGGCGCTGGTCGGCCTCGACGAGGCGCTGCTCGCCGAGGCAGTGACGGTTACCCAGGCGCAGGGCCGCTCGACGCTCGAATTCCTCGAGGAGCGCTCTGGGTTAGGCCCGGTCGAGCTCACGGCGGCGCTGGCACGCACGCTCGACTATCGCGTGCTGACGCGCACAGAACTGGCGCGGATGGAGCCGGCCTTCGACCTGCTGCCTTCGGCGGAGGCAACGCGGCGCCGCTGCCTACTGGCGCGCAGCGGCAGCAAGCTGCTGGCAGTCATCGCCGATCCCTTCGATGCCGCTACGCGCAGCTGGCTCGAGGTGCGGGTTCCGCAGACGCTCGAGTGGGTGCTCGCGCCGCGCGCCGAGATTGCGAGCTACATCGGTCGCCACGAACAGACGCTGCGCGCGCTCGACAGCGCCGTCGTCGGCAGCAGCGGCGGTGATTCCGGGCACGGCGCGGTCGACAACCTCTCGCTGGCCTCGATCAGCCAGGACTCGAGCCCGATCGTCAAGCTGGTACATTCGACGCTATACGATGCGCTGCGCGCAGGCGCCAGCGACGTCCACCTCGAAACCCTCGCCAACGGCCTGGTAGTGCGCTATCGGATCGATGGCGTGCTGGTGCAGATGGCCTCGGTTACGGGCGACGAGGTTTCCGAGCAGGTCATATCGCGCATCAAGGTCATGGCGGAGCTCGACATCGCCGAGCGGCGCGTGCCGCAGGACGGGCGTTTCAAGGTCGCCATCGACGGCCGCCACATCGACTTCCGCGTCTCGGTCATACCGAGCGTGTTCGGCGAGGATGCAGTGCTGCGCATTCTCGACAAGCAATCGCTCACCGAGAAGATGCATGGCCTGACCCTCGATGCCTTGGGGTTTGATCCGAACACCGTCGGCCAGCTGCGGCGTCTGTCCACCTTGCCGTACGGCATGCTGCTCGTAACCGGACCAACCGGCAGCGGCAAGACCACCACGCTCTATGCCGCGATTTCCGAGACCCAGACCGGGAGTGACAAGATCGTCACCATCGAAGACCCGGTCGAGTACCAGCTCGCGGGCGTACTGCAGATCCCGGTCAACGAGAAGAAAGGTCTAACTTTTGCCCGCGGGCTGCGCTCGATCCTGCGGCACGACCCCGACAAGATCATGGTCGGCGAAATCCGCGACCCGGAGACTGCCCAGATCGCCATCCAGTCGGCGCTGACCGGGCACCTGGTGTTCACGACCGTGCACGCGAACAACGTCTTCGACGTCATGGGGCGCTTTACGCACATGGGCGTCGACACCTACAGCTTTGTGGCGGCCCTGAGCGGCATCCTGGCACAGCGTCTGGTGCGCGTGGTATGCGAGCAGTGCGCGGAATCGTACACGCCTTCGCGCCGGCTGCTCGAGGATTCGCGGCTCAATATCGCCGCTCACGCGGGCTACGAATTCCGTGTCGGGCGCGGCTGCAAGCACTGCCGCGGCACCGGCTACAAGGGCCGCAAGGCGGTCGGCGAACTGCTGACCCTCAACGACGAGATCCGCGAAGCCATCATCGGTCGCGCCCCGGTGCGCCAGCTCAAGGAGCTGGCGGCGCGTGCCGGCGTACGCCTGATCCGCGAGTCCGCGCTCGAACTGGTCAGGAGCGGCGAGACCACGCTCGAAGAGGTGAATCGTGTCACCACTCTGGCGTGACGAGATCGGCGCTTACCTGGCGCCGCACAAGCTGGCGCTCACGCGACTGGCGCGCGGCGTCAGGCCGAAGACGGTCGGCTCGACTGGCTGGGCGAACGATATTCCGGGCGACATGCATTGGAGCGCAGCGCTGGGTGCGCTCGATGCGTTCCTCGGCAAAAAGGAGTGGCAGGGAGCGCTGTTGCGGATGGTGGTCTCCGACCACTGGGTACGCTATGCCATGGTGCCGTACGCGGCGTCATTGAGCGGGGCCGACGAGCGGCTGGCGCACGCGCGTCACGTGCTGGTGGGGATCTACGGCGAAATCGTCGGCGACTGGACGGTCACGCTGGCCGACAGCCGCCCCGGCTCGGCGCAGCTCGCCTGCGGCATGCCGAATGCACTCATCGAGGACCTGCGCAACGTGCTGGCGCGCCGCGAGGTGCGGCTGGCGAGCCTGCGGCCGCAGCTCGTCAGTGCCTACAATCATTGGCGCGACCGTTTGCCGGACGGTGGCGGCTGGTTCGTGTCCATCGAACAGGGTTCGCTGGCTGCCGCGCGCCTGGCGCGGGGCGGCTGGGATCGGGTGCACAGCGTGCGCATCGGCGCCGACTGGGCCGTCGAACTGCGCCGCCTGCAGACCTTTGGAAGACTGGCCAACGCCAAAGGTGACGAAGGCCACGTATACGTCGATGCGCCCGCCGCGCTGCGCTTGGCCGCGGGCGAGAGCGGAGCCGAGCTCGTATGGCTCGAGGAGAGCACGGCCGGGGAATCCACGGCAGGGCGGCTCGAATACCAGCGCAGGCACCAGGCATGAGCGCGCCGCGGCTGCAGCTCGACTTCGTGCAGCGCCGCTCGCGCGGCGGTGCCATCGGCATCGCGGTGGCGTCGGTCGGCGTGCTGTGCCTGGCCGGCGTGCTGGTGCAGCGGCATGAATTGACGGCGCGGCTCGCCGGGCTGGAGCTGCGCAACGCGGCGCTGGCGGAGCGCGCGAACCGCGGCCACTCGCCGCAGTCGGTGGCCGGACTCGACTCGCAGAATGCGGAGAAGACCGTACGCGAGCTCGGCACGCCTTGGTCCCAGCTGCTGGCGCAGCTGGAGACCGCCAGCAGTGACACCGAGAACGACGTCGCCGTGCTAGCCGTCGAGCCTGACCACGCCAAGCATCGGGTGAAAGTCACGGCCGAGGCACGCGACCTCGAGCGCGCGCTTTCGTACGTGCAGCGGCTGCGCAAGGCGCCAAACCTTCGTTACCCGATGCTCGATAGTCATGAGCTGCGAACCGAGGACAAGGATCATCCGGTGCGCTTCCAGGTCTCGGCCGAGTGGAGCGATGCAACATGAGCTCGCCCACGATCGACGCCGACGTGACCGGGCAGCTGGACGCGGCACCCCGCGTTGGTCCAGTAGCACATGCGCTGCCCGGGCCGCGCCCGGTGCCGACGCCGCTTCGTCCGGCCAACCCGGGCCTGGTACCGGCGACAGGGGGCAGTACATCCGCCCTTGATCGCGTGCGCGAGCTGGGTGGGCGGGCCATCGATCAGGCGACCTATCAGCTGCGGCGCCTGGGCAACGCCACGCTGGCCGGCGTCGTGGCGCTGGTCGCAGCGGCCACGATCTTCATGTCAAACAACCTGCCCCAGAGCAAGGCCGTGTCGGCGTTGCAGGCCGAGATTGCCCATGCGCCGGCAGCGGCCGGCGCCACGACGCCGAACGGTGCGAGCCTGGCCTCGCTCCCGCCGCGCAGCGAAGCCCCCGATGTCGTGGCCAAGATCTACGAGGAAGCCAAGGCGGCCGGTGTCGAGCTGCCGCGCGGACAATACGAATACGTGCCGCCGCGCGACGGTGTCGCGGCGCGCTATCGCCTGACGTTCCCGGTCCGTGCCACCTATCCGCAGATACGTGGCTTCCTCGATCGCACGCTGATCGCGTTGCCGGCCGTGGCCGTGGAGGGCCTGCGCATCGAGCGCAAGACGGTGGGGGATGGCACTGTCGATGCCGAAGTGAAATTCGCGGCTTACGTGCGGGGAGAGCCTTAGATGGTGTTCACCACGCGTTTCAAGGTGCTGTGCGGCATTGCGGCGGCAGTCGGCGTCTTCATCGTCGTCACCTGGCCGAGCGGTGAGCCGGACGCCACCGCTAGCGCAGGCTCGTCTTCCACCGCTGCCGCCGCGACCCGCTCGGCGCGCGCTGCGCCGCCGCGCGCGGCCGCGCACGAATCAGGCAACCTGTTCGTGCGCCTTGCCCACCGCGTCACCGAAAGCAAGGCGACGGAATCGCTGTTTCATACGAAGAGTTGGTACGTGGCGCCTCCGCCGCCTCCTCCGGCGCCAGTGGTTTATGTCCCGCCACCGCCGCCCCAGGCACCGCCATTGCCGTTTACCGTGATGGGCAGCTACGCCCATCCGGGCGATGCCACGGTGTATTTCCTGACGCGTGGCGATCGCGTGTTCGACGTGCACATTGGTGACACCATCGATAATACCTACAGTGTGGACGGCGCCGCCAATGGGCAACTCAACCTGACCTACAAGCCGCTCAACATCCAGCAGAGCTTGCCTCTAGGAGACTCGAAGTGAAAGCGAAACTCGGCAGGGCAGGTCTGGCGCTGCTCGCGGCAACTCTGGTCGTCTCCTGTGCAACGAGCAAGTTGCACGACGCGGGCATCGACGATGTCGATCACGGTCGCTACGAGGCCGGACTGCAGAAGCTCCAGCAGGCGGCCACCGCCGAACCCGGCAACTTGACCTACAAACTTGATGTCACGAGCCGGAAGGACGAAGCCATCGCCAAGCTAATCTCCGCCGGCGATAGGGCACGCGCCGCCGGCGATCTCGATGCCGCCACGGCCAATTACCAGCGCGTGCTCGGCATCGACAGCGGGGTGGGGCGTGCCGCCAGGGGTATCGAAGCCGTGGAAGCTGATCGCCGCCACAACCAGACCATGGCCACGGCGCTGCAGGAATTCAAGCAGGGCAGCCTCGATATGGCCGAGATTCGAGTCGGCGGGATCCTCAATGAGGATCCGAGCTTCGGGCCGGCGCTGGCGCTGCAGGGCAAGATCGAGGCAGCGCGCGGGGCAGTCAATTCGACACCCAAGCTGCGGACGCGCGACAACCGTCCGGTCACGCTGCAGTTCCGCGACGCTCCGACGAAGATGGTCTTCGAGGTGCTTTCGCGACAGACCGGCATCAACTTCATCTTCGACAAGGACATCAAGAGCGACGGCAAGACCACGATCTACGTCCAGGACGTGCCCATCGAGCAGGCCATCGACCTGGTGCTGGGCCAGAACCAGCTCGCGCGCCAGATCCTGTCGGAGAACATGGTGCTGATCTACCCGAACACCACCTCCAAACAGAAGGACTACCAGGACCAGATCGTCAAGACGTTCTATCTCAATACGGCGATTCCCAAGGACGTCGAGGGCCTGCTCAAGACCGTGCTCGATGCCAAGACCCTGGTCGTGAACGAGCGCGCGAACGCCGTCGTCATGCGCGACACGCCCGAGAACGTGCGCATGGCCGAGAAACTCGTCGCCTCGATCGACGTGGCCGAGCCCGAGGTCATGATGGAGGTGGAGATCCTGGAGATCTCGCGCGGCAAGATGCAGCAGCTCGGCATCACCTACCCGAGCAGCTTCAGTATGTCTACGACGTCCCCGAGCGGTGGCAGCGGCTTGACGCTCAAGGACCTGCAGAACCAGAATTCCTCGACTATTGCGGTGACGCCGTTGGCGATGACGATCGACGCACTCAAGACCACGAGCGCCGCGAACCTGCTGGCAAGCCCGCGCATTCGCGCGCGCAACAAGGAAAAGGCGCGCGTACTGATCGGCAGCAAAGTGCCGGTCATCACGACGGCGGCCACGGCCTCGGGCAACGGCGGGGTCGTCTCCAACACCCAGGTTCAATACCTTGACGTGGGCCTGACGCTCGAGGTCGAGCCGCAGGTCTACTCCGACAACGACGTCGCCATCGGCATCAACCTCATTGTCAGCTCAATCGCCAATACCGTCAAAGTCGGCGACACCATTGCCTATGAGCTTCGCAACCGGAACGCCACAACCAAGCTGCAGCTCAAGGATGGCGAGACGCAGATCCTCGCCGGCCTGATCAACGATACCGAAAGTCGCAGCGCTACGACGCGTCCCCGGGCTTGGCGACATCCCGATCATTGGCCGGCTGTTCGGCAACTACAACACGCAGAAGGACAAGTCGGAGCTCGTGATGTCGATTACGCCGCACGTAATTCGCGCCAAGGCGCGGCCGCCGGGTGAAAACACCGAGTTCTGGTACGGCACCGAGTCGCGCAGCGGCCTGCAGCCGCTGCGCGTGAGCGGCGCGGAGGCGACGGCCGTGCCGGCCGTGGCCACGATGCCGAGCCCGGCTGCGGCGTCGGTGCCGCCGGGAGCGGCGGCGGCCGGATCGGCAGCGGGTGGCGCCGCCAGCGTCGCGCCGGGCGGGAACGATCAGGGAGCGCACGCGCCGGTCAATGTCAGCACGGCCGATTCCGGCACCGTGGTCGGGGGCGCGGGCGTCGTCGCGGGCGCGGCCGTTGCTGGCGCCAGCGGATCGGCAACGGCGCCCAGTGCGCGCATCGCGGCTTTGCAGGGGATCACGGCCGTACCCTCCGGCAAGCCGACGGAGAGCGACGGTCCCGTGCCGCACGTCACTACTACCTTGGCCGGGCCCAGCGAGGTCAAGGTGGGCGATGAATTCAGCGTGACGGTGCAGTTGCAGAGCGACCAGCCCCTGGCGCACGTGCGGGCGCAGCTGCGCTACGACGGCTCGGCCATCCAGCTGCTGAGCGGCGATCCCGGTGGCATGGTGCCTGATTCGATCGGGGCCAAGGTCTCGGGCAGGTCCGGCGGGGCGCAGCTGGACGCCAGCGCGCCGGCCGGAGAGCCCATGGCGGCCAGCGGCGACTTCATGGTGCTCAAGTTCAAGGCTGTGCAGGCGCGGCCGCAGGCGAACATCGCGGCGCAAGTGACCGTCCTGGGCGGCAGCGGGGCAATGCTGGCGAACAGCACGCCGACCCCGCTCGCCCTGGTCGGTGAACAAGTAAGTCGCGACCGGAGCGCGATTGCGGTGTGCTTCCACAGGCGCCAACGCGGCTTCACCCTGATCGAGCTGGTGATCACGGTCGCGATCATCGGCCTGCTCGCGAGCGCGGCCTTTCCGCTCGCCAGCATGGCGATCCAGCGCGAGAAAGAAAGCGAATTGCGCGCCGCGCTGCGCGAAATCCGCACCGCCATCGATGCCTACAAGGACGCGGTCGAGCAGGGGCGCGTTGCGATCGAAGCCGACAAATCGGGATATCCGGCCGAGCTGCGCTTGCTCTACGTCGGCGTCGAGGACGCGAGCCGTCCCGACAAGGCGCTGATTTACTTCATGCGCAAGCTCCCGCGCGACCCGTTCTTTCCCGACGGGACCGCGCCGGCCGCTGAGACCTGGGGCCTGCGCAGCTACGGCAGCCCGCCCGAAGATCCGCAGCCCGGCGAAGACGTCTACGACGTCCATTCCCTGAGCACCGCCAAGGGATTGAACGGGGTGGCCTACAATGAGTGGTAGGCGGCGCGCGGCTGGTTTCACGCTCATCGAACTGCTCGTCGTCATGAGCATCATAGCGGTTCTGCTGACGATCGCGGTGCCGCGCTACTTTCACACGCTCGAGCGCTCGCGCGAGACGGTGCTGCGCCAGGACCTCAGCGTGCTGCGCGAGGCCATCGACAAGCACTTCGGGGACTACGGCCAATATCCTGATTCGCTGGCAGCGCTCGTGGAGCGGCGCTACATACGGGCGGTGCCGGTCGATCCGTTCACGCGCTCGGCGGACGCATGGCAGGTGGTGGTCTCCGAGGACGCGGACCACCCCGGCATACGCGACGTGCACAGCGGCGCAGAGGATAAGGGCAGCGACGGACTGCCCTACAAGGAGTGGTAACCGTGCGACGGCGCGAGGCGGGCTTCACCTACATCGGATTGCTGTTCGCGATCGTGATCCTCGGCATCACGCTCAGCACCGTGGGCGTGGTGTGGAGCACGCAGATCCGTCGCGAACGCGAGGCCCAGTTGCTCTACGTCGGCGACCAGATCCGGACCGCGATCGGCCGGTACCGCGCTGCCGGCGGCCAGTTGCCCCAGTCGCTCACGGACCTGGTGCAGGACGAGCGTACGCCGGCTGTGCGGCGCTTCCTGCGCCAGGTCTACGTGGATCCGATGACTAACCAGGCCGACTGGGAGCTGATCATGGCGCCTGAGGGCGGCATACTCGGGGTGGCCAGCAAGTCCAAGGAGAAGCCGATCAAGGTGGCCGGCTTCCCGGCGATGGACGGCGCTTTCGAGAAGACCGAATGCTACTGCGACTGGAGATTCATCTACTCGCCGCGCTACGGACGCTTGCGCCGCAATATCAGGGCTGCCGCCCAGCCCTGAAACCAAGAACGCCGGATCGTCAGCCATCGCGGGGTAATCGCATGCCTACCGTTCACGCTCACCGCTCGCGCCGGGCCCTCCTGCTGACGCTAGCACTCTCCACCGTCGCCGGCCCCGTGCTGATGGCACAGCCGCCCGCAGCCTCCCCTCCGGCCGCGGACGCTGCCGCGGCATCCGGCCCCGCTGCGGTGCCCGGCGCCGATGCGGTATCGAGCTACAGCCTCGGACTCGTGTTCGGAAGTCAGCTGCATGGCGCAGGACCTGCGCGCGGGGCTGTCGATGGATGACATCATGCGCGGCCTGAAGGACGGCATCGACGGAAAGCTGGCCTTGCCGGAAGACCGGGAGCGAGCGGTGCAGTTGATGCGCTCCGGCAGGGAGGCGGTCGCCAAGAGCAATCGGGCGTTGGCGGGCGAGTTTCTGGCCAGGAACGCCTCGGCAGCGGGCGTCAGGACGAGCGCGTCCGGATTGCAATATCAGGTGATCGCCGAGGGCGACACCAAGTACGCATCACCGACGACCGACGACAAGGTGACGGTTCATTACCGCGGCCGGCTGCTGGACGGCACCGAGTTCGACAGTTCCGACCGGCACGCGCAGGCGGCGACTTTCACGCTCAACGGCGTGATCAAGGGCTGGTCTGAAGCCCTCGAACAGATGAAGCCGGGAGCCAAGTGGCGGCTGTTCGTGCCGCCTGAGCTTGCCTACGACGTGAATTCCCCGCCGACCATTCCGCCGGGATCCTTGCTGATCTTCGATCTGGAGCTCGTCAGGATCGAGCCCCGGGCCGTAATGGGGGTGCCAGGCAACCGGGTGAATCCGGCCGCCGCGCCGGCAGCTCGCTGAAGGCCGGTCGGTGCGCGGCCGAGCGCGCGCCGCCACAGCCTATTCGTCCTGTGCCTTCCCGTTGCGGCTCTGCCCGCCCGCGGCGAGGTCGCGCGCGTGGAGCTTCTGCATCAAGCGGGCCTTATACACCTCGACCGTGCGCGGACTGATCTCGAGCCGCTCGGCAATCTGCTTTACCGCGAATCCCGCGGCGAGCAGATCCATGACTTGCTTCTCGCGACCCGTCAGTTCCGTGGCTCGCTCGAGACCACGTGCCTGTTGAACGAGCAATTGTTGCGCGCGGTTCAATTTCATGGCCGCCTCGACCAGCTCGCACAGCACGGTCTCGTCCACCGGCTTTTCCAGGAAATCCGCGGCACCGCCCTTGAGAGCTTCGCGCGCCGTGTGGACATCACCATAGGCCGTCACGATGATGATAGGTACGGTGCATCCGCGCGTGCGCAGTTCCGCCTGCAACTCGAGCCCGCTCATCCCCGGCATGCGCACGTCGATGAGCATGCATCCGAACCAGTCGCCGCTATAGGCCTTGAGCACATTCTCCGCGTTGGCGAACATCTGCGTGCGGAAGCCCTTCAAGCCGAGCAGCAGCCCCAGCGAGTCGCGCATGGCGACATCGTCGTCGACGACGTAGACGGTTCCGGCGTTCGCACTCATGCCGTCTCCTTCAGCGCCGGGCGCGGCGCCGCCGGTATCGAGAACGCGAAACTCGCGCCAGCGGCCGAACTGGCTGCCAGCCAGATGCGCCCGTGATTTGCGCCCACCAGCGAGCGGCAAATGGCCAGACCCAGCCCCATTCCGTCGGGCTTGCTCGAGTGGACCGAGTGAAAGAGCTCGTCGCGGACGTGCTCAGGCACGCCGGGACCGTTGTCGTCGATCTGGAACACCACTTCGTCTCCCTCGCCGCGAATGTTAACCGATACCTTGCCTTGCTCAGCGACGCTATTCGCCGCCGATTCAAGGGCGTTGCCGATGAGATTCTGCAGGATCACCGACAGCTGCAGAGGGTCTGCAAGAATGTCGGGCAGATCGGGCGCCGCCGTCAACCCCAGCCGCACGCTGCCGTAGCGGGCACCGGACCGGATTTGGGCAATCGCTTCCGCAGCCGCCGATCGGGGGGCAAGGGGATGGCGTCGTGCGGCACCAGTGCGAAAGTAAGCCCGCAATTTCTTGAGTACTTCGATCGATCGCGCGGCCTCGCCCACCGCCTTTTCGAGCGTGTCCTGCATCTGCGCGCGTGGGGTCTCGGGCAGCTTGAGCAGGATGTTGGCCGAGCTGACGTAATTGAGCAGCGCGCCCAGCGGATTATTGAGCTCATGGGCGATCGCCGCGCTGAGCTCGGTGACCGCGTGCTGCTGCCTGAGTTGGGCAAGTTGCTCGCCCTGAGTCTGTACGGTCTTCAGAGTGCGCAAACGCTCGGACACGGTGATCGCCAGGAACTGACCGGTCGCCGCCAGCGCGACCATGAGCAACTGAACGGCAATGAACGACTCCGGGGTCGAAGCGGGTGCCACCCACAGCGCGACGCCGAGCTGCAGGGCAGACAATGCGAGCGAGGTGACGCCCACGCCCCACTGCAGGGCGATCCAGACGATGGGCACGAACAGCAGGTAAAACAGGTTCAGGTGCAGCGTGCCGGCTTCCGCGAATACCAACCAGAACGTCGCGAACATCGCGATCGCCTGAAGCAGCAGCAGGCCGGCCCGCTGCGCAATGGCCCGCCCGAGCTCGTACGGCCCGCCAGCGATGATCAGCATGAGCGGCAGCCAGGTGATGATGCCGTTGACGTCCCCGACCCAGCTCGTACGCACGGCCGCAAGAAACGTTTCGGCGCCGAGCTTGCCGCCCAGGACCAGTGCCGCGGAGTAGGTGAGCGCGCTGAGCAGGGCGCTCGCCACCATGACGGCCAGTGCCAGGGTAAATCCCGCGGCGGACTGAAGCGGCCACCGCCGGAAGGCCCGACGCAGGATAAATCCCGCCGAGGTGTACACCAAACCAATGCTCGCAATCGCCGCAGTCGCTTGAATGGCGAGAGGGCTTGCGTGCCGCAGCAAGATCTCGGCAATCCAGGGCGTGACGACCGTCAGCGGCGCCGCCAGCAGGCCACAGCGCACAGTGACGCAGATCAGCAGGGCGATGTCGGGGCTCCAGGGCGTGATCTCCGTGCCCTGCAGCGCGTGGATGAAGCTCAGTTTGTCGAGCAGCAGATAGGTGGCGACGTATAGCGAGGCCAGGGCGGGCGCGCGCAACCATCCTGCGAAAGACCGGGAGTTCGACATGCGGCTGGTCAGGGGATGAAATCCGGCGCCTCGTCAAATCTCGGGGGTAACGTAAGTGTACACGTACGCGCCCTGGCTGTGCGCTTGCCCGAGTCTGGGTGTCCCGGGCGAGACGCCGGGCACGAGCCGTCAGCGGGCGGCCAAGGTCTTGGCGGCGGTATCCGTGAGCGCGCGATATTGGCGCAGCAGTTCGGAAGGCGTGACGAAGCCGTCGATGCGCTGCCACGGCTGGCCCGGCGCAACTCGCAGGAAGATGATCGGCGTATGGCTCATCTTGTCCCCGCGCCACGCGTTGAACGCGCGTTGTGCAGCGAGACTGGCCTCGACGGTGCCGGTGTAATGCTGCCATCCCGGCCCGGCATGGAACCTGCGGGCATACGCACGCAGGCGCTCGGGCGTGTCCTGCTCGGGGTCAACCGAGATCGACATGAGGTGCACCTGGTCGCGCTCGGCCCCGAGTCGCTGCTGGAACTGCGCAAATATTTCGCTCATCAGTGGGCAGATGGAGCTGCAGCTCGTGAAGATGAAATCAAGTACGACCGGCCGGCCGTCGTTCATCTCCTCGGGCAAGGAAACGATCTTGCCATCGTCCCGCACCAGCTGAATCGGCGGCACGTTGTAGTGCGCCGGCGCACTGCTCATCTGGGGAGCCGCCTCCACGACGTGTGCACCCGCAATCGCAACCAGAACGGCGGCAACGAGAAGTGTACGCATGCGCCCATGTTAGACCGGCGATCGGGCCCGCACACGGTAGCGGATGCCTACCCACCGGAGTGGGGTCTTTGCTCCCGCCCGATACTGCGAAACCCTACTCCTGGCGGGCTCCGCCCTGGTGCCGTCGGCTCGCTTTAGTCCAGGCGGCCCTGCCCATGAGTTCCACGCTCGTTCTGCCGGATTAAGTCAACTTCGTGGCGAGCTCGCGCCACGACTACGGTGTTTTCCCCAGCATATCGCCGGTGTCTCCCCACTATGACGTACGCGCGAGTCAGCGGAGTCTTGCATCACGTAAGAGGGGGACGTACGTGATTCGAGAGCTCTTACGTACGATGTGTTGCAGTTGGGAGGTTTGCTTGGGGGCCATGAGCGCAGATCGTGATGGAAAGGGAATTGTCGCGTGCAACGTGTACAGCGCGCGCCAGGGCAATGTGGGAGCGCCAACGGCGCTCCTCGCCCCAACTCTTCCAGATCGGCCTCTCGCGTGGTTCCAAGGCCTGCCTTTTCGCCGCGCACCCCATGGGCACACTTGCTCGGAGGCTTTATGACCCGCTCGTTGTCGATTGGCTATAGCCTGACGGCGCTCCTGCTGACCGTCGCGGTCTTGCCCGCCTACGGACAGTCTTTTCGTGTGCAGTGCCCCACCAGCACGCTGACACACCCCACGGCTGCGAACAACAATTCAGAACCCGCCTACAGCGGCGCGACGGCCTACGCTGCAGGCGCGAACAGTTATCAAACGCCCACTGCGAACGTCAACGGCGCCATCAAGTGCCAGCAGATCTCCGGCGGCGACGGCTACGCCACGATGGCCGATGGCACCCAAACCTACCTGTTCGCCTTCGGCCCGCTGTCCGGCCTCGCAGACATGGCCAACGGCAAGCCCGGCACCCAGTTTCCGTCGGTGTTCAATACGCCGTACGCGGGTACCTTCAAGCCCGGCGACCCCGCGACCACTGGCCTGGGCACCTTCAAGTTCAACGGTGCGGTTGGACTCGCCCCGAACATCGTGAATCTCGTCAGCATCTACGACATTTCCCAGGGTACGACGGGCAACACCGTGTACGTGCAAATGAATTCGCCGCTGGGCCTAACAACCGGACAAAGCGTGGTCATCGCGGGGACGGGCGGTACACCCGCCCAGGGTGGCTACGACGGCACCTGGACGATCACCGCGTCCAACTACGTCTTCCCGGCCGCGGGCATACCGGGCGTCACGAACTACGGTTTCCCGGCCAACTCCAACTTCACGTTCACCGCTAACCGCACCGGCCTGGCGGACGTCAACGAATCGGCCACCGCCGTGGCCTCGACCGGTTCCAACACGATTGATGGCCACGTCGACGCGCGCCCGATCATGGACGTCGGCGTGATGAACGGCAACATGCCGGCGCCGCTGATCGCGATCGACGAGGACGACGAATTCTTCCTGACGCTGACCAACGTCGGCATGATCATGCGGCCCGACCTGTTCGAGCAGCACACCGTGCACTGGCACGGCTATCCGAATGCCTCGGGTCTCTACGACGGCGTGCCCGACGCTTCGGTCGCGATCAACATCGGCGCGAGCTTCACGTACTACTACCTGGCCGCCGACGCCGGCACCTACATGTGGCACTGCCACATCACGCCGCCCGAGCACCTGCAGATGGGCATGGTCGGGCAGCTCTATGTCCGTCCGCGCCAGGATCGGGTGCCGGCCGGTACCAGCCTGTACACCGCCCTGCAGAATCAGCAGGCGGATCTGCGCACGGCCTGCAATTCTGCCGGGGACATCCTCTGCAGCAATCCGTTGCCGGCCGTGAACACCGGTGCAACGGCCGTGACGACCGTCGTCGAACGGCGGCGTCGGCGGATACGCCTACAACGACGGTGACGGCTCGACGCACTACGACGTCGAGTATCCGATCAACGTCCACGGCTTCGACCCGAACTTCCACTTCGTCGGCATGACCTTCAACCCGGAGGGCTTCGCCGACATGAAGGACAAGTACTTCATGCTGAACGGGCGCGGTTATCCCGATACCACGACGGCGGGCCCGCTGCAGACCCAGTCGGCCGACGGCGTCAATCATTTCTCGCAGCCGCTGCCGACGATCATCAACATCCCGGCGGGCAAGCGCGCGCTGCTGAGAATCTCCGACCTCGACGTGAGCGAGTTCATGACGCTGGCCTCGCTGGGCATCCCGATGCAGGTGATCGGCTACAACGCGAAGCTGCTGCGCGACCAGGCGGGCAACAACATGTACTACAACACCAACTCGATCACGCTGGGTGGCGGCGAGTCGCTCGATGTCATTCTCGACGCCACCGACACGACCAAGTACCCGAGCGGGAGCGTGTACTACCTGTACACGCCCAATCTCGACCACCTGTCGAACGACGCGGAGAACTTCGGTGGCCTCATGACCGAAGTCCACATCAGTTAGGGGAGCGGCAATGATTACCACCAACCTTCGGTCCGGAGCCCTGCGAGTGTGGGTCGCCTCGGTCCTCGTCGTAGCCGGGCTCCAGTTTGCGGTGGCGGCGCGCGCCGCGGCCCCCGGCATCACCGGTCCGGTCTTCAACCTCACGGCGCAACCCGCCTACATCTCACAGCCGGACGGGCAGTCGGTGTATTCCTGGGGCTACGGCTGCAATGGTGCGCCGAGCGGGTTCGCGCCGGCAGGAATTACCGGCAACTGCCCGTCGATGCAGATCCCGGGACCGACATTGATCGTCACCGAGGGCCAGACCGTAACGGTCAACCTCACGAATAACCTTCCCAACGCGGCCGGGAGCACCTCGATACTGTTCCCCGGCTTCGCGATGCAGGCATTCACGAACGGCGCGCCAGGACTGCTGACGCAGGAAGCGGCGCCGGGACAGACGGTGACTTACAAGTTCATTGCCTCCTCGCCTGGCACGCGCGCCTACTACAGCGGCACGCAGGGCGACCTGCAGATCGAGATGGGTCTGTTCGGTGCCATCATCGTGCTGCCTGCCAACATACCAGCGGCTTGCACCGCACTCATCCACAAGGACATCCAGACTGCGAACAGCGGCCATGGTGAGTCCGACTTCCGTCTCGCCGCGGCCGCTTACGATCACGCCAAGAGCTGCTACGACCGCGAGTACATGTTCCAGTTCTCGGAAATGGATCCGAACATCCACTCCGTGGCCGAAGCGCAAGTGCTGGCGAAGGGCAACTGCACGGCCGGCGCAGCAGGTTGTTCCCTGGCGGTACCGACCGAGCCCTATCACCCGGCCTATTTCATGATCAACGGCCGTTCGATGCCGGACGACATGGACGCGAACTACGCGCCGCAATATCTGCACCAGCCCTACAACGGCAACCCGCACATCCACCCGGGCGAGCAGGTGCTGTTGCGGGTCATCGGCCAGGGCCGATGGCAGCACCCGTTCCACGAGCACGCGAACCACGTGCGTATCCTGGCACGCGACGGCAACCTGATCCTGAGCCAGAACGATTCGAGCCAGCTCGCCGGGCCGCTGCTGTTCACGACCACGACCACGCCGGGCTTGGCAATGGACGGGATCTTCTACTTCACGGGTCGCGGACTGAACTGGGACATGTACGGCCACAACCCGAGTTCGTCTATCGCGAACGCGAAGCTTTCCTGCACGCCGGACGCGGACGGCTACAACACCGGCTATAACACGCTCGGGCGCGGCTCTCGGGAATCATGACGCGATCGTCGGTGCGATCAATTACTTCGAATGGTGCGCGGACCATGACAAGCCGCTCGAGAAAGCGCCATTCGGCGACGTGGCGGGCGGGGGTCCTGCGACGCTTCCCGGACTCGAACCTGCTGACCAACGGCGCGTGGTACGGCGGCAGTCCTTACCTGGGCCCGGACGCCACGACCCGGGCGGTCGGCTCGACCGGGACGACGCCTCCATCCGGGACGATTGCGAATTCGCCCTCGTCCGAGGCCGCCTTCGCGTACATGTGGCACTCGCATAACGAGCGCGAGCTGACCACCAACAACATCTTTCCGGGCGGCATGTTCATGATGCTGCTGGTCGACTCACGCGAGTTCGTGATCGACGAATCCAATTAGGGCCAGGAGAACGGCAATGCGACTCATCAAGTTCAATTCAGCCCGGATCCGCTCAGGACTCCTCGCTGCGGCTCTATTGGCGACCGGCGGCACGGCGCTCGCGCAGAGCGTGAACCTGACCGCCCAGCCCTCGACCGCAGCAATGCCTGACGGCTCATCCGTGCCGATGTGGGGCTACACCTGCACGGGTGTCAGCGGCGCGGCCTGTGCGGCCCTGAATCCATCGGCAACCGGGTGGTCGCCGGTTGTGATTACCGTGCCGGTCAACACGAGCGGCGCGACGAGCCTCACGATAAATCTGACGAACGCCCTGACTATCGGTGGCAACAACATCCCAACCTCTCTGGTGATCGTCGGCCAGCTGGGCGGCGGCCTGGGAACGGCCGGCACAGGCGCCTGCCTGGACGCCAACAATGTCAGCCATGGTGTTACCTGCACCCAGAGCCCGGATCACTCGAGTGCACAGCAGCTGACCTGGCCGTCGCCGGATAACACCGTGACGAATACGCCGCCCGGACAGGGGCCGCGCGTGCAGTCGTTCGCGACCGAGGTTGCTGTCTCGACGACGTCGACACCGCTGACGTGGAACAATCTGCGTCCGGGCACGTACCTGATCGAGTCGGGAACGCATCCGTCGATCCAGGGGCCGATGGGCCTTTATGGCATGTTGGTGGTGACCACCGCACCGGCGTCCGGCAACGCGGGAACGGCCTATCCGGGCGTGTCCTATAACTCCGAAGTGCCGCTGCTGCTCAGCGAGATTGACCCGGTCCAGAACGCGGCGGTCAACGCCGCGGTCGCCACGGCCGGTTTCTCCGAAACGAATGTCTGGAAGGGTTACACCGGCACGAACAATGTCACCTCGTTGTGCAACAACGTGACGGGCACGGCGGTTGCAAATAACGCCTGCTATCCGCCGGCGGTCAACTACACGCCGCTGTATTACCTGGTCAATGGACGCGGCTTCGACAAGACGAGCCCGAATGCGTCGCTGTACGGGGCGGTGCCAACGGTAACGTCCGGGTCCGTGCTCGTACGCGTGGTCAATGCGGGCCTGCGGATGCACGTGCCGTCGATCGTCGGTTCGCTGACGAACAACACCACGGTCACTTCGGGGACGGCGGCCACGACCGCGGTATCCCGGGCATGGCGCTGATTGCCGAGGACGGCAATCCGCTGCCGGGCATACCACGCGTGCAGAGCGAAGTGTTCATGGCCGCGGGCAAGACCTACGACCTGATGATCAATGCGACGGCGAGTGCGACCGCTCTGCCATTCTTTGACCGCGAGCTGAGCCTGTCGGCCGCGCAGACTGGGCGCGATTCGGGCATGCTGGCGTACATCGGCCTCGATGGCGCGACGACCGGTCCGGTCTCGGCGTTGACCGCCTCGGCGGGCACCGTGCCGGCCTACTTCTGCGAGGCCGGGCAGACGCTCGCGGTCACCGATCCTGGCAAGGGCGTGCTCGCCAACGCCAAGGGCGCCAACGGTGCGACGCTCGGAACAGTTTCGCTGCCGGGCACCCTGAGCTTCAACAACGACGGCACGTTCACCTACGCGTCGCCATCGACCGGGTGCCTGCGGCGGTACCTTCGCCTTCAGCATCAATGGGTCTGTCCCGCCACTGCGACGATCACCGAGTGCGACTCGACCACGCAAGGTAGCGGTTGCGCGCTGACCACGGCGCCGATGGTCGTCAGCAGCGCCACATTCATCAGCAATATCCGATCCCGCTACGCCAGTGCTCCTCCCGGCGTCCTGGCTGGGGCGACCGGCGCAGGCGTTGGCGTCACGGCAGTGGCCGCCGGGACGGCTAACCCCGGCATCCAGCTGAACGCGGACGGCTCCTTCATTGCTACACAGGCAAGCAGCACCTCCGCAACGTGCCCGTCGATGACCCCGGCGCTGCCCACCGGAACAGCCTGCACAAGCTTCCAGTTCAGGGCGAAGACCTCGCAGGGCCAGCTGAGCAGCAACACCGGCACGGCTTACGTGGCCTTCCTCCCGGCCACCGGCCTGGTCGTCAACCTCGTCGACGGCGCGACGAAAGCCGCGCTGCCGGGCAGCCCGCAGGACTACCGCTGGATCATCGAGGAAGATCGTACCTTCTTCGTCGATCCGAACAACACGACGAACAGCGGTGGCACGGCGATTGTTCCCGACTTTCGGCGCGAATTTCCACACCAGCTACATGCCGGTCGTCGCGACGGGCTGCACGGGTCCGCTGTCGTGCGAGTCGGGGCAGACCTTGGGCGGAGTGGCAGCGCACTGCGACGTCGGCAACGGCATCTGCATGACGGATGCCGACCAGGAGACCGCCGTGCTGCCGGGCACGGTGCACCTTGATCCGACCAAGCGCTACTACATCTCGGTGCTGCCGGGCGACGCGGCCAACCCGTTCGCGGCCGGGAACCTGAGCAGCACCTGCACGATCAGTGGCGGGGTGTCGGACTGTGGGCACGGCATGGGTGGCGCGCCGATCAGCGCGGGCCAGACCGCCGTCGACGGTGCTGACGCAGCCGACGCCGCTCCCGACCTCGAAGCTCTCGGTCTTCGTGTTCGAGGACGACCGTCCGCTCAATGGCGAGCAGGACGGGGGCGGCGGCATCGACGTGCTGTCGCCCAACGAGCCCGGCCTGGGCGGCTTCAATATCACGCTGTTTGACGACGCGGGTGGCTCGGGCGACGCGACCGGCCAGATGACCTACGACATGTTCAACATGCCGCTGGCGAACAGCCTGTCGGGACAGATCGATCCGGCAAGCGGCCAGGATGCGTGCCCGATTTCCAAGAACGCGCGCGATCCGACCGACAAGACCTCGACCGGCATCACCGGGACGATCGTCACCTGCCCGAAATACGAGAAGGACGGCAAGACCCTGTCGCCGCTCGCAGGCCAGGCGGTCATCGCCAACCTGATGCCCGGTCGCTATGGCGTGGTTGCAACCCCTGCCGCCGACCGGATCGGGCGCGGAGAAGAGTGGCTGCAGACCAACACGCTGGATGGCCAGAAGGCGCACGACTCGTTCCTGCGCATCGGCGAGCCGAGCTTCTTCCAGGAGTACGGCCCGGCCGGCTACCACGTGTCCATTGGCTTCGCCAACCCGGCGACCATCAACGACCGCAAGCAATACCTGTGCAACGGCTCGGACCCCTATGCGCCCAACCCGGGGCAAAAGATCAGCTGCACGAATACGGTGACCGGCCTGGTCACCACCGAGCGCATGAGCCGCACGCCAGACGAACGGCTTTACAGCAGTGGCACGAATGACAGCTTCTCGTTCACGCAGTGCTACGTCAGCATCGGTGATCCGGACGGTGAAGACTTCGCATTCGCGAAGTGCGATTCCAACGGCAAATTCACCCTTTCTGGATTGCCCGATGGCGACTGGCGGATCACGGTGTTTGACCAGTGGAACGACATGCTGGTCGATGGCCTGTCAACTCCGGTGCGCCTCGGGTCGGCCGCGAATTTCTGCTCCGGCACCGGCTCGTCACAGCACAGCTGCAACATGGGCGACATCGCCATGAACCAGTGGCAGTCGAATTTCTATACCTCGACGTTCGACGACCTGAACGGCAACGGCGTGCGCGATGCGAACGAGCCAGGCCTGACCTTCGTGGCGACCAACGTGCGCTTCCGCGACGGCAGCTTCTCGAACTTCAACAGCACCGATCTCGACGGCAACGCCGGCTTCAACGAGATTTTCCCGCTGTTCAACTGGTACACGATCGAGACCGATTCGACCCGCTACAAGAACACAGGCACGCACGTGGTTTACGATGCCGGTGGCCCGGCCGATGGCAGCGCGGGATGCAACTCAACCGCGCCGTGCGGCGGTTCGAGCATCGCGGCGAACATGGCCAATACCTTCGAGACAATCTCGGTGCCCACCGCACTGCGCGTGCCGGGCGCCCTGTATTGCAAGGACGCCGACTGCAGCACGCATTCGACCGGTATCAAGGAGGTCACCTCCTCGTATAGCGGTGACGCGCCCAGCGCGTGCACCACCGCTGCCAACGGCAACGTGAGCTGCACCAGCTCGCTGTCCACCGGCCGCATCGACCCGGCGTGGGTCGACAGCGAAGGCTGGCAGGGCTACTCGGGCCAGAACGAGTTTGTGGAATTCGGCAAGACGCCGTTCCAGGCGGGCGAGAACGGCGGTATCCACGGCCACGTGGTGTACGCCTCGACACGGCCATTCGATGATCCGCAGTTACTGCTGCAGCTGAGCTGGGAGCCGCTGGTCCCGAACGTGACGATGAACCTGTACCAGGTCGGCACCGCCGCCGATGGCAGCCAGACGCTGACGCTGGTCGACACGACCAAGACCACGAGCTGGGACGACTGGGCGCAGGGCTTCCGGTCCGACGGCAATCCGAACATGAACTGCCCCGGACAGGGCCGCGACACCGGTCCGATCGCCGACCTGTTCTTCTTCACGCTCTACAACCAGCCGGACTACCTGGACGTGTACAACAGCACGCACAACGGCACCACGGCGCACACGGTGCCGAACAACTCGCAATTCAAGTGCTTCGACGGCATGCACAACTGGAACCAGGTGCAGCCGGCGCCGTACGACGGCATGTACAAGTTCCCCAGCATCGCGGGACGCGACCCGAAGACCGGCGTACCGGCTGGCGGCACCGGATCAGTTGCGGGCACGAATTGCACAAAGTGCGTCGCCAATCCGACCGACGGCACGCCAATGTTGCCGGCCGGCCAGTACGTGGTCGAGGTGATCGTCCCGTCAGGCTACGAGCTGGTCAAGGAAGAGGACAAGAACATCCTGATCGGCGACAACTACATCGCCCCGGTGACCGTGGAGTTCCCGAACCTGGCCACGGCGGTGTACATCCTGCCCGACCAGGCGGAGATTGCGGCGCTCTATAACGCCAGCAACCCGCAGAACTCGACGCAGACACTCGGCCGTAATTCCGCCTTGCCGAGCCACGAAGGCGACACCGGCAGCATCGAGACGTTCTGGCCGTGCGTGGGCACCACGCGCACGGTGCCCGATCTGATCAGCCTGTATCCGCAGTCGGGCGAAGTTTCGCCGTTCGCCGGCGCCAACCGTCCGCTGTGCGACCGTAAGCTGGTGACGCTGACCGATCAGTCGTCGGCACTGGCGAAGTTCTATGTCTTCACCTCGACACACGCGGCGGCGCACTTCGCCGGCGTGATCACCGATGACTACACTTCCGAGTTCGATCCGTTCTCACCGCAGTTTGGCGAGAAGTTCTCCCCGCCCAACATGCCGATCTCGATCAAGGATTGGAGCGGCACTGAAATCTCGCGCGTGTACTCCGACCAGTGGGGCACCTACAACGGTTTGAACTACTCGACCTGGGAGGTCAACCCGCCGAATCCGACCGGCTATGCACCGACGATGATGATTACGTGCATGAACGATCCGGGTAACGGCGCCACGCCGGACCCGCTGTTCAACCCGGCCTACAGCCAGTTCTGCTACGAGATTCCGTTCATGCCGGGCCAGACGCAGTACATGGATACGCCGGTCGTGCCGACCTCGGCCTACGCGGGCGCCGGGTACAACAATCCGGACTGCAATTACCCGGACCTGACGCCAGCCATCGCCAAGGTCGTGAACACCAATGCCGAGGGCACCTCGCCCGCGCTGCCGGCCGGCTCTGGCCCGTGGGTCAGCGCTGCCGGGTCGACGCACACGCTGACGATCACCGCCCTCGGCGACAAGCCCGTGAGTAACTACGGGTACTCGGGGCCGGCATCGACGGCCACGCCGTACAACCAGAAACTCATCACGCGCCACTACGGCTTCGGCGCCCGTTGCACGGCCATTGGCACCGGGTGCAGCGCGGTGTCGTCCGTGACGATCGGCGGCCAGGCCGCGACCATCTCGAGCTGGAGCGACACCTCGATCGTCGTGGTGGTTCCTTCCAGCATCGCGGCATGCCCGGTGCAACAGCAGGCGCGTTACGGCGGTTCGACCGCGCAGTGCGGCGAGCTGGTCGTGACGGCCGGAAACGGCAAGCAGTCGATCGACGCGATCACCGTGACGGTCGGCGGCAAGAAACCGACGCTCCTCGCGTCGGGCGCAACCATCCAGTCCGCGCTCGACAAAGCCGCACCGGGCGACTTGATCATCGTCCCGCCGGGCAGCTACAACGAGCTGCTGCTGATGTGGAAGCCGGTCCGCCTGCAGGGCGTGGGCGCGGCCTCGAGCGTGATCAACGCGCAACACGCATCCGGCCGGCAAGCTCGATCCGTGGCGGCGCCAGGTCAATTGCCTGTTCGGCCTGACCCTGGACGGCGTGCCGATCACACCGGGACTAACGGCATCCGTACGATCCGAGCGGCACGTACGCGTGCCCGATCGGCGGCAGTCACAACAACGCGACGGGTGTCGGCGGCCAAATTCGGCGCGAACTCGACCAGGCTCGACTTACTGGTCGCGCATCCGTAACCAATCCGCAGATCGACCGGCTGCCGCTCGAGGCGACCGTGGGCTGGGATGCGACGCTGAACGGCAACCTGGCCGAACTGCTCCAGGAGCCGACGCTGATGGGCGCCCTGGAAGGCGCCGGCATCACGGTGCTGTCGAAGGGCGTCCGGTTCCCGAACGGGTCCAATCCCTTCGGTGCCGACACGTTCCCGACCGGAACGCTGCTGCTGCAGAACAGCACCAGCACCACGCGCGGCTGCGGTTCGACTTCCAGCAGCAGTACGACACCGTTCCCGAGCAGCTTCTGGTGCAACCCGTCGTCGATCGACGGCCTGTGCGTCACCAACAGCTCGCAGGGCGGCGGCGGCATATTCGTGCATGCCTGGGGCCACAACCTGCAGATCGCCAACGACCGGGTGACGAACAACTCCGGCACGCTTTCCGGCGGCATCAATATCGGCCAGGGCGAACACCCGGACGCCTACATGGGCGGTTTTGGCACGGTGAACGCCGATCCGGGCTCCTGCGAGACCAGCATCCTGCCCAACGTGCAGCTGCCGTACTGCTTCAATGAGAACGTGAACATCCATCACAACTCGATCACGCTCAATTCATCGACCGGCGACGAGCTGTTCTCGGCCACACCGGCCGGAGCAGGCGGAGTGACGATGTGCACCGGTTCCGACTACTACAAGTTCAACTACAACTGGTTGTGCGGCAACCTCAGCAGCGGTGACGGCGGCGGCTTCGGCCACGTCGGCTTCACCAAGAACGGCGACATCGAGCACAACTCGATCCTGTTCAACCAGAGCACCAACCCGACGATCGCCACCAACGGCGGCGGTCTGCTGATCATGGGCGCTCCGGACAGTGACCCGACCTGCGGGGGCACGACCGACGTCGATTGCATCGATGCCACGGTGACGCCAAGCGACGGTATCGGCCCGGGCCTGACGATCAACGCCAACCTGATCATGGGCAATTCGGCCGACAGTGGCAGTGGTGGCGGCATCCGCTTCCAGTCGGTCAACGGCATGGACATGGTCAACGCCCCGCTCGTGCCGCTGCTGTGGTACAGCGTGAACGTCACCAACAACATCATCGCCGACAACGTCGCGGGCTGGGACGGCGCAGGCATCTCGCTGATCGACTCGGTGAAGGTGAACATCGTAAACAATACGATCGCCTCGAACGACACCACGGCATCCTCGGGCGTGCTGTTCAATACGCTCGGCGCGCCGCTGGCGAGCTCGTCGGGACCGACCTGCACGGCGAACTGCGGCACCGCCTCGGCACCGCAGCCGGCCGGCGTGGTCAGCATCCCGCACAGCTCGATTCTGCTGGCCAACCTGCCGTCGACGGTCATTTGCCCGACGGGCCATCCCAATTGCAAGGCCGTGTCGGTCCCGGTCCTCTACAACGACATCATCTGGCAGAACCGCAGCTTCCAGATCGGCGTGGGGTCGCTCGGCAACGGCACGCTGAACCAGCAGAACATCGTGACGCTGTACAACGCGGCGCTGCCGTTCACGAGTTCCACGGTGCACGGCACGTCGGTGGCCAGCCAGGCCACCACCGGGCAGTGCGTGGCAGGTTCGCAGTACTGGGATGTCGGTGTGCGCGGCGACACCGGCCCGGCCAACCACACCTCGGGCGTCACACTGGCCCCGGCGCAATCGGTGCTGGTCAACGGCGCGACACTGTATAGCGGATTGACCCTCCACAACTCGTCGACGAATCCGCTGCTGGTGAGCCAGTACTGCAACGGCTCGCGCGTTCCGCCCGAGAACGGCGGCGCCGGCTGGCAGGTGCCTCCGGGTATCTCGGACGCCACGGTACCGAACCCGGTCTTCAACCTGAGCCCGGCGGCAACCGTGGACGAGGGCAACAACTGGGTCAACCTGAACTGGGGTCCGTTGTCCGAGGTGAGGCCGTCAACCGAGTCGAATCCGGCGACGGAGACGTTGCTGGGCAACTACGCGATCGCCACGACCTCGCCCGCGACGAACTACGTCACACCGCTCGCGGTGGCCGTCGAGAACCTGGTCCTGCTCGGTGCAGGGGGAAGCGTGCCGACGACCGACTTCTTCGGTCACACGCGTCCGAACACTCTGCTGAATGCCATCGACGTGGGCGCAGTGGAGGCCAGGTAATACGGGTCGGGCCGCGCATTCGGTGCCTTCGGATGCGCGGCCTGCGATCTTTAGGATTGCAGGAGGATGAGCCAGTTGAACCTTAGCCAGGTACTGATCACCAGCGCGATCTGCGGCGCACTGTGTGGTACGGTCTCGTGGGCCACCGCGGAGAGCGGTGCGGTGGCCGCGGCGCCGCCGGCGACCGCCGCTGCGGGAAAGCCGCCTGCAGCGAGCCACGCGGTGCACTATCGGCCGGATCGCTTCGCGGGCCGGGCCGGGAAATACTACCCGCTCGTCTGGGGCGTCGACTCGCTGGTCGTCAAATGGGCAGAGTCCGGCGAGATCGTCCGCTTCAGCTATCGCGTGCTCGATCCGGACAAGGCGGCGACCCTGAACGACGAGCATGTTGAACCGTCACTCGTTGATCCGGCCAGGGGAGTGAGTCTGGTGATACCGAACATGGAGAACGTCGGCAAGCTGCGGCAGACGATGCGGCCGGATGCCGGCAAGTCCTACTGGATGGCTTTTTCAAACAAGGGCAGGCCGGTGCAGCGCGGCGATCATGTGAGCGTCGTGATTGGCCAGTTTCGCGCCGATGGCCTGGTCGTGGACTAGGTCGACTCGTGGACGGAATATAAAGAGATGAAACAGGGATCGGAATCCAAGAGGGTCAACGTGAACAGAGGAACAGGACATGAAATATCGTTGGCTATCGGCTGCCTTGGTGTGCTGCGCAACCGCACAGGTCGCGCAGGCCGCACCCAGCCCCGATCCGGGATTCATTGGAGCGCTGCAAGGCGTCGCTGATTACTGCACGCAGGTAGATTCGCAGGACGCCGCGATATTTGCGGGCGCCGTGGCAAGGCAGCTGCGTGGCTTGGGCGCCAAGGGCGTGAGCGCGCTGCGCGCGAGCCCCGATTACCAGCAGCTCTACCAGTTCTCCTATACGCTGCTGCAGCAGAGCGTCGATCCGGCGCTGGCGCCGGACTTCTGCCGTCGGGCGGTCAGGGAGCTCGTTTCCGTCGGCGGTGGGGCCGGCGGTGGCTCGACCACAGGATGAACCGCCGGACAGCGCCTCGCATGCGGGCTGTCAGCATTGCAATTCCATTCCTGCTGTTCGGGTTGTGCGCCGCGACGGCGGTGCGGGCAGCGGATCCCCCGAAAGGTGATACAGCGCCCCTGAGCGCACAGCAGATAGCCGATCGCAATGTGGCCGCCCGTGGCGGGCTGCAGGCGTGGCGCGGCGTGCAAGCGCTGAGCTTTGCCGGCCAGATGCAGGCCGGTACGGGCGATGCGGCACGCGCCCAGCTCTTCAGGCAGCGTGCCATGCGGGAGCCGGGAGCGGTGGCGCGCCCCGCGGCCGGCGTGGCGGGTGGCTCGGCGGCCCCGGGGCCGCAGCAGCTCGAATTCCCGTTCTCGCTGCAGATGAAGCGGCCCAACAAGTCGCGGCTCGAGATCCAGGTAGCGGGCAAGACGGCGCTGCAGGTCTATGACGGGGTCAATGGCTGGAAAATCCGCCCGTTCCTGAATCGCGACGACGTCGAGCCGTTCTCGCCCGAGGAAGCGAAGAGCGAAGCCGAAAAAGGACCGTTCGAGGGTCCACTGATCGACTACCAGGCCAAGGGTACCCGACTGGAGCTTCAAGGCGTCGACAAGATCGAGGGTCGGGACGCCTACAATCTCAAGCTGACCGCGCGCGATGGCCGGGTGCAGCACGTGTGGGTTGACACCGGGACGTTCCTGGATGTCAGGATAGAGGGTACGCCTCGGCACATGGACGGCAAGATGCACACGGCGTGGATCTACCAGCGCGATTTTCGTGCCGTCAGTGGCCTGCAGGTCCCGTTCGTACTGGAAACTGCCGTCGACGGCTATACGGACACGCACAAGGTGGTGCTCGATAAGGTGGTGGTCAACCCGACGCTCGACGATTCGCTGTTCGCCAAGCCGAAGGGGTCGTGAAATCCGCGGGGCCGACGCGCCGGCGGCAGGGCCGGTCGGCCGAATGGCTGCTGGCACTGCTGCTGGCGCTGTGCCCGGCCACTAGGTCCTCCACGGTCGTTGCCGCCGAACCCGAGGCGGAGGGCGGCATCGGTCGCGACATATTTCTGCACGGCGAGTTGCGCGCCGGCCAGCCGGTATCGGCCACACATCGCGGCGGAGCCAGCGTACCGGGCCGTGACGCCGCCTGCTCGACCTGTCACCGGCGCAGCGGCCTGGGCTCGGTCGAAGGACTGGTGGCGGTGCCGCCGATCGCGGGCGCTTACCTGTATGCTCCGCACGGCAAGAGCCTGGAAGCGCTGGGTATTCCGTACGCCGACACCGAGCGCATCGCGCACGAGCCCTATACGGACGCGTCGCTGGCTCGGGCCGTGCGCGACGGCGTGGGCCCGGATGGACGTGAGTTCAACCCGCTGATGCCGCGCTACCAGCTCGACGATCGCGCGATGGCCAGCCTGATTGCCTACCTCAAGGACCTGCCCGTGCAACCGGCCCCGGGCGTCGACGCGAAGGTGCTGCACTTCGCGACCATCATCACACCCGAGGCCGATGCGCTGCAGCGCAAGGCCATGCTCGCCGTGATGGACCAGTATTTTGCCGACAAGAATTTCGCGGTTGGCCGGATCACGGCGCCCGCATTGATGTCGGCGCATCGGACTTCGTTTCGCGTCGAGCGCACCTGGCAACTCCACGTTTGGCAGCTTTCCGGGCCGGTCTCCGGCTGGAAGTCACAGCTGCGCAAGTACCTGGCGACCGAACCGGTGTATGCGGTGGTCTCGGGGCTGGGTGGCAGCCATTGGGAGCCGATCCACGGCTTCTGTGAGGAAGAGCACTTGCCCTGCCTGTTCCCCAACGTGCTGGCACCGCCCGGTAGCGATGAGGACTTCTATGACGTGTATTTCAATCGCGGCGTTTCACTCGAGGGGCGCCTGATCGCACGTTCAGCTCGGTGATTTGCCCGCGGCGCCGAATCGGGTCATCCAGATCTTCCGCGCCGGCGATGTGGGTGCCGCTGGGGCGCGGGCTTTGCGTCTCTTCAAGCCTGCATACCGCTACCTGGAGCGGGAACTGCCGGGGAACGGGTCGCCGCAGGATCTGGCGGGCGCGCTGCACGATGTGGGTCGCGACGATGCCGTGGTCCTGTGGCTTCGACCCGGCGATCTGCAGTCCCTGAGTGGCCTGCACTCGGCCACGACCCACGTGTGGGTGTCCGGCGAGATGGGCGGCCTGGAGCACGCGCCGCTGCCGGCGGACTGGCGGGCGTTCAGCCGCATGGCCTATCCGGTCGACTTGCCCGCCTCGAGGGCGGTGCGCGTCGACTACGCGCTGAGCTGGTTCCGGTTGAGGCACATTCCCGTGACGTCACAGAAGGTGCAGGTCGACACTTACCTGGCGTGCGGCATACTGTCGGAAACGCTCAATCACATCACCGATGCGTTCCTGCGCGATTACCTGCTGGAGCGTGTCGAGACGGATCTCGACCACCGTGTGCTCACGGGCTATTACCCGAGGCTCACGCTGGCGCCGCTGCAGCGCTTTGCTTCCAAGGGCGGTTACGTCGTGCGCTTCAACGAGGCGCAGGGCAGTGCGGTCACCGCGGTTACACCCTGGCTGACGCCCTGAAGTCGCTACGTGGAAGGAGGATGACCTGCGCTTGAGGGCAGAGGGCACTCGCCCACGCGCCGGGCCGTGATTTTCTGGCGCGCGGCCCGATCCGGTGAGGCGGACTCGACCATGTCGGTGTAGTGCCTGCTGTCGGTCACGGTCAGCACGCCGCGGAATCGCATGGGACCCGTGGGCGTGTTGCACAGCCACTCTGAATAATAGGCTGAGCCGCGCCGAATCATGGGCTGGAACCGGCATTGCTTGGCCTCGAGCGCCTGCTTCTTGCGGCGCATGTCGGCGGTCGGATCCACGCACTGGCGCGTGGTCGAATTCTGCGGTTGCGTGCCGCCCGCCGCGCCCAGCTCGCGCTGGTACTCCCAGAGCCCGGGCTCGAGCACGGGCAGGTCCGTCAGCGTCTGCGTCGCGCCGTGGCCGGGTTCTTCGGCGGGGGAGGGGTCCGGTGTCGCACGGGCTGCCGCCGGCGGATCTGCCGAATGAACCGCGGCTGATGCCAGCACTAACGTCAGGCAGATCGTGAGGGTCCGTGGCCTCCGAATGCATTGGATGAATGGCCCGCGCATGCTTCCTCCGGATTTTCTGCGCCACGCCGAGAGTAGCCCAAAAGTGCCCTTGAAATCATGAAGACCCCTTATAGCGCAATCGCCGATGTCGCCGCGCCGCGCGAGTGCGCGATCGAAGTCTGCAAAGCGCGGCTGCTGCAGAAGTGCCATGCGCGTGACCTTGCCGTGATCGCGCAGTACCGCCAGGGATAAAAGTCGCGGCACGATTGGAGAATCTCCGGCGCCGGCCAGCGATGCCCGAAGGGCGACACGGGCAATTCTGTAAAATCGCCGGCCGCAATTACTGCCAAACCCTTCCCGTACGGTGCGTGTCGGTCCTTCCCGTACGTTGCCACCTAAGCCTGATTGTTGACAGCGCCATTGCGCGGCAATCTCTCGTCGCATTGCAGGGCATCTGCAGCAGGCTGTTACGCCGGACCAGCGCGCCATTTCCAGGCACGCCGCACCGGCCGATTGGGGCAAGAGCGACGAAATGATTGGAGTTTCCTTATTGGCCTCGTGCGCAACGGATTGCACGGCACTTGCAGCCGCGCCACCCGCAGACGCCCGTGCAGCTCGCGCCGCGGTCTGAAGGAAATCTGCGATGCGAAAGGCTTTGAGCGTAGCGCGCGAAAAAAGTTCGGGACGGAGGGTGTATGAGTAATTCACGTCTGATCAGCGGCAGCCTCGCCGCGTTGCTTTGTGTCGTCGCGCCGGCCGTGATGGCGCAATCGTTCCGGGTGCAGTGTCCTGCTGGGACGGTCCTGCATCCGGCGACTGTTCCGAACAGCACATACGACACCATCACCCGGCCGCTCGATACCAGTCCGACGACCAATCCAACCGGCAGGCTGAACATCAATCACAAGTTGAATCCGACACCGGCCATGGCCAACCCGCACATCAAGTGCCAGCAGCTCTCGGGCGGCGACGGCTTCGCGACCATGGGCGACGGCACGCAGACCTACCTGTTTGCGTTCGGCCCGCTGTCGGGCTTGAGCGAGATCGTGCACGGGCGGCCCGGCACTGAACCGGCCTCGGTCTTCCTGCAGAGCAATCTGACTACAGGTGGCGCGGTGCTGCCCGTGGTTAAGATCGGGGCTCCCGATGCCACCTACACCTTCAACGGCGCCATCGGGCTGGTGCCCGATGCCCAGGCGGTCGACCGGCAGGACCCCACCACCGGCAACAATCTTGCGCCTGCCGGCAACGAGCTGACCGGTCACGTCGACCCGCGCCTGGTCATGGATGTGGGCGTGCTCAACGGCAGCCAGCCGGCCCCGACCATCATGATCGAGGAAGGCGACGAACTGTTCCTGACGCTGACCAACGTCGGCATGATCATGCGGCCCGACCTGTTCGAGCAGCACACGGTCCACTTCCACGGCTATCCGAACGCCTCGGCATTCTACGACGGCGTCCCGGACGCCTCCATCGCCGTGAACATCGGCGGCAGCATGACGTACTACTACCTCGCGCCCGAGGCCGGCACCTACATGTGGCACTGTCACATCACGCCGCCCGAGCACCTGCAGATGGGCATGATCGGGCAGATCTATGTGCGGCCGCGACAGGACAACGTCACCGGCACCACGACCACCGACCTCTACAACGCGCTCGTGACGGCCAATGCGGCGACGGCCTATGTCACCAAGTGCACTTCCACCGACCTGCTGTGCTCCACGCAGACCCCGCCCGCCGCGCCGGCTGCCGCCAACCTGATCGCCGGGCGCCGCTATGCCTACAACGACGGTGACGGCACCACGGCCTACGACGTCGACTACCCGATCCAGTTCGAAGGATTCGACCCGAACTTCCATTTCGTCGGCATGACCTTCAACCCCGAGTCGTTCGCCGACAACAAGGACAAGTACTTCCTGCTCAACGGGCGCAGCTACCCGGATACGGTCAACCCCGCCGCGATGAAGACCCAGTCCTCGGATGGCGTCGAGCGCTACTCGCAGCCGCTGCCGACGATCATCAACATTCCGTGCCTGATCAAGACCGGCACCACCTGCGGCGAGGGCCGCGCGCTGCTGCGGATCAGCGACCTCAACGTCACCGAGTACCACACGCTGGCCTCGCTGGGCGTACCGATGCACGTGATCGGCTACAACGCGCGGCTGCTGCGTGATCTCGACGGCAACAACACCGACTACCGCTCGAACTCGATTCACCTTGCGGGCGGCGAATCGGTCGACGTAATGCTCGAGGCGAAGGGCACGACCGCCGGCTCGAAGTTCTATCTCTACAGCACGGAATTGGACCACCTGTCGAACGACGCGGAAAACTTCGGCGGCATGATGACCGAGGTGAACATCTGCAACACGACGGTCAACCCGACGACCCGGGCGTGCAATTAAAGGAGTACCGGGACATGCAAGCCAACAAGTCTTTCTCCGCGCGCCTGCTCAGGAACGCGGCCAGTGTCCTGGCGATCCTCGCCGCCGCCGGCGGGGCGTACGGTGCGGTACCCGGCATCAGCGGAGGCAGCGGTACGACGCAGGTGTTCAACCTGGCCGCCAACGCCGGCTACACCTCGCAGCCCGACGGCGCTCGATCTACACCTGGGGCTACGGCTGCAATGGAGCGCCGAGCGGCGGTTCCAGCCTGCGGCCATCACGGGCGCGTTCTGCAACAACTTCCAGTTGCCCGGGCCGACGCTGATCGTGCACAAGGGCGATACCGTCACGGTCAACCTGGCCAACAACCTGCCGGCCGCGGCTGGCAATACCTCGATCCTCTTCCCCGGCTTCAAGCTCACCAGCACGAGCGGCGGTTCGCCGGGCCTGCTGACGCAGGAGGCGGCTCACCTTGGCACGGTCAGCTACACGTTCACTGCGGACACCGAAGGCACGCATTCCTACTACAGCGGCACGCAGGGTGACCTGCAGGTCGAGATGGGCCTGTACGGCGCGCTGATCGTGCTGCCGAGCACGACCACCAACTCCGCGACCTGCGCCGCGGCGCCGGAGGCGGCGGCGGTGGCGCTGGCACAACCGATCGATCGCGGCTCCGGTACGCCGGATGACTTCCGCCTCGCGAGCGCGGCCTATGACCAGGTTTCCGCCTGCTACGACCGCGAATACATGCTGCAGTCCTCGGAGATCGACCCGCGCATCCACGAGCAGGCGCAGGCGCAGGCCAGTGTCCCGTGCGCGAAGGCCACCGGCTGCATGTCGGTGCAGACCGAGCCCTACCACCCGGCGTACTTCCTGGCCAACGGCCGCTCGATGCCCGATGACCTCGATCCGAACTACGCGCCGCAGTACCCGAACCAGCCGTACAACCTGAACCCGCACATGCACCCGGGCGAGATCACGCTGTTCCGCATCGTCGGCCAGGGCCGCTGGCAACATCCGTTCCACGAGCACGCCAATCACCTGCGCATCCTGGCGCGCGACGGCCACCTGCTGCTCAATGCCGCCGGGCACCTGAGCGGACCGATGCTGTTCACGACCACGACCAGCCCCGGCCAGACGATCGATGGGCTGTTCCAGTACACCGGCAAGAACCTGAACTGGGACATCTACGGCCACACGGGCAGTGGCTCGGCCATGGCCGGCGCGGCCGGAGGCGATGTCGACTTCAACCCGGCGACCGACTGCGACGCAACGGCTATTACATTGCCAACACCGGCCGCCAACAACTTCTTCGAATGGTGCGGCGACCACAAGAGGCCGCTCGAATCCAAGCCCTTCGGCAACGTCGGCAGCGGCGGTCCCGTGACGCTGCCGGATCCGAACATCCTGGCCGATGGTGCGTGGTATGGCGGCAGCCCGTACCTGGGCCCCGATGCCACGGCACGTGCGGTGGGCCCGACGCCGATCCCGCCGTTCGGCACCGTCGGCAACGATCCGGGCAGCGAGGCGGGCTTCGCGTTCATGTGGCACTCGCATAACGAGCGCGAGATCACCACGAACAACGTTTTCCCCGGGGGAATGATGACGATGATGCTGGTGGACCCGTGGGTCTACCTGATCGACGAAACGAAGTAAGGCGAGGGTACCCACATGAGTTCCTACAAGACTTCACTGGCCACGCTGCGCGGCGCACTGCTCGCCCTGGGCCTGCTGGCCGCCTCCGGTGCGGCCATGGCGCAAAGCGCGGTCACGCTGACCGCCCAGTCAACAACGGCCAACCTGCCTGACGGGCAGAGTGTGCCGATGTGGGGCTACTTCTGCGGGACTCCAGCAGACGGCACCAACACCAGCGGCGCGACCTGCACGGCGATGAACTGGCGCCGACAGCAGTCGACCACCGCCTGGCAGCCGCCCCTGATCCGCGTGGCGGCCGGCGCCGTGCTGACCATCACGCTGACCAACCAGTTGAGCGTGCCGACTTCCATCGTCATTGACGGCCAGCTCGGCGGCGGACTCGGCGACGCGCCCACGCGCATGGCCAGCCCGAAGCATCCGGCGCAGGGCACCACCTGGCCTGGCACGGTGGGCGATGCGACTCCCAGCAGCTGTTCAGATGGCACCGCCGGCGATACCGGCACGTTCTGCCCACCCGCGCAGGGAGCCCGCGTCCGCTCATTCGCCACCGAGGTCCGGCTGGGGGCTCCAGCGGCGCGCCAACGAGCACGCCCTCACTTGGGCGAACTTGCGAGCCGGCACCTACCTGATCCACTCCGGCACCGAACCCTCGATCCAGCATCCGATGGGACTCTATGGCGTGCTGGTCGTGACCGAGGCCGCGGCCTCTGGCTTCAATGGCACGGCCTACGGCACGAACTACGATGCCGACGTGCCGCTGCTGTTCAGCGAGATTGACCCGGTGCAGAACGCCGCGGTCGCCGCGGCGGTCGCTGCCGGCTCCAGCTTCAACGAGCGTGCGACCTTCGCCGGCCCGGGCCTGTGCAAGGACCCCGAAACCGGCGTCCCGAGCGCCGCGATTGCCTGCTATCCGCCGGCCGTGAATTACTCGCCGCGCTACTACCTGATCAACGGCGTCTCGTTCGACCGCACCAACCTGGGCGCATCGACCTTGCAGGGGCCCGGCCCCGGCGCGAGCGGAAACGTGTTGCTGCGACTTGTGAACGCGGGCCTGCGCCTGCACGTGCCGGCCGTCGTGGGCACGACCCTGACGCCGTTGGCCGAGGACGGCAACAAGGTGTCCGGCGTTACGGGCGTGCAGGACTCCATGCCCATGACTCCCGGCAAGACCTATGACGTGGCCATCCGGCCGACACAGACGACCACGGGCACCTATGACGCGGCAAACCTGCCGGTCTTCGATCGCCAGCTCAGCCTTTCGACCGAGAATGCCCGCGATGGCGGCATGCAGGCCTACATCGCATTGGCCGGCGGGGTGACGAGCGGCGTGGGATCCGCCCAATCAACCGTGGCCCTGGGCGCAGTGAACAACCTGACCTTCTATTGCGTGGCCGGTAACCCGCTTTCCGTCAGCGACCCGAGCAAGGGCCTGCTGGGCAGTGTGACGGGGGCCAACGGTGTCGCCCTGACGAGCCCCGCTGTGTTTGGCAGTGACGTCTCCGCCAGTACCTTGACGCTGAACGCCGACGGTACCTTCAGCTACACCCCGAGTGCCACGGCGACCACCAATAACCAATGCGGCGGAACCTTTCAGTTCGTCGTCAATGGCGTAACGGCCAGCCCGTACACCGCAACCATCGCGCAGTGCGACGCGAACGCCGGCAACGGCAGCAACGGCTGTACGCTGGCCGGTGCGCCGACCGCGAGCAGCTTTGTGGTCGTCAGCCCGGTGGCCTCGCGCTACGCCTCTCCGCCTCCCGGCGTGCTCGCCCACGTCAGCAGCCCCGGTGGTCTGACGCTGAGCGCCGTAGATTCGGGCGGAGTCCGTGCCGATGGTTCGTTTGTCGCGAGCGGGCCGGGTTCCGCTGGGGCCTGTCCTGGCGGCTCACTGGGCAGCCAGGTTCCGTCCGGCGCCACGTGCGCGGCGGTGCCATACACGGCAAAGAACGCCCAGGGACAGAGCGCCAACGGGACTGCCTACGTGGCCTTCCTGCCGGCCGGCAATCTCACCGTTACGGTCAAGGATGGTCCCACCGGCAAGGCCGTCACGGATTACCGCTGGATCATCGAGGAAGACCGCACGTTCTGGATCGATCCGAACTGTCAGGTCAACTCGACCACCCGGCCGACGGGCTGCCCCGCTACCGCTCAGGGCCCGTGGTCCGCCACGCCGACGCCCGTGGAGAGCCTGGGCTACAGCTTCCACAGCGCGCACATGCCCGTGGTCGCCACCGGCTGCGTCGGCGCCGTCTCATGCCAGGTTGGACAGCAGGTGCAGGGCCACGATGCGGTGTGCGACATCGGCAACGGTGTCTGCCGCACCGACGCGGCGCAGTGGACGGAGGTCAATCCGTCCCAGGTGCACCTCGATCCGGCCAAGCGGTACTATATTTCCATCCTGCCGGGCGATGCGATCAACCCGACCATTTCCGGCTTTGGCGGCTCGGTCAAGGACTGTGCCGCGTTCGATCCCGGCTCGGATGACTGGAAGCTCTACGATCCGAGCGACGGCAGCTCCGGCAACTGCGGCCACGAGATGGGCGGCGCGCAGGTGGCGCCAGGAGCCAACCCGGCGGTGACGATCAATCTGCAGCAGATTCCGCTGCCGACGGCCAAGATCTCCGTGTTCGTGTTCGAGGACGACAACCCGCTGAACGGCGAGAACGACGCCGGCGGCGGTGTCGACGTCATTGCCCCGAACGAGCCTGGCCTGGGCGGGTTCGAGATCAAGCTGTTCGACCAGGCGGGCCAGCTCGGCGATGCGACCGGCCAGATCACCTACGACGAATTCAACGAGCCGGTCAGCAATTCGCTGGCCGGTTACATCGACCCGCTGACGCGCCTCAATGCCTGCCCGATCACGAAGCGCACGGACCGGCTGGTGGGCATGATCCCGACCTGCCCGAAGTACGAGTCCGACAACCGGACGCCTTCGCCGCTCGCCGGCCAGGCCGTCATCGACAACCTGTACCCGGGTCTGTACGAAGTGCAGGCCTTCCCGCCCGCGGACAGCATCGCGCGCGGCGAGGAATGGGTGCAGACCAACACGCTCGACGGCGGCAAGCCGCACGAGGCGTTCATCAAGCCCAACGAGCCGGGTTACTTCCAGGAATTCGGGCCCGGCGGCTATCACGTCGCGATCGGCTTCGCCAACCCGGCGACGATCAATGCGCGCAAGGCTGGATATTGCAGCTCGTCGCTGAACGCCGGGCAGCCGTGCACCAATACGCTCAACGTTCAGGTCACGAACAACCACATGAGCCGCACACCCGACCAGCGCACCTTCGACAGCGGCACCTACGATCACTACTCGTTCACGCAGTGCTACGTCTCGGTTGGCCCACCCGATGCCGAGGACTTTGCCTTCGAGAAGTGCGATACCGACGGCAAGGTGTCCTTCAAGAACATGCCGCCGGGCGTCTTCAAGCTGAGCGTGTTCGACCAGTGGAACGACATCATGCTGGACGGCCTGGTCGGCACGGTCGAGGTCGCTGGCAGTGCCGCCGGCAGCACGACGACGAAGAAATTTCCGGTCACGCAGTGGCGCGCCAACCTGGCCACGCGTACCTACATCGACACCGACGGCAGCGGCGTATCGACCGACGACAAGCCGGGCCTGGCGCTCGTCAACACCAATATCCGCTACCGCGACGGATCGATCGGCTTCTTCAACAACACGGACCTGGACGGCTACGCCGGCTTCAACGAGGTCTTCCCGTTGATGAACTGGCTGGTGGTCGAAACCTCGCAGACGCGCTTCAAGCCGACCTGGACTCACGTGGTCTATGACGCCGGCGGCCCGACGGACTGCACGACGGATGCGTCCATCCTCGGTGGCGCTGCTGCGCCGCCGTGCACGGTGACGGGGGCCCACGTGGCCAACACCAGCGTGCGTGTTCCCCTGCCCACGGACCTGCGCGTGCCCGGTGCCAAGTATTGCCACAATGCCGATTGCCCGCCGGGCGACAACGGTGACGGTGCCTCGACCGGCATGCTGTTCCCGTCGCAGGCCTTCGGCACCACGATCGGCTGGCAGGGATTGCTCGGCCAGAACACCTTCATGGACTTCGGTGTCAAGCCGTTCAAGAAGGCCACTGCGAGCACGCCGGCCGAGAACGGCGGCATCCACGGGCAGGTGATCTACTCTTCCACCCGTCCGTTCGACGATCCGTCGCTGCTGCTGCAGCTGTCGTGGGCGCCGGGCATTCCGCACGCCACGGTCAACCTGTACAGCAAGTCGACCGACGCCCAGGGTCACGAGATTCTGCACCTGGTCGATCACACCGAGAGCGCGAGCTGGGACGACTGGGCCCAGGGCTTCCGCAAGGGGGCCGACGGCACCACGATCGTGACCGCCGGGTCCGGAGCCAATGCCGGTGCAGTGCCCAACATGAACTGCCCGGGCCAGGATGCCACCAGCCCGTTCTTCGCTACCCTGAAGAACAGCAAGCAGTACCTTGATCCGGCCCGCAGCGCGCTGACCTACCAGTCGCAGTTCAAGTGCTATGACGGCTGGTCGCAGCTGAACCAGGCGCAGCCGGCGCCCTACGACGGCTACTACAGCTTTCCGAGCATCACCGCCATCAACCCGGCGAACGGGAAGCCATCGCTGACCAACTGCTCGGTCTGCGTCGCCAATCCGGACGACGGCAATCCGATGCTTCCGGCCGGCGAGTACGTGGTGGAAGTCATCGTTCCGCCCGGCTACGAGATGGTCAAGGAAGAGGACAAGAACATCCTGATGGGCGATGTGTACGTGGCGCCGGTGACCCAGCAGTTCGCTGGCTTCGGCAACATCTACATCCTGCCTGACCAGGCCGAGGTCAATTCGGCCTACAACCCCAGCAACCCGGGCAACCTGAACAACACCAACAGCCTGGGCGCGCAGCCGCGCCACGAGGGCGACACCGGCAGCGTCGAGGCCTTCTGGCCCTGCGTTGGCGCGCTGCGCCAGGTGCCCGACTACAACAGCGAGTTCCCGGGCGCAGGCCAGGCGGCGCCGTTCGCCGGAGCCATGCGTCGCCTGTGCGATCGCAAGGACGTCAAGCTGAACGATGAGGGCTCGACGCTGGCCAAGTTCTACCTGTTCAGCGACACCCACATCGCCGGGCACTTCACCGGCCTGATCACCAACGATTTCGCCTCGGAGTTCGATCCGTTCTCGCCCCAGTTCGGCGAGAAGTTCGGCCCGCCGAATCTGCCGGTCGGCCTGCGCGACTTCAACGGCAACGAGGTGGCCCGGGTCTATTCCGACCAGTGGGGCGTGTACAACGGCCTGTACTTCTCGACCTGGTCGCCGAACCCGCCGAACCCGACGGGCTACGCGCCGCAGATGTCGATCGCCTGCATGAACGATCCGGGCCCGATCGCGGTGAACGGGGTTTCGCAGACCGACCCGGCGTACAGCCCGGCCTACAGCAACTTCTGCTACGAGCAGCCGTTCATGCCGGGCGTGACCACCTACATGGACACGCCGGTCATCCCGACCCAGTCCTTCGCCGACGGTTACAACCTGCCGGATGCCGAGTATCCGGACCTGACCCCGGCGATCCTCAAGGTCGTGAACACCGACGCTTCGATGCCGCAAGGTCCGTGGGTGCGTCTGGCGACCAGCGCGACGACCGCGACCGTCCAGTTCACCGTCTCGGGTGTCAACCGCTGCCAGAGCGCGACCTGCGCCAATCGCAGCACGATGACTTTTGCCAGCGGCACGGTGAGTTGCACCAATAACGGCACCGGCGGTCCGAACTGCAGCAGCAGCAGCGGCACCACGCGCGCCAATAACTTCGCCGCCTATATCCGCAGCAATATCGCCACCCTGACCGGCGCCGCCTACACGGCTAACCCGGGCACGAACGCGACGGTGACCGTCAACGCGCCCGCGGCGGGCGCGTCGTATAACGGTACCCTCGTCTCCGCGACCGCCAACCTGACCGGTCCCACTGCGCCGGTGGTTCTCGTGGGCGGCGCCGACACGGCCAGCGCCTCGCTGGGCCTTACGATCACCGCACTCGGCACCAGGACTGTCCAGAATCCGAACTACACCGGGCCCAACGCGACCATCGCGCCGTACAACCAGAAGACCATCACGCGCACCTATGACTTCGGTGCAGGTGGCACCGGCTACAGTGCCGTGCTGGTGGCACCAGACGGCACCACGACGGCGCCGCTGACGATCGGGAGCTGGAGTCCTGCGTCGATCACGGCCACCGTGCCGGCGCCCCTGCCCAGTGCGTTCAACTGCAAGGTGCAGCAGCTTAACGCGCCGACCGCCCAGTGCGGCCAGCTCGTCATCACGCGCGGCGACAACGGCAAGCGGTCCATCGATGCCATCACCATTACCGTCGGCGGCAGCGCGCCATGGGTCGTGACACCAAGCAACGTCATTGCTCCGGCCGGGAAAGCCGTTAAGGACTACGCGGCGAATTTCGGCCGCCTCAACCTGACACTCAATGCCACGCGTCAGAGCCCGTTGCAGGTGGCGATCGACAGCGCCGACCCCGGCGACCTGATCCTGGTCACGCCGGGCACCGAGGCGGTGGGCACGTACCACGAAAACCTGATCATGTGGAAGCCGGTACGGCTGCAGGGCGTGGGCGCAAGCTCGGCGGTGATCAATGCCGACGCGCACCCCGCCGGGCACATGGACCAGTGGCGTCGGCAGGTGGACTGCGTGTTCGGGTTGACCCTGGACGGCATTCCCAATATCGGCAACAGCCAATCCAGCTTCCGCGGTCGGGATCCGAGCAACGCCAGTTTCGGTTGCCCGGACGAGATGTTCCTGACCGGCGATCGCATCCCCTTCGAGGCGATTACCGGCTGGCAGGCCACGGGCAACGGCAACCTGGCGCAGGTGCTCCAGGAGCCGACGCTGATGGGCGCCTATGAGGGTGCGGGCATCACGGTGGTGGGACGCGGTGTGCGCGTGCCGGCCGGCAGCCCGTTCTTCCTCGGCAACGACCCGGCCGCAGCGGGCGGCTTCCCGGACAACTCGCGTTACCTTGGGAACAGCCCCACGGATTGCACGATCAGCACCGGCAACACCGCCAGGCAAGGCGGCAACTATGGGGCCAGCAACTTCTACTGCAACCCGTCGCGGATCGACGGCCTGTCGGTGCTCAACAGCTCCCAGGGCGGTGGCGGCCTGTTCCTGCACGGCTGGTCGCACAACATTGAGCTGGCCAACAACCGCATATCGGCCAACCACGGCACATTGGCCGGCGCCATCAACCTGGGCAACGGCGAGACGCCGGGGGTCTATCTCAACGACGGCACCATTTGCGGCGCCGGCGTCGTGACCCTGTGTCCGCCGATTCCGAACGGCACACCGGCCAACGCCGCGATCCCCTTCGCCTTCAACACGGCGGTAAGGGTCCACCACAACATGCTGTACAACAACGCCTCGATCGGCGACGCCCTGTGGACGGGCACGCCGGCGGGCGCGGGCGGCGTGACGGTCAGTGCCGGCGGCGACAACTACCAGATCGACCACAACTGGATCGCGGGCAACCTCACCACCGGTGACGGTGGCGGCATCCAGTCGCTCGGCGTGACGTTTAACGGGAAGATCAACAACAACTACATCCTTTTCAACCAGAGCACGAACCCGACGCTGCCGACCAATGGCGGCGGCATCGCGATCCAGGGCGCCAACGAGCCGCGTACGCTCAACGGCACGGAGTGCGGCACCAACACGGATGCGGACTGCCCGTTCGGGCTCGGCGACGGCGTCGGCGGCGGGCTGGTGATCGACAGCAACCTGGTCATGGGCAACAGCGCCGAGAGCGGCATGGGCGGTGGCATCGCGCTCGAGCAGATCAACGGCAGCGAGATGATCACCTTCCCGCTCCTGTCGGCGCGCTGGTACGGCGTCACGCTGAGCAACAACATCATCGCCAACAACGTGGCCGGCTACGACGGCGGCGGCGTGGCGTTGCGTGATGCGCTGAAGGTCACGATGGTCAACAACACGATCGCCTCGAACGACTCGACGGCCTCGGCCGGCGTGCTGTTCAAGACGCTGGGCGCGGTCAATGCGACCAGCCCGCCGCCGGGCTGCAACTCGCAGACCAACCCGGCGTTGCCGCAGGATCCGAGCTGCCTGGGCCGCGACGCGCCCCATGGCCCGCAACCCTCGGGCCTGGTGACCATGGCGCACACGCAGAACCTGTACGAGGCCATCGGCGCGCTGACGCCGGTACTGGGCGTCCGCGTGCTCTGTCCGGTGACCGGTGGCTTCGGTTATAGCGGCCTGATAAACGGCGACTGCATGAAGCTCTCGCGTCCGGCGCTGGTCAACGACCTGTTCTGGCGGAACCGCACGTTCTCCGTCGACATCGTCGGTGCGGGCTCTGGCCTGCAGTCCCAGCAGAACCTGGTGGCCCTGGCTCCGGCGCTGGACCAGACCGCGGGCGGCACGGGTTCGTGCCCGGCGGGCGCAAACTACTGGGACATCGGCCTGCGCACGGATGACGTGAACTCCGGCCTGCTGAGCCCGTCATCGAACCGGCTGGTGATCACCAACTCGGTGCTGACCGGTGATACGCCGACCATGACCGACACCGTGGCCAGCGGTACCAACCGCATTCCGGGGAGCTCGCCGGTCATCAAGCCGACCTGCAACGGCGCGCGCACGCCGCCCGAGGGCTGCAGCCAGCTTGTAGGGGGGTTGGGGCAGAACTGCCACGGCTTCAATGCACCCCCGGGCGCATCTGAGACGACCAGCCTGGCTCAGCTGTTCGTGTTCAACGGCATCCAGCCGACGGCGACGGTCGATGAAGGCCACAACTGGCTGAACCTGACCTACGGCCCGCTGACGCTGAGCCGCGTGCTGGGGACGACCGCCGACCCGTCGGCGGAAGTCATGGTCGCCAGTGGCGGCGTCGGCACCGCCAGTGGTGCGTACTCGATCACCGGGGCCTCGGCGGCCGCCGGGGCGGGCACGGGCCAGGGCATCGACCACGACTTCTTCGGCAACGCGCGCCCCACCAGCGGAGCTGTGGCGGCCGGCGCCGTTGAAGTGGCGGGCACGACCACGGCTCCCGATTTCGTGGTGACGAAGTCCGATAATCGCGACACGCTGTATCGCGGCGACCGGACGACGTACACCATCACGATCACCAACAACCGCTCGACGGCGATCGCGGTCACGTCCGTCGTCGACAACCGTCCGGCCCAGTTCTCGAGCTGGAGCTGGACCTGCAGTGGTGCAGGTATCTCGTGCGGGCTCCTGGGTCTCGGCGGCACAGGCAATATCAGTGGGAGCCTCCTAGGGCTGGCGGCGGGCCAATCGGTGACCATCACCGTCAACGCCATCGTCTCCACGACGGTTGCAGCAGGTCCCGTAAGCAACACTGTAACGGTGAGCGCAACTGGCGCGACCACAGCTACGGCAACCGACACCGATACGATCGTCGTGGGAACGGGCGGGACGGTCGGCTTCACCGCAGCGACGCTCGGCACGCTGTCCGGCACGACGACGCGCACGCTGGCGTTCGGTAACCTGTCGGGAAGCCAGACCAGCACGGTCACGATCAGCGTGACCGGGGCATCCGTGACGTTTGGTTCGGCCGTGGTCACTAACGGAACCCCGGCGGCCTTCTCCAAGGGGACCACGGACACCTGCTCGGGCAACACCATCGCCGCGGGCGGGACGTGCCAGATCCAGGTGAATTTCGCTGCCACCGGCGCTCAACCTCAATCGTACCGGCACGCTCCTGGTGCCAAGCAGCAGCAGCGGCGGGTTGTACCAGCTCAGCCTGACCGGGAGCTGATCATCGGAGGCAGAGGTAGGGTACGAGAGCGGGTGCGGATGCCGGAAAACCGGCATGCCGCACCGGCCTTTTGAAGGGACATGAAATGCTCACCAGGTTCGGGTCCACGGCAATTCTAGGTGTGTGGCTTGCGGCCACCTGCGGTACCGAGGCGCCAGCGCAGGAGGCGGCCGCGACCAGGGTCGCGCGCCCGGCCAAACCGTGCACCACTCCGGTATCGACCAGCGCGTGCAATTGATGGCCAGGGAATTCAATCTCGATGCGCGCCAGCAAGGCGAACTGCGCAAGATCCTCATGCAGCAAAGGGCCGAGGTGAGCCAGGTCTGGAGCGACGCGTCGCAGCCGGCCTCGATTCGGATAGCGGCCACCCGGGCCATCGGCGAAACGACTGCCGGGCGCATCCGGGCCATCCTGGATGACCGGCAGCGCGAACGGTACAGCAAGCCCTGGCCCATCCATGAGCAACCGACGGCCGCTGGATTCGAGTCCTGGGTCAATGCCGTGGGCGGCAAGTAGCCACTGACAGGGCTCGTGTTTGCAGTCGGCCCGGGCGCCACTGCGCGCTCGCCCCGCAGCCCAGTGCTTCCGTGACCGGCTGGCTTGACGCTGGCCCACTTGCGATGCAATGTCGATGCGCAAAACTACACCAGGCAGGTATGGCATGAGCGTTCCCGTTCCATGGGTTCCCGCACGTCGGTCAACAACAGGCCCGGCAGGCCTGGCCTGGCTGGCAGGATGCCTGTTTTGCGTTGCGGCGTCGGCCACCACGGATACGGGCAAAGCCCAGAATGCCGGCGCGGCGGTGACTGGCACGGCCGCGCACAAGTCGCACTTCCCGAGGGGCGGCATGCCCGATGGGGCGCGCGCGTATTACCTGACGACCTACGGCGTCGATAGCCTGTCGGCGCAGCTGACCGCGTCCGGTACGCTGGTGCGCTTCAGCTACCGGGTCGTCGACGCCGACAAGGCCCAGCCACTGCAGGATCGCGCGGCAACGCCCAACATGCTCGACGAGGCTGCCAAGGCCGTGCTGGTCGTGCCGAACATGGAAAAGGTGGGACCGTTGCGCCAGTCGATGCCAGCGCAGACCGGCATGACCTACTGGATGACGTTCTCCAACCGCGGTGGGCTGGTCAAGCCCGGCCACAAGGTCAGCGTGGTCGTCGGGCCGGTGCGCATCGACGGTCTGTTGGTTCAGTGACCGGCGGCGGCCGAGTCATGGCGGGCAGGATTTGCCGTGGCATAGCGCCGGTAATGGCCGCCGTGACCGTGCTGCTGAGCGGGACCGTCGCAGGCGCAACGCCGCCGAATCCCGTCGGCGAAAAGATCTATCGCGATGGCCTCCTGCCCTCGGGCAGGCCGCTGGTGGCGGAGCGGGGCTCGGGCCTGCGCGTGGCAGGCGCGCCGGCAGCCTGCGTGAACTGCCACCGCCGCAGTGGGTTGGGCATGCAGGAGGGCGGACGTTCCATTCCTCCCATTGCCGGCATCTATCTCTTTGCCCCGCGCGCACAACACGGGGATGAGCTCGATCTGCCCTACGTCGAGGGCATGAGGCCCGACCGCGACCCGTACACGGAAGCGTCTCTCGCCCGGGCGATTCGCGAGGGAATCGGCGCGGACGGCAAGCCGCTGAGCAACCTGATGCCTCGGTTCAAGCTCGCCGATCCGGAGATGCACGAACTCATCGAGTACCTCAAGTCGCTGTCGCCCGGGCGCGTACCGGGTGTCGACGACACGGTGCTGCACTTCGCGACCATCGTCACGCCCGATGCCAGTCCGCTGGTCCGCCAGGGCACCGTGGACGTGCTCGAGAAATTCTTCGCGGACAAGAACCATTACACCCGCGCGCAAGGCCCGCGCTTGCACTCCTCGCACCGGCTGCGATTTAAGGCCAATCGCAACTGGATGCTGCACGTCTGGTCATTGAGCGGTCCACAGGACACCTGGGAATCGCAGCTACGGACCAAGCTGGCGGCCGAGCCGGTGTTCGCGGTGATATCAGGCGCAGGCGGCCTGGACTGGACTCCGGTCCACCACTTCTGTGAAGAAGCGGCGTTGCCGTGTCTGTTTCCCAACGTCGATGCCCCGGTTGTCGCGGAGCGCGACTTTTACGACCTCTACTTCACCAAGGGCGTGCTGCTCGAGGCGCAGCTGATTGCGCATCAGATCGCCGCGCGCCCGGCGACGGACTCATCCCGGCGCATCGTGCAGGTTTTCAGGACCGACGACGTGGGCGGGGAGGCCGCGTCGGCGCTCACCCGGGCCGTGCGAGGCCAGAGCGGCCGGGCAAACGCACCCGAGTTTGTGACCCGAGAGCTCTCGAGGCAGGCCGGCGCGCAAGAGGTCGCCGCCGCCGTCCGCGGCGTGCGTGCCGGCGATATCCTGGTGCTCTGGTTGAGGCCGGAAGACATTGCGGCGCTTGGGTCCGTGCCCTCGGCAAGCTCGTTGGTGTATATGTCGGGACGTATGGCGGGGCTCGAGCGTGCGCCCTTGCCGCAGCCGTGGCGCTCCATCACGCACATGGCCTATCCGTACGATCTGCCCTCCCACAGCCGGGTGCAGATGGACTATCCGCTGGGCTGGTTTCGGATACGAAACATTCCCGTCGTCGCGGAGCAGGCCCAGGCAGATACGTACCTGGCTTGCATAATCCTGTCGGACACGATCAATCATATGTCCGACACCTTCGTCCGCGCCTACCTGGTGGAGCGCATCGAGCAAGCCGTGGAACACCGGGTGCTCACGATCGCCTATCCGCGACTGTCGCTCGGGCCCGATCAGCGATTTGCCTCCAAGGGCGGCTACGTCGTGCAATTTGCCGGTGACGCCGGCACGCGGGTGACCGCGGATACCGGGTGGATCGTGCCCTGAGCGGTGCTTATGTCACATCGGGGGCCGCTGACGGCGCCAATCAGCGAACTCCCAGGAATGTGAGCCAAGTCTCAAATTGACCCCCGGGCAGCACGGAAGGGCGGTCAGCCGGGTGGCTCATTCCGGTAGCCTTGCATCGTCACTCAACGGACGGACGACATTGCAGGTACCTGAAATGAAGAACCGCGTATTAGTGGGCGCGAGCCTCGGCTTCGCGCTGGCCCTGTCAGCCCAGGCTGGCGCCGCGGCGCAGCCGAGCATCACGATTGACCCGGTGGCACTGGGTGGCGTGGATGCCGTGACAAAGTTCTGCAGCAATCGCAATCCGAGCGGCGCGGCAATCTACACGACGCTCACAGTCTCGACATTTGGCACTCAGCCGGCTGGGACGCTGCTGGCGATGCAATCGACCGCGCAGTACAAGTTGGCATTCAAGGAAGTGCACGCCGTGTTGGCCAGCGCTCCGGGCAACGAGGCGTGGCAATTTTGCGTGAGGCTCGCGCCCCCGGCGAGCGTTGGCTAAGACCCGCGGATCGCTGACTCATTCGGGAGAGATTCATCGATGCTAACCAGATCCATTTTGAACCCAATCCGATGCAGCCTCGCATTCGGTGCGATTGGCCTTGGAACACTGGTGGCAGCTGCCATCGCGGCTGCGCCGGCGCCTGCCGCCAAGGCTGCTCCGGCCGCGCAGCCGGCACCGGCGCTTCCGGCACTTTCGGTCGCACAGATCCTGGAAAGAAACGCCGCGGCTCGCGGCGGGGCCGCCGCGTGGCAGGCCGTGCAGACCATGAGCTGGAAGGGCAAGATGGGCGCAGGCGGCACGACGTACGAGACGGTCACCGCGAAGGGACAGCTGGCCCAAAAGCACCGCGACGAAACGCTGTTACCCTTCACGCTCGAATTCAAGCGGCCGGCCAAGAGCCGGCTCGAGCTTGAGTTCGACGGCAAGACGGCGGTGCAGGTGTACGACGGCGTGAACGGCTGGAAATTGCGGCCGTACCTCGGCCGCGACAACTGGGACGCCTTCACGCCGGAGGAATTGCGGCAGGCCGCCGTGGCACCGGGCGTCGACGGCTTGCTGATGGATTCTGCCGCGAAGGGCGGGCGCGTGGAATCGGCCGGCACCGAGATGGTGGAAGATCACGCCGCCTACAAGCTCAAGGTCACGCGCAAGGACGGACAGATCCGCTACGTCTGGGTGGATGGTTCGAGCTTCCTCGACCTCAAAATCGATGGCGAACCGCGCAAGCTCGACGGCCGCCCCCACGCGGTGGTCGTCTACATGCGCGACTACAGGCGCGAGCAGGGTCTGATGATCCCGCACCTGCAGGAGACCGTGGTCCAGGGTGTCAATGGATCCGAAAAGATCACGATCGAGACTGTGGTCGTCAACCCGAAACTTGATGACTCGCGCTTCCAGAGGGGCGCCTGAAGTGGCCGCCGTCAGTCAAAACATGGACAGCTTGGCCAGGAGATCGCCCGATGCACCGTCGCCACTGCACAGCGGCGCCCGAACGCTTGCTGCGCAGAGTTCGAGCGGAGCGGGGGAGGCCATGAAATCATTGCGCCTGCTTTTGGTCGATGACCACGCGATCCTGCGCGAGGGACTGCGATCACTGCTGGAACTCCAGTCCGACCTTACCGTAGTCGGCGAAGCAGGGGATTTCGAGCGCGCCGTGGAGCTTGCGACCGCACTGCAACCGGACGTCGTGCTCACTGACATTGGCTTGCCGGGCCGCTCCGGGCTCCTGCTGGTGCGGGAACTGCGCAAGGTCTGCCCCGGGGCGCGCATCGTGCTGTTGACCGCCCATTGCAGCGAGGAATACATCCGTGCCGGGCTCGACGCCTGGCCGGACGGCTACGTGCTGAAGGACTGCAGCCATGCCGAGCTCGCGACGGCGATCCGCGCCGTGGCCACCGGCCAGCATTTCCTCTGCAAGGCGGTCGCCTCGCAGGTGCTGTCGACCTACGTCCACCAGGGTGCACAGCGTGTCAAGCAGGACCCGCTGCAGTCGGTGACCGTGCGCGAGCGGCAGCTCTTGACGCGCATTGCCTCAGGGAATTCTAATAAGGCCATCGCGCGCGAGCTCAAGCTCTCCGTCAAGACTGTCGAGAAGCATCGCGCCAACCTGATGCGCAAGCTCGAATTGCACAATGCCGCCGATATCACGCGCTTTGCCCTGAGGCACCACCTCATGGGCGCGGAAACCGGCGCGCCGCTGATTCCGAACATGCTCCAAGGCAGTCCGGCGTGAATGCGCGGCGACCGCTGTTGCGCGCCGCCGCCGGTTCTGGCTCGGCGTGCTGGCGGTCGCGGTCTTCGGCCTACGCGCCCTGATTCCTACGGGGTACATGCTGGTCGCGGTCGACGGGCACGCGCGACTCGTGATGTGTCCCGCCGCCGTCCATCAATCGACCGGCATGAAGGACATGCCCGGCATGCCGAACTCCGGCGCCATGGATCCGGGCACCGACATGCACGCGGCGGGCCACGCCGCCCTGGACTCCGAGCATTGTCCGTACGCATTCTCGGGCGGCGCCGGGCTCCTCGGGTCCGTCGTGCCCCCGCAGCTGCCGTACTTCGCGCTACTACAGCCGGCCCGCGCGCCGGTGGTCGAATCCGTTACTGCTCCGCCCCCGCCTCGTTTCCACGCCCCGCGTGGACCCCCGTCCCCGGCCTGAAGACTGACCTGAGCTGGCAGCTGCACCGTCGTAAGCCGGTGCAGCTGCCCCCACAGTTTTCCGGAGGAGACGAATATGAATTTCCGATATTTGAATTTGGCATGGCTGCTGGTGGCCTTCCCGGCCTTAAGCCTGGCCTGCGCCTGCGGCTGCGGCGTTTTTGATGTCGGCACCGGCTCGATGTACGCCGAACACACCGGCATCATGGGCTACGTTGAATACGACTACCTGAACCAGGACCAGAACTGGAGCGGCACCTCGAGCGCACCCGCCGCGGACAACGAAGACAAGGCGATTTACTCGAGGTTCATGACCATCGGTGCCCGCCACCAGTTCAACCGGGCCTGGGGCGTCACGGTGGAGGTGCCGTACTGGGATCGTGAGCTCGTGAACGAGGACGAGGACACGGGCGAGATCGTTGCCCACTCGCACGCGGCGATCGGCGATATCCATATCAAGGGCGCCTACACCGGCTTCTCGGCCGACATGTCGTCGGGGCTGACTTTCGGCGTAAAGCTGGCCAACGGTGACGACAGCTATCCCTATTTCGACGCCGACACCCAGATCGGCAGCGGCAGCACCGACCTGTTGCTGGGTGGTTATCACCTGGGACGGTACACCGCCGACAACCGCTGGAGCTACTTCCTGCAGGCCCAATGGGACCAACCCCTGTGGCACAAGGATAGTTACCGTCCCGGCGCCGAAGGCGTGGCGGCCGCTGGCCTGTATTTCGAGGGCTGGTCGACGCACGCCAACCTGAAGTTCTCGCCGGTGGCCCAGCTGCGGGCGGTATATCGCAGGCCGGACGGCGGGCCCGAATCATTGCCTGACGACACCGGCTACACTCGGCTGCTGGCATCGCCGGGAATCGAGGTGGCCGCCGGCAACACCCGGATCTACGCGGACGTGGCATTGCCCCTGTACACGAACGCCCGCGGCAACCAGCTGTTCGCGCAGCAGCTCTGGAAGGTCAATGTCAGCCATTACTTCTAGCCGGTGGTGGCATGGCGTGGCGCTGTGCCTGCTCGCCGTGGCGGCACTCGTGCCGGCATACGCCCACGCTGCCGGCCAGCCGGCGGCCGGCAGCCTCGCTCCGCCGTTGAGCGGCCGCAGCTTCAGCGGTGATGCATTTGACTTAAGCGCGTGGCGCGGGCATGTCGTGGTGTTGAACTTCTGGGCGAGCTGGTGCGAGCCGTGCCGGGCCGAGATGCCGTTGCTGGACCGCCTGCAGCGCGATTATCGCGATCGCGGCGTCGTGGTGCTGGGATTGAGCGCCGACGACCGGCATGACCGCAAGGAGGCGCTGCAGGCCTCGCGGGCCGTCGGTTACATGACGGGAATGCTCGCGGAGGCGACGGACAACGGCTTTGGCGCACCGCAAGTGCTGCCGCTCACGTATATCATTGATCGTGCCGGCAGGGTAGCCGAGGTGCTGCGTGCCAATCGCGGGCCCTTGAGTGCCGGCCAATTGCATTCCGCCGTCGAACAGGCACTGGCCGGCACGGTGCCGGCCGCGACACATTGAGGAGGAGCCTGGATGATTCGCTCACGAGGAGGCTTGGGGATCAAGGTGACGCTTACCGTTGCCGGCTTGCTCCAGGCAATGGCTGCCGACTGTGGCGCGCATGCGGCCGGCGCAAGTGCCGTGGGCGCCGAGGCCTCCACGGCGGCGATCAAACCCGGGCCGGCGCCGGAACTGACGGCCGCGCAGGTCATCGAGCGTTACGTATCCGCCACTGGCGGCGAGCCGGCCTGGCACAAGATCCAGGCCATGGCGTGGGCCGGCCGCATCGAAACCGGCCCTGGGGGCATCAGCAAACTCCCGTTCCTGATGCTTTTTCGGAGGCCGGATGCGACGCACTTCGAGCTGCTCAAGGAAGGCCAGCGCGCGGTGCGAATCTTCGATGGCAAGCTCGGATGGCGGCTGCGACCGACGAGCACCGGGTTGCCGGAAGTCAAGGAATACACTGATGAGGAGATCAGTTACGCGCGCGATGCCGGTGGACTCGATGGCCCACTCGTGGATTTCAAGGCCAAGGGCATCAGCGTGGTGCTCGAAGGCACGGAAGACGTCGAGGGCCACACGGCGTATCGTCTGGGGCTCACGCTGCCTTCAGGCCGGAAGCGCAGCGACTGGATCGATGCGCACAGCTTCCTTGATCTTAAGTACCAACGTGAGATGCACGATGGGCAGGGCAGGGCAGGCGTCGTGACCGTTTACCTGCGGAACTACCAGGTGGTCGAGGGACTGACGATGCCGTTCATCATCGAAACCGGGAACGGCGCCGGGCGTGACTCCGACAGGATGGTCATTGAGAAGGTCGAGCTCAACCCGAGCTTGCCGGACAACAAGTTCACGAAGCCCGTGGTTCCGACCGGACGCCACAACGGGGTGCTCGTCGACACGACCTCCGCCCGGTGAGCGGGTAACCCACCGGGCGGGCGCCGGAAGCGCGCCGTGTTGTTACTTCACCGGCACCATGAGGTGCTGGTACGGCGTACCGGCCCACATCACGTAGGGACGCGAAGTGTCGGGGTCGGCCTGCTTCGGATAGGCGTCGTAGAATGCGCCATCCGCGCCGACGATCATGACGTGCGGGCCGGTCTTGATCCAGTGGTCCTTGGCCGAAGGTTTCGTAGAGTACGGATCGGTATTGCTCGCATCGGTCCCGCCCGCCAGCATGTACATCAGCCCGACGTGGCCGGTCGGCGGTGCGCCCTTCGTCAGCAGCGCGTGCAGGAAGTCCATCGAGGCCGCATCGACGCACATGGGATCGGGGCCAGGCGTGCTCGGCTCGTCCGGCATGCAGGTGAAGCCGTTGGAGCCATCGCGCAGCGTGCGCATGCCGCCCTTGGCGTCCATGGCGACGACCTTAGCCTTGCGGGCCACGCCGGCGGGCGCGGCGGAGAGCGCGCTCTTGATCAACTGTGCGTCGGTCATCTTTGCGGCGTCATCGGCGCTCGCTGCAAAGGGCAGGGCCAGCAACGCTGCGATGACCAGCCGGGCGCCTAGGTGCAGTTCCGTGGGCATGGGAAACTCCATTTGTTGACGAGGAGGTCGCCCCGCCATATAGCGCCAGCGCGTCGGAATGGCAATAGGGCCCGCCAAACTAGCGGCTATAATGCGCCGACATGTGCCTGATCCTCGTTGCCTGGCGCGCGCATCCGCGCTATCCGTGCGTGGTTGCGGCCAACCGCGACGAATACTTCGGCCGGCCCACGGCGGAGGCCGACTGGTGGGAAGAGCCCGCGGATATTCTGGCGGGACGCGACCTGCAGGCCGGCGGCACCTGGCTCGGCGTGACGCGCACGGGTCGCTTTGCGGCGCTCACCAATTTTCGCGACCCGGCGGCGATCCGGCCGGAGGCGCCCAGCCGTGGCGCGCTGGTCACGGGATTTCTCACATCCGGCGGCTCCACGGCCGAAGGGCTTAGCGAAATCGCGCGGCGTGGCGCGCAATGCAATCCATTCAACGTGTTATGCAGCGATGGGCGGGACCTGGGCGTGTACGAGAGCACCACCGGCGCAGGACGCGTGCTCGGCCCCGGGATGTACGCGCTCTCGAACCACCTGCTCGACACGCCCTGGCCGAAGGTGACCCAGGCCAAGTCCCGGCTGGCCGAGGCGCTCGATGAGCTGCCGCAGTCGGCGGCGATGCTCGATCTGCTTCGGGACACCGAGCCGGCCGTGGACGAGGAGTTGCCGCGTACCGGCGTCAGTCTGGAGCTCGAACGCATGCTCTCGAGCGCGTTTGTGCGCGGCGAGGGTTACGGCACCCGGTGCTCGACCATCGTGATCACCGACTCGGCGGGCGCGACCACCTTCGCGGAGTGGACCTGGGACCAGTCCGGAGCCCTCGCGGGCATGACACGCTACCATTTTCAGATCAGCTAAAGCAGTTGCGGGCGCGCCGCGAATGGGTAATCTTGCAGTATGAGTCGTACGCGAAACGGCCTGTTGGTGCTGCTGACCGGGATGCTGGTCGCCTGCACTACCACCGGGGCGGTCTCGCGCGCCGCGGTCGCCCAGCAGAATACCGCCGTGGTGCTGGCGTACCTCGACACCGTGTACAACAAGCACGAGGTGGAACAGGCCTTCAGGCTCTACGTGGCCCCCCAATATCACCAGCACAACCCCATGGTGGCCGACGGCAATGCGGCCGCGATGCAGGCCCTGACCCGCTACACCCACGAGCTCTATCCGGAGCTGCGCCAGGAAGTGAAGCGCACCGTGGCGCAGGGCGACCTGGTGGCGGTGCACTCACGCTATTACAAGCATGCTGCCGATCGCGCCGGCGGCCAGGGGCAAGCCGTCGTGGACATCTTCCGTCTCGAGCACGGCAAGATCGCCGAGCACTGGGACGTCGTTCAGGACATCCCGGCCCAATCGGCCAACGACAACACGATGTTCTGACCCCCGGCGGGAGGGCCGCGTCCCGCACCCGCTATTCGGCGATGAATATCGTCGCCGGATGTTCCAGCAAGTCGCGCAGCGCCTGGATCAGGCCTGCCGCGTCGGCGCCGTCGACGAAGCGGTGATCGAAGGACGAGGACAGGTTCATCATGCGCCGGATCTGAATCGTGCCGTTCACGACCATCGGCCGGTCGACGGCGCGATTGACGCCGATGATGGCGACCTCGGGCATATTAATGATCGGCGTGCTGGCAATGCCCCCCAGCTTGCCCAGGCTGGTCACGGTGATCGTCGAGCCGGTCAATTCCTCGCGCCGTGCCGAGCGGTCGCGCGCCGCGCCCGTCACCCGCGTGATCTCGGCGGCCAGCGCGCGCAGATTAAGCAGGTGTGCATTGCGCACCACCGGCACCTTCAGCCCTTCGTTGGTCTGGGTGGCGATACCGACGTGCACGGCGCTGTGGCGGACCACCGTCTCGCGCGCGGCGTCGTAGTGGGCGTTGCACTGCGGGTAGCGCTTGAGTGCGCGCACCAGCGCCGCCACGATGAAGGGCAGGTAGCTGAGCGGTGCGGCCCCTTTGGGAGCGCCGGCATTCAGATGCTCGCGCATGGCGTGCAGAGCGGAGATGTCCACTTCCTCCACGTAGGAAAAATGCGGGATGCTGCGCGCCGCCTCGCTCATGCGCTGGGCGATGAGGCGCCGGATCCCGATGACCGGGATCTCCTGTACGCCCGCGGTTTCTGCAGTGCTCCGCGGCGCCGGTGCGGGCTCAGGCTTGTTCGGTGTGTCCGGAGCCCCTGCGGCCAGGGCATTTTGCAGATCGACGGGGGTGATGCGACCGCCCGAGCCGGATCCGGCGACCGTGGCGAGATTGACGCCGGCTTCCTGCGCGCGCCGGCGGGTCGCCGGCGAGGCGCGAACCGGCGCGCCGGCGGCCGCTATTGCCGGATTCGTGGCCGGGCCCAGAGCCACCGGCGGCGACGCGGCGGCCGGGGCCGAGGCGCTTGCGGCGGGCGCGGTTGCCGGTCTTGCACCGCCGGTGTCCGCCGTATCAAAGGTCGCGAGCTCTGCGCCCACCGCGATGACCTCGCCGGGCTTGCCGTTGATGCTGAGCACCCGACCGCTCACCGGCGATGGGATCTCCACCACGGCCTTGTCCGTGGACATCTCGACCAGCGGCTGGTCTTCCTTGAGAAAATCGCCGGCCTTGACGTGCCAGGCGATGATCTCCGCCGACACCGTGCCTTCACCCAGGTCCGGGAGCTTGAAGATATGGCGGCTCATTTGGGTTCCATGACGGCTTTCAACGCGAGCGAGACCCGGGCCTGGCCCGGAAAATACTCCCATTCGAAGGCGTGCGGGTAGGGGGTGTCCCAGCCGGCGACACGCTGGATGGGCGCCTCGAGGTTCCAGAAGCAGTGTTCCATCACGGTGGCGGCCAGCTCCGCGCCGAAACCGGCAAAGCGCGTCGCCTCGTGGGCGATCACGCAGCGCCCGGTCCTGCACACCGAATTGCACAAGGTATCGACATCCAGCGGCACGATGCTGCGCACGTCGATGATCTCGGCGTCGAGCCCCATGGCCTGGGCCGCGGCCGCCGCCACGTGCACCATGGTGCCGTAGGCAATGATGGTCAGCTGCGAGCCGCTGCGTACGACATCGGCGCGGCCGAAGGGCACGGTGTAATGGTCGGTGGGCACTTCACCCTTCGGATGGGTGTTCCAGCCGACCGCGGGCTTGTTGGGATCGCCGTCGAAGGGGCCGTTGTACAGGCGCTTGGGCTCGAGCAGTATCACCGGGTCGTCGTCTTCGATGGCGCCGATCAGCAGCCCCTTGGCGTCGTAGGGATTGGACGGAATGGCCACCTTGAGGCCGCAGACGTGGGCGAACAGGACCTCCGGGCTTTGCGAGTGCGTCTGGCCGCCGCGGATCCCACCGCCGCAGGGCATGCGCACCGTGACCGGTGCGTGAAAGTCTCCGGCGCTCCGGTACCGGAGCCGCGCCAGTTCACTGACGATCTGGTCGTAGGCCGGGTACACGTAGTCGGCAAATTGCACCTCGGCCACCGGCCGCAGGCCGTTGACGCCCATGCCTAGGGCGGCGGCGATGATGCCGCCCTCGGCAATCGGCGTATCGAGCACCCGCTGTTCGCCGTACTTGCGCTGCAGTCCGTCGGTGCATCGGAACACGCCGCCGAAAAAGCCCACGTCCTGGCCGAGGATCACGACGTTGGGATCGCGCTCCATGGCCAGGTCCATGGCCGAGTTGAGCGCCTGGATCATGTTCATCTGCGCCATGGCGAACCCTTAGGGCGACCCCGCCAGCTCGGCGCGCAGCAACTCGCGCTGCCGCCGCAGGTGCTCGGGCAGCTCCTTGAACACGTCCTCGAACATCAGGTCGCGATCGAGACGCGGGCCGTCGGTCATGGTTCCGAAAGTCAGCGCTTCCTTCCACTCGGCGCTGACCTGCGCGTCCAGCTCGGCGCTGAGCTCCTGGTGCCGCGGCTCGGACCATTCGCCGAGGGCCATGAGATGTTGCTTGAGGCGTTCGATCGGATCACCGAGCGGCCAGCGCTCCGGTTCATCGCGGGGTCGGTAGCGCGCCGGATCGTCGCTGGTGGAATGGGCGCCGGCGCGGTAGGTCACCAGTTCGATCAGCGTGCCGCCGCCACCGCTCCGGGCGCGCTCCGCGGCCCAGCGGGTGGCCGCGTACACGGCCAGAAAATCATTGCCGTCCACGCGCAGCCCGGGCAGGCCGTAGGCGGGCCCGCGGGCCGCAAAGGAGTTCTGCTCGCCCCCGGCCGTGCCCTGGAAAGTCGAGATCGCCCACTGGTTGTTGACCACGTTCAGTACGACGGGGGCGCGGTACACGGAGGCGAACAGCAGCGCGTGATGAAAATCGGCTTCGGCCGAGCTGCCCTCGCCGAGCCAGCTGGCTGCAATGTGCTCCTCCCCCTTGATGGCGGCGGCCATGGCCCAGCCCACCGCCTGGGGAAACTGCGTCGCCAGGTTACCGGAGATCGAAAACAGCCGGGCGGGTGCGGAGTGATACATCACCGGGAGCTGGCGCCCCCGGCACATGTCGCCCGTGTTGGACAGCAGCTGGCACATCAGATCGACCAGCCGCTGGCCGCGCACCACCTGCAGGCCCTGGTTGCGATACGCCGGGAACAGCATGTCCCCGCTCTCCAGCGCCATGCCGGCCGCGACCGAGACGGCTTCCTCGCCCGTGGACTTCATATAAAAGGAGAGCTTGCCCTGGCGCTGGTGGCGCACCATCCGATCGTCGAACAGTCGGGTCAGCAGCATGTGCCGCAGGCCCAGCCGCAGATCCCCGGGGGCCATGTGCGGGTCCCAGGGACCGACGGCGCGATGCGCATCGTCGAGCACCCGGATCAGGCCGCTCGCCAGGTTCCCCGTCTCCCGCCACGACACGCCGGTGTCCGGGCGCGGCAGGGACCCTGCCGGCGACAGCTGCAGGTAGCTGAAATCCGGGGGCTGGCCGGGACGTGCAGGCGGTTCCGGCACATGCAAACGCGATCGGGTAGGCATGGGACTCCTCTGGCGGGTTGTTCGACGCCCCTGCGGCCGTGGCGACCGGCCAACATTCTAGCCGGTCGCGGGGCCCGCAGGTGACGCCGGCTGTTCCCCGGTCCGCCTCAGGCCCTGGGACCGGGCAACAATGTTAGGCTTTGCTGGGCGCTGGGCCCACGGAGGTCGACGTGAGCAAAGACGCATTTCGCCATGCCTTGCAGCTGAGCCCGCTGCGCAACAGCAGCGCCGCGGGCACCGTGGAGGAGCTGGTGGCCGAGCAATTGCGCCACTTTGGCATCGACCCGGCCACGCCCGGCGGCGAGGCGCTCGCGCGCCTGGTCAGGCAACTCGGGGCCGCCAATGGCGCCGCGCATGAATTGTGGGAGCTGACCACCCGCACGCTGGGCCAGCTGGACCGGGCCGATCGAATCGCCTGGTTCAACGCCAAGCGCTTTGCCTGCTTCCAGCTCGCCAAGGTGCTCGACACCTTGCAGAACCCGTTGCGCGCCACCTATCAGGGGCTGCTGGATGACATGAGCACGGCCGGCGTCAAGGGACCCAACCCCTTGTTCGACAACGTGACCGCGATCTTCAGCGCCACGCCGGTGATCACGCGCACCGCCACCTACGTCTACGCCTGCGCGGAGTGGATCGAGGATGCCTTTAAGGGCCGCGAGCTGCTGCACCAGATTTATTCGCGGCTGCTCAACCCGACTTCGATCTGTCTTGCAAACCATATAGTTCATCTGGAGGCGGGGCCCGAGGCGGCGGACTACTTCGCCTGGAATTTCAATTCCGGCATGGCCGCGATCGACACCACGCTCGCGCACCTGCTGGGCTCGCGCGATATCGTGCTCAGTTCGCGCAATGTCTACGGGGGCACCTACCAGCTGCTGCACGACTGGTACGGCAAGAAGGCCAACCTCGACGTGGCGGTCGAGTGGTTTGACGGCGAAACGGCCGCGGACTTCGCCGCCCAGCTCGAGGTCGTGACCGCTCGGCATGCCGAGCGGCTGGCCGCCGGCCGGCACATCTTCGTCTACCTGGAGTCGCCCTGTAATCCGCACGGCTACCTGCTCGATGTGCCCGGGATCTGCCGCCTGGCGCACGCGCGCGGACTCACCGTGATCTGCGATGCGACCATCGGCACCCCTTACCTGCAACCGACGCTGCGCCGCAAGGACAAGGCCGAGCGGCCGGATTTCGTGATCCACTCCTATACCAAGGACCTGTGCGGCTCGGGCAACACCACCGCCGGCACGGTCATCGCCCGCGTTGAGCGCATGTTCCTGCCGAAGGGCGAGATCGTGCACGCCCGTGGCCACGACGGCGTGGAACGCGAGTGCCGCTGGGACGAGACCATGTTCTGGAACGTGTACTACGTGAAGGGCGCGTTCCTCGATTCCGACAAGGCCTTCGAGGTGCTCAGCGGCATGCGCACCGCCGAGTTGCGGATCCTGGCCAAGTGCATCAATACCATCGTGCTGGCGCGCGCGCTGTCCTTGCATCCGCTCGTCAACGCGCAGTGCGCGGCGGTTCCGGGGCATCCCAACGGCAAGTTGTGCGCCGAGAATATGACCCTCGGTCTGCCGGCGCCGCTGTTCACGATCGACTTCGAGGGCCACCGCAGCGGGGCGGGCGCGGGTCAGGGGGGCGGGGTCTCGCGCGCGCTCATGAAGCGATTTTTCGACAACCTCGAGCCCGCCTTTGGCCTGCAGGTGAGCCTGGGCCAGGTCAACACCCAGGTGCTGTGTCCGGCGCTCACCAGTCACTCGGAAATGTCCGACGCCGCGTTGCACCAGGCCGGCATTTCCCCGACCACCGTGCGCATCAGCGTGGGCGACGAGAACCCGCGCTTCCTGCTCGAACACCTGCGACGCGCGGCGAGCGTGGCCGCCGGCGCCACGCATGCGGAGTTCGCAGCGGGCTTCCCCGACGCTGCGACGGTGGACAGGCTCTATCGCGAGGTCTACATCGACGTCCACACCCGCTGGGTGGATCGTCGCATCTCGGACTGGCGGCCCTCGGGCTGAGCCGACCGGCGCCGCCTGCGGCGGCTCAGGCGATCGGCAGGTTCGACAGAAAATAGACCCCGCGCCGGGCCCGTGGGAGTGGAGCGTGGAAACGCGGCGGCTTGACGACCAGTACGTCGCAGTGCAGGTCGTCCAGCAGCCGCTCGGCGCTGTTGCCTATGAACAGGCGCTTGAGTCCGCGCCGGCTCATGGCCCCCATGACCATCACACCGGCCCGCAGGCGCCGGGCGGTGGCCGGCAGCAGCGCGTCGGGGTCGCCCGCCAGCAGATGGACGCGCGTCGACTTGATGTGCGCCGTTTTTGCCAGCCCGGCGAGCAGCGCCTTCTGCCGCAGCGGGGTATTGGTCCAGGGCGTCAGCACCTGGACGGCATGGACGGGCGCCTGGAGGGCCTCGGCCAGGGCCACGGCACTTTGCAGCAGGCGCTTCTCCAGGCCGTCCGCGCGGGCACCGGCGTAGTGCGGATCGACGGCGGCGATCACCGGCGCGCGCGGCCGGTAGCGTGAGTTCTTGATGAGCAGCACCGGCACCGGGCTGGCCCGCAGCAGTTCCCAGTCGGTGTAGCCGAGCAGGGCGGGCAGCCGGTGGTGTCCGCGCTTTTGCACCACGACCAGGTCGGCCTTGATGGCCAGGGCGCGCCGCACCACGGCTTCGTACGGCGGGTAATCCCACACCGCGCTGGTGTCGACTTTCAGGCCCTTGCGCCGTAGCGGCTCGGCCATGCGCTCGAGCTGCCGCAGGGCTTGGGCGCGCGCCTGCTTCGTCAGGGTCTCTACGGTCTCGCCGCTGCCCACGAGGGTATCGATGTAGACCGGAGTGGCCAGGTCGTGAAAAAGTTCCAGCCGTGCGCCGCTCCCCGCGGCGATCTTCGCCGCGCGCTCAATGAGGACGCTGCGACGGGCACGCAGCTCGCGCACCGCCACCAGAATGACACGAATGTGACGCATGACCCGTACCTCCGGAGACCACCACCGGGCCGACCCGGCGCGCCTATTTTGATCTATTCCTTTGGCCCGATCATCACGGTAAATACCTACGCCGCACGGGTCGTCGGGTTCTATACCCGCAGCCGGTACCCGACGTTGGTGACGGTCTCGACCGACTGTCCGGAGCCGGCTGATTCTCCCAGCTTCTGCCGCAGCCGGTGCACCAGCTGCTTGAGCAACTGGCGGTCGCCGCCGGCGCGCTGACCCCAGACGTGCGTCAGCAGGCGTTCGGTGGTGACCGCCTGTCCGGCATTGGCGATGAGCAGCTGCAGCAACCGGGATTCCAGCGGGGTCACGCGGTGGGTGACGCTGCCGACGTGCAGCTCCAGGGCGTTGGGGTCGAGCCGGTAGGGACCGGCTTCACTCTTGTAGGTCGCGTCGGTGCCGGCGCGACGCAGCAGCGCCTTGACGCGGGCGATGAGCGTGCGTGGACTGTAGGGTTTGGTCAGGTAGTCGTCGGCGCGCAGTTCCAGCGCGCGCACCAGGTCGGTTTCTTCGTTGCGCACCGTCAGCATGAGAATCGGCAGCGCCGATTCGCGCCGCAGCGCCTGGCAGAGCTCAAAGCCCGAACCGCCCGGCAGGTTGATGTCGAGGATGGCCAGGTCGGGGTGCTCGCTGCGAAACACGGCCAGCGCCGCAGCGAAGGAATTGGCCGTGACCACCAGCATCCCGGCCTGCTGGAGCGCAAAGCTCGTCACGCTCAGCAAGTCCGGATCATCGTCAACCAGCAGTATCTTCACGGCTGATTTTGCGGCGAGCCGTGGTCCATTGGCAAGCTCACCACGAAGCGGGTGCGTGCGGCAGGCGTGCGCTCCACGCGCACCGAGCCCGCGTGGCGCTCCACGATCGAACGCACGATCCACAATCCGAGCCCGAGTCCGGGCGCGTCGGGCTCGGAGCCTGTGCCGCGGCGGAAGCGCTCGAACAGCACCTGTGGATCCCCCTCCGGCGGCCCGGGTCCCCCGTCTTCGACCCAGACCTCGACCTGCGAGTCGCGCTGCTGCGCGCCTATCGATATGGTCGTGCCGTAGGGTGCGAACTTGGCGGCATTGGAAAGCAGGTTGACGAACACCTGCTGCAGGCGCTGCGCGTCGCCGGGCACCGGCCGGCCGGCCAAGGTGTCAAGCTCGAAACTGACCTTGAGGTCGGACTGATCCAGAAGTGGCCGCAGCAGCTCCGTCGCCTCCCGGGCCGTGGCCGCCAGGTCCACGTCCTGCGCGCGCAGCGAAAGTTGGCCCGACTCGATGCGCACACTCTCCAGCAGATTGTCGATCAGGCGCATCAGGCGCAATACGCCGCGCTCGACGTTGAGCAGCAGATCGCCCTGTTCGGCGCGACTGAGGGTCTCGATGCCGTCGCGCAGCATCTCGATCGAGGCCAGCTGGGCCGCGAGCGGAGTGCGGAATTCGTGCGAGATGTTGCCGAGCACGCTGTCGCGCGCGCGTCGCGCCGCCTCCAGCTCGGTCTCGTCACGGAGCAGTTGCACCTGACGGCCCGCTGCCGGGGCCGCGCTGACCACGATCGTTGAGCGCACCGTGCCGTCTGCCCGGCGCAGCTGCTCGGCGCTGCGTGCCGCGCCCTGGGTGCGCGCCGCAATGATCGGACAGTCGCGCTCACAGGGCCGTTCCGAGGCTGAGAGCTGCGGGTGCAGGACGTCGCCGCAGAACTGGCCGATGACACCGCCCTTTGCGCCCGGCACGGTCCGGGAGAACTGCGGGTTCGCGTAGACGATGCGCCGCTGCTCATCGGTGACGAATACGCCTTCGACCACCCCGGCCAGCACCGCCTGCGCCTCGGCTTCGCGGGTGCGCAGCGTGCCCGTCAGCTCAATGAGGTTGCCGCGCATGTCATCCATCGCGTGCGCCAGCGAGTCCAGTTCGAGCGGCGCGACGATGGGAACCGCGCGGCTGAAGTCGCCCTGGCCGATGCGCCGGGCCATCTCGGCGAGGCGCACCACCGGCGCCGCGAGCCACAATCCGTAGAGTATTCCGGCGATGCCCGCCAGCATGGCCACCAGCAGGCTGACCATGATCATCACGTGGCGATAGCTGGCCGCGGTCCGGTCAAACTCGGACACCGGCAGCAGCGCGTCGAGCAGCGCCACCGGCTCGCCGACGGAATTGACCATGACCGCGCTGGCCGCGTATTGCTTGAGGGCGGAGACGCGGGCGGCGGCATGGTCGCCGTTGGTCAGCGCCGCGGCGTGGAGCGGGGTCATCGGATCCGCGTCCGGAGCCCGGTAGGTGCTGATGTTCTGAAGCGAAATCGCTGCACCGCTTTCCTTGCCGGCTTCGAGCAGCACGTCGCCGGCCAGGGCCTGCAGCATCAGGACCTCAAAAGCCGGGCGGCGCGTGACGGTGGCGGCCGCGCCGAGCAACGGCGGTCCACCCGCGCGCGGGCCGATCACAAAGCGCTCGCCCTGTTCGGCGCGGGCGGCCGCGACCTCGGGCCAGTTGGCCGCGCTGCCGGCGGCGACGATGACACCCTGGGCGCCGCGCACGATGCAGGTGGCGGTGCGCATCTCCTTGCAGTAGCTGTTCAGATAGAGCCCGAGTTCCGGTGAGTTCGGGTCATCGAGCAGACGCGCGAGCGTCGGGCGGTCCGCCAGCGTGCGTGCCGCGACCAGGTTGCTTTCGCTCAGTCGCTGGAAGTATTCGCGCACCGAGCTCACCGCCAGCGCGCTGCGCGCCAGCGCCTGGCCGCGCGCAAAGCGGTCGACGGCTATGGAGGAGGCGACCGCCATCACGGCCAGCGCCGCAAATACGATGAGCAGGCTCCCCGCGCTCAGCCAGGTGGCGAGCAGGTATTTTCGTCTCGGGACCGGTGGGGCGTTCACTTGGCCGCCGGCCGGCGCAGCCGTGGTGTGCCATCGCCGGGCTGCCGCCCGCGCAGCTCGGGATGACGGCGTTCCAGCAATGACTTGAGTCCAAGGGTGACGAAGCGCAAGCATGGCGAGTAGGGAGGCGGTGGCAAAGGCGCCGACAAAATTGTACTCGTTGTAGAGAATCTCGACATGCAGCGGGAGCGTATTGGTCTCACCGCGTATGTGTCCCGAAACCACGGATACCGCGCCAAATTCGCCCATGGCGCGCGCATTGCACAGCAAGATGCCGTAGAGCATGCCCCAGCGCACGTTGGGGAGCGTCACGACGCGGAAGATGCGCCAGCCGCCCGCGCCCAGCGACAGCGCGGCCTCCTCGTCATCGCGCCCCTGTGCTTGCATCAAGGGGATCAGCTCGCGGGCGATGAAGGGAAAGGTGATGAAGGTCGTCGCCAGCACCATGCCGGGCAGAGCAAAGATCACTCGGAACTGATGATCGCTCAGCCAGTCACCGAGCCAGCCGCGGGCGCCAAAGATCAGCACGAAAATCAGCCCGGCGATGACCGGAGAGACCGCGAAGGGCAGGTCGATCAGCGTCAGCAGGAAGCCCTTGCCGCGAAATTCGTACTTGCTGATGGCCCAGGCCGCCGCGGTGCCAAACACGGTGTTGAGGGGCACGGCAATGGCGGCCACGGTGAGTGTCATGCGCATGGCGGCCAGGGTGTCGGTGTCGCCGAGGGCATGCCAGTAGGCGCCCGCGCCCTTGGCCAGCGCCTGAACGAACACGGTAATCAGTGGCAGCAGCAGGAACAGTGCCAGGTAGACTATGGCGACGCTGATAAGAGCGAAGCGGCCTAAGACGCGGCCGGTGCCGGTGCTGCCCGGAAAATCGTCGCGCCGCCTCATCGCTTGGCCTGATGCCGGCGCTGCAGGGCCAGCTGCGCGCCATTGATGACGAACATCATGACGAAGGAAAGCAGCAACATGGCCACTGCCACGACGGCGGCCTGCCCGTACTGGAACTGCTCCAGCTTGGTCATGATGACCAGCGGCACAATCTCGGAGACCAGCGGGATATTGCCGGCAATGAAGATGACCGAACCGTACTCACCGAGCGCGCGCGAGAACGCGAGCGCGCTGCCCGTGATCAGCGCCGGGAGCAGGGCCGGGAAAATGATGCGGCGGAACACCAGCGTGGGCCGCGCACCGAGCGTCTCGGCGGCGCGCTCCAGGTCCTGGTCCAGGTCCGCGAGCACCGGCTGCAGGGTGCGCACCACGAACGGCAGGCCGATGAATGTCAGCGCGACAATCACACCCAGGGGCGTGAACGCCACCCGGATGCCCAAGGGTTCGAGCAGCCGCCCCAGCCAACCGTTGGGCGCATAGAGGGTGGTCAGGGCGATGCCGGCGACCGCCGTGGGTAAGGCAAAGGGCAGGTCCACCAGCGCATCGAGCAGCCGCCGGCCCGGAAACTCGTAGCGCGTCAGCACCCAGGCAATCAGCAGACCGAATACGGAATTGATCAGCGCGGCGACCAGGCTGGTGGTGATGCTGAGGCGGAACGCCGCCAGTACGCGCGGTGCGAGCAGCACGTGCAGCCATTGGCCCAGCGGCAGCTCGCCGGCGCTGACGAAGGCCGCGGCCAGGGGAATGAGCACGATCAGGCTCAGGTAGGTGACCGTGTAGCCCATGGTCAGGCCAAAGCCCGGGAGAATCTGCAGCCGGCGCGGCCTGGCGAGCGATTCAGGCAGGTCGTTAGAGGTCATGATATTGCGTCTACGGCGAACAGTACCGTGGCGCGCGAAGCCGCCCCAAACAGCGGCGCGTGATCGCGCGGCAGGCTGGCCGAAAGCTCCTCCATCCGGCCGGGTAATCCCATCACCACCAGGACCGGATCGGATTGCGCGGCCAGGTGGGCCAGCCAGGCAGAGCGGTCACCCACGAAGCGCTCGCCGCGCAGGTCGAGCCCGTGTGCGCCGCGCAGATCCGCGCGGGTGTCGAGCAGCATGCGCTGCGCCTGCAGCACATCGCTGCGGCTCGCGTCGGCGCCCTGCACCGTGACGGCGGTCGTCTCCACCGGCAGGTGGCGCATCACGCTCGATACCAGCGCCAGCAGGTCGCCCCGGCGCGCGGCGTCCCCGGCATGGATCAGCATGCGCAGGGGCAGGGGCGCCGAGGGCGGAATACATAATATCCGGCGCGCGCCGCGCGCCACGGCCGCGCACAGGGCGGCGGGTGTATCGGCGCGCAGCGGCAGTACGCAAATGCCCGCGTCCAGCCGCTCGCTGTCCGCGACCTGCTCGCCGTGACGGATGACGCGCGCCTGCATGCTGTGCACCAGCTGGGCGAGCAGGGCGCTGGCGGCGAGCGCACGGCTCTCGGCAGCGTCGGCGTCCATGATGTGAAAGCTCGAGATCGGCGTGGGCAGTGCGTGCATGCGCCGCACACCCAGGTGCACGACGGCGCCCACGGCCAGCGGAACCGCCGACTGTTCGGCGGCCGAGCGCAGGGCATCGACGGTCATGGCGCTATCGCCCTCGTGCCCATTGCCGGTGGCCGGCTCGACGCCGCTCTGCTCGGCCAGCTGGATGCTGACATGCTGCTGGTGGCCCGCAAAGGTCAGTGCGCGCACCACACCCGAAGCGAACGGCCGGCTCTGGGGCTCGCTGTCGTCCGGGGCGATTTCGATGTCCTCGGGCCGCACCACCAGCACCGCCTCGGCACCGCTGGGCGCCAGGGGCGTGGTGCGCTCGGGGGTCAGCGTTGCGGCCCCCAGATGCAGGCCCTGCTGGGAAACCTCACCGAGAAATAGATTGGCCGCGCCCAGGAACCGGGCGACGAAGCGCGTGGCCGGGTGGCGGTAGAGATCCTCAGGGGTGCCGATCTCCAGGAGCCGTCCCATCTGCATGACGCCAATCCGGTCGGCGAGGGCGAAGGCCTCCTCCTGATCGTGCGTGACCAGGATGGTGGTCATGCCGATGCGGCGCTGCACCGCGCGCACGGTCTCACGCAGCTCGACGCGGATCTTGGCATCCAGGGCGCCGAAGGGTTCATCCAGCAGCAACACCGCCGGCTCATGCGCCAGCGCGCGGGCCACCGCCACGCGTTGCTGCTGTCCACCCGAGAGCTGGCTGGGATAGCGCTCGTCGTAGCCTTCCAGCGCCACCAGCTGCAGCAGCTCCTGGCGGCGCCGGCGGCGCTCCGCCGCGCGCATGCGCCGCACCCGCAGCGCGAATTCGATGTTGTCCGCGACAGTCATGTGGCGGAACAGCGCGTAGTGCTGGAAGACCAGGCCCACGCCCCGTTCGCGCGCCGGCAGTTCGGTCACGTCGCGCCCGTGGAGCGAGAGGCGCCCGTGATCAATATTGGTAAGACCTGCCAGGGCCCGCAGCAGCGTGCTCTTGCCGCTGCCCGAGGGGCCGAGGAGCACGAAGAACTCCCCCGACTGAATCTCTATGGTGACGTCGTTGACGACCGGCACGCCCTGATAGAGCTTCGTGACCTGCTCGATTCTGATGGACATTCGCTACCTCGATTGACTCTGCGAATCGTACGGTCGGGCGCCGTCGTCGGTGGGTTATATCGAGGTGACAGCGCGGTGACAGCGCACCGTGCCAGGGGTCCAAAGTGAGCGGGGGGTCTCACTCCTGGCACGGCGCGCCGGCTTATGGTGCGTAGATGTGGTCGAAAATTCCGCCGTCATCGAAATGGGCGGGCTGAGCCTTCGACCAGCCGCCAAAGTCCGCGATCGTCACCAGCGTGGCGATTTTTCCAAATTTGCTGGCGTACTTCGCCGCCACAGCGGCGTCGCGCGGCCGGTAATAGTTCTGGGCGATGATTTCCTGAGCTTCCTTGGAATACAGGTACTGGAGATACGCCTGGGCGACCTTGGTCGTGCCATGTCTCTGTGCGACTTTGTCCACCACGGCAACTGGCGGCTCGGCAAGAATGCTCACCGACGGGTAGACAATGTCGAAACTTCCCGGTCCCGATTCCTTGAGCGCCAGATAGGCCTCGTTCTCCCAGGACAGCAGGACGTCGCCGATTCCGCGCTGCACGAAGGTTGTAGTGGAGCCGCGCGCGCCCGAGTCGAGCACCGGCACATTCTTGTAGAGCTTGCCGACGAAATCCTGGGCGCTTGCCGCAGTCCCGCCCGGCTGCTTGAGCGCGTAAGCCCAGGCCGCAAGGTAATTCCAGCGCGCCCCTCCGGAGGTCTTCGGATTAGGCGTGACCACTTTGACGCCACTGCGCAGTAAGTCGTTCCAGTCCAGGATGCGTTTCGGGTTCCCCTTTCGCACCAGGAAGACGATGGTCGAGGTGTAGGGCGTGCTGTTTTGCGGCAAGCGTGACTGCCAATCAGCGGCCAGAAGTTTTCCGTTCTTCGCGATGGCGTCGATGTCGCCGGCCAACGCCAGGGTCACGACATCGGCCTCCAGACCGTCGATCACCGAGCGCGCCTGCTTGCCAGATCCACCGTGGGACTGACGCACCGTGACCGTGTCCCCGGTCTGCGCCTTCCAGTAGGTGGCGAACGCCTTGTTGTAATCCTCGTACAGCTCGCGGGTCGGATCGTAGGACGCATTGAGCAACGTAACGTTTGCGGCCACTGCGGGTTGCGCGACCATCGCGCCCACCGCCACCAGCAGCCCGAGCATCGTTGTCGTGAATCGATTGAACATCTTCTTTTGCTCCAGTCAGTAGTAGTGTGGAAGGCGGTGCCGCTTTGCGTGCCTGCACCGCCTCGCCGTCGGCTCAGAAGGCAAACTGCGCGTACAGTCCGATCTCGTCGAACTTGCCGTCGGTGGTCAGGCCGTTGCTGGTCGTGCCGGTGCCGCCGATGGTGTAGGAGCCGTTGGCGTCGGCCCCCGAGACCGACAGCTGGCCGTTTTCGACCTTCTCGTTCTTGTAGACCAGGGCCAGATCGACGCCCTTGCGGGGTTTGACCGACACGCCCACATTCATGTAGGTGTCCTTGAGGTCGGAGACCACATCCTTGCTGGGCTTGGCCTGATCGTAGCGCCCGAACACCGACCACTTCTGGTTGAACTCGTAGGAGGCAAAGGCCGAGTAGCCCGTGGCGGTGTCGCTGAGCGGGGCCGTGCTGCTGTTGCTGGTGACCGCCGAGGCGCTGTACACGCCGGTCGTGGGACTGGCGCTCTTGTAGTTCTTGGCGTCGAAATATTCCCCGCCGATGCGAAAGCCCCCGGCGTGCACGCCCACGGCCAAGTCCCAGCGCGAAGCCGTGTTCTTCGGGAAGTTCTGATTGGAAGTGTTGATCTGGCCGAGGTGCCCGCTGTAGAAGCCGGCCCCGAAGGTCAGCCACTCCACCGGGGTTACGCCCACGCGGCCTTCGTAGTCGACGTACTTGCTGCGCGAGGGGTTCTTAAAGCCCGCGCCATTGACGATGGAGGCCGAGTAGGTGAACACACCCCCGCCGAGCTTGCCGCTGGCATTTAAGCCCCAGTCGGCGGTGTTGGCGTAGCCGAGCCGGTCGCTCTGGGTTTTCTCGATGTAGCGGTATCCGTACAGGCTCTCGACGAACGGAGCCCAGGGCGAGGTGTAGGAGCCCGCGTGCACCACGAAGGCGTCGCTGAGCGTCGCCTGCAGGTAGAGCTTCTTGATGAACACTTCGGTTACACCGGCCGTGCCCGCACTGGTGGTCACGGTGCCGGTCTTGGGCGGAGGGCCGACCGAGGTGACGACCGTGGTGGTCTTATCGGACAGGTACTGGGCATCGGTGGTCAGGTTCGCCGCCCATACGTCGTCGAACTTGTGGTCCACGATGAGATAGAACCGCTTGATGTCAAATGCCGTGCCGGTCGGCGAGGCATCCACGCCATTTTGCTGATTCGAGATGTGGCCGAAGTCCATGAACGACTGCAGCCCGACCGTGGTGGTGCCCCGGTCGACCTCGACCGCGACCTTCGCCGGTTCCTTGGGCGCGGCGCTGGCCTTCAGGTTATCGACCTGGATCTCCATCAGTCGCAGCTGCACCTTGAGCGCGTCAATCTGTTCCTGCGCGCCAGCGGCGTCGGTGCCCGAGCCCGCGGTCTGCGCCATGACGGGCGTGCCGAGGGTGAAGGTCAGGGCAACGGCCCCGGCGATAAGTGCTTTGCTCATTGGGAATTACCTATGTACGGTTGGGAAGCATCGGCCTTGGTCCGACGAAATTGTCGTCGCAGCTGCGGCCAAAAAGCGGTAGCGGCGTGGTTATATTCGGGTGACACGGGACCGGCCTGGCGCCGGTAGCATCTCATCGCGATCTTATGGAATGCCGCCGTGTCGGCATCCACCGATTTTTCAGACTTATGGCGGTGAGGTGTCGATAAACCCACGGCCGCGGAGTGACACCGCTTTGATCAAGACCCACAGCTGCTGACCGACCCTGAGCTGCAAATCCGCAGCGGCCGCTGTGGTGACGCGCGCCAACAGCGCCAGTCCCCCGGCATCCACGCTCACCATGACGTTGTGCGGGGCTTCCGGCCTGATATCGGTAATGATCGCTTGCAGCTGGTTGCGCACGCTCAGCCCGACCGGCGGCGCTGTCGCCAGGATCAGATCACGCGCCAACAGCTGCAGGCGCAGCTGACCACCGGGCTGCAGCCCGGTCCCTGGCACCAGCAGATGCCCTCGGCCGGCGCTGATCGTGGCCAGGCCCGAGCCGTCGTCGATCGACTCGACCCGGCCTTCGATCACCGCGCCGACGCCCTCGGTTCCCAGCAGCACGCTCAATTCAGGGACCAGGCTCACCGCGGGCAGGTCACCCTGCGCCAACACTCGTCCAGCCTCCAGCAACACCACGTGCGTGGCCAGGCGCACCACGTCTTCGAAGTTGTGCGTGACCAGGACGATGGGCAGAGCCAGTTCGTCGCGCAGGCGCTCGAAATAGGGCAGGACCTCGTTGCGTCTGGCCGCATCGATCGCGGCCAGCGGTTCATCCAGCAGCAGGAGTCGCGGTTGGGCCAGCAACGCGCGCCCCAGCGCCACCCGCTGGCGCTCGCCGCCGGAGAGTTGCCAGGTGCGGCGCCCGAGGAGCGCGCCCAGGTCGAGCAGTGCCAGGATCCGTTCCACGGTGATGCGCGCGGCACGCGGCCCGGCGCGGCGCAAACCATAGTGGAGATTGCCACTCACGTCGAGATGAGGAAACAGGCGCAGATCCTGGAACACGCAACCGACCTGGCGCCGATGCGTTGGCACGTTCAGTTGCCGTTCCGAATCAAACAGTTTCTCGCCTTCGAGCGTGATCCAGCCGCTGTCGGCCCGCAGCAGCCCGGCAAGCAGATGAATCAGGGTGGTCTTGCCGGCGCCGGATCGGCCAAACAACGCGGTGATGCCTGGGGCCGGGGCGGTGAACTGGGCGTCCAAGGTGAATTCCCCGCGCGCGAGGCGCAAGCGTACGTCGAGCATGGGTCAACGCCCCAGGCGGTGGCGCAGCGAGCGCGCCAGCAGCTCGGCGGCGAACAATCCGGCCAGCCCGAGCACGAAGCTGATCAGCGCGATGCGGGCGGCGGCCGCGTCACCGTTGGGTGTCTGCAGCGCCGAGTACAGGGCGATCGGCAGCGTGCGCGTGACGCCCGGAATATTGCCGGCGAAGGTGATGACCGCGCCGAATTCGCCGAGGCTCGCGACCAGCGCGGTGACCGCGCCGGCCAGAATGCCCGGGGCCATGAGCGGCAGGGTGACCGTGCACCAGCGGTCGAGCGCGCCCGGCGCCCAGCGTGCGTGCCGCCTCTTCCAGTCCGCGATCCACATTTTCCAGCGAGAGCCGGATCGCGCGGACCATCAGCGGGAAGGACATCACCGCCGTGGCCAGCGCCGCCCCGCGCGTCGTGAAGGCCAGGCGCACCCCGAAGGAGTGGTACAGCCACTGACCCAGGGGGCCGCGCACTCCGAACAGGAGCAGCAAAACGTAGCCGACCATGACCGGGGGCAGTACCATCGGCAAATGCACAAAGGCATCAAGCAAGGCGCGGCCGGCAAAGCGCCGGCGCGTCAGCAACCAGGCGGTGGCTATGGCGACCGGCAGGCTGAACAGCACGCTGCGCAGCGCAACCTCGAGGCTCAGCGCCAGAGCTTCAAGTTCCGCGTCCGTCATGGCCGGCATATTACGGGACTGCGCTGCGATAAGCAGGCATGAGCGTGTCTGAGACCGTGACTGACAACGTGGCGCGCAGCCGCTTTGAGCTGGGCGCCGAGGGCGCCAGTGGATTCATCGACTACCGACGCTCCGGATCGACGCTGTTTCTCAACCACGCCGAGGTGCCCGCGGCCCTGGCCGGTCACGGCGTGGGAACGCGTCTGGTGCGGGGGACTCTGGATCTCATTCGCAGCCGGGGCGAGCGTATGGTGCCGGTGTGTCCGTTCGTCAAAGCCGTCGTGCGCCGCCACCCGGCCTATGCCGAGCTGAGTGCGGAATGAACCAGGACGGCCCCTCGCTCGAGGACGCCGGCGTCGAGGTCGCACCGGCGCTGTGGCGATTCATTAATGAGGAGGCGCTTCCCGGCACCGGCGTGGAGCCGGAGCGGTTCTGGAACGGACTGGTCGCCCTGCTGCGCGAGCTCGCGCCGCGCAACGCGCTGCTGCTTGCCAGGCGCGCGGATTTGCAAAGTCGACTGGATGCGTGGCACCAACGGACGCCCGGCGTGGGCGGGTTCGGTGCCCGCTACGAGGCGCTGCTCACGCAGATCGGCTACCTGGTCCCGGAGGGACCCGGGTTCCAGGTGGAAACGGCCAATGTCGATGAGGAAATCGCGACGCTGGCCGGCCCGCAGCTGGTGGTACCGGTCAGCAACGCGCGCTACGCGCTGAATGCCGCCAATGCCCGCTGGGGCAGCCTCTACGACGCGCTCTACGGCACCGACGCACTGTCCGAGGAACACGGCGCACAGCGGGGTCCGGCCTACAATCCGGTGCGCGGCGCCCGGGTGGTGGCCTACGGGCGGGAATTCCTCGATCAGAATTTTCCTTTGCTTCACGGCTCGCACGCCGAAGCGAGGGCCTACCGGGTGAACGCCGGCCAGCTGGTGGCGGATACCCCGGCCGGCGCGGCGGGCCTGCGCACCCCCTCGGCATTCGTGGGACATCAGGGCACCGCCGCCGCGCCCAGTCTGGTGCTGCTGCGTCATCACGGACTGCACGTCGAAATCCATATCGACCGGGCCCATCCCGTCGGGCACGGCGACGCGGCCGGGATCAGCGACCTGGTGCTGGAAGCGGCACTGACGACGATTCAGGATCTCGAGGACTCGGTGGCCGCGGTCGACGCCGAGGACAAGATCCTGGCCTACCGGAACTGGCTGGGTCTGATGCGCGGTACGCTCGAGGCGCGCTTCCCCAAGGCGGGGGGTGAGGCGCAGCGCAGCCTGCATCCGGACCGGCACTATACGGGCGCGGACGGCAGCGAAGTGGTGCTGCCGGGGCGCAGCCTCATGCTGGTGCGCAACGTCGGTCATCACATGATGAGCGACATGGTGCGACTCGACGGCGCGCCGGTGCCCGAAACCATGCTGGACGCGGCCTGCAGCGCCCTGATGGCGATGCATGACCTGCGCGCGAGCTCCGGATTGCGCAACAGCCGCCGCGGCTCGGTCTACATCGTCAAACCGAAACTGCACGGCCCGGAGGAAGTAGCGCTGGCGGTCAGGCTGTTTGCCGGTGTCGAGACGCTGCTGGGGCTGGCGCCCAATACCCTTAAGATGGGAATCATGGATGAAGAACGCCGCACGACGCTCAATCTCCGCGAATGCATACGCGCGGCGCGCGCGCGGGTCGTGTTCATCAATACCGGGTTTCTGGATCGCACCGGCGATGAGATCCACACGTCCATGGCCGCGGGGGCGATGCTACGCAAGGCGGACATCAAGAGCGCGGTGTGGCTCGAAGCTTACGAGCGCCAGAACGTCGAGGTGGGGCTCAGCTGCGGCCTGTCGGGCCATGGCCAGATCGGCAAGGGCATGTGGGCCATGCCCGATCAGATGGCGCTCATGATGAGCAGCAAGATTGCCCAGCTGCGGGCCGGCGCGAGCACCGCTTGGGTGCCGTCGCCCACAGCCGCCACGCTCCACGCGCTGCACTATCACGCCGTGGACGTGGCCACCGTGCAGCAGGGCCTGCGCGGCCGGTCGCTGGCGTCCCGTGCCGATCTGCTGACGGCGCCGCTCGCCGCCGGGCGCGCCTGGAGCGCCGCGGATATTGAACAGGAACTGAACAACAATGCGCAGGGCATCCTCGGGTACGTGGTCCGCTGGGTGGACATGGGCATCGGTTGCTCCAAGGTTCCCGACATCCACGGCGTGGCGCTGATGGAAGACCGGGCGACGCTGCGAATCTCCAGCCAGCACATGGCCAACTGGCTCCTTCACGGAGTGTGCACTCGCGAGCAGGTGCTGGCGGCGCTGCAGCGCATGGCGAAAGTCGTCGACGAGCAGAATGCGGGCGAACCAGGCTACAGCCCGATGGCGCCGGACTTTGGCCGCAGCGCCGCCTTCCAGGCGGCCTGCGAACTGGTGTTCAAGGGCCGTGCCCAGCCCAACGGCTATACCGAGTGGGTGTTGCATGCCCGGCGTCGCCAGATGAAACACCGCGCGGCGCGGCCACCGGTGACGCCTTGAACGCCGTCCCCTTACGCGGCGGTGGCGACGGACCTGCCGGACATGATAGAAGCCAGCTGGCCCGGCACGAGGGCGGCCCAGTGGCGTGGGCCCGCGGCTCCGGCCGGGTGTGTCGGTCGCAGCCGGGGCGCGGTGGGGTGGCGTCGCGGGCAGGCGGTAGCCGGCGTCGCGCGGCCAGAGTCCATCTGCGCGGGGATGGGCCGCAATCCATGCGCGTGTTGCTACAGGGCGTGAAACTATGAAACTGGTGACCTGCACTTGTGAAGGGCGAACGCTCACGGGCATGTGGTTCGAAGATCGCGTGCTCGATCTGGCGGCCGCCGGACGCCGCATGAACGAGGCGGCGGACATGGGCAGCTTGCTGGCGATAATCCGCGGCGGCGAGGCGAGCCTGGCCGCGCTGCAGCGGATGGAATCACGCCGCGATGAATTCACGGACGCCTGGCTGGAGAGCGCGCGGGTGCGGCTGCTGGCGCCCATCCCGGTGCCGGTGCGCAACGTGTTTTGTGTGGGCCGCAATTACGCCGACCACGTCAAGGAGGGCGCCGCCCGGGCCGGCAAGGAAGTCAAGCTCCCGGAGGTGCCGCAGTTCTTCACCAAGGCGACCGGCGCGGTCAACGGCCCCTACGGGGACGTGCGGCTCGATCCGCGTGTCACGCGCCTGCTGGACTACGAGGTCGAGCTGGCGGTGGTCGTCGGCACGGCCGGACGCGATATCGCACCGGCGCGCGCCTTCGAGCATGTGTTTGGCTACTGCGTGCTGAACGATATGACGGCGCGCGATCTGCAGCGCCGCCATGACCAGTGGTTCAAGGGCAAGTCGCTCGACACCACCTGTCCGCTCGGGCCGTGCATCGTCGATCGCGCCGCGCTCGGGGATCCCACCACGCTCGAGCTGTCGCTGAGCGTCAATGGTGAGGAACGCCAGCGCGCCCGCGTGGCCCAGATGATCTTTGACATCCCCACCATCATCGCCTCGCTGTCGGCGGGCCTGACGCTGCAGCCGGGGGACATCATCGCCACGGGCACGCCGGCCGGTGTCGGCTACGCGATGACGCCGCCGCAGGCGCTCAAGGGCGGCGACCTCGTCGTGGCGACGATCGATCGCATCGGCGAGCTGCGTAACCGCGTCGTTGAGGTCTGAGCCGTTGCTACCCTCGGGCGTGCGGGTGCCACCATGCCGGTATTGAACAGCGTGGCCGACCTGCGCGAAAGGGCGCGCCGGCGCGTGCCGCGGGCAATCTTCGAGTACGCCGAGCGCGGCTCCTACGACGAGATCACGCTGCGCCGGAACCGCACCGACCTGGATGCCATCGCGCTGCGCCAGCGCGTCGGCGTCGATGTCTCGAACATCGCCACCGCGACCACCCTGCTGGGTCAAAGCTGTGCACTGCCGCTGGGGATTGCGCCAACCGGGCTGACCGGATTGTTCTACCGTGATGGCGAGGTCTGCGGGGCGCGCGCGGCCGCCGCGGCCGGCATACCGTTCTGCCTGAGCACGGTGGCCATTGGCTCGATCGAGGATCTGCACGAGGCCGGCGCGGCACCGTTCTGGTTCCAGCTCTACCTGATGCGCGACCGGGGGTTCAACGAACAACTGATCGGGCGGGCCCGCGCCGCGAACTGTCCGGTGCTGGTCCTGACGCTCGACCTGCCGGTGCAGGGGCTGCGGCGCCGGGACGCCAAGAACGGCCTGGCGGTGCCCCCGCGCCTGACGTGGCGCAATGCCTGCGACGTGGCCACCAAGCCGGCTTGGGCCCTGGGCATGCTGCGCGCCCGCCGCCGGACTTTCGGCAACCTGCAGGGACGGCTCCCGGGCCCGCAGGGCCTGAAGACGCTCTCGACCTGGATCAGCGAGCAGTTCGACCCCACCGCCAGCTGGCGCGACGTCGCCTGGGTGCGTTCACAGTGGCCGGGCAAGCTGGCGGTCAAGGGCATCATGGACGCCGAAGACGCGCGCCGGGCCGCCGACCTCGGGGCCGACGCGGTGGTGGTGTCGAATCACGGTGGCCGCCAGCTCGACGGAGCCCCTTCGACCATCAGCGTCCTGCCGCAGGTGGCGGCGGCCCTGCAGGGGCGCTGCGAGGTGCTGTTCGACGGTGGCGTGATGAGCGGTCAGGACATCCTCAAGGCCCTGGCACGCGGGGCGCGCGGCTGCCTGATGGGCAAGGCCTTCCTGTACGCACTGGCTTCGGGAGGCCAGGCCGGGGTCGCGCTGGGCATAGAGATCATGCGCCGCGAGCTCTCGATTAGCATGGCGCTGGCCGGCGCGACGGACGTGCAGAAAGTGGATCGCTCGCTCCTGTGGGAACAGTAGAATGGCTGCAGGTCGCAGGAGAGACTAGATGGAAGAGGTAGTGATCGTCGCAGCGCTGCGTACCGCGGTCGGCAAGTTCGGCGGCAGCATTGCCAAGCTGCCGGCCGCCGATCTCGGCGCCCAGGTGATCAAGGCGCTGCTGGCAGCCAGCGGCGTGGCGCCGGCTCAGGTTTCCGAGGTGCTGATGGGTCAGGTGCTGACGGCGGGCTGCGGCCAGAATCCTGCGCGGCAGGCGGCAATACGCGCCGGGCTGCCCGATAGCGTGCCTGCCATGACGGTCGGCAAGGTCTGCGGCAGCGGACTGAAGGCGACGCACCTCGCGGCGCAGGCCATCAAGTGCGGGGACGCCGACGTGGTCATCGCCGGGGGCCAGGAGAACATGAGCGCCACGCCGCACCTGTTGGCCGGCTCGCGTGACGGCTTTCGGATGGGGGATGCGAAGCTCGTCGACAGCATGATCATCGACGGGCTGTGGGACGTCTATAACAATTACCACATGGGCACCACGGCGGAAAACATCGCCCGCCAATACGGGATAACGCGCCGCGAGCAGGACGAGTTCGCCGCGGCCTCGCAGCAGAAGGCCGAGGCGGCGCAGCGCGCTGGGCGTTTCAAGGACGAGATCGTGCCCGTCGAGATCGTCAGCAAGAAGGGCACGCTGCGCTTCGAGATGGACGAATACATCCGGCCGGGAACCACGGTGGATTCTCTGGGAGAGCTCAAGCCCGCCTTCAGCAAGGAGGGCACCGTGACCGCGGGCAACGCCTCGGGCCTGAACGACGGGGCGGCGGCGGTACTCATGACCTCGGCCAGCAAGGCGCGCGAGCTGGGCCTCAAGCCCATGGCGCGCGTCAAGGCCTATTCCTCGGCGGGAGTGGATCCGAAGATCATGGGGATGGGGCCCGTGCCCGCCAGCCAACTGTGCCTGAAGAAGGCCGGCTGGACGCACGCCGATCTGGACTTGATGGAAATCAACGAGGCCTTTGCCGCCCAGGCGATCGGCGTGAATCGGCAGATGGGCTGGGACACGACCAAGATCAACGTGAACGGCGGCGCGATTGCCATTGGCCATCCGATCGGGGCCTCGGGTTGCCGCATACTGGTGACCTTGCTGCACGAGATGGTGCGCCGTGACGCACACCGCGGACTGGCGAGTCTTTGTATCGGCGGCGGCATGGGCGTGGCCCTGGCTGTGGAAAGAATTTGAGCGGGAGTCCCCTGAACATGGCAAAGAAACGCACGGCCCTGGTGACGGGCGGAATGGGCGGCCTCGGCGAGGCCATATGCATCAAGCTCGCGGACCTGGGCGACACCGTGGTGACCACGTATTCGCCCGGCAACACCAAGGCGCCGGCGTGGCTGGCCGACATGAAGGCACGCGGCTACACGTTCTACGCCTATCCCTGCGATGTCACGGACTGGAACTCCTGCCAGGCCTGCGTGCAGAAGGTGGCCGCCGAGGTCGGACCCATCGACGTGCTGGTCAACAACGCGGGCATCACCCGCGACATGACCTTCAAGAAAATGGACCGCGTCAACTGGGACGCGGTCATGCACACCAACCTCGACTCGGTCTTCAACATGACCAAGCAGGTCTGTGACGGCATGGTCGATCGGAGCTGGGGCCGGGTCATCAACATCTCCTCGGTCAACGGCCAGAAGGGCGCGTTCGGCCAGACCAACTATTCGGCCGCGAAGGCGGGCATGCACGGCTTCACCAAGGCGCTATCCCTGGAGGTGGCGCGCAAGGGGGTCACCGTCAACACGATTTCTCCGGGCTACATTGGCACGCAGATGGTGATGGCGATTCCCAAGGACGTGCTGGATTCGAAAATCATCCCGCAGATTCCGATGGGGCGACTGGGCAAGCCGGAGGAGGTCGCGGGCCTGGTGGCTTACCTCGCCAGCGAGGAGGCCGCGTTCGTCACCGGTGCGAACATCGCCATCAACGGCGGCCAGCACATGCAGTGAGGGAGGCCAGCGACATGCCGAACAGCAGCCGCACGCCCGTGCTGGCCATGGTCGGGTTGGGTCGGATGGGCGCAAATCTGCTGCGCCGGCTCGCCCGCGCCGGCTTCCCGGTCTGCGGCTATGACGTATCCGCGGAGGCACGCGCCTCGCTCGCTGCCGAGCAGGGCATCACCGTGGTGGGCGATCTCGCCGCGGCGGTGCGTGCGCTGCGCGCGCCGCGCGCCGTGTGGGTCATGCTGCCCGCGGGCGAAGTCACCGAGCAGACCATAGGATCGATCGCGGCCTTGCTCTCGCCGGACGATGTCATCATTGACGGCGGCAACACCGATTACCACGACACCCTGCGCCGCGCCGCCGAGCTCAAGGCGCGCGGCCTGCACCTCGTCGACGTGGGCGTGTCCGGCGGGGTGTGGGGCCTGGAGTACGGTTACGGTCTCATGTTCGGGGGCGCGGGCGCGGCCATCGAGCGCTTGCGGCCACTGTTCCAGGCGCTGGCCCCGGCGCAGGATCAGGGCTGGGTGCATTGCGGCCCTTCGGGCAGCGGGCACTTCACAAAAATGGTGCACAACGGCATCGAATACGGGCTGATGCAGGCGTACGCAGAGGGCTTCGCGCTGCTGCGCGCCAAGTCCGACTTCGCGCTTGATGTCGGCGCCATCGCCGAGGCCTGGCGCCACGGCACGGTGGTGCGTTCCTGGCTGCTTGACCTGGCGGCGGCCGAACTGCGGGAGGATGCCCGCATGGAGGGTGTCGCTCCCGTCGTGGCGGATTCGGGCGAGGGCCGGTGGACCGTGCGGGAAGGCCTCGACCTGGGCGTGCCTCTGCCGGCCATCAGTGCGTCACTGAACGTACGCCTGGCGAGCCAGGGACGCGGCGACTACGGCGCGCGGTTTCTGGCCAGACTCCGCAATGCTTTTGGGGGGCACGCCGTGAAAGCGGCCCAGAAGCCCCGGACCTGATGCGGGCTGCCGCGCCGCTCACGGACAGAACTTTAGGGCCTTGCCGGCTGACTAACACTCTAGATAATGTCCGTGGTACATGGAGGTGGATCATGGCGACCAGTCGCTCTAACCGAGGGCAGGTCCGCGGCTGGACTGCCGGAATGATGCTCGCCGGCGCGCTGTTGGTCGGGCCGGTGATGGCTGCGGCCGCCGACCCGGCGACGACGCCAGCCCAGTGGCATACCCAGAAGCTCGAATTCACCTACTCAGGCTTTACGGCGTTCTATACCTGCGACGGACTGGAAGGCAAGGTGCGCGACATCCTGCTGACCTTTGGCGCGCGCAAGGACGTCAAGGTGCGCGCGCTGGGCTGCGATCGCGCCCACGACGCGCCCAACAAGATGGCCTGGGTAGAGGTGGAGTTCAGCGCTCTGGCCCCGGCAGCGGACGCCTCCACCAGCGGCACCGTCCAGGGCGTATGGACCAAGGTGCAGCTCGCACCCCACCAACCGACCAACATGGGCATGGGCGAATGCGAGCTGGTGGAGCAGATGCGACCCATGCTGGAGAAGGGGTTTGCCCTGCGCAACACCGATTACCGTACCACCTGCGTGCCCAAGCAGATGTCGTCGGCCGATTACAACGTAAAGGCTGAAGTATTGCAGCTCAAGCCGATCGCGTATTAGGGTGTCCGGCGCCCCGCGGCGGGGCGTGCGGTTAAGGGGGGCATATGACACTGGCACAGTTGTCGCGCCAGCGCTGGCGGATTGCCGTGGCGCTGAGTGCGGTCATGATCTTCGTGTACTTTGGGTTTGTGCTGCTGATCGCTTTTGACAAGCCACGGGTGGCTCAGCTCGTCGCTCCCGGATTGAGTCTGGGCATCCTGTTGGGCGCGCTGGTCATCGTCGCGACCTGGATCGTCACCTGGGTCTACGTGCGCTGGGCCAACACCCACATGGACAGCCGGGTGGCGGAGCTGCGTGCCGAGGATTCTCGGCCATGACGGCCGCGGAAGTGCTGCAGGCGCCGAACGCGACGGCGATCGAATTTTTCGTGGGTTTCGTGGCGCTGACGCTCGGTATCACCTGGTGGGCGGCCCGTCACACCAAGACTACCGAAGAATTCTTTGCCGCCGGCCGACGCATCAGCGGGCGACAGAACGGCTTCGCGCTGGCGGGCGACTACATGAGCGCCGCTAGTTTTCTGGGCATCGCCGGACTGGTGGCGACCTCCGGCTTCGACGGTCTGATCTATTCCACCGGCTGGCTGGTGGGCTGGCCGGTCGTGCTGTTCCTGGTCGCCGAGCCGCTGCGGAATCTGGGCCGCTACACCTTCACCGACGTGTTGAGCTTTCGGCTGCGGCAGAAGCCAGTGCGCGTGGCCGCGGCGCTCGGCTCGCTGGCGGTCGTGGCCGCGTACTTGATTGCGCAGATGGTGGGCGCCGGTAACCTCATCAAGCTGATGTTCGGCCTCTCCTACGAGTTTGCCGTCGTCATTGTCGGTGTCGTGATGCTCGCCTACGTGTTGTTCGGCGGCATGATCGCCACGACGTGGGTGCAGATCGTCAAGGCGGCGCTGCTGTTGGGGGGCGCGGCGCTGCTCGCGGTGCTGGTGCTGGCACGCTTTGACTTCAACCCGCTGCGGCTGTTTGCGATGGCGGCCGAACGCAACGGTGCAGGCGTGCTGGCTCCCGGAAAACTCATCAGTAATCCCTGGGAAGCCGTTTCGTTGGGACTGGCGCTGATGTTCGGCACCGCGGGTTTGCCGCATATCCTCATGCGCTTCTACACCGTGCCGGATGCGCGCGCCGCACGCCAGTCGGTGTTCTGGGCAACCGGCCTGATCGGCTCCTTCTATCTCCTGACCTTCGTGCTGGGATTTGGCGCCATGGTGCTGGTGGGTCACGACGTCATTGTCGCCGTCGATAAGGGCGGCAACATGGCCGCGCCGCTGCTGGCCGAGGTGCTGGGCGGCAAGAGCCTGCTGGGGTTTATTGCGGCGGTGGCCTTCGCGACCATACTGGCGGTCGTGGCCGGACTCACGCTCTCCGGGGCCGCGGCGCTGTCCCACGACCTGTGGGTCAACGTCGTGCGCCATGGCGATGCACCACGCGACGAACAGTTGCGCGTGGCGCGCGCCGCCAGCGTGCTGCTGGCCGTCCTCGCCATGGCTCTGGGCCTGTTCTTCAAGGGGCAGAATGTGGCTTTCATGGTAGGGCTGGCCTTTGCGCTGGCCGCGAGCGGTAACTTCCCGGCTCTGGTGCTCTCGATCTATTGGCAGAGGTTCACGACCGCCGGCGCGGTCGCGGCCATCCTGACCGGTACCGTGACCGCAAGCGTGCTGATCGTGTTGTCGCCTACGGTGCAGATTGACATGCTGCATCACGATCACGCCTGGTTCCCCCTGAAGAATCCCGCGCTGGTATCCATGCCGCTGGCCTTTGTGGTGGCGATCGTGGTATCGCTCCTCGCGCCCGAGCAGGCCGCGAGCGAGGGTTACGCGGCCAAGGAACGCCGCATGATCCTGGGGCAGTGAGAGATTCTCTGGATCGCATGAAGACCCTTGACGCGCAGGGCACCGCCGCGCTCCTGCCGTACTCCGCGCTGGTCGACGCCCTGCGCGTCGCCGCGATAGGCCTTTCCCGCGGTGAAATCAGCTGCCCGCAGCGCCAGGTCGTGACTATGGCCGGCGATGGAGCTGTGCTCTCGATGCTCGCCCTGGCCTCCGACCTCGCCGTCCACAAGCTGGTGACCTACGTGCCCACCAATCCGACCCGGCGACTGCCCACCATCCAGGGTGAGGTGAGCGTGTGGGACGCGGCCACCGGAGCACACCTGCTGAGTCTCGATGGGGCGACGGTGACCGGGCGGCGGACGGCCGCGCTGTCGATGCTCGGGATAAGTGCGCTCCGGGCCGCTCGTCCCGGGGCCTTCCGGATCTTCGGCACGGGAACGCAGGCGCTGCACCATATCGAGGCAATTGCTCAACTGTATCCCCAGGCCAGAATTACCGTATCGGGCCGGACGGCCGCGGCCGCCGAGAATTTCTGTGTCGCACACGCCGGGCTTGCTGCGCGGCTCTCGCCGGCAGGCCCGGCGGATGATGATCAGGCGGATGTGGTCATCTGCTGCACGAGCAGCCCGGAGCCCGTGTACGAGGCGCCGGCGCGTCATGGGCGCCTGCTGATTGCCATCGGATCGTTTACGCCGGCGGCCGCCGAGATCGGCGCTGCCACCGTGCGCGCAAGCCGCGTCTTCGTCGATGACCTGGATGCGGCGCGGGCCGAGGCCGGTGACCTGATCCGCGCCGGCGTCGATTGGGGGGACGTGCAGCCGCTCTCGCAGCGCCTGCAGGACACGCGTGCTCCCGAGGGACCGGTGTTCTTCAAGACGGTGGGCCATGCGGCCTGGGATCTGGCGGCCGCCCGCGTGGCCGTGGCCCAGCGCCCGCCGGTGCCGATGCGCGACCGTGATGGAACATCCTGAACTCAGTCTGCTGTTGCTGCTCGCCATCGCCGCCGCCGTGGCGGTGCTGTCCAACCGGGCGCGTTTGCCCTACGCCATCGGACTGGTGCTGGCCGGCCTGGTGCTGGGCAACCTCGTGCCCTACGCGGGCCCGCACCTGTCGAAGGAGCTGCTGTTCCTGGTGGTGCTGCCGGGGTTGATTTTCGAGGCGGCCTTCCAGACCCCGTTCGCCGAAGTCTGGCGCGCCCGCGGGCTGATACTTTCGCTGGCCGTTCCGGGATTGGTGGTCGCGACGTTCCTCACGGCGCTGCTGGTGTGGTGGGGGGTAAATCAACTGGTGCCGGGTGCGATCGAGTTCCTGGGCGCGATGGTGTTCGGCGCGCTGATATCGGCCACCGACCCGATCAGCGTGCTGGCGATCTTCAGATCCTTAGGCGTAAACCCGCGGCTGGCCGTGATCGTGGAAGCCGAGTCGCTGTTCAATGATGGGACCGCGATCGTGATCTTCACCATCGTGCTGGGCATGGCGACGGGCGGGGATCTGGCTGTCGGTGTGGCGGTGTGGGAGTTCGTGCGCATGTCTGTGCTGGCGGTCGTCGTCGGCGCCGGAGTCGGTGTGGCCGTGAGCCTTCTGACCCGCACGATCAACGATCCGATGGTCGAAATCACCCTGACCGTACTGAGCGCTTACGGCGCCTTCATTGCCGCCGAGCTGCTGGGGTTGTCGGGCGTGATCGCCTGCGTGGTGGCCGGCATGGTGACCGGTAACTGGGGCGCGCCGCGCGGGATGCAGCCGGCCACGCGCAGCGCGGTGGATGCCTTCTGGAGCTACATGGCGTTTCTGCTGAATAGCTTCGTGTTCCTGCTCATGGGCCTGGAGATCAACCTGGCAAAGCTGGCTCACTACATTCCCGAGATTCTGATCGGCTGGGTGGCCATCAATCTGGCGCGCGCAGCACTGGTCTATTCAAATTTTTTCATCCTGCGAGCATGCGGCCGCGAGGGATTGCCGGCGTCCTGGGCTACGGTGCTCACCTGGGGGGGATTGCGCGGCGGATTGTCGATGGTGCTCGCGCTGTCGTTGCCGCGCGATTTCAGTCACCGGGAGATGATCCTCCATATGACCTTTGGGGTCGTGCTCTTGACGTTGCTGGTCCAGGGGCTGACCATCAAGCCGCTTATGCGCATAGTAGGATTGGCCAAGTCGAGCGGCTAAGGGAGCGACGAGGACATGGCGAAGCTGCGGGTTCAGAGTTTCAGCATTTCCGTAGATGGCTACGGCGCGGGTCCGGACCAGAGCCTCGACAGTCCCATGGGCGTCGGTGGCATGGCTCTGCATGACTGGGCCTTCACGACCCGCACCTTCCGGCAGATGTTCGGCGATCAGGGAGGCGCGACGGGTGTTGACGATGATTTTGCGGCGCGCGGCTTCCGCAAAATTGGCGCGTGGATCTTGGGCCGCAATATGTTCGGGCCCATACGTGGCGCGTGGCCGGACGAGACCTGGAAGGGGTGGTGGGGTGTCAACCCGCCGTATCACACGCCGGTGTTCGTGCTGACTCACCATCCGCGAGCTTCCATCGCCATGAACGGCGGCACGACGTTTCATTTCGTCACCGACGGTATTCAGGCAGCCCTGCAGCGCGCTGCGGAAGCCGCTGCGGGCTTGGACGTGCGCCTCGGCGGGGGCGTAGCCACCGTCCGGGAGTATCTGAGCGCCGGACTCGTCGACGAAATTCATCTGGCCGTTTCGCCAGTGCTGCTGGGCGCCGGCGAGAATCTATTCGCCGGCCTCAACTTACCGCGCCTGGGCTATCAGCGCACCGAACACGTGCCGACGCAGCACGCGACCCATGTCGTGTTCACCAAGCGCCGCTAAGCATCGCACTTCGCCCTATGAAGTAGTTGATAAAAACACTATAACCTTATGATATATATTGTATTTATAGTCCAAGACAAGTCGCACTGACTCAGCGGTGCACAGCGTCCGCGCAATGCGTGCGTCGTCTCAATGCTTATTGGTGCGGGTGCGCACACTGAAGTAGAGCATGGAGGCCGCAATCAGCAGGATGCCTACGACGGAAGTCGCATACGCCGCGTACCTGAATACGGTCAGCCATTCGACGTGTGTCAGCCCGAAATTTCGCCACAGCAACAACGCACAACTGCCCGCGTAACCGGCGGAGTCTGCCACGTAGATCAGAAAGCCGGCGTTGGCCACTTGGCCACCGGCGGCGACCAGGCGATCAAACAGCATCGCATTGAAGGGCGTATAGACCACATAGAGGCCGGCGCCGCTCGCAATCATCCACGGCAGGGGACCCAGCCAGCCGGCGTCGAACGCCAGCGTCGATGCGCCCAGCAGCACCAAGCCGGCCAGAATCATGCCGTGGATCACCTTTAGGGCTCGCACGTTGTCCTTGACCCTAACGATGATGGCCAAAGCGATGAGCGCAATGGCCGCTACCGGCAATTCCGTGGCCGTGAATACCGAGGCGGGGTTGGCGTAACCCAGAGCCGTCCACAGTTCGGCGGCAAAATTGTCGCGGAAATCGCGCAAGGCCGTGGCGAACACGTAGGCGATCACCAGCAGGGCCACGCCGAGGCCGAAGCGCGCCAGGAACGCTCTGACCTCGCGTGGCGTCATGGGCGCCCGCCGCACGCGGGCCGATTCATCGTCGGCACTCGGTGGTGGGAGCGATGAGAGTCCCCACACGCCCAGAGCCAGCAGCGGCACGAACAGCAAGCCGGTCGCCGCCGGCATCCAGAACACCGGCACATGCATGAACTGGATCAGCAGCAGTCCCGCCGACTTGACCGCGCCAGAGGAGACGATAAAGCTCGCGCAAAGCACGGCGCCGAGCACCTCGGAAATGCGCCGTCCCTCCATGTACGAGAACACCAGGCCCCAGATCAGGCCCAGGCACAGGCCATTGAGATACATGGCGGGCACCTTGAGCAGCGCCGGCGCTGCGGCGAACGCCACCAATGCAATCCACGAACCGCCAATCAATCCAAGGATCGCCCGGGCGCGGTAGGTGGGCTTCATCCCGGCGATCACCCTGATGCCGATAAACTTGGAAGTGGCGTAGCCGAGCGCCTGCGCGATCACGATGGCGATCTTGAAGTCGAGGGCGTAATGCCAGCCCTCGACGCCGTCGTAGCTGGCGGCGGCAAATGGCTTGCGGAACGCGTACATCGAGAAATAGGTGGCAAATCCCGCGAGCGAGGCGAACACCGCGAATGCCAGGGGCGAGTCGTTACGTAGGCGTAGCGCGAATTTTCGGGACATGGTGGCTCATTTGGCGGCGGGCCCGGTCACATCTGGCCGGGCTATTGTTGCAGTTCGATGACGCGGCCGACCGGCGGCACGAGAGGGATTACCAGGGGAGTGAATAGGTCTTGACGTTGGTAAAGGACTTCATGGCCTCCTGCACGCCTTCCTTGACGCCGATGCCGGAATCCTTGATTCCTCCGAAGGGGGTGAGCTCGAGCCGGTAACCGGGCACTTCGCGGACGTTCACGCTGCCCACGTTCAGCTCAGTGACAAAACGCGTGATGTAATCCAGGCGATTGGTACATACGGCCGATGACAGGCCATAGTCCGTGGAGTTTGAGATGCGAATGGCTTCATCGATCGACTTGAAGCGAATCACGGGCGATACCGGTCCAAAGGTTTCGGTCTTGACGAGCGGCATGTCCGGGTCCACCCCGTCCAGGACCGTCGGGGAGTACAGTGCGCCTTTGCGGATATTGCCGAACAGCAGACGGGCGCCACGCGCGATCGCGTCGTTGACCTTGGCCTCGAAAGTTCGCGCGGCGGCCTCATCGATCACGGTGCCCATGTCCGTGTGCGGGTCCATCGGATCGCCGTAGACTACGGCGCGGGTCCTTTCCAGCAACAGCTCGACGAATCGCTCCGCCACCGCTTCGTGCACCAGCATGCGCTTGATGGCCGTGCAGCGCTGTCCGGAGTTCTTGTAGGAGCCGGCCGCCGCCAGGCTGGCCGCTTCCTCCAGGTCGGCATCCTCCATCACGATGATCGGGTCATTGCCACCGAGCTCCAGCACCTGGCGCTTGTACACGGCCTTGGCGGCGATGTACTTGCCGTACGGCACGCCGCCCGTAAAGGTCACCAGATCGACGTCCGGATGCGTCAGCATTTCATCCGCAATCTCGCGCGGATCTCCGGTCAGGACGCAAAACATCTCCGCGGGGAGCCCGGCCTCGATGAGCAGATCGGCCAGCAGCAGCGCGCTCAGCGGCGTTTTCTCCGAGGGCTTGAGCACCATCCGGTTGTTGGTGGCAATGGCCGGCGCCACCTTGTGCGCGACCTGGTTCAACGGGTGGTTGAACGGCGTGATCGCGCTGATCACGCCTTGCAGGGGCTCGCGCAGGGTGTAGACCCGTCGGCGCTTTCCGTGCGCGGTCAGGTCGCAGGAAAATATCTGGCCGTCGTCCTGCAGCGCGGCGTTGCCTGCAAACAGCAGGACGTCACAGGCGCGACCGACCTCGTAGGTGGAATCCTTCTTGCTAAGGCCGCTTTCCGCGCTGATCAGGTCGGAGATCTCGGCAGTGCGCGTGCGTATCAGGCCCGCGGCGCGGTAGCAGATCTGGTAGCGCTCGAACCGGGACAGTACCGGCCGGTAGGCGCGCGCCACTTCGATCGCCCGGCGGACCTCGGCAACGCCGGCCATCGGCACGGTCCCGGCAATTGCGCCGGTGTAGGGATTTCGCACCTCGGTGCTGCGGCCGGTGCGGATGCGCTCGGCACCGATGCGCAGGGTGTCGAAGCGGACGCCGCCGTCAGTGGGCACGATTGAGCACCCAGTCGAAGGCGTCAAAGTTGCGCCAGCGGCGATTGGCGTCGAGCCCCTCGAGGCCGCAGTTGATGATCAGCGGCACCGGCTGTTCGGACAGGCCGCCGTGAGAACGCAGCGGCACGTCCAGCCCGGACAGGTCGTGGCGCGCCGCGGCGCTGCCGATGACGACCGAACGCGTCGCTGTGACCACCAGGTCGCCGATGCGGTCCGCCGGTAATTCAAAGCGCGCGGCGGCCTGCGCGCGCGACAGCACGGCGTCGATGCCGCGCAGGGCGGCGATGCGCTCGCTGATGGCAGCGGCGTCCGCCCCAGCCGCGAGGTGCACGGTCGCGTAGGACCCGAGCGCGCCGTGGTGCACGACGTAGGGGTCCGTGATCGGCAGTATCACGCGCGTGCGGCCGGCGCCGATCCACTCGTCCAGCAGATCCTGCAGATAAATCACGTTTGGGCTGCCGTCCAGCCGGGTCTTGGCGTTCATGCCGTGGTCGGCCGTCACCACGATCCGGCAGCCGAGGGCGTCGAGCTGCCCGAGGTATGCGTCCATCATGCGGTAGAACTCGTTGGCGGGATCGGTGCCGGGTGCATACTTGTGCTGCACGTAGTCCGTGGTTGACAGGTACATGACGTCGGGACGACGGGTTTCCATCAGGCGTACGCCCGCCGCAAACACGAATTCCGACAGGGCAGCGCTGTACACATCGGGTACCGCCTGGCGCACCAGTTCGACCACGCCTTCGATGCCGTGCTCGGCCAGCGAGGTCTGATCGGCCTTCTCCGAGGAGAAGCAGATGCCGCGGACCCCGTGGCCCAGGAGCTTGCGCAGCTTGTCTTTGGCAGTGACCACCGCCACGGCGCAGCCGGCCTCCGAGAGCGCGGCCAGCAGGGAAGGGGCGCGCAGCCATTTTGGGTCGTTCATCATGACTTCGACGTTGTTGGCCGCGTCGTACAGGTAATTGCCGCAGATGCCGTGCACGGCAGGCGGTGCGCCGGTTACTATCGAGAGATTGTTGGGATTGGTGAACGTCGGCACGACGCAGTCCGCGATCACGGAGGTGCCCTGCGCGAGGACCGACTTCATCCAGGGCATGTGTCCGCCGGCCACCGCCTGGGCGATGTAATCAGGCTCGCAGCCGTCGACACACACGACCACCGACGGCCGGGCGGGCAGCCGGTAGCTGCGTCCGTTCACTTCGAGCTGGCGCATTGTGACCTCGAATCTATTTGGTCCGCACCGGACCGCCCGCCGGGCGGGACGCGCCGTCGGGCGCACCGCTCGCGGCCAGATGACAGTACGCGCCCGACAGTTTACTGTATAGGCCGCCTCTCGGTACCTACCTCTTAACCAGCATTGCGCCACCCGCAGCGCGAGTACCCCTATGACCGCCGCGCCCTACCTGTTGACCCCCGGTCCGCTCACGACCTCCTCGGCGACCAAGCAGAGCATGCTGCGCGACTGGGGTTCGTGGGACAGCGACTTCAACCAGATAACCGGCCGGGTGCGCGAGCGCCTGCTGGCGATCGTGCACGCAACCGCCACCCATGAGTGCGTGCCCCTGCAGGGGAGCGGAACGTTTTCGGTCGAAGCCGCCATCGGTACCCTGGTGCCGCGCACCGGGCACGTGCTGGTACCGCAGAACGGGGCCTACTGTCAGCGCATCGCCCGAATCTGCCGGGTGCTGGGCAGGAATGTATCGACCATTGACTATGCCGAGGATGCGGCAGTGCGGGCCGAGGACGTCGACCGAGCGCTGGCCGGCAATCCGGGAATCACCCACGTCGCCCTGGTTCACTGCGAAACCAGCGCCGGCATACTCAATCCGCTGCAGGCGGTGGCCGATGTGGTCGCGCGCCACGGCCGCAGCCTGATCGTCGACGCCATGAGCTCCTTCGGCGCGCTCGAGATCGACGCGCGCAAGACGGCGTTCGACGCCGTTGTCGCCGCGTCCGGAAAGTGCCTGGAGGGACCGCCGGGCATGGCTTTCGTCATCATCAGGCGTTCCGTCCTGGAGCGTGCCGAGGGAAACTCCCATTCGCTCGCGATGGACCTGTATGACCAGTGGGTCTACATGCAGAAGACCACGCAGTGGCGTTACACGCCGCCCACTCATGTCGTCGCCGCCTTCGACAGCGCCATCGATCAGTACCTCAAGGAGGGCGGTCGCGCGGCGCGTGGCGGGCGTTACGCCGAAAACTGCCGGACGCTGATTGACGGCCTGGCGCGCCATGGCCTGCGGAGCTTCCTGCCCGCGGAGATCCAGGCCCCGATCATCGTGACCTTTCACGCACCGCGCGTGCCGCACTATCAGTTCAAAAGGTTTTACGACGCCGTCAAGGCGCGCGGCTACATTCTCTATCCCGGCAAGCTGACGACGCTCGAAACCTTCCGCGTCGGCTGCATGGGTCAGCTGGGCGAACGCGGCATGGCGGGGGCCGTCGATGCCGTCGCGGAAGTACTGGCCGAGCTGACCGCGGCGGCGTGATCGGCCGCGCTTGCATGGCGCGGGCTTGCGGGGCAGCCCGCCGGACGGGCCGGCCATGACCCAGGCTGCGGCGCGCAGTCCCTACGACCCGCGCTACGATCCGCTCACCGACTCGGGGCCCGGCAGCAACCGCGACTATGCCCCGACCTACTGGATCGCGACCGCCGGGGTGCCCCCGCCCGACGACGGGCCCGTGGCGGCCGATGTGGACGCCGATGTCGCGGTGATCGGTTCCGGTTATACGGGCCTGACCTGCGCGATCCATCTGGCCCGCGAGTTCGCCATCCGCCCGGTGGTGCTGGAAGCCAACGCTGTGGCGTGGGGCTGTAGCAGCCGCAACGGCGGCCAGGCACAGTTGAGCGCCGGGCGACTCAAGCGCTCGGGCTGGGTAAGGCGCTGGGGCCTGGAGACGGCGCAGGCCCTGCACGCCGAGATCGCCGAGGCCTTCGAGCTGTTCAGATCGCTACTGCGCGAGCCCGAGATCGACTGCGATCCGCAACACGGCGGGCATCTGCACCTCGCGCACCGCCCACGCCTGCTGCGCGCGATCGAAGCCGAGTCGCGCCTGCTGAACGAGCGGTTCAGCTATCCTGCGCGGGTACTCAGTGCCGAACAGTTGCGCCACGAACATGTCGACGAGCGCGAGGCGGTGGGTGCCATGTTCGAGCCCGACGGCATTGGCGTGCACGCGGCCAAGCTGGCATTCGGATACCTCAAGCTCGCTCGTCGCCTGGGCGCCAGGGTCCACACGGGCAGCCCGGTGCTGGGCTGGAGCCGCGACGGCGGCTACCACCGCCTGCGCACACCCGGAGGCACGGTTCGCGCCCGGGCGGTGGCCATCGCGACCGGCGGCTACACTCCGCCTACGCTCCACCCGCTGACGCGGCACCGGTTGCTGCCGGTGCTATCCAATTCAATCGTCACGCGACCTTTGACGGCGGCGGAACTGGCAAGTTGCGGCTTCCGCTCCAAGGCGTTCTATACCGACACGCGCACTCTGAGACACTATTACCGCCAGCTGTCCGACGGGCGCGTGCAGATCGGCAGCCGCAGTTCCGTCACCGGTGCGGACGCCACCAATCCACGTCACCTGCGACGACTGCGGGAGTCGCTGGCTCGCAAGTTTCCGGCGCTTGCCGGGATCGAGCTCGACTATTCGTGGTGGGGTTGGGTGGACGTGAGCCACGACCTGATGCCGCGCATATTCCAGCCCGATGCGGCGCAGACGGTCTACTATGCGCTGGCATATGGCGGAAACGGCGTGATGTATTCCGCACAGGCCGGGAGGCGCCTCGCGCAATTGATCGCACGCCGGGGCGTGCTGCCGCGGCTGCCCATCTTTCAGTCGCCGCTGGCGGGCCGGGGAGTGCTGAGGCCCTTTCGGCGGCTCGGTCAACGGGTACTCTACGCGTGGTATCACGCCAGGGACGAGGCCCCGTAGGCGCGCACGGCCGAAATCGCACGCAGTCGAATTGGACACCGCAGCCGGGAGATTTGGCGATGAAGATGACCACTGAGGAAGCCTTCGTAAAGGTGCTGCAGCAGCATGGCATAGAGCACGCCTTTGGCATCATTGGTTCGGCGTTCATGCCGATATCCGATTTGTTTCCGAAGGCGGGTATTACCTTCTGGGACGTCGCGCACGAGACCAATGGTGGCTACATCTGCGACGGCTACACGCGCTCGACCGGGAAAATTGCCATGGCGATCGCGCAGAACGGACCGGGCATCACCGGTTATGTCACGGCCATCAAGACCGCCTACTGGAACCATACGCCGATGCTGCTGGTGACCCCGCAGGCCGCCAACAAGACGATCGGCCAGGGCGGGTTTCAGGAAGTGGAGCAGATGGCCGTCTTCCGGGACATGGTCGGCTACCAGGAGGAGGTCCGTGACGCGAGCCGCCTTCCCGAGGTACTGAACCGGGTAATTTGCAAGGCCAAGCGCCTGTCGGCGCCGGCACAAATCAACATACCGCGCGACTTCTGGACGCAGGTGATCGACGTGACTCTACCGTCGCCGGTCGAGTTCGAACGCCCGGCGGGTGGGACCCGGGCCGTGGCCGAGGCCGCGCGGCTCCTTTCCCAGGCCAAGTTTCCGGTGATCCTGTCGGGTGCCGGCGTGATACTGGCCGATGCCATTGGTGAGTGTGTCGCGCTCGCCGAGCGTCTGGACGCGCCGGTGTGCAACAATTACCAGCACAACGATTCCTTCCCTGGCCGTCATCCGCTCGCGGTCGGGCCGCTCGGCTACAACGGCTCGCGCGCGGCGATGGAGCTGATCTCGAAGGCGGACGTCGTGCTGGCGCTCGGTACGCGCCTCAATCCGTTCTCCACGCTGCCGTGCTACGGTCTGGACTACTGGCCGAAGACCGCGGCGGTGATTCAGGTCGACATCAACGCGGACCGCATAGGCCTGACCAAGCCGGTCGCCGTGGCCATTTGCGGCGACGCGAGGCTGGTGGCGGCCCAAATCCTGGCGCAGCTCGCGCCGGGAGCCGGCGACACCAATCGCGCGTCGCGACGCGCACAGATCGTGCAGCAGAAACAGGACTGGGCCACGGCCCTTGCCAGCCTGGATCACGAGGACGACGACCCCGGCACGGAGTGGAACGCGCAATGCCGCGCGCGCGAGCCCGAGCACCTGTCGCCCCGTCAGGCCTGGCGCGCGATCATCGCGGGGTTGCCGCCCGAGGCGATCATCTCGAGCGACATCGGCAATAACTGCGCCATCGGCAATGCCTATCCCACGTTCGAGCGCGGGCGTCAGTATCTGGCTCCCGGGCTGTTCGGGCCCTGCGGCTACGGATTTCCGTCGATCATCGGCGCCAAGCTCGGCAATCCGGGCACTCCGGTGGTCGGCTTCGCCGGGGACGGTGCTTTCGGCATATCCATGAATGAGATGACTTCGATCGGACGCGACCCTTGGCCGGCCATCACCATGGTCATCTTCCGCAATTACCAGTGGGGCGCCGAAAAGCGCAACTCGATCCTTTGGTACAGCAACAACTTTGTCGGTACGGAGCTCGACCGCGAGGTGAGCTACGCGCGTGTCGCCGAAGGTTGCGGGCACCGGGGGGTCTGGGTGCGAACCGCGGCCGAGCTCACCCAGGCGCTGCGCACGGCCTGCGCCGGCCAGTCGGAGGGGATCACGACCTTCATCGAAGTGCTGCTCAACCAGGAACTGGGCGAACCATTCCGACGCGACGCCATGAAGAAGCCGGTGGCGGTTGCGGGTATCCGGCGCGAAGACATGCGGCCGCAAAATCCCGCATGAGGGCGACAGCCGCCCGGCGCGTGCTGGTGTTCAATGCCGGTTCCTCGTCGCTGAAGTTTGCCGTCTTTGAGGAGTACACCCGAGTCTGCCGCGGCCAGGTCGAGGGCATCGGCACGCGCCCGCGGCTGTCGCTGGAAGGCGCAACGTCACGATCCGGGCGGGAATTGCCGGTGGCGACGGGGCACGCAGCGGCGCTCGGCGAGATTCTGGGCGTCCTCGGGCAGGAGGGGATTTCGATCGGGGACCTCGACGCCTGCGGCCACCGGATCGTCCACGGCGGTGCGCAGTTTGTGGCGCCCACGATCTTGGATCATGAGCATCTGGATGCGTTGCAGGCGCTGCGGGCGCTCGCACCTCTCCATAACGGTTTCGGTCTTGCCGCCATTGAGGCGCTGCGCGCCCGCGCACCGACTTTGCGGCAGGTGGCATGTTTCGACACCGCATTTCACGCCACGATGCCGGAGTTCGCCTGCCGCTTTGCGCTGCCTGCCGAGCTGCACGAGGCGGGCTACCGGCGCTACGGGTTTCACGGCCTGAGCTTTGAACATGTCACGACCGCACTCGGCGAGCAGAACGGCGGAGCGCCGCCCGCGCGGCTGCTCATTTTCCACCTCGGCAACGGCTGCAGCGCCGCCGCGGTCCGCGACGGACACAGTGTCGCCACGACCATGGGCTATTCGACCCTGGACGGCCTGGTCATGGGCACTCGATGCGGGGCGATCGACCCGGGCATATTGCTGGCGCTGCAGCGCGACCGGGGCCTCACCGTCGATGCGCTGGAGGAACTGCTGTACCGACGCTCCGGGCTCCTGGGGTTGTCCGGGCGGACATCGGATATGCGCGAACTGACGCACACGGATGATGCCGCGTGCCGTCGCGCCGTGGAGCATTTCTGTTACTGGGCCGCCCGCCAGGCGGGCTCACTCGTGGTCGCGCTCGGCGGCCTGGACGCGATTGCCTTTACCGGCGGCATCGGCGAGGGCAGTGCGATCGTGCGTAAGCGCATCGTCGGGCACCTGGCCTGGCTGGGGGTGGAGCTTGACGATGAGCTTAACGACGCCGGCGCAGGCTCGCTGGCGGGCCGGGCCTCGTCCTGCGCGGTCTGGGTCGTTCCGGCGAACGAGGAGCTTGCGATCGTGCGCCACGTCTATGCCACGCTATGGGCGCCGCACCCCACGGATAACCCGAGGTCTGAATGAACCAGCCCATAGAGAAGGGCGACTCCGGCCCAGGCGAGCTGCGCCGCACGCTCAAGACCCGGCACATGCAGATGATCGCGCTCGGCGGGGTGATCGGCGCGGGACTGTTTGTCGGGAGCGGCGTGGTCATTCGCGCCACCGGGCCTGCGGCCGTACTCTCGTTCGCGCTGACGGGCGCCCTGGTCGTCCTGGTAATGCGCATGCTCGGCGAAATGGCTGCCGCGCACCCGGCGGTCGGTGGCTTCTATGAATACAACCGCCTGGCACTGGGGGAACTTGCCGGGTTCATGACCGGTTGGATGTACTGGTATTTCTGGATCATCGTCGTGGCGCTCGAGGCCGTGGCCGGGGCGCGCCTGCTCACCTACTGGTTCCCGCACGTGGCGCCGTGGCGCTTCACGCTGGGCCTGATGATGATCTTCACTCTCCTAAATCTGCTTTCGGTCCGCTCCTGGGGCGAGACCGAGTATTGGTTTGCGTCGATCAAGGTAGTCGCTATTACGCTGTTTCTCGGCGTCGGCGTGGTGGTCGCCACCGGGTACTGGCCGGGCCTGCCGGGCGGGTTCGCCAACCTGACGGCGCACGGCGGGTTCATGCCGATGGGTATTGCGCCCGTGCTCACCGGCGCGGTGGCGGCGACCGGGTTCTACTTCGGCTCGGAGATCGTGACGGTGGCGGCCGCCGAATCCGCCGAGCCCGAGCGCGCGGTCGCCCGGGCAACCCAGTCGGTCATCTCGCGGGTGCTCGTGTTCTACGTCGGTTCCATCCTCGTGGTGGTGACATTGGTACCGTGGAATTCACCGGGGATCATCCAGCCCTACGTCACCGCGCTCGAGGCGGTGCACGTGCCGGGCGCAGCCCAGATCATGAACGGCGTGATCCTGACGGCCGTGCTCTCGGCGCTTAACAGCGGCTTGTTCGCCTCCTCGCGAATGATGATGGCGCTCGCCCGACGCGCCGATGCCCCGCGCAGTGTGGCCCACCTCAACCGGCGCGGGGTGCCGGTCCGCGCCATCCTGATGAGCACCGCCTTTGGCTACGTCGCCGTCATCATGAACTACGTTTCGCCGGACCATGTGTTCGCCTTCCTGGTGGATTCCTACGGGACCGTGGCCATCTTCGTGTACATGCTCATCGCGTTCGCGGAATTGCGACTGCGTGGTCGGCTTGAACGCGAGGCGCCAGAGCGCCTGCGGATTCGCATGTGGGCGTACCCAACGCTGACAATCGCAGCGATCGGCACCATGTGCGCAATTGTCACCGCCATGGCGTTTATTCCGGAGCAACGCTGGCCGCTCGTGTTTGGGATCGTGAGCGCGCTGGTAATGCTCTGCGGCTACGCCTTCCGGCGGCGCTACGGTTCCCGGCCGGCCTGAAGCGACGAGATCTGGCGCAGGTCGCCAACCCGATCGCGCCGCGTAGCGCCCTGCGCCGGAGGCCCAAGCCAAAGGCGTGCCCGGCGAGTAACGAGGCGCGCATTCGGGCCCGATCCGCGCAGTCACTCGACGTGTTCCCCATGGAGGGAAATGTCCAGACCTTCGCGTTCCTGTTCCTCCGTAACCCGCAAGCCCATTGTCCAATCGATGACCTTCAGAATGACGACGCTGGCGGTCAATCCATAGACAATGGTGGTGCCCACACCCCACAACTGAGCGATCACCGACCCATCGGCGCCGCTGATCTCTTTGCTTGCGAATACACCCGTGAGCAGGGCACCGACAATGCCACCGATTCCGTGCACCCCGAACGCATCGAGTGAGTCGTCATAGCCTAGTGCGCGTTTCAGGGAGGTCGCCGCGAAGTAGCACAGCGCGCCGGCGGCCAGACCGATGAACACGGCCGGAGCAGGACCCACAAAGCCGGAAGCCGGTGTAATCGCCACCAGCCCGGCCACGGCTCCCGAGGCGATGCCGAGCACACTGGGCTTACCCTTGATCATCCACTCGGTGAACATCCAGGACAGTGCCGCCGCCGCGGTCGCGACTTGCGTGACAGCCATGGCCATGCCAGCGCGTCCGTCGGCGGCCCCGGCGGACCCAGCGTTGAAGCCAAACCAGCCGACCCACAGCAAGGCAGCGCCGATCAGAGTCAGTGTCAGGTTGTGGGGCGCCATGGCCTCGCGCCCGTAGCCCAGGCGCTTCCCCAAGACCAGGCAACTCGCCAAACCTGCTATGCCGGCGTTGATGTGCACGACCGTGCCGCCGGCGTAATCCAGCACCCCTTTGGCGGCCAGCCAGCCGGACGGCTCCCAGACCCAGTGGGCGATCGGGCAGTAGACCGCCACGGACCACACCGAGATGAATACCAGCATCGCGGAAAACTTCATACGATCCGCAAAGGCGCCGGCGATCAGCGCCGGAGTGATAATCGCGAATGTCAGCTGGAACATAGCGTAGACGGTCTCTGGAATCGTCTGCGCCAAGTGAGACACGGTTGCTTTGTTCGCGTCCTTCATGACGGTCATGCCGGCGAACAGCGCGCGCGTCATGCCACCCAAATAAGGGCTTCCCGGGGTGAACGCCAATGAGTAGCCGATCAGCCACCATAGAATGGTTACCACGCAGGTGATGGCAAAGCTCTGCATGAGCGTCGCAAGCACGTTCTTCTTCCGAACCATGCCTCCGTAAAAGAGCGCGAGGCCCGGTATCGTCATCATCAGAACCAATGCCGTAGACGTCAGCATCCAGGCGGTGTCTCCCGAGCTGATCTTGTCCGTGCCCACCAGGAAAGGTGCGGTGGGTGCGGGCGCCGCAGCGACGGCCACCGGCGGTGCCTGGGCGGGCGCCTCGGCTGAGACCGGCGTGGTGACAGCTGCTGCCGGTGTCGACGACGAGTTCGCCGTCGTGGTGGGCGCCGGAGCCATGGCAGGCGCTGTTGCACCCGAAGTGCCATCTGCAGCGTATGTCGCTGCGCCCGAGAGCATTAGTACGCCAATTGCCAATACTTGAGCCAATTGAGTCATCAGTGCAATTCTCCGTGAGTTCTAGATTGCGGACGAGCCACGTTCGCCCGTGCGAATGCGAACTACCTGAGTGAGTTCCACGACGAAAATCTTGCCGTCGCCCACTTTACCGGTCTTGGCGGAGGCCATGATGGCGTCGACAACCTCCTCGGTACGGGAATCCTCAACGGCAATTTCGATCTTGATCTTGGGCACAAACTCGATCGCGTATTCGGCTCCGCGATATATTTCTGTATGGCCACGCTGGCGGCCGAAGCCACGTGCTTCGGTAACGGTGACGCCTTGCACGCCAACTTCGGATATTGCGTTGCGAACGTCATCGAGTTTGAAGGGCTTGATGATGGCAGTAATGAGTTTCATCGGCCTGCTGCACTCCGGCGTGTTGGTGAGGTGGGGTGGCCCCATCGTTTGGGGTGTTGGGGTTTGCTGCTCATTTCGGGATATGCACTTTCCGTGCCATGGAAGGCCATGGGTGCCAAATCAACAGGTTGTCAGCGATTCCTAAGTCGCGTGTCAGGCGCACTGCACCGGAATGGTGCGTGCGAATGTGCCCAACGCCCAATCTTGAGGCGGGAACCGCGTCGGGCCCCTCGCTGACTGAGGGACCTGCGCGAAAATGAGCGGTACAGCCAAGAGGCGGATGCTTCCGGTAAGAGTACCCTGCGGCAGTGCATGGGCTAGCCCGCATCAGAACTTATAGAGCGCCTGCACGCCGTACGAGAACCGACTGGAGCTTAGGCTGGCGGAATTGGTCTCGGTAAAAACTGGCTTGTCAGATTTGTCCTCGCGCAGCTCGAGACGGATTTCCACCGCCTTGGTCGGCAAGTAGGAGAGCGAGGCGGTGCCTTCCTTCCATTTCTGCGGCGTTCCTGTTGCGAAGCCGTTCTTGTCGTTAAAGTACTCGCCGCGTATCGTGACTTTCCACAGGTCACTTACCGCAAGAATCGCGTAGCCGGCCAGTCCGTCCCAGCTCGCATCCGATCCCGCCGCAGTCCCGTCCATCTGTTTGGCCCAGTCGTAATTCACGATTACGGTCAGTCTATCCGTGGCGGACCAGGTCAAGACGGCGTCGAGCAGTTGCCGTTGGCTATTGCCGGCACTCGCGGCGCTTGGCTCATTGCCAAAATAGCCGTCAACAGTGAGCGTAACCGATTTTATGGGCGTGAATGTTGCACCGACTTCGGCGGTGACATGCCGGTAGGTCTGTGCGTTCCATCCATTGTTGACACCGACCGTGAAGCTGAAAATATCGCTGGCTGCGTACGACAGCCTCGCTCCGGTGTGGGTGTACGGAACCGCGTAGCCAAACAGGATCGATCGTGAAAACGTGTAGTCGGACGGACTGGCGATAACCTCGGCGCCCGCGAGAGTCACGAATTTTCCAGCGATGGCCGTCAATTTGCCGGTGGCGTACTGAATATAGGCCTGAGTGAGGTTGAAATTGGTCGGTGCAGAGCCTTCCGCGGTATTCAAAATGGGTACCGCCTGGCCGGCAGTGGCGTTTACTAAGGCGCCAAAGCCTTCCTTGGGCTGTTTGGCAATTGTGAGCGCGGCCTGATTCAGCGAGAAGCTCGAGCCATCTTCGTTGAAAGAGGTGGCCAGTTCATTGGCCCCGGAAACCGTCGATGACCCATACGACGCGTCCAGAAAGCCCGTGGCAGTGATCCCCGACGCATCGAGTACGTCAGACAACGACGGCACCGCCGACTTTGGGGCTGGATTGGTGGTCTCGGCGGAATAGGCGCCAGGCGCAAAAAGCACTAGTGATGCAAGAAGTGGACCCGTGCGTGCGGACTGCTGTAGAGATCCCATCCGACTGTCTCCTTGAAAACCGAACATGAATTGACACGCGGCGATCCGATGCAGGTATCGTGCCAACTCATTGGCCACGCGCATGTCATTGAATTTGTCAGCCTGTTGATGCGTTGCGGCCACGCGATGCGATTGCAGCGGGCATCGCCGCCCTTTTTTGGGCGCCAAGTGCTCGGTATTGGTGCACGAGGTGTTTGGCGAGGCCTCGTGAGTTCGCATATGCATCTACACCCTGCGGGCGCACGACTCCCCGGTCGGCTGAACCCCGCGGAGTTCATCCAACCGTGAGCAGGGGAGACCGTAGAGCCTGCCGTGTCCTAGCTTCGGACCTATCCACAACGGGATCCAGGACCGAAACCGGGTTGTTCCGGTCCTGATCGGGCCTAACACGGAAGCAGTCCCAGGGAGGTGATTGATGGCGTGTGTCATCTGCACTGCAGCGGGGGACACGTGCTCGGTGGCTCCCGAGTGTGTCGATCACGTGAATTTCCCCTGGGGCAAGAAACCAGGGCCGACAACCGCCGGGATTCTCGCTGGAGAGCGCTGAATCACGTGCCAGGCAGGTCCAGGGGTGCGGTGCCGATCGGACGGCCTGCAATGGGCCCGTGTATGAGGTGAAGCGCCGTCAGGCACAGCGGACTGCAACCTCACTCCGGTGAAATCGATGCGCCGCCTGCAATCCTGACCGCGGGCAGGACTGTGGATTCAAGAGGGTTGGATATAAGGGCGGAGCGCAGCAGGGTACACTTGAGCACCCGCGATCTACGGTACCCACGATCAGCCATGGGCCACAGCAAGAATGCCAGCAACGGAACGCGCTCGCCCCTGATGAGCGCGCGCCGGGTCGTGGTCAAGGTGGGCTCGGCACTACTGGTTGATGCCGTCAGCGGACACCTTAAGCGGGCCTGGCTTGAGGGCCTCATCGAAGATCTGCTGCGGTTGCGCGGGCGCGGTCAGCAGCTGATTCTCGTGTCTTCGGGCGCTATCGCACTGGGTCGGCGCCACCTCGGTTTGCCTGTGGGAACACTGCGCCTCCAGGACAGCCAGGCGGCCGCGGCCGTCGGGCAGATTCGGCTCGCCCATGCGTACAAGGAGCTGCTCGAGGCGCATGGCGTAACGGTCGCCCAGGTGCTGCTGACGCTCGACGACAGCGAGCAGCGCACCCGGTACCTGAACGCCCGCGCGACCCTTGAATCGCTGCTGGCGCTGGGCGCAATACCCGTGATCAACGAGAACGACACCGTCGCCACGGCCGAGATCCGCTACGGTGACAACGACCGGCTCGCGGCACGTGTCGCGCAGATGATCAGCGCGGACTGTCTGGTGCTGCTGTCCGATGTCGACGGACTGTACACCGCCGATCCCAATCGGGTGGGCGATGCCCGTTTCATCGAACGTGTGGCTCACGTCACAGCGGAGATCGAGGCCATGGCGGCGGGCACGGCGTCGGGGGTGGGCTCGGGCGGGATGGCGACTAAGATTGCGGCGGCGCGCATCGCCGTGGGAGCGGGCTGCCACATGTGCATCGCCGCCGGCAGTGAGCCCCATCCTCTGAAGAGAATCGAGGACGGCGCCCGCTGCACCTGGTTCCTGCCGGCCTCGACGCCGGTCGCGGCGCGCAAACAGTGGATTGCCGGAACGCTCCGTCCGCCGGGCGCCCTGCGCATCGATGCGGGCGCGCTGCGCGCACTCAGCGAGGGCAAGAGCCTGCTGCCCGCAGGCGTGACGGCAACAATCGGGCGCTTCGATGCGGGCGATACTGTCAGTGTCCTGAGCACCGACGGCCATGAGGTTGCGCGCGGGCTTGCCGCTTACTCGCACGCCGAGACTGCAAAGATCATGGGCCAACGCAGCTCTGACATCGAACGGCTCTTGGGCTATCGCGGCCGGGTTGAGCTGATTCATCGGGACGATCTCGTAATATTGGCGCGACCGGGATTGCCGCCGGTGGCGGGCGAAGCAGGGGAGAGCGTCCCGTGAACGAGATACGGGTCTTGATGCGCCACCTGGGCCAGCAGGCCGTGGCCGCGGCCGCACCCCTGGCTGTGGCGGACACGGCTGCCAAGAATCTTGCATTGCGGGCCGCCGCGGCCGCGTTACGCGAGCGCCGGTCGGCGATCCTGGAAGCCAACGCTTCGGATATGCGCGCGGCGCGCACGAGCGAACTCGGTGCCGCACTCCTCGAACGGCTGGAGCTTGACGAAGGGCGGATCGACGCGATGGCGCGCGGCCTGGAAGAGATTGCGCAGCTCCCTGATCCGGTGGGCAGCGTCAGTGCGGAGTGGACGCGCCCGAATGGCCTGCGCATACAGCGTGTGCGCGTGCCGCTGGGTGTCATCGGCATCATCTACGAGAGCCGGCCGAACGTCACCGCGGACGCCGGCGCGTTATGCCTGAAAGCGGGCAACGCCGCCATCCTGCGCTGCGGCTCAGAGAGCAGCCGGTCGAGCGCGGCGATTTATGCTTGCCTGTCGTCGGGACTCGCCGCCGCCGGACTGCCAGCCGCCAGCATCCAACTCGTGCCCACGACCGATCGCGCGGCGGTCGGCGAAATGCTCGGCGGCATGAACGACTACATCGACGTGCTGGTGCCGCGCGGTGGCAAGAGCCTCGTCGCTCGCGTACAAACCGAGGCGCGTGTGCCGGTGATCGGCCACCTCGAGGGCAACTGCCACGTGTACATTGATCGCGACGCCGACGCGCACATGGCCCGCTCAATCGTTCTCAATTCCAAGCTCCGCCGTACCGGCGTCTGCGGTGCCGCGGAGACACTGCTGCTCGATAGAGCCGCACCGCCGGATCTGCAGCGCGCGTTGGTCGTCGCACTGCTCGAGGCGGGTTGCGAGGTGCGTGGGGACAAGACGGTGCGTGCGCTCGATCAGCGGGTACACGAGGCCACGGAGCAGGACTGGTACACCGAGTATCTGGGGCCGATCATTGCCGCTCGGGTTGTCGAGGGCGTCGATGCGGCCGTCGAGCACATTACGCGTTACGGATCGGCGCACACCGAAGCGATCGTTACCGCCAACAGCGCCACCGCGCAGCGCTTCCTGGAGCGTGTCGACAGCGCCATTGTGCTTCACAACGCTTCAACGCAGTTCGCGGACGGCGGGGAATTTGGCATGGGCGCGGAGATCGGCATTTCCACCGACCGCCTGCACGCGCGCGGGCCCATTGGCCTTGAGCAGCTCACCACCTATAAGTACGTCGTGCACGGCGAGGGTCAGGTGCGGCCCTGATCACAGGCCGGGAGCGGTGCGAGGATCGCGGCGTGCCATAGTCCGGCTATCCGCCGGTGCGCAGAACTGCAAGCAGCGGGCGAACAAATCTAGCAAAAACGGCTGTTCAAGGATCCTACTCCGGTGCCGGCGAAGCGCTGGTTGTGGCACCAACCGCCGGGCATTACGCCAATGCCGCCAATACGGCCGCGTGCAGGTGGCCATTGGTCGCCAATACCGAAGTCGTGCGTAATGTGATTGGCGCGCCGGCTAGATCCGTAATATGCCCGCCCGCCTCGGTCACGATTGCTGAGCAAGCGGCGATGTCCAAGATATTCACATCGCTTTCGATCACCGCGTCGATCTTCCCCGCCGCGAGCATGTGATAGTGCAGGAAGTCCCCGTAGCCGCGGATTCGATCCACCCGCGCCACCAGTCCACCATAGCGCGACCACGAAGAACCGCGGGCCAGAGTCTTCAGGTTCCCCGTCGACAGCGCGGCTGATTCCAGCTCGGCGATCTGGCTCACTGTGACCGTCTGACCATTGAGAAATGCACCGCATCCTTGCTCGGCAAACGCCACCTCTCCATACACGGGTGCGCTCGAGACGCCGAGCACAATGTCCCCATGCCTCATGAGGGCAATTTGAGTGGAGAACATGGGGTATTCCCGAACGAACGCCTTTGTGCCGTCTATAGGATCAACCAACCACAAGTTCTCGGCGTCTAGGCCACGGGAAGCAGTCTCTTCCCCGAAAAAACCATAGTCCGGAAAGCGAGTCTCGAGGATGTTGCGGATCGCAGTCTCGCAGAGAACGTCGGCATCAGTGACCGGAGACTTGTCCGATTTCAGGCGGACTTCAATGTTACGCCGGTACATAGAGCTTGCTATTGAGGCGGCTTCGCTTGCGGCATCCAACGCAGCCTGTAATTCAGGCGAATGCTTCATGAGTCAACTCCGTACGAAGGCCACGTTGCAAATCCTCGAGCAACCCTGCAATCGCCAATGACGCCCTTGCCATGGCGGAACAGATGGCGACGATTCATGTGATCTTGCCATAACTTGATATCTCTTCCGCCGCGCCATTGGCAAAAGTTTGCGCGGCGGAGTGATTGACAGAGGCAGATTAACCTCTATCCTTCGCCACGGGCCATCCGCTCCCAACGGCGGACGCCCATCTGTAAGGATGGGAGTACTAGCTAATGTCTCGCCTACCGCCGCCTGGGGCCCGTCCGGCCGATGCCCGGTTTTCGTCGGGCCCGTGCAAGAAGCGTCCCGGATGGAACCTGCAAGCCCTAGACGGCGCAGTTCTCGGCCGCTCCCACCGCTCTAAGCCAGGGAAGGCGAAGCTCAAAGAGGCCATCGATCGCACGCGCGCGATATTGGCTATGCCTGACGATTTCAAGGTCGCAATCGTGCCCGCCTCCGACACCGGTGCCATGGAGATGGCACTCTGGTCCATGCTGGGCATGCGTCCCGTGGATGTGTTCGCCTGGGAAAGCTTCGGCCAAGAATGGGCGACCGATGCGGTTGAACAACTGAAGCTTTCAAGCTGCCGTATTCATGTCGGCAGGCCGTACGGTGTGTTGCCGGACCTGTCTCTTGCGCGTGACACGGCGGATATTGTGTTTACGCAGAACGGCACGACCTCGGGTGCAAGGATTCCTAATTTCGATTGGATCCCGGAAAATCGACAGGGAATCACCATCAACGATGCAACGAGCGCGGTATTCGCCCAGCCCATCGAGTGGTCCAAATGCGACGTGGTGACCTTTTCCTGGCAGAAGGTGCTGGGCAGCGAAGCCGCGCATGGCATGTTGATCCTGTCGCCCCGCGCGGTGGACCGATTGGAAGGCTATGTACCCCCACGGCCGTTACCCAAGATCTTTCGCATGACCAAGAAGGGGAAACTGGATCAGGAATTGTTCGAGGGCGCGACGATCAATACGCCCTCGTTACTCGCAACCGAGGACTATATCGACGCACTCAAATGGGCCGATCGGATCGGCGGCCTGGCGTCATTGCAGGGCCGTGCAAATGCCAATGCGAAGGTACTGGAAGAGTGGGTGGCGCGAACGCCCTGGGTTAGCTTTCTTGTGTCCGATGCAGCGATCCGCAGTAACACGAGCGTTTGCCTGAGGATGGTTGATGACCGGGTGACATCATTATCGGAAGTAGGTCAGGCGGAATTTGCCATGAACATGGCGGCGCTCCTAGAGCGGGAGGGCGTCGCGTTCGATGTGGCACCGTACCGGTCCGCGCCGCCGGGGCTGCGCATCTGGTGTGGTGCCACAGTCGAGCAAAGTGACCTCAGAGCCCTGACTCCGTGGCTCGACTGGGCCTTTGACAGCTGCCTGGCGATGCTTGATACCGTTCGATAAGGTGCCCCATGCCCAGAGTTCTCATTGCCGATGACTTGAGTTCGAAGGCCCTTGACATCTTTCGCGCCCGAGGTCTGGCGGTAGACGTTCGTATTGGCCTCAGGAAACCGGAGCTGGTGCGCGTCATTCAGGACTACGACGGCCTGGCCGTGCGCTCCGCGACTAAGGCAGACAAGGATGTAATTGCCGCGGCAACAAACCTGAAGGTGATCGGCCGCGCCGGTATCGGAGTCGACAACATCGACATAGAGTCAGCCACTGCTCGCGGCATTGTGGTGATGAATACGCCATTCGGAAATTCGATCACGACCGCCGAGCATGCCATTGCCCTGTTGTTTGCCGCCGCCCGCCAAATCGCCGCGGCGGACGCCTCTACTCAGGCGGGAAGGTGGGAAAAGAACGCCTTCATGGGAATCCAACTTTACGCGAAGACCTTAGGGCTCATAGGTTGTGGGAATATCGGTGCGCTCGTCGCCGAGCGGGCGCTGGGCCTCAAGATGAAGGTGATCGCCTACGATCCCTTCCTTTCACCGGAACGAGCGGTCAAGATCGGCGTTGAGAAGGTCGAGTTGGAGGAATTGCTGTCCGCCGCGGATGCAATTTCCTTGCACGCGCCGTTGACCGACAAGTCAAGGAACATTCTTTCCGCGGGCGCGCTCGCCAAGACCAAAAAGGGCGTCATCATCGTGAACGCCGCTCGCGGCGGCCTTGTCGATGAGGTTGCGTTGCGCTCGGCTCTAGACAGCGGGCATGTCGCTGCCGCTGCTTTCGATGTATTTGTCACAGAGCCAGCCAAAGAGAACGTGCTCTTTGGTGCAAGGAATTTTGTGGCAACTCCTCACCTGGGCGCCAGTACCAACGAGGCGCAGGAGAACGTCGCTCTGCAGTTGGCCGAGCAGATGTCCGACTATTTGCTGACCGGTGCAGTGACTAACGCGCTCAACGTAGCCTCGATCAGCGCCGAAGAGGTCTCTCGTCTGAAGCCTTTCATTGACCTCATTGGTAAGCTTGGTGCATTTGCCGGACAGATAGCCGACGACGGTCTTGAAGCAATCGAGATCGAATACGAAGGTGAAGTAGCGCAACTCAACACACGGCCGCTGACTGCGATCGCCCTCGCCTCGCTAATGCGCCCGCTGATGCCGGATGTGAACATGGTGTCAGCGCCCTTGGTGCTCAAACAGAAGGGCAGTCCGCTGACCGAGTCCAAGCGCGATTCTTCCCCTATCTATGGGTCGCTTATAAGAATCAAGGTACTCACGGGAGGGCAATGGCGGACGCTGGCCGGCGTGGTAAACGCGGGCACCGCGAAGATCGTTGAGGTCAAAGGCATGGCCTTGGAAGCGGACTTCCATCCTGTGATGCTCCTCATCAACAATCTCGATAAGCCTGGCTTCATAGGTGCGCTTGGAACCATATTGGGTGAAGCCAACATTAATATTGCGACCCTACATTTGGGTCGGCATGCTGCAACGCAGGACGCTATTGCCATTGTGGGTGTCGATCAGGTCGTGCCCGAAGCGATTCAGCAGAGGCTCCGTATGGTGCCCCACGTGCGGTATGTCAAAGTACTCAGATTTTAGGCCCCACAAATTCCCTAGGCAGCACTCATCAAGGCGACAAGTGCAGCGCGGCTGCTTCTTCGCGGTGATGGGACGCAAAATGCGTCGCTCGATCGTTGGATTGCCGAGATTAGGCCGACTAGGGTCCATTTTGCCCCTAGGCAAGATACGCGCACGATTCCAGCAGATTAGGGATCGCACTCCTCATCAGGCTAGGGTAGGGTGGTCTGGCCTGACAAGTAACGGTCACACTCCCGCGCTGCGCCGCGACCTTCATTGATGGCCCAAACTACGAGGCTCTGACCGCGTCGGCAATCTCCCGCTGCGAACACGCCCTTGACGCTGGTAGTGAACGTGCCGTGCTCGGCATGGACATTTCCGCGCGAATCGACGGCCGTGCCCAATGCTTTCAACAATGCCTGCTCGGGCCCCAGAAACCCCATAGCCAACAACGCGAGCTGTGCCCGGACGGTGCGCTCATTACCGGTCTGCTCAACGGCGACCATCTGCCCGGTTTCGTTCCGTTCCCACCTAACAGCTACGGCTTCGATCGCAGCAAGTGCTCCATGGGTGCCGGCGACGAATTGCTTCACTGTGGTTGCGTAATTTCGTGGATCAGCCCCAAATTGGGCCGCGGCTTCCTCCTGACCATAGTCCAGCTTGTAGACCTTCGGCCATTCAGGCCAAGGGTTGTCGGTGGCTCGATCATTGGGCGGGCGAGGAAGAATCTCGACTTGTGTAAGACTCCTGCAACCCTGACGCATTGCCGTGGCGACGCAATCGGTGCCGGTGTCTCCGCCGCCAATCACGACCACATCCTTGCCTTGCGCGTCGATCGGCGAAGGCCTGGCTGCGCCCTCGAGGAGCGTTCGCGTGCTGGCGGTAAGATAATCCATGGCGAAATGCACTCCGCCAAGGCTACGGCCTTCCACCAGAAGATCACGCGGCTGAGTGGCACCCGTGCACAACACGACGGCGTCGAATTCGCGCAGCAGTCTTTGGCTCTCTGGGTCTGCGCCGACCTCGATATTGCATACAAACTTGATGCCCTCGCGCTCGAGCAGATCAATGCGGCGCAGCACGATGTCGCGCTTGTCGAGCTTCATGTTCGGAATTCCATACATCAGCAGGCCGCCTGGACGATCGGCGCGTTCGAGAACCGTGACCAGGTGGCCGGCACGATTGAGCTGCGCCGCGGCGGCCAGACCCGCGGGCCCTGACCCTACGACTGCCACGGTCTTGCCACTGCGTCTCAGCGGCACGTGTGGCTGCACCCAGCCGGCCTCAAAACCTCTGTCGATGATGGAATTTTCCAGCGCCTTGATGGTAACGGGCGACGCGTTCATTCCAAGCACGCACGAGCCCTCGCACGGCGCCGGGCAGACGCGGCCCGTGAATTCCGGAAAGTTATTGGTCAGGTGCAGTCGGTTAAGTGCTTGGCGCCACAGTCCCCGATACACCAGATCATTCCATTCCGGGATCAGGTTATTAACCGGGCATCCGGAGGCCGCGCCGCCCATCAGTTTGCCGGTCTGGCAGAAGGGTACACCGCAGTCCATGCAGCGCGCGCCCTGCTGGCGCAGCGGCTTGTCTGCCAGCCGGAGATGGAATTCATTCCAGTCCTGTACTCGCTCCAGCGGTGGGCGCTGTGGTGGCGACTCGCGCGGTAGCTCGATAAATCCTTGCGGCTGTCCCATGGCTGATGTACAGCTCCTTGCCGTGTCAGTTGCCGCTCACGCGCGCCAGATCGCGGGCGTTGTCCTCAAAGGCCGCCATGATCGCGTCCTGGCCCGTCAAGCCCATGTCGTGCGCGCGTCGCATGTGCGCGAGCACGCGTCGGTAATCATTGGGAATGACTTTGACGAATCGTGCCGTGGCGCCGGTCCACGATTCGAGCAGGGAACGAGCTCGGGCGCTGCCCGTGTACTCGAGGTGTTGCTCGACCAAGGCACGAACGGCAGATACCTCCTCGGGTTCCTCGAGCCGCTCGACGCTCACCATCTGCATGTTGATCCTCTTGGAGAAATCGCCACTGTCGTCGAGCACGTAGGCGATACCTCCGGACATGCCGGCACCAAAGTTGCGCCCGGCGCGACCGAGCACAACCACTCGGCCGCCCGTCATGTACTCGCACCCATGATCGCCGACGGATTCCACTACGGCGTCGACACCGCTGTTACGCACCGCGAAGCGCTCACCGGCCATGCCGCAAATGTAGGCTTGGCCACTTGTAGCGCCGTACAAGGCGACATTGCCGATGATGATGTTCTTCTCGGCCGCAAAGGTCGCCTGCGCCGGAGGACGAACGATGAGTTTGCCGCCTGATAGGCCCTTGCCGACATAGTCATTCGCATCGCCTTCCAGACGCAGCGTCATGCCGCGTGGCAAGAAGGCGCCAAAGCTTTGGCCGGCCGATCCGATGAAGGTAAGCGTGATTGTGTCAGCGGGCAATCCCTTGGCACCGTAGCGGCGGGTGATCTCGCTGCCGGTAATCGTGCCGACCACCCGGTTCACATTGCGGATCGGCAGTTCGGCACTCACCTGCGTACCGTGTTCGATCGCCGGCCGGCATATATCCAGGAGCGTCGTCAAATCAAGCGACAGCTCCAGATCGTGCTCCTGCGTGGTCTGCTGGTGACGGCCGATTCCATCGCCGACGTCTGGCTGGTAGAGGATAGTGCTGAAGTCAAAGCCGCGTGCCTTCCAGTGAGCAATGGCCTGACGTGGTTCGAGGCGATCAACGCGCCCGACCATTTCCTCGACGGTGCGGAATCCCAGTTGCGCCATGATTTCGCGCATGTCTTGCGCAATGAAACGCATGAAATTAACCACGTGCTCGGGCTTTCCCGAAAAGCGCTCGCGCAAACGGGGGTCTTGAGTCGCGACTCCCACTGGGCACGTATTGAGGTGGCAGACGCGCATCATTAGGCAGCCGAGACTCACCAGGGGTGCGGTCGCGAAACCAAATTCCTCGGCGCCGAGCAGCGCGGCGATGACTACGTCGCGTCCGGTCTTGAGCTGGCCATCGGTTTCAACAACGATGCGGCTTCGCAGATTATTGAGCACGAGGGTCTGGTGCGTCTCCGCCAGGCCCAGCTCCCAGGGCAACCCGGCATGCGCGATTGAGGTCTGTGGGGCGGCGCCGGTGCCACCGTCGTGTCCGCTGATCAAAACGACATCCGCGTGCGCCTTGGCTACTCCCGCGGCAATGGTGCCGACACCCACCTCGGCAACGAGCTTGACGCTGATGCGCGCATTGCGGTTGGCGTTCTTCAGATCGTGAATGAGCTCGGCCAGGTCCTCTATCGAGTAGATGTCATGATGAGGGGGCGGTGAGATCAGGCCCACGCCGGCCGTGGTGTGGCGTGTGCTGGCAATCCACGGATACACCTTGCTGCCAGGGAGTTGCCCACCCTCGCCGGGTTTGGCGCCTTGCGCAATCTTGATCTGCAGCTCGCGGGCGCTCATCAGGTATTCACTGGTCACCCCGAATCGCCCCGATGCCACCTGCTTGATGGCGGAATTGGCAGACTGTCCATTGGACTGCAGCGGGTAACGACGCGGATCCTCCCCGCCCTCACCAGTGTTGCTCTTGCCGCCGATACTGTTCATTGCGACAGCCAGCGCTTCGTGCGCCTCCTGACTGATCGACCCGTATGACATCGCGCCGGTCTTGAAGCGCTTGACGAGACTCTCAATCGGCTCGACTTCCGTCAGCGGCACGGGTTCGCCTGGCTTCAGATCGAGCAGGCCGCGCAACGTGCTCAGCTGACGTGACTGGTCATTGATGAGTTCGGCGTATGCCTTGTAGGTGGAATAATTTCCAGTGCGGACGGCCTTCTGCAGCCGGTGAATCGATTCCGGGTTGAAAAGGTGATGCTCGCCATCCGCGCGCCACTGATACCTGCCGCCAGATTCAAGCTCCTCGCTCGCGAGGTCGCGATCGCCGAACCCCGCACGGTGGCGCATTAGCACTTCCTTAGCCACGACCCCTACGTCGATGCCCCCGACTCGCGAGGGGGTGCCAGTAAAGTAGTCATCAATAAGATCTTGCCGGAGTCCGATCGCCTCGAACGGTTGCGCTCCGTGATAGCTTTGAATGGCCGAGATGCCCATTTTGGCGGCCACTTTGACGACGCCTTTGATCGACGCCTTGACGTAGTTCCTGCAGGCCTGGCCGTGGTCAAGGTCAGGGAGCTGGCCGCTGCCGATGATCTCGTCCAGGGTATCGAAGGCCAGGTACGGGTTGATTGCGCTGCAGCCATAGCCGATCAGCAGCGCAAAATGATGGACTTCACGTGCCTCACCGCTTTCAAGTACCAGGCTCACGCGTGTGCGCAGCTGTTGGCGGGTCAGGTAGTGATGGAGGCCGGCCACGGCGAGCAGGGCGGGCACGGCCGCAAAGTCGCGGGAGATGCCGCGATCGGTCAGAATCAGGACGTTGACGTCCTCTTCCTCGATCATGCGCCGCGCCATGATGCGCAGTTCCTCGAGAGATTTGACTAGGCCGACCTCGCCACGCTGCACGCGAAACAGTATCGGCAGGATGCCAACCCTGAATCCGGGCAGACTCATGGATCTCAGGCGCGCAAAGTCCTCGTTAGTGAGTATGGGCCCGCCGAGGGCGAGTTGCCGGCAATCCTCCGGGCGCGGCTCCAGGATATTGCCCTCGGGTCCGATCAACATCTCGTGCGAAGTGATGAGCTCTTCGCGTATGCAGTCGAGCGGGGGGTTGGTCACCTGTGCAAACAGCTGTTTGAAATAGTCGTACAGCAACCTGGGCTTGGCTGATAACGCGGCCAGCGGCGTGTCGTTGCCCATGGATCCGACCGCCTCCACTCCCTCGCGACCCATGGGCCCGATGAGCAGGCGCTGGTCCTCGAAGGTGTATCCAAAGGCAATCTGCCGCCGGAGCAGGGTGTCACGGTCCATCCTCGGAGGAGGGTCCGCCGGAGGCAGGGCTGCCATGGTCACCAGATTCTCATCGAGCCAGCGGCGGTACGGGCGCTCGCCGGCCACTGCGCGCTTGATCTCATCGTCCTCGATGATGCGGCCCTGCTCGGTGTCGACCAGAAACATCCGGCCCGGTTGCACACGGCCCTTACGGACGACGTCTTGGGGGGGAATATCAAGGACCCCGACTTCAGAGGCCATGATGACCAGATCGTCCTTGGTGACGTAGTACCGCGAGGGACGCAGGCCATTGCGATCAAGCATGGCGCCGATCTGCCTGCCGTCGGTGAAGGCGATTGCCGCTGGACCGTCCCAGGGTTCCATGAGGCAGGAGTGGTATTGGTAGAAGGCGCGCAGCGCGTCGTCCATGGTCTCGTGTGCTGCCCATGGCTCCGGAATCATCATCATCAGCGCCTGCGGCAGGGAGCGGCCCGCCAACACTAATAATTCAAGCGTATTGTCAAACATCGCCGAGTCGCTGCCGTTTGGATTTACCACGGGCAGCAGGTCCCGCATCTTGTCGCCGAACAGTTGCGATGCGAACAGGGACTCGCGCGCCTTGATCCAGTTGATGTTGCCGCGAACGGTATTGAATTCACCGTTGTGAGCCACATAGCGATACGGGTGAGCCCGATCCCAGCTCGGAAACGTATTGGTACTGAAGCGGGAATGCACCAGCGCAATTGCCGATTCCACCAGCGGGTTGGTCAGATCCTGGAAGTATTGCGGCAGCTGCTCAGTCAGCAGCATGCCCTTGTAGACCAGAGTCTTGTACGAGAGGCTGGCGACATACCAATATTCAGCTCCATCGATAGTCGAGGTACGGATCTCGTTGTAGGCGCGCTTGCGCACCACATAGAGGAGCCGCTCGAAGGCCAGGTCGTCGGCGAGTCCGGCGGGTCGGCCAATAAATACCTGGCGTATGAACGGCTCGCTGTCCCGCGCCGTCTCTCCAAGCGAAGCATTGACCGTGGGTACCGTACGCCACCCCAACAATGTGAGACCGGTCGATTGCACGATGTGACTGAACTGCTCCTCGAGCTTGCGGCGCGTGGCGGCCTTGGGTGGCAGGAATACCAGGCCGCAGCCGTATTGACCGACGTCGGGCAGCGCGATGCGCGCCTTCCTGCAGGCCTCCACCAGGAAGGTGTGCGGCATCTGCATCAGCACGCCGGCGCCATCGCCGGTGTTGGCTTCGCAGCCGCTGGCGCCGCGATGGTCGAGGTTCCGCAGCATTTCGATGGCCTGTTGCACGATGCGGTGCGACTTCCGGCCTTTGATGTCGACCACAAAGCCTACCCCGCAGGATTCGTGCTCGAACCTGGGGTCGTACAGGCCCTGCTTCGGCGGTGGTCCGAGCCGCTTGCGCGGATCGTTGCGCACCGCTCTTACAGCGCGGGGACCCTGATTGCGCGACGTGCCGGGATTCGTCACGCTCGCAGACCCGCTTGCAGCCGGCGGCAGACTGCTGAGGTCTGTGCGCACACTGGGCTTGTCTGCGGGTTGGGCCATGGTTCCGGACTCAGCGGGTCGGTTTGTCGAGATGGGCGGCCACCCGCTGGTAGGCGTCGCGAAACGAAATGCCTTCGTTGACCACCAGCGCGTAGGCGTCGCTGGTGGCGTGTACCGCCGGATCAATCTTGACCCGCCCGGGTTGGAACCGCACAGCGTCGAGTGCCGGTACGACGATTGCCAGGCTTTGCCGGCACAGGTCGATTCCGCGGAACAATGGCGCCTTGAGCAGCTGGAGGTCACGTTGATAGCCCGACGGGAGTTTCGCGTAGACCGTCAGCGCTTCGGTGAGGCAACCAAGCGCGCTGGCTCCGCGGCCGCGCAGCAGCTCGAAAACATCGGGGTTGCGCTTCTGCGGCATGATCGAAGAACCCGTGGTGAAGGCGTCAGGCAGATTAACAAAGGCAAATTCCTGGGTGTAGAACAACAACAGGTCGGCGGCCAGCCGGCCGAGGTCCTGCATCAGCAGGGTTGCCTCGAATAGCAGCTGTGCCTCGGCCTTGCCACGCGACAGCTGTACCGCCGTGACCGGTTCGTGAACGCAGTCAAACCCCAGGCTGCGCGTGGTAGCGGCGCGATCAAGTTCCAGTCCCGGCGTGCCGTAACCGGCGGCCGAACCCAGCGGATTCTTTCCGGTACGCCGCTGCACCGCACGCAGGCCGTCAGCGTCATCACGCAGTTCAGCCGCAAATCCGCCCGCCCACTGTGCGACCGAGCTCGGCATGGCCTGTTGCATGTGGGTATAGCCGGGCAGGGGAATCGTTCCCTGACGCTGGGCCAGCCGGTCAAGCGCCGCCGCGGCCGCTTCGGCATCAGTGGCGAGTTCGGTCAGGGCCTCACGCATGTACAAGCGCAGCGCGGTAAGCAGCTGGTCATTTCGTGAGCGCCCGAGATGGATCCGCGCGCCCGGTGTGCCGATGCGGGCCGTCAGCCGGGTTTCCAGAGCGGTCTGGCCGTCCTCGTCGGCGAGCTCGATGTGCCATTCGCCGCGAGCGTGCTCGGCGCCCAGCGCGCTTAGGCCCGCGCAAATGGCGGCGGCATCGGTCGCGTCCAGAAGTCCCTGTGCCTTGAGCATTTCGGTGTGGGCAATCGATGCACGGACATCGGAGGCCACCAGGCGTTCGTCGAGCGCGTGGTCCTCGCCGGCGGTGAACTGGAGCACAGCCTCGTCCAGCGGCGCCCCCTTGTCCCAAAGTCTGCTCATTGGGCAGCCGCGCATGCGTGGCCGATGGATGTTGCCAAGGCGCGCCGGCGCGTCTTGGCGAGGGCGCGCGTCCGAAGCGGTGTTGCGAAGCTGGTAGGGAACATCGATACTCTTCAGGAATTCGCCGAGGCTTGCTCGGCGCTGGTGAGAACTTCGGTATCGGCGACGATGAGTGTACCGGTCCCTTCGTTGGTAAACACTTCGGCGAGGATGCTGTCGGGCGAGCGGTAGCCGATCACGTGGACCCGCCGCACGCCACCTCGGATCGCCGCATCGATCGCTTTGACCTTCGGGAGCATGCCGGCCACGATCTTGCCGGCCTCAAGCATCCGGTTGAGGCCGGCTAGGTCCGTATAGGAGACCACCGAGCCCGATTTGGCCAGGTCATCGAGTATGCCCGGCGCACCCGTACACAGGATCAGTTTCTCTGCCTGGAGCGCCGCGCCTATGGCCGCGGCTACAGTATCGGCGTTGATGTTCAATAGCTGCCCCCGGGCATCGGCCGACAACGGGCTGATGACCGGCATCAGGTTGTTGTCCAAGTGGGTGCAGATTACGCTGGTGTCAATGCGATCGATATCGCCGACGAATCCAAAATCGACCGTCTCGGTATCGCCGGCATGCAATGTTGACGGTGGACGGCGATGCGCCCGCACAAGGCCGGCGTCGACACCAGAGAGCCCGACCGCGTTGATCTCCAGGTTGCGGCAGATGGCCAGGATCCGCGTGTTGATCAGCCCGCTCAGGACCATCGATGTCGCGTCGATGGATTTCTCGTCGGTAATGCGCCGACCCTGCACCATTCGGGTCGGCACGCCCATGGCTTGCATCACCTCGGTGAGCTGCGGCCCGCCGCCGTGCACCATCACGACACGCACTCCGAGGTAATGCAGGATCGCGATCTGTTCCATGAGTGCGAAAGTCAGCTCCGGGTCAGCGAACACCGCGCCCCCGACCTTGACGACGAAGATCTTGCCCTTGTACATGCGGATGTAGGGCGTGGCGGCACGCAAAGCGCGAATAGTGGCGAGTTGGTCGGCGCGGTGCAGTTTCATGAGTGCTTGAGGACCCTCGGGGCCGTAACTTGGGCGATGGCGACTAGGGTCTGAGCAGGCGGTGCAGCACCGCCATCTGCGCTGGCAGGCGGTTGTAGGCCTGCCGCAAGACGACGCTGCGAGGGCTGTCGAGCACCTCGTCAGCGACCGCCGAGTTGCGCCGCAACGGCAGGCAGTGCATGAGAATGCAGTCGCGGGCGGCATGCGTGAACCAGTCATTGTGCACACACCAGTCCTGGAGCGGCCGCCGCAGTTCCTGCTCGGCGGGCTCATCGCCGTAGTGCGCGGCGCTGCCCCATTCCTTGGCGTAGACCACATGCGCGCCGGCCATTGCGGCGGCGCGATCTGCCGTCTCACGGAGCGTCCCACCGCTGGCGGCCGCCGCCTGGCGGGCACGCTCCATAATGGCGGCTGGCAATTCATAGCCCTTCGGCCTGAGCACGACCACATCCATGCCGCGCATGGCCGCCATGTGGACCGTCGCCGCCGGCACGGCCAGCGGCAGCGCCCTGGGGTGTGAGACCCAGCTGAGCACGAATTTCTTGCGACCGGTACCCGGCAATTCGTCGAGCGTCTTCCAGTCGGCCAGCGCCTGGCAGGGATGATTGATCGCCGACTCAAGATTGATGAGCGGTCGGTCGACCAAGGCGGCCATCGCGTTGAACCTGGTATCAGCGAGGTCGGCGTCAAGATCCTGGCCGTCGGCAAACGCCCGGATGCCCAGCGCGTCGCAGTAGGAGGCCAGCACCGGCAAGCCCTCGCGGACATGCTCGGCCGCGGCACCTCGCATGACCACGCCATCACGGGTCTCAAGCTGCCAGGTGCCCTGCCCAGGCGTGATTACGAAGGAGGAGCCCCCCAGCCTTGCCATGGCCGACTGAGACGAGGCCAGCGTGCGCAGCGACGGGTTCATAAAGAGGAGCCCGAGCACCTTGCCGGCCAGCGCCTGTGGCTCCGGGTGCACTTCAAGGCGCTTTGCGAGCGCAACCAATTCCTGCACCCCTGCGACGCCCAATTCGGCAAGATCAATGAAGCGCTTCATGGGCGCAGCGGGCAGCGAGTGTGGATCGAGCTTGGCGTGCATAGATTTAAGTCCAGCCCGCCGCCGGCGCCGTCAATCCGGTGCCTTCGGGAAAGCCCAGCATTCGGTTCAGCAATTGCAGCGCTCCGCCGGCTGCGGCCTTGTTCAGATTGTCGGCAACGCTCATTACGGCGACGGTGCGGCCGTCGGTGTACGCGCCGAGCCGCGCATAGTTGCTTGCGACCACGTCCTTCAGTCTCGGGGGGTTCTCGCCCACGCGGATGAATGGCGAGTGCGCGTAGAAATCGGTCAAGCGTGCCATCAGCTGCTCTTGTGCCAATGGCCGCTTCAGGCTGGCCTGAACCGTAGCATGGATGCCGCGCGCGTACGGGCCCGAGTGGGGCACGAAGGCAAAGTGCGCGCTAGTGCCGGTGGCGGCCAGCGCACAATTGGAAATCTCGGCCGTATGGCGGTGAGTGAGGGGGTTGTAGGCATAGAAATCGCTGTGGCGATGCGGGTGATGGGTGACGGCCGTAGCTGTTCGCCCGGAGCCCGTGCTACCGGTGACGGCCGACACGAATAGCTGCGGTTCAATCAAATCCAGCGCCAGGAGCGGTACGGCGGCCAGCAGAATGGTGGTGGCGAAACACCCCGGATGCGCCAGGTGCGGGGTCTTGATCTCACCCATGTGTTCGGGCACCGCGCAGCTAAATTGCGCAATGCGCGCGGGTGCGCCATGTGGCCGGCCATACACGGCCGCATACTCCTGCGCAGTGGGGTAACGGAAATCTGCCGAGATGTCGACCACACGCGGCGAGTGGCCGGATTGCTCCGCGGTCGAAAGCAGGGAATCAATCAGCGTGGCCGAGACCCCGTGTGGTGCCGCGGCGAGAATGGCCGGCGTCCGTTCACGCCGCAGGATGGCATCGATCTGCTGGCGCGATTTGAAGACCTCGTTTCCATAGACGCTTGCGAGATGGGGGAAGGCGGCAGCCACCGATTCACCGCTCCTCCCCTCCGACATGGCACCGGCGAGCTCCAGGTGCGGGTGGCCGGCGATCAGGCGCAGCAATTCGCCGGCCACATAACCGGTGCCGCCGAGCACGATGGCGGGCACAGGGGTCAAGGGGACTACTCGGCCACGCGCGCGGGAGTGGCGCGCGTACCCATGCCTATGGAGTCGATGATCGCATCGCCGAGGGCCGCCGGGTGGCTGATGGCGTTGATCGCCGGCACCTTCATCTGCTGCTCGATAATATCGACCCCGACCTGGTTATCGGTCGATGGGCCCGTCACCAGGCTCGGTTCAATGTGAAAGCGCTCGCGCAGCAGCTTGACGCCGCCCCAGGCGGCGACCGGATCATTGGCCGAGAGCACGACGGCGGTAATGGCGCCGCGGATGCCCTCATCGCTGAGAATAGCGTCGACGCCGTAGGTGCCGAGCAGGCCATCGCCGAGTTCAAAGACAATGGCGTCGGGTCGGCCGGCGGCCAGTTCGGTCAGCATGGTGCGCGTCAACGCCGGGCCGGTCCGCGCCGAGGTCGTCACGACCCCCAGGTCGGTGAAGATCATCGACTTGCGCGCACCGGCGTCTTCGAAGGCCATGATGTCGCGTCGCAGCGATACGCCCGTGGCCTTGAAGGCATCGACCACGAGGCCCCGGTGCCGCATGCGTGAGATGATTGCGGCCGCCGCGGCGGTCTTCCCGGCCTCCATGCAGGTTCCCGCCAGCGCCACCACCGGCACGCCACGTGAGTCCAGTGGTGCGGCGCTATTCAGTCGCCGGAAGCCCACCCGCGCGGGCACCCCGATTCGCTCGCCCAGGTAAGGAAACTGCAGCACCACGCCCAGCACGCGGCAATCAAAGGGCTTACCTTTGTCGGGCGTCACCGAGTCGCAAAGGCCCATGACCCCGCCGATGTTGAGCATCTGGATGACGTCGCCAGGGCGGAGTGAGTCGGGCACGTGCCCCGAGTACCCGAACAGCGCCTTGCGGGGTCCCAGCGCGCCGACGACGATGTCGCCTTTGGCGACCAGAGCCATGCGTCCGCTGGTCAGCTCGAGGGTGTTGTAGGTGGATTTGTTGTTAAGGATCTCGGCGACGATCACCACGCCTTCCTCGGACGGGATCTCATCGGCAATGCGCAGCTCGTGACCGAGCGCGCAGGCCTGGGTGATCGAGGCAATCTTGTCGACGCCCACAGTCTTCATGGACGACCCGGGACTTCGACCAGATTCTGTACGGCCAGCTCTCCGGCCCGACGGTGGAACACGCCCGGGAGCGACACGATCTTTGAAAAACCCAGGGCGTCCGTGGCTGACCACTCGCCGGCCGATTCCCCGTAGACCCCCTTTGAAGCGCTCATCAGCGAGTAGCGCGACTCGACGCCCTCCACGAACACTGTGCCCGGCCGAAACAGCACGTGCACGTCGCCGCTGACGCGCTGCTGCGAGGAAACCAGCAGGGCCTCAATGTCGCGACACACCGGGTCGAGCAACTGGCCCTCGTGGACCCAGTCGCCGTACGAGAGCGAGAGCGTTTCCTTGACGCGCTGCTGGCGCGGCGTCAGCACCAGCTTCTCGAGCTCGCGATGGGCGGTGAGCAAAACCTCGGCCGCCGGCGCCTCGAAAGCCACCCGGCCCTTGGTGCCGATGATGGTATCGCCCAGGTGTATGCCCCGCCCGATGCCAAACGGTGCTGCCAAGGCTTCGAGCCGCTCGATCACCTCCACGGGCGTGAGCGTTTCGCCGTCGAGCCCTACCGGGCGCCCCTGCTCGAAGCGCAGGGTGTGCTGCTGCGGCGCGGTCGGGTGCGTGAAGGCATTCTTGGACAGCACCCAGGCGCTCTCGGGAATGCTGCCCTTGGAGGTGAGCGTTTCGGTACCGCCGATGGTGACGCCCCACAGGCCGCGGTTGGTCGAATAGGCCGACCCGTAGGGCGGTATCGGGAGCCGTCGGGATTGCAGGTACTCGAGTTCCTCCGGGCGCTTGAAGGCGCGGTCCCGAACCGGCGCGATGACTTCCAGTTCCGGCGCCAAGGTGCGCAAGGCCACTTCGAAGCGCACTTGGTCGTTGCCCGCGGCGGTACAGCCGTGGGCGATGGACTGGGTGCCGAGCTTCCGAGCCATGAGCGCGATGGTCTGCGCCTGCATGACGCGTTCGGCACCGACGCACAGCGGGTAGAGCTGGCCACGGCGCACATTGCCCATGATCAGCAAGCGCAGCACCTGTTCGAAATAGTCGGCCCGCGCGTCGATCTGATAGTGCTCGGCAGCTCCCAAGGCCAGGGCTCGCTCGCGCAAGGTTGCTGCCGCCGCGGCGTCGATTCCGCCCGTATCGACAGTCACAGTGATCACCGGCCGTTGGTACTGCTCGGTCAGCCAGGGCACCAGGAACGAGGTGTCCAGACCACCGGAATAGGCGAGCACGATGGGCTTCGCGCCCGCGGTTGCGGCACTATTCATGCTTTCAGATTCCAAAGTGCTCGTGCAGATGCGCCAGGAGCTTGCGTTGCGCCTGGCCATCAGAAGTCGCGATGAATATCGTGTCGTCCCCTGAAATGGTGCCCACGACCTCCGGCCAGGCCGCCTTGTCGAGCGCCACGGCCACGCTCTGCGCCGCACCGGTGCTGGTGCGCACGACGGTGAGCGCGGCGCCGGCCGGCCGCGCTGAGCGCACGAATTGCGCCAGGGCATCAAAATTGCCGTTGGCGCGCGCGGTCTCGACTGGCGGCGCCAGATAGCGGCCGCTCGCCTTGAGTACTCCCAGCTCGCGCAAGTCGCGACTGATCGAGGATTGCGTGACCGCGAAGCCGCGCCTGCGCAGCAGCTGCGTGAGCTCCGACTGCCGGCGCACGGTGCCATCGCCGAGTATTCCCAGGATCGCCTCGCGCCGGCTCTGCAGTTGTTGGTCGTTCAATGTAGTGGCCTCTGCATAAACATGCACGAAGTTTGCATAATTATGCAAATGCGGTCAAGGGCAAATTGACCCTGGTGACCAAGACCCGGTCGATCGCCGATCAGTTCAACGCAGGGGCCCGGCGCGACACGGACTCGCTGCGGGCCGCCTTCACTGCGGCGCTGCAGGGGCAAACAAGCAGCTCGAATTCAACCGGCAGGGCGCCGGCTGCAGCGCTCAGGCGTACCCACGCTCTTTACGGGTTGCCGCAGGTCCGCGAGCCACGGCGAGGCGCGAGGCCCGATGTTACGCTGCAAAGTCCTGCGCGCCGCAGTGGCGGTTTAGGCCGAGCGGCTTCGCCAACCTTCCTGATAGCTCTCGCGTGCCGGGCGGGCGTAGGGTACCGGGGAAACCTTAACGCGCACCTCGAGTTGGCGGTGGCGTTCGACGGTGGTCTTCTTGGTGCCGCCATTCTCCTCACCCCACGTCAGGGTGAGCTCGTCGCCGATATTGATATCCGGATCGACCACGCCCAGCGACAGCCCGCAGCGCTCGTTGTAGCTGTAGCCGCCGAACATCGAGAATCCCACCGTCTTGCCGCCTTTGGTGACTTTGTCGAAGGATGAAGAGGCGTAGTTGGCGATTGGCAGATCAAAGAACTTGTAGGGTTCCTGGCCGGGAACGAACAGCGAGGCGTAGATCTTGGCGAGGTCCTCGCCGTGCCATTCAAAGGTCACCTTCTTGCGGTGCGGCTGCTGCGCCTTCTTTTCCAGCGCCTCGCGACCGGCAAAATCGTGGTCGAACTTGACGAACGGCCCGTACCCGAGCTCGTAAGGATCGAGGTAGTAGTCTTCGATGTTGTCGGAGATAAAGCTTCCGCCGATCGAGCCGGTGCCCTCATAGCCCGCCGCCGGTAACCACTCACGATAGGCTTTCATCTTCGCGCCGGTGTACACCGCGGGCAATGGGGAAGGTATCCACCCCGATTCGAGCGTGTTGCTTGCATAGGCACGCGATCCGACCTGGACCAGGCCGAAGTCCCGGCCGGCCTCGAGGATGGCTTCGCGGATTTCATCGCTCTCCGCATAAGGGCCCCAGATTTCAAGGCCCGGCGCACCGGCCATGCCATGGCGCAGCGCGCGCACCTTGCGTCCCTTGACATTGATGACGTCAAAATTGAAGAACTTGATGTCCGGGAGCGGTCCGCCGTTGAGCTTGGTCAGCACCTGGGCGGCGTTGGGACCCTGCACTTGAAACCGATAGTGGCGCCGTGTCACCGCTTTGCCGCGCGGATGCGAAGGCGAGCGATCGTCACGGATCACATCGACCTTGTACCCGCCCGTAGAGGCGTGAAATTGCAGCCAGTTGACGGTCGGGGCGCGGCCAACGAACAGCATTTCGTTCTTGTCGGTGTAAAAGAGGATGCCGTCACCGATCACGTAGCCGTCATAGCTGCAGGGCACCATCTGCTTGGCTTTTCCCGGCGTGAAATTCTGGAAGCTGTTGATGGTGCAGTAGGACATGAGCTTGGCAGCGTCCGGGCCCCTGACCGTGAGTTCCGCCATGTGGTGCGACTGGTCAAAGAGCACCGCGCTCTCGCGCCAGGCGCGCTGCTCATCGCGCCAGTTGCTGAACTCGCTCGGTACCACCGGATAGACATAGGCGCCAAGCTGCGAGTTGCGCAGCATCTTGACCGGGTTGCCGGAGGCCTGCAGGAGGCTTTCGAGGTTGGGCTGGCTCATCGGTGCGAGTTCCCCTGTGGATGGATCGTAAAATGGAGCGGCGGCTGCGGAGGCTGATCCTGCGCTTGTACGGTGTATCTGGCAATGGGATAGAATAAATTATCAGTATACGAATAACGGATAAAGGGGCGTGACTGAGCTCGATCTCAATTTGCTCAGGGTGCTCGTGGCCCTCGATGAGCAGCGCAGCGTCAGCCGTGCCGCGGTCAAACTGGGGCGCAGCCAGCCGGCCGTCAGCGCGGCCCTGGCCAAGCTCCGCACGTTCTTTGGCGATCCGCTGTTCCTGCGCTCGGGCAACCTCATGCAGCCCACCTCCCGGGCCGTGGGAATCGTGCGCTCGGCACAGGCGGTGCTGGCCAGTATCGAGGCCGAGATCATTGCCACCCCAGTGTTTGACCCCGCGGTCAGCGATCGGCCGGTGCGGCTGGCGCTGTCCGATGTCGGTGAGGTGGTCTTTCTGCCCGCCATCCTGCAGCGCCTGCGGGCCCTGAGCCCCAAGACGACCGTCTGCTCGGTGAGCCTGCCCGCTCCCGAGGTGAGCCACGAGCTGGAACGCGGTGGCATCGACCTGGCCATCGGCTACTTCCCCGATCTGCTCAAGAGCAACTGCTTCCAGCAGGTGCTGTTCACCGACGGGTTCGCCGGCCTCATCCGCGCCGATCACCCGATCGGCTCGAACCGGCTCACCATCAAGCAGTTCCTGCAGCTGGAGCACGCGGTGGTACGCGTGGAGAGCCGCACCGAGGAGGTCATCGAGCGCTTTCTTGCAAAGCACAAAATTCAGCGCCGGGTGGTGCTGACCACGCCGCACTTCGCCAGTACCCCGATCGTCGTGGCGCACTCGGACTTGCTGGTGACGGTTCCGGAACCGCTGGCGCGCTATTTTTCCAGAGCGTCGACGAACCTGCGCGTCGTCGGTCTGCCTTTCGAACTGCCGCGCATCGAGCTCAGGCAGTTCTGGCACCACAAGCTGCACACCGATCCGCGCAATCGCTGGCTGCGCACCATGATCTACACCCTGTTCCACGGCCGGCGGGCGGCGCTGGTGGCCGAGCGCCGCGAGCTGCGGGTCGCCGCCGGATGACACCGCTAGACCAATCCGGGCCGGTGCGTCACACTGCGCAAATGGTATGTAACGCCTACAAACGTCGCGGGCCGGGCTGATGAGCGACGTCACGCTGTATCACTGGGAGCCCAACGCCAATTCCGGCAAGCCGATGCTGGCGCTGATGGAGAAAGGCGTGGCCTTCAACAGCCATTATCTTGACCTGCTCAACTTCGACCAGCACCGGCCCGAGTACCTGGCCGTCAATCCGCAGGGTACGATTCCGGCCATGCGGCATGGAACTCTGGTGCTGACTGAATCCACCGCCATCATGGAATATGTGGACGAGGCGTTTCCCGGTCCAAAGCTGATGCCCGCCAGCCCGGTGGCCCGCTGGCGCATACGGTGGTGGATGAAATTCATGGACCAGTGGCTCGGGCCCAGCTTTTCGATGATCGGCTGGAACGTGTTCGTCGGGCCCGCCGTGCGTTCGAAGGATCCTGAAGAGCTCAAGGCGGCGGTGGAACGCATCCCGCTGCCCGAGCGCCGCGTCGCCTGGCGCAAGGCGATCTACGGCCAGTTCAGCGATGCGGAGCTGAAGGAATCGCAGCGGCGGGTCGCCGTCGGGATCCGGATGCTCGAGGCGGCGCTCGGCCAGCGTGAGTGGCTGGCCAGCGACCAGTACAGTCTGGCCGACGCTAACGGCTTCAACCTCGCTTACGCGCTGCCGCTGGCGCAACCGGCGCTGTCCAATGACGAGCTGACGCCCAACATCCTGCGCTGGCTGCGGGCGATCTATGCGCGCCCGGCCACCAAGGCGTGCTGGGCGCTGGGCCGGACCAGCATGGTGCGGCGGGTTGCCATTCTGGAGCAGCCGCACATCGGCGGGGAGCCGCGCGCTTGAGCCTGACCCTCTACCACGGCGAACCCAACGGCCCGTCGTTTACCGTGCTGGCGGCGCTGTTCGAGAAGTCGCTGGATGCCAGGCGCGTGCTGATCCAGCTGGCGGCCGGCGAGCGGCACGAGCTGGACGTCGCGCAGCAGGCCGAAGTCGCGATGAGCGTCGAAGGCGAGGGGCCGGTGCTGGTGGTCGATGGCGAGGCGATGAGCGATTCGGTGTTCATCGCCTGCTATCTGGATGATGTCGGTCACGGGACCGCGCTGCGCCCGGCGGACCCCTACGCGCGCTGGCAGTGCATGGCCTGGTGCCGGCAGATGATCGAGCGGACCGCGCCAGCCGCGGCTTACCTGGGCTGCCAGGCGCATCCGCCCAGGGCCACGGCCGCGCGACTCGCCAAGATCGCCAGCGCCGACCTGCGCGCGCGCTGGGAGGAGATCGCCGCGGGCCGGTTCGCGGAGGACAAGCTGACCGACAGCCGGGCCAAGATCACCCAGGCCGTCGGCAAGGTCGAGCAGCAGCTCGAACGGCGTGACTGGTTGATGGGTGAATTCACCATCGCCGATCTGGAGAGCTATGCGTGGCTGGCGGGCATGGTGGCATTGGTACCGGCCGCATTCGCCGGCGCCACGCGCACTGTCGCGTGGCTGGAACGCGTCAAGGGGCGGGCGGCCGTCGCGAGGGCGCTGTCGCTGGCGTCCGCCGGGGATCCGTTGAAATGCTGGGCTCCCGGGCCCGAGATCAACCGCTGGGGCTGAGGAAGGGAGAGCTATGCGAGCGCAGTTTGTCCTGGCGGCGGGCGCCGCCCTCCTGGTGTCCTGCAAGCCGGACGCGTCCGCGCTGATCGCGGCACCGACGACGGTCGACGCACACGCGCTCGTGGCGGCGGCCAGCAATACCCAGGACTGGCTGACCACAGGCCGCACCTACGACGAGCAGCGGTACTCGCCGCTGGAGAAGATCAACAAAGGGAACGTGAAATCACTGGGGCTCGCCTGGTACGCGGACATGGATACCGCACGGGGGCAGGAGGCCACTCCCCTCGTCATCGACGGCAAGATCTACGTGTCCACCGCCTGGTCCAAGGTCAAGGCCTACGACGGCGTGTCGGGCAAGCTCCTGTGGGACTACGACCCGAAGGTGCCCGGAGCCACCGGCGTCAGGGCGTGCTGCGACGTGGTCAACCGCGGCCTGGCGGCCTGGGGCCACCGGCTGTACCTCGGGACCCTGGACGGCCGCCTGGTGGCCTTGGATCGCGACACCGGCAAGCCGGCGTGGATCGCGATGACGGTGGATCCCTCGATTCCCTATACGATCACGGGCGCGCCGCGCATCATCGACGGGCGGGTCATCATCGGTAACGGCGGCGCCGAAATGGGCGTGCGCGGCTACGTCACCGCCTACGACGCCAATGACGGCAAGCAGCTGTGGCGTTTCTACACGGTGCCCGACCGGCCGGGCAACAATGCAGAGAAGTACCTGCAGCGCGCCGAGGCGACCTGGAAAGGCGAGTGGTGGAAGCACGGCGGCGGGGGGACGGCCTGGGACTCGATGGCCTACGACCCCGAACTCGACCTGCTGTACATCGGCGTGGGCAACGGCAGCCCCTGGAACCAGGCCTACCGGTCGCCGGGCGGCGGCGACAACCTGTACCTGTCCTCGATTGTGGCCCTGAGGCCAAAGACCGGTGAATACGTCTGGCATTACCAGACCACCCCGGGCGAGACCTGGGACTTCACCGCGACCCAGCACATCATCCTCGCCGACCTCACGCTCGGTGGGCAGACCCGCAAGGTGCTGATGCAGGCGCCGAAGAACGGATTCTTCTACGTGATCGATCGCGCCACCGGAGCGCTGATATCGGCGCAGAACTTTGTCCCCGTCAACTGGGCCAAGGGCATTGACCTGCAGAGCGGCCGGCCCATCGAGAATCCCGAGGCGCGAATCGACCAGACCGGCAAACCCTCCGTCGTGTTGCCCGGGCCCAGCGGCGCCCACAACTGGCAGCCCATGGCCTACAGCCCGATGACCGGACTGGTCTATATCCCGGCCCAACTGGCCGCCTTTCCGTACGTCCCGGCGGCCCCCTGGTCGAGTGAACCGCAGGGCTTCAACACCGGTATCGACTTCGCCGCCGCCGCCATGCCCGCCGATCCAAAGATTCGCGCGGCGGCGCTCGCGGCCACGAGCGGCGCGCTGATCGCCTGGGATCCCGTGACGCAGCAGCCACGTTGGCGCGTGGATTTTAAGGGGCCCTGGAATGGCGGCCTGCTCGCCACCGGGGGCGGCCTGGTGTTCCAGGGCAATTCATCAAAGGAATTCGCGGCCTACGACGCGGCGCTGGGCACCAAGCTGTGGTCCACCAATGCGCAGACCGGCATCATCGCGGCACCGGTCACCTACACCGTCAAGGGCGAGCAGTACGTCGCGGTAATGGCCGGCTGGGGTGGCATCTGGGCGCTCGCTCCGGGTGTGCTCTCGGAAGTGGCCGGACCAATCCGCAACATTTCGCGATTGCTGGTGTTCAAGCTCGGCGGCACCGCCCAGCTGCCGCCCGAGCCGCCGCTGGTGCGCTTGCCGCTCGATCCGCCTCCGGTGACCGGGACCGCGGAGCAGATTGCCGAAGGCGCGCAGCACTACGGGCGTTTCTGCGGAGTCTGTCATGGGGACGCCGCGTACGGCAGTACCGTGCTGCCGGACCTGCGCCGCACCGGCCTGCTGCACGACAGCGCGGCCTGGGCCAACGTCGTGCACGGGGGCGTGTTGAGCGATCGGGGCATGGTGAGCTTTGCCAAAGTCCTGGACCTGCCGCAGATCGAGTCGATTCGTCTGTATGTCATCAAGCGCGCCAACGAAGACAAGGCGCTGGGAGTCCACTAATGGCGATCACCCTGTACACGGCGGCCACGCCGAATGGCTGGAAGATTTCAATCGCGCTTGAAGAGATGGGTCTGCCCTACGAGGTCAGGGTCATCGACTTCGCCCACAAGGAGCAGAAGTCCGACTGGTATCTGAAGCTCAATCCCAACGGGCGGATTCCCACGCTGGTGGACGACGGCTTTGCGGTGTTCGAATCCGGCGCCATCCTTATCTACCTGGCCGAGAAGACCGGGAAGTTTCTTCCCAAAGACGTACAAGGCCGCAGCCGGGTGATCCAGTGGCTGATGTTCCAGAAGTCGGGGATCGGTCCGATGATGGGCCAGGCGAACGTCTTCTTTCGCTACTTTCCCGAGAAGCTGCACTCGGTCATTGGCCGCTATCATCGCGAGGTCACGCGTCTGTTCCATGTCCTGGACACGCAGCTGGCCCAATACGAGTACATCGCGGGCGACTACTCGATTGCGGACATCGCGCTCTGGCCGTGGGTGTCGGGGTACGATTACTCCGGGGTCACGATCGACGAGTTTTCGCATCTGCAGCGGTGGTTGAAGGTGGTCGGCGGCCGGCCGGCGGTGCAGGCGGGGCGCGACGTACCCATCAAGCGCGATCGAGCCGCAGAGATCGAGGCGGCGAAGAACACCGCCTCATCGATGCTGGCATGAGAAAGTCAGTGCACCGGCGTGGGTCGCGACTGGCCGGCGGCGGCGAGCTACCGGCATGATCGATCTGGCGAAGATCCGTGCCATCGACGTGCACGTCCATGCCGAAGTGTCCTGTCACGATCCGGAGGATCCCGTGATGGGCAAGTACTTCGACGCGGCCTCGAGCTACTTCAAGGCACCGCGCGAACGGCCCAAAATCCCGGAGATCATCAATTACTACCGCGAGCAGCAGATTGCCTTCTGCATGTTCACGGTCGATTGCGAGAGCGCGATTGGCGCCAAGCGCGTCAGCAACTACGAAATCGCCGATTACGCGGCCAAGAACGACGATATCGTCATCGCCTTCGCGTCCGTCGATCCGCGCAAGGGCAAGATGGGGGCGCGCGAGGCGCGCGACCTGGTCGAGAACCATGGGGTCAAGGGCTTCAAGTTCCACGGCATCATGCAGAACATCCATCCGGCCGACCCGGTCGCCTACCCGATCTACGAGGTCATCGCCGAGCACAAGCTGCCGGCCATATTCCACACCGGACACTCGGGCATGGGCACGGGCATGCGCGGCGGCGGCGGGGTACGCCTGAAGTGGGGCCAGCCGATGCTGATCGACGATGTCGCGGTCGACTTCCCCGACATGAAGATCATCCTCGCGCATCCGAGCTGGCCGTGGGTGGACGAAAGCCTGTCGATGGCACTGCACAAGGACAACGTGTTCATTGACCTGTCGGGGTGGAGCCCGAAATACTTTCAGCCGCAGATCATCCAGTACGCGAATAGCCTGCTGAGCAAAAAGATGCTGTTCGGGTCCGACTTCCCGCTGCTGCGCCCCGACAAGTGGCTGGCGGCGGCCCAGGAGGTCGGTTTCAAGAAAGAGGTGTTGCCGGGCATCATGAAGGACAACGCCGCGCGTCTGCTGGGATTGACGTGAGTGAATTTTCCGGCGGCCACATTCTGGTTACCGGAGCGTCCACCGGCATTGGCCTGGCGACAGCGCGATTGCTGGCACGCCGGGGCGCCAGAGTCTTTCTGGTGGCGCGCGACGCCGCGAGGCTCCGCGAGGCCGTGGCCCTGATCACGCGCGAGGGCGGGACTGCCGCGCACGCCGCCGCGGACGTCGCGGACCGCTCGGCGTTGCGGGCGGCGCTGGCGGCGGCCGAGGACAGCTTCGGGCCCCTCGCCGGGCTGTTCGCCAACGCGGGCACCGGCGGCAAATTCGCGCCGCTGGGCAACTACCCGGACGACACCTTCGAGGACGTGCTGCGCACCAACCTCGTCAGTGTATTCTGGGCGATCAAGCAGGTGCTGCCCGGCATGATCGAGCGCAAGCAGGGCAGCATCGTGGTCACCGGGAGCCTCGCCAGCGAGCGCGGCATGCCGAACAACGTCGGATACGTCGTGTCCAAGCACGGCCTGCTGGGCCTGGCGCGCGCCGCCGCGGTAGAGGGTGCACCGCACAACGTGCGCGTGAATTGCCTGATCCCGGGCCTGATTGAGACGCCGATGCTGATGCAGCTCGATCCAAACTCCTCGGCCGAGGCCATTCGCACCATGCTCGGCAGGGGCGTGCCCATGGGCCGGATCGGCACCGCGGACGAAGCCGCGGAACTGGCCTGCTTCCTGCTGTCTAACCGGGCCAGCCATGTCACCGCGCAAGCCGTCGCCGCCGACGGCGGCATTCTAGGCACCCACTCACCGAGATAGGTCCAACATGTCAATCAAGTACTACCACGCCGAACCGGCCGCCAACTCGCTCAAGTCGATGATTCCGCTGCTTGAGAAGGGCATCGAGTACCAGAGCGTCTACGTGGACCTGCACAAGTTCGAGCAGCATTCCGAATGGTTTGTGGCGGTCAATCCGGAGGGGCAGGTTCCGGTGCTCGACCATGACGGCCACATCATTACCCATACCACCGTCATCAACGAGTACCTCGAGGACGTGTTCCCGGCGATACCGCTGCGGCCGCGCGATCCGGTGGGCGCGGCACGCATGCGCTACTGGAACAAATTCGTGGACGAGCAGGTGATGAACTACACGTCGATGCACGGCTGGCACCGGATGGTGGGCGTCATCGCGCGTAACATTGAGACCGGCGACTTCGAGAAACTCATGGAACGGATACCGCTCCCCGATCAGCGCAAGAAGTGGAAGACGGCACGGTCGGGATTCAGCGAGGCGGATCTGGCCTACGCCGTGGAGAAGGTGGTCTATGCCATCGACAAGGTGGAAAAGCAGCTTGCTCAAACCGAATGGCTGGCGGGCGACGCCTACACGCTCGCGGATATCAACTTCTATTCCATGTGCGGCATGATGGTGGAGCGAATGTTTCCGGAGCTGGCGGTGGCCTCGCGCTGCCCGCGCATGGTGGCCTGGCGCGAGCGCATGACCGCGCGTCCAGCCGTCGCGCGCGCGCTCGCGGGCGAGGACCGGACGGCGCCGGCGCTGCGTACCTTTACGGGTCACGCCCGATGAGCGCGCCACGCATGCGGGCCTGGCGGTTGCCGGCGGGCTGCACCTCGCCGGATCAGCTGGAGCTGCAGGAGATGCCCAGGCCGGTGGCGGGCAAGGGTGAGGTGCTGATACGCCTGCGGGCCAACTCGCTCAATTATCGCGACCAGGCGATCACCAAGGGTCACTACTTCGGCGGTCCCATCAAGGCCGCCTGCACGCCGCTGTCCGATGGCACCGGGGTGGTCGAGGCGATCGGCGCGGAGGTCAAGGCGATCGCGGTGGGCGATCGGGTGGCCGGCACCTTCTTCCAGGGTTGGACGGAAGGCCCGCCCACGCCAGCCCTCGGCGACGCGCTGGGCGCTCCTCCTGCGAAGGGCATGCTGGCCGAGTATGTCGCCTTGCCCGAGGCGGGCGTGCTCAAGCTGGCTGACACGCTCAGCTTTGAGGAGGCGGCGACGCTTCCCTGCGCGGGCGTCACGGCCTGGAATGCGCTCATGAAGGGGATACGCCCGCTGACCCGCGGCAGCAGCGTGCTGCTGATTGGCACCGGCGGGGTCTCGCTGCTGGCGTTGCAGATCGCCAAGGCGGCCGGAGCGCGGGTGATCGCGACATCTTCCAGCGAGGCCAAGCTCGAGCGCATGCGCCGTCTCGGCGCGGACGCCACCGTCAATTACCGGACCGAGACAAACTGGGGCGCAAAGGCCGCGGAGCTCGCGGGCGGGGGCGTCAATCACGTGGTCGAGGTGGGCGGGCTCGGCACCTTGCAGCAGTCGCTGCAGGCCGTGGGCTTCGGCGGCGAAGTGGCGCTAATCGGCGTGCTGTCCATGCAGGGTGACACCAACCCCATGTCACTCATGGTCAAGGGCGCCAGCCTGCGGGGCATCTTCGTCGGATCGGTCGCGATGGCGCGTGAGCTAAACGCGTTCATCGACCGCCATAAAGTCAAACCGGTGGTGGATCGCGTGTTTGACTTCGCTGACGCCAGAGCTGCCTACAGCTATCAGTCCTCTCCGGACCTGTTCGGCAAGGTGGTCATTGCCCATCCCAGCTAGCGCCGGCTGAGCGCGCGACCTGCGGTGCGGGTCCGCGCTCCGCTAATCGCCGAAGAAGTTCAGCTCCAGCAGCACGCCGTTCGGGTCCAGGGTAAAGATCTGCCTCAGCCCGACGGCCGTGACCTCATTGAGCTGATGGCGCCGGCCGTGATGCTTGAGGCGTGAGATCATTTCCGCGTAGCCGGTGCAGTTCAATGCCACATGGTGCACCGCTCCGGTGGGACCCGGCTGCACCTCGCGCTCGAAGGTCCGCGGGCAATCGAGGCTGTTGATGTGTATGACGGCGCGACCGGCGGCGTCGTACATCCACTGGGCGTTGCGCGGGGTCAGGGGCGGGGGCGCGTCGCGTCGTTCCAGCCCGAACAGTTCGGCGTAATAGCGGGCCGTGCCCTCTAGGTCGGCGACTATGATATTCACGTGGTCGAGTGCATTGACGCGCATGCACCGGTCCTAGCTCGCCTTCAGTCCCTTTCTCTGCTTCCTGTAACCGTCGCGGCGCATCTTTTCGAATTCGGTGCGCTTTTCGTACCCCGGGTCGACCGGATAGTCGCGAAAGTCCGCTAACACCTCATCGAACACCTCGCGGAGTTCATCCTTGAACTCGGGATGCGAGAAGATGTGGAAGCGATCCTCGCGCATCGCCTCGAGCACGCGCCCGGCGATCACGTCCGGCTCCATGCCGAACTCGTGGATGTCCGCCAGACGTTTGACGCCGTCGGCATCCACGGGGCGGGCGCCTCCCTTGAGCTCTTCCGGCCGGACGTCGGCGCTGGCATAGATGTAGGATTTGACCAGTCCCGGGCACAGCACCGAGACACCGATGCCATGAGGCGCGAGGCTGGCTCTGAGCGACTGGGACAGACCGCGCACGGCGAACTTGGTGGTGTTGTAGATGCCCGGCATGCCGGCGGCCAGGAATGCGGCCATCGAGGCGGTGTTGACGATGTATCCGCCCTTGGCCGCGGCGATCATGCGCGGCGCAAAAGTCAACACGCCGTTGATCGGGCCGTGCAGGTTGACGCCCATCACCCAGTCCCAGTCGTCGTAACTTGACTGTTCGCTGGTCTGGAACAGGTTGACGCCAGCGTTGTTGAACAGCAGGCTCACCGGGCCGAACTTGGCCTCGACCTGATCGGCCGCCCTGGCCATTGCGGTGCGCGACGACACGTCGAGCTGCACGCCGATGACCTTCTTGCCCGGAAGCGACTCCAGCGCCGCGTCGATCGATTTTTGCCGGATATCGGCGATGGCGACATTGCAGCCCTCCGCCAGCAGCGCCCGAACCAGGCCGATGCCGATGCCGTTGGCGCCGCCGGTTACGAACGCGGTGCGCCCCGCAAAGTCCTTCATGATTTCAGCCCCTTCTGTCGGACGATCTCGGCCGCGTGTATCGGGTTGCGAAACAGGAAACTGAAGGTGCTCTTATACTCCTGATTCTCGGGCAAATTCGGCACCGCAGCGCACATGGCGTTGGCGCGGTCCTCCACGCCCTGGCGAAATTCGCTGTGGGTCATGATGTAGAGTTCGTCATTGAGGATCCCCTCAAGCACGCGGGCGCCAATTTCCTCTTTGGTCCGGAACAGATGGAAGAAATTCCCGCCTCGCTGCCGGCGCTTATCGGCCTCGGCATAACCGGTCTCGCCGAGCCGCGCCGGACGCGTCTTGGCCGCCTCGGCGATGTTTGATTGCACGGCTCCCGGACAGAAGGCCGAGCAGATGATCCCCTGGGGCTCGAGCTCGGCGCGCATGCATTCCATCATGTGCACCGCGGCGCCCTTGGAAGTGCCGTAGAGCGTCGCTCCCGGATGCGGCACCAGCCCGGACATCGAAGCCGTGTTGACAATGTGCCCGCCCTCGCCGTGTTTCATGATTCGCGGCAGCACGGTCACGATGCCGTTGATGGTGCCGCCCAGGTTGACGCCCATCACCCAGTCCCAGTCGTCGAAGGTGGCAAGCTCGGTTGGGCCGATCACGGCGATGCCGGCGTTATTGCAGAGTAGATGGATTTTGTGGAAGCGCGCTTCGGCCGCATCCGCCGCGCGCGCGTACGCGCCGCGGTCGGTGACGTCGAGTTGCAGTGCCAGGATGCGCTGCTCGTTCCCTAGTTCGCCCTTGGCAGACTCCAGGTGATCGCCGCGGATGTCGGCGATGACGACGTTCATCCCTGCGCCCAGCAACGCCTTGGCGATTCCCAGCCCGATGCCGCTCGCACCGCCGGTCACAAATGCCGTCTTTCCGGGCAGATTCTGCATTGAGTTCTTTCCTTCTTGTATCTAACACATACAATCTGCTAATTGTAAAGCCAGTTCGGCCAAGGAGAACGAGAATGGCAGGGGGAACCAGCGAGAGTACCGCGCCCGTGGCGACAGCGGCCCAGGGAGGGCAACCGTGGCCGTCACGCGCTGCCGCTTACTACGGCCTTGCGGTCATCATACTGGCGACGATGCTCAACTTCTTCGACGCGGGCGTATTCGGACTGATGGCCCAGCGCATCAAGGTCGATTTTGGCCTAAGCGACGAGGAGCTGGGTTTTCTGATTGGGCCGGCCAACGTCATCTTCTACGTGCTGGTCGGCATTCCCATGGCGCGGCTCGTGGACATCTACCCGCGCAAGATCGTGTTGGCCTGCGGGATCGCCGCGATCGGCGGGATCACCGCGCTGGGCGGACTCGCGCAGAGTTTCAAGCAGCTGTTCAGCAGCCGCATGCTGGTGGGTGCCGGTGGCTCGGCCCATGCGCCCGGCGCCTACTCGATGCTTGCCGATTATTTCCCGCCGCTCAAATTGCCGCGCGCCATTGGCTTTCTCCAGCTGGGCTTCATTGGCGGCGGGACGTTAGGCGCCTATTTTGGAGGAAAGCTGATTGGCATGGCTTCGGCGTGGCCCGTGAGCCAGTGGCACGGACTGACCATACACGGCTGGCAGTGGGTCCTGATGATGGTGGGCGCTCCCGGACTCCTGATCGCGGTGCTGCTGTTGCTGGCCAAGGAGCCGGCGCGACGCGGGGTCGCGGCCGGCAAGGCCTTACCCGTGAAGGCGGTCTTGCACGAGATCAGTTCGCGCAAGGCCACCTACTTGCCTCTGTTTATTGGCTTGGCCTTCAGTGCCACTCAATCGCTCGGCGTGCAGGCCTGGTTTGCGCCATTCCTGATCCGAACCTACGGCTGGAATGAAGCGCAAATCGGCAAGTGGCTCGGGCTCACGCTGCTGGTGTCCTGGTTGGCCGGAGCAGCGCTCGGTACAGTATTTGTCGAGTGGCTGGCCAAGCGCTACAAGGACGCGAATGTGCGGGCGGCGACCATCATGTTCTCCATCGCCGCGCCGTTTGGCATCATTGCACCGCTCATGCCGTCGGGAGGGCTTGCGCTCGCCTGCCTGGGCGTCGTGGGGATGTGCGGACTGGCCTCCGCGGTCCCTCAAAACGCCGCAATTCAGCGCATTACGCCTAATGCCATGCGCGGGCAGGTCACGGCGATCTACCTGTTCATGTTCATTGTGTTCGGCGCCATGGGCGGCCAGCTGATTGGTTCTGTCACGCAGCGCGTGTTCCACTCCGACGCGGCGCTGTGGAAGTCGATCGTGCTGACGGCCTCGATCCTGATGCCGCTGGCGGCATACAGCATCTCGCGCGGCATCAAACCTTACGGGCGCGAGGTGGAGCGGTTGGAGGCTTTGGAGGCCAAGGTCGGCGCATGAACTATCCCGAGCTCCATATGCTCATCGACGGGGAGCGAATCCCGGTCGGTGGTCGGCGCACGCACGCGGTCGTCAACCCGGCGACCGGCGAGATCCTGGGACAGCTGCCCTTGGCCGACGCGGCCGATCTGGATCGCGCCCTGCAGGCGGCGCAGCGCGGATTCCAGCTGTGGCGCGCGGCGAGTCCCCGCCAGCGCGCTGCCGTGCTGGCCGGCGCCGCGCGCCTGATGGCGGAGCGCCAGGAGCAGATCGCCCGCATCGCCACCCTGGAGGAGGGCAAGACGCTCGCCGAGGCGCGCATCGAAGTGCAGATGAACGTGGGGCTGTTCGACTTCTTTGCCGGCGAGTGCGAGCGCATATACGGGCGGCAGCTGGTGCGTCCGCCGGGCATGCGCTCGACGGTGACCTACGAGCCGGTGGGGCCGGTGGCCGCCGTCGCCCCATGGAATTTTCCGATCGGCAATCCCGGGCGCAAGCTCGGCGCGCCGATCGCCGCCGGCTGCTCGGTGATTCTCAAAGCGGCGGAGGAGGCCCCGGGTTCGGCACTGGCCGTGCTGCAGTGCCTGCTGGATGCCGGATTGCCCAAGGAGGCCGGGCAGGCGGTGTTCGGCGTTCCGGATGAGGTGTCGCGCCACCTGCTGGCGTCGCCGATAATCCGCAAGCTGAGCTTCACGGGCTCCACTGCGGTCGGCCGCCATCTGATGAGGCTGGCGGCCGAGGACTGCAAGCGCACCACCATGGAACTGGGCGGTCACGCGGCGGTGCTGGTTTTCGACGACGTCGACGTGGATCAAGTGCTCGCGACCATGGTGGGCTCGAAGTTTCGCAACGCCGGCCAGGTGTGCGTTTCGCCCACGCGCTTTATCGTGCAGGAGGGCGTGTTCGCCCGCTTCCGCGATGGTTTTGTGGAGCGCGCCGCGGCGCTGCGAGTCGGTAGTGGACTGGACGAGAACATGCAGATGGGGCCGATGGCCAATCCGCGCCGGCCGGTGGCGATGGACAGGTTGATTGGCGGCGCCGTTGCGGCCGGTGCCAAGCTGCACACCGGAGGCAAGCGCATCGGCGATCAGGGTTTCTACTACCAGCCCTCGGTGCTGTCCGAGGTGCCTCTTGCCGCCGAGATCATGAACGAGGAGCCGTTTGGACCGGTGGCGACGATCAACCGCTACCGCACCGAGGAAGAGATGATCGCCGAGGCCAATCGGCTCGCCTTCGGCCTGGCGGCCTATAGCTGGACCAATGACGCCAGGCGCCAGAAGCGGCTGGCGCGCGAGGTCGAGAGCGGCATGTTGTGCATCAACACCATTACGCTGGGCGGTCCCGACGCTCCGTTTGGCGGGGTCAAATGGTCGGGCCACGGCCATGAAAACGGACCGGAGGGTGTGATGGCCTGCATGGTTCTCAAGACCGTTCACGAAGGATAGCCCATGACTCACGAACTCAAGACCGGGGGTGACCGCGGTTACCTGCGTATTGCCACGGAAGAGGCCTTTGCCACGCGCGAGCAGATCGATGCCTACCTGCGCATGGTGAAGAACGGCACCGCCGACCGCGGCCTGGTGTCACTGTGGGGTTTTTACGGGCAGAGCACTTCGGCGCGTGCCACCCAGGTGCGCGAGGGGCTGTTGGATCTGGGTGAACAGCGCCTCCGCAACATGGACGCCACCGGTATCGACAAAGCGATCCTGGCGCTCACCGCGCCCGGCGCGCAGCCGATACCCGACCTGGCGGAGGCCAGAGGCATCGCCCAGCGCGCCAACGACCTGTTGGCAGAGCACGTCGCCCGGCACCCCGATCGTTACATCGGCATGACAACCGTCGCCCCCCAGGATCCCGCATGGTCGGCGCGCGAAATCGTGCGCGGCGCGCGCACTCTGGGCTTCAAGGGCGTCCAGATCAACAGTCACACGCAGGGGGAGTACCTGGACGATGCAAAGTTCGACCCCATATTCCGCGCGCTCGCCGACACCGGGCAGCCGCTCTACATCCATCCGTCCTCGCCCCCGGATTCGATGATCGGGCCGATGCTGGAGGTGGGACTGGATGGCGCCATATTTGGCTTTGGAGTGGACACCGGCATGCACCTGCTGCGGCTGATCATCACCGGCATCTTTGATCGCTACCCGGATCTGCAGATCATGGTGGGCCACATGGGCGAGGCGCTGCCGTTCTGGCTGTACCGGATCAATTACATGCACCAGGCCAGCGTCCGCTCGCAGCGCTACGCGCGCATGAAGCCGCTCAAGAAGACCATCACCGAATACATGCGTTCCAACGTGCTCATCACCACCAGCGGCATGGCCTGGGCGCCGGCAATCAAATTTGCGCAGGACGTACTGGGCGAAGATCGGGTGATGTACGCGATGGATTACCCGTACCAATTTGTACCCGACGAGGTGCGCACGCACGATCTGCTCGACGTGCCTCTCGCGGTGAAGAAGAAATTGATGCAGACCAACGCCGAGCGCTGGTTCAAGCTGTGAGTGAACCGCGCGTCGGCCGGGCGGCCTGGTATGCGCTGGCGCTGGTCGCGCTCGCAAATGCCATGAGCCTGTTGGATCGGAATATCCTCGCCATCCTCGCGCCTCGCATCAAGGCCGATCTGCACATCGGCGACGCCGAGATGGGGCTGCTCTACGGCACGGTATTTGCGCTGTTCTACGCACTCTTTTCCCTGCCGCTCGGGCGGCTGGCGGACGGCTGGGTAAGAACCCGCTTGCTTGGGCTGGCGCTGGGATTCTGGTCCATCGCGACCGGCGTGGCGGCCTTCGCTCACGGTTTCGCCCTGCTGGCGGCATCGCGCCTTGGCGTCGGCATGGGCGAGGGTGCGGTCTACCCGGCCGGCTACTCACTGATCTTCGACCACTTCCCCAAGGCGCGCCGTGGCGTCGCCATGGCGGTGATCGCGGCGGCCATCGCCATCGGACTGGGCTGCTCGTTGATGGTGGGCGGCGTGGCGGCCGACTGGTGGGACCATCGTTATGTGGGCGTGAGTGCGCCGTGGGGACTGCACGGCTGGCAGTTCGCGTTCCTGGTGGCGGCACTTCCGGGCTTCGTGGTGGCCGCGTTGCTGTTACGGATGGCCGAACCCAAGCGGGGTCAGCTGGATGGCATCGTATCGGTGCACGACCCGCACCCGTTCCGCGCCAGCTTCGCGGTGCTGGGCTCGGTGACGCCCGTGTCCAACTGGGTGGCGCTGGCGAAGCGCAGGGCCAGTACTCGCGATTGGCTTTGGAATGCTGCCGTGCTAGGGCTGCTGATCGTGGCAATGACGTGGCTGACGCGATTTACCAGCCACCTGTCGCCCCGACCGCCACTGCATTTCGGTGCGTTGAGCGTGAGCCCGCATGCGCTGCAGTGGACAGTGGTCGGCTTCGGAATGTTCGTGGTCTTCAATCTCATGCAGAGCCTGCGCTACTCGGACGCGCCGGCCTATATGGTGATCACCCGCTCGCCGGCGCTGCTGCTGTGCATTGCGATCGGTTCGCTCCAGACCATGATCAACTACGGCATCATGGGCTTCACGCCATCCTTCCTGATGAAACACTACGGATTATCACCAACCGTCACCGGCCTGCAATTTGGAATGGTGGCAACGGTGATGGGCGTAATCGGCCCGCTGGTGGCCGGACCGTTGTCGGATCGCGTGCAGCGGCACCTGCCGGGCGTCGGGCGCGTCTATGTCACGCTGTTCGCGCTGGGCCTGTCACCACTGATCGCACTCTGGGTCTACGCGGCCAAGGATCCGGGCAGTTTCTACCTGCGTTTCGTGCCCTACAGTCTGGTGCTGACCGGCTGGCTGCCGCCGCTGTATGCCGTGATGTACGAACAGGTTTTGCCGCGCATGCGCGGGATAACCTCGAGCACCTACGTGATTGCCTCCAACATCCTTGGCCTGGGGATTGGACCCTTCGTCGTGGGCATGATGGCCGATGCCAACGGCGGCAACCTGGCGGCGGCTATCCTTAGCATCAACTGGGTCGCACCGGTGATCATAGTGCTGCTGCTCGTGCTCGCGCGGCGGGTCATGCGCGACGAGGCCACGATGGTTGCGCGCGCGCGCGGCGCCGGCGAGCCGATCTAGCACCGGGCCGTAGACGCCAGTCGCTGCCTAAGCCGCCAGGCCAACCTCCGCCGCGTCGGCCCAGTTGCCGTGCAGCCCGAAGCGCATGCGCACCGGGATGTTGATGGTGGCAATCGGCCCCTTGGCGATCTGGAGCGCATCGAACAGCAGCAGGTCGCTGCGGTGCTCCTCGAGTCGATTGCAGATTTGCACGATCCAGCCGTCGCCTTCCGGAGCGCTCTTGCTGCGCGGTATGAAGCAGGCTTCCTGGAGGCTCGAGACCGGCCCGCACCACCAGTGCTGCTCTTCGCCGGTCGCCAGGTCCTTGTGGAACAGACAGTTCATCAGCAGGCCGCCCGCGCTGCCGCCGCGCAGCTCGACGGGCCGGCGCATGTCCATCTCGAGCAGCCAGCCGTGCCGATAGGGCAGGCCGGCAAAACGGTCGTCGATACGCGGAAACTCGGCGGCGGTTTGCGTAAGCCGCTCAATACTCTTGAATTGCTCGGTGGTGGCGCTCATGTCCACGCTCCAGCGTGACAGGTAGCTCATGGCCTCCATGCCATTGAAGGGTGCGCCGTGCACGTCGGGAAAGAACGGAAACATATTATTCTTGGCTTCCGCAGTATCGAGATGGATTGTCGTGCCTTCCTGGAAGGCATTGAGCACATGGCTCGCGAAGCAATTGCCACGCTTGAACCAGCGGATGTCACGGGGCGTGGCCGCAGTGCGCCTCGGCACCACGCCCAGGTAGACGGGCAAGGTGGTATCGAAGCCAAAATGGGGCAGTCCCTGGCGCAGCCGCTCCCAGCTGCCGATGGAGGGCACGACGTGGAAGAGGGCGTAGTCTTCCGTGATCGCGAAGTCGTGCATCATGCAGTAATAGGGAATCTTGAACCAGAACTCGCGCACCAGATCGCCGGCCGGCGTCACCTCGTACAGGGTGCAGTCGTCGGTACACAGGCCGCTTGAGGCGTAGCCGAAGGCGATCATGTTTCCGGTCCGCGGGTCGACCTTGGGGTGGGCGGTGAATGTCTGCCCCGTCATCTTGCCGCCAAAGCGCGTGTAGCCCTCGGTGGCCATCGTGGCCGCATTCATGACCAGTGCGGGAGAATCCTCCTTCAGGGCATACAGCTTGCCGCCATAGATCCACGCGTTGGTGTTGGCGGTGCCCCGGATCTTTCCCTGGACGGACGGGTCGTCGCCGAGCGGGTTGCGGTAGGCGCCGAACAGCGCGTGGCCCGCGGCGCTTTCCAGCTGCCATTTGTCGGTACGCGCCCAGCGCTGCCGGAAGTCGCACTGGCCATCGTGAATGTGGAAGCGGGTGATCATGCCGTCGCCGTTAAAGGCAATGTCATCGCCCAGTCGCGGCGGGAATTGCGGGTCGGGCTGCACCCGGTAGAAGGCGCCGTTGAGCTGCGCCGGTATGGTGCCTTCGTGCACCAGATTGGAGGCGTCGGCCTCCAGGCGGGACGGCGCGTTGAAGCCCGTGAAGCTTGGGGATTCCGGGTAGTGGGCCATGGCAGTGCTCGCTGGAATAAATTTGTAAGCTATACTGACGATTATAGGGGGCCGGATGGTAAGGCCGAAAGAGACGCTTTCGATCACAACGCCACACGTGGCGGGTGACGAAGACATAGGCGAGATCCGCAATATCGTCGGTTTCCATATCCGCCTGGCGCACGGGGCGGTATACCGGCATTTCACCGAGAGTTTCGCGCACCTCGACCTGACGCAGAAACAGGTGTCGGTGCTTTGGCTGGTCGATGACCATCCCGATATTGCTCAGACCAACCTCGCTCAGCGGATGCGGATGGATCGAGCCACGACCATGGCCATCGTCAATCGCCTCGAGTCGAGGGGGTATCTGGTGCGCGGCCGCTCGCGGAGTGATGGACGCAAGCAGACCCTCAATCTGACGCCCTCCGGGCGCAAAGCCTTGGTAACGGCCAAGTCCGCCATCCAGCAGCATGAGCATTGGCTCAAATCGCGCTTCACCGACAAGGAAGTGGCCACCCTGATCAATCTGCTCACCCAGATCCACGAATAACGACCGCCGCGGGGAACGGAACATGGTCAACGACCCAAGATCAATCATTGACACCGGGGCCATGCGTCTTTGGCAGTGGGCGGCGGTGATCATTACGGTGGGACTGAATGCGATGGACGGGTTTGACGTCCTGTCCATCAGCTTTGCCGCGCCCGGAATCGCGCGGGAATGGGGCGTCGACAAGGCCACCCTGGGCTGGGTGCTGTCGACCGAGTTGCTGGGCATGGCGATCGGATCGGTGCTGCTCGGCGGCGTCGCCGACAAGATCGGCCGGCGCCCGACGATACTCGGCTGCCTCGTCGCCATGACCGTCGGCATGTACGGGGCCGCGCACTCGCACGACGTGACCACGTTGTTGGTCTTCCGGCTGCTGACCGGGGTGGGGATCGGCGGGATGCTGGCCTCGATCAATGCAGCGGCCGCTGAGTGCTCCAATCTGCGGTGGCGCAGTCTGGCGATGGCGCTCATGGTAATTGGCTATCCGCTCGGCGGAGTGGTGGGCGGCACCGTCGTGCAGGCGCTGCTGAGCGGTGGCACCTGGCGCGATGTCTTTACATTCGGCGCATGGGCCACCGCCGCCTTCGTGCCGCTGGTGTGGGCACTGGTGCCCGAATCGGTTGCCTACCTCGACCGGGCCCGAGGGCCCGGTGCGCTCGACAAGATCAATCGCGTGCTTGCACGCTTCGGGCACGCGCCGGCCAGCGCGCTTACCGCCCCACAGACGGCCGCCGCCAGGCGGTCGCTCGCCGATATATTCAGGCCGGGACTGGTGGCGACCACCATCGTCATCACCTGCGCCTATTTTGCCCACGTCACCAGCTTCTATTACATCTTGAAATGGGTGCCGAAGATCGTCGTGGATATGGGATTTTCGCCTAAGTCGGCGGCCGGTGTGCTGACCTGGGCGAACGTGGGCGGGGTCACCGGTGGGGCCGTGTTTGGATTCATTGCCACCCGGGTCGGACTGAAGGGGCTGACCATAGTCACGCTGCTCGTAGGATCGGCGATGATCGTCTGGTTCGGACGCGGAGCCGCCGACCTTTCCGGGCTGTCGATCCGGGTGGGCGTCGCCTGCCTGTTCTCGAATGCGGCGATTGTCGGTTTCTATTCGCTGTTTGCGCGGGTATATCCCACCTACGTGCGCGCGACCGGGACCGGATTTGCCGTGGGCGTGGGCCGTGGAGGCGCCGCGCTTGCACCCGTGTGTGCGGGGTACCTGTTCCAGGCCGGACTGGGCCTGCAGATCGTTTCAGCGGTGATGGCGGCCGGTTCGCTGGTGGCCGCGGTAACGCTGGTGGCACTGCGGGACCGCAGCGCCGAGTAGTTCCGCGTCGGCTTGCGCGCTTGGCGCGGACCTCAGGATGCGGCCAGTTCCTCGATGGCACGCCGCCTGAGCACGTGCTTTTGCACCTTTCCGGAAGCCGTGCGCGGCAGTGCGTCGGTGATCACCGCGCTCTTCGGCACCTTGAACTTCGCCAGCCGCCTGGCGCAATGCTCGATCAGTTCCTGCGGCGTGACGCTCCGTCCCGGCACCGGAATGACGTAGACCCTTCCCACCTCGCCCCAGCGCTCGTCCGGCACGCCCACCACCGCGCATTCACCAACCTGGGCCAGTTCCGCCAGCGCCGCCTCGACCTCGGCCGGATACACGTTCTCGCCACCGGAGATGTACATGTCCTTCTTGCGATCAACGATGTAGTAGAAGCCATCTTCGTCCATCATTGCGGCATCGCCGGTGCTGAACCAGCCGTTGCGGAAGGCCTTGGCGGTGGCATCCGGCTGGTTCCAGTAGCCGCTCGCGATACACGGTCCGCGCAGCCACAGTTCGCCGACCTGTCCCTGCGGCACCTCGCGACCATGGTCATCCACGATCCGGGTCTCGATGGTCATGAACGGCAGGCCACAGCTCCCGGCCTTGTTGCACAGGGTCTGGATGTCGTGGGTAGGCATGCCGAAGTTGGAGCCGGTCTCGGACATGCCGAACCCTTCGGTGATCTTGATGCCGGCGTTCACAAAGCGCTGGGTCTGCGCCTTGGGATTGGGAGCGCCGCCGATGGCCCAGCCGACCAAGCCGTGCAGCATTTCGGGCCTGAAGCCGGGCTGGTTCCAGATCTTCGCCGCCATCTGCGGCACCGAGAAGTAATGCGTGACCTTCAATGCCGGATCCGACAGGCGTTGCAAAGTGAGCTGTGGGTCAAAGCCCTTGGAGATGAGCACGGAACCGCCGGCCTGGATCGGTACCCGGCTCGCCGCATACAGGCCCGCCGTGTGAAACAGCGGCATGTCGCACAGGAACACGCTGTGCATGGTCACGTCGTTGCCGAAGATGAAGTTTGCGCAGCCCCAGAAGCTGTTGGCCTCCGAGAGCATGACCCCCTTGGGACGGCCGCTGGTGCCGGAGGTGTAGAGCAGGGTGGCGACCGCCTCGAAGGGGCGGCGCGCCTCCGGAGGGGGCCGGGCACCGAGGGCTCCGAGCTCGAACATCCCGGCGATCGGCAGGGCGCGCGGCACCTGCGGGGGCGCCGTGAACTCGGGGTCGTGGAACACGATCTGTGGCTCGGCATCGGCAGCGAGCGCCTCGATTTCCGCCGGCGCCAGGCGCCAGTTGAAAGGCACGAAGATGGTGCCGGCGCGCGTCCCGGCGATCTGCAGAATCAGCATCTGCGCGCAATTGCGGGCCAGCGTCGCCACCCGGACGCCGCTGTTCGGGCCAAATTCGGTCACCAGCCAGCTGGCGAGTCGGTCAACCGCCGAATTTAGCTCGGCATAGGTCCAGCGCCGGTCGGATTCGAGATCCACGACCGCCTGGCCATTCGGGTTGGACAGCGCGTAGCTCGCGACCGGATCGAACCACACCATTTCAGGGGGTCTTTTTGGACTTGTCGTATTCACCCAGTCCGGGTTTGTAGGCCTTCTCGTCGAGAAACTGCTGCATTCCCTGGTGGCGACCGTCGCTCTTGTCGTGCCAATTGAGGGCTTCCTGGGCGCGGATGAGGTAGTCCTCAGCATTGTCGTAGGTCATCTCGCGCACGCGGCGCACCGCGTCCTTGGTGGCCTTGAGCGATTCCAGATTCTTCTTCAGCAACTTCCGGGCCACCTCGGTGACGCGCGCTTCGAGCTGGCCGGCCGGCACCGACTCGTTGACCAGACCGGCGCTTTCGGCCTGCTTGCCGGTCAGGTTCTCGCCGAGCAAGGCGTGGTACATGGCCTTGCGCATTGGCATCAGCTCGACGGCCACCTTGGTGGCGCCGCCGCCGGGCAGGATGCCCCAGTTGATCTCCGACAGGCCGAATTGCGCCTCGTCGGCGCAATAGGCGAGGTCGCAGGCGAACAGCGGACCGTAGCCGCCGCCGAAGCACCAGCCATTCACCATGGCGATGGTGACCTTCTGGTACCAGCGCAGGCGTTCCCACCAGGCGTAGGCCTCGCGCTGCGCGTGGCGCACGCCCCGCAGGCCCAAGGCCTCGGTTTCGCGGAAGTATTCCTTGAGGTCCATTCCCGCTGACCATGCGGCACCTTCGCCGGTCAGCACCAGCACGCCCACGTCATCGCGAAATTCCAGGTCGTTGAGCACCCGCAGCATTTGCCGGTTCAGCTTCGGGCTCATGCAGTTGCGCTTGTCGGGACGGTTAAATCTGACCCAGGCAACGCCCTCGCGGACCTGGTAGGCGACGGTGTCGCTTTCGGCTGCTTCTGTCATCGGAATTTCCCTCGGTCGTATACTCACGGTCAGTTTAGAGTCACTCTGCCGCCTATGTCACCTGCTGTTCCCCTGAACGTGCGCGCGCCCATCGCCTACGCCGGCAGAAGCGTGCCCCGTCCGCGATATCACGCCAACGACACCCGCCGCGACGTGCTCGAGGTCGTGCCGGCGGATATGGACATCGCCGATGCGCGCGCACTGGCGACCACGCTCGATGGGGCCGGGTTCGCTTTGTTGCCGCATCGCAGCGCGGTCGCCGATTTCGCCGACCGGGCGGCCGTGGAGGCAATCCACCGCCGGGAAATCGTCGAACTGATCAGCGAGCTGTCAGGCGCCGACCAGGTCGTGGTCAACAGTCCTGGGATCCTGCGCTTCAGCGAAAAATCGGCGCAATCGGGCGCGCTGGATAACTCGCGGCCGGCGCGTTTCGCGCACGTCGACGTCAGCGATGCCACCGCCGCGGCGTTTGCCGAGCGGGCCGCGCCCGCCGGACGGAAGCTCCGCCGCTATATTCACTTCAACATCTGGCGGGCCGTCTCCCTGCCGCCCCAGGACGTGCCGCTTGCGGTGTGCGACGCCCGCACGGTGCAGGGCGGGGAGCTGATCGCCGCCGACGCCGTGTTCGACACCCCCGGCAAGCCGGAGTGGTCTTTCGAGGGCATCGTGGTGGCGCACCTGGCCGCGCACCGCTGGCACTGGTTCCCCGACATGCACCGCGACGAAGCGCTGGTCTTCAAGACCAACGACAGCGACCGGCGCGTCGCGCACGCCGTGCCGCACGTTGCCTTCAACAATCCGCTGTGCGCGCCGGACAGCGCGCCGCGCGTGAGCATCGAAATGCGGGCCATCGCCCTGTGGTTCGGCTGACGGGCGCTTGCCACTCGCGGCAGCGGCGAGCATCATAATCTCAGCAATCGTCAGGGCGTTGGAGCTGCATGCAAAACTTCCCGGCCACGCCCGATTATTCCGGCCTGAATGCGCCGATCGCCGAGGAATACGACCTCAGCTCGCTGGCGGTGGAGGGCCGCATTCCGAGCGATGTCGAAGGAAGCTTCTTCCGCGCCACGCCGGATCCGGCCTTTGCGCCCTACATGGAAGACAGCGCCGCGAGCCTGTCCGGCGATGGCATGGTGTCGGTGGTGCGGATCGCGAACGGTCGCGCGAACTTCTCGATCCGCTTCGTGCAGACGGCGCGCCACCAGGCCGAGGTGGCGGCGGGGCGCGCGCTGTTCGGCAAGTACCGGAACCGCTTTACCGACAAGCCTGAGGTCGCAGGGGTGGACCGCACGGTCGCCAACACCACGCCAGTCTGGCATGCGGGCCGCCTGTTGATGGCCAAGGAAGACGGACGTCCCTATCGCATCGACCCGCACACGCTCGAGACCATCGGCCGTTACGATTTTGGTGGCAAGCTTCGGTCCGCGACGATGACCGCGCACGTGCGTATCGATCCGCGGAGCGGGGAAATGTTCTTCTACGGTTACGAGGCCGACGGTGAAGCCTCCACCAAGGTCGCCTATTGCATCGCCGATAAGGCCGGCAATCTCATACGCGAGCAGTGGTTCGACGCGCCGTACTGCGCGCTGATGCACGATTTCACCATCACCGAGAACCATGTTCTGTTCCCGATCTATCCGACGACCTGTGACCTGGGGCGGCTGCGCGCGGGTGGCGAGCACTGGGTGCACGAAATGACTCGGGACAGCTGGGTTGGTGTGATGCCCAGGTACGGTTCGGTGTCGGAGATGCGCTGGTTCCGCGGACCCAAGGGCGTGTTCTGCTATCACATGATGAACGCGTTCGAGGACGCCGCGGGCCGCATACAGTTCGACCAGTGCCTGTCCAACGTGAATGCCTTTCCATTCATTCAGCGAGCCTCGGGCCTCAACGTGCCGCCCGAGGAAACCGGCAGCCGCCTGGCGCGCTGGACCATCGACCTGAACGATGGCAGCTCGGCGGTCACCGAATCCGTCATCGGTCCGCCCGGGGATTTCCCGGTCATCCCGCCGGGCACCCAGGGCCGCTCCTATGCCCACGCCTGGATGCTGACCATGGACCCCGAAATGCAGGGGCCGCCGGTGCTGGGCGGCCCCGTGGGCGCCATGTTCAACATGCTGCTGCGGATCGAATTCACCGGCCAGCCCCCACAGTCCTTCGCGCTGCCCCCGGGGCACAGCTTCAACGAGCCCGTGCTCGTGCCGGCCTCGCGGGCAGGCCAGGAGGGCTGGCTCCTCGCGGTGGTGGACCGGCAGCTTGGACCGGAGGCCTTCAGCCACGCCGTGTGGATATTCGATGCCGGCGATGTCGGCGCCGGGCCGGTGGCCAAGATCGCGATCGGCCATCGGCTGCGCCCGCAGGTGCACGGCTGGTGGGTCGGCGCCGCGGAACTGGCGGCCGCCTCGTAAGGAGCGGTGCCGGCCACGGGGCTGCGCTGCGCTCCATGCGCTGCAACCGCCCGTGAAAATCGACCGGGACGGGCGCATCGGACCGCGCCGCCGCTGGGTGCGGCCGCGCTGGCGTCAGTTCTTCGAGTAGTAGGCGATCCCGCGGAACTCCATCGAGCGGCGCTCCCGGGCATCGGGCCGGGTGGCGTCGCGAAAGGCCGTGTGGGGACAGCGCCAGGCGGTGCGATGGTCGGAATCGTATAACTTGATGAAGACCACCTCATCGGGCGTCATGTCGGGGAAGTACCACCAGCGATGCGCCGGCGAATGGTGAAAGATGGTGGCCGCGGTCATGTTTTCTTCGCCCTCGATGGGCGCAAACAACGCCTCGCCGGTGGGAATCTCGTCGACGTCCACCTTGGTGTTGCGGGTGCCCTCGTCATCGCGCACCGAGCGGCCCTCGCACAGGGCCAGGGGCGTGTCCTGCGGCGGCCTCGACAGCACGCGCCACAGGCTGAAGGCGATGAAGCGGTTAAAGCCCGGCCCGCCGGGGCGGGCCTGGCCATACAGGCGTTGTGCAATGCGCTCGGCGCTCGATTGGGTGAAATCGACGTGCGCCTCGGCCGCGGGCGGCTGGATGGTGGCGCTGGTGACGCCGGAACTGCGCACCATGCCTCCCATGGTCAGGACCAGATCCGCCCCGCTCAACGAACCGGCGATCTCGCAGACCTGTCGCGCGTAGGCGCTCTGGGGAGCGTAGTGCTGCTCCCAGTCCGCAATGTCGGAATGATGATGCCCGAGGCAGAAGCCATGCTCGTCCAGCGCGAAGGGGCCGGCGAGCCGGGCGTTCCGGATCACCACCGGATAGGGCGCGTAGCGGCCGGTGTTGTATTCCTTGCCGGGCGCCCAGAAACGCCGGTTGATCCGTGAAGTCGGCACCAGATAATCAATACTGGCGTGGACTTCAGCGCTGGCAGGGCTCACGGCACACCTCACGCTGGCGGGCGGAAGTCCAGGCTGCCACGCCGCTCGCTAAATCGCCAGCCTTCGTCGCTCCTGACGAGCCGGTCGTGGAAACTGCCAAGCAACGGCGGCGTCAGCGGCGGCAGAGGCAGGCCGCCGTCGGTGGCGGGGCTCCCGATGTACAGCAGAATCTGGCTCGTGGCGCTGGCGTGCGTCGTGTCCTGCAGGCTCACGATCACGTTGGCCACGATGTGTCGAGTCGCGCGGCGCGGGCGGGCCCTGAACGCCGCCAGGATGGCCGCCCGCCCGACGAGGAATTCGTCCGGGGCCGTGGGCCGGCTCATCTTGCCCTGTTCGGTATACATCTGGGCCACCGCCTCCCAGTCACCGGTATCGTTGAGGATTGCGTAGCGCGTGATCAGTTCCGCGATCTCGATCTTGGCACGAAGCTCGCCGGCCTCAGGCATCCTTGTAGCCTTCGCGTGCCCGGCTGTTGTCGAGGACAATCGGCTTCCCGGTCACCGGGTGCGGATAGTGGAACGCGACCGTGTCGGTCGCGGGCCACAAGCGCGGTTTCGGCTCAATCAGCGCATCGGGACCCAGCGGATCCTCGGGGTACAGCGTCTTGGACATCGGGATGAAGTCGATGCGCGTCCTTTGCCACCCCTCGGCGAAGCTGCCGTGCCAGAACGGGAAATAGCGCAGCGCCTTGATCTTCCAGACGCCGGCCGCGCGCACGTAATCATTTTCATAGATGCCGCCTTCCCACCAGGCGCGCGGTTCGCCCTTGGCGGTTTCATGCAGGCCGGCCTGCATCATCGAACGGCCGCGCACCTTGGCCGTGGCCCGATCCGGCGCGACGTCAATGACCATCTGCATTTGCGGATGGTCGAGCAGCCAGCCGTAGCGCGGCCCGTTGTGACCCTGAGTGAATTGGGTCTGGAAGCGCTCGATGTAGAGGCGGCGCACGCCCGCCTTGCCCCGGTAGATGCCACCCAGAAACCAGACGTCGCCGTCCTCGGCAAACAGATCAACCACCTCGTTGTACTGGGACTTGTCGATGAAGTACCCGTAGGTGTACTGGACGCGACGGATCTGGTGGATGTCCTGCTGGATGGCGAGCTCGTGTTCGAGCTTCTCGACGCGCGCGGTGAGGGCGGCAATATCGCTCATGCTCGGCTCCGTGCGGTCGCGTCGCCGGCTTTGTTGCGCCAGCTGTCGGCGTAGCTGGTGCGCGCGACGGCCGAATAGGGTACGGGTGAGACGACGGCCTTGATCTCGACCTGCTTGTGGCGCTCCACGGTCGGCTTGCGTGTGCCGCCGTCGGGCTCGCCCCACACGAATGTCACCTCGGTCCCGGGCGCGGCGTGTTCCGCATCGAGGATGGCGAGTGTCAGCATCTTGCCTTCATTCGCGCTGTAGCCCACCCAGGTGGAAAGGCCGACGAGCTTTCCGTCCACCGTCACGCGGTCGAACGGGTGCATCGCATAGACGGCGCTCGGGAATTCCATGTACTTGGCGCGCAGGCCCTTGTCGAACAGCGTGAACAGGGCATCGGTGACCGATACGTCATCGAGCGCGAGCGTGACCTTCGTGCGGTGCGGACCGGCGGCCATCTTCTGCAGCGCCTCACGTCCGATGTACTCGTGGTCGAACTTGACGAACGGCCCGTAACCCAGGTCCCAGGGGGTGAGGTAGTAGTCCTCGATCTTGTCGGACACGAAGCTGCCGCCGATCGATGCCTTGGCCTCGTAATGGTTGGCCGTGAGCCATTCGCGGTAGGCGCGCATCTTGGCGCCCGTGTAGACGGCCGGGAGCGGGGAGGGGATCCATCCCGACTCCAGGGTATTGGAGGAGTAGCAGCGGCCACCGACCAGGCGCATGCCGTGCGGCTTGCCGGCCTCGACCAGGGCCGCGTGCATGGCGGCATAGTCGGCCCAGGGCCCCATCAGTTCGTAGCCCGGCTGGCCCGCCATGCCGTGTCGCAACGCGCGCACCTTCTTGCCGGCGATCTGCATGCCAGCACATGTTGAAGAATTTCAGATCAGGGGCAGGCTGCCCGGTCGCGGTCTCGATGACCTTGGACGCATTCGGCCCCTGCAGCTGGAAACGGTAATGCCGGCGGTTCTCCGGGTCGGGACGTGCCGCGGTGCGTTCGTCATAGGTGCAGGTCACGCGATGGTTTCCCGACTGGGCGTGAAACATCACCCAGTTGAGGGCCGGCGCGCGGCCGACGAGATTGAACTGGTTTTCCGCCAGGTAGAAGAGGATCCCATCGCCGATCACGTAGCCGTCGTGGCTGCAGGGCACGTACTGCTTGGCCTTGTCGGGGGTGAAGCCCGCGAAGCTGTTGATGCCCAGTCCGTTCAGAAAGCTCAAGCGCGTCCGGGCCCTCGACCATCAACTCGGCCATGTGGAAGGACTGATTGAACAGCACGCAGGTCTGCTGCCAGGCGCGCTGCTCGTCGCGCCAATTGGTGTATTCCGCCGGCACGCCCGGGTATACATTGGGGCCGGCCTGCTGGTTGCGGAGCAACTCGACGACGTTGCCGGCGCTCCCGAGCAGCGACTCGAGCGACTGGACGCTGGGGCGGTTGGACGTTGCCATAGGGGTATTCTCCTCCCAACATAATGGTATGTATTGCATACGAAAGGCAAGAGGAACTTCATGGCGGGAATGCTGACCACACACGTGGGGAGCCTGCCGCGCGGCGCTGAGCTGGTGCCCTTGCTGCTCGCGCGCGACCATGGTCAGTCCTACGACGCGGCGGAGTTCGACCGTCGTGTGCAGGCGGCCATTGACGAGGCGATCGGCCAGCAGGCGCAGGCCGGGGTGTCCATCGTCAGCGACGGGGAGCTCGGCAAGGTCGGCTACTCGACCTACATCACCGAGCGCCTTTCCGGATTTGGCGGCGACGTACCGCGCAAGCCGGCGCTCGATCTGGCGCAGCTGCCTGAACTCCGGAAGAAACTCGCCCTGGTGATGGGCGAGCAGGAATTCGTACGGGCCAGCTGCGTGGGCCCGGTGAGGCTGGTCAGCCTGGAACCCTGCCGCGAAGACATCCGCCGTTTCTTGAGGGGCCTGGAGGGGCGGGGCGTGCGCGGATTCCTGAGCGCCGCCTCACCGGGCCTGATCACCGCCTTCCAGCCCAACGCCTACTATCCGAGCCATGAGGCCTACCTGGCCGACCTGGTGGCGGCCATGCGCCCGGAATACGAGGCCATCGCGGCCAGCGGGTTGGAACTGCAGCTCGACTGCCCCGATCTGGCGATGTCCCGGCACACGGCCTTCCAGGAGCTCAGCGAGGAGCAGTTCCTGCGCATCGCGGCGGCCAATGTCGAAGCGCTCAATGCCGCGACCGCCGGCATCGCACCGCAGCGCATGCGCATGCACGTCTGCTGGGGCAACTACGAGGGCCCGCACGATCACGACATTCCGCTCGAGCGCATCATCGAGCTCGTGCTGCGGGCGCGGCCGGCGACCATTCTGTTCGAAGCGGCCAATCCGCGTCACGAGCACGAATGGAAGGTGTGGGCGAACACCAAGATTCCCGACGACAAGCTGCTCGCTCCAGGCCTGATCGATACCTGCTCGAACTACGTCGAGCATCCCGAACTCGTCGCGCAGCGCATCGAGCGCTACACGGCCATCGTCGGTAAGGAGCGCGTGATTGCAAGCACCGATTGTGGCTTCGGGACCTTTGCGGGTTACGGCAAGATCGATCCTGCGGTGGCCTGGAAGAAACTGCGCACGCTGCGCGCCGGCGCAGATCTGGCCGCAGCCCGCTAGGCCCCGGGACCCGGGCGCTGCTCAGTTCTTGGCGCCAGCGCCGGGACCGGGCCCGCGCAGCATGGCCACCAGTGCCGGGTCAAGTTTTTCCGGCATCGCGGCAATCAGGGCGGCATGCCGACCCTCGGCGGCGGTTCGCCATTCGCCGTGCGTAATGACGTAGAGCTGATCGTTCAGGATGGCGTGCAGGATCAGCGCGCCGACGGCCGCGGGCTCCATCATGCTGGGGAAATGCACCTGTGCTTCGCCCGCGTCCTGGGACTTGCGGAACGCGTCGCCGATGCCGAACTGCGGCGGGCGGTTCTTGGCCAGTTCGTGGATATTGGTTCTGATCGGGCCTGGACACAGCACCGTGACGCCAATGTTCTCCTGCGCGAGCTCGGCCCGAATGCACTCCGATATGGTCACGACCGCGGCCTTGGCCGCCTGATAAATTACAAACTGGGCCGGCATCGGCACCAGGGCGGCGAGCGAGGCGGTGTTGACGATATGCCCGCCCTGGCCGTGGGCGCGCATTCGCGGCAGGAAGGTTTGCAGCCCGTTGATGACGCCACCCAGATTCACGGCCATGCCAAAGTCCCAGTCCGCGTAGGTAATCCCCTTGAAAGGCCCCTGTATGCCCACGCCGGCGTTGTTGACCAGCACCTGGACCGCGCCGAACACCCGCTCGGCTTCCGCGGCAGCGGCGTCCAGCGCCGCACGGTCGGTGACGTCCAGCCGGATCGCGTGCACATTGTGCGACTGCCCGCGGCGGCCGAAGCCGGTGAGCGCCTCCTCGATGTGGTCCTGGCGCAAGTCGGCGAGCACGACGCGCATCCCCGCCTCCACCAGGGCCCCGGCGATTCCCAGCCCGATGCCGCTCGCTCCGCCCGTAATGAAAGCCACCTTGCCTTGCACCGTCTGCATGTTGATCGTCCTCCACTCCAAGTTCATAATTTCCCGAGCCGCAGGCCTATACTTCAGCTTACCTGCGCGCGCGGGCCCGGGCCGTGCCGTGGCTGTTGTCATAGTACAGCCTGGCGGGCGCCCGGCAGCCGGGACGTGCACAATGCGCGCGGCGAAAGGCCAGTGCCCTGCGCCCCTTGAGTCGCCGCGGGCGGGTGCGCGAACATAGGCCCCTGGAAGCTGCCCTCGCAGTCCGGAGCCAAGAGTTGTGCGCTGTAGGCCGCATCGTGCCCGGGCACAGCGACCATTCTGTGCCAGAGCCAGGAGAGCTTTCATGAGTACGCCGAGCAAGTCCAGCGGGTTCCCGCTCCCCAGTTCGTTGAAGGTAGTTGCCGGAACCGAGCGCGCCCAGGCCGCCTATCCGTACGCGATGCAGTTCGGCAAGTCGGACGACACCCGGTTCTGGTTCTACAACTCCATGCATTTCCCCGAACCCATGTCCGCATTCGACATGGTCACCGCGGAGGCGGCGTACTGCGCGCTCGGCGCGGCCAACACGCGCGTGCATTGCCTGCCCACCACCCTGGGGATTGATTACCGCGTGATCAACGGACGGGTGTATATCGGCGGCAACGCCGTGACCGATCCGGCCGAGATTGCGCGCCGCACCGAGGAATTTCAAAAGCGCGCGTTCTACTATTACGCCAACTGGGAGCCGCTCTACACCCAGTGGAAAACGAAGATGATGGCGCTCATCGAGGACGCGCAGTCCCTGCCCAAGGTGGAGCTGCCGGAGTTCGAGCCCCTCGAGCACGTGCACGCCGGGCGCGGCATCGCCTCCAACCATTACCTGCTGGACACCTACCAGCAAACGCTCGAAGGCTACTTTCGGATGTGGCATCACCACTTCGAGTTCCTGTTGCTCGGGTACGGCGCCTATCTCACTTTCTTCGCCTTCTGCAAGAAGGCGTTCCCGGAAATCACCGACCAGACCATCGCACGCATGGTGGCCGGCATGGACGCGGAGATTTTCCGGCCCGACGATGAGCTGCGTCGCCTCGCACGCTGTGCCGTGGATCTGGGCATCGACGCGACATTCCAGCCGAAATCATCGCCGGACAGCATCCTTGCCGCGCTGCGCAGTCTGGGCGAACCGGGGCGCGCGTGGCTCGCGGAGCTGGAGGTCTCCCGCCACCCGTGGTTCAACATCAACGTCGGCGACGGCTTCTACCATTATCACCGGGCCTGGAACGATGACCTGTCGATGCCCTTCGCCTGCCTGCCCGAATACATCAGGCGGCTCAAGGCCGGCGAGACCCTGGAGCGGCCGATCAAGCGACTGCAGTCTGAGCGGCGGGAACTCATCGAGGGATACCGCGACCTGCTGAATACCGACGAGGACCGGGCCGCGTACGACCAGATGATCTCGCTGGCGCATCGGGTGTTCCCGTACGTCGAAGGCCATAAATTCTATTGCGAGCACTGGTATACGAATCTGTTCTTCAACAAGATCCGGGAGTTCGGCGCACTGCTCGCCGCGCACGGATTCTTCCCCGCCGCCGAGGACGCCTTCCAGCTCACTCATTACGAGTTGGAGATGGCGATCATCGACCTTATGACTTCCTGGTCGAGCGGCTCGGCGCCGCGCGGCCCGGGGCATTGGCCGGGCATTGTGGCCGAGCGGCGCGCGGCAATCGCCGAGTGGGCCAAGCACCCGACGCCGCCGGCACTGGGGCCGGTCCCTGAGATCATCGATGACCCGGCAATCGTCATGCTCTGGGGAATCACGCGGGAGAATTTGGATGCCTGGCTGTCGGCCGACAGCGGGCAAAACAGCAACGAGCTGCGCGGGTTTGCGGCCTCCAGCGGCGTGGTCGAAGGACCAGCTCGCGTGGTCAAGTCGGTCGAGGAAATCTCCCGGCTCAAGCAGGGCGACATCCTGGTATGCCAGATTACCAATCCCACCTGGGCGCCGATCTTCCAGACCATCGTCGGCGCCGTCTCGGACATCGGCGGCTCGATGAGTCATGCCGCGATCGTGGCGCGCGAGTACGGCATGCCGGCCGTGGTCGGCACCGGTAATGCCACTTCGCGGATCAAGGACGGCCAGCGCATCCGCGTCGACGGCGGCCGCGGTGTCGTGACGATCCTTTCGTAGGCCTCGGATGTCAGCGGCCGGATCTATCGCGTGGTTTGCCGACGTCGGGCTGCAGGACAGGCCCGAGGTCGGCGGGAAGGGCGGGAGCCTGGGCGAGCTGCAGCGCGCCGGCATCGCGGTGCCGCCCGGATTTGTCATCAAGACGGACGCGTTCGAGCGCTTCGTCGAGGCACTGGAACGCAAGGCACCGCTGCGCTCGCGCGTCGCGGCCCTGAGCGGCGAGAATCTGGCCGAGGTTTCCGCCTGCTGCGCGCAACTACGCGCGCGCGTGGAAGCCGAGGCGCTGCCGGGCGACCTGCTGGAGGAAATTTCCTCGGCTCACTCGAGGCTGTGCGGTGGCAGCAGCGCCACGCCGCTCGCGGTGCGCTCTTCGGCCACCACGGAGGATGCCACGGACGCGAGCTTTGCCGGGCTCCAGGACACCTACCTGTGGGTCACCGACCTCGGTCAAACGCTGCAGCGCGTGCGCAGTTGCTGGGCAAGCCTGTATTCGGTGGAGTCGGTTAGTTACCGGCGCAAGCGCGCCATGGCCGAAGAGGGCGTGGCCATGGCGGTGGTGGTGCAGAAGATGGTGGACGCGCGGACGGCCGGGGTGATGTTCACCCGCAGTCCGGTCACGGGCGATCGCTCAGTAGTGACCATAGAGGGCTCGTGGGGTCTGGGTTCCGCGGTGGTGGGTGGCGAAGTCACGCCCGATCGCTGGGTGCTCGGCAAGATCACCGGGGATATTTCGGTGCGCGAGATCTCGGCCAAGCTCATCGAGCACCGGCCGGTTCCGAGCGGCGGGACTGAGTCCGTGCCGGTGGTCGCCGAACGGCGCAACGCGCCGTGCATGACCGACGAGCAGCTGCAGGCGCTGCGCTCTATCGCGCGCCGGGTCGAGCGGCATTATGGCCGGCCGCAGGATATCGAATGGGCGCTCGAGCGCGACACCAATGAGATCCTGTTGCTCCAGAGCCGCCCCGAGACGGTGTGGTCGGCCAAGGACGCCGCGCCGATCGCGCGCGCCTCGGAAGATCCGCACTTGCACGTCATGTCGATTTTTGGAGGCAAGCGGTGAGCCTTACTTCCGCAGAGGTGGCCGAGATCATGCGGCTGGTGGAGCAATCCGGGTTTGACGAGCTCACGCTGGAGCTTGAGGGCACGAAGATCTGCCTGCGGCGAGGCGCAGCGGCCGAGGTGTCCGCGAACGCGGAGCGGGCCGTTGCTGCTGCCCCCGACGGCACCGTCACCCGGGTGCCGCCCGCTGCGGCCGAGCCCAACGTGCACCTGGTCGCCGCGCCGCTGCTTGGCACCTTCTATCGCGCGCCAAAACCGGGTGCGCCACCGTTCGTGGAGGTAGGGGCGGAAGTCGCGGAGGACACTGTCGTAGGCATCATCGAGGTCATGAAGCTGATGAATACCGTGCGTGCAGGCGTGCGTGGCACGGTGATCGAGATCATGGTCGCCGACGGGGCGCTGGCCGAGTACGGCGAGCCGCTCCTGCGCGTGCGCCAGGCCGGCTAGGCGCTTGGCATTGCGCCGGGTGTTCATCGCGAATCGCGGCGAAATCGCGGTGCGGATCATTCGCACCTGCCGCACGCTGGGTATTGAGACCGTGCTGGCCACATCCGTCGCCGACCGGGACAGCTTGCCGGCCCGACTTGCCGATCGGAGCGTATGCATCGGCCCCTCGCGCCCGGGCGAGAGTTACCTGAAAATCGACTCGGTGGTGCATGCGGCACGCGCGACCCGGTCGGACGCCATCCATCCGGGCTATGGCTTTCTGGCCGAGCGCGCCGATCTGGCGCGCCTGTGCGAAGCGCAGGGGGTCGTGTTCATCGGGCCGACCGCTGCCCAGATCGAAGCGGTGGGCGATAAATTGCGGGCCCGGCTTGCGGCGCAGGCCGCGGCCGTGCCGGTGGTTCCCGGCTGTGCGGTCGACTCGGTGGCGGAGGCGATTCCGGCGGCGCGCGGTATTGGCTTGCCGCTGCTGGTCAAGGCCGTGGGCGGCGGCGGAGGCCGCGGCATGAAGCGCGTGGATCGCCTCGAAGATCTTCCTCACGCACTGGAACTCGCGGCGGCCGAAGCGGGCGCCGCGTTCGGCGATCCACGCCTCTATCTGGAGCGCTGTGTCGCGAGCGCTCGCCACATCGAGGTGCAGGTGCTCGGCGACGGCGACGGGCGTGTCATCCATCTGGGGGAGCGTGACTGCTCCACGCAGCGCCGCTACCAGAAACTGATCGAAGAAACACCCGCGCCCGGCCTCTCGGGCGCGCTGCGCGCGGCATTGCATGCCGCGGCCGTCCGGTTTGCCGAGCGTCTGGCCTATCGTGGCGCGGGCACGGTGGAATTTCTGGTCGATCGGGAGCGCGAGGCGTTCTACTTTCTGGAGATGAACGCGCGAATTCAGGTCGAGCATCCGGTTACCGAGGCCGTGACCGGAGTGGACATCGTCGCCGAGCAGATCGCCATCGCCGGCGGAGAGGGCCTGCGACTGACCCAACCCGAGGTGCGCGTGCAGGGCTGCGCCATCGAGTGTCGCGTCAACGCGGAGGACCCCGGCAACAACTTCCGCCCGAGCCCGGGGCGGGTGCGCGAGGCCACGTGGCCCTCCGGGAATGGCATTCGCGTGGATACGTATATCGCCTCCGGCTCGCTGATTCCTCCATACTACGATTCACTTATGGGCAAGATCATCGCGCACGCCTCCGATCGCAGCGCCGCACTGGCGCTGCTACGCCGGGCCATCGCCGCGGCCCAGCTCACCGGTGTGCACACCAATTTGGCATTCCAGGAACTCGTCCTTTCGGATGCGGAGTTTGTTGCCGGTGGGTTTGACACGGGGCTCGTGGCGCGTGTGCTGGAGCGCCACAGCGGGCGCTTGCCCGAGGCACTCCATGGCTGAGGTGCAACTGGTGGAGACTTCGCTGCGCGATGGCAATCAGTGCCTGTGGGCCGCCCTTGGAATTGACACCGCCAGAACGCTGAGCATAGCCCCAACCATGGACGAGGTGGGCTTCAAGGCGATCGATTTCACCACCTCCACGCACATGGGCGTTGCCGTCCGCTTCAAGAAGGAGGATCCCTGGGAGCGAATCCGCCTTACGGCCGCCGCCATGCCGAAAACGCCACTGCAGTTCATGTCGACGGGATTTCGCTTCATCTCATGGGAAACGGCGCACCCGGAGGTCATGGCACTGGCCTTCCAGCTGCTGGCGCGCAATGGCATCCGCCGTTTCTGCCTGGCCGATCCCATGAACGACGCCGACTCGAACATCGCCTGTGCGCGCACCGTGAAGCGCAGCGGGGGCGAGTATGTCATTGCGGCACTGGTCTTTACCCTGAGCCCGGTGCACAACGACGCGCATTACGTGGCGGCCGCACGCAAGCTCGCCGCGTGTGCCGACATTGACGCGCTGTATATAAAGGATCCGGGCGGACTGCTCTCGCCAAAGCGGGCGCAGACCCTGATTCCTGCCGTCAAGGCGGTGATGGGATCCAAGCCGCTGGAACTGCACGCGCACTGCACCATCGCACTCGGCGAGCTCACGTACATGGATGCCCCGGATTACGGTGTGAGTGCGCTGCAGTGCGCTTCGGGGGCGGCGGCCGATGGCACGTCCAACCCGCCGGCCGAGCGCGTCGTCGCCAACTTGCGTGCGCTCGGTCACCGCGTGCGCGTGGACGAGGAGGCGCTGAGCCGAGTCGCCCGGTACTTTACGCGCCTTGCCGAGGCTGAAGGCCTGCCGGTGGGCCGGCCACAGGCCTTCGATGCCAGCTACCTGCAGCACCAGCTGCCGGGCGGGATGGTGGGCACGATGCGCCGGCACCTCGCCGAAAGCCGCCTGGCGCACATGGAGGGAGCCGTCATTGAAGAGCTGGGGCGGGTGCGTGAGGAGCTCGGCTGGCCGATCGTCATGACGCCGTTCTCGCAGATACTTCTGACCCAGGCGGTCATGAACGTCACCAATCGGGAGCGCTACGCGGTGGTACCGGATGAGGCAATACGGTACGCCATTGGGCGGTTTGGCAAGCCCAACGTGCCGATTGATGCCAAGGTGCTGGAGCGGATCGAGTCACTGCCCCGCACGCGCGAGCTGCGTGCCGAGGCACCGATGGCCTCGCTCGCTGAGCTGCGCCGCCGGCTCGGGCCCGATCTGCCAGATGAAGAACTGCTGCTGCGCGCCACGATGCCCGCCGGCCAGGTCGATGCGATGCTCGCCGCCCCGCCGGCATCGCGCCATTACAATCCCGGCCTGCGGCCGGTGCTCAGCCTCTTGCAAAAGCTCGCGGGCCACCGGGAACTCAGCCAGGTGTCGGTCGAAAAGCCGGGATTCCGGCTGGAGCTGCGCCGGTACGCGCGTCCGGATCGAGCCGGGGCGCGATCGTGACTCGCGATCGACTCGAAACAACGGCGCCTGCCGTCCAGCCCGCCATAAGAGGATTCCTGTTCGACCTCGACGGAACGCTGCTGCTCAGCGACCGTACGCTCGGCGGCTACGAAGTGCTGCCAGGCGCCATCGAGGTGCTTACTGCGCTTAACGAGCGCGCCGTGCCCTTCGTCGTGCTCACCAACGGCAGCGCCTACCCGCCCGCCGAGCAGGCCGCGCGCCTACGCACGCTGGGCCTGCCGGTGGCCGATGAGCGCATGCTCACTCCCTCGAGCGTGGCCGCCGAGCTCATGGTGCGCAATTCGGTCGGGCGCGTGCTGGTGCTCGGCGGGCGCGGCGTCGGCCATGCACTGACCGCAGCGGGCATCACCACGGTGCACACCGGAGAGCCGGGTGCCACCGAGGTGGACGCGGTCTATGTCGGCTGGCATCCGGAATGCACCATGAAAGATATCGAAGCCGCCTGCCAGGCCATCTGGGCCGGTGCGAAGCTTTACGTGGCCTCTGACGTGCCATTTTTCGCGACCAAACAGGGCAGGACCATGGGCTATTCCTACGCCATCGTCGGGGCGATCCGCCGCATGACCAAGGCGCCCTTCATTCTCACGGGCAAGCCGTCACTGCACGCACTGCGCTTCGTCGCCCGGCGGCTCGGCATACCGGTACGCAGCCTCGGAGTGGTCGGGGACGATCCTGCCGTGGAAGTCATCATGGCGCGCCGCGGGGGCGCGACCGCATTCGGCGTGACCACGGGGGTCACGAAGGCCGAGGACTGGGCGCGACAGACCGGCAGCCGGCGGCCGCACCGCGTGCTCAGCGGGATTCGCGATTTGCTCGGCTGCGAGGCGCTGCGGCCGGCCGTTCCCGGCGCCGCACCGCAAGTGTATCCGGCGGACCACCACGATGGCCGTTGAAGGCGAGCTGCTCTGGCAGCCGAGCCCCGCCCGGCGCGAAAAATCCCACGTCACCCACTTTGTGAACTGGCTCAGGCGCGAGCGGGGCCTGAGCTTCGACACCTATCAAGAGCTCTGGCAATGGTCGGTGCGGGATCTCGAGGCGTTCTGGGCGGCCGTCTGGGACTACTTTCAGGTGCGCTCTTCCGCCCCCTATACCAGGGTGCTCGGGCGTCGTGAGATGCCTGGCGCCCAATGGTTTCCAGGCGCGCGGCTGAACTACGCCGAGCACGCACTGGCGCATGAACGGCCCGACACCGACGCGCTGATCTATGTCCGGGAGGGCGGGCCGCTGGCGCGCATGGGCTGGCCCGAGCTGGCCGCGCGGGTCCGGGTGCTGGCGACGCGCCTGCGCGGGATGGGCGTGCGCCCGGGAGATCGCGTGGTGGCCGTGCTGCCCAATTCGCCCGAGGCGGTGATTGCGGTGCTCGCCACCACGAGCATCGGCGCGGTCTGGTCCTGCTGCGGTCCCGACTTCGGCCCGACGGGGGTGGTGGAGCGCTACGGGCAGCTGCAGCCCAAGGTCATCTTCTACGTTGATGGCTATCAATACGGAGGGAAGGCCTTCGATCGCAAGGCGGAGATGCGCCAGGTGCTCGAGCAGCTCGGCTCGATCGAGCACGTGATCGCGGTTCCCTACCTGTCGCGCGAAGATCGCTCGATGCTGGTGCCCAGGACGCTGTTCTGGCCCGAGCTCTTCGAGGCCCCGCCGGTGCCCGCGGAGGGCTTTCGCTTCGAGCAGGTGGCCTTTGAACATCCGCTGTGGATCCTGTTCTCGTCCGGCACCACCGGACTTCCGAAGGCCATCGTGCACGGGCACGGGGGAATCCTGCTCGAGCACCTGAAGCATCTGCATTTCAACTACGACGTGCACGCCCGTGAGCCGCTGTTCTTCTTCACCACGACCGGCTGGATGGTGTGGAACTTCCTGCTCAGTTCGCTGCTGGCGGACGTCGTCCCCGTGCTGTACGACGGAAATCCCGCTTATCCGGGGGCCGATGCCCTGTGGCGCGTGATCGAGGAATCGGGCGCCAATCTGTTTGGAACCAGCCCGACTTATATCGCCCATCAGCAAAAGGCAGTGGTTGTTCCGAAGGACCGGTTTGATCTGTCCCGGTTGGAGTCCGTGACGCTGGCCGGCTCTCCGGTGACGGCCGAGTGCATGCGCTGGGTGTATGAGAACGTCAAGCGGGACCTGTGGGTCGCCTCGGGAAGCGGTGGCACCGATTGCTGCACGGGATTTCTCTGCGGCGTGTCGACGCTGCCGGTGTACGCCGGGGAGATCCAGGCGCGGGCGCTCGGTTGCGCGGCGTACGCGTTCAACGAAGACGGCCAGGCGGTCGTCGATGAGGTCGGCGAACTGGTATTCACCGAGCCCATGCCGTCGATGCCGGTGAAATTCTGGAATGACCCCGACGGTGCGCGCTATCTCGAATCGTACTTTGACCGCTATCCGGGCGTTTGGCGGCACGGAGACTTTGTGCGCTTCAACGCGCGCGGCGGCGCCTTCGTGCTGGGCCGCTCCGATGCCACCCTGAACCGCTACGGCATACGTATAGGGACCGCCGAGATCTATCGCTCGTTATCGGCGCTCGCCGAGGTCGAAGACGCGATCATCGTCAATCTGGACTTGCCCGACGGCGGGTTCTTCATGCCGCTGTTCGTGAAGCTGCACGCCGGTCGGGTACTGGACGACACGATTCGCGAACGCATCCGCGCGCGCTTGCGTGCCGACTATTCGCCGCGCCACGTGCCCGACCGGATCTATCAGATCGATGCAATTCCGGTCACGCTCACCGGCAAGAAGCTTGAGGTGCCAGTACGCCGGATCCTCATGGGCATGCCCGCTGACCAGGCCGCCAACCGCGCCGCGCTCGCCAATCCTGGCGCGCTCGAGTATTTCATCGAGTTTGCCAAGCGTCGCGGCGACTACGCCCGAGGCGGGCTGTGAACAATCGCAAGAAGATCCCGGTGGCTGGTCCGTTGGCCTGGGCGTTGTTTGACGGCGCACGCAGCCCCTACAACGTTCTGGTCAACATCTTCGTCTTTTCAGCCTATTTCACCACGGTCGTTGTTCCCAATTCCGTTCACGGACAGGTTCTGTGGAGCTACACCAGCTCCATGGGGGCGCTGCTGGTGGCCATCGGGGCGCCGATACTGGGGGCGATCGCTGACGCCGGCGGGCGCCGCAAGCCCTGGCTTGCCGCAACCATGGTGATCGGCATACCGTCGATGTGCGCGCTGTGGTACGCGACTCCGGGCATGACCCAGGGCCTGGGTTGGGTCATTGCCGCGCTGGTGGGCGGCATGCTGTTCTTCGAGTACTCGGCCATCTTCTGCAACGCCATGCTGCCCAACGTGGCTCCGGGAAAGATCGGCTACTGGAGCGGTATGGGCTATGCACTGGGCAATTCCTCTGGCGTGATCCTGTTTGTATTCTTCCTGTTCGCCTGGAGCTGGAATCCTCATCCGGTGTTTGGTCTGGATCTGGGCATGCACGAACCGGAGCGCGCGGTCGGCCTGCTCGCGGCCGGGTGGATGCTGGTGTTTGGAATGCCGATGTTCTTTCTCACCCCGGACTCGCCCGGCACGCACCTCGGCGCCGCACGGGCCATCCGCGACGGCATGGCGCGCCTCGCGGCGACACTGCGCCGCCTGGGGAATTTCCGTCGCGTCGGCTTCTTCCTGCTGGCGCGCCTGACCTACAACGAAGGCTTTGTGGTGCTGATGCTGTTCAGCGGCGTGTACGCCGCGACCGTGATGCACTGGAAGCCCGAGACCATCGTCGTGCTTGGACTGTGCAACAGCGTAGCCGCGGCGCTGGCCGGCGTGTTCTGCGGCTGGCTGGACAATCGGATCGGCTCCCGGCGTACCGCGATCTTCTTCGTGGCCGGTTCATTGCTGGCGACAATCGTGGTGTGCTCGACAACTCCGGACAGTGCCTTCTTCGTGCGGCTGCCGCATCCGGTGCCGGTACTGGGCGGCCCGTTTGCGACCCTTCCCGACCGGGTGTTCGCCGTCGGTCAGATGGCGGTGGCGACGTTCGTGACCGGCGGCCTGGCTTCAAGTCGCTCGCTCATGGCGCAGCTTACGCCGCCGGAGATGCTCAACGAGTTCTTCGGCATCTATTCCATGTCCGGCACCGCCACGTCCTTTGTCGGACCGCTCGCCATCGGTCTGGTCACCAGTTTTACCCAGAGCCAGCGCGCTGGTTTTGCCGGTGCCGTGATTTTCCTGGCCGTCGGACTGGTGCTGCTGCTGCGGGTGCAAGAGCCGCCGGCAGTGCCGCTGCCGTCGACGCTACCGCTGTAGCGGCCGGACGCGCCGCTGCGGCCCCATGCTCGCGGCGCGGGCCACGCGTGCTGACTTTGAGCGACCCGCGGTAGTATCGAAGGCATCGGGCCGCCATGCCCTGGCGGGTAGATGGCGGCCCGGCGCACCGATTAGTGCGAGTAAGTCGGCCCCGCACCTTTCTTGAAGAATAGGAGAGCTCCATGCGCCTCTACACGACCCTACTGCTCGCTGCATTCGCGCTGCCCGGCGTGCCGGCGCAGGCTGCAAGCTGCCATCTGACCCCGAAGCAGGTGGTGACCAAGTTCATGACGGAATTCTACGTGGACAAGAAGGTACGCGAGGCGTTCGAGAGCTGGGTCGACCCGGGCTACATCCAGCACAACCCGATGGCCGAGACCGGTCGGGAGGCCGCGATCAGGTTTCTCGAACCTTTCTTCGCGAAGAATCCCAATATCAGCTATTCGATCAAGCGCGTTATCGCCGACGGCAATCTCGTGGCAGTGCACTCGCACGGCAAGTTTGCACCGGACGATCGCGGCATCGCGGTGGTCGATATCCTGCGCGTCCAGGGATGCAAGGTGATGGAACACTGGGACGTGGTGCAATCGATCCCGGAGAAGTCGGCCAATACGAACGGCATGTTCTGATATGAAGCGACCCGTCAAGCGAAGCGGCGAGTCTGTGCCTGATCTTTGGTCTGGTCATCCAACGCCAGCGGGCAGCGGCCGAGGCGGCGATTCGCGACGGTTGATCACTCTGATATACGTGGATCGAGTGTGAGCACTCGCCATCATGGTCGTGATTCGTCGGGAGCTGCCTTGGGACTAGCATCGCGGGTTCGGCCCGAAGGCGACCGCATAGAACATGCCGAGGGTTCTCCTTTACCGGGAGCGGCCCCGGTCGCTGGCCACTGGCGTTGGATAGGTGGTTCATGGTTCAGAGTGCTGTGTGTCTCAAGCGGCGCAGGCGAGCCGGTTCGAGTTCTGCTGCTCGGTGGCCACGCCGATCGCCCAGATGAAGCCCAGGAGCTCGCGGCCGACGGCCGTCACCGTTTGCTGCTTGGTTTTGCCGCGACCGATCAGGCGCACGTAACGGGCGTGCAGTCGATGCTGTGCTTTCCAGGCGAGAGCGTGCACGGCGGGGCTCGAGTGCTTCTGGCGGGCGGCCAGTCCGGTGCCGATCGCCGGCCGGTGACGGTACGCCCAGGCCGCCTCGACGACGATACGGCGGACATGGGCGTTGCCGGTTTTGCTGATGGCACCTCGGCGGATGCGCTCACCACTCGAGTGCTCGCGCGAGACGATGCCGGTATATCCCATGAGCTGGCGGGGATGGGAGAAGCGCGAGAGCACACCCAACTCAGCCACCAGCGTGACGGCCGACACCTTGGCGAGGCCCCGCAGGGCCTGCAGCGCCTCGATGAGGGTTTTCATCTCCGCCGGCACGCTCACCAGCGCCGCGTCGATGGCGTGCTCGAGCCGCTTGATCCGGTTCGCCGCATGTTCGACTTCATGCAGGTAATCGAGCAGCGTCGCGGTCTGGGCCATCTCCTCGAACTGCACCTTCGCGCGCGCCCACTCCAGATACTTCAAGGTCCAGGCGCCCACCTCTGCCGGTGCGTGACGTCCGTGGCGCAGCAGGAACTTGGAGAGCCGGTGCCGGGCACGCCGTTGATCGCGCTTGGCGGCGAGACGCGCCCGCACCAGGTCACGCAATGCCTCGTGCGCACGGTCCGGCACCCACACCGCCGTCAGATCCCCCGCCCGGTGGCACTTCGCCAGCTTCTCGGCATCGCGCCGGTCGGTCTTCACCCGATCCCCGGCCTTGACCGGCACCAGGGTCGGCGCCACCACCTGGCAGGCAACGCCCAGCTCCGCCAGCTGCCAGTACAGCACGTAACCGCTCGGCCCCGCCTCGTAGCAGACCCGCAGGCTCGAGGGCTTTCCCAACTTACCCACCAGTCGCCGCACCGACTCGGCTCGGTTCGGGATGATCCCCAACGAGCGCACCTCACCGTTCATCTCCGCCACCGCCACCGCAATGGTCTCAGCATGGACATCCAATCCCACAAATCGTACGTTATTCATGGCCGGCTCCCATTCGTATGTGGCTCTGCGCCACGGTGCTATCCCGCTCCGCAGCGTAATCCACGCGCTGCGAATCGGGAGCCGGTCGCTTCATCCTGACTAGCCCCGCGCTCCGCTGCCCCATCGGCAACGGTCTGCCTACGTAAGGTCGCTCAAGCCGATCAGCTTGCCGGCGGCGGCGGCGCGATTGGCCGCGCGGCGCAGTCGCTCGATATGCTGGCGCCCCTCGGGCGTCGGCTCCTTGGGCAGGGCTGCCACAGAGTTGCGGTAGATCTCAGTGAAATCCTCGGCGAACTCGGGGTGGGTGAAGATCACCGGCCGGTTCTCGATGATTCCGGCAAGCGTCTTGGTGCCCACCTCCAGAGGGTCCATGCCGGCCTCGAAGGCGGTGCCGAACTGCTCGAGCTCGGCGCGATCGGGTGGCGCAAATCCCGAGGCCGCGAAATCGGCGGGTCGCCTCAGCGCGGAATCCCAGGCATTGGTCCGGGTCAGTCCCGGACACATGAGCGATACGCCGATGCCGTGCGGTGCCAGGTTGTACCGCAGGCACTCGGTCAGTCCGCGCACCGCGAACTTGCTGGCCGTATAGATGCCGGCCTGCGGACCCGAGAGGTATGCGGCCATGGAAGCGACGTTCACGATATGTCCGCCTTGTCCCTGCGCTTTGATACGCGGGATAAAGGTGACCAGGCCATTGACCACGCCGCCAAAATTGACCCCCATGATCCAGTCATAATCGGAGTAACTCGCCTCATCGGTGGGCCCGAAGACGCTGACCCCGGCATTGTTGATTAACAAGTGAATTGGCCCGCACTCTGCGGCGACCTGGGCCCAGCGGCCGCGGTCCGTGACGTCAAGTTCTACGAAGTGCGGCGCCGGGCGCGCGTTGTCCACGAACCAGCGCTCAGCCTGCGCGCGATAGTCCGCATTGCGGTAACTCAGGATCAGCTTGATGCCCGCCGTGCTCAGAGCGCGGGCGATTCCGAAGCCTATGCCCGAGACGCCGCCGGTGATGAACGCGGTCTTTCCTTGCCAGTCCATGACGATTTCCTCTCGCGTCGCCTCCTAACATTTGCTAGCGTGACACACAAAGCACCAGGCGAGGAGGGGACGCCATGTCTGATCTTGAGACCCGGCTAGCGGCCGTGGAACAACGGGTTGGCGAACTGGAGGATATCAACGCCATTCGGCGTCTGCACTGGGCCTACGGCTATTACATCGATTTCAACCGGGCCGAGGACGTGGTGCAGCTGTTCGCGCAGGACGGCGCGGTGGTGTTTCTGTCGGGCGAATATCGCGGGCACGAGGGGGTGCGTCGTCTGTACGGCACCTGGTTCCAGAATTTCTTTACCAAGGGCGTCAACGGACCCGTCTACGGCTTCCTGCTGGATCATTTCCAGATGCAGGACATTATTACCGTTGCACCGGACCGCCAGACGGCCAAGGGCCGGTTTCGCGGCCTGCTGATGGGCGGCAGTCACGAAAGCCGCGACTACAAGCCCGAGGGGCTGCCGCTGCAATTTCTCGAAGCCGGCGTCTACGAGAACGACTACATCCGTGAGCAGGGTGTATGGAAGATCAAGCGGCTCGACTACATGATGCAGTGGCAGGCCGACTACGAAAGTGGCTGGTCGCGCACCGTCGCCCACTTGCAACCGGCCAATCAGACCTACCCTGATAACCCGTTGGGGCCGGATGTACTGCTCCCGGCCGCGCGCGTGCGCAAGACCTGGCCACATCGGCAGGATGTGCCGATGCACTTTGCGCATCCCCGCTTTGGAGCGGTGCTGGCAGGAAAATCCTGAGCCACGGGTTCCCTGACGACACGGACACTCGATCGATTACCTCGATCAGCACAGCCCTCGCGTAGTGGCGGCGTGCGACCGCTCGGATTCTTCGACCGCTCAGAATGCCGCCCGATGCAGCCGAATGCCGAGCCCGTGTTCCGAATGACGGCAGCTCGCACTCGCGGACCCCTCGCGCATGCCTTGAACGCCGGTCCGCAAAAACTGGATAAGCGGTCGCTGCGACGCTTGCGTTGTTGTGTGTTGCGCGCAGGCCATCATCGACTGACAGCGCAACCGTAACTCGACTTTCAGCGCAGCCACGAAGCACTGCACGCCTCGGTACGTCGCGCACATCACCGCCCCGTTGCCGTTTCTGTTTTTTGCAGTGCATACCGTTGCAGGAGCGCAACACCTCGTTTTCGCTGCCTTGTAATTCCAAAGATTGTTTGCTTTACTCACAAAGTGACTTTCCGGTATTACCGGATGTCGTGACTTAATTTAAGGGGGACCAATGAGGACTACCAACGCTATCGAGTCATGGTCGCGCCGGCTGATCTACGCCACCGCGATGGCGGCTGTCCTGGGCGTCGCTGCTGTTGCAAATGCGCAGCAAACGCAAACGCAAGCACAAGTGGAAGTGGCCAGTAGGGGGTCCAGCCAGGATCTTGAAGAAGTTGTGGTGACGGCACAGTTTCGAACGCAGAAACTGCAGGACACACCTATTGCGATCACGGTGTTTTCCGGCGATATGATGGAGCAGCGCAGCCAGACCAATCTCGCTCAAGTCGCTGACACTGCGCCCAACGTAACCTTCAAACCGCAGGGTGCGTCCTTTGGTCCCTCCATAACCGCCTCCATTCGCGGTGTCGGTCAGAATGACTTCAATCCTGCCTTTGAGCCTGGTGTGGGCATCTATGTGGACGACGTCTATTTTCCGCAGCTCACCGGTGCGGTCATGGACCTGCTCGACCTCGATCGCGTTGAGATCTTGCGCGGACCGCAGGGCACGCTGTCAGGACGAAACTCCGAAGGCGGATCAATCAAACTGTTTTCGAAGAAGCCGACGGGTGATACCGACGGTTACGTTGAGGGTACGGCCGGCAGCCGGAATTGGCTTGGTCTACGAGCGGCCGCCGATTTCAAGCTTGCCGACACCGTCAGTGCGCGCATTTCCGGAGTGCTCCACCAACAGGATGGCTATGTCAATCAGATCGACTTCGGATGCGCACATCCCGCCGGAAAGGATCCGCTCAATCCAGCGGGCGGCGTTCCGCAGGTTGCGCCGACAGGCAATTGCACTTTGGCCAAGCTCGGCGGCATAGGGTATGAGGCCGTGCGTGGCATATTGCGATTCACGCCGAATGATCGGTTTGATTTCATGTTTACCGCCGATGCCACACACGATGAGCATACGGTGGCCGGTGAAGTTCTGATTGCCACCGGTCCGGTCCAGAACGCCAACACCGCCGCCGGCGTGACTACGCCAGTTCCGTACGATAATCGCTACATCTGCGGCAAGTGGTGCAACTACTCCGTATATAATCAACCTGCAATTACGTATTTTGGCGTGGCGACTCCGCCGACGGGCCAGCCGCTGCTCGCGACCAACGCCAACAACATCAGCGTCTACAATGGCTACGATCTGGGCACCGACCTGCATTGGGTGCTGAGCGATGCCCTGTCCATAGACAACATCCTCGCTTACCAGCACTTCCAGACCACCTGGGCGAGCGACGATGATCTATCGCCCTCAAGCCTCAATCTTGGTCAGAACAAGCAAACACACTGGAACTGGAGTGAGGAACTGCGATTAAACGCCAAGATTTCCGACAGCATGAACGCGGTGCTCGGCGGTTACTATTTCAAGCAGCAAACGGACTACTGGTCGTACCAGGATATTCGTTACCTCATACCGCCATTCCCGCTGTTCCCACTGCAATTTGTCCAGCCTGACTACACGCCGGCCGATAGCAAGGCGGTATTCGGCAACTTTGCCTGGGAGATGGCGCACAATCTCACCCTCAATGCCGGCTTGCGCTATACCGAGGAAAGCAAGGACTACCATTACTTCCGCCTCAATCCGGACGGCACGGTCAACGGATATCTCGACCCGGTGGGCGCGGTGTACGGTATCGGCTACAACGGACCCGATTCGCTCAATCTGTTCGGCGGCGGCAACGTGACCGCGCTCAGTGGCTCAGTGGCGCACTACAGCGGCAGCCGTACCGACTACCGTGCGGCCCTCGACTACCGCTTCTCGCCAGAGTTTATGGCGTACGCCAGCGTCTCGACAGGCTTCAAGGGCGGCGGCGTCAACCCGCGACCGTTCAACGCCGGGCAGGTCATCTCGTTCAATCCTGAGACGCTGACCAATTATGAAATCGGTATCAAGAGCGATCTGCTGGATCGCCGGTTGCGGGTTAACCTGACGGGGTTCTATAGCAAGATCAAGGATGTGCAGATCCCCGTGCTGGCCTGCCCCGACAGTCCTTGCGCGGCGCGGCTGAACGCCGGCGATGCGGATTCGAAGGGCGTGGAGCTCGAAATACTGGCGCGGCCTGTGGATCATTTGACCTTCGACGCGTCTTACAGCTATCTCAATTTCCACTTCACCTCGCTGATTCCGGGCGCCGAATACCCGAGCAACCCGGCCGGTGCGACGCTGGACGATCCGCCTGGCGGGTCGCCGGAAAACAAGTGGACCGCCGGCGCCCAGTACGAGATAGCGATGGGTAACGGCGGCTGGCTCACACCGCGGGTAGATGCCAATTATCAGGGCAAGGTCTATGTCGGCCCGAACGTCATCGGTGCGGGCCCCACTGCGGTGCGCGAGCTCACATACATTCCCTCATATACTCTCGTTAATGCCCGTCTGACCTGGAGCAACTCCAATAAGGATGTGGAGGTGTCGCTCGCAGGGCTGAATCTGACCAACGAGTATTACTATCTGACGACGTTTGATTTGCGTGGTGCCGGTGCCGGCTTCGACAAGGGCGAACCCGGTCGTCCGCGTGAATGGGCCATCACGTTTAAGAAGAAGTTCTGACGATCGCATGAGTTGAAGCGGGGCGGCTGGCAACGGCCGCCCCGCTTATATCGCCACGTTCAGCCGGGCGATCGGGCAGGGGCTTAATCCACGGCTGCAGTCAAAAACATGGGAAGCGCGGCTTGCCGGTGCAAGCCGCACGTTGATTACCTGCGTACGCTACCCTAAAGCTGAATGATGACGGTCTTCAGCTCGGTGTAAGCCTCGATGCCTTGACGGGCCTGCTCGCGGCCGAAACCGGACTGCTTGTAGCCACCGAAGGGCAGAGCGGGGTCAATCACCGCGTGGCAGTTGCCCCAGACGGTGCCGGCCTTGAGTTTCGCCGCCAGCTTGTGCATCGACGAGAGATCCTTGGTCCAGATCGCGGCCGCCAAGCCGTAGGTGGTGTCGTTGGCAGCCTTGGCAACCTCGTCGAGGTCGTCGAAGCGCTGCGCCACGACCACCGGCCCAAAGATTTCCTCGCGCACCACGCTCATGCTCGGTTTGACGTTCACTAGAATCGTCGGGTTGACGTAATAGCCTGTCGCCGATGGCGCATCGCCGCCCACGGCCACCGACGCTCCGTCCTTCTTGCCCGCCGCGATGTAGCCCATGACGCGGTCCATCTGTTCCTTTGACACCAGCGGGCCCATGTGCGCCTGTGGTTCGAGCGAGGGACGGGGTTTCCAGAATGCCGATGCTGCCGCGACGCCCTCAACGACCTTGTCAAAGATCGAGCGGTGCACATACAGCCGCGAACCGGCGATGCATACCTGCCCGGCGTTGAAGAAGATCGCGCCCGCGGCACCCGGAGCCACCTCGTCGACATTGACGTCGGGCATGACCACGACCGGTGACTTGCCGCCCAGTTCCAGGGTGACACGCTTGAGAGTGTCTGTGGCCGCGCGGTTGATGATCTTGCCCACTTCCGTGGAGCCGGTGAATGCAATTTTGTCGACACCCGGATGCCTGACCAGCCTATCTCCGGACGTGTGGCCGTTGCCGGTAATAACGTTGATAACACCGGGCGGGAATCCGGCCTCGACGACCAGGTCGGCCAGGCGCAATGCCGTCAACGAGGTCTGTTCAGCCGGCTTGAGGATCAGCGTGCAACCGACCGCAAGCGCCGGCGAGATCTTCAGGGTCGCCATGATCAGCGGGAAATTCCAGGGAATGATCTGAGCCGCCACACCGACCGGTTCGCGCGACACGTAGCTGAACACCTTGCCCCGTGGCATGCCCTGCGGTTCGATCAGATCGCCGCTGATTTTGCTGGCCCAGCCGGCCATGTAGCGCAGGTGATCGATCGAGGCCGGGACGTCAACGACGGCTGCGAAGCCGACTGGTTTGCCAACGTCGATCGCCTCGAGTTCGGCAAACTCGGCAGCGTGCGCCTCGAGCAGATCGGCGAGCTTGTTGATGATGCGTTCGCGCTTGTTCGGCGGCAGGTTGGACCAGCGGCCATCGTCAAAGGCGGTGCGGGCGGCGGCGACCGCCCGATCCACATCGGCGTCGGACGCATCAACGATGCGGGCGATCTCAAGTCCAGTGGATGGATCTTCGACCGCGAGGGTCGCATCGTGCGTGGAACGGACCCACTCATTATTAATGAACAGCGCCGGCTTACGCGCCAGGACGCGCTTTACGGCGGCTGAGTATTCGGGCTGGGTGAAAGAGCTGGGTTGGCGGGCAACTGCTTGAACCGTCATCGATTTATCCTCCTGAAAGGGCACCGGGAAGACCGTCCCCGACGTCTCTTGCACGCGTGAATTCGTTAGTTGAGCATACTAATTCCGCCCCCGAGGGTCAATTCGGCCCCCGCCGGCTCAGACGGTGCAGAGGGCGGGGCGGTACGGACCCGCGCGGGGACGGGATTCCTACGCCCTGGCGAGCATCTCGGCCTCAGGCGAGGCGGCGGCAATGGCCTGCTCCATGACGTAATGATCCGGCGACTTGGAGCAGGCCGGATCGGTCACATCGGCGCGCCCCAGCAGCGCCAAGGCCTGACAGCGACACCCGCCCCAGTCGATTTCGCGCCGCTCGCAGCTGCGGCAGGGTTCAGGCATCCAGTCGGTGCCGCGGAAATGCTGGAAAGCCGGCGAGGCGTTCCATATCTCCGCCAACGATTGCGTGCGCACCGAAGGGAACACGAGGCCGGGCAGTGTTTCAGCGGCGTGACAGGGGAGGGCCCGGCCGGAGGGCGAGATGTTGACGAACCGCCGGCCCCAGCCGCCCATGCAGGCCTTGGGGCGAACCGCGTAATAATCCGGTGCCACGTAGTCGATGTTCAGCGTGCCTTTGAGGCGCACGCGGGCGGCCTCGACCACCTCGGTGGCCCGCTCGACCTGCGCCCGTGTGGGGAGCAGCCCGGCGCGGTTGCGCAGGGCCCAACCGTAATACTGGGCGTGGGCAATTTCGATGCGTGTTGCACCGAGCGCTTCGCCCAGATCGATCATCTCGGAGATGCGATCCACGTTGAGACGGTGGATGACGAAATTCAGGGTCAGAGGCAGTCCCGCCGCGGTTATTTGTTGCGCCGCCAGGCGTTTGCGCTCATGGCCGCCGGGGTAACCGGCGATGTAGTCGCCCTGATCGGCGCGCGAGTCCTGGAAGCTCAGTTGTATGTGATCCACTCGGGCCGCGCACAGCGCGGCCATGGCCCGGTCCGTCAGTAACACGCCCGAAGTGATGACGTTGGTGTATAGCTGCAACTGCGCCGCGTGGCGCACCAGCTCCGGCAAGTCACGCCGAGCCAGCGGCTCACCGCCCGAGAAGTGCACCTGCAGCACGCCTAAGTCAGCCGCCTCCGAAAGCACCCGACACCACTCATCGGTGCCGAGCTCGACACTGCGACGGTCAAGTTCCAATGGATTGGAGCAGTAAAAGCAGGTGAGCGGACAGCGATGAGTCACTTCCGCAAGCAGCGCCAGGGGCGGGGCGGGCACGTTCACAGCCGCAGCGCGCCCCGATCGCCCAGGTCCTGCAACAGCGCCGCGACGTCGGCTGCAATGAGCGCCCGCGGCGCCTCAAAGCGCAGCGCCAGGGCATCGGCGATGCCACCGACGGTTCGCTGGCCGTCGACCAGCTTGAGAATCTCGACAGCAATCTCATCGGGCTGGAACAGGCGCTCGGGCGCGAGCAGCACCCAGGCGCCGCGCACCTGATCGAAGCGAAACTTCACGCCCGCAGCGAGTTTTGGCACGGTGTCGTCGGCCAGCATAATCTTAGCTAGCCGCCGGCACGAAGGCACCGGCGGGTATCAGACCCGGCGTCACGTAAGCGTAGTGCAGGGCATCCAGCTGCGCCCACAGCACGTCGCACTTGAACCGCAGCGCGGCCAGCACCTGATCCTGTTGCTCATAGGTAGTGGCATTCGCCTTGACATACGCGAGCGCGAAGTCGCTGTCCCTGGGCGCCTGCGTGAGGCGCGGCGTGAAATAGGCCAGGGTCTCCGGCGTCACCCATGGGTAATTCGCGAGCATTCCCGCTACACGTTCGGCGATGACACCGGGCGCGAACAACTCGGTGAGCGATGAAGCCACGGCCTCTAGCACCGAACGATCACGTACAAAATTGACATAGGCGTCGACGGCAAAACGCGTGGCCGGGAGAATCGCCTCAGCCCGCTCCACCATCTGAGCGTCCAAGCCTACACCGGCCGCGAGCGCGAGCCATCGCGCGCCACCTCCAGGCGCGTTGTCACGACCGTCCTGATCTTCCAGGCGTCGTCGCCATTCGCGGCGCAATGCGGCCGTTGGCAGCCGCGCCAGCAGCGTCGCGTCCTTGACCGGGATCTGGCTCTGATAGTAATAACGGTTCAATGCCCATGCCTGTACCTGGCCGCGGGTCAGCTTGCCGTCGTGCAGCAGCCGATGAAACGGATGCAGGTGATGGTAGCGGTCCTGACCGATCCGGCGCAGCTCGGCCTCCAATTCTTCCGCCGACCGGACCGGTGCGTTCAAAGCACGATCTCCATGCCGTCATAGGCCACCTCCCACCCCGCCGCAACCACCTGCGCACGCTCGGGTGAGTCGTCCAGCAGCACCGGGTTGGAGTTGTTCAGGTGAATGAGAACCTTGCGCTGCACGTTCAGCTCCCGGAATGCCGCGATCGTTCCATCCGGACCGCTGAGGCTCATGTGCCCCATGCGCCGGCCGGACTTGTCGCCCAACCCTGCGGTGATCATCTCGTCATCGGACCACAGTGTACCGTCAAAGTAGACCAGGTCCGCGCGGCGAAGTTTTGCGGCCAACGCCGCGGTCATCGCGGCGCAGCCGGGAATGAAGTAGAGCGTGCGGCGGCCATCTGACACCGCGGCACCCACCGACATCTCTCCGGTCTCGATGGACGGTGCCTCCGTGCCCCGTTCCAGGAACAGGGGCACCTTCCCGGGTACCGCGAACAGACTGAACGACAGTCCTTGTTCCAGGGCGACCGTGGTGTCCAGCGGCACTATCCGGCGTGTCACCAGAGTGCGGTCGAGCACCTCAAATATCGGGTTGGCCGCCAGTACCTGGTGGACGGCGCGGGTCGCGTAGATCGTAAACGGCTGGCGTTCACGCAAGGTGAGCAGACCCGCGATTGAATCCACCTCGGCGCCGGTGAGCAGCACGCCCTCGATGGGCGAGGAGCGCAGGCCGTCGCGCGGATGGAGCTGCGGGGAGCGGGCAATCTGCTCTCGCAGGTCCGGCGAGGCGTTGAGCAGCAGCCAGCGCTTGCCGTTGCCGCTGACGGCAAGGCTCGCTTGCGAACGGGGTTTGGCGGCGGGATCGCCGGCACGCGCTCTATTGCAGGCCGGCGCGTTGGAATTCCATTGCGGAAATCCGCCGCCTGCAGCCGCGCCTAGCGCGACCGAATACACGGCAACAATCTAGGCTTGGATTTCCGCGCTGGCGTAGCTGTTGATCTCGCAACCGAGGGCAATTTCGACAATTCTGGGAGTCTTCCAGAGCATGCAAATCCTCCTGTACATTGCCGCGGACCAGCGCGCGCGGCGGCACCCGATGCCTCCTGGGCAGCTTAGTGCAGCGCCCGGGGGCTAATCAAGCCCGATCGGCGACGGGTGCTTCCTCGGTGTCGACCTCGGCCAGGACCTCGTTGCTGTAGCGCGGTCCGCTCACGGTGCGCGTGTTGATCAGGGCGCCGAGCCGCGCCAGGAGCGCTGCATCGGGCGCTATGGCGCTGGCGGTCAGGTCGTCTTCCAGATGCGCGATCGAGGTCGTCCCGGGAATCGGCAGGATGTTTGGAGCCCGGTGCAGGAGCCACGCCAGGCTGAGCTGCGCCACCGAGCACCTGGCCTCCCGCGCCAGCGCCCGGAGGCCGGCCAGCAGCCGGCGATTGGACGAGTAGTGCGGCTCCTGAAAGCGCGGCATGCCGCGGCGGATGTCGTTGGCGGCCAGGGCCTCGGGATCATCGACCGCGTCGGCCAGAAAGCCGCGTCCCAGTGGCGCGAAGGCGACGAATGCCGCGCCTATGGAGCGGGCCGCCTCGAGCACCCCCAGCTCGGCATTGCGCGACCACAGCGAGAATTCGCTCTGCACGGCGCTGATCGGGTGCACCGCGTGGGCCCTGAGCAGCGTCGCCCTCGATACTTCGGACAGCCCGATGTAACGCACCTGACCGGCGCTTACCAGGTCCGCCAGGGCCCCGACGCTGTCCTCGATCGGCACCTGTTTGTCCCAGCGGTGCAGGTAGTACAGATCGATCCGCTCGGTGCGCAGGCGCTGGAGTGATTGCGCGCAGGTGTCCTTCAGGGTCTGCGGCCGCCCGTCAATGACGCGCTTGCCGTTGACGCCGGTCATTCCGCATTTGCTGGCCAGGAAGATTCGCTGTCGGTGGGGCGAGAGCACTTCGCCGAGCAGCTCTTCGTTGCGCCCGAAACCGTACAGTGCGGCGGTGTCGAAGTACTGCACGCCAAGATCGAGGGCGCGCAACAGGAGCGCGCGGGCGGCGGCCGGTGGGGGCGGGTGACCGTAGGCATGATTGAGGTTCATGCAGCCCAGCCCGATCTCGGCCACTTCGGTCGCGCCGATGCGCCGTCGCCTCACGAGCTATCGGTCTCCGGACTCGAGCTGCTGCTGGAGCTGATGCAAGGTCCGGTAGCACGGCAGGACCTGCGCCACGCTGGCATTGGGCTCGCGGCGCTCGCGGATTGCGGCAAAGAATTCCCGGTCCTGCAGCTCGATGCCGTTCATGGACACCGCGACCTTCGAGACGTCGATCTTTTCCTCTTTACCGTTCACCAGGTCGTCGTAACGGGCAATGTAGGTGCCACGGTCGCAAATGTATCGGAAGAACGTGCCGAGCGGGCCCTCGTTGTTGAACGACAGGGACAGCGTGCAGATCGCCCCGGTGGTGCTCTGCAGCTGCACCGACATGTCCATGGCGATGCCGAGCGTCGGATGGCGCGGACCCTGCACGGCGTTGGCCCTGACGATGCGCCCGCCCGTCTGGTACTGGAACAGGTCCACGGTATGCGCCGCGTGATGCCACAGCAGGTTGTCGGTCCAGGAGCGCGGCTCGCCCAAGGCATTGGTGTTGGTGCGGCGGAAGAAATAGGTCTGCACGTCCAGTTGCTGGATGGCGAGCTCGCCGCGCGCGGTGCGCTGGTGGATCCACTGGTGGGAGGGATTGAAACGCCGGGTGTGACCGACCATGCAGACCAGCCCGCTCTGCTCCTGCAGTTTGGCGACCGCCTCGGCATCCGCCCAGCGGTCGGCCAGCGGAATCTCCACCTGCACGTGCTTGCCGGCGCGCAGGCACTCGAGGGCCTGCGCCGCGTGCAGCTGGGTGGGCGTGCACAGGATCGCGGCATCGACGCCAGGCCGGGCCAGCGCCTCGCTCAGCAGGGTCGTGCAGTGGGGAATGCCGTAGCTGGCGGCGACCGCCCGTGTCGCCTCGGGCTCGCGACCGACCACCGAGACCACCTCGATGCCACCGATCTGCCGAATGGCGTCGAGGTGCTTGCGGCCGAAGGCACCGGCGCCCGCGAGCACAACCTTCACGCCTCATTCTCCAGGATCAGGTGTCCGAGAGCGGTGTTGGATACCGGCACGTGATAGAAGCGATGCACGGTGCGCACGCGCGCGTTCAGCGCTCCGCGCATGATCAGCCACATCACCAGCTCGATGCCCTCGGAGCCGGCCTCACGCACGTACTCGATGTGCGGCACGCGCGCCAGCTGCTCGGGCTCGGCGATCAGTCGATCCATGAATTGCTGGTCGAAGGCCTTGTTGATGAGCCCGGCACGAGGCCCTTGTAATTGGTGGCTCATGCCGCCGGTTCCCCAGACCTGCACGTTGAGGTCTTCGTCAAACGCTTCAATGGCCTGGCGCAGCGCCTGGCCGAGCCGGTAGCAGCGCATGCCCGAGGGCGGCGGGTAGAGCACCACATTGACCGCGAAGGGAATGACCCGGCACGGCCAGCGCTCCGGCTGGCCGAACATCAGCGACAGGGGCACGGTCAGCCCGTGATCGACGTCCATCTTGTTGACGATGGTGAGGTCGAAGTCGGACTGGATCAACGACTGGGCCAGGTGCGCGGCCAGACCGGATGGCCCATCACGGTCGGCACGGGCCGCGGTCCCCAGCCCTCGTCGGCGGGCGAGAATTGCTCGGCGCAGCCGATCGCGAAGGTGGGCACCATGTCGAGGCTGAATGCCGAGGCGTGGTCGTTGTACACGAGGATCACCACGTCGGGCTTCTGGGCGGCGATCCAGCGCCTGGAAAACTCGTAGCCGGCAAACACCGGCGCCCAGTAGGGCTCCTTGGTCTTGCCCAGATCCATGGCCGCGCCGATCACCGGCACGTGCGTGGTGACTGACGCCGGCGGCGATCCGGGCCATCAGCCCTTCTCCCCGACGTAGCGATTGCCCTCGGGCGAGCGCCCGCCGCCGAGCATCATCGCGGCGTAGGCTTCCTGCGTCAGGCCGGTCATGGAGGCCGCGGTGTACTGGAAGCTCTTGCCGTCGGTCGAGAACAGCTTCGAGAGAAAATAGATGTTGGCGCCGAGGGAGATCATGCGGTTGTAGTCGCGCGCCAGTACCGCCTGCTTTTGCTCCTCGCTCATGGGCCACTCGTCCAGGTAGGCGCGCTCGCCGGCCTTGAAGCGCGCGCGGTTGTCGGCCTTCATCAGCGACATGCAGAACATGTTGAGGTGATAGCCGAGCCGGGCCTGTTCGGCGTCGAATATGGTGGTGCCGGGTACGTCCCGGTACGGCTTATCCAGTGACATCGTCTACTCCGCGTGGCCCCAGTACAGCTCCATGGGATTATCGACCAACAGGCGCCGCTGCAGCTCGGCGGTGGGGGCAATGCGGGGAATGATAATCGACCAGGTCGCCGTCATCGGGCATGAAACCCTTGAGGTTGGGATGCGGCCAGTCGGTGCCCCAGAGCACGCGATCCGGGAACTGCTCGACCACGCGCCGGGCGAAGGGCACGACGTCCTCGTAGCCGGGCGGCCCCTGCACCGAAAGGCGCTCCGGGCAGGTGACCTTGCACCACAGGTCCGCGCGCTCCCGCATGAGCTTCAGGAACAGCGCGAACTCGGGGCCGTCCACGGGTCTGGTGACGTCCGGCCGGCCCATGTGATCGATGACGACGGGCGCCGGGAGTGAGGCGAGGAACCCATACAGGTCGGGCAGATCGGCCGCCTCGAAGTAGATGACCACGTGCCAGCCCAGCGGGGCCACGCGCCGGGCTATGCGCTCGAGCACCTCGCGCGGCGTGACCTCCACCAGGCGCTTGACGAAATTGAAGCGCACGCCGCGCACGCCGGCGGCGTGCAGCGCCGCAAGCTCGGCAGTCGCCGACGTCGGCACGCACGGTGGCGACGCCGCGCGCCCGGTCCCCGGAGGACTGCAGGGCGTCGACGACGGCCCGGTTGTCGGCGCCATGGCAGGTCGCCTGGACGATGACGTTGCGCGAGAATCCCAGCCGGTCGCGCAGCTGCCACAGGGCCGACTTCGAGGCGTCGCAGGGCGTGTACTTGCGCTCGGGCGCATACGGGAACTGCGCCCCGGGACCGAACACGTGGCAGTGCGCGTCGACCGCGCCGGGCGGCAGCACGAAGCGCGGCCGGGAGGGGTTCGGGTGATAGGGCAGCCAGTTCGCGTCCATCGTGAACGGGCCGGACGCCGCGTTGCTGGCGTACGGATTGGCGCTCGGTGCGCCGGCCCCGCTCACAGACCCCGGGTCCGCAGCAGTGCGTCGAGGCGCGGGTAGATGCGCCGGGCATTGAGCTCGAAGATGCGGCGCTTGTCGTCCGCCGGCAGCGGCAGCGCGTCGATATAGCGCTTGGTGTCGTCGAAATAATGACCGGTCTGCGGGTCAATGCCGCGCACCGCACCGACCATTTCCGAGCCGAACACGATGTTTTCCAGGTCGATCACCCGGACCAGCAGGTCGATGCCCGGCTGGTGGTACACGCAGGTGTCGAAGTACACGTTCTTCATCACGTGCTCGCGCAGCGGCGGGCGCTTGAGCATGTCGGCGAGACCGCGATAGCGTCCCCAGTGATAGGGCACCGCACCGCCGCCGTGCGGAATGATGAAGCGCAGGGTCGGGAAGTCCCTGAACAGGTCGCCTTCGATGAACTGCATAAAGGCGGTGGTGTCGGCATTGATGTAATGCGCGCCGGTGGCGTGGAAGTTGGCATTGCAGGAGGAGGACACGTGCACCATGGCCGGCACGTCGAGTTCCACCATCTTTTCGTAGAACGGGTACCAATGCCGATCGGTGAGGGGCGGTGAGGTCCAGTGACCGCCCGAGGGGTCGGGGTTGAGGTTGCAGCCTACAAAGCCCAGCTCGAGGACCGTGCGTTCGAGCTCGGCGACCGAATTGACTATGGGCACGCCGGGCGATTGCGGCAACTGGCACACGCCGACAAAATTCTCCGGGTACAGATCGACCACGCGCTTGATCAGGTCGTTGCAGGCCCGCGACCAGGCCAGCGACACCGCTTCATTGCCGATGTGATGGGCCATCGCCGAGGCGCGCGGCGAGAAGATGGTCAGATCCGCGCCGCGCTGACGCTGGAGCTTGAGCTGGTTGGACTCTATGGACTCGCGGATGGCATCGTCGCTGATCTGCGCCGGCCGCGGCGCCGGACGCGAGGGATCCTTCAGCCATGCCAGCTGCTGGTCGCGGAATTTCTGGTGCGCGTCGGGGGCGGTGGTGTAGTGGCCGTGACAGTCAATGATCAGCATGCGTCAGATCCCGGCCAAGCGGCGTGCGGCACAAAGACTTCCCCGCGCATCAGTTTGCGCGCGGTGCGGACCAGGGCGGAGCGCTGCACGCTCACGGCGCCACCGGCGATCGTCACGCTCATATCGACGGTAAAGAATCCGCTGGGGTGCTCGATGTCGAGGCGTCGTTCACCGCCGCTGCCCGCGACGCCCGCGAGCTGCGCCGCGACCGAGCCTGGCAGCAGGCAGGCGGTCGCGACGCTGACCGCGCCGAGCACGCCGATGGCTTCATGGACGCGGTGCGGGATGAAGGTACGGGTGCTGAGCGCTCCCCCGTGGCGAGGCGCGGAGACCAGCGACATCTTGGGCACCGTCTTCTTGGCCACATCGCCCAGGTGCATGCGCGGCCCGAGGTTCAGCCGGATGCGCTCCACGCGCGCCTTGAGGTCCGCATCGGCCTCAAGCTCCTCGGGCGTCTCATCGCCGCTCTTGCCCAGGTCGGCCGCCCGTATGATCACGACCGGCATGCCGTTGTCGATGCAGGTGACCTCGATCCCATCGACTTGGTCGACGGCCCGCCCGGTGGGCAGCAGGGCGCCACAGCTGGAGCCGGCGATGTCCAGAAAATCGATCACGATCCCGGCGGCCGTGCCCGGTACGCCGTCGATGCGCACGTTGCCCTCGTATTCCACCTGGCCTGCGGGCGTGGGAACGTGCGCCACGGCGACGCTGGCGGTGTTGACCATGTGGATGCGCACCGGCGTGATCGCGTCCCTGGCCGGCACCAGGCCGTTTTCGATGGCCCAGGGGCCGACGCCGGCCAGCAGGTTGCCGCAGTTCTGCGCGTCGCTCACTTCGGCGCGGTCCACGACCACCTGCAGAAACAGATAATCGACGTCGGCATCGCCGCGCGTGGCCGGTCCGATGAGGGCCACCTTGCTGGTGAGCGGGTGCGCGCCGCCCATGCCGTCGATCTGGCGGACATCGGGCGAGCCCATGGCCGCCAGCAGCACGCGATCCCGGACGGCGCGATCGCGCGGCAGCGCGTCCACGTGGAAGTACAGACCCTTCGAGGTACCCCCGCGCATCACGGTGCAGGGTATGGCGGTGAGCATCGGCGCGTACTCTCGCTGTGCTATTCGGCCGGCAGCTCGTCAATATAGCGCAGCCCGCGCTGCGCGAGCTTCTCGCGCATGGCGTAGATGTCCAGGCCCAGTTCGCCGGACTGCAGGCGCGCACGCACCTTCGCCTCCTTGGCCTCGCGCTCGGCCGATTTGCGCAGTGTGGTGGCGGCAGCGCGGCGCGGCACGACACACACCCCGTCGTCGTCGGCGACGATGACATCGCCGGGACAGATCAGCGCACCGGCGCACACCACCGGCACGTTGACGCTCCCCAGCGTTTCCTTGACCGTACCCTGCGCCGAGACCGCCTTGGACCACACCGGAAAGCCAATCCCCGCCAGTTCGCGCGTGTCGCGCACTCCCGCGTCAATGATGAGGCCGAGCACGCCGCGCGCCTTGAGCGAGGAACCCAGCAGCTCGCCGAAGTAGCCGGCGTCGGAATACGAAGTCGGGGCCACCACCAGCACGTCACCCGCCTGGCACACCTCGACGGCCACGTGGATCATCCAGTTGTCACACGGCGCCGCACTGACAGTTATCGCCGGCCCGACGATGCGGGCGCCGGCGTAGATGGGCCGCATGCCGGGGGCGAGCAGGCCAGTGCGCTCCTGCGCCTCGTGCACGGTGGCCACACCAAAGGCGGACAGCTCGGCGAGGAGCTGGGCGTCCGGGCGACGGATGTTGCGGTAGACGGTATTCATGGGACAGCCTTTGGACAGCCTGCGGGCAGGGGGCGGTGTGGTCGCATCGATCGCAGATCGTACCGCAATTGCCGCGCCCACCGGGATAGCGAGCGCGCGCCTGGATTTGGTACCGCCGCCGCGGGTCAATACGGCGGTTGCCCGCGCCTCGCTCAGGACGCTATTCTCCTTGCGGCCACGCTCACCGAGCAAAACGACGCCGGCCGGACGGGCACCGTGCGTTGCGCTGGCGCGCCGCGAATCAAAATTCCGGGGCGGCGACGGTACCGATTTTCCACGCAGCAGCCAGTGGGGTAGCACATGCGGGCGGCGGTTTTTTACGGACGCGAAGACCTGAGGCTGGAGTCGGTGCCCGAGCCGCAGCCCGGCCCCGGGGACGTCAAGCTGCGCGTCCTTTACAACGGCATATGCGGCAGTGACCTGCTCGAGTACTACGACGGTCCGGTCACCACCCGCACCACGCCCCATCCGCTCACCGGCGTCACCAATCCCGTGATCCTCGGTCACGAACTGTGCGGTGAGGTGGTGGCGGTGGGCGAGGGCGTCGCGGACCTGGAGCCCGGCCGGCTCGTCTCGGTGGAGCCGCTCGAGACCTGCGGGCATTGCCTGTACTGCGGGTCGGGGCAATACAATCACTGCCCGCTGGTGGCCTTCCACGGCTATAACCGCGCCGGCGGCGGGCTGTCCGAGTACACGGTCGTCAAGCGCTCGATGGCGCATCTGCTGCCGCCGGGAATGAGCCCGCTGCAGGGCGCGCTGATCGAGCCGCTGGGCGTCGCGTGGCACACCGCCGAGCGCTGCGCCGTGGAAAGCGGCCAGACGGTGGCGATTCACGGCGCCGGGCCGATCGGTGTGGGTGTGTTTCTCACGCTGCGGCGGCGCGGCGTGGAGAGCATCATCGTCGAGCCCTCGCCGGTGCGCCGTGCGGTGCTGGCGGCCTTGGGCGCCCGAAGTCTCATCGACCCCACCAGCTGCGATGCGGTCAGTGCGATTCGCGATCTGACCGGCGGGCGCGGTGCGCACGCCTCGGTGGATGCGGCCGGAGTGCCGGCGGCGTTTCGGGCGATGCTGCACGGCACGCGCATCGACGGCACCGCCGTGGTGGTCGCCATTCACCATCACCCGCTCGTGATTCCGCCCTTTGATCTGCTGATGCCCGAGGTCAAGCTCACCGGGGTGGCGATGTCAGTCAATGCCTTCCCGAGCGTGATCGCCGAGATGGCCCGGGGGAGCTATCCCCTGGACGGCTGGGTGGAGACCATTCCCTTTGACGGCGTGGTCCACGAGGGCATCGAACGCCTGCATCGTCACGAAGGCATGAAGATCCTCGTGCAGGTGGCCGGGGCTCGGGAGCGGCCCAACTAGCCAGGAGAGAGCGCAGCGCGGCCCGCAGGGCCCGCGGGCCGGCCGTGCCGGACGCGCGGCCAGTGCCTGATTTTTCAAGGAGTAAGCGCGTGAAGATAACGGAACTGTTCAAGGTCGAGGGGCTGGGAGTCCTGGTGACCGGCGGGGCGAGCGGACTCGGGCTCGGCTATGCGGAAGCGCTGGCCGAGAACGGTGCGCGGGTCACGATCCTGGACGTCGATGCCAAGGCAGTGGCCGCCGAAACCCAGCGTCTGAGTGCATTGGGCTATGCGATCCGGGGCGAGGTGGTCGACGTGCGGGACCACGCGCGCCTGGATCGCGCGCTCGATGCGGCCGTCGCGGCCCACGGGCGCCTCGATGTGGTATTTGCCAATGCGGGGGTGGATTCGGGCCCCGGCTTCGTGGGCAGCTGGGCGGGATCGGAGCGCGCGCGCAACCCGGAGGGCGCACTCGAGAGCTACACCGACGAGCGCTGGGGCCGCGTCATCGACGTCAATCTGACCGGGATCTTCGCCACCCTGCGCTCGGCGGCGCGGTACATGAAGCCGCAGCGCTCCGGGCGGCTGATCGTGACCACCTCCGTCGCCGCCTACCAATGCGAGCCGGCAATCGGGTCGGCCTACATGGCGGCCAAGGCCGGGGCGACGCACCTGATGCACTGCGTCGCGCAGGAGCTGGCCGCCTATAACATCACCGTCAACGCGATCGCACCGGGCTTTTTCGTGACCAACATTGGCGGCGGTCACGCCAAGAATCCGGCCACCCAGGCGGCCATGGCCAAGGTCGTGCCGATGCACCGCGTCGGCTTTCCGGAGGACATCAAGGGACTGGCGCTGTTTCTCGCCTCCCCGGCCTCGGCCTACGTGACCGGCCAGCAGATTTCGATCGACGGAGGCTGGGTGCTGGGCGCGGTGGACTGAGGCGCGCGCGGCGAGCGGGCCCTCAAGTGAGCGCGCCCTTGCGGCCCTAGCCGCGCCGGTCCTCGTCACGCGCTGCCATACAGACCTCCACCAACCGCGGCTCCGCGGCGGCAAAGGCCCCCGCCAGCGCGGCATCGAGTTCCTCACAGCGCTCCACGCGTTGCGCCTGGACACCGTGGCCGCGCGCGAGCGCACAGAAGTCCAGGTGCGGCAGCTCCGTGCCCGGCACGTCCGGCTGGTTGAAGAGTCGACCGAACTCGACCAGGCCGTAGTAGCTGTGGTTGTTGATGATGATGAACACCACCGGGAGGCGCAGTTCCGCCGCCGTCCACAGTCCCTGGATGGAATACATGGCCGAACCGTCGCCGAGCAGGCCGATGACCTTGCGTCCCGGCCGGCCGAGCGCCACCCCGACGGCGGCGGGCAGGCCGTGCCCCAGTCCGCCGCTGGCACAGGTGTGGAAGCTGTCGGGCACCTCCATGGGCAGATGTTCCTGCATCGCACTTCGACTGCTCGGCGCTTCCTCGACGATGATGCTGTCGGCTGGTCTCAATGCCGCGATCTGCTGCATCAGGTACGCATCGGTCAGTCGCCCGGCGGCCTGCCGCGGCGGTGCCGGTCGCGGTGGAGGCGGCGAGCGCTTGGGGGTGGGATGCTCGAGCAGCGCGGCGATCCCAAGCCGCAGATCGGTGACTACGGCCATGCCCACCGCGGCCCAGGCCGCGGCGGCCGGATCGTCGGTCAGCTGTATCAAGGTCACGCCCGGTGGAACGTGGGGTCCTTCGGGGGTCTCGACGTGATAGGTGAATACCGGCGCACCCAGCACCAGCACCAGGTCGGCCCCCTGCATGCGCTCCAGTACCGAGAGGCGATCGGGCGGCAGGAACCCCGCGAACAACCGGTGCCGCTCGGGAAAGCTGTTGCGGGCCGACCGGGGACTCACCCACACCGGGGCCTGGTGGCGCTCGGCCAGGGCAATCGCCTGTTCCCAGGCGCCATCGCGGGCCACCGAGGCGCCCACGACGATGACCGGATGGCGCGCGGCGCCCAAGGCCGCGCCCGCCCGCGCCAGCAGGGCGGGGTCACCGGCCACCGCGGCGCTGACGGTGCGCGCGGCCACCGGCAGGCAGAGTCGGTCCCAGTCGTCGACCGGGACCGAGACAAAGGTCGGGCCGCGCGGCGGCTGCATGGCGGTGTAGTAGGCGCGGGCGATCGCGGCCGGGACGTCCTGGGCGCGCGAGGGCTCGCAGCTCCACTTGACGTAGGGCCGGGGCAGGCTCGGTGCCTGGTCGGAGTACAGAAAGGGCTCGAGCGGCAACATCGATCGCGCCTGTTGGCCTGCCGTGATCACCAGGGGCGACTGGTTCCTGTAGGCCGTGAAGATGCTGCCGACGGCGTGGCCGACGCCGGCCGCCGAATGCAGGTTGACCAGGGCGGCGCCGGCGCGGGACTGGGCGTAGCCGTCGGCCATGGCCACGACCACCGACTCCTGCAGGCCCAGCACGTACCGAAAATCGGCCGGGAAGTCCCGAAACATCGGGATTTCCGTCGAACCCGGGTTGCCGAACACCGTCGTCAGTCCAAACGAGCGCAGCAGCGCGAAGCTGGCTTCACGTACGGTCAGCGGCATTGGTGCGGCCATGGCGCTCTTCGCTGTCAGCTTGGAAACTGGGCACGGGTGGTCGCCGCGACGCGCTGCGTCAGTTGCTCGAGCGGCCAGTCGCGTATCTTGGCGTTCAGCACCTCGATCCCCCACGGCCCCTGGTAGCCGGCCGCCAGCATGGTGCGGACAAACCCGCGCACGTCAAATTCACCCTCGCCGCACAGCTGGCGATGATTGATCGTTTCCTCGTGCAGTTCCAGCGAGGACTTGAGCAGCCCGTCATTCAGTTCGATGCCGCCGAGGAACCGCGCCGGAATGCGCGCGACCTCCGCGTACGGTATGCCCAGCTTAACGACGTGCCACAGGTCGATGATGATGCCGCCGTTCTTGGCATTCGCGCCCTGCACCAGTTCCAAAGCGCCCGCGAGAGTGTGGATGTTCGCGAAGGGCATGAGCTCGAACTGGATACGGGTACCGCGCAATGCGGCCTCCGCGCACAGCGCGGCGAACGAGTCGATGAGCTGCGGCATCGGGCAGGGCGTGTTGAAGAAGTCGCCCACCTTGACGTGGCGCGCACCGAGTGTGGCGGCGGCATCGAGCAGCAGGCGCTTGCGGGCATCGCAGGCTGCCTTTCGTTCACCGTCCTTGAACCACCAGTCGTTCAGGAATTCCAGCTCAACATGGGCCATGCCGTGATCGTCAAGGATCTGGCGCATCTCGCGCAAGGACAGGCTCTTGAGGGTGTGCTCGAGATCCGCGTGCCAGATGCCGAAGCCGGCAAATCCCGCGCGTGCCGCCGCGGCCACCCGGTCCTTGAAGCTGTAGATGCTGTACTCATGGTCCGAGTGCGGCTGGGCGCCGCCGGCGATGGACCAGTACGAGGCGAGCAGTTGCACTTGGTTAGCCATTTCGGCCTCATTAATTGGAAGTCAGGAAGAGCCTGCCGGTACCGCGACCGGAGGAGCGGCGGCGAGCCGCACGGGCGCGGTCTCCTTGAGAAACAGCGCCAGCAGGCAGCCGACGATCGCGCAGCCGCCCTGGATCAGGAGCGGTGCGCGCAGGCTGTAGAGGTCGGCGGCCCAGCCGGCCAGCCACGGACCGCACACGCCACCGAGGATCTCGCCCAGGCCCACGACCATGCCGAGCGAGGTGGCGACGTAGCGGGCCGGTATGGTCTCGGAGGGGATCGTGCCCATGAACAGCGGGAAGGTCCCGCTCGCGGACCAGCCGACGAAGATCAGCGCGGCCAGCGCGTACAGCGAACCGTTGAAGTACAGGGCCGCCAGCGGCACCAGCAGCCCGACCAGGTTGAAGGCCAGCACGACCGGACGGCGTCCGTAGCGATCGGACAGCCCCGGTACGATGAAGCTGAAAAATGCCGCCGACAGTCCCAGCACGCTCATCAGCAGGCTCATTCCACCGGGCGATACCTGGCGTACCTTGACGTAGTAGAGCGGCAGGAACGCCCAGCCGAGCACCATCCACGCCACCATCACGATGCTCATCAGCATGCACAGCCACATGTTGCGATAGCGCAGCATTTCGCCCGGATGCATGGCCGCGTCCGCCCTGGGCGCCCCCGCCGCGGGCGGCGGCGCCTTGGGCTCGTGCACGTAGCGGGCGATGAGCACCGCCATGATCAGGCCCGGAATGCCGGCAATGAAAAACGACACGCGCCAGCTGGCGGCGGTCGCGATCGCGACCAGCACCAGTGGCGCGGCAAACGAGCCGAGCAGGTTGCTGCCGAAATTCTGCAGCACGCCCATGTTGTGGCCACGCCGTGAATGCGAGGACTCGACCGCCAGGAGCGACTGGGCGACCGGCAGGAACGGACCCTCGGCCAGTCCCATCAACATACGCACGAAGAACAGCGCCAGGAAGGAGCCGACCACGCCGGACAGAAACGAGCACAGTGAAAACGCGACGACGCTGGCCAGCAGGATCACCTTGCGGCGACCGGTCCGGTCGGAGTACGCGCCACCGAGGAATGCGGCGATCGCCCAGCTGAAGGACAGCGCCGAGGCGACGAGCCCGACCTGCTTGTTGGTGAAATGCAGCTCCGCCGAGATGAAGGGCATCAGGTAGTTGACCGAATTGCGGTCGAAAAACAGGAAGCCGAAGGTGATGCCCAGCACCCAGATCAGGCGGCTTTCATATCTCATGCGGCGGATTCCTCTTCGCTCAACGCGGGCCTTAGTCGTCCGGGCCTCGGGATGCGGCGGGCGGCCGCCTCGCACCGATCGGATGGCCGGCGACTGTACGCGACGCTCAGGCCCGCTGCCTTCGCTCGACGGCCACGCTCATTTCGCTGTCGGTCGAGTCCGCTCCGTGGGATCGACGCAAGTTCAGGCGCGCCCACCACGGCGTTCCCCTTGGAGTCCTGACGTCGGGGGCAATAATACAGACTGCGAGCGCGGCGCGGGCACCGTGCCCCGGCGGCCTTAGGGGGAAGCGAAGGGGGATGTCCACGGGCGCGGCCATTTAGGTTTTGCCGCGAGTAGGCCATCATAGGAACCTGCGGCCCCGTGCAGACGGGCGCGTGTGACCATCGGGATCCGGAAGCCATCGCCATGAACGATCTCATCAGGCACACCATGAACCGACGCCGCTTCGTGCAGTCGGCCACGGGCGTGCTTACCGGAGTGCTCGGCGCGCTCAGCCCGCTGGCCGCCCTCGTGCCTGGGCGTACCTGGGCCGTGGACATGCACGCCTTGTCGGCCGCCGAGGCCGCCACGCTCCTGGCCGTCACGCGCACGATCGTGCCACACGACGGGCTCGACGATGCCGCCTACGCCCTGGTGGTCGCGGCGCTCGACGGCGATGCGGCCGCCAGCACCGAGACCCGCGCGCTGTTGAGCGCGGGGATCGCCTCGCTCGGCGCCGGGTTCGCCGCCGCGCCGGAAGCGGAGCGGGTGGCCAAGCTCAGGGCGGTGGAATCGGGACCCTTCTTTCAGAGCGTACGCATCAAGACGTTGCTGGTGCTCTACGACAATCCGATCTCCTGGGCGCACTTTGGCTACCAGGGCGAATCCTTTTCAAAGGGCGGCTACCTGCAGCGCGGCTTCAACGATCTCAAGTGGCTGCCGGATGTGCCGCTGGCGGCCAGCGGGCCGATCCCGGTCGCATGAGCGGGCCGGGCAACGCGCGAGGGCCGGGCCATGCCGCGCTTTGAGCCGGATGAGGCCGACGTCGTGGTGGTCGTCGGCTCGGGCGCCGGCGGTGGCACGCTCGCCCACGAGCTCACCCGCCGCGGCCACAAGGTGGTGCTGTTCGAGGCCGGTCGCCGACAGTCGGCCGCCACCTTCTCGCAAAATCCCGGCGAGGCGTTCCGACAGCTGACCTGGCTGGAGCCGCGTTCGCAGAGCGGCACCTGGGGCGCGGTGCAGACTTCACCCACGATGCCCGCGTGGCACTGCCGCACCGTGGGCGGCACGACGGTGCATTGGACCGCAGCGACCCCGCGGCTGCAGAACTACGAGATTCGCGCGCGCACGACCTACGGCGATATCCCCGGCACCTCGCTGGCCGACTGGCCCATCGACTACCCGGAGCTCAAGCGCTGGTACGTGGCCGCCGAGAAGCGCATGGGCGTGACGCGCCGCAACGGCAATCCCGGCCTGCCGGCTTCCAACAATTTCAAGGTGATGTACGCCGGCGCGCGCAAGCTCGGCTACAAGCGCGTGCACACCAATTATCTGGCGATCAACTCGCGGGTGCGCGACGGCCGCGGCCTGTGCATACAGCAAGGCTTCTGCGCGCAGGGCTGCAAGACCGACGCCAAGTGGAGCACCCTGGTCACGGAGATTCCGCGCGCCGAGGCGACCGGGCGTCTCGACCTGCGCACCGAGTGCCTGGTGACCCGGGTCGAGCACGACGCCAAGGGCCGTGCCAGCGCGGTGCTCTACCGCGACGCCAAGGGCGTCGAGCAACGCCAGAAGGCGCGCCTCGTGTGCATCGCCGGCAACGCGGTGGAGACCCCGCGACTGCTGCTGCTGTCCGATTCGGCACGCTTTCCGCACGGCCTGGCGAACGGTTCCGACCAGGTGGGACGCAACTACTGCCACCACGTGCTCGGCTTCGTCTGGGGCATCTTTGACAAGCCGGTGAGCATGTGGCGCGGGGCGATTCTGGCCGGCGTGGTCGAGGACGAGAACGTCGACAAGCGCCAGCGCGGCTTCGTCGGCGGTTACCACCTGGAACTGGCGATGCTCGACCTGCCAACCCTGCCACTGATCGGGCTGCCGTACGGATGGGGGCGGGATTTTTCCTCCATCATCGACAACTACGGCAATATGGCGGGCATGCTCATCAACGGCGAGGATCTTTCGCGCGCCGACAATCGCATCACCTTGTCCACCACCCTGAAGGACCCGTACGGCCACCCGGTGGCGCACGTGCACTGCGACGAGCACCCCAACGACATCGCGCTGCGCAAGCATGCCCAGCAGCAGGGCCAGCGCATCTACGAAGCGGTCGGCGCCAAGCGCGTGATATTCAGCGCGACCCCGCCGGCCACCCACCAGATGGGCACGGCGCGCATGAGCCAGGACCCGGCGCGCGGGGTCACCAATTCATACGGCCGCACACACGAAGTGCCGAATCTGTTTATCTGCGATGGCAGCGTGTTCGCTTCGGCCGGGGCGGCCAACCCGACCCTGACCATCGTGGCGCTGGTGCTGCGCCAGGCCGAGTACATCGGCCGGGAACTGGCCTCCGGCAACCTCTGACCGAGTCCGGCGGCGGCGCGCCGGCGCCCGTTACGGCGCCGTGCCCGCCTGGGCCTTGTCGGCCGCGTAGCTTTGCTGGGCGCGGGAGATCAGGTAGGCGCGCACCGCCGCCAGCCGTTCTTCACCCAGATCGGGCCCGAAGGCGACCATGCCATCGGCGGCCAGCGCGCCGTTCATGACCACTCCGCGCCATAGCTCGTCGTCGCTCAGCGCCTTGCTGTGGCGCAGATCAGGGACCAGGCCGCCCGAGTGCGCCGCGTCGCCATGGCAGCTGCCACAGTAACGCGCGTAGTCCTTCGAGCCCTCGGCGACCTGCGCCGGCGGCTCGACCGTCGCCGGCGGCACGGGGATTTCCGCGACCGGGAGGCTAGCCGCCGGCAGGGCGGCCTTGGCGTCGAGCGCGAAGGTCAGCAGCCGGCTGCGATTCGGGAGCCGTCCCGACTTGTACGCCAGTTCGCCGGCCACCAGCGGGAACACGCCACCCCAGCCGACCAGGATGCTGACGTACTGGCGGCCGTCCACCGTGTAGGTCATCGGGGCGGCGATGACGCCGGTCTGAGTCGCGAACGACCACAGTTTCGCGCCGTCGCTGGCGCGGTAGGCGATGAACTCGCCGGCCGCCGTACCCTGGAATACCACGTTGCCCGCGGTCGCAAGCAGCCCGCCGTTCCACGGCCCCGCGTGCTCGGCGCGCCACACCTCGCGGCCGTTGATCGGATCCCACGCGGACAGGAAACCCTTGAGTCCCGACAGCACCGCCGCCTTGACCTTGTCGTCCTGCGGCAGGCTGGTCTTGTCCAGATCGACCCCCATGTTCACGCCGACCGGTTCGGGATGGAAGTCCTGGTCCTTGAGGAACGGGAACGGGATCTGCTGCGCCGGGATGTAGACCAGCCCGGTGGCCGGGCTGTACGACATCGGCGGCCAGTTGTGGCCGCCCAGTCCGCCGGGCATGGCGACCCAGAGCTTGCCGGTCAGATCGTAGTGCGCTTCCGGCACCACCTGCGGCCGTCCGGACTTCAGGTCGATGCCCTTGGCCCAGTTGACGGGCACGAAGTTCTTCGCCGACAGCAGCTCGCCCGTGGCGCGATCGAGCACGTAGAAGTAGCCGTTCTTGTTCGCCTGCATCAGGACCTTGCGATCGACGCCGCCGATGCGCAGCGTCGTGAGCGTCATCGACTGATCGGCGTCGTAGTCCCAGATGTCCCCGGGCGTGGTCTGGTAGTGCCAGGCATAACGGCCGTTGCTCACGTGCACGGCGACGATCGAGGCGGTGTACAGGGCATCACCGCGCGCGCCGCCTCCGACCGGCCCCGACCACGGCGAGGCGTTGCCGGTGCCCAGGTACACCAGTCCCAGCGCCGGATCGTAGGACAGGGAATTCCAAACCGTGCCGCCGCCGCCGTCCTTCCACCACTCGCCCGACCAGGTCTGGGCGGCACGGCGCATCTGCTGGTTCTCGAAGCCCAGCGCCGGGTTGCCCGGAACGATGAAGAATCGCCACAACTGCTTGCCGTTGCGCGCGTCGTAGGCCGTGACGTATCCGCGCACGCCGTATTCGGCGCCCGCATTACCGATGATCACCTTGCCCTGCGCGATCAGCGGCACGCCGGTGATGGCGTACGGCCGCTGCGGATCGGCGGTCAACACGGACCACACCGGCTTGCCGCTCTTGGCTTCCAGGGCAATCAGGCGGCCGTCGAGCGTGCCGACGTAGACCCGGCCCTGCCAGACGGCGACGCCGCGATTGACCACGTCGCAGCACACGTGCGCGGCGACGCTCCCGGGAACCTTGGGATCGAACTGCCACAGCAGCTCGCCGGTCGCGGCGCGAAACGCCTGCACCTTGCTCCAGGCGCTGCTGGTGTAGAGCACGCCATCGACGGCGACCGGCGTCGCTTCCTGGCCGCGGTGGGTGTCAAAATCGTAGTACCAGGCGAGCCCCAGTCGTCCGACCGTCTGATCGTTGATCGCGCGCAGCGGACTGAAGCGCGTGTCCGCGTAATCGCGGCCGGCCACGAGCCAGTCACCTGGGTCTGCGGCGCCTGCAGCCACACGCGCTTCCGTGACCCAGCCGGGCGGATGGTCGGCGGCCAGCGCCGCCGCGCCCGTCAGTGCCCCGGCGAGTGCGACCAGGCGGACTATCTGTTTGTGCACGATGACTCCTTGGGCGGATTCGCCGCGTGCCGGGCGGCGTTTATGCCGCAATCCTAACAAGGGCCGCCGCGCCCGGCTCAAGTCTAGCGGCACGGCACGCCGGGAACGGCCGGCTTGTGCGCTCGCCGTCGAAGCGGCATTGCGCTGGCAGTTGGACTGGCGCTCGCAGGCGCGCTACGGTTGCGGGAAATCCACGCACCGGAGAGGCCGATGGGACAGGTGGGCTTTGGACAACCGGACGACGGGATAATCCAGACGGCGTACGTCGTCGAGGACATCCACAAGGCGATGGACCACTGGGTCAAGAAACTCAAGGTCGGCCCGTGGTTCGTGCTCGATCATTTCAGCGGCGTGGATCCGCTCTATCGCGGCCAGCCCTCGCGCATGGACGTCACCCTGGCCATGAGTTTTGCCGGCCATATGAATTTCGAGCTGCTGCAGCCCAACAACGACGCGCCCTCGGTGTACCGGGAACATATCGAACGGCGCGGCTACGGCTTTCATCACTGGGGCGTGGCCACCTGGGACTTCGATCGCGAGGTCGCACGCTACCAGGCCAACGGCCATGAACTCGCCTTCCTGGCGAAGGTGCCGAGCGGCGGGCGCGTCGCCTACATGGACACGACCAAGGAGCTGCCCGGCTACGTGGAGTTCATCGAGCTCGGGGGCGCCTTCGAGGAGGTGTTCGGCCGCTTCTATCGCGCCAGCGTGGGCTGGGACGGCAAGGATCCGGTGCGCTCCTTCATTCCCAAGGACTAGTCAGCGGATCTAGTCAGCGCCGAGCTGCTCGCGCCGGAATTCGAGCGGTGTCATGTCGAACTTGGCGCGAAATACCCGTCCGAAGTGCGTCGGGCTGTTGAAGCCGTGATCGAACGCGATCGCGGTCACGGTGCGGCCGCGCTGCGCGTTCGAAACCAGCGCGCGGGCACAGGCATCGAGCCGCCGCCTGAGGATGTAGCGGGCGACGGTCTCTTCCTGGTCGGAGAACAGGTGATGCAGGTAGCGCGGCGTCATCCGGCAGGCCGCGGCGATGCGCGAGGGGGTCAGGTCCGGATCGTGCAGGTGCGCCTCGATGAAATTGATGATCCGTATGCGGTGTGCCGTCGCAAGCGAGGAGCAGTCGCTGCGCGCCCGGGGAATGTCGGCGTAGGCCGCTCCGAGCAGGTCGAGGATCGCCACCGTGACCCGCTCGGCAGCCAAGTCATCGAAAGTGTGGTGGCACTCGGCCCAGTAGCTGCGCAGGAACGAGGACAGCAGCGCGCCCGTGCCGTTGGAGGCCTGCATCGGGATGGCGACCAGGCACTCCGGGCTGGCGATGTGCCGGCGCAGCTTAGCGTCGGGTATGCCCAGCACCAGCATGCAGTTCACGCCCGGGAAAATGATGTCGTAGTGGCGCGTGGTGTCGCACAGCGTAAAGTCCCCGGCGCGCAGCAGCGCTTCGCGCCCGTCCTGGCGGCTGATGCTCTCGCCGTACACCTGCAGGTGCAGGAAGAAGAGTGAATTGCGCGTCCGGGCGACATGCGCACGCGAGTGACGGACGGTCTGGGCCTCGGAGTGGACCTCGGCGAGGGACATGTCACCGATCGCCGTGCGGGCAATCGAGCCATTGAAGGTGCGAATGTCCACCGGATCCGACACCAGCGGCGAAAAGCTCTCGCAGGCGCGGTCGTTCCAGTAGGCCAGCTTGCGGCGTGGGTCGAGCCCGGCTGTCGTGAACGACACGATCTGTGCCATCGTATACCCCTTCGACGAGGCGGCCATTTTATCTCCGATTCAGTTCTATATACGAGACAATCATCGGGCCGGCTCGAATCCTTGAGGCCGGCGGGGTTCGATATCCGGTAGTGCGACCGAGCGGCTTGATAAATTGTCGGACTTGCCCTAGCCCACTCATGCGCGGCTTCCCGCGCCTTAGCAAACCCGCGGCGCCTGGCCGGTGCCGCGCGGATCGGTCGGTGTAGTCTTATGTCGCAACTGGATCCACGGGAATGGCTGGCGGCGGGCCCGATGCGGCCGGCACAGATTGCGGTCGTGGCCATCACCATCGCCTTGTGCGCACTCGATGGCTTCGACGTGCTCGCCATCAGCTTCGCCGCGCCCGGTATCGCGCGCGAATGGGGCATCGACCGTGCGGCCCTGGGAATCGTGCTGTCGATGGAACTGATCGGCATGATGATCGGGTCGGTGCTGGTGGGCGGCCTGGCCGACCGTATCGGCCGGCGCCGCACCGTGCTCGGGTGCCTCGCGGTCATGGCGCTGGGCATGGCCATGGTGACCCGCCGCGGCGATCTGGTGAGCCTGTCGGCGTGGCGTGTGGTCACGGGCGTCGGCATCGGCGGGATGATTCCCGCGCTCAATGCCATTGCGGCCGAGTTTTCCAGCGCCCGGCGGCGGGACCTGTCGGTCTCGCTGATGTCGATTGGCTATCCACTCGGCGCGCTGACCGGAGGCTCGGTGGCGGCGTTGCTCCTCCGGCACAGCGACTGGCGCTCGGTGTTCGAATTTGGCGCGGGCGCGACCCTGCTGCTGGTCCCGGTGGTGGCGCTGTGGGTGCCCGAGTCGGTGGCCTGGCTGTGCCAGCAGCCGAGTGCGAGCGCTCTGCCGCGCGTCAATCAGACCCTGGCGCGGCTGGGGTACGGGCCGGTGGCGGCGCTGCCGGCGATACCCAGATCCAGCCGGGCCTCGCTGGCCGGCATATTCCAGCCACAGCTCCGTGCCACCACGCTGCTGGCCACGCTGGCCTACTTCCTGCACATCATGAGCTTCTACTTTCTCGTGAAATGGGTGCCCAAGATCGTGGTGGACCTGGGCTTTGCGCCGTCCGCGGCGGCGGCCGTGCTGGTATGGGCCAATGTCGGCGGCGTCAGCGGCGGCACCGCGCTGGGCCTCCTGTCCCGACGCTTCGGCCTCAAGGCCTTGACCGTCGGGCTGATGCTCGCCTCGAGCGCGATGCTGGCGGTGTTCGGAGCGGGCTGGTCTGACCTGCAACATCTGTCCCTGATCTGCGCCCTGACCGGGTTTTGCATCAACGGCGCGGTGGTGGGGATGTTCGCGATCCTGGCGCGCGCCTACCCGGCCCCGACACGGGCCACCGGCACCGGATTTGCCGTGGGGATCGGGCGCGGCGGGGCGATACTGGCGCCGATTGTGGCCGGCTTCCTGTTCCGCGCCGGTCATGGGTTGCAGTTCGTCGCGCTGGTGATGGGTGCCGGATCGCTGCTCGCGGCGATCACGCTCGGCATGCTGCGTGTTCTGCCCCCGCACACCGCGGCAGCGGAGTAGGGCGGCGCCCCGCTGACCACCGGCGCGGCGTACTCAGGGACGTGGTGGGGGTTGCGCCTGGTCCCAGTCGGTCTTGCCGGAATCCTGCCCGGCGACGGAGTACAGGACCTGTGCGTTGCGGGTCTTCTGAAATTCGGCCAGTGACTGTCCGCGCATGGCGGCGTAGATGTGCAGGTTGGTGGTCCCGACCGCGGCGCCCAGCTTCTCCAGCAGGAAGAAGATCACGCCGTAGCGAATGAGCGCGCGCCAGTCACGGCGGCGCAGCAGGTCGCGCTCCTCCTCCGAGAGTCCGGCGGCGGCGAACGAGGCTTCGGGGTCGGCGAGGAAGCTGCGCCGGAAGTCCGGCTCGATTAGCCGGTGCAGGAAATGATTCAGGCGATAGGCCTTCACGCTGCGATCGAGCGTGAACGGATAGGTGCCCTCGAGTTTTTCGATGCCCGCCCATTGTTTGCCGATGCGGGTGCGATAGTCGGCGACCGACTCCTCGACCGGATCGTCCGAATCGTCCTCGAAGATCACCGTCGCAATCGGTGTCATCGAGGGCAGGTAGTACGCCTGGTGCAGTTTCCTGACCTTGCGCGACAACGCCCCACGCATCAGCAGCCACATCACCACCTCCGCACCCTCGAAGCCGCCGCGCTCGGCGTACTCGGCGATGGTCAGGCGCGTCAGCGCCTGCGGATCCTTCTCGAGCAGTTCCAGGAATTCCATGTCCCACGGGGTGTTGTTGAACCCGCAGCGCTCGCCGTGCACCTGGTGGGACAGTCCCCCGGTACCGACGATGGCCACCTTGAGGTCTTCCGGATAGCTCTGGATGGCCTTGCGCAGCGACCGGCCGAGGTTGAAGCAGCGCTTGGCCGAAGGAATCGGGAACTCGAGCACGCCGACCTGCAGGGGCACGATCGCGCCGGGCCACGTGGGCTGGTGCGGCCACAATACCGACAGGGGTGAGAAGCAGCCATGATCGAGTCCGCGGCCCTGGAAGTACGCCAGGTCAAACTCGTCGGCCACCAGGCCGTTGGCCACATGCTGGGCCAGCTTCGGGTGCCCGCGCACGGGCGGGAGCCGCCGCGCCCCTCCACCCTCGTCGGCGGGGAAATACTCGCTCCCCACCCCGAGCGCAAACTGCGAGTAGTGATCAAGGAAGAAGGAAGTGATGTGATCGTTGTAGATGAACAGCAGCACGTCGGGCTGCTTTTGCGCCAGCCACGCCTGGACCGGCTTATAGGCCTCAAATATGGGCGCCCAGACCGGATCGCTCTGCTTATGGGTGTCCAGGGCAAAGCCGATCGTCGGGGTGTGCGAGGTGGCGATTCCGCCGACTATGGTGGCCATAACCCTGACTCCGCTTGCTTGCCCCGCCCAGTGTGCTCCGGGCGCGCTGCGCTGCCGGGGCTCGTGCAGCATAGTGACCCATTTCGCCGCGTGTCGAGCGCTTTTGCGCCGCTCGCGCCGCGCACCGCAGAGCGCCTCAGGAACTTGCGCCTGCGCGCCATGCGATAGAATCGGGCCGCCGGCCGGACCGGATACCGGTCGTCCGCTCCCGGCGCACTCATCGCGGGACCGCGCGTCTGCCCAGCGGGCAGGTATACCATCGGGCCGAGGCGCGGCGGCCTATTCTTAAAGGTGCAGGCGGCGCGCGTGCAGGAGGAAGGGTGGCGACGAGTTTCGATCTCTCGGGAAAATCAATCCTGATCACCGGCGCGGGCCGCGGGCTCGGCCGGGCGCTGGCGCTGGGGGCCTGCCAGGCCGGCGCCGCGGTCACCGCGTTCGACATCGACGCGGCGGCCCTCGGCAAACTGCACCAGGCGCAGCCCTCGATCGCCACGCACACGGTGGATGTCGTGGACCGGGCGGCGTTTGCGGCGGCGGCCGCTCAGATCGGGCGCATCGATGGCGTGGTCAACAATGCCATGCTGATCCGCTACGATCCCATCGAAGCGGTGGACGAGGGGACGCTCGACCGGATGCTCGCCATCGGCATCAAGGGCGCCGTGTGGGGCGTGCAGGCGCTGTTGCGGCACATGGATCCGGCACGCGGCGGCGTGATCCTCAATCTGGCCTCGCCGACCGGCTGAGCGCGGCTTTCCAACCACGGCCGTGTACAGCATGGTCAAGGGCGCTCTGGGGACTTTGACCCGGACCCTGGCCGCCGAGCTCGGGCCGCGCGGGCGTGCGCGTCAACGCTCTGGCGCCCGGCTCGATCCCCACGCCCGGGGCCGTGGCCATCACGCCGCAGGAGGAATACGAGCGACGCGCGACGCGCATTCCGCTGCGCCGGCTGGGGCGCGAGGACGACGCCACTTTCGCCTCGCTCTACTTGTTGAGCGACGCGGCGTCGTTCGTCAGTGGCGAGATCCTGCACGTCGACGGCGGCTTCCTGGCCTCCGCCTGAGAGCACAGGGCATGACGTACCGGATCTACGCCGTGCGCTACGGCCACCTCGATCGCAGCAGCGATCAGAATTTTCTGGGCGGCGACGATCACGCCACGCCCATGCCGCTCGACTACTACGTCTGGGTCGTGCGCAGCGAGCAGCGTACCATCGTGGTGGACACGGGCTTTGACGCCGGACGCCGCCGCGGCCCGCGGGCGCACGCTGATCCGTCCGGTGGGCGAGGGGCTTGGCGCCCTGGGCGTCGATCCGCGCGCGGTGCTCGATGTGGTGATCACGCACCTGCATTACGACCACGCCGGCAATCTCGATCTCTTCCCGCGCGCGCGCTTTCATGTCCAGGACGCCGAGATGGCCTACTGCACGGGTCGGGCGATGACGCACCGGCAGCAGGCGGCGACCTTTGACGTGGAGAATGTCGTGACGATGGTGCGGCGCGTGTACGAGGAACGGGTGGTCTTTCATGCCGGCGATGCGACCGTGTGTCCGGGCGTGACGCTGCATCACCTGCCCGGCCACACCCCGGGACTGCAGGCGGTGCGCGTCGATACCGGCCGCGGGCCGGTCGTGCTGGCCTCCGACGCCAGCCACTTCTGGGCCAATCTGGAGCGCGAGATCCCGTTTCCGATCGTGGCCGACGTGCCGGCCTATCTCGAGTCACTGCGCACGCTCCGCCGGCTGGCCGCCTCGATCGATCACATCATTCCAGGTCACGATCCGCAGGTGCTGGCGCGCTTTCCGGCCGAGGCCGGGATGGCCGGACGTCGTGCGCCTCGACCTGCCGCCGCGGCCGCGAGCCCACTCATGAGCGAGTGCGGATTCGTCGGCCTGGGCCGGATGGGCGGGGCGATGGCGCGCCGCCTGCTCGAGGCCGGGCATCAGGTCGTGGCGTATGACGTGAACGAGCCGGCCGGCAGCGCGCTCGCCGCGCACGGCGCCCGCATCGCCGGCAGCGCGCGCGCGGTGGCCGAGCGGCGCCGGTCGTGTTCCTGAGCCTGCCCAGTCCCGAGGTGGTGATCGAGTCGGTGCTGGGCGCCTCGGGGCTGGGGGCGGGCGCTCGCCTGGAAGTGTGCGTGGACCTGTCGACCTCGGGCCCGGAAGCGGCCGTCCGGCTCGCGGCGGGTCTGGGCGAGCGCAACATCGCCTCGCTCGAAGCGCCGGTCTCGGGCGGCATCAAGGGCGCACGCGAGGGAACGCTGTCCCTGATGGTCTCAGGTCCGGCAGCGGCCTGGGAGCGGGTGCGGCCGCTGCTGGAGGTCTTCGGCCGGCCGTTCTACATGGGCGCGCGCGCCGGCGCCGGCCAGACCATGAAGCTCGTCAACAACCTGCTGGGCGCCTGCGCGATCGCGATCACGGCCGAAGGCATGGCGATCGGCAGCAAGGCCGGGCTCGATCCGGCGCGCATGATCGAGGTGCTGAACGTGTCCAGCGGACGCAGCAGCGCCACGCAGGACAAGTGGCCGCGCGCGGTGTTGCCGCGCACCTTTGATTTCGGCTTCACGGCGGGCCTGTGCCTCAAGGACGTGCGGCTGTGTCTGGCGGCCGCGCGCTCATTGGGCGTGCCGCTCGGCGTGGGCACGGCGGTGTCGGGGCTGCTCGAGCGCACCGTCGCCGCCCTGGGGGCGGATGCGGACTTCACCGCCATGGCCAAGATTGTCGAACGCGACGCCGGACTGGATCCGGACGCGATCACCCGAAGGTCATTCCAATTCTTGAAGAGGACACCTATGAAGAGCGCACTCTATGAAAAAGGCATGAAGATCCGCACCGAGGTGCTGGGCGAGGCCTACGTCAGCAAGGCCATGGCCGGGCATGGACGAGTTCAACCAGCCGCTGCAGGAACTGGTCACCGAGTACTGCTGGGGCGCGGTGTGGGGGCGCGAGGGCCTGAAGCGCAGCGAGCGCAGCATGATCAATCTGGCCATGATCAGCGCCCTGAACCGCCCGCACGAACTCAAGGCGCACATCCGCGGCGCACTGGCCAACGGCCTGACCCGCGCGCAGATCCGCGAGGTATTTCTGCAGGTGGCCATCTATTGCGGCGTGCCGGCGGCCGTGGACAGCTTCCGCATCGCCCGCGAGACCTTTGCGGAAATGGACGGCGGCGCCTAAGAAATGTGCGTATTGCATTGGCCGGTAGCCGGGCATAGAGTTTCCGGCGACGGCGAAGCTGCGCAGCGGCGCGGTTACCTGGCGACACAGATGAGGGCAGTAACCATGAATCGACGCGCGTCTGTTTCCCTGCCGCGGTGCACGCGCACGTGAAGGCTCATCCCGGGTTTGACAGCGAACGCCTCGGGCACCTGACCGCTGCGGTCGAGCGCGACATGGCCGCGGGTCTGTACTTTGGCGGGGTGATTCAGCGTACAGCGCGGCGGCCAGCCCGCCTTTCTCAACGCCTTTGGCTACAGCAGCGAGGCCAAGCAGCGCGCGGTGGCGCTCGATTCGGTGTTCAGCCTGTTCTCGGTGACCAAGGCGTTCACGAACATCCTGATCTTCCAGGCGATCGAACGCGGCCTGCTGACGCTCACCACGCCGATCGCCAAGATCATTCCGGAATTCAGCGGCGGCCTGCGCAACCGCATCACCGTATTCCACCTGCTCACGCACAGCGCCGGGCTGCCGAGCATGTTCGAGGCCCGCCCGGGCATGTACATCGATCGCCTGGCGGAGGTCATCGCGGCGATCTGCGAGGTCGCCTTGCCGATGGAAGCGGCCGGGATGCGCGTCGACTACGCGCCGCTGTTCAATCACGCGCTGCTGGGCGAGGCGGCGCGGCGCGTCGATCTGAAGAAGCGCTCGTACCGGGACATTCTGCGCGAGGACCTGTTCGAACCCCTCGGCATGAAGGACACCTCCATGGGCGTGCGCCGCGACCTCAAGGCGCGGCAAGCTGGTACCGGAGTTTCGCGGCAACTACCCGATCAACCATTTGGGACACAGCAACCTGGGTCCCAACGGCGCCTTCGAGGAGGAGGAGGCCGAGATGCCCTGGGTCGGGTGCGTGTCGACCGCGGCCGACATGATGCGCTTTGCCGAGATGCTGCGCGGCGGTGGGACCCTGGACGGGCGGCGGCATCGTCTCGCGCGCACTGGTCGAGCGCGCACGCACGATCTGGACCGGCGACAAGCCCAACGAGTTCTACGCCAATGCCATCCGCGCGGCCGGCGGCATCGCTCCGCCGGCGAATCTCGGGCTGGGATTTTCGATACGCGGCCCGCAGATGGGCACCTCGCATGTTCGGCACCCTGGGCTCGCCCGGCACCTTCGGCGCGCACGGCGCCGGCACCACGATCTTCTGGGTCGATCCGGAGCGCGACATCAGTTTCGTCGGGCTCATGACGGGCCTCATGACCACGATCGACAACCTGATGGCGCTGGCAGCGGCTCTCGGACATCGTACTCGCCGCCGCCCTGTAGACGCGCGATGGCCGCCGCGGGCTCCTTTGACTACGTCATCGTCGGTGCGGGCACGGCCGGTTGCGTGCTTGCGGGTCGCCTGGCGGAGGACCCGGAAGTGCGGGTCTGCGTGCTCGAGGCCGGGGGGAGCGATCGGACATCCGCTGATCAGCACTCCGGCGCTGGTGGCGGCGGCGATCGCCACGCCGCGCCTGAACTGGCGCTTCGAGACCGTCCCGCAGGCGCACCTCAAGGGCCGCCGGATTCCGCAGCCGCGCGGCCGGGTGGTGGGCGGATCGGGCTCCATCAACGGCATGGTGTATTCGCGCGGCAACCGCGCGACTACGAGGACTGGGTGGCGGCGGGCGCCACCGGCTGGAATTACGCCAGCGTCCTGCCGTATTTCACTCGCTCGGAGAACAACGAGGACCTGCCGCCGTCGGTGTACCACGGGCGCGGCGGGCCGATGAACGTGCGCCGGCCCGCGCGCCCGAACCGGCTCAACAGTGACTTCATCGCCGCGACGCAGAGCCTGGGCTTTCCGGCGACCGAGGACTTTACCGGCCCGGACTCCGAGGGCGTGGGCTTGCGCCAGGGCGTGATACGCGGCGGCAGGCGCGAAACCACGGCGCGTGCGTTCCTGCGCCCGGCGCTGCGGCGCGGCAACGTGACACTGTACACCGAGGCGCTGGCGCTGCGAGATCCTGGTCGAGAGCGGCCGCGCGGTCGGCGTGGGCTATGAGCGCGCGGGGCAGCGGCACGAGGTGCGGGCGGCGCGCGAAGTGATCCTGAGCGCGGGCGCCGTGCAGACGCCGCAACTGCTGCTGCTCTCGGGCATCGGGCCGGCGGCGCGAGCTGCAGGCGCTGGGGATCGAGCCGGTGCACGATCTGCCGGGCGTGGGCCGCAATCTGCACGATCATCTGGCCTGCCCGGTGCTGATGCGCACGCCAGGATCCGACCTCCTACGGTATTTCGGCGCGGGCGCTGCCGCGCGGCATGTGCAATGTCCTCGAATATCTGCTGATGCGCAGCGGGCCGCTTGGCCAGCAACGTCTTCGAGTCGGTGGCGTTCCTGAGGACGCGCCCGGGACTGGATCGCCCGGACGTGCAGTTCGTGTTTCAGCCGGCGGCCCGACCGCGGCCCAGTTTCCCGCTGCCCATCGGCCACGGCTATGCGATCAGCCCGGTGAGCCTGTATCCCAAGAGCCGCGGGCGCGTGACGCCTGTCGGTCCCGGACCGCACGCCGCGCCGCTCATTGACCCGGCGCTGCTCTAGCGTCGAAGAGGACATCCAGCCGCTGATGCGCGCCATCCGGCTGGCGCGCCGGATCCTGGCCGCGCCGGTAGTTTGCGCGCTACCAGGCGACCGAGCTCGCGCCCGGGGCGCAGGTGCAGAGCGACGAGGAGATCGCCGAGTTCATCCGCGCCAGCGCCTACACCGTCCATCACCAGGTCGGGACCTGCCGCATGGGCACGGGCGCCGACGCCGTGGTCGATCCGCAGCTGCGGCTGCGCGGGCTGCTGGGCCTGCGGGTGGTGGACGCCTCGGTCATACCGACGCATCGTTGGCGGGAATACCAACGCGGTAGTCGTGATGATCGCCGAGAGGGCCGCCGACCTGATCCGGCAACGTCCGCTGCTGGCCCCGGCCCAGCTCGAGCTGCCGCCGCCGCCGCGCGCAGCCGAGGGAGACTAGCGATGGCCGTCGAGCACATGAAGACCTGGCGAGTCGGGCGGGTCGAGATCACGCGCATTGTCGAGGTGTGGAAGTGGGAGGATGACATCTGGATGGTGCTGGAAGGAGCCAAGCCCTCGATCGTCCATACCCAGCCCTGGCTGCTGCCCCATCACGCCACGGCGCAGGGGCGGATGTTCATCAACTTCCAGGCCTTCGTGCTCAAGGCGGGCAACCGGCGCATCATGATCGACACCTGCGTGGGCGCCGATCGCGAGCGCGAATTCCCGGTCTTCACGCACATGCAGACCACCTTCCTGGAGGATCTGGCCTCCGTCGGCATCACGCACCGACGACGTCGACACGGTCCTGTGCACGCATCTGCACTTCGATCACGTGGGCTGGAATACCCGGCTGGTCGACGGGCGCTGGGTGCCGACCTTCCCGAAGGCGCGCTACCTGTTCAGCCGCAAGGAATACGACCACTGGCGGATGCTGCGCGACACCGGCGGCTACCACGGCATCAATCATCTGCACGATCGGTCGATCCGGTGGTGGCCGCGGGACTGGTGGATTTCATTGCCCACGACCATGCCAGCTCAGCGAGGAAATCCGGCTGCTGCCCACGCCCGGGCACACGCCCGATCACGTCAGCGTGCACATCAGTTCCAGGGCGAGCAGGCGGTGATCACCGGTGATCTGATGCACCATCCGATCCAGGTGGCGATGCCCGAGCATCGCGGCGACCTTTGACATGGACAAGCCGGCGGGCGCCAAGACGCGCGTCGAATTCGTCAATCGCTTCCAGGAAAAGCCCGTGCTCGTCATCGGCAGCCATTTCGCCGATCCCGGCGCGGGCTACATCGTGCGCACACGGCGCTGCCTGGAAACTGCACTCGCCGGGCTGAGGAGCGCGCCGTTGGGCCAGGCAATTCCGGAATACCCGGTCGATCTGTTCAGCCACGAGTCGGTGCGCAATGCGCGCGCGCGTTGACGACACCGTGCGCGAGTTCTCGCCGGTCGTGCGCCTGGCGGACGGCACCGTGATGATCACCCGGCACGCCGACGTGACGGCGGGCCTGCAGGACTGGCAGACCTATTCCTCGACAAGTCGCGTCCCTGGCACGATCCCAAGTCGCTGCGGCCCGAGATCCTGCTGACGGACGATCCGCCGCGCCACACGCACGTGCGCCAGGTCGATGGCCAAGGTGCTCTCCACGCAGGTGCTGGCGAACCTGCGGCCCGTCATTCGAGCGGGATGCGGCGGCGCTCGTTCGACGACCTGCTGTCGCGCCAGGGCGAAGTCATCGACGCGGTGCGCGAGATCACGCAGCGCTTCGTGTACAAGGCGCTGCCCGACGCCATCGGCCTGCGTGTCGAAGGCCGCGAGCACATGTACGCCTTCAGCCACATGGTGTGGGCGACCATGGGACCGGAGAACGAGCTGTTCCGCGAGGCCATGGTCAACCTCGAGCCGGTGCTGGCGTGGCTGGAGCAATGCTGCGACCGCGACAATCTCGCCGCCGGCGGCATCGGCGATGGCGCTGTACGCGCATGGCCGATCGAGGGCGTCATCACGCAGGCCGAGGCCAAGCTGCTGCTGCAAACGGTGCTGGCGGCGGGCCGGACACCACGATCCTGACGCATGGCCAATGCCATGCAGGCCTTTGCGTTGTATCCCGCAGGAGTATCAGCAAGCTCCGCGCCGATCCCAGCCTGGTGCGCGCGGCCTTCGATGAGAGCCTGCGCTGGGATTCGCCCTCGCGCATGGCCGGGCGCATCACTACCCGCGAGGTGGACATCGGCGGCTACACGGTTCCCGCCGGGCAGCGCGTGGGGCTGATGTTCGCCGCCGCCAACCGCGATCCGCGCGCCTGGCCCAACCCGGATCAGTACGACATCAGCCGCGACCTGCGCAACCAGGTCGGCTGGGGCTACGGGGTGCACGCCTGCGTGGGCCGGGTGCTGGCGCAACTGGAGGCGCACGTGCTGCTGTCGGAAGTGGCGCGCCGCGTCGCGCGCATCGAGATGGCCGGCGAGCCCGAGCCGTGGATGACGACCATCGGGCACGGCCCGGCCAAGCTGCCGGTCCGCCTCTACGGGCACTGAAGTGGGCGGTGCCCCGCACACCGCCCCGGCGGCGGGCCGCGCCGGCTCCTCAGGGCTTGCCGAACAGGCGCACGATGTAATAGCTGTCGAGGTACTCGCGGATCATGGCCATTTTGCCGGCGCGCACTTCGAAGGCCCAGGCGTAGCGGTTGTCGTAGGGGCGGCCGTCACTGCAGCTTCCCGGTGCCGTGCGTCTCGACCAGCACCAGGGAATCCGTTGGAGGCCATGGACAGGATGCGGTTGCTCGGGCTGCCCTTGGCGAACAGGCCGCGAATGGGCTTCAGGAATTCATCCACGATCACGTTGCGGCCGCGATACTCGCCCGCGCCGGGCATGTCGCGCGCCTGCGGCACCCAGGCGGCCTCCTCGGTCAGCAGGGCGCGCACGCCCTCGAGATCCTCCGCGTTCAGCAGCTCGAAGAATTTCCGAACCACCGCCTCGCTCTGGGTGTTGGATTCGCCCATATGATGCGCCCCCATTGGTGTTGCACGAACAACCTATGATCAAACAATCCGGCCGCGATAAGCAAACCGACACTTCCGGCTACGACATCGTCGCCATCGGCAGCGGCCACAACGGTCTGGTGGCCGCGGCCTACCTGGCCAAGAGCGGCAAGCGCGTGCTGGTGCTGGAACGCAATGCGTGGCTGGGCGGCGGGGTGGTCTCGCGCGAGCTGACGCGCCCGGGCTTCCGCCACGACCAGCACTCGATGGCGCATATCTTCATCCAGGCCAATCCGCTGCTGCAGCGGGATGAGCTGGGCCTGAAGAGCCGCTTCGGATTGAGGTACCTGTTTCCCGATTCGCCCATGATGTCGGTCTTCGAGGACGGCTCGACGCTGACGATGTACCGCGATCCGCACAAGACCGCCGCGGAGATTGCCAAGTTCTCCAAGCGCGACGCCGCCGCCTTCCTGCGCCTGTCGGCGCAGGCCGCGGCCTGGCTGCCCGATGCTGGTGTCGACGCTCTACACGCCGCCCATGCCGCATGGGCGCCTCGACGGCGCTCCTGGACCAGAGCCGCGAGGGGCGCGAACTGTGGCGCACGATGCAGATGAGCAGTCACGACGTGCTGGCGAGCTACTTCGAGCACGATCGGGTGCGCGCGCACTTTGCGCGCGTGGCCGGGGAGAACCTGGTCTCGGCGGACGAGAAGGCCACCGGGATAGGCGTGTTCGTGTTCCTGGGTTTCCTCGAGGCCTACGGTTTTGGCGTGCCGGTGGGTGGCAGCGGCAAGCTCACCGAGGCGCTGGTCCGCTGCATCGAGATCCTACGGCGGTGCGGTGCTGGCGGGGCAGGAGGTGCGCGAAGCTCATCGTGGCCAACGGCCGCGCGGCCGGGGTGGTCACGGCGGATGGCCGCCGCCATCTGGCCGAGGATGCGGTGATCGGCGCCATCCACCCTCACCAGCTCTCCTCGATGGTGCCCGGCCTCGATCCCGAGGTGCGCAAGGCCGCGGAGGCCACGCAGATGACCGAGGCGGCCTGCGTCACCATACACGCCGCCCTGGACGCACCGCTGCGCTTCAGGACCGCCGATGCGGTGCACTCGGTGATGATCGAACTCATGCCCGACAGCTATCGCGAGCTGCGCGAGTGCTTTGACGATCTGCGCTACGGGGCTTTTATGCGCACGCACCTGCTGGGCATGGGGTCGCTGTCGATGTTCGACGGCTCGCGGGTGCCCGCGGGCAAAGCCGTGGCGCACATCTGGGACTACGCGCCCTACCTGCGACCCGACGGGCGTTCCTGGGACGAGGGCAAGGCGTCCTACGCCCGCAGCATGCTCGAGCGGCTGCGCCGCTACACCACCAATCTGGACGAGGTGCTGCTGGATTTCCATTGCGACAGCCCGGCGGACATGGAGCGCACCTCACCCAGCTTCCGGCACGGCGACCTGCACGGCATCGCCACCACCACTTACCAGAGCGGCTCGCATCGGCCTACGCCGGACCTGGGACAGTACCGGGTGCCAGGGACCGAGCGGCTGTACCTGGTCGGCCCCTTTCAGTACCCGGGCGGCGGGGTATTCGGCGCCGGGCGCGCCACCGCCCAGGTCATGTGTGAGGATCTGGAAATCGACTTCGAGCGACTGGAGCAGCCGGCATGAAGCTCTACGGCCCCGACCAGCGCGAACTGATGACGGTCAGCCGCCTGGAGCGCTCCGGCAACCAACTGCTGATCCGGGCCAAGGTCTTTGGCACCATGCCGATGACGGTGACGCTGACGCCCGCGGACGTACGCGCAGGCCTTAAGCTGCTGGGTCTGCGGGGGCTCCTGTTCATGCTGACGATGCCGTTTCGTCGCTCCACGTCCAAGCGCAAGGAGGGCACATGAGTGTTTCCATGAAGGGCAAGGTGGCGGTCATTACCGGCGGTGCGGGCATGATCGGACACGCGGCGGGCATGTCGCTGGCGCGCTCGGGCGCCGACGTCATGCTGGTGGACATCAACGCGGAAGCCCTCGCCACCCGGCGCGGTGCGATCGAGGCGCTCGGCGTGCGGGTCGAAACGCAGGTGGCGGACGTGCGCAACGCGAGCGATGTGGCCGGCTACGTAGCGGGCGCGCTGCAGAAGTTCGGCCGGATCGACGCTTTCTTCAACAATGCCGGGATCGAGGGCAAGCTCGGCCCGACCCACGAGTACGAGGAGGCGGAATTCGACAAGATCATTGCCGTGAACCTGAAGGGCATCTTCCTGGGCTTGCGCCACGTGCTGCCGGTGATGCTGCGCCAGGGTCGGGGCACGGTCGTCAACACCGGTTCGATCGCGAGTGAGCGTGGGCTGGCCGGCGCCTGCGCCTACAACGCCTCGAAACACGCGGTGATCGGCCTGACCCGCACGGCCGCCAGCGAGGTGGGCGCCAAGGGTGTGCGCGTCAATGCGGTGATGCCCGGCGTGATCGACACCCCGCTCCTGGAGGCGATGCTGCGCATGATGTTCAAGGGGGACGTGGACGCCGGCAAGCGCGTGCTCGGCAAGGTCGCGACGCAGGACCGGATCGGACTGCCGGAGGAAGTCGGCGAGGTGGTGACCTTTCTCCTCTCGGACGCGGCGAGCTTCGTCAACGGAGCCGCGTGGGCGGTCGATGGTGGTGCACTTTCAACCATTCGTCACTGAGTCGGGACCGGCCACTCCCCGTCGGCGCTGTAATCCACTTCCGCACTCGAAATAGACTGCCAGTCTAGTTGACTTAAGGGCTGCCGGATCTGGCCGCGGGCCCGGATGCACCAAGACGGTGCTGACCTGGGCTGGAAAAGTCATCGTCAGGCACCTGAAGTGCAGTCTGGTACGAGGATTCTTGCGCTGTGGTCTGCGCCGCCGGCCTCCGTCAAGGACTAGGCTGGATTGAATGACTGCAGCATCTGACGCTGACTATGCCGCAACCTCTGCCGGCCCAATCCCTTCGTACCCGCGCTGCCTTCGTAGACCTTCGGGTGTCGCCTCGGCACCACGCGAAACTGGATTGGAACTTCGACATGTGTAAGATTAGGGATTAGGTCTATCAAGGGGGTTCTCATGAATAGCAGATTTATGAACGGTTCGACCTTGCGGTGGGGCAAGGCGTTTGCCGCCATGGCTGTCTTATCCATCCCGAGCGTGGCCTTATTCGCGGCAAGCGGCGATCAACTTGAAGAGGTGGTGGTCACCGCGACGCGGCGCGAGCAGAACCTCCAGGAGGTGCCGATCGCCGTGACCGCCTTCAGCGCCGAGGCCATGCAAAGCCGAGGCATCAGTGATATCCACGCCTTGTCGATGCTCACGCCCAACGTCAACCTTGACGCGGGTGCGCCCTTCTCGGGCGACAGTTCGGTGCTGTCGGCTTCCATCCGCGGCATCGGCCAGGACGACTTCGCGTTCAACCTCGACCCGGGCGTCGGCGTGTATGTGGACGGTGCGTATCTCGCCCGCACCATCGGCGCCAATCAAAACCTGCTCGACGTCGATCGCGTCGAAATCCTCAAAGGCCCGCAGGGCACGTTGTTCGGTCGCAACACCATCGGTGGCGCGATCAACATCGTGACGCACACCCCCGGCAAGGAATTTGCGGTCAACGGCATGTTGACGGTGGGCCAGTACAACCGCCACGACATCCTGTTCACGGCGGACATGCCGATTTCGAGCAATGTGCTGTCCACGATCAGCGTGTCATCGCAGCATCAGGAAGGTTACCAGACGCTCATTCCATTCCCGGCCACCGCGCCTTACCAGGTCCTCCCGCAGGATGCGGTGCCCAAGGCCCCGGGTACCGAGGGTTCTTCGTCTCAGGGTGGCAAGGGCTCGGACACGATCCGCGGCAAGCTGCTCTGGCACCTGTCCGACACGGTCGATGCGACGGTGTCGGCCGACTACACCCACCAGAATCAGTCGGGCATTCCGAACACGGTCTTGGGCGTGTTCGTGGTGAACGACTCGACCTATGTACCCCCGAGCATTCCCGCCGGCTTTGCGCTGTTTGGCGGGGCTCTCATGGGCAACATGTACAACGCCTGCATCACTACAGCGCTCGCGGATCTCGCCCCCGGCCCGGTCGCGGGTCCGTGGAACGCCACCAACGGCTTGTGCGGGCCGATGGCCCAGGGCACCTGGAATTCGCACACCAACTCCTACGGCGGTAACTACTTAGGCTACCCCGGTAACAGCGCGATTGGCGGCAACGGCGCGATTAACGTTCCGGTCAGCGTGCTGAATTCGCTCCCGGCCAGCTACCAGCAGTACGTCCATAAAGCTCCGGGCGCCACGGTGGGCAGCCTGTTGTTCCCCGGCCAGACGCCGCGCATTTACTGGGACTTTGCCAACACGCAGACCGGGAATATCGACACCACTTACTCGAACGGTCCGAGTTTTGCCAAGAACGATGCGATGGGCGGCTCGCTCACTCTGGATTGGAAGCTCGCCTCTGACATGGCCTTTAAGTCAATCACCGCATGGCGTCAGATCACCTGGGCCGTCGGCACGGACCTCGACGGACTGCCGGAGTCCATGCAGGAAGTGACCGACCAACAGGGCCAACGCCAGATTTCGGAAGAGTTGCAGCTGAATGGCAAGGCTTTCGACGACAGGCTGAACTACACGGCCGGACTGTACTACTTCAATGAGAGCGGCTACGTGCACGACTTCGTGCCCTTCGATACCGCCTACCTGTACATCTACGACTACGACAACAACATCAAGACCGATTCCTATGCGGGCTACCTGCACCTGGACTTCAAGATGACCGACGCCTTTGGCCTGACGGCCGGCGTGCGCTACTCGCACGAGAAGAAGCAGTTCCTGGGTGGCCAGGGTGACCTGAACGGCTTTACCTACAAGATCAGCGGTTGCCTCGATCCTAGCGCCAGCTACGCGACTTACCTGGGCCCCATTCCCGGTGTGCCTCTCACAACAACTTGCCAGCAGTTTCTGGGCTTCCCGGATCCCGCGAACCCGCTGCGCTATTTCCCCAACGCCTGGGATAGCCAGAGCTGGAACGTGTGGACGCCCACCGCGGGTCTGCAGTGGCACATCACGCCCGACGTCATGGCGTATGCGAGCTACGCCAAGGGCTTCAAGTCGGGCGGCTGGACCACGCGCCTGTCCAACCCGATCTTGAATGCGGCCGATGCGCGGTTCAATCCGGAGTACGACAACACCTACGAACTGGGCCTGAAGTCGACCTGGTTCGACCACCACCTGCTGGCCAATCTCGCGGTGTTTGAGAGCAAGTACACGGGCATCCAGCTCAATGTCCAGGAAGGCCCGTCGCCGGTCTACCAGAACGCGGGCGATGCCACCATCAAGGGCGCGGAGCTCGAGATGACTGCGGCATTCGGCGGTGGCTTTCAGCTGGGCATTGCCGCGGGCTGGATGGATGCCTATTACACCACTCTCAACCCCTGCCTGGTCTACAACGCCGACCCTGTGACAAAGGCTTGCGTACCGGCCAATGGGCTCCAGGTGTCCATCGGTGGCGGTGGCTTCACGCTGTCGAGCGATTTGCCCAAGACGCCGGAGTACAAGTTCTCGGTGAGTCCGACGTGGGATATCCACCTGATGAGCGACAATATGTTGCGCCTGCAGGCGGACTACATCGTTACCGCGCACATGTACAACGACGGTCCGAATACCGCGCTGCTGTATCGTCCGGCGACGCACGTGCTGAATGCGGGCATCCATTTCCTGCCCCAGAGCCAGCACTATGAGTTCATCGTGGGCGGCACCAACCTGACCGACGACCGCTATCTCACCGTCGGATCCACCAACGGCGCCGCCGGTGAGGTGGTGGGCACCTACAACGCGCCTAGGCAGTGGTACGCCACGCTGCGGCTGAAGATGTAATCCCGCAGGAGGCAAGCGGCCACCTGCAGTGTCCTGCGCCGTACCGGACCAAGCCGGCCGGCGCGAATCGAGCACCCGAACGGGGCGGCAGTCCGCTGGACTGCCGCCCGGCCGGGTTTGGCCGCTCGCATCGTCCCATCGGAGCGGCGGCGCACCCGGTCACCGATCCCGCGGTGTGCCATTCATGCTGTGAGGAAATGACATGAGCGTGCAGGCATTGAGTCCCGAACGGCAGGTCTGGGTCTACCGGCAGATGCTGCGGGTGCGCGAGTTCGAAGAAAGCGTCAAGCGCACCTTCACGGAAAGCCCTGGAGTCATACGCGGGCATACGCATCTGGCCGACGGTGCCGAGGCCTCGATCGTCGGCGCGCTCACGCAATTTCGCTCCGGGGATGCGGTATTGGCGACCTACCGCTGTCACGGCTACCCGCTGGTCCTGGGGAGCGACCCAAAAGCCATGATGGCCGAGATCTACGGCCGGGCCGATGGCCTGTGCAAGGGGCTCGGCGGTTCCATGCACCTGACCGACGTGGCGCGAGGGTTTCTCGGCACTTCGGGCATCGTGGGGGCGGGCATCCCGCACGCGGCCGGCGCGGCCTGGGCCGCGCAGATCCGCAAGCGCGGAGACGTGGTGTTCTGCTTCTTTGGCGACGGGGCCTCCAAGCAGGGCGCCTTCCACGAGACGCTCAATATCGCCTCGCTCTGGAAGCTGCCGGTGATCTTCGTGATGGAGAACAACGGCTACAACGTCGTGACCCTGACCGAGCAGGAAGACGCGAATGCCGCGGCCGGCGAGCCGCTCGCGATCAAGGCGAAGGGCTACGCCATGCCCGGTGTCACCGTCGATGGCGGAGATCCGCTGGCGGTGCACAAGGTGGTGAGCGAGGCGGTCGAGCGCGCGCGCGCCGGGACTGGCCCCACCCTGGTCGAATCCAAGGTCTACCGCCTCTCGGCGCACGGCAACATCATCGCGCCACCGGGGGTGCCGCTTCATTACCCGGAGCACGAGGCGATCGCCGTGTTCGGCAAGCGCGAGGAATACGAGGCCGCGCTCCGCGGCGATCCGGTGCCGAGATTCCGCGGCACACTGATCAGCAGCGGCGTGCTGAGCTCGCCCCAGGCCGAGCAGATCAAGACCGAGGTGGCCGCGGAAATGAAAGCCGCCGTGGCCTTCGGGCTCAAGAGCCCCTATCCGAAGCTCGAGTCCGCGCTCGAGTACGTCTGGGCCTAGGGGCGCAGAAGGACACAGTCATGGCCAACCTTCCGTTCATCGCCGCCGTCGACGAGGGCATCCACCAGGAGATGCGCCGCGATCCGAACGTCCTTTACTTCGGGCAGAACCTGGCGACCACCGAGAACCATCCCTTCGTGGCCGCCTACGGGCACGATCGCGTGCGCGTCACGCCCATTTCCGAAACCGCGGAGATCGGCATGGCCATCGGCGCGGCCATGGCGGGGTTCCGCCCGGTGGTCGAGCTGTACATGGCCGAGTTCATGCTCGTCGCCATGGACCAGGTCGTCAACGAGGCGCCGCGCTTCCGCTATATGTCGGGTGGGCAGGTCAAGGTACCGCTGGTGCTCAAGGCCGGCTTTGGTTTCGTGGCCGGATGGGCGGGCCAGCATACCGGCTCGCTGACCGCGCTGTTCATGGGCGTGCCCGGGCTCAAGGTGGTCGTACCCTCGACCGCCGCCGATGCCAAGGGCCTGATGGCCACGGCGATCCGCGACGACAACCCGGTCATCTTCCTGCACCATTACATGCTCACCCTCGAGCACGGCGAAGTCCCGGACGGCGAACACCTGGTTCCTTTCGGCAAGGCGGAGATCCGGCGCGCCGGCGGCGATGTCACGATCGTGGCGACGGGATGGATGGTCCATCGCGCCCTGGCGGCGGCCAACACGCTGGCCGGCGAGGGCATACAGGCCGAGGTCATCGACCCGCGCACCGTCGCCCCCCTGGACCTGGAGACGATCCTCAAGTCGGTCGCCAAGACGGGCCGGCTCGTGCTGGTGGACCAGGCGCCGCGGCACGCCACGGTCGCGGGCATCATTGCCGGGGAAGTGGCCGAGCACGGCTTCGGTTCGCTCAAGGCGCCGATCATTCAGGTCACGGCGCGCGATGCCACCGTGCCCTACAGCGAGCCGCTTGAGGCCTACGTGATTCCCGACGCCGAGCGGATCGTCGCGGCGGCCAAGGGCGTCCTCAAGAATCGCCGCTGAGGCGCCCCAGCGATTTTTAGTAGCGCCAGTCCCGGCCCTCCAGAATCTCCACCACGCGCGCCAGGAATTCCGCCGCGAGTCGTCCGTTGACGACCCGGTGATCGACGGTGAGCGTGAGTTCGGCCAGCGGGCGCACGGCGAACCCGCCGTTGCGCGCCACCACGCACTCCCGCTGCCGGCCGACCGCCAGGATGGCCGACTCCGGTGGATTGATCATCGCCGCGAACCGATCCGGCCCGCTCGCGCCCAGGTTAGAGAGGCTGCAGGTCGCGCCCGTGAGTTCCTCGCGCTTGAGCCGGCCCTGCACGGCGCGCTCCACGCAGTCGCGGCGCGCGTGCGCAAGCTGCGCCAGGCCGAGGCGCTCCACGTTGTGCAGCACGGGCACCAGGAGGCCCGCTTCGAGGGCCACCACCAGGCCGACGTGCGTGCCCGTGGCCGGCACGATCCGTGGCTCGGCACCCTCGTGATCACCCGAATACGTGCCATTCATGGCCGGCAGGTCGATGAGGGCTCGGGCCAACGCCTGCAGCAGGAAGTCATTGACGGACAGGGGAGGGGCGCCCGCGGAGGCGGCCGCGCCGAACTCGGCGCGCGCCGCCTGCAGGGCGCTGCAGTCCAGGGCGCGCTCCACGGTGAATTGCGGCACGGTCGCGTTGCTCAAGGTCATGGCGCGCGCCAGCGCTCGCTGCATCGGCGACATGGCGCCCGCCGCCGGTGCCGGCCGCTCCCGGGGCGTGGCACGGGCACCGTCCTTGAGGGGGGTGAGGTCGGCCATCTGCACGCGTCCGCCCGGGCCGGTGCCGGTGGCCTGGCGCAGGTCCAGTCCCTGTTGCTCGGCCAGGCGCCGCGCCGCCGGGGTGCTGCGGATGCGCCCGCCACTGGGCGGCTCGCGCATGGCAGGCTGGGAGCCCGCCGTCGCCGGTGCGGCCGCCGGCGGCGGTGGACGGTGGGCCGGGGCGCTCGCGGCCTCGGCCGACTCCATCCAGGCAATTTGCTCGCCCACCTTGGTTTCCTGGCCGACCGGTACCAGGATCTGATCGAGCCGGCCGCCGATCGCCGCCTCAATTTCGACCACCGATTTTTCGGTCTCCACTTCCAGCAATGGTTCGCCGGCTTGCACGGTGTCGCCCACGTTCTTGAGCCAGCGCGTGACGCGCACCGTCTCCATCACGAGCCCGATCTTCGGAAGTTCGACCGCGACCAGTGCCACCGTCCCTATCCTTGCGCTGACGTCGGCGCGCCCAGCAGCGCCTGCACGGCGCGCACGATGTCCGCGCTCCCAGGGAGCAAGGCAAGCTCCAGCTCCGGCGCGAAGGGGATGGGGGAGAACGGACAGCCCACCCGCTCGACCGGCGCGTCCAGTTCATCGAAGAGTTCGCTGCCGATGCGCGCGGCGATTTCCGCGCCGAACCCGGCGTTGCGCACGGCCTCGTGCGCAATCAGCACGCGGTGGGTCTTCGACACCGAATCGCCGATGGTCTTCATATCCAGCGGCAGCAGCGTACGCAGGTCGATGACTTCGACCGACACACCGGTTCGCGCCAGGGCCTCAGCGGCCTGCAGGGCGGTCTGCACCATGGCCGAATAGGCGATGAGCGTGAGATCCGTGCCGCTGCGCGCGATGCGGGCCTGGCCGATTGTCGGGAGCGGGGCGTCCGGTACCAGGGCTTCCCTCATTGTATAGAGTCGCTTATGTTCAATGAACAGCACGGGCTCGCCCAGGCGTATGCAGCTCTTGAGTAATCCGTACGCCTCGGCGGGTGTCGCGGGTGCCACCACGAGCAGGCCGGGCACGTGCACGAACCACGCCTCCAGGCTCTGTGAATGCTGGGCGGCGGCACCGCCGGCGGCTCCCGACTGGGTGCGCACGACCAGCGGGACGCTCAGCTGGCCGCCGGACATGTAACGGTACTTGGCGGTCTGATTGACCAGGCAGTCCATCGCCAGCGTGGCGAAGTCGATGAACATGACCTCGAGCACGGGTTTGAGTCCACAGAGCGCCGCGCCGGTGGCCAGGCCGGTGATGGCCGCTTCGCTGATCGGCGTGTTGCGCACGCGCTGTGCACCGTACTTCTGCGCCAGGCCGCGGGTGACGCCAAACGCACCGCCGGCCGCGACGTCCTCACCGAGCAGGTGCACGGCGCCATCGCGCGCGAGCTCTTCGTCGAGTGCGCGCCGCAGGATTTCAATGAAGGTGTGTTCCATGGCGGGCTCAGCCGGGAATGGCCTGGAACGCCGGCGAACGGTAGACGTCCTCGAGTACCGTGGCCGGGTCGGGGCGCGCGGCGGCGCGGGCCCGCGCCACGGCCTGCTGCACTTCCTGCGTGGCGCGCTCGGCCAGCGCTTCCAGTTCCGCCGCAGCGCACGCCCTGCGACAGCAGGCGCTGCTTGAGGCGTTCGATCGGGCATTTCTCGCGAACCGCGGCCAGCTCCTCCTTGGATCGGTACTGCTGCGAGTCGCCGACGTAGTGGCCCGCCATCCGGTAGGTCATGCACTCGAGCAAATACGGACCTGAGCCGCGCCGCAATCCGTCGATGGCCGTCCGCGCCGCGGCATGCACGGTCGGCAGGTCGTTCCCGTCGATGGTCTGGGTCGCAATGGCGTACGGGGCCGCGAAGCTGCTGACCTTCTGCACGTTGGAATGCTCTTCGCGAGCGGTAAATTCCGCATAGCCATTGTTCTCGCACACAAACAGCACCGGCAGGCGCCATAGCGCGGCAAGATTCAAGGTCTCGTGAAAGGCGCCGGCACCCGTGGCGCCGTCACCGAAAAACACCACGCTGATGCTGTTCTTGCCCAGTGCCTGCGCGGCCCAGGCTGCACCGGCGGCGAGCGCCAGATTCCCGCCGACCACGCCGGTGGCGCCGAGTACGCCGTTGGCCGCATCCACCAGGTGCATGGAGCCTCCGCGTCCGCGGCACAGGCCGCTCTCGCGTCCCAGTATCTCGGCGAAGGTCCGCTCCAGATCGGCGCCCTTGGCCAGGACGTGGCCGTGACCGCGGTGGCTGGTGAACAGCACGTCCTCGCGCGCCAGGTGCGCACACACGCCGACCGCCACCGCTTCCTGACCGGTGGACAGGTGCGGAAATCCGGGAATCTCACCCGCGCCCGCCAGCCGCTGGACCTGAGCCTCGAACTGTCTGATCCGGACCAGCGCCCCGTACATGCGCTTCCATTCGTCCAGTGTCGGCTCGGTCACGAATTATCCTCGCAGTGATTCCCACGTCGTTGATCGCTGCCTGGCGGCGCACGTCATTGGCAGGCTCAACCTCCAGCCGACCGCCCGATAGATTGCACGAGTTGCGGTGAATGCGCCGGCATTTCACCGTCTGGTGTTCTTAAAATGAAAGGGGCTGGCCATCTGTGCGCATGCGTGAGGCCCGAATGTGCGTGGCCAACGCCCGACATCGATCTCCCGGGACGTAACGGGCGCCGCGCGTCGGATGACTACCCTCGGCACAAGTCATTATAAGTGAATGACTTAAAGGCACAGCCCGCTGGTCGGATAACTTGTATGCTTCGTGCCGCGCAGGTCGCGCCGAGCCTTGCCCATCGGCGGCCGGTGTCGCGATGAGCCCGCAGGGCGCGCGGCGGTGGGCGGATTTTTTGTCCACGATCGCATCGAAGCCCGGGGCTGTGCACGCTCGCGAAGCGGGCGACCTGAATTAAAGATAAATCGTAGGAAAAACGTGGAACTTATTGATATTTATAGTGATAAATTATTGACTTTCGTCGATGCAGAGCACCCGTGACCCGCCGGAAGTTGGCGATGGTGCCCAGGAGAGGACTCGAACCTCCACGGTGTTACCCGCTAGTACCTGAAACTAGTGCGTCTACCAATTCCGCCACCTGGGCCTCGGGTGGGCGGCGCAATGTACGTAAGGGGTTCGGAGCTGTCAATTGACTCATAACAGGAAGCCGACGCGGACGACGCGTCATCCCGCGCGGCGCGCGGCCCGGCACCAGGTGCGCAAGCCCGGCAAGGGCGAACCGACGGCGGCCGAAGGGATCGTCTCGCCCAACCGCGCGGGCTTCGGTTTTGCGCGCGTCGAGGGCATCGAGGGGGGCGTATTCCTGCCGCCGCGCGAGATGTCGGGACTGGTGCAGGGCGATCGCGTAAGCCTGGCCCTGCACAAGGACGCGCAGGATCGCTGGGTCGGTACCGTCAAGAGCGTCATCGAGCGCGGACTGAGTGCGTACCTGGGCGTCATCGAACGCCAGGGGCAGGAGCTGCGCGTGCGCGCCGCCGACCGCAGGCTCGCCATCGTGTGCAACCTTCCCCGCACCAGCGCGCACGGCGTCCAGCCCGGCGACTGGGTGATCGCGGACATCAAGCGCTATCCGGCCGACGGGATGCCCGGTGAGGCCTGGGTGCGCAAGAAGCTCGATCCCGAGCGCCCGGTGGAGATGGCGACCGAAGCGGCGATCGCGCGCTTCGATCTCGGCCAGGAGTTCTCCGCGGGCGTGCTGCAGGAAGCCAGGCGCTTTGGCAGCCACGTCGATGCGGCGGAGGCCGCGCAGCGCGTCGACCTGCGCCAGGTGCCGCTGGTGACGATAGACGGAGAGGACGCGCGCGACTTCGACGATGCCGTGTACGCGGAGCGGCAGGGCGAGGATTATCGGTTGCTGGTGGCGATCGCGGACGTCAGCCATTACGTGCGCGCCGGCACCCTGCTCGACACCGAAGCCCGCGCCCGCGGCACCTCGGTGTACTTTCCCACGCGGGTGTTGCCGATGCTGCCCACCGCGCTCTCCAATCACCTGTGCTCGCTGGAGCCGCACGTGGATCGCTTGTGCATGGTGGCCGACATGCACGTGACCGGGCGCGGCGTGCTGCGCGACTGCCGCGTGTACCCGGCGGTGATGCGTTCGGCGGCTCGGCTCACCTATAACACCGCGCACGCGGTGCTGTTCAAGCGCGAGCCGGCCGCGCGCGCCGCGCTGGGCCCGCTGGCCGAGCGGCTCGAGCCGCTGGTCGAGGTCTACCACGCGCTGCTCAAGGCGCGCTCGCGCCGCGGGGCGCTTGACTTCGACGCGCCGGAAGCCAAGTTCGTGCTCAGCAAAGAGGAACAGGTGCGCGCCATTGAATTTCATTCGCGCAATGATGCCCACAAACTGATCGAGGAGTGCATGGTGCTGGCCAACGTGGCCGTGGCCAAGGAACTGCAGCGGCTCCGGGTCCCGGGGCTGTACCGCGTGCATCCGCCGCCGGAGCAGCGCAAGCTCGACAATCTGAAGGCCACGTTGCACGTGCTCGGCATCGAGTTGCAGCTCGGCGATGAAGTGCGCACCCGTGACCTGGCCGGCATCGCCCCGCGCGTGCGCGACCCGGAGCTGCGTCCGTTCGTCGAATCCCTGGTGGTGCGCTCCCTGTCGCAGGCGCTCTACCAGCCGGAGAACATCGGCCACTTTGGCCTGGCACTGTCCGACTATGCGCATTTCACCTCGCCCATACGCCGCTATCCGGACCTGCTGGTGCATCGGGCGCTGCGCGCCGGTCTGGGGCTTGCGCCGCGGGCGGCGGGCGCCGATCTGGCCGGCCTGGGGCCGATGGGCGCCGACCTGTCGCGGCTCGAGAAGCGTGCCGAAGAAGCCGATCGCTACGTGCAGTCCTTCCTCAAGTGCGTGTATCTGCGAGATCGCATCGGCCAGACCTTCGAGGGGCTGATCACCACCGTGGTGGAATTCGGCTGCTTCGTGCAGCTGCTCAGCATTGGCGTGGACGGTCTGCTCCATCTGACGGCCCTGGACGACGACAAATACGTGATGACGCGCGACGGCGGCCAGTGGCACGGCCAGCGGAGTGGCCGGCGGTTCGCCCCGGGCATGCGCCTGCGCGTGCGGGTCGCCTCGGTCAATCCGGTCGAAGGACTCGTGGACCTGGAGCTGGCCACGGACTGATGGGCATGGAGCGGATCTACGGGCTGCATACGGTGCGCGCACTCCTGGCGCGCACACCGCAGCGCGTGCTGCGCGTCTACCTGCAGCAGGGACGTTCGGACCAGCGCGCGGGCCAGATCGAAGCGCAGGCGCGCGCCGCGCAGCGTCCGGTGGAGCGCGTCGATGCGGGACGACTCCGGGCCTGGGTGGGCGAGGCGGCCCATCAGGGCGTGGTCGCCGAGATCGAGCCGCTCCGGCCGATGAGCGAGGCGGAGTTTTTCGAGCAACTGGGTCCGTCCCCGACCCCCTGGTGCTGGCCCTGGATGGCGTGCAGGACCCGCACAACCTGGGCGCCTGCCTGCGCACGGCCGACGCCTGCGGGGTGATGGCGGTGCTGGTGCCCCGCGACCGGTCGGCGACCCTCAATGCCGCTGCGCGCAAAGTCGCGGCCGGAGCGGCCGAGACCACCCCCGTGGTCACGGTCACCAATCTCGCGCGCAGCCTGAAGCTCATCAAGGACGCCGGGCTGTGGATCGTGGGCACCGACGCGCTCGCCACACAGCGCGCCGCCGAGGTCGACCTGACCGGCGGGCGTTGCCTGGTCATGGGCTCGGAAGGCTTTGGGCTGCGCGAACTCACGCGCCGCAGCTGCGACTGGCTGGTCAGCCTGCCGAGCCTCGGCGCGGTGGAAAGTCTCAACGTGTCGGTGGCCACCGGCATGCTCCTGTACGAAGCCCTGCGCCAGCGCCACAATGCGCCCCAGTCTTAGAACCCGCGGGGTATGGTGCCACTGTCCCATCGCCCGCAGAGTCTCCCGCAAATTTGCCTGAAACCGCTAGTTTAAGAGGACCCCATGAAGACCACCTATCTGCCGCTGGCCGCTTTATGGCTTTGCGCCGCATCAGTGACCAGTGGACAGCAGCGTGCCGCCGACCCCTCGAGCGCCCCGGTGCCTCCCATCGCAGCGAAGAAGCCGTACCAGGTGCCGTCGCCTTTTGGGGCGCGCGAAGACGACTATTACTGGTTGCGCGACGACTCGCGGCAGTCGAAGGAGGTGCTCAACTATCTTGATAGCGAGAATGCTTATCGTGACGCCGCGATGGCACCGACCAATGCACTCCAGCAGCAGCTGTATAACGAGATTATCGGGCGCCTCAAGCCCGACGACGCCTCCGTGCCGGTCCACAAGCACGGCTACTGGTATTACACGCGCTTCGAGCCCGGTCTGGACTACCCGATTTACGCGCGACGCAGAGGCTCGATGTCGGCTCCGGAGCAGGTCCTGCTGGACGGCAATGACATGGCGAAGGGCCACGAATACTTTCGAATTGGCGCAACCGCCGTCAGTCCCGACGGGAAGTTGCTGGCCTACACCGAGGACGATGTCGGACGGCGCCAATACACCTTGAAGATCAAAAACCTCGTCACGGGCTCCACCCTGGCCGATGCGGTGACCAATGTGGAACCGGAAGCTGTGTGGGCCGCGGACAACAAGACGCTGCTGTACATCGAAAAGGATCCGGTGACGCTGCTGTCGGTTCGAGCGCACAAACACAAGCTCGGCGCCGATCCGGCCAAGGACCCGCTGGTCTATGAGGAAGGCGACCACAGCTACTACATGGGCATCGCCGAGAGCCGCTCCGAAAAGTACCTGTTTATAGAACTCCAGAGCACTGAGCAGAGCGAGTGGCGCTATGCCGACGCCAGCGATCCGTCACTGCGCTTCAAGACGGTGCTGCCACGCGAAGCGAAACTCAAATATCAGGTTGAGCACCTGGCCAAGGATTTCATCATCCGCACCAACTGGCAGGCGCCAAATTACCGGATCGTGCGCGCTCCGATCGCCACCAGCGCCGACAAGCAAAGCTGGACCGACGTGGTCCCCCATAGCGCGGACGCGCTGCTGGAGAATTTCCAGGTCTCGACACACTACCTCGCGGTGAATGAACGTTCCGGCGGGCTGCTCAAGCTGCGAATCCTCGCCTGGGATGGCAGCAAGAACCAGCTGATCGCTTCGACCGAGCCTGCGTACACCATGACGCTGGTGGACACGCCCGGAATCGACAGCAGCGTGCTGCGCTATGTCTATACCTCCCTGATCACACCGCCAACCACCTACGACTACGACATGCACAGCGGCCATAAACAGCTGCAGAAAACCGAAGCAGTGCTCGGCGGATTCGATACGAAAAATTATGTGACCGAATTTCTGCACGCCACCGCGCGTGATGGCAAGCAGGTCCCGGTTTCGATCGCCTACCGCAAGGGGACCAAGCTGGATGGGACTGCGCCGCTCTATCAGTACGCGTACGGTTCCTATGGCTACTCGACCGATCCGGAGTTCAGTTCAGACTGGCTTAGCCTGCTCGACCGCGGCTTCGTAATCGCGATCGCGCATATTCGCGGAGGCCAGGAGCTGGGCCGGCAGTGGTATGAGGATGGGCGGCTGCTGCACAAGAAGAACACCTTCACTGACTTCATCGACGTCACTGAATTTCTGGTCGGGCACCGCTACTGTGCCAAGGACAAGGTATTCGCTCAGGGCGGCAGCGCCGGCGGCCTGCTGATGGGGGCCGTGGCCAACATGGCGCCCCAGGATTATCGCGCGATCATCGCCTACGTACCTTACGTTGACGTCGTCACCACCATGCTGGATGAGAGCATTCCGCTCACCAGCAACGAATTTGACGAGTGGGGCAATCCCAAACAGAAGGTTTATTACGACTACATGCTTTCCTATTCGCCCTACGACAATGTCCGGGCGCAGGACTATCCGGCGATGCTGGTCTACACGGGACTGTGGGACTCGCAGGTGCAGTACTTCGAGCCGGCCAAGTGGGTGGCCAAGCTGCGGGCCACCAAGACGGACCACCACCCGCTCATCTTCGGCGTCGACAAGGCGGCCGCCCACGGTGGCCGGTCTGGCCGCTTCCAGCGCTACCACGACACCGCCCGCGAGTACGCGTTCATATTGACGCAACTCCCTGGCGGCCCGTAACCGGCCGGAGCACCGTGGGGTGGGCGGGCTCAAGTTGCAGCTGAGCCAATATTTCGGGTAAGCTGCGCGGCTTCTCCTTGCCGCACCCCTTATGCCTTGAGCGGGCGGCACCTATCCACAGGGAGTCCAACATGAGGCATTACGAAGTGGTGTTCCTGGTCCACCCGGATCAGAGTGAACAGGTTCCGGCGATGATCGAGCGCTACCGCAGCATGATTGCCGCGGGCAACGGTCAGGTGCACCGGCTCGAAGACTGGGGGCGCCGCCAGCTCAGTTTCCCGATCGCCAAGGTCCACAAGGCACACTACGTGCTGATGAACCTCGAGTGCGACCAGAAGACCCTGACCGAACTGACCGGTGCCTTCCGTTTCAGCGATGCGGTGCTGCGCCATTTGGTGGTCAGCATGGACGGTCCCGTGACCGAGCCCTCGCCGATGTCGCGCACCGAGGAAGAGAACGAGGCCCGTCGCGAGCGCGACGAAATGGGCGATGACGACGACATGTCGCTCAACCCCTGACGCGCCTGCATCGCAACCCGCCAAGGAACAACCATGTCACGTTTTATTCGCCGCAAGAAGTTCTGCCGCTTTACCGCCGATGACGTCGCCACGATCGATTACAAGGATCTGAGCATCCTGAAGAACTACATCACCGAGACCGGCAAGATCGTGCCAAGTCGCATCACCGGCACCAAGAGCTTTTACCAGCGCCAGCTGAGCACGGCCATCAAGCGCGCACGCTTCCTGGCGCTGCTCCCGTACACCGACCAGCACTGAGGCTCCCCATGGACGTAATCCTCCTGCAGAAAGTGGCCAACCTGGGCGGAATCGGTGATCGCGTCAAGGTCAAGAGCGGCTACGGCCGCAACTACCTGCTGCCCTCGGGGCGCGCCACGCTGGCCACCGCCAGCAACGTGGCCCGCTTCGAGGCGCGCCGCGCCGAACTGGAGAAGCAGGCGAATGAAGAACATCAAAGCGCGCAGGAGCGCGCCGAGTCGCTGCGCGATTTCCGCCTGACGATCACCGCCAAAGCCGGCACCGAGGGCAAGCTGTTCGGCTCGGTGGGTACCAACGACATCGCCGAAGGTTGCACCGCCGCCGGCCACAAGGTCAGCCGCAGCGAAGTGCGCCTGCCCAACGGCCCGATTCGCACGGTGGGAGAACACCAGGTGACGGTGCATCTGCACACCGACGTCGAGGTCACGCTCACCGTGATCATCGTCGCCGAAGAGCAGGGCTAGGCTCCCGCAGGCGCCGGGGGGGCGTCCACACATGGCTGGGCCGCTGCGTTCGCGCCGTGATGTCGAGGCGCCCGACCTTGGGGCCGCCACGCCGCCGCACTCGGTCGAGGCCGAGCAGTCCGTCCTCGGCGGCCTGCTCATCGACGCGCTCGCCTGGGATCAGGTGGGCGACCTGATCGTCGCCGACGATTTCTACCGCCCCGACCACCGTCTGATATTCACCGCGCTCGCCGAGCTGATCACCAACGGCAAGCCGGCCGACGTGGTCACGGCCTCCGGACAGCTCGAGCGCGCCGGCCAGCTGGAGGCGGCCGGGGGTCTGGCGTATCTGGGCACGCTGGCGCGCGACACGCCGACCGCCGCCAACGTGCGCGCCTATGCGCAGATCATCCGCGAACGCTCGCTGCTGCGCCGGCTCATCAGTGCCGGCCGGGCGATCACGGCTGCCGCCTACGCCAATGACGGGCGCGCGGCACGTGACCTGGTGGACGAGGCCGAGCAGCAGGTGTTTGCGATCGCCGAGCAGAGCACCGGACGGCGTGACGGCGCGGTCAAGGTGAGCGCACTGCTGCCGGTGCTCATCGACAAGATCGACGAGTGGCACACCAATCCCAATGCGATGCGCGGGCTACCGACCGGCTTCACGGACTTTGACCGCAAGACCGGGGGACTGCGGCCGGGCGACCTGGTCATCATTGCCGGGCGCCCCTCGATGGGCAAGACCACCCTGGCCATGAACATCGCCGAGTACGCGGCGGTCAATCCCGGCACGCGCTCCGCGGTCGCCATATTCAGCATGGAGATGCCCTCCGAGCAGCTGCTGACGCGCATGCTCAGCTCCATCGGCGGGGTGCAGCTCAATGCCATCCGCAGCGGGCAGATCTCCGACGAGGACTGGGTGCGGGTCACCGCCGCGACCAGCCAGCTGGCCGAGGCGCGCATCTACATCGACGAATCGGCCGGCCTGACCCCGACCGAGCTGCGGGCCCGGGCGCGGCGCGTGGCGCGCGAGGAGAAGGGCCTGGGGCTGATCATCATCGACTACATGCAGCTCATGCAGGTGCCGGGCACCAAGGAGAACCGGGCTACGGAGATCGCCGAGATATCGCGGGGCCTCAAGGCGCTGGCCAAGGAACTGCAGGTGCCGGTGATCGCCCTCTCGCAGCTCAATCGCGGCGTCGAGCAGCGCACAGAGAAGAAGCCGGTGATGTCCGACCTGCGAGAATGCGTTACCGGGGATACGCTGGTATGCCTGAAAGATGGGCGTCGTGTGCCGATTCGCGATCTCGAGGGTTCGACGCCCGAAGTCTGGTCGATCGACGAGCAGCAACGCATCGTGGCAGCGCGCGCAGACAAGGTCTGGCGTGTAGGCTCGAAACCGGTTTTCAAGGTGCAACTTGCCAGTGGTCGCAGTATTCGTGCCACTGCCGAACACCGCATGCTTGCAGCAGAGGGTTGGACGGCGGTCGCCAGGTTAAACCCGGGCGATCGCCTGGCGTTGGCGCGCCGGATTCCTCAGTCGCCAACTGTTGTACGGTGGCCCGAACATTGGATTGTTCTGCTCGGCCACCTGGTAGGCGACGGCAGCTACCTGAGCCACCAGCCGCTGCGCTACACGACCGCCTCCGAGGCCAACAGCGAAGCGGTGCGGTGTGCGGCCGAGGCATTCGGGTCAACGGTCAGCCGGCGCGCAGGTCGCGGCACCTGGCATCAGCTGGTCATCAGCGGCAATGGCAATCGCTGGCATCCGGCGGGAGTCGGTGCGTGGCTAAAGCAGCTGGGGATATTCGGCCAGCGTTCGCATGAGAAGCACCTGCCACCGGATGTGTTCACGCTGAGCGATGAGCAGCTCGCGCTGCTGCTAAAGCACCTGTGGGCAACCGACGGCTGCGTAGCGCTGCGCAAACCGGGTCAACGAGGCATGCCACGGGTTTATTTCTCGACCTGTAGCGGGCGTCTTGCCGAGGACGTCAGTGCGCTGCTTTTACGCTTAGGGATCGTCGCACGGCTGCGCGCCACGCATAAGTCGAACTACAGGCCCGTTTACACTGTTGACGTGAGCGGCATGGAAGCGCAGCTGCGATTCGCAGCACTGGTTGGTGGATTTGGACCCAGAGCGGCGGCGATCGAATCGCTGGTCGCGCATCATGCCGAGCATGCGGCGTGCGCCAACACCAACGTGGATACTCTGCCACTGGAGATATTTGCGCGCGTGCGCGCCCTGATGCGCAATGAAGGTGTGACGACCCGGCAAATGGCGCAGCTGCGCGGCACATCGTATGGCGGGTCAAGTCATTTCCGCTTCGCTCCAAGCCGCAACATGTTGCTCGACTACGCTCAACTGCTGCATAGCAAGGAACTGGAGACCTGGGCCACCTCTGACCTCTACTGGGATCGCGTCGTGGCGATATTGCCAGACGGCGACGCAGACGTTTTCGATCTGACGGTGCCGGGTCCTGCCAACTGGCTGGCCGATGGCCTGGTGACTCACAACAGCGGGGCGATCGAGCAGGACGCCGACATGATCCTGCTGATCTACCGCGAAGAGGTGTACGACAAGAACACGCCCAAGCGCGGGATGGCCGAGATCGACCTCGCCAAGCACCGCAACGGCGAGATCGGCACCTTCGTGCTGACCTTCCAGGGCCAGTACAGCCGCTTTGCCAATTACGCCCCGGATTCCTACAGCGAGGGCGTGCTGCGCTAGCCGGGCGCGGCGACGGCCTAGCCGATCCCGTCGGGCATTTCCTGCTTGCGGCGCGCGATGAAATCGCGCAGTGCCTCATCGACGGCCGGCTCGAGCGGCGGGGGCTGGTAGGACTCGAGCAGCGCGCGCCAGCGCCGGTGGGCGCGCCGGGGCTGCTCGAGTGAGCCTTCCGCGCTCCACTGCTCGTACGAGTTGTTATCGGCCAGCGGGTACTCGTAGTAAGCGCTCTGGTAGTTCGCCAGCGTGTGGGCGGAGCCCAGGTAATGCAGGCCCGGTCCCACTTCGCGGAAGGCCCCGAGCGCGAAGCCGTTCTCATCCAGCGCCATGCCGCGGGCCAGGGTGTGAAACGCGCCCAGCTGATCGACGTCCATCACGAATTTCTCGTACGACATGGCGAGCCCCGCCTCCAGCCAGCCGGCGGCGTGCAATATGAAATTGGCGCCGCCGAGGAACGCGGGCCACAGCGAATTGGCGCTTTCGGAAGCGGCCTGGGCGTCGGGCGCCTTCGAGGCGCACAGGTTCCCGCCGCAGCGCAGCGGCACGCCGAGGCGGCGCGCCAGCTGCCCGATCGCCAGGTAGGCGAGCGCCGGTTCCGGCGTGCCGAAGGTGGGCGCGCCGCTCCGCAGCGACATGGAGGAGAGGAAATTCCCCAGGATGGCGGGGGATCCCGGCCGCTCCAGCTGCCCGAGGGCCACGCAGAACAGCGCCTCGCCGAAGCACTGGGCCAGCGCGCCGGCCGTGGTCACGGGCCCCATCGCGCCCCCGAGTATGAACGGCACGCACACCGGCGCCTGGTTGGCGGCGGCGTACACGCGGATGACGCGGCTGGCCTCGCCGTCGAGCACCAGCGGAGAATTGACGTTGACGTTGCCCAGAATCACGCAATGCTCGTCGACGAATTCCGCGCCGAACAGCACGCGGCACAGGGCCACCGAATCGAGCGCCCGCGCCGCGCTGGTCACCGCGCCCATGAACGCCTTGTCCGAATAGCGCATGTGCGCGTACACCATGTCGAGGTGCCGCTTGTTGACCGGCACGTCCACCGGCTCGCACACCGTGCCGCCCGAATGGTGCAGCCAGGGCGCCAGGTAGCTGAGCTTGACGAAATTGTGGAAGTCCTCGAGCGTGCCGTAGCGCCGACCGCGCTCCAGGTCGGTGACGAACGGTGAGCCGTAGGCGGGCGCGAACACGGTGTGCGGCCCGCCGATGCGCACGCTGCGCTGCGGATTGCGCGCATGCTGAGTGAACTGCGCCGGGGCGCTGGCGCGCACGATGGCGCGCGCCAGGCCGGCGGGCACGTGGACGCGCCATTCGCCCTCGATGCGCGCGCCCGCCGCCCGCCACAGCGCGATGGCCTCCGGGTCGCCACGGATCTCGAAGCCGATCTCCTCCAGCAGCTGGTCGGCATGCTGCTCGACCGCCTGCAGGCCCTCCTCGGAGAGCAACTCGTAGCTGGGGATGGCGCGGGTGATGTACGCCGGGGCCACCGGCGGCGCAGCGCGTGCCTTTTGACGGGCTTCGCGGCTACCGCCGCGCAAGGCGCTGCACCGATCCGATGATCAAGGGCTCGCTAGCGCTCGCTAGCCCTCGAAGAAGCCCATCTTCACGCCCGCCAGCTGGATGACGTCGTTGTCGACGAGCTTGCGGGCCTGGGCGCCGATGGGTGCGCCGTTGACCTGCGGGAAGTTTTCGGCGGTATCGGCGTCCACGTGCACCAGGAAGTAGCCCTCGGAGCGGCGCGTAATCGCCGCGACCTGCACCCCGGGACGGCCCAGCGTCGTCAGGGTCTTGGTCAGCTCCAGCTCGCGGCCGGCAAAAGCCCCCGACAGTACCTGCAGGCGCGCCTTCTTGAGCGCCGGGGTGCCATTGCCCAGCGTGCGCCGGGAGGCGGTGGCCTCGGCGCCGGGCGACACGGCGGCCCGGATCTTCTCGACCGGGCGGGCGGAGGGCTGGATGACCAGGGTGCGCTCGAATTCGTCCTGCTGCGCCGCGTCGTCCTCGACAAAGCGCAGCTGGTGGTGTCCGCAGGTCAGTACGTCGCCGTGCTGCAGCGCGTGCTTCTTGATCAGCTTGCCGTTGACGTAGGTGCCGTTGGTGCTGTTGAGGTCCTCGAGAAAGGAGTCATTGAGGATGTTGATGATCAGCGAGTGGTGGCCGCTGACCGCCGGATTGTCAATACGGATGTCGTTGTCCGGGAGCCGCCCGATCGTGTAGCGCTCCTTGTTCATGTTGTACTCGGCCATCACCTGGCCATCGAGACTTAAGATCAACCGTGCCATATTGATTTCGCCTTGTTGCCGGACAGGCTGGTCAGCTGAACCAGCCCAACATCCTGTCTAATACTCCCCGACGCACCGGGAACGAATCAATGACCTGGGCCAGCAGAACTGAAATATTGTCCTTGCCGCCATTGTCATTGCCGAGCTGGACCAGGTGCTTTGCTACCGTGTCAAGATTAGCACCAAAGGTATTGATCGTTAAATGAATATCGTCATCCTCGACCATGTCCGAGAGGCCGTCGGAACAGATTAGGTATATATCGCCGCGCTGGGCGGGGTGCTCCTGGATCTCCACTTCAACCGCAGCCTCGACGCCGAGCGCGCGTGTGACGTAGTTCTTGTTGGCGGCGCGCTGCGCCTCCTCGGGTGAGTAGAAGCCCCGGTCGACGAGTTCCTGCAGCAGCGAGTGGTCGAGCGTCACCTGCTCGAATCCCGAGCCGCGCAGTCGATACATGCGCGAATCGCCGACGTGCGCGATGGTCACGCGATTGTTGTAAAACAGCGCCCCGACCACCGTCGTGCCCATGCCCTCGCAGTTGGGCTGGGTGCGGGCGGTCTGGTAAATGATCTTGTTGGCCCGGGTAATGGCATCGCGCAGGATGATGGAGACCCGCGACATCCCCGAGGCCGGATCGGCCACGGACAGGTCTTCGTGCTCGATGGCCTCGCGCACCAGGTTGACGATGGTCTTCACGGCGATGCCGCTGGCCACCTCGCCGGCGTTGTACCCGCCCATGCCGTCGGCCAGCACCAGCAGACCCATCCCGGCGTCCCAGGCGATCGTGTCCTCGTTGTGCTCGCGCACGCGGCCGGTATCCGTCAGGCCGACGCATTGCAGCTTGCCCTTCAGGCTCACTGCGGCGCCCCACGGTCGGGCATGGCTTGGTGTTTATAAAACGTGAACTGGGTCACAGCTGCTGGGTCCGATTAAAGTCCAATCGCGCGACCGGCCTGCGCCGCGCCGCAAAAGTTACCATCCACCGCCCCGAGCAGGCGCGTCTGGGGTCACAGATGCGGGGGAATGCCCCGGCCCGGACGGCAATAGCGCGGCATCGTACTGGAGTTTGGATTGCACTGCGACGGCCTCTGGCTTACAAGGCAGGTATGGCGCGCAATCAACCGGTTTACGTGTGCAGTTCCTGCGGCGGCGAGGCGCTCAAATGGCAGGGGCAATGCCCACACTGCAGCGAGTGGAACACGCTGAGCCGCGTGCTCGGCGTGCGCGCCGCGAGCCCCGCGCCGGGCGCCGCGTCCTACAGTGCGCCAGCGGTGGCACTGACGCCGGGCGCGGCCGTCGGGGAGGCACTGAGCTTAGGGCTGAGCGAGCTCGATCGCGTCTTTGGCGGGGCGCTCACCCTGGGATCGGTGACGCTGCTGGGCGGGGAGCCGGGTATCGGCAAGTCGACACTGCTCCTGCAGGCCGCGGCGGCGGTCGGGCGCGAGCGCGCGGTGCTGTACGCCTCGGGCGAGGAGTCCACGCAGCAGACCGCCGAGCGTGCGCGCCGCCTGGAACTGAGCGCGCCGCACCTGCGGCTGGTGAGCGACAGCTCGCTCGAATCGATCCTGGCCCTGTCCCAGGAGCAGCGGGTCGCGCTGTTGCTGATCGATTCCATCCAGACCATGCAGTCCAGCAGCGCGGAGTCCAGCCCCGGCTCCGCGCAGCAGCTGCGCGAGTGCACGGCGGCGCTGGTGCGCTTTGCCAAGCAGAGCGGCACGGCGGTGATCATCGTCGGTCACGTGACCAAGGACGGAGCGATCGCCGGACCGAAGCTGCTCGAGCATCTGGTCGATACGGTGCTGTACTTCGACGCCGACGCCGGCAGCCGCTACCGGATGCTGCGCGCCACCAAGAACCGCTTCGGACCGGTCGACGAGCTGGGCTTCTTCGCCATGAGCGCCGCGGGCCTGCGCGAAGTGCGCAACCCGTCGGCGATCTTCCTGTCGCGCAACCCGGAGCCGGTGCCCGGGAGCCTGGTCATGGTGGCGCGCGACGGGGGCCGGCCGCTGCTGATCGAGGTGCAGGCGCTCGTCGATCACACGCGCTTCTCCAGCCCGCGGCGCGTGGCGCAGGGCGTTGATGCCAACCGGCTGGCGATGCTGCTGGCGGTCATGAGTCGGCATTCGGGGGTGCAGCTGGGCGAACACGACGTGTACGTCAATCTGGTCGGCGGCCTGCAGATTGCCGAGACCGCCACCGACCTGCCGCTGGTGCTGGCGCTGGCCTCGAGCCTGCGGGGCGAACCGCTCGATGCGACGCTGGTGGCCTTCGGCGAGCTCGGGCTGACCGGCGAGGTGCGGCCGGTCCCGCACGGCGAGGAGCGACTGCGCGAGCTGCACAAGCACGGCTACCGGCGGGCCATCGTGCCCCGCCAGAACGCACCGCGTGCGGGCGTCGAGGGGCTGCATCTGGAGCCGGTCGCGACCGTGGCCGAAGCGCTGGAGGCGGCGTTCGCCTCCCCGGCGCCGCGGCGCTAGGGGATGGGGCGCACGCGCACGGTGCGGATGGCGTTGTCGACGGTCTGCAGCACCTCGAACTCCATCGAACCGATGCGCAGCGAAGTGCCCGCTTCCGGGATGTTCTCGAGCTTCTCGAGCAGCAGCCCGTTGAGCGTCTTGGGGCCCAGGTCAGGCAATTGCCAGCCGAGCGAGCGGTTCAGCGCCCGGATCGTCGCCGCGCCGTTGACCAGCCAAGCGCCGCTGGCGTCCTGATGCACGTCCTTGTGACCGACCGTGGCCGGGTCGGTGGTAAACTCGCCGACGATTTCCTCGAGCAGGTCCTCGAGCGTGACCAGGCCCTCGATGTCGCCGTATTCATTGACCACGAAGGCGTGGCGGCGGCGGTTGCGCTGGAACTGCGCCAGCTGCTGCATCAGTGAGGTGCCCTCGGGCACGAAGTAGGGCTCGCGCGCGGCCGCCAGCTCGATGAGCCGCTCGCGCGTCAGCGTGCCGCGTGCGAATTCCTGGGCGGTGCGCTTCATGTGCAGGATGCCCACCAGGTTGTCGAGCTCGCCGTCGTACACCGGCAGGCGCGTGTGCGGCGTCTGGCGCAGCCGCTCCAGGACGTCTTCCCAGTCGCCCGAGATATCGATCCCGGCGATGTCCTGGCGCTGGATCATGATGTCATTCACGGTGACCCGCTCCAGGTCCAGGATCGACAGCAGCATCTGCCGGTGGCGGGCCGGGATCAGCGGGCTGGACTCATTGACCACCGCGCGCAGCTCCTCGGTGCTCAGCGCCTGCGCGCCGTGCGTGGCCGTGCGCACCCCGAACAGGCGCAGGAACGCGTAGGCGGCACGATTGGTGAACCAGAGCGCCGGGAACGTAAGCCAGAGCAGCAAGCGGTAAATGAGCGTCGAGTTCAGCGCGACCGCTTCACTGTGCACGGCCGCGTAGATCTTGGGCGCCAGCTCGCAGAAGATGATGATGATCACGGTCAGCAGCAGCATCATGGCCGGCAGGGCGTGCGCGTGCGCCACCCGCAGCGCCAGGAGCGTGGCCACGGTCGAGGCCGCGACGCTGGCGAGCGCCAGGATCACCAGGTTCGCACCCAGCCACTGGTCGGGCTTGGCCAGCAGGCGTTCGAGTAATCGCGCGCGCCGCTCGCCGGCGGCGGCGCGCGTGCGGATGCGGTAGCGGTTGACCGAGAGCATCGCCACTTCGGTGCCCGAGGAGAAGGCGATGACCACCAGCAGCCCCAGCAGCGTGAGCACCAGCACGAGAGTCGGAGCCTTGTCCAATCCGCTACCTTACGTTCGGGTCGACGGGCCCCTAGCATAGAGCCTGTGACGCCATTTCTTTAGTGCCCGCGGGCCGCGCCCGGACGGTACCGTATAATTGCCCGATGTTTGATCAGCTTACCGGACGGCTGAGCGCGGCGGTGGCGGCACTGCGCGGACGGGGCCGGCTCACCGAGGACAATATCGCCGACACGCTGCGCGAGGTGCGCATCGCCCTGCTCGAGGCCGATGTCGCCCTGCCGGTGGTCAAGCGCTTCATCGAGGCGGTCAAGGCGCGCGCGCTGGGGAGCGAGGTCAGCGCCAGCCTGAGTCCGGGCCAGACCCTGGTCGGCATCCTGCACCGTGAACTCGTGACGGTGCTGGGGGGGAGTGGCGCCGGGCTGGCGCTCAACGTTCAGCCTCCTCTGGTGATCTTGCTGGCGGGCCTGCAGGGTGCGGGCAAGACCACGACCGCGGCCAAGCTGGCGCGCTGGCTGATCGAGACCCACAAGCGTCGCGTCCTGCTGGTGAGCACCGACGTGCGCCGCCCGGCGGCCATCCTGCAGCTCGAACGGCTGGCGGCTCAGGTCCACGCCGGATTCCTGGCGCCTTCGTCCGGCCAGGTGCTCCCGCCTCAGATCGCACTTGCCGCCCTGGCACAGGCGCGGAGCGGCGTCTACGACGCCCTGATCGTCGACACGGCCGGCCGCCTGCACATCGACGCCGAGCTGATGCAGGAGCTCAAGGACGTGGACGCGGGCCTCGGCGCGCACCAGCGCCTGTTCGTGGTCGATGCCATGTCCGGGCAGGACGCGCTCAACGCGGCCCGGGCCTTTACGGCCAGCCTGGAGCTGACCGGCATCATCCTGACCAAGGCCGACGGCGACGCCCGCGGCGGCGCCGCGCTGTCGGTGCGCGAAGTGACCGGCAAGCCGATCGTATTTCTGGGCGTGGGGGAGAAGAGCGAGGCGCTCGAGCTGTTCGATCCCGAGCGCATGGCGCAGCGCATCCTGGGGATGGGCGACGTGGTGGCGCTGGTGGAAAGTGTGCAGCGCAACATCGAGGTGGAATCGGCCGAACGCCTGGCCCGCAAGGTGGCCAAGGGCCAGGCCTTCGATCTGGGCGACCTGCGCTCGCAGCTGGACCAGGTGCGCCGCATGGGGGGCCTGGGAGCCCTGATGGACAAGCTCCCCGCCCAGATGTCGCGGCGCGCCGTGGCGCCCGACCAGGCCGACCGGCAGGTGCGCCAGCAGATGGCCATCATCGACTCGATGACCCCCCGCGAGCGCCGAGTACCCGGGATCATCGACGGTTCCCGGCGGCGGCGCATCGCCCGCGGCGCCGGCGTCCAGGTGCAGGACGTCAACCGCCTGATGAAACAGTTCCTGGGCATGCAGAAGATGATGAAACAGCTCAAGGGTTCCGGATTGCGCCGCCTGATGGGGGCGTTTCGGGGCGGCGGCCCCTAGAAGCTGTTTAGGCCTTTAAGTCTGGGCGGCCTTTGCGTAGAATCCGCGCTCTTTTTTGGACCCAGAGCGACGCAATACATGGTCACCATCCGTCTCACCCGGCGCGGCGCCAAGAACCAGCCCTTCTACCACGTGGTCGTCACGGACAGCCGCAAGCGCCAGGGGGGGTCCAGCCTGGAGCAGGTCGGCTTCTTCAATCCGGTGGCGCGCGGCAAGGAGCAGCGGCTGCGCCTCGAGCTGGGACGCATCGACCATTGGGTCGGCCTGGGTGCTCAGCAGTCCGATCGCGTGCGCGAACTGGTTGCGAAGTACCGCAAGCAAGCAGCGCAGGCGACGGCCTAGAGGCCAGACGGCTGTGGCGGAAGAGCGACCGCCGCGCCACGTCAAGCTGGGACGGGTACTGGGTGCCGCGGGATTGCGCGGCTGGCTGAAGGTCCAGTCGTACACGGACCCGCCCGAGAACCTGTTGCAGCACAAGGTCTGGGATCTCGCGGACGCGCAGGGCGGGCGGGCAGCCTTTGAGGTCGCGGAGGGAAGGTTTGACGGGCGCTGGATCCGCGCCCGGCTGGCGGGGGTGGCGGACCGGGACGCCGCGGAGCTGTTGCGGGGCAGGGATGTCGAGGTGGCGCGCTCGGCCTTGCCGCCGACGGCGCCGCGTGAATACTACCGCGATGACCTGATCGGGTTGCGCGTGCGCACCCGCGAGGGCGCGGAACTGGGCCGGGTGAGCCATTTTGTCGAGTCGCCGGCCGAGCCGGTGATGGTGGTGCAGGGCGAGCGTGAGCACTGGGTCCCGGCCGTACCGCGCTACTTGCGGCGCGTCGACCTGGGGCAGGGCGAGATTGAAGTGGACTGGCCGCAGGATCTGTAGGCAGTCTGCTGAGGCGGCCGATTGCTTATTGAAGTGGTCACGCTGTTTCCGGAGATGGTCCGGGAGGCGCTCCAGCACGGCATCGTGGGGCGGGCGCAGCAACGCGGGCTCCTGCACGTGGGCACCGAGGATCCGCGCGCGCACACCGAGGACGTGCACCGTACGGTGGACGACCGACCCTACGGGGGCGGCCCGGGCATGGTCATGAAGCCCGAGCCGCTGGGCGCGGCCATTGCCGCGGCCGCAGCGCGCCTGCCGGCGGGCAGCGTGCGCATTGCGCTCTCGGCCCAGGGCCAGGCGCTGACGCAGGCGAGGGTGCGCGAGCTGGCGGGCGCGAGCGGGCTGCTGCTGGTGGCCGGGCGCTACGAGGGCATCGACGAGCGGGTGCTCGAGGCCGAGGTCGACCTCGAGGTGTCGATCGGCGATTATGTGGTGTCGGGCGGCGAGCTGCCGGCGCTGGTGCTGATCGATGCGGTAGCGCGGCTGCTGCCGGGTGCGCTGGGCGATGAGCGTTCGGCGCAGCAGGAGTCCTTCAGTGCCGGGTTGCTGGACTGGCCGCACTACACGCGGCCCGAACAGTACGCGGGCCGGCGGGTGCCGGCGGTGCTGCTGTCGGGCGATCACGCGGCGATCGAGCGGTGGCGGCTCAAGCAGGCGCTGGGTCGGACCTGGATACGCCGGCGCGAATTGCTGGCCGGAGTGAGCCTGGATGCGCAGCGCGCGGCGCTGTTGCAGGAATTTTTAAGCGAGCAGGGAAACGAGACATGAACATCATTCAGACGCTGGAAGCCGAGCGCATGACGCGCAAGGTGCCCGATTTCAAGCCCGGCGACACGGTCGTCGTGCAGGTCAAGGTGGTTGAGGGCGACCGGGAGCGCGTGCAGGCGTTCGAGGGCGTGGTAATCGCCATCTCCAACCGGGGCTACAACTCCTCGTTCACGGTGCGCAAGATTTCGCACGGCGAGGGCGTGGAGCGGACTTTCCAGACCCACAGCCCCTCGCTCAGTGACATCGCCATCAAGCGCCGCGGCAACGTGCGCCGCGCCAAGCTGTATTACCTGCGCGATCGTGCCGGCAAGTCGGCGCGCATCGAGGAGAAGGTCTAGGGCGCGCGAGCGCCGCCACCGGGCGGCGCATGCGAACTTCAAGGCAACCAAGGCTCGCGCCGGCACCATCCATGCGCTATCTGGCGTCGTTTTTCGGTAAGTTGTGGCGTGGCCTCGATGTGCTGCGCCGCGTGCTGCACCTGGTGCTGCTGCTCTCACTCCTCGCACTGGTGATCATCGCGCTGCGCAGCAGCATCCCACGGATTCCGGAGCGCGGCGCACTGGTCATTCGCCCCTCCGGCGACGTAGTCGAGCAACTGTCGGGCGAGCCCCTGCAGCGCGCGATCAGCGAGGCCCAGGACCAGAGCGCACCGCAGACCCTGCTGTGGGATCTGACGCACGCGATTCGCAGCGCCGCCAAGGACGCGCGGGTCCAGGCCCTGCTGATCGAAACCGACGACCTGGACGAAGTGGGGCTGCCGGAGGCTGAGGAACTGGGGGCTGCGATCGGTGAATTCCGCCGCAGCGGCAAGAAGGTCATCGCCCACGGCAGTTACTTTCTGGACCAGCAGTACTCCGTGGCGGCCCACGCCGACGAGGTCTATCTCGATCCGCTGGGTTTCGTGCTGCTGGCCGGCTACGACCGCTACCGCATGTTCTTCAAGGACGCGATCGACAGGCTCTCGGTCGATGTGCACCTGATTCGCGCCGGGAAATTCAAGAGCGCCGCCGAGCCGTTTATACGCCACGACATGTCGCCCGAGGAGCGCCAGGAAAGCAGCGCGTACCTGCAGGCGCTGTGGAAGGGTTACCGGAACGGGGTCGGGGCCGCACGGCACCTGGATCCGGAGGCCATCAGCGCCTATGCCAACGGCTACGCGGCGGCGGTGCGCCAGGCCGGCGGCGACGCGGCACGCGTCGCGCTGGCGGCGGGCCTGGTCACCGGATTGCGCACCAGCGCGCAGATTGAGCAGCGCATGAGCCAGCTGGTCGGCGTCAATCCGGATCGGCACCGGTTCAACGCGATTCGCCTACGACGACTACCTGCGCGTGCTCAAGGCCGAGGAGCATCTGCACCGCAATTCGGACAACGCGGTGGGCGTGATCGTGGCCAGCGGCACGATCCTCGACGGCAGCCAGCCCTCGGGCAGCGTCGGGGGCGATTCCACCGCGGCTCTGTTGCGCCAGGCGCGCGAGGACGACGCCATCAAGGCGGTGGTGCTGCGCATCGACAGTCCCGGCGGCAGCGTGCTCGCCTCCGAACAGATCTACCGCGAAGTGCAGGCGCTGCGCGCGGCCGGCAAGCCGGTCGTGGCCTCCATGGGCCAGGTGGCCGCATCGGGCGGCTATTACATCGCCGCGCCCGCCGACGAGATCCTGGCGAGCGCGAATACCATCACCGGCTCGATCGGCGTGTTCGCGGTGGTGCCCACCATCGATCGCACCCTGAGCAAGCTCGGGATCCGCGTCGATGGCGTGGGCACGACGGCCCTGTCCGGAACGCTGCGCGTGGACCGTCCGCTGCAGCCGGAGATCGAGGGGCTCCTGCAGGCGGGGGTCGATCACACCTATGCCGAATTTCTGCAGCACGTGGCCAGCGGCCGCCACCAGACGACGGCGGCCATCGACGAGATCGGCCAGGGCCGGGTCTGGGCCGGAAGCGACGCGCTGCGTCTGCACCTGATCGACCGCGTGGGCACTTACGACGACGCCGTGCACGCCGCGGCGCAGCGGGCCAAGATGGGCAAGGGCTACGACGTGCGCGTCATCGAGCCCGAGCTGAGCTTCACGGAGCAGCTGCTGCTGAACATGCGCAGCGACGCCGGGCAGGTGTATCGCGCGCTGGGGCTCGGTGGCGGGTCGTACGCCGCCGTCGCGACGCGCTTGAGTCCGCAGCTCGCCCCGCTCGAGCGCGAACTGCTCCGCTGGCAGCGACTGGCCGCCGTGCCGAACCACACGCTCGCCTACTGCCTGTGCACCGCCGACTGAAGCGTTACTGCGGCTGCGCGCCGACCCGCTGCGTCAGGAGCTGCCAGCCGGCGCTGTCAAAGGGCACTCGCCAGTAGCCGGCGGTCGGCAGGTGATCGTGCGCGCGGCCGCGCGCCAGCTCCCGTCCGAAGTCACTGATGCTGGGGTTGTGGCCGACGACCATCAGCACCTCCGCCCCGCCATGGAGCCGCTGTATGGCCGCGCGGATGGTGGGCGGGCTCGCACTGTAGAGCTCCGGGACTGATTCCAGGGCTCCGGCCTCGAGCGCGAGCTCGCCGGCAACGATCGTGGCCGTTTCCCGGGTGCGGCGCGCCGGGCTGTACAACAGCCGCTCCACCTTGACGCCGGCCTGCGGCGAGCCGGCGCGCCGCCTGGGTGGCGGCCGCCTGGCCGGGGGCCGAGAGCGGGCGTTCGAAGTCGCTGGCGCCGATGGCGGCCGGCAGGGCCGCGGCGTGACGCATCAGGATGAGTTCAGCCATGCGGCTACCACATCATGCCCGTCTGGAGTCGCGCGGCCTCGGACATCATGGACTGGCTCCACGGCGGGTCGAAGACCAGCTGCACGTCGGCGTTGCTCACGGTCGGAATGGCTTCGAGCTTCTCGCGCACGTCGCGCACCAGCACCTCGCCCATGCCGCAGCCCGGCGCCGTGAGCGTCATGCTGACCTTGAGGCGCCGCGAGCCGTCCTCGGCGGCGGCCACGCTGCACTCGTACACCAGCCCCAGATCGACGATGTTGACGGGGATCTCCGGGTCATAACAGCGGCGCATCTGCGCCCAGGCCAGTTCGCGCACGTCCTCGTCGCTGGCCCCGGGTGGCAGTTCCGGTGCCTGCACCACCTCCTTGCCGATGGCATCGGCCTGAGCCCCGGGGATGCGGTACAGGTTGCCTTCGATGTAGAGGGTGAAACTGCCCCCCAGCGCCTGCGTTATGAAGCCGCTGAGGCCGGCCTTGAGCGTGATCGCCGTTCCGGCCGGCACGATCACCGCCTCGACGTCGCGGCTCAGGGTGACCGGCTCGTTTTCGTAGCCGCTCATGGCTGCTCGGTCGAGACCGTGGGCGGCGCTGCCTCGCCCGCGGGCCGGTGGAGCGCCGCCTGCAGCGTATGCCAGCACAGGCTCGCGCACTTGACCCGCGCGGGATACTCACGCACGCCGCTCAGCGCCATGAGCTTGCCGAGCGGCTGAGCGGGCACGTACCCGGCTTCGGTCAGCAGCGCGTGTACCTCGCGGTACAGCGCGTCGATCTCGGCCAGGCTCTTGCCGCTGACCGCCTCGCCCATCAGCGAGGCCGAGGCGATCGAGATGGCGCAGCCCTGGCCGTTGAATTTGAGTTCGCTGAGCCGGTCGCCGTCGAGGCGCAGCGTCAGGCTCAGGGCGTCTCCGCACAAGGGGTTGTGGCCCACGGCCGCGGCATCAGCGGGCTCCAGCCGGCCGAAATTGCGCGGGCTGCGGTTGTGATCGAGGATCACGTCGCGGTACAGGTCGCGGACCTCCATCAGGCGAAGACCTCGCGCACGCTCTCCAGGCCCGCGAGCAGCCGGTCGATGTCGGCCTGGGTGTTGTAGCAGCCGAAGGAGGCGCGCACCGTCGCGGGCAGGCCGTAGTAGCTCATCACCGGCATGGCGCAATGGTGCCCGCTGCGGACGGCCACTCCCTCGCGGTCGAGTATGGTGCCCACATCGTGGGGATGAATGCCCTCAAGCGTGAAGGAAATGACGCCGGACTTGTCCGCCGCCGTGCCCACGAGCCTCAGGCCGGGCAGCGCACGCAGGCGTTCCGTGGCCCGTGCCAGCAGCCGCTGCTCGTGGGCGGCGACGCGCTCGCGCCCGAGCGAGTCCAGATAGTCCAGCGCCGCCCCGAGACCGATCGCGCCGCTAATGTTGGGAGTGCCGGCCTCGAACTTCCACGGCAGCTCGTTGTAGGTGCTGCGCTCGATCGCGACGGTCAGAATCATGTCGCCGCCGCCTTGCCAGGGCGGCATCGCGCTTAGCAGCGACTCGCGCCCGTACAGCACCCCGATGCCGGTGGGCGCGTAGACCTTGTGCCCCGAAAACGCGTAGAAATCACAATCCAGCTGCTGCACGTCGACGCGCTGGTGCGCGATGGCCTGGGCGCCATCGAGCAGCACCGGCACGCCCCGGGCGTGCGCCATGGCGATCATGCGTCTGACCGGCAGTACCGTGCCCAGGGCGTTGGACACGTGGGCTATCGCCACCAGGCGCGTGCGTGCGCCCAGCAGATCCGCGAAGGCCTGCAGCTCCACCTCGCCCGCGGCGTTGAGCGGCGCGGCCACCAGCCGCGCGCCCGTCGCTGCGCAGATCATCTGCCAGGGCACGATGTTGGAGTGATGTTCCAGGTGCGTGATCAGCACCTCATCGCCGGCGCGCAGGTTGGCGGCGCCCCAGGAGCTGCGCCACCAGGTTGATGGCCTCGGTCGTGCCGCGCGTGAAGATGATCTCGCGCGTCGAGCGCGCGTTGATGAAGCGTCGCACGGTCTCGCGCGCGCCCTTCGAAGGCCGCGGTCGCCTCCTGGCTCAGCGTGTGGACCCCGCGGTGCACGTTGGCGTGCAGGCGGGTGGAGTAGTGCTCCGATGGCCTCGAGCACCGCCCGCGGCTGCTGCGAGGAGGCCGCGCTGTCCAGGTACACGAGCGGCCGGCCGTGCACTTCGCGGCTGAGAATCGGGAAATCGGCACGCACCCGCTCGGCGCGCAGCGCGCCGTTCGCGTCGACATAGGCGTCGGCGGCCATGGGGCGCGGCGCGCTCATTGCAGCAATTCCGCCGCCGGCGCGTCGCTCAGGCGCGCGGCCACGGCCGACTCGGCGGCCTTGCGCAGCGGCGCGGGGCCCACCGCCCCGATCGCCTCGCTGAGGAACGCCCACTTGAGCAGCGAGCGGGCGGCCGCGCGGGGCGAGACCGCGCGAGAGCAGATAGAACAACAGGTTCTCGTCCAGCCGGCCGGTGGTCGCGCCGTGGGCGGCCTGGATGTCGTCGGTGTTGATCGTCAGGCGCGGTCGCAGATTGACTTCCGCGCCTTTGCCGTCGATCAGTCCGCGCAGCGATTGCAGCACGCGCGCGCCCGGCGCGCCGGGGGCCACCTGCACGTCGGCGCTGCAGGCCACGTGCGCTTGCTCGCTGGCGATCCCGCGAAACAACAGGTTGCTGCGGGTGCCCGGTGCCGCGTGAAGTACCGTGTACAGGGCGTCCGCGTATTGCGTGTCCTGGGCCGACGGCCAGGGCCCGCATATCGACCGAGGCGTCGCGGCCCTGGAGCTGGACCTCGACGCTGCTGCGCGTGCTCGCGCCGCCGGCGGCGAGGTGGCGCAACTGGTAGCCGGCCCGCTCGGCAAGCTGCGCCGACACCGTTTCGTAGAGCAGGGCGTGGGCGGGCGCCTGTTGCAGGCGGGTGTGCACGAGTTGCGCGCCCGCGCCCAGCCGCAGCCGCAGGGTGCTGCAGCCCAGGACGCTGGGATCGGCACCGGCGGGGGCGCGGGCGCTGCCGCAGCGGCGTTCGACCAGTTCCAGCCGGGCGTCCGTCTCGAGCTGCACCGTCAGCTCTGAGTAGTTCGCGGTCGCGGCCTCCGAGGTCACGAACAGCACCTCCAGCGCCAGCGTTCCGCTCACCCGCAGCGCCAGCGGTTGCGGGGTGAACATGCGCGCGAGCAGCGCGAACCGGCCGTCGCCGGCGGTCTCGAACGCGCTCACGGTCTCGGTGGCGGCGCCGCGCAGCGGCCCGAGCCTCGCCAGCGCCGCGGCGGAGCCCTCCGTGTGGAGCCGGCCATCGAGGTACACCAGGCGCTCGAAGCCGGGCAGGGGCGGCGGCAGGGACGGCAGTCCGGGAGCAAGGCCGGGCGCGGGATCAGGCCGGAACCCTGCGGACGCCCTCGAGCGCACGCAGGTTGGCGTAGCGCCAGTTCTCGTCATGGCGGGTCGGCAGGCTGTGCTCGCGCAGCGCCTGCGCGGCGGCCAGGCGCGCGGCCGCCGGTGCGGGCTGGGCCTCGAAGTCCTCGAGGATGCGCGCCAGGGCGCTCACGCGGGCTCCGCTGCGGCCTCGAGCAGCCAGTCGTAGCCGCGCCGCTCGAGTTCGAGCGCCAGCTCGCGATCACCGCTGCGCACGATGCGCCCGCGCGCCAGCACGTGCACCCGGTCGGGCACCACGTGTTCGAGCAGGCGCTGGTAATGCGTCACCAGCACCACCGCGCGCTCGGGCGAGCGCAAGCTGTTGATGCCCTGGCTACGACCTTGAGCGCGTCGATGTCCAGGCCCGAGTCGGTCTCATCGAGCAGCGCCAGGCGCGGTTCGAGCACCAGCATCTGCAGGATCTCGTTGCGCTTCTTCTCGCCCCCCGAGAAGCCCTCGTTCACGCCCGCGCGTCAGCAGCGCGTCGTCGATGTGCATGGTCTGCATCTTGGCGCGCACCAGGTTGAGAAAATCGAAGGCGTCGATATCCGGCTCGCCGCGCTGGCGGCGCGCGGCGTTGAGCGCCGCCTTGAGCAGGTAGGCGTTGTTGACGCCGGGGATTTCCACCGGGTACTGGAAGCCCAGGAACAATCCGGCCCGCGCGCGCTCCTCGGGCGGCAGCGCCAGCAGGTCGGCGCCATCAAAGCGCACCCGGCCGCCGGTCACCTCGTAGCCGGGACGGCCGGCGAGCACGTGCGCCAGCGTGCTCTTGCCCGAGCCGTTCGGGCCCATGATCGCGTGCACTTCGCCGGCATTGACCTCGAGGTTGACGCCGTTGAGCACCGGCGTGCCGCCGACGCTGACGGCCAGATCGCTCGATCTGCAGGAGCGGCGTGCTCATCCGACGGCCCCTTCCAGCGTCACGGCCAGCAGGTTCTGCGCCTCGACGGCAAATTCCATCGGCAGTTCCTTGAACACCTCGCGGCAGAAGCCGCTGACGATCATGTTGACCGCGTCTTCCGCGCTCAGGCCGCGCTGCTGGCAGTAGAACAACTGCTCCTCGCTGATGCGCGAGGTGCTGGCCTCGTGCTCGACCGTGGCGCCGGGGTTGCGCGTCTCGAGGTACGGGTAGGTGTGCGCGCCGCACTGCGCGCCGAGCAGCAGCGAATCGCAGCGCGTGAAATTCCGCGCGCCGTGCGCCGAGGGCATGATCTTGACCAGGCCGCGATAGGTGTTCTGCCCGTGGCCGGCCGAGATGCCCTTGGAGACGATGGTGCTGCGCGAGTTGGCGCCGATGTGGATCATCTTGGTGCCGGTGTCGGCCTGCTGGTAGTTGTTGGCGGTGGCCACCGAGTAGAACTCGCCGACCGAGTTTTCACCGCGCAGCACGCAGCCCGGGTATTTCCAGGTGATGGCCGAGCCGGTCTCGACCTGGGTCCAGGAAATGCGCGAGTTGCGGCCGCGGCATTCGCCGCGCTTGGTGACGAAGTTGTAGATGCCGCCGCGCCCCTGGGCGTCGCCGGGATACCAGTTCTGCACCGTCGAGTACTTGATCTGCGCGTCATCGAGCGCGACCAGCTCCACCACCGCGGCGTGCAGCTGGTTCTCGTCGCGCATCGGCGCGGTGCAGCCCTCGAGGTAGCTCACGTGGCTGCCCTTGTCGGCAATGATCAGGGTGCGCTCGAACTGGCCGGTATTGGCGGCGTTGATGCGGAAGTACGTGGACAGCTCCATGGGGCAGCGCACCCCGGGGGGCACGTACACGAAGGAGCCGTCGGAAAACACGGCGCAGTTGAGGGTCGCGTAGAAATTGTCGGTGTAGGGCACGACGCTGCCCGAGGTACTGCTCCACCAGCTCGGGGTGCGAAGTCACCGCCTCGGAGAACGGGCAGAAGATCACGCCGGCCTCGGCCAGGCGGCTCTTGAACGTGGTCGCCACCGACACGCTGTCGAACACCGCATCCACGGCCACGCCGGCCAGCCGCGCGCGCTCGTGCAGGGGCACGCCGAGCTTGGCGTAGGTCTCGAGCAGCTTCGGGTCGACCTCATCCAGGCTCTTCGGGCGCGTGCGCCCTTGGGCTTCGGCGCCGAGTAATAGGAGATCGCGTCAAAGTCGATGGCCGGGTAGCGCAGGTGCGCCCAATGGGGCTCGCGCATCGTGCGCCAGTGCTCGTAGGCCTTGAGCCGCCACGCGAGCAGGAACTGCGGTTCGCGCTTCTTGGCCGAAATCATCCGCACCACGGACTCGTCCAGACCGGGCGGCACGGTGTCGGACTCGATGTCGGTCACGAAGCCGTGCTGGTAGCTGCGGTTGAACAGCGCCGTAAGTTCGGAATTGCTGCTCATGGGCGCTCCGGCGCGCGCGCGCAGCTGGCGCTCGAGTGCGGCAAAGCGCACCGGCTCGGCGCCCAGCCCCGCGAGCTCCAGCAGCGTGATTTCCTGCAGCGAGCGGCGGATCGCCTGGTTGACCCGTTGCCACGCGCGGCCCACGCCACAGGTGCTCTCAATGCTGCAGTGATGGACGTGCCGGGCGCACTCGATCAGCGCCATCGGTCCCTCGAGCGCGTCGAGGATCTGCGCGGCGGTGATCTCCGCGGCCGGCCGGGCCAGGCGGTAGCCGCCGTGCAGCCCGCGGGTGGAGGTGACCAGCCCGCGCCGGTGGAGCTGCTTGAGCGCCTTGCTGACGGTGGGTGCGGCCAGGCGGGTCTGCCCGGCCAGCTGCGCGGTGGTCCACTGGCGTTCCGGGGCCACGGCCAGACGGGCCAGCAATACGGTGGCGTAATCGGTCATTTTGCTGATGCGCAGCATGGGTCCTCCGAATGTAGGACTATTATAGTCCTATATGAGCTTCACTTAAAGAGCGGGGGGCGGAGCTTTGCTATGCTGGCCGCCCCGTTTTGGAGGTAGACACATGGCTTGGGCAGATCTGGAGAGGGTGGCGGCGGCGATGGTGGCCCCCGACAAGGGCATTCTGGCGGCGGACGAGAGCTCGGGCACCATCAAGAAGCGATTTGACAAGATTGGCCTGGAATCGACGGCCGAATCGCGCCGCGCCTACCGCGAACTGCTGTTCACGCACCCCGGGGATGGCCAAGGCGATCAGCGGGGTCATCTTTTACGACGAGACCCTGCGCCAGAAGACCAGCAGCGGTGTGCCGTTTCCCGAATACCTGGCCAAGCAGGGCGTGCTGCCCGGCATCAAGGTCGACACGGGCGCCAAGCCGCTGGCGGCGTTTCCGGGCGAGACCATCACCGAAGGCCTCGACGGGCTGCGCGAGCGCCTGGTGGAGTACTACCAGCTCGGTGCGCGCTTCGCCAAGTGGCGGGCGGTCATCGATATCGGGGCCGGGATCCCGACCTCGTACGCCATCCATGCCAACGCCCAGGCGCTGGCCCGCTACGCGGCGCTCTGCCAGGAACAGAACATCGTGCCCATCGTCGAGCCCGAAGTGCTGATGGACGGGGATCACAGCCTGGAGCGCTGCGAGGAGGTCACGAGCGCCGTGCTCACGGAGGTATTCCACCAGCTGGCCGGCCACCGCATCCACCTGGAAGGCATGATCCTCAAGCCCAACATGGTGATTGCGGGCAAGAAATGCGCGCAACGGGCCGCTCCCGAGCAGGTGGCCGCGGCGACCGTGCGCTGCCTCAAGCGCCACGTGCCCAGCGCGGTGCCCGGCATCGCCTTCCTGTCCGGCGGCCAGTCGCCGGCCGAGGCGACGCTGCATCTGTCGCTGATGAATGCCCTCGGCAATCTGCCCTGGCAGCTGAGCTTCAGCTACGGCCGGGCGCTGCAGGACGCGGCGCTCAACGCCTGGGGCGGCAAGGCCACGGCGGTGGAGGCGGGCCAGCGGGAATTCGGTCGTTGGGCGCGCCTGAACGGCCTCGCCCGCAGCGGACGCTTCAAGTCCGGGATGGACACGCAGGCCGCCTGATGGACCGGCCGACCTCCGGGGAATCCGTGGTCGAGGTGCGCGAGCTGCGCTACACGATCGACGGCCGAGCGATCTTTGACGGCCTGAACCTACGGTCCGGCGCGGCGAGATTACCGCCGTGATGGGACCGAGCGGCACGGGCAAGACCACGCTCCTGCGCCTGCTGATGGGGGCCGTGCGCCCGGATGCCGGCACCATCACCGTCTTTGGCGAGCAGCCCGCGCGCCTGAGTCGCACCGCGCTGTACGCGATGCGCCGGCGCGTGGGCATGCTGTTCCAGAACGGCGCGCTGCATGACCGACCTGAACGTGTTCGAGAACGTGGCCTTTCCGCTGCGCGCGCACGCGCACCTGCCTGAACCGCTGCTGCGCCGGCTGGTACTCATGAAGTTGCAGGCGGTCGGCCTGCGCGGCGCGGCGGAGCTGGAGGTCAGCGCGCTGTCGGGTGGCATGGCCCGTCGCGTGGCCCTGGCCCGGGCCATCGTCATGGATCCGGAGCTGCTGATCTATGACGAGCCGTTCGTCGGTCTGGATCCGATCTCGCTCGGGGTGATCTTGCGACTCATTCAGACCCTGAATACGACTCTGGGCATCACCAGCATCGTGGTGACGCACGACGTCGAGGAGATCAGCCGCATCGCGCACCGCAGCTACCTGCTCTCCGGCGGCAAGGCCGCCGCGGCCGGGAGTCCTGCCGAGTTGCGCGCCACCTCGGCCCCGGTGGTCCGCCAGTTCATGAGTGGCCTGCCCGACGGTCCGATGCCATTTCACGTGCCGGCCCCGGACTATCGCGAGCAGCTGCTGGGGGATGCGTAAGGTGGGCGGCCTTCTGGCCCGCTCGGCAAGATCCTCGCCAAGACCGGGCGGGTGGCCGTGTTCTTCTGGCGCGTGCTCGGGCAGTGCCTGCCCTCGCTCAGCCTGCCGCGACTGCTGATCGCGCAGATCTACAACGCGGGTGCGCGCTCGCTGATCATCATCATGCTGTGCGGACTGTTCGTGGGCATGGTGCTGGGGCTGCAGGGCTACGATCTGCTGCAGCGGTTTGGTTCCGAGTCGGCGCTCGGCGTCGCCGCGGCGCTCGGCCTGGTGCGCGAACTGGGCCCGGTCATCACCGCGCTGCTGTTTGCCGGCCGCGCCGGCACCTCGCTCACCTCCGAAATTGGGCTGATGCGCGCGACCGATCAGCTCACCGCGATGGAGATGATGGCCGTCGATCCGGTGCGGCGCGTGGTGGCGCCGCGCTTCCTGGGGGGCATCATCGCGATGCCGATGCTGGCGGCGATCTTCGACGTCGTCGGCATCTTCGGTGCCCAGCTCATCGGCGTGGGGCTGCTGGGCGTGGAGTCCGGGTCGTTCTGGTCGCAGATGCAAAGCGCGGTGGAGATGCGCGACATCAAGGAAGGGCTGGTCAAGAGCCTGGTGTTCGGTGTCGCCTGCAGCCTGATGGCCGTCTATGAGGGCTTCCATGCCGAGCCCACCGCCGAGGGCGTGGGCCTGGCGACCACGCGCACCGTGGTCACTTCGGCGGTGCTGACGCTGTTGTTCGATTACCTGCTGACCGCGGCATTCCTGAATTCCTGAGGAGCTTGGCAACCATGAGCAATACGAGTCGGAGTCTGGAAATCGGCACGGGCCTGTTCGTGCTGCTGGGATTTGCCGCGCTGGCGTTTCTGACCACGCAACTGCCCGCCAGCGGCGTGCAGATGCACCGCGCCACGGACAGCTACCAGGTCACCGCGCGCTTCGACAACGTCGGCGACCTGAAGGTGGGCGCGCCGGTGACCATGGCCGGCGTGCGCATCGGGCGGGTGACGGGCGTGGTCTTCGATCCCGCCGACTACAAGGCCCTGGTCACTATGGCGATTGACCGACGCTATAACCAGATTCCGGATGACAGCGACGCGGCCATCCAGACCTCAGGATTGCTGGGGGCGAAGTACGTAGGCCTCGGGGCCGGCGGATCCAGCACCTACCTGGCCAACGGCACGCAGATACAATTTACCCAGTCGGCCCTGGTGCTGGAGAATCTGGTCAACAAGTTCTTTGCCGGTGTGGCCGGCGGCAAGAAGGACGATGAGGCCAAGAAGGATGAAAATGCCAAGAAGGACGACAGTGCCAAGAAGGACGACATGCCAGAAGTGACCGGATCGTGCCGGCCGGCGTCCATGGAGCGGTGAGCGTGGGGGCGCTGTTGCTCTCGCTCCTGCTCGCAGACGCAACCTCTCGCCCGGCGGCGGCGGCCACCGCCCCGGCGGCCACGCCCGCGCCGGCAGCCGCGCCTGCCGCCACACTCCGGTGCAGGTCGTGGACACCGATCCGGGCCAGCTCATCGACACCGCGGCCAAGGCGATGCTGAGCGATCTGGACGCGCATCGCGACGAGTATCGCAAGGATCCGGCCAAGATCAATGCGTCTGGTCGAGCGGGTGCTGCTGCCGCACTTCGACACCGAGTACTCGGCGCGCCTGGTGCTGGGCAAGCATTGGAATGCCGCCAGCCCCGAACAGCGCCAGCGCTTCGTATCCGGCTTCTACCACTCGCTGCTGAATAATTACGGCACCGCGCTGCTCGATTTTACCGGCGATCGACTCAAGGTGTTTCCGTACAAGGGCGAGCCGGGCGCGACCAATGCCACCGTGCGCACCCAGGTGCGCAAGGATGACGGCAGCACCGTGGCGGTCAATTACAGCCTGCATCACACCGACAAGGGCTGGATGGCCTGGGACGTGATCATCGAGGGCATCAGTTACGTGAAGAGCTTCCGCGACGACTTCGGCGCCGAGATCGACCAGAAAGGGCTCGATGGCCTGATCGACCGGCTCGAAAAGCAGAGCGTCGAAAAGCAGAGCGGCAAATCGTGACCGAGCCCGCGGCCGGCCAGTCTGCGAAGCGCAGCGGCGGGCGGACTGCGCGATGCCGGCGGCGGTCGCTATTGCCTGGAGGGCGCCGTGACCATGGCCACCGTGACGGGCTTGCGCGCCGCGGGACTGCGCGCGTTTGCGCACGAGGAGGGGCGCCATCGAGGTGGACCTGAGCGGCGTTCGCCGTGCCGACAGCGGCGCGCTGGCGCTGTTGATTGACTGGCTCGCCTGGGCGCGAACTGCCAAGCGCGTGCTGAAGTACTCTGCGCTGCCAGCGGCCCTGCTGGCGCTCGCGCGCCTCAGCGACGTGGAGGAATTGCTGCTCGGCACCGGCAGCTAGGCCGCGCCACCACGCCTAGTTGGGCGGCGGCTCGGCGGCGGCACTGGGATCGGCATCGGCGTCCAGGGCGTCGTCGGGCATTCGCCGTCGCGGACCTCGTATTCGCGCCGCTGTATCCACGCATTGCGAATCAACGCGTAGGGATCGAAGGTCCGGTCGAGCGCCGCATCCAGACTCAGCAGACTGGCGCGCACCTCAAGCTTGTCGATTCCCCACAGACCCCAGTCGACGTAGGGGTCGGAGATGTAATGACGGGCGCTCGGTGTAGTCGTCGGCCAGCCGCGCCGGAGCGTCGCGCACGCTCGAGGGCCCAAAAATCGGCAGCATGATGTACGGTCCGGCCGGCACGCCCCACTTGCCGAGCGTCTGCCCAAAGTCCTCGTCGTGGCGCTCCAGCCCGCGCTGCTCGCCGGATCGAAGAATCCGAATCCGAACACGGTGTTGATCAGCAGGCGGGTAAGGTCGTGGCCGCCCTGCGTAAATTTTCCCTGCAGCAGGTCATTGATGATCGTGCCCGGATAGGCCAGGTTGGTGACGAAATTGCTCAGCCCGTGGCGCACCGGCTGCGGCACGGTGGCCTTCCAGGCGCGGGCGGCGGGCCGGAATACCGCGCGGTCGGCCGCATTATTGAACGTATAGATGCTGCGGTTGGCGCGCTCAAACGGGTCCCGGGGGTCGCTCTTGCCGTTGGGGAGGCTCGCGCAGCCCGCCAACAAAAAAACCGCGGCCATGGCCGCGGTGGTCGCTCTGCTCCTCATGCGCTCATTCTACAGCCTCACTGGCTCGGCATAACGCGACTCGCGCTGCTCTCGCATCCACTCGCGAATCTCGTCGAGCCGCGCGCGGAATCGTTGCCGCTGTATGGAGGTGAGGTTGGGCGAGGCGAGGGCGAGTTCCAGCTGCTGGTTGGCGAGCGGCAGGTCGCCGTTGCTGATGTGATATTCGGCCATGTAGTAGGAGGCATCGCCGGTGTCTCCCGCGGCGCTGGCGGCGAGCGCGGTCAGCCGGATCTGTTCGGGGGTGGGCTGGGTATTGTTGAACACGTCGAGCAGCAGCAGGTGCGCCTGGCGGGCATGGCCGGTCTGCATCAGCGTGTCGGCGTAGCGGACCGCCACCGGCACGTTGCGGGGAAACAGCGCCATGGCGTGCTCAAAGTTCGTCAGCGCCGCGGCCGACTGGTGGTCGGCCTGCAGCGCCTGGCCCAGGGCGGTGTAAAGCGCCGTGATCTGCGGGTACTTTTCCAGCAGCGTGCGCAACGTCACGGCCGCGGCGCCCGGCTGCCCGCCCGCGGTCTGCGCGAGCGCCTCGCCGTAGCGTTGCGGATCACTCAGCGGCCGGTGCTCGACGCAGCTGCGCGTAGTAGACCACCATGTCCTTGTCGGTGGGCGCCACCAGCACGCGCAGGCGTTCCTTCATCCAGGGGTACAGGATGGATTCGCTGATCGGGTTCTTCGCGTACTGCGAGGCGCGCGCCCGGGCCTCGGCGACGCGATCGCGCGTGACCGGGTGGTTGCGCAGCATGTCCAATGGCCCTGGAGTTTCGGGGTCGCCCTGGCGGCGCGCCATCGATTCGAAGAAATTTGCCATCGCCGAAGCATCGAAGCCGGCGCCCGCGAGCAGACCGATGCCGACCCGGTCGGCCTCCGCTTCCTCGGCGCGCGAGAAGTTCATGCTCTGCTGCAGGCTCACGGCCTGACCCATGGCGATGGCCCCTTCCATCGCCCCGCCCCCGCGCCGCTGAGTGCGCCGATCAGCACCGCCGCCAGCATCGCCGCGGTGCTGCCCAGTGACATGCGGCTCTGCGCCAGGATCGAGCGTGCGATGTGCCGCTGGCGCACGTGCGCGGTTTCGTGCCCCAGCACCGCGGCCAGGTCCGATTCGCTCTCGGTGAGCAATATCAGGCCGGAATTGACGCAGATAAATCCACCGTAGGTGGCGAAGGCGTTGATCTCGGACGAGCGGAGAATGAAGTACTGAAAATTCTGGTCGTCGTCGCGTGCCTGCGAGGCCAATCGCGATCCCAGGTTCTGGATGTAGTCGCTGAGTTCCGGGTCTTCGAGTATCAGCCCCTGCCCGCGCAACTGGTGCATCGCCATCAGGCCGACCTGGTACTCGTCGGCCTTGCTGAGCACGGCGTTCTCCGGCGAGCCCATGTCCGGCAACTGGCTGCCGATGGCATTGGTGTCTTCCGCGGCGTGCGCGGCGAGGGTCAGGCCCAGGCCCGCGAGCAGGGTGGTCAGGGCTCCCGCCAGCGACGGGCGGGATGGGTTGCGGGTCCGCACCGAGGATTCGACCGGGACCGGCAAGGGAGGTTCCTTACAGCTGCTCGGAGGCGAAATCAGCCAGGCGCGAGCGTTCCCCGCGCACCAGCGTGATGTGGCCCGAGTGCAGCCAGCCGCGAAAGCGGTTGACCACGTAGGTGAGGCCCGAGGTGGTCTCGGTCAGGTAGGGGGTATCGATCTGTGCAATGTTGCCGAGCGCGATCAGTTTGCTGCCGGGGCCGGCGCGCGTGATCAGCGCCTTCATCTGCTTCGGAGTGAGATTCTGTGCTTCATCGAGAATGATGTAGCGGTTCAGGAAGGTGCGGCCGCGCATGTAATTCATCGCGCGGATCTTGATGCGATTGCGCAACAGATCGTTGGTGGCCGCCCGACCCCAGTTGCCGCCTTCTTCGCTGCGCGTCAGCACCTCGAGGTTGTCCATCAGTGCCCCCATCCAGGGCTCCATCTTTTCCTCCTCGGTGCCCGGCAGGAAGCCGATGTCTTCGCCCAGCGGAATGGTCACGCGGGTCATGATGATTTCCGCGTAGCGATTGCGTTCCAGCGTCTGCACCAGCCCCGCGGCCAGCGCCAGCAGGGTCTTGCCGGTGCCCGCGGGGCCGAGGATGGTGACGCAGTCGATCTCGGGATCGAGCAGCAGGTTGAGTGCAAAATTCTGCTCGCGATTGCGAGCCGTAATGCCCCACACGCTGTGCCGGTCGCTGCGGAAATCACGCACCAGTTCGAGCGTGGCCGCGCCCTGGCTCAGCTTGCGGACCATGGCCTCGATGCCGGCCGCGCTGTCCTCGTACACAAACTCGTTGACGTGCCATTCGGCCACGGCCGGGCCGCTGAGTTCGTAACAGGTGCGTTCACCCGCCTTCCACGAACGCATGTCGCGGCCGTGCTGTTCCCAGAAATCGGCGGGCAGACGCGCGGTGCCGGTATAGAGGACGTCGGCGTCCTCGATGGTCTTGTCGCTGTAATAGTCTTCGGCGTGCACGCCGACCACGGCCGCCTTGATACGCAGATTGATGTCCTTGGACACCAGCACCACGCGGGTCGGCGCCAGTTGCTTCTGCAGCGCCAGCGTCTGGCCGAGAATCAGGTTATCGACGCCCAGTCCCGGCAGCTGATCGGGCAGGCCGCTGCCCAGATCGCGGGTCTGGAAAAACAACCGGCCCGCGGGCGGCGGCTTGCCGTGGTTATCGGTACGGGCGCTCGGAATCGGCAGTCCCGCGTCGATCTGCTCCTTGGTGACGCCGCGGATCAGGTCGTCCAGGAAGCGGCTGGCCTGGCGGGTGTTGCGCGAGGCCTCGGACATGCCCTTCTTGTTGGCGTCCAGTTCCTCCAGCACCACCATCGGCAGGTAGACGTCGTGCTCCTCGAAACGGAAGATCGCCGTCGGATCGTGCATCAGCACGTTGGTGTCCAGCACGAACAGCCGCCGGGTGCGTGTCTTCACAGGGCTTTGGCCGCCTCCAGCACCTCGGCCGCGTGTCCCGTCACCTTCACCTTGCGCCACTCCTGGCGCAACTTTCCGGCCGCATCGATCAGAAAGGTGCTGCGCACGATCCCCAGCACCTTGCGCCCGTACATGTTCTTCTCGTGGATCACGTCGAACAGCCTGCAGGCGGCGCCGTCCGCATCGACCAGCAATTCAAAGCCCAGGCCGAACTGCGCGCAGAACTTCTGGTGCGCCGCCAGGCTGTCGCGCGAGATGCCGCAGACCCGCACCCCCGCGCGCCGGAATGCCGGCAACAGCCGCTGGAAGTCCTGGGCCTCGAGCGTGCAGCCGGGGGTGTTGTCGCGCGGGTAGAAGTACAGCACCAGCGGCTTGCCGCGCGCGGCGCGCAGCGTGAATTCCTCGCCGGCGGTGGAGGGGAGGGTAAAATCCTTGACGGTCTTGCCTACCGCAACCCCGCTCATGACTTGACCGGCTCGAGAATCGCGTCGAGATTCATGGTGTCACAGTAGTCCATAAACTCCTCGCGCAACTGCGCCACGTGGTGCCGCGCCGGAACGTTTATGGTCATCTGCACCGCAAACATCTGTGCGCCCGTATGGGCCGCGGCGTAGCCGCGCGTGGCCACTTCGCAGATGTCGATGTTGCGCGTCGCGAAAAACCCGGACAGACCGGCGACGATGCCGGTCTGGTCGATGCTGACGATATCGATCGAGTAGGGCACCATTTCCTTGCGGCTGGCGCGCGGCTCGGTGCGGCGCAGGTGCACGCTCAGCGTGCCGGCGTCGGCGAGGCGGCCGAGTTCCGATTCGATCCGCGCCAGCGTGTGCCAGTTGCCCGTGACCAGCAGCAGCATGGCGAATTCTCCGCCCAGTGCGGCCATGCGGCTTTCGGCAATGTTGCCGCCGCAATCGGTGATCACGCGCGTGAAGTCGTGCACCATACCGGTGCGGTCACTGCCGATGGCCGACACCGCCAGATGCTGCTTGCCCGGGGAGATTTGCTCGTTCACGGCTCGGAGTGTACCGGTTTCCGGGACTTGCTTCAGGTCACGCTGGATGCGTAACATCGCGCCCCCGCCGCGGTAATCGTGCCGCGGCAGTCCACGGGGCGGGAATCCATGTTTTCAGGCAGTCTGGTCGCGCTGGTCACGCCCATGCTCGATGACGGCGCAATCGACCTCGACGCCTGGGATCGGCTGCTCGAACTGCAGCTGCGCAGTGGCACGAGCGCAGTCGTGGTGGGCGGCAGCACCGGCGAGTCGGTGACGCTGACCGAGGCGGAGCACGACCTGTTGCTTGCACACGCCCGGCGGCGCTGCGCCGGGCGCATGGCGGTGATCGCCGGAGTGGGGGGCAGCAGCACGGCGGCGGTGGTGCAGCGCGTGCGCGCCCTGGCGGGTGCCCGGATCGATGCCCTGCTGGTGGCGACGCCGGCGTACAATCGCCCCACGCAAGAGGGGCTATTTCGTCATTTTGCGGCAATAGCCGATGCCGCTCCGGTGCCGCTGTTGCTGTATAACGTGCCCGGCCGCACGGCGGTGGACCTGCTGCCGGCCACTGTCGCCAGGCTTGCCGAACTTCGGCGCATCGCCGGCCTCAAAGAGGCGGTGGCTGAGCCGGGCCGCGTGCGGGAATTGCTGGCAGTGGTGCCGCCGGGATTCACGATACTGTCGGGCGATGACGCCACGGCGTGCGAATCGGTACTGGCCGGCGCGCGCGGGGTGATCTCGGTGACAGCGAACGTGCTGCCTGCGGAGGTCGCCGCGGTCATGGCGGCGGCGCTGCGGGGAGAAGGCGAACTGGCGCGGCGCCTCGACGCGCCGCTGGCGCGGCTGCACCGTGAGCTGTCGCTGGAATCGAATCCGATACCTGTCAAATGGGCGCTGGTGGATATGAAGTTGATCAACCCGGGAATTCGCTTGCCGCTGACCTCGCTCAGCGCAGCCGCGCAGCCGCGGATACGCAGCGCATTGCACGCCGCGCAGCCGGCCCTCGCGCAGTCTCGGGCGTGCAGCGCATGAGGTTCGCGACCGGCCGCGCCGTGGGCGCCGTGGTTTGCGCGCTGGGACTGCTGGCGGCGAGCGGCTGCGCCTCACTGCGCCACGGCAAGCCGAAGGGGCCACACTGCCCGGAGCCCGCCCTCACCGGCGACGTCAAGAACATGCCGCCGCTGCGCGTCCCCACGGGGCTGGATGCGCCCGATACGCGCAACGCCGTGAAGGTCCCGCCGTTGCCCGAACCCCAGGTGGCACGCGCGCCCGACGCCCCGTGCCTGTCGGCGCCGCCCAGCTTCGGTAAGCAGCTGGAGGCCTATAACGGTCCGAGCGCGCCGCGCGAGCCAGGCTCGTTCAGCTGGCACGTCAACGGTGGCGGCGCGCTGACCATGGGAGATTCAAAGGATTACCTGGGCACCGGCTGGACCCTTGGGGGCGGCGTGACCTATCGGCGCAAGGCGCAAAGCCGCCTCTCGCTGCAGCTTGACCTGGGCTATGCCGACTTCAATGCGAGCTACAAGCTGATCGATCTGGGCCAGCAGAAAGTGCAATACAGCATCGACGGTGGCACCGCCAGTGTCTGGCTGCTGAGCGCGGCCGGCAAGTACACGGTGCCGTTCACGCGCAACGTCAACGCCTACGGGCTGCTGGGCATCGGTGGCTACCACGAGGCGGTGCAATTGACCGAGAGCGCGCTGGTCGGAAATGTGATCTGCGATCCGTGGGGTTTCTGTTACCCGGTCGCAACCAATGGAACGATCACGGTGGCCAGCAAGAACCTGACCAAGATCGGCTGGAACGTGGGAGTGGGCTTGGAGTTCGGAAACAACGGCCGGTCCAGCTGGTTTATCGAATCGCGTTACCACAGCGTACAGGGCAGCCACTCGGTGCAGTTCCTGCCGCTGCAGCTCGGCTATCGATTCTGATGAACAGCTGCCGGGCACGCCGCTACCGGTGCCGCGGCGCGCCGTGCCTGGCGTTGCGTCCTGCGGGCCGGACCGGGGCCCGCGGCTTGCTACAATGTTGGCTGCGACGTGTCTAAAGTTACATTAGATATACAATTTAAGTTATTGAATATTATAGGAGAGGTGGCCGAGCGGTCGAAGGCGCTGGACTGGAATTCCAGTAACATCTTCACGGGTGTTCGTGGGTTCGAATCCCACCCTCTCCGCCACAGGACCGTGGTGGTCCGCGCCGGTTCCTTCGCGACGACGAGCCGCCAACCCCGTCAGGCCCGGAAGGGAGCAGCGGTAACGGCCACGTCGTGCGCCGAAGACCGGCCGGCGCGGGCTGCCTCCCTTGTGGCGCCGGGCTGACAGGCAGGTAATCGATGGCATACACCGCGCTTGCGCGCAAATGGCGTCCACGCCGCTTCTCCGAGATGATCGGTCAGGAGCACGTGCTGCGCACCCTGAGCAACGCGCTGGCGAGCGGACGCGTGCACCACGCGTTTCTGTTTGCCGGCACGCGCGGCGTGGGCAAGACCACGGTCGCGCGCATCCTGGCCAAGTGCCTCAACTGCGAGTGCGGCGTGAGTGCCGAGCCCTGCCTGGAGTGCGCGAGCTGTCGGGAGATCGAGGCCGGCCGCAGCGTCGACCTGATTGAGGTGGACGCGGCCTCGCGCACCAAGGTCGATGATACGCGCGAGCTGCTCGAAAACGTGCAGTACGCCCCGACCCGGAGCCGCTTCAAGGTGTACCTCATCGACGAGGTGCACATGCTCAGCGCCCACTCCTTCAATGCGCTGCTCAAGACTCTGGAAGAGCCTCCGCCGCACGTTAAATTCCTGTTCGCCACCACCGACCCGCAGAAGCTCCCGGTGACGGTGCTCTCGCGCTGCCTGCAGTTCAACCTCAAGCGCCTGTCGGTGCCGCTGATCGCCACGCGCCTGGCGTACATTCTGGACGCGGAGCAGCTCGCGTATGAGCCCGCGGCGCTCCAGTTGCTCGCCCAGGCCGCCGACGGCAGCATGCGCGATGGCCTGTCGCTGCTCGACCAGCTGCTGGCCTTCGGCGACGGCAGCGCGCGTGCCGGCGAAGCCCGTGCCATGCTCGGCACGGTGACGCGCGATCACGTCGAGCGCATGGCGCTGAGCCTGGCGGCCGGCAACGGCGCGGCCTTGCTCGGCGCGGTCCAGGAACTGGAGGATTTTTCACCCGATTACGGCCAGCTGCTCGACCAGCTGGCCTCGCTCCTGGAGCGGGTGGCGCTGCTGCAGGTGCTGCCCGATTACGCGGGCGATGAATACTACGCGCCGTCCCTGCTGCAGCAACTGGCGGCGGCCATCAGCCCCGAGGACGTGCAGCTGTACTATCAGACGGCGATCCTGGGGCGGCGCGACCTGGCCCTGGCGCCCGATCCGCGCACCGGCTTTCGCATGACCATGATCCGCATGTTGGCCTTCCGGCCCGACGGCGCCACGCAGGCCGCGCCCGCTCCGGTGCGCGCCGCCTCCGTCCCGCCTGCCGCAGCGCCCGCACCGGCGGACGTGGCGCAGGCTCCGGCGGCTGCCCCTGAATGGAACAGCGTGCTGGCCGCGCTCGATCTGGACGGGCCGACCCGCATGCTGGCGCTCAACTGCGCGCTGCAGGCGCACACCCCGGGTCTGCTGCGGCTGACGCTCGACCCGCGCAACGCGGGCGCGCGCACGCGGGCGCGGGAGGAGAAGCTGGCGCAGGCCCTGAGCCGGCACTACGGCGAGCCCCTGCACGTGGAGATCGTGACGGGTGCGGCGGGTGCGGAAACCCCCGCGCAGGCCGAGGAGCGCGCCGGTCAGGCCGCCCTCGGTGCCGCGCGTGCCGCGTTTGCCGCCGAGCCGACGGTGCAGGCCTTGCAGCAGCGCTTTGGCGCCACCATGAACCCCGATTCGGTCCGGCCGCACAAACCGGGCTGAGACTGGCCGCTTTTTTAAGGAGATCTGGCATGGCCGGCAACATTGGCAACATGATGAAACAGGCTCAGGCCCTGCAAGCCAACATGCAGAAGGCGCAAGCCGAGATCGCTGCGCTGGAAATCACCGGCGAGGCCGGCGGCGGCATGGTCAAGATCACCATCAACGGCCGCCACGAGGCGCGCCGCGTGCAAATCGAGCCGGCCGCCTTTGGCGATGACCGCGAGATGCTCGAAGACCTGCTGGCCGCGGCCTTTAACGACGCCGTGCACAAGCTGGAGGCCGCCAGCCAGGCCAAGATGTCCAGCCTGATGGGCGGCCTGCAGCTGCCCCCGGGCATGAAGCTGCCCTTCTGATGCAGCATTCACCGGCGCTGGCGGCATTGATCGAGGCGCTGCGCGCGCTGCCGGGTGTCGGCCCGAAGAGCGCGCAGCGCATGGCCTTTCACCTGCTGCAGGACGCGCGTCCTGCGGCTCAGACCCTTGCCGCGTCTCTTCAGCGCGCGCTCGAGCGCGTCAACCGCTGCCGCCAGTGCCGCATGCTCACCGAGGCGGAGCTGTGTGACATCTGCGCCAGTACCCAGCGTGATCCGGCGTTGCTGTGCGTGGTGGAATCACCGGCCGACGTCGTGGCGATCGAACAGTCGGGCGGCTATCGCGGCCGGTACTTCGTGCTGATGGGCCATCTCTCGCCGCTGGACGGCATTGGCCCGGAGCAGCTGGGCGGCGCCCAGTTCGCCGCGTTGCTGGCTGCCGGCCAGGTGCACGAAGTGATCCTGGCCACGAACTCCACGGTCGAGGGCGAGGCCACCGCGCATTTTCTGGGCCAGTTGGTGCGCCAGCGCGGCATCAAGGCCACTCGCATCGCCCACGGCGTGCCGATGGGCGGCGAACTTGAATACATCGACGGCGGCACGCTTGCGCATGCGATGGCCGGTCGCCAGTCGCTCTAGCGCGCTGCGCTTCCGGCGCGGCTCCGGCCGGCGCTAGGCGCGGGGATAGGGCGTGCGCTCCAGCAGCAGCTCCCGCAAGCGCCGCAGGCGCCGGTAACTCTCGTAGCGGCGGGCGCTGAGGGCGCCGCTCGCCACGGCCGCGCGCACGGCGCAGTGCGGCTCCTTGAGGTGGCGGCAATCGCCGAAGCGGCACTGCGGCGCGAAATGCGCCAGGTCGACAAACCCCAGCGTGCGCGCGTCGAGCATGTCGGCGGCGGGGGCGAAATCGCGCACGCCGGGTGAGTCAATCAGGGAGCCGCCGCCCGGCAACTGGTACAGGCGTGCGGCACTCGTGGTATGGCGGCCTTCCTGGCTCCTGAGCAGCTCGCCCACCGGCGCGTCGCACCCTGGCACCAACTCACGCAGCAGGGAGGACTTTCCGACTCCGGACTGTCCCACGAACATGACGCTCTGGCCGTGCAGGCGTTCGCGCAGGGCGCTCAATCCCGCGCCGGTGCGTGCGCTGCACATCAGCGTGGCGCAACCCATGGTCGCCAGCGCCGCAAGCTCGGTTTGCAGATCCGCATCGAAGGCCTGGTCGGCCTTATTGCCCAGCAGGAGCGAGCCGAGCCCGGCGCTGGCGGCGGCCGCCAGATAGCGATCGACCAGAAACAGGTCGGGGGGCGGCTGCGGCGCCACCACGACCACCAGCAGGGTGAGGTTGGCGGCCACGAGTTCCGCGCGGCCGCGGGCGCTGCTGCGGTACAGCGCGCTGCGTCGCGGCTCAATCCGCTGGATCAGCCATTGCGCATGCTGCACGTCGCGCTCGCAGCGCACCTCGTCCCCGCAGACAAACTGCAGCTCGCGGCCGGCGGCGCGCGCCAGCACCTCGGAGCCGTCGCTGAGGCGCACGCGCGCGCTCGGCCCGTGCGCGATCACCACCAGCGCCGGGTGGCCCACAGCGGCGTCTCCGGTATCGGCGGCGGGTGCTTCGCTCACCCTGCTATGATGCCCTAATCCACAGGAGTCAGACATTTGGTACTCAAGGACCGCCTGATCTGGATTGACCTGGAGATGACCGGACTGCGGCCGGATCAGGACAGCATCATCGAAATTGCCACCGTCGTCACCGACCGCGACCTCAATGTCATCGCCGACGGCCCGGAGCTGGCGGTGCACCAGAGCGAGGCCGTGCTCGCGCAAATGGATGAATGGAACCAGCGCCAGCACGGCGGCAGCGGCCTGATCGCGCGGGTGCGCGCCAGCCCCGTCAGTGTCGCGGCGGCGGAGCAGCAGACACTGGCATTCCTGGGCGCCCACGTGGCGGCCGGGAGCTCGCCGATGTGCGGCAACAGCATCTGCCAGGACCGGCGTTTCCTGGCGCGCTGGATGCCCGCGCTGGAGGCGTATTTTCATTACCGCAACATCGACGTCAGCACACTCAAGGAACTGGCGGCACGCTGGCATCCGCATCTGAGTGCGGCGCTGGTCAAGCGCTCGGCGCACCTGGCGCGCGCCGACATCTACGAATCGATCGCCGAACTGCGATTATACCGCGAACGGCTGTTCGTCAAGTCGGCGTGACGCAGTTCGCGGCCCGCTCATCCCGGAGTGGCCGGCGCGAATCGCATGTTATATTCGGCATCGTGATAGCCGAATGCAATCTGGTGGTCTCCTGGCGTGCGCGGCCGCGCGGCTTCGTCGCACTCATGGGCCTGTACGAGAGCAACTATCTGCGCCTGGCGCAGCTGGTAGGGGACCTGCGCGCGCTGCCTGCCTGCAGCGTTTCCAGGGTCGAGGGCGACTGCACCCTGGTATTGAACGTCTGCGAGCGCGCCCGCTACACCACTGAGCTGCTGCTGACCTATCTGCTGCCGGCAACCGCAACCGCCGGCGGTGCTCGAGCGCGTGCCGGACCTGCGCCTGCGGCTCTACCATGACGCCCGTCTGCTCGAGGCACGCGGACCGGGGGGTGTTGCCCGGGAACGTGAACTGGATCGGTGCTGGAACCGCAACATGATGGTAAATAAGTGGCTGGAATACTGCGCGGAGCGCGGTCATGGATTCGTCCGCGGCGCTGTCGACCACACGCCCAGCTGAAACTCCGGCGCTGATGCGCCTAGTGGCGCAAATGATGCAACGCCTACGGCAACTCGGCTTCCTGCATGTCGCCCTCCGGGACCCCAACGCGGCGCCCGACGATGGGCGCGTCATGCAGTTGTTTCGCAACCGCATTGAGCTCAAGAAGTCCTTCAGCAACGCCCTCGAAGAGATCCAGCGCCTCAAGGATCGGGTCAAGCAGCAGGAAGGCGCGACCGCGCGGGTCCAGGAATTGCTGCAGGACCTGGAGCGGCGGCTGGCGCAGCCCGCCAGCGGCTACCAGGCACTGGTCTTTTACCAGCTCAAGGAGCTGTGGTCCCTGGGCCAGCGCCTGCTGCAGCAGTTCGTCTCGGAACTCGAGGCGCAGCAGGTGGAGCGCGAGCGCCGCAATTTCTTCGCGGAATTCAACCGCCGCCAGTTCTCGCAGCGCCAGAGCGTCGAGGCCGACTATCTGCAGGCCGAGGGCGCCGCGGCCGCGGCGCGCGCCCGGGTGAGCGATTTGCAACGCCGGCTCGCGGCACTGCGGCGCTTCTGGCATTACTTCCGCAGGCGCGCGCTGCGCCAGGAACTGCACGGTGCCGGCATCCAGGTGCTGCTGAGCGAGCGCGCGCTGGGCGAGGCGCGCACCGCGCGCGAGGCGCTGGCGGCCGAGCTGCCCAATTTCTCAGGACTGTCGATTGACTCGCGCCGCGCGATCAATCTCGCCGCCGTGGCCTATGCGCAGGTGCTGCGCGAGCGCCTGACCGGCACCGGACTGTTCGAGCCGACGCACCGGGCGAGCGGGCGGCGCGAGCCGGCCGGCGACGAGTTCGGAACCCGCAAGGAATGCGAACGGCTGATGAGCGACATACAGCGCGCGCGCGCGCAGCTGGAGCAGCGCGGCGACGTGCTCACCGAAATCCGCAAGCGGGCCGATGCACTGCGGCGCGTGGCCCGCTACCGTGGCGAGGGGGATTCGGTGCCCGAGCCGGCCAGTCTGGCTGAGGATGGCACCGGCGCCGCGACCGAGGTTCTGGTCGAGGACTGCTGGGAAATCTACCGGGTGCTACTGCGCTAGCGAGCGCGCGGTGGCGGTGGTCACCGCCGGCGTGCTCACCGTGGTCAGCGCCAGTTGCGCGGCGATGCGCGAAGCCTCCGCCAGTATCACATCGGGCTGATCGTCGGCGGTGGCATCACTGAGCGCCTTGAGAGCGGGCAGGCCGTCGGCGGCCCGCCGGGCATTCTCGCGTGCCAGGGCCTGCTGCTCCTGCGAGGTGCGCTCGCGCTGCCGGTCGGCCAGATTGAGCGAGAGCGAGTGGTCCTTGCGGGTCTGTTCGAGCGAGTTCAATGAGGCGACCAGCCACTGGTAATCGGCGTCGCGGGCCGAGTGCAGGGTCTGCTCCTTCGCCAGCGTCTGCACCGCGCCGGCCAGCGGCGCGTCGGCCCGGAACGGGACCGCGGCGATGCGATCCCAGGGCAGCGGGAAATCCAGCGAGCTCTCGCCCACGTCCTTGGAGTTGATGCGTGCCGGCAATTCGATGTCCGGTTGCACCCCGCGCAGCTGCGTGCTCTCCCCGGTGACGCGGTAGAATTTGCCGATCGTGACGGTGAGCTGGCCTTCGGTCGACTGACGGGACCAGCGGTCCAGAGGAATCAGGTTCTGCACGGTACCCTTGCCGAAGGTGGTCTGACCCACCACCAGGCCGCGATGGTAGTCCTGGATGGCCGCGGCAAAGATCTCCGAGGCCGAAGCGCTGGTGCGATCCACGAGCACCGCCAGCGGTCCGCCGTAGGCAATTCCGGGCTCCGGATCCTGCAGCACCTCGATGCTGCCATCGGTCGTCTTGAGCTGCACCACCGGTCCGTGGTCGATAAACAGGCCGCTGAGCGCGGTCGCCTCCGGCAGGTAGCCGCCGCCGTCCCCGCGCAGGTCCAGCACCAGCGCGTCGATCGCGCCCTGCGCCTGCAACTCGCCGATCAGGCGCCGCACGTCGCGCGCGGTCGTGCGGTAATTGGGATCGCCGGCGCTGCGGGCGTCGTTGTCCTCGTAGAAGCCCGGCACGGTAATCACCCCGACGCGCAAGCTGCGGTCGCCGACGCGCACCGTGCGCAATTCCTTCTTGGCGGCCTGATTCTCCAGCGTCACCTTGCCGCGCATCAGCGACACGATCTTCTGGTCGGTCCCCGGCGCGGCGCCGGCCGGCAGAATCTGCAGGCGCACCATCGTGTCGCCCTTGCCGCGGATCAGCTGCACGACGTCATCGAGTCGCCAGCCGACCACGTCGGTAAGCGCGCCGTCGCTCCCCTGGCCGACCGCCAGCACGCGGTCGTTGGGCTTGAGGGTATTGGCCACTGCCGCCGGTCCGCCGGGGAGCAGCGCGCTGATCGTGACGTAGTCATCGACCAGCTGGAGCGATGCGCCGATGCCCTCGTAGCTGAGGCTCATCTGGATGCGATATTCCTCCGAGCTGCGGGGCGAGAAGTAGTTTGAATGCGGGTCGTAGACCGCCGCGTAGGCGTTCATCAGTGACTCAAACACGTCGTCGGCACTGACCTGGCCGACCCGCGCCAGCAGGCGCCCGTAGCGCTTGCGCAGGATCTCGGCCGACTCCGGCCAGCTCTTGCCGGTGAGCATCAGCGACAGGACGTCGTTCTTGACCCGCTGGCGCCAGAGCTCGTTCATCTCGGCCGCGTCGTGCGGCCAGGGGGCATGGTCGCGGTCAAAGACGTAGCTCTCATCGAGCTTCCAGTTCGGCTCGGTCGCCAGCAGGCTGATGGCGTATTGCATGCGCTCGCGGTTGCGCTGCTGGAGACGTGCGAAGATGAGGTAGGCGGGATCGAGCTGGCCGGTATGAATCATGTCGTCGAAACTGTTACGCCACTGCTGCATGGCGGCGATGTCGGAGTCCTGGAAGTAACTGTGCTGGCCGTCCAGTTCGTTCAGGTAGTGATCAAATACCAGCGGCGAGAACTCCTTGTCGATGCGCCGCCCGCTATAGTGGGCCTGCTCGAGGATGCTGGCGATTCGCGGTGCCAGCAGTTGCTGGCGCGGCGTCGGCTGGATGGCCCCTTCGGGCAGGCGTACGCTGGTGGCCGTGGTCCCGGTCGAACCGGTGGCGGCCAGCAACAGCAGGCAGGCGCCGGCCAGCGCGATGGGCACTAGGGCTCGGCGTAGGCGGCTTTCGACTCGTGTCATCAGCTGGGCGGCTCCGGGGTGGACTGGCCGTTGGACAAGTCTGACAGCTTTGGCGTTCCGAGGGCAGTCATGAAAGCCAGGAACTGTGGATTCCTGCCGCCGACGGAGGTGCCATGAAACCATTGACGGTGTTGCTGGGCATTGTAATGGGCTCGGCCCTTGCCCTGGCGGTCGCGCTCGGCATGACCGGCGTGGTGTTCCTGCTGTTGCCGGAGTATTCGGCCCGCCTGGCCCCGGAGCAGCTACCGCTCCTCAAGGGACTGGCCTGGTCCTGGTCGCTGGCGCTGGTCGCGGCGGCCAGTTTTGTAGGAGAACTAAAGAATGCGCCCTGGCGGCGGGCGGCACAGCTTGTCCTGGTGCTGATTCTGGCCTTGCTTGCCTGGCGCTTCTGGCCGGCCTGAGAGGCTCCGTCAGCGGCTGCGGTTCCCCCACACGGTCCCGCGTCGGCGGTCCGCGCGGGTGTCGTAGGGGTCGGCCCCGGTGCTGTGGCTGGCCAGAGTGAGCCGCGAGGTGACCAGCGCCTGCTTGATGCGATCGAGCACCGCCGAGCGCGCGTCCGCGTCCTCGGGCACGGCGGCCGGCTCTCGGTCAGTAACATAATCGGTCTTGGTGTCCAAGGGCCCCGTAGCACTCGCACTTGCAACCTGGGGTGCTAAGGATGCCTGCCTGGCGCGCTGCACAGAAGCGGCCGCCAGGCTCGCGGCCGGCCGGAACTGTGACCCAGAGCACGTTTCCGGCAGCCGGTCAGCGGCGAAACCAGAAGCGCAACCCGCGCAGCAGCCACACCGCCGCGTAGGGGCCCAGCGCCACCAGCCACTGGACCAGCGACCCATGGGCCAGCGCCACGTAGTAATCGCGCAACAGCCCGCCCAGGCCGCCGTTGACGTAGGGACCGAGCTCCAGGGAGCCGACCAGCCAGATCAGCAGCGGCATCACCAGCAGGCCCAGGGCGAGGCACAGGCCGAGCGTCAGCAGCTCGCGCTGCATGCCGCGCGTGCGCCGGAGACGGCGCCAGTAATGTAACGGTGAGCGCATGCCGATCCCTCATGAGGCCGCGAGCGGTTGCGCGCCAGCGGTTGTGGGCATAATAGCGCCCATGAGCAAACTTCGCGTAGCGGTCGTCGGAGTGGGTTACCTCGGGCGCTTTCACGCGCAGAAATACGCGGCGCTCGCCGAGTGCGAATTGGCCGCGATTGCCGACACCAACACCGAGGCGAGCGGGGCGCTGGCGCGCGAACTGGGCACCACGGCGGTGGCCGATTACCGCGCGCTGCTGGGACGCGTCGACGCCGTCAGCATTGCCACGCCCACGGCGAGCCACTTTGAAATCGCCCTCGGCTTCCTGGAGTCCGGCGCCCACGTGCTGGTGGAAAAGCCGATCACCGAGACGGTCGCGCAGGCGCAGCAGCTGATCGCGGCCGCGCGCCACGCCGGACGCGTCCTGCAGGTCGGGCATCTGGAGCGCTTCAACCCCGCGATCCTCGCGGCCGAGCCGCAGCTGCGCACGCCGCGCTTCATCGAGTGCCAGCGCCTGGCGCCATTTCGCGAGCGCGGCACGGACGTGAACGTGGTGCTCGATCTGATGATTCACGATCTGGATCTGGTGCAGAGCATCGTCGGCGGCGCGATCGCCAGCATCGATGCGGTGGGCACTCCGGTATTTTCCACGGAGGTCGACATCGCCAATGCGCGCATCCGCTTTGTCAACGGCTGCGTGGTCAATGCCACCGCCAGCCGGGTCAGCCTCAAGACCGAGCGCAAGCTCCGGATCTTCCAGGATGACGCCTACCTGTCGCTCGATCTGCAACAGAAGATCCTCACCGTCATCCGCAAGCAGGACGCGCCCGTGGACGCCGCGCGCCTGCCGGTGAGCATCGACGAGCAGTCCTTCGAGCCCGGCGACGCGCTGCGCGCGGAGATCGAGGCGTTTCTGGCCAGCTGCCGCGGCGAGCGCCCGGTGGTGGTCAGCGGCGAGGACGGCATGATCGCGTTGCAGACCGCGGTGGCCATTGCGGCGGCCGTCCGGGCGTCCACGCCGGCGAAATCAGCGCCGCATCCCGCGCCGGTCGCGACGCCGCCTTGAATGCGGCGCAGTATGGCAACCATTTGCACCGCCAACAGTAATAAAACTATACTTTTGGCCCATCGCGCCGCACGCGGAGCGACACGGATCAGACAAGGACATCGATGGCGGCGATAACGGGCGGCGAGCGCGAGTCGGCACCGGTGCGGCGACGCGGCCGCGTGCGTCGATCAGTACCGCCACGCGTGGAGCGCACCGTGGACGCGAAGGTGGATCTGGCCTGCCTGCCGCGACTGCTGGGTTTCAATCTGCGCCGCGCGCATCAGTGCGCCTGGCGCCAGTACGTCGCGGTCATCGGCGACAAGGACATCAGGCCAGGCCTGTTCAGCATGATGGTGCTGGTCAGCGCCAACCCCGGCATTGCGCAGATCGAGCTCGGTACCCATCTGGGGATCGACAAGGCCAGCATCGTCGCCTTGCTCGACCGGCTGGAGAAGGCCGGCATGCTCGAGCGGCTCCGCTGCACGCGTGACCGGCGGCGGCAGGGCATCTACCTCACCACCCACGGTAGCGAAGCGCTCGAATCGCTTTTAGCCGCGGTGCGCACGCTGGAGCGACGCATGGCCAGTCGCTTTACGCGCGCGGAATTCGAGCTGCTGCTGTCGTTTTTGCGCCGCCTGCACGCCTGACCGAGCCGCCCCCACACGGGCGATTCAAGGCCACTGCGCGGTGCTTGGGGCTGGTGCGTGACGCCCGCCGGCTTGGAAAGCAGCGAAAAGGGGGGCGGCTAGCTCTCATTGCGGTGCTTGCGCTAAGATGATTGCTGCTAGGAGATGGCATTCCTCCGTTAGAACCGCCGGCCTTCGGCTGATGATGCCTACGCGAACCCCATCGGGAGGCGTAGGTTTTTCCGAGCGCCTGTCCGAAGTTTTTTCGAGGACAGGATAAATGCTGAAACCCGTTGTTGCGATCTTTGTGGGAGCAGGGCTCGGCGCATTGCTGCGCTGGTGGCTCGGTGGCCAGCTCAACAGTCTGTTCCCTACCGTTCCACCGGGAACCCTCGCCGCCAACCTGATTGGTGGTTACGTGGTTGGCGTGGCGATTGCGTTCTTTGCGGCCTATGGCGCCATCGCGCCGGAATGGCGGCTGTTCGTGATCACCGGATTCTGCGGCGGACTCACGACTTTCTCGACCTTCTCGGCCGAACTCGTGACCCTGTTGGAGCAGCGCCAGAGCCTTTGGGCTATGAGTGCCGTGGCGGCGCACCTGTTCGGTTCCGTGGCGATGACTCTGGCCGGGATCGGCACCGTCAATTGGCTCAGAAGCTGACGCGCAGCGAAGGAGTGCGCTCATGCACGGATCTTTGTGCCGCTTTTACGTACACGAGAACGCCCGTCACCAGGGCCGACTGCTCTGGGAATGGCTGCTTGAACAGGCCAATCAGCTTGGCGTCCGCGGCGGATCGGCGTTTCACGCCATGGCGGGCTTCGGCCGGCACCACGTATTGCACGAGAATCATTTCTTTGAACTGGCCGGAACCCTCACCGTAGAGGTCGAGTTCATCCTCACGGAGAACGAGGTCAAGATTTTGTTCGACCGGCTGCGCGACGAGAACATTCGCCTGTTCTACGCGCTGATCCCGGCCAGTTTCGGGGTACTGAACCCCGACCGCGGCGACCCACCGATTGAGCTCGGGGGATGAGCAAGACGCGGCGCGGCTGCTGCGTGACTGAAATCTGGCGCGTCGCCTAGCGGTCCGCCTCGAGCTGCGCGTCGAGTGTGATCTGCGCCTTGAGCACCCGGGACACCGGGCAATTCACCTTCGCATCGGCCGCGATGGCGGCAAACTGCTCCGCGGAGATCTTAGGCACGGCCGCCCGCATCTCCAGGTGCGAAGCCGTGATGGTCCACGATCCCTGGACCTGCTCAAGGCTGACCACGGCCTGGGTCGACAGGCGCGTGGGCTTGAAACCGCCGCGCGTCAGCGCCGCGCACACCGCCATCGTGTAGCAGCCCGCGTGCGCCGCGGCGATCAGCTCTTCCGGGTTGGTGCCGGGCGCCTCCTCGAAGCGGTTGGCAAAGGAGTAGGGCGCCTGGTCGAGCGCGCCGCTGTGGGTGGTGAGCGATCCGTCCCCGGTACGCAGATCCCCAAACCAGAGGGCCGATGCGGAACGCTTCATGGTGTCACCTCGCAGCCAGCAGCTGATCGACCGCCGGGCCCAGCTGGGCCACCGGCACTCCGCCCGTCATGATCACGGCGTCGTTGAAGGCGGTGAGCTGGAACTTGTCGCCCAGCGCGCTGCGCAGCCGTTCGCGCTGCTTGACGATCTCGTTGTGGCCGATCTTGTATCCGCAGGCCTGCCCCGGGTTGGCGCAGTAGCGGTCGATCTCGCTGGTCATCGCCTCGCGGCCCCGCCCGGTCTCGTCGGTCAGGAACTGGATCGCCTGCTCGCGCGTCCAGTGCATGGCATGCATGCCGGTATCGACGACCAGGCGGCAGGCGCGGAACTGCTGACCCTGCAGGTAGCCGATCTGTCCGAAGGGATCGTCGGCGTAGAAGCCGAGTTCGTCCACGGACTGCTCGGCATACAGGGCCCAGCCCTCGGTGTACGCGTTGAAATTCATCAGGTGCGTGATCAGCGGGATCGCGTCGCTGTGCTCGGCCAGGTACGCGCCCTGCCAGGCGTGGCCGGGGATCCCCTCGTGCGCGGTGAGCGTCGGGATCTGGTACTTCGGCCACAGGGCGCTGGATTTCAGGTTGATGTAGTAGATGGCGGGCCGCGCACCGTCGAGCGATGCCCGGTTCATGTAGCCGAGCGGTGCGCCATCCTGGATGTCCACGGGCACGCGCTTGACCATGAGCGGCGCCTTGAGACCCAGAGCCGAGATCTTGGGCACGAGCGCGCGCGCGGCGGCCATGCGATCCCGGCAATAATCCAGCAGTTCCTCGCGGCCCTGGTCGGTGTCGGGGGCGAGCTGGCGAGGATCGCTGTTGAGCGCGCGGGCGCGCTCGCCCACGCTGCCTTGCGTCAGGCCCTGCGACTTGAAGACCGCGTCGATGCGTGCCTGGATGGCGCGATTTTGCTCCAGGCCGATCGAGTGGACTTCGGCCGCGCTCAGATCGCTCGTCGTCCCCAGCTTGAGAGCCCAGCGGTAATAGGCCTCGCCGTCGGGCAGGCGATCGATCCCGGCGGTGTCAGGGGAGCGGGCGGTGGCCTTGGCGAATGCGGCAATCTGCCGGTCGAGGGCCGGATACACCTGCGCTTGGACCAGCCTGGCGGCGCGCGTGGCCCACTCGCCCTTGATGCCCTGCGCGCTGGCGCGTGCCTGGAGCGAGGCGACCAGCGGTTGCTGCGCAGCGGGGAGGCGGCGGAAGCGAACCCGTTCGCCCAGGGCGTTGCTGGCAATGAAACCGGGCGGCACCACCCCGCGGGCGGCGTGCTCGGCGATCAGCGCCGATTCCTGGTCGAGCACCCGCGCCAGCGCACTGACGCGCTCGAGATAGGCTTCGGCATCGGCGCGACTGGCCAGCTGATGCTGCGTATTGAGAAACTCCGGGATCCGCGTCAGCGCACCGTTCTGCTGGCTGACCACGTAGGGCGTAGCGCCGCCGGTCAACGCGCGCGCGCCGCCTCCGTAAAAGAATTGCGTGCCCTGTTCGGCCGTGCCGGCGGCATACTTCACCGCCTCGTAGTGGATCCGATCCGTCGCCGAAAGCTGTGCCGGATCGATCGCCTTCAGTCGTGCCAGCATCGAGCTGACCTGCGCCGCCCAGCGCGCCGCGGCCCCCTGTGAGGCATCGTTCAACTGCGACTTGAGGCCCTGGCGCGCCCCGTGGTCCACGCCCAGCGAGGTCGCGGCCTCGGGCGCCAGGCGCAGCAGCTCTTCGGCAAAGCGGGCCAGGAGCGTAGAGAAGCCGGGGGCCGTGGCGGCGGCCGCGCGGCCAAAGCGCGGTAGCGTTGCGGCTACCGCGCTCGCCAGCGACATGGCCAGCAGTTCGCGACGATCAATCAGACCCGCTGCACGTGACATGTTTCGCTCGTCCAGTCCCTGCGGCATGATAGAGCGGCATTACTATGCGCGAGCCACCGGGGCTGCGCAATCGGGGAGGCGCATGAAGATTGCAGTTGTCACCGGAGCCGCGCAAGGCCTGGGGCTGGCCACCGCGACCTTGCTGGCGAGCGGCGGCTATACGGTCGTGATGACGGACCTGCAGCCCCTCGAAGCCGCACTGGCGCGTCTGGCCTCGAGGCACTTGCAGGGATACGGGATCTGCGGAGACGTGTCGTCCGAGGAGTTCGTGCAGCAGCTGGCGGCACGCGTGCAGCGCGATTACGGCAGCCCCGATGTGCTGGTGAACAACGCCGGCATCAGCCTGATCGTGGCGGCCGAGGACACGACCGTCGAGCAGTGGCGGCGCGTCCTGGACGTCAACCTGCTCGGGCCGTTCCTGACGTGCAAGTATCTGGGCGCGCAGATGCTCGCGCGGCGCCGCGGCAGCATCATCAATGTGGCCTCGGTGGCGGGCCTCGCCGGGGTGAGCCAGCGCAGTGCCTACAACGCCTCCAAGCACGGTCTGATCGGACTGACCCGGACGCTCGCCGCCGAGTGGGGTGGCCGCGGCGTGCGCGTCAACGCCGTGTGCCCGGGCTGGATCAAGACCGAGATGGACGACGCCGCCCAGGAGCAGGGCCTGTACTCCGACCGGGATATCGTCAACCGGGTGCCCATGGCGCGCTTTGCGCAGGCGGCGGACGTGGCCGGGGCGATTGCCTTTCTGGCCGACGGCGAACAGAGCGGCTTCGTCAACGGCGTGAGCCTGCCGGTGGATGGCGGTTGGACGGCCGATGCCAGCTGGGAGTCGCTCCGCCTGAGCACCCGTCCGTCCTAGCCGGGCAGCTCGAGCGACGCGCGGAAGCCCTCGGCGGTGGCGGCAAAATCGGCCGCGTAGCTCGAGTGCACCCAGACCGCGAATCCTTCCGCGGCGCGCGCCAGGATCGCAGGACAGTCGAACAGCGTCACGGCGGCACAGTCGCGCGCATTCAACACCGGCTCGATGGCCAGCGCACAGGCGAGCAGGCGCGGCGCGCCGGTTCCCCGGATCAACCAGGCCTCCCACTTGCCGGTGACCTCGACCACCACGCCCGCCGTGGCCAGACCGGCCGCGGCGAGGAGCGCGCGAACTTCCTCGTCCGGATCGGGCGCGAGCCAGCGTCCGGGCGCGAAGTGCAGCAACACCGGGCGCTGTCGGGCATCGTAGCGGACCGCGCCCGCGCCGCTGGGCCACGCCGGCTCGCTCAGCGCCGGCGCCGGCCACGCAAAGGCCGAGAATTCGAGCGCGCGCGCGCAGGCCACTCGATCAATCCGGCAGCCCGCCACTTCGTCGGTGATTGTCACGTGCGGTGCCTACGCTAGGCCTTCATGCGCTCGCCGGCGGGGTCAAAGTGCGCGGGCGCGACGACGCGCACCGGCGTGTCGCGGGCGCGCAGCGGGTCGCGGGCGGTGAGGAGCGCGCCTTCGGTGCCGAGATTGCGGGCCACCAGGGCCAGGCCCAGCCACTCGCCGAGGGTCGGGCTGAATACGCTCGAAGTGACATGGCCGCAAGGGCGGGTCGCCGAGTCTGTGGCCGTCAGCTGCGCGCCGCCAAGGAACGGGGTCTGCCCGTCGAGCGCGCGCAGGCCCACCAGCCGCGGGCGCGTCGCTTCATGAAAGGCCGGGCGGTCCAGCAGGTCCCGGCCCAGGCACGGATTGCCCAAGCGCACCAGCGCGTCCATCCCAAGATCGAACGGCGTGGTCTCGCCGTTGAGCTCGGCACTCACCAGGTAGCCCTTCTCGACGCGCAGGATGTCGAGTGCGTCAATCCCGTAGGGCGCGAGGCCGGCGGCGTTGAGAGCTTCCCAGAGCAAGACGGCGGCCTCCGGCCGGCAGTGCAATTCAAAGGCGAGCTCGCCGGAAAAACTCGCGCGCAGGAGCCGCAGCTCATGGCCCCCGTACTCGCCGTCGGCGAAGTCCATGTGGCGCAGCCGCGCCAGCGCCTCGTTCCACGGTCCGGCCAGCACGCGCGCGAGCGTCGCGCGGCTCAGCGGGCCGGCCACCGCGATCGCCGCCCACGCGTCGGTGACGTCGGTGATCGTCACGGCCCGGTCCCCCCACAAGGTCGAACGATAGTGCTCGAAGTGCGAGAGCATGTGGGTGCCGTGCCCGGAGCTGGTGGTGGCGATGAAACGATCGGCCGCAAGGCGCAGCACCAGTCCGTCGTCGAGCACCATGCCGTCCTCGCGCAGGTTGACCATGTATTTGCTGCGTCCGACCTTGATCGTGCTGGCCTTGCGTCAGGTAGAGAAAATCCAGGAATTGCGCGGCGTCGGGGCCGGCGACCTCGAGTTTGCCGAGCGTCGAACTGTCGGCGATCCCGCCGTGGGTGCGCACGCGGCGCGCTTCCACGACGGCCGCGGCGCCCGCCTCGGCGCCGTTGGCCGCGTAGTAGCGCGGGCGCATCCACAGACCCATGGGCTCGAGCAGGCCGCCCTGCGCGGCGTGCCAATCGTGGAGCGGGGTGCGGCGCGTGACCTTGAGGGCCGCGCCCACGTGAAAGCCGGCGATCGAGCGCATCGTGACCGGGTGATAGGGCGGCCGGCTGCGGCTCACGCCGACCTCGGCGAGCGATGCCCCCTGGAGCTCGGCCACGATGGCCGCCCCGAGCGCGCCGCCGAGGCGGCCCTGATCCGTGCCCACCCCCAAGGTGGTGTAGCGCTTGACGTGTTCGATGTCGCAGAAGCCCTCGGCCAGCGCGGTGCGCAAGTCCGCGACCGTCACGTCGTTTTGCGGGTCGACGAACTGGCTCTTTTCTGCCGCCCGCACAGCCGGCGAGCGCGCGAAGGGCACGAGCGCGGGCGCGGCATCGCCGCTCCCCTGCGGCCCCGCGCCAGCGGCGCCTGTGGCAGCGCGCGCGGCGCGCTCCCCGGCGGCGTGGCCGTCGCGCAGCACCTCGGCGAGTTCCAGCCGTCCGCGGGCCGCGCCGGCGGCCGTGCGCGAGGGCGGCTGATCCCCGGCGATAAACGCAGCAATCGGGGCGGCGTACTGCACGATGCCGCCCTGCTGGAGCCCGGCGTGCAGCGCCGGGCTCCACCCGCCACTGACCAGGATCGTGTCGCAGGGTATCTGCCGGACGGGCGCTGCTCCGCCGAGCAGCTCGATGCGTGCGGAAGTCACGCCGCGACGCCCCAGGGCCGCCGTGACCGCGTGGCCGCTCAGGCACTCGACGCCCTCGCTCCGCAGCGCCTCGCGCAGCTGCGACGGCGCCTCGTCCGTGCTGAGCTCATGGACCCGGCGAGTATCCACGATGGCACGCACCGGCATGCCGCCCGCCATGAGCCGGCGGGCCGAGGCGTACAGGCGCTCGTGGTTGCCGAACAGCACCAGCTGGGCGCCGACCCGTACCCCGTAGCGCGCGAGGTAGCGCTCGGCGGCGCCCAGCAGCATCACGCCGGGCCGATCGTTGTTGCAAAAAGCGATGGGCCGCTCGACCGCGCCCATCGCGACGAGGAATTCGCGCGCACCGATGTGATACATCGTGTTGCGACCCGGCAGCCCGCCCGGTTCGGCGTGCGCGATCAGCGCGCGGCCCGATTGCGCGACCACCGCGGTATCGGTCAGTACCCGCGCGCCGCGCGCCCGCAGTTCAGCGAGTGTCGCGTCGATCCACTCCAGGGCCGGCTGGCCGTCGATGCGCGCAGATTCGAACTCGAGTTCGCCGCCGCAGACCGGTTCGCGCTCGCACAGCATGACGCGTGCGCCGGCGCGGGCGGCGGCCAGGGCGGCGGCCAGGCCGGCGGGACCTGCGCCCGCCACCAGCACGTCGCACACGCAATGCTCGATGGCCACCGCTGGCAGCTGGCTGTCCCCGGGAGCAATGCCCAGCCCGGCGAGCCGGCGGATGATCCGCTCGTAAGTGCGCCAGGACGGCCAGAGGAAGGTCTTGTAGTAAAAGCCGGCGCCGAGCAGGCCGCCGCCGGCCTGCAGCACGGAGGCGACATCAAACGCCAGGGTGGGCCAGCGATTCTGGCTGCGCAGCACCAGCCCGTCGCGCAGCTGCAGCTGTGGTGCCGCAATGTTGGGAATCACCGCCGGTGAGGCGCCGACCGACAGCAGCGCATTCGGCTCTTCGGGACCGGCACTCAGGAGGCCGCGCACGCGGCGGTACTTGACGCTGCGTCCCATCAGCCGCACGCCCTGTGCCAGCAGCGCTGAGGCCGCCGTGTCGCCCAGCTGGGCCGGGTACTGGCGCCCGTCAAAGGTGAAGGTCAGCGCTGTGGGCGCCAGCCGCGTGCCGGTCCGTAACCGCGTGTCGTTCATGAGTTGCCGGTGCCAAGCAGGCGGACGCTGATGACCCGTCCGCTGGAGGGATCGCGATGCACGAGCAGCCAGCCACGGCAGCCCTCGACGTGCTGCCAGTGTTCGACGCTGTGCTCGAGGCGGGCGATGCGCTCGTAGGTGCGCTGGTAGGGGCCGGTTTCTGCCTCGGCCGGCAGTGTCTTGTGGAACACGAACTCGCGCAGCGGGCGCGGACCGCAGAACGGGCAGGCCAGATCGCTCACAGCCGCACCGGGAATGGGCCCTGGCCGGGCTCGTCGAGCACGTGGCCGGTCGCGAACCGGGACAGCCGGAAGGGCCGGATCAGATCGGGCGCGGTGCCGCTGGCCACGAAGCGCGCGAATGCCGCACCGGAGGCCGGGATCGCCTTGAACCCTCCGTAGCACCAGCCGGCGTTGACGAACACATTGTCGTAGCGCAGCCGGTCCATGATCGGGCTGCCGTCCATGGTCATGTCATTGGTGCCCGCCCACTGGCGCAGTATCTTCAGCGCGCCGATCCTGGGCAGCAGCTCCAGCGCGCCCTGCACCACATCCTCCAGGCGATGCCATTGTCCCTCGCGCGTATATGAAGGGAAGCCGTCGAGGTGTCCGCCCATCACCAGGCCGCCGCGATCGGATTGGCAGATATAGGTCTCGCCATGGCCGGGCGACACATACACCAGCACCGTGTTGAGCAGCGGCTTGATCGGCTCGGTGACCATCGCCTGCAGCAGGTGCGTCTCGATCGGCAGCGCAACGCCCAGCATCGTGCCGATCATGCCGGTGTGACCGGCCGTCGCGAACACGATGCGCTCGGCCTGCACGTAACCGCGCGTGGTTTCAACGCCGGTGGCGTTATTGCCCGCGGTCCGCACCCCCGTGACCTCGCAGCCCTCGATGATGTCGACGCCGAGCGCGCTGGCAGCGCGCGCATATCCCCACGCCACCGCATCATGCCGCACCGTGCCACCGCGCCGTTGCAGGAGCGCACCGACAATTGGGAAGCGACGGGCGCGGCGCGCTTCCAGCTCGGGCACAAAGCGCTCCAGCGCGGCCCGATCGAGCAGCTCGGCGTCGATGCCCGCAAGCCGCATGGCGTTGCCGCGCCGCGCCAGGGCCGGTAGGGCATCGTCGGTGAGGGCCAGGTCGACGACGCCCCGCGGGCTGTACATCACGTTGTAGTTCAGATCGCGCGACAGCCGCTCCCAGCGCCGCAATGAATCCTCGTAGAAGTAATGATTTTCGGGCAGCAGGTAGTTCGAGCGCACAATCGTCGTGTTGCGGCCGACGTTGCCGTAGCCGACCAGGCGCTTTTCGAGCACCGCGACCCGCCGGATGCCATGGTCGCGCGCCAGGTGAAAGGCGGTGGCCAGCCCGTGACCGCCGGCGCCCACCACCACGACGTCGTAGGCCGCCTGCAGCGCACGGCCGGTCCACAGCGGCCGCCAGTAGCGCTCCCCGGCGACGGCTGCGCGCAGCAGCGACCAGGCCGAATAGTGGCGAAAGTGCGCGGCCGCCGGGCTCACGCGCGTTCCCCGAGCACCGCATGCATGAGCTGACCCACTAACCGCCGCCGGCGGCGCACCGCAAATCGGGCCGGTTCGAAGGTGCTGCCAATCCAGATGCCGTCAATGCCCGCCGTCAGCAGGTCCACGGCGTCGCGGAGCGAGGGCGGGGCGGTAATCTGCCCGCCCCGCACCGCCTCCCCGAGATGACGGGTGAGGTAGCGGCGCCAGCGAGCGTAGTAGCCGCGGTGCACGCGCGCCAGCGCCGGATTGTGCATGGCACCGCCCCACAGGCTGAGCCACAGCCGGATGAAACTCGGCGCCGTGGTCGTCGGCACCATGAATTCCAGGGCGCTGCGCAGCCGTGGCAACCCCGGCGCGGTCGCCGCGATGGCGGCGTCGAGTTCCGCGTACCACTCGCGTGCCACCCACTGGAATGCGAAGGCGATCAATTCGTCCTTGTCCTTGAAGTAGTGGGTCAGGACACCGATGCTGAAGCCACCAACGGTCGCGATCCGGCGCACGGTGGCCTGTTCGGCGCCCTCGCGCTGGATCACCCGCACCGCAAGGCGTGCGATCTCCTCGCGGCGACGAACATGGTCGACGATTCTCGGCACCAGTGATCTCCAGAGCCCCTGGCATTGTGAGCCACGCACTGCCGTTGCGTGGCGCGCCGGAGCGAAGAATAACGCAGCGCGCCGGGCCTGGCTACGCCGGCGCGGCGTTATTGTTTAAACCTTACATGTGTTATAAATACGCCCGCTGCACAGGAGACACCGATGGGAGAGGAGAACCGCAGCGCCCACGCCACCCGCGGCGGCGGTCGCGAGGCGCGCCGCGCTGCCCGCGCGCAGCGCAAGGCCGTCAAGCTGCCCTACATCCGCCGGCGGCTGCCGGTGATCGACCTGCTGAGTCTCGAGGCGGTCGAGGTGATCGAAGCCAACGCCGAGACTATTCTCGAGGAAATCGGCATAGAGTTCCGCCGCGATCCGGAGTCACTGCGGCTGTGGAAGGGCGCGGGAGCCGAAGTGCAGGGCGAGCGGGTCCGCATCCCGCGCGGCCTGGCGCGCGCGCTGCTGCGGACCGCGCCCCGTGAATTCACGGTGCACGCCCGCAATCCGGCGCGCAACGTGCGCTTTGGTGGCGACGCCACGGTGTTCTCGCCGGTGGGCGGACCGCCATTCGTGACCGACCTGGACCGCGGCCGCCGCTACGGCACGCTCGAGGATCTGCACAACTTCATCAAGCTGGCGCACATGGCTCCGGCCATTCATTTTTCCGGGGGCTCAACGGTCGAGCCGATGGACATACCCGCCGGCAAGCGCCACCTGGACGTCCAATACGCCTTCTTCCGCTACAGTGACCAGGGCTGCGAGGCCACCCCCGAGACCCCCGGTCACGCCGCCGACGCGGTGCGCATGGCCGAGCTGCTGTTTGGCGAGCAGTACGTGGACCAGCACGCGGTCGTGCTCGGCAACATCAATTCAAACTCGCCGCTCACCTTTGACGGCCGCATGCTCGGCGCGCTGCGTGAATTCGCGGCGCACAACCAGGGGACGATCGTGGTGCCTGCGGTGCTCGCCGGTGCCATGGGGCCGGTCACGGCCGCCGGCTGCATGGCGGAGATTCTTGCCGAGACGCTGGCCGGCATGGCGCTCACGCAGATCGTGCGGCCGGGGTCGCCGGTCATCATGGGCTCGTTCGTCGGCGCGGTATCGATGCGCACGGGCTCACCCACCTTCGGCACGCCCGAGGCCACGCAGATGATCTTTGCCACCGCGCAGCTGGCGCGCCGGCTGGGGCTCCCTTGCCGGAGCGGCGGGTCGCTGTGCTCTTCCAAGGTGGCCGACGCCCAGGCGGCCTACGAAAGCGCGCACACGCTGCTGCCGACGCTGCTGGCGGGCGTCAACCTGGTGACCCATGCGGCCGGCTGGCTGGAGGGCGGGCTGGTAAGCGGCTATGAGAAGTTTGTCATGGACGCGGATCAGCTGGCGATGATGCAGGTATTGGCCGGCGGCATGGACATGAGCGAGCGCGGCCAGGCGCTCGATGCGATCCGCGAGGTGGGGCCCGGGAGCCACTTCCTCGGCTGCGCGCATACCCAGGAGAACTTCGAGACCGCCTTTTATCAATCGACGATTGCCGATTACTCATCCTACGAACAATGGACGCTGGAGGGCGCGCTCACCGCCGAGCAACGAGCCAACAAGGTGTGGAAGAAGATGCTGGCGGAATACGAGGACCCGGGCCTCGATCCGGCACTCGACGAGGCGCTGCTGCACTTCATGGCCGAGCGCAAGGCGGCGCTGCTGGATTCGGTGGAAGAGGAATAGTCGGGCATGAAAAGTCACTACCGCGTCGTGATCATCGGCGGCGGCATCGTCGGGACCAGCATCCTGTATCACCTCACCCGGCGCGGCTGGTCCGACGTGGCGCTCATCGAGCGGGCCGAACTCACGGCCGGGTCCACCTGGCATGCGGCCGCGGGCTTTCATGCGCTGAACGACGACCCGAATATCGCCGCTCTGCAGTCATACACCATCAATCTGTACAAGGAGATCGAGGCCGAGAGCGGCCAGAGCGTCGGCCTGCACATGCCCGGGGGGTACAGCCTGGCCACCACCCAGGCGCGCTGGGAGTGGCTCAAGGCCGAGTGTGCGATCTACCAGACCCTCGGCATCGGCGCGCGGCTGGCGAGCACCGAGGAAATCATCGCCGATTGCCCGATTGTCGACCCCACGGGGCTGCTGGGCGGTTTGTTTGACCCGCACGAAGGCGCCGTCGATCCGCACGGCACCACGCATGCCTTTGCCCTCGCCGCGCGCAAGCGTGGTGCCGACGTGATCCTGAGGAACCGCGTCACAGCGCTCCAGGCAGGGCCGGGCGGGCACTGGCGCATCGAGACCGAGCAGGGCCCGGTCACGGCCGAGCACGTCGTCAATGCCGCCGGCCTGTGGGCGCGTCGCGTGGGTCGCATGGTCGGCCTCGACTTGCCGCTGACGCCGATGCAGCACCATTACCTGATCACGGAGGATCTGCCGAGCCTGTTGGCGCGTGCCGACGAGATGCCCTGCGTGACGGATCTCGAGGGATATACCTACCTGCAACAGGAGCGCAAGGGCGTGCTGCTGGGCGTGTACGAACGTAATCCGCGCCACTGGCAGGTCGAGGGCGCCGAATGGGACTTCGGCATGGATCTGCTGCCCGAAGACATTGACCGCATCGCTCCGGAGCTGGCGATCGGTTTCCAGCGCTTCCCGAGTCTGCTCGAGGCGGGCATACGCAAGTGGGTCAACGGTGCGTTCACCTTTACTCCCGATGGCAATCCCCTGGTCGGCCCGGTGCCGGGACTACGCCATTACTGGGCGGCGTGCGGGTGCATGTCGGGTTTTTCGCAGGGTGGCGCGATCGGGCTGGTGCTCGCCAACTGGATCGTCGATGGCGATCCGGGCGCGGATATATTCGGCATGGACGTCGCCCGCTACGGGGCCTTTGCCAGCAATGACCGGTACCTGCGCGAGACGACCGCGCAGTTCTATGCGCGACGTTTCGTGATCGCGTATCCAAACGAGGAGTTGCCGGCCGGGCGCCCCCTCAAGATGACGCCGAGCTACGACGCACAGCGCGCCGCCGGCGCACGCTTCGGGGTCGTCTGGGGCATGGAGAGTCCGCAATTCTTTGCCCCCGGCGAGCCCGAATTTGCAGAACAGCCCAGCTTGCGGCGGTCGAACGCGCAGCGCTGGATCGCCGCGGAGGTCGCGGCGACCCGCAGCGCGGCGGGGCTGCTCGATACCGGTGTCTATGCGCGTTACGAGGTGACGGGGCCCGGCGCGGAGCGCTGGCTCGATCATCTGCTGGCCAATCGCCTGCCGCCGCTCGGCCGGGTGCGCCTCGCTCCGATGCTGGCACCGAGCGGCAAGCTCATGGGTGACCTGACCGTCACGCGCCTGGGCGCAGAGCGATTCTGGCTGGTCGGCTCCTATTACCTGCAGGAATGGCACCTGCGTTGGTTTCGCGACCATTTGCCACCCGCCGGAGTCTGCCTCGAGAACCTGTCGGAGAGCTGGCTGGGTTTCTCGCTGTCGGGGCCGCGCGCGCGCGATATCCTCGCGCGCCTGACGCGCGAAGAGGTCGGCAATGACGCGCTGCCGTTCATGGGCGCGCGCACGCTCGATGTTGGATTTAGCCGGGCGGTGGTCGTACGCGTCTCGCTCACGGGCGAGCTCGGCTACGAAATCACCGTGCGTGCCCCGGAGCAGCGGGCGCTGTGGGACGCGCTGCTGGGCGCCGGCAAGGAATTTGGTATGAAACCGATCGGCATGCGCGCCCAGGACAGCCTGCGGCTCGAAAAGGGCTACGGCGTCTGGTCGCTGGAATTTGCCCAATCGTACACCGCGGCCATGGCCGGACTGGAGCGCTTCGTCGCCTTTGACAAGGGTGAGTTCATCGGCAGGGCCGCAGCGTTGGCGGAACGCGCGAGCGGCCCGACGCAACGCCTGGTGCTGCTGGCGCTGGACAGCGCCGACGCTGACGTCGCCGGTTTTGAGCCGGTCATGGCCGGGGATCGCCGCGTCGGGTTCGTCACCTCCGGAGCCTATGGCCACCACGTGGGCCAGAGTCTCGCTCTGGCGTACGTGGAGCAGGCGACGGCAGCGAAGCCCCCGGAGTTGTCGGTGGAGGTGCTGGGCGAGTCCCGGCGGGCGCGAATTCTCACTGAACCACCGTACGACCCGCGTGGTCTCAAGGTGCGCGGGTAGCGGTGGGAAGCCCCCGAGAGTGTTCCGTCAGCTGTCCGCCGGGCAGCGGGGGCCACGCTCGGCTATCATGGGGCGCTAGCGATTCGCCCCTGGCACCGGCCGCGCCCGCTGGCCGAATTTCAATTTTAAGGAGTCATGCGCGCATGAGACGCCTTCGCGGCCAGCAATGGGCCGACATTCCAGTGAGGCTGACGCTTGCCATGAGCCTGCTCGCCCTGCTGTCCGGCTGCGTCGTGGGCCGACCGTCGGTCAAGAGCACTTGGAATGAGGGCGACTCACGCAACCTGACCTTTACCCGGCTGTTGGTCGTGGGAGTCAGTCCCGATTACACGCAGCGCTGCAATTTTGAATATTGGCTAGTCAGGGACCTGCGCAGCAACAAGCTCACGGCGGACGCCAGTTGCAATTACATGGGCAAAGACGAGCCGCTCACTCGCGAGACCATCATCCGCCTGGTGGGGACGCTCCATTCCGATGGCGTGCTGGCCACCCGCATGGTGGCAGCGGATTGGCTCACCAAGGAGGGCGGCAGCCGCGACACGCGCAGCACCGGTTCGTACAAATACATCGCCTCTGGCTACGACACCGGATTTTATGGCGCATACGGGCTGCCGGTGGACTACTACCAGTTCAAGACCCTGCCGTCCATCATGAATACCCAGGGCTCGGGTCACATTGTCACCAAGCTCTACGAAACCCACGGCGCCTCGCTGGTGTACACGATCGACACCAAGGTCAAGGACGTCGAGTCCGGCCAACTGGGTCTGGCGATGATCACGCCATCGATCGCCGATCGCCTGCGGCGTGACCGCCTGATTCAATAAGACGAACATCCGTGCGGCGGGGGCGTCGCCGAGCAAGGGGGGCGCGCGGTAACGCCCTGGTTTGTTCCTTCCAGGCCGCGCACCCGTGGCGATCGCCGGTTTGACTTGAGTCGATCTCAGCTCTGCCACTCGGAATGTGCGCCCTCAGGTAGTAATTCTATGTAGTTGGTCGCGCTGTCAGTTGCCACCTACATCCCAGCCATTATCGTTCCCAGCGGAGCGCCGCGAAGCGGCCAGGAGCCGCGCCGCGGGCATCACGACGGCGCGCCTGTAGGCGCGAGGCACGGTTACATAATCCAATCCGCCTGATTTCCGCGCTGGAAGGCGCATACGCGCTGCTATATATTCAGCCGTTCTAAGTTCAAAAAATATCTACTAGTAGAGGGACAGTTATGGAACGCACTTCCGTGGTTTCCTGTTTGACCGCTGCGTTGTTGTTCGCCGGCGCCGCGCACGCCGCACAACCGCAGTCGTTTGCCGAACAGCTCCAGCAGCTTCGTGCCAGCGACGACGGGAAGCTACATTCAATGTTGCGGACATTGACCGAGCCCGATGGAATGGCCGCGGCCCAGGCCAGCGGCGGACTGGAAGGCCGCCTTGGCCGGTTGGGTCTCGGACATTCAATTGCCACCATTCCGGTGAACATCGTCGCCAAGGGCGATGCCGCTGCGCTCAAGGCTCACTTGCAGGCGATTGGTGTCGGCGACGTCAAGACGTTCGGATCGATGGTTTCGGCGCGCGTAGCCGCCACCCAGCTGCGGGCCGTGGCCTCGTTGCCGGACGTGCTGTCCGTGCGCCCGGCGCTGATGCGCACCCGCTCGGGTTTGGTCGCCACCCAGGGCGATCGGGCCCAGGGATCGGCCAATGCGCGCCGCAACTTTGGAGTCAGCGGCAAGGGAGTGCGCGTGGGAATATTGTCGGATAGTTTTGGCTGCCTGACCGGCCCGATTTTCCCGGGCCAGCCGTTTACCAACACGAAGCGCGATATTGCCAACGGCGACCTGCCGGCAGACATCAAGATTCTCAATGATGAGGCCTGCGCGGGCTCGGCCGACGAAGGGCGAGCGATTGGGCAGATCATTCACGACGTGGCCCCGGGCGCGTCGCTGGCGTTTCACACCGCGTTCAACAGCGAGGCCGATTTTGCCCAGGGCATCATCGATCTGGCCAACGCGGGCTCGACGATCATAGACGATGACGTGATTTATTTTGACGAGCCGATGTTCCAGGACGGCATACTCGCTCAGGCGGTCGATGCAGTCCATGACCGTGGCATTCCGTACTTCTCATCGGCCGGCAACGAGGCGCGCCAGTCCTATGAGTCGCCGTTCCGTTTGTCCAGCAGCAAAGGGGCCAGCGGGGTACGTCATAACTTTGGCACGGCAAAGAACCCCGACCCGATGCAGACCATCACGGTTACCGACCAGGCGTTCGAACTGCTGGTTTTGAACTGGGACGAGCCCTTCAAGTCCGCAGGCCCGAAAGGTTCACGGTCCGATATGGACCTGATCTTTTATCGCATGAACGGCCAGCCGATCCCGAACTGCAACGCTAATCTCAAGCCGACGGTCTGCCAGTACGCCGGCACGGACAGCAATGTCGGCGGCGACGCACTCGAGGAGGCGGTGATCTCCAATACCAGCGGTAAGGACGTCCAAGTGCAGGTGAGTATCGAGCTGTATTCCGGCCCGACCCCGAACTACGTGAAGTACGTCTATTTCGCCCTCGGTGCCGGCACCATATTCATTGACGAGCACGACACGCAGAGCGGTGCCTCGTACGGCCACGCCAGTGCCAACGGTGCCGCGTCAATCGGCGCCGCGCCCTGGTACAACACGGCGGCCTGGGGTGTCCCGTTCTGGTCCAACTGCCGGCCGGCTTGCCTGGAGTACTTCTCTTCCGCCGCCGGCACACCGATCTTCTTCAATGCCGCGGGCAATCGCCTGGGTACGCCGCAGATACGCCAGAAGCCGCAGGTCACCGGACCGGACGGTGGCAACTCGACGTTCTTCTATTCGGTGTATACGGCCACGGTGCCCGGTTCGACCGAGCCCGACAAGTGGCCGAACTTCTTCGGCACCTCGGCGGCGGCCCCCCACGTGGCCGCGGTGGCCGCCCTGATGATCGACAAGCAGGCCCGTGCGGGCAAGGCGGCGATGTCTCCCGACAAGATCTACGGGATTCTTGAGGACACGGCGCGCGACATGCATCTGGCCGCGGGTCGAACCATTGCGCCCTATCCATTCCCGGACGGCACCAAGGGCTTTGACCATGATTCAGGCTTTGGTTTTGTTGACGCCGATGCGGCGCTCGGTGAGGTCGGTCACTGAGGGAGCCGCGCTCGCTCGTCAGTGAGCACAAGCAAGGGCCCCGGACATTGTTCCGGGGCCCTTTGCTTTAGGGCTTCAGCGCTAAGCACGGCCGCGGAGGCGCTCCCCGCAATTCCAAGCTTTACGCGCCTATTCTGCCCGCTATACCCAGCCACCCGAGCCGCGCACCGCAGGCCCCGAGGCAATACGCGATATCGGTAACTCTTGCGAGTGCCTGACAGCCGTCGGACCCGACCGGCTGCGCGAAAGTTGGCCGCGACGCGCACCGAAGGCGCCCCGCCAGCTCGCGCGCGCGAAGTTTCCCATATATGAACCGTAAGGTCGGGTGCGGCAGGGCTGTAAAGATATACAGTCCTCGTTTAGAATTGCGGCGAGCACACAATGGATCGCCGCGAGCCGAAAATTCAGCTGACGCGACTCGTGTGGGCTCGTAGTGCCGCGCACATCGTGGATCTGTCCGGCACTGAGCCAGACGAGGCCGCAATCTACACGCTATCTGATCCGCGCGATCTCCGCGCCGTTCGCTATGTGGGCCAGACAGGCTGCCCGCGCCGACGATTCCTTCAGCACGTTACGGCCGCCAAGCTCTGGCTTCCGGACGAATTGCCGTGGTGGATAAAACGCCCGGACCTGAGAGCCCTGTATCAGTGGATCAGGGAGTTGTATCTCGATGAGCGTCGCCTGCCCGTGATGTTTGTTACCGTCTGGGCACGAAATGCCGACGCCTTGGCCGTGGAGCGCGAGCTCATTTGCGAGCATCTGCGCCGACGTTCACCGTTACTCAATCGGGAGTCAGAGACATTCAAGAGTCGGCCTCATCTAATCTAAAAACTCGAAACCCGCGCCATTAAACCATTGGGCCTGCCCCCCGTTTGTACGGTGTTCCAGCAAAGAGCCCGCGTTTCTGCGGGTCTCTTGGATCGCCTTGGACGGCGCTGGACACTCACTTGGTGGACGCGGGGGGCACCGCAATAGAGGCTACGGACCGAGAATTTTAGCCATTCCTCGCCGATTCGTGGCCAGTGGTATCCCGCCTCGTATCCTCTGACCTACCGGAGCACCCGTGACGGCCTTGGCCCTAACCCTACCTTGAGCGCGCCCCCGGTGAAAAGCACGCGCCCGTTACTTCGCAGGGGCATCCTGGAACACAAGGGTGGTATACGACCAATAGAACCAGACTGACAAAACGAGAGTCACGAAAACAGCGAACCATTGCAGCTTTCGAGACTTGGCCCAGCCTGCCATCGCCGATACAACCAGCACTAGGGAATTCAACAAATCGGCGCCGAACCAGTTCTGGGGGCCGCCCGCATAGTTATTTCGGTCCAAAAAGTTCGTAACCATTACCAGGACACCAAACACTGCGAACGTCGAGAAGATCGCCGGCCGCTGCTCCTCAAAGTAGGCGTTCATATCGACCTCCCCGCTTTCACGGACCTTCATCGATATGAGCGAACAAGTGAAATACTGCGGGACTATGGTGCTAACTTGCACCATAACCTCACCGACTGACCACCGTTTGATAGACACGAGCAGGAAAAGCGATATCCAATTGGTGAGGAGGAAGTTGGCGAACAAGAACATCCACGCAGCAAGGAGCCCAGAAAAGCGCACTCGGCTTCTAGCTACGACAAGCGCCGAGGCGCTCGCCAAGATGTGGGTAAAGGCTAGGGCGTAGATGAACGAAAAGAGAATTGTGAGGTGCTGAAACACTGTGTCCCCCGGCCGGTCCTATCGGCGCGGTCTTAGCCACGGTCGCGGGCCGACGCCCACCTTGGTCGCCATGTCGGTGAATTGCGCGCGCCCGTCCTCCGTGCGTACGAAGTGTATCCCCTCAACGAACCGGCCACGCGCGATTTCAAGGCGCACCTGCTCCACGGTCGGCCGGTCGCGATGCACACTCTTGAGGTCACGGGCGCGGAGGTGGAAGCGTCGCCCGTCGTCGGTCCATATTTGGGTGCCGTCAGTAAGCGTTTTCGCGGCTTGCGGCTCGTCGTTCATTTTCCGGAAATTCATCCGCGGTGTCATTTCGGTACATTATTTTGCCGAGACTATTGGCATAGTCGAAAATCTGGCATGGTCGAAAATCACGAAAATCAGCCAGTACCCAAGCAGCGCTGAAACGGCGAATGTAACGATAATAGCCAGGCAGTACAGCACCATAGTGAGTCGACGCCAGAAGCTGCGGGCTCGCCAGTCATAAGAAAACTCAGTGGACTGCTTTCCAATGGACTCGCAAATGGCGGCCCACATTGCAGGAAACACGAGCGCAACAATTAGCGCGACGCAAACCCATCCCCAAGCGGGTACGTCTTTCAAGAATTGATCCCACCGGCTGTCCCCGGTTCCCACGTCAGTGAAAAATCCGATACCGCCAAGTACAAGCCCCCACACTAGTGCTGTCGGTAGGCAGTCACGTAAAGCCGAGAAGACCTCCGATCCGGTGGCGTCGGCAAAGCTGTGCCTAATTGGTCGGTCCATAACTACTCCCAATTCTCCGCATGACCGCCGCGGGCACCCACGCTTGAGCTTAGCAATCTATGGTTCACGGCAGGACAGCGTCGCGTTGCTACACGTCAATTGACGGGCGGCGCGGCGCGGGCGTCGGAGTGGGTGTCGATCGGTCACGCTGAAGACAACACAGAGATTCTAGTCGACGTATCCAGTATTAAGATATCGAGCAATACCCGTAATGCGTGGATCAAGCAGGTCTACAAGCGTTCAGGTGAGTCATCTCACGTAAAGGCGCCAACGGAGACCGTTGGACTCATGGAGTTCAATTGCAACGACGCCCTTGTTCGGCCCAAGTACGCTACTGACTACTTTGCCGATGGTACGACTAAGAGTGCCTCTGCAATGGAGCACCCTCGTGAGTGGGCACCTGTGGAACCGGATACCGTGCAGGAAGCAGAATTTAAATTCGTCTGCTCGTGGAAGCCGAAGTGAAGCGCGGTGCGGCCGCGGCGCTGGCGCTACTACTTCCTGTGACGTTAACGGCCGGGTGTCAGCCGAAGGGTTGTCGGATCGACACTACGGTAGGCAACCCATGCGCCTATTAACCGTTGATTATCTGGACGATTTTGACGTCCCTAAGCCACTCATGACAACCCATTTCAAGGGTGGATGGTGGACGCGGGGGGAATCGAACCCCCGTCCGCAAGCCCTAGACTTCAGGATCTACGCGCGTAGCTGACTCTTTTTTTCTCATCCGACGCTACCCGAGCAGCAGGGAAGACGCCAGACCAGCGCCGGTGTCTCTTAGCGGTGTCACCCCGTCGCACGGTGAACCGCGATCCTATGAGCGCGTCCCCAGGTGTAGCCGCATAGGCACGAACTAGCCTGAGGTCAGCCGTGTTTAGGCGGCTAGAGCGTAGTTGTCGTCGTTGGCAACTAAGTTTTGCAGCAGTTATTAACGAGGGCCACTGCGCCTCGGCACGCCCCTGAAGGTTCGTAACCCACGTCGAAACCGGTCGCGCCCTTCAAAAAGCCCAATGATTATACCACCTTCGCGCATCGGCTGCCCGGCACGCGCACCAGCGGCTAGCCGCGTCGCAGCAGCCGGGCCTTGTCGCGCACCCAGTCGCGATCTTTTTCAGTCGCCCGCTTGTCGTGCTGCTTCTTGCCCTTGGCGAGGCCGAGCTGGAGCTTGGCGTGGCCGTGCTTCCAGTAAAGTTCCAGCGGCACCAGCGTGAAGCCACGCCTCTCGACCGCACCGATCAGGTGATCAAGTTCGCTGCGATTGAGCAACAATTTCCGGGTGCGCACCGGATCGGCCACCTTGTGGGTTGAGGCGGTGTTGAGCGGTGCGATGTGGGCGCCGATCAGAAAGGCCTCGCCGTTGCGGATGTACACGTACGCTTCCGCCAGTTGCGCGCGTCCGGCGCGCATCGCCTTGACCTCCCAGCCCTCCAGCGCCAGGCCGGCCTCGAGCCGCTCTTCGATGAAATAATCGAAGCGCGCACGGCGGTTTTCGGCGATCAGCCTTTGCGCAGTTTCGGGTTTCGCCATGCGGGCATTGTACCTGCTGCTGTTGAGTCGGCCGGCGTGATAATCCAGACTGCGCGGCATGAGAAACCTGACGCGCTCGGCGCTGATCGCCCGCCCACCGCCCGAGGTGTTTGCGCTGGTCAACGACGTGGCGAGCTACCCGAAATTCGTACCGGGCTGCTCCAGTGCCGAGATCCTGCTGCAGTCGGCGACTGAGGTCGTGGCGCGCCTAAAAGTGCATCGCGGCCCGCTCAGCACCCAGCTCACCACCCGCAATCGGCCGCGACCTTACAGCGAGATCCGCCTGGAACTGGTGGCCGGCCCGCTGCGCGCGCTCGATGGTTTGTGGACATTCAGCCCGGTCGGCGCCAACGGCTGCCGCATCGAACTGCAGCTGCAGTTCGAGTTTTCAAATGCCCTGAAGGCGGCGCTGCTTGATCCGCTGATCGAGGGCGTGGCCACATCGATGGTGCACGCTTTTGTCGGCCGGGCGCAGCAGAGCCTTGCCTGAGCCGGGACGCAAGCACTGTCTGCTGGTCCTTGATGCGTCGCAAGGTCCGATACTCTGCCCGCTGTCACTCCCTGCCGAGGCCGACATTGCCGCGGCACTCCTGGAGGGGCGCCGCCAGCTGCAGGCGACCGGGGCGGGCACGGACATCGACTGGCAGGGCGCTCCCACGGGCGTATGGGGCGTGCGCTGCGACCGGAATCTCGTGCCACGCGACGGTGACCGCATTGAGGTATACCGGCCGCTGCGCGCGGATCCGCGCCACCGGCGTCGTCAGCGGGTGCGCGCGGCGCGCCGCTCTTAGGTCGCGGGTGGTGCGCCGGCCGCCGCGCTCGGCTGCGGCGCCGCCGCGGGGCTGTCCGGCGTTTGCGACCGCGGGGCCGACCGGCGGGGAGGGCGGCTCGCCCGCAGGCGCGCTGGGCGGCGAACCCGGCGTGGCGGGCGGCGCGCTGACGGCCGCGTCGCTGGCCACCGGCATGACGTCGCTGTCCACGTGATCGACCAGGTCGTTGTGGAAATAGACGGCGGCGCGGGCGATGCGCGGGTGCTTCTGTTGCCGCAATTTCAGGTAGTAGTCATAGTCCCAGCGGTCGTTATCAAAGCCGCCCGGGACCATCGGGGTGCCCAGCAGGTAGCGCACCTGGGCGCGGGTCATGCCCTTTTTGACCTGCACCAGGGCGGTCGCGTCCAGGTAGTTGCCCTGCTGTATGGGTATCTCGTACACGCACGCGCTCACCGCCAGCAGGCAGATTGCAATCCACAGCGTGGAACGGACGCCCAATGTGGTAATTTGCATGGTTCCAATCATACCGTTCAGGCAATCGTATGGAAGGAAAAGATCTCCGCAAGGTCGGTCTCAAGGTCACGCTGCCGCGCCTGAAGATACTGGAGATTCTCGAGTGCAGCGCCACGCGGCACCTGTCCGCGGAAGAGATCTACAAGAGCCTGATTGGCTCGGCCGAGGATATCGGCCTGGCCACGGTGTATCGCGTGCTGACCCAGTTCGAAGCCGCCGGGCTGGTCACGCGCCATCACTTCGAAGACGGCATGGCGGTGTTCGAACTCAACCAGGGCGCACATCACGACCATATCGTGTGTATGGACTGCGGGCACGTGGAAGAGTTCGTCGACACGGAGATCGAATCGCGCCAGGACGAGATCGCCAAGCGCCACGGCTTCACGATCAGCGCACACTCATTGATCCTCTACGGGCGCTGCGAGCGTGCGGATTGCCCGCACCGCAAGGCGCTCGCGCCGCGGCGCAACTAGCTGCGCGTGCCGCGGCGGCGGCGCGTCGCGGCGGACGGGGCCGCGGCCGCGGCGGTGCTCGCCGCCCGTTCCAGCATTTCGACCGCGTGCGAGCGGGCGCGCGCCGTGATCTCCAGGCCGCCGAGCATGCGGGCGATCTCCTCGATGCGCGCATCGCCCACCAACGCCGTCACCGTGATGCGGGCGCTGCGCCCGTCGCTGAGTTTGGCGACGCGCAAGTGCTGGTGGCCCTGGCAGGCGACCTGCGCCAGGTGGGTCACGCAGAGCGCCTGCGCGCCGGTTCCCAGCCCCCGCAGCTCGCGTCCGACGATCTCGGCCACGGCACCGCCGATCCCGGCGTCGACTTCGTCGAAGACCATGCACGGAGCCGCGGTGCGTGCGCAGCACACCTGCACGGCGAGCGACAGGCGTGCGAGTTCGCCGCCGGAGGCGATCTTCGCCACCGCGCGCGGCGGTTGGCCGGGGTTGGTGCTGACGCGAAATTCCACCCGGTCGGCACCGTGCGTCGCCGGTTCGGCGCTCTCGAGCGGTGTGACGTCGACGACAAAATTTCCGCCCGCCATACCCAGCTCCTGCATGCGGCGGGTGACCGCCGTGGCCAGCGCGCGCGCCGCGGCGGCGCGCGCCACGGTGAGCTTGCGCGCCTGTTCCTGGTAGGCGGCCATGGCGCTGGCCACCTGGGTGCGAAGCGTTCCGAGGTCGGCGGCCGCGCTTTCCATGCTGAGCAGCTCGCGCTGCAAGGCGCCGTGCCAGGCCGGAAGGTCGGCCGCCTCCACGCGGTGCTTGCGGGCCAACTCCTCGACCGTCGCGAGCCGCCGCTCCACGAATTCCTGGCGCGCCGGATCAAACTCCAGCGACTCGAGATAGCGCGACAGCGAGTGCGCTATCTCCTGCACCTGCGCGGCGGCCTCGTCGAGGGCGGGGTGGAGCGCGGCGAGCCGCGCGTCCAGGGCGCCGGCGCTGCGCAACGCGCTGGCGGCGCGTGCCAGCAGCTGGTGGGCGTTGCCCTGCTCGGATTCGTACAGGCCTTCGAGCGCGGTCCGCGCGGTCTGCGCGAGCTTGTCGCTGTGGCCGATGCGCGTGTGTTCGTCATGGAGCGCGGCAATCTCGCCCTCCGCCAGGCGCAGTGCGTCCAGCTCCTGCACCTGATAGCGCAGCAGATCGAGGCGGGCGTGGCGGTCGCTGGCGGCCGCCTCGGCGGTCACGCTGCGGTTCATGAGCGCCAGCCAGGCCGCGTGCGTAGCGCGCACCAGGCCCACCTGGGATTCGAGCTGGCCAAACTCATCCAGCAGTTCGCGCTGCGAATGGCTGCGCATCAGCGACTGAAATTCGTGCTGGCCGTGGATGTCGAACAGCAGTTCACCGACGCTGCGCAGCACCGTCACCGCTACGCTCTGCCCGTTGATCCAGGCACGGCTCCGTCCGTCGGTGCCGATCACGCGGCGCAGCAGCAGCTCGCCCTCGTGCGCAATGGACTGCTCCTCGAGCACGTGGCGCAGCTCGCCGCCGACGCGCGAGATGTCCACGCTGGCGCTCAGGTCCGCGCGCTCCGCCCCGGCGCGCACCACCTCGGCCCCGGCGCGCCCGCCGCCGAGCAGTTCGAGCGCATCGACCAGGATCGACTTGCCCGCGCCGGTCTCGCCCGTGAGCACCGTCAGGCCGGGCGCGAAGTCGATCTCGACCGCGTCGATGATCGCAAGGTCACGGATCTGCAGGTGGCGCAGCATGGCCGCAGGGCTCCTAGCGCTCGCGCGGCTCGCCGCCGCGACCCCAGCGGAGCTTCGAGCGCAGCAGGCTGAAGAAGTCGTAGCCCGGCGGGTGCAGCAGGGTGATCGAGCCCCCGGCGCGCGAGACTTCCAGACGGTCGCCCGGCTGCAGGTCGCCGAGCCGCGTGCCGTCGCAGGCCACCTCGGCCAGGCCCGTGCCACGGCCCATCGAGCGGATCTCGATCTTGGCATCGCCGGGCACGACGATCGGCCGGTCGGACAGCGTGTGCGGGCAGATGGGCGCCATCACCAGCACGTCCAGCCGGGGATCGACGATCGGTCCCCCGCAGGACAGGGCATAGGCCGTCGACCCCGTGGCGCTGGCGACCACCATCCCATCGCCGCGGTGTGAATTGAGGTAGACGCCGTCCACCAGGGTCTGAAAATCGAGCATGTGTCCGGCCTCGCGACGCAGCAGCACCACGTCGTTGAGCGCCAGGTGGCGCATCATCGGCGCCTGCCCGCGCTGCAGGCAGGCCTCCAGCAGCGGGCGACGGTCGGTCGCGCATCGCCCGTCGAGCATGGCCTCGATGCTGGCGCCGACATTGCGCGGCAGCACGTCGGTGAGGAAGCCGAGGCGGCCGCGGTTGATGCCCAGGAGCGGAACCTCGCGGCCCACCACCAGCCGGGCGGCCTGCAGCAGCGTGCCGTCGCCTCCCACCGCCACCATGTAGTTGGCCTGCTCGGCCAGCTCCGCGCGCGGCACCGCGCGCGCCTTTCCGTCGAACGCGCCGGGCTCGTCCGCCGCCACCAGCGCCTGCACGCCGCGTGCCGCCAGCACGGCCAGCACCGCCGCGGCGCTGTCGGCGATCCGCGGCTCGGCAAAATGTCCAATCACGGCGCAGGTCTGCGGCTTCGGATTCATGCCCCGCAGTTGTAACATGCCTAGGCAGGGCGGCCAACGGCGCGTGACGGCCCATTGCTGTAGGCTGCGACCTGTGACAACCTTTTTTGGGAGTTATGAGCGTCGATTCAACCCCGCCGGAATCGTTAAATGAGCGTGCCCAGCACCTGCTGCGGGTGCTGGTGCAAAGCTATATCCGCGACGGGCAGCCGGTCGGATCGCGGGCCCTGTCGCGCGATTCGGGCCTGTCCCTAAGCTCCGCGACCATCCGCAACGTGATGGCGGACCTCGAGGAGCTCGGCTTTGTCAGCTCGCCGCACACCTCGGCCGGTCGGGTCCCCACCGACCGGGGCTACCGGTTCTTTGTCGATGCGCTGCTGCGCGCCGAACTGCCGCCGGCCGAATCGGCCGAGCTCAAGGACCTGCGCGAACAGCTCGCGGCCACGCGCGAGGGACCCAAGGAGCTGGTGGCGGCCGCCTCGCAGCTGCTCTCGCGCGTGACTCACCTGGCGGGCCTGGTCACCTTGCCGCTGGCCCCCGCGGCGACCTTGACGCAGATTGAATTCGTCGGCCTGACCGAAAACCGCGTGCTCGTCATCCTGGTGTTCAACGACCGCGAGGTGCAGAACCGCATCATTCAGCTCGAACGCCGCTACGGGCCCGACGAACTGCGGCGCGCCGCCAGCTACCTGAATGAGCACTGCCGGAGCCGTTCGCTGAGCCAGATGCAGGTCGAACTGCTGCGGCAGCTGAAGGAGACCCACGCCTCGATCAATCAGGTCATGCTCGATGCGATCGCCATCGCCCAGCAGGTGTCCGGGCAGGGCGGCTCACAGGAGGGGATTGAGTACGTCATCGCGGGCGAGACCAACCTGATGGGCCTGGGCGAGCTGTCGAGTGTCGACAAGCTCAAGCGGCTGTTTGAGGCCTTCACCGAGAAGCGCGACCTACTGCACCTGCTCGATCAGAGCCTGCGCGCCGAGGGCGTGCAGATATTTATCGGCCACGAGTCGGGCTATCAGATCCTCGACGACTGCAGCATCATCACGGCCCCCTACAGCACCGGCGAGGGAGTGGCGGGGGTGCTGGGCGTGATTGGTCCGACGCGGATGGCCTACGAGCGCGTCATTCCCATCGTCGATATCACCGCAAAACTCCTGGGCACGGCCTTGAATTCGCGCCGCTAAGCCCCATATGGGGTGGGTCGGGGCGCGGTCGATTCGATAATTAATGTTAGAAATACATTGTAAAATATTGATATTAAAGTACTTATAAAGTGAATCCTGAATCAAAACTCGAATCGCCGGAGAGCTACGAAGAGGAGCTCTCCTCGCTCCGGGCCGCGCTCGAGAACGCCGAGCAGGCCGGCAGCGCGGCGCGCGATGCGCAGCTGCGCGCCCTGGCCGAACTCGACAACGTGCGCAAGCGCGCCCAGCGGGACATCGAGAGCGCGCAGCGCTTTGCGCTCGAGCGCTTCGCGGGCGAGCTGCTGGGCGTGCGCGACAGCCTGGAGCTCGCGGCCCAGAACGCCGCCACCGCCGACGCGCCGAGCCTGGCCGCCGGACAGCAGGCGACGCTGGCGCTGCTCGCCAAGGCCTTCGAGAAGTTCTCCATCCAGCGCCTCGATCCGCTGGGCGCGCCCTTCGACCCCACGCTGCACGAGGCGGTCCTGGTGCAGGAATCCGCCACCGCCCCGCCCGACAGCGTGCTGCAGGTGCTGCAATCGGGCTACCAGCTCAACGGCCGCCTGCTGCGCCCGGCGCGCGTGATCGTGGCCCGCGCACCGGCCAACGGTGCTTGAATTTGGGGGCCCCGACCCCAGTAATGCCACCCTAAGAACCTGATATTTCGGAGCAAGTCATGAGCAAGGTCATCGGCATCGATCTGGGAACCACCAATTCCTGCGTGGCCGTCATGGAAGGCGGCAAGCCGCGGGTCATCGAAAACAGCGAGGGCGACCGCACCACGCCCTCGATCGTCGCCTTTACCAAGGACGACGAAGTGCTGGTGGGCCAGTCGGCCAAGCGCCAGGCGGTCACCAATTCGCAGAACACCCTGTTTGCGGTCAAGCGCCTCATCGGTCGCAAGTTCTCCGACGACGTCGTGCAGAAGGACATCGGCATGGTCTCCTACAAGGTGGTCAAGGCCGACAACGGCGACGCCTGGGTCGAGGTGCAGGGCAAGAAGATGGCGCCGCCGGAAATCTCGGCGCGCGTGCTCATGAAGATGAAGAAGACCGCCGAGGACTACCTCGGCGAAGCGGTCACCGAGGCGGTCATCACGGTGCCGGCCTATTTCAACGATTCGCAGCGCCAGGCCACCAAGGACGCCGGGCGCATTGCCGGGCTGAACGTCAAGCGCATCATCAACGAGCCTACCGCCGCGGCGCTCGCCTACGGCCTCGACAAGCAGGGCGGCGATCGCAAGATCGCCGTGTACGACCTGGGCGGCGGCACCTTCGACATATCGATCATCGAGATCGCGGCGGTCGATGGGGAGCGCCAGTTTGAGGTGCTCTCGACCAACGGCGACACCTTCCTGGGTGGCGAAGACTTCGACATGAAGATCATCCACTACCTGGCCGACGAGTTTCAGAAGGAGTCGGGCGTCGACGTGCGCCGCGACCCGCTGGCCATGCAGCGCCTGAAGGAGACCGCCGAGAAGGCCAAGATCGAGCTGTCATCGAGCCAGCAGACCGACGTCAACCTGCCGTACATCACCGCCGACGCCAGCGGACCGAAGCACCTGAGCGTCAAGCTCACGCGCGCCAAGCTGGAGTCGCTGGTCGAGGACCTGGTCAAGCGCACGATGGAACCCTGCCGCACCGCGCTCAAGGACGCCGGGCTGGACGCCTCGGGCGTTGCCGAGGTCATTCTGGTGGGCGGCCAGACGCGTATGCCTCTGGTGCAGAAGTACGTCAAGGACATCTTCGGCAAGGAGCCGCGCAAGGACGTCAATCCGGACGAGGCCGTGGCGGTCGGTGCCGCGGTGCAGGCCGGCGTGCTCTCGGGCGAGGTCAAGGACGTGCTGCTGCTCGACGTCACGCCCCTGTCGCTCGGCATCGAAACGCTCGGCGGGGTGATGACCAAGCTGATCACCAAGAACACCACCATTCCGACCAAGGCCGCCAACGTGTTCTCGACGGCCGACGACAACCAGACCGCGGTCACCATTCACGTGCTGCAGGGCGAGCGCGAGCGCTCCCAGGACAACAAGTCGCTGGGCAAGTTCGACCTGGCCGACATTCCGCCGGCGCCGCGCGGCGTGCCGCAGGTGGAGGTGACCTTCGACATCGACGCCAACGGCATCCTGCACGTCTCGGCCAAGGACAAGGCGACGGGCAAGGAGCAGCGCATCGTCATCAAGGCCTCCAGCGGCCTGAGCGAGGACGAGATCAAGCGCATGGTCGGCGATGCCGAGGCGCACGCCGAGGAAGACAAGAAGTTCCGCGAGCTGGTCGAGGTGCGCAATCGCGCCGACGCGATGCTCCACTCGGTGGAGAAGTCGCTCAAGGACCTGGGTGAAAAGGTCAGCGGCGCCGATCGCGCCAAGGCGGAGTCGGCGATGGCCGATCTGCGCGCGGTGCTCAAGGCGGACGACGGCGACGTGATCACCAAGAAGACCGAGGCGCTGGCGACGGCGGCGGCGGGAATCGCGCAGCAGGCGTACGCCGCGGGCCAGGGCGAGGCGGGCGCCGCGGGCGGTGCGGGCGCCGCCGGCGCCGGCGAGGGCCCGGCTCCCGGCGGCAAGGACAACGTGGTCGATGCCGAGTTCGAGGAAGTCAAGGATAAGGACAGTGGTAAAGACCAGCGCGCGGGCTAAACCCGTCTAGGGCCCGCGCATGGCCCGGACCGATTACTACAAGCTGCTTGAGGTGCCTCGCAACTGCAGCGAGGCCGACATCAAGAAGGCCTATCGCCGCTTGGCGATGAAGTTCCACCCGGACCGAAATCCCGGGGACAAGGGCGCGGAGGACAAGTTCAAGGAGGCCAAGGAAGCCTACGAGGTGCTGTCCGACGCCTCCAAGCGCGCCATCTACGATCAGCACGGCCACGCCGGCATCGAGGCCGCGCGCCAGGGCGGCGGCGGCGGCGCCGAGCAGTTCAGCGACATCTTCGGCGACGTGTTCGGCGACATCTTCGGGACCGCGCGCCGCGGCGGCGGCCGCGCGCAGGTCTATCGCGGAGCGGATCTGCGCTACGCGACCGAGCTGGATCTGGCCGAGGCCGTATTCGGCCGCACCCTCGAGATCGATCTCACCAAGCTGGTGGAGTGCGAGGTGTGCCATGGGAGCGGGGCGGCCAAGGGCAGCACGCCGGTGACCTGCGAGACCTGCGCAGGCTCGGGCCAGGTGCGCGTCTCCCAGGGATTCTTCACGCTGCAGCAGACCTGTCCGCACTGCCGCGGCAGTGGCCGCGTGGTGCGCAACCCCTGCGACAGCTGCCTCGGACAGGGCCGGGTGCGCAAGCACAAGAAGCTCGCCGTCAAGATCCCGCCCGGCGTGGATACCGGCGATCGGGTGCGCCTGGCCGGGGAGGGTGAGGCCGGGCGCAATGGCGGGCCGCCCGGCGACCTGTACGTCGAAGTCCAGGTGCGTGAACACCCCATATTTGAACGCGACGGCCCGCACCTCAGCTGCGAAGTGCCCCTGTCGTTCGCCACGGCCGCGCTCGGCGGCACGATCGAGGTGCCCACGCTGGAGGGCGAGGTCAGCCTGAAGGTCCCCCCCGAGTCGCAGTCCGGGCGGGTATTCCGGCTGCGGGGCAAGGGCATCCGGCCGGCACGCGGCGGGGAGCAGGGCGATCTGTTCTGCCGCGTGACCATCGAGACCCCGGTCAAGCTCTCGGCGGAGCAGCGCGAGCTGCTGGAGCGCCTCGATGAGTCCCTGCGCCGCGACGGCAATCGCCACGCGCCGCGCCAGCGGACTTTCCTGGAGGGTGTGAAGCGCTTCTTTAAGAGCGCGCCGTGAGCGCCCCGGCCGCGCCGGTCCCGGTCGTGATCATCGGGGCCAGCGGCCGCATGGGCCTGAGCCTGCTGCGCCTGCTGGCGCAGTTCCCGCAACTGCGGCTCCACGCCGCCGTGGTGGGCCAGGAGAGTCACACCCTGGGGCGCGACGCGGGCGAGCTGGCGGGCATCGCTCCCCACGGCATCCCGATGAGCGCCGACCTGGAGCGCGCCCTTGAGGGCGCGGCGCTCGCCCTGGATTTCTCCACGGCCGCCGCCGTGCCGTGGCGGGTGCCGCTGTGCGCCGCGGCCGGTGTCCCCCTGCTGCTCGGAACCACCGGGCTCGGCCCGGAGGTGCCGGCGATCGTTGCGCGGGCCGCAGAGCGCATCCCGCTGCTGGTGGCGGCCAATACGAGCCTCGGGGCCGCGGTCTTGCAGGACCTGGTGCGCCGGGCCGCCGCCGCGCTGGGGGCCGGCTACGACGTCCAGGTCCAGGACACGCATCACCGCCACAAGAAAGACGCCCCCTCGGGCACCGCCCTGGCTCTGGGCCAGGCCGCCCTGGAGGGCTGCGACCGCCCCGGCGGGGTCCAGTACGCCTCGCTCCGGGGCGGGGATGTGGTCGGCGAGCACGAGGTGCAGTTTCTGGGGGAGGGCGAGCGAGTGCGGCTGAGCCACGTGGCCACGGACCGTGCGGTTTTTGCGCGCGGCGCGCTCCAGGCCGGGCTCTGGCTGGTCCGCCAGCGGCACGGGACGTATCACATGGCGGACATATTCAAAGAAAAATAAATTCCTGCGCAATGGCGCGTGGTTTTCACTAACGCCATATTTTTAAAGGGTTTTTGAGGCTCATTTTTGCCCAAGTCGGCGTCCGTCCCGCATGGACAGGGGGCGGCTCGATCCTTAGAATTTCTCGCGTAATCCGATTGTCGGGTTAGTCCGCACAAGGCGGGGGGCGTTCCTAAAGAACTCCTCCCGCTTTGTGCATATGCGCATCGGAAATCGGAGTCACTGCAGAGGATGGCTTAAGTGATTTCACCAGCGGTGCTGGCGCTCGCGGATGGCAGCATCTTCCGGGGCCACTCGATCGGTGCCAGCGGCAACACCACCGGCGAAGTCGTTTTCAATACCGCCACCACCGGCTACCAGGAAATTCTCACCGACCCCTCGTACGCCCGACAGCTCATCACCTTCACCACGCCGCACATCGGCAACACCGGCACCACTCCGGAGGACATGGAGTCCGGCCAGGTCTACGCCGCCGGCCTGATCGTCCGCGAGCTCTCGCCCATCACCAGCAGCTGGCGCGCCGAAGGCTCGCTGAGCGATTTTCTCAAGCGCTCACGCGTGGTCGCCATCGCCGGCGTCGACACGCGGCGGCTCACGCGCCTGTTGCGCGAACGGGGCGCGCAGGCCGGCTGCATCATGACCGGCAGCAAGATCGATGAAGCGGCGGCCGTGCGCGCCGCCACGCGCTTCCCCGGGCTCAAGGGCATGGACCTGGCCAAGGTCGTCACCACCAAGGAAATCTATCAGTGGAACGACGGGCTCATCGCGCGCGGCATCGACCGGCCGAGCCTGCGGGCCCAGCAACGCCTGCACGTGGTGGCCTTCGACTACGGCATCAAGCGCAATATCCTGCGGCTGCTCGCCGATCAAGGGTGCCGCGTCACGGTGGTGCCGGCGCAGACCAGCGCCGCCGAGGTGCTGGCGCTCAAGCCCGACGGTGTCTTCCTCTCCAACGGCCCGGGCGATCCCGAGCCCTGCGACTACGCGATCCGCGCGATCGCCGAGCTGCTGGGCACCGACGTGCCGCTGTTCGGCATCTGCCTCGGCCACCAGCTGCTGGCGCTGGCCAGCGGCGCGCGCACCGTGAAGATGAAATTCGGGCACCACGGCGCCAATCACCCGGTGCAGGAACTCTCCAGCGGGCGCGTGCTGATCAGCAGCCAGAACCACGGCTTCGCGGTCGACGAGTCGAGCCTGCCCGAGAATCTCAAGGCCACGCACCGCTCGCTGTTCGACGGGAGCCTGCAGGGCGTGGCGCGCACCGACTGCGCGGCGTTCAGCTTCCAGGGCCACCCCGAGGCGAGCCCCGGCCCGCACGACGTGGCGCCGCTGTTCGAGGCGTTCACCCACGCCATGCTGCAGCGCCTGCAGACGCAGCTGCGCGCGCTGCGCGCCGCCTCGCGCAAGCAGGCGGCCGAGGGCTGAGGCCCTCCCCGCGCCCCATGCCCAAGCGCACCGACATAAAGAGCGTGCTGATCATCGGCGCCGGCCCGATCATCATCGGCCAGGCCTGTGAGTTCGATTACTCGGGCGCCCAGGCCTGCAAGGCGCTGCGCGAGGAGGGGTATCGGGTCATCCTGGTGAACTCGAACCCGGCCACGATCATGACCGACCCCGAGATGGCCGACGCCATCTACATTGAGCCCATCAACTGGCGCACGATCGCCAGCGTCATTGAAAAGGAGCGCCCCGACGCGCTGCTGCCCACGATGGGCGGGCAGACGGCGCTCAACACGGCGCTCGATCTGGCACGCGAGGGGGTGCTGGAGAAATTCGGCGTCGAGATGATCGCCGCCTCGCGCGCGGCGATCGACATGGCCGAAGACCGCGAGCAATTCCGCGACGCCATGCGCGAGATCGGGCTGGAGACCCCGCAGTCGCAGATCGCGCGCAGCATGGAGGAAGCCATCGGCGTGCAGGCCAACTTCGGCTTCCCGGTGGTATTGCGGCCCTCCTTCACGATGGGGGGGAGCGGCGGCGGCATCGCCTACAACCGCGAGGAGTTCGAGACCATCGTGGCCCGCGGCCTGGAGGCCTCGCCCACGCACGAGGTGCTGATCGAGGAATCGGTGATCGGCTGGAAAGAGTTCGAGATGGAGGTGGTGCGCGATAAGGCCGACAACTGCATCATCGTGTGCTCGATCGAGAACCTCGACCCGATGGGCGTGCACACCGGCGATTCCATCACCGTGGCGCCGGCCCTGACGCTGACCGACAAGGAATACCAGCGCATGCGCGACGCCTCGATCGCCGTGCTGCGCAAGATCGGCGTCGACACCGGCGGGTCCAACGTGCAGTTCGCGGTCAACCCGCGCGACGGCCGGCTGCTGGTGATCGAGATGAATCCGCGCGTGTCGCGCTCCTCGGCCCTGGCCTCCAAGGCCACCGGCTTCCCGATCGCCAAGATCGCCGCCAAGCTGGCGGTCGGCTACACGCTCGCCGAGCTGCGCAACGAGATCACCGGCGGGGCGACGCCCGCGTCGTTTGAACCGAGCATCGACTACGTCGTGACCAAGGTGCCGCGCTTCACCTTCGAGAAATTTCCGGCCGCCAACTCCCGCCTGACCACGCAGATGAAGTCGGTCGGGGAGGTGATGGCGATCGGGCGCACCTTCCAGGAATCGCTCCAGAAGGCGCTGCGCGGCCTGGAAACCGGACTGGACGGCTTTGACCCGCTCGTCACTCTGCCGCTGAGCGAGGAGGGCGCCACGCAGCTGGCCTACGAGCTGCGCGCGCCAGGCGCCGAGCGGCTCCTGTACGTGGCCGACGCGATGCGCGCGGGCTGGAGCAGCGAGCGCATCCACGAGCTGACCGCGATCGACCCCTGGTTCCTCAGGCAGATCGAGGAGCTCATCGCCGAGGAAGCCCTGCTGCGCCGCGAGGGCGAAAAGAGCCTCACGGCCGCCCGGCTGCGCGAGCTCAAGCGCAAGGGATTTTCCGACCGGCGCCTGGCCACGCTCGCGCGCAGCACCGAACAGCACGTGCGGGCGCGGCGCCGCGAGCTCAACGTGGTCCCGGTCTACAAGCGGGTCGACACCTGCGCGGCGGAATTCGCCACCGCCACCGCCTACCTGTACTCGACCTACGAGGAGGAGTGCGAGGCGGAGCCGAGCCGGCGCCGCAAGATCATGATCCTGGGCGGCGGCCCCAACCGCATCGGCCAGGGGATCGAATTCGACTACTGCTGCGTGCACGCGGCCCTGGCGCTGCGCGAGGACGGATTCGAGACCATCATGGTCAACTGCAACCCGGAGACGGTCTCGACCGACTTCGACACCTCCGACCGGCTGTACTTTGAGCCCCTGACGCTCGAGGACGTGCTGGAGATCATCCACAAGGAGCGGCCCGAGGGGGTGATCGTGCAGTTTGGGGGCCAGACGCCGCTCAAGCTGGCCCGCGCGCTCGAGGCCGCCGGCGCCCCGATCATCGGCACCACCCCCGACTCGATCGACATCGCCGAGGACCGCGAGCGCTTCCAGCAGCTGGTCAAGCGCCTGGGGTTGCGCCAGCCCGCCAACGCCACCGCGCGCAACGAGGAACAGGCCGTGATCCTGGCACGCGAGGTGGGCTACCCGCTGGTGGTGCGCCCCTCCTACGTGCTCGGCGGGCGGGCGATGGAGATCGTGTTCAACGAGGACGACCTGCGCAGCTACGTCAACAGCGCGGTGAAGGTGTCCAACGACAGCCCGGTGCTGCTCGATCGCTTCCTGGACGTGGCCGTCGAGGTCGACGTGGACGCAGTCTGCGATGGCATCGACGTGCTGATCGGCGGCATCATGGAGCACGTCGAGCAGGCGGGCGTGCATTCGGGCGATTCCAGCTGCTCGCTGCCGCCGATCAGCCTGTCGCCGCAGATCCAGGACGAGTTGCGCGAGCAGACCCGCAAGCTCGCGCACGGCTTGCAGGTGGTGGGGCTGATGAACATCCAGTTTGCGATCCAAAACGGCACCATCTACCTGCTGGAGGTCAATCCGCGCGCCTCGCGCACCGTGCCCTTTGTCGGCAAGGCCACCGGCGTACAGATCGCCAAGATCGCCGCTCGCGTGATGACCGGACGCACGCTCCGGGAGCTGGGTGTGCTCGAGGAGCGCGTGCCGCCCTACTACTCGGTCAAGGCGGCGGTGTTCCCGTTCAGCAAGTTTCCGGAAGCCGACCCGATACTCGGGCCGGAAATGAAATCCACCGGCGAGGTGATGGGGACCGGGCGCACCTTCGGGGAGGCCTATGCGAAGAGCCAGACCGCCTCGGGCGTGACGTTGCCACGCACCGGCGTGTGCCTACTGAGCGTGCGCGATCGCGACAAGACCGGCCTGGTGGCACTCGCGCAACGGCTGCGGGCGCGCGGCTTCGAGCTGGTCGCCACCAGCGGTACTGCGGCCGCGCTGACCGATGCCGGCATCGAGTGCCGTCGTGCCAACAAGGTGCGCGAAGGGCGCCCGCACATCGTGGACATGATCAAGAACGACGAGTTCGACCTGATCGTCAACACCACCGAGGGCAAGCAGGCGATCCTGGACTCCAACTCGATCCGTCGCGAGGCGGTGCATCGGGGCGTCACCTATTACACGACGCTGGCGGCGGCGGTCGCCACCTGCGAGGCGCTCGATCACATCGACGAGGTGGAGGTCAACAGCCTGCACGACCTGCACGCGGAGCTGCGCGCGTGAAGCGCTCCCCGATGACGCTGCGCGGCGCCGAGCTGCTGCGCGCGGAACTGAAGCGCCTCAAGGGCGAGGACCGTCCCCGGGTCATCAAGGCGATCGCCGAGGCCAGGGCGCACGGCGATCTGTCCGAGAACGCCGAGTACCACGCCGCGCGCGAGCAGCAGGGCTTCATCGAGGGGCGCATCAAGGAGATCGAGGCGCGCCTGGCGGCCGCCGAGGTCATCGACGTCGCGCAGCTCACCCGCAGCGACCGGGTGGTGTTCGGGGTCACCGTGGATCTGGAGGACCAGGACAGCGGCAGCGCCGTGAGCTACCAGATTGTCGGGGAGGACGAGGCGGACATCCGCGCCGGGCGCATTTCGATCGCCTCGCCGATCGCGCGGGCCCTGATCGCCAAGAGCGTGGGAGAAGTCGTCGAGGTGGCGGCGCCGGGGCGCACCTGCAGCTACGAAATCATCGCGGTGCGCTACATCTGAGCGTCCGGCAACACCAACCTCGGGATCGGGCTGGCGGCCCGGTACAGCACCGCCACGTGCCCGATCCGTGCCACCAGCGTGCAGGCGGCCCGGCTGACCAGCTGCGCGAGCCAGGCCTCGCGTTGCGCGCGGTCGGCGGTGCGCACGCGCACCTTGATCAGCTCATGGTCACGGAGCGCCTGTACGGTCTCGGCCACGACGTTCTCGGTCAGGCCCTTCTGCCCGAGCATCACCACGGGCTTGAGCGCGTGCGCCTTGCCGCGCAGGAAGCGGAGCTGTTTCTCGGTGAGCGCCATGGCGGGCATTATCCATGACGCGCCGCTCGCAAAGCAGCGGCCGCTGGCTGCAGGAGCACCACAGCGACCCCTACGTGCGCCGGGCGCAGGCCGAGGGCTGGCGCTCGCGCGCGGTCTACAAGCTCCAGGAAGTGGACAAAAAGGAGCAATTGTTGCGGCGCGGGGGGATCGTGCTCGACCTCGGGGCCGCCCCCGGTGCCTGGAGCCAGTATGCCCGCACCCGGGTGGGGCCCAAGGGACGGGTCGTGGCCAGCGATATCCTGCCCATGGACGCCCTGGCCGGCGTAGAGTTCGTCCAGGGTGATTTCCGTGAGGAGTCCGTTTTTACCCAGCTCGTCGGCCTGACCGGGGACCGCGCCGTCGATGCGGTCCTGTCAGACATGGCCCCCGACCTAAGCGGCATGGACGTGATCGACCAGCCGCGGGCGATGTACCTGTCGGAACTGGCCCTGGACATGGCCGCGCGGGTATTGAAACCCGGGGGCAGCGCCCTGATCAAAGTGTTCCAGGGCAGCGGCTTCCAGGAGCTGGTCGTGGCCGCCCGGCGGCAGTTCAAAACTGTGCGATTTATCAAGCCCGCCGCCTCCCGGGCACGCAGCGCGGAGATCTACTTGCTGGCCAGTGGCCTGCGATTGGTGTAGCGTGAACCGACTGGAGCTTAGCCCTTGAACGATACGGTTAAAAACATACTGTTATGGGCGGTTATCGCCCTGGTGCTGGTGGCGGTACTGACCAAGTACATGCCGGCCGCGGGCAAGCCGGAGGAAGTGCGTTATTCGACCTTCCTGAACGAGGTCCATGACGGCCGCGTCGACAGTGTCGTGCTGCAGGGCGATACCATCTACGGGGTCCGCAAGGACAAGAGCAAGTTCGAGACCTTCAATCCCGAGACCAACTACACCGCGCTGATCGGGGATCTGAGCAAGGCCAGCGTGGGCATCGAGGGCCGACCGCCCCCCCAGCCGAGCTTCTTCACCCAGTTGCTGCTGCAGATGGCCCCGGCACTGCTCCTGATCCTCGTGTTCGTCTACATGCTGCGCCAGATGCAGGGCGCCGGAGGGGGCCGCGGCGCGATGAGCTTCGGCAAGAGCCGCGCGCGCCTGTTGGGCGAAGACCAGGTCAACGTCACCTTTGCGGACGTGGCTGGCGTGGACGAAGCGAAGCAGGAAGTGGGTGAAATCGTTGATTTCCTTAAGGACCCGAGCAAATTCCAGAAGCTCGGCGGCAAGATTCCCAAGGGCGTGCTGATGGTCGGGAGCCCCGGTACCGGCAAGACCCTGCTGGCGCGGGCGATCGCCGGCGAAGCCAAGGTCCCCTTCTATACGATCTCGGGCTCGGATTTTGTGGAAATGTTCGTGGGCGTCGGCGCCTCGCGGGTGCGCGACATGTTCGAGCAGGCCAAGAAGCACGCGCCCTGCATCATCTTTATCGACGAAATTGACGCGGTCGGGCGCCATCGCGGCGCCGGGCTGGGAGGCGGGCACGACGAGCGGGAGCAGACCCTCAATCAGCTGCTGGTCGAAATGGACGGCTTCGAGGGGAACGAGGGCATCATCGTCATCGCCGCCACCAACCGTCCCGACGTGCTCGATCCGGCACTGCTCCGCCCCGGCCGGTTTGACCGCCAGGTCGTGGTGCCGCTCCCGGACGTGCGCGGCCGCGAACAGATCCTGCGCGTGCACATGCGCCGCGTGCCGCTGGCCGAAGACGTCCGCCCGGCCCTGATCGCGCGCGGCACCCCCGGTTTTTCGGGCGCGGATCTGTCCAACCTGGTCAACGAGGCGGCGCTGTTTGCGGCGCGCGCCAATCTCAAGCTCGTGACCATGGAACAGTTCGAGCGCGCCAAGGACAAGATCATGATGGGTGCCGAGCGCCGCTCCATGGTGATGACCGACGCCGAAAAGCGCATGACCGCCTACCACGAGTCCGGCCATGCCATCGTCGGCGTGACCGTGCCGGAGCACGACCCGGTGTACAAGGTCACGATCATCCCGCGGGGCCGGGCGCTGGGCGTGACCCAGTTCCTGCCCGAGCAGGATCGCTACTCCCTCAGCAAGCGCCGCCTGGAAAGCTCGATCGCCACTCTGTTCGGAGGGCGCATTGCCGAGGAGCTGGTGTTCGGTGCCGACGCCGTGACCACGGGCGCCTCGAATGACATCGAGCGGGCCACGGACCTGGCGCGCAGCATGGTGACCAAGTGGGGCCTGTCCGACCGCCTCGGGCCGCTCGCCTATGCCGAGGAAGACGGCGAGGTGTTCCTGGGCCGCAGCATCACCCAGCACAAGAAGGTCTCGGACAAGACCGCGCATGAAATCGAGGAAGAAGTGCGCCGGGTGATCAACACCAACTACGAGCATGCGCGCGAGATCCTGCAGACCAATCTCGACAAGCTCCACCTGATGGCCGAGGCGCTCATCAAGTACGAGACCATCGACGAGACGCAGATCCGCGACATCATGGCCGGCCTCCAGGCCAAGCCTCCGGAGGGTTGGGACGATTCGGGCGGCGGCACGGGCGGCAAGCCGGTGGTGGCCGACGCCGGCGAGCGGGTCAAGCCGCCTATCGGCACGCCCGCGGGTCAGCACTGAACAGCGGGCCCACTCCCCAGCGCCTGCAGTTACGGCACGCGCGCGGTACCCTGGCTCTGGCACAGCCCGCCGTCATGGGCGTGCTCAACGTCACCCCCGATTCCTTCAGCGACGGCGGGCGCTACCTCGACCCGGCGCGCGCCCTCGAGCGCGCCCACCTCATGCTGGCCGAGGGCGCGCAGATTATCGACATCGGGGGAGAATCCACGCGTCCCGGGGCCGCGGCGGTGTCGCTGCCGGAGGAACTGCGCCGGGTCGTTCCGGTCGTGCGGGCCGTGGCCCGCGACTGCCCGCTGCTCGTTTCGGTCGACACCAGCCGGCCCGAAGTGATCGAGCAGGCCGTGGCCGAGGGCGCGGGGATGATCAACGACGTGCGTGCGCTGCGCACGGACGGCGCCCTGGAAGCCGTGGCCAGGAGCGGCGCGGCCGCCTGCCTGATGCACATGCGGGGAGAGCCGGCGACCATGCAGGAGTCGGTCCATTACACCGACCTGCTGGCCGAGGTGCGCACCATGCTGGCCGCGCGCCTTGCCGCCTGCGTCGCCGCCGGCATCAGCGCCGAGCGGCTGTGTGTCGATCCGGGCTTCGGGTTTGGCAAGCACACGAGCCATAATCTGCAGCTGCTGCGGGAGCTGCCGAAACTGCTGGTGCTCGAGCGGCCGCTGGTGGTGGGCCTGTCACGCAAATCGCTGCTGCGGGACCTGACCGGGCGCGGGAAAGAAGAGCGCCTGGCAGGTAGTATTGCGCTGGCCACGGCGGCGGTGCTCGGCGGGGCGGCCATCGTGCGCGCCCATGACGTGGCGCCGACCGTGGACGCGGTGCGCGTGGCCGCGGCCCTGAGAAACTGAAGGACACGAGCTTGGCCAGAGTCTACTTCGGGACGGACGGCATCCGCGGGCGCGTCGGTGAGCACCCCATGACCGTGGACTTTGCGCTGCACCTGGCGAGCGCCGCAGCGCGGGTGCTGGCCCCGAACGGCGGCGCCGTGCTCATAGGCAAGGACACGCGGCTGTCCGGCTACATGTTCGAATCGGCTCTGGAGGCCGGATTTGTGGCCGCCGGGGTCAACGTCATGATGATGGGCCCGCTGCCCACCCCGGGCATCGCCTACATGACGCGCCAGCTGAACTGCAATTTTGGCGTCGTGATCAGCGCCTCCCATAACCTGTACGAGGACAACGGCATCAAGTTCTTCGACGGCAGTGGCGGGAAGCTGTCCGATCAACTGGAGGAGCAGATCGAGGCGCAGCTGGCGGGCGAGCCCCTGACGCGCTCCTCCGGCGAGCTCGGCCGGGCGCGGCGCGTCGACACCACGCGCGCGATGTATCAGGAGTTCTGCCGCAGCACGCTGCCGGCCGGCACCAGCCTCAGCGGGCTTAAGATTGTGGTCGACTGCGCCAACGGCGCCGCCTACAAGGTCGCGCCGCGGGTGCTGGCCGACCTCGGCGCCGACATCGTGCCCATCGGCTCCTCGCCCAACGGCCGCAACATCAACGTGGGGTGCGGATCGACCGCCCCGGAGCTGCTGCAGCTGACGGTGCCGGGAGTGCACGCGCAGGTGGGCATCGCCCTGGACGGAGACGGCGACCGGTTGCTGATGGTTGATCACCTCGGGCGCATCGTCGACGGCGACCAGCTGATCTTCATCATTGCCTGCGCCCGGCACGAACAGGGTGCGCTGCCCGGGCCGGTGGTGGGCACTCAGATGAGCAATCTGGGTCTGGAACTGGCGCTGCGCAGGCGCGGCATCGGCTTCGAGCGTGCGGCGGTCGGCGATCGCTATGTGCTGGCGCGGCTCCGCGAGACCGGCGGCGTGCTGGGCGGGGAGACCTCCGGCCATATCCTGTGCCTCGATCGCACCACCACCGGCGACGGCCTGGTCAGTGCGCTGCAGGTGCTGGCCGTCATGCAACAGACCCGTAAGTCCCTGGCCGAACTGGCCTCGGGCATGACGCGCCTCCCGCAGGTCATGCTCAATGTGGAGGTGGCCGAGCGATTCGATCCCATGGCCGTGCCCAACATCAAGTCGCTCCTGCACGCGCTGGAGAGTCAGCTGGGCGATCGCGGGCGCGTGGTGCTGCGGGCCTCGGGCACCGAGCCGCTGATCCGGGTCATGGTTGAGGCCCAGGAGGAGTCGGTGGCCCGCCGCTGCGCCGAGCAGCTCAGCGCCGCCGTACGTGCGGTGGGCGCCTAGCAGGCGCACCTTCAGGGCCCGGCGATGCGCATTGCGCGGACCCGGGCGCATGGCTATGATCGCGCGCCCAAAGCGGGCCCGTTGGCCCTGACAGGAAGATCTTAAGGCCTCCCATGGCCACTCCCATGCGACACAAGATTGTAGCCGGCAACTGGAAGATGCATGGATCGCGCGCCGAGAACACGGCGCTGATTGAGGCAATCATCGCCACGATCACCGATGAGCGCGTGAGCTGCGTGATCTGCCCGCCGTACGTCTATCTGCACGATGCGTGGCGCTTGTTGCGCAGCAGCGCCGTGGCGCTCGGCGCTCAGGACGTGTGCGCGGAAGCGGTGGGTGCCTATACCGGGGAAGTGTCGGCGGCGATGTTGCAGGACGTGGGTTGCCGCTACACGCTGGTCGGGCACTCCGAGCGCCGTTCCATGTACGGTGACACCAATGCGCTGGTGGCGCGCAAGTTTGTCGCCGCGCAGAGCCGCGAGCTGGTCCCGATCCTGTGCGTGGGCGAGCAGCTGGCGGAACGCGAGGCCGGGCATACGCACGAGGTCGTCGGTGCCCAGCTCGATGCGGTGCTGCAGCTGTCCGGCGTGCATTCGCTGGCCGGCGCGGTGGTCGCCTACGAACCGGTCTGGGCCATCGGCACGGGGCACACCGCGACCCCGGAGCAGGCCCAGGAAGTGCACGATTTCATTCGCCAGCGGGTCGCCAAAGAGGATGCTAAAATTGCCGCCGGGCTGCGCATTTTGTATGGCGGCAGCGTCAAGGCCGGCAATGCGCGGGATATCTTTGCGATGCCCGACGTCGACGGCGGCCTGATTGGCGGCGCGTCGCTCAAGGCCGTGGAGTTCCTGGCCATCGTCGCCGCCGCCCTGGTTCCCCAAAAAGGTTAGTTAAGCCCATGTTGCATACTGCGTTGATGATCATCCATTTCTTCTCGGCGGCCGGAATCATTTCGCTGGTGCTGCTCCAGCGTGGCAAGGGTGCCGAAGCGGGGGCGGGCTTTGGTGCCGGCGCATCCGGCACGGTGTTCGGGGCCCGCGGCGCCGGCACGGCCCTGTCGCGCGCGACCGCCATCCTGGCGGGCGTATTCATGATTACCAGCCTGTCGCTGACCTACGTGGGCTCGCACACCGCGGCCCCACCGACCACGGTGCTCGACCGCCTGTCGCAGCCTGCCTCCGGTCAGCCCGCGTCTATTCAGCGCACGCCGGCCAGCCCGAAGCCGGTCAGCCCCGCGCCGCCTGCGACTCCAGCGCCCGCCAGCCCGGCGCAGTGATATTTTTTTCGCCGACGTGGTGGAACTGGTAGACACACTAGCTTGAGGGGCTAGCGCCGCAAGGTGTGGGAGTTCGAATCTCCCCGTCGGCACCAATTCTCTCGTAGAATTGACGTGGAATCGGGGGCGGATAGGAAACTGTCCGCCCTTTTTGACACCAGGTGGATAGGCATGCTTGAAAATTACCTGCCGGTGCTGATTTTCCTGGCCGTGGCCACGCTTCTGGCCGCCGTGCTGCTGGGCCTGGGCGCCATCCTGGGCCGCCTGGGCGTCCGCCACCGCAAGGACGCCGCCAAGCTCTCCGCCTACGAGTGCGGATTTGAGGCCTTCGAGGACAACCGCGGCCGCTTCGACGTGCGTTATTACCTGGTGGCGATTCTATTCATCGTCTTTGATCTCGAGATTGCCTTCCTGTTTCCATGGGCGGTGTCCCTAGGGGCCACCGGCCGCTTCGGCCTGGGGGTGATGGCGATCTTCCTGGGGATCCTGGTGGTGGGCTTTGTGTACGAATGGAAGAAAGGGGCTCTGGAATGGGACTAGGCGCCGCAGCCCCCCCAGCCCTGGACGCGGGGGCGGACGCCGCCGGGTTTGCGCAGCGGGGCTTCCTGACCACGCAACTTGACAGCCTGGTGAGCTGGGCACGCACCGGATCGCTCTGGCCGATGACCTTCGGGCTGGCCTGCTGTGCGGTGGAGATGATGCACGCCGGGGCTTCGCGCTACGACCTTGATCGCTTCGGGGTGGTGTTCCGGCCCAGTCCGCGCCAATCGGACGTGATGATCGTCGCCGGCACGCTGGTCAACAAGATGGCGCCGGCGCTGCGCAAGGTCTACGACCAGATGCCCGAACCGCGCTGGGTGATCTCGATGGGCTCGTGCGCCAACGGTGGCGGCTATTACCACTATTCCTACGCCGTGGTCCGTGGCTGCGATCGGATCGTCCCGGTCGATGTCTACGTTCCCGGTTGCCCGCCCACGGCCGAGGCCCTGCTGTACGGAATCATCCAGCTGCAGCGCAAGATCGACCGCCACCACGGCGCTGAGACTTGAGCGCGGCCCTCGACACCCTGGCCTCCGAGCTACGCGCGGTCTGCGGCGAGCGGCTCGTGCTGCACCAGCCGGAAGGTGCGGATCTGGGCGCGGAAGTCGCCAGTGCCGATCTGCTGCCGGTGGCGAGGTTGCTGCGCGACGCCCCCCAGCTGCAGTTTGCGATGCTCATCGACGTCGCAGGGGTCGACTACCTCGATTACGGCCGCAGTGAATGGCAGGCGGAGCAGGCGACCTCGAGTGGCTTTAGCCGCGGGGTCAACAGTGGCGCCGGTCACACGCTGCGCGGCGAGCGCCGCTACGCCGTCGCCTACCAGCTGCTCTCGCTCACCCATAATCGCCGGCTGCGGCTGCGGGTCTGGTGCGAGGGCGTGGACGAGCCGACCGTGGATTCGCTCACCGAACTGTGGTCCAGCGCCAACTGGTTCGAGCGCGAGGCCTTTGATCTGTACGGCATCCTGTTTCGCGGTCACCCCGACCTGCGCCGGCTGCTCACCGACTATGGGTTTATCGGCCACCCGTTCCGCAAGGACTTTCCGCTGATCGGCAACGTCGAGGTCCGCTACGACTCGGAACTCAAGCGTGTCATCTACGAGCCGGTCACCATCGAGGCGCGCACCCTGGTGCCGCGCGTCATTCGCCACGACAACCGCTATGCGCCCGGGCTCACGGGCGCGGCTGCGGCCACGGTACCGGGAGGCGCCGGTGGCTGAGATCCGCAACCTGACCATGAATTTCGGCCCGCAGCATCCGGCCGCGCACGGCGTGCTGCGTCTGGTGCTGGAGATGGACGGGGAAGTCATCCAGAAGGCCGATCCGCACATCGGCCTGTTGCATCGGGGCACCGAGAAACTCGCCGAGTCCAAGCCCTTCAACCAGTCCATTGGCTACATGGACCGCCTCGACTACGTGTCCATGATGTGCAACGAGCACGCCTACGTGCTGGCGATCGAGAAATTGCTGGGCGTGCGCCCGCCGCCGCGCGCGCAGTACATACGGGTCATGTTCGATGAGATCACCCGCATCCTGAATCACCTGATGTGGCTGGGGGCGCACGGCCTGGACATCGGCGCCATGACGATGTTCCTGTTCTGCTTCCGCGAGCGCGAAGACCTGATGGATTGCTACGAGGCCGTCTCAGGTACCCGCATGCACGCGACCTACTATCGGCCGGGCGGCGTACACCGTGATCTGCCGGCGGCCATGCCGCGCTACCAGGCCTCGCGCTGGCGCTCCCAGGCCGACGCCGACCGACTCAATCAGGCGCGGGCCGGTTCGCTCCTGGATTTCATCGCGGACTTTACACGGCGCTTTCCGGCCTGCGTCGATGAGTACGAGACGCTGCTGACCGACAACCGGATCTGGAAGCAACGCACGGTCAATATCGGCGTGGTCCCGGCCGAGCGCGCCATGCAGCTGGGCTTTACCGGGCCGATGCTGCGCGGTTCCGGCGTGGCCTGGGACCTGCGTAAGCACCAGCCCTACGAAGTGTACGAGGCCATGGATTTCGACATTCCGGTGGGGCGCAACGGCGACTGCTACGACCGCTACCTGGTGCGCGTGGCCGAAATGCGCCAGTCGAATCGCATCGTGCAACAGTGCGTGGATTGGCTCCGCGCCCATCCGGGCCCGATCATGATCGACGACCGCAAGGTGCGCCCGCCGAGCCGCGAGGAGATGAAGGGCGACATGGAATCGCTCATTCACCACTTCAAGTTCATGACCGAGGGCTACTGCGTGCCCGAAGGCGAGAGTTACGCGGCGGTCGAGGCGCCCAAGGGCGAGTTCGGGGTGTACCTGGTCTCGGACGGCGCCAACAAGCCGTACCGGCTCAAGTGCCGCGCGCCCGGATTCGCGCACCTGGCCGCCCTCAGTGAAATGGTGTGCGGGCACATGCTCGCGGACGTGGTGGCCGTGATCGGCACGCAGGACATCGTGTTCGGAGAAATCGATCGATGAGCGCGGTGGCCGGCCCGCCGTCCGCGCTTTCCGCGGCCACGCGTGAGGAGATCGACCGCTGGGTGGCGCGCTTCCCGCCCGGCCGGCAGCGCTCGGCGGTGCTTTCGGCGCTGCGCGCCGCGCAGGAGCAGAACCACGGGCATCTGACGACCCCGCTGATGGACGCGGTCGCCGCGTATTTGCAGCTGCCGCCGATCCAGGTGTACGAGGTCGCCACTTTCTATTCGATGTTCGAGACCCATCCCTGTGGCCGGCACCATGTGAGCATCTGCACCAACATCTCCTGCATGTTGCGCGGCGGCGAGGAGCTGCTGGCGCACGTCGAACGCCGCCTGGGCGTACGGGTGGGCGAGAGTACCGCGGACGGGCGGATCTTCCTCAAACAGGAAGAAGAGTGCCTGGCGGCCTGTACCGGCGCGCCGATGATGATGGTCGATCACGCGTACCACGAGAACCTCACGGTCGATCAGGTCGACCGGATTCTCGACGAGCTTGACTGAGGGCAGGCGCGCATGGGTGCATGGGACGATAAGATGAACCTGGTGTGCTTCGAACCGCTCAAGTACGAGCGCTCGTGGACACTCGAGGTCTACCAGCGCATCGGTGGCTACGAGGCCTGGAAGCGGATTCTGGCCGAGCGCACCCCGCGCGAGCAGATCATCGACGCCGTCAAGGCCTCGGGCCTGCGCGGTCGCGGGGGAGCCGCCTTCCCGATGGGCGTCAAGTGGAGTTTCATGCCGCGCGCGGCACCCATGCAGAAGTACCTGGTCTGCAACTCCGACGAGAGCGAGCCCGGCACCTGCCACGATCGCGACATCCTGCGCTACAACCCGCACGCGCTCATCGAGGGCATGGCGATCGGCGGCTACGCCATGAACGCCACGGTGGGCTACAACTACATCCGCGGCGAGTTCCTGGGCGAGCCGGTGCCGCGGTTCGAAGCAGCGCTGCGCGAAGCCTATGACGCGGGGCTGCTGGGCAGGAACATCCAGGGCTCGGGCGTCGATTTCGACCTGCACACCTTCGTGGGCGCGGGCGCCTACATCTGCGGGGAGGAAACCGCGCTGCTCGATTCGCTCGAAGGCAAGCAGGGCAAGCCGCGCTTCAAGCCGCCGTTCCCGGCGGCCTTCGGCCTGTACGGGGCGCCCACCACGATCAACAACTGCCAGAGCATCGCGTCGGTCCCGACCATCATGCGCAGGGGCCCGCAGTGGTTTGCCGCCCTGGGGCCGCAGAACTCGGGCGGCACCAACATATTCTCGGTCTCCGGCCACGTGGAGCGCCCGGGAAATTTCGAAGTGCCGCTGGGCATCCCCTTCGCCGACCTGCTGGCGCTCGCCGGCGGCATCTGGAAGGGTCGACGCCTCAAGGCCGTGATCCCCGGCGGTTCCTCGGTGCCGGTGGTGCCGGGCGAGACCATGATGAAGCTCAACATGGATTACGACTCGCTCAAGGCCGCCGGCTCGAGCGTCGGCTCGGCCGCGGTGATCGTCATGGACGAGAGCACCTGCATGGTGCGCACGCTGGAGCGATTGTCGCGCTTCTACATGTCGGAATCCTGCGGCCAGTGCACGCCGTGCCGCGAGGGCACCGGCTGGCTGACGCGCACGCTCCGGCGCATCATCGCCGGGCAGGGCACGCGCGAGCATCTGGGCTTGCTGCTGGATGTGGCCAACCGGATCGAAGGGCACACGATCTGCGCGCTCGGCGATGCGGCGGCGTGGCCGGTGCAGAGCTTCCTCAAGCATTATCGCCACGAATTTGAGTTCATGATCGATCACGGCGGGCGCAGCATCGTCGCCCCGGATGCCCAGGTGGCGGCGTGAGCGCCGAGTTCGTCAACGTCGAGGTGAACGGCGTGGCCGTCAAGGCGCCCAAGGGCGAGATGATCATTCGCGTGACCGACGCGCATGGCGCCTACATACCGCGCTTCTGCTACCACGACAAGCTGCCGATCGCCGCCAACTGCCGCATGTGCCTGGTCGAGGTCGAGAAAGCGCCGAAACCCATGCCGGCCTGCGCCACACCGGTCGCGGAAGGCATGAAGATCTATACGCGCTCGCCCAAGGCGATCGCGGCGCAGAAGGCGACGATGGAGTTCCTGCTCATCAACCACCCGCTCGATTGCCCGATCTGCGATCAGGGCGGCGAATGCGAGCTGCAGGACCTGGCGGTGGGCTTTGGACGGGACATCTCGCGCTACCACGAGCGCAAGCGCGTGGTGAAGGACCTGAGCCTCGGGCCGCTGGTGTCCACGGACATGACCCGCTGCATCCACTGCACACGCTGTGTGCGCTTTGGCCAGGACATCGCCGGCATCCAGGAACTGGGCACCACGGGCCGTGGCGAGAACATGCAGATCGGCACCTACATCGAACACAGTGTCGATCACGAACTGTCGGGAAACATCATTGACCTGTGCCCGGTGGGCGCCCTGAACAGCAAGCCGTTCCGCTTCCAGGCGCGCGCCTGGGAGATGACCCAACACCCGCTGGTCTCGCCCCACGACGGCTTCGGCACCCGGCTCTACGGGCACGTGCTGCGCGGCCAGCTGATGCGGGTCGTGCCGCAGCCGTGCGAGCCAATCAATGAGACCTGGATCGCCGATCGCGACCGCTACAGCTACCAGGGTTTGGGCGCCCCTGACCGCCTGACCACGCCGCGGATCCGCGCCAGCAACGGCAGCTGGCTCGAGACCGACTGGGATACGGCGCTGCATGCGGCCGCCAAGGGTCTGCAGGGCGCTTCGACGGCCGGCCACGGCGCGGAGCTGGGCTTCCTGGCGCACCCTTCGAGCACGCTCGAGGAACTTTACCTGCTCGGCCGCCTGGCCCGCGGCCTGGGTTCTCCCAATATCGACCATCGCTTGCGGCAGCGCGACTTCCGCGATCAAGGCAGCGATGGGGCCGCCCCGGGACTGGGGATGGCGCTGGCCGAGGTGGACGCCCTCGATGCGCTGTTCATCGTGGGGGCGAACCTGCGCGCCGAGATTCCCATGCTGGCCCACCGCGTGCGCAAGGCGGCAGGGCGCGGTGCGCGCGTGAGCCTGTTGCAGCCGGCACCGTTCAAATATCTGTTTCCGGTCGCCCAGTCGCTGACCACACCGCCCTCACGGATGGTCTCGCAGCTGGCGGGCGTGCTGCAGGCGGCGCTCGGCTCGTCCGGGATGGCGGCACCCGCTGAGCTCGCCCGGCTCCTCGACGGCATCACCGTCAATGACTCGCACCGCGCCATCGCTGCTTCGCTGACCACGGGCCGGCGGGCGGTCTGGCTCGGTGCGCTCGCGCTGCGCCACTCGGCCTATGCGGAATTGCGGCTGCTGGCGCGCGAGCTGGCGAAGCTCACGGGCGCGACTTTCGGCGAGCTGCTGGAAGGCGCCAACGGTAGCGGGGCCTATCTGGCCGGCTGCGTGCCGCATCGAGAGGCGGCGGGACAGGTGCGCCCCGGGACCGGCCTGAATGCGCGTGAAATGCTTGAACGCCCGTTGCGCGGGTATCTGCTGCTCGGTACCGAGCCCTGGGCCGACGGCGCGCCGCCGCAGGCACTGGTCACGCTTGAAAACGCGCCCTTCGTAGCCGCGGTCAGCGCCTACGCCTCGCCGGCCATGCTGGAGGTTGCGCAGGTCCTGCTGCCGGCCGCGGCCTTTGCGGAAACCTCCGGCACCTACGTGAATCTCGAGGGTCGCTGGCAGAGCTTCGGCGGCGCGGCGCGCGCACCCGGCGAGGCACGGCCGGCGTGGAAGATCCTGCGGGTGCTGGGAAATCTGCTCGATCTGCCCGACTTCGATTACCAGTCCTCGGAACAGGTCCGTGACGAGCTGCGCGCGGCCGTCGATCGCGCGCCGCCGCGCAGCTATTCGGGGGCGTTCTCGCCGGCCCCGGCCAGCAAGGTCGAGATTTTGCGCGACATCGCCATGTACCAGGTCGACCCGGTGCTGCGTCGCGCCACCGCGCTCCAGCTGACCCGCACCGCTCTGGAGCCGGCCGTGGAGTTTGGGCCGTGAGCGGCGCCACGAACTGGATTGCGAGCCGCTGGCTGGCGTTGCCCGGATTCGCGCATTCGACCGCCTTCATTCTGGCGCTCACCGTGGTGCTGATCATCAGCGTCGCCTACCTGACGCTGTGGGAGCGCAAGCTCATCGGCTGGATGCAGATGCGCCGCGGGCCCAACCGGGTCCGGCTGTTCGGCATTCCGCACACCGAATACATCGGCCAGCCCTTTGCCGATGTCGTCAAGCTGCTGATCAAGGAAGTCGTCACGCCCGAGCGTTCCAACAAGGTGCTGTTCCGGCTGGCCCCGGCGATCGTCCTCATTCCCGCTTTCGCCACCTGGGCGGTGATCCCGATTGCGCCGCGCTTTGCCATTGCCAACGTCGACGCCGGGCTCCTCTATGTCCTGTCACTGACCTCGGTGGGAGTCTACGGAGTGATCCTCGCCGGGTGGGCGTCCAATTCCAAGTACGCGTTCCTGGGCGCGATGCGCTCGGCGGCACAGATGGTGGCGTACGAGATCGCGATGGGCTTTGCACTGGTGGGCGTGCTGATGGTGGCGGGGTCCTTAAACCTCGGCACGATCATTGCGCGCCAGCAGGGCGGCCCCCTGACGTGGAACTGGTTCTGGCTGTTCCCGCTGTTCCTCGTGTATTTCATCTCGGGCGTGGCCGAGACCAACCGCGCGCCCTTCGACGTCGCCGAGGGCGAATCGGAGATCGTCGCCGGCTTTCACGTCGAGTACTCCGGCATTGGCTTTGCGCTGTTCTTCCTGGCCGAGTACGCCAACATGATCCTGGTGGCGGCCCTGACCTCGGTCTTCTTCTTTGGCGGCTGGCTGAGCCCGCTGGACGGCTATCTGCCTGCCGCCAGTGCGATCCGCCACGTGCCGCTGCTCGGGGCCCTGCTGGGTGACGGCACCCACTGGCTGCTGCTCAAGATCTTTCTGCTGCTGTGCGTGTTCCTGTGGGTACGCGCCACATTTCCGCGCTACCGGTACGACCAGATCATGCGCCTGGGCTGGAAAGTCCTGATTCCGATCACGATCCTTTGGATCGGGGTTGAGGGCGTGTTGGCCTGGTATCACGTCGGCCCGTGGCGCAGCTGAGGACAACGGCATGGCAATGTCAAACACCGTCAAGACTTTCACGCTGTGGGAGCTGCTCAAGGGCCTGTCGGTGACGGCGCGGTCGCTGTTCCGCCGCAAGGTCACCATCAATTACCCCGAGGAGAAGACCCCGCAGTCGGTGCGGTTCCGCGGCCTGCACGCGTTGCGCCGCTATCCCAACGGCGAAGAGCGCTGCATCGCCTGCAAGCTGTGCGAGGCGGTCTGCCCGGCGCTCGCCATCACCATCGATTCGGACATCGCCGCTGACGGCACGCGCCGCACCACGCGCTATGACATCGACCTGTTCAAGTGCATTTACTGCGGGTTCTGCGAGGAGGCCTGCCCGGTGGACGCCATCGTCGAGACGCGGATCCACGAATATCACATGGAGCACCGCGGCGAGAACATCATGACCAAGGATAAACTCCTGGCGGTGGGCGACCGGTACGAGGCCATGATCAGCGCCGACAAGGCGGCTGACGCGCGCTACCGCTAGGCGCCCAGAGGGGAGGGGAGACACATGCTGGTCCCGGTATTGTTCTACAGCTTTGCCACCATTCTGGTGGCAGCGGGCGTGGGTGTCATCACCACGCGCAATCCCGTCCATGCGGCCCTCAGCCTGGTGCTGTGCTTCTTCACCAGCGCGGTGCTGTGGCTGCTGATCGAGGCCGAGTTTCTGGCGATCGTGCTGGTGCTGGTCTATGTGGGTGCCGTCATGGTGCTGTTCCTGTTTGTCGTCATGATGCTCGACATCAACGTCGAGGAACTGAAGCGTGGATTTACCCGCCATGCCTGGCTAGGGTGGATCGTGACCGCGACGGTAATTGCCGAGATCGTCGGGGTCATCGCGCAGCGGCGCCTGGGCCTGGACGTCACCCGCGGCGCCGTGCCGTTGCCGGCCGGCTACAGCAATGCCACCGCCCTCGGTACCGCGTTGTTCACCCGCTACGCCTACGCGATAGAAATCGCCGCCCTGTTGCTGCTGGTGGCGATCATCGCCGCGATTTCGCTGACTCTCCGGCCGCGCCGCGGCCTGAAGGTGCAGGATGTCAGCGCGCAGGTCGCGGTGCGCGCCCGCGACCGGCTGCGCCTGGTCAAGATGAAGTCCGGGGGCACGCCGCCATGATCACGCTGGGTCACATGCTGACGCTGTCGGCCGTCCTGTTCGCACTGTCGGTGGCAGGAATCTTCATTAACCGCAAGAACGTGCTGCTGTTGCTGATGTGCATCGAATTGCTGCTGCTGTCAGCCAATTTCAATTTCGTGGCCTTTTCCCGCTTCCTCGGCCAGCTCGACGGCCAGGTGTTCGTATTCTTCATATTGACCGTGGCGGCCGCTGAATCGGCCATCGGCCTGGCCATTCTGGTGGTGCTGTTCCGCGAGCGGCGCAGCATCAATGTCCAAGACCTCGACACCCTGCGCGGCTAAACGTGAACCCACACCTGCTCTTGGCCATTCCGATGCTGCCCCTGGCCGCGGCCATCATGGCCGGCCTGGGCGGCCGGCTGATCGGGCGTGGGGGAGCGGCGGCTGTGACCATTGCGGCAGTCGCGGCCTCGTGCGCACTGTCGCTTATGGTGTTGTACGCACTGCTGCACGGCTCGCCCGGCTTCGACGGCACCGTGTACACCTGGCTGGTGAGCGACGGCCTGCCGATGCGGGTGGGGTTCCTGATCGACCGGTTATCGGCCCTGATGATGGCGGTGGTGACGTTCGTGTCGCTGTGCGTGCACGTCTACACGATCGGCTACATGCACGAAGATGCGGGGTACCAGCGCTTCTTCGCCTATATCTCCCTGTTCACCTTCGCGATGCTGATGCTGGTGATGGCCAACAACTTCCTGCAGCTGTTCTTTGGCTGGGAGGCAGTCGGCGTGGTGTCGTACCTGTTGATTGGCTTCTGGTACACGCGACCGAGCGCGGTGTTCGCCAACCTGAAGGCTTTCCTCGTCAACCGCGTCGGGGACTTCGGCTTCCTGCTCGGCATCGCCGGCGTGCTTTACTACACCGGCTCGCTTGACTACCAGAGCGCCTTCATCCAGGCGCCGCAGATTGCGCAGCACACCCTGCACGTGCCGGGCACCGCCGGCTGGCCGGCGCTGACCACCATCTGCATCTGCCTGTTCGTAGGGGCCATGGGCAAGTCGGCGCAGGTCCCCTTGCACGTCTGGCTGCCCGATTCAATGGAAGGCCCGACGCCGATCTCGGCCCTGATCCACGCCGCCACCATGGTGACCGCGGGCATCTTCATGGTGGCGCGCATGTCGCCGCTGTTTGAGCACTCCGAGACCGCGCTCTCGTTCGTGATGATCATCGGCGCAACCACGGCGCTGTTCATGGGATTCTTGGGCATTGTCAACAACGACATCAAGCGGGTCGTGGCGTACTCCACGCTCTCGCAGCTCGGCTACATGACGGTGGCGCTGGGGGTTTCGGCCTACAGTATCGCCATCTTTCACCTGATGACGCACGCCTTCTTCAAGGCGCTGCTGTTCCTCGCGGCCGGTGCCGTGATCGTCGCCATGCACCATGAGCAGGACATGCGCAAGATGGGTGGGCTGCGGCGCCGCATGCCGGTGACCTACTGGACCTGCCTCATCGGCGCACTGGCGCTCATTGGTACACCGTTCTTCTCCGGGTTCTACTCGAAAGACACGCTTATCGAAGCCGTGCGGGACTCGCATCGCGCCGGCGCCGGCTACGCCTTCTTCTGTGTGACGGCCGGCGTGTTCGTGACGGCGCTCTATACCTTCCGTCTCGTTTTCATGACCTTCCATGGCGCTTCACGTCTCGACCACCATGCCGAGGAGACCTTTCACGATGTGGGCTGGAACATGAAGGGTCCATTGGTGGCACTCGCCATCCCCTCGTTGCTGATCGGCTTTGTCACCGTCGTTCCCGAGCTGTTCGGTGGATTCTTCGGCGGCGCCATCCAGGTGCTGGATGCCAACAATGTCGTGGCCGAGGTCGGCCGCGAATTCCACGGACCCACGGCATTTGCTCTGCACTCGGTGACCACTTTGCCCGTGTGGCTCGCCGTGGCCGGGGTGCTCAGTGCCTGGTACTTCGTGCTGCGCCGCCCGGACCTGGCCGACCTGCTCCAGCAGCGGGCGGGCTGGCTATACCGCCTGCTCGTCAACAAATACTATTTCGACTGGTTCAACGAAAACGTACTGGCCCGTGCCAGCCGCGGACTGGGCCTGGCCCTGTGGCGCGGTGGCGATCAGGCCGTGATCGACAACACCCTGGTCAATGGCTCGGCCAGCGCGGTGGCCTGGTTTGCGGGGCGCGCGCGCCTGATGCAAAGCGGATTCCTCTATTCGTACGCATTCTGGATGATCGTCGGACTGGTGCTGTTGTTGGGCTGGTTCCTGGTTCGCGTCTAGAGGCACTGCAGCGGCATGCACGGTACCGGTCTACTCTCACTGCTCATCTGGCTGCCCGTCGGCGGCGGGATCGTCGTGCTGGCGCTCGGGGATGCGCGCGCCGGGCTGGCGCGCTGGGTGGCGCTGGCCGTCGCGCTGGCCACCTTGCTCCTGTGCCTGCCGCTGTGGCAGGGGTTCGACAGCACCACGGCGGCCTTTCAGTACATGGAGCGCGTCCGCTGGATCCCGCAGCTGCACGCTGAGTATTACCTGGGGATCGACGGCATTTCCCTGCCGCTGATCGCGCTGACCGCGTTCATGACCGTGCCGGTGGTTATCGCCGGATGGAGCGTTATCGACAAGCGCGCCGCCCAGTATTACGCGACCTTTCTGATCCTCGAGGGCTTGATGATCGGCGTGTTTTGCGCCATGGACGCCTTGCTGTTCTACTTTTTCTGGGAAGCGATGCTGATACCGATGTTCCTGATCATCGGCATCTGGGGCGGACCCCGGCGCGTGTACGCGACGCTCAAGTTCTTCCTGTACACGTTCTTGGGATCGGTCCTGATGCTGGTGGCGCTGGTGTACCTCTACCTGCAGTCCGGCGACTACACGATCGGCGGTTTTCAGTCGCTCCCGCTCGGGCTGCCCGAGCAGCGCCTGATCTTCCTGGCGTTCCTGGTGGCGTTTGCCGTCAAGGTCCCGATGTGGCCGGTGCATACCTGGCTCCCGGACGCGCACGTGGAGGCGCCCACCGGTGGCTCGGTGATACTCGCCGCGATCATGTTGAAGATGGGCGGGTACGGCCTGCTGCGCTTCAGCCTGCCGATCACGCCCGATGCCTGTCGCGAGCTCGATTGGCTGGTCATCGCGTTGTCCCTGATCGCAATCGTCTACATTGGCTTCGTGGCTCTGATGCAGACCGACATGAAGAAGCTCATTGCCTACTCTTCCGTGGCGCACATGGGATTCGTCACGCTCGGCGCCTTTCTGGCCTTTGACATCCAGGGCGCCACCGGCACGCTGAGCGGTGCAATTAACGGGCTCGATGGCGCGATGGTGCAGATGGTCTCGCACGGGCTGATTTCCGGGGCCCTGTTCCTGTGCATCGGGGTCATGTACGACCGCTTACACAGCCGCGAGATCAGCGCCTATGGCGGGGTCATCAACGTCATGCCCAGGTTCGGCGCCTTCATGGTGTTGTTTGCGCTGGCCAATTCCGGTCTGCCGGGCACCTCGGGTTTCGTGGGGGAATTCCTGGTGATACTGGCCGCCTACAAGGCGAATTTCTGGTACGCCTTCCTGGCCGCCACAACCTTGGTCCTGGGCGCGGCCTACACGCTCTGGCTCGTCAAGCGGGTGATCTTCGGACCGATAGCCAACAAACAGGTCGCGGCAATGAAGGATCTGAACGGCCGCGAGTATCTGGTGCTGGCCAGCCTGGCCGCGGCGGTACTGCTGGTCGGTCTCTGGCCGGCGCCGCTGGTGCGGACGATGGAGGCCTCGGCCCAGCACCTGCTGCAGCAACTGTCGATCAGCAAAATACCGGCGGGCTAGACATGAACGAGGCCGCCATGACTTTTGTAGCGCTGCGTCCCGCGATCGCGGAGATATCGCTGGGCCTGGCTATCTGTATCGTGCTGCTCGTTGACGTGTTTGCAGGCCCCTGGCGCCGCCAGCTCACTCCGGCCCTGTCGCTGGTGCTGCTGGCAGTGTGCGCCTGGCTGACGGTGAGCCTGGGAGCAGTGCCGGAGCGCACCGTGCTGTTTGACGGCCTGTATGTGGCTGATCGCCTGGGCATGTTCCTCAAGCTGGCCGCCTTTCTCAGTGTGGGCCTGGCGTTGTTCTATTCACAGGCCTATCTGGAGCGCCGGGGAATAGTCGGCGGCGAGTATCAGGTTCTTGCCCTGACTGCGCTGCTGGGCATTTGCGTGCTGGTGTCGGCGAACAACCTGCTTACCGTCTATTTGGGGGTGGAACTGCTGGCGCTCTCACTCTATGCGCTGGTGGCTTTTGACCGCGACTCCGGCGTGTCTGCTGAGGCGGCGATTAAGTACTTCGTGCTCGGCGCCATTGCCTCAGGCGCACTGTTGTATGGCATGTCGATGCTGTACGGCCTGACCGGCAGCCTGAGCCTCGATAAGCTCGCAACTATCAGTGCCGCACACGGCGCGGGATTTGTCATCGCCGTAACCTTTATCGTGGTGGCGGTGGCCTTCAAGTTCGGTGCGGTGCCGTTTCATATGTGGGTGCCCGACGTGTATCACGGTGCACCAACCAGCGTTACCCTTTTGATTTCGACAGCGCCCAAGCTCGCCTCATTTGCGCTGGTGATGCGGCTCCTGACCTATGGTCTGGGGGCGGACCCGGCCCTGTGGGTGCAGATGCTGACCGTTCTGGCGGTGCTCTCGATCCTGGCCGGAAACCTGATCGCGATCGCACAACGAAGTATCCGCCGCATGCTGGCGTATTCGGCGATCGCCAACGTGGGCTTCATCCTGCTGGGCTTTATTTCCGCCAACAGCGGCGGCTACCGCGCCGCCCTGGCGTACACACTGGTGTACGTGCTGACGACCCTCGGTTCGTTTGCCGTCGTCCTGTTGGCGGCAAGCAGCGACGGGGAGGCCGAGGAGTTGGATGATTACAAGGGCCTGGGGGCGCGCGATCCGATGCTGGCGCTGTTGATGCTGGTGCTGATGTTCTCGACCGCCGGTATCCCACCCTTTGCCGGTTTCTGGGCCAAACTCTGGATCATCCAGTCGCTCCTCCACGCGCACCATGCCGGCCTGGCTACCCTCGCCGTATTGGCCTCGGTGGTGGGCGCCTACTATTACTTGAGGGTCATCTGGTATATGTACTTTGACGCCGGAAGGACCCAGACTCCAATCGGACGGCAGCCGTTGACCCGCAGCGCGCTGGCGCTTAACGCGGCCGCCGTGCTCGCCCTGGGCATTATGCCCAATGCTCTGCTAGCGCTGTGTACTAGTCTTATCGGTTAGCTCATTGGCGTAGGCGGTAGTTCATCCCCGAGAGGCGTGCCCGGCCGATCGCTCTGCGCCGGCTTCTCATTCGGCAGGATTGGTGTAGAATGCGCGGCCCTTCAGGTGCGGGGTGGAGCAGTCTGGCAGCTCGTCGGGCTCATAACCCGAAGGTCGTAGGTTCAAATCCTACCCCCGCTACCACACTTATTTGGGTCCTAACCGGGGACATGGTACCCATTTCATTCCGGAGACATGGGTAACAGGTGGGCACCGAACGGGTTTGGGGCACACTCGACGCGATCGGCCTGATGATCGAAGAACCCCAAGTCGTAGTGCATAAAGCTGACCAGCCAGATCTGCTCGGCGATCTCCTTGATGCCGACATTTTGTCCGGCGAAGACCTGACTGAGATTGATCTTACGCCGCTTGAAGCAGATGCGCCCGCAGGTGGTGACGGTGATGGTGCGATCATGGAAGGGATAGTCCAGATCGCTCAAGCCGGTGTAGGGTCGGCGCGAGGGTTGGTACAGCTGAGCCGGGCATCGACCTTCTAGCGCCTGGTGAGGGCGCTCTCGGTTGTAGTAGTCGATGAAGTGATCGAACTTGGCCTGTTGCTGGAGCAGGTTTTTGCCGGCCGGCTTGGTCGCTTCCTTCTTCAGGGTCAGATGCATGCGTTCATGGCGCCCGTTTTGTTGCGGGTTGCCGGGCTTGATGCGCTCGATGCCGATCCCTAAGCGCAGCCACCACACCGAGAGCTTGGACAGGCCAAAGAAGGCGCTGCGGCTGGCGAAGGGGACACCGTTATCGGTACGTATCGCCGCGGGCAGCCCAAAGTCCTTGAAGGCCCGCTCAAAGGCGGTAAACGCCAGCACTTCCTGAGTGGTGCCCAGAGCATCGCAGCACAGCAGGTAGCGGCTGGCAAAGTCGGTGATGGTCAGCGGATAACAGTACCGTCGATCGGCGAGCATGAACTCGCCCTTGTAATCGGCACACCACAGCTCGTTGGGTCGCTTGCGCGGCCGACAGCACCGTGCCCTGGGCCCGGTAGCGCGGGCGCCCACGGTTGCTCACCAGGCCATGGCGATAGAGGACGGCGTGCACGGTGCTGATGGCCGGCAGGGCGATCCTGCGGTGGAGCAGCTTGATCTTGTCGCGGATCTTCTGCGCACCCCAGCTCGAGTGCCTCTCCTTGAGCTGCAGGATCAACTGCTCGATCTGGAAGGGCAGACGGTTCGCGTGCCGGTAGGGACGGCGGCTCCGATCAGTCAGCCCTTCAAGGCCTGAGTGCTTATAGCGATTAAAGATCTTGTAGCCGGTTTTGCGAGAGATATCGAACTCCCGGCAAAGCACGGCCATCTTCTCGCCTTCCACCAAGCGGGTGACAAACCGCATCCTCTCGTCCATCGCGGATAACTCCTTCCAAGGCATAGCGCGTCTCCCGCAAATGCCCAAAAGTGTTACCCATGTGCTCGGAAAAAGTGTTACCTATGTGCCCGGTAGTACATTTTCGCGTCGGCTGCTGCCAGCAGCCGATCCGCCTGTAGGTCAAATTCGGCAGTCAAACTGCCATCATCGGGAATCAGCCGGCCCACCGGGCCTGGACCTCATCAATGAGAACCTTGGCACCTGCCACTTTGCCGTCCGCGCCTATGATCACCTCACTCTTATACTCATAGGCGCGGACGGCAACGAAGCGCGCCACGGAATTCTAATTGACTTAGTCACTGCCTCGGTCCAAGGTAACCGTGGAGCCCGTTGACGTAAGAAGAAGCAGCAGCCGGCAAAGGCAGGAAATCAGTTGGCGCTTGGGGCCATAAATTCCCGAGGAACATCACTATGAAAATTCTGGTCGGTCTGTTGACCGCGTCCGTACTACTTCTTTCTGGGACCGCGGCGTTTGCGCAAAAGAGCACCAAACCCAACATCATACTGATCGTCTCCGACGACTTCGGCTACGGCGATGCCGGTCCCTATGGCGGAGGCATCGGCCGTGGCATGCCTACCCCCAACATTGACAAGATGGCTGACGAAGGCATGACTTTCTTCTCCTTCTACGCACAGCCGAGTTGCACCCCCGGTCGAGCGGCGATGCAGACCGGGCGGTATCCGAATCGTAGCGGAATGACCACGGTGGCTTTCCAGGGTCAAGGCGGCGGACTCCCCAAGGCGGAATGGACACTCGCGTCCCAGTTGAAAACGGCCGGCTACAAGACCTACTTCACCGGGAAATGGCATTTGGGGGAGGCAGACTATGCGCTGCCCAACGCCCACGGCTATGACGTGATGAAGTACATGGGCATTTATCACTTGAACGCCTACACCTACGGGGATCCTACGTGGTTCCCCGACATGCCGGACGATCTGCGCGCAATGTTTAACCGGGTAACCAAGGGGATGATGAGCGGAAATGGCGGCGAGACGGCGCACGAGGACTTTAAGGTCAACGGCCAATACGTGGATACGCCCGTGATCAACGGCAAGGAAGGCGTCGTCGGTATTCCCTTCCTGGACGCTTATATCGAGAAAGCCGCATTGGAGTTTCTTGATGATGCGGCCAAGACTCCGAACAAGCCGTTCTTCATCAACGTCAACTTCATGAAGGTGCATCAGCCGAACATGCCGCACCCGGATTTCATTCATAAGTCGTTAAGCAAGAGCAAGTTTGCGGATTCCATCGTCGAGAACGACGCACGCATCGGCCACATACTGGATAAGGTCCGGCAGCTTGGCCTTGATAAAGGCAACACGCTCGTGTTCTGGACAACAGACAATGGTGCGTGGCAAGACGTCTATCCGGACGCCGGCTATACGCCGTTCCGCGGCACCAAGGGTACCGACCGCGAAGGCGGCAACCGAGTTCCCGCAATCGCCTGGATGCCGGGCAAAGTCAAGGCGGGAAGCAGAAATTACGACATTCTTGGCGGACTGGATTTCATGGCCACTTTTTCAGCAATGGCTGGTATCAAGTTGCCGGAAAAGGATCTCGAAGGTCAGCCGACGATCTTCGACAGCTTCGACATGTCACCCGTTTTATTCGGTACCGGCAAGAGCGAGCGTGACGTCTGGTATTACTTTACCGAGAATGAGCTGCTTCCTGGCGCAGTCCGGTGGCATAACTACAAGTTTGTGTTCAATATCCGGGGAGACGATGGCGTGAAGACAGGTGGTCTGGCCGTGGACAGCAATCTCGGTTGGAAGGGTCCAGAAGCGTATGTCGCCACAGTTCCGCAAATTTTCGACTTGTGGGCTGACCCGCAGGAACGCTATGACCTCTTCATGAACAACTTCACAGAACGGACCTGGCTCGGGCCGAAAATGGGTGAAGAGCTAAATAAAGTAATGAAGACTTATATTCAGTACCCGCCGCGTAAGTTGCAAAGCGATGGCTACACAGGTCCCATCACCATTTCGAATTACCAGAAGTTTCAATGGCTGCGAGACCAACTCAAGAACGACGGAGTTAACCTGACCCTGCCGACGGGGAACTGAAGTGTTGCGCGCCGCCCAGACGGTCACAATGGCCGCCTGGGTGGCGCCGGACATCCCATGCAATCTCCGAAAGTTACAGCCTGATGCGTTTAGAGACGCTCGCAACAAGCGCCAAGATGCTGGACATCCAGCGAAGCCATCACGGGCACCCTCACAAAAGACTGGATTAACCGTGCCCACCCGAAATCGCGTCGCTACTGCGCTCATTGGGGTACTGATTTGTCTCACCTCGGTGGCATCACTCGGTTGCAAAAGCGCTGCGCCAAGTCCCGAACAAACGACCGAGCGCACATCCCAGAAGCTACGCCAACTGATCTCCAGCGAAGTCGCCGATGTGGGGCGCCGGGAGCAGATGATGAAGCTCGTCGATCAAATCGAGGCGGTGCAGACCCGCTTTAACGAGGAGGCGTCGGCGTTCATCGCAAAATATCAATCGGTCAATGCTGACTACGACGCACCGCGCGCCGCGTTCGACCAATTGTTCACGAACTTCGATACCGATCGCATTCGGGCACGGAATCAAATTCTCGATTTGCACTTCCAACTGGCCTCGCTGGCCACCGATAGAGAGTGGGGCCCGATCGGCAAGGCGGAAGCGAAAATGTACGAAGGAGTCGGGGAAGCCCGCACAGCGCAAGAGGAATCGAAATGATTATCGCGCTGGTATTGACATACCTGTTCTTCGGGGGAAGCTCAAGCATGCTTGCGTTGCAGGGCCACTCGCCCGCGGATTTCGAGAAGGCCATCAAGAGTGTGGTGGCGGATGAAGATCGCAAGAAGGGCGCGCTAACTGAGATCGATTTGTGGAACAAGACGCTGAAGGAGCAGGACAAGGCGGTCATTAAGGATCAAAAAGGGCTGTTAGGGTCCTTAGAGCGTCACGACACCACGAGAGCGGAAGTCGATCAGTTGGATGCAAAGCTCGACGAGACCTTTCATGAGATGGATCGAAATTTTCTCGATACTCGGTTCCGGATCAAGGCTATCCTCAGCAAGGAAGACTGGGCCAACCTGGCGGCAGGGTTGCACAAGCGTTAGGCCCGACAGGTCTGGTGGTCATTCCCAAATTGGAACCCCAATTGGGATCATTCGGTGTTTTTAAGGTGCAAGATCGCTGTCGGTGAGAGGCCAATGCCCGGCTCGGCACGATCCTAGATGAGCCGTATCCTGAGTGTTCGTGCGGGAAAATAAGTCCTAAATCCCGCCCCCGCTACCAACCAATAGGTCTTTACCAAACTCCTGCGGCTTCGAGCAAAACCGCTGCCGCCCGAACTGAGCGCGGTGCCGAGCGCCGGCCCACGGATTCACTGCTGATAGGCTCCGGCATTCAGTTGACCGTTGGCGTTGACGCGCGCATTGCCGTTGAAATCGAGGACGCCGACTACATCGGGCCCCAAGTTCTTGCCCAGGTTCACGGCGAGCGAACTCGCACGGATGTTCAGATTGGGCGGGGTGGCAGTCCGGTTCAGAAACAGCGGATCAGCAAACGGGGAATGGGCATCCTGTCCCGATTTGGACTGGTACCTGGCATAGTCGGTGATGGAGGCCCGCTGCCAGACGAAGCTCGCGGCGCCAGCGCCCGCGGTATAGAACCAGTCGTTGTAATCCAGGCTGGCGGGGTTGCTGGAGGAGTTGGTGTAGTCATTCACCAGCAGCACCTGCGTCGCGTACACCACGTTGTTCTCGAATCATGCTGGTGCTGGCGTGATACTGGATCTGGAATTCCCCCTGCCCGGACACCCGGGTCGAGTCGTGGTAGAGAGTGTTGTTGACGATGACGACATGGTCCGATCCGCCCACCTTGCTCGAGTACCCGCCGATGGAAATGCCGGGCGCGTGCATATTGTAGATCACGCTGTTGCGGATGGTGACGTAGCTGCTGTCGTGCCCGGAGTGCTCGCTGGCTGCCTCGTTAATGTCCACATCGTGCACCAGATCACGCTCGACGATGATGCGGGTGCCGCCATCGGCGTAGAAGCCGTCGGCGCACCAGCAGTTGGATGTGTAGACCGGGTTGTTGCTCGAGCTGATGTTGTAGATGGTGTTGCCGAAGTTCCAGCCGTCGCGCGCCTGGTCGTAACGCACGTTCGGCGCCGTGCCCTCGAAGCCGATGAAGTCCATGCCGATGTTGTTGTCGTCGTGAATGAGGTTGTTGCTTTCCACCCAGTACTGCACGTTGCCGTTGACCGTCACAGTCTCGCTGCAACCGGTGGTGTTGTGATCCACTTCGTTGCCGCTGAAGGTAAAGTGATTGATCGAGGCAGGCGCCTGTCGCCCGTAGATGGCAACTCCGAGCGCATTTGCGCTGCTGCAGGACCGGCCGGTCGCCGCGATGTTGTGGATATGGTTGTTGAGGAGCTGCACATAGCTGCCGGCGCCTTCGAAGTCGATGCCCACCGGCGTGGACTTGCTGCCACTCTGATAGTTCCGGATCTCGAATCCCCGGATAATGATGTAGCTGTTGGTGGTCAGGTGAAACAGGCCGTCCTGGCCGGTGCTGCCACAGCAGCTGATGCCTCTGCCATCGACGACCGCGGTTTCCCCTGGGTAACTCATGAAGCTGATGTACCCCGAGGTCGCATTTCCCGATGCCGGCAGCGTGATCTTCTCGTTGTAGACCCCGGCGCGCACCTGAACGGTGTCGCCCGCCGCGGCCGTGTTGGCCGCGTGTTGGATCGTGCGGAACGGCGCGGCGAGAGTGCCGGCATTGGAGTCCCTGCCGCCGGTGGAGACGTAATAGGTGACACCCGAGCGCGAGGGCGCTTGGATGGTGAGCAGTGCAGAGGCGGACTTGGACGGATCCGCCTGAGACACCGCCGTGACGGTGACCGATCCTCCCGTGGGGATGGCCCCGGGCGCAAGATAAAGAGCCTCGCCTGTGGTTCCGGGCATAGTAGTGGAGATGACACCGGCGGTCGCGTTGCCGCCCTGCACCGCACCGACCTGCCAGGTGACTGCGGTGTTGGTGCTACCGGAAATGCTGGCCGTGAATACCTCAGTCGCATTCGTGACCGTCGTCAGCGTTGCCGGTGAGATCGTCACGGTCACCCGCGCCCCGATGGGCATCGAAGCCACTATCACGACCAATGCGAGAAGCCGCGCGACCAGCCAACGGGTGTAGTTGCGATCGACCCTTGCGCTCATGGGATGATCCCGCCTTTCGACTTCTTGGAATTGTTACGATCGACACTAGAAGAACTTGCACATGCCGTCAACCGCGTTCATTTTCGTAAGTAGTCGAAAGCCAGAGGGGCCCTGATCTGGCGGCTCGCGCCATTTCTCCCAAGGCCGTCGGCTGCCGTCAGATAAGTGCGGCGGGGATGGCCTGCGGTAACCCGCAGCTTCAGTCCGAGCTGCATACAACGTAACACTCCGACAAAGTGGCGACCTAAAGACAAGTCCATTGGGGCAAGTTTTCCGCCCCCGCTACCAAGCCTATCTGGGATGCTCCCCCGGCAAGTGCCGCGAGGGGCACTTGGTGGCTTAGGCCAATTTCAGCGACTGGTAGGCCGTCGGCGCTAGGACGCACCGATATCGATCCCACGATTCCCCGCGGCACCTCCCGTGCGCAGGCGACATCAATAGGCGCGTTTCCAAAGTCTGCCACCATGGTCCGACAACGGTTCACCGCATCTGGCAGGGCGGCCATTGCCGCGTGTACGTCTACTACCCTAGCTGCGTCGCGCAAATGCTCCAGTTCGGTTTCAGAGGCCTGCAGACGGTCCAACAGGGCAGGCGACCGGAGCCATCGCCAGATGGTAGCAGCGTAGTTTGCGACTTCAGCCGCACTACAATCCGAGCGATTTCAGTTCGGCGAGCAGTCCTTGCATCTCCGTAGTGACTCTTTTCAAAATCGCCATATATGCCGGGGCCGTTTCCGAAAAGCGTTTTGCGTGCTCCTGAATCGTCTCGCCGGGCCGGTCTGCGACATCCAAATCGTGTGGACCCGGGCCGATGTCCTCCTGCCAATCAGCCAGTAGTACGAAGTTAGTCTTGAGAGCTTCTCTAGCATTCTCGTCTTGGACTATCTGCATCGCGGCAATCATGGCTGCTTTGATCACGGGCTTTGGATATGGCAGTTCGGAGACGTCCGCAAATGTTGATTTGTGAAACTCTATTGCAGCACCATAATCGTTAATAATCTTCTGGACACCCGCTGCCAATATCTGATTTGTGATCGGGTTAGACATGCTGCATCTTTCGTTGAATGGTCATCTTATCCCGGTACAACGGGGTTTTGTAGTTGCCCGACGGGCCCTGCGCCGTTGTATAAATGCGTCGCGCACGCTTCGCTCATTCCATTGTCGTTGCGCTGCCGTCATGCGTTGAGCGGAGCCGTTGGGATTGACCAGAAATCCCGTTTGGCATCTCGCGCCTTGGTGCAACTTCGAAGCGGTTGAATATGTCACGTGCCGGGATACCCTCCTTGAACCTGATTGACAGTGTTCTGGGGTCGGCGTAGATACTTGAACAATGAAGCTGCCAG
>CAVPOP010000006.1:0-54446 GCA_963707115.1 uncultured Gammaproteobacteria bacterium
ATCGCCTCACCTAACTACAGTTTGCAGACTACGCGTTGGGCGCCGCGGGTCGGCGCGTACGGCTCCGCAGTGTAATCGCGCGTTGCGTGCACAAGGCGGCTGACCCCTTTGTGATTGAGACGGAGTCTTTGCCTCCAATCGCTGTAGAGATGTGCACGAATTGACGAATTGATTGGGCCGGCGAGTACGAATCGCCACACCCCAAAGTCTCTTGGCCGCCCCTCAAAGAATCAGGATAGAATTCTACCGCACAGATCCGGCTATACTCGGGTAGCGACACAAAAAAAAGAAATTTCGGGGCACTCTCCGAGCGGCTGGCGTTCACTCGGTTGATTTCTTCCCTGTCTTTCGACCGTCTTCCGATCCCGGAGCCCGACGGAGCGACGAAATAAAGTGCGTACGCACGAAGGCGAGTCGAAAAAGGAAGTCAGTTTGGTCTCGAAGATCGCGCGACAGGGTATCCCGTGTTCAGAACACGCGGGCACCGTATCCACCGCCTCGATGCGCCGCACGACCCTAGGACGGCGCCATGGTGCTGTTTGGTCTGTCACGGCGCTAAGTTCAGTGCTTTTGCACGGGGTGCTGATTCTCCCACTCGTGCTGGGCGCATCGGCAACGAGGGTGCGGCTACCCAATGCACAAGGAGCGGGAGCTAGCGCGATGGTCTCTCAAGCAGAGCCCGTGATGACAATGATCCTCGTGAATGTGCCGACCATGGAATCTGACGCCAACGCGCTGCCCGAGGAATTGGCCTCGCGTGGACTGACTTCAACATCCTCCGCGGTGAAGGTTATCAGTCCCGATCTGACTCCTGCTCTGGACTTACGGAGCCTGACCGCGGATCAGGATGCACCGGATGCGGTCCCTGAGGCGGCGGGCGATGCCGCCGGGCATGCGATGCTATTCGGGCGCTACATGGGCCAAGTCATCGCTCGCATCGAGCGGGCCTGGGTTAGGCCACGCAGCCCCTTAGCTGATTCACCATTTAGGTGCCGTGTGCAGATTACACAGGGCAAACAAGGCGATGTACGCGAGGTGATGATAGTGGAGTGCAATGGGGATGGGCGCTGGCAGGCCTCACTCGCCGCGGCCATCCAGACCGCCTCCCCCTTGCCGGCACCCCCCGACCCGTCGGTGTTCGCCGATAAGTTGATACTGAGCTTTGATTCCGAGCCCTACCACTCCGGAGGAATCACGGAGGGATTCGAGCCCGAGCCGACTCAGCTGGCCAGTGCGTCATCATTTAGTTTAGGGCCCGCGACTTCCGAAATCATGCAGCCTAAGCGCGTACCGGGAGTCGTTGATCTTCGGATTACGGGGACTCGGGACGATTCACTCAGTGCGCCGCAGCCCGGAACACGGGAGGCCGTGTATCCGCCCGAGCCCACGAACACCCCAGTGCCCGATGCGGGTAGCCCCTCGGCACAAGACCCCACGGTGCCGGACTCCGAGCATCGGTGACGCACACTGCACGGTGATTTCGGTATCTCGCCCGGACTTGAAGGAAAACACAATTTCGCAAACCGCTGGTTGATAGTAATCCCAGTCGTGGTAAAGTCGGCCCAAATCTCGCCATCGCCCGTCAAGAGGCCGAACGATGAGAAATGTGGGAGTCCGCCGGGCTTGGCGAATCACGTATATGCAACGCGTGCTCCGCCCAGCGCCGAGGAACCTCACTACGGTGGGTTTCCAATAGCGAATCGGTCAATGCGTCGCGCCTTCATGGGGTGTTCCAAGGAAATGTCATGCCTAAGATGAGCCATGCGTTGTGGATGGGGGTCCTTCTTGTGTGCCCGATGGGCTTACTCAGTCCCGTATTGGCTGCATCAGGGCGTACGCCGGGCACATTTAGCGTCTCGCCGACGGGCGCTGCGACCTACACACTCCCCATTTGGGCACCGCCCGGGCCGCGGAGTCTGCAGCCCCACATAGCTCTGTCGTACGACAGCAACGCAGGCAATGGGCCCGTGGGCGCGGGCTGGTATTTGAGCGGATTGAGTTCCATCGAACGTTGCAATAAGACCGTGGCGCAGGACGGGGTCGGCGCACCGATCACGCTGACCGCCAGCGATGTGTTCTGCCTCGACGGCAATCGGCTTCGGCGTACCGGCGGCACTTACGGAGCGGCGGGGTCGACCTATCAGACGGAAATTGCCAATTTCTCCAACGTCACCGCCGTAGGCCAGGTGGGCTCGGGGGGAACCGGACCGGCGTCCTTTACGGTCCAGGGCGCGGATGGGTTGACCTACACCTATGGGAGCGGCGGAAATTCGGCCGTCACTCCCGCCTCCGGGGTGACGACGATCTTGGCCTGGATGCTCAGCAAGGTGACGGACCGTGCCGGCAACACGATGACCATCAGCTACGCACCGCCCGGGTCAAACCTCGCAGGAGCGACCGTCCCTCAAACTATTTCGTGGACTCCGATCAGCCATGGGTCGAGCAGCTACAGCTACACGATGAAATTCACCTACGCAACAAACCAGTATCAAAGTTCGATCTATAGATACATTACGGGTCATCTGACCCTGAATGCATCGCTCCTGTCCAACATCACCATCGCCAATGCCGCCGGGACCACGATCAAGAGGTACGCCTTCACGTATCTGCCTGCGCCGACGACGGGACGCTTGCGGCTCACCCAAGTGAAGGAATGCGCGGACACGGCCCAGACCGATTGCCTTTCGCCCACAGCGATCGCCTATCAGCCTGGTACGGCCGGCGTAGCCTCCAGTTCGACCTCCATACAGTCCTCGAGTGCCGGGACCGTCAGGGCGCAGTATGACCTGAATGGTGACGGCCGACCCGATCTGCTCTACTTCGTGGGCTCGACTTGGTATGCGGCCCTGTCCAATGGAACCGGCTATGGCGCGCCGATCAATACGGGCGTGCCCGACCTGGGAGCGACCTTCGGGGATTTGCTGGGCAAGGGATCGGACGGAATCTTGGCCAACAATGGCGGGACCTGGTGGTACTACCAATGGAACGGCACCGCCTTCAGTGGCCAAACCACGGGGCTCTCGCACGACAGCACGGCGCATCAATATGTTTTGGCCGATATCACCGGGGACGGTTTGGCGGACCTGGTCACCTTGTATTTTGGGAGCGTGACGACACGAAAGAACACCAGCACCTCCGGAGTGCCGAGTTTCGCCTCGACCGCCACAACGGCTTACACCTTTTCAACGCTCCAGGTCTCGGACTATTCCATTCAGGCCAACTCCGGATTGCAAAGCGGGAGCCTGAAATATCTCGATTTTAACGGTGACGGGCTGAAGGACGTTGGCCTACAGATTGTGACCGATACCAGCAGTGGGGCTGGACCACCCCCACCCGTACCCGGAATCGTTTACCACAATTACGAATTACTCTCGAATGGAGCGGGCACGACATTTACGCTCGTGACGTTGCCCAGCGGCCAGTCGAGGAGCACCGTCCTGTACGTCAACTGGAACTCGGATGCTTGCACCGATGCCGTCCTTAACAGGACCGTTTACATCTCCGGTTGCGATGGATCACTTCCAACCCAATTTGTGGTCACACCCGACGTGGTCGGCACGATGGACTGGGATGGGGATGGGCGAACCGACCTGCTGGTCCAAAATGGCACGACTTTAGGTGTGTATTTGTCGACGGGCGTCGGTATCGGCGCCACGATGATCACAACGTCCATTCCCTACAATGCAACGGGCAACTATTTCACCTTCGATGTCAAAGGCGATGGCCTGGACGATTTGGGGTATCACAGCGGCACCTCGCCCTGGCCCGTGTCCTACTGGGCGCACAACGGTGCTGGATCGCCGCCTGATCTACTGTCTTCAATCACCGATGGCTGGACAATCAGCGCATCACCGATCTATACATCGATCGCGCAGAATAACTACACGAAATATTCAAACGCAGCGTACCCGAATGAGGACTATGTCGGACCGCTGTACGTGGTCAGTAGCGCCACGCTGTCCGATGGCACGGGTGGGACGTTCACGAACACGTTCTGGTATTACGGGGCGCAAGTAAACAGCCAGGGACGGGGGTTCAATGGCTTTGATGCTCAGCGCATGGTCGATAGCCGCAACAGCACGTATCGATACCATTATTTCGAGCGCGTATTTCCAGACCGCGGCATGGTGTATAGGGACGATTGGGTTCAATCGAATAACACGACCCTGATCTCGCACGTGGCAAATACTGACACTTACTTGACGCTCGACAGTACGGCCAATAACCAACGCTACTTTCCCTATGCCAGTGCCACCACGGCCCAGGAGTACGAGGTCGCCGGAGCGAAGAACGGCCTTCTCATCACCACCACCGCGACCACATACCCCGTCCCGGACAACTACGGCAACTTTGGCACCGTGACGCGGACGGTGACGGACAATGACGCCGGCTCGCCTTACCTCAATCAGCAGTGGACCACCTCGGTGATCAATACGATTGCGCCGAACGCGGCCAACTGGTGCCTAAATCTCCCGACGCAGACCACCGTGACCAAGTCTTCGACCACGGCGCCAAGCATCACGCGCACCGTGGGATACACGCCCGACTATGCTAATTGCCGACTGACGCAGCAGGTGGTCGAGCCCGGCGGCGGGACCTACACGGTGACCGAGGACCTGCTGTACGACCTTTTCGGGAATGTGAAATCCGACAAGATCACCGGCCATAACATGACCGCACGGACCACATTGACCGATTGGGGGGCGACGGGTCAGTTCCCGATGACTGTCACCAACGCATTGAGCCAAATCACGCAGTTGGGATATGACTTCGATCTGGGCGTCCAAACCAGTATCACGGACCCGAACGGCATTCAGACCACTTGGGATCAAGACACCTTCGCTCGCCAGATAAAAGAAACTCGCCCGGATGGGACCTACACGACGACCGACTACAGCGCCTGTAACGCGAGCAACAGCTGGTGCGGCACCTCCAATTCCCTCACCGATCTGAAAATGGAATCCTATTTCAAGAACTATGGTGTCGGTGGTGCGTTGATCAATCAACGGTACGCCTCCAGCGACGGGTACGGCCGAGCGCGATACAAAAAGCACACCGACTTGGCCGGAGCCTGGACCATTGAGCAGACCATCTACGATTCGCTTGGGCGCGTAAGTCAGCAGTCCGTGCCCTATCAATCGACCGCTTACTACAATACCTTTTTCTACGATGTCGCCAACCGCCTGACACAAGCGAAGCGCCCGATCAGTGCGAGCAATTCAACGCTGCAGACCACGACGACCAGCTACCAGGGGCGCACGATTGTCATCACTGATCCGCAAGGCAAGACGACCACAAGGATCTTGCAGGTTTCGGGGAATCTGGGCCGTTCGAAGGATCACGACGGCTATTACCAGGATTTCGCGTACGACGCGTTCGGTAGCTTGCTGTCCGTGAAGGACAGCTCGGCTCCGGTCAATACGCTGTTCTCCGCGACGTACGATTACGGACTGGGGGCCTTTCAGCGCACGACCAGCGACATTGATCGTGGCGCCTGGAGTTTCACCTATGATGCCTTGGGAGAGCTCACCGACTATTCGGATGCCAAGAGCCAGAACTTCTCTTACTCGCCTTACGATCCGCTGGGGAGGCCCACTACCCGGACGGAGCCGGACCTGACGACGACGTGGACGTGGGGAAACACTGCGGCCAACCACAACATCGGTGCGCTTCAGAGTGTGACCGCCACTGGCGGCTCGACGTACACCGAGGCGTATGCGTTTGACAGCGCGGGACGGCTAACTCAACTAAAAGTTACGCCTTCGCCGATTGGCGCTCAGGACTTTGATCTGAGTTACGATTCGACGACCGGATTGTTGGCCACATTGACGTATCCCATAAGCACCTCCGCGTATCGCTTGAAGCTCCAATATGGATACGCCAACGGGTACCTCCAGACCATCAAGGATTTCAATGCGCTCACCACGGTGTTCTGGACGGCCAATACGGTCAATGCGATGGGTGAGCTGACGCAAGAGACGTTGGGCACCACTCCGACCGCCGTGGTCGTAAACCGCTCCATTGACGCCGTGACGGGTTGGATGAGCTCCAATCAGGCCGGCGTGGGAGGAGGTACCGGTCTTCTCAATCAGTCCTACCTATTCGACCTGGTCGGCAATGTCACACAGCGGCAGAACAATGCGCTGGGGCTGACCGAGAGCGCCTGCTACGACAACGTCTACCGGCTCGACCATACGACCGCCACCGGGGTATGCACGGGAGCAACGAGTTTACAGATGGCGTATGACGCGATGGGCAATATCGCCTCTCGGAGTGACGTGAATGCCGGGGCCACCTGGACGTACGATCCGGTCCACAAACATCAGGTGAAAACCGCAGGGGCAGGAAACTCATACAGTTACGACCTAAATGGCAACATGACTACGCGCAACGGAAATGCGATCAGCTGGACGAGCTATAACTATCCGCTGACCATCAATGCCACGGGCGAGGCGTCGACCTTTGACTATGGGCCCGATCATCAATACTGGCGGCAGAGTTATAGCGGGCCAAGCGGTTCAGAGACCACGTACTACCTGGGGAAACTCCTCGAGCGCGTCATCGTAGCGGGTGTCACGGATTATCGTCATTACATTATGGCCAATGGCGAGCCGATCGCGATCTACAGTCGCACCAGTGCGGGCACGAATACGTTGCGTTATGCTCTGGAGGACCATCAGGGGAGCTTCTCCGCCGTCCTCACGAGCGCCGGAACCAACTACGTGAGTGAAAGTTTTGCACCGTTCGGTGCGCGTCGAAATCCAACGACCTGGTCGGGCGCACCGACTCCAGGGGACCTCACTTTGATCAACGCCGCGACGCGAACCGGTTACACAGGGCAGGCCATGCTCGGCAGTATGGGGCTCATTCACATGAATGGGCGAGTTCAAGATTCCATCACGGGGCGGATCCTGAGCGCCGATCCTTATGTTACAGAGCCTGAGAATACCCAGGACTTCAATCGGTACGGCTACGCAGATAACAATCCGCTCACATATATTGACCCAAGCGGATATACAGGCGAATGTACTGACAACAAGGACAAGGGAGATCAGCCAACAGAGCCGTGCGAGGTGATTCTTATTACCGCCACGCCTCCACCAACGGCGCAGCCAAACCTGGACCCTCAAGCTACGCCACCGGGCGCCTCGGGAACCACTGATCCGAGCAAAGGTAAATACGGGCCGCAAAGTCAGAAGCCGGGATGCCAACGCGGAACTAGCGTTGGTAACTGGTTCATTGATCGTGGAAAAGTAACTGCAACCATTGGTTCTGCCGTTAGTGTCACGGGTGGCATGATCATTGACGTAGGCGCTATTGGGGCGGGAACAGTTGTCTTTGCACCGGAAGGCGTTGCAGCGATGGGAACCGGTGCAGTTGTGGCAGGATTCGGGGGTGGAACTGCCCTTGTCGGCGTCGGTATGCAAGGGTTAGGTGGTTTAGTCAATTGGGGGTGGGGTGGCGGGTGGCGATCTGCTGCGAGTGCAGGATTTCAGGTCCTCGGGGCCGAAGCGAATTCCCTGTTGGGTAAGAGGTTTCCCAACCTTCCCGATGTGTTGGGTTACTCAAACCCCATAGACAAGACTGCCGATAGCATGAGCGATAGGATATCGGGAGCCAGTACATGTCCTTAGTTAACCTTTTTCGAAGGCCTGTGGCGTTGATTGTTTTCTCAATATTGTTCGGCGTTGGGGTCGTGCTTGTAATTATGGTCCTGCGCGAGTCGATCCCGGCATGGGGATCGGCGCTATTGTCAGTTGCATACGTCTTAGTTGTTTCGCACCTAGCGCGACGCACTCTAACATCATCGACGCAATCGAGCTCTGCTTCGCGTGGCGCGGCGCACAGAAAATGGCCAGATCTCGCAAAGGCGGGGTTGTGCTTCGTAACCTCCATGCTTTGGGCAGCCGTAGTTGCTGCAATGACAAGGGAGAGTTTCGTTGCTGGCTTGGTAATCATAATTCCCTCAGTGACGTTGCTTGTGATTGCAGGGTTTTTTTTCGGACGATCAATCTATAATAGAGTGCGGCCTCGATGAGGGGTGCCGCACGGGTTGTCCGTCGATGCAGTTGGGTGAGGACGGCCCCTATGCCTGGCATTCATCTTCTCCACGGCTGCAGTGGGAATGGCGGCTGATCTCAATGACGACGTTCAATGTATTTATGTCGGCGCACGACTCTCAGACTCTGCGGATCCGAATCAGCAGTTGGCGAGTAGAGAAGGCAACGACGGACCGGTAGTCGCCGGGACCAGCGCCATCTAGGTGAATCGGGGCCAGGCCTCATCGAATGTGTTGCTTGAAACTGCGCCGGAGCCGTCGAAACGCAGCAGATCAAACTTGTCGCGCGCACTGCGGACGTCATATAGCCAGATCACAGTTTCGACCGCTTCGCGCTGCCCGAAGTAGTAACGAAACTCGCTTTGCGTGCCATCGGCCTAGTCGATCAGGTGATCAGTGCCAAACCACTACACTAGGAGGGCACGGGAATTAGGCGACGCGCCCGCATAATTCGTAGCGCGCCAAGCTTCGACCTCTTCGCGGATTTTTGCTACGAGTGGAGGCAATAGTTTCTCATAGGCGGTGCTGCGCAGCTCTTCGGTAGCGGGAAACCAGCGTGTTTCGGGCGCAAGAACGACATAAGGCGATCGTGGAAAGTCAGGATGTAGCGCCATCGAATTGCTTCCTTGGATCTTGTCGTCGTGGGCTTCCTGAGCGTCCTAGAGCGGCAACGTTGCACTAAGAGCAACGGGGGGTTGTCAGTTCCGAGGTCGTTATCGCCGCCTAGGGCTCTGTACGACGGCACACTAGGTGTTCCCGCCCGGTCAAGCAAACAACATGCAATTTGGCGTAGTAAGCGAGTGACGCCGCGTCGCTTTAGCTGAGTTGTCGGCGCCTTACGCGTTCAGATCGAACCCTGAGCGTCTACTTGGGTGTAAAGGCGGTTACTATGCGCTTACTATATTCACCAGATTGGCTGAAAGGTCGTTCTCGACCATAAGCTATTGAATTGGTGGGCCGTGAAGGAGTCGAACCTTCGACCAAGAGATTAAGAGTCTCCTGCTCTACCAACTGAGCTAACGGCCCCAACCGAAAAATGGGGTGGACGACGGGATTCGAACCCGCGACAGCCGGAATCACAATCCGGGACTCTACCAGCTGAGCTACGTCCACCATCGAAATCGTTGGCGCGCCCGGCAGGACTCGAACCTGCGACCACCGGCTTAGAAGGCCGGTGCTCTATCCACCTGAGCTACGGGCGCCCGGTACCTGCTGAAATTGGTCGGGGCAGCAGGATTTGAACCTGCGACCCTCTGCTCCCAAAGCAGATGCGCTACCAGACTGCGCCATGCCCCGATTCGATTCCTGAACGGGTCGCCCTGAATTCTACCCCGCCTCTGACGGGCCGCGCATCATACGTAACCCTCAATCGTGCGACAATAGCGCGATTCCAACCTGGATTGAGAGCATGAGCGCGAAAATCATCGACGGGAAGGCTTTGGCCGAGCAAATCAAGGCGGAAATCCGCTCGCGCCACGGAGGCCCTGGCGGCGGCCGGCAAGCGGCGCCCGGGCCTGGCCGTGATCATGGTGGGCGATTCGGCGGCCTCCGAGGTCTACGTGCGCAACAAGCGCCGCTCCTGTGACCAGGCCGGCATCGTGTCGAGCGCCCATGACCTGCCCGCCAACACCAGCGAGGCCGAGCTCCTGGACCTCATCCGCCTGCTCAATGGCGACAGCGCGATCGACGGCATCCTGGTGCAGCTGCCCCTGCCCCCGCAGATCCGCACCCGCCCGGTGATCGACGCGATCGACCCGGCCAAGGACGTGGACGGATTCCATCCCTACAACCTGGGCCGCCTGGCGCAGCGCGAGCCGCTGTTACGCTCCTGCACGCCCTACGGGGTGATGCGGCTGCTGGAAAGCATCGACGCCAAGATCGCCGGCATGGAAGCCGTCGTGGTCGGCGCCTCGAACATCGTCGGCCGGCCGATGCTGCTGGAACTGGTGCTGGCGGGCGCCACGACCACCATTTGTCACAGCCGCACCCGGGACCTGGCCAGCGTCGTGGCGCGCGCGGATCTGGTGGTCGCTGCCATCGGCAAGCCCAACATGGTGCGCGGCGCCTGGATCAAGCCCGGCGCCATAGTCATCGACGTGGGCATCAACCGGCTGCCCAATGGCAAGCTGGTGGGGGACGTGGAGTACGAGGCCGCGGCGGCGCGCGCCGGGTGGATCACGCCGGTACCGGGGGGCGTAGGGCCGATGACCGTGGCCATGCTGATGCAGAACACACTAGAGGCCTACCAGCGTCGCTAGGGGGCTCCGCGCTCAGAACCGGCGGCTGATATAGGTCGACACGCCTTGTATGGTGTAGAAGGCGTTGGGCCAGATGATGGCCGACTCGTTGGGCGTCTTGTTGCGCGCCATGTGATCGCCGATTCGGTAATCGGCCCCAAGGTCCCAGTTCTTCCAGACGTCACGCCACTGCAGACCCGCACCGCCATACCAGCCGTAGGCGGGCGTCAGCGCCTCGTAACGGGCGGCGCCGAAAAACAGGCCTGCCGCGAACGTCGGCCCAAACCTGTGGCGGTAATCGATGGCACGCAAGGCCGTAAACAGCCTGCCGTCAACGTTGTCGAACTCGACTCGCGCGCCAAAATCATTGCGCCGGTTCATGGCGCGACGTACGCCCAGTCCCATATGAAAGCTACCGTGGGTCGAATTGACCGCGGGTACGGCTCCGGCGTCCTGTTCGTAGTCAAGCTTGCTGGAGAACATGCCCAGGTCGACAAAATATTCAACATGCCGACTGGCGGCCTCGGCGGCTGCAATCGCAGCCTCGCTCTCCGCGCTCTCGTCGGTCCCGGCATAGGAATCGGACTCGTAATGGGTACCGGCGTAGCGCGCAAAGGCGGCGAGGCGCCCGAATGTGGCGCCGTATTCGTCCCGCCCCCCGTCCACCCGCGCTCCCACCTGCAATGAGCGCCAGGGGAGAGATACGCTCAAGGCCACTTCCTGCGCGTGTTGGTACGCAAAGCCGGTATAAGACCCATTGGTCACGGTGCGGTATTGCAAATCGAGCTCGCGGCCGCTGTCCAGGTCCCAAATCAGTTCGAGCGCGTGACTTTGCGCGCCGACGCCATCGCCCGGACGCCGCCACTGCGCGCCCCACTGGCCCAGCACGACGCCGTAATTGGTCATGCCGTCCTGATAGATGTGGTGTGTGTACCAGTTGGATTGCCACTCCGAAAATTCATAACGAAGTTGCAAGTTGGGCCGTAGCCGCGGCAGATAAAATCCGGCAGATAGCGCGCTGCTTCCGAAGCGGTAGTTCTCAGAGTGGAAGGTATCCTCGGCGGCGTATTCGATATATGCCGACATGGGGAAGCGCATGGGAATCACGAATTCGCTCGAAAACGCCACCTGTTCGTTGCCAAACTCCTGGTCGCTGGTTGACCGACCCGTTGTAGTTGTCGTAGGTGGCCGGATTGAAGAATGCCTTGAGCATATCCTTTAGGCCGCTGGGCCGGTCACCACCGCCATACTGCATCATACGGCTCAGTCCCAACGTCCAGCCGGGAGCCGGCTCCATTTCGATGTGAAAACCGAACAGCTGCGGGTAGCCCGCGGTGTAGCCGCCGTTGAACTCAATACGATCCGAATAGGACATGCGCCCCAGGAACAGCTCATAGCGCAGATGCGCGCGCGTCAGCGGCTCGACGTTGGAGACGCTGATTGAGGGCATGGTTGCCGCCTCGGTGCCGATCAGCATGCTGCCCAGGCGGAACGGCGACCACCAATGATCGCGGTAACCGACGTCGAACTGCGCCGCGCTCCAGCCCACACTCGCCATCGTGCCGGTGGGCGTGACCCGATCCGAATTGCCCACGCCTCCCGCGCTCAGCAACACGTGATCGCCAAAGTGCGCAATCCCGTTCGCGTACGCCAGCCAGGAGCTGTCCATCGGAGCCCCATGCTGATTGGGCTGGGTCAAGGGGTTGGAGCTGCGTCGCCGCCCCCTCCACGCCCACGCCAGTGACGGCGGCCGGCGCCAGGTAGGGCGCAAGATCGCGGTGCACCTGGTGGCACAGGCTCCTGTGGGTTGGACAGGCGCTCGACAGCGCCTTGACTACCGTCGCCACGCGGATAGGCCGGGTCATGACCGGCACGCCGGCCAGTGCCAGCACCCGCTCGATGCGTGCCTCCACTTCGGGAGCCAGCGACAGCGGCAGGTAGGGGCTCACCCCGGCCACGGCGGGGCCGGCGGTTATCGCTGCAAGCAACAGCAACGCGCATCGTTTTGCGCGGCGCCGCGGCCCTTTGCCGGGGTCAGGGGTCATAGAGTTGATAATATCGCATGCGTCGCCATGCCAAAGTTCGTTCTCATCGACCATTCGCTCAAGGATCTGGGCGGTCATCACTACCCCTACGCCTATAACGTGCTGGCGGCGGCGCAGCGCGCCGGCTGGCAGGTCGTACTGGTAACCCACCGTCGCTTCGCGCAGCAGGCCGCCCTGCCCTCGGAATGGCGCGTGCACGCGCTCTACTCTCACGAGAGTTACTCTCGCTACACACTCGACACGCAGGCGCAGCTCAGCACTCAACCGCCCGGCACAGCGCCGCGGCGCTGGCCCGGCGTGCGCCAGTGGTGGCCAGCGCTCGTGCGCGCCCGCCGCACCCGGCACTTCGCGCGTGATTGCGCCAGGCTCTTCGACCTCGAACCCGTCGGCCGTGGCGACCAGGTGTTCATTGCCACCAGCTCAGAACTCGATCTGAGCGGCCTCACGGCGTTCCTGGGTCAATCAGGCGTGGGATTGGATTGCGATTGGCACCTCCAGTTCCATTTCGGCGTTTTCCGGGGACGGGAGCCCGACTATGGCGAGCAAGCCGCCGCCGCGGAGCTCATGCGCGCGAGTTTCCTCAAGTCGCTGGGCCAGTCCGGGGGCCAGCGATTGCATTTCTACTGCACCACTGAACAACTGACGACTCAATACCGGCTGCTGGGAGTGGCGCCCTTTGCCACCCTTCCCTACCCCGTGCATGAGCTGTTCCGGCCGCGAAGGGCGCTGCATAGCGCCGCCGCCCCGCTCCGGATTGCCTGCCTCGGCCATAGCCGGCGCGAGAAGGGCTACGTGCAGCTGCCGCAGATCCTGCGAGCGCTGTGGAGCGAGTGGTTTGCTCCAGGACGCGCGCAGCTGGTGCTGCAGATCCGTCGCCGCGGCGCGCGCCGCGCCCTCGAGCATTTGGTTGCATCGCTCCCTGCGGACGGGCAACGGACGCAGCGGGCACTGGATTTTGCCGGATTTCCGTTGCCGCTGGCCGGCTACGCGCAATTGCTGTGCAGCGCCGACGTCGGGCTCATGCTCTATGACGCGACCCGCTATTACGCACGCTGCAGCGGCGTGCTGCTGGAGATGCTGTGCGCGGGCGTTCCGGTGCTGGTGCCTGCCGGTGGCTGGCTGGCGGACCAGATTGAACCTGAAAATCAGCGTTACCTGGACGAACTCGCGCAGCGCGCGCCGCCGCCGGAGCCGTGCCCGGAGAGCGGGGTCATCGAGGTGCGCGCTGGCCAGCAATCGCTCCTGCTGAGCTGTCGGTGGCGAGCGGATGCCGAGGCCGGCGAGTATCTGCAGCTGGAATTCGCGCTGCAGGACGGCGCCGGTGCCAGCCTGGGTCGCGCACTGGCAATCGTGGGCCCGCGTGCGGCAGCGATGCCCGTGCGCACCTTGCTGCGCCTGCCGGCCGGCTGCGCCCACGTGCGCCTGTCGATGCGTAACGCCTGGCAGCGTAACAGTGCGCCGGCCGTGCAGCCGGAGTGGGCCCTGCTCGCCGAGGCGGCGCCCATGGGCGCACTCGGACTGACGATTGCTGCCGGCAGCGAGGTGCCGCGCCTGCTGCGCGACGTACTCGAGCACTGCGACCACTATCGTGCACGCGTGGCCGCGCACGCCGCGGAGTGCGCGCGGGCGCACAGCGGATTTGCAGTGATTGCCGGGCTGGGCGTGCGCGCCGCGCCCGGCATTGCCGAGCCATCGGCTACCACGTAGCATGGCTTGCTCACCCGCACCGGCGCACGAAAAACTATGTCCGTACCCGAAAAGCTGCACTTCCCGCTGGTCGATTCGAGCTACGACAACCAGGAGATCATCTCCTGCATGGCCACGCTGCTCAGCGGCCAACTGACCATGGGCGCGAAAGTGCGCCAGTTCGAGGAGAACTTCGCGCGCTACTGCGGTGCGCCGTACGCCGTCATGGTCAACTCCGGCTCATCGGCCAACCTGCTGGCGTTGAGCGTACTGACCAACCCGTTGCGGCGCGTGCAGCTGCGACCCGGTGACAAGGTCGCCGTGCCGGCGGTGTGCTGGTCGACCTCGCTGTGGCCGGTGCTGCAGACCGGGCTGGTTCCGGTGCTGGTGGATGTCGATCCGCACACCCTGAACCTTTCGATCCCTTCGCTGCGGGCGGCGCTGCGCCAGCATGAGCTTAAGGCCGTGCTCATGGTGCACGTGCTCGGGAATTCCACCGAGCTCGAGGCGCTGCTGGAGCTGGTCAGCGCACACGGGCTGCTGCTGATGGAGGACACCTGCGAATCGCTGGGATCGACGTACCACGGCAGGATGCTCGGCAGCCTGGGGAGCTTCGGCACCTTCAGCTTCTATTTCTCCCACCACATGACGACGATCGAGGGCGGCATGGTGCTGGCCGAGACCGAGGAAGACTACGACTTGCTCAAGTGCCTGCGCGCGCATGGCTGGAGTCGCGAGCAGAGCAACCGCGCGGCGCTCGAGAGCGCCAATCGACACATCGATCCGCGGTTCCTGTTCGTCAACGTCGGCTACAACCTGCGCCCCATGGAAATCCAGGCGGCGTTCGGGCTCGAGCAGCTGACCCGACTCGAGGAAATGAACCACCACCGCCGTGCCAACGTGACCCAGATCCGCGCCGCCTTTGTACAGCACCGCTCCTGGAACGGTCAGCTGCTGTTCCCGCAGGCCAGTGCAGGGCTGGACGCGTGCTGGTTTGGATTTCCGTTTCTCGTCCAGCCGTCGATCGACCTCGACTATCGCAAGTTCACCGCCCAACTGATGCAGCAGGGGATCGACACCCGGCCGATCGTCTCCGGAAACATGGCCCTGCAGCCGGCAGTGCGGCACTTCAACGTGGACCTGAGCATGGGCCCGTTCTCCGGGGCGCAGGCGATTCATGAGCGGGGACTGTTCATTGGCTGTCATGCCCGGCCCCTGGCCGCTGCGACCACCGGCCGCCTGGTCGATCTGATCCTCGGATGCCTGCACGACTGCACGCGGTGAAGGCAATCAATCCCACCGAGGCTGGCCGTTTCATTCCGGAGTACACCGACTATGCGGCGCTGCGCGGCCACGCGGTGGGCCTGACCGGAGCGCGCGGGATCCTGGGGCGGATTGTGCAGGAGCGGCTCAATCGACACGCCATCGCCACCGCCGCCTATCCGGGCGATATCAACGACGGGGCGGCCCTGTCCGCGTGGTTTGCAGAATACCGGTTCCGGTATTTCTTTCATTTTGCCGCCCTGGTTCCGGTCGCGGCGGTGGAAGGCAATCCGCTGCTCGCCTTTCAGACCAACGTCATCGGCACCTTCAACGTCTGCAAGGCCCTGCTTGAAAGCCAGCCGGGTTGCTGGCTGTTTCATTGTTCATCCAGCCATGTGTACCAGCCCACCGCCACGGCGAGCCCGATTCACGAGGACGCGCCCAAGAATCCGCCCACGTACTACGGCGCCACCAAGCTGGCCGCCGAGCGCGTGGTCGAGACCCTGATGGGCAAGCTCCAGGCGCCCTACTGTATCGGACGGGTGTTCAGCTTTACGCATGCGGACCAGGCCCCACCCTACCTCGTGCCCAGCCTGCGCCGAAACATTGCGGCGCTGCGCGACGGTGACGTGCTGGAGATCGACAACCCCTCCTCGGTGCGCGACATCCAGGACGCCGGGCAGATCGTCGACGCGATCTTGCACCTGGCGCGGCGCGCGGTCACGGGCACGGTCAACATCGGCACGGGCCTCGGCCGGTCGGTGAGCGAGATCGCACTGGCGGTCGCGCAGGAGCTGGGTAAGAAGATCCAGGTGACCGGCACCGATCGCGCGCAGCCCGGATCCCTGATCGCCGACACCACCCGGCTCCGTGCGCTGCTGGCGCGCGCGAACGAACCACGCGGGCCGCAAGCCGTGACCGCCGTGTCCATCGTGATTCCGACCTTCAACCGGTCGCAGCTGGTCACGCGGGCCATCGACAGCTCACTGGCGCAAACGGTGCCGGTCGAAGTGGTGGTATGTGACCACGGCAGCACCGACGATACCCCGGCGGTGGCGGCGCGCTACGGCGAGCGGATCCGTTATATCCGCCGCGAGCAGGATCGGGGACCGATCGTCTGCTGGCGCGACGGCATCGAAAACTCGAGCGGGGAATTCATACACATCAACTACGACGACGACTGGATAGAGGCGCGGTTTGTGGAGAAGACCCTGCCGCTGCTCCGGCCCGAGGTCGGATTCGTGTACACGCGCACGCGCCTCCACGAGCCGGGGAACCTGCAGACCAAGGTGCTGCTGCGCCACCCGGCCGGGATCCGCCCGGTGGCGCAGGTCGTGCAGTTCCTGCTGCGCGAGAAGCTGCCCATCAGCCCGGGCTGCGCGCTATTCCGCAAGCGTGACGCGCTGAAGAATCTGCTGCTCGAGGTGCCCGGCGCGCAGGGCCGTTACGGGAAGAATTCCGGAGTCGGGGAAGACCTGCTGCTGTTCCTGCTGGCCACGCTGGACTACCCGCGCTACGGGCACGTGCCGGAAGCCCTGGCACACTTTCTGGCCCATCCGGCCAGCATCACCACCCAGGCCGGAAGCAGCGGCCGCATGGAGGCCCTGACCAGGGCCTACCAGCTCGCCAAGGATTACTACCACCGCCAGCCCGGGAGCCTTCCCCTGGCCCGCGGCCTCGCCGGCCGCCTGGCCAGGGCGCGCTGGCAATTGGCCGGCCACCTGCACGGCTAGCGCCGGGGGACGCGGCTATTCGCGCCGCCAGAGGGTGCGCCCGCCGGGCTGATCCTCCAGCTGTACTCCGGCGGCGGCGAGTTCCGCGCGTATCCGGTCGGCCGCCGCAAAATCCCGCGCCGAGCGCGCCGCGAGCCGTGCGGCGATCCGCTGTTCGATCTGCGCTTCGTCCAGCGGCGCTGCGGCCTGCGCCCGGGTGCCGAAATCACCGGCCTGCAGCCGGAACCACGCCTCCGGGTCCACCCGCAGGATACCGAGCACGCCGGCGAGCCGGCGCAGTTGCGCGCCGAGCGCCGCCGCCGCGTCCGCCCGCCCCGCCGCGCGCGCGCTGTTGATCTCGCGGGCCAGCTCCTGCAGCACCGCCAGGGCCTCTGGCGTATTGAAGTCATCGTCGAGGGCGGCCTCAAAGCGTTCCGCGGCGCGCGTGGCCTCCGGCGGCGCCGCGGTGTCATCGTGGGGCAAGCCGCGCAGCGTCGTGTAGAGCCTGGACAAGGCGGCATCCGCCTGCTCGAGCTGCACGGTCGAATAGTTGATCGGGCCGCGGTAGTGGCTGGCCAGCAGGAAGCCGCGCAGGACCTCCGGGTGCCGGAGCCGCGGCAGCACCTCGCGCAGCGTGAAGAAATTTCCCAGCGACTTCGACATCTTGACGTCGTCGACGTTGACGAAGCCGTTGTGCATCCACACGTTCACAAACTCGGCACCGGCCCCGCAGGACTGGGCAATCTCGTTCTCGTGGTGTGGGAACTTCAGGTCCATCCCGCCGCCGTGGATGTCGAAGTGGGAGCCGAGCACCGCCTCGGACATGGCCGAGCACTCAATGTGCCAGCCGGGCCGGCCCGCGCCCCACGGCGAGGCCCACGACGGCTCGCCCGGCTTGGCGCACTTCCACAGCACGAAATCCAGCGGATCACGCTTGGCAGCGTCCACGTCGACGCGGGCTCCCGCGCGCAGATCGTCGAGCCGCTTGCCCGACAGCCGCCCGTAGCCCGGGAACTTCGCGACGGCGTAACAAACGTCGCCGTCGCCGGCGACATACGCCAGCCCGCGGCGCATCAGTTCCTCGATCAGCGCGATGATATCCGGTACGTGCGCCGTGGCACGCGGCTCGTGATCGGGCCGCTCGCAGCCCAGTGCTGCGCAGTCCTCGTCCATGGCGGTGATGAAGCGCGCGGTGAGCGCGTCAATGCTCTCGCCGTTCTGCGCGGCGCGCTGAATGATCTTGTCGTCGATGTCCGTGATGTTGCGGACGTAGTTGACCTGATAGCCGCGATGACGCAGGTAGCGGCGCACCATGTCAAAGACCACCAGGAACCTGGCATGGCCGACGTGGCAGTAGTCGTAGACCGTCACGCCGCACACATACATGCCTATCCGGCCCGGCCGGATCGGGGTAAACACCTGCTTGGCGCCGGTGAGCGTATTGAAGATCTTCAGCATGCTATCGGGCCCAGCGCTCCAGCCGCTCGCGCACCAGGGGCGCCGTCATGGCCTTGAGGAGCGGGGCCAGCTCGGGCCCGTGGAGCCGGCCGGTCAGCGCCGCCCGGAGCGGCGCAAAAAAGGCCACGCCCTTCAGTCCGGTGGCCGCGCGGAGCGCGGCCACCTCGGGCTCCTCGCCCACGGCGTCGGCGGCAGCCCGGAAGAAGCCGGCGCCCGCCGCCTGCACGGCCGCCGTGGCGTCGCTTTCGAAGGCCAGTGGGCCGCCAAACACCACCGGCAGCCACTCCGTGATCTCGGCGCCCGCAACAATATTGGGCAGGAGCGCGGTCACGCTCGCTTCCCGCCGTGCCGGCGGGGCGTCGCCGGGCAGGAACGGGTCGAGCCAGGCGAGGGCCGCGGCCGGCGTCAGCGAGCGCACCCACAGACCCTGCCAGTGACGCAGCTGCACCGGGTCGAAATGCGCGCTGGCGCGCTGCAGCCGGCCCAGATCAAAATGAGCGGCCATCTGCGCCAGGGTCAGTTCGGCGTGCTCGCCGCTGGCATGCCCGAGCCTGAAGAGGAGGTTACAGATGGCCGGCGCACTGTAGCCTGCGTCCCGCAGTTCGCGCACCGACTGCGCGCCGTTGCGCTTGGACAGCGGCGCGCCATCGGCCCCGGTCAGCAGCGGCAGATGTCCGTACTGCGGGGCGCGCAGCTCGAGCGACTCGAGCACCAGCAACTGGCGCGGGGTGTTGGCCAGGTGATCCTCGCCGCGCAGCACGTGCGTCACCTGCATGAGCGAGTCGTCCACCGCGTTGGCAAAGAAGAACGGCGGCGTACCGTCTTCCCGGCGGATCACAAAATCGCCGATGTGCGAGCACTCGACCCGCTGCGGGCCGTGCACCAGGTCATCGAACTGCAACTGCCGCGCCGCCGGCACGCGAAAGCGCAGCGTGGCGCGCGCCCCGGCCGCCCGGCGCGCGGCGCGCAGCGCGGGATCAAGCGCGGCGCAGGTACCCGCATAGCGGGGCGGCTTGCCGGCCGAGAGCTGCGCGCGGCGGCTGAGTTCCAGTTCCGCGGGGCTGCAAAAACACGGGTAAGCGCGATCCTCGTGTTCGAGCCGCGCCAGCAGCGGCGTGTAGATGCCGCCGCGTTCGGACTGCCGGTACGGACCGTGCGCGCCGCCGCGGCCGGGACCCTCGTCCCAGTCGAGGCCCAGCCACTCGAGGTCACGTTCGAGGGCGCGCAGGTGCTCGGCCGTGGTGCGGCTAAGGTCGGTGTCTTCGACGCGCAGCACGAAGCGGCCGCCCATGCGCCGCGCCAGCAGCAGGCTGAACAGCGCCGTGCGGACGTTCCCCAGGTGCAGCTCACCCGTGGGACTGGGCGCAAAACGAGTCACGACGGCCGAGCTATACATCCGTACAATGTTACGGTATCCGGTGGCCGGCACGCACGGGGCCGGTGTCCCACCAGCGATCGGGAGCGGCGCGCAGGATGGCCAGGCTCAAGTACACCACGCCTGTCTTAGGGACCGGGGCCGCGGGCCCGCTGGTGGCGGCGCGCGCGGAGCGCGCGCCTTGAGCACGCTGCTGGCGTCCGATCTGCACCTCGACGGCGCCCTGCCCGAGGCCATCGCGCAGTTCGAGTCCTTTCTGAGCGGCCCGGCGCGCGAAGCCGAGGCGCTGTACATTCTCGGCGATCTGTTCGAGAGCTGGGTAGGCGACGACGACGATGATCCGGACCGCGCGCGCGCCTGTGCGGCATTGCGCGCACTCACCAGCGGCGGCGTGGCGTGCTACGTCGGCCACGGCAATCGGGACTTCCTGATGGGGCGCGGATTCGAGCAGCGGACCGGTTGCCGGATTCTTCCCGATCCCACGATCGTTGAGCGCTACGGATCGCGCGTGCTCCTCACCCACGGCGATGCGCTGTGCGTCGAAGACACGGCCTATCAGCACCTGCGCAGCGTGGTGCGCAGCGCCGCCTGGCAACGCCGCTTCATGCGCCTGCCGCTCGCCACGCGGCGCCTGCTGGCCGATGCCGCGCGCGCGGGCAGCCGTACTCACACCGGCATGATGGCGGCCGACATCATGGACGCCAGCCCATCCGCGGTCGTCAGCGTGCTGCGGGCCTGCCGGGTGCGCACCATGGTCCACGGCCACACGCACCGCCCCGCGTTGCACGAATTCACCGTCGATGGCCAGTCCGCGCGCCGCCTGGTGCTGGGCGCCTGGTACGAGCAGGGCAGTTACCTGCGCTGGGACGAGCGCGGCTTCGAGTCGGTGGCCTTGGCGGGCTCGCGCGCCCCCTGAGGCGGCGGCCCGGAGTGAAAGCGCAGCTGCGGGTCATCGGCGGTAATGAGCCCGGCCTCGATCGCGGCCAGCTCCGCGAAGCGCGCCTGCCAGTCGACGCCGCCGGCCTGCTGGGCCGCCGCGCTGGCCAGTTCCAGGTACACACCGGCATGGCGGGCCTCGGCGCGCTCCAGGTCGGCGTAGAAACCGCCCAGCGGCGCGGGTAGGCGCGCCGCGAGGCAGGCGAAGCGTTCCCGCGAGCGCGCCTCGATGAGCGCGCTGGTGAGCAACAGGTCCAGGCGGCGGCGCGGTTCATGCGTCGCGAGCGCCGCCCGCAGCGCGGCGGCATAGCGGCCCGGCTGCAGCCGCTGGAACGCGACTCCCACTCGTGCCATCAGTCGGGTCACCTGTTCAAAGTGCCGCAGCTCCTCGCGCGCCACGCGGGCCAGCGCGAGGCTTTGCTGTTCATGTTCGGGATAGGCAAAGATCAGGGCCAGCGCGGTGGAGGCGGCCTTCTTTTCGCAGTAGGCATGATCGAGCAGCAGCTCCTGCCAGCGCGCGCAGGCCGCGCTCAGCCAGCGCTCGGGCGTGGGCACGAGGAGCGCCGCGAGCCGCGGGGCTAGCCCGTCCGGCGTAACCATTGCTCGCGCACGGCCTCGATCGCCTGCGCGGCCTCCGTGGCGCCGGCAAAGCGGTCCTCCACTTCCTTGGCCAGCAGCTGGTCGAGCAGTGGCTGGAGCGTGGCCAGCCCAGGGGCCAGCCGCGGTATGGGCGTATTGCGGTGCATGTACAGCACGGTCATCGGATTGTCGGCCCGGTACGGCTTCTCGCCGGTGAGCATTTCGTAGAGCACCACGCCCAGGCTGTACAGGTCGCTGCGGGCGTCAAGCTGCTGGCCGTGCCCCTGCTCCGGGCTCATGTAATGGGGCGTGCCGAAGATCAGGCCCTTGTCGGTCAGCTCCATCTGCAGCGCCGCCTGCTTGGCCATGCCAAAGTCGATCAGCGCCAGCTGCTCCTCGGTGCGCAGCATGACGTTGCCGGGCTTAAGGTCGCGATGCAGAATTCCGGCCTCGTGTATGGCGCCGAGCACGTTGGCCAGTTGTGTCGCGTAGCGGAGCGACTCGGCCGGTGCCAGGCCGGTCTTCATGCGCCGGCGCAAATCGCCGAGCGGAAAGTATTCCATCGCCAGATAGGCGTGATCATCGGCGATCCCCAGTTCATGCAGGCGCACGATGTTGGGGTGCTGGATGCGCTCTGCGATCTCGTATTCCTGCAGGAAACGCTCGAACGACTGGTCGATACCGGAATCATCGCGCTGCGAGGGGGTGACCTTGAGCGCCACCAGACCGTCGGCCTTCTCGCTCTCGGCGATGTACAGGTGCGAGACCGAGCCGCGCGCCAGCAGCCGGGCGCGTCGATACCCCGGGATATGCGCATCGCCGAAGCGGTGCGACTCGCGCGCCTCCTCCGAAACCCGCCACTCGGCCATCGCCAGCCGGTGGCGATGGCTGGCGCGCTCGATGCCCTCGATCAGTTCGGCGTGCGCGAAGCGCCGCTTGCAGACCACCGCGAACGCGCCCCAGCCCAGCGCCGCCTCGCGCGCGCGCGGCTCGTCGCTGTCGAGCATGAAGATCACCGGCGCAAAGCCGCTCCGATTCCCCAGGTCGCGCAGCCACTCCATACCATCGCCCCCGGGCCAGGACTGGCTGAGCAGCACCGCGTCATAGCCCTGGGCCAGAAACTCCGGCGGGATCGGGCCGCGCTCGGCGGGTGCATACGGCACGACTTCCGCGGCGGGCCACCGGCAGCTGGCGTGATGTCGAATCAGCGATTGGACGCGCGGTTCTTGCTCAATTGTCAGCAGGCGCATGCCATTTCAACCCAAGTATCAGGATCTGCGTCGGGGTCACACTACCATCAGTGCGGGCCGGCATGCTCACCAGATCACCGGCGCTGCCGAGCAGTTCCGCGCAGTTGCCCAGCCGCACTTCGGTCTCCGGATCAAAGCCCGCCGCCGTCATGCGCGCGCACGATTCGCCATCGACCAGCGCGCCGGCGTCGCCCCCGATCCCATCCACGGCCGACGCCAGTACCAGCAGCGGTTCGCTGCCCGCCAGCAACCCCGCGACCGTGGCGGCAAACTCCAAGGGTGCCGATTCGAGCACCGAGGGCCAGTGCGCATACCAGGCCTGCATGCCCGGCGGCCCCATTTCGATCGCGTGGGCGACCCGCACCGCCGCGACCACGGGATGCTCCGCCAGCAGCCCGCGCCACTGCACCGTCAGCCCGTAGGCGCCTGCCTCGCGCTGCAGAATCTGTGGCCAGGAGCTCAGGCCCTGGCAGGTGACCGCGGCCAGGCTCTGCAACAGCGGCTGGCGGGCGCGCCGCAGGCTGCCCGGGCTCGCCATGGCCCGGATCACTCAGACGCCGCTGACGACCCGCAGCGCTGGATCGGCGCGCCGCCGGGTACGCGCGGCATCCGAGCGATCGCGCTGCAGCCGGGAGAGGTATTCAGGCGTGACGTCGCCGGTCACGTATTCGCCCGAGAAGCACGAGGTGTCGAATTCGTTGATCTTGGCATTGTCGTGCTGGCAGGCCGCCACCAGATCGGTCAGATCCTGGTACACGAGCCAGTCGGCGCCGATCAGGCGCGCGACTTCTTCCTCGCTGCGCCCGGCCGCCACCAGCTCGCTGGCGGCGGGCATGTCGATGCCGTACACGTTCGGGTAGCGCACCGGCGGCGCGGCCGAGGCAAAGTACACCTTGCGGGCGCCCGCCTCGCGGGCCAGTTCGATGATCTGCGCCGAGGTGGTGCCGCGGACGATCGAGTCGTCGACCAGCAGCACGTTCTTGCCGCGAAACTCCAGGTCGATGGCGTTGAGCTTGCGGCGCACCGACTTTTCGCGCAGCTCCTGGCCCGGCATGATGAAGGTGCGGCCGATGTAGCGGTTCTTGTTGAAGCCCTCGCGGTACTTGATGCGCAGCTTCTGCGCCATCTGCAGCGCGCTGGTGCGGCTGGTGTCGGGAATCGGGATCACCACGTCGATATCGTGGTCCGGATGCGTGCGGCGGATCTTGTCGGCCAGCCGCTCGCCCATGCGCATGCGCGCGCGGTACACGGATATGTTGTCGATGATCGAATCGGGGCGCGCAAAGTACACGTACTCAAAGATGCACGGCGTGTGGCGCACCGTGCTCACGCACTGCTGCGAGTGCAGCCGCCCCTGCTCGTCGATGAACACCGCCTCGCCCGGGGCCACGTCGCGCACCAGCTTGAAGGACAGTATGTCGAGCGCCACGTTTTCCGAGGCCAGCATGTATTCGGTGCCACGCGCCGTGCGCCGCTCGCCGAGCACCAGCGGCCTGATGCCGTTGGGGTCGCGGAACCCCAGCACGCCGTGGCCGATTACCATAACCACCACCGCGTAGCCGCCGCGGCAGCGCCGGTAGACGGCGCTGGTGGCGGCAAAAATGTCGGCCGGGGTCACGCGCTGCGTGCCCACGCGCTGCAGTTCGGAGGCCAGCACGTTGAGCAGCACTTCGGAGTCGGATTCGCTGTTGAGGTGCCGCCGTTCCTCGCGCGTCAGCACGTCGGCCAGCTCGGCGCAGTTCGTCAGATTGCCGTTGTGCCCCAGACAGATGCCGTAGGGCGCATTGACGTAGAACGGCTGGGCCTCCGAGGCGCTGTCACAGCCCGCGGTCGGATAGCGGATGTGGCCGATGCCGACATTGCCGCGCAGCTCGAGCATGTGGTGCTGCTGGAAGACGTCGCGCACCAGGCCCGCGCCCTTGCGCACGCACAACTCGCCCTGATCTGCGGTCATGATGCCCGCGGCATCCTGGCCGCGGTGCTGCAGCACGGTCAGGGCGTCATAGATGCGCTGGTTGACCGGACTGGTGCCGACGATGCCGACGATGCCACACATAGGTTCTAGGCCGTCTCCGATGAGGCGTGCACTCTACTCTCTCCGACCAGGGCGCGCAGCACATTGCCGGCGTGCTCGGCGTACGGCACCAGGGTCGAGTTCCGGTACCAGTGCTCCTCGTCCAGGCGCACCGCGTGGCACACTATGACAAGCACGCCCAGCGCGACCGCACCGCGCAAAAACCCAAACACGAAGCCGAGCAGGCGATCGAGGCTGCTGAGGAGCGATACGCGCACGAAGTGCGTGACGATGGCGCCGATGGCGCTGCCCAGCAGCAACACCGCGATGAACAGGACGGTGCGCGCGGCCCAGGTGCGCACGCCCTCGCCACTCAGTGCGCCACCCATGTGCGCCTCGAGCAGGTAGGCGAAATGCCAGGCCAGCCAGAACGCGGCCACCCACGTCACCAGCGAGACCACTTCGCGCATCAGCCCGCGATACAGTCCGTACACGCAGGAAAATGCCATCAGCGCGATGATTACGTAATCGGTCCAATTCATACGTCAACCTGCCGGTGGGTCGCGGTCGCCGCGAACGGGGCGGATTCTACCAGTACTGTCTATGGGGACGCCCGGCACAGGTCTCAAGGCGCGGTATTGACGATGGGCTTGAGCCCGCTGGCCTGCATTTTCTGCTTCAGGGCCAGCGCCGCCGCACGTTCGGCCTGCGGCGCGCTTCGCACCCGGTACAGGCCGTGATCGTCCGGTCCGGCCACTTCCACGGCAAAACCCTTGGCGGAGACCTGCTTGGCCATGCGCTCGGCGTAATCGCGCCGTGCAAAACTTCCGACCTGCACCGTCCAGCCGCCCTTGGTCGTGGCCGTGTGCGAGCCTGGCGCCGCCGTGGCCGGCTTGGGAGCGACCGGGGCGGCCGCGGGCAACGGCGCGGCAGTGCTCGGCGGCGTCGCAGGCGCGGGGCGGCTGGCAGCAGCGGGTGGAGCAGGTGCCGCGACCGCGGGCGAATTCGGCGGCGCTTGCGCCGGGGCGCCGGGCGGCGGGGCCGGAGAATTAACAAGCGGCGCCGCGCTCGCGCCGGGCGGCTGCGCCGCTGCGGTATCGCGCAGGTCGATCGTATAGGAGCGCACCGGCGGGCCCGCGGCGGCACTCGATCCCGGCCCGGGAAGCGCGCTCGGCGGCCCACGAAACAACTCCGGCACCAGCAATACGACCACGATGACCAGGATAGCCGCACCGGTAAGGCGTTCCTTAAGATGATCCTGCAAGTGCGCGCGCCCCTGGTAACTGCGGAAAATCAGTATAACTGACGGGCCTGGAGTGCCGGACCCACCGTGTGAAAAGACCCGCATACCAGCACTCGATCTCCCGGTCGCGCGAGTTCCTGCGCGCGCGCCGTGGCGCTCGCCACTTCGCCCCCCAGCTCGGTGCTCGCTGACAGCGCGCCCAGGCGCCGGCCCAGCTCCTCGCCGCTGAGCGCACGCGGCCCCGCGAGCGTGCACAACAGCCAGTGATCGACCAGCGGCGCGAGCTGCCTGGCCACCGCGGCGACGTCCTTGTCTGCGAGCATGCCCAGCACTGCGATGGTGCGACCGGCGACCGGTCGCGCCCGCAGCTCGCTGGCCAGCACCGCCGCGGCCGCTTCGTTGTGCGCGACGTCGAATACCCACTCGACCTCGCCCGGCACGAACTGCAGGCGGCCCGGCAAGCGCACCGCACGCAGCGCCCGCGCGAGCGCGGCCGGCTCCGGCAGGCGCGGGGCGCGCAGGATCGCGCAGGCCGCTATGGCGACCGCGGCATTGCGGTACTGGATCGCGCCCGGGAGCACGGGCGCGGGCAGGCGCGTGCAGCTGAGGCCCGCGGCCTGATAGTCCCAGGAGCCATCCGCGTGGATGTGCCAGCTGAAATCCTCACCGGCAACGAGCGGCGCGCAGCCCAGCGCGGACAATGCGCTCATCACGCTCGCCGGCATCTGCGCACTGCCCAGTATCACCGGGCGGCCGGGCCTGAATATCCCGGCCTTTTCGGCGCCGATCGACTCCAGGGTATCGCCCAGCCAATCACGGTGATCGAGCCCCACCGAGCACAGGACGGCCACGTCGGCGTCGACGATGTTGGTGGCATCCAGCCGCCCGCCCAGCCCCACTTCCAGGACCGTGGTGCCGACCTGGGCGGCGCGGAACACCAGCAGCGCCGCGAGCGCGTTGAACTCGAAGTAGGTCAGCGATTCGCTGCCGCGCGCGGCCTCGATCTGCTCGAAGGCCGCGCACAACTGTGCGTCCTGAACCTCGCGACCATCGACCGTGATGCGCTCCTGGTAGCGCCACAGGTGCGGCGAGGTGAACAGCCCGACGCGCTCGCCGTGCGCCTGGGCCATGGCGGCCAGGAACGAGGCGGTCGAGCCCTTGCCATTGGTGCCGCCCACCAGAGCCGTGTGCCCGGCCGGCGGCAGCAGCGCCAGCCGCGTGGCCACGACGCGCACGCGTTCCAGGCTCAGGTCTATCGCGCTCGGGTGCAGGTCCTGCTGGTAGGCCAGCCATTCGGCCAGCGTGCGCCCGGCGGGCATCGCCATGACCTGCCGGACCTAGGCGGCAGCGAGGGCGGGACGCTTCTGCAGCAAGCGCAGCAGCACGGCAAGCCGGTCGCGCATCGCGCGCCGATCGATGATCAGGTCCAGGGCGCCATGTTCGAGCAGGAATTCGCTGCGCTGGAAACCCTCGGGCAGGGTTTCGCGGACGGTCTGCTGGATGACTCGCGGTCCGGCAAATCCGATCAGGGCCCGCGGTTCGGCCACGTTGAGATCCCCCAGCATCGCCAGGCTCGCCGATACGCCGCCCGTGGTCGGATCGGTCATGACGGAGATGAACGGCAGGCCGGCCCGCGCCAGTCGCGCCAGTGCGGCGCTGGTCTTGGCCATCTGCATCAGTGACAGCAGCGCCTCCTGCATGCGCGCGCCCCCGGTCGCCGAGAAGCACACCAGTCCGCACTTGTGTTCGATGCAGTAGTCCACCGCGCGCCGGAAGCGCTCGCCAACCACCGAGCCCATCGAGCCGCCCAGAAATTGAAACTCGAACGCGCAGGCCACCACTTCCTCGCCGTGCAGCCGGCCGGCCAGTGCGATCAGCGCATCGCGCTCTCCGGTCGCCTTCTGTGCCTGCGCCAGGCGGTCCTTGTAGCGCTTGCTGTCCTTGAATTTCAGCGGATCTTCAGGCTGCACCTGCACGCCTATCTCCTGCTGGTCGCCGGGATCGAGGAACGACTGCAGCCGCAGCCGCGCCCCGATGCGCATGTGATGGGTGCATTTCGGGCAGACGTTGAGGTTGCGTTCCAGCTCGGCGCGGTACAGCACCGCGTCACAGGCGGGGCACTTGATCCACAGTCCTTCCGGAACCGAACGCGAACGGCGTTCAGTCTTGATGCGCGAGGGCACGATCTTCTCAAACCAGGTCAAGGCGTGTGGACCTCGGTGGCCGGGTAGAAATCGATCATACCGGAATCGTCGGGCAGTCCGAACTGCGGCGGATACTCCGCCCGCCAGAAGTACAGGCCGTGCGCGGCCGCCGTAGCCTCCCCGCTGCTGCGCTGGCGCGATTCGAGCTGTTCGCGGGCCCGCTGCGGGCCCGCGTCGCCCTGGCCCACGGCCAGGAGCGTCCCGACGATGTTGCGGACCATGTGCTGGAGGAAGGCGTTGGCGGTCACTTCGATGCTGACCCAATCGCCGCACCGCCGCACGCCCAGCGCCTCGATCGTGCGCACCGGGGAGCGCGCCTGGCATTCGGCGGCCCGATAGGCGCTGAAGTCGTGCTCGCCGATGAGGGCGTCGGCCGCGGTCTGCATGAGCGCGGTATCGAGCGGCGCGTAGACGACCAGCGCCCGCCCGGCCGCCAGCGCCGAGCGCGTGGGCCGGTTGAGCACCAGGTAGCGATATGAGCGGCGCACCGCCGCGTAGCGCGCGTGGAATTGTTCCGGGACCGGCTGGACCCAGCGCAGGTTGACCGAGGGCGGCAGCACGCTGTTGGCGCCGAACAGCCACGCTCGCACGCTGCGCTGCGCGGCGGTGTCAAAGTGCGCGACCTGGGCGCGGGCGTGCACCCCCGCGTCGGTGCGGCCGGCGCAGGTCAGATCCACGGGCGCATCGGCGATGCGCCCGAGCGCCGCCTGCAGCGTTTCCTGGACCGAAGTGGAGTGAGGCTGGCGCTGCCAGCCGTGGTAGGCCGTCCCGTCGTACTCAACGCCGATGGCGACGCGGCCCATGGGCCGGCGGGTCAGCCGGGTAGCGAGTCGACCAGTCGTCGAGCCTCGGTCTTCTGCGAGGCCGAACCTTCCGCCAGCACCTCCTCGAGGATGCTGCGTGCGCCTTCGGGGTCGCCCATGTCCATGTAGGCCCGGGCCAGGTCGAGCTTGGTGCCCACCTCGCTCATGGTCGCCGGTTCCATCTCGTTCAGCGACGGCTGCCCGCTCAGGCGCTGGGTGGCCGCGAATGCCCCTTCGCTCGGTGCGGCACTGTGTCCCACGTCCAGATCGAGCGCACCGCCCGGTTCGCCGGTCATGTCCAGGCCGCCGAGGTCCAGGTCCACGTCTCCGCCGCCCTGCCCCTTCAGGGCCTCGAGCTGCTCGGTGAGTCCCTGTCCGGCACCGCTGCCGGGCATGATGGCCGTCGCCAGGGCGGTGGGCGCGTCGTCGGCCGGCGTGCTCGGCAGACCGACCCCGATATCCTTGTCCGTGAACAGCCAGGTACCGCTGGCAGTGCCCCCCGGGGATGAGGGCATGAGCTGCGTGTCGTGCGATTCTGCCTGCGCCTTCGAAAACAGCTCGCGCGTTTCCTCATCCAGGCTGGTCATTGCCGTGCTGGAGGAATCGCCCTCGGAGGCGGGGTGCTGGCCGGTGTCGCCGCCCGAAAGGTGCAGGCCCAGGTCCACCACCGCAAGCTCCGCGGTCGGCTCGGCGCTGTGCAGGAGATGGTGGCTGCTGGCGTCGAGCTTCTGGCGAATGGTCGGGCTGTCGACGTCCGGCGTCATCAGGTTCTCGACCGTCGGGGAATCCGGGCTGGGATCGCCGAAATCCAGCGTCACCGTGGGCGACTGCTGCATCTCGCGCGTCGATCCGGTGGCATCGCCGCCGCGTGCCGGATCGTCGAGCACGAAGTCCACGCCGGTGTCGCCCACCGCGCGCGCCTCGCCGGTCGCCTCGCTCCCGCCCAGGGCCGCGCCCAGGTCGAGATCCACCGCGTCGGGAGCGGAATCCGCGGACACCGTGGGTTCGCCGAGCAGGTCGAAGTCGACGCGATTCTGGCCGCCCTCGAGGTTCAGGTCGACGCCTGCCGTGCCGACGCCGTGCAAGCCACCGGCGCTCGCAAACAGCGCGTCTTCCGGCGCAATCTGCCGGCCCATGATGACAATCTTTTCCCACTCGCCCGCCGCGGCCTGCTCGCGGTTCGCCGACAGCTCGCGGGCGAGCTGCAGGAACTGGTCCTTGTTGCCCCAGACGAAGAACACTTCCAGCAGCTTGAGCCGCAGGTCGCGTCGCTCCGGCTCGCGCGAGATCGCGATTCGCACCAGATCGGCCGCCTGATCGTACAGGCCATAGGCCATGTGGAAGTCGGCCTCGGCCAGCGGATCGCCCTGGTCCAGAGCCACGGCAGTGCCGCTTTGGGAAAGTGTGTCATCGACGGCCACCGGGACGGGTCGCAATGGGGCGGCCTCGAGCCCTCCCATGCGCGGGGCCGGGTGAGTGCCCGATTCCTCGACGACGAACGACGAATCCTGCTTGCTTTGCAGCGTGCGCATGGGCTGCGTTTCGGCCGGCCGCGTGGCGGCCGCCGGTTCAAAAGGCGGATTACTGAGCCGATCGAGGGTGCGCCCGAAGTCCTGCTCCCGACGCGCCTTGGCTCTGCGTGCCGCGAAGACCGCCGCCAACACCACGACCAGGACGCCCAGCGGCACGTACCAGTTCGACGCCAGCCAGTCCATCAAGCCACCACCGCCCGCCTGGCCACCGGCGGCCGGAGCCGGGTGCTTGACCGGTGGCGGCGGCGCCGCGGGCGCCTGCTTGGGCGCCTCGGCCACGGGCGGCGGGGTTTCCTTCGGCGCGGCGGCACTCGGCGCGGTCTCGGGCGGCTTGTTCGGCGTCGGTGCGGTCACCGGCGCGCTCGGGCGCGCCGCAGCGCCGGAATTCAGTTGCTGCTGGAGCCGCGCCAGCTCGGCGTTCTTCAATTCGAGCAGGCGCTGCGCCTCGGTGAGCTGGCCCTGGAGCGTCGTGACGCGCTCCTGGAGCGCGGCAGTCTCGCCCGCGGCGGCCTTACCCGTGGTGGCAGGTCCAGGCTCGGACGGGGGCACGAGGTGCAGCCGGCCGCCCTCGGCGTGAGTGCTGGCCCAGGCCCGATATTGCGTCGTGACTTCCGCATTGGCCTCACCCGGGGCGATGGCCGCGAGGCTCGCTTCATCCGGCACCTGCAAGGTGGCGCCGGCGTGCATTTCGTTCATGTTCCCTTCGAAAGCGGTCGGATTGGCCTTGTACAAGGCGACCAGGGCCCGTTCACGCTCGGCGTTGGGAAAATGCTGCGCTGCTATTGCAGACAGGGTATCGCCCCGCTGCACGACGTAACTGTTGGGCGAATTCGCCGGCGCGGCGCTCATCGCCGGCGCTGGAGCGGCGGGCGGCGCGGAGGAGGCCGCCGTGGCGGGCGCCTCGGGCTGCGCCGCGGCGGCCGGACGCTCGACATTGCCCGAGCGGGCCTGCGGGGCCGCCTCGGGTGCGGCTACCGCCGCTGCCGGGCTCGCCTTGTCGCCCGTGAACACCGGCGGGTCCAGCAATACGGTGTACTCGCGCACCAGACGGCCGCGCGCCCAGGTGGCCTCGATCAGCAAGGTCGCGAACGGTTCGGTGGCCACGGCGCTTGAGTGCACCTGCAGCACGTCGTGCCCATCGGCCGACTTGCCGGGCACCAGGGTCACGGAATCGAAGTACGCAGGGTAATCAAGCCCGTAGCGTGAGAAGCTCTCGCGACTGGCTAGCGCGACTTTCAGGCCCCGGAGTTCTTCGGCGCTCGCCGTGAGATCAATCTCGGCATCGAGGGGAGCGTTCAGGGCCGATTTGAGGTGAATGTCCCCCAATCCCAGCGCCATTGCTCCAGCCGGCAGCAGGCCCGCCAGAATCAGGGCACGTACGACATAACGCGAGGACATCAGATCTCCCAGTGGCCTTTCAGAGCAGTTACTCCATTAAAAAACAGCCAGTTGCGCTGTTTTCCTTGGCCCGGTGGCTATTGGCCCGGCAATATAACTTATAAATACTCCCGAACCAAAATCTCGGCGATCTGGACCGCATTGGTGGCCGCGCCCTTGCGGATGTTGTCCCCGACGACCCACAGGTCCAGACCGCGCTCATGTGTCATATCCTCGCGAATTCGCCCGACATAAACCGTGTCGTGGTTCGCTGCTTCGGTAACTGCGGTCGGATAGCCGCCCGGATTACGCTCGTCCATGACCTCGACCCCGGGGGCGCGGGACAGCAAGGCCCGGGCGTCGGCGGCGCTGATGCGCCGCCGTGTCTCGATGTGCACGGCCTCGGAGTGTCCGTAGAACACCGGCACCCGTACCGCCGTGGCATTCACGCGAATGCTCTCGTCCGCGAAGATCTTGCGCGTCTCCCAGTGCATCTTCATCTCTTCCTTGGTGTAGCCGTTGTCCATGAACTTGTCGATCTGCGGCAGGCAATTGAAGGCAATCTGCTTGGGCATGATCTTGGGGGCCACGGGCCGGCCATTGAGCAGCTGCGCGGTCTGATCGGCGAGTTCCTCGACCGCCTTGCGCCCGGCACCGGACACGGACTGATAGGTCGCCACGTTGATGCGCTCGATCCCGACGGCGTCGTATATGGGCTTCAGTGCCACCACCATCTGAATGGTCGAGCAGTTGGGATTGGCGATGATGCGGCGTTGCCGGTACTGCGCGATCGCGGCCTGGTTCACTTCGGGCACCACCAGCGGGATATCCGCCTGGTAGCGAAACTCGGAGGTGTTGTCGATGACTACGCAGCCGGCCGCCGCGGCCTTGGGCGCATAGAGCGCCGAGACCGCGCCGCCGGCCGAGAACAGGCCGAGCTGGGCGCGCGAAAAATCAAACTGGGCGGCATCCATGACCGGCACCGCCCGCCCCTGAAATTGCACGGTCTTGCCGAGCGAGCGGTCGCTGGCGAGCGCATACAGCTCCTGCACCGGAAACCGCCGCTCCTCGAGCACGGTCAGCAGCATCTCGCCCACCAGGCCGGTCGCGCCCAGCACGGCGACATTCCAGCGCCGGCTCCCGGGATCGGCGCTCATGGCCGGCGCCGCGTAATGTCCGGTGCGCTCGCGATCACGTCCGCGTTTTGCGCGCGCTGGCGCAGGTAGTGATCCAGCAGCACGATCGCCAGCATGGCCTCGGCAATCGGCGTGGCCCGCAGGGCCACGCAGGGGTCGTGACGGCCGGTGGTGACCACCTCCACCGCGCGGCCCTCGCGATCCACGGTGCGCCCCGGCACCTGGATGCTGGAGGTGGGCTTGAAGGTCAGGTGCGCCACGATCGCCTGGCCGGTGGAAATGCCGCCCAGCACGCCGCCGGCGTTGTTGCTCAGGAACCCCTCGGGACTCATTTCATCGCGATGCACACTGCCGCGTTGCGCCGCCGAGTCCACGCCCGCGCCGATCTCCACGGCCTTCACGGCGTTTATGCCCATCATCGCGTGGGCGATGTCGGCATCGAGCCGGTCGAATACCGGCTCGCCCCAGCCGGGCGGCACGCCTTCGGCGATGACCGTGACACGCGCGCCGATGGAATCGCCGGCGCTGCGCAACTCCCAGATGAGCTTCTCGAGTTCCGGAATGCGCGCCGGATCGGGGCAGAAGAATGGATTCTCGTAGGCGGTGGCGGGCTGGCGCGGCTCGAGTCGCAGGGCACCCATCTGGCTGAGGTAACCGCTGATGCGCACCTGCAGTCGGTCGGCAAGGTACTTGCGCGCAATGGCGCCGGCCGCCACGCGCATCACGGTCTCACGCGCCGAGGCGCGCCCGCCGCCGCGATGGTCGCGATGACCGTATTTGTGAGCGTAGGTGTAATCGGCGTGGCCGGGGCGGAATCGATCGATCAGCCGGTCGTAGTCGCGCGAACGCGCGTCGGTATTCTCCACCAGCACGCCAATCGGGGTACCGGTGGTACGGCCCGCGTACACGCCGGACAGGATGCGCACGGCGTCGCCCTCGCGGCGCTGACTGACGAAATGCGAGGTGCCGGTACGGCGCCGGTCCACGTCGCGCTGCAAATCCGCCTCGGCCAGCTCGAGCCCGGGCGGGCAGCCGTCAACGATGCAGCCGAGCGCGGGTCCGTGGCTTTCGCCAAACGTCGTCACCGTGAACAAACGGCCGATTGAGTTGCCCGACATCAGATCTCATCCCCGGCGACCAACTGCTCGCGCGTCAGCAGGAAGACACCGCCGCCGCCGCGCTCGAACTGCAACCAGGTGAACGGGAGCCGTCGAAAGCGCTCGCGGACGCGCGCCTCGGAGTTGCCGACTTCCACCACCAGTATGCCCCCCGCCCGCAGATAGCGCGGCGCCTCACGCAGGATGACGCGCACTGCATCGAGCCCGTCGGCTCCCGCGGCCAGTGCGGCGGCTGGTTCATGACGGTACTCGGGCGGCAGCGCCGCCATCTCCGACCGCCCCACGTAAGGCGGGTTGCTCACGATAATATCGTAAGCACCCACCGGCAGGGCGCTGAAATGATCGGACTCGATGGCGTGCACGCGCCGTCCAAGGCGATGGCGGCGAATATTGCGGCGTGCGACCTGCAGCGCCGGAGCGCAGATATCGACCGCATCCACGCGTGCCCGCGGAAAGGCGCGGGCGCAGGCGATGGCGATGCAGCCCGACCCGGTCCCGACGTCCACCACGCGCCGGACCTGCGCGGCACTGATCCAGGGCGCGAACCGATGCTCGATGAGTTCGGCCAGCGGTGAGCGTGGAATCAGCACCCGCTCATCGACGTACATCTCCAGTCCCGCGAACCAGCAACGATGCGTGAGGTACACCGCCGGGACGCGCTCGCCGATGCGTCGCGCCACCAGGGCCTGCAACCTCGCCAGTTGCGCCGGCGTCGCCCGGCGCCGCAGCCGCGCCGCCGTGGGCCGGCGCGGAATTCGCAGCGCATGCCAGATCAACGCGGCCGCCTCATCGCGCGCGTTGCTGGTGCCGTGCCCGTAATGCAAGCGGGCGCGCCGCAGCCGCGCGGTCAGCCGCTGCCACAGCAGCGCCGCGGACGCCGCCGAGGATCGGCCGCGCGCTGCCGTATGTGATAATCGAGCCATGCGATCAACCCGTGCCTTGCCCTGGATCGTGACCACCGCGCTGCTCGGCGCACTCGCCGGGGGCATCGCGGCACGCATGCTGGCACAAAAGCCGATCACGCTGCACAGCGGTACCTGGCTGCCGCAGCCGCGCGCACTGGCGCCGTTCCGGCTGACGGATCTGGACGGGCGGCCGTACGGCAACGCCGCCCTGAACGGCCATCCGAGCCTGCTGTTCTTCGGCTACAGCTATTGCCCCGACGTCTGCCCGGCGACGCTGGCGACCCTGCGCGACGTGCAGCGCCAGGCCCCGCTGGCGGGCCTGCAGTTCCTCTTTATAACAGTGGACCCGGAGCGCGACACACCGGCGGTGCTCAGGCCGTATCTGGGTGCCTACAGCACCCGCTTCGTCGGCCTGTCGGCAAGCCGCGAAGCGCTCGCCCCTCTGCTGCGCAGTCTGGCCGCCGATGCCGAGCGCCCGGGAACGCCCGACCACAACTATCAGCTGGCCCATTCCGCGACGCTCTACCTGCTCGATACGCGCGGTCGCCTGGCCGCGGTGTACACGCCACCGTTGACGGCGGCGGCGCTGAGCGCGGACCTGCGCACCCTGGGGCGGGCTTCCGTCCTGTGAGCGGTGGAGCCTCATTGAGCGCGCGGCTGTTCGTGGCCATGCAGTACCTGCTGCCGCAACGCCTGCTCTCGGGCGTCGTCGGCCGCATCGCGCGCGCGCGCGCCGCCTGGATCCGCAAGCCGCTGGTCAGCGCGTTCGTGCGCGCCTACCGCCCGGAGCTCGGCGACGCCGCGCAACCCGATCCATCGGCCTACGACAGTTTCAACGCCTTCTTCACCCGTGCCCTGCGCGCGGGCGCGCGGCCGACCGCGGGGGCGGCGGCGGCGATCGTCAGTCCCGTCGACGGACGCATCAGCGCGCTCGGCAGCACCGCCCAGGGCAGAATCATTCAGGCCAAGGGCCGCGACTACGCGCTGCAGACGCTGCTGGCTGGAAATGCGGAGCTGGCCGCGCGCCTGATGGGCGGGCCCTTCCTGACCGCCTACCTGGCGCCCCACAACTACCACCGCATACACATGGCCCTGGACGGCACCCTGGTGGGAGCCTGGTACGTTCCGGGGCGGCTGTTCAGCGTCAACGACAGCTCGGCCGCGCTGGTGCCCGACCTGTTCGCGCGCAACGAGCGGGTGATCCTCGAGTTCTCGAGCGCGCACGGCCCGCACGTGCTGGTGCTGGTGGGGGCGCTGTTCGTCGGTAGCATGGCCACCGTCTGGCATGGCGACATCGCCCGGCGAGGCGCGCGCGTGCCGATAGCGCTGCCGCTGCCCGCAGCGAGCGCCGCCCATCTGGAGCGCGGCGCCGAAGTCGGCCGCTTCAACATGGGATCAACCGTCATCTTGCTCTTGCCCGAGGGCGCAGGCGCCTGGGAGAGGAACCTTTCCGCGCACTCTGAGCTGCGGGTGGGTCAAGTTATCGGCACACTGTCGCCGCGCTCGCGCTGATCGCCATGGACGGACCGCGCCAAGCCCCCCCGGAACTCGACTGGCGCCCGGGCGCGCGGCCCGAGCGGCTGCGCGCCCGAGCCGCGATGCTCGCCGCGATTCGCGCATTTTTTTCCGCACGCGGGGTGCTCGAGGTCGACACGCCGCAGTTGATCAACTACGCCGTGAGCGATCGGCATCTGCACTCGGCGCAGGTGCACTGGCCGCGCGCGCCGGGGCGCCCGCACTACCTGCACACCTCGCCTGAGTACGCCATGAAGCGCCTGCTCGCCGCCGGGAGCGGTGATATCTACCAGACCTGCCACGTGTTTCGTGGCGAGGAGCAGGGCCCGATCCACAACAGCGAGTTCACCCTGCTGGAGTGGTACCGGACCGGCTGGTCGCTCGCGGCATTGATGCAGGAGGTCGACGAATTGCTGCGCACGCTCCTGGGCGCACAGGCCGGCGCGGCCGCCCGCTACCTCAGCTACGAACAGCTGTTTATCGAGGCTCTCGGCTGCAATCCGCTCACCGATCCCGGGCCCCGGCTGGCGGAATGCGCGCGCGCGCAGGGCTTTGAAGACGCGCTGGTGCGCGGTTGCGGGCGCGATGAGCTGCTCGACCTGCTGATGGGCGCGCGCCTTGGACCGCAGCTCGGGCTATCCGGACCCGTGTTCGTGCACCATTACCCCGCCAGCCAGGCGGCTCTCGCGCGCCTCGATCCGGCCGATCCGCGCGTCGCCTTGCGCTTCGAGCTCTATCTGCACGGCATGGAATTGGCCAACGGCTTCGAGGAGCTGGCCGACGCCGATGAGCAAGCGGCACGGTTCCGCGGCGACCAGCAGCATCGCGCCGCGCATGGGCTGGCGGTGAGTCCGGTCGATGAGTTCCTGCTGGGCGCCCTCAGGGCCGGGCTGCCCGCCTGCGCTGGGGTCGCACTCGGCTTCGAGCGCGTGCTGATGATCGCCTGCGGTGCGGAGCGGATCGAGGAAGTGCTGCCGTTTAGCAGCGCGCGGGCGTGAGCGCGGCGGCTTCAGGACTCTTCAAGCCAAGCCCAACAGCCGCGCCGCGTTATCGTGGTAGACCTTTTTTAACACGGGTTCGGCCAGCGCCAGCCCATAGATTCGCCACCGCCCCTGGGGCGGCACCGCCGCCGGGGCATAGTCGAAGTACTCATCGGCGGATTCCAGAAACCGGAAATAGATTTCGTAGAGCTCGTCCTTGAACACCTGCTGGGGAAATTTCTCGCCCTCGGGTGCGGGCACCGCGTCGGTTCCAAACAATATCCGATCCTGGTATTTGTCGAAGAAACGGCCCGCGGCTCGCGGCTGGCGGCCGAGTTCCCCGATGCGCGCGCCCAACTCGACGGTGATATTGGGGAAGCGGTCCAGCGACTCGCCCACGGCGGCCAGGTTCTCCGCGTTGTGGCCCACGTGCAATGAGACAAACTGGGTGCGGGGATGGCGCGCGTAGAGCCGGTCACGCGCCGCCAGCAGTTCCTGGAAGCTTGGAAAATCCTGGCCGTGGAATGACCAGTCGGGATGGAACCCCAGCTCGTCGTAACGCTCGTTGAAGCGGTCCACCGGCAGGAAAAACGCCTCGGGATCGGCCGTATGTATGAACACCGGCAGCCCGGCTGCCGCGCAGGCTTCCCACATCGGATCGAACCGCCGGTCGTCCACCTTGATCAAAGACCCGCGGGTGATGTCCTCGCGCAAGTACAGGCCGAGGGTCTTGAGCACCTTGAGGCCGCGCGCGCCCGCGCGCGCGGCCGCCATCACTGCGTCAGCCTGGAGCTGCGGGTAATTGGGTCGGAGAAATTGTTCGTAGGCCGGCTCGAGGCAGCTCAGAATCCTCCCGGGCGCCGCCCGATCCAGGGCCGCCAGGGTGCGTTCCAGTCCGGCGCCGTGGCCGCCGGTGAGATTGACCATGGTGCGCACGTTCCTGCGATCCATGAGCGCCAGGGCATCCTGGGGGGATATCCAGATATCGACTTCTTCGCCGAGCGCGACTCCGCGCTCACTGCGGCGGGTGTTCGAAAGGTGGGAGTGCACATCGATGACCGGAAACCGCGCCCTCGGCACCTGGGTCTCCGGAACGTGCAGCATGCTGCGCGGCGCGAAGTCCTGCAGTGCCAGCGGCGCGCCGGCCGCATCGCTCCCGGGTCCGGGAGCGCCTGCGCCCGACGGCAGCACCGTGCCGGCGAGCAGTCCGGCGCCGACGCCCTCGAGCCATTGCCGTCGGTTGAGCGTCACGGCGACATCGGCCGGGCTGGGTGCGCTGCCGCGGGCGACGCCCTGCCGGCTAGGCCTTGGCGCGTGAAATATAGGCGCCGGTGCGGGTATCGACGCGTATCACTTCGCCCTCATTGAGGAACAGCGGTACACGCACCACCGCGCCGGTCTCGAGCTTGGCGGACTTCTGCCCGCCGGTGGCGGTGTCGCCGCGCAGCCCGGGGTCGGTTTCGACAATCTTGAGTTCAACGTGCGCGGGCGGGGTCACCACCAGCGGCACATTGTTCCAGAGCGTGACGGTGCAGTTCATGCCGTCCTTGAGCCACACGGCGTTGTCGCCGATCACGGTCTTGTCGGTCGAGTACTGTTCAAAATTGTCCGGAATCATGAAATGCCAGAAGCTGCCGTCGTTGTACAGATACTGCATCTCGGCGTCCATGACGTCGGCCGCCTCGAGTGATTCGCCCGAGCGGAAGGTGCGCTCGATGGTGCGCCCGTTCTTGAGATTGCGCACCTTGATGCGGTTGAACGCCTGGCCCTTGCCGGGTTTGACGAATTCGTTATCGACGATCGCGTAGGGGTCACCTTCGAGGATGACCTTCATGCCCGATCGGATTTCGCTGGTCGTATAGCTCGACATGTCCGTTTCGTCCGTGGCCCTGGTGGAGTGGGCCGATCGCAGGGCCGCGTATGATAACGGCATCACTGTTCCTCTGCCACCGGCCCAGGCGCGCAACTACCGGCCCAAACCGCGGCCTGGCGCACGGCGTAAGGGCGTCATAATGCTAGAATTTTCCTTATTCATCGCGGCGCCAGCCTGGCAGCCACGGAGCGTCGATTGCGCGAACCCAACACCGTAGCCGTGCTGGTGCACAGCGCCTCCCGGGACCCGGTCGAGGCGCTCAACAGCCTGCTGCGCAACAGTGGCCTGGCGGTGCACTGCCACTGGATACCGACGCTGCGTGAGGTCGCAGACGCCTTCCCACAGCTCGATCCCGAGCTGCTGGTGGCCGTCACGCCCTCGGCCGCGGAGCTCAGCGAGCTCACCGCCACCCGTGACCAGCTCGCGGCCGATGTGCCGCTGATCGTGATCCGCGAGCAGCTCGACGTGGCGATTGCCGGTGCGGACATGGCGCACGGGGCGCGCGACACGACCACGCTGGCCAGCCCGGAGCACGTGCAGGCGGTGATTCGCCGCGAACTGCGCGCTGTTCGCATGGAGCGAACCCTCACCAACACCCTGCGCTCGGCGCAGGAATACCGCCGCCAGCTGGAAACCGCGCTGCATCGTTCCGACGACGCGATCGTTCAGGTGCAGGAAGGCATCGTCGTCCAGGCCAACGCTTCCTGGCTCAGGCTCTACGGGCACGCCGAGGCGGGCGCGCTGATCGGCCAGCCGGTGATGGACCTGTTTGACGCCCAGACCCAGGCGCCCCTCAAGGGCGCGCTCGCGGCCTGCCTGCAGGGCCGCTGGAGCGACCACCTGCTCAAGTGCGGGGCGGTGCTCGCGGACGGTTCCGCACTGGCCCTGGAATTACTGCTGCTCAGCGGCGAGTACGAGGGCGAGCCGTGCGTGCAGCTGATCGTGCCGGCGCGCAAGCGCGACGAGCGTCAGCTCGCCGCCGAGCTTGCCGACGCGGTCGGCCGCGACCCCACCACCGGACTGTGGCAGCGCCAGCAGCTGCTGCGGCAGTGCGGCGAGCGGCTGGCCAACCCTCCGGCCGGCGGGGTGCGCTGCCTGATCGTCCTGCGTCCCGACAAATTCGCGACCCTGGCCGCTGAGCTCGGCGCCCTGGCCACGGAGGAATTCCTGGCGCTGTACGCCGCCCAGCTGCGCGCGATGCTGGGCCCGAATGACCTGGCCGGCCACTTCGGCGCGGCCAGCCTGCTGCTGCTGCTGGAGCGCGGCAACGCGCGCGATGCCGAGGCCTGGAGCGCAGGCCTGGTGGAACGCATCGCCCAACAGGTATTTTCGGTCGCCGAGCGCCCGGTGCGCGCCACTTGCTCGGCGGGCGTCGCGCTGCTGACCAACGCCGACGTGGGCCTCGATGAGGCTGTGGCCATTGCGCTCGGCGCGCTGCGCCGGAGCGAGGAGCGCGGCGGCAACCAGGTCACGGTCAACGAACGCGTCAATGAGGATACGCGCGTGCTGGCCTACGACCAGATCTGGGTCAAGCACATCAAGGCCGCCCTGCTCGAGAACCGCTTTCAGCTGCTGCAGCAGCCGATCGCCAGCCTGACCGGGAGCGAGCGGAAGTTCTTTGACATTGCCGTGCGGATGCTCGACAACCAGGCGCGCGAAGTGCTGCCCTCGGAATTCCTCCCGGCCGCCGAGCGCAATGATCTGATGCGCAGCATCGACCGCTGGGTGCTGGCGGCCTCACTCGGCCTGATCGCAAAACGGCAGCCGGATCAGCTGTTCGTCCGGCTGTCACGCGACAGCCTGCTCGATGGCGGCTTCGTGGAGTGGCTGGACGGGCAACTGAAGGCCACGCTCGCCGAGCCGCAGCGCCTGTGCCTGCAGCTGTCCGAGGAGGTGGCGACGCGTTACCTGCAGCCGACGCGGCAGCTGTTCGAGGAATTGGGCAAGCGACGCATCAAGGTGGCGCTCGAGAGTTTCGGCATTGGACCTGACTCCACGGGACTCATTGGCGCGCTGCCGGTCGATTTTCTCAAGATCGACGGCTCGCTGATGCAGGGGCTGTCGGGCAAGCCTGAGATGCAGGGGCACGTGCGCGGGATCGTCGAATTGGCCACGAAGCGCGCCATCCAGACCATCGCCGAGCGCATCGAGGATGCCAACACCATGGCGGTGGTCTGGCAGCTGGGCGTGCAGTACATCCAGGGCTATCTCGTGCACGGCTCGGAAGAGGTCGTGCTCAAGTCGTGAGCCCGCGGCGCAGTGTCGGTGCGTTGGGGCGCCGCTGGCCGGCGCTGGCGGGCGCGACACTGCTGGCACTGTCGGCGTGCGGCGCCCAGGACCCCGGCACGGCGGCGCGCCCGCAGCAGATCAAGCTCGGCCGCTCGCTGGCCGCGCAGCAGGTGCTGACGCGGGCCGTCGATGCGGGCGGCATGCGCAGCCTCGATCCCTCGATCTCCACCGACGTGCCCGCGGCGCACGTGCTCGATGACCTGTTTGAAGGATTGACGCGCCTGGATCAGCGCGGCGAGCCGGTACCGGGCATGGCCGCGAGCTGGCAGACCAGCGCCGACGGACGCGCCTGGACCTTCCACCTGCGCGAAGCTTACTGGTCGAATGGCGATCCGGTCCGCGCGGCCGACTTCGTCTACGCCTGGCGCCGCACCGTCGATCCGGCCACCGCGTCGGACTACGCCCAGGCCCTGGCGCCGGTCGCCCATGCGCTCGACATCAGCGAGGGACGCCTGCCGGTGAGCGAACTGGGGATTTCGGCGCCCGATGCGCGCACCGTGCGCGTGCTGCTGAACGCCCCTACTCCGTATCTGCTCAGCCTGCTGACCAAGTCTTACACCTATCCGCAGTACCAGCCCGCGGTGCGCGCGCACGGCGAGGACTGGGTGCGGCCCGAGTACATCGTCAGCAACGGCGCCTTCGTGCTGCGCGAGCACGTGATAGGCGGGCGCGTGACGCTGGCGCGCAATCCACGCTACTGGGACGCGGCCCACGTGCGCCTGCAGCAAGTGGTGTACCTGCCGCTGGACCGCGCCGTGCAGACTTCGCGCTTCTTTGCCGGCGAGCTCATGTTCACGGACTCGTTCTCCGCGGAACAGACGGCGTGGCTGCGCGCGCGCCTGGGCGAGCAGGTCGTCAGTGCGCCGTACCTGGGCAATTTTGTGCTCGGCCTCAACGCCCAGCGCGCCCCGTTCGCCGGCAACCGCAACCTGCGCATGGCCCTCACCCTCGGCGTCGACCGCGAGACCCTGGTGCGCTACGTGCGCCAGGGCCTGTACCAGCCCGCCTGGACGCCGGTGCCGCCCCTGCCCGGCTATCGCGCGCCGGTTCCAGGTTGGGCGCAGCTGCCCGCGGCGGCGCGCCACGTGCTGGCGCAGCGCTATTACGCCGCGGCCGGATACTCGCGCCAGCGGCCGCTGCGCCTGGAACTGCACTACCCGACCGACTCGGACAACCGCCGCACCTACGAAGCGGTGGCGGCCATGTGGCGCGCCAACCTCGGGGCCGAGGTCGAAATCTACAATGAGGAGTTTCGTGTGCAGCTCAACGAGCGCCATCTGAAGAAGCTCGCCCTGTTTCACTACGCCTGGATCGGCGATTATCCGGACCCCTACACTTTTCTGCAGCTGTTCCAGACCGGCTTCGGCTACAACGACGGCGGCTACTCCAATCCGCGTTACGACGCGCTGCTGGCTGCCGCCGGCGCGGAAGCCGACGGCGCGCGGCGCCTGCAGCTGCTGGCCCAGGCCGAGGCGATTCTCAACGACGACGTCGCCTGCATTCCGCTGTATTACTACGCGACCCGCCATCTGATCAAATCCTACGTGCGTGGCTGGACCAGCAACATCCAGGACCGCAACCTGTCGCAGTACATGTACCTGCTCGAGCACCAAGGCCAATAAGGTGGCGCGCTATTTTCTGCGCCGCCTGCTGATCGCCGTGCCGACGCTGCTGGTGATCGCGACGCTGGCGTTCGTGCTGCTGCACGCTACGCCGGGCGGCCCGTTCGATTCGGACCGGCTGCTGGTGCCGCAGATCCAGCACAGCATCGAGGCCCGTTATCATCTCGATGAGCCGGTCTGGCGGCAGTTCCTGCGCTACCTGCACGACCTGGCGCACGGCGACCTCGGTCCCTCCTTTCAATACCGCAACACTTCGGTCAACGAGCTCATTGCCCAGGGGCTGCCGGTGGACGTCGCGATCGGCGGCACGGCGATGCTGCTGGCACTGCTGGCGGGGGGCGCCGCGGGCCTGCTGGCGGCAACGCGTCCGGGCAGCTGGCGCGACCGGACCGCGATGGGTCTGGCGATGCTCGGCATCTCGGTGCCGGTGTTTGTCACCGCCCCGCTCCTGATCCTGCTGTTTGCCATGCGCCTGCACTGGCTGCCCGCCGGGGACTGGGTGGCCGGTTCGTGGCGCCACCTGCTGCTGCCCGCGCTGGCGCTCGCGCTGCCCTATGGCGCCTATATTGCGCGCATCGTCCGTGCCGCGGCCATCGACGCGCTCAGCCAGCCGTACATCCGCACGGCGCGCGCCAAGGGATTGCCGACGCGCACCATCCTGTGGCGGCATGCCTCGCGCGCGACGCTCATGCCGCTGGTGTCCTTCCTGGGTCCGGCGCTGGCCGGTGTGCTCACAGGCTCGATCGTCATCGAACAGGTGTTCGGCCTGCCCGGGATCGGCCGCCTGTTCGTCAACGGCGCGCTCAATCGCGACTACACGGTGGTCACCGGCGTCACGGTGCTCTACGGGGCTCTGATCATCGCCATGAACCTGCTCGTGGACCTGTGCTACGCGTGGTTGGATCCGCGCACCCGGGTCCGCTCATGAGCGAAGCGGTCTACCGCGGGGGCCTGTGGAGCGAAAGCTGGCGGCGGCTGCGTGCGCGGCCCAGCACCCGGTATGCGGCGCTGTTGCTGGGACTGATCATCGCCGCCGCCGTGTTGGTGCCCTGGCTGTCCCCGAACGATTACTCCACGCCCGTGTGGACACAGATCTTCGCGCCACCGAGCCTGCGCGGCGGCCGGATCTTTGGCACCGATGGGCTGGGCCGCGACCTGCTGGTGCGGGTCATGTGGGGCTGCCGGATCTCGCTGCTGGTCGGCGTCGCGGCCAGCCTGATCAGCGTGGCGATCGGCGTGCTGTGGGGTGCGACCGCCGGCTACCTGGGCGGGCGGGTCGACGGGCTGCTGATGCGCACCGTCGATGTGCTGTATACCCTGCCGTTCATTCCGCTGGTAATCGTGCTCGAGGTGCTGTTCGGGCGGAATTTCCTGCTGGTATTCGTCGCCATCGGCGCCGTTTCCTGGCTCGACATCGCGCGCATGGTGCGCGGCCAGACGCTCTCGATCCGCGCGCAGGAGTACGTCGAGGCGGCCCGCGCACTGGGCGTGCGCACCCCCGCGATGATCTGGCGCCACGTGGTGCCGAACCTGATCGGCCTGGTGGCGGTCTACGCCACGCTGACGATCCCCAGTGTGATCCTGTTCGAGGCCGTACTGAGTTTCCTCGGCCTCGGCGTGCACGAACCGCTGGCCTCGCTGGGCTCGCTGGTCGCCGACGGGGCCAACGAGATGCAGGCGCATCCGCCGCTGCTGATCTTTCCGGCGCTGTTCCTGGCGGCCATCATCCTGTGCTTCAACCGGCTCGGGGATGCGCTGCGTGACGCCCTGGACCCGCGCGACGAGCCCTCATGAGCGGCCCGCCATCACAGCTGTTGCGCGCCCGCTCGCTCACCGTGACTTTCCGGAGCGGCGGCCGGGAATTGCGCGCGCTCGATGCGCTGGATCTGGATCTGGCCGAGCACGAGTGCCTCGGGGTGGTGGGCGAATCCGGTTCCGGCAAGACCCAGCTGCTGCTCGCGCTGCTCGGCGTGCTCGGGCCGGCGGCGCGCATCTCCGGCAGCATCACCTATCGCGGCGAGGAACTCATCGGCGCAGCGCCGGCGCGGCTGGCGGCGCTGCGCGGACGGCGGATCGCCATGGTGTTCCAGGACGCGCTCAGCGCGCTCAATCCGCACCTGAAGGTGGTGACACAACTCACCGAAGGCGCCCGCCGGCACCTGCGGCTGGGGCGGCGCGCGGCCCGCGCGCGCGCCAGCGAACTGCTGGCGACCGTGCAGATCAACGATCCGGCCCGGCGGCTGCAGCAGTACCCCCACGAATTGTCCGGCGGCATGCGCCAGCGGGTGCTGATCGCCATGGCACTGATGTGCGATCCGGAAATACTGCTGCTGGACGAACCGACCACCGCGCTCGATGTCACGGTGCAGGCGCAGGTGCTCGAATTGCTGCGCAGCGTGCGCGCACGCACCGGCGTGGCGTCGCTGTTTGTCACCCATGATCTGGCGGCGCTGGCGTCCATGGCCGATCGCCTCGCGGTGATGTACGCCGGCCGCATCGTCGAACAGGCCCCGGCCCCGGGCCTGTACGCCGCGCCGCGCCATCCCTACACGGCGGGACTCCTGCGCTCGCTGCCGCGACTGGATCTGCCGCTGCCCGAGCGCTTGCCGGCCATACCGGGGCAACCGCCCGACCTGGGCCAGCTGCCGCAGGGTTGCGCCTTCGCACCGCGCTGCCCGCTGGTGCACGATCGCTGCCGCGAGCGGCCCGAGCTGCGCATGCAGGCCGGCGGGCACGAACTCGCGTGCCACCTTGAGCTCAGCGCCGGGCAGATCAGCGAGGCCTGGGCATGACGGGCGCGGCGGCACCACCGCTCCTTGAGGTTGACGAGCTGCGGGTGCGCTACGCCACCGGCGCGTCGCTGTGGACTACGCGCCACCTGACTGCGGTCGCCGGGGTCAGTTTCCGGCTGGCGGCCGGTGAGAGCCTAGGGCTGGTCGGCGAATCGGGCAGCGGGAAATCCAGCATCGCGCGCGCGCTGCTGCGCCTGATTCCGGCCACCGGCCGCGTGCTGTTCCAGGGACGCGACCTGCTGCTCATGCCCGCTGCGGAGCTGCGCTCGGCGCGCGAGCGGCTGCAGATCGTGTTTCAGGATCCGCTCGGCGCGCTCGATCCGCGCATGACGGTCGCCGAGCTGGTGGCCGAGCCGCTGCGGGAATTCCGGCCCGACTCGACGCGCGAACACCGCATGCAGGTCACGCAGATGCTCGAGCGCGTCGGCCTGGGCGCCGAGCTGCTGCCTCGCTACCCGCACCAGCTCGCGGGCGGCCAGGCGCAGCGCGTCGGGGTGGCGCGGGCGCTGATGCTCGGGCCGCAGCTGTTGATTTGCGACGAGCCGGTGGCCGCCCTCGACGTGTCCATCAAGTCGCAGATCGCGAACCTGCTGCGCGACATGCGCGACGAACTGCACCTCGCCTTGCTGTTCATCGCCCATGATCTGGCCACCGTCCGCTATCTGTGCGATCGCGTGATGGTGCTCTACCTCGGACGGGTGATGGAGATTGCCCCGCGCGCGGCGCTCTATGGCGCGCCGCGCCATCCCTACACCCGCGCATTGCTCGCCGCCAACCCGACTCCCGACCCCGGCCGGTCGAATGTCGCAGCGCCCATCCCCGGCGAAGTCCCCGGGCTGGAATCTGCGCCGAGCGGCTGCGTGTTCCGCCAGCGCTGCCCGATCGCCGTGGCGCGCTGCGCCGAGGAGCGGCCGCTCCTGCGCCGGGTGGGCGAGAGCATGGTCGCCTGCCACCGCGCCGACGAATAGCGCGGCGCCGGCCGCCGGAGCGCAGCGAATTCAAGCAAGCGCGCGCGTAACGCGCTACCATCGCGCGGGCGCATGAGGCCGACAGAGCCGCCACGCCGACCACAAACGCTGAGGAGCAAGATCGATGATGATTAAAAGGAACCCGACTTTCGCTTTTCTGGCCGCAGCCGCGACGCTGCTGCTGGTGGCCTGCGCGGACCAGATGGAACCCGCCAAGCAGGCCATTGCGGGCATCGAGAGCGCGATTGCCGCCGCCACTGACGCGCCCAAGTACATACCCGACCAGCTCGCTGCGGTGCAGACGAAGCTGGCCGACCTCAAGACCGCCTATGACAGCAAGGACTACAAGACGGTGCTGGCCGGCGCGCCGGCCGTGCTGTCCGATGCCCAGGGCCTGCTGGGCGCCGCAATGCTCAAGAAGGAAGCCGTGGTCAAGGCCATGGCCGCTGAGTGGCCGGGCCTGGCCGCGGCGCTGCCCGCACTCATGACCTCCGTGACCAAGCGGGCCGACGCGCTCGGCAAGTCCAAGCACGTGCCGGCAGGCGTGGACATGGCGGCCGCCAAGAGCGCGGTGGACGATGCCACCACGTCGTGGACCAAGGCCCAGGCGGCCAACACCGCCGGCGATCCGGAAACCGCCGTGGCCAGTGCGCGCGATGCCAAGGCCAAGCTGGAAGCCGCAGCTGCGGCGATGAAGATGACCCTGCCGGCCGCACCGGCCGCCAAGTAAGGATCCGTCGGGTTGTGAGCGCGGAGGCTGGCTGAACGGCCGGCCTCCGCGGCTACCGCTGCGGCGTCAGGAGTCCCCTGCGGCGATCCGCTCTACCGTGCGCCAGCCGCGCGGCAGCACCGCCCCGCGTTGCGCGCGCTCGCCCCGATAGTGCTCCAGATCGGCGGGGCCCAGAGTCATGTGGCGCTCCCCCGAGTACACGCTCAGCGACTGTCCGGGCGCGAGCACGACCACGCCCGTCATCAACTCGGTGCGCGCCTCGGCTTTCTTGCCTGGTATGCCAAACAGCTTGTTGCCCTTGCCGCGCGACAGTTCCGGCACCTCGCTGGCCGGAAACATCAGCAGCCGGCCTTCACTGTTGATCGCCACGACCAGCGCATCGGGACCTGGCACCGGGACCGGCGGCAGCACCGCAGCCCCGGCGCTGACGTTCATGACCGCCTTGCCGGCGCGATTGCGCGACTGCAGTTCGGCGAGCCGCACCGTAAATCCGTAGCCGGCATCGGTCGCCAGCAACCACAGCTCGTCAGGCTCGCCGATCAGCACGCCGGCAAAGCGCGCGCCGTCCGGCGGGTCGAGCCGGCCCGAGAGCGGTTCGCCTGCGCCGCGCGCCGAGGGCAGGCTGTGCGCGGGCAAGGTGTAGGCGCGCCCGGTGCTATCGATGAACAGCGCCGACTGGGTGCTGCGGCCGCGCGCCGCCGCCTGAAACGCGTCGCCGGTCTTATAGGTGAGCGTGCGCGGATCGATGTCGTGTCCTTTGGCCGCGCGCGCCCAGCCACCGGTCGACAACACCAGCGTCACTGGTTCGTTGGCGAGCAGCTCGGTGGGCTCGATCGCCTGCGCGGCGGCGCGCTCGACGATGCGCGTGCGGCGCGCGTCGCCGTACTCCTCGGCGTCGGCAATGATCTCCGCCCGGATCAGCTTGGTGAGCTTGGCCTTGCTGGCCAGCAGGGCCTCGATTTCCTTGCGCTCCAGGGCAAGTCGCTCCTGCTCGTCGCGAATCCGCATTTCCTCGAGCTTGGCGAGATGCCGCAGCTTGGTCTCGAGAATGGCCTCGGCCTGCTCGTCGGAGAGCTTGAAGCGCTTGATCAGCACCGGCTTGGGCTCCTCCTCGCGACGGATGATGCGGATCACCTCATCGAGGTTGAGGTATGCGATCAGCATGCCATCGAGGATGTGCAGTCGACGCGCCACCTTGTCGAGCCGGAATTCGAGGCGGCGCCGCACCGTGCGGCGGCGGAACTCGAGCCACTCGGCGAGCAGCGCCCTGAGACCGCACACGCGCGGCCGGCCGTCGAGGGCGATCACGTTGATGTTGACGCGGTAATTGCGCTCGAGGTCGGTGGTCGCGAACAGATGCGCCATCAGCTGCTCGATATCGACACGGTTGGAGCGCGGTTCGATGACCAGGCGGGTCGGATTCTCGTGATCCGACTCGTCGCGGATGTCCTCGACCATCGGCAGCTTCTTCTCGCGCATCTGCTGCGCAATCTGCTCCTGCACGCGGCTCCCCGAGACCTGGAACGGCAGCTGCGTGATCACCACGGCGCCGGTTTCCTTTTCGGTCTCCCAGGTGGCGCGGGCGCGGTAGCTCCCGGTACCCTTGTCATAGAATTCCACCAGCTCGTCACGGCTCGAGACAATCTCGGCGCCGGTGGGCAGGTCCGGTCCCTTGACGTGCTTGAGCAGCGCCCGCGTGGTCGCCTCCGGATCGTCCAGCAGGTGGATGCAGGCCGCGGCGATCTCGCGCAGGTTGTGCGGAGGAATATCGGTGGCCATGCCCACGGCAATGCCCGAGGCGCCGTTGAGCAGCAGGTTCGGCAGGCGCGCCGGCAGCCACAGCGGCTCTTCCAGCGTACCGTCAAAGTTGGGCCCCCAATCGACCGTGCCGTCGGCCAGCTCGTCGAGCAGCAGGTCGGCGTAGCGCGTCAGCCGCGATTCCGTGTAGCGCATGGCCGCGAAGGACTTGGGGTCGTCCGTGGAACCCCAGTTGCCCTGCCCGTCCACCAGCGGATAGCGGAACGAGAAGTCCTGGGCCATGTGCACCATGGCCTCGTAGCACGCGGCATCCCCGTGGGGATGGAATTTCCCGATCACATCGCCCACGGTGCGCGCCGATTTCTTGTGCTTTGCCGCCGCCGACAGACTCAGCTCGCTCATCGCGTAGACGATGCGGCGCTGCACCGGCTTGAGTCCGTCGCCGAGCGCCGGCAGCGCACGATCGAGGATCACGTACATCGAATACTCGAGGTAGGCCTTCTCGGTGTACGTGGCCAGGGGACGCTTTTCGACGCCCTCGAAGTTGAGCTCCTCGGACTTCACGCACGCACCGCAGGCGCGGGCCGGCGGGGGCTCACGGCACGACCTCGGCGAGGTTGCCGCTGCGCTCCAGCCATTCGCGCCGATCGCCGGCCCGCTTCTTGGCGAGCAGCATGTCCATGAGCTTGTCGGTGTTGTCCTTGGCGAGGATCGTGAGCTGTACCAGGCGCCGCGTCAGCGGGTCGATGGTCGACTCGCGCAGCTGCGAGGGATTCATCTCGCCGAGCCCCTTGAAGCGCGTCACCACCGGCTTGGCTCGCGAGTGCTCGGCGCTCAGGCGCTTGAGCACCGCGTCGCGCTCCGCGTTGTCGAGCGCGTACAGCACCTGCTTGCCGGCATCGATGCGGTACAGCGGTGGCATCGCGATGTAGACGTGGCCGTTGGCCACCAGCGGCCGGAAGTGCCGCAGAAACAGCGCACACAGGAGCGTGGCGATGTGCAAGCCGTCCGAGTCGGCGTCGGCGAGGATGCACACCTTGTGATAGCGGAGCGCGGACAGATCCGCCGAACCCGGATCGACGCCCAGGGCGACGCTGATGTCATGGACTTCCTGGGAACTGCCGATCTCGCCCGGCTCGAGCTCCCAGGTGTTCAGGATCTTGCCGCGCAGGGGCATGATCGCCTGGAAATCCTTGGCGCGCGCCTGTTTGGCGGATCCCCCGGCCGAATCGCCCTCGACCAGGAACAGCTCGGAGCGCGCCGGATCCTGACAGGTGCAGTCGGCGAGCTTGCCGGGGAGCGCCGGTCCGTTAACGGCGCGCTTGCGGCTGACGCGCTGCGCGGCGCGCAGCCGCTCCTGGGCGTTGGCAATCGCGAACTGCGCGATGCCCTCGCCGGCGTCGGGATGCTGGTTGAGCCACAGGCCCATGGCATCGCGCGCGTGGGTCTCGACCAGCGCGGCGGCCTCGCGCGAACTGAGCTTCTCCTTGGTCTGCCCCGCAAACTGCGGGTCGCGTATCTTGATCGACAGCACGTAGCAGGCCCGGTCCCAGACGTCCTCGGCGGTCAGCTTGATGCCGCGCGGCAGCAGGTTGCGGAACTCGCAGAACTCGCGCACCGCATCGACTATCCCGGAGCGCAGCCCGTTCACGTGCGTGCCGCCGGCGACGGTCGGAATCAGGTTGACGTAGCTTTCGGCAACGAGCTGGGGGGCGTCGGCGGACCAGGCCAGCGCCCACTCGACCACGTCCTGTTCCGAGGCATGGCGGCCGGTGATGGGCTCGGCCGGCAGGCGCTCGTGCTTCTCCAGCTGTTCGCTGAGGTACTCGCCCAGGTGCCCGGTATAGAACCACTCCTCCTTCTCCCCGCTCGCCTCGTTCGTAAAGGTCAGTCTCAGGCCCGCGCACAGCACCGCCTTGGCCTTGAGCACGCGCTTGAGCTCCGGCACCGCGAAACGATCCGAGTCGAAGAACTTCGGGTCCGGCCAGAACCGCACCGTGGTGCCGGTATTGCGGGCGCCGACGGTCCCGACCACCTCGAGCTTGGAGGACAGCCGTCCGTCCTTGAAGGCGATGTTGTATTCCTTGCCGCCGCGCCGCACCCAGCACTCCAGATGCTTCGAGAGCGCGTTGACCACCGACACCCCGACCCCGTGCAAGCCGCCGGCAAAGCTGTAGGTTTGGTCGTTGAACTTGCCGCCCGCGTGGAGCCGCGTAAGGATCAGCTCGACGCCGCTGATCTTTTCCTGCGGGTGTACGTCGACCGGCATGCCGCGGCCGTCATCGGTCACGCCGACGGAACCGTCCTTATAGAGAGTGACGTCGATCTGCTTGCAGTGCCCGGCAATGGCCTCATCGACGCTGTTGTCGATGACTTCGTGCGCCAGGTGATTGGGCCGCGTGGTGTCGGTGTACATCCCCGGTCGGCGGCGCACCGGCTCAAGGCCGGCAAGAACTTCAATATCAGCGGCGTTGTACGACTGGGCCATTACGCGAAATTACTCACCTCATGCGGGGCGCGCGGATTCTAGCAAACCGGGCGCGCTGTCACGCGTGTTAGACTCAATCATGTCGCAGGCGAGTGAATCGGAGGGCGCCGGGCGCCGCGGACCTGGAGCGCTGCTCGCCTGCCTGCCGGGGCTGGCGCTCGCCGGCCTGGTGGCGTTTGCATGCACCTGGGCGGCGGCCAGCGGTGGCCGTGCGTTGTTTTCGACCACCACCAGCCCCATCAGCCCGGTGCTCGCCGCCATCGTCACCGGCGCCCTGCTCGGCGCGTACCTGCGCTGGCCCGCCGCGCTGCTTCCGGGGCTGCGGTGCGCGACCACCAGCGTGCTGCGCATCGGCATCGGCCTGATCGGCCTGCGGCTCGCGCTCCTGTCGCTGGGCATGCTCAGCGTTCGCGCCGCCCCCGTGGTGGTCGGCTGCCTGCTGGTGGCCGGGCTGGCCATACCGCGCATCTGCCGCTGGTTTGGCGTCAATCGCGAGAGCGCCATATTGCTGACCGTGGGCACCGCGATATGTGGCTGCACCGCCGTGCTGGCGATCGCGCCGATCCTGCGCGCGACGGCCGCTCAGACCGGCTACGCGGTGGCGACCGTGATGCTGCTGGGCCTGTGCGGGGTTGTCGCGTACCCATTCCTCGCGCACTTCCTGTTCGCCCAGCAGCCCATTGCGGCCGGCATCTTCCTGGGCACCGCCATCCACGACACCTCGCAGGTCGTGGGCGCCGGCCTGGTCTACGCGCAGCAGTTCCACAGCCCGCAGGCGCTCGCGGCGGCCACCGTGGCCAAGCTGCTGCGCAACCTGTCGCTCGCCGCAGTGGTGCCCGCGCTGGCCTGGCGCGAGGCACGCGTGCGCCATTCCGGCGTGGCGCCCGGCCGGCTGGCCACTTACGTGCCCTGGTTCGTCGTGGGCTTCATCGCCTGCGTCGTGGCGCGCACCGTCGGCGACGCGGCGGCGGCCGGCCATGCGCTGGCGCAGGCGCGCTGGGACTCGGCGCTGGCCTTCGCCTCGCACGGCGCCGACGCCTGCCTGACGGTCGGCATGGCGGCGACGGGCATGACGCTGTCACGCTCGGGCTTAAGTTCGCTGGGGCTCAAGCCGCTCCTGGCGGGCCTGTGTGCCGCCGCGCTGGTGGCGGTGACGAGCCTGCTGCTACTGCTGGCGCTCTACTGACGCCACCGGCCGATCAGGTCAGGTCGGCCAGCAACGCCGAGCGCAATCCGGCCGGCACCGGATCGACCATGTGCCGGTAGGCCGGCAGGTCAATGCCCGCGGCCAGCGCGGCACCGGACTTGAGGCCGGCGATCATCGCCGGGCTGAACTCGAAGCGCAGAAAATGCACGGCCGAGGTCTTCTCATCGGTGCTGCGCTCGAGATCTTCATCGGCGATCGCGTACACCGCCTCGTGCCCGGCCACGCGCAGCCACGAGCGGCCCTCGATGCCGAGCAATTCGCTCAGGCGCCGCACGCGTTCCGCGGGATCGGGATACTCGATCAACAGCGTCGCCTTGAGATTGCGGCCGTCGGGAATCAACGGGTTGTAGGCCGCCAACTCCTCGGCGATGCCCGCCGGCTCGAAGATGCGCTCGGTGCGCAGCATCTCCTGCACCTGGTAGCGCACCGTCTCCCGGTCCTCGAAGCTCCAGGTGCAATTCGGGCCCACATGGAGCCGTCGCGCCGCGCGATAGTCGATCATGCGCGCGCGGATCGCGGCGCGCTCGCGCGCGTACTGCTCCAGCGGCAACAGGTCGGCGGCCGTCAGGGCGGTGGCCATTTCACAGGCCGTAGGCGATGCGCAGCAGCCGCAGGGGCGGCGTGGGCTCGCGGCTGCGGTCGGCCAGGCTGCTCTGGATCTGGTGGCCGGCCATCGGACAGTCGCTGGAGTAATAATCCGCCTCGCTGGCGGTGACCTTCTGCACCACCGGGCGCCCGATCTTCACGGCGGCGTCGCGGAACTCGCTCTTGACCGCGTAGCTGCCATCATGCCCGGAGCAGCGCTCGATGACCTCGACGGTCGTGCCCGGCACCAGGCGCAGCACGTCGCGGGTCTTGAGGCCGATGTTCTGCACGCGCAGGTGGCAGGGTACGTGGTAGCTGACTTTGCCGATGCGCGCCTTGAAATCGGTGCGCAGCAACCCCGCCTTGTGCCGCAGCATGAGGTACTCGAACGGATCGAAGACGCGGCTCTTGACGCGCTGTACGTCGGCATCCTCCGGGAACATCAGCGGCAACTCCTGCTTGAACATCAGCACGCAGGAGGGAATGGGGGCGACGATGTCGTAGCCCGCATCGACCAGCCGCAGCAGCGGCGGGATGTTTTCCTCCTTGAGGCGGGCGACCGCGTCCAGGTCACCGAGCTCGAGCTTGGGCATGCCGCAGCAGCGCTCCTTCTCGGCCAGCTTCAGCTCCATGCCGTTGTGGGCAAATACCGCGGCCAGGTCGGTCGCCAGTTCCGGTTCGTTCCGATTGCCGTAGCAGGTCGTGAA